>NZ_FUZI01000006.1 GCF_900166965.1 Photobacterium piscicola | reverse complement strand
CAGAATTTGCTTGGCGACCATAGCGTTATGGACCCACCTGATCCCATGCCGAACTCAGTAGTGAAACGTAATAGCGCCGATGGTAGTGTGGGGTCTCCCCATGTGAGAGTAGGACATCGCCAGGCTCAAATTTATATTATTGTTATTAATTTAACAGTAATAGACACAGAATTTACTTAGCAACCATAGCGCAGCGGTACCACCTGATCCCATGCCGAACTCAGAAGTGAAACGTTGTAGCGCCGATGGTAGTGTGGGGTCTCCCCATGTGAGAGTAGGACATTGCTAAGTTTCAAATTGCTTAAATGCTGAATAGACACTGCGGAGTGGTAGTTCAGTTGGTTAGAATACCGGCCTGTCACGCCGGGGGTCGCGGGTTCGAGTCCCGTCCACTCCGCCATTATTGAAGAAACCTGAATCGAAAGATTCAGGTTTTTTTTCGCCTGTATAAAAGTAAGATGATGCTGAATAGACACTGCGGAGTGGTAGTTCAGTTGGTTAGGCTCTTTATTGGGAAGCTTAGCGGCCAGTCATGTCGGGGGTGCGCTGATTTTCGGAATGGCAAGTCCCGTCCACTTCACATTATTGAAGAAGCCTGAATCTAACGATTCAGGTTTTTTTTCGCCTGTATAAAAGTAAGATGATGCTGAATAGACACTGCGGAGTGGTAGTTCAGTTGGCTAGGCTTTTTATTGGGAAGCTTAGCGGCCTGATACGCCGGGGGGCGCGCTGATGTTAGGTATGGCAAGTCCCGTCCACTTCACATTATTGAAGAAACCTGAATCGAAAGATTCAGGTTTCTTTTCGTCTGTAGAAAACTACTTCAATTCATAGAGGCCAGTGTGAAAGATTTCATGTTGCTGTTGGTCACTAATATCTCGGCGACGTGCACGATAACGTGAAACAAAATAAGTAATAACGACAGAGAAAAGGGCATAAGCGATAAGGAATGTTAGCGGTGAATGGATTATTTTGGCAGAAAAGACCCAAATAACACCTGTAACTGTAATAGCGAGTTTCGTCAATGCGGCAACAACTAAAAAACTCATCGCATATTGTGGTCGACGAATAGCTTGGTAAGCAATTAAATAGCTACAACTGACAGCAACAATCGCCAGTGTAAACCCAACTGAGAATGAATGAAAATGTTCGCTAAATAACATGGCGAGCGCGATCATAGTGACAGCAATGATGGCCTTTTTCATAACAACTCCTTACCTTACGCAGAAAGTTTTATTTGTTGAGATAAGCATGGACCTTAATTAGCTAATTGTATGTGACGTGATGCGTTTTTTGATTAATTGATAATATCAATAGTGTGGTTTGTGACCAATGATTGGTTATTGTTAATTGGAGGCTTTCAACGTTGTAACAAAGAAAAGGGTAGTCAAAAGACTACCCTGTGGCAAAGATCATAACAACTGATCTGCACAATGTAACAGCTATAAGGCGTGTTACTAGGACTTAGCAATGAAAATAACTAACTGTTATACCGAAAGAAATTGTTTAAATTGCAGTAAAACTGCTTCTGCTTGAGTTTGATCTTCCATTTCTACAAATAAACGCAGTAAAGGCTCTGTGCCAGAGAAACGCGCTATCGCCCAGCCACCATTTTTAAAGTAAACCTTGGCACCATCGGCGTAACTGACTTTTTCGATGTCATAATCAAATTCAGGCAGTGATTTTTCAATATAAATTTTATTATAAAGACGTTCACGCTCTGCGGCTTTAAAAGTACAGTCACCCTCGGCAGTATAGGCATAACCAAAACGGCCATAAATTTCATCTAATAGCTCAGATAATTTTTTACCGGTTGAGCTGATCATTTCAACTAATAGGCTCGATGCGAAAATGCCATCTTTACCCTTGATATGGCCACGAATAGTGAGGCCACCAGAGCTTTCACCGCCAAGTAATGAGTCATCAGCTTCCATTTGAGAACTGATATGCTTAAAGCCAACCGGTACTTCAAAGGATTTTTCGCCATAAGCTGCAGCGACTTTATCAAGAAGGTGAGTGGTTGCGATATTACGTACTACAGAGCCTTTCCAGCCTTTGTATTCAAGTAGGTAGTAATACAGCAGTAATAGCACTTCATTAGGATGAATAAAGTTACCTTTTTCATCAATGATACCTAAACGGTCGGCATCGCCATCAGTACCGATACCAATATCATAACCTTCTTGAGCCACTAAATGTTTAAGGCGGTAAAGCGTTGCCGCACTTGGTGATGGCATTAGGCCGCCAAAGCCTGGATTTTCACCATCGTTGATAACATCAACATCACAACGACCAGTGATCAATACGGTTTGTAAGGCATTTTTTGCCACACCAAACATAGGGTCAATAAGAACGCGTAGGTTAGCTTTTTTAATTGCGTCTAAATCAAGTAAAGAAATGACCGAGTCAACGAACTCGTTCATTGGATTGATGATTTCAATTAATTGATCACGTTGAGCTTGTTCGAAATCGACATGTTTAATATCGGCTACGGTTAATACTGAAATTTGTTGTTCAATTTTTTGAGTAATAATTTCATCAGCATCTCGACCGCCTTCGATAAAGACTTTAATGCCGTTATAGTCCGCAGGGTTATGCGAGGCAGTAATACAAGCAGAGTAAGTTGCACCTGTTTGTTTGGCTTTAAACATAACAATGGGTGTTGGTACAAAGCGGTTGATAAAGCTACATTTGATATTGTTTCCTGCTAATACTTCAGCAAACCATGTCGCGGCTTTATCTGATAAAAAGCGACGGTCATAGCCGATAATAAAACCATTTTCTGTTACTGATTCTGTGATCATGATGTTAGCAATAGCTTGTGCTACTAAACGTACATTAGCTTGAGTGAACTCTTCGCCAATAAAGGCACGCCAACCACCGGTTCCAAATTGAATCATGGAGGAACTCCTATTTCTCTCGCAAAATAAAATAGGGGAGTAAATCCACTCCCCGAAAAGTGATTAGCCCATTACGACCATAACAGTATTCACAGAACCTTCAGCTTGGGGCGCTATTGCACCTTCGACTGACTGACCGTTAAGCGTGATAGATTTAATCCCCTTGCTGACATGATCTGGGTTAGTAACATTAATTGTGTATGTTGCCCCTCGCCACTCACGCGTTACTTCAAATCCTGGCCATTCAGTTGGAATACATGGATTAATAGTTAAACCATCAAAGCCTGTTTGAATACCTAGAATAAAGTTAGTCACGGCAAAGTAAGCCCAACCAGACGTACCTGTTAACCATGGATGGTTGGCACGACCATGATCTTGGTGATCGCGGCCCATGATAAATTGCACGTAAGAATAAGGTTCAGCTAGGCGTGTTTCAATCATGTCGTTTTGGTTGTATGGGTTAAGTGCATCATAGAACTTCATTGCACGGTCGCCACGGCCTAGTTTTGCTTCTGCTACCCATGCCCAAGGGTTTGGATGTGAGAAGATAGCGCCATTTTCTTTAACGCCTTGGTATACACGGGTTACAAAACCAATGTCGTCGTTAGGGGTTGAGAATGAGGGTGCATTGAGGTGTAAGCCAAACTCTGAATAAAGATTTTCATCAACCGCATCCATTGCTTGTTCACCACGATCTTGTGATGCCATACCTGATAGAACAGCAAGAGTATTTGACTCAAGGTGAATACGACCTTCAGTTTGTTGCGCGGTACCTATCTTGTCGCCATTTTTGGTTAAACCACGAATGTACCAGCCACCTTCGTCATCCCATAAATGGGTTTCACAGGCTTCACGAACATTGGCAGCCATTTCAGTGTATTTTTCAATATCGGCTGTTTTACCTTGGTATTTAGCCAGTTGAATAAATTCTTGTAGTGCCCAGAAGTGAAGGAACGAGACCATTGCTGATTCACCGCCACCTAAGTTTAGGCAGTCATTCCAATCGGCGCGTAGACCTTTACAGATACCGGTTTGGCCAACATATTCAGCAGAGAAATTAAGCGCCGCTTTCATGTGATCATAAACAGTTGCATTACCACCATCAGCGTATGGGATCACTTCATCAAGGAAGCTTTCTTCGCCAGTTTCTGTCACGTACTTACAGATAGTAGGGACTAACCATAGGTGGTCATCTGAACACGTATCATCAATACCGTGGATCTTATCGGCATCACTTGGGGTTGGAACAACTGTTGGCGATTTTGATGGCTTAACATCGGCCATTTCTGGATCGAACCAATCAGGATCAAACAGGTGTAACCCGTAACCCGCTTTAACTTGACCACGAAGCAGATCAACTAAGCGCTTACGTGTCATTGCTGGGTTTGAATGTGGTACTGAGATCGCATCTTGAGCTGTATCACGGTAACCAAGACCTGTACGCCCGCCCACTTCGATAAACGAAGCAAAACGTGACCATACAACACACGTTTCTGCTTGGTATAGCGTCCAAGTGTTGATCATGGTGTCTAAGCCTTCGTTTGGCGACGTGACTTTAAATTTATTACAACGGCTTTCCCAATGGTGTTTGATTTCTGCAAATGCAGCATCAACGGCAGCGCTATCTTGGTATTTTTGACGTAGACGTTGGCCTTCGTTTTTACCAATACCTAGAATGTAGTTAAAGCGCACTTCTTCACCCGGTTGAAGGGTGAATTGTTTGTGCAGAGAACCACAATGGTTGTAACAGGTTTGCACGTGATTAGAACAACGGCCTTTTTCAACTGCAATTGGGTTTGATTCATCACGGTATGCACCGATAAAAGTATCACGCTGACCATCATAGCTATCAGGGGCAAAGCTTGATGCTAGGTAGTAGTAACCTTCTTTTTCTTTGGTGTTGTAATATAAGTCGTACTCAATCACGCCATCTTCATAAGATGTACCTGCAGAGTAAAGACTCATCTGATGGTTTTGGTTGTCAGATTGAATGTGGCTAAATGAAAATTCAACAAAAGAGAATGCGCTAATTGTACGCACTTCATCCGTGGTGTTTTTTAGTACTACATCCCAAATTTCAGCATCTTCACCAATCGGCACAAATAATGTCTTTTGTGCAGCAATACCGTTGTACTCACATGCAAATTTTGAGTATGACAAGCCGTGACGCACTTCATATTTCGCTTCATCAAGACTTTTTGCTACTGGCTGCCATGAAATAGACCAGTAATCACCTGTTGCATCATCACGTAGGTAAACATAGTGTCCTGGGCGATCAAATGTCGCGTTAGGACGGAACTTGGTCACACGATTGTATTCTGGTGACTTATAGAAAGAGTAACCACCCGCATTTTGTGAAATCACTGTGCAGAACTTTTCAGTACCAAGATAGTTGGTCCATGGTGCTGGGACATCAGGTCGAGTGATAACGTACTCTCTGTTGTCGTTGTCAAAATAACCGTATTTCATTATTTCTAATCCTTAAAATATTCACTTTACTGTGTGCGTGGTTATTCACAGTGGCGGTAATTAATGCCCGCCTTGTCTAGATAGTTAAGTTGACCTTTTAAGCGAGCTTTAAAGTCATCCCAGTTACGATGTTGTGGTGTGCTCCAGCAGATCTCCGATACAGCTAGTAAGCGCGGATAAATCATATATTCAAATCGGCTTTGGTTATTTATTAATTCTGACCAAAGTGCCGTTTGAATGCCTAAAATGTGCTGTCGCTCAGAATTTTCCGAAGCGATCATGCTAAGTGGGTGATAATTGTAAACTTTATCTAAGGTTAACTTGCCAGCCCAATCGACACCTGCTTCATCTGCAGAGTAACCTTGAGCAAGGTCGAGGTAGGTAGATTGCGCAGGTTGCATTACTACATCAAACCCATTTTTGACGCATTCAAGCCCTGCTTCTTCGCTAAGCCAAGAAAAAATCACGGTGTTTTTACTGACTTTATTGCCATGGGTGGCTTCTTCCCAACCCATCATTCGTTTGCCCTTATCACGTAATACTTGCTCAGCAAAACGTAATATATGGCCTTGAAGTTCCATTGGATCGTGGTAGTTGTTGTCTGCCATTAATTGTTGGCAAGCCACACTGTCAGACCACACACCTTTTGGTACTTCATCTGCGCCAATATGTACAAATGGAGCAGGGAATAGAGCACAAATTTCATCCAATACTGTTTGAATAAAGGTGTAAGTTCCGGCTAATGCTGGTGATAAAACATTGTCAGGGTAGTTTTGAATGCTGCGATATACCGAATGATCATCGGGATCTTTTAATAGTTCAGGCAAGGATAAAATGGCGGCGCGGCAGTGACCTGGCATATCAATTTCAGGAATAATCGTGATACCGCGATCGCTGGCGTAAGCAATAACATCACGAATGTCTTGCTTGGTATAGAAACCACCATAACGTTGATCAATATGACTAAATTGTGGCACGATAACTTCATTTGGACCACGCCAGGCACCAATTTCAGTTAATTGAGGGTAGGCATCAATTTCAATGCGCCAACCTTCATCATCGGTTAGATGCCAATGGAAAGTATTAAATTTATAGCGTGCTAGATGATCTAATAGATGTTTAATACGATCGACGGGGTGAAAATGACGTCCACAGTCAAGCATCATGCCGCGGTAGCCATAATGTGGTTGATCGGTAATTTCTACCATTGGTACGCAATAAGTTGCATTAGCCGCATGACTTGGACTATTAGGTAATAATTGTAATAACGTTGAGGTCGCATGCACAAACCCTGTTGCAGAGCTGGCTTGAATCCAAATATTATCGCTTTCAATCAATAACTGATAACCGTGTTCGATAATGTCATTGCTAACGTGATAATGAATATTCCCCTGAGGGTGAATTGGCATTGTTTCATTAAAATGTTTTTTACATTCAGCACTTAACCAATTGATAGCCCCTTGCGCTAAAGCTGGTGGCGTTTCAATTGCAGTTGTTTGATTAAAAACAAATTCACCGTGAAGACGAGTTAACTGGTTCGGTTGTGGAATTAATGCAATATCACAACCGACGTTAGGTAATGGGGTACAGTAACGCTCGATCGACTCTTGATCTAAATTAATTGCGGTGGTGTAAACTTTTAATGGCGCAATCTGATGTTGGTCATTACCCAAAGCAATAAAGGCTTCACGAATACCATCATCATGAAGATTAAATGGCATGGTTCTCATGGTAAATTCAGTGTAAAAGTGCCCATTAGCCTCTAACGGCGGTAATTGTGATAGGCAACTGTAGCTACCCATTTGGCTAATCGTTCCCACCGAGACTGAAGCGGGATCAATGCAGCGGCTTATAAAAAAATACAGTGACCATCCGTGCAATGCCTGATCGGTTAAGTTATGTAAACTTAACGCATAGCGGCAATAGCCTTTCGCTTTTTCTATTACTGTAAAATCAAGACGATAAGTCATTTATGTTTCCTTAACGTACAAATAGGTTGTGATTGCCGCGCGCCATTGCAATAGCACCATCCATGGCATCACCCTGAGGTGTTGCTAGACGATGTTGCATTGGTGGTGTTAGCCATGCTTGAATACGTTCACCAATCCCCCCCATTAGGCAAATGTTGTGTGCACCACGTAATATCAATGCTTGCATCCACATTTCAATATCAGCGGCTGTCTGTTGCAGTAATGAGATAGCAAGTGGATCGTTGCGTTCGGCAAACGTAAAAATAGCCGGTGAGAATTGACCATAATCACAAGGCCGAGCGGTTTTTGACCAACTAACAATGGCATCAATATCATGATCGAAATGGGTTAATACATGATGAGCCAGTTCTGTTTTCGGCACGATACCATCGACACTGAGTAGCACTTGCTGAATAAGGTGCAATCCCATCACTGCACCACTGCCTTGATCTGAAATAGGAAATTCACGTCCGCCGACAACATATTGCTTACCATTAAGTAATAAAATGCCGCAAGAGCCTGTTCCTGAAATTAAAATCGCACCATCTTTACCGCCCCAAGCACCTAAACAAGCACCATAAGCATCAGTATTTAATGTGATTGCACCATAAGGGTGAGGTTGTTGCATAAAAGCATGCCATGCTTGTTGTTGTTCTGCGCCAGCAAGTGCTAATCCAACCGTCATTGCAGAATAGTCAGCTAAGGTTAATTGTGCTTGTTGGGCCGCAAGAGTAATGGCTTGTTGAATTGATGCCATGGCAATGTCACTACCAAGCAAAATATTAGCGCTACCCGTTTTGGCTTCACCTAAAATATTGCCATCTAAATCACAAATACGAGCGCGACAAGACGTGCCACCACCATCAATACCCACGAGATAACGATAAGGGAAATTAGCCATGGTGACGTTCCTTAAATTGCAGCGCAGTGGCTAATAAATACCAACCACCATGAGGGATCCATTGCTCTCCCCAACGCCAGTTTTGCAACATGTCATCTTTTTGTGCTGCTGGATTAAAGGCAATATCTTGTTCATTTTCAAAGCCGGATGTGATGCCATTACACACTCCGCCTTTAGCATTGCTAAAACCAAGTTGTGGAAGGTAATCAGGGTTATTGTGACCATGGCCGTCTAACATGCACATATCAAAAGGATTTAAGCCTAAAATCCAATTCATTAACTGTTGGCCATAGTCCATTAGATGCTGTTTTAATTTAGGATCGGTGAGGTGATCTTGTGCCATATAAGCCATGCTCGCGAGAGAGGCAATGCGGGCATTTTCACCTTGCCACCAATAACCTGATTCATTGTTATGAGCGACAAAGAATGCTGTTTGCTTATCACCATTAACAGCTTTGGTATATTGGCGTGGATAACCAAATGGATTATTAACTTCAGTCGTTAACGTTAATTCAAAATTAAGCGTATTCACCAGAACTGGGTGTAACTGTTGCTGCTGTTTTGTTTCTGGCTCTGCGGCTAAATATTGCATTAAGGCAATCGCGGGTAAGCCTGCTTCTGCTGCATGGAAATAAGGGCGGCTACCATCTGCGGTTGCTGACCAATAATCGTTAATATTGGCATCAGACATTTGACGATTGCTTAAACGCTGCGCCCACTCACGCATTTCAGTTAAGTAACGCTGCTGATGGGTAGCGCGATAAAGCTCTACTGCGGCTAATAAAGCGCAGTATTCATCAATGATATTTTCAGTACCATCGTTGAGGTAGTTAATATTGTGTTGTTTTAAGTGCCAATAGCCACGTTCTGCTGCTTGCAGATATGACTCACTCTGCACGTTGTCGCTATGAGGAATACGACTGCAAGATGGTAAGGTTGTTATACGAGCAGCGGCAGCTAAAGCGGCAATAGCAATACCACCACCTTGACGAAAACCTGCTTGATAGTCATCAGTTTTGATGCCATCTTGGGTTGCATAGGCGCAGATATCACGTTGTGCTGGCGACTTGCTCCATTTATCAAACACCGTCATGTAAAAGAAGCCGTCATCGCTTTGCATACGTATTAAAAAGTCTGCGCCAAATAACGCTTCTTCTAATAAACGTACCCGAGTGAAATCAGCAATATCAGCTTGATCTTCTGCAATTTCATAAGCTTTGAGCATGTTCCAAACAATCATCGGTGTCTGCTGAGGATTGAGATAATTAGCGTAAGAAAGGTGACTTAAATATTTACTGACATCACCTGACGCATCATACCAACCGCCACGAACATCAACGAGAGTCTCGCTATTGAGTAATTGCGCTTGGCTGTCGGCATGATCATAAATGCCGCTACAACGTTGTGATTTGAAATAGTGTAGAACATCACTGAAAGTACGTTGCATTAATAGGCCTTCAGCAATGCTGAAAACAGGTGTTTCAATATTGGCGTAACGAATACGGTAATCACCTGCTTTTTGGCAAGCAGAAAAATCAATTTGGTAAATATTGCCCGTATGCCATTGTGCGGTGGTGCCACATGCAGTTAATGGCAGCTGCATAATAGTTTGGTTAGTATGATTGCACACTAATTCGGCTTGGCCTGACAGTGTTTGTGATGTTGTTTGTAGTAATGCTTGCTTTGTATTAAAGCACTCATAACCAAGGTGATTAATTAACAGCTGCATAGGGCCTCCAATGTCGCGAATAAGTGATGGCTCCTTATGGGAACCATCACTGAACGGCTGGTGCGACAAATAACATGGATATAAAAATAAAAGTGTTATTAGTGCTTAGTTTTTGTAACGTTGTTTAGTTTTCGTATAGATAACAACGAACAAAGTGGTTATCAGATAATTGAGTAACTTCTGGTAATTTCTCACGACATTTATCTGTCGCTTGCATACAACGACCCGCAAATGGACAACCAAAGCTTTCAGGTGTCCATAGTGGAATTTCACCTTTGTTACCTTTCAACTTGGTATGAATCGATTTACTTGGATCGGGTACTGCTGAAACTAATAATTGGGTATATGGGTGTTGTGGATTATGGATAATTTGTTCAGTATCGCCCCACTCAACCATGTGACCAACGTACATAACTGCAAGATCTTCAGCGATATAACGTGCTGTTGCGATATCGTGCGTGATGTAAAGTAGTGCCATTTCACGCTCAAATTTCATCTCTTCCATCAGGTTAAGAACACCGGCACGGATTGAAACATCAAGCATTGAAGTTGGTTCATCGGCTAGTACCACCTCAGCGCCAACGGCAATGTTGCGGGCTAAGTTGACACGTTGACGTTGGCCGCCTGAAAGCTGGTGCGGGAATTTTGCCGCGGTGGCTTTTGGTGGAATAAGACCCACTTGCTCAAGAAGGTTGTATACCGTTTCTTCAAGTTCTTTTTTATTACCCGATGGCACTTTGTTATGGATCAGTAATGGACGTGCTATATGGTGAAAAATAGTATGAGTAGGGTTTAATGATCCAAACGGATCTTGCCATACCATTTGTACCCCTTGACGGTATTTCATTACATCATCACGGCTGGTGATAGTTTGAATATCACGCCCGTAATATTCAATGTGGCCGCCACTTGGGGCATACATTTTAGCGATCATTTTAGCGGTAGTTGATTTACCTGAGCCTGATTCGCCAACCACGGCTAAGCCACGGCTTTTGTACATTTTGAAAGATACGTCGTTAATTGCACGCATCTTTGATTTTTTAAGTGAGTTACTGTTTACCGAAAAATCTTTAATTAGATTTTTACCTTCGACAATCGGTGTTCCAACAGGCTTGCTCATAGTGTCTCCTAAATACTGCCTATAAATGCGATGTGTTGCTGCTAGTTACCTGTATTGGTAAATAGGTGGCAGTTTGATAAACGTCCTGGTTCAATCTGGCTTAACTGAGTTGGCGTACTGAAACACGCTGGGTGGGTTTTTCCACAGCGAGCTTGAAAGCGACAACCTTGTGGTATTTCAAGTAAATTCAATGGATTACCTGGAATGCCTGTTAAACGTGTTTTAGGGCCTGTTAATGGCGGGAATGAACTTCCCAAGCCTTCGGTGTATGGGTGGTACGGTGTTTCAAGAATTTGTTTTGATGGTGCAACTTCAATTAATTCCCCTGAGTACATGATGCCGATACGATCAGAGAACTCGACCATCAGTGATAAATCATGAGTAATAAATAAAATTGAGAAGCCAAATTCTTCTTTTAATGCATAAATTTTTTGTAGAATTTCACGTTGAACCACTACATCAAGTGCGGTTGTTGGCTCATCCATGATGATCATTTTTGGATTTAGCGCCAGTGCAATTGCGATAACTAAACGTTGACGCATACCGCCTGAAAACTGGTGTGGATAATCACGTAAACGACTTGGGTGAATATCAACAATCTCTAATAATCCTTCAGCACGGCGAATCGCTTGCTTACGGTTCATGGTGGTGTGACGCATGATCACATCACAAAATTGCTCTTCCATGGTTAATACAGGGTTCAAGGCATTCATCGCACTTTGGAATACCATTGACATTTCGCTCCAACGGAAGGCTGACATTGCCATATCCGTTTTCTTCAAAATATCACCATGACCGTCAAAGATTACCTCACCACCGGTAATGAATGCTGGTGGCTTATGTAGACGCATCAGTGAAAATGCAACGGTTGATTTACCACAGCCTGATTCACCGGCTAGACCAAAAACTTCACCCTTACCAATATCAAAGCTAACATTATTAACTGCACGGACATCGCCAGCATCAGTAATATAATCAACACATAAATTACGAATTGAGATTTGTGGATCGGTCATTATTTAGTCCCGCCTTCTAGTGCTGGTTGAGGGATAGCTTCAACCGGTTGTGCTTGTTTTGCTGTTTCTTTTGCCAGGTTTTTCCAACGACGCATGCCTTTATGTGAACGTAACTGTGGGTTCGCAATTTCATCGACTGCGAAGTTCAACATAGCAAGGCCAATCGCGATAAATATCAGTGCGATACAAGGTGCTAATACTTCCCACCAAGCGCCGACTAACATTGAAGATGATGTTTGAACGTTGTACAACATTACGCCCCAACTAATGCCATTTGGATCGCCTAGGCCTAAGAATGAGAGAGTTGCTTCTACGTTAATCGCATACATCACCGAACCGATAAAGCTCGCACCAACGATAGAGATAAGGTTAGGAAGAATCTCAACGAAAATGATACGAGGAGACGATTCACCTAATACTTCAGCGGCTTTTACAAATTCTTTTTCTCTAATTGATAGGGTTTGTGCGCGTACAACACGTGCGCCCCATGCCCAAGAGGTGACCGCAATTACAATGGCAATGGTTAATGGTCCTGCTTGGCCAACAAACGCGGCGATAACAAATAGAATCGGCAGTTGTGGCATTACCAACATGATATTCATACATGCGGTGAGGAATTCATCGACTCGCCCACCAAAGTAACCTGCTGAAATACCGATAATTGTGGCTAGGAAGCACACTAATAGACCAGCACCAAAGCCAACAGCTAATGATGTACGTGCGCCATAAACAAGTTGAGACCAGATGTCACGACCCATACGAGAAGTACCGAGTACGTGATCAGCATCTTTTGACATTAATAACGTACGTTTGTTGGTTGCCAAGTTTTTAGCGATCCAACCTTCTGGATTATCTTGCGCAGCTTTTACAACAAAAGCAGGGTATTCATGTGGATTACCGGTTCTTTTGTCTGGTGAATATTGGGTAATAAAAGGTGCAAATAGCGCTGTTAGAATGAAAATGATAATAATGCCAAGACCAAACATTGCTTTCGGGTTGCTAGAGAGTAATTTAAATAAGCCTTTCATGATTACTTGCCTCCTTTACGTAGACGAGGGTCTAGCGCAACGATTAGGATGTCGGCCATAAAGTTAAAGAACAACATAAACATAGTCATAATAAGTAACTGACCTTGCAGTACTTGGTAATCACGCGCATGGATTGCGTTTAGCATCACCGTACCCAGACCTGGATAGTTGAAAATCATTTCGATAATTAACTGACCACCGATAGCCATACCTAACGCCATTGATAGCGCGGTAACACTTGGTAGCATTGCATTTCGTGCTGCGTAGTTGAATACCACACGGTTTTCACTCAGGCCTTTTCCTTTTGCCATGGTGATGTAGTCTTCATTTAGCAAGTTAATCATGTTGTTACGCATGCCAATTAGAAAACCGCCAATTTGAATAATAGTGGCACAGAAAAGAGGTAGGGCGGCATGGTAGAGCACATCTTTATAGAATGCGAAGCTGCTCCAATCCGGGGTTAAACCTGCGGTATATGCGTTACCTGTAGGGAACCACTGTAAGCCGATAGCAAAGGTAAACATGACTAACATCGCGATTACAACAGGTGGAACGGCTTGCACAACTAACATGCCAGGAGAGATGAAAGTATCGTAGCTACTGCCACGTTTCCATGCTGCAAAAATACCAAATACAGAACCAACACAGAATGAAATAATTACTGCAGAACCGGCTAGAAATAGTGACCAACCAATTGCACCACCGAGTAAGTCATTTACTGACAATGGATAAAATTTGATTGAAGTACCAAGGTTCCAAGTAAATACGTTCGCTATATACGTGTAGTATTGCTCGTACCAAGGGCCATCAACAAAACCTAATAGTTTCTGCATAGCAGCGATACGCTCAGGGGTTACCTGTGCAGTTGCGTTTGCGAACATCATGGTAACTGGGTCACCTGGCATCGCACGCGGAAGAATAAAGTTTAGCGTTGCCGCGAAAATTAACGCGATAAAATAAAACGATAAACGACGTAAAAAGAATCCCATAACTCACACCTTACACATCCAGCTTGCCTTCCTGAGCTGAATTCAGGACGTAAAACCCCCTGACGAAAACGCCATACCTTTGATTGCAAAAAGGATTAGAGGGAAGAGGCGGTGCACAAGGCGTGCACCGCAAATTTAAGCAGATATTACGCTTTTGGTTTTAGGTCTAGAACTTGAAGTAGACGCTCTTGAACACCAGCCCATACCATTGGACGACCTTTAGGGTTCTTCTCATTCCACCAACCAGTAAAGCGAGCTTCATTGTATTGGAAGTTGTTAGCACCAGAGATTACTGGGATTGTTACTTGGTTCTCAGCAATGATTTTCTGAATGCTATGAGCAATCTTGATTTGCTCACCCTTATCAGCCGTTTTGTAGAAGCTGTCTAGTAGCGAATCTAACTGTGCATTCTTGAAGTAATGCATAGCGAAACGTGGCATACCGTCACCTTTCTGTAGACGTGAGTTGTACGCACTGTCCCAGTATAGGTGTGGATCTGCACCGTGGAAGTAGTTAGTAAATGCTACATCGTAAGTGCCTTTCAGCATTGATTCATTGTATACAGCAAAGTCAGGAGTACGTGCTTTCGCATTGATCCCCGCTTCTTGAAGCTGCTCAACACCTAGTTGTACAGTGTTGTTGAAGTCAGTCCAGCCGTTTGGTGATTGAACTTCAAGCTCAATTTTCTCACCTTTTGGTGACTCAACAAATCCATCACCATCAAGGTCTTTAAAGCCAGCTTTAGCTAGAAGATCTTTAGCGCCTTTGATGTTGTATGTGTTGAAAGCTTTGTACTCATTATGTACAGCTTCGTCAGACCATGATTTGAAGCTATCACCTAGACCTGAAGCGTAATCGTTTGGTGTACCAGCACCATAGAACGCGATGTCGATGATAGTTTGACGGTCAATTGCCATAGAGAACGCACGACGGAAGTCAACATTGTTGATTGCTTCGTTGTTACCTGCTTTTGGCGATTTGTAGTTCAACATGAATGACATTGTGCCAGCAGCAGGGTACCAGTATTTGTGGTTTGGATTTGCTGCAGCATAAGTGCTGTCGATATCAGGAATGAATGATGACGTCCAATCTAGCTCAGAGTTGATGATCTTAGTTAGTAGTTGGTCGTTGTTTGCAATTTGAGGAACACGTAAACAATCAACTTCTAGGTTCGCGTTATCCCAGTAGTTAGGGTTACGACATTGAACATAAAGCTGAGGAGTAAATGTGTCGATCTCAGTAAATGGGCCAGTACCTACAGGGTTTTCGTTAGTGAACGTTGTAGGGTTCTTAACTTTGCTCCAGATGTGCTTAGGAACAACAGGTACTTTTGAAATTTCAAATGGAACGTTTGAGTTTGCAGCAGTTAGTTCAAAGATAACTTTGTTACCGTCTTGCTTAACTGATTTAACCCACTTGTTGATACCGATTTGATCTAGCTCTGGCTTGTTTTTTACTAAGTCAAAAGAGTAAACAACATCACCAGCAGTGAATGCTTTACCATCAGACCATTTTACGCCATCACGAATTTCAAATGTTACCTTCATTAGGTCGTCAGACATGTAGTAGTCTTTCGCCAAACGCATAACAGGCTCGTTACCTTGCATTTGGTTAAAGATTACCAATGGCTCATAAACGAACTCAGTTGTTGTGCGAAGGTTTGTTGCTAAAAACGGGTTAAAGTTACGCACCATTGTAGGGTAGAAATCAGGTACGATTGTTAGCTGGCTTTTTTCTGATGCAGTAGCAACGGGTGCTGTAAAAGCGGTTGCTGCAGCAACAACTGCAAGTGCTAACTTAGTTTTGTTTATATTGGCAAGCATAGCTGTTCCTTACTCTTAGCTCTGTTTCACTAATGGAAATAAAAATTAGCTCCGTCATTGGAGCGCTGTAAACCTACTTCATTGGAACCTGAGTAACGCTGAACCATTGAATGGCCTTGTAGGCTCTCAGTGGCTTCAATATTGGCTGTATTGGTTAAATCGTCAATGTGGTCGCCCGTCAAAAACGTCAAAAAAACAATTGTTGCCGTCAAAAGTGTTAATTTCATTGTTTTACGTGATTGAGCAGTTAGTAAATAGCGTGCTTAGTATCACATATGAAAGTCGTTGTTACATTTGTAGTGTTAGTGCTCACTACTTTATTTATTCTTTTAAAATAGGGGGGGTTAATTTTTATTTTACGTGATGTGATGTAACGCATATGGTTTTTTTTGCTTATTTTTATACGGAAATTTTTGGCTGTTAGTTTGTTGTGATTCGGTTCTCATAAACTAAAAGAATTTATTTTTAGCGCCGAAGAATGGCGCTTTTTGATGAATATGATTTAATTTTGACCACTAATGATAGTGTGACCTTGATCATTTATAGGCATTCAAACGGGATTATTTCAAAGATTAAAAAAGTGATAGTGGCACACCAAAGACATGAATAGTGGTGTCAACAAAGGGGGGAGTTTGAATCATATCATCGTGCTATTGAGCCGTCTGAGAATGGTCGTTGATATAATATAGATAATAAAAAAGGCTCTGAGAGAGCCTTTTGGGACGCTATTATGACGGTAATTAGGGTTAGTTATGACTAATGATATGATGTAACTTATCCCGCATAATGACGAGTTCTTGGCGATAGGTATTAGATTGTGGACAACGTTCTAATACAAAATCAATGGTATTAATGACAGTTCGCCAACGGGGTGTTTTTGGTAACGTTTCAAGTTGAAGATATTTATCTAAGGTACGCGTTTGAAGCGTACTACGGTCTAAATAAACACGCCATAAACCACTTTCTTCAGCTAATTCAAATTTACTTTTACGTGATTCTTGTTCCCAAAACACCAAGGTTGCTTTCATGGCATCGACTAATAATTGACGAATTATTTCAGCTTTATTATGATCACCATCCCCTAATTTGTCGGCTAAACGGGTAAATTCTCCTCCTAACTCTCGCAGTTGTTGAAGGTTATTTTTATCGCCATTAAAGGCAAATTCAGACAACACATCAATAGCATTTTCAAGTAGGTTGATACGATGATCAGCCGATGGTCCTTGGCTATCAAAGACAAACATTTGTTTAAGCCCTGACTCAATCGGTAAATTGATAACATCGGTCATTAATTGTTGTTTGTGATCACCAATGTAATAGCTAAGTTGACCATTAAAATGATGATTATCCGCGACAGCTGCTGGCAATGGGGTCGCTAGAATATCGTCAATGGTATAGCGCTCTAATAGCTCTGGCGTGCGTTTAAATAGTTTGCCCGCAGCACTGTTGGCATAACGGATTCGACCTTCGTGCTGAACACAAATGATCGCCTCATTGGTTGAGTCTAGTAGCCCAAGTAAGCGACTTTGGGTTTCTATCAGTCCAATTTCGACTTGTTCACGACGATGAATTTCCTGTTCTAGTGCTTGGTTTTTCTGGCGCTCAATTTCGGTTTTTCCTGCTTGTAAATAAGCCCTAATTCTCGCTATAAGTTCTTCTTTATTAAATGGTTTGGTTAAATAATCATTGGCTCCACATTCAAAGCCTTTGAGGCGATCTTGTACTTGCCCCAGGGCTGACAACATAATGATGGGCAGCGCTAACATGGAATGTGTTTTACGTAATTTATTACACACTTCATAGCCACTCATTTCAGGCATCATAATATCAAGTAGCACTAAATCGGGCTGCTGTTCAGTGATCAATGCTAACGCTTGAGGGCCACTTTCCGCCGTTTGAACTCGATAACCAGCAAGACGTAAGAAATTGGTTAGTATTTGTAAATTAACCGGTTCATCATCGACAACTAGCAACAATTCGCCATCTGGATTTTCTGGTAAATCAGACGCATCATAATTTGCCATATTGAGTAATGGCGCTTTGAAATGATTTTTATTGGGATTCGCCGCCATTGCTGCAATTTGATTGGCATTGGCTAAATTGAGAGTGAAACTGAATGTTGTTCCTACCATTGGTTGGCTACTGACATACAAGCGTCCACCCATTAGTTCGATCAATTGGCGACTAATTGACAGCCCTAGCCCCGCACCTTGACGATAGTTAGCGGATCCAGTGTTGGCTTGAATGAGCGGTTCAAAAATATGCTCGAGTTGTTCGCTGGGAATACCTTGTCCAGTATCAACTACTTGAATCCGTAATTGATGTTCTAATATTGTGGCCGATAAAATAATTTTACCTTCAGAGGTGTATTTAATCGCATTGCCCACTAAGTTATATAGCACTTGTTCTAAACGTTGTTCGTCCGCATCAACCAGAGGTAGATCCGTTGGAATTTGATTAATAATTCGAATCGGTTTATTGCCTAATAAATGGCTCGATAATTCCAGTACTAATCGAATAGCTACAGACATATCAACCGCTTGGTGGTTAATATCAAGATCGCCATAACGCATCTTATGGTAATCAAGCAGATCATCAACCAGTGTGGTTAAACGTTGACCGCTGTTAATGATCATTTCTAATTGACGGCGTTGTGATTGATGTAATGCGCCATTGGCTCCCGCTAATAATGATTCAGCAATACCCACCATGCCATGCAGTGGTGTGCGTAATTCATGCGAGGTGGTTGCAAGGAATTCGTCTTTCATTTTATCCGCAGTTTGGAGTTCATTATTTTGTTGACGAATAATGGTTAGGTTATGTTCTAACTCTTTATTTTGCTGGCGAATAAGCCCAATTTTCTCGCGAATAGAGCGTTGCATACGGGCAAAGCTGATCGCTAATCGTCCAATTTCATCATGACGTTCAGTACCATCAATTTTTTGCTCTAAATCACCACCAGAGGCTTTTTCTGCCGCC
Source organism: Photobacterium piscicola (assembly GCF_900166965.1). Lineage (GTDB taxonomy): Bacteria > Pseudomonadota > Gammaproteobacteria > Enterobacterales > Vibrionaceae > Photobacterium > Photobacterium piscicola. The sequence continues at coordinate 161,273 of NZ_FUZI01000006.1, read as the reverse complement.
CACGTTAAGCGTAATAATGGTGCGGTAATCGAGTTTGACAGCCAATGTGAGGAAATGATGACTAAAATAATGGCGGTAACCATGGCTGCGACAAAGATTTTTTCTAATTCAAAGATTCGCGCAAAGGCTTCTTTTTCAGGAAGTTCAACCACTAGCGCCCAATGGTGATCTAATATATTTAGCGGCGAAAATGCGCCTAATACAGGAATATTATCGTAATTAATAAAGCTACCAATACCTGATTTACCAGCAAGTGCTTGATCGATGCTTTGGCTTTGTAATTGTATTGGTAATTTCGGCTGAGTTTCAAAGCGTAATTTATGATCAGTGCCGACTAATAGGGTTTGAATATGCTTAGTATTGTCTTTAATCAGTTCAGTTATCTTTTGGTTACTTAGCTCCATAAAGACATAACTATGTAGGTAGCCTTGTTGGATAATTGGTGCTGCAAACCAAGCCGTTGTTTCATTACTGTGGCTATTAGCACTAAAGTCGGTAAAGACTACCGGGACTTGCTCTGGGTTATTAGGGCTTTGCTGGGTTTTTTCTTTAATGGCTTTAAAGGTTTGCTGTAAGGCGCTATGAGAGGTTTTTTTTGCTAATAGATTAACCCCAAAAAGGTTGTGGTTTTTAACTGAATAAACGACATCACCAGAGATATCAACCAGCATAATATCTTTGAAATCTGAACGTTTAAGATACTCATTATAAACGGCATTATAGCGTTTAAACATTAAACGATAGCGTTCATGTCCAAGGTAGCCACTATTGGCAGTTTGATCACTTTTAGTGGTAAGGGTTGAATTGAAATAATGAGCGCGACCTTGTGCATCAAGTTGTGAATCAATATTGCCAAGTTGATGGAATGCACCCACTAAACCGTAAAATCGTCCACCACTATTATTTGATAATTCAGAGCGAGCAAAGCTTTTTACTTCAGACTCTTTAGCGGCAAAGAAACTCTGTAATTGTTTTTGTTTATTATCACGCAACGAAGCCAGATGGCTGATGCTTTGCTCGGCTAAATCTTTAGTGTGAGAATTTAGAAAGTAAAGAGCTGACAATATCAAAGGGGTGATACTGAGCACTAAAAATGCCAGCATGAGTGTGTGCTGAAGACGTTTGAAACGTTTAGTATTCTGCATTCCGGTGCCTGAATAAGATGGTGGAATTTACGGTTTTAACGACAAAAATAGTCACGTTAAAATGAACATTAAGATTTTAACGATTATCCTTTATCGTTTTAACTCAACGTGATGAATTACCGTGTTTATACTATGTTTTTATTATGGATCAAGTAACTAGAAATAGAATCGTGTCAAAAAGCACAAAATTAACGAAATTAACGTCATAAAAAAGGGCAGTATTGACTGCCCTTTATAAAATTCAAAAATGAAGTGTAAAGTTGTGAGATGTTATTTTTTTGCCGTATAGACATTGAATTTATTAGTGTGAGAACTGATCTCACACTGGCCAAGAGTGGCTTCAATCAAGGGTGGATATTGCAGAAAACAGTTCGCCACAATCACTAATTCACCACCATTATTTAAGTAACTCGGCGCTTGATTAATAAATGTTTCCGTTGCGGTATAAAATGTTTTTAAACCAGCATGGAAAGGGGGGTTACTGATTAAATATTGGTAAGGACCAGTAATGTTTTTATAAACGTCAGTGGCGATAAAGTTGGCTGCAAGCTGGTTAACCTTGAAAGTTTCTTTCGCTGACTCAATGGCTAAGGCACTAATATCACACAGATCTAAGTCAATCTGAGGGTACTTGGCTTTCATTACTGCGCCAATAACGCCGGCACCACAACCAAAATCAAGTACTTTACCGTTAAGCGCGGGTAAGTTATTGAGTAGAAGTTCTGAACCTTTATCAAATTCACCATGGCTAAAGACGCCAGGTAAAGAGCGCACGGTAAGGCTAACACCAGCAATATTAATTGGGTAACTACGGAACCATTTATTGATGTCAAAAGCTGGGGCTGGGTTATCACAGCGTCCCCAGTAGAAGCTACAACGGCGGGCTGAATCATATTTAGTTAATGGGCCATATTGCGCAAACATTTTTTCTGCACTTCTGACACCACAACGGTTTTCACCGACGATACAAATTTCAATGCCTGCTGCAAACTTACTTAGTAGCATTGATAATAAATAATCCGCTTCTGCTTTTGCTTTGGGCCAATAAAGCAGAATCATATCAATATCGAGTTCAGCGTTAAGTTCTGCACCAAAATGACAATTAATCGCTTGATGGTGTTCAATGTCACCTAGGTAACCATAATTGGTGGTAAAGACTGTTACCGATTGAGCTGTTGTAAGCAATTCTGAGGCAAAAGTATCATTTAATTCACCAGCAATAAGGACTTTGCGGTTTTCAAAAAATTCAGATTGACGAGCAACCACTTGGCTCGCGGCGGAATAAGACATTTAACTGGCCTCAAAATAGACATCATGGTTCAGGAGCGCGGATTGTTCCATAAATAGTGGCAGATGGAAAGTCACTGCTAGAGAGAATAAGTAGAATCATAGGCTGCCGTTATTATTGTTAATAATACCGGCAGCCTATGAGGGATTATTGATGGTTAATTATCATCTTGTTGTTGAAGGAATGACTGGAATTCAACTTCATACATTTTAAACAACACTAAAGTTACGCCAAAAATAATTGGACCGTAGATCATACCAATTAAGCCAAATAATTGAATACCGCCAATGATTGAAAAGAAAATCAATAAGGTGTTCATACTTGAGCTGCCTTGCATTAATAACGGACGCACGATGTTATCGATAGAGCCGACAACAATGACGCCCCAAGCTGCAAGGAACAATGACCATTCCCAATCACCGATTAACAGTAAATACAGTGATGCTGGAATCCAGATTAAAGCGGTACCAACCACGGGAATTAATGAGGCAAAGGCCATCATAGAACCCCAGAATAAGCCTTGGAAGCCACATAGCCACATTGCAAAACCACCGGCAACACCTTGTGCTAACGCGGTTAAAAATGATCCGAGTACGGCAGATTTGGCCACTTGTTCAACTTCTTCCATGATTGTGTCTTCTTGGCTGCGAGACAGTGGAATCACGTGACGGATTGCGGCAATCATCTTGTCGTTATCACGTAGAAGGAAGAAAAGTACAAACAGCATCATCATAAAATTCACTAAGATACTGGTCGCATCGCCGAGAATACGCGCACTGATATTCAGCGCTTGAGAACCGACTTGAGATGCAGTAGTCGCGATTTTCTGAATGATGACTTGGGGGTCAAAATCATGGAATGGTGAGTATTTATCAATTAAAGCCAGTGTTTTTTGGGCCATAGGATGAGCAAAGAGTTCTTTTGGCCCTCCGGTTGTTAGCCAAGTGTAGCTTTCTTTTGACACAGTGGTGCCTTGATGCACGATCGATGAAAACACCACTAATAGAGGAATAACGATAATGACCGTCATAATAAAACATGACAGCATTGCCGCTGTATTTTCACGCGTCGGCATTTTGGCAAGTAAGCGCTTATGCATAGGTGTGAACAATAAAGAGATGATAAACGCTAATACAATTGGACCAAGGTAGGGCTCGATTAATTTATAACTTGCGTAAGAAGCGACAAAGAGTGCCACTATTAGCATCCAGTGACGAGGTTCTACCTTTAATGGGTGAGGCACGATATGTATCCTTTTAAAATCGACCGATAAAAGCTATTTTCACTGTAATTGATAAAGATTATCATTATAATCATCACCATTATTTGATGATTATAGCTCTTATCAAGGAGATAGCTTATGGGATGTTGTAATTGTGGTTGTGATGACAAAAAAAAGCGTAAGCCACCATTAGTGCTAATTATTTTAGTACTTGTTGCTGGGCTTGCCGTTTATTTTTGGCAATAGATAGTTACTGATATTCATCATAAAAAAAGGCCACCATTCGTGACCTTTCTTTTCATAATAGCACTAATAAAATAATGTTTTTAATAACATTAGCTAATTTATTTTAAAACAATGCTATTTTGCTTCAGCAGCCAGAGTGGCAAACGCAAAATCTGCCGCTTCTAATGTTGCATCAATTTCTTTGGTATTGTGTGCGAGTGAGGTAAAACATGCTTCATAGGCTGAAGGTGCAAGGTACACGCCTTTATCAAGCATTAAATTAAAGAAGCGCTTGAAGCGTTCAATATCACACTTGGTCACATCGTCATAGCAAGTCACAGTATCTTGATCGATAAAGAAGAAACCAAACATTGCACCCACTTGGTTTACCGCCAGTGGAATACCGTGTTTATCAGCTAAAGCTTTAAAGCCTGTTGCTAAACGCTGAGTGGTTTTCGCTAAGCGTTTTTCATTACCATCTTCTGTTAGTACCGTTAAACAAGCATGACCTGCCGCCATGGCTACAGGGTTACCTGATAATGTTCCTGCTTGATATACAGGGCCAGTTGGCGCGACAAATTCCATTACATCACGACGTCCACCAAAGGCACCCACAGGCATACCACCACCGATAATTTTACCCAGTGTTGTGATATCAGGTTTGATGTTGTAATACCCTTGCGCACCACCTTGTGAAACACGGAAACCCGTCATGACTTCATCAAGGATCAGTAGCGCTCCAAATTCATCACAAATTTCACGAAGGCCTTCAAGGAAGCCTGGTACGGGCGGAATGCAATTCATGTTGCCAGCAACGGGCTCAACAATAATACAAGCGATCTGATCTGGTTGAGCCATGAATGCTTCACGAACTGAATTCAAATCGTTGTAAGTTGCAGTTAACGTATGTTTAGCAAAGTCAGCGGGAACACCAGGAGAGCTTGGTTGCCCAAGAGTTAATGCACCTGAGCCTGCTTTTACTAATAGGCAATCAGCATGACCGTGATAACAGCCTTCAAATTTCAGAATTTTGTCACGACCAGTAAAACCACGAGCAAGACGAATTGCACTCATGGTCGCTTCAGTGCCTGAACTTACCATACGTACCATTTCCATTGACGGTACGAGTTCTGACACTAACTCAGCCATGGTGATTTCCATTGCTGTTGGTGCGCCAAAGCTTAAGCCTTGTTGTGCTGCGTTAATTACAGCATCACGAATAGCGGCATGGTTATGTCCTAAAATCATTGGACCCCATGAACCAACATAATCGATATAAGCATTACCATCGGCATCAAAAATATACGCGCCATCGGCACGCTCAATAAATAGTGGTGTGCCACCAACACCAGCAAAAGCACGGACTGGTGAGTTGACACCCCCAGGGATTTTTTGTTGTGCTTTAGCAAATAAATCAGCTGACTTGTTCGTTTTGCTCATGTGAAATCCTATAAAAAAGTAAGGCGGTGATTCAATCCACAGAATTATCTGTCCTAATCAACCATAGGCAAGAGAAGTGTGGGGAGTGAAACTGCCTTATTGTACCTAAAGTGTTGCTGAATATAGAGTCATTTTACTGTTTTAAATGAAGCCAAATTTAAAATAAAACCCGTTGATTCTGAGAAACAAGTCACAGTTGCAAAGCTATTTTTCAACATTAGCAGTGTAAATCATAACCACATTCGATTAGGCTATAGTATTAATTCTATCTTCATCCTCTCGCTGTAATGGCGTTATCTTTATATAATACGGCTCTCTAATGACTGAAAAATCGCGCGGTCTTCATATGCCCTTCCACCTGCAACCGAGTGGTTTGGTTAGGCGTTTTTTGACCCAAGATAAAACACCTATTTCTGTTCTATTCCTTTCGGCTTTAGTCGGAACGCTTGCTGGCTTAGCCGGTACACTATTTGAAATTGGTGTGCGATGGGTGAGTGAACAACGAACAGTTTGGCTGCGTGATGAAATTACCAGTGTGCTGCCATTGTGGTTAGCTGCATTTCTTGTCAGCGGTATTTTAGCCTTTATTGGTTATTTCCTTGTATGTCGTTTTGCCCCTGAAGCTGGCGGTTCTGGTATTCCAGAAATTGAAGGCGCGATGGATGAAATGCGTCCTGTACGCTGGTGGCGAGTTATTCCGGTTAAGTTCTTTGGTGGTTTAGGTGCATTAGGCTCAGGTATGGTGCTAGGACGTGAAGGTCCGACTGTACAAATGGGCGGTAATATCGGTCGTATGATTTCAGATATTTTCCGTTTAAAAGATAAAGAAGGCCGTCACTCATTACTTGCTGCTGGTGCTGCTGGTGGTTTAGCTGCGGCATTTAATGCGCCTATGGCGGGCATTATGTTTGTTATTGAGGAGATGCGACCTCAATTTCGTTACAGTTTAATTTCCGTTAAATGTGTAATGATTTCAGCGATGATGTCGACGATCGTATTTCGCTTTATTTCAGGCCAAAGCGCGGTTATTACTATGCCGCAATATGATGCACCCGCGCTGACTTCATTATGGTTATTCTTAGTTCTAGGGCTACTCTTTGGTGGCTTTGGTGTCGTTTTTAACCGTTTAATTATTTTTACATTAGATTGGTTTGTCACTATTCACCATAATAATCGTACCCGTTATTTAATTACGGGAGGCTTATTAGGTGGTTGTTTCGGCTTATTGCTACTTTACTTCCCTGAGCTAACTGGCGGCGGTGTTTTCCTTATTCCTCCTGCGACTAATGGCGACTATAGTTTAAATATGCTATTGCTGTTGTTCTTTGCTCGTGTTGTAACAACACTGTTATGTTTTGGATCCGGTGCTCCTGGTGGTATTTTTGCACCGATGCTAGCATTAGGTACTTTATTTGGTACGTTTTTTGGCACCGTAGCTCTCGACCTTTATCCTCATTTAGGCATTGCACCGGGTTTATTTGCTATCGCAGGTATGGGGGCGTTATTTGCAGCAACTGTGCGCGCGCCTATTACTGGTATTTTATTGGTGATTGAAATGACCAATAACTACCACCTTATTTTACCCTTAGTTGTAACTACACTGGGTGCAACTATGATGGCTCAAATGTTAGGTGGTCAGCCGATTTACTCCCAATTGCTGCATCGTACGATTAAAAAAGAAAAATTAGGTCACGATTCACCACATGATGCTCCAGTTGAGACGGCTAATACTTGAACACAATAGTCAGGTATTGGATAATCACCATTAATTAATGGAAGTGTTTGAGAGGTTTTGTAATGAGCGATGTTAATTTGCCGCTGACTTTTTCTGATGTGGCTGCGAATAAAGTAAAAACGCTTATCGCTGAAGAAGAAAATCCAGAATTAAAACTACGTGTATATATTACAGGTGGTGGTTGTAGTGGGTTTCAATATGGCTTTACGTTTGATGAAAAAGTCAATGATGGTGATATGACCATTGAAAACAACGGTGTAACATTAGTTGTTGATCCAATGAGCTTACAGTATTTAGTGGGTGGTGTTGTTGATTACACTGAAGGCTTAGAAGGTTCACGCTTCTTTGTGAATAACCCTAATGCCACCACAACATGTGGCTGTGGTGCGTCATTTAGCGTGTAATACTGTGATCTGTTTGTATTATAAAGAAAGCCGTCTATCTGACGGCTTTTTTTTGAATATGGACAGCCATTACAGCTATTAATTAGCTTTGTGGTAATAAAATACCGTTGTTTGCTAATAAGTGACTGTAGCTTTTTACCTGTTCTAGTTTTTCACCTGCTTGCTGCTTAAACACGGTTTGTGTTGAGCCTGAAAGTGAATGCGCTTGGGGCAAATCAACAGTACGTGGATTTTGATGCTGACCGTTAACTAAGAATTCATAATGTAAATGCGGTCCCGTCACTCGTCCTGTTCCGCCTAAGGTACCAATAGTTTGTCCTTGTTTTATGCGCTGACCATTTTTCACCATGCGTTTCGTCATGTGCAAATACTTGGTGACATAGTTGCCATTATGACGAATAAAGACATAGTTACCATTAAATTGGTTATAACTTGATTCGATAACAACACCATCACCCGCAGCCCAAATAGGGGTGCCAATCGGAGCTACATAGTCGGTGCCACGGTGGGCTTTTACTTGTTTGGTTACCGGATGTGGCCGACGCGGATTAAAGTTAGAGCTGACGTAACGGAAGTTGATTGGTGAGCGAAGAAAAGCCTTTCGCATCGCCTGACCATCTTTATCATAATATTTACCGTTATCATGGCGGACTGCCGTAAATGTTTGTCCCATATTGGTAAACGTGGCAGCTAAAATATTGCCGTGATCTATCGGGTTGCCATCAAGGTAATGTTGTTCAAACAACACCTCAAATTTATCCCCCGCACGAATATCAAGTGCAAAGTCGATATCCCAACCGAACAGCGCTGCTATTTCCATGATTTGATTGGCTGTTAATCCTGCTTTATCTGCGGCACTCCAGAAACTAGAGTCAATGGTTGCTTGCGCGTAATTGGTTTGAGTTTCTATCTGTTGTTTCGTTATTGTGGCAGTAAAGTCATTGTTATCTGAATTACGTTTGACGACTAAGGTTTCAAGGTTGGTTAATGGTTGGTGTAATTCCATTAATTTACCCGCATCATCAAAACCAAAATTCAATTTATCCCCAGGGCGCAGTGACGTCAGTTTTTTGGTTTTACTGTTGGTTGTAACAATTTGATGTAATAGAGCGCTGTCTAAACCAACACTATCAAATGCGATAGCTAAACTTTCACCATTTTCGACGATATGGTTTTTCCATACTAACGCTGAGTGTGGTAGGTGTTTAGCCGTAGTCGTTGATGATGGCGATAAAGCGAGCGGATAGTGCTGACCTAATTGATATTTAAATTCAGTTTTAGCGGGTGGCTCTGCATAAATTTCAGGAGCCACAATAAGCGCAATAACCGCACTACTGATTATCCCTATCAGTATTTTATTTATTCTTGGCATACGAGGTAATGAGCTTCCATTCATGATGGTACTAGATAAAAAATAAATAATATTAAGTGTAACGGCTTTCAATATCAGGTGCTATTGAAGACCAAATATTCAATATTGTTTTTATAAAATTTGTCGAAGTAACCCAAAATGGTTACTTTTACAACAAGCTACAATGAACCTTTATCTTGCTGCAAAACATATTCTTATCTACTGAGAGTTAATTTTTCTAAATTAGTTCATTTTTGTAAGCTTAATTTTTAGCTTTGATCGTTAGAGTCTCTGTTAAATTCGGTCTATCATCACAAATTCAAATTCTTTTTTCTGACATAGACTGGCCATGGAATCGATTCAACATATTATTACTGAACTCACGCCATTGCTGCAGCAATATGGCTATTATATTTTAGCGCTGGCAATTGCGGTTGAAGGGATGGGGATTCCCGCACCAGGACAGTCATTATTGGTTGTGGCAAGTTTATTAGCGGCATCAGGAAAAATGTCATTACCCGCGGTATTGATGGTTGGCTGGAGCGCCAGCTTTATTGGTAATAGCATTGGTTATTTTATTGGGCGTCAATTTGGACACGTTGTCACTCGAAAACAATGGATTAAGCCTAAAACATTAACCAAATTACATGGTTTTATCGATCGCTATGGTATGTTAGGGCTGATCATTAGCCGTTTTGTGGAAGGTATTAAGCAATTTATGTGTATTGGCTGTGGTATTGCAGCAATGCCCGCTAAATTGTTCTTTACGGGTAACTTTCTTGCTGTGACCGTGTGGTTACTTGTGTTTGGTGTTGCGCCTGCTTATTTACGTGACGAAGTCGCACCTATTTTGGCGTTTTATCATAAATATCAAACTCAATGTTGGATTGTTGCTGCGGTTATCGTTATTGCTATTGTCTGGCTGGTTTACCGTCGTTTTCAACGTAGTCGAGTTGTTATTGAAGAATAGTTGTTATCTCAATGTCATGACTATTAAGCAATAACGCTATGTTTAATAAATGATAAACAAAAGATATAAAAAAACCGCCATGTTACATAGTGGCGGTTTTTTATTATCAGTGGTGTCATTACGTTAGGTTAATTACGCAGAGCAAAAGTGGGTAAAGAAAGATTCCAACGAATAGCGGCTAAGCGAATCGAAAGGGTGGTAATAATGCCCATAATGGCAGCCATCGACGGTAGGACACCGAGAGATAAACTAAGGGTATGAATGGTACCGCCAATAATACAAGCAGTAGCATAAACTTCCGTTCTGAAAATCATCGGCACTTCACGACCTAAAACATCTCGAATAACGCCACCGCCACATCCAGTGATCACACCCATAATAACCGCGACTAGTGGTGATGCACCATAACGTAATGATTTTTCAACACCAATAGCAACGAATACCGCAAGGCCGATAGCATCGGCAACAGGTAGAAAATACCATGGCATTCGACGTGGGCGTTGAGATGCGATCATGGTGATGATACAGGTGATAAAAATTACCCATAAATAGTTGGTGTCATGAATCCAAAAAACAGGGGTTGCCCCTAATGCCATATCTCGAATAGTGCCACCACCAATGGCTGTTACACTTGCAAGTACCACGACGCCAAAAGGATCCATACGTAGTCGTCCTGCCATAAGTACACCTGATGCAGCAAAAATGGCAGTGCCAAACATATCGAGAAAATAAATGAGCATCTCTGTACCTACAAGAATAATGAAGTTGAGTTAAGCGGCAGAGATTGTACGAATAAATTCGTCAGTAACAACCATAATGAAATGCTTTGTGAGATTATTCACAGGATTTATCGCAATAGTGTGATTAGTGATCGCCTCGTACTTGATCGAATAAGGTACAGACTTGTTTTATGGCAAGTAACGTTCGTGGTGTGGGTCTATTTAGCCAGTTAGTGTTTAGTTGATAAATGTGTTGTTGCTTAACTGCAACCAATTGATGTTGCCATTGTGCCCATAATTGTTGAGTGTCAGCGATTGGTTGAGCACTAAATATCACTTGAGGCTGACGAAAAATCACTTGCTCTTGGTTAACTTGCGGGTAGGCCACACTGCTATTTGCAAAAATATTGTCGCCACCACAAAATTGAAAAATTTGACTTGGCCAGCCACTATCGGCAACGGTCATTAATGGCGTTGAACCTAATTGATAAAAATAGCGTACTTTAGGTTTATTGTGATTGGTTAGTTGCAGTTGTTGTAATTGATGTCTAAATTCAGCGGCAGCTTGCTGTGCAATCTGTGGTGAATCGGCATATTGCCCCAGTCGTTCTAATGTCTTGGGAATATCGGCCAATGTTTTTGGGTTTGAATAGAGTATTTTAATCCCAAGTTGTTCTAAACGTGCTAATTCTCGGCTTGGATTTCCTCCTTGCCAAGCTAAAATTAAATCAGGTTTTAGCGCTAAAATACGCTCCATTTTAAGACCGCGATAATTTGCTACACGCTCTAATTTTTCTGCTGCGGGAGGGTAGTCACTGTAAGCACTGACTGCTATAAGCTTGTTTCCTAATCCAGCCGCATAAGCCATTTCAGTGGTATGCGGTGATAAGCTAATAATCCGTTGGGTTTGTTGCGCTAACGTGGCTGCAATACTTGGCGTAATGGTGCTGATAATCAACATAAATAGACAGAAGATGCGCACTATAAAATTCCACCAAAAAAGTATAATAATAAGCTTTCAAGTACGACCCATACATAAAGTCGCTGAGTGATGAGTTGTTGTATTTGTGCAATGTGTAGCGCGGCGGGTGTAATTCTACCACCAAGGCGAGGTCGTTCCATTTTGACATTATTGTAAATTGCTGGACCGCCGAGAGATAAGACGAGCTTATAACCGATAACCACTAATAACCAACCGGGACCGGGTAAGAGCCAGTTTTCACCTTGCTGCCGTAATCCTTTTATTGCCACACGGCCATTACGCCCCGTACTTAATAATAAAGCAAATAAGCGCAGCGGTAGAATATCAAGTATTGCTGCAATACGTATTGCTGGATATCCAAATACCGCATACTGAGTACGTGTCGGTGACCATGCTCGTGCAAGGCCTATGGCTAATCGATATAAAATAGCAGCAATGCCACCACCGATCGCATACCAAAACAAAACTCCAACCACATGCCTGCCATAGCTTAAAATGATGGTTTCAGCGCCAGCTTTGCCTAAACCAAGCAGGGATAATACAGTGGTATTTCGATTAAGATAAGGGGCGAGCAATTGACGACATTGAGCTTTATCGTTGTGACCATAAGCATAATTAAATTGATGGCTAAGTTGGCTGGTATGCTGCCAATCAAGGGCAAGCCATAATAATGTTAATTGAAATAAAGTGGGATACCACACTAATTGGCTGGTCGCGAATAATAACACCACTACAGTAAGCCACATTAATGCCCAAGCTAAATAACCCGCTAATAATCGCTGAGCGTAATTATCATGAGGATGGTTGACCCGTGCTGCTATTAATAGGGCTAAACGGTGCCAGATACGCAATGGGTGCATAGGATAGGGGATGGGTAATAACCAATGTAATACTAATGCTCCCCACAAAGCGAGCAGGGAGCTATTGGTTGTCAATGAGGCGATAAATGCCGAAGTTGTCATCAGTAGTTATCATCTCATTGATGTTATTAGTTTAACAATTCAACCATTTTAGCGACCATTACGGAAGAACTCTGTGCTGCAAGTGGCAGGAACTCATCAAAGCTCATTGGTGATTCTTTGTCGGCAACATCAGAAATTGCGCGTACAACCACAAATGGCACCTTAAATTGGTGACAAGCTTGCGCAATGGCAGCGGCTTCCATTTCAACTGCAACTACAGTTGGGAAATGAGTACGAATAAAGTTTTGCTTGTCAGCTGAACATACAAAAGCATCGCCAGTACAAATTAAACCACGAACCGCGTGTGGTGGTTGTGGCAATGCTGCTAGTGCTTGTTCTGCAACAGACATTAATTTTTCATCAGACAGGAAAGCGGCAGGTTGTTGTGCCATTTGACCAATTTCGTAACCAAATGCAGTTACATCAGCATCGTGGTAACGTACTTCTGTTGAAATAACTACGTCACCCACGTTCAAGCTTGATTCGAAACCGCCAGCAGAACCAGTATTAATCACTACATCAGGCTTAAAGGTGTCAAGTAAAACAGCCGTACCTATTGCTGCAGATACTTTACCAATACCTGATTGCAGTAATGCCACATCTGCACCGTTAAGTTTGCCAGTGTAGATAGTACAACCTGCTGTATTATGGATTTCACAGTCAGTAAGTTGATCTTTAAGGATGGCAACTTCTTGTTCCATCGCGCCAATAATGCCGATTTTCATGAATGGTATCTCTTTTTGATGGGGTGCACTTGCCGTGCTGATATGGCTAAGATTGTAGCATGAGCCATAATCATTATTCCAAAACTCTCGCCAAAACTCGGCTAATCACAAAAAGACCCCACCGTTGTAAATACAACTGTGGGGTTAATTACGCGTATTTATGGGGCGGTTGGTTATAGATTTAAATAATCGAGAATACCATCAGCGGCTTTTCGGCCTTCATCAATGGCGGTGACCACCAAATCAGAACCACGTACCGCGTCACCGCCAGCAAAGATTTTAGGGTTGGTAGTTTGGAAAGCAAACTCAGTGTTAGCGGCTTTAATTCGGCCCCATTGATCGAGCTCGACATCATAAGGCGAGAGCCAAGGCATGGCGTGTGGTTGAAAACCAAATGCCATAATCACCGCATCAGCCGCTAAGACATGTTCACTGTCGGCAACGGGTTCAGGGCGTCGACGACCCGCAGCATCAGCGTCACCTAAGGCGGTTTTTACGACTTTAACGCCAACCACGTTACCTGAACTATCGACCTCAATGCCTAATGGTTGCAGGTTAAACATAAACTTAACCCCTTCCTCTCGTGCATTTTTCACTTCACGTTTGGAGCCTGGCATATTGGCTTCGTCACGGCGGTAAGCGCAGATAACGTTATTAGCGCCTTGGCGAATTGAGGTACGGACACAATCCATTGCGGTATCACCACCACCAAGGACGACAACTCGCTTGCCTTGCATATCAATAAAAGGCTGTGATTGGTTAAGTTCCATTACTCTATAAGTATTAGAGACTAAGAATGGCAGTGCGTCGTAAACACCATTAGCATCTTCATTTTCAAGTCCAGCACGCATATTTTTATAGGTGCCGACCCCTAAGAAAACCGCATCATAATCAGCGAGTAGGGTGTCAATGCTGATATCTTTACCGACTTCAGTATTAAGTTGGAAATCAACCCCCATTTCAGTAAAGACACGACGGCGATTGACCATAATATCTTTTTCTAATTTGAACGAAGGAATACCAAACGTCAGTAAGCCGCCAATTTCAGGGTAGCGATCAAATACCACTGGTTTTACGCCGTTACGTACTAGAACATCAGCACATGATAATCCTGCAGGACCTGCACCAATGATGGCGACTTTTTTATCTGTTAGTTCAACGCCTGACATATCGGGTTTCCACCCCATTTCAAACGCTTTATCAGTAATGTATTTTTCAACATTACCAATTGTGACTGCACCAAAATCGTCATTAAGGGTACATGCCCCTTCACATAAGCGATCTTGAGGACAAACGCGACCGCAGACTTCTGGCAGGGTATTGGTTTGATGTGATAACTCTACCGCTTCAATAATTCGGCCTTCATTAGCAAGCTTTAACCATTGTGGAATGTAGTTATGTACGGGACATTTCCACTCACAATAAGGGTTACCACAATCGAGGCAACGGTCTGCTTGTGCTCCCGCTTGCTGCTCGGTAAAGGGCTCATAAATTTCGACAAACTCGATTTTTCGAATTTGAATCGCTTTTTTAGGTGGGTCGATACGCTCGACATCAATAAATTGGTAAACATTCTGGCTCATTTGGTTTCCCTCCCTTATTGTGCCTGAAGACGTAGTTCAGATTCTGAACGACTTTGATGACCTAACAGCGTATTGATATCCGCTGACTTTGGCTTTGCAAGGTAGAATTTTGGAATCCATTGGTCAAAGTTAGCCAAAATTTCATGCGCACGAGTTGAGCCTGTTTCTTGCAGGTGACGATCAATTAATCCGCGTAAATGTTCTTGATGGATTTTGAGTTGATCAAGTGCGACTGCTTCAATTAACTCAGGGTTTACGCGTCCTGCAAAATCACCATCTTCATCTAAGATATACGCAAAGCCACCCGTCATTCCGGCGCCGAAATTGACGCCAGTCTTACCTAAAATAGCGATAATTCCGCCAGTCATATATTCACAAGCGTTATCACCAGCCCCTTCTACTACCGCTATCGTCCCTGAGTTACGGACCGCAAAACGTTCTCCTGCTTTACCTGCTGCAAATAATTTGCCACCTGTAGCGCCATATAGGCAAGTGTTGCCAATAATGGTGGCATCATTGGATTTAAATGACGAGCCAAGTGGCGGACGAATAGCTATTTTGCCTCCGGCCATACCTTTACCAACGTAGTCGTTAGCGTCACCGGTTAAATTAAGGTTTACACCGCCAGCATTCCAAACGCCAAAAGATTGCCCTGCAGTACCGACAAAATTGAGTGTAATCGGTGCTGATGCCATGCCTTGATTACCATAGCGATGAGCGATTTCACCGGATAAGCGCGCGCCAATTGATCGATCTGTATTACAAATTGGGAAGTGATAATTACCGCCGCTGCGCGTTTCTATTGCACTTAGCGTATGATCCAATAATTGTTGGCTTAACTGCGCATCATCAAATGGGGTATTGGCTTCACTACAATATAAGGTTTTACCTGCTTGTGGTGTCGGTGCGACCAATAGTGGACTTAAATCCAGTTTTGATTGTTTAGCGGTAAAACCATCCAGTTGTTGCAATAAATCAGTGCGACCGATTAAATCGGTTAATTGTTTGATTCCAAGTTGGGCTAATAATTGCCGTACTTCTTCACCAACACCAATAAAGTAATTCATTACCTGTTCTGGCAAGCCTTTAAAGAAATCTCGACGTAGTTTTTCATCTTGAGTCGCCACACCCGTGGCACAGTTATTGAGGTGACAAATACGCAGGTATTTACACCCAAGCGCGACCATTGGCGCGGTACCAAAACCAAAGCTTTCTGCGCCTAAAATCGTTGCTTTAACCACATCTAGCCCTGTTTTTAAGCCGCCATCCACTTGCAGACGGATCTTATGTCGTAAACCGTTAGTGACTAATGCTTGTTGGGTTTCAGCCAGACCCAGCTCCCACGGGCTACCTGCATATTTGACTGACGTCAGTGGACTTGCGCCCGTGCCACCGTCATAACCTGAGATCGTGATTAAATCGGCATAAGCTTTGGCAACACCTGTCGCGATAGTGCCAACGCCGGGTTCTGATACCAGTTTGACAGACACCAACGCTTTGGGATTGACCTGCTTGAGATCGAAAATTAGTTGCGCCAGATCTTCAATCGAATAAATATCGTGATGTGGAGGTGGGGAAATTAAGGTCACGCCAGGTACGGCAAAGCGTAACTTGGCAATTTCAGTGGTAACTTTATGCCCCGGAAGTTGACCGCCTTCACCGGGTTTTGCCCCTTGCGCGACTTTAATTTGGATCACATCGGCATTGACTAAATAATGCGGAGTGACGCCAAAGCGACCAGACGCCACTTGCTTAATACGTGAGTTACGCTCAGTACCAAAACGACGTGGATCTTCACCACCTTCACCTGAGTTAGAACAACCGCCTAACCTGTTCATTGCAATTGCTAATGCTTCGTGTGCCTCTGGGCTTAGGGCGCCAATCGACATCGCTGCTGAGTCAAAGCGCTTATACAATTCCGTTGCGGCTTCTACGTTCTCAATCGCAATTGGATTGTGGTTATCCGTTAAGGCCAATAAGTCACGAATAGCGGCTACAGGGCGATGATTTACTTGCTCTGCAAAAGCGAGATAATCTTGATAATCGCCAGATTTAACCGCTTTTTGTAAAGTTGAAACGACATCCGGGTTATAAGCGTGGAACTCGCCACCGTGAACATATTTAAGTAAGCCTCCGTGATCAATCGGTTTGCGTTTTAGCCATGCTGTACGCGCAAGGTTGTGCAGATCTTGTTGAATATCACTAAAATCAGCGCCAGCAATACGGCTTGAAACCCCTTTGAAACACAACTCAATAATGTCATCACCTAAGCCAATCGCTTCAAATAACATTGAACAACGGTAAGAGGAAATGGTTGAGATACCCATTTTGGACATGATCTTAAACAGGCCTTTATCGATACCATTACGGTAGTTGATCATCACCTCGCGATAAGGCTTGTTAATGACATTGCTATCGACCATTTTTGCCAATGATTCATAGGCAAGGTAGGGGTAAACCGCCGTAGCACCAAAACCAAACAACACCGCAAATTGATGCGGATCGCGTGCGGTAGCGGTTTCAACCACAATATTGGTATCACAACGTAAATTGTTATCGACTAATCGGCGTTGAACGGCACCTACCGCCATTGCGGCTGGAATCGGCAGAGTCTCTTTGCTGATGCTGCGATCGGATAACACAATCAGTACCGCCCCTTGTTCAACTAACTGCTGCGCTTTATCACATAAGCTAATAATCGCTTGCTCAAGATCGGTTTGTTGTGGATCAAAATTAATATCGAGCTGATTGCTGGCGTAGTATTGCTGATCGAGTTCTAGTAATTGTTTTAAATCAGAATACAGCAACACTGGTGACTTAAATGCCACTCGTTGAGCATGACTGTCGGTTTCACAGAACACATTAATTTCACGACCAATACAGCTCGCAAGCGACATTACATGCTTTTCACGTAAAGGATCGATCGGTGGGTTAGTGACTTGCGCAAACATTTGACGGAAATAGTCGGTGATAGGACGCTGCTGTGACGACAATACTGCCATTGGTGCATCATCACCCATTGAGCCTGTGGCTTCTTGACCATTTTCACCAATAACTCGCAGCACTTGATCGAGCTCTTCTCGGCTGACATTAAATTGTTTGTGGTGAGTATTAAGCTGATTATCATCCAAACTACGTTGGCTTATATGGCTATCATCTAACTGCTCAATGGGCACTAAATGTTGAACATGAGTATCCATCCATTGCTTATACGGATGGCGGCTCATCAGTTCGTTATCAATATCTTGTGAATGCCAGATTTTGGCAAATTTAGTATCGATAACCAATAGTTCACCGGGGCCAACGCGGCCTTTTTCTGCCACTTCATCTGGGGTGTAATCCCAAATGCCGACTTCAGAAGCGATGGTGATCAGTTTATCTTTGGTGATCACATAACGCGCAGGGCGAAGGCCATTACGATCAAGGTTACACGCCGCGTAACGACCATCTGACATTACAATACCTGCAGGGCCATCCCATGGTTCCATATGCTTGGAGTTAAAATCATAAAAAGCACGTAATGCGGGATCCATATCTGGGTGGTTTTGCCATGCTGGTGGCACGAGCATTCGCATCGCACGGAAGAGATCCATCCCGCCGGCTAAAAACAGCTCCAGCATATTATCAAGGCTTGATGAATCAGATCCGGTTTCATTAACAAATGGCGCCGCTGTTTTTAAATCGGGCAGCAATGGCGAGCTAAATTTATAAGCGCGCGCACGTGCCCATTGGCGGTTACCGGTAATGGTATTAATTTCACCATTATGGGCTAAGTAACGGAATGGTTGTGCTAATGGCCATCGCGGTTGAGTATTGGTTGAGAAACGCTGGTGGAATAAGCAGATCGAGGACTCTAATCGAATATCGCCTAAATCTTGATAAAATTTAGGCAGATCAGCGGGCATAAATAACCCTTTGTAGACCGTGACTTGGGTTGAGAGGCTACAAATATAGAACTCTTTATCATCGGTAATACGTTTTTCAATTCGACGCCGAGCAATATAAAGCCGACGTTCAATGTCCCGTGGTTTCCATCCCGCAGGGGCATTGATAAACACTTGTTCAATGGTTGGCAATGATTGTTGTGCTATTGGCCCGAGGACAGTTGAGTTAATCGGTACTTCACGCCAACCCGCAATGGATAAGGTTTCGGTGATCAACTCTTCGTTGATAATTTCACGTGCATGTTGAGCAAGGATAGGATCTTGACTGAGGAATATCATTCCTACCGCAAATTCACGCGATAGATTCCACTGCTTTTCTGCGGCAATAATACGATAAAAATTATCAGGCTTTTTAATTAATAAGCCACAGCCATCGCCAGTTTTTCCATCCGCGGCAATTCCTCCTCGGTGAGTCATACGATCGAGGGCAGATATTGCGGTACGAACAAGTTTATGGCTAGTTTCGCCTTCAATGTGGGCGATAAGACCGAAGCCACAGTTATCTTTTTCTAGTGATGGGTTATACAGTGACATTGCAATTCTCCCTTGCTCCTGTTTGCTGTAAACAGTTTTACTGCAAAATGAAAATCAATCTTGATTACTCATTTTGCCTCCTACGATATTTCAAACTAACGATAATTTACAAAAAGGTCAAATATTGCTAACAAATGACATTTATAACTATTAACTGGTTTTTATTAATCTTAACTATCTGAAATAAAGTTATATTCATTACAGCTGTAAGTTTTTTTGAGTAATAATTAAGGGTTAATAATTGTATTTTTAGATTAAAAAAGCATTAATCTTGGTGGGTGGTGTGATGATATGTTATAAAATTGTATAAGGAGATAATCTTCTGAGCTGTAACCAATAAAAAGCCAGCGTTAATGCGCTGGCTTTAAATTTTTTAGTTGAATCAAACAATAATAAGTTTACGAAAGCATCAATGAATTCGCTTTCGCTTCAAGATGGGAGTTACCCATTAAGTAGCTATCAATCACACGAGCTGATTCTCGACCTTCATTGATGCATCGCACTACTAATGATTGTCCGGTTCGCATATCACCTGCGGCAAATACGCCAGTTTGACTGGTAGCGAAATTCTGAGTGGCAACATTACCGTGATCATCAAGTTTAATATCCAACTGTGCTAATACGCCTGTTGGCTCTGGGTGTAAAAACCCCATCGCTAAAAATGCCATATCACAGGCTATGATGCGTTCGGTTCCGGCTATCTCTTCAAAGTTCGGTCTTTCACCAGGTTTGGCGTCTTGCCATGCAATATCAGCGATCCGTAGCCCTTTGACATTACCGTTACCATCATCAATAAATTCTTTGGTCAGAATATTCCAATAGCGATCACAGCCTTCTTCATGTGAGGTCGAGGTTTTCATGATCATTGGGTATGACGGCCACGGTTGATTGGCTGGGCGTTGCTCTGGTGGTAATGGCATGATTTCGACTTGAGTGATACTTGCCGCGCCATGGCGGTTGGAAGTACCGACACAATCTGAACCAGTATCGCCACCACCAATGACAACGACATGCTTGTTTTGTGCATGTACTTCAGCTGTCTTGAGATCCATATCGTTTGCACGGCGGTTATTTTGGGCTAAAAAGTCCATCGCAAAATGGACGCCATTAAGCTCACGCCCCGGAATAGGTAAATTACGCGGGACAGTTGAACCACCAGTTAGCAAAATAACATCAAATTCTTGGCGTAACTGTTGGGCGTTAATATCGACCCCAATATGAGCATTGACTTCAAATTTCACACCAGCTTGCGCCATCAGGTCAATTTTACGATCAATAATATCCATCCCAAGTTTAAAGTCAGGAATCCCAAATCGCAGTAAGCCTCCCACTTTTTCATCGCGCTCAAACACGGTCACAGTATGACCTGCACTGTTAAGTTGTTCTGCGGCGGATAACCCCGCAGGACCCGAACCGATAATAGCAATGGTTTTTCCTGTACGTGAACGTGGCGTTTTAGGTTTGGCATAACCGTTACGATAAGCGGTTTCAACAATGGTTTTTTCAATATTACAGATGGTGATTGGATCTTGATTTATGCCAAGCACACAACCACTTTCACAAGGGGCTGGGCAGACACGTCCCGTAAATTCAGGGAAGTTGTTGGTTGAACTTAAAATGTTCCATGCTTCTTCCCAGCTATCGCGATAAACCGCATCATTAAATTCAGGAATAATATTACCAATCGGGCATGCGTTATGGCAAAAAGGTACGCCACAATCCATACAACGTGATGATTGTTCTTGAATTTTGTCACCAAATTCATCGTTAAGGACAAATTCTTTATTATTCTGAATACGAACACTTGGATCTAACTTACTTGGCAGTTCACGGCCAAATTCTAAAAATCCCGTAGGCTTACCCATTGATGGCCTCCAACGTTTCCTTGTTGTGAGCGGCAGCTTGACGCTGTTGTAATACGGCTTTGTAATCCCTTGGCATGACTTTTATCATCTGCTTGAGGTTAGCCTCAAGATTAGATAAGAACAGTTCTGCAACCGTACTACCGGTGAATTCAATATGTTTAGCTAACATCTCAAGTAAAACAGCTTTATCGTCAGCTTCGATTGGATCAATATCAACCAGTTCAGCGTTGAGTTTGGTTTCAAAATCACCAAATTGATCCCATACATAAGCGACACCGCCACTCATGCCCGCAGCAAAGTTACGGCCTGTTTGACCTAAAATAACGGCAACACCACCGGTCATGTATTCACAGCCATGATCGCCAATGCCTTCGACGACCACTTTCGCGCCTGAGTTTCGAACACAGAAACGTTCACCTGCAAGGCCACGAATATAAGATTCGCCAGAGGTTGCACCGTAGAAACACACGTTACCAACCACAATATTATCTTCAGCAATAATATCGGATTGACGATCAGGGTAGAGAACGAGTGTACCGCCAGAAAGGCCTTTACCCCAATAATCATTGGCATCGCCTTCGACGGTAAAGTGAACCCCTTTAGCAAGGAAAGCTCCAAAACTTTGCCCCGCAGAGCCGTTAAATTTGACCGTCATCGGCAGTGGTAAACCGTGGTCTTTATAGACTTTTGATATTTCATTAGACAGCATAGTGCCAACACTACGATCGGTATTGATGATCGGCAGTTGTGCGGTAACCGCTTCACCTGTAGTCAGTGCCGGTTGTGCTAATCGAATCAAGGTTCTATCAAGTACGTTTTCTAAACCATGATCTTGCTGGCGTTGGTTATAAATACCATCTTCAGCTCGTGGCGGTTGAATGTGCAGTACCGGACTAAGATCGAGGTTTTTGTATTTCCAGTGGCCGATATCATCACGCAATTTAAGCTTCTGCGCTTGGCCAACCATTTCATCAATGGTGCGGAAACCGAGTTCAGCCATTACTTCACGTAAGCCTTGAGCCATGTATTGGAAGAAGGTTACTACATCTTCGACGCGGCCATCAAAACGCTCACGTAAGGTTTTATTTTGAGTCGCAATCCCCACTGGGCAGGTGTTTTTATGACACTTACGCATCATGATACAACCTTCAACCACGAGTGCTGCGGTTGCTACGCCCCATTCTTCAGCACCGAGTAAAGTCGCAATGGCAAGGTCACGCGGCGTTTTCATTTGCCCATCAGACTGCACCACTATTCGGTTACGTAAACCATTTTTAAGCAGTGTTTGATGGGTTTCAGCTAAGCCAAGTTCCCATGGTAAACCCGTGTGACGAATCGATGAAATAGGGGATGCACCGGTACCACCGTCAAAGCCTGCAATTAACACTACATCAGCTTTGGCTTTGGCTACGCCTGAAGCAATGGTTCCAACACCAGCTTCTGAAACCAACTTGACGTTAACACGACCGTCACGGTTAGCATTTTTCAAATCATAGATTAGCTGAGCTAAATCTTCGATTGAGTAAATATCGTGGTGAGGTGGTGGTGAAATAAGGCCGACCCCAGGGGTTGAGTGACGGGTTGCACCAATCCAATCATCGACTTTATCGCCCGGCAGTTGTCCGCCTTCACCCGGTTTTGCACCCTGTGCCATTTTAATTTGCAGTTCAGCGGCATTGGTGAGGTAGTATGAGGTCACTCCAAAACGACCAGACGCTACTTGCTTAATCGCTGAACGCTCCCAATCACCATTGTCTTTTTTATCAAATCGAATCGGATCTTCACCGCCTTCGCCTGA
The DNA here is from genome assembly GCF_900166965.1 of Photobacterium piscicola. Classification (GTDB taxonomy): domain Bacteria; phylum Pseudomonadota; class Gammaproteobacteria; order Enterobacterales; family Vibrionaceae; genus Photobacterium; species Photobacterium piscicola. Next base: position 138,381 of record NZ_FUZI01000006.1, on the reverse strand, counting down.
GTTAGATTTCGCGCCAATGCGGTTCATTGCGACCGCTAAGGTTGAGTGCGCTTCATAAGATATCGAACCAAAGCTCATGGCTCCCGTTGCAAAGCGTTTAAGAATATTATCAAGTGACTCAACCTCATCCAGTGTAATTGAAGCGGCTGGATTGTTGACAAAATCTAGCTGGCTACGCAATGTCGCAGCATTGTCACCTTGTTCATCAACAGCTTTGGCATACAACTTAAATTGGTCATAATCTTTGTTGCGGGTTGATTGTTGCAATAATGAAATCGTTTCAGGATTAAACAGGTGTTTTTCACCGCGTTGTTTCCACTGATAGACACCGCCTACATCAAGGATTTGTACTGGAATTTCACGGGTTGGATAACCAACACGGTGACGTACTAAGACTTCTTGGGCAATATCATCAATTGTTAATCCTTGAATACGGGTAACAGTACCGGTGAAGTATTTATCAACCACTGATTTGCTAATACCCAGGGCTTCAAAAATTTGCGCGCCATGGTAAGACTGCAGCGTTGAAATTCCCATTTTAGAGAAGATTTTTAGCAGTCCCCCGTTAACCCCTTTACGGTAGTTATCAAATAACGTATCAGTTGGCAGTTCTGGGTCAAGTTTTCGTTTATGTTGTAAATCGACCAGTGTTTCCGTGACCAAATAAGGGTTAATGGCATTAGCACCATAACCAATAAGGGTCGCAAAATGGTGGGTTTCACGGGCATCACCCGTTTCAACTACAATGTCACATTTAGCACGTAAGCCTTTGCGGATTAGGTGATGGTGAACCGCACCCACAGCTAACATCGCGGGGATGGCTGCATGGTTAGAGTTAACTGCGCGGTCGGTTAAAATAATAATTGAGTAACCATCAACCACCGCATCTTCAGAGTATTGACAGATACGTTTTAATGCACGATCAAGTTTGCCTTGTTCGCCGCTGGCTCTGAACACGATATCCAAGGTTTTAGATTGCAGGTGTTCATTATCGATGGCGCGAATTTTTTCTAACTCAGCATTAGATAATACCGGTGATTCGAGCTCAACTTTATGACAATGCTCAGAGGTTTCCGTCAGTAAATTCTGATCTTTACCAAGATAGGTATTAAGTGACATCACCATTCGTTCACGAATAGGATCAATCGGTGGATTGGTTACTTGCGCAAATAACTGCTTAAAGTAATTAGATAAATGTTGTGATTGGTGGGATAGCACCGCTAATGGCCAATCAGCACCCATCGCGCCTAATGGTTCATAACCAGCATTAGCGAGTGGCACAATAATATCGTTGACTTCTTCAGAGCTAACACCAAAGGCTTGTTGATGATGCAGTAACCGCTCAGGGGTTGGCTGGTGGTACATGTTGTCAGCATCAGGTAGTGTTTTTAGTGTTAGTAAATTATCTTTGATCCATTGCTCATATGGCTGTGAGGTCGCGATGCTATCTTTAACTTCTTCATCTGAAATAATACGACCTTGTTCAAGATCGGCAACGAAGATACGCCCAGGTTGTAAGCGGCCACGGAACTGCACATTTTCGGGGGCAATTTTTACTACCCCTGATTCTGATGCCATGATCAGAAAATCATCTTTAGTGACGGTATAGCGTGATGGTCGTAACCCGTTGCGATCTAATGTAGCACCGACTTGTACACCGTCAGTAAAACAGACAGATGCAGGGCCATCCCACGGCTCCATAATATTGGCGTGATACTGATAAAAAGCGCGCCGCTTAGGATCCATGCTGGTGTTTTCTTGCCATGCTTCAGGGATTAACATCATTAGAGCATGCGGTAAACTTCGCCCTGAAAGCACTAATAACTCAAGCGCCATATCAAAATTGGATGAATCTGAACTACCTTCCTGACAAATTGGCAGTAGCATACTAATTTCTTGGTGGCTGAATAAATCAGATTCAAGAATGGCTTCACGGGCCTTCATCCAGTTAAGATTGCCGCGCACGGTATTGATTTCACCGTTGTGGGCAATATAACGGAAAGGTTGCGCTAATCGCCAGCGAGGAAAAGTGTTAGTTGAAAAACGGGAATGCACTAACGCTAAGGCGGTGACCATTGCTGGATTGTGTAAATCAAGGAAGTATTGCGGTACTTGGGCTGTCGTTAACTGGCCTTTATAGACTAAGGTTTTATATGACAGTGAGTTGATGTAGAAGTCATCACCAATATTGGATACGCTTTCTAAACATACACGTACAGTGTAATTACGTAATACGTAAAGCTTACGTTCTAATACGGCGGGATCTAAATTAGCACCACCGGTAATAAAAACATGTTCAAATTGAGGTTCCGTGCTGAGTGGATCCTCACCGATCATTGAATTATCGACCGGAAGTACTCGATAACCAATAATTTCCAGATCGAGACGTTTAGCATTGCGCTCAAGAATATCACGACATTGTTGACGTTTATGTTCGTCTTTGGGAAATAACACTACGCCTACACCATATTGTGCAAAAGCAGGTAATTTAATTCCCAGCTTAACCGTTTCTTCTAATAAAAATTCATGGGGTTTTTGCAATAAGATGCCAGCACCATCGCCACTGCTAGGATCACAGCCTTGACCACCACGGTGCTCCATACGCGCGAGCATATCGAGAGCTTGAGTGACGATCTGGTGAGATTTACGGTTTTTAAGGTGGGCAACAAAGCCGATACCACAGGCATCGTGCTCTAATTCAGGCACATAAAGTCCCTGACTGTTAAGCTCTTGAGCTGTCATAGATACATCCTTTCAGTTACATCAAGCCATATTCCTAAGGCTTGGTTATCCCTAATTTATTTACACAATCAATTTGCATTGAGATGGACTCCTGTCCTGCATCCTTGATGTGTGTTTGTAGTGATGACACCGCATCATTCACAAACTTAATTCTGTTGTATTACGATTATGAATAACAAAACACGTTATTCTTGCCAAAATAGCCATATAAACCACACTAAAACAGCATGATTTTAGTGTTTTTTTTGTTTATAAATTGCACACAAGTGTAACCATCCTACAATTTTGATACATTAATTACCAATAAAAATTAACATAATTAACGCATAAATTAAGCATTTAAACTGCTTATTATGTGGCGTAAATAAGTCGGTCAAAAGTAACAAAGAACCGACATAGAGCGGTGCTTTTTTGTTTTAGCACAATTTACATCATGGTGATTGATGATATGTTGCGGCTCTTTTGTTTCTTGGTCTGCGTTGACGTAGATTATTCATTGTTTTAAACGCTAGGTAATACCATGCAATTGCATCAACTCGTCAATACTTTCGGGCAAGACCTTCAACATCGTTATGGTGAAAAAGTTCATAAACTGACGTTACACGGTGGTTTTAGTTGCCCTAACCGTGACGGTACTATTGGCCGCGGTGGCTGCACATTTTGTAATGTTGCGTCATTTGCTGACGAAAAAAATCAGTTCGTACCTATTCAACAACAACTTACGGCACGTGCTGGTGAGGTGCATCGCGCGAAGCGTTATTTTGCGTACTTTCAGGCTTATACCAGTACCTATGCTGAAGTTCAAAGTTTGAAAAAGATGTATGAACAGGCATTAATATCGGCTGATATTGTAGGTCTATGTGTGGGTACTCGTCCTGATTGTGTGCCTGATTCGGTGTTAGAGTTACTGGCTGGCTATGTAGAACAAGGCTATGAGATTTGGCTTGAGTTGGGTTTACAAACCGCAAATGATAAAACCCTTAAGCGTATTAACCGTGGTCATGATTTTGCTTGTTATGCAGCGATTACTCAACGTGCTCGTGCGCTTGGTATTAAAGTGTGCACCCATTTAATTGTTGGGCTACCCGGAGATACTAAGGTCGATAATTTGATGACCCTAAACAAAGTCGTGGCGGTTGGTGTTGATGGGATTAAATTACATCCGTTGCATATCGTGGAAGGCAGTAAGATGGGACAAGCTTTTAAAGCGGGTCGATTGCAGCCGATTAGTCTTGAACATTATACTGATATTGCTAGCGAGATGATTCGTCTAACGCCTGCAAAAGTGGTTTATCATCGCGTTGCTGCAAGTGCTCGTCGACCAACATTACTGGCACCGATGTGGTGTGAGAATCGCTGGCTAGCCATGACTGATATTGGACGTATTCTTGATAAACAAGGTGCTCAAGGGAGCGCTATCGATGATCCTTTTGTTTATCAATTACCAGCATTACATAATAATGTTTAAATGGAGCCTACGTTAAGTAGGCTTTTTTGTGCGCCACAATAAAACTTTACAGCTTTCGTTTAGGTGCTAGTGGCGAGAGCGATTATTATAAATAGTAGTATTCGCCATGGTGGCGAGGTTGTTTTTCTATTGGTATTCATTGATGAAACAAGTCAAAATTTTAGCCCAGTTTTATGTTGATCTTCTCGTTAAGCTTGGCATTTTCCGTTTTAGTTTATTATTAGCTGCAGCGTTAGTGGCATTAGCATTAGTGGTACAAATTAGTGTGACGCTATTGCTGCAAGGCACTATGCGTGAAGTCGAAATTATACGTTCCGTTACCTTTGGTTTATTTATTACCCCTTGGGCGGTGTATTTTTTATCGGTGGTGGTTGATCAATTAGAAGATTCTCGTCAACGATTATCGCAATTAGTCACCAAGTTAGAGCAAATGCGCGCACGTGACATGGAGTTAAACCAACAATTACAGGCGAATATCTCACAGTTAAACTCTGAAATTGAAGAGCGTGAAAAAGCAGAAGAAGCGCGTGAAGAGGCAATGCAAGACTTAGAAAATGAAGTCTATCAACGTGAAAATGCCCAATTAGCAGTGGCTGAAAAAAGTGCATTATTGAAATCGTTTTTAGATGCATCGCCCGATTTAATTTACTACCGCAATGAGCAAAATCAGTTCTCAGGCTGTAATCGTGCTATGGCTGAATTGGTCGGCAAAAGTGAAAAAGAATTAGTGGGATTAACACCATGGGATGTTTACCCTGCTGAAGTTGCTAAACGTATTCTTAAAACTGACCAAGAATTGTTTGATGATAATACTGCCATGACTGACGAGCAGTGGTTGGATTATCCTAATGGTAGAAAAGCGTTATTTGAATTACGCAAAGTGCCTCTTTATGATCGTAATGGAAAACGTTTAGGCTTGATGGGGTTTGGGCGTGATATTACTGAACGTAAAAAATATGAGAATGCTCAAGAAAAAGCCAGCAGTGATAAAACCGCATTTATTTCGACTATCAGCCATGAATTACGCACCCCACTTAATGGCATTGTCGGATTAAGCCGAATGTTATTAGAAACTAAACTTACAGATGAACAACGTGGTTATTTAAGAACGGTACATGTTAGTGCGATCACTCTGGGTAATATTTTTAATGACATTATCGATTTAGATAAATCAGATCGTCGACGTCTAGAGCTACTACCACAACCATTAGACTTTTATGAGTTTATTGATGAGATTGGTAACATCTCACAATTAATGGCAGAACAAAAAGGACTACGATTTGATTTAGAGTGCCTTACTCAATTACCTAAAAATATAAAAGTAGACAGTACACGCTTGCGGCAAGTGCTGTGGAATTTAATTGGTAACGCCACTAAATTTACTAAACAAGGTGGAGTGGTGTTGTCTGTAAGTAGTGAAATTCATGAGCACGACGCCAATATTATTTTTGAAGTTGAAGACAGTGGCATTGGTATTCCAAAAGCCGAAATAGATAATATTTTTGCGATGTATTATCAAGTTCAACAAGGGGATGATAATTTACATGCGGTTGGAACAGGAATTGGGTTAGCGGTGTCACGGCAATTAATTCAATTAATGGGCGGGGATATTTACGTTGATTCTGAACTGGGTGCGGGCAGTACTTTTACCGTTAAGATTAAAGTGCCATTAATTGAAACCGTAGTAGAAGAACATGTGGTTAATGAAGTACGCCCTGAAATGACAGGGTTAAGTATTTTCATGGTAGAAGATATTGAGCTGAATATTGTGGTGGCGAAATCATTACTTGAACGGCTAGGGCATGAGGTGACGGTAGCAATGCGTGGTGATCAAGCATTAGCAATGTTTAAGCCTGAAGATTATGATTTAGTGCTATTGGATATTCAACTACCTGATATGACAGGATTTGATATTGCACAAAAGTTACGTCAACAATATCAAGATTTGCCTGCGTTAGTCGCATTAACGGCTAACGTTGTTAATGATAAAACTGAGTATCTAGCAAAAGGTATGGATGAGGTACTTAATAAACCGTTAAGTGTTAAAGCGATTACTCATGTTATTGAAAATCTTGTTTTAAGTTGTAGCCATGAAATAGATGAGAATGACGATAGCCTTGATAGTAGTAATACTGCTCAAACTAATATGATAGATACGTTATTAGATTTAGAGATGCTAACCTCATACGTTGAAATCGTCGGTACCGAGCCGGTATATACCAGTATTGCGATGTTTGAAAAAATGATGCCTGACTATTTGGCTATCTTAGATTCAAATATGACCGCAAAAGATCAAGATGGTATTAAATTTGAAGCACACAAGATCAAAGGTGCTGCGGGCTCTATAGGTCTTAAACATATTCAGCAAGTGGCGCAGATGGCGCAATCACCTGAGTTACCTGCGTGGTGGGAAAATATTAATGACTGGGTGGATGAAATTAAATACAGCTATCAAGATGATATAAATGTATTGAAAACATGGCTAAAGCAGCAGTAATTAATAATAAAAAAGGCACCTAGAAGGTGCCTTTTTATTTCATTACTGGTTTGGAAAAGAGATTACTCTTCGCCTAGATCACCACAAAAACGGTAACCTTCACCGTGAATAGTTGCGATGATCTCTGGTGTATCTGCAACTGATTCAAAGTGCTTACGAATGCGACGAATCGTTACATCAACAGTACGATCATGTGGCTTAAGTTCGCGACCAGTCATTTTCTTTAATAAATCAGCACGTGTTTGAATCTTACCTGGGTTCTCACAGAAGTGCAGTAGAGCACGGAACTCAGAACGTGGTAATTTAAATTGCTCGCCACTTGGGCTTACTAAAGAACGGCTGTTAATTTCCAATGACCAACCATTAAACTCGTAACGCTCAACCAATTTTTTATCTTCAGTTGGAAGACCTTGGTTCATCGCACGAGTTAATAGGTTACGAGCACGAATAGTTAATTCACGTGGGTTGAAAGGTTTTGTGATGTAATCATCAGCACCAATTTCAAGGCCTAAAATTTTATCAACTTCGTTATCACGACCGGTTAAGAACATCAGTGCCATATCACCTTGTTCGCGAAGTTCACGAGCAAGTAGAAGGCCGTTCTTTCCTGGAAGATTAATATCCATGATAACTAGATGCACAGGGTTTTCAGAAAGCATCTGGTGCATTTCTGCGCCGTCATTTGCTTCGAATACAGTATAACCCTCTGCTTCAAAAATACTTTTCAGGGTGTTACGTGTTACGTGCTCGTCTTCTACAATCAGAATGTGAGGGGTTTGCATTTTGGCGGTACCTAATATCAGAAACTAAATCTGGTTAATCACAGAATAGTTAAATTCTATAAAAAAAATTCACATATAGGCAAAATGTTTAAATAAACACTTTATTGTTACAACCTATGTGGTACACCATCCTTTCATTCAACATGCATTAGATGTTGAAATCCCCCATAAAGCTTGGGGTGCTGGCTACAATCTCCCTGATAATGCGACAATTGTATTCACTTAACAGCTCGCTAACAATGTGGAGAGCTTATTTGATGTCGATTATTTATATGTTTGTTGATTTATATCAATCAGCGAGAAGAACATTTGTTATATTTCGAGTTTAGTTAACTTTTATATCGGGGTAGATAAAAAGTGTCATGATAGTAATCATAATATACAAAACCCAATACCATTGACTAATATTTAATCTTAATGATAATAAAAAATACAACATATAGTTCATCTTTCTCTAAATATTGTAACAGTATCAGTTAGGGTTGGCACTCATTAAGGTTGATGGATTTTAGTAAAAAAGATCTCATAAATTAATATTGTGGTCATTGTTACGAAATACGGTCAATTTTGCCTGTTTTGTTTATTTAATAGTGATAGGAAAAGGCTAATGAAGGATTTATTACCAGATTTATGTGATTGCTATGCGCAAGATATTCGTTTTTTGCCGTTAATGTTACGTGATTATGGCTGTCATACCCCGTTTTGGGGGCAAATAGTGACCCTACGCTGTTTTGAGGATAACAGTTTAGTGCGTAATTTATTATCAACCGATGGCCGAGGTAAGGTGCTATTTATTGATGGCCATGGCAGTTGTCGACGTGCATTGCTGGGAGATCAGCTGGCATTATTAGCGATAGAAAATAATTGGCAAGGGATTATTGTTCATGGTGCGATTCGAGATGTTGCAACCTTGGCACAATTGTCATTAGGTGTGAAAGCGTTAGCGGCATGCCCTATTAAAACGGATAAACGGCAGATGGGAGAACATAATGTCGTGCTCAGTATTGCGGATACGCTAATTTATCCTAATGATTATATTTATGCAGATTTAAATGGCATTATTTTGAGTAGTACTGCGTTAGATGTGAGTGCATTAAAAACTGAATCCTAAGCCGAGCTCAATTATTTTTTCAAGCTCAGCATAATCAACCGTAGCCCGTACATTTACTTTTTGTGAGACGTCGTATTGGCTACTCAGCTCTAATCCTAATGAGGTTTGGTTATTAATGGTGTCTGATGTAATGGCACTATTAATACTTATTCGTGGTGATACAGAATATTTAACACCAGAGGTTAATCCACTTGTTGCGGGTTGACGATCGGTACTGGTGGTTAGATGGGTGCTAACATAAAGCTGAGTGTTATCCGTTACTGAATAAGCGTAGCCACTGTCTATCTGCCATATATCAAAACGTTGCTGACGTGATTGTGACGATAAAAACCATCCTGATGTGAGTTTTTTACCCCCATTATAAGTTAGGTTGGTGTCTATCGATGTTGCCGCTTGTGCTGTGACGGGCATGGCTAAAAAAATAAGTACTCCCACAATACTTATATAATATTTGATCATGCTCACTCCTATCACACCGACATTATTTTAAATAGTAGGCCATATTACGAAGAGAGTAAGTGTTATAAGTGATAAATACTCATCAAGTGGCGTATTCATGATCATCGCCACAACTTAGTCGTAATCTCTCCGTTATTACACTCACTGACGACGGTTATTTTTTGGATATTTGAATATGTAGCCGATGACGGGCATGATAAGGAAAAACATCAGGATATAGTTCTTGATTAATATTGTTCTGCAAGTGCTGCCAATAACTGGCTTCAAACAGATCTTGATGTAATTCATTAAACAAATTTTTTACTTTAGGATTGATCAGTAAAAAGGTTCGAAACTCTTCTGGAAAAACATCATTAATCCCAACGCTATACCAAGGTTCGGCGGCCATTTCATCTTCGGGGTAACGCGCTGCCGGAATCTTTCTAAAATTCATTTCACTCATATAAGTAATTTCATCATAGTCATAAAACACCACTCGCTTATGACGCGTTACGCCAAAATTTTTAAATAACATATCTCCAGGGAAAATATTAGCGGCGGCGAGTTGTTTAATCGCATTTCCATATTCATTAACGGCGTGGCGTAAGTCAGCATCATTTGCTGTTTCAATATAAATATTAAATGGAATCATTCGCCGTTCCATATACAGGTGTTCAATTATGATCTCATCATCGGTGAGGGTCACGATAGAAGGGGCGATAGTGAGTAGCTCTTGAATGAGTTCATCGCTGAATCGGTGACGTGGAAAGCTAAAATGACGATATTCTTGTGTATCGGCCATTCTACCGACACGATCATGTTCTTTGACTAATTGATATTTTTGTTTAACAACGTGAGGGCTAATGTCTTTTTGTGGAGCGAATTTATCTTTAATTATTTTAAAAACAAAATCATAAGACGGTAATGTAAACACAGACATTACCATGCCTTTTATTCCAGGAGCGATAATAAATTGGTCGTCAGAGTGTGCTAAATGATCTAAGAATTGGCGATAAAATTCTGTTTTCCCATGTTTTTGGCACCCAATGGCAGTATAAAGCTCAGCCAAATTTTTATTGGGTAACAGTTGAGCTAAAAAGCGCACTAAGGCTGCGGGGGCTGGGCTATAAACCATGAAATAAGAACGAGCAAAACCAAAGATAACGCTAACATCATTGACGTTACAGATACCCGCATCTAATAACAATTGACCATTATGATTGAGTATTGGCAGTACTAAAGGCCGTGATTCACCATTTGAAAAAGTCAGTTTACCGACCAGATAAGCGGCTTTATTACGGTAAAAAGGCTCACGAATTTGTTCTAAGGTTAGGTGTTGATCAAGCCGCTCACCTAACTCAGCTTCTAAGTGGGTAACCAGCAATTGAATATCACGTTGTTTATCATTCCAATCAAGCGTAAAAGGCTGATCATCAAGCATTCTTTCAATCATTACCGCAACGGTTGTTTGAACTCGATAATGACGGGTTAATGAGCTGGGATAGGTAGGTATACGGTGTTGTTGTGAGCTATGAACAAAGATATTATCGCGGTTGATATTACGATGCTTGAAAATACGGCAATACACCGAATTAAAAAAACTTTCGGCAATATCATAACGTGGATAATCAACCAATAAATTCTGATAAGCCTGTTTCACGGCAGTCAGACATATTTGATTTGCGTATTGTCCTCCAAGCATGATCTGAATCTGATTGGTAACTAATTCCACATGATGATCATAAAAACTAATACGGGTTTTTAATGCTTGGTGCACTAGCGTCCATTGCTGGTGTTCAAATCGTTGTTGCGCCTCGGCAGTGACGTCAAGAAAGCGGCCAAACATGGCATCTGAGCCTTGTAAAATAGTATGTGCTATCAGTGACTCCATGGCTGCACTCATCAGTTTATCCTTAATGATGACAATTTTATTCTTTGCTATTTACTATGCAATGCTCTGTAGCTGACTGCAAATATTATTGTTGTTTTTTTGAGCGGTGAAGTGCGTCGTATTGCAGATGTGTACGACGTATGTATTCTGTAATAATTGTAAAAACTTTATTGACTCTATATTACATTCCATGTAATCGTAAGGTAACAGCGTGTAAACAGAAATGACAATTATGACAAATGTACCCCGTATCGTTATCACCACCACCATGATTATTACCATTAACACTACAGGTGTTGATGCGGGCTGATATGCGCAAAATTACAATAAGCCCGCAACTCATTAAGAGCTGCGGGCTTTTTTTTTAAATTTAAATTCATCAGTGTTGAGTAATATTTATCGAGAGATAAATAGTTCAGGATAGTCACTCGGGAGTAGGGAATGCGAGTATTTAAATTTGGCGGATCGTCACTAGCAGATGCAGAACGATTTTTAAGAGCGGCAGATATTATTGCCAGCAATGCCAAGCAAGGCGAAGTTGCGGTGGTGTTATCAGCGCCAGGTAAGGTTACCAACAATTTAGTTGCGGTGATTGAGAGTGCGGTAACAACCGGTGCTGCAGCTCAGCAAATAGCAACATTAGAAACGGTATTTAATGATCTTTTTCATGGTTTAAAAGCACGTGAACCAAAGTTAGATCATCAGACATTAGAGAGCAAATTAGCCACCACGATTGAACAACTACAACAGTATGTTCACGGTATTCGGTTATTAGGATTATGCCCAGATAATGTGTATGCCAAAGTGATCAGTAAAGGTGAGCGGCTATCAATTGTAACCATGAAGTTGCTATTGGAAGCCAAAGGTCAGGCGGCAAGTTTGATTGATCCCGTGCAGTATCTCCATGCCGAAGGTGACTATCTTGAAGCTCATGTTGATATCGAGGTATCAACACAGCACTTCCAAAATAATCCATTACCCGCAGAGCACGTTTGTATCATGCCAGGTTTTACTGCCGGTAACGCTCAAGGTGAATTAGTCACTTTAGGCCGTAATGGTTCTGATTATTCAGCCGCCGTTTTAGCTGCTTGTTTGCGCGCGGATTGTTGTGAAATTTGGACAGATGTTGATGGGGTTTATAGTTGTGATCCACGTTTAGTACCAGATGCTCGCCTGCTTAAATCATTAAGTTATCAAGAAGCGATGGAGTTATCTTATTTTGGGGCATCAGTATTGCATCCCAAAACCATTGCTCCGATTGCGCAATTTCAAATCCCATGTTTAATTAAAAACAGTTTTAATCCACAAGGGGCTGGCACGCTTATTGGTCAAGATACGGGTGAAGATAAGCTTGATATTAAAGGTATTACAACCTTAAAAGATTTGACCATGGTTAACGTTTCCGGTCCGGGAATGAAAGGCATGGTTGGTATGGCTGCGCGTGTCTTTGGTGCGATGTCAACCGCCGGCGTCTCGGTGGTGTTGATCACGCAATCTTCATCTGAATACAGCATTAGTTTTTGTATTGAAACTCAGGATAAGACGGTAGCTAGAAAAGCATTAATTGCTAGCTTTGAGCTTGAATTAAAAGAAGGTTTATTAGAGCCAGTTGAGTTTAGTGATGATTTATCAATTGTGACGTTGGTTGGTGACGGTATGCGAACCTCACATGGTGTTGCATCGCGTTTCTTTACGGCGTTAGCGGAAGTCGATGTCAACATTGTAGCGATTGCACAAGGGTCATCTGAACGTGCTATCTCTGCGGTTATTCCTCAAAATAAAGTATCAGAAGCGGTTAAAGCGTGTCATGAGAATTTATTTAATAGCCAACATACGTTAGATGTGTTTGTTGTTGGTGTTGGTGGCGTTGGTGGTGAATTAATTGATCAAATTCACCGTCAGCAACAAAAATTAGCGCAAAAAGGGATTGTGATCCGTGTCTGTGGCATGGCGAACAGTAAAGGGTTACTGCTTAACAGTAATGGCTTTATGCTAGATAGCTGGCGTGATCTGATGGGGGCGGTTAATGAACCATTGCAATTACAACGTATGGTTGAGTTAGTCCGTCATAACCATATTATCAACCCCGTGATTGTTGATTGTACGTCAGATCAAACTATTGCCGAGCAATATACCGATTATCTTGCGGCAGGTTTCCACGTTATTACCCCTAATAAGAAAGCCAATACTGCTAGCATGGCGTATTACCAACAATTACGCCAAGCTGCGCGAGTTGGTCATCGTAAATTCATGTATGACACCACTGTTGGTGCTGGCTTACCTGTGATTGAAAATTTACAAAACTTGCTGGCTGCAGGTGATGAATTAGTACGTTTCTCGGGTATCTTATCTGGCTCTTTATCTTACATCTTCGGTAAGTTAGATGATGGCATGAGTTTCAGTGAAGCGACCACAGTTGCACGTAATAATGGCTTTACTGAGCCTGATGCTCGAGATGATCTCTCTGGTATGGATGTTGCGCGTAAGTTACTGATTTTGGCTCGTGAAGCTGGGTTAGAATTAGAACTTGAAGATGTGGTGGTAGAACAAGCATTACCGCCAGGTTTTGATGCTTCGGGTTCTGTTGATGACTTTATGGCTCGTTTGCCTCAAGCCGATGTCTATTTCTCTGAGCTGGCTGCGACCGCAGCAAAAGAAGACAAAGTATTACGTTATGTGGGTGAGATTGATCATGGTAAGTGTAACGTTAAGATTGTTGCCGTAAACCCTGATGATCCGATGTTTAAAATCAAAGACGGTGAAAATGCATTGGCGTTTTATAGCCGTTACTACCAACCGATTCCTCTCGTCTTACGTGGTTATGGTGCCGGTACGGAAGTGACTGCGGCAGGTGTCTTTGCCGATCTAATGCGTACCTTAGGTTGGAAGCGAGGTATATAACATGAGTGTCGTTGTTTATGCGCCAGCCTCGATTGGCAATGTCAGTGTCGGTTTTGATGTGTTAGGTGCTGCGGTTTCTCCTATTGATGGTTCTTTATTAGGAGATCGAGTTGAAGTCGCGGCAGGAACATCGGCATTTAGCCTGCAATGTGTCGGCGCTTTTGTGGATAAGTTACCGCCGCAAGCACAAGACAATATTGTGTATCGTTGTTGGCAAGTGTTTGCACGTGAATTGGATCATAAAGGTATTCCATTATTGCCTGTGGCTGTCACATTAGAAAAGAATATGCCAATTGGTTCTGGTTTAGGTTCAAGTGCGTGTTCTATTGTGGCCGCGCTTGAGGCGCTAAACCAATTCCATCAGCAACCATTAACCAGTAATGAATTATTGACGTTAATGGGGGAAATGGAAGGGGAGGTTTCAGGGAGTACCCATTACGATAATGTTGCGCCTTGCTTCTTAGGTGGATTGCAATTTATGGTCCAAGAAATGGGGATTATTAGTCAAGCGGTGCCTTGTTTTGATGATTGGTATTGGGTTATGGCATATCCTGGTATTAAAGTGCCAACAGCTGAAGCGCGTGCCATTTTACCCGCTCAATATCGACGTCAGGATGTGATTGCTCATGGACGTTATTTGGGCGGGTTTATTCATGCTTGCCACTCACGACAACCTTTGTTAGCCGCTAAAATGATCCATGATGTTGTGGCTGAGCCTTATCGTGAAAAATTATTACCACGTTTTCATCAAGCTCGACAATATGCGTTAGAAGCGGGGGCGATTGCGAGTGGTATTTCAGGTTCTGGACCAACGATGTTTAGTATCTGTACCAAGCTTGAGGTTGCACAGCGGTTAGCTAATTGGCTAGCCGATAATTATGTTCAAAATGATCAAGGATTTGTGCATGTTTGTCAGCTGGATAAACAAGGTGCAAAAGTTACAGGGAGTGAGTTATAACCATGAAGTTGTATAATCTTAAAGATCACCAACAACAAGTGTCATTTGGTCAGGCAGTGCGCCAAGGTTTAGGTCGTCAACAAGGCTTATTTTTTCCAGCACAATTACCACAACTGGGTGATATTGATGCTTTGCTCGCAATGGACTTTGTGAGTCGTAGTAGTAAGATTTTATCAGCATTTATTGGTGATGAGCTGAGTCGTGAGATTGTGACTCAAATGGTTGATAGTGCTTTTCAGTTTCCAGCACCTATCAATAAAGTAAAAGACGGCGTGTATGCATTAGAGCTGTTTCATGGTCCGACATTAGCATTTAAAGACTTTGGTGGCCGTTTTATGGCGCAATCTTTAGCTACGGTAACTGATAGTGACGGTAACATTACCATTTTAACGGCAACATCAGGAGATACAGGTGCCGCGGTTGCTCATGCTTTTTATGGTATGGATAATATTCAAGTAGTGATTTTGTACCCCAAAGGCAAAATTAGCCCACTACAAGAAAAATTGTTTTGTACCTTAGGTGAAAACATTACTACTGTTGCGGTTAATGGCACCTTTGATGATTGTCAGGCATTAGTTAAACAAGCTTTTGATGACGCAGAGTTACGGGCTGATATTGGTCTAAACTCAGCAAACTCGATTAATATCAGTCGCCTAATGGCGCAAATTTGTTATTACTTTGAGGCTGTATCACAATTATCAAAAGCAGAGCGTGAACACCTCGTTATTTCCGTACCGAGTGGTAATTTTGGTAATTTAACCGCAGGTCTATTAGCGAAATCATTAGGTTTACCGGTTAAACGCTTTATTGCTGCCACGAATGTAAATGATACGGTTCCGCGTTATTTACACACAGGGGAGTGGATGCCAAAAACAACCGTTGCCACGATTTCAAATGCGATGGATGTCAGTCAGCCAAATAACTGGCCACGTATTGAAGAGTTATGTCAGCTCAAAGGCTGGGGATTAAATGAGCTTGGGTATGGCGTCGTTGATGACCAACAAACCGCGGTGACATTAAAACAAATGTATGCCGATGGCTATTTATGTGAGCCACACGGTGCAATTGCTTATCATGTTTTAGATCAACAATTAGCCGAGGGTGAAACAGGCATATTCTTGTGTACTGCGCATCCAGCTAAATTTAAAGATGTGGTTGATAACATTCTTAGTACTGATTTACCATTACCTGCACCGCTCGCAAAACATAATGCATTGCCGTTATTATCATTAGAAGCCGCTAATGATTTTGCTACAATTAAGACAATTTTATACTCGGTTCAACCCGTTTTATAATGTGATATCAAAACATCATGATACAAAAAAGGAGCCAGTGGCTCCTTTTTTTATTACAGCATCTTGCTCAAATCAAGACACTCACACTAGGCTATAAATTATAGGCTGCTAGTGAAAGTACGAGCGATAACGTCTTGCTGTTGTTCAGTTGTTAGTGAGTTGAAACGTACAGCGTAACCTGATACACGGATAGTTAGCTGTGGGTATTTTTCTGGGTGTGCAGCAGCATCTAGTAGTGTTTCACGCTTAAGAACGTTAACGTTTAGGTGTTGACCACCTTCGATTTTAGCTGGCGCTTCGATAGCTAGTTCACGGTACTCAATGTCACCAAGATCTGCTTGTGCGATAATTTGGTCAGCATCGTAGCTACCAGGTGCACAAACACAACGCGCTTCATTAGACTCGCTATCTAGGATCCAGATTGAGTTTAGTAGATCATCGTTTGCTGCTTTAGTAATTTGAATACCAGTAATCATAACTTTTCTCCAAGAAAATTGTTGTTAATTTATTCGTTTTTGTATTGAGCTACCTATTATATAACCTTCAACGCACATTTGTGTATTGATGTAGATCAAATTACAACGAAAAACCTTAAATATAATAAGGCTGTTTTATTGAGCTAGGTCAATCTAACTGCATTTTACTGGCGAATCAACTAAAAATATCAAATTTAAAAAATAAGTTGAATGTTATTTTGTTGTAAAATAACGACATTTTATGATGTTACTATATGCTTATGGTGAATAGATTGTCATATCTTGTGGGTTTTTATGTTAAATATCACGACCGCTATTAGTGTTGTTAATATGTTGTTTGGCGGTTATTTGTAGGAGTTATTATGAAACTGATTGGGGCTCATGTGTCGGCAGCAGGTGGTGTGTACAATGCCCCTTCAAATGCTGCGGCTATTGGTGCAAATGCTTTCGCATTGTTTACTAAGAATCAACGTCAATGGTTGTCTAAGCCGTTAGAGGCTGATGCTATTCTGGCGTTTAAGACAAAATGTCAGCAGTTAAATTTTGATGCGACTGCTATTTTACCGCACGATTCTTACTTGATTAATTTAGGTTCACCGGATACTGAGAAGTTACAAAAATCACGGTTAGCTTTCATTGATGAGATGCAACGTTGTCAGCAATTAGGATTACATTTATTGAATTTTCACCCAGGCAGTCATCTTAAAAAAATATCAGAATCAGCCTGTTTAGCCCTCATTGCTGAATCGATTAATTTAGCTCATCAGCAAGTTGATGATGTAGTTGCGGTGATCGAAAATACGGCAGGACAAGGCTCGAACTTAGGTTGGCGTTTTGAACATTTGGCTGAGATTATTGCTCAAGTGGAGGATAAATCTCGTGTAGGAGTTTGTATTGATACTTGCCATACCTTTGCGGCTGGATATGATTTACGGACGATGGAAGCGACAGCAGCGACGTTTGCTGAATTTGATCAAGTGGTTGGGATGCAATATTTGCGAGCAATGCATTTAAATGATTCTAAAGGAGATTTAGGGAGTCATTTGGATCGTCATCATAGCCTAGGTGAAGGGATGATTGGATGGGATTGCTTTCGATTCTTAATGCAAGATAACCGCTTTAATAATATACCTTTGATATTAGAAACCATTAATCCTGATATCTGGCACCATGAAATTACGACTTTACGCAGTTTTGAATAAGAGAGTTAACCTATGACGGCAAGCTGGCAAACATTTATCGAGCAGCAACAACAATTACCGTATTTTAATGATATCGAACAAGCAGTTGCTACGGCTCGTGCTGAGGGTAAGACTGTTTTTCCTCCTCAAGATGATGTGTTTAATGCTTTTTTCAGTACGCCATTAATGGCAACGAAAGTCGTGATTTTAGGTCAAGATCCTTATCATGGTCCTGAACAAGCACATGGGTTGAGTTTTTCGGTATTACCTGGAGTAAAAACGCCACCATCATTGGTTAATATGTACAAGGAATTAGCGACGGATATCAATGGATTTACTATTCCTGATCATGGTTATTTACAACCATGGGCTGAGCAGGGGGTACTGTTACTTAATACCGTCTTAACCGTTGAACAAGGTAATGCGCACTCTCACGCTAAAATTGGTTGGGAAACGTTTACTGATCGCGCTATTGAATACATTAATGATAATACCGAAGGGGTGATTTTTTTATTGTGGGGCGCACATGCTCAGAAAAAAGGTAAAAAAATTGATCTTGAACGACATCACGTTTTAACGTCAGCACATCCTTCACCATTATCTGCTTATCGTGGTTTTTTCGGCTGTAAGCATTTTTCAGAGGCTAATAATTTATTGTCGATGATGAGCAAATCACCGATTAATTGGCAATTATAAGTCGCGGCATAAGGTATCGCTTTTAGGAATAAAAAGGCCAGTGTTTATGCTGGCCGTTTTAATAATATTTTTAGAAATCAAAATCATCACTATTGAAACTACCACACATATCCATGTCTTGTAGTTCTCTGCGTAGTCTTTGACGGTCTTTCAATGCTTCAATTTCACGCCACTTTCGTTTTTCTGGTTTAGCACGAGAGCGACGAGAAACAGTATCGATTGTCATCATGTCATCAAATGCAAAGCTATCCATAAAGCACCTATCCCTACTTTTCGCTTGGTGTAAGCGATTTGAGTATTTATTACCATAGAATGGCTAATAATAAAATTGAACTGTTTCTCATTTGTTATTAAAATATGAAACTTTTGTGTGGTAAGTCTCACAATTGTTGAGTGAGTGATTAAAAAAGAGACCATTATTGGTGTTAAATAGGATTTTTATAGTTTCAATTATTAGTCTGTAGTTAAACCGACTAATTATCTAAATCAAATCCATTTTTAGAGGGTAATAATCAGTAAATGTTTTTAGTTGTAAGTTTTATAACTCACTGTAAAAATGCTGATAATTAAATAATTATTATTTTAATAATGGTTTTGCACCTTATCTCTGATCTTATGCTTTAAAGTTGGCAGGGTTAAAAATAATACCTGTAACGTATTATTGCCATGTTGGCGCTGTTTTTTATTGGGTTAATAACGGTAGTAAAAAGGACGTTGTATCATTAATTATCGATTTTTAAGGCGTGAAATGTGACCAGTCAAATTAACTTTATCAACGATTTGCTATGGGGATCGGTGTTGATATATTTGCTGATTGGTATTGGCATTTATTTTACTTATCGCCTCAATTTTATTCAATTTCGTCACTTTAAACATATGTTTTCTGTAATGAAAAATAGTCGAAAGTCAGACTCGTCGGGTATTTCATCTTTCCAAGCTTTGTGTACCAGTTTGGCGGCAAGAGTTGGCTCTGGCAATATGGCTGGGGTTGCTGTTGCCTTGACCTTAGGTGGCCCCGGTGCCATTTTTTGGATGTGGCTAATTGCGATGTTAGGTATGGCGACTGCTTTTGCAGAAAGTGCATTAGCGCAATTGTACAAAACCCGTGATGATGATGGTAATTATCGTGGTGGCCCTGCCTATTATATGGAACGAGGTTTAGGTATGCGGTGGATGGGGGTTATCTTTTCTATCTGTTTGATCATTGCCTTTGGCTTAGTTTTTAATGCGGTACAAGCCAATTCAATCAGTCAAGCCACGCATGTCGCTTTTGGGTGGCAACCACAATATGTTGGCCTTGGCCTTGTGGTATTAACCGGCATTATTATTTTTGGTGGTTTGCGTACAATTGCACGTACAGCTGAAATTTTAGTACCGACGATGGCATTGTGTTACCTCGTATTGGCATTATTCATTATGCTGAGCAATATCGAACAGTTACCGCATATTTTGATGTTGATTTTTCGCAGCGCGTTTGGTTTTGAAGAAGCAGCCTCTGGTGCGTTAGGCTACACCATCGCACAAGGAATGATTAATGGCTTAAAACGTGGATTATTTTCAAATGAAGCCGGTATGGGCTCAGCCCCAAACGCTGCTGCATCAGCAACACCTTATCCTCCGCACCCTGCATCACAAGGTTATGTACAGATGTTAGGGGTGTTTATGGACACCATTGTTATCTGCTCTGCCACGGTGGCGATTATTTTAATGTCAGGTGAATATGAGCCACATAGCAGTATTACAGGCATTGAATTAACCCAAAAAGCCATCAGTTCCCAAGTGGGGGATTGGGGCGGGATTTTTATTGCGGTGGCTATATTCTTCTTTTCTTTTACATCACTGGTTGCCAATTATTCCTATGCTGAAACGAATTTGATATTTCTAGAGCATAATCACAAGGTGGGCTTAAATGTCTTTCGAGTGGTCGTGTTATGTATGGTGATGTTTGGAGCAATGGCTGACTTACCTACCGTTTGGGCGATGGCTGATATCTCTATGGGCATGATGGCAATGATTAACTTAGCCGCGATAGTGTTACTGTCGGGGACGGTGATTAAGTTAGCTCAAGATTATAACAAGCAGTTGTCGCTAGGAAAAATACCCACATTTAATCGTCAAGATTACCCCGAATTACATGCTCAACTTGAAGCGGGAATTTGGGATGAATCGGCACCCGTTGTCGTAAAATCAACGCGACATTAATGTTGTATACCTATTAATGAAATAGTAATAATCACGGCAGTTATACGTGGTTTTTACTATTGATGGTGGTAGTCTAAATACGTCAGACTTTAAAGGAAAAAGCCTTATGTTAATCGTGGTATCACCCGCAAAAACGTTAGATTACACCTCGCCATTAGCAACAACAACTTATACGTTACCTGAATTAACCGTTGATTCAGCTGAATTGATTGATGTTTGCCGAGAGCTGACACCGATGGATATTGCTAGCTTGATGAAAGTCAGTGATAAAATTGCCGGACTAAATGCAGCTCGTTTTGCTGAGTGGCAGCCAACGTTTACCGTGGATAATGCTCGCCAAGCGATTTTGGCATTTAAAGGTGATGTCTACACGGGCTTAGCCGCTGAAACTATGACTGAAGCACAGTTTGCCTATACACAGCAGCATTTACGAATGTTATCTGGGCTTTATGGTGTGTTGCGACCACTTGATTTAATGCAGCCATACCGTTTAGAAATGGGCACCCGTCTAGTGAACCAACGTGGCACTAATTTGTATCAATTCTGGGGCGATATTATTACCGATAAGCTTAATGTAGCTGTTGCTGAACAAGGCGATAATATTGTGGTTAATCTAGCATCTAATGAATACTTTAAAGCGGTTAAGTCTAAAAAACTCAATGCTCAATTAATTACCCCTATTTTTAAAGACTGTAAAAATGGCACCTATAAAGTCATTAGTTTCTATGCCAAAAGAGCCCGTGGAATGATGGCTCGCTATATTTTAGATAATCAATTAACGTCTATTGCTCAGTTACAACAGTTTGATAGCGCGGGATATTATTTTGTTGCAGCGGAATCAACAGCCACTGAATTAGTGTTTAAGCGTGAACAGCAATAACTAATGTGGCAGTGATTATTTAACGTTAAAAAAAGGCCAACGCATTAGCGTTGGCCTTTTTATTTGTCTGTTTTGTAAAAGAGAAAATTATGACTTAGCTTGGCTTTTTTTAGCAGCTTGTTTGATTTTCTTTTTCGCTTTCGCTTCTTTTACTTTCTTATCAACTTTTTTCTTTTTCTTGGCGGTATTAGGTTTCTTCGTTTGTGGACGTAGACCATGAATAAAGCGCTCTTGCACTTCTTCTTTCATGTAACGGCTAATACGT
Organism: Photobacterium piscicola; assembly: GCF_900166965.1. GTDB lineage: Bacteria > Pseudomonadota > Gammaproteobacteria > Enterobacterales > Vibrionaceae > Photobacterium > Photobacterium piscicola. Next base: position 116,598 of record NZ_FUZI01000006.1, on the reverse strand, counting down.
TCGATCATGCCTTGGTCATGTGCTTCAACCAATGCAATAGCCGTACCTTTTTTGCCTGCACGAGCAGTACGACCAATACGGTGTACGTAGACTTCAGCAGTACGTGGTAGGTCAAAGTTAATAACATGGCTTACATCGGGTAAATCAATACCGCGCGCAGCAACGTCGGTAGCAATGAGTACGTTTACTACACCATCACGAAAACGAGTGATCATGTTAGTACGTGCAGCTTGTGCCATTTCACCTTGAATCCAGTTACAAGGAATGCCCATTGCGTCTAATTGACTACGAAGGATACCTAGGCGCTCACGTGTTTTTACAAAGATGATGGTACGCTCAGCTTGATCTTTAATGATGTTTTCTAACAGAGCAAGTTTGTGCTCCATACTATCGCAACGAAGATACATCTGTTGAATCTTTTTACGTTCGCGACGAGATGGATCAGCGTTAACTTCAAGTGGTTCATTTAGAATAGTTTCTGAGAACTCACGTACGCCTTTACCTTCTAAGGTTGCTGAGAATAATAAACTCTGACGACGCCAGCGACATTCATGGTTGATGCGCTCAACAATTTTGCCAAAGCCCATGTCTAACATACGGTCAGCTTCATCAAGAATCAGACATTCAATTGCGCGGCAATCAAATTTCTCAGACTCAATGTATTCCATTAAACGGCCAGGTGTTGCTACGACGATATCTTGCGTTTTACCAAGTAGCTCAGCATGCTCATCGTAAGAAATACCACCGGTAATAGTGAATACTTTTAAGTTAGTGTACTTAGACAGTGCTTTTGCATGTTCAGCAACTTGAATCGCTAACTCACGCGTTGGCGTTAAGATTAATACACGTGCAGGCCCCGGCTTTTTGCGTGGAAAATCCTGCAAGTGCTGAATCATTGGAAGCAGAAACGCAGCTGTTTTTCCGGTCCCTGTTGGTGCAGAAGCCATGACATCTTTACCGTCAAGGGCATGAGGGATAGCCTGCGCTTGAACTACGGTTGGGCGGCTATAGCCGATCTCGTCAATCGCTCGTAATAGCTCGCTATCTAACTCTAATTCGGAAAAGTCTTTCACCAGTTATCTCTCCCAAGACAAATGCTAAATATGCTCTCGTCACTGTGCTTATGCCGTGTAACCAGAACATGGGTATTTATATTAAGGGGCGGCATTATAGCCACTCTTGGCGTAAGTAACACCGATTAAAACATAAAAACTTCAGTTAATGATCAATATTCATTATTGCTTGATTATATTTTATACGTTAACCGATTACATTTTTAAGTAAAAATCTTTAGTAAGTTTAATAAAATCAGTGGAATAGGTGTTATCAGTATGAATGCAAAGTTGTTGTTGCTCAGTAATGACGCAATTTTTAGTTAATTCGATTAATGTGCGCATTATTGGTTTATGCATGGTTGTGCGAACGTCGCAACGACGCTGGCAGTATAACCCATAAGCAGATGTTTGGTTGATCAGTTGTTGACCTTCATAGGCGGGTAGAATAATGCTAGCACTACCATCTGTTGTTAATAAATAGCGAAGGGTTTCTAGTAATTGTTGATGACTAAAGCTGTCGGTATGACGTGCTGTGGCGCGATGTTGCTGGTGTGCTTGTTGACCTGCATTAAAATAGGGTGGGTTACAAATAATACTATCAATAGATGCTGGGGCAATATGCTGACACCAATGGGTAATGTTATTTTCAATACATTGTAAGCGTGATGACCATGGCGACGCGGAAAAATTTGCCGTTGCTGCCATTGCCGCGTTGGAATCTAATTCAATGGCAGTGATTGTTGTTGCTTGGGTGCGCTGTGCCGCCATTAGTGCTAATAAGCCACTACCTGTACCGATATCAACAATATGCCCTTGCTGCGGTAAACCTGCCCATGCACCTAATAAAACGCCATCAGTACTAATAGGCATGCCGCAACCATGATCATTGATGGTGAATTGTTTGAAGTTAAAGCTGCGACTCATTGTTTATTCCCTTGGTTTTTGGATAGTTACCATGTTGATAAAACACACAAAAGCATATAAAGCGAAGGTTATATAATCAAACTATAATTAATGACGTTGATTTTGTTAAAATTCTGTTTTTATATCGATATTTAAGTGTTATGTGTTTTTTATAAGTATGGTTGTTTTACTCTGTACTGGTTTTTTGTTTTGTTTTGATTTTAAAAACCAGTGTTTAGTTCTGGTTTTTTGGCGATCAAGCTGAATTATATGGTGTTTTTCGCTACTCTATTGCTAAGGTTAACCTTTTTGGTCATTATGCTGCAAGGCACGTAATTAATAGCAACATATAACTCGTGCTACTTATTATAAAAAATGCAGACACAATATATAACCCATTAGAGAGTGGAAGGTGCAGTTTGAAAAAAACACTCAAAATAACAGATATCATTGCGCTAGGCTTTATGACCTTTGCGTTCTTCCTTGGTGCAGGTAACATTATTTTTCCACCGTTAGCCGGACAGCTTGCGGGTGAGAATATGTTATCAGCAATGTCAGGGTTCTTAGTAACAGCCGTAGGCTTACCGTTAATTGGAATTATCGCGGTAGCAATAGCGGGTGGTGGTTGGACGGGACTGACTCGTGATTTACCATCAAAGGTCGCAACGTTAATGGCGGTATTGATTTTTATCATTATTGGCCCTGCGTTTGCCGCTCCTCGTACCGGTCTTGTTGCTTATGAAATGGCAGTAAAACCTTTTCTTACTGATGCAAGCCAAACCAGTTTAACCCTCTTTTCTATTATCTTCTTTTCGGTAGCACTGTTCTTTGCTTGGTCTCGCGGTAAATTAATCGACATGATTGGCAAATTTTTAACTCCCGCTTTATTTGTGGTGTTAACGGTGTTGGCGATTGCGGTCTTTATTAATCCACAAGGAACCATCATTGCAGCACAAGGTGAATATATCTCTCAACCGTTTACTACTGGTTTCCTTGAGGGTTATAACACCATGGATACCTTTGCTGCACTGATGTTCGGTATGCTGATTGTTGATGTTATTCGTAGCAAAGGCGTGACGGATGATAAGACAACTTGTACTTACCTTATTTATGCAGGCTTGATTGCAGCTGCCGGTTTAGCCTTTGTTTATGTGTCATTATTTTATCTTGGCGCAACCAGTGCAGGCATTGCTGCTGGCGTTGGTAATGGTGGTGCAATTTTAACGACTTATGTGATGGCGCTGTTTGGTTCAACCGGACAAATTATTTTATCAACGATTGTATTACTTGCATGTTTAACAACGGCAATTGGTTTAATCAGCGCGTGTGCTGATTACTTTAGTACCCTAACGCCAATGTCTTATAAAAAGTGGGCTGTGTTGTTAGCCATAATCTGTGCGGTAGTCGCAAATGTTGGCTTAAATATGCTGATTTCTCTGTCGATACCAGTGTTGTTTGCATTGTACCCTGTTGCTATCGCATTAGTGGCATTGACCTTGATTCGCAAGTGGTTGCCTAATCCACGCTTAGCATACCGAGTGGTGTTATTGGTATCACTGATTTTCAGTATGATTGATGTGGCTAAATACCTGAAGTTTGATATGTCGTTGTTTAGTTCATTGCCAATGTTTAATTATGGTATGGCATGGGTATTACCAACGGTTATTGCTTTAGTGATAACGCGTTTCATCGGTGGTAAACAATCTAAAGATGAAAATAAGCACACCGTTGTTATATAAAACAGTGCAATAACAATGTAGCTGTTGAAATATAAAAAAGGGATGCATGAGCATCCCTTTTTTTATGAATATGATCCAAGTTTAGATAAGTTGAGCGTATTCGAGCATGATTTGCTCACACCATTGATGAATACGATCATCACTTAATTCGTATTGGCTATCTTCATCTAAAGCGAGACCCACAAACAATGATTCATCGGCTGTTAATGCTTTTGATGCCTGAAATTGATAGCTATCATCATTAGGCCAATAACCGATAAATTGTACTCCAGTTGAGCTGAGTTGGTCATGCAACATACCCATTGCATCTAAAAACCACTCGGTATAGCCTTCTTGATCACCGAGCCCAAATAAGGCCACGGTTTTTTGTTGTAATTGTAAGCCATCTAATTGTTGCCATACCGCTTCCCAGTCTTCTTGGATTTCACCAAAATCCCAAGTTGAAATGCCTAAAATTAGCATGTCATACTGGTTCATTTCCGTTAATGGCGTGTGTTTAATATTGTGTAATTCAACCAGATCAGCCCCTAGGCATTCACGAATTTTTTCTGCCGCCATTTCGGTATAACAGGTCGTTGAGCCATAAAACAAACCAATTTTCATGCTGTGTATCCTCTGTTTTTATTTTTAACCAAAGTGTACTCGCTATTGATCGTTGAGCTCAAGGTTAGCGTGGTCTTGAACGGTATAATATTCCGTTGAATTAATAGATAACGAGGTTACTTTTTAGTACAAATATCCTATCATGCGCTGAGTACTGTGTTTTTATCCATGTATTTAAACCGTCTTATGACACAGCTTATGATGAGGTAAAAATGGTAACCGACGATGTTATTATTGAACGCTTTCTTGATGCGATGTGGATGGAACGAGGGTTATCCGACAATACTCTTGCCTCTTATCGTAATGATTTAAAAAAATTACAACAATGGATGCAGCAACAAGCGATTACTGTTTCTCACGCCTCGGTTGATGATTTACAACGTTATCAATTATGGCTGTTTGATCAAAACTATAAGCAAACATCACGCGCACGTATGGTGTCGGCGATTCGACGTTTATTTCAATATTTATACCGTGAAAAAGTACGGATTGATGATCCGAGTGCAATGTTAGTAACGCCTAAGTTACCTAAACGGTTGCCAAAAGATCTCAGTGAAGCACAAGTAGATGCGTTATTAGAAGCCCCCGATGTTAATGATCCACTTGAATTACGCGATAAAGCGATGCTGGAATTGTTATATGCCACCGGATTACGTGTGACCGAATTAGTTACATTAACCATGGATAAAGTTAGCTTGCGCCAAGGTGTGGTGAGAGTGACCGGTAAAGGTGATAAAGAACGTTTAGTACCGATGGGGGAAAATGCCGTTGATTGGATTGAACAGTTTATTGAAAGTGGGCGCCCCGTATTATTAGGCGAGAAAAGCTCAGATGTATTGTTTCCAAGTCGACGCGCACGTCAAATGACCCGCCAAACATTCTGGCATCGAATTAAATATTATGCCGTATTAGCCGGTATTGATGCTGATACATTATCACCCCATGTCATGCGCCATGCTTTTGCTACCCATTTACTTAATTATGGAGCTGACTTACGAGTGGTACAAATGTTGCTGGGTCATAGTGATCTCTCAACAACCCAGATTTATACTCATGTCGCCACTGAAAGATTGAAACAATTGCACCAAAGTCATCATCCTCGTGCATAATTATGAGATGTTGTTAGCTAAAACTAGCGATAATATTTGTATTTAGGGATACTTCATTTATGCTGCGCGGATAAAAATAATAGCGCAATTGAAACTATTTAGTCGAAATCTCGGTCTGTTTTATATCGAGATTGTCATCATTTGAAAAGGGATAACAAGATGCATTTTATTCGTCGCACCGTGCTAGCCACTACTATTGCACTCACTGCTTTTTCTGCGGTAGCAAAGCCTGACGTAACGGCTATCACCAAGCAACTATCAACCATTGGTTTAACGCCAAGCTCAATTACGGCTTCGCCAATGGCGGGTGTAAATGAAGTTGTGACTGAACGTGGTGTTGTTTATACCTCTGATGACGGACAATATTTTTTAGCGGGTCATTTATACCAAAACACGGGGGCTGAGCCTGTGAATTTAACTGAGCAAAAAATGGCACAGTTAAACAAAGCTAAATTAGCGGGAATGGATAAAGACATGATTGTTTATCCAGCTAAAAATGAAAAATATGTGGTAACCGTGTTTACTGATACTAGCTGTGGTTATTGCCGTAAATTGCATAATGAAATGCAAGGTTATAACGATGCTGGCATTACGGTACGTTACCTTGCTTTCCCTCGCGGTGGTGAGCGTTCAAGTAACTTCAATCAAATGAGTGCTATTTGGGGAGCGAAAGATCGTGTTAAAGCTATGCATGATGCAAAGAGCGGTACTTTTGATGAATCAAAAATTACTCCTCGTCCTGATTTAGTGATGGAACAATACCAATTAGGTGTTGCGATGGGCGTGAATGGTACCCCTGCAATCGTGCTTGAAGATGGCACTATGATTCCAGGTTACCAACCGCCAGCAGCATTACTGCAATTATTGGATAGCAAAGCGAAAAGCTAATCACGACCATTAATTAACATTGGTCATCGTGAATAAAAGCCTGATAGTGATATCAGGCTTTTTTGTTGGCGGTGATTTGGTTAAGATGAAAAGATAATCATTCCACTAAAGAAGCCGTTATTATGATAGAAATCAAACGTCGTCCTGTTGTCGATCCTCAAGGCTTCTCGAATGAGATCCCCGCTATTTTACAACGCATTTATGCGAGCCGTGGCATTACAAATGATGCAGAACTTGAACGCGGCGCGAAAGGATTACTTAATTATAATCAGCTTTATGGTATGGCTGATGCAGTAACATTATTAGTTACCGCACTTACCAATAATACTCGCATTATAATTGTGGGTGACTTTGATGCCGATGGTGCCACCAGTTCTGCATTATCAGTGTTGGCGTTGAAAATGTTGGGGTGTCGCAATGTTGATTACCTAGTGCCAAATCGTTTTGATGATGGTTATGGTCTTAGTCCTGAAGTGGCGCAGCAAGCGATTGATCGTGGTGCAGAACTTATCATGACGGTGGATAATGGCGTCTCTTCGATTGCTGGTGTGGCAGCAGCAAAGGCACAAGGGGTACAAGTGCTGGTTACTGATCATCACCTACCGGGGGACTGTTTACCTGCTGCTGATGCGATGGTGAATCCTAACCTTGATCAATGCGGTTTTCCCTCAAAAGCATTATGTGGGGTTGGGGTCGCGTTTTATTTGATGCTGGCTTTACGAGCAGAACTGCGTAATAACTGTTGGTTTGAACAACAAGCGCTGGCCGTGCCTAATTTAGCTGAACTGCTTGATTTAGTGGCACTGGGTACGGTTGCTGATGTGGTGGCTTTAGATGGTAATAACCGCATTCTCGTCCATCAAGGTTTACAACGTATTCGTGCTGGTAAATGCCGCCCTGGTATTCAGGCATTAATCGAAGTGGCTAATCGTGATCCTGCTCGATTAGTGGCGAGTGATCTTGGCTTTGCACTTGGGCCGCGAATTAATGCTGCAGGACGATTAGACGATATGTCATTCGGAGTGGAGTTACTGCTGTGTGACAATATTCAAGCAGCACGACGTATGGCGTCAGAGCTTGATGCGCTTAATCAAACTCGTAAAGAAATAGAACAAGGGATGAAAGAAGAAGGTCTCGCGATTTGTGAACGGTTACAGTTTAATCAGCAAGATATGCCTTATGGTTTAGTGCTGTTTCAACGTGATTGGCATCAAGGGGTGATCGGTATTTTAGCCTCGCGGATCAAAGATAAATATCATCGCCCAGTGATTGCTTTTGCTGATGCAGGCAACGGTGAAATTAAAGGATCTTGTCGCTCTATTGTCGGATTACATATGCGCGATGTGTTAGATGTGGTTGATACACAACATCCTGGTATGATTTTAAAATTTGGTGGTCACGCGATGGCGGCTGGATTGACCATCCCTGAGTCTCAATTGGACGCCTTCAGTCTCGCTTTTGATGCCGCAGTACGTAAAGTGTTAGATGAAGATGCATTGCAAGGTGTATTACTCAGTGATGGTGAACTACAACCCCATGAACTAACGCTTGAGACTGCTGAAATATTACGCGCAGGTGGGCCATGGGGACAACAATTTCCTGAACCGACGTTTGATAGTTCGTTTCGATTATTACACCAAAAGCTGGTGGCAGGAAAACATCTAAAAATGATGGTTGAGCCGTTAGCGGGGGGAAGTGTGATCGATGCGATAGCATTTAATGTTGATCTTAAACGGTGGCCAGATGCTTCAGTACAGCAAATTGAATTGGTGTATCGCCTCGATGTTAATGAGTTTCGCGGCAATCGTAGCGTGCAATTGATGGTTGAACATTTAGTTGCAAAATAATGCCAGCATGAGAACTTAGCCGAAAGTGGTGAGGATCTTGGCGTCGACAGCCTAGATTGTCACCATATTTCGATTAATTTTCTGATAACCTTTCACTCCCCCTGTATATTCTATCTACAATTCGATAGAATCTTGCGGTTATGTCCATTTCGGTAATGAAGCGTGGCGATGTTCGAAATTAATCCTATTAAAAACCGACTTGAGGATGTGTCAGCACGTACTGACATCCTTAGGGGGTACCTTTGACTATGATGCTAAAAAAGAGCGTCTAGAAGAGGTCAATGCAGAGTTAGAGCAACCAGATGTATGGAGTGAACCTGAACGCGCTCAAGCGTTAGGTAAAGAACGTGCAGCACTGGAAGCGGTAGTTGAAACGATTGACTTATTAGACCAAGGCGTTGAAGACGTTGCGGGTCTACTTGAGTTAGCGGTTGAAGAAGACGATCAAGAAACCTTTGATGAGATTGAACCTGAGTTAGCTGAGCTTGAAGCTAAGTTAGCTAAGTTAGAATTTCGTCGAATGTTTGCTGGTGATCATGATAGTTCTGATTGCTATCTTGACCTTCAAGCAGGTTCTGGTGGTACTGAAGCACAAGATTGGACATCAATGATGCTCCGCATGTATTTGCGTTGGGCTGATGCCAAAGGCTTTAAGAGCGAGATCATTGAAATTTCTGATGGCGATGTTGCCGGTCTGAAATCTGTCACAGTACGTATTAGCGGTGAGTATGCTTATGGTTGGTTACGTACCGAAACAGGTGTTCACCGTTTAGTGCGTAAATCACCGTTTGACTCAGGCGGCCGTCGTCATACTTCGTTCGCATCAGCATTTGTGTATCCAGAAATTGATGACAATATCGTTATTGATATCAATCCTTCTGATTTACGTATTGACGTATACCGCGCATCAGGTGCGGGTGGTCAGCACGTAAACACCACTGAATCTGCGGTACGTATTACACACTTACCAACAAACCTTGTTGTACAGTGTCAGAACGATCGCTCTCAGCATAAGAACAAAGATCAAGCAATGAAGCAATTAAAAGCGAAATTGTTTGAATATGAAATGCAGAAGCAAAATGCTGAAAAGCAAGCCAGTGAAGATACCAAATCAGACATTGGCTGGGGCAGTCAAATCCGTTCTTATGTATTGGATGACTCCCGCATAAAAGATTTACGTACTGGGGTGGAAAATCGAAACACCCAAGCAGTATTGGACGGTGATTTAGACCGTTTTATTGAAGCTAGCTTGAAATCAGGTCTTTAACCGAATTTCAGTAAAATTTTAAGGGATACCCCATGACTGACCAAGTACAAGATGAGAATAAACTGATTGCTGAACGTCGTGCTAAATTAGACATGATCCGCAAAGGTTGTAAAGCAAATGGCCACCCAAATGATTTCCGTCGTGATAGCTTAGCGGCAGATCTAGAAGCAAAATACGGTGAGATGACTAAGGAAGAGCTTGAACAAGCCGGTCATGTGTTTGCAATCGCTGGCCGTGTAATGGCTAAGCGTGGTCCTTTCCTTGCAATTCAAGATGTATCTGGCCGTATTCAGGCTTATGCATCTAAAGATGTTCAGAAAGAGCTAAAAGAAAAATATTCTGGTCTAGATATCGGTGACATCATCGGTGTTAAAGGGGCGCTACATAAATCTGGTAAAGGTGATCTTTACATCGAAATGGATAGCTACGAGTTGCTAACAAAAGCACTGCGTCCATTACCAGAGAAATTCCATGGTCTAACTGACCAAGAAATGCGTTACCGTCAACGTTATGTTGATCTGATTGTAAATGACGATTCTCGTCGTGCATTTATCATTCGTTCAAAAGTGGTTTCAGCGATCCGTAATTTCATGGTAACAAAAAACTTCATGGAAGTTGAAACGCCAATGATGCACGTGATCCCTGGTGGTGCAACAGCACGTCCATTTGTGACTCACCATAATGCATTAGACATCGACATGTACCTACGTGTTGCGCCTGAGCTTTACCTTAAGCGTCTAGTGGTTGGTGGTTTTGAGCGTGTATTTGAAATTAACCGTAACTTCCGTAATGAAGGTCTATCTCCACGTCATAACCCTGAATTCACTATGATGGAATTCTACATGGCGTACGCTGATTACCATGATCTAATGGATCTTACTGAAGAAATGCTAAGCAGCGTTGCGATTGACGTTCTAGGTTCTTCAAAAATGCCTTATGGTGAGTTTGAAGTTGAATTTGCTGGCCCTTACGCGCGTATCAGCATGCTAGATGCAATCAAGCAATACAACCCAGATCATGCAGAAATCCAAGCATTAACTTACGAAGGCGTTGCTGATCGTGAGCTAATGGTTAAGATTGCTAAGTCTGTGCATGTTGATGTTGAAAGCTTCTGGACGTGTGGTCAGTTATTAGAAGAGATCTTTGGCGAAACCGCTGAACCTCAACTAATGCAACCAACATTCATTACTGAATACCCAGCAGATATCTCACCACTTGCTCGTCGTAACGATGAAAACCCATTCATTACTGATCGTTTTGAATTCTTCATCGGTGGTCGTGAAGTAGCGAATGGTTTCTCTGAGCTTAACGATGCTCAAGACCAAGACCAACGCTTTAAAGCACAAGTTAATGCTAAAGATGCGGGCGATGATGAAGCTATGTACTATGATGCAGACTACATTACTGCGCTAGAGCATGGTTTACCGCCAACAGCAGGTCAAGGTATCGGTATTGACCGTTTAGTAATGCTATTTACTAACACACATACAATTCGTGACGTTATTTTGTTCCCGGCAATGCGCCCACAACTAAATAATTAATCGTGTCGTAATATAAAAAAACCATCGCCTAATGCGGTGGTTTTTTTTTGTCTCGAAAAAAGAGTCAAAAAAGCGACAAATAGCGATTTGTTTTATAAAAATTCGAGTTACATCAACAGATTATATTACCAAAACCACATTATACTAAACAAGTTGCACTTGTTCGTATATTATTAATAAAGCAGTTGTTAAATACCACTAAAGAGATAATTGCGTTATTAATGGAGGGAAGAATGACTATCGGGATGGTAAAAAAAGCTAAGGCTGTTATTCCTAATACCTTAGTTATTTTTGGCGGTAATAATCAGCAGTGGTTACCAGCAATGGAAAGTGCTGGTTGGTTATGTCATCGTTGTTATGATTTACGAACAGCAGAAACATTACTGTTAGAAATCGGCCCTTGCATTGGTGTTGTTGACCTTAGCCATGATGATTTTAGTATTCATAGCTTTTCTGCAATGGTAAATCGTAATAAACAAGTACGCTGGATTGCGATAGTGCGTGATGAGCAACTTGCCAATGAAGCGATAGGCCAATTTATCGTTAATTTCTGTCTTGATTATTTTTCAGTCCCCGTTCCGCCAGAGCGATTATTACAAACGATCGGCCATCAGATTGGTATGCTTAATTTAGAGCGTAAGGTATGGCCACAATTAGGTAATTTTGGCCAGCAAGGGCTACAAGGCTCTACGGCAGTGATGAAAAAATTGCGCGATCAAGTAAAGCGGATTGCATTAAGTGATGTCTCTGCTGTGATTAGTGGTGAAATTGGAACCGGAAAAATATTAGTTGCTGATGCTATTTTTAAAGCTTCAGCGCGTGCAAAACAGCAGGTAATACGGGTTAACTGTGAAACCATGACCGCTGATTGGATAATAGAGACAGAACATGGTCCCCAATCTGTTTTTGAAGCGGCCAATAATGGGGTGTTAGTGCTTGAAGAGTTTACCGTATTAACAGACGCTTGCCAGCAATCTCTGTATCAAGTGTTAGCTGAAGGGAGTTACTACGACCCTGATGGTAATGCGATTGCCGTTGATATGCGGGTTATCTCAGTAACACATCACTCGCTTGATAATCTGGTGACATTAGCGACGTTACGACGTGAGTTATATTTCCGCTTAAATGTCGTTTCTATTACTGTGCCGCCGCTACGTGAGCGCAGTGATGATATTATTTTCTTGGCTGAGTTTTTATTATTAAAATATGCACGTCAATATAACAGCGTCGCTAAATACTTATCTGAACAGGCGCAAGCGATGTTATTACAATATCCATGGCCGGGTAATGTGCAGGAGCTTATTTGCCAAATAAAGCGGGCAGTATTGCTTGCGGAAAATAAATGCATTGAAGCGGATCAGTTAGATATTCCTCGCGTAATTGACGATAAATTAAGTTTAAAAAAAGTGCGTGAAGAATCTGAGCGAAATGCATTATTAACCGTATTAGAAAATAATAAAGGGCAGATATCAGCAGCGGCACGTGAACTTGGTGTCTCACGTGCGACGATGTATCGTTTATTAAATAAGCATCAATTAATTCCACCACCGCGGTGTTTTCGTCAAAGTCACGCCTGATTAATCTATTGGAATCAATATGACTAAATAAAATGCCGTTGCAGCAATTGCGCGGTAAATTGTTTTTTTAAGTAGAAGCCACGCGGTAAGGTTTTAATCGGTTGACCATTTGCGCCATAAGCTTCGGTGAGGACTTTACTGTTGGCGGCTTTTGGGCGTAATTGCAGTACTTCACCATGACGGGCGGTGATGGTTTCTACTTGCCCTAACACGATCATATCCATTAACTCTTCCCAATCTTGCTGTAGTTGTGCTTCTTCTTCGGCACTCGGACTCCACAGTAATGCTGAACCAACATGGCGATCTTCAAGTGGAATATCCCGCTCTCCTTCGACGGGGACCCACAATACCCGTGCCAGTTTTTGTCTGATATGACTGCTGTGCCATTGTAAGCCCTGCACTCCAATCAAAGGGGCAACACAAACAAACGTTGTCTCAAGTGGCTTCCCCTGATAACTGATCGGTATGGTTTTTAGTTCTATGCCGAGCTCAATAAAATCGGGAACCGGTTTACTGCCCGCCGTTGCACCGAGGTGCCATTCTAATAATTGACCAACCCAACCTTTATCACGTTTAAGATCCGGAGGGGGAATGATGCCCGCGATTGCGGCTAATTCACCAAGAGTCATGCCAGCCAATTGTTGGGCTCGATTGAGTAATTCAGCTTCTGTTTTTGGCGTTGAACGGATGATTTTTATATTCATAAAGTGTCGTGATAGTCAGTTATATTCAATTTTTTATCGCAATTAATACTATCATATTCGTATGGGTTGGTGGATGAGGATCGGTGTTGATCATTGGTAGTGAATGTTGATTGTGGTTGATCATTGCTGCTGAATAGGCGTTGTAGCAGGGGTTGAGGCTTTTATCTTTGATGACAGGTCGATGTTATTTAATACGAAGTTTAAAATAAAAAGATATCCACAGCTTTTTTTTTGAAAATATTTCATAATAGTATAACTGAGTATTTATACAGTAATAAGTTGTAAAAATAACCATTGTGATGCGGTGTTGTTCACAGTGAGGAGGCGGTAATTGTGGGTAACGTCATTATTGGTTGATATTTAACCGATCGTTTTTTGGTGATGTGAAAGTTGTCTTTATTTTATTTTATTATAGAGGTGAGTTGGTTTTATATTGATGTTTTTAATGATAAAAATAAAAATTAATTCAATTATAGTGATGCGTGACTAAGGTGTCGTTTGTTACTAAAATCGGCTTTTTTTAGGTTTCTGCACAAATCTATCCACAGAAAGAGTGAATAAATGTGGGACATGTCTCATTTGGCTGTCTGTAAAGTAATCAGTGTGCAAAGTTATCCAGAATCTGGTTTTTATTGTGTAAAACTCGGCGATATTGATGAATGTTTGTTTACCGATCACGTCTACTATGAAAAAATCACTATTAATAGATATTTATACTTGAGGTCGTCCAGTGATTGATGGCGATGGATACCGCCCTAATGTAGGGATCGTTATCTGCAATGGCCATGGCCAGGTATTTTGGGCTCGACGATATGGACAACATTCTTGGCAATTTCCGCAAGGTGGCATTGATGAAGGTGAAACCCCTGAGCAAGCTATGTACCGTGAATTGTATGAAGAAGTAGGATTAACCAAAAAAGATGTCAGGATAATTGCGTCAAGCCGACACTGGTTACGTTATAAATTACCGAAGCGTCTTGTGCGGTGGGATTCAAAACCTGTTTGTATCGGTCAAAAGCAAAAGTGGTTTTTGCTGAGTTTGGAATGCGATGAGTCCAAGGTCAATATGCAGCGTGGTGTAACACCTGAGTTTGATGGTTGGCGCTGGGTAAGTTATTGGTACCCAGTAAGGCAAGTTGTCTCTTTTAAGCGTGACGTATATCGTCGAGCATTAAAGGAGTTTGCAGCTGTTGCAATGCCATTTAAAGAATGGAAAGAACGTAAATTTAAGCGCATTAAAAAACGTAATTAGCAAGTCGAGGTTATTGGCTCACAGGGAACAATTAAAGGCTCGTTATGCTGACACAGCTAAGAGAAATTGTTGACAAGGTTGTCAGCGCCCACACATTGATTGATGCATTGGATCAATTAGTTTCCAATACTACTTTGGTAATGAAAACCGATTGTTGTTCGGTGTACATTGCCGATCATCAGCGTCAGGTTTATACCCTGATGGCGACACAGGGATTGAATAAATCTCGACGACGCATTAGCTTACGCTTTGATCAAGGATTAGTAGGATTAGTGGGTCAACGAGCTGAGCCATTAAATGTTGCAGATGCTCGAGTACATCCCCGCTTTAAACATTTACCAGGGATCGGAGAGGAATCTTTTCGATCTTTTTTTGGTACTCCCATTATTCATCAACGCCAAGTTCTCGGCGTTATTGTTGTCCAGCAGCGCGAGCAACGTGAATTTACCGAAAGTGAAGAGTCTTTTTTAGTTACGCTAGCAGCTCAGTTGGCGGGTATTTTAGCGCATGCGAAAGCACAAGGGATGTGGTTTGAAAAAGGCCACCGATTACACCTCACGGGATCAGCTGCATCAACTGGGGTCGCGATTGCCAAAGCATGGTGGGATGACACACAGCCATTATTAGAGCATGTAGCGCCAGCATCATGTTTAGACTGCCATGCTGAACAAGAACGCTTAACCATTGCGATAGATTCTGCGGGTAAAGAATTTCGACGGTTGCGAAAGCGGTTTGATAGCGACTTACAAAAAGAAACTCTCGCCATTTTTGACTTATTTAGTCACTTGCTTAATGATCCTTTGTTACGTAAGGATCTTAAACACCATATAGCTGGAGGGGATCAAGCCGAATGGGCTGTACGGCAAGTGGTTGAAACATATTCAAACCGTTTTGCTAACATGAAAGATCTTTATCTTAAAGAGCGCGCGCGTGATATTCGTGAGTTAGGACAACGGCTATTATATTTTTTATGTGATGATAAGCCTAATGAACAACAATGGGATGAACCGATTGTCTTGTTGACTCGTGAATTAACGGCGGCAATGTTAGCCACTGTACCTGCTGGAAAACTAGCAGCAGTGGTTGCTCAAGAAGGCGCGGCTAACTCTCATGCCGCCATTTTATCGCGAGCATTAGGTATTCCGACCATCATGGGAGTCGATTTTACACCTCAAACTGTACACAACAATTTGGTGGTGGTTGATGGTTATCGTGGCGATTTACTGGTTAACCCTAATCGGCATGTGTTGGCTGAGTATCGTCGTTTATTGCGTGAAGATGATGAGCTTGAAAAGATCGTTGAATGCAATCAACAGCAACATGCAGTAACCAAAGATCAGCAGCGGATCATGGTACATATTAATGCCGGATTAAGTGCTGATTCACATTTAGCATTAAACAAAGGCATTGATGGGGTGGGTTTATACCGCACTGAAGTGCCGTTTTTGCTACAACGCAGTTTTCCTTCCGAAGAAGAACAAATTAACCAGTATCGTGCAATTTTGCACACTTACCCCGATCAACCCGTGGTGATGCGAACATTAGATATTGGTGGCGATAAACCATTACCTTATTTATCCATTGAAGAAGATAACCCGTTTCTTGGTTGGCGTGGCATTCGGTTTACGCTTGATCATCCTGAAATATTTATGATTCAAGTACGTGCCATGCTGCGAGCCAGTATTGGGCTGACTAATTTAGATATTTTATTGCCGATGATTTCGGGGATAAATGAACTCGATGATGCTAAAGCCATAATTGAACGAGCATATACCGATGTCGCTCAAACGGCATTAGCGGCAGGACAACAGCTGCATAAGCCTCGAATTGGGATCATGATTGAAGTGCCGTCGATGTTATATCAATTGCATGCTTTAGTTGGACGGGTCGATTTTATCTCAGTGGGGAGTAATGATTTAACCCAATATTTATTGGCTGTTGATCGTAATAATGCGCGGGTAGCGAATGTCTATGATGCGCTTCATCCTGCAGTTTTACATGCCTTAAAACATATTGTCGATAGTGCTAAACGGTATCAATTACCTGTGTGTGTCTGTGGTGAGTTGGCAGGCGATCCTGTTGGAGCGGTGTTGTTAGTCGGTATGGGATATCGTTCGTTGAGTATGAATGCGCGTAATGTCGCGAAAATTAAATATATTTTACGGCATATTAATGGTTCAGATATGACATCATTAGCAACTCAGGCGCTACAAGTTGATGTTGCTGATGATGTTCGTCAATTAACGACAGCATTTATTGAACAATATCAGCTGGGTGGTTTTATTCGTGCAGGTAATAAATAACGGTGGTGTAGTGTGAAAAAATGTGTGGGTGATTATGATGCATGAAAGCGTGATGTGGCTGTTTTTGATGTGTTTAATCTTAGGCTCCGTTGTCGGTTTATTAGCTGGATTATTGGGCATTGGCGGTGGTTTGCTGGTGGTACCAGCATTGGTATGGTTGTTACCGCAAATAGGTATTGAGCCAGCAATGTTAATGCATATTGCACTTGCAACTTCACTCGCAAGTATCGTAATGACATCAATGGCTTCTGCCCGCAATCACTTTAGATTGGGAAATGTTGATTTTTCAGTAGTTAAAGTGTTGGCGCCTGGCATTATTATTGGTGGCCTTGGCGGCAGTGTGGTGGCGGAATTAGTGCCTGCGCAGTATTTGCCAAAAGTGTTTGCAGTGATCGTATTGCTGCTTGCTCTACAAATGATGTTATCGTTGCGAGTTACCCATTCTCGACCACTTCCGAGTCCGCTGGCATCAGCGATTGGCGGCGGTGTAATTGGCTTATTATCTAGTTTAGCGGGTATTGGTGGCGGGTCATTAACTGTGCCGTATTTAAGCTATTTTGGCATTGAAATGCGACGAGCTATTGGTTCGGCCTCACTGGTTGGGTTCTTGATTGCCATTTCGGGCATGATTGGTTTTATTTTTGCTGGTGTCGGTAGTGCCGATTTACCGGCATATAGCCTTGGTTATGTATATTTACCTGCATTAGTAGGGATTGCCGCCACTTCAATGATGACCACGCGCTATGGTGCGGCATTGGTGACGCGTTTACCAACAGCAACGCTTAAAAAGCTGTTTGCGATACTGCTGCTTATTATCAGTATTAAAATGTTCTTGAGTTGATATCGGCTAGATTTAATTTTGTTATCTTCTGATAGAATTAAGAGTAACGACTTTTCGACGCCTAGCTTTTGCTGGGCGTCATTAATTTAACGGGTAGGATAAATGAAACAGTACTTGGCGTTGTGTCAGCGGATCGTTGATGACGGTGTGTGGATTGAAAATGAACGAACTGGCAAACGTTGCCTGACAGTGATTAATGCTGATTTAACCTATAATGTTGCTAATAATCAGTTTCCGCTAATTACTACCCGTAAAAGCTTTTGGAAAGCCGCGATTGCTGAATTGCTAGGTTACTTACGCGGTTATGATAACGCGGCACAATTTCGTGCTATTGGTTGTAATACGTGGAATGCCAATGCCAATGATAACCAAGCATGGCTCGATAATCCGCACCGTAAAGGCGCAGATGATATGGGGCGCGTTTATGGCGTTCAAGGTCGTCGCTGGCAAAAAGCCGATGGTACAGTCATTGATCAATTAAAAAAGATTGTTGATGATTTAACCAAAGGCATTGATGATCGTGGTGAAATTCTGACGTTTTATAATCCAGGTGAGTTTGATATGGGTTGTTTGCGTCCATGTATGCATACCCACACGTTTTCATTGTTAGGGGATACGTTGTATCTCACCAGTGCTCAACGTTCTTGCGATGTGCCGTTAGGGCTTAATTTTAACCAAGTCCAAGTATTTACTTTGTTGGCGTTAATGGCGCAAATTACGGGTAAAAAACCAGGTCAGGCTTACCATAAAATTATTAATGCTCATATTTATGAAGATCAATTACCATTAATGCGCGATGAGCAACTAACCCGTACACCATTTGCATCACCACAATTAATTATTAACCCTAAGATCACTTCGTTAGAAGATTTAGAAACATGGGTAACCTTAGATGATTTTGAGGTGGTGGGTTATGAGCATCATGCGCCAATTCAATACCCATTTTCAGTATAACAATACGATTATCTAGCTCGATGATCATAATTTATTGATGGTGAATTAGAGATAACAAAAAGCCCCGCACAATTACTTGTGCGGGGCTTTTTATTTTGTGCTATTTAACTTAGCGTAACGATTAAGCAGTAAACGCTAGGATTGAACCTGGGATTGCAATGAACACTAGGCCAAGGTAACCCGCAACAGCGGCTTTATTCTTCGTTGCTAAATCGCTAAGGAAGAACGCGCACTTAAGTGGAATTTCACGTAAGAACGGTACGCCGTAAATCAATACTGTCGCTAACACGTTAAAGCATAAGTGCACCAGTGCAATCTGTAGTGCAAACACTGAATGTTCGCCTGATACTGCCGTTGCTGCTAGTAGAGCTGTGATACACGTACCGATATTTGCACCAAGGGTAAACGGGTAAACTTCACGTACTGTTAATACACCTGTACCAACAAGAGGTACCATCAAACTTGTTGTTGTTGATGATGACTGCACAAGTACGGTTACCGCAGTACCAGAAGCAATACCATGTAATGGACCACGACCGATTGCGCTCTTTAGAATATCACGTGCACGACCTACCATTAGGCCTCGCATTAGGCGACCCATTAACGTGATAGAGACAAAAATTAACGCAATACCTAGAACGATCAGACCAAAACCACCGTTATGACCAAATACTTCTAGTGGACCTTTTACTAAATCAACGGCTGGTTGCGTTAACGGCTTCATGAAATCCATGCCGTTCATGCTCATGTCACCCGCTTTTAAGAACGGTGACACTAACCAACCTGATAACTTATCAAGAATACCAAACATCATTTCCAATGGTAGGAAAATGGCAACCGCTAATAAGTTAAAGAAATCGTGTACCGTCGCACTTGCAAATGCGCGGCGGAATTCTTCTTTACAACGAGCGTGACCTAAACTAACTAATGTATTTGTTAATGTGGTGCCAATGTTAGCACCCATTACCATTGGAATAGCCGTTTCGACAGGTAAACCACCCGCCACAAGACCAACGATAATTGAGGTTACTGTACTTGATGATTGAATAAGTGCGGTAGCAATCAGACCAATCATTAAGCCTGCAACAGGGTGAGAGGCAAACTCAAATAATGTTTTTGCTTGTTCGCCTACAGACCATTTAAAGCCGCCGCTGACCATAGATACAGCAACGAGTAACAAATATAGCATGAACGCTAGGTTGGCCCAGCGGACCCAACGCATAGAGCTGAACTTAGATGCAGCAGTAGTGGCTTGGGTAGTCATAATCATTTCTCCATGACAGGAATATGTCGTTTTGGTGTCATTTTGTTGAAATCTGCGTGAATAGTAGTTTGGTTATATTTCAGAAATATTACACTGAGTGTCATAAATGGATATTTGTTTGGGGTTTGTCAGGGAAATGAGAGGGCAACCGATTAAATTATACAATGTCAGGTTGCATTAATATGCCCTAGTAGATTGTTTCTAATTGGTTTTTAATAGTTTTCAATATTTTTTGTTTTTAGCGTTAAAAATTACAAAAATATACTTATTAAAAGTAAAATTTTGCGATTTATTTTGTTTTTAGTATAAAGATAATGAAAAACGACAACTTAACAGTACGGATATAGTAGCGCTATAACCACAACCTTTCGGTTTTACCGAGTATTTATATCTATACAAACGATTTTTCAGTTAGTAAGACTGCCGTTTACACTAAATTTAATTGAGATGACCAAGTATTTAGCTAACCTATAAGTTAGGGTTGCTTGGATCGCGTGAACAATATAGTTAAAGGAGTAACGGTTGATGACCGATGCTATTCGTAAGTTTCTTAAATTAGAATCAGCTGGCGGTATTATTCTTATTATCGCCGCATTAATTGCAATGGTTATTGCTAACTCACCATTGGCATCGTTATATACCGATACGCTACATAGCTATATTGCAGGATTATCAGTAGCACATTGGATCAATGATGGTCTGATGGCGATTTTCTTTTTCTTGATTGGATTAGAAGTGAAGCGTGAGCTGATTGAAGGTGCGCTAAATACTAAAGAAAAGGCTATTTTTCCTGCTATTGCTGCGGTGGGCGGTATGATTGCCCCTGCGTTAATCTATACCGCATTTAATTACGGCGATCCAATGGCGGTTAAAGGCTGGGCGATTCCAGCGGCAACCGATATTGCTTTTGCATTGGGTGTGATGGCATTACTGGGTAACCGTGTTCCGGTAAGTCTAAAAGTGTTCTTATTAGCATTAGCCATCATTGATGACTTAGGCGTGATTGTTATTATCGCTTTATTCTATAGTTCTGATTTATCAACTATTGCGCTCACCGTGGCCTTTGCTGCAACAGCGACACTGGTTATTATGAACCTGAAGAATATCACCAGCATTCCACTGTACTTAATTGTCGGTGCTATTTTATGGTTCAGCGTGCTGCAATCAGGTGTTCACGCCACATTAGCGGGTGTTGTGTTAGGTTTTGCAGTGCCATTAGCGGGCAAAGATGGCCGTACAGATACCCATTCACCGCTTAAAACAATTGAGCATGCATTACACCCTTATGTTGCTTTCTTAATCTTGCCATTATTTGCATTTGCAAATGCGGGAATTTCATTAACAGGGGTATCACTGGCAAGCCTATCGTCAATGTTACCTGTGGGTATTGCGGCTGGATTATTTATTGGTAAACCTGTCGGCATATTTACTGCATGTGTTATTGCAGTGAAAACAGGATTAGCTAAATTACCAGATGGAATTAACTTTAAGCATATTTTTGCAGTGTCAGTACTGTGTGGCATCGGTTTTACCATGTCGATCTTTATTTCATCACTGGCATTTGTTGGTGCAGACGAGAGTTTTGCAACTTATTCACGACTTGGAATCTTATTAGGTTCAACAGTTGCCGCTGTCGTTGGTTACATAATGTTGAGTAAAACACTACCTAAATCAGAGGTGTAATATGAAAACGTTGCTAGTTATTATCACGTGTTTATTTTCACTACCCAGTGTTGCTGCAGATTATCAGCAGTGTATTAATGGCGATCGTTCTGAGTTATGCCAAGCGTACTTACAAGGGATCAACGACGCCAAAGCGACAGTCGTTAAAACCACGACAGTTGATAATGAAAGTACATTTCGTCAACGAGCATTAGAACAGCGTGGCGGCGAACGAGTACGTAACTTAGAACGACAGCAACGTTAATTATAATTTAAATACGATCTTGGTTTGATTTTATTGTAATTTATGCCGTCAAAGATTGAACAGCCCAGAGGCACAGCGTAAGCTTTGCCGCTGGGTTTTTTTATTTAAAATAGCGGCAATGTCTCACTTAAATTATAACCATCTTTATTATTTTTGGATGGTCTGCAAGCAAGGTTCAGTAACGAAAGCTGCTGATGCATTATTTCTAACCCCACAGACGGTGACGGGTCAGATTCGATCATTAGAAGATCGCCTCAAAGGTAAGCTAACTAAACGCGTTGGACGTAATATTGAACCAACAGAGCTTGGTCAATTAGTGTTTAAATATGCTGATAAGATGTTTGATTTAAGCTATCAAATGCTCGATCGCATTAATTACACTCAACGAGATAACCAATTATTTGAAGTGGGCGTGGCTGATGCGTTGTCAAAACGGTTAGTGAGTCAAGTGTTGTTAGAAGGCATTCCTAACGATCAACGCATTCAATTAAGTTGCTTTGAATCAACCCACGAAATGTTGTTAGAGCAGTTATCTCAACATAAATTGGACATGATTTTATCGGATTGTCCGGTGAGCTCGACCCAAAATCCAGGTTTATACAGTAAAAAATTGGGTGAATCAGCGATGAGTTTTTTTTGTACCGACGATTTATCTGATGCAGATTTTCCGGCGTGTATTGAAGATTATAAGTTGTTGGTACCTAGTCGCCGTTCCGCAATGGGACGCAAATTGCATCAATGGTTTGATCAACAAGGTATTACGCCAAATATTTTAGGTGAGTTTGATGATGCTGCGCTAATGAAGGCGTTTGCCTGTTATCATAAATCGATGTTTATCGCGCCGTCTATTTATGCCGATGAATTGACTAGCAATAGTCGCCTTTATGAAGTAAAGCGAGTGACAGATATTTGTGATGAATATTTTGTTATTTTTGCTGAGCGAATGATCATGCACCCAGCAGTAAAACGCATTTGTGCCGCTGATTTTAGTACATTATTTTAATGTATTGATGATCTATTAACGCCTTATACATTTCAATTAGAAACAATAATAGTAAGGCGTTAATCGTTGCTACTATAACGGTGCTTTTGTCGTGGTAGCGTCGGTAGTGGTTTTTTCTTTCTCTTTCTCTTTCTCTTTCTCTTCTTTATCTTTGGCTGAAATTGAAATGCCGGCCGTTAAGTTATAACGCATTGCATCTTCAAACGACCAATCAACGAGCGTTAAGTCCTCACGTTTCACCAGCGTTGTAATCCCCGCGATTTGATAGCTAAGTGGAAACAATACCGGTACCCAATTTCCATCAGGTAATGCGTTTGTAAGCGGTTCTGGCGTGTCGTTAGACATAATGAACCCTACTACGTAGGTATTATTAGCTTGATGCACTAGCACGGTTTGCTGGCTCTTATTTTTATTGTCACTGCTCATCAGTGAGGCAATATCATTAATACTGCTATAAACCGTTTTAAAAAATGGAAATCGCATCAATTGGCGAATCACAAAATCATATAGCCATGCGATAGGGCTGACAGAAAAAAGTAATCCAGCAACGAACAATAAGATCAAAATGAGTAAAAAACCCGCACCTTTGAAGAGTTCGGTAATGTGAACTAGACCAAATAAAAAATTGCCTACTTCATCTAATGACTCAAAAAGTGACCAGAATAACCAAATACTTAATACTAGCGGCAGAACGTTGAACAAGCCGCGTAACAGCGTTTTTTTCATTTTATGCTCGAAGATGTGAAATAAATTCAGCTATAAAATTAACAAGATTTTGTCTCTAAATGCTAGTTTTATAGGCAATGGTTAATAAATAGACATAAAAAAACCGACCCTAAGGTCGGTTTTTTTTAATCTAGACTCATTAATTAAAATTAAAGAGCTTTGATTTTCGCTGTTAGACGAGCTTTGTGACGTGCAGCTTTGTTCTTATGGATCAGGCCTTTAGTAGCCATGCGATCCATAACAGGTTGCATTTCAGCGAAAGCTTGTGTTGCAGCTTCTTTATTACCAGCTTCAATAGCGATAATTACTTTCTTGAAGAAAGTGCGCATCATAGAACGACGGCTAGCGTTATGCTGACGACGTTTTTCTGAAGTTAGTGCACGTTTCTTAGCAGATTTGATATTTGCCAAGGGTGTAACTCCCAAATCTTGGTATGGTGACAATTTAAGGCCGAGGACTATGCCCTTAATCTTAATCATTGTCAAATGATTCGTGCAAATAACCGCCATACCAATCTAGTTGGCACTTGCGGATTAACACGGTTAATATGGCGACAGATTTTACCAGTATTTCGATTCAGAAGTCACCTTTCTGAACATCTTTTATGAGGTTTTTTTGTGAGTAAGCGTCTTTTACGCTCTGGAATGATAGTTAGCGCCATGACTTTAGTGTCTCGCGTGCTCGGTTTGGTCCGAGATGTGGTAGTGGCTAACCTCATGGGAGCAGGGGCTGCGGCCGATGTTTTTTTCTTTGCCAACAAAATTCCTAACTTTTTACGCCGTCTTTTTGCTGAAGGGGCTTTTTCGCAAGCCTTCGTACCAGTATTAACTGAGTACCATGCAGCTGGCGATGTTGATCGAACCCGATTATTAATTGCACGTGCTGCAGGTACACTGGGTGGTATTGTTACCATAGTGACCTTGCTCGGGGTATTAGGATCTGGTGCCGTTACGGCATTATTTGGTTTTGGTTGGTTTTGGGATTGGATGCAAGGGACGTCTCCCGGAGCTGAAAAATTTGAGTTAGCCAGTTTATTGCTGAAAATTACTTTTCCCTATCTGTGGTTTGTGACTTTTGTAGCATTATCAGGTGCTATTTTAAACACATTGGGTAAATTTGCGATTTCATCGTTTACGCCGGTGTTTCTTAATATCGCCATTATTGGCTGTGCGGTATTTATTGCGCCTCATCTAGCCAAGCCAGAAATTGGTTTAGCACTTGGTGTTTTTATCGGTGGTTTAGTGCAGTTTTGTTTTCAATTGCCATTTTTATATCGAGAAGGGTATTTAGTTCGACCACAATGGGGCTGGAATGACCCTGGGGTGACGAAAATACGTAAATTAATGCTACCAGCACTGTTTGGTGTTTCGGTTACGCAAATCAATTTATTGCTCGATACGTTAATTGCCAGTTTTCTAATGACCGGTTCAATCAGTTGGTTATATTACTCTGATCGTTTATTAGAATTCCCGTTAGGTTTATTTGGTATTGCGATTGCCACCGTGATCTTACCTGCCTTGTCGCGTAAACATGTTGATAAATCACCTCAACAATTTGCAGATACGATGGATTGGGGAGTGCGAATGGTGTTGATCTTGGGTATTCCTGCGATGCTCGGTATGATCACCTTAGCCAAACCGATGTTGATGGTGATGTTCATGCGCGGTGAATTTGATCTTTATGATGTCAATCAAACCGCAATGTCACTGTGGGTGGTATCAGCTGGTTTACTTAACTACATGTTGATTAAAATTTTTGCCCCTGGTTATTACGCTCGTCAAGATACCAAAACGCCAGTGAAAATTGGTATTATTGCCATGGTTAGCAATATGGTCTTTAACGGTATCTTTGCACCATTTTATGGTTATGTCGGCCTTTCCATTGCGAGTGTGTTATCAGCATTGCTAAATGCAGGGTTGTTATACCGAGGTTTACATAAAGAAAATATTTACCGAGTGAGTCGCCAGACATTATTGTTTGTACTGCGATTAGTCATTGCAGGCGCAGTCATGGTCAGTGGATTATTATGGTTCAGTCCTTCTACCGAGCAATGGCTAGCGTTCCATTTATTTGAGCGTGTTGTATGGCTCTTTGGCTTGATTTTAGGCGGTAGTAGTATTTATCTGTTGTGTGCCATTGTTTTGGGTGTTCGCCCGCGTCATCTGCGTGCAGAGAGCTGATTGAAACCGCCGAGTAGTATATAATTCACCAGCGTTACGCTAAAAAGTGGTTTTTAACCGTAATGGTGGTGGATTAGTTACCGCAGTTATTAATTTTTTTGGCTGTTATTGGTCATCATATAAACAAGTGATCTTATTGTAGGATGAGCAAATAGCCTTATGAGTACTGACATAGTTAAATTACCTATGGAATTAATTCGAGGTATACCCAATATTCAGCCACGCCATCATGGTTGTGTGCTGACCATTGGCAATTTTGACGGTGTCCATCTTGGCCATCAAACGTTGCTTAAACAAGTCATAGCCAAAGCGCACTCAATGGGGTTAGCCGCCACGGTAATGACGTTTGAACCGCAACCACAAGAGCTTTTTGCGGGTAATAAAGCCCCAGCAAGGTTGACCCGTTTTCGCGAGAAATATGTAGAATTGAAAAAAGTCGGTATTGATCGATTATTGTGTGTTAATTTTAATCATCATTTTGCATCAATGACTGCTGAATATTTCGTCGAATGCTTGTTGGTAAAGCAATTGGGTGTTAAATTTCTGGTTATTGGTGATGACTTTCGTTTTGGTCAAGAGCGACGTGGTGATTTTGCGATGCTGGTGGCCGCTGGTAAGAAATACGGATTTGAAGTAATTAGTACAACAAGTTTTTGTGTTTCTGAGCAGCGAGTAAGCAGTACTGCAATTCGTCACGCTTTAGCGAATAATGAATTAGATCAAGTAGAACAAATGCTTGGTCGACCATACAGTATTCGTGGCCGTGTCTCACACGGAAGAAAATTAGGCCGTACTATCGGCTTTCCAACAGCGAATATTCCACTTAAACGTCGCGTAACACCTGTCGCAGGGGTTTATGCGGTTGAAGTATTGGGTATTACCGCCGCGCCTATTGCTGGTGTGGCTAATGTTGGCCACCGACCAACGGTAAAAGGTGTACGACAGCAACTTGAAGTACACCTATTTGATTATCAAGCGGATCTTTATGGTCGTCAGCTTGAAGTCGTGTTGCGCCATAAGTTGCGTGACGAAAAAAAATTTGAATCATTCGATGCGCTGAAATTACAAATCGAACGAGATGCTCAAGCAGCACGGGTGTGGCTGTCTGAGCGTAATAATGTCCAACTTCGCCCAAGTAACGGAATCTAGAATCCATGAGTGACTATAAAGATACCCTGAACCTGCCTGAAACAGGGTTTCCGATGCGAGGCAACCTAGCTCAACGTGAGCCTGCAATGCTTAAGCGTTGGTATGATGAAGATCTTTACGGTGAAATTCGTAAAGCTAAGAAAGGTAAAAAATCTTTCGTATTACACGATGGCCCTCCTTACGCTAACGGTGATATTCACATCGGTCACGCGTTAAACAAGATTCTTAAAGATATTATTATTAAATCAAAGACGCTTTCTGGCTTTGATTCACCGTATATCCCAGGTTGGGACTGTCACGGTCTACCAATTGAATTAATGGTAGAAAAGAAATTTGGTAAGCCGGGTCAAAAATTAACGGCAGCTGAATTCCGCGAGAAATGTCGTGCTTACGCGGCAGGCCAAGTTGAAGGTCAAAAAGAAAGTTTCATGCGTCTAGGTGTTCTAGGTGAGTGGGACAAGCCATACCGTACAATGGATTTCGGCACTGAAGCGAACATCATTCGTGCACTAGGTAAAATCGCAGATAAAGATCACCTACTTAAAGGTTTTAAACCTGTTCATTGGTGTACTGATTGTGGTTCTGCATTGGCTGAAGCTGAAGTTGAATACCAAGATAAAGTATCGCTATCTATCGACGTTAAATTTAAAGCGGTAGACGAAGCTGCGGTATTAGCGAAGTTTGGCTGTGTTGCTGACCAAGGTGAAGGCGACGTGTCGATTGTTATTTGGACAACGACACCATGGACAATGCCTGCTAACCGCGGTGTTGCTGTGAGTGCTGATCTTGAATACGCATTGGTACAAACACCTGTTACAGATGTACACACTCAACCACAACGTTTAATCGTAGCGGCAGAGCTTGTAAAAGAAGTAATGGCACGTGTTGGCTTTGAAGAGTCAGAAATCCTAGGTTTCTGTAAAGGTGAAGAATTAGAGCTAATGCGCTTTAATCACCCATTCTACAGCTTTGATGTACCAGTTGTGCTTGCTGATCACGTTACCACTGAATCTGGTACAGGTTGTGTACATACTGCACCTGGCCACGGTCAAGAAGACTTCGTGGTAGGTCAAAAATACAATCTTGAAATTGCTAACCCTGTAGGTAGTAACGGTGTTTACTTACCTGATACTGAGATCTTTGCTGGTCAACACGTATTTAAAGCAAACGAAGTGGTTGTAGATGTATTACGTGAACATGGTTCATTATTACATTTCTCTAAGATCACTCACAGCTACCCACATTGCTGGCGCCATAAAACGCCAATTATCTTCCGTGCAACGCCACAGTGGTTTATCTCAATGGAGAAAGCTGGTCTGCGTGCAAAAGCATTAGGAGAAATCAAGAGCGTACAATGGATGCCTGAATGGGGCCAAAGCCGCATCGAAGGTATGATCGAAGGTCGCCCTGAGTGGTGTATCTCTCGTCAACGTACTTGGGGTGTGCCAATTGCCTTATTTATCCATAAAGAAACGCAAGAGCTTCACCCACAAACATCTGAGCTAATTGAAAAAGTAGCACAGCTTGTTGAGCAAAAGGGTATTCAAGCTTGGTGGGATCTAGAACTGACTGACGTAATGAGCGCAGAAGATGCAGCGATTTACGAGAAAGTACTTGATACTCTTGATGTATGGTTTGACTCAGGTGTTACCCATTTCTCTGTGGTTGATAGCCGTCCTGAATTTCATGGTCATTCAGCAGATCTTTACCTAGAAGGTTCAGATCAACACCGTGGTTGGTTCCAGTCATCATTGATTTCATCTGTAGCGATGAAAGACAAAGCCCCGTACAAGCAAGTGTTAACACACGGCTTCGTGGTTGATGGTCAAGGCCGTAAGATGTCGAAATCAGTGGGCAACGTGGTTGCACCGAAAGATGTCACTAACAAGCTTGGCGCTGATATTCTTCGTCTATGGGTTGCATCAACTGACTACACGGGTGAAGTGGCTGTTTCTGACGAAATTCTTAAGCGTTCAGCAGATGCTTACCGTCGTATTCGTAACACTGCACGTTTCTTCCTTGCTAACTTAAATGGCTTCAATCCTGAAACTGATTGTGTGCCTGTTGAAGAAATGGTTGCACTGGATCGCTGGGCTGTAGGTCGTGCAATGGCGGCTCAAGAAGAGATCGTTAAAGCATACGAAGACTACAATCTACACACAGTAACTCAGCGTTTAATGCAGTTCTGTTCAGTGGAAATGGGTTCTTTCTACTTAGACGTGATTAAAGACCGTCAGTACACAGCAAAACGTGGTGGTCATGCACAACGTAGTTGTCAAACTGCGCTTTACTATATCGTAGAAGCACTTGTTCGTTGGATGGCACCTATCATGTCATTCACAGCCGATGAAATCTGGAACGAAATGCCAGGTAAGCGTGATCAATTCGTGTTTACTGGTGAGTGGTTCGACGGTTTATTCGGTCTTGCTGAAAATGAAGAGCTAAACAACGATTTCTGGGCTGAGATTCAACAAGTTCGTGGTGCTGTGAACAAGTTACTTGAAACTGCACGTAGCGAAAAAGTTATCGGTGGTTCACTACAAGCAGAAGTAACGCTAGCTGCAAATGCAGAGCTTGCCGCTAAACTGAATAAGCTAGAAGACGAATTACGTTTTGTATTGCTAACATCAAAAGCACACGTTGTGGTTGCTGATAGCAAGCCTGAAGGCGCACAAGAAACAGATATCGAAGGATTATTTGTGACAGTGAATGCTTCTGAAGCGGCGAAGTGTGAGCGTTGTTGGCACCATGTTGCTGATGTAGGCACTATTGCTGGACACGAAGAAGTGTGTGGTCGTTGTGTAACTAACATCGATGGCGACGGCGAAGAGCGTAAATTTGCCTAATGACTAATTCAGCACCTCAGCAAGCGTTGACGCTTAAACAATCGGGTATTCGCTGGCTATGGTTAGCGATTCTGGTATTTATTATCGACAATGGCACTAAGCTATTGGTGATGGACACGATGGGCTATGGCTGGCCAAACCGGATTGAGATCACGCCGTTTTTTAATTTACTGTATGTGCACAATACTGGTGCCGCATTTAGTTTTTTAAGTAGTGCGGGTGGTTGGCAACGATGGTTGTTTGCAGCGATTGCGTTTGGTGTTTGTGGCTTATTAACATTGTGGATGCGTCGTACGCCAGTAACCAATAAAATGGCTAATATTGCGTATGCGTTGATCATTGGTGGCGCGTTAGGTAACTTATTTGATCGCCTTTACCATGGTTTTGTGGTCGATTTTCTTGATTTCTATTACGGTAGTTATCATTGGCCTGCATTTAATATTGCCGATTCAGCCATTTGTTTGGGTGCTGTATTGTTAATTCTTGATGGCTTTAAAGCTGATAAAGCAGTTAAAGCTCACTAAGTTTTAATTCGTTATTAAAATAAAACGCTACCTGTTTTGACTGGTGGCGTTTTTTTTTGATTAATATTCTGATGGTTTATGTTTGGAAATAACACATTGCAGGTAGTAACGCTGCCAGGTTGTCGCGGCGCTCCTATGGCATCATTAAGGAGTATCAAATGTCTAACGTAAAGTTACACTCAAAATTTGATCAACGCTCAGGCCTTCGCTGGCTATGGTTGGCCATAATTATTTTTATGATTGATTACCTGAGTAAGGTTTTTATTATTGGCACAATGACGGTTAATGGCTCAACGCCGATTACGGTATTGCCATTTATGAGTCTGTATTATGTTCATAATACGGGGGCCGCGTTTAGCTTTCTTAGTACTGAAGGCGGTTGGCAACGATGGTTGTTAGCCCTGATTGCTGTCGTTGCTTGTGGTTTTTTAAGTTATAAAATGCGACAGGCTTCAATTACTCAAACGGCACATAATATTGGTTGTGCTTTTATTATTGGCGGCGCACTGGGTAATCTTTTTGATCGTATACAGTATGGATTTGTGATTGATTTTCTAGATTTTCATTATAAAAACCATCACTTTGCTATTTTCAATTTAGCCGATGTGGCTATTTTTTGTGGCGTAATATTATATCTATTAAGCAGCTTGAAAAAGACGAGTTGAGGTTTGAAAGCGGATTGTTATTCGTGAGTAGCGATAAAACCCTAGTGTCCATACGTTGATACCCGCGGCACTTTGTTGTTAAATAGTAGTAACTAAGAGTAGGGAATAATATATGTCAGTGATCAAGGATAATAGTGAAGTGTTGATGCACTTCTCAATCAAATTAGCTGATGGGACGGTGGCTGAATCGACGTTCGCTAATGCTAAACCGGTCATTTTTCGTATCGGTGATGGTAGTTTAACTGAGAACTTTGAAAAATGTTTATTAGGTTTAGCAGCGGGACAAAAAAAACAGTTTGATTTAGCGCCTGAAGATGCTTTTGGCCCTTCAAATCCCAATAATATTCACCATGTCGAATTGAGTAAGTTTAGTGCTGATACTCCCGCTGAAGTGGGGCGTATTATCGCTTTTACTGGCCCTGATGGACATGATATTCCTGGAATAATTACACAAGTAGTGGGTGATTCTGTCACCGTTGATTTTAATCATCCATTAGCAGGCAAAACAGTTACCTTTGAGGTCGAAGTTGTCTCCATTGAACGTTAAGAGCCATTATTGATGAAAATCTTACTCGCAAATCCCCGTGGTTTTTGTGCTGGTGTTGATCGTGCGATTAGCATTGTTGAACGTGCATTAGAAATGTATCAGCCACCTATTTACGTGCGTCATGAAGTGGTTCATAACCGTTTCGTTGTTGAAGGGCTAAAGCAGCGCGGTGCTATTTTTGTCGAGAATCTAACCGAAGTGCCTGACGACAATATTGTTATCTTCTCAGCTCATGGGGTATCACAAGCGGTTAGGAATGAAGCGAAAGCACGTCAATTAACGGTCTTTGATGCAACCTGTCCGTTAGTGACTAAAGTTCATATGGAAGTTGCACGTGCAAGCCGTAAAGCGATGGAAGTGGTATTAATTGGTCATGCGGGTCATCCTGAAGTGGAAGGCACCATGGGACAATATGCTAATCATGACGGTGGTATGTATTTGGTTGAAAAACCAGAAGATGTCGATATGCTCGTCGTAAAAGATCCGTCAAACTTGCATTTTGTTAGTCAAACAACGTTATCGGTTGATGAAACTGCTGATGTTATTGATCGTCTACGCCAGGTGTTTCCAGAGATTCAAGGCCCGCGTAAAGATGACATCTGTTATGCAACCCAAAATCGTCAAGATGCGGTGCGTGAAATGGCTGCAACTGTTGATGCTATGATTGTTGTCGGTTCTAAAAATTCATCAAATTCAAATCGATTACGTGAACTTGCAGTGAAATTAGGTACACCCGCTTATTTAACTGATAGTGCTGAAGATATTGATCCACAATGGCTTGAAGGTCTGAATGTCGTGGGTGTTACTGCGGGGGCCTCAGCGCCTGAAGAGTTAGTGAACCAAATCATTACACGAATTAAACAGCTCACTAATGCCGCTGATGTTGAAGAATTATCCGGTCGAGAAGAAAACATGTTCTTTGAAGTACCACGAGAATTACAAGTGAAAAATATCTAAGACAGTGTTTGTTAGTTAACGATGAGCCTCAGTGAAAACTGGGGCTTTTTTTATCATAGTCAACAAGCTACAGTGGAACATATTATTATGAATAGTGTAGGAGATGCACGTTAATGGTCAGAATTGCGATAGCCGGTGCAGCCGGACGAATGGGGCGTCAACTAATTAAAGCCACTGCATTATCAAATGCAACGACATTAACGGTTGCAACTGAGCGTGCTGGTTCAAGCTTGGTAGGGGCCGATGCTGGAGAATTAGCGGGTATTGGTTTAGCGAATGTAGTGATTATTGACGATTTACGTCAAGCAATTGATGACTTTGATGTGTTAATTGATTTCACGGCACCCGTT
Organism: Photobacterium piscicola; assembly: GCF_900166965.1. GTDB lineage: Bacteria > Pseudomonadota > Gammaproteobacteria > Enterobacterales > Vibrionaceae > Photobacterium > Photobacterium piscicola. Next base: position 83,877 of record NZ_FUZI01000006.1, on the reverse strand, counting down.
GTGACGCTAGCGAACCTTGAATTATGCCTACAACATCATAAAAAAATTGTTATTGGCACAACCGGTTTCACTGAGTCACAACGTCAATTGATTGATGCTGCCGCGGAGCAGATAGCTGTTGTTATGGCGCCTAATTACAGTGTCGGTGTTAACCTGGTGTTTAAATTGCTAGAGAAAGCTGCCAAAGTGATGGGTGACTATTGTGATGTTGAGATCATTGAAGCACATCATCGCCATAAAGTTGATGCACCATCAGGAACAGCCATTGGTATGGGTGAAGCAATTGCGGGAGCGATGGGGAACAAGCTCAGTGATGTTGCTGTGTATTCACGTGAAGGCATTACAGGTGAACGCAGTCGTGATGAGATTGGTTTTGCAACTATTCGAGCTGGCGATATTGTGGGCGAACATACCGCAATGTTTGCTGATATTGGTGAGCGAGTTGAAATTACCCACAAAGCGACTGATAGAATGACATTTGCCAATGGTGCAGTACGTGCAGCGGCATGGTTAAACCAAAAACAAATGGGTTTTTATACTATGACTGATGTACTTGATTTAGATCGATTATAAAAAGCACATCAATAACTGTCGATAACCTGCCTAATGGCAGGTTTTTTTATATCTAAATTAATAAGAACACCATTGTTGTTTATGTAAATTAACAGGATAGTTATGCATAAATTGTCACTGTGGAGGTAAGGTTGTTGTTTGAAATGTCAACTAGAGTAAAAGGCTGAAATAACGCTGGCTTTTGTTGTAATAATTAGCGTTTGGTGCTTGTTTTGATTATTTTTGATTGTTTGTATTACTTAAGTTTGGTTATTTTATCGTTTGCGTGTGATTTTAATTTAGATTAACGTATTTGCAACCTAGGCAATCGATTACATTTTAACTAATGTTATTCGATAGTCCTAAACCTGCAATGAAAGTTGTTATTTACAGTGTTTGAGCCAGAAAGTGGTGATTGTGTGTGATTTTTTAAATTTAATTACGGTTAAATGTTGACAGATTGCTAACTGATCCATAGAATTTGCGCAATTTGTCAAAAATCAGTAGTTAAGGGTTTTTGGCGTTAAATGGAATGGGTAGTTGCAAATTTATCTGTTTTAATTGCATTTTTATTTTTTGGAGGTTGTCTTGAGCAAATCTGCGCTGTTAGTCCTTGAAGATGGGACAGTGTTCCGCGGCGTGTCCATTGGGGCAGATGGTTCGGCTGTTGGTGAAGTTGTTTTTAATACCTCGATGACGGGGTATCAGGAAATTCTCACTGACCCCTCTTACTCGCAACAGATCGTTACTCTTACCTATCCCCATATTGGCAACACCGGCACTAATACTGAAGACGAAGAATCAACGGCAATTCATGCTCAAGGTTTGGTAATTCGTGATCTTCCTCTTATCGCTTCTAATTTCCGCAGTGAACAATCCCTTTCTGACTATCTTAAATCGCAAAATATTGTCGGTATCGCTGATATTGATACTCGCAAATTAACGCGAATTCTACGTGAAAAAGGCGCTCAAAACGGTTGTATCGTTGCAGGTGACCATCTTGATGAAGCTGCGGCACTCGCTCAAGCTCAAGCATTTCCCGGTCTTAAAGGCATGGATTTAGCGAAAGAGGTGACTACAACTGAAACATATAGCTGGAAGCAAGGTTCATGGACATTAACGGGCGGTTTACCCGCAGCGAAAGATGACAGTGAGCTACCGTACCATGTTGTTGCCTATGACTTTGGTGCTAAACGCAATATTTTACGTATGCTGGTTGATCGTGGCTGCCGTCTAACGGTTGTTCCTGCGCAAACAACAGCGGAAGAAGTGTTAGCATTAAATCCAAATGGTGTTTTCTTATCAAATGGTCCTGGCGATCCTGCGCCATGTACTTATGCGATTGAAGCGACCAAAGTATTTCTAGATAAGAACTTACCTATTTTTGGTATCTGTCTTGGGCACCAGATTTTAGCTTTGGCGAGTGGTGCTCAAACGGTGAAAATGAAATTTGGTCACCATGGTGCAAACCATCCAGTAAAAGATCTTGAACGTGATGTGGTAATGATCACTAGCCAGAACCACGGTTTTGCCGCTGATGAAGCAACATTGCCTGATAATTTACGTGCAACACATAAATCCCTGTTTGATGGCTCTCTACAAGGTATCCATCGTACCGACAAGCCTGCATTTAGTTTCCAAGGCCACCCTGAAGCAAGCCCTGGTCCTCATGATGCAGCACCACTATTTGATCACTTTATCGAATTAATTAAGAAACACAGCGCTTAAACCGGGAGTAGTAAAAAATGCCAAAACGTACTGACATTAAAAGTGTATTAATCTTAGGTGCTGGTCCGATTGTTATCGGTCAAGCGTGTGAATTCGACTACTCTGGTGCACAAGCATGTAAAGCGCTGCGTGAAGAGGGTTACCGCGTTATTCTGGTTAACTCTAACCCTGCAACGATCATGACCGACCCTGATATGGCGGATGCTACATATATAGAGCCTATTCACTGGGAAGTAGTACGCAAGATCATCGAAAAAGAACGTCCTGATGCAGTATTGCCAACGATGGGTGGCCAAACTGCGCTTAACTGTGCCTTAGATCTTGAAAAGTATGGCGTATTAAAAGAATTTAATGTCGAAATGATTGGTGCAACAGCTGACGCAATTGATAAAGCTGAAAACCGCTCTCGTTTTGATAAAGCAATGAAAGCGATTGGCCTTGAGTGTCCTCGTGCTGATACTGCAACCACCATGGACGAAGCGTATAAAGTGCTCGATATGGTAGGTTTCCCTTGTATTATTCGTCCGTCATTTACGATGGGTGGTACTGGTGGTGGCATTGCATACAATAAAGAAGAATTTGAAGAAATCTGTTCTCGCGGTCTAGATTTATCACCAACAAGTGAATTGTTGATTGATGAATCACTGATTGGCTGGAAAGAATATGAGATGGAAGTGGTTCGTGATAAGAACGACAACTGTATCATCGTGTGTGCAATTGAAAACTTTGACCCGATGGGGATTCACACGGGTGACTCAATCACGGTTGCGCCAGCGCAAACATTAACCGATAAAGAATACCAGCTAATGCGTAATGCATCGCTAGCAGTATTACGTGAGATTGGTGTTGAAACGGGTGGTTCAAACGTTCAGTTTGGTATCAATCCTGAAGATGGCCGTATGGTTATCATCGAGATGAACCCACGTGTTTCTCGTTCATCAGCATTAGCATCTAAAGCGACGGGTTTCCCTATTGCTAAAATAGCGGCAAAACTGGCGATTGGTTTTACCCTTGATGAACTGATGAATGATATTACAGGTGGTGCAACCCCTGCGTCATTTGAACCGACTATCGATTATGTTGTAACGAAAATTCCACGTTTTAACTTTGAAAAGTTTGTCGGTGCCAATGACCGTCTTACCACCCAGATGAAGTCGGTGGGCGAAGTAATGGCTATTGGTCGTAACCAACAAGAGTCATTACACAAAGCATTACGTGGCCTCGAAGTGGGTGCTAACGGTTTTGACGAGATGGTTGATCTTGAAGAACCGGATGCAATGAGTAAAATTCGTTATGAATTAAAAGCCGCGGGTGCTGAGCGTATTTGGTATATCGGCGATGCGTTCCGTGCGGGGATGTCTGTTGATGGTATCTTTAATCTAACCGGTATTGACCGTTGGTTCTTGGTTCAAATCGAAGACATTATTAAAGATGAAGCACGCGTTAAAGCGGCAGGTTTTGCGGGTTTAAATGAGCAAGCACTGCGTAGCCTAAAACGTAAAGGTTTTGCAGATGCACGTTTAGCGAAACTACTTGGTGTTGCTGAAGCTGAAATTCGTAAACTGCGTGACCAATTTAATATTCACCCAGTGTATAAGCGTGTTGATACTTGTGCAGCTGAGTTTTCATCAGACACGGCTTACATGTACTCATCATACGATGAGGAATGTGAAGCAAATCCAACCACTAAAGAAAAGATCATGATTCTTGGTGGTGGCCCTAACCGTATCGGTCAAGGTATTGAATTTGATTACTGTTGTGTTCATGCATCACTAGCATTACGTGAAGATGGTTATGAAACTATCATGGTTAACTGTAACCCTGAGACGGTATCAACTGACTACGATACTTCTGACCGTTTATATTTTGAACCCGTTACTCTGGAAGATGTATTAGCGATTGCACGTGTTGAAAAACCTAAAGGTGTGATTGTTCAATACGGTGGTCAAACACCACTTAAACTTGCTCGCGCATTAGAAGCGGCTGGTGTGCCAATTATCGGTACGAGCCCTGATGCCATTGACCGCGCTGAAGATCGTGAACGTTTCCAGCAAGCTGTTGACCGTTTAGGTTTATTACAACCAGAAAACGCAACAGTTACGACGATGGAACAGGCGATTGAGAAATCAAAAATCATCGGTTTCCCGTTAGTTGTGCGCCCATCGTATGTACTTGGCGGTCGCGCAATGGAAATTGTATACGATGAGCAAGATTTACGTCGTTACTTTAATGAAGCTGTTAGCGTTTCAAACGAATCTCCTGTATTGCTTGACCGTTTCCTTGATGATGCCATTGAAGTTGACGTTGATGCGATTTGTGATGGGGAACAAGTTGTTATTGCTGGCATCATGGAGCACATTGAGCAAGCGGGTGTTCACTCTGGTGACTCAGCCTGTTCATTGCCAGCTTATACGCTGAGCAAAGAAATCCAAGACGTGATGCGTGAGCAAGTGAAGAACTTGGCGTTTGAACTTGGGGTTCGCGGGTTAATGAATACTCAGTTCGCCGTTAAAGATAACGAAGTTTACTTAATTGAAGTTAACCCTCGTGCTGCGCGTACAGTACCCTTTGTATCAAAAGCAACTGGCGTACCTGTTGCAAAAATTGCGGCACGTGTAATGGCGGGGCAATCACTGCAATCACAAGGTTTTACGAAAGAAGTTATTCCACCGTATTACTCAGTAAAAGAAGTGGTATTGCCGTTTAATAAATTCCCAGGTGTTGACCCATTGTTAGGCCCAGAAATGCGCTCAACAGGTGAAGTAATGGGTATTGGTAATACGTTTGCAGAAGCGTTTGCTAAAGCTGAACTAGGTTGTGGAAAAGAGTACCCTGAAGGTGGTCGTGCACTACTATCAGTACGTGAAGGGGATAAGAAACGTGTGGTTGATTTAGCGTCTAAATTAATCAAACTTGGCTATCAACTTGATGCGACTCACGGTACCGCGGTGATCTTAGGTGAAGCGGGTATTAATCCTCGTTTAGTTAACAAAGTACATGAAGGCCGTCCTCATATTCTTGACCGTATTAAGAATAATGAATACACCTACATTGTTAATACAGCGGAAGGTCGTCAAGCAATTGAAGATTCAAAAGTACTACGTCGTAGTGCTCTCGCTGAGAAGGTAAATTACACCACAACCTTGAATGCTGGTTTTGCTGCTTGTTTGGCGCATACTGCCGATGATCGTAATACGGTAACCTCTATTCAAGAGCTACATGCAATGATCAAATAACCACATAGCAGAATTGTTATCGGTTATAAAATAGCACTGATGGTGTCACTGTTAAGAAGTCGATCATGAAAATGATCGGCTTTTTATTTTTTATGGCATTATTTTAAATTACGCGATACCTGAAAGAGTTAACTATTAATGTTATTGCTTTTTGTGTTTTAGAAAAGGCCAGATTTAGTTGCAGCAATGTACTAATAGCGTACAATGCAGTCGTCGCAGTAGGCGATATATTTTTGGAGATGTAAGTGAACGATACCGACCAGCCCCCGAGTATGATGGTGGAAAATCAAGCCTAGTAACGGTATTCGTAACAGTTCCGTGCTGCCAGGCTCGGAATACTATGTCCTTCTTTTTGTGCGATAGCCTATCCACGACATTCTTCCTCGATTTTCCCGTTTATATTTCAGTGCAATTTAATTATTGAATACCCTCACCATCAGTCAATTAATGGCTGTTATTCGCGGTAGGCCTAATGGCATGCCTGAAATTGTGTGGTTCAAGTTTTAAATTGCGACGGTCGCTACTTATTACTCTTGTTTGAGTATCAGTTAACCGGATAAAACGCCATGACAGTAATGAATTTTGCAGCCTATGCTGCCGCAACAGGTGCCCACTTAGATCAACGTGATGCACTGGCTGTGCGTAATGCTTTTCTAAAATATGATTTAGATGAGCAAGCACAATTATTAGCTAAAATGCCCTTGTCTGAAGCCTTAGTTATGCTTCATGAATGTCCTTTACGCCATGTTCAATTATTACTTGATCGGCTTGATGAACGTAAAGAAGATGTCAAAGTGCGCCAACTCGCTAACGGGCTAGGTTTGATCTGCTCTGAAGTTGAACCTGTGGGGCATTATTTACAAAATAGTGTCTTTAACCATGTGCGCGAACGTATAGGTTGGATTGTTGGCCTAGCGCTGATGGGGATTGTATCTGGGCTGATTATTTCTCATTATCAAGATACATTGAGCCAGTTAGTCTTGTTGGCTATTTACATGCCCGTGATTGCAGCTGCGGGAGGGAATACCGGATCACAAGCGGCAACGTTAGTGGTACGCGCATTAGCGATGGATGAAATACGATCCCGTGACTGGATAGCGGTATTATGGAAAGAATTTCGAGTGTCGCTAGTGATTGCTATTGGGTTAGCTGCTGTGATTGTTGGGCGGGTGGTCTTTTTTAGTGGGCATGTGCTATTACCCACAGGGATCAGTCTTTATATGGTTGCGCTAGCCATTGGTATTGCTATTTCTATTCAAGTCGTGGTATCGACCAGTGCTGGTGGGTTATTACCGTTAATTGCGCGTGCATTTAATTTAGATCCAGCGGTACTTGTAAGTCCGGTGCTAGCATCAATGGTGGATATTACGGGAATGGTTATTTATTTTAGTACTATTAATTGGATTTTAGGTTTAGGCCATTAATTGTGGTACTTGATGCTGAATATGTGATTAATGGTCATAACTGCTGTTATTAAAGATAAAAAAAGCCCCATTTATTGATAACTACTTTTTAAGGTATCGTCAATAAATGGGGCTTTTTAGTTGTTACGATTAGCTTAATAACAGCGACAGTGAATCAGTAATTATTATACAGAGATGTATAGTATTGCTTTTCAAATTGATTGATTGGTGGCAGTGGACTGTTTTTTACTTCAGCCGCAGTTGGGTAATAGTTGGTGACCAACTGTACAAACAATAATGGTTGACCTGATTTGGTTTTAATAATACCTGCAAGGTTATAAGTACCAAATAACGATCCTGTTTTAGCAATAATATGATCTTTTAATGGTGCGTTACGGACGCTTTTACGATATTGAAGGGTGCCACTTTTGCCTGCAACGGGTAAATCGGTCATTAATCCTAGTTTAGGGTGATGATAAATGTAAGTAAGCACTTCCATTAAATCATGCGTATTTAAACGGTTATTGCGTGATAAACCTGAGCCATCAACCATGATGGTGTTTGATAAATCAATATTGGCTTTTTGTTTTAGAATTGCCTTAATAGCAGCTACACCATTGGTATAACTACCTGCTTGATTAAAGAATTTAGCGCCCATGGTTTTCGCAAGGTTATCGGCAAATAAATTATCTGAGCGTTTAAGCATAATATACAGCAGAGTGGTTAACGGTGCTGATTGATGAGTGGCAACAACCTTTCCTGTAATGGTGTCATTACGTAAAATTTTACCGTCTAAATGTATACCTGCACGTTTTAATTGCTGCTTAATAATTGCTGTTGAATACAACGTGGTATTTTGAACTGCGAACCGAAGTGGTAGTGGATCTTTCTTTGGTTGAATACAACCCGTGATATGGTAGTGGTTGCTATCATTTGCTTGTAATGATAGTTCACATAATTGTTCTTTTTGCTGAGCTTTCGTTACTACAATCGCATCATTTGTTGCCGTTACTGGTTGATGGCTTGGAATATTTAAACGTGTTTTAGCACCAAAGGCCATATTTGAATATAACGCCCCCTCAAAACAGTTATGTTCTAACGTAATACTGCTTGATGGCGCACTGTAGCATTGTGTCAGCATATCCCATGGTGAGCCAACGGCATGTTCAAAGCCTGTAAAATGGCCACCATTAAGGTAAAGATTGCCTTTGATGGTGTTTGTACCTTGCTGTTTGAGTTGGCGCAGCAGATTAGCAATATCAGTGCTTTTTAATGTTGGATCACCATTAAAGTCTAAAATAACATTATTACCTTGAGTCTCAAGGTTAGTGCTAAAACGGAAGTCATTACCTAAATACAATTTAGCTGCAAGTGCAGTTAATAGCTTTTGTGTACTCGCTGGGGCTTGTAAATGGCTTGCTTGGTGCTGGTAGATGACTTTATTGGTCGTTGGGTTAACAACTAATAGTGAGGCGTCACTACCTGTCGGTAATTGCTTGAGGGCTTGCTGAGGCGAAAATGCAGCAAATGAAGGCATGCTTGTTAATAGCAAGGCTGAGCAAATAAGTCGTTTTAGCATATCAGAATACAATTGTATAAATAGAGTTAATTGTAATGATAGCTTTTTTAATGTCTTTAGTAAAAATGTACTGCCTAAGTGTTCAGTTACGATTAAATAACAAAAAGCGCCGACCGAAGTCGACGCTTTTGGGGTACGCTTTTAATTATTAAAATTAGAAGTCGTAACGAGCACCTAGAACAACTTGGTCAGAAGCAGCAACTTTACCTACTTCGTTCTTATCAAGCATGTTGAATGTGTAAGAAGCGTAAGTGCGGAAGTTACTGTTGAAGTAGTAAGTACCGTCTACAGATAGTTGGTTTGCTAACTCATCGTAAGCACCGCTTGTATTACGCTCATCTTTCATGAAGCCGTAAGTAGTAGTGAATACTGTTTTGCCCATAGTATATGCAGCTGCGAATTCGTAACCTTGAGAGTCAGTTAGATCGCCATTTACTAGGTTAGCTGCATCACGATGACCGTATTTGTATAAACCACCGAAGTATAGATCGCCAATAGTGTAAGATGCTACTGCGAAAGTTTGCTTAGATGTGTCATTTACAGCGTTAGTAGATGCAGTTTGATCTTTTTGTTGAGTGTAACCAACACCAAGAGCAAGACCTGTATCACCTACAGTGTATTTAGCAGCAGTAGAGAAACCAGATTGGTCTGTTTTCTTACCTGCAGCATTGTATGCCGCGCCATCAAATACGTAGTTTGCTCTGAAAGTTAGGTTGTTGAATGTACCAACATAAGAAAGGTTGTTTGAAGCGCGGTCTGATACTGCTAGTTTAGTACCACCAACTACAGAACCTGCATATGCCATGATATCAGTGAAATCAGTTAGCATAGCTAGTGAACCGTCAGCCTTACCGTAAACGATTTGACCGTACTGGTCACTGTTTACACCAGCGTATAAGTAACGAGTTTCTTCTGGAACGTTGTCGCTGTCGCTACCAAATTCTTTTTCTACAAAACCAATGCCTTGTACGCCATCAGCAATTTGTGTTTTTGCATCAATGTTTACACGAACACGTGAGATGTCAGTTACATCATTACTTGTTTGTTGTGAAAGAACAGGTGCTGTTTCATTTTTAGCGTTATCAGAAAGTAGTGCACGAGCTTCTACACGGCCGCCGATAGCTAGGCTAGAAGTGTCGTCTGAATAAACTGTTGCTGCTGATGCTGCGCCAGAGAAAGTCGCTGCTGCTACTGCTAGAGCAATTAGGTTCTTGTTCATTGCCGAATCCTTTATATATAGTTTTTTTATAAGTTGCATTTCGATGCTGAATGCTATGGCGTTCTTTTTACTTGTGTCATTGATAATATGTTAGTAAAAAAAACTGAAAAATAGTTTACATGCAGCATTTTTAGGTTTTTTTTGTCGTTTATTATTTTATTAATCAGTGTGTTATTATAATAAGTAAAAGTTCTAATTATTTTTTATATTTTAGCTCTATTTAGAAATTAATATATTTTTTATGCTTAAAAAAAATATTTTTATTTCAAATAGTGTGATTTGACGCGCTTTTTAATGTTGATTAAGCAAGGTGTCTTTTTTGTATTTAGAGATAAAGCCAGAAGGGATAGTAAGCGCTAACAACAAATAAATACTGATTATTATTATCGTCAATATTCAGCTTTGGTGTTTTAATCGCGGTATAACAAAATAATTCGTCGATAAATAACAGTTAAATGCGGATTATCATTTATCAATGATGATCTCTGGGTCATCTTTGTTTAAAATAAACCAAATCATTTTTATTCTGTCAGGCTAGCTTAATGTTAGGTTGACTATTTTTACCTGAAATTGGCGAGCGCTATCAGGTTACAGAGGCTATTTATTTATGGAAAAAGTACCAATGACTGTTCGCGGTGAACAGAAGCTACTAAAAGAACTTGAGGTGTTATTGAAGCGTCGTCCGCTGATTTCTCAAGCAATTGCCGAAGCTCGCGAACTTGGTGACTTAAAGGAAAACGCTGAGTACCATGCTGCACGTGAAGAACAGGGTATTTGTGAAGCGCAAATTCGTGATATTGAATACAAACTATCTGTTGCTCAAGTGATTGATGTAACAACCTTAGCGAATACGGGCAAAGTTATTTTTGGTACGACTATCAAACTATTAGATTTAGATAGTGATAAAGAAATGACATATTGTATCGTGGGTGATGATGAGGCCGATATTAAGCAAAACTTGATATCAGTAAACTCACCGATTGCACGCGGTTTAATTGGTAAATTAGTCGGTGATGAAGTTCAAATTACAACCCCTGGTGGTTTAAAAGAATTTGAAATCATGGATGTACAATACGTTTAATAATTAATTGCTGTTTGTCGTAACTAAAAATATAGACTATGTTTGACAAATAAGCGTTAACTTATTAATAACGGTAGAGTTTGTCGTTAGCAAAAAGAAATTATTGCCAACGACAGCAATAAAAAAGGCCGCTAGGCGGCCTTTTTTATTTGCGAGGAAGTTCGATTTTACGATCTTCGCTTGGGCGGTAAATCACTAAAGTTTTACCAATCACTTGTACTTTTTCCGCTTTAGTTTCGCGAATAATAGCATCAACGATTAAAAGTTTAGTTTCACGATCTTCAGACGCTACTTTTACTTTAATCAGTTCGTGGTGGTTTAGAGCAAGGTCGATTTCGGCTAATACTGCTTCAGTAAGACCATTCGCACCCATAAGAACAACAGGTTTTAGGTTGTGAGCTAGACCTTTTAAGAATTGCTTTTGTTTTGTGCTTAGATTCATGATGACTCTATTTTTTTAGTTACAAGGGTTGAAAACGCGACATTCTACCGCCATCTAGTCTAGAAGACTAATTTGTTTAATAGATGAGAGTCGGAAAATTTACAGTGATTATGTTGCACTGCACATTTTTAGGGCGCAATCTAGTGAATTAGGTGCGATAAAGTCTTTAGCCGACGTATACTTACTAAGTATGGCAACGCATTAGGTTTAGCATGAGTAGAAAAAAACAATCCGCTAGCTCCGGCCGGTGGTTAAAAGAACATTTTGACGATAAATATGTACAAGAAGCGCAGAAACGAGGTTATCGTTCTCGTGCTTTCTTTAAAATTGAAGAAATTCAAAATAAAGATAAATTATTAAAACCTGGCATGACTGTAGTTGACCTTGGTGCTGCACCTGGTGGTTGGTCACAGTATGCGGCAGAAATTGTAGGTGATGATGGACAGGTCATCGCTTGTGATATTTTACCAATGGATTCACTACCTGGAGTTAGTTTCCTTCAAGGTGATTTCCGTGAAGAAGCAGTATTAGATGCTTTATTGGCACGCATTAAACCAGAAATGGTCGATGTGGTAATGTCTGATATGGCACCTAATATGAGTGGTAATCTTGCATCCGACCAACCTCGAGCTATGTACCTTGTTGAACTTGCATTAGATATGTGTCGACAAGTACTTGCACCGAATGGCAGTTTTACGGTAAAAGTTTTCCAAGGCGAAGGCTTTGACCAATATCTCGCTGATATTCGTAGCATGTTTAAAGTGGTCAAAATTCGTAAACCAGATTCCTCGCGAGATCGTTCGCGTGAAGTCTATATTGTGGCTACAGGTTACAAACTGTAGTAATCTACATTCATCTTTTAGTTATCGCGAGGTTAACACCTTGAGTGACATGGCAAAAAACTTGATTTTATGGCTGGTCATTGCTGTTGTTCTTATGTCTGTATTCCAGAGTTTCGGAACCAATAGTAATAGTACCAAAGGCCAAGTCGATTATACGACATTTGTCCGTCAAATCGGTCAGGATCAGATAAAGGAAGTACGATTCAATGATCGTGAAATCACTGTAACCAAACGTGATAATGCGAGCTATGTAACATACTTACCTGTCGCAAATGATCCTAAACTGTTAGACGATTTAATTAACGCAAATGTAGCTGTTGCGGGTACACCTCCTGAAGAACCAAGCCTTTTAGCTTCAATCTTCATTTCGTGGTTCCCAATGTTGTTACTAATTGGTGTTTGGATCTTCTTTATGCGTCAGATGCAGGGCGGTGGTGGCAAAGGTGCCATGTCGTTCGGTAAATCTAAAGCACGTATGATGGGTGAAGACCAAATCAAAACAACCTTTGCTGATGTAGCGGGTTGTGATGAAGCTAAAGAAGACGTTAAAGAATTGGTTGATTACTTACGTGATCCAAGCCGTTTCCAAAAGCTAGGTGGTAAAATCCCAACAGGTGTGTTGATGGTTGGTCCTCCTGGTACGGGTAAAACTTTATTAGCAAAAGCGATTGCTGGTGAAGCTAAAGTACCGTTCTTTACTATCTCTGGTTCTGACTTTGTTGAAATGTTTGTCGGTGTGGGTGCATCCCGTGTCCGTGATATGTTTGAACAAGCGAAGAAAGCAGCGCCTTGTATTATCTTTATCGATGAAATCGATGCTGTAGGTCGTCAACGTGGTGCTGGTGTTGGTGGTGGTCATGATGAACGTGAACAAACACTAAACCAAATGCTGGTTGAAATGGATGGCTTTGAAGGTAATGAAGGTATTATCGTTATTGCCGCAACTAACCGTCCCGATGTACTTGACCCAGCTTTACTTCGTCCTGGCCGTTTCGACCGCCAAGTTGTTGTTGGTCTTCCAGATGTACGTGGTCGTGAGCAGATTCTTAAAGTTCACATGCGTAAAGTACCGCTAGACGGTGATGTGAATCCATCATTGATTGCACGTGGTACACCAGGTTTCTCTGGTGCCGATCTTGCAAACCTTGTTAACGAAGCTGCGTTGTTTGCTGCTCGTGGTGATAAGCGCACTGTTTCAATGGTTGAATTTGAACTAGCAAAAGACAAAATCATGATGGGCGCAGAGCGTAAGTCAATGGTGATGTCTGAAGATCAGAAAGCATCAACGGCATACCATGAAGCCGGTCACGCAATTATTGGTCGCTTAGTACCGGATCACGATCCTGTGTACAAAGTATCCATTATTCCACGTGGTCGTGCGTTAGGTGTGACAATGTACTTACCTGAACAAGATCGTGTAAGTCATTCTCGTGAATTCTTAGAATCTATGATTTCAAGTCTTTACGGTGGTCGTCTGGCTGAAGAACTTATCTATGGTCGTGAGAAAGTATCAACAGGTGCATCAAACGACATTGAACGCGCTACTGATATTGCACGTAAGATGGTGACTCAGTGGGGCTTCTCTGACAAGTTAGGTCCATTATTGTACGCAGAAGACGAAGGTGAAGTATTCCTTGGTCGTTCAGTAACACAAAGTAAGCATATGTCTGATGACACAGCGAAGCTGATTGATACTGAAGTTCGTATTCTGATTGATCGTAACTACCAACGCGCACGTCAGATTTTGGTTGATAATATGGATATCATGCATGCAATGAAAGATGCATTGATGAAATATGAAACCATTGACGCAGGTCAGATTGATGACTTAATGGAACGTAAAGCTGAAATTCGAGCACCAAAAGGCTGGAGTGATGATGGCGATACGTTGCGAAATGCACCTGAAACTGAACTTGCTCCTGATGAGCCAGTTGGCGACGGTATCGATGCGCTATCTGAGAAAGATGATACAGATAGTACGCCTCGAGCATAATTGCTAAGTAAATAGAAAACCCTGACTTAGGTCGGGGTTTTTTTTTGTTGAAATTTGCGGAGTCATAATATGCAACTAATCAGTAAAAGTAAGATTCTTGATCTTACAACGCCTCAAGTGATGGGGATTGTTAATATTACGCCAGATTCTTTTTCTGATGGCGGTAAATATCACCAGTTAGATCACGCATTACGTCATGTTGAAGCTATGATTGAGGCTGGCACGACGATCATTGATATTGGTGGTGAATCGACGCGACCAGGGGCGGCTGATGTTAATGTTGAGACGGAACTGGCTCGTGTTATTCCAGTAATAGAGGCAATTCGACAACGGTTTGATTGTTGGATTTCAATTGATACTAGTAAAGCGCAAGTGATGACTGAAGCGGTTAATGCGGGGGCTGATTTAATTAATGATGTTCGCGCATTACAAGATTTAGGTGCATTAGACGCTGCGGCACAAGCAAATGTTCCTATATGCTTGATGCATATGCAAGGCCAACCGCGTACAATGCAGTCCGATCCAAACTATGACGATTTGATTGTAGACGTTAATCAATTTTTGATTGAACGGATTCAAGCTTGTGAACAGCATGGGATTACTCGTCAACAGCTTATATTAGATCCTGGTTTTGGATTTGGTAAAACAGTGGCGCATAATTATCAACTATTAGCACAACTTGAACAGTTTCATCAGTTTGGCTTGCCGCTATTAGCGGGAATGTCTCGTAAGTCAATGATTTCGAAATTATTAAATAAGCCTCCCGTTGAGTGTGTTGCTGGCAGTCTAGCGTGTGCGACGATTGCAGCAATGAAAGGTGCGCAAATAATTCGAGTTCATGACGTACAAGAGACAATTGATGTTATTAAAGTCTGTAATATGGTGATGAATTATTCCAAATAATGCAGATATAACCTTATTACAGTGAATGATTGTAACAAAAAGCACTAAGCTAATTACAATCAATATACTTATAAAAAAGAAAGCTAGGAGTGTAAAATGGCTGAACGTAAGTTCTTTGGTACTGATGGTATTCGTGGTTTTGTTGGTGAAGGTCCGATTACACCTGAGTTTGTAATGAAATTGGGTTGGGCGGCTGGTCGTGTATTATCACAAACGGGTACTAAAAAAGTATTAATCGGTAAAGATACTCGAATTTCAGGTTACATGTTGGAGTCTGCATTAGAAGCAGGCCTTGCAGCTGCAGGTCTAAAAGCGGCTTTTACTGGTCCAATGCCAACACCCGCGGTTGCTTATTTAACTCGCACGTTCCGCGCTGAAGCGGGTATTGTGATTTCTGCATCACATAACCCTTATCACGATAACGGCATCAAATTCTTCTCTGCGCAAGGTACAAAGTTACCCGATGACGTTGAAGCTGCAATTGAAGCTGAAATGGAAAAACCATTAACGTGTGTTGAGTCTGCATTATTAGGTAAAGCTTACCGTATTGATGATGCGGCAGGTCGTTATATTGAGTTCTGTAAAGGCACATTCCCTAATCATTTAAGCCTTGAAGGTTTTAAGATTGTTGTCGATTGTGCCCATGGTGCAACTTACCATATTGCGCCTAAAGTATTTAGTGAACTAGGTGCTGAAATTATTACTATTGGTTGCGAGCCTAACGGTGTCAATATTAATGATAAAGTAGGTGCAACAGATGTTGCTGCATTACAAGCTAAAGTATTAGCAGAAAAAGCTGACTTTGGTATTGCACTTGATGGTGATGGTGACCGTGTGATCATGGTTGACGAGCTAGGTAATAAAGTTGATGGTGATCAGATCGCTTACATCATTGCTCGTGATGCATTACGTTGTGGTGAGCTAAAAGGTGGTGTGGTTGGTACATTAATGACCAATATGGGCATGGAAGTTGCACTTAAAAATCTAGGCATTCCTTTTGTACGTGCAAAAGTGGGTGACCGTTATGTAATGGAAGAGCTAATCAAAAATAACTGGCTAATTGGTGCTGAAAACTCTGGCCACGTTATTTTACTTGATAAAGTAACAACCGGTGACGGTATTGTAGCGGGTCTACAAGTTATGGCTTCTATTGTATCTAGCAAAATGAGCTTAAAAGAGCTGAGTGATGGCATGACAATGTTCCCACAAGTGCTAGAAAATGTTCGCTTTAAAGGTGAAAGCGATCCATTACAATCAGCTGCTGTTATTGCTGCAACTCAAGCAGTTGAGAAAAAATTAGGTGATAATGGTCGCGTATTATTACGTAAGTCAGGCACAGAGCCATTGATTCGTGTTATGGTTGAAGGCCAAAATGCAGTTGATGTTAAGCAATATGCATTAGATATTGCAACAGCAGTAAAAGAAAACTGCTAAGTGCAATTGTTGATAACTGCTTAATTCTTTAAGTGTTATTAATAACGGTGAAGGCTGGCTAATAAAATATAGTCAGCCTTTTTATTTTGATGACTTTGTTTTTGGCTAAATGTTGTGCAAGTGGTTCGGAATATTCACTTTTTGAGTAAATATTACTTGTCACTGTCACAGGGTTTCGCTAGTATTCATTCGCTCTCTAGATAAGAGGAATGCGCTGGCGCTGCTAAAGCAAAGTCGGTATAGCAATTTTACCATAGGTGGAACCCATGTACGAAATTCTACTTGTGATTTATCTTGTCGCTGCGCTTGGTGTAATTGGCCTAGTAATGATTCAACAAGGTAAAGGCGCAGATATGGGAGCTTCATTCGGGGCTGGTGCATCAGGAACTTTGTTCGGCTCTAGCGGCTCAGGAAATTTTCTAACTCGAATGACAACACTTTGTGCAATCATTTTCTTTGCGATTAGTCTTGTACTTGGCAATATTAGTACTAAGAAATCAGCAGAAACAAGTGGTTGGGACGACCTTTCGGCTCCAGTTACAACACAAACTGTTGAACAACCAAAGACTGCAATCTCTACTGATAAAGTAGTTGCAGCAGAAAAAACGACTGAGAACACTGCTGAAACAACACCAGCAACAAGTGAAAAATCTCAGTAAGTAAAGATTTAGCCGAGATGGTGAAATTGGTAGACACGCTAGCATGAGGTGCTAGTGCCGCAAGGTGTAGGGGTTCAAGTCCCCTTCTCGGCACCATTATACTGGTTACTTGTAATAGTAACATCTGAACGGTATACTCTGTTCAGAATCGGACGCGGGGTGGAGCAGCTTGGTAGCTCGTCGGGCTCATAACCCGAAGGTCGTTGGTTCAAATCCGGCCCCCGCAACCACTTTCCTGAAAATAGACTATTCTTATTTTTGAATGTTTGTTTTCTTACTGAGACTCTTGCTTGCATGAGCTTAGTAATCAGGGTCCAGTAATAAAAAACCCCGTATTCGGGGTTTTTTATTATCTGAAACATGACCATTCAGGTATTTACTGGGCTTTATGCCCTTTTTTTGTTTCCGGGGGGTTGTCTTGACAGCTTTAGAGACACAATTAACCGACTTACTTGAGCCTTCTGTTCAAGCTATTGGCTTTGAACTTGTTGGTTTAGAGTTTATCCGTGCTGGTGCACACTCCACACTTCGCGTGTTTATTGACCATGAAAATGGTATTAATGTAGACGGTTGTGCTGAAGTGAGCCGCCAGATTAGTGCAGTAATGGATGTTGAAGATCCTATTACTGTTGCTTACCACTTAGAAGTGTCTTCCCCTGGATTGGAAAGACCACTCTTCAAAGCTGCACATTACCAACAATTTATTGGTCATGAAGTTAGCTTAGTATTAAAAATGGCGATGGGTAACCGTCGTAAGTGGAAAGGTGACATTGTCGCTGTTGAAGGCGAACTGATCACACTTAACGTAGATGGCAATGACGAGTCCTTTGCACTTAGCAATATCTCCAAGGCCAACCTAGTTCCAAAATTCTAACCGCTAAATTGGGGCATTAGAAATGAACAAAGAAATTTTGGCTGTCGTAGAAGCGGTATCCAACGAAAAAGCTGTTCCTCGCGAGCGTATTTTTGAAGCGCTTGAAATTGCATTAGCGACAGCAACTAAAAAGAAACACGAAGCAGAAATTGAAGTTCGTGTTGTTATCGATCGTAAAACAGGTGAATTCGAAACTTTCCGTCGTTGGAAAGCAGTAGAAGAGGTAACTCAACCAACACTTGAAATTACGTTAGAAGCGGCACAGTATGAAGATCCAACAATCTCCGTTGGCGATTATGTTGAAGATGATATTCAATCTGTAACGTTTGACCGTATTACTACACAAACAGCTAAGCAAGTGATCGTACAAAAAGTACGTGAAGCTGAGCGTGAGCAAATTGTGGCACAGTTTATTGACAACGAAGGTGAGCTAATCACTGGTATTGTTAAGAAAGTAAATCGTGACGCAGTAATCATTGATTTAGGTAGCAACGCAGAAGCAGTCATCCAACGTGATGATCAACTTCCTCGTGAAAACTTCCGTCCAGGCGACCGCGTTCGTGGTCTATTGTACAAAGTTGCACCTGAAGCTCGTGGTTTCCAGTTATTCATGACGCGTTCTAAGCCAGAGATGCTATCTGAGCTGTTCCGTATTGAAGTGCCAGAAATGGGCGAAGAACTGATTGAACTTATGGGCGCAGCTCGCGATCCTGGTTCTCGTGCGAAAATCGCAGTAAAAACTAACGATAAGCGTATTGACCCAGTGGGTGCGTGTGTTGGTATGCGTGGCGCACGTGTTCAAGCTGTTTCTAGTGAGCTTGGCGGTGAGCGTATTGATATCGTATTGTGGGATGAAAATGCTGCACAATATGTGATCAATGCAATGGCTCCAGCGGAAGTTGATTCAATCATTGTTGATGAAGACAACCACACAATGGATATTGCTGTACAGAAAGATAATCTGGCACAAGCAATTGGTCGTAACGGTCAAAACGTACGTCTAGCATCACAGCTTACTGGCTGGGAACTAAACGTAATGACAGTTGAAGACTTACAGAAAAAACACCAAGCAGAAGCACAAGCATCAATTGAAGTGTTTACTAAGCACCTTGATATTGATGAAGACTTCGCAACTGTATTGGTGGAAGAAGGCTTTACTACACTAGAAGAAATTGCTTACGTTCCATTAAGTGAATTAATGGATGTTGACGGTCTTGATGAAGAGACTATCGAGCAATTACGTAGCCGTGCAAAAGCTGCATTGACTACATTAGCGCTTGCTAAAGAAGAAACGCTTGACGGTGTAGAACCTGCAGAAGATTTATTAAGTCTGGAAGGTCTTGAGCGCGAGTTAGCGTTTAAGTTTGCAGCAAAAGGTATTTGTACGCTTGAAGATCTTGCTGATCAAGGAACTGATGACTTGACCGACATTGAAGGCGTGGACGATGCAAAAGCGGGTGAGCTAATTATGGCTGCGCGTAATATTTGCTGGTTCAGCGACGAAGCGTAATCAAAAAATAAAGCAAGGGAGGAGCATTATGTCAGAGGTTACAGTTAAAACATTGGCGGAAGAAATTGGTACGCCAATTGACCGTTTACTTCAACAGCTTTCAGATGCTGGGATTGCTAAGAATGTTGATGAAAATGTAAGCCAAACCGAAAAACAGGCGTTACTTAACCATCTCCAAAAGGAGCATGGTAGTGACGGCAATACTGACGGCGCTCCAACTCGTCTGACTCTGCAGCGCAAGACACGTAGTACATTAAGTGTCTCTGGCAACGGTGGTAAGAGCAAAAATGTTCAAGTAGAAGTGCGCAAAAAGCGCACCTACGTGAAACGTTCAGCACTTGAGGATGAACAACGTGCAGCAGAAGATGCTGTTAAGCGCGAAGCAGAAGCTGAAGCGCAACGTGAAGCTGATATGATTGCTCACCAAGCCGCAGAAGAAGCAGCGAAACGTAAGGCAGAGGAAGCTGCATTACGTCAAGCTGAAGAGCAGCGTAAGGCAACAGAAACTGCTGAGCGTGAAGCAGAACAGAAATTGAAGCGTGACGCTGAGGATAAAGCGAATCGTACCGAACAGGATAAGCGTAAAGCTGACGAAAAAGCTAAGCGCATCGTCGCTGACAAACAGGCTAAGTTAGATGCTGAAGTACTACAGCGTCGTCTGGAAGAGGAAGCCAAGCGAAAAGCCGAAGAAGAAAGTCAGCGTCAGCTAGAAGAGGCTCGCAAAATGGCAGAACAGAACGAGAAAAACGGGATAAAACCTGAGCAAGCAGTAAGTATGGAAAAATCTGATTACCATACAACGACATCAACATATGCTCGTGCTGCAGAAGACGAACAAGACCGCAAAGAAGAAACTTCTCGCCGTCGTAAAAAGAAAAAGCCAGCGGCTAAGCAAGACGAACGTGGTGGCCGTGGCGGTCGTAACCAACGTGGTCGCGGTAAGCCTCAAATGAACAAACCTGCTTCAATGCAGCATGGTTTTGATAAAACAGCACAAGTTGCTAAGCAAGATGTTGTTATCGGTGAAACGATTACCGTTGCTGAGCTAGCGAACAAAATGTCTGTTAAAGGCGTTGAAGTTATCAAGGTAATGATGAAGATGGGCGCTATGGCGACTATCAACCAAATCATTGACCAAGAAACTGCATCACTAGTTGCTGAAGAAATGGGTCACAAAGTTATTCTACGTAAAGAAAACGAGCTTGAAGAAGCAGTGCTTTCTGACCGTAATGCAGAAGACTTATTAAAAGTTTCTCGTGCACCTGTTGTTACTATCATGGGTCACGTTGACCACGGTAAAACATCAACACTTGACTACATTCGTAAAGCACACGTTGCTTCAGGCGAAGCTGGTGGTATTACACAGCACATCGGTGCTTACCATGTTGAAACTGAAAACGGCATGATCACGTTCCTTGATACTCCTGGACACGCAGCGTTTACTGCTATGCGTGCTCGTGGTGCTCAAGCGACAGATATCGTTGTACTTGTAGTTGCAGCAGACGATGGCGTAATGCCACAAACAATCGAAGCAATTCAGCACGCAAAAGCGGCTGGTGTACCTTTGATCGTTGCGGTAAACAAGATCGATAAAGAAGATGCAAACCCAGACAACGTGAAGAATGAGTTAGCTCAATACGACGTTATGCCTGAAGAGTGGGGCGGTGAGAACATGTTTGTTCACATCTCTGCGAAACAAGGTACTAACATCGATGGTCTACTAGAAGCAATTCTACTTCAGTCAGAAATTCTTGAGCTAACAGCAGTTGAAGAAGGCATGGCATCTGGCGTAGTTATCGAATCACGTCTTGATAAAGGCCGTGGTCCTGTAGCAACTGTACTTGTTCAAGAAGGTACGTTGCGTAAAGGCGATATCGTTCTTTGTGGTCTAATGCATGGTCGTATTCGTGCAATGCGCAACGAACAAGGTCAAGAAATTGAATCAGCAGGTCCATCTATTCCTGTTGAGATCCTTGGTCTTTCTGGTGTTCCATCATCAGGTGACGAAGCGACTGTTGTACGTGATGAGCGTAAAGCACGTGAAGTTGCACTTTACCGTCAAGGTAAATTCCGTGATGTTAAACTAGCACGTCAACAAAAATCTAAACTAGAAAACATGTTTGCTAACATGGAAGCTGGTGAAGTTGCTGAGCTAAACGTTGTGCTTAAAGCTGACGTTCAAGGTTCTGTTGAAGCAATTGCTGACTCACTACGTAAACTTTCAACTGATGAAGTTAAAGTTAACATTGTAGGTTCAGGTGTTGGTGCAATCACTGAAACTGATGCAGTACTTGCAGCAGCTTCTAACGCTATCGTACTTGGTTTCAACGTTCGTGCTGATGCGTCTGCGCGTCAAACAATCGAAAATGAAAACCTAGACTTACGTTACTACTCAATCATCTACCAACTAATCGACGAAGTTAAAGCGGCGATGGGCGGTATGTTGTCTCCTGAGTTCAAGCAAGAGATCATTGGTCTTGCTGAAGTACGTGACGTATTTAAGTCACCTAAGATCGGCGCAATCGCGGGTTGTATGGTTACTGAAGGTACTATCAAGCGTAACAACCCTATTCGTGTTCTACGTGAAAACGTAGTTATCTACGAAGGTGAGCTTGAGTCACTACGTCGCTTTAAAGATGACGTGCCTGAAGTTAAGAACGGTTACGAGTGTGGTATCGGCGTTAAGAACTACAACGACGTTCGCGTTGGTGACCAGATCGAAGTATTCGAAATTATTGAAATCCAACGTACACTTGATTAATAATCAGTGTAGATAGTTGTTTTTCAACATGATAATGATAATGGGGAGCTTCGGCTCCCCATTCTTTCAAGAGCATTATTCTTAGAGAGAGCAAGAAAATGGCAAAAGAATTTAGCCGTACCCAACGTGTAGCGCAACAGCTACAAAAAGAATTGGCTGTAATTTTACAGCGTGAGATCAAAGATCCTGCGATTGCAATGACTACTATTTCAAGTGTTGATGTATCGCGTGATATGAACTACGCCAAAATTTATGTAACGTTTTTCCCAATTGGTGAGCAAACTGCTGAAGGTAGTTTAGAAGCATTACGTGAAATGGCACCTTACATCCGTTCACTACTAGGTAAAGAGATTCGCCTACGTGTGACACCTGAACTTAACTTCATTTTCGATCAGTCGTTAACTGAAGGTATGCGTATTTCAAACCTAGTATCTAAAGCGGTACGTGACGATGAAGATCGTCGTGGTGATGAAGACGAAGCAGAAAAAGGCGAGGAGTAAACATGGCACGTCGTCGTAAAGGTCGTCCAATTAACGGTGTGATCTTGGTTGATAAACCAACAGGCATTAGTTCTAACGATACCCTGCAAAAAGTGAAACGTATCTTTTTTGCACAAAAAGCGGGCCATACTGGTGCGCTTGATCCTTTAGCGACGGGCATGTTACCGCTTTGTTTTGGTGAAGCGACCAAGTTTTCACAATTTTTATTAGATTCAGATAAGCGTTATCGTGTGGTTGCTAAATTAGGCGAGCGTACTGATACCTCTGATTCTGATGGTGAAGTGGTTGAAACCCGCGCTGTAAATGTTGAACGCGATCAACTTGAAGCTTGTATTGATAGCTTTCGTGGCACGACTGATCAAATTCCATCGATGTACTCAGCATTAAAGTATCAAGGCCGTAAATTATATGAATACGCGCGTGAAGGAATTTCTATTCCTCGTGAATCGCGTAAGATTACCGTGTATTCAGTTGAGTTACTGCGCTTTGATAACAACGAAGTTGAAATGGAACTGCATGTGTCAAAAGGCACATACATTCGTACTATTGTTGATGATCTTGGTGAAATGCTAGGTTGTGGCGCTCATGTGACTTACTTACGTCGTACTGGCGTATCTAACTTTCCTTATGAGCGTATGGTAACGATTGAGCAGCTACAGGCGATGCTTGACCAAGCTATAGCGGATGAAATTGAACCCGGTACAGTATTAGATGCATTATTATTGCCAACTGATACTGCGGTACAAGATTTACCAGCAGTAAATATTACAGCAGAAGCGGCTGTGCATGTACTACATGGTAATCCTGTTGCTGCCGAGGTTGTTCCCGCTGAAGGCACTTTAGTGCGTATTACCGTTGGGGATACTGCTGAGTTTATTGGTGTTGGTACCATTGATGCAAAAGGCATGTTGGCACCAAAACGAGTAATGGCAAACGAACAAGAACAATAATGATACCAGCCGATCGCTCGTTATTATGCACACGAAATCATCATGATTATTGTGTGTGAGTTGCTTGAGATTAAAAATAAAACTGGTTAATTATTCGCTTGTAGTTAGTTCCGCTGATCAGTATAATCCGCGGCTTGGGTGTCGGCTGAATCAGAGATTGGCGGCACAAATTAAAACATCTTGTATTAGGAATGAGTTATGTCTCTGAATGCAGAAACTAAAGCAGCAATCGTTGCAGATTACGCACAATGTGAAAATGATACTGGTTCTCCTGAAGTTCAGGTTGCACTTTTAACAGCGCAAATCAACCACCTTCAAGGTCACTTTGCTAACCACAAGCATGACCACCACAGCCGTCGCGGTTTACTACGCATGGTTTCTCGTCGTCGTAAGCTTCTAGATTACCTTAAAGGTAAAAACCTAGATCGTTACCAAGACTTGATCAAGCGTCTAGGCCTACGTCGCTAAGATTGCTTTAAGAAAGGAGCCCTAGGCTCCTTTCTTTTTATCTGCTCTTTTTATTATAGATACCGCTATTATTTATACGTCCCCCTGTCATCTTTCATAATTTCGTCTACTATCTGTACCGGAGTTAAGCTCAAGTTTGTTGTATGAATGCTTTCGCAGAGATATGATGGGTGCCGAGTAAATAACTGCCTATTTCCACTTGTTATGACTTTGCGAGTCGTTTTCCTCGACCTTCAGGTCGCGGCTAATAAAAGTTTTTCTTGATTATGAGAACTTTCATTAGTCGCGATACGTAAATCATTACAAAAGTGGACATCATTACATGACGCTTATGTTTGTGTTGGTTATAATTGACCTGCAAATAGAAAGCGGAATATATTTAAGGAAATTCACGTGAATCCTATCGTAAAGACTTTCCAGTACGGTAACCACACGGTTACTCTAGAGACTGGTGTTATAGCACGTCAAGCGACTGCTGCAGTAATGGTTAGCATGGACGACACTTCAGTGTTCGTTTCTGTTGTTGGTAAGAAAACAGCAGTAGAAGGCCAAGACTTCTTCCCGCTAACAGTAAACTACCAAGAGCGTACTTACGCTGCAGGTAAAATCCCTGGTGGTTTCTTCAAGCGTGAAGGCCGTCCTTCTGAAGGCGAAACACTGACTGCACGTCTAATCGACCGTCCAATCCGTCCGCTATTCCCTGACGATTTCAAAAACGAAGTACAAGTTATTGCAACAGTGGTTTCTGTAAACCCTGCTGTTAACCCTGATATGGTTACAATGATTGGTACTTCTGCAGCACTTGCTATTTCTGGTATTCCATTCAATGGTCCTATCGGTGCGGCACGTGTTGGTTACATTAACGATCAATTCGTTCTTAACCCAAGCAATGAAGAGCTAGAAGCAAGTCGTCTAGATCTTGTTGTTGCTGGTACTAAAGACGCAGTGCTAATGGTTGAATCAGAAGCTGATCGTCTATCTGAAGAGCAAATGCTACAAGCAGTTGTTTTCGGTCACGATCAACAACAAGTTGTTATCAATGCAATCAATGAGTTTGCTGCTGAAGTTGCAACTCCTGCTTGGGATTGGGCTGCACCTGCTGAGAACACAGCGCTTAAAACTAAGATCGCTGAGTTAGCTGAAGCTAAGCTGGTTGAAGCTTACCAAATCACTGAAAAAATGGCGCGTTACGATCGCATCCACGAGATTGCTGCTGAAGTAAACGACGCGATTCTTGCTGAAGATGTTGATGCAAACGCAAAAGAAATCCACACTATCTTCCACGATCTAGAGAAGACAGTTGTACGTGGCCGCATCATTGCTGGTCTTCCACGTATCGATGGTCGTGAAAAAGACATGGTTCGTGCGCTAGACGTACGTACTGGTGTACTTCCACGTACGCACGGTTCTTCACTATTTACTCGTGGTGAAACACAAGCACTTGTTACGGCAACGCTTGGTACACAACGTGATGCACAAATCATTGATAGCATCATGGGTGAGAAGAAAGATCACTTCCTTCTTCACTACAATTTCCCTCCATACTGTGTAGGTGAAACTGGTTTCGTTGGTTCGCCTAAGCGTCGTGAAATTGGTCACGGTAAGTTGGCGAAGCGTGGTATTGCTGCAGTAATGCCATCTGTTGACGAATTCCCATACACAGTACGTGTAGTATCAGAAATCACTGAATCTAACGGTTCATCTTCAATGGCTTCTGTATGTGGTACTTCACTAGCACTTATGGATGCTGGTGTGCCAATCAAATCATCTGTTGCGGGTATCGCAATGGGTCTTGTGAAAGAAGGCGATGATTTCGTTGTTCTTTCTGACATCCTTGGTGACGAAGATCACCTAGGTGACATGGACTTTAAAGTTGCGGGTACTGACGACGGTATCACAGCACTTCAGATGGATATCAAGATTGAAGGTATCACTAAAGAGATCATGGAAATTGCACTTAACCAAGCTAAAGGCGCGCGTAAGCACATCCTTAGCGTAATGGATAATGCAATTAACTCTCCTCGTGAAGAGATCTCTCAGTTTGCTCCTCGCATTCACATGATGAAGATCAACCCTGAGAAGATCAAAGATGTTATCGGTAAAGGTGGTGCAGTTATCCGTGCACTTACTGAAGAAACTGGTACTACAATCGAAATCGAAGATGATGGTACAGTGAAGATCGCTGCGACTGAAGGTACTGCTGCACAAGAAGCAATCCGTCGTATCGAAGAAATCACTGCTGACGTTGAAGTTGGCCGTGTTTACACTGGTAAAGTAATGCGTATCGTTGATTTCGGTGCGTTTGTATCAGTTATCGGTACTAAAGAAGGTCTAGTTCACATCTCTCAAATCTCACAAGATCGTGTAGAGAAAGTGTCTGATTACCTACAGATGGGTCAGGAAGTTCAAGTTAAAGTACTTGAAATCGACCGTCAAGGCCGTATCCGTCTAAGCATGAAAGAAGCAGTAGAAGCGCCAGCCGCAGCTCCTGCACAAGACGAACAGCCACAAGGCTAAGCGTTTTGCTAATATCATGATATAAAGGGGCTTAATAGCCCCTTTTTTTGATCTAAATATTGTCATAGACGCTGGATCGTCATTAATGTCACAGGGAGAACTGAGTTGATAATACGTCATATTCGATATGCTGTAATTGCTACTGCACTGGTTATCAGTGGATGTTCAACAGCACCAACCCAATGGACTCAGCCTCCGATGGCTGTCCCTTATCAAGCTAATTTTCAACAACAGATTCAGTTGGCACGGATTGAACAAATATTACAACAACCCAATATTCCGCCAACAACACTAGCCACTATTTATTATGATCGTGGTTTGTTGCATGACAGTTTAGGTCTACGTGATTTGGCGCGACTTGATTTTAATAAGTCACTCACGATTAATCCAAACCAGCCGGATTTATTTAATGTAGCTGGGGTGATTTTTACTCAAATGGGCATGTTTGATTCTGCTTATGAATCGTTTGATTCAACGTTAGATTTAGCCCCTGAGCATCCTTACGCTCACCGAAATCGTGGTATAGCGCTTTATTATGGCGAACGTTATACACTTGCAAATGAAGATTTATTGCCTCATTACCTGCTTAATATAAATGATCCTTACCGTGTTATTTGGTTATACATTAATGATTTGAAATATACGCCAGAGCAAGCTAGAACCTTACTTCAACAACGTTATGCGGTCAGTGATAAAAAAGATTGGGGTTGGCAGATCGTTAGAATGTATCTTGGTGAGATCACTGAAGAGCAGTTCTTAACCGAGATTGCCGAGCAGAGTAAAGATAATCAACAATTAGCACTGCGACTGACGGAAGGGTATTTTTATTTAGCACAGACCTATCAAAATAAACAAGATTATCCAACGGCGGTGATGTTATATAAGCTTGCTTTAGCGGGAAATGTGTATGAATTTGTTGAACATCGATTCTCTATATTAGAGCTAAATCGTATTTTTACAGCAGAAGAAAATGCAGCCGCGGCGTCTTCTTCGCCAAGTGCATCAGTGAAATAATGTCGATAAAAATAGCCGCTATCATCAGCGGCTATTTTTATTCTTTTCGAACCTCGAACCTCGAACCTCGAACCTCGAGCCTCGAACCTTTAGCGAATATCCAATCCGGCTAGATTATGCCAATAGCCATTACATTGATGCCCATCCGCAAGTGGGTGACGAATCGTACCTTGTTCATTAGCACGGAAGTCATCAATCAATGTCAGCGTGTCTAACCCCATTGGGCTTAATCGCACCACATCGACCATGTCTTTCATACCTTTCAAATCATTAATCAAGTTATAACAGTAACCCGATTGAGTTTGAATGCCATTAAGCGTAAAGATTTTTTGATCTTCTTGGCTATTAACTGTGATCCCTTGCGGGTATTTAATACAGCAAGTTTCGCAATCATCTTTGGCTTTATTTTCAGCACGAGCAGTAAAGCAGCGGGCAGAATAAGCTAATGGTAGATAGCCATAACTAAAGACCTCAGTTTCAAATTGTTGGCGGATCCCCAGTTTTTCACATTCGGTTAGCGTATTACTTAACCAATCACGAGACAGTTCTACCGGCATACACCAGCGAGTCATGCCTTGTTTAACAAACAGTTGTAGCGTTTGGGCGTTATAGCAATTAACGGCGGGTCCAACCACAAACGGAACTTTGTTTTGTGAAGCTAACTGAATAGCAGATACATCGTTAGCTTCTACAATAAAGTCGCCATTATCGATATATTTTTTCATGATGTTAACTTCGCTAGGGGCTTCTAGCAATGCCATGGTTGATAGCACGACTTGCTTACCATTGGTGGCAAGATCTTTTGCAATATCAATCCATTGTGCCGCTTTAAGTGCGCGACGCTTAGAGCATACTGTTTCCCCTAAATAAATAATATCAACGTTGCTATGCTTAGCTTGTTGATAGAAGGTTTCAACATCATGCTGAGGCCAAAAATAGAGTAATGGCCCAAGTGAATATTTCATAATGATCCCTTATTGCCATTTACGGTGGTATGCACCTAATGTTGTTTGTTTGCCTTCTGACAGATTACCTAAACATGCATTCCATGCTGGATTAACACTGTAGCCTTCAGGATTAGCTAAATAGTGATCAATCGCCGCGCGCCAAGTACGTGTCACTTGTTCAACATATGCAGGGCTACGTTGACGACCTTCAATTTTGACTGAGGCGATATTGGCTTTAAATAACTCAGGCAAAATATCAAGTGTGTTAAGGCTGGTTGGCTCTTCAAGCGCATGATAACGCTTTTGTTCACCATCGATATTAATATCAAAACGGCCTTTGCATAGGGTTGGATAGCCTGCGTTTTCGCCTTGGGCATAGCGATCAATTAAGATTTCATTTAAGCGCGATTCTAACCCTTGAGGCGTTTCTTGCCAGCGTACATACTTTGCGGGTGAACAAGCCCCAACAGTATTTGGCGATTCGCCTGTCATGTATGAAGATAAATAACAGCGACCTTCTGACATAATACATAAGCTACCAAATGCAAATACCTCTAACTGCATATCAGTGTTACGGGCTAATTGCTTTACCTGATGCATGGACAATACTCGCGGCAGTACCACGCGTTTAATATTGAAATTCTGTTTATAGTAATCAATCGCGGCAGTGTTAGTCGCTGATGCTTGAACAGAGAGGTGTAATTCTAAATCAGGGTAAGTTGTTGCGGCATATTCAAGTACGCCAATGTCAGCCACAATCAGCGCATCAACACCCATTGCCGCCGCATTATCAACCGCTTTTGCCCAACGATTAAAGCCATCAGGATGAGCAAAGGTATTTAAAGCAACATGCAATTTACGATCATGATCTTTAACATACTGCACTGCTTTTTCTAGTTTGCGCTCAGTGAAGTTTAAACCAGCAAAGTGGCGGGCGTTAGTATCGTCTTTAAAACCGATATAAACCGCATCCGCACCATTATCAATGGCGGTTTTTAATGCTGGAAGATTACCAGCAGGGCAAAGAAGCTCCATGTTATTTAATTATCCAATCTTTGCGTAAAAACGATAGCTTCATAGTAGAAGTGTTTAGGCCTATAGATCTTGATGCGAGGCAGGTTTTGTTGATATTAAACAATAAAATTGTTACTAAATAATAGTGTTTTTAGACTTATATCAACCGTTGAGATAAATTTTTTCTTTTAATAATAAGCTTTCTAATTCTTGCTTTGGCATTGGGCGATGAAAATGAAACCCTTGAATATAATCACAATTTAGGTTTGAAAGTAAGGTGGCTTGTTGATGGGTTTCAATGCCTTCAGCGACAACACTCATATTAAGTGATTTACCAATATTAATGATATTTTCAATCAGAATAATTTGTTTAGGGATGGTGTCGATATCTTTAATAAACGCGCGATCAATTTTAAGTTCATCAAGGGGAAAGCGCGCTAAATAAGACAATGATGAATAGCCAGTACCAAAATCATCAATAGATAACGCAAACCCTTGTTGCTTAATTGCATTTAGCATTTGGATGGTATGCTCGCCATCACTCATTACCGTACTTTCGGTGAGTTCAAAGGTAAAATCATCAGCATTGATCCCTGTTGATTGGCGTAATTTATCAACAAAACTAATGAGATTCGGATTCTCAAACTGTTGTGATGACAGGTTTATCGCGACGCGACCTTTTAGTAACTGTTGTTTTTTCCAGTGATTAACTGTGGTAAATACTTCTCGCATAACAACACGACCAAGTTGTTCGATCAATCCTGCCCGCTCAGCAATGGGAATAAATTGTGCTGGGCTAATATAACCTTCAACGGGGTGTTTCCAGCGTACTAATGCTTCCGCACCGTCAATCTCAAAGTTTTTGGCATTGACTTTAGGTTGATACCACACTTCTAAGCCATTATTTTGCAATGCTTTTTGAAGTTCTATTTCAAGCCATAAGCGCATTCTTGCTTCTTTGCTCATCGCTTCACTAAAAATGACGAGTCGATTACGACCACGATTTTTTGCTTCATACATGGCGGTGTCGGCATTTTGCAGCATCATTCGAGCATCATGGCCATTACCTGGTGATTTGACCATGCCGATTGAGCATGAAAGGTGCTTACTGAAATAACGTAGATCAAACGGTAAATTAACCAGTGCAATAATCTGCTCTGCGATCATTTCACCACTGTTTTCATGTTCTGGGTTAGTCAATATAACCGCAAACTCATCACCACTTAGATGACCAATAATGGCATCTTCAGGTAACAGTTGCTGTAGTCGTTGAGCTATTTCTTGTAATACTTTGTCACCGATATGGTGGCCTAATGAATCATTAATATTTTTAAAGTTATCAATGTCTATATAGAGCATGAACAGCGGTGTATTGGCTTTCATTAATTGCTCTAGCTGGCGACTAAAACCATAGCGATTATAGAGCCCTGTTAATGGATCAAGTTGAGTAAGTTGTTCTATTTTATGTTGTTGATCATTGGTACAGAATACAGGTGTTAGTTTGATCAATAACGCTGACTCACCGAGGATGGTTATTGGTATCGTTGTGATGGTTAATGGCGCACGCTCAATATTATTAATGGCATAATAATGCTGATTAGTATCCTGGAATGCTGAGATGAATTTTTTACTGTGGCAAGGTTGGTGGTTATTATCTAACAATAAGTGCTCAAGTTGTTGTCCAACTAAAGCTGGCTTAGATGTCATACCTAATAGATCGACAGCATGTTGATTGGCATTTTTGATGATATTTTTTTCTACAATGCAGATTCCATCGGTCATTAGGTTTTGAAGTTGGATTAATTGATGCTCAGATTCTTGTAATGAATGAATTAAAATATGACGTTCTGAGGTATCAATTGAATGCGAAATAATATGACTGATTTTACCTGAGGTATTTGTCAAAGGCGCCAGACTGATATGTAAACAGGTGTGATGTGGCGTGTCATTGATGGTCACTTCCGCTTCAATAACTTCACCATTAAATGCTCGCTCATAATACGGTTTTAAACATTGGTAATAATAGTGACCAAGGGTATCTGTGTCGTTACTGCCAATTAATTGATGCTGTGATTTACCACTAATATCACTATAACGATTATTCACTCGATGGTAACAGTGTTGATCGTCAATAATCGCAAACAGGAAAGGACTATTATTTGTTAAAAGAGGGAACCAATAGTCAAGTTGCTCTATCTGCATCAATGTTTAATCCTTGGCTCTATGAGTTGAATGTTAATAATAAGGTGCGATTAATTGATAACTAGTGTAAATGTTAGTAGGCGTAAATATAACGCTTATTAACAAAATAATGACTTGTTTTAGTGAGGCAATTGCTTTTTTTTGACTTAAGGCATAAAACAAATGGTTAAGATTGCCATACAATTCATTTTTAGCGTTCGACTTTAAACGGGAATACAAATAGTGATTGCTCAACTTAGAAAACAATTGGTTCAACATGGTCCGGCATTATTACGTGTCCCTGCAAAATTGACACCTTTCTCTATTCAAAAAAAGATCATGTTAGATAGCCTTGCGATGGTTTTCAAAGAAGCATTGGCCGATGGCGATTTTGAATTTCTGGAGGATCGCTGGTTAAAAGTTGAAGTGCGTGATTTAGGATTACAGTGGTTCATTAGTTATCAAGATGAAGCATTGGTAGTAACGGAACACTGTGAACACCATGATGTGAGCTTTAGTGGCGAGTGTAATGACTTAGTGTTAATTGCAGCACGTAAAGAAGATCCTGATACACTGTTTTTCCAACGTCGCCTTCGTATTGAAGGTGATACTGAATTGGGCTTGGAAGTGAAGAACTTGATGGACAGTATTGATCTTGATTCTTTGCCTTCTGCCGTGAAATTTGTGTTACAGCAATCAGCTGATTTTATTCATCAGGGAATGCAGGCTAACGTGATTGATAAAGAGGTTACACATGCTCATTAGATCTGAAGCACCCGCTGATATTTTATTGATCGATGCATTATTAAAATCAGTGTTTGATACCGATGCCGAAGCGAACTTAGTGATGCGCTTGCGTGAAAATGGTTGCCGAACCTTATCATTAGTCGCTTGTACTGACGAAGGTGAAGTGATTGGGCATGCTTTTTTTAGCCCAGTAACGGTGGCAGGACAAGAAACAAATTGGCAAGGGCTTGCACCTTTATCTATTCATCAAGACCATCGTAATCAAGGGGTTGGCTTAGCATTATTAGCAGAAGCGCAAGCAACATTAGCTGATTTTGATTATCCTGCGGTGGTGGTATTAGGTGATCCTAATTATTACCATCGTGCTGGCTATGAAGCAGCTTTACCACATGGTTTAACTTGCCGTTGGCCAGGAACAGAAGCTGCCTTTATGGTATTAGAAATTGCGCCGGGTAGTGTACAGCAACATCAAGGATTGGTTGAATACTGCGAAGAGTTTAATGCTTTAGCATAATAAATGAAGTACTGACTTTTCGGCAGTAACTAATAAGCCACGCTCTTCCTTTTAATACGATAGTTTTATTACTATCTGCGAGGAGGAGCGTGGTTTTTTTATATCCATTAACAACCTATTAATATTGCACTGCAATAAGGTTAATATTGAGAAGTAAGAACTCTTTATTTGTCATTTAGCTTAATATTTGGTGGTGGTATTTTATTGCTAATAATAAATCATTAAGGAATGACATTCATGATCCCTCGTAGTATTACCTCACCAAAAAAATTCATTATTGGTCAAAACCTATTGCCACAACTTGGCGGTTTTATTAAAGATTTTGGTAATAATGCTGTATTGATTTGTGATGAATTTATTCTTAATAAAGTTAAAGAAGAAGCACTACCAGCGTTACAACAAGCGGACATTACTGCTCATGCAGAACAATTTCAATATGAATGTACTGATACTGAAATTGGTCGTATCCATGAGATCGTAAAACACCTTGGCGCAAATGTAGTTGTGGGTATTGGTGGTGGTAAAACCATGGATGTGGCTAAAGCGGTTGCGCATTTTGCTCACATTCCCGTTATCATTTTCCCAACTATTGCGTCAACAGATGCACCTTGTACTGCGTTATCTGTGGTATATAAAGATGACGGTGAATTTGACCGTTACTTATTCCTACCTCAAAACCCAGATGCTGTTATTGCTGATACCGGTATTATTGCAGCAGCGCCAACTAAGTTCTTTGCCGCAGGTATTGGTGATGCGCTAGCAACCTTCTTTGAAGCTCGTGCATGTTGTTATGCTGACGGTTTAAACCTAGTACAAAAACGCGTATCACGTACCGGTCTTGGCATGGCGCTTATGTGCTATGAGTTGATCGTTGAAAACGTAGAAATGGCAATGGATGCCGCGCGTCGCCATGTAGTGACTCCAGCATTAGAAGAAATGGTTGAAGCAACGATTTACCTCAGTGGTATCGGTGCTGAATCTGGTGGTTTAGCGGCTGCGCACGCTGTTAGCAACGGTATGTCTTCATTACCACAATTACACCATATTCAGCATGGTGAGAAAGTAGCGTTTGGTTTGCTAACTCAATTAGTGCTTGAAAAAGCCGATGCTGAAGAAATTGAAAACGTTATTTATGTAATGAAAACAGCTGGTTTACCATTAACTTTAGCTGATTTCGGTATTGAAGAAATGGTGGAATCTGAATGGCGTCAAGTGGCTGAGATTGCCTGCGCTGAAGGTGACACTATGTGTAATATGGCGGTTAAGGTCAATGCTGACCGCGTCTACCAAGCAATGGTTGCTGCTGATGCATTAGCACAACGTTACCATGACTAAAATGTCATGCTGATAATGGCTGAATAATAATAATCAATGCCGACATTATGTCGGCATTGTTGTTTTTAAACCATTAGAGACAGAAGATGATAGTTTATGAGTACAAAGCAGTGCGGATTTGCTAGGATCAGCCTCCATTTATATTCCATAGCAGGTAGGGTATGAAGCAACGCGATATTCAGGTGTTACAGGAAATGGGGATCACTTATTGGCAAGTGCGAAAGCCTGAGCTTTTTCCTAACCAAGTGCTACCTGTGATCAATCTGCCCGCTGAGTGTAAGCTGCTTTTTATTTCGGCTGAGGAATTGAATGAGCATGATGCTTGGTTGTTTGGACGTATTTTATCAAGTATGAAATTGACGCCAGAGCAAGCATTATCCTTGCCGCTATCGGCACTTGATCAAATCGCAGCGCATCATTTAACGTGGTGTTGGTTTGCGGGTTGCCAAGGGACATACCCGACGGGTTGTCAGGTTCTGAATTCGGTCTCATTAAAACTTATGCATAATGATCCTTCATCTAAGAAAGCATTATGGCAACAGATTTGTAGTTATGACTCATAAAATTATTCCATTAGAAGCACACCATACCGATGATGTTTGGCGTATAGAACAAGCAGCGAATACCTTTCCGTGGGCAGAATCAATGATTCGCAAAGAGCCTAACCGAATTGCGGCCAACTATGTATTAGTGGTTGATGAGCAAGTGGTTGGATATTGCTTTGGCCAAGTTGTCGCAGGTGAAGGTACTTTATTGAATATTGCCATTGATCCAGCTCAGCAACGTAAAGGCTACGGTAAGTTATTACTTAATGGTTTTATTGATGCGTTAGAAGCAAAACAAGCGGAAGAAATTTGGCTTGAAGTACGTGAGAGTAACATTGGTGCGTATAAGCTTTATGAAGCAACCGGATTTAATGAAACCAATCGTCGTGTTGGTTATTATCCTGCGGTTGATGGTCGTGAAGATGCGTTGATCATGGCGTATATGTTTATGCCTTTTGGCTGATTTACTTATAAAGTACCTATAAATAAAGACCAATAAAAAGGCCGTATCCAGATGAATACGGCCTTTTTGGTATTAGTAACCTGTGAGGGGATTAGTGTTCGCGAGTGGCGCGGAAATCACCTTCAGGGAAACGTTCTTTAGCAAGGTTTAGGTTAACCATGGTTGGTGCGATGTAAGATAAGTTATCACCGCCATCGAGTGCTAGGTGAGATTGGTTTTTACGCTTGAATTCTTCAAGTTTCTTCGCGTCATCACATTCAACCCAACGTGCAGTTGCTACGTTAACGCCTTCATAAATCGCTTCAACGTTGTATTCAGCTTTAAGACGTGCCACAACCACATCAAACTGAAGTACACCAACCGCACCAACGATAAGATCGTTGTTTTGTAGTGGACGGAATACCTGTACCGCACCTTCTTCTGAAAGTTGTACTAAGCCTTTTAGCAATTGCTTTTGCTTTAGTGGATCTTTTAGACGAATACGACGGAAAAGTTCAGGGGCAAAGTTTGGAATACCAGCAAACTTCAAATCTTCACCTTGAGTAAAGGTATCACCGATTTGAATCGTACCGTGGTTGTGTAAACCAATAATGTCACCCGCATAAGCGACTTCAGCACGTGAACGGTCACCCGCCATAAAGGTTACGGCATCAGAAATGCTGACGTTTTTACCAGTACGAACATGGTTCATCTTCATACCTTGGTCGTAAGTACCTGACACAATACGCATAAATGCAATACGGTCACGGTGTTTAGGATCCATGTTTGCTTGGATTTTAAACACAAAGCCTGAGAATTTCTCTTCCGTTGCTTCAACTTCACGGGTATTGGCTTGGCGAGGTAATGGTGCTGGAGCCCATTCAGTTAAGCCGTCAAGCATATGGTCAACACCAAAGTTACCCAGTGCAGTACCAAAGAATACGGGTGTTAGTTCACCGGCTAAAAAGAGTTCACGATCAAATTCATTTGATGCGCCAATAACTAACTCTAGTTCTTCACGTAAGTTAGCCGCAAGGTCGCTACCAATTGCAACGTCTAGCTCAGGATTCTCTAACCCTTTGATGATACGTTGTTCTTGAATAGTGTGGCCTTGACCTGTGCTGTAAAGAATCGTTTCATCACGGTGAATATGGTAAACACCTTTGAATTCTTTACCACAACCAATCGGCCATGAAATTGGCGCACATGCCATACCTAATTCAACTTCAACCTCATCAAGCAATTCCATTGGATCACGTGTTTCACGGTCCAATTTGTTCATGAAGGTAACAATAGGAGTGTCACGTAGACGGGTTACTTCCATTAACTTACGAGTACGATCTTCGACACCTTTCGCGGCATCGATAACCATTAGACAAGAGTCAACCGCAGTTAGGGTACGATAAGTATCTTCTGAGAAGTCTTCGTGTCCAGGAGTATCAAGTAAGTTAACTAAACAAGCATTGTAAGGAAACTGCATCACTGATGTAGTTACCGAGATACCACGTTCTTTTTCCATCTCCATCCAGTCAGATTTTGCATGCTGGTTAGAGCCACGACCTTTTACGGTGCCCGCTTTTTGGATCGCGTTTCCGAACAACAATACTTTTTCAGTAATGGTGGTTTTACCCGCATCGGGGTGGGAGATAATAGCGAAAGTACGACGTTTCGATACTTCGCCTTGAAACAGTGTTTGCGACATTAGCATGTTCTTTTTGAATGGAGTGCGTTATTCACTATTGTCGCTGATTTTATCCTTATACTCAATCTAGCCGCAGCGAGAATTACTCACAAAGGTAAATAATGACCCGTTTGATGGTTAATTCACGGCATAATATGCATCACCTTCTTAATATAGAGACTCAAATTATGGCAGTAACCACCAAACAACCGGTTGTGATAGATAGCCATTGTCATTTTGACTTTGCACCATTTGCAGCCGATCCCGCTCAAGCATGGACACAAGCGCAGCAAGCGGGAGTGAAAGCGTTGGTTATTCCAACGGTCGGTAGCAGTAATTGGCACACGGTTGCAACCCTATGTCAGCAATTTTCAGGCTTATATTATGGATTAGGTATTCACCCTTTTTTTAGTCATCAACATACAGCAAATGTGGTGGCTGAATTAGCGTGTCTGCTCACTAGCGCCAAGAATGATGAGCAGTGTGTGGCAGTGGGAGAGTGTGGGTTAGATTTTGCTGTGGCGAACGTTAATCGAGACCAACAATTACAATGGTTACAAGCGCAACTTCAATTAGCCAATGAGCATGATTTACCTGTGATACTACATTGCCGTAAAGCCTTTGCTGAATTGGTTACATTATTGCGTCAGCAGCCACCTAAAATGGGCGGTGTTTATCACGGATTTAGTGGCAGTTACCAACAGGCAACGCAGCTTGTTGATCTCGGTATCAAAATTGGGGTTGGTGGTACTATTACTTATAGTCGCGCTCAAAAAACCCGCGCGACTATAGCGAAATTACCATTATCAGCACTGTTATTAGAGACAGATGCCCCTGATATGCCAGTGTCAGGCTATCAAGGTCAGCCAAATCGACCTGAGCGTTTAGTCGATATTGTTACAACATTGGCGGATATAAGAGGTGACACCTATGCACAAATAGCACAAGCAACAACCTTAACATGTACTGAATTATTTCAAATAAAGGTGTGATTTTGCTGCCAAAGCCAAACGTTTGCGTTGATCGCAAGGCTCTTTAAATAAGGGTTATGTGATACGAGTCACAATAGCTGATTATGGTACATCAAATTTCCTCATAAACTGTGATCTTTGCATTACATCATCAGGAACTCCATGAGTATAATGCGCCGACTCTATAAAAGAGCCTAACTGTCAATACGCCAAAACTTAACTATAGGATTCCATAAATCATGAGCCTGCTAATGAGCCTAGTTGGGATGGTGGTACTGCTATTACTTGCCGTACTTCTATCTGATAACCGTAAAGCGATCAACTTACGTACTGTTGGTGGTGCATTTGCTATCCAATTTCTTTTAGGTGCCTTTGTTCTTTATGTGCCTGTAGGCCGTGATGTGCTGTATGGCATGTCGCAAGCAGTAGCTAACGTTATTGGTTATGGTAATGACGGTATTAACTTCTTATTTGGTGGCTTAACATCAAACAAGATGTTTGAATTATTTGGCGGTGGTGGTTTTGTCTTCGCATTACGCGTACTGCCTGTTATCGTCTTCTTCTCTGCACTTATCAGTGTGTTGTACTACATCGGCGTTATGCAAATTGTTATCAATGTACTAGGTGGCGGTTTACGTAAAGTTCTTGGCACTTCTCATGCAGAATCAATGTCTGCAACAGCTAATATTTTTGTAGGTCAAACGGAAGCACCATTGGTTATTCGTCCGTTCGTACCTAAGATGACTCAGTCTGAGCTGTTTGCGGTAATGTGTGGTGGTTTGGCGTCAGTAGCTGGTGGTGTACTTGCAGGTTACGCACAAATGGGTGTGCCTCTAGAATACTTGATTGCCGCTTCATTTATGGCAGCCCCTGGTGGTTTACTGTTTGCTAAAATCATTAAGCCTGAAACTGAGCAGCCTATTGAGCAGATTGCGGGTAACGATGAAGATGAAAGTGAAGAAAAACCCGCTAACATTATTGATGCAGCAGCAGCAGGTGCATCATCTGGTATGCAACTAGCGCTAAACGTAGGCGCAATGTTACTTGCATTCATCGGTCTAATTGCACTAATTAACGGTATGCTTGGTGGTATCGGTGGTTGGTTCGGTATGCCTGAACTAACACTAGAACTGATTCTAGGTTACGTATTCTCACCACTTGCATTCCTTATTGGTGTGCCATGGGGTGAAGCACAAGTTGCTGGTTCATTCATCGGTCAGAAGATTGTTGTTAACGAATTCGTTGCTTACTTAAATTTTGCCCCTTACCTAAAAGATGTAGCTGATGGCGGCATGTTAGTAGCACAAACTGGTGCTGAAATGTCTGATAAGACTAAAGCTATCATCTCATTTGCATTGTGTGGTTTCGCAAACCTATCTTCAGTAGCAATTCTACTGGGTGGTTTAGGTGGTCTAGCTCCAACGCGTCGTGCTGAAATCGCTCGCTTTGGTATGAAGGCTGTTGCGGCAGGTACATTATCTAACCTAATGTCAGCAACAATTGCAGGTTTATTTATTACACTAGCATCATAGTTATAAATAAAGACTAACCTCAGATAAGAAACGCCATGGCTGATGCTGTGGCGTTTTTTTTATTCGTCAAAAGTCATGAAATTTAAGTTTGGTTTAATGTAATAAAATCGATTGCGTTCCCCTTTCTTAATTTTCACTCTGTTATTATTCTCTTATAGAAACAGTATCGCGGTTGTAATTGATAACGTTATTGCTGTTATTTGCATCACCAATAACTGTTATGCAAAAAACGGCTTTTTTTATGTTTAAGTTGCATGAGTTGCGAAAACACTTTTTATTTCAGTAAACATATTATCCACCACAGGAAACACGAGATTAATGGTCGAGTCGTGGTTGAGTTGATATTATAAGTGAAGTAAAACCTTAACTGGTTAAGGCGACTTAATCTTGTTTGGGGTAAGTTTACGCGGTGAAAAGGATAGCAACTAGAAGGGGTTTATTCTCTTCTGGGTCTTCAAGGAATAACGTCCGCTCATAGATGACAATGGCAATGAATGCTGTTGCACCGCAGTGAAGTTAATGAGGTCACTGCTGAATTCATATCGAGTATTCAGGTAGTAATATTAATACTACCGCGATCAAACATTACGACTGGAGAAAGTCATGAGCGATTTAAAAGCTGCAGCACTACGTGCATTAAAATTAATGGACCTTACAACATTAAATGAAGACGACACTGACGAAAAAGTGATCGCGCTATGTAAGAACGCAAAAACAGTTGTTGGTAACACTGCTGCAGTATGTATTTACCCTCGTTTTATTCCAGTCGCTAAGAAGCAACTACGTGAGCAAGGTACACCAGATGTACGTGTTGCAACAGTCACTAACTTCCCACACGGTAATGATGATATAGAGATCGCTGTGGCTGAAACAAAAGCGGCTGTTGCTTACGGCGCAGACGAAGTAGACGTTGTATTCCCATACCGCGCGCTAATGGCTGGCAATGCTGAAGTAGGCTTTGAGCTTGTGAAGCAATGTAAAGCAGCGTGTGGTGACAATGTATTGCTTAAAGTTATCATCGAAACTGGTGAGCTAAAAACAGAAGCACTTATTAAGCAAGCATCTGAAATTTGTATTAATGCTGGCGCTGATTTTATTAAAACATCAACAGGTAAAGTGCCTGTAAACGCAACACCTGAATACGCTGAAATCATGTTGAATGTAATTAAAGACATGGGCGTAGCAAAAACAGTTGGTTTTAAACCTGCTGGTGGCGTGCGTACTGCTGAAGATGCACAACAATATTTAGCAATGGCAAACACTATTCTTGGTGATGAGTGGGCAGATAGCCGTCATTACCGTTTTGGTGCATCAAGCCTACTTGCTAACTTACTTCACACATTAGGTGAAGGCGAGCAAGCTGCACAAGGCGGTTACTAAGCTTTAGTTAAATAAGGTGGTGTCATGCCACCTTATTATTTTCAACGCTTATTATTGATGCTAATCGTTATATATTAGCCATAATTATTTTATTTAGTGTGCTTTTCAATGATGTTTTGCCATCACTGACAGCTTTCGTGCACGTAAAATTTAACGTAATAATAGTTTGGTTTTATAAATAAATAATTAATTTTCCCTATTAAAATCCATATCAGTAAGAGGATCGTCATGTACTTACCTCAAGAAATTATTCGTAAAAAACGCGACAATATTGTTTTAACTGCCGATGAAATTAATTTTTTCATTCAAGGTGTTGCTAAAAATACTGTTTCTGAAGGTCAAATCGCAGCCTTTGCAATGGCGATTTATTTTAATGATATGACCATGGATGAGCGTGTTGCTTTAACATGTGCAATGCGTGACTCAGGCATGGTGATCGATTGGAGCCACATGAATTTTGATGGCCCAATTGTTGATAAGCACTCAACCGGTGGTGTGGGTGATGTGACCTCTTTAATGCTGGGCGCTATGGTAGCGGCATGTGGTGGCTATGTACCAATGATCTCCGGTCGTGGTCTTGGTCATACGGGTGGTACGCTAGATAAACTGGAATCAATTCCAGGTTACAACATTACGCCAAGCAATGAAGTGTTCGG
The DNA here is from genome assembly GCF_900166965.1 of Photobacterium piscicola. GTDB lineage: Bacteria > Pseudomonadota > Gammaproteobacteria > Enterobacterales > Vibrionaceae > Photobacterium > Photobacterium piscicola. The sequence continues at coordinate 42,267 of NZ_FUZI01000006.1, read as the reverse complement.
TAAAGTAACCAAAGAAGCGGGTGTGGCTATTATTGGTCAAACGGGCGATTTAGCTCCTGCTGATAAACGTGTTTATGCGACCCGTGATGTCACAGCGACAGTGGATAATATTTCATTAATTACTGCATCTATTTTGTCGAAGAAGTTAGCGGCAGGTCTAGATTACTTGGTGATGGATGTAAAAGTAGGTTCAGGCGCATTTATGCCAACTTACGCAGCATCAGAAGAATTAGCCAAATCTATTGTTGCGGTTGCTAATGGTGCGGGCACTTGTACCTCTGCATTGTTGACTGATATGAATCAAGTGTTAGCATCAACCGCGGGTAATGCACTTGAAGTGCGTGAAGCGGTACAGTTTTTAACGGGCGAATACCGTAACCCTCGTTTATATGAAGTTACCATGGCATTGTGTGCTGAAATGTTAGTTATCAGTAAACTAGCATCAGATTTACCGCAAGCACGTGCGAAACTTCAAACAGTGTTAGATAATGGTCAAGCAGCAGAACGTTTTGGCAAAATGGTGGCAGGCCTTGGTGGTCCAACTGATTTTATCGATAATTATGATAACTATCTTGATAAAGCAGAGATCATTAAACCTGTATTTGCTGAAACAACCGGTTTTGCAACTGCGATGGATACCCGTGGTTTAGGTATGGCTGTTGTTGGCATGGGTGGTGGTCGTCGTGTTGCTAGCGATAGCATTGATTATGCTGTTGGTTTATCAAATATGATTCGCCTTGGTGATGAAGTATATGCAGATACTCCATTAGCAATGGTACACGCACGTACTGAAGCGCAATGGCAAGAAGCAGCTAAAGCGGTTCGTGCCAATATCAGTATTGCTGATACACAGTCAGAGCCAACCCCTGAAGTATACCGTCGTATTGGCGAACAAGACGTATAACGGAGCAAACATGAAACGTTCAATTATTTTAGTTTTAGATTCTTTTGGTATCGGCGCGACGGAAGATGCGGTTGATTTTGGTGACGTGGGTGCAAACACCCTTGGTCATATTGCCCAAGCATGTGCACGTGGTGAAGCTAATAATGGTGATCGTAGTGGTGCCCTTTATCTGCCTAACCTAACTAAATTAGGTTTAGCAAAAGCATGTGAAGAGTCATGTGGTCATTTTCCTGAAGGTATGGACACTGATGTTGAAATCGTAGGTGCGTTTGGCCATGCGAAAGAAATTTCATCAGGAAAAGATACACCTTCTGGTCACTGGGAAATTGCGGGCGTACCAGTATTGTTTGATTGGGGTTATTTCAGCGATAAGACTAATAGCTTTCCAAAAGAGCTAACTGATCGCATCCTTGAGCGTGCAGGTTTAGACGGTTACTTAGGTAACTGCCATGCATCGGGTACACAAGTACTGGATGATTTGGGCGAAGAGCACATGCAAACAGGTAAACCAATTTTCTATACATCTGCTGACTCTGTATTCCAAATTGCATGTCACGAAGAGACTTACGGTCTTGATAAGTTGATGGAACTTTGTCATATCGTGCGTGAAGAGCTAGAAGATTATAATATTGGTCGTGTTATTGCGCGTCCATTTATTGGTGCTGGTAAAGGCCAATTTGAGCGTACGGGTAACCGTCGTGATTTATCACTTGAGCCACCTGCAACAACTATTCTGCAAAAGTTAGTTGAAGAGAAGCAAGGCGAAGTGATTTCTATCGGTAAGATTTCTGATATCTATGCGGGCTGTGGTATTTCTCGCAAAGTAAAAGCAACCGGTATTCCTGCTTTATTTGATGCAACGTTAGCACAAATTGATGTTGCGGGTGATAACAGCATCGTGTTTACTAACTTTGTTGACTTTGACTCAGCTTACGGCCACCGTCGTAATGTTGCAGGTTATGCTGCGGCACTTGAGTATTTTGACCGTCGTTTACCTGAAATTTTAGCCTTGCTAAAAGAAGACGATGTGCTAATTATTACCGCTGACCATGGTTGTGATCCAACATGGCCTGGTACTGATCATACACGTGAGCACATTCCAGTGATCGTAACTGGACCAAAAGTTCAAGCGGGCTCATTAGGTCGTCGTGAAACATTTGCTGACATCGGTCAAAGCTTAGCAACACATTTTGGTACTTCTGATATGGATTACGGTAAATCGTTCTTATAAAACGTAATACTGTGACTTTATCTTGAACATCAAGGCGACTAATCATGAGGTTAATCGCCTTGCGTAGTAAAAAATGGACATATTTGTACGATAACGATCGTTATTAGATCGATATTAAACGATGATCAGCAAGAGACAGCTGATAAGCATAAACATAGCTTGTCATCATTGAGTGCTGATTCAATTAACAGAAAGGATATAACTATGGCTACTCCACATATTAATGCTGAAATGGGCGATTTTGCAGACGTAGTACTAATGCCGGGTGATCCGCTACGTGCTAAGTTCATCGCTGAAACATTTTTAGAGAATGTGACAGAAGTATGTAACGTTCGTGGCATGCTTGGTTTCACTGGTACTTACAAAGGTCGTAAGATCTCTGTTATGGGCCACGGTATGGGTATCCCTTCTTGTTCTATTTATGCGACAGAGTTAATTAAAGACTTTGGCGTGAAGAAAATTATCCGTGTTGGTAGTTGTGGTGCGGTACGTGATGACGTTAAATTACGCGATGTTGTTATCGGTATGGGCGCATCAACAGATTCTAAAGTAAACCGTATCCGTTTTGGTGGCCATGATTTCGCAGCAATTGCAGATTTCGGCATGGTACAAAATGCAGTAGATGCAGCAAAAGCAAAAGGTATTCCGGTTAAAGTAGGTAATATCTTCTCAGCTGATTTGTTCTACAACCCAAATTTCGATTTCTTTAAAACAATGGACAAATATGGCATTGTTGGTGTTGAAATGGAAGCGGCGGGTATCTACGGTGTTGCGGCAGAGTTTGGTGCTAAGGCACTGACTATCTGTACTGTTTCTGACCATATCCTACGTGGTGAAGCAACTACATCTGAAGAACGTCAATTAACGTTCAACGAGATGATTGAAATTGCACTAGAATCAGTATTACTTGGCGATGCTGAGTAATAAAATGCTTGATTGACACTGTATATCAGTCGTCATAAGTATTAAAAAAAGCGGTAACAGTTCAGGCTGTTGCCGCTTTTTTATGGGGGTAAAATACTATTACTGATGCTGATTATGCAGAAAAGGAAAACTGCCTTGATAACGTTGACGACTAAAGACGACGGTCAGTAAGATTCCAATAAGCAGTGCCGCAATAATCAGCCCGCGAATAATCGCTGTCATGGTCGACATTTGATCAATGGCATGCGTGAGTAATTTATCGCGTTCCAGCGTGATGCGCATAAATCCAATAATATGGTTATTCATCAACACTGGCTCTGCAATTTGTTGGCGACCAATACTAGCCATGGCTAATGGTGTCGATAATCCTGTCAGTTGCTCTAATGGCAAGGCCGTTTTTGTTTTTGCAAGTGCTACCCCTTCAAGATTATAGATAGTCGCATCTAAGATGAGAGGTTCAGCCGCTAAATTATTGACTAATAATTGCAGTTGGCGCTGATCTTTATTTTTAATATCAGCGGCGGCATTTTTAGCGGCTTGACGAACAATAACTTGCGATAAGGTTTGAGTTTGCTCACTGAGCATTTGATAATTTTGTTGGCTAAGGATCGCGCCATATTGCAGTATGCCAATAGATATTAATAGGCATACAAACAAGATCATGGCTTTTTGTAGCCGTTGACGTTGCCACCGCTTAGTGTTCCATTGGATCATTCATATCACCCGATTACTCTGATTAAGGTTATTCTACACTAAAAAAATAACGGATGATTATTTCCCCCCGCTAAGGATTTGTTACTGTTTATTAACACACTTCCCCGTAAAATGGATAATAAATAAAATAAGATATAAGCTTATGATTTAAAATAAGTTAATTGACGTTTATTAGTTATTGATATAACAATAAGTTTACAATTGAACTTGCTCTTCATGTGCACAATCGTTAGGTTTATAGTAATTAAATTGTTAAGGATGACGCAATGGATGTTGCTAACGTACTCAAAATCAATAAACACCCGACCTTATATAAACGCTTTCCAGAAATATTATCCGTTACTAATACCAGTAAACGCCAAGCAAATTGGTTGGTATATGGTCCCCATATCACACTCGATAATATTGACGCTATTAATGCTGTTGCCATCACTAATATTGAGATTGTCGCAGCTTGGAAAGTGGGATCGTATGATGTGATTTTGATTGCCAGCGAGCTAACACCGGTCCAACAACAGATCGTGATTGATCTGCAATTAGATGTCGCTTATGTTAGTGATATTCCTGATTTATCAATGCCAGGGATTGTGGTGTTAGATATGGACTCGACCGCGATTGAAATTGAATGTATTGATGAAATCGCCACCTTAGCAGGGGTCGGTGAAGAGGTTGCCGCAGTGACTGAACGGGCGATGTTAGGCGAGTTAGATTTTGAACAAAGCTTACGTCAACGGGTTGCAACGTTAGCTGGAGCTGATGCAGCGATTCTAACGCAAGTACGGGATACGTTGCCGTTAATGCCAGAATTACCACAACTTATTTCCACTTTGTACCATTATGGCTGGCAAGTTGCGATTGCATCGGGTGGGTTTACCTATTTTTCTGATCACCTTAAACAGCAGTTTAACTTGGTGTCAGCGACATCAAATACCCTTGAAATTATTGATGGTAAGCTCACAGGTAAGGTGACGGGGAAAGTCATTGACGCGAAATCAAAAGCGGAAATTTTACTGGCTCTGGCTGAAGAATTTGATATTGAGCCCCATAATACGGTGGCGGTTGGTGACGGTGCTAATGATTTGTTGATGATGGATATTGCTGGATTAGGCATTGCTTATCATGCGAAACCCAATGTTGAGCAGCAAGCTGATGTAGCGATTCGACATGCTAATTTAGGCGCGATTATTTGTATTTTATCGGCATCGTTAGCCGAACAACGCTTAGCATGGTAACCGTTAAGCTAGTGATTTTGTTATTACATTAAATTATGCAAAATACTCCGCACTTGAGTGAGTGCGGAGTATTATTAGACTTAATGTATTTCAAGCCGAATTAAGACTTCATCGGTAATATCAAAAATCTCACCACAGCCAATTAATGACGTAAATTCCATTTCTAATGCACGTGCACGGTGTAATGTTAAACGGGCTAATTTACTGAGTTTTTCACCAATTAATGCCGTCAGTGGATTTAATAATGGTAGCGCTGTAATACGCACTGCAAATAGATCGCCGTGTTGCCGAGCGTTCTGAATATAATCCCGTTGTGCGGTCAGATCATCGAAATCACTGCGCAGTTTAGTCTCAATGCTATGTACCTGCTTATCACGATATTCAACCGCTAAATATAACTCATGAATAAACGGCTGTTGTTGCTGTTGTTTATCCCGTGGTCGCATGGGATCGGCGAGCATTTGTTTAACCCGTTGCTTAAAAATCACATCAAGATCTAAACGTTCATTGTCACTTAGCTGATGCAACATGGTTGCTAGGGGTGATAATGGGAAATTGGATCCGATGGCTTTAACTTTTATTTTATGATCTATCTTTTCTGCAAAATATGGCAAGCTATGCAACCGTGTCAGTAGCATTTGATGCATGGTTAGCAACAGTGCTGTTGATGGTTGTGGCTCCTTGCACAGGGCTAATTTTTCAAGGTTTGACTCAATTAAAGAACGAAGAAATTGGCCACCTAATAATCCCTCTTCATTTTCAATGGTTATCAACTGAATATTTTTACCATTAGGACTCGTGCGAATAATCTGATAAGGCATTTTTTTTAGAATATCGTTTTTAGTGCTGCGGGCTAATTGTGTAAATTCAATTTGGACCGTGTCACCTTGTTTGCATCGTAAAGGCTGATGTAAATTGATATTCAGTCCTCGACTAGAAAAATCGATGGAAGTACCACTGATGGTCTCATGATCTTGCTGTAATGTAATTGCTGTTTTATAACGAAATCGGTCTTCGCTACGTAGCGGTTTGGGATCAAAATGAATCGCTTCCGCTTGGCTGATAGGGTTTCGTTGATGACGGAATTGATTCAACGCTTGCGGGGTTAAGGTTGATGTCACACCACACAGGTAATCAGACTGAACCTCTTGATGGGTTAAATCTTCTAACGTCCCTATATGCGATAAATCCTGACAGTAAGGCATCATTTCAGGGGGTAGCTGTGCCAATGCTTGCATGTCATTTGGGGCTAATGGGTACATGGTTAACCGCATAACGCGCCAGCTATCACGCTTAGCGCCTATCTGCCAAAATAACAGCCGTTGTTGGCGTGTCATTTCAGGAAGGGCTGCCGAATAAAAGTAGCGTTGGCCTTGGTGCTCATGAAAGAAGCTATAAATTAAGGTACTGGTATGAGAAATACCACTTAGTTCAAGGTTATTGATTCGCGTTGCAGACAACAGATGATTGATCACGGGTTGATTGCGTTCATCATGCCAGTATTGCCATTGATGTTGATTATGGTCAGTCAATAAACTGTATTTTAAATGCTCACCTGCAAAAAATAACGGCATCGTAAGGGTATGTTTAAGATAGCAATGCTCATAACCTTGGGTGCGCAGTTGAATGATTTTGTCATCGTGGTTGTTACGGCTTAACGATTGGTGTTGATCATGCTTAATGATCGCTTGCAAGGCAGTATTGTCTGTTAATGCCAATAAACGTAACCATTTTATATTGTCGTTATCTTGAATATCATCAATGCCTAAAATACGGTAATGGTGGCTTTGATTGAGGCGAGCATCTTGGTATTGTTGTGCCAGTTGAGGAAATGATGCCGTAATGGTTTGACCTAATTGATAGTCAAATGCGGCGGGTACCTTACACTTCGCGCCCGAAAAAGACAGATCAACCGTGGTGGCTAACACCTGTTGCTCATTACTCAAGGTTAATGCGATTGGCGTGGCAATACTGAGTCGCTTTTCTTCGCGGCTAAGGTAGTATCCAAATCGAATTAGCTGGGCTTGAAATAAGCTACATGGATTATCTTTTGGTGTAGTGTAGATCGGTGGCATTTTTTGTTGCTGGTGAAGAATACGAAAATTATTGTGAGTATTAATTAATTCTTCATACAAGCCATAGCAATATTGTCCAGCAAACACCGCTTTACGGTGATGATAAATGTTAATAGCCACATCATCTAACCAATGGCTATGACCACTAAAGATATATTCTCGACATTGACCTTTAACCCGTCCTCGCAGATCAATAATTTTATTGCAAGGGGTCATTAAGCGATTGATTTCCATTTTTATTTGGAGTCGCACTGGACCTGTTTCGTGGTCAGTTAATGATTTGAACGCGACCTCAAAATCGGGATGGTTATAAATTGGCAATAATTGCTCAATCAATGTTTTATAATTGTCGAGATGCATGATTTGGATCTATTGATGAATGGCTAGTTGTATCATCGACCAACAGCGTAAAAAATTTAGGGGTAACTGACATATATTTGTCGTTATTCGATAGTTTATTGACTCTAAAATGGTTTGTGATTGTGAATAATAAACTGATGTAGGATATAGAATGGCAAAAGCAGCAAAACGAGCATACGTATGTAGTGATTGCGGAATGGATTTTGCGCGTTGGCAAGGCCAATGTTCAGGGTGTAAATCATGGAACACTATCACTGAATTTACTATTCCAAATACCAAAAGTGGCGTCGCAACCTCAGCTCGTTCAAGTCTGTCTGGATACGCAGGTATTGCGGGCGGCGGTTCTAAAAAATTACATGAAGTTGAAGCGGTTGATGCCCAAAAAATGCTAACAGGCATCGGTGAGCTTGATCGCGTGTTGTGCGGTGGATTAACCACTGGCTCAGTCAATATTATTTCAGGTGATCCAGGAGCGGGTAAAACTACCTTGTTATCTGATTTAGTGGCAAGAATGTCGAAATTAATGCCATCGTTGTACTGTACTGCGGAAGAATCATTATCACAGTTTAAAAACCGTGTTAATCGTCTCAAACTAAGCTGCAATGAAGATAACTTATATCTAATGGCAGAAACCAGTGTTGAAGCGATCATCGCTGAATTAGATGCGAAACAGATTAAGTTTGCGGTTATTGACTCCATTCAAGCGGTATCAACCGAATTGGCCAATGGTAGCCCAGGTTCACCGTCACAAGTAAAAACTGCGGCGCAATCATTGACGCAATATTGCAAACAAAACAACGTTACTATGTTTTTGATTGCCCACGTTAATAAAAATAACGAAATAGCAGGTCCACAGACATTGGTTCATATTGTCGATGCATTATTGCATATCGATACGAATGATGGTCAAGTCCGGACATTACGCGCCAATAAAAACCGTTTTGGTGATGTTGATACGGTCGGTATTTTCCGTATGACCGAGCGCGGAATGCTCAGTGTTGATAACCCTAGTGAAATTTTCTTATCGGGGTCAACCACTGAATCATCAGGCTCTGCAATTACCTGTATTCGTAAAGGTAACCGGAATATTTTACTTGAGATCCAATGTTTAACTACTGAAACTGAAGGGGAGTTTCCTCAGCGGGTTTGTGTTGGTTTAAACATGAATCGTATTAAAATGCTAACGGGTATTTTACGCAAGCATGCGAAAACTAAAATCTTCCATGATACTTTTTTCAATATTGTCGGTGGGTTAAAAATTGATGAGTCAGAAACCTGCATTGATTTGGCGTTAGTGGCGGCATTACTCAGTAGCCTAAATGAGTTTGTGGTGCCACGCACAACCTGCATTATGGGCGAGCTAAGTCTAAATGGTGATGTGCGCCCAATAGACAGTGGTGTACCGCGAGTAAAAGAAGCGGCGCAACATGGATTTACGGAAATCTTTATTCCTTATCGTAATTACCATAAATCAATGGAAGGGTTGGGTGCAAAAATTGTGGCGGTCAAAACTATCCATGAATTGATTGAACTGATTAATTAATATTAATAGCGTCAATTAAGGTCAACAAAAAGGCCAATCACGATAATGTGGTTGGCCTTTTTATTATTCGTTGTCGGTGAAATTGTTCTTGCTTATAGGTCGCCTTGGTTTGGTGATGGTTCAGTATGACTTGCGGTGGTAATACCAAGGTCGTGATTTTCATCCCCAGTCAATTGCACCTGCATTGCGACCATACTATTGATGGTATTTAACAGTGATGCCCATTGGACATTTTTTTCTTGTTTAAATAAAGCATCAAAATTTTCAATATCCCATTTCACGAATGGTCGTGGATTTAATGGTTTGCCTAAAAAGCGAATTTCATAATGTAAATGGGGGCCTGTTGATAATCCTGAATTGCCAGTCCACCCAATAAGTTGGCCTTTTTTAACAAACTCGCCTTGTTTCACTTTAAATTTACTTAGGTGTGAGTAAGTCGAAATAAACCCCATCGTATGATTAAGGGTTAATTGATTACCATAACCATAATTACTGCTACGGGCTCGTTCAATAACTGCATCGGCAGGGGCATAAACTGGAGTGCCAATTTTAGCCGCAAAATCAAGGCCATCATGACGTTTGCGTTTTTTAGTGATCGGATGAACACGTGTTCCAAAACCAGATGTTAATTGAACATTAGGGGTTGGAGCACCATTGGGAATCAATTGAAACAAGGTCGCTCTAACGGCCGAGTTAATGGCTGCGGTATCGACCCGTTGGGTGATGGTTTGGTTATCAGCTGGTGGTTCAATACCCAATACAGTTTCCATATCATCAATCCGCTGATTCAGTGCAATTAATGATTTTTTCTTGGCGGCTAATGCTTGATTGAGATCTTGATTCATTGCCGTTTCTTCTGACAGTGATGCACTCAATGCTAATGCTTGTGCACTGAGTTTTTGGGCTTTGATCTGTGAAATTTTAGCGTTTTGGTAAAGGTGGAACATTGAATAGCCACCATAACTAAGCAGACCGCATACCGCAAGGATGATCACAGCACGGTAATAGTGCTGTCGCGGACGTGAAGGTTTAGTGCTGGATGGTGATACTGATGGTTCTAAATGAGGCATAATAGACAGTTATTATTGATAAATAAGATAAAGTTGGTCAAACAGCAGGCTAAAATACCATTGTAGAGGGGGATTTGTACCAACGAGAGATAAATAATAAGCTACTGAGTCTATGTCTTTGGTGAAATGATTGCTAGTTATCACGTCACAAAAATGAGGCGATACAGTCTCTATTTATGCAACAATAATAAAAGCCATTGATTTAACAGTTGATTTTTTGTGATAAAAAAAGAGCTGTTGAAACAGCTCTTTGGTTAGATGAAATAGATTATTTAGCGATACGCTTGTACTTAATACGGTGAGGATCAGCGGCATCAGCCCCTAATGTTTTCTTCAACCAATCAGTGTATTCAGTAAAGTTGCCTTCAAAGAAACTCACTTTACCTTCGTCGCGATAATCAAGAATATGCGTAGCTACACGGTCTAGGAACCAACGGTCGTGTGAGATAACCATGGCACAACCAGGGAACTCAAGTAAGGCCTCTTCCAATGCACGTAAGGTTTCTACGTCAAGGTCGTTGGTTGGTTCATCGAGCAGTAATACGTTACCGCCTGATTTTAGTAGTTTCGCTAAGTGAACACGGTTACGTTCACCACCGGATAAATCACCAATGCGTTTTTGATGATCACTGCCTTTAAAGTTAAAGCGTGATACATACGCGCGTGCTGGAATCTCAAAATTGTTGATTTTAAGAATATCAGCGCCTTCAGAGATTTCTTGGTAAACCGTGTTGTTGTCGTTCATGCTATCGCGGAACTGATCCACTGACGCCAATTTCACCGTTTCACCTAGCTCAATAGTGCCAGAATCCGGTTGTTCGTCACCACTTAGCATCTTAAATAGGGTAGATTTACCCGCGCCGTTAGCACCGATAATACCGACGATTGCGCCTTTAGGCATACTGAATGACAAATCATCAATCAATACACGATCACCAAACGATTTGGTTAGATTTTTAACATCAATGACTTTATCGCCTAAACGCTCACCTGGCGGAATGAAAAGCTCATTGGTTTCATTACGTTTTTGGTGATCGCTAGTATTAAGCTCTTCAAAACGCGCCATACGTGCTTTTGATTTAGCTTGACGACCTTTAGGGTTTTGACGCACCCATTCTAGTTCTTTTTCAATGGTTTTTTGCAAAGCACGTTCTTGAGATGATTCTTGTTTTAGACGTGCATCTTTTTGCTCAAGCCATGAGGTATAGTTACCTTGCCATGGAATGCCTTCACCACGGTCAAGTTCTAGGATCCAGCCCGCTGCGTTATCAAGGAAGTAACGGTCGTGGGTAATTGCCACAACTGTACCACTGTAATCAACCAAGAAGTGCTCTAGCCACGCCACTGATTCAGCATCCAAGTGGTTAGTAGGTTCATCAAGTAGCAGCATGTCGGGCTTATCAAGTAATAAACGACAAATAGCGACACGACGACGCTCACCACCAGAAAGATTTTTAACCACAGCATCCCAATCGGGTAGACGCAGTGCATCGGCAGCACGCTCAAGTTGCATGCCAAGGTTGTGGCCATCTTTGGTTTCAATTAACGATTCCAAATCGCCTTGTTCTTTTGCGAGTGCATCAAAATCAGCATCAGGTTCAGCGTAGGCTGAATAGACTTCATCGAGACGAATGAGCGCCTCTTTAACATCTGAAACAGATTCTTCAACAATTTCACGTACCGTTTTGGTTTCATCCAATACCGGCTCTTGAGGTAGGTAACCGACTTTAAGACCTGCTTGAGGACGTGCTTCACCTTCAATATCAGTATCGATGCCTGCCATGATGCGCAGTAAGGTTGATTTACCTGAGCCGTTAAGACCAAGGACACCAATTTTTGCACCAGGGAAAAAACTCAGTGAAATATCTTTTAAGATTTGACGCTTAGGTGGGACAATTTTGCCCACTCGCGACATGGTATAGACGTAATCAGCCATATCCGTGTGTGATCTCTACTCTGAAATGAAGCTTACTATAGTACCTATAATCTTTAAAAGTTCACTTGAATTGTTATTAATTTCGCGGCTAAGTAAGGTATTTTAGCGTTAGAAAGAGATTGTTTATTATCATGGTTACTATCACAATCAGATTCCACCGTAATCATAGTTCCGTGAATGCATAGAGTGTCTATGCAATAACTTGATTTTACATTGATGTGGTTTTTTTTTGCTATTATTGAGCAAGGATTGTACACGCTTTATAGCGTTTTTTGATATGGAGTTAATCGTGGCACGTCTATTTAGTTATTCTCGCGTTTTTTCATTTGCTTTGTTGACGGTCGGATTAACAAGCACTGTAACAGCCCAAGCGGCTTCTTTAGATCAACAACGCACATGGTATGAGCAAGCGCAAAATGCGTTTTCAGCTAATGATATGGCCGTGTTTCATCAAAAAAAGGCTCAATTAGGGGGATATCCACTTTACCCTTATTTGGAGTACCGTGAATTTAATGCTCAACTAGCAACGCAAAGGCCAAGTCAGGTTCAGGTTTTTGTTGATAAATATAAAATGTTGCCGTTTAGCCAGACGATTAAAAACCGCTATTTAAACCAATTGGTGAAGACTGGGCAGTGGCGTGACTTTTTAATGATGCAACCAGCGGTACCACGTAATACTGATCTTCAGTGTGCATTTTATTACGCTAAAGAAAAAACAGGCCATGCTCAATTAGCGTGGCAAGGTGCTGATAAGTTGTGGCAAACGGGCCGTTCGTTGCCTGCTGGATGTGATAATTTATTAGATAGCTGGAGTTCTGCGGGTAAACGTACTAATACGATGGTACTTGATCGTATGGTGTTGGCATATGCTAAAGGGAATAAAAGCTTATTAAATTACCTGGATAAGCTCTTAACTGGTGATGCCCAAGCAACTGGTGAGGCTGTGTTAGCGTTATATGATCAACCGCAAAATGTGGGGGCATTTGCGAAGAAAAGTAAAGTAACGCCGTTTAATCAAGCGTTGACTCAGAATGCTTTTTTATTGCTTGCCCGTACGGATACTAAACAAGCGGTTGCTGAGTATGACCAAGTGGTACGTGGACAACATTTTGACAAAGCTACCAAGCAAACATTGGCTGATGCGGTCGCTTCTCGATTAATGTCGACATCAGACACGGCATTAGCAAAATGGCGTGATAGCAAATTAGCACAGAGTGACAATGCTAGCCTGTTAGAGCGTCGTGTGCGTAATGCAATTCGTGAGGCGAACTGGAAACAGACCCAGTTGTGGATTGATCGCTTACCAAAAGAAGCGCAACAGACGCCGCGTTGGACATTTTGGAAAGCGAAGTTGTTAGCGCAAAATGGTAAGAAAAAACAAGCGGATAAAATTTACACGTCACTATTAGGTGAGCGTGATTTTTACAGTGCCGCAGCGGCAACAATATTAAATAAGCCGATTGTATATCCACTAACCAATGCACCGACATCAACCGCGTTATTAAAGCCTTATAAAAAGAGTTTAGCGCGAGTTAAAGAATTGATTGCACTTGATAAAGTTACCGCGGCTAATCGTGAATGGGGATATTTATTATCAAAAATCACCAATGTTCAAACTAAGCGTCAATTAGCGGTTTATGCTGATAAACATCAATGGCATTACCTTGCTGTTCAAGCTACGATTTCGGGTAAGTTATGGGATCATATGACATTGCGTTTTCCATTGGCACATAAGTGGCTATTTGATTTCTTTAGTGAACAGCGGAACATTCCAGCATCGACGATGATGGCGTTGGCGCGTCAAGAAAGTGCGTTAAATATTCATGCTCGATCGCATGTTGGTGCGAGTGGCTTAATGCAACTTATGCCCGCGACAGCAGCAGAAACAGCTAAAAAACTTGATTATAAATATTTAGGCAAACAAAGCTTATTTGATCCTAGCGTTAATATTCGTTTAGGCAGTGCCTATTTGAAAATGATGTTAGAGCGTAACGATAATAACCGTGTCTATGCTTTTGCATCTTATAATGCAGGCCCTGGCCGCGTGTCACAATGGAAAAAAGTGACTGATGGTAAACTTGATGTATATGCTTTTATTGAACAAATACCATTTAATGAAACCCGTGGTTATGTTCAAAATGTATTGATGTTTGATATTTATTATAATGAATTGATGGGACGTAAAGGGGTATTATTTAGTCCACAAGAACTAACTGCTCGTTATTAACAATTTAAATAATAATTAGATATAATGTATTTAAGAAACTTATTAAATATATAAATTAATAAGAAAAGAAGCCGCTACTGTTATGCAGAGATGTGATAGTAGCGGCTATATAAATAAGAGCAAAAATAATTTTATTTGATATATGAAAACGTATGATTATTTCTTTTGAGAAAAGGTTGGATAATCTAATATCCAGCGTTCACCAAATTTATGGTTCCATTCATCAGGGAACATAGAGAAGCCAGCCGCTGGGTACATGGTTAGTTCGCTGAATGTGACCTGATTATTGTGGAAATAAAGGTCAACACGAACCATGTCATAATATTTACCAATGCGTTCTGCTATTTCAATCATTTGATCAATGAACGGTGGTTTTTCAGGTACTGGCAGTAAGCGTGGTTTTTTGTTTAAGACAAAACCAAGTTCATTCCAATCTCGATCAAACATATTTCGATAATGCTGTTCAAAACGTCCTTGATCTAATTGGATAAATTCTACTTTTCCATCAATTACATGCAGTTTGTAATCATCAGGAACCGTGCCATTAAAGTCTAGAAACTCTTCAACAAAAACACGTGGTGGAATATTTTTATATCCCCATTCGCCTAGCGATCCTGATTGATCTTTCTTAAACCAACGAGATGCGAAATTTTTCATCTCTTGTTTAGATAAGTGATTATTATCACGAACAAATTCAATGGTTTGACTTGTATGGTTTGCCTTTAATACATAATTACTTGGCATTTCTGAAAATGGGAATGTATCAAAATCAGCAACGTACTTAGCAACCCATAATGTTTCTGGAATGTATAGTTCTGGTGCAATTTCTTTAACAAACTTTTTAGCTGCTAATTTATCGGCACCAAGAGTTAGATATTCACTGCGGTCATGAATTTTTTTTAATTGTACTTTTTCATTAAATGTCTGTGGATTCGAATAATTAATGAATTTTTTAAATTTTCTAAAATATAGTAGTTGTAATCTTAATTTTATTGGTAGTTTGGATACTATTCCTGAAAATAATCGATATTGTAAACTTTCCATTTTAGGTTCTCTGCCTGTTATTTATCTAACTTATAAATGTTATTTGTATATTTTATAATTAACATTAATATATTTATTCGTGTTTTTATATATCAACCGATTAAACAGTGTCATTTACGAATACCTAAGTATAACTAACTTAATGATTTTGATCTGTTATCTCTATGTCAAGTTTTTATTTGCAATCAACATATTAAACGGGTGAATCATA
Source organism: Photobacterium piscicola (assembly GCF_900166965.1). GTDB lineage: Bacteria > Pseudomonadota > Gammaproteobacteria > Enterobacterales > Vibrionaceae > Photobacterium > Photobacterium piscicola. The sequence continues at coordinate 26,796 of NZ_FUZI01000006.1, read as the reverse complement.
AATATTTCATATTAGATATTGTCTGTTTGATAAAATATTTACTGCTTTTGCTATATATTATGTGTGTTTCCTTTTTTTAACACTAAAAAAAAGAAATATTTTTATAGGTGGCCTGTTTTATCAAAAATCATATGCTATAAAAAGAAATAATTATGCTGTATATGGCTATTTTTATTCTTTCTGATTTCATCATCATTATTAATTTGGTAAATAATAATGATGATTTTTGGCATAGGATCGGGGAATGATAGTGATGATTTACTTATCTGTTTATGCGCTATAAATAGCACCGTTACTTGGTCTGATGTAGAAATCGCGGTACACTGCACCGCGTATATAATGCCTTACGGGATAAACGAAAATGGCTGTAGACTCACCAAAGTATACTGATTGGCAACAGATTCTAGATTTACTCCAGCAAGCTTCTGCGGAACAACGTGATCAGTTACTGTTTAAAGTATTACTAACTCATGATGAAAGAGAAGCATTAATCGCACGAGTGAACATAGTACATGAGCTACTAAATGGTGAACGTAGCCAACGTAAAATTAGTGAGTTACTTGGTGTCGGCGTTGCTACTATTACACGTGGCTCAAATGAACTAAAACATCAAGATGATGCAACCAAAGCATGGTTAGCTGATTTTCTCGCAAAAAATGTCCCTTCTGCCTTTGAATAATAATCATAAGCTTCATGAATATATCGCGCATTAGTTATTACTACTAAATTGTATTTATTAATATAATTCAGGATGTAAAAAAGGAATTAATGCGAGAATTAAAGCTTGTTGATAAACACTGCTACGGCTCAATAAATGGTGGGTTAGCATCGCAATAGCCCCCCCTTTTTGTTTAATGTTTTGTTGAGCAAACATCTCATCCATCACATCTCCTAGCTCCATTCCTTGGGCTATTTTTTCTAATGCCAATGGCGGCAACGGTAACGAAGCCGAACGGGCAGTAGATTTTCGTCCTTGATGTTCTATCACCATCCACGCAAATGTAAAATTGTCATCGAGCCCAGCTTCTAAGCCAACGATGTAATCGGCATTGGGATAACGTTCGCGACAAGAAATAACACGATTATTTGCTCCTAGTAATGTTTCATCACAGGTTAATGGCTGATCGCGTACACCACTGTCAGTGCTGACACCCGTGGTGGTAAATATCTGTTGAGGAAAGGCCGCTGTAAAGGCATCGGTAACAGCAGTGATTTTTGCAGGGTTGGTTGAGGCGACAATAATGGTGGGCATAATGATAAATTCGGTTAAATAGAGTATTGAATAACTTAAAAATAACCGCTTTATGTTGAAAACAAAAGTAATAAAAAGCCCATCAATCGATGAGCTTTCTAAACCCTAATTGAGCAGTGGTCGTGATTAACGATCGTAAGCCCAGTCTGATTGGATAATGTAACCGTGAATTTGAAATTCACCGTTATTTACAAACAGGTTTGGAAAATCAGGTTGTGAGGTTGAGAATACAACGCCATCAGCCAATTGTGTCATGTGGTAAAAATCAGGCTCACTACCGCGTACAGAAGCAAAGACAGGTTGCTTTGGACGGTAAGCCGCTTCTTTGGTTGCTAATGCATAGCTACCCACTGGTGCACAATGTGAGATATTTTCATTATCAATGAATAAACCTAGGCAAGCATCACGCTCTAAATGCTGGGGGATCGCACGTTTACTGATCACCTCAACTGAATCACCTAAATTGTAAGCTGAAAAATCTTTACGGTGGATCACTGGAATATAGGTGCACGTTGCAGAGCTATCGTGTTCAGTGCTGATAGTTGTCGTTGCTTGCGTACCAGTATCAATTTGGCCTGTTAGGATATAACCAATTGATGTATTAAGTGTCTCAGCGATTTTTTCTAATTCGCGAACTTCAATACCGTATTTACCTGAAAGCTTACGGCTCATTGTGCCTTGTTGAAGGTTTAATGCTTCACCAAGTTGCTTTTGGCTGATGCCTTGAACTTTAGCTAAACGCTTAATTCGCTCTAAATATTCCATGTAACTAGCTTCCTGCTTCAAATAGGGGGGATGAATAAAATATGAATTCTCAATAGTTATAAAAGATATTACTTAAAAGTGTAGAAAAGGAATCATTGTTACTTAAAAAGTGCGATTGATTTGGTTAAAGAAATATACCCCACAGGAAAGATGGGTAAAAAAGGGAACAAAATACGCAGAAAGAAATAAGTTTTGATTCTAAAATGGTGTCGCTTGATTCTGCAATTATGGATGAAGGTGGAGATCAGAATAGACAAAAGAAAAACGGCGTATTGTTATAAAGGTTTGATTTTAAATGTTTTAAAAGTAAACTCTAAAGTGTTAAAAAATATGATAGCATATGTTTTTTTATTTTTGTAAATTGGGATTTAATTTGTAAAATAACCAATGTAATTGATAGTTAAGTCAATAATAAAATGAAGTAGTTTTTATGGGTATTAATTTTATTATTGATGCATTACAGAATAATACGAGTTTGAGGAATGTTAAATATAGCGTTATATGTGCAATAGGCATGTAATTGGTGGGTTTGAATATAATATAAGATTATGAATCTTGTTGTTCTATATAAAGGATAATAAGACGAATTATCGATAAACTATTTATAATAAAAATCATTCCTCGTTCTTTTTTATAAATAAGGCTTATATCTTGTTTCATTAGTGAGGATTATTACTGTGTTTAGAGAGATAAAAAGCAAAAAGGCCTATTCTTTAAGAACAGGCCTTTACTATTATTTTCTTATTGTATAAATAAAAGAATTATTTAGCAGTTGGTGTCGGAGTACGAATTAAGTAATCAAATGCACCTAAACTTGCTTTTGCACCTTCACCCATCGCAATGATGATTTGCTTGAAAGGCACAGTTGTTACGTCACCCGCAGCAAAGATGCCATTAACGTTAGTATTACCGTGAGCACCAATTTCGATTTCACCACGTGGTGTTAAGGCAACGGCTGACTCTTTTAGCCATTCAGTGTTTGGCACTAAACCAATCTGAACAAAGATACCTGCAAGTTCAATGTGTTTGATTTCATCAGTGTTACGATCTTTGTAGCTAATACCCGTTACGCGAGTACCATCGCCAACCACTTCTGTGGTTTGTGCCATTTTAATAATGTCGATATTCGGCATGCTTTCTGCTTTGTTGATCAACACTTGGTCAGCACGTAGGGTGTCAGCAAATTCAAGCACCGTAACATGCTCAACAATACCCGCAAGGTCAATTGCCGCTTCAATACCTGAGTTACCACCACCGATAACCGCAGTACGTTTACCTTTGAATAATGGACCATCACAGTGAGGGCAGTAAGCCACACCTTTGTTACGGTATTCTTGCTCACCAGGGACGTTCATTTCACGCCAGCGAGCACCTGTACTGATGATCACGCTGCGAGATTTTAAAATTGCGCCACTTTCTAAATAAATGTGGGCATAACCATCATCTGTATCTGTTGCAGCAACGATATTCTTAACACGTTGTTCGCTCATGATATCAACGTTATATTGTTTTACATGCTCTTCTAAGCTTGCCGCTAAATGAGGGCCCGTTGTTTCTTTAACAGAAATAAAGTTCTCGATAGACATGGTATCCATTACTTGGCCACCAAAGCGCTCGGCAACAACACCAGTACGAATACCTTTACGTGCAGCATAGATAGCAGCTGATGCGCCAGCAGGACCACCACCAACGACTAATACGTCAAATGGGGCTTTATCATTAAGGCTTGCTGCTGCTTTTTTAGCGGCGCCTGTGTCTAGCTTATTTAAAATTTCAGTTAGCGACATGCGGCCTTGACCAAAGACTTCACCGTTTACATAAACAGTCGGTACCGCCATGATATTACGTTCAGTGACTTCAGCTTGGAAAGCTGCGCCATCAATCATGCTTGCTTTAATACGTGGGTTAATCGCTGCCATCATGTTGAATGCTTGCACAACGTCAGGACAGTTTTGGCAAGAAAGTGAAATGAAGGTTTCAACAACGATGTCTTGATCTAATGCTGCAATTTGATCGATAACTGGTTGTTCTAGTTTCATTGGGTGACCACCGCTGTGCAGTAGTGCTAATACCAATGAAGTAAATTCGTGTCCCATTGGCAGACCAGCAAAGCTCATTGAGGTCTGTTTGGTTGGGTTAACCACTTGCATTACAGGTTTGCGTACGCTGGCATTACTGTCTTCAATAACACTCACTTTATCGTTTAGTTCTGCAATTTCGTAAGCTAATTCATGCAGTTTTTGTGCAGTGTCACTATCATCTAAACTTAATACCAGTTGTACATCTGTTTTTAAATTTTCTAAATACGCTTGTAGCTGCTGCTTCATATTTTGTTCTAACATAATCTTGCCTTTTTAATTTGTTCACGGCTTAACAGTAGATAATCAATGCGGGTCTACTGTAATACGACATATTGCCTATATAAAAAGGCGTAAATATGTTTGAAGGTCTTCTAATTAATAAGGCACCAAACATGCGATATATGTTTGATGCCTTATTACTTTTAAATAAATAATTTACTTAAAAGCAGGATGAACAATATTTATTTCAGATTCGGCGTCAAAAATGAATATTGTCATCAAAGGTTAAATAAGATTAGATCTTACCAACTAGGTCTAGAGAAGGTGTTAGTGTTGCTTCGCCTTCTTTCCATTTTGCAGGACAAACTTCACCTGGGTGTGCTGCAACATATTGTGCTGCTTTCACTTTACGCATTAGGTCTTCAGCTTCACGGCCAATACCTTCTGCAGTGATTTCCATTGCTTGGATAACACCTTGTGGGTCGATTAGGAAAGTAGCGCGGTCTGCAAGACCTTGACCTTCACGCATAACGTTGAAGTTATTAGTGATGTTACCTGTTTGGTCGCCTACCATGAAGTAGTTGATTTTACCGATTGTGTCAGAGCTGTCGTGCCATGCTTTGTGAGTGAAGTGAGTATCAGTTGATACAGAGAATACTTCAACACCGCGAGATTGTAGATCTGCGTAATGGTCAGCTAGGTCGCCAAGCTCAGTTGGACATACGAAAGTAAAGTCAGCTGGGTAGAAGAAGAATACTGCCCACTTACCTAAAACATCTTTTTCAGTGATGTCTACGAATTTGCCTTCTTTGTATGCTGTAGCGCTAAATGGCTTGATTTCAGTGTTAATCATAATATGGAATCCTTTTGAAAATAATTTTAATTTCTTATGCTGTAGTGCAAATCAAATCTCTGAAGCCATTATTGTCAAAACAGGGATATTAAGGAAATCGTTAAAGCCGATACATTCAATAGCCAAAACCTATTATTGATAAAGGTGTGTTTTAAAGGGGAGGTGATGATTAGTAACAGCGGTAGTTAGGTATGAATAATAAATGAAGTGATTCGGTTAATGAAAAGGTCCTATTTGACCATCAAATAAGACCTTTAATAGAGGTAATACGCTTACCATCAAGACAAACTTAAAAAATCATGGTGAGTCGCTAATTTTATGAGAAGCGCATTTTTAGATAAAAAACTAAAATAATGGTGAGAGTTAGCCATCACCACTAAATCAACCTCTAAATTTGTCGCCAATCGTTCAATAGCCATACCCACAGGTCCATTAACAATATAAACATGATCTCTATTTAAGGTCGTGTCTGTAATTAACGCCTGTATTTTTGCTTCTAGCTCGGCTTTTTCTGTATTAACAATACCATCCCCAACTTTATTTCCTAAATAGGCATCATCAGAAAATAGTTGTTCATCAAGGTTGGTTGCATAACCGACAAACAGTTCTGCATTAAGTTGATCAGCTAAAGCCATCGCTTTGAGAAGATAGGGCTTAGAATCGATATCTAGCGCATACAATACTTTTTTATACATCTTTGCCTTCTTTAGGTTTATTAACCCATGCATATTCTAGACGAGAGACTAACGCATGGTACAACAGTGCAATGAGAACAATGATGCAGCTACCTGCAAAAATGGGATAAAACGCAAACAGAATGCTGGTATGGGCACCTAACATGATCAATAACGGGTTTCCGCCTGCGGGTGGGTGGGTAACATTGAGCATAATCATCATGAAAATCCCCACACCTACAGCCAGCCCAAGAGACCAAAACGTTACCGGTAAAAGATTGGCAAAGATAATGCCGATGATCGCTGTTGTTAAGTGACCGAATACGACATTTTTAGGATGAGCTAAAGGACTTTGTGGTAAACCAAAGACCAACACCATGGTGGCACCAAACGGTGCGACTAATAAATAGTCACCTTTAGCAACGCCATCGACAAAGGCAAGAATACCAATACATAATGCAGATCCTGCTGCGGCAACTAACGCAATCATCCATAGTTTATGAGCTGGGTGGGTGATCTTATAATGGATCCCCTTTTGCATATTATCCATTCGTAATACTTACTTATTAGTTCAATTTATTAATATTATATGCCAATTATAGTTAAATGAGCGGGTTATTAATGCCTCATAAGTATTATCTAAGAATGCGGTGATGATAGTTATTTGCTTCTCAGCAAGAGTTTTTATCTTCAATGGCTATTGAGATAGTATTTTTTGAGAAAAACCTCATAATCGTGTAATACAAAACTTAAAGAAGAAATGACTCATGACTAGCTTTCAATATTACTTTCATAAACTGCCTTGTTATAAATGCAACAAAAATACAGTAAACGCAGATCTTGGTTGGTTAACACCAGCAATGAAAGAAGAGGTTGTCGCACAAGTAACAGCGATGATCGCACAAGGCAATGTTGATCCAGAATTGTTGGTGAACGTGACTTGTACTAAAGATGAAGCGCGTGATTACTTATTACTAAACTTCTACGGTTACTCAGAAGAAGCACTAGCAAATCAAGTGAAAGCAGAAGATGAGCAAGAAGTAGCAGAAGAAATCGCAGAGCTACTAGCTGATGGTAGCGAGACCGCTGTGTTTGAACACGAAATCGTATTACAAAGTTGTACTGATTGCGGCATTGATGAGTAGTCACTCAATGTAATCATTAAACCACCATGTGCGCTATACGTAATATGATGGTTTATTTAAAGCGCTAGCAATGTAGATTTGCTGGCGCTTTTTTTATTTAATAGTTAAACCTTTGACTTTAATTCGCTCAATTCTCTTAATAATACAACTTTAACGTTGTATTTGTTGTTCAATATTCTTTTATATCAATCAAAGATTTTATGGCAAATGAGGTCGCACACTATTTTCGTATGACCTTTTAGGTTTGTGGTAAGTGATTGCTTTTGTACCATGACTCATGGCGGATTGTTTTAGTATTAAACTGTTTGCTAAATGCAAAAAAGCCAGACGATAAGTCATAAAGACAAATGGTCTGGCTTTACCCACCCCTATCCCATATTACTAAGGATTATTTCGGCTACTTGGCTCACCGTTTTCACCTAGCCAGTGGCAAATCACTTAGTACCGGAAATGCTTTAACACGACCTAACACCATTTAGGCAATTAGGTGGTGTGGCTTATTGCCTTCGCATTTATTGTAAAGTTGTGTGTCCAACTTCATGTAGGAGATCAGCTCTCCTCGGGCTATTTGGGTTCGGTTATTATCAGCATATCTACTTAAAGATCAACTATATCATTGATAGTGTATCCATTTTTAAGTAACAATTGTCTGATTATGTACTTAAGATAAAGTGCATCATTACGTATATTTCTGGCTAACTTATTTTCTGAATGACAGAATGTATTCACAATATAATCTATGGTATCCACAAGTTCTTGCGGTGATAAATTTTTATGTGTTTTTACTAAATACCAGTTGGCTTGTTCATTATTGCTTATTTTCTTATTTTTTAATAACTTATCAATATTTGAACCATCATCATCTAAGCCTACTTTTTTTTGTTCTAATAGATGAAAAACACTACCTAAATTAAGTATGACAAACTTACAAACTCCAACTTTTTCTATTGGTTTCGATCTGCTATTTCTGTAGTTTAAGGTGTGAGTTAAGAGTATTTCACCCTCTATTTTATAATAAATAAATTCATATGGGTTTTCTGTTTGGTTATAAAAAAGATGTTCCATCTTTCGCTTCAATAGGTGTCCAAATTCATTGATGAAAAACTGTACTTGGCGCTCAGTTGCCAGTGCTTTTCCATTACGCCAACGTGATACTACAGCGATTGATTTTGAGCTCAAACCTGATTTTACTGCAATCTCTTGATTTGTATAACCATTTTCGATAGCTAGTTTGATTAACTGTTTTGTATAGCGATACGTTTTTTTTGTGTTTTCTTTTTGTTCTGTCATTGTCTTACTAACCATTGAAAATGGCTGGTAGATTGATTTTATATCCACCAGCGAAGTACTTAATTATCTAGATAATCATCATTATTTGGATTATGTGCATCAGCCCAATCATCCATATCAGCATCATTATTAGGGTTGTTGATATCAGACCAAATATCTAGTTCATCTTGAGTCATATCGGATGAGTCTGGCATAGCTTACTCCTTATCTTTTAATTGGCGGCTACGGTTATCTAAAACTTTTTGATAAGTTTTATTCGTGCCTGTTGTTCCTTTGTTTTTATTTGCTTGATCTGCTTTGTGATTGTTATTGCTCATAATGTGTTATCTCATTCGTTTCGTTGAGGTAACTATATGACTATAAAGAATAAACATTAAGTGATGAGATGGTGATAGATCAGTGATATTTAGTGATTATCAGTGATACACAATCAACTGACTAAAAAACAAGCAATAAAAAGACTATAGGTAAGTGCCTATAGCCTTAAATATTATGATGTCAGGGTTTATTACTGTCCCTTCAACATATCAAACACTACCCGAGCAAAGCCTTTCGCCAGTTCTGGGTTGGATAGGTATTACATCATCACTTCTTGATGTGACTCATTACTATCCATTACCGCATCATCAATCGCTTTAAACAATACACTGAATACCTCCGTTTATTGATACCAATTTGGAGGGGGTTTAACGAAGATGCGAACTTTTGCTTATTGTCGAGTATCAACAACAGAACAAACAACACAAAACCAAATTATTGCCATTCGTCAAAAAGGTTATGACGTTTCTGATTCACGGGTAGTAAGTGAAACGGTTTCAGGCTCAGTGGAAGCAATGAAGCGAGAGCAATTTAAATGCTTATTAATCACCAAATGGAAGCGGGTGATATGTTAATTGTTTTAAAATTAGACCGTTTAGGGCGTGATAATATTGACGTACAAAATACGATTAATTTATTAACTAAAAAAGGGGTTAAGGTCGTTTGCTTAGATTTACCTGTTGCTGATTTATCTAGTGCCGAAGGAAAGCTAATGCTACAAATGTTTGCTACCTTTGCTACCTTTGCTACCTTTGCTACCTTTGCTGAGTTTGAACATAATCGAATAAGGGAACGTACTAAAGAAGGAATTGAACGGGCAAAAGTTCAGGGTAAGAAGTTGGGTAGACCAGAAGCTCGTAATACGACCATCGCTGTACAAGCAAAAAAGGCTAGTGGGTTGTCGCAAAGCAATGTGGCGAAAGAATTAGAAATTAGTATTGCAACGGTTAAAAGGCATTGGAATAAGTCGAATGCTAATTATTAGATAAATGTATTTAAACCTTTTTTATTTAGAGTAAAAGTTCGTTCACATACTGTTAATGGTGGTTTTAACTGCATGTAAAGAGTTAATACATATCCATTGATACTGATAACGATGAAGCTAAGTTTTGAATTATTGATGAATCTAAAGGCCAATCATTGCTAAGTCTGGTTCTTCTTTCAAGTATTAGCCAGCATGTAAAAATTGAAATACTTTGTTTAAAAAAAGGACTACTACTTTTATCTTTAATTAGATCTATCAAACAATATTCATCATCCATCAATAAATTCCGTATCTGACTCTGGGTCTTATTGTTAAATAAATCCTCGAAGGTGTCTAAAATAACAATAGAAGATTTTTGAATCTTTAAAGGAGGTTGCCCTATAAATTCTTTGTAGAGTGAATCTAGCATACTGATTATATCAAGAGTTTCGATTGGGCCAGCAAGCTTATTATTTACGTCGGAAAAGAAATCGTCTGTAGTTTCAATTAAAGCCATACTTTTGGCTACAGTTCGGTGAACCTCTGGTTGAACGATCTTCTTCGCTTTATATATTGAGTCGTGTGTAAGTTCAGCATAAGCGTGCTGTAATAGTGTTCGAATTTGTATCTCACAAGGCGTTCCCTCTGGTATGGTAATGCCTTGATATTTAATGGACGCTTTGGCTCTGACAATATAGTGTACTGATTGATATGTGAATAGTAGAGGATCTTTTGTTCGTTCCTCGCTGAAATGTCTACATTCTAGAGAACTCCAAGAACCTTCGGCTCTTATCATTTCTGCAATAGCATTTACATGGTCAATAAGGAGTAAAACAAAACGACATCCAACCTTATCTTCGATTTCGTTATAGGGATCGGTGTAGTTTTTATTTGGGCGATAAAATGCCTTGTCGATTAAAGAGTTATCTCCTTTAATACGAGCTTTTGGCGGCAATTTTACAAAACTATCAAAATCATAACCAGAAGATGAAATTGCATCGGTGATTTTCGATACAACATAGTCTCCCCATCTTTGATAGGCTTGTTTTTCCTTTTGCCATTTAGTTAAAAAATCAGTTTCGTTCACTGTGGTATAGTCATTTTTTCTTTTATAAGAATTTTAGTCCAATTGACATTGTTTCCATCGCTATCTATTTCTATTGGCTCAATAATTACAAGTTTCTTAAATTGTTCTGCTGGCGCAGTTAATTTAATACTTTTTCCAAAAGATACTTTCTGTAATTTTAGTTTACTAATAATGTATTGAGTATCTTTTGCAAAAGATGTTTTCGGTAGACCAGATTCAGCTAAAAATGAGGTGTACTCATCGGTTGTATTTGCATCAAAATAAGATTGAGCAAACTTATTTGGATCAATTACACCTGATTTGTCTAACTTTAAATAACAAGTTAAAGCACTATTTAGTTCGTGTTTTTCTTCGTTAGATATATCTAACCGTTTTATGAAAATTAGTGTTTGTTCGTAGAATGTTTTGGTATTCCTCGCACTTGACTCAGGGTATCCGCATCCTAAAAATTTCTCATAGAAATATTGAGCGGCAACTTTACCATCAGCCTGACTGATCTGATGATCGGATATAGATACTTGCCATGTATTGTTTAAATTATCATTAATAATTATTGGATTTTTAATTTCTGTAAAAGCTGCGGTTTTGAACAACTTTGTTGATGGAGTTAGAAGTGCTTCTTTTACATAGTTTAGTGAAATCTCTTTGGTTTGTGGATCGGTTATTTTTTGATATGCGCTGTATATATCAGCTTTTATTATACCAATTATAGATCTAGTTTTTTTTGCATCAGGTGAACCAAAGGTTCCTCTGAACACAACAACAATACCACCTTGTAAGTTTTTACGCTTTTGAGCTTCTGCGAGGTTATCTGCAATTTTATATGAAATATTAATAAACTCATTGTCTAGAGCTGTTTTTAGAGATGTAAATAGGCTTGGAGTATCTGTAGCTGCCTGATTAACAATCATCATCTCTATAGCTTTAGATTGAGAACCTAATGCATCAATTACTCGTTGTTTAAATGTCTCCATCGCAGATGGTGAAAAATTTACAAAGTCAGAACTTTTTTCGGGTGTTTTCTTCGATCCATCATGGTTGCGTTGGAATATTTGGTGGATGCAAATTTTTTCGATGTTTAGATGCACTAGTTGCATATATTAGTTCTCTTGTGTGGGATCTGGTGATACGCGTGATGATGTGTGCGTAGGGATAGTACGGACGATGCTTCGCCATTCAGTACCATTTTCTTCCCAAATTATTTGATATCGTTTAAATAAATCATCCCATTTCCCTTGGTGTTGTTGCTCGAGTGACATAGTAAATAGTATTTCATTTTTAAGTTGGTAAAGATCTAATAGAGTTGATTTTTGCCGATGCCATAGCTTTTTATAGTCAAAAATAGTACTCCATCCATTTACGGCTGTGAGTAATGCACTAAGTAGAAGCGCTATGTTTTGTTGCTGGCTTTCTATACTTTCAAAAGATAGACCAAGGGTAAGAGTAATAGCAGCCCCTAAACCAATGCTAAGGAATTGTATACGCTTGGTGTTTTTTTTCTGGCTATTTACTTTGGTTTTTAGCGTCTTAATGTTTTTTTCAACTTCTTGAAGCAAGTAAGTTTGAGGTGTGTGTATTGACTCTGTTCCCACGCTAAATGCTTAATATTGCTCTTATGGTGGCGGGATTATGCCTGTATATACTGGATTTGTGAATCTTATTGCGTAATAGATTGTGAACTATTTGACAATAATTTTAGAAAAGTAATTGGCAGGTGTTTGTCTAATAAGGTTTGAAGATATATTGAAATCACAGAGGTATACATGAGCTGAGTTAGTTATAGAAGAATATGATAAATCTTCGGTATGTCCATGGTGAGTTTGCCGCGGTAAATTAAATTGTTGGCTTCAAGCCTAGAGTACTTGTCACCGAGAGGCTACCTAATGAAGCCTTTTCTATATGCTCACTCCACCAGACCATCATAGGAATGCGTCTTTCTAAGTAATCGGTACGGTTATAAGTACTACGCACTTGGTTCTTGTCTACATGCGCTAATGCAGCTTCAACTAAATCGGCCTCAAAAGCTTGCTCATTGAGTGTCGTGATTGCCAGTGAACGTAGCCCATGACTTACCAACCTGCCTTCAAATCCCATGCGTTTAAGTGCCATATTTACGGTTTGGTTATTACACGACTTTAATGGGTCTCTATCTGATGGGAACACAAATTCACGATGCCCGCTAATTGGTTTCATTATCTCCAATAGGGCAATGGCTTGCTTAGTTAATGGAATACGATGCTCACGACGTTTTTTCATTCTTGCTGGTGGAATCGTCCATACTTTTACTTCTAAATCTATTTCGTCCCAGCGGGCTCCTGCTGCTTCTGATGGGCGCGTCATTAAAACAAATGAAAACAAAGGACAGCCATAACTTTGCACATCAATGGTGAGCTAAAGTAAATCTACTGAAGGAAATAGAAGGAACTAAAACAAGCTAATATGATGATTTTACTGAATTTTAGGTATTAAAAAAGGCCACTTCCAAAGAAGTGGCCCTTTCCAAACGTTTGGTGGAGCTGGCGGGATTTGAACCCGCGTCCAAAATCAGTCTAACAGATGGCGCTACATGCTTAGTCAATCTTTATTCTCGTATCGTCACTGCGAATTGACACGCTATGCTAATACATACCAGAATTCTATTTCGCGGTTCATCTCTCTAGTCAAAGAATCCCTCGCTATCTCGTTTGGGTTTGAACCCCTGTTATTCCCCGTCTTACAAGCGGAAGCTAGGGCAGGAGCGCTCTTAGCAGGGTATTAAGCTGCTAGTGCGAAGTTTTCGTCGTTTGCGACTATTTTTTTGCGGTTGTTTAACGAGGCAAACCGCACCTCGACATGCTCCACAAGCCTTCGTGATCCTGTCGAATCCTGAATCAGCCCCAGATGCGTTTGATGTTAGCAGAATATTTAACTAGGTCAATAGCTTTATTATTATTCACTGACCAAGTGATTGATTACTATTCAAATGCTAACATCATGTTGCATAGGTGTCTTAACGGTTATTGCCTTTCATGATACGGGCTTTATCACGTTGCCAATCTTTGGCTTTGCTGTCAGCGCGTTTATCATGCAGTTTCTTACCGCGTGCAGTACCGATCTTCACTTTTACGAAAGAAGTGCTCCAGTACATCACCAATGCCACGATAGTATCACCTTCGCGGTTCACTGAATCTTCTAGTTTTCTCAGTTCACGACGGTTAAGCAATAGCTTACGTACACGGGTTGGATCAGCCACAACGTGGGTTGATGCCGCGTTTAATGGCGCAATGGTTAAGCCTGAAATGAATGCTTCACCGTTACGTAAGAAAACATAGCTTTCAGTCATGTTTACTTTACCGTCACGGATAGCTTTTACTTCCCATCCCTGTAATACCATACCTGCTTCGTATTCGTCGCCGATGGCAAATTCAAAACGAGCGCTTTTATTTTTGGCAATAGTATTGCTACTTTGCTTTGGTTTTTTAGCCATGTTGACCTCGTAGAGTCATTGTTGCAGTCCCAGAACAAAATCTAATATCAGTGATTTTTCTGGTCGAATAAGCTATTGACGTTACCATAATACCGCTTGATGGTAACTGTTATTTTGGTCGATAGCCCAGTAATGGTATCATTGACTAAACGCAGCGAATAGATTTTATCTTCAGAGTGAGGATGCGTTCGATGAAGGAGAAGCTATGCCACAAATTAGTCGTTCGGCACTGGTGCCTTTTAGTGCCCAACAAATGTTTAACTTGGTGAATGATGTTGAGTCTTACCCGATGTTTTTACCCGGTTGTGCGGGCAGTAAGATCATTGAGAGTTCTGCCAGTCATATGATGGCGTCGGTTGATGTTGCCAAAGCCGGTATACGCAAAACATTTGTGACGCATAATAAATTGGTCGATTTTAACCAGATTCAAATGCAACTGGTGGATGGACCTTTTCGAAAATTAGTCGGCGGATGGACATTTACTGAACTTGATGCGACAGCGTGTAAAATCGAATTAAACTTAGAGTTCGAATTTACCAGTGGCTTGATTGATGTTGCCTTTGGTAAAGTTTTTCGCGATCTGACCAGTAATATGGTGCAGGCGTTCACACAGCGAGCAAGAGAAGTGTATGCATTCTGATCAACCCTTAATTCATGTTGAGGTTGTTTTTGCACTGCCCAACGTGCAGCGGGTGTTAAAGCTGGCGGTTGTTGCTGAAACCCCGATTCAAGCGATCATTGAGCAATCAGGGATATTAACCATGTATCCTGAGATTGATCTAAACATCAATAAAGTCGGTATCTACAGTCGTAATGTGAAATTAGATGCGACCGCGCGCGATGGTGATCGGATTGAAATTTATCGTCCATTAGTGGCTGATCCACGAGAGATCCGCCGCAAGCGTGCAGAACAAGCTAAAAAAGACGCTGAAAAGTAATACTTATTTTATTGCAGACAACAAAAAGCTCGCCATTAGCGAGCTTTTTTTATTACTTTGAAAACAACCATTTTCTATGAATAGAATTAATTCATAGGATCCATGAAGTTAGGGCCTTGTTTGTAATCACCTTTCATACTAACAAGCTGTGCCTGTTGGTTGAAAGTTAAGAACAAGTTCTTTTGAACCGGCTTATCATGACCATTTTGTTCGTAGAAAATGTAGTTCCATGTGTTGGGGTAACTTGGGTCAACTAACATAGGTGTACCCAGCACATATTGAACTTGCGTTTTCGTCATGCCAACACGCAAGGTATTAACACTTTTTTGTTCTACATAGTTGCCTTGGTCAATATCAATACGATAAACCAAACGTTCAGCGACCGAACAGCCGCTAAGTAAGCCCAACACTAAGGTTAGGGCTGCAATGTTTTTCCAACTCATAGCATCCTGGCTTTTTAGCTTTAACTGCTGCGATGATAAACAAGGTCTTGGCAGAAGTAAAAAGCGGTAAAGAAAAAAAGTAATATATTTTGATATTCGACTACTGCTGGCCGCAATAGTTGCATCAAGGTTTTAGTTTATTTCATATTCGCGCAAGATGCGAAATTAAATCATGCCGCAACCAGCAGTTCTTTCGCATTTGCGAGAGTGCGCTCAGTAATCTCACTGCCGCCTAATAGACGTGCTAGTTCAGCAATACGATCATCAGTGCTTAATGGACGCATCTGTGTTTCAGTTTGACCATCAGTGGTTTTCTTGGCGACAAACATTTGCTGGTGACCACAACCCGCGACTTGCGGTAAGTGAGTCACACACATTACTTGGGTTGATGCCCCTAGTTTGCGTAGCATTTTACCGACGATAGCGGCTGTTGGACCACTGATACCCACATCGACTTCATCGAAAATCAAACTTGGCGTTTCAACTTTTTGAGCGGTGATCACTTGAATCGCAAGTGAAATACGCGAAAGCTCACCACCTGAGGCCACTTTGCCTAATGGCTGTAATGGTTGGCCGGGGTTAGTTGAAACTAAGAAATTAATGCTGTCGTAACCTAATGGGCTTAACATACGATCAGGATCACTGGTCAGTGCAATTTCAAATTCACCGTGTTCCATACTTAACATATGCATACTTTCAGTGATTTTTTGGTCAAGCTCTTTGGCGTAACGTTGGCGGCTTTTACTTAGCTTTTCAGCCGCTTCAATGCATTGTTGACGTAGATTTTCAACGTTAGCCGCCATGTCTTCTAGGCGTTCATCGCTACAATCAAGGTTATCAAGTTCTTTCAGTAAATCATGGTGCTTTTGATAAAGCTCGGCTGGCATTACATAGTGTTTACGTGCCATCGACATGATTTTAGCTAAACGTTCTTCAAGATAAATTAACCGATGTGGGTCCATGTCTAAATTATCAAGATAGCTACGTAGCTCTTGGCTTGCTTCTTGAACTTGAATAATCGCTTCTTCCAGCATTTGCGGAATCGCACTTAAACTGCTGTCATATTCACCAAGATTGTTCACTTGCTGACAAGCCATTTGTAACAGTTGCAGCGCGTTACCATCATCGTTGTCATAAAGCATCGATAAGGCGGTTTGACTTGAAATAGCCAGTTCACCTGAATTTGATAGACGCTTATGTTCTTCTTCGATCTCAATGAATTCTTCTTCGCCAAGGGCTAATTCATCAAGCTCTTTAACTTGGTATTGTAAGAGTTGTTTTTGTGCTTCGTTTTCATCACGGCTTTGGGTTAAGCGTTTTAGCTCGTTATGTGCTTGACGCCAGCGTTGATAAGCACTGCGAGTACGATCAATTAAGAGATGATGACCTGCATATTGATCAAGCATGTGTTGTTGATATTCAGGGCGCATTAGCTGTTGGTGTGCGTGTTGACCATGAATATTTATTAGCAATTGCCCTAATGCTTTTTGCTGCGATGCAGGAACAGGGCTGCCATTAATAAAACCACGTGAGCGGCCTTCTTTGGTGATCACACGGCGCAAAATACACTCTTCACCATCAATGAGCTCATTATCTTCGAGCCAACGTCGAGCAGCTTGGTTATTTGCCAATAAAAATGCGGCTGAAATTTCAGCTTTATCTTCATTTGGTCGCACCATAGAGGCTTCAGCGCGATCACCTAAACATAAACCTAAGGCATCAATAGCAATAGATTTACCTGCACCGGTTTCACCTGTAATGGTGGTCATGCCGGGTTTTAGTTCAAATTGAAGAGTTTTGACAATAGCAAAATTAGAGATCGTCATATGCGCGAGCATTGTGTTCACCTGTTTAAATCAACACCTGTTTTTTCATACAGTATATACTGTATCTATAACCAGTAAAGTACTGGGGCGATAATTATTCAGATAAAATGTGACTTAGATTAACTTTTTGAGTAGTTACAAAAAACCAGCCGCTAAAATGTGCTGGTTTTGAGGGGGAAAAGTGGTGTTTATTTTAAAATAGTCGACTCGACCAGCCTAATTTGCCACGTAGGACATTGTAGTAGCTGTAATTCTTAGGGTGGATCAGTTGCAGGCGATCTTCACTTTGATAAATATGAATTTCATCACCAGGACTTACGGGAAGCGATACTTGACCATCACAACTGACTTCTAGGGTGCTGCCATTATTGGGGGACACCAGCAGTTTAATACAACGATCGCCATCAACGACTAATGGGCGAGATGACAGGGTGTGAGGAAACATTGGCACCAGTGCAATAGCGTTTAAACTGGTTGATAAAATTGGGCCACCACCTGACAGTGAATAGGCTGTTGAACCTGTTGGGGTCGCAATAATTAAGCCATCAGAACGTTGCGAGAAAGCAAAGCAATCATCAATATAAACTTCAAATTCTATCATATGGGCAATTTTATCTGGATGTAACACCGCTTCGTTTAAGGCGGCATTACGGCTTTTTATTTGCCCGTGACGATGCACTTCAGCTTCAAGTAAAAATCGATCTTCTTTGATAAATTCGCCAGCCAATACGAGAGCAAGCTGTTGCTCAAAATCTTCAGGATCAAGATCAGTCAGGAAACCAAGATTGCCACGGTTAACGCCAATGACTGAAATATCAAACCGTGATAAAACGCGAGCGGCACCGAGCATATTGCCGTCACCACCAACAACAACCGCGAGATCTGCTTTATCACCAATGGTGAGCAAATCACAAAAACAATGCTCAGGTACGTCAATATCGTTGGCTAATCGATGATCGACTAACACGTTATAGCCTTGCGCGGTTAACCACTCATATAAGCTTGAGTGAGTTTGTAATGCCTCAGGATTACGTGGTTTGCCAATTAACGCGATAGTATCAAAAATACGCTTCATGTCCCTGTTCCGACAAATGATGGTGGGTCAGTATAGCCTTAGAAAAAACAACTTGTCGTGGTTTGTTGTCAATATTGGCTTGAATCATTGAACTTCATCCCCATAATATGCTCAAGACTATTTTAAAAGTGGCACTTATCTAATAAGGCTACTGAGTGAATAAAACCCTTTTATCTTGGCGGAGAACCAACGCATGACTAACAAAAAACACGATGTACAGGATGAGCAGCTAAACGATACAGTTGAAGCTGTTGAAGTCGAAGCTGTCGAGGGTGAGTTTGTTGAATCTGAGCAAGAGTTATACGTAGCTCGTATTGCAGAACTTGAAGCTGCTTTATTAGCAAAAGATGCAGAAGTTAATGAAGTAAAAGATGCGGCATTGCGCGCACGTGCTGAAGGCGAGAATGTTCGTCGTCGTTCTGAGCAAGAAATTGATAAAGCACGTAAATACGCATTAAACAAATTTGCTGAAGAATTATTGCCAGTTATTGATAACCTTGAGCGCGCTATTGAAATGGCCGACAAGAATAACGACGCAACCAAAGCAATGATGGAAGGTGTTGAATTGACATTGATGACAATGACAACAACCGTTGGTAAATTTGGCCTAAAAGTGATTGATCCACAAGGTGAAGCTTTTAATCCTGAATTCCATCAAGCAATGGCGATGCAAGAAAGTGCTGATTTTGCACCTAATACAGTCATGGCTGTAATGCAAAAAGGTTACGAGCTAAATGGCCGTGTGATCCGTCCAGCAATGGTAATGGTATCAAAAGCCGCTGCGGGTAACGTGAATACTCAAGCGTAATTTACAGCGAATGATTCAAGACTTACTTGATAATGACGTAAAATAAGACCCACTTTGGTGGGTTTTTTTATTTTTTTGCATTTTTTTTGGGATCGCCCCTTGAAAAGTAATCTGGCGACCTTATCTAGTAGTCATAAGACATTAAATGTATTTGTCACGGGTTTATCCCGAACCGCTAACCCATTTGATATATGGGTGTAGTTAAGAACATATAACGAATTTCGGAGATTGTCTGATGGGTAAGATCATTGGTATTGACTTAGGTACAACTAACTCTTGTGTAGCAGTACTTGACGGCGACAAGCCACGTGTAATTGAGAACGCAGAAGGCGAGCGTACAACAGCATCAGTTGTTGCATACACGCAAGATGGTGAAACACTAGTTGGTCAACCTGCAAAACGTCAGGCGGTAACTAACCCTGAAAACACATTATTCGCTATCAAGCGTCTAATTGGTCGTCGTTTTGAAGACGAAGAAGTTCAGCGTGATATCGAAATCATGCCTTACAAAATTGTTAAGGCTGACAACGGTGATGCATGGGTAGAAGCGAAAGGCCAAAAAATGGCTGCTCCTCAAGTATCTGCTGAAATCCTAAAGAAAATGAAGAAAACTGCAGAAGACTTCCTGGGCGAACCAGTAACTGGCGCAGTTATCACAGTACCTGCATACTTTAACGATGCACAGCGTCAAGCAACAAAAGATGCTGGCCGTATCGCAGGTCTAGATGTTAAACGTATCATCAACGAACCAACTGCAGCTGCTCTAGCTTACGGTCTTGATAAGACTGGCGGCGACCGCACTATCGCTGTTTACGACCTTGGTGGCGGTACTTTTGATATCTCAATCATCGAAATCGATGAAGTTGAAGGCGAGAAAACATTTGAAGTTCTAGCAACTAATGGTGATACACACCTTGGTGGTGAAGACTTCGATACACGTCTAATCAACTACTTAGCAGACGAGTTCAAAAAAGAGCAAGGTATCGATCTTAAGCACGATCCTCTTGCAATGCAGCGTCTAAAAGAAGCAGCAGAGAAAGCGAAAATCGAACTATCTTCTGCACAGCAAACTGATGTTAACCTACCTTACATCACAGCTGACGCGACTGGTCCTAAGCACATGAACATCAAAGTGACTCGTGCGAAACTAGAATCTCTAGTAGAAGATCTAGTACAACGTACTCTTGAGCCACTTAAAGTAGCTATCTCAGATGCTGGTCTATCTGTTAGCGACATCAACGACATCATCCTTGTTGGTGGTCAAACTCGTATGCCAATGGTTCAGGCTAAAGTAACTGAATTCTTCGGCAAAGAGCCACGTAAAGACGTTAACCCTGATGAAGCTGTTGCTGTAGGCGCTGCTGTTCAAGGTGGTGTACTTGCTGGTGACGTTAAAGACGTGCTACTTCTAGACGTTACTCCACTATCTCTTGGTATTGAAACCATGGGTGGCGTAATGACTAAGCTTATCGAGAAGAATACAACTATCCCAACAAAAGCGAACCAAGTGTTCTCTACTGCTGAAGATAACCAAAACGCGGTAACTATCCACGTTATTCAAGGTGAGCGTAAGCAAGCAAGCTTCAACAAATCTCTAGGTCAATTTAACCTAGAAGGTATTCAAGCTGCACCACGTGGTATGCCTCAAATCGAAGTAACGTTTGACCTAGATGCCGATGGTATCCTAAACGTTTCAGCGAAAGACAAGACTACAGGTAAAGAGCAGAAGATCACTATCC
Organism: Photobacterium piscicola; assembly: GCF_900166965.1. GTDB lineage: Bacteria > Pseudomonadota > Gammaproteobacteria > Enterobacterales > Vibrionaceae > Photobacterium > Photobacterium piscicola. Next base: position 5,853 of record NZ_FUZI01000006.1, on the reverse strand, counting down.
AAGCGTCTGGTGGCCTAAGCGATGCTGACATCGAGAAGATGGTTCAAGAAGCTGAAGCTAACAAAGAAGCGGATAAGAAGTTTGAAGAGCTAGTAACTGCTCGTAACCAAGCTGACCAACTTGTTCACGGTACTCGTAAGCAAATTGAAGAAGCTGGTGAAGCACTTCCTGCTGATGAGAAAGCAAAAATCGAAGCTGCTGTTGCTGAACTAGAAGAAGCACGCAAAGGCGAAGATAAAGAAACAATCGATGCGAAAGTACAAGCGGTTGTTGCAGCATCTCAAAAGTTAATGGAAATCGCTCAACAAAAAGCGCAAGCACAACAAGCTGATGGCGCAACTGGCGAGCAACAAGCTAAGCAAGACGACGACGTTGTTGATGCTGAGTTTGAAGAAGTTAAAGACAACAAATAAGACGTTATTAATATCTATTAATTAACATCTTGTTTAAATTACGGGCGTTTGAGGTTACTCTAACGCCCGTAACTATATCTAGCTAGGTGACAATCAAGTTATGTCGAAACGTGATTTATACGAAGTGTTAAGTGTGGCTCGTGACGCAAGTGAGCGTGACATTAAAAAAGCTTATAAGCGCTTAGCAATGAAGTTCCACCCCGACCGTAACCAGGGTGATGCGGAATCTGCTGAGAAATTCAAAGAAGTGAAGTACGCTTATGAAATTCTAACAGACGACCAAAAGCGCGCTGCTTACGATCAATACGGCCATGCAGCCTTTGAACAAGGTGGTATGGGCGGTGGCGGCGGCGGCTTCGGCGGCGGTGCAGACTTCAGTGACATCTTTGGTGATGTGTTTGGTGATATCTTTGGTGGTGGCGGTGGCCGTCGTCAACAACGCGCACAGCGTGGTTCAGATCTTCGCTACAACATGGAACTAACGTTGGAAGAAGCTGTTCGCGGTTGTTCGAAAGAAATCCGTGTACCAACATTAGTTGGTTGTGATTGCTGTGACGGTTCAGGCGCTAAAAAAGGTTCATCTGCAACAACATGTGGTACCTGTCATGGTGCTGGACAAGTGCAGATGCGTCAGGGCTTCTTTGCGGTTCAGCAAACATGTCCACACTGTCATGGTCGTGGCCAAATTATCAAAGATCCATGTGATAAGTGTCATGGCGAAGGCCGTGTAGAAGAAACTAAAACGCTTTCAGTTAAGATCCCTGCGGGTGTCGATACTGGCGATCGTATTCGCTTAAGCGGCGAAGGCGAAGCTGGAGAACTTGGCGCACCAGCGGGTGACTTGTACGTTCAAGTACATGTTAAAGATCACCACATTTTCCAGCGTGAAGGTAATAATCTACATTGTGAAGTACCTGTAAGTTTCACTATGGCAGCATTAGGTGGTGAAGTTGAAGTACCAACCCTTGATGGCCGTGTAAGCTTAAAAGTACCGGCTGAGATGCAAACGGGCCGTATGTTCCGTATGCGTGGTAAAGGTGTTGATTCGGTTCGTGGTGGTTTACGCGGTGATCTTATCTGTAAATTGGTGGTTGAAACACCAGTACATTTAAGCAAGCGTCAAAAAGAACTACTGCAAGAACTGGAAGAAACATTTGGTGGTAAAGATGCGAGTAAGCACAAGCCAAAATCAGAAGGTTTCTTTAACGGTGTAAAGAAGTTTTTCGACGACTTAACCAACTAATTCGTCGCAAACAAGAATAAATAAAAACTGCTATTAGTGAATGCTAATAGCGGTTTTTTTATACCAAGAATATCCGTCATTCCTTACAGTGAATACCCGCGAGGGCGATAGGGTATCGAGCTTTTTAAAAAATATGACCACTTAATTAGTGGAATGAGTAGAACTAAGTTCCTCACCATAAAGGAAATAATCCGTCATCTCGGAAGAGAGGCACGAGCTATCCGTGATCTATTTATCACGCGTTTGAGCATAAAAGAAGCCAGTGAAAATATTACCAACACTTCGCTGGTGATCCTTTACTGGTTTGATCTACTGATAATAGCCCACACTCATCGTTTTGTTGTGTCAGTTTGGGTAACGCTTTTATTGCGTAGCTAACCGCTGTAGCTTCAATCTCATAATTATAACGTTCATCATTGGCACAAGCTGGGCATAACGAACTAATGATTAGAGAATGTCCAATACCATTATGATCTGAATAATCCGTTCCACCTGTGCGTTTATCTTCCATAGCTAGCTGGATCATAATCAGATCCCCCATAGCCTGAGTACGATGCCCCTTCAATACATGATCCTGATATGAAGGATAAGCAATGGCTGTTAATACTCCAATGACTGCCACTACAATCAACATTTCGATCAGCGTCACGCCTTTTTGTTTAATCATCTTCCGTAATCTCTTAAATATTCGAGTTGTCTCGATAACTGGTTGATATCCTTATTCTGCTATTTTGCGGTGGTGATAAACTCTGAATCAAGTTGTTCTTAGGGATCAGAATAACGTTAATAGGGATTTGGGGAATGGCTCGCGAAATTACCACGCATTTTCATCACATACATCACAATGGTGACCGTCAGCGGGGATTTACTCTGTTGGAATTGGTGTTCACGGTGGTGATCATCGGCATTGTTGCGGCAATGGCAGCCCCAAGTTTCAGTGGCCTCATTGAATCGAATAAAATTAAGCGCTTGGCAACAGAAATAGAATGGTTATTGGTGCAAGCCAAATCAGAAGCTGTGATGAGTGGGGAAAATGTTGAGGTTCAGGTCGTGGTAGATGGTGCTGGAACGCCTATATGGTCGATAACATTGAACACAATATCAGGTGCAACATCGAGTACAACGGTTGATGTGGTTACGTTAGCAGAAGTCTCTAGTGATAATTTTTCAAATATTGAATTAGATAAAACATTTACATCATCAAAATTGGTATTTGATAAACTGAATGGCAAACCTAATTTAGCTGGTGGGTATCAATTTAATATACCAACAAAAGATAAAGTAAAAGTAACTGTAAATACAATGACTGGACGTATTTATTCTTGTGGCGTTGATGGAGTAGTTTATGGCTATAAAAAATGCTACTCAAAATAAAGGTTTTTCGTTAATTGAATTACTTATTGCCTCATCTGTTGGTCTTATTGCGATAGGTGTTGTTGGATCGGTTTTTTTATCAGGGTATAAATCAGCAAATCAACGTTCTTTAGAATTACTACTACAACAAGATGTAAATGATGCATTGTCATTATTAAAGCAAGATATTTTAAGAGCGGGCTATCAATCTGGTGCATCCTCTAGTTATATAATTAGTGGTGCAACAGATATTGTTACTTTAGGCGCTTCAAGTTCAGGTGAACAATGTATTAGTTATGCTTATTATGATGGTACAGTTCAACATTTACGATCTTTTTATAGTGAAATTAGAACTGATTCATCTGACACTCCAGTTAAAGTTCTAAAGTTTTATACAACAACGTCAGCAGGAGTAAATATATCTGGCACTTGTAAAAATGGTCAGTCAGCACTTGATCAAAACCAGATAGAAGTTAAGGAATTTAGTATTGTTGAACGGGCTTTATCTTCGGCTAGTGCAACCAGTAAGTTACTTACTATTAAATTAGCCGCCAGCTTACGTGCTAATCCATCAATTAGTACCGCGAAGTCGATTCAGATTAAAACAAGGAATTGGCAATAATGAATAAACACCAACAGTCAGGGATGACGACATTATTAATTACCAGCATGTTATTAATTGTGGCGCTGTTATTTTCATTGGCTTCATATAAGAATTTATTTTATCAGATTAAGCGTACGCAAAATGAAGTACTAGCGAGACAAGCGCACTGGGCTGCTGAAGGTGGGTTGGAGTGTGGTTTTGCTGCCATCCAAGATGCAGGTAGTATTTCTGGAGCAAGACCAACATTTAATGCTTGTGAGACTTCATTAAAATTAGCAGATGTAGATGTAGATGTAGATAATTACATTAATAGTGAGTATGACAATATCTCAAGTAAAGCTCTAAAGAAAAAAATAAAATTATCGTCATCAATAGCTGGAGCTATTCAATCAAGATCTGATTTGAAATTAGTTGGAGCATATACTATAAGCCCAGATGTTGAAGATATAAATTCAGATAATAAATATAAATGTGTTGCCATTAGATTTAGTAAAGAAATAACAATAAAAGGAGCGTTAGTTAGTAGTATTAACCCAACAGGGACAGGGAAAGTTTCATATGATAAATTCCCTCCGGGGGGGGAGTGCTCTGCTTCATATCAAACAGATACGAATAAGGAGACAGGTAGTTGGGATATAGATAAAAGCACAAGTACTGATAACCCATCAGAAAGTGGGGTATTTAGATTAGATTTAGTTAGAGATAAACTATTCGATCCATTTGAAAGTTTTTTTGGTGATAAGAGAAGTGAATTAGAAAATATAAAAAAAGAATTTGAGGTTATTGCTGGATCAAAAAGCAATGAAATTAATAAGCGCTGTGATAAATTAATATCAGTAGCATTTACATTGAATGATAAAGTTTGGGTTGAAGGTGATTGTGACCTATTAGATGCAGATTATTTAAATAAGATGGATGTAATACATAAAAACAAACCTAAAGTTTTAGTAATAGAAAATGGAATTATTGCCAAATGGGCTTCTGCTGATTTTACGGGTTCAGTATATCATTTAATAGATCCTATAATTTATCCCGTTTCTGACTTAAAAAGTAAATGGAATGTAATGCCGACCAATACTCAAATTTCTACTTTCGTAGAAAATCATTCAGTATATATTGATGGTGGCTCTTTTAATACGACTGGTGGAATTGTTTTTGATACTCCTGGCGGATTAACAACAATCATGGGCGGGATGAATTTATCCTATGATAGGGGAAAAAATCCATTACCAATAAATAATAAAATAACTTGGCAACAAGGATCTTGGCATGACTTCTAATATAAAAAAAATAAAAGGCTTTGGCTTATTAGAAGTGGTGATTGCTCTTGGTGTGCTTTCTGTTGGCGTGTTGGGCTTGGTTAAGATGCAAGCCTATATGGAAGTAAAAGCAGAAAACGCGTTAAAGACTCTAGATGCGCTCCATATAGCAGAAGCGCAGATGGAGTTTTACCAAACTCGCGCCAGTAATATTAGTGGCGCGACTGGATTGATTGCTTTTGAAAGTATGGCTGCACCAACTAATTGTCTGCAATCGATGGTGAGAGGCACTGATTATACGCTGACTTGTGATGCCGACACTTTATCGTTATCTGATGCACTGCGAACTATTGATGTTAGTGTCAGTTGGGCTGATCGCCGTGGTGTATCTCAGGCGGTATCTCTAAAAACCGCTATCTCTAAATACAGTGAATTTGATTAAACAACGGCTATCATCGCTAAAAAGATATAATTTAAACCAAATTAAATCGTTTTGAACAAAAAATGTTCGAACGATTTTTTTTTGTAAAAAAACAATTGTCAGGATCAAAAATATCCCTATAATGCGACCTCACTGACACGGACAACGGCGCAAGCAGTTACCGAAAGTCAGTATTGTTCTTTAACAATTTGACCATGCAATCTGTGTGGGCACTCACTGAATAGTTAAGTCGAAAGATTTATCAATAAACTGAGTGACCAATACAAAATGACCCAATCTATTTATAGAGAAGATTATTTTGGCACAGTTATTTAATTATCATTTTTTAAATGATAAAAAGCTTTAAAATTACACTTTTTATTTATAAAGAGTTGGTATTAAAGTCAGTATTTATTGAGCCGTTTCGAAAGAAACAACAAAACTTTAATTGAAGAGTTTGATCATGGCTCAGATTGAACGCTGGCGGCAGGCCTAACACATGCAAGTCGAGCGGTAACAGAAAGAAAGCTTGCTTTCTTTGCTGACGAGCGGCGGACGGG
>NZ_FUZI01000058.1 GCF_900166965.1 Photobacterium piscicola | reverse complement strand
CGTCGATTTCTGCCGTCCACGTTAACTTGCCGTCCTGCTCCACAACTTTTGTGGTGCCCACGGTTTGACCATCAACAACGACCGTAACGGTATCGCCGACTTTAACATCTGCGCCCACGGTCCCCGTGACCGGGACTTTGCTGTGCGCTTCATCTGCGTTGATAACACCATCGGTAGCTATCGAGGTAATAGTGATCGCTGCCGCAATGTCAGTATCAATGTTGTAAGGGTGATCGTCCGTCGCGGTGGCACTGTTGCCCGCCTCATCCGTGGTGGTGACGGTTGCCGTCACACTATCAGCCGTCGCACCGTCTAAAACACTGCCGTCGATTTCTGCCGTCCACGTTAACTTGCCGTCCTGCTCCACAACTTTTGTGGTGCCCACGGTTTGACCATCAACAACGACCGTAACGGTATCGCCGACTTTAACATCTGCGCCCACGGTCCCCGTAACCGGGACTTTGCTGTGCGCTTCATCTGCGTTGATAACACCATCGGTAGCAATCGAGGTAATAGTGATCGTTGCCGCAATGTCAGTATCAATGTTGTAAGGATGATCGTCCGTCGCCGTGGCACTGTTGCCCGCCTCATCCGTGGTGGTGACGGTTGCCGTCACACTATCAGCCGTCGCACCGTCTAAAACACTGCC
>NZ_FUZI01000005.1:116270-265964 GCF_900166965.1 Photobacterium piscicola | reverse complement strand
GACCCCTTATCGGGGTTACGGACAGTGCCTGGTGGGTAGTTTGACTGGGGCGGTCTCCTCCCAAAGAGTAACGGAGGAGCACGAAGGTGGGCTAATCACGGTCGGACATCGTGAGGTTAGTGCAATGGCATAAGCCCGCTTGACTGCGAGAATGACAATTCGAGCAGGTGCGAAAGCAGGTCATAGTGATCCGGTGGTTCTGAATGGAAGGGCCATCGCTCAACGGATAAAAGGTACTCCGGGGATAACAGGCTGATACCGCCCAAGAGTTCATATCGACGGCGGTGTTTGGCACCTCGATGTCGGCTCATCACATCCTGGGGCTGAAGTCGGTCCCAAGGGTATGGCTGTTCGCCATTTAAAGTGGTACGCGAGCTGGGTTTAGAACGTCGTGAGACAGTTCGGTCCCTATCTGCCGTGGGCGTTGGATGATTGAGAGGGGCTGCTCCTAGTACGAGAGGACCGGAGTGGACGAACCGCTGGTGTTCGGGTTGTATCGCCAGATGCATTGCCCGGTAGCTAAGTTCGGAATCGATAACCGCTGAAAGCATCTAAGCGGGAAGCGAGCCTCAAGATGAGTCATCCCTAGACCTTTAAGGTCTCTAAAGGGTTGTTGAAGACTACAACGTTGATAGGTCAGGTGTGTAAGTGCTGCGAGGCATTGAGCTAACTGATACTAATTGCCCGTGAGGCTTAACCATACAACACCCAAGGGGTTTTCCTTCTCATAAGAGAAGAGACGGACTCTACAAACGCTTGAATGCGTGTTGAGAACAACTAGTTAGATTTTCCCAGATTGCTATTTATTGTCATAAGACAATAAATAAACCAGAATTTGCTTGGCGACCATAGCGTTATGGACCCACCTGATCCCATGCCGAACTCAGTAGTGAAACGTAATAGCGCCGATGGTAGTGTGGGGTCTCCCCATGTGAGAGTAGGACATCGCCAGGCTTCAAATTTTAGAATTTGCACTTGCAGATTCATAACAGCTTTGTGTGCTGGTATGGCTCAGTTGGTAGAGCGCACCCTTGGTAAGGGTGAGGTCCCCAGTTCGACTCTGGGTACTAGCACCATTTATTTTTTTAGCAACCATAGCACAGCGGTACCACCTGATCCCATGCCGAACTCAGAAGTGAAACGTTGTAGCGCCGATGGTAGTGTGGGGTCTCCCCATGTGAGAGTAGGACATTGCTAAATACCTCTTTAAAACCCAGCCTTCGGCTGGGTTTTTTCATTTCTAGCCTATCAATATTTTTATTCCTCCTAATATTTTTCATTTATTTATTAAAATCACACTTTAGTATCGGTTGGGGTTGTTGAATTTTACTTGCACCAATATTGTTTTTTCTATAGCTTTAACTAGATATCTAGACGGCTAAAGCTATTTTGGGGTAAGGAGAAAACCAAAGTGCCAATTAAAATACCGGATCGTTTACCTGCAACAGATATTTTGAGAAGTGAAAATATCTTTGTTATGACGGAAGCGCGTGCTGCCAGTCAGGGAATTCGACCACTGAAAGTGTTATTACTAAACTTGATGCCAAAGAAAATTGAGACTGAGACTCAGTTTTTACGCTTACTTTCTAATAGTCCATTACAAGTTGATGTTGAGTTATTACGGATTGATAACCGACCAACAAAAAATACTCCTCAAGAACATTTAGATACGTTCTATCGTCAATTTGAAATGGTGAAAGATCGTAATTTTGATGGTTTGATTGTGACGGGAGCACCACTAGGGTTAGTGCAGTTTGAAGATGTACTGTATTGGGAAGAAATTCAGCTGATTATGAATTGGGCTAAGGATCATGTGACCTCAACATTGTTTGTCTGCTGGGCTGCTCAAGCTGGATTGAAGTTGTTGTATGATTTACCCAAGCGTACACGTAAAGAAAAATTGTCTGGGGTTTATCATCATCGTATCCATGATTGCCACCACCCGGTGTTACGTGGCTTTGATGATACTTTTTTTGCCCCTCATTCTCGTTATGCTGATTTTTCAGCTGACTATTTAAATAAGCATACTGACTTAGATATTTTAGCGACATCTGATCAAGCAGGGGTTTATTTAGCTGCGACTAAAGATAAGCGTAATGTCTTTGTCACCGGTCACCCTGAATATGATGTTGACACATTACATCATGAATACGTTCGTGACAGTGAACAGGGAATGGAACCTCCGGTTCCTGTAAATTATTATCCTAATGATGATGTTAACTGCACACCTGTTGCGAGTTGGCGTAGTCATGGTCATTTACTTTTTAGCAATTGGCTTAACTATTGTGTTTATCAACAGACACCTTATGATTTGGCGCACTTTTCAGAAGCCAGTTTTACTAAAGATTAATAAAAAGGCCAGCTTAATTAGCTGGCCTTTTTGTTATCTATGAGTGAAACAGAAATTAATGTTTATTTTGGCTTTCCCATAGCTTGGCTTTTTCTATTAATGAGGTGATAGTTGAGCCTTGAATCAAAATAGAGAACACCACTACAGAGTAAGTCATGACTAGGATGATTTCTCTCACATCTATATCTTTTTCTGGAATAACAATAACACCCGCAGGTACAGCCATTGCCATCGCTAGTGCTAGACCACCTCGTAAACCACCCCATGTTAGAATTTTAACTGACATTGGATTGTATTGACGGTAATGGCTAAAGCCAATATAAGGCAGCTTTACACTTAAATAACGGCTTAGTAATACCAGTGGCACTGCAATTGTCATTAGAATCCAGTCTTCTTGGTGAAAGCTAAATTCAAGCATGGTCATACCAATAAGTAAGAATAATAGACCGTTTAGAAATTCATCAACTAATTCCCAAAAGTGATCAAGGTGTTCTTCACTTTCTTTTGAAAATCCAATATAGCGAGTCCAGTTACCGATCATTATGCCAGAGACAACCATGGCAAGTGGACCAGATACATGGATGATTTCGGCAAAAGCATAACCTGCCGTTGGTATACCGATGGTTAATAATAATTCCATTGAGTGGTCATTGGTCGAGCAGATAAGGTAATGGAAGATTAAACCTAGAATGAAACCATAAATAATGCCGCCAATTGCTTCTTGTATGAATAATTGGCTGACGCTTAAGACAGTTGGACTTTGATTGCCAAAGGCGATGGTAAATAGCGTCACAAAGATAACTAAACCAAACCCATCATTAAATAATGATTCACCTTCGATTTGGGTCGAAATTCGTCGAGGTGCATTCATTTTTTTAACGATAGCAAGTACAGCAATTGGATCGGTTGGTGAGATCAAAGAACCAAACAGTAAGCAGTAAATAAGATCGAGTTGGATCCCCAGTAACTGACAAATACCCCACAAACTAAAGCCAATAAAAAAGGTTGAAAATAGAGTAGAGCCTAATGCTAAAGTTGTGATTTCCCATTTTTGCTCTTTGAGGTGTGGCAATTTAATACCAAGCCCACCTGCAAAGAGCAAAAATCCTAAAATCCCTTTTAACAGAAAGTCTTCAAAGTTGATTTTTCCCATCTGGGTTGAAGCAATATCTTCAAGATGAAACCAGCCATTATGACCTGCAAAAATGATAAGTAACGATAAGATAAGTGAACCAGCCGTAATGGCGATGGTGGTTTGCATTTTACCTATCTTACTGTTTATAAAAGCTATTAGCATTGCTGCTGCAGCTAGAAAGCAGAGGGTGTTGTAAACCGACATGCGAAACCTCTAGATTAATTTATTGATTAGATTTAATTGCTTGTGATAGTAAAACCATCAGTTAGTAATGGCTACCGCTTATTAATTTATTTTGTCATTGTACATGTTTAGACGTCTAGATTCCTATTTGAATTGTGATAGGATGTTATCAAGCTGTAATGGATTATAAGGATATAATGTAGTGTTAAAAGACAAGGATGTACTGCATAAGCGACTTGAACAGCAGATTTTGATCATCGATGGCGGTATGGGCACCATGATTCAAAGTTATAAGCTTGACGAGCAAGATTACCGAGGCCAACGTTTTAATGATTGGCATGCGGATCTTAAAGGCAATAATGATCTATTGGTGTTAACCCAACCACAGCTAATTAAAGATATTCATCTGGAATATTTAGAGGCTGGCGCTGATATTTTAGAAACCAACACCTTTAACGCGACCACCATTGCGATGGCTGATTATGATATGGAAAGCTTTAGCGCCGAAATTAATTTTGCGGCGGCAACGCTTGCCCGTGAGGCGGCGGATGAGTGGACAGCACAAACGCCGAATAAACCCCGATTTGTGGCGGGTGTTTTAGGGCCAACGAACCGTACTTGTTCTATTTCCCCTGATGTCAATGATCCTGGTTTTCGTAATGTCACTTTTGATGAGTTGGTGATTGCCTATCGTGAATCGACCCACGCGTTAATCAAAGGTGGTGTTGATATTATTTTGATTGAAACTATTTTTGATACTTTGAATGCTAAAGCCTGTGCTTTTGCGGTCACTGGGGTTTTTGACGAGCTTGGTTATGAGCTTCCGGTGATGATTTCAGGAACCATCACTGATGCCTCTGGACGTACGCTTTCAGGTCAAACTACTGAAGCTTTTTATAATTCTTTGCGCCATGTAAAGCCGATTTCCTTTGGCTTAAATTGCGCCCTCGGTCCTGATGAGTTACGTCAATATGTGGCTGAGTTATCCCGTATTTCAGAGTGTGCTGTTTCCGCTCATCCTAATGCAGGGTTGCCTAATGCGTTTGGTGAATATGATCTTGAAGCTGATGAAATGGCTGAGCATATTAAAGAGTGGGCTCAGCAAGGTTTTTTAAACTTGGTTGGCGGCTGCTGTGGTACGACACCGGAGCATATTCGGCAGATGTACCAAGTGACTAAAAATATTAAACCTCGCGTATTACCTGAGATTAAAATTGCCTGTCGGTTATCGGGATTAGAACCGCTGACCATTGAGGCTGAAAGTTTATTTGTTAACGTTGGTGAGCGAACCAATGTTACTGGCTCTGCACGTTTTAAACGCTTAATTAAAGATGAACTTTATGATGAAGCGCTAGAGGTTGCTCGGCAGCAAGTTGAAGCTGGTGCTCAAATCATTGATATCAACATGGATGAAGGCATGTTGGATGCGAAAGCGGCAATGGTGCGCTTCCTTAATTTGTGTGCGACTGAGCCTGAGATCGCTAAAGTGCCAATTATGGTTGATTCATCAAAGTGGGAGATCATTGAAGCTGGACTGAAATGTGTTCAGGGCAAACCAATAGTTAATTCTATCTCACTCAAAGAAGGTAAAGAGAATTTTATAGCTCAAGCTAAGTTACTACGTCGTTATGGTGCCGCAGTGATTGTGATGGCTTTTGATGAAGAAGGCCAAGCTGATACACGTGAGCGTAAAATTGAAATTTGTACTAATGCTTATCATATTCTTGTCGATGAAGTGGGCTTTCCACCGGAAGATATTATTTTCGATCCCAATATCTTTGCGGTTGCGACAGGTATAGAAGAACACAATAACTATGCGGTCGATTTTATTGAGGCTGTTGCTGATATTAAACGAACGTTGCCTCACGCGATGGTTTCGGGTGGAGTGTCTAATGTCTCGTTCTCATTTAGAGGCAATAATCCGGTTCGAGAAGCTATCCATGCGGTGTTTTTATATTATTGTTTTAAAAATGGCATGGATATGGGGATCGTTAATGCAGGTCAGTTAGCTATTTATGATGATCTGTCTGATGAATTACGTAATGCCGTTGAAGACGTGGTACTTAATCGGCGTGATGATAGTACCGATCGCTTGCTTGATATTGCCGCTAACTATCGTGATAGCGGTGCGATTGAAGAAGATCGGACTCAGCAAGAGTGGCGCAGTTGGCCAGTTGAAAAACGGTTAGAACATGCACTTGTAAAAGGTATTACTGAGTTTATTGTCGAGGATACTGAGCTTGCACGAGTGAATGCGGATAAGCCATTAGAAGTGATTGAAGGTCCTTTGATGGCGGGAATGAATGTCGTTGGTGACTTGTTTGGTGAAGGCAAGATGTTCTTGCCTCAAGTGGTTAAATCCGCACGGGTTATGAAACAAGCTGTTGCCTATTTAGAACCTTATATCAACGCCGAAAAACAAGCGGGATATACCAACGGTAAAATTTTATTAGCCACAGTAAAAGGCGATGTTCACGATATAGGTAAGAACATTGTTGGAGTCGTCCTTCAATGTAATAACTATGAGATTATTGATTTAGGGGTGATGGTATCATGCGATAAAATATTGCAGGTCGCCCAAGAACAAAACGTTGATATTATTGGACTGAGTGGTTTGATTACGCCATCACTTGATGAGATGGTACATGTTGCCAAAGAAATGCAGCGACGTGGGTTTGAGGTGCCATTATTGATAGGTGGTGCCACCACTTCAAAAGCGCATACTGCAGTGAAGATTGAACAAAATTATCAACAACCGGTGGTGTATGTCTCTAATGCCTCACGCGCTGTTGGTGTATGTTCGGCATTATTATCAGAGCACCAGAAGCCAGCATTTGTTGAGCGCCTAGCTGCTGAATATGATGTTGTACGTGAACAGCATGCACGTAAAAAGCCACGAACGCCTCCAATCACCTTAGATCAAGCTCGTGCAAATGCGGTAATGCTTGATTGGGAAAATTATACGCCGCCGCAACCAAAACAAGCGGGTGTGCATACTTTTACCGATTTCCCTGTGGCTAAATTACGTCAATATATCGATTGGACGCCATTTTTTATGACTTGGTCATTAAGTGGAAAATATCCAACCATTTTACGCCATGAAGTGGTGGGGGTTGAAGCGACTAAGTTGTTTGAAGATGCAAATCAGATCCTTGATGACATTGAACGTACAGGCATGATCAAAGCTAATGGCGTGTGTGGGTTATTTCCTGCCAATAATATTGGTGATGATATTGAAGTATATACCGATGATACTCGCACTGAAGTACTAACGATATTGCATGGTTTACGCCAACAAACCAAGAAGCCCAAAGGGCCAAATTATTGTTTATCTGATTATATTGCCCCAAAAGAAAGCGGCAAAGCCGATTGGATTGGTGCTTTTGCAGTGACGGGTGGGATTGGTGAATACGATATTGCTGATCAGTTTAAAGCGCAAGGTGACGATTATAATGCGATCATGATTCAGGCGGTGGCGGATCGACTTGCAGAAGCGTTTGCTGAGTGTATGCATCAAATGGTACGTAAACAAATCTGGGGTTATGCCGCTGATGAAGATCTTAATAATGACGATTTGATTCGTGAAAAGTACCAAGGTATTCGTCCAGCTCCTGGGTATGCCGCCTGTCCTGAACATACCGAAAAAGGGGCGATTTGGCAGTTATTGGATGCAGAAGCCAATACTGGCATGGTGTTGACCGAAAGTTATGCCATGTGGCCGGGGGCGGCAGTATCTGGTTGGTATTTCTCACACCCTGATGCGCGCTACTTTGCTGTCGCACAGATCCAGCATGATCAGCTAGCGAGTTATGCTGATCGCAAAGGTTGGGGTTTGATCGAAGCTGAAAAGTGGCTTGGGCCTAATTTGTAAAAATAATCATTAGGTTAAAAGAAAAAAGGCGCAAATATTGCGCCTTTGTTTTATCTTTTATCTTTTTTCTTATTTGTTCTGATAGTGATTATTCTAAAAGTTGTTGGTGCAGGGTTGTTATGACTGATTTAGCATCGGCCTCATTGACTAAAAAGCACAAATTATGTGGACTAGCACCATAACAAATAAGGCGTAAATTATACGCATCAAGAGCACCAAAGATATGCTTGGCGGAGCCTTTACTGTCACTCATATGATTACCAATCAACGCCACTAACGACAATCCCTGCTCAATATCAACGCGACACAATTGATTCAATTGTTCAACGGCAGCTAAGGGTAATGTTGGGGCACCGCCACCAGTATCGGTTTGATCGAGCGTTAACGAAACACTGACTTCTGAGGTGGTTATTAAATCGACCGAGATTTTATGTTCTGCCAAAATACGAAACACTTCGGCTAAAAAACCATAAGCTTGAAACATGTTAAGACTGGTGAGTGTCACCATAGTCTGATTTCCACGCAGTGCTAATGCTCTAAAGAGTGGTGCTTGATTCACTGTTTTTCTGATCCATGTTCCACCTTGTTGCGGCGCTACTGATGACCCAATAAATACCGGAATCTGATGGCGAATGGCTGGAACTAGTGTTGATGGGTGGAGGATCTTAGCACCAAAATTGGCCATTTCAGAGGCTTCACTAAAGCTGATTTCTTTGATCGGTTTGGCTGCAGGTGTAATGCGAGGATCGGTAGTGTACATTCCCGGAACATCAGTCCAGATCTCTAGCGTGGTCGCATCAACGGCTTCTGCAATTAATGCTGCACTATAATCACTGCCACCTCGCCCCAGTGTGGTGGTATTGCCAAGCTCATCACGGCCAATAAAGCCTTGTGAAACCACAATCTGAGTATCGATAAGTGGCACTAAATGTTGTTGAGCTAATTGACGAATAAGTGCTGGCTGTGGAATCGCTTTGCCAAATTGATCATCTGTTCGCATGACATCGCGAATATCAAATCGTATCGCAGCAGCATTCATCTCGACTAAAATTTGGCTAAAAAGGAAAGTTGATAATAGCTCGCCATGACTGACTAATTTATCAGTAAGTTGTGATGATGATGCTATTGCTGCCTGCGCAGAGGCAGAGGCTATATCATCTAATAGTGTGTAAATAGCACCACTCACTGCGTGTGGATGCTGAAGTTGATCCAGTATCTGTTGGTGAGTCGTAGTTAATTGCTGTAAATGTTGTTGGCGTAAAGTGATATCACTAATACCCTTGGCTAAGGCGACCAGTACATTGGTCACGCCTGAGCAAGCACTTATTAACACTATTTTGGTGTGTGGATTGGCAATAACAATATTGGCACTGCGACACATCGCGGCATAGTTGGCGACACTGGTGCCACCAAATTTGGCCACAATCACTGGGTTGGTTGTGGTGGTCGAAAGCATGCTCATTACGGTGTTCTCCCTTATATCGTAAATACGGCAAAGTAGACTTTTTGCTTCGGAAGAATTCCCGACGTCCATTGTCGAGGAGGTAATAGGCAGTAACGCTGGTGCGGCTACCCAGAAGCTCCCCATCATAGTCAACCTGACTTAGATGACAGCCTGAGAGATTCAACTCTCATAGCCGATATCATCTGCCCCAAACAGGTGATATCTCGGCGTTACTCTCCCTCACAAAATTGATTTAGGGTTGGGCCCTTCAATTTTGCTACCTAGGTAACGCACCTCTTCTGTCGTGAATAATCACTGTTGTTATTGAATAGGAAATCGCCCTTAGTTGTCAATTGTTAAATGATAATTTCTCGATAGTTAACAAAAAGTATGTATAACTAACAAGATCTCAGGTCGTTACTTGCAGCTTTGGCATTGCTCTAATACTCTGTAATAACGATTAATATTTCCATCACCCTATTGATAATAATCATGATTTAATGGAGTTGAATCTATGCCTATCACCAGTTTTATACCGCCTCAAAGAACACTTATGGGGCCGGGACCCTCTGATATTTATCCACAAGTATTACAAGCACTAAGCCGACCGACAATTGGTCACCTTGATCCGCTATTTATTAAAATGATGGATGAGCTCAAGCAGTTACTACAATATGCATTTCAAACGAAAAATACGTTTACGATTGCGGTGTCAGCGCCGGGCAGTGCGGGGATGGAAGCCTGTTTTGTTAACTTAGTTGAAACCGGAGATAAGGTATTGGTTTGCCGTAATGGTGTCTTTGGCGATCGTATGCGAGAGAACGTTGAACGCTGTGGCGGTATTGCCATCATGGTTGATAATGCATGGGGCGAGCCTGTATCTCCTGCTTTGGTTGAACAAGCATTACAGACCGATCCTGATATTAAAATTGTTGCTTTTGTACATGCAGAAACGTCAACGGGCGCATTATCTGATGCAAAAACCTTGGCTGAAATTGCACGAAAGTATGGCTGTTTAACCATTGTTGATGCCGTAACATCTTTAGGTGGCGTACCGTTGCTGGTGGATGAGTGGCAACTTGATGCGGTTTATTCTGGTAGTCAGAAGTGTTTATCTTGTGTACCTGGATTATCGCCACTGACGTTTTCCGAGCAAGCTATAAATAAAATTCAGCAACGTAAAACAGCAGTGCAAAGTTGGTTTTTAGATCAAAGTTTAGTGCTGGGGTATTGGAGTGGTGAAGGTAAACGTAGTTATCACCATACTGCGCCTGTTAATAGTTTATACGCTCTACATGAAGCTTTAGTGTTATTACATAACGAAGGGTTAGAGCAAGCTTGGCAACGACATCAACGGACGCATCTTGAATTAAAGGCTGGACTTGAAGCGCTAGGGATTGAATTTGTGGTTGCAGAGGAATATAGGCTACCTCAGCTTAATGCGGTTTATATTCCAGAAGGCGTCGATGACGCCGCGGTAAGATCGACTTTATTAGAGCGTTATAATCTTGAGATCGGTGCTGGATTAGGCACACTAGCAGGTAAAGCATGGCGGATTGGATTGATGGGTTATGCTGCGCGCAGTGAAAATGTCGCTTTGTGCCTTAAAGCTCTTGAAAGCACATTGAAATAAAGCAGTGATGAACCATCAATAGCGATAGCGTTCGCCATTGATGGTTGTTCGTCGTGGTTACTTTGCTGATGACGTTGTGGTTGTTGCGGCGCTAAGTAGTGTGAGGCTTGGAAATAGTTGTTGTGCTTCTGCCGCCACTTGCTCAGCTTGAGCAGTGTTACCTTGATCGTTATATGCTAATACTAAGTTCTGATATAACGCTGGTCGTGGCCAAGTGAGGGCTTTTTGATTAGCCCAAATAATATAATCAGCCACCAATTGGGGTTTATTAGTGGCGATTCCAACTTGTAATTGGGTGTGGTGTAAATCCCACTCAAAGCGATCTTGCCATGCCCATGGATTATTCACTTTAACTAAATAATTGATATCAACTGGACGTGTTGTTTCAAACTTAGTCAGTAACCATCCTGAATATAAGGTGGTGATCATAAAACTGGTTACCATTATCGGTATTGTGATGGCACTGACTTTAAGTGCAAGTACATATTGAGTTTGATAGCGATGGTATTTGGTGGTGAGATTATCGACCCAGAAGATCAAAATAATAAACATGATCCAATGGGCAAGTGAGTGATAAAACGGATATTCCAGTTGCGTATGTAATACGATTGGGAAAAATAAGCCAACTAACGCTAACTGAGTACCATTTGGGGCTTTCTTGATGCTAATCATGACCGCTAATGCTGCAATGATTAACCCCAGCAACGGTACAATTCCACCTTCTACAGCCCAAAAAAGTAATTCATTATGCGGGTGATCTAAGCTTGGTACCCCCGCAGCTTGATGCGCTGGATCTCGCTGATGCCATAATGCGGTTTGGGTGATGTAGGTGACTTCAAATTTACCATAGCCATAACCTGTTAGGGGCTTAGTGGTAAACATCTCATAGGCTTGTGGCATGATGGTTGCGCGCTGGCTTTCTAATGTTACTCGTGCTTGTTGTGCAAAAGAGCTGTCGGTAACGGTACTAAATTGCCATGCTAATGCCATGCCTAATAATAACATTAAGCCCCACATACGCTGTTGATATTTTGCCGCAAAGCGAAACAAATAAGGCAGCATTAATAATGAACCAATGCTTGCACCCAACCAACCTGTACGTGAGTTTAGTACCACCAGTAGTGGAATCGTTACGACAGGAACAGCGAGTAAGATAAGGTGTTGCCAGGCCCATTTACCTCGATAGCGGGGTAAGCGTGCTAATAGATAAGCGGCAATAACAAGTCCCGTGGCTAAGAAACTCGCCATCACATTGGGTTGTTGGAAGATACCGTAAGGGCGGTTAGCAATAACGTCATAACCAAAACGGTTGTGGGTTGATAGTCCTAAAAATTGATACCAACCAAAGGTAGCTTCGAGCAATACCGCAATAGTAATAAACCATAATAGTCGTTGGCGTTGATTATGAGTAAAAACAAACTGCTGTAAGCTAACAAAAAATAAAAAACCAGCCCAGAGGGTGAGTAAGCGGTTTGAAGTGCCAAAGCCATCGGCATTAGCATAAAAAACGGGAAGTGACAGAAGTAGACAGCTACCAAATAAAATTAACGTCATACGAGAGTAACGCCAAATTTTTTGACGACAAATTTCTAATAAACCGCAACTAATGGCAAAGCTAAATGGAATCCATGCACTGGCATTAAAAGATAGCTCAAGTCCTGAACCGCCAGGGTTGTGCTGAAAGTAGTGCATTGCAATGATAAAAAATATGCCAACGCTGGCTAAGAATAATCGCACTAAAGGTAAAGGCTTAGAAATCCGTTTCTGTTCTAATTTTGTACCTTGAAGTTGTAACACTGTCATGGTGAGTCCTGAGTAAAAAAACAAACAGGCTGACTATTGCCAACCTGTTTGATAGGGCTTAATTATACTTTACAATTAGATATTAAGTAGAGGCTTAAGAAACCTCGCAGTGTGGGATCCAGCAACAAGTGCAACTTGTTCGGGAGTACCTGTTGCAATAATTTCACCACCGCCATTACCGCCTTCGGGACCGAGATCTATGACCCAATCAGCGGTTTTTATTACATCGAGATTATGTTCGATAACAACGATGGTATTGCCACGATCACGTAGCTTGTGTAGCACTGTTAATAACTGTTGAATATCGTGGAAGTGTAAGCCTGTTGTGGGTTCATCTAAAATATAGAGGGTTTTACCTGTATCACGTTTAGATAATTCTTTGGCTAGTTTAACCCGCTGTGCTTCACCACCTGATAAGGTTGTTGCTGCTTGTCCGAGACGAATATACGATAAGCCGACATCGATTAATGTCTTCAATTTTCGTGCAATTGCTGGAACGGGTTCAAAGAACTGATGTGCATCTTCAACGGTGAGCTGTAAAACTTCATCAATACTTTTGCCTTTATAGCGTACTTCTAGCGTTTCACGATTATAGCGTTTACCTTTACACGCATCGCATGGGACATAAACGTCAGGTAAAAAGTGCATTTCAACTTTGATAACACCATCACCTTGGCACGCTTCGCAGCGCCCACCGCGAACATTAAAGCTAAATCTACCGGGTTTATAACCTCGAGAGCGGGATTCTTGAGTACCAGCAAATAGCTCACGAATAGGGGTGAAAATACCCGTATAAGTCGCTGGATTTGAACGAGGTGTACGGCCTATCGGGCTTTGATCAATATCGATCACTTTATCAAAATGTTCTAGATCTTGAATTTCTTTATAGGGAGCCGGTGTGCCTGTTGTGGCACCATTGAGTCGCTGGTGGGCGATCTTAAAGAAAGTATCATTGATCAAGGTTGATTTACCTGATCCTGAAACACCCGTAATGCAGGTTAGTAATCCAACTGGAATTTCGACGTTAACATCTTTAAGATTATTACCGCTGGCCCCTAAAAGTTTGACTGTTTTAGCGGGATCAAATGGTACTCGTTGTGCTGGAATTGCAATTGATTTTTTACCGCTAAGATATTGTCCTGTTAATGATTTTTTGGACTTTAATATATCTTTAACACTACCTTCGGCAATAATTTCGCCGCCATGAACACCGGCACCTGGACCGATATCAATCACATAATCAGCCGCTCGAATAGCATCTTCATCATGCTCAACCACAATTACGGTATTACCAAGATCACGTAAATGAATTAGGGTTTTTAATAACCGTTCATTATCACGCTGGTGGAGACCAATTGAGGGTTCATCCAAGACATACATCACGCCCATTAAACCCGCACCAATTTGGCTTGCGAGTCGAATACGCTGAGCTTCACCCCCTGAAAGGGTATCAGCACTGCGAGATAAACTGAGGTAGTTGAGACCTACATTGATTAAGAAACTTAAACGTTCATTGATTTCTTTGAGAATTTTAGCGGCAATCTGAGCCCGTTGGCCTGTTAATGTTAAGCTATCAAAGAAAGCAGATGCTTCACTAATGCTCATGTCACAAATATGAGGTAGGTTGGTTTCACCAATAAAAACGTGACGTGCTTCTTGGCGTAGGCGAGAACCATGGCAGCTAGCACAAGGCTTAGTTGATACAAATTTAGCCAGTTCTTCACGCACAGAATTAGATTCTGTTTCGTGGTAACGGCGTTCCATGTTATTTAAAATACCTTCAAATGGATGTCGACGAACGGTAATGTCACCACGATCATTAATATATTTAAATTCAATATCAGTGGTGCCGGAGCCATTTAAAATCAGTGTTTGAATTTTTTTAGGTAAAGTATCGAAAGGAGCTTCAACATCAAACTTAAAATGTTCAGCTAATGATTTGAGCATTTGGAAGTAGTAAAAATTACGTTTATCCCAGCCACGAATTGCACCACCCGCTAAACTGAGTTCACCATTTTGGATCACGCGTTCAGGATCAAAATATTGTTGAACCCCCAAACCATCACAAGTGCCACAAGCCCCCGCAGGGTTATTAAACGAAAATAATCGCGGCTCAAGCTCTTGCATACTGTAGCCACAATGTGGACAGGCAAAATTAGCAGAGAAGACCTGTTCTGAAGTATCGCCAGCAGTCATGGGGGCAATAATTACGGTGCCACCAGAAAGATCCAATGCTGTTTCAAACGATTCAGCTAAACGTAATTGCAGATCATCACGCACTTTAAATCGATCAACAACGACTTCAATGGTGTGTTTTTTATGGAGTTCTAACGTTGGTGGATCGGAAAGATCACACACATCACCATCAATTCGCGCTCGAATGTAACCTTGAGCGGCAAGATTGGCGAGAGTTTTGACATGTTCGCCTTTGCGCTCTTTTACTATTGGCGCAAGCAGCATCAGTTTGCTGCCTTCGTCCATAGTAAGTACCTGATCAACCATTTGACTGACGGTTTGTGCAGCCAGAGTAACATTGTGGGTTGGGCAGCGAGGCTCTCCTACACGGGCATAGAGCAAGCGTAGATAATCATATATTTCAGTGATTGTACCGACGGTAGAACGAGGATTATGTGAGGTTGATTTTTGTTCAATCGAGATGGCGGGTGATAAGCCTTCAATATGATCAACGTCAGGTTTTTCCATTAACGATAGAAATTGACGAGCATAAGCCGACAGTGATTCGACATAGCGCCGTTGACCTTCAGCATATAAAGTATCAAAGGCTAAAGATGATTTTCCCGAACCAGATAAGCCCGTGATAACAACGAGCTTGTCGCGAGGAATGGAAATATTGATATTTTTGAGATTATGGGTGCGCGCACCCTGTACTTCTATGTAATCCATACCCATCACTATTGTTTTGCTTGATTGTAAGTGAGTAGTATTTCATAGCCTGATTTAATGAGCAAAAGATACTGAATAAAAACACAGTAGCGATAAAAAAAATCCCGCTACATAGCGGGATTTTTTAAAGGTATAGATGACTTACTTTTTGCTAGTTTGTTGCTTTGCTAGCTTAGAAGATTGGTCTTTTTTGTAAATGTTTTCGTAGCAGTAGTTTGTTGCTTCGATGTAACCATCTACGCTACCACAGTCAAAACGCTTACCTTTAAATTTAAATGCAAGTACACAACCAGATTGTGCTTGTTTTAGTAGGGCATCAGTAATTTGGATCTCACCGCCTTTACCTGGTTCTGTTTCTTCAATGATATCAAAAATATCAGGTGTTAGAATGTAACGACCGATAATAGCAAGGTTGCTTGGTGCTGTACCTGGTTCTGGTTTCTCTACCATGTTATCAACACGGAATAGATCATCACGAATCATTTGGCCTGCAATCACACCGTATTTATGGGTATCTTCTTCTGGTACTTCTTCAACAGCAACGATTGAACAACGGAATTGCTTGTAAAGCGCTGCCATTTGAGCCAATACGCCTTGCTCTTCGTTTACACAAAGGTCATCTGCAAGTACAACGGCGAAAGGTTCGTTACCTACTAACTCACGACCCATAAGGATAGCGTGACCTAGGCCTTTCATTTCACCCTGGCGAATATAAGTGAAGTTAGCTGAATCAATCACACGACGGATATCAAACAATAGATCTTCTTTGTTTGTACCACTGATTTGATGTTCTAGCTCGTAGTTCTTATCAAAGTGGTCCATCAAGGTATTCTTACCACGACCAGTAACGATACACATACCGTTCATACCAGCTTGGATCGCTTCCTCAACACCGTATTCAATCAATGGTTTGTTTACGACTGGCATCATTTCTTTTGGCATTGATTTTGTTGCTGGAAGAAAACGTGTACCGTAGCCTGCTGCTGGAAATAGACATTTCTTGATCATAGTGTGTCCTAGATTTAATGTAATTGATAATGTGCCAAGTGCAGATTGAAATCTATCTGCTAATTTCGTTTTTGAGAATTAACAAAACAATAATCGTTATTGTTTTGTTAACGCTAAAATAAATTGTGCATAATGTTAGAGATTTTAAATAATAAAGCAACTTAATATCATAGTCAGACTCACAAAATATAATAATTATAAGATGTATAATCTTTAATTGTTAATGCCAGTAATAATACTTATATTGATGACGATTTATTATTTATAAAGTTGCAGTATTATTTTTAATGCTATTATATTTATGCAGTATTGATTTGTTTTTAATATAATAAACGTCAACTCTAATGTGTTTGTCAATAAATTTACCATTTTATTAGAATAAAATTAGCGAATATTTATATAATAATAATTAGTAATACTGTTACTTGCTAACCATTGTATATTTAAAAAGAGTGGTAAGTGTCATAAAAATGACAGTTTTACTCGTTTAAATGATGATATAGATAACGTCACATAGATATTGGTTATGTTTTTGCTGTTATATATACCCTATATAACATGGATAATTGCGCCCCTTGACGTACTTTGGCGCTATGCCTTGACCTTGCTGCCATGATAAACTGCGCGATTGAGTATAAACTTTCACTAAGCGGCTATAAATACCTAGAACCGTCGCTATCAGCTTTGGAGTGAACTATGGCCAGTCGTGGCGTAAATAAAGTTATTTTAATCGGTAACTTAGGAAATGATCCAGAAATTCGTTACATGCCTAGCGGTGGTGCAGTAGCTAACATTACTATTGCAACCTCTGAGTCTTGGCGTGATAAGTCTACCGGTGAGCAACGTGAAAAAACAGAATGGCATCGTGTAGCATTATTTGGCAAATTAGCAGAAGTCGCTGGTGAGTACCTACGTAAAGGTTCACAAGTGTACATCGAAGGCCAATTACAAACACGTAAATGGCAGAATCAACAAGGCCAAGATCAATATACTACTGAAGTTGTTGTGCAAGGTTTTAACGGTGTAATGCAAATGTTAGGCGGCCGTAATGGCGGTCAAGGTGCGCCAATGGGCGGCCAACAACAGCAAAACCAAGGTAACTGGGGTCAACCTCAACAACCTGCTGCTGCGCCACAACAAAATTATGCACCACAGCAGCCTCAGCAACATCAATCGGCTCCACAACAGTCGGCTCCACAGCAGCCGCAGCAACAGTATAATGAACCACCTATGGATTTTGATGACGATATCCCGTTCTGATCCTGTGTAATTCAAAAGTGTAATAGTAAACATCAATAAAGACAGAATTAAATACTAACCCAGCAGAAATGCTGGGTTTTTTTGTGTGTCAAAAGTATCACACCTACGTTAGAATATTCTTTCTGTCATTATTTGTTTATATTATTATATTTATGAAGTATTTAGATGTCGTTATTACATTATTATTATCTATATTACTCACGCTTGGGGTTGGATATGAGAATAGAATGATGATAACGGGTGGGTGTTTGTTTTTAGCACTGACCTTTTTGTCATCTAAATGGTGGTTAAAATGGTTGTTTATATTTCCAATTGGATTGGTGGCGGTATTATACTTCTATTCGGGTTATATTTATGGGCAACCCAATATAGGTATTGTTGCATCGTTATTTGAAACAAATAAACGCGAGACTATTGAATTTTTATTAGCTATTCCCCCAAAAGTTATAATACTAAATGCTATTTTATTTATTGCATTTAGTTATTATTTAATACGAGTTAAATTTGTTTTTAAATGGCATAAAACAGTATTTCTATTTGGTTGTTTTTGTTTTTGTTTTTCGTCTTTAAATTTATTTGTATATCATTGTTACACCAGTGTTAATCACTATATTATTCAAATGAATACGTTGAAAAATAGTATTCATCAAGGCTCAAATTGGCATATTTTAAAGGTTAAACCTAGATATAAAACTTACGTTCTCATCATTGGTGAAAGTATGCGTAAAGATTACATGTCGAGCTATGGTTATCCTCTTAACACCACCCCTTTTTTAGCGACAACTCCTGGTGTATTTGTGAATGGATATTTGTCGACGGCATCTCATACTGCGGTGTCATTACCTCGAACATTAGCTATCAGTCATGGCTTGGATTTAAACCCTGTAAATAATATTATCACCTTAGCCAACACCGCTAAAATGAAAACGATATGGTTATCAAATCAAGGGTTTATAGGTCAATATGACACCGCTGTTTCAGCAATAGCTGTTCATGCTTCAGAAAAGAAATTTTTGAAAAAAGGTAATTTTCTTACTAATAATACCAGTGATTATTCATTATTACCGCTATTTAAACAAGCTTTAGCTGAGCCCTATAGTGGTTCAAAGTTAATTGTCTTGCATATTATGGGATCACATGAGAATTTTTGTGATCGGATTAAAAAAGACAGTTATAACTTAAAGGATAAAGATCTTTCTTGTTATTTATCTACTTATAATCAAACAGATACCATTATTAAAACAATAGTAAATGATTTAAAAGCAACTCAAGATAGTTATTCGTTAATGTATTTTTCTGATCATGGTTTAAATAATGTCAGCGCTATTAAAGGAAAGACACAATTAGTGCATGGTGATTTATATAAACAAAATTATGAAGTACCACTAATTGAAATTGCCAGTGATATTCACCAGCATATAATGTTGAATAAGCAAATTAGTGCTTTTAATTTTATGTCGATTTTCTCGAATTGGATTGGTGTTAAAACCGCACAATTACCCTCATTGAATGTTTATCAATTGCCTCAAAATAAAAAGATTCAAGTATTAAGCGGTAATCAAATGGTGTTATTTGAATCATTAAAAAATGATCCTGATGAAATAATTCATCGTTAAAGATAACAATAAAAGCGGGCTATTTGAAAAAGTGATCAATGAATAGGTTCCATTGTAGTTGCTTTTTGTTTGATAAAATCGATAAATAATTTCGTTTTAACATGATGATAATTTAGCTTTGGGTAATATGCGTAAATGGCATTGGTTGGTTGCTTTAACGTTGGTAGTACCGGAACCAACAAGCCATTATCTAACTCGCGTTTTATTGTTTGTCTACTCGTTAAAATTAACCCCATGCCAGCAACCGCCCCTGCAACTAATGCTTCTGGGTTGGTGGTAATGAAATTACCTTGTAATAAAAGCCGTTGATTATGTTCAAAAATATGATCTTGTTGGTGATCTTGTTCGCCAAACAGTAGGTAATTATGTTGGCATAGTTGTTCTGGCGAGGTGATTTTAGGATTATTTTCAAGGTACGTAGGCGCAGCATAAAACCCATTACTGTAGCTAAGTAATTTGGTGGCGATATAGCTGGAGGAGTTAAATTCAGTGATCTCTCGGCTAATGAAGACATCGAGGTTTAGATCAGGTAATTGCCCTGGCGTTACCGTGTGGAGCTCAATCTTTATATTAGGGTAACTGTGGCTAAACTCAGCCAGATAGCTCACCAATAAGCGGCTGCCCGTAGCAAGGGGGGCGCCTAAACGCAAAATACCGCCAACTTCGCCATAAGTTGCGGTGGTTTCTGCTAGCATTTGTTGCCAATCATTGACTAACAAAGCGCTACGTTGGTAAAACAATTGACCTGCTTCTGTTACGGTTAAATGGCGAGTAGTGCGTTTTAATAGTTGTACTCCTAATTGTTTTTCTAGCCAAGATAATCGTTTTGAGAGGGCAGAACTTGAGGTATTGAGTTTGTTTGCGGCTTGCGCTAATGAACCATGTTCTACCACGGTAATAAAGCTATTGGCACAGGTGATCCAGTCCATAAAAGTATTATTCCTTTATTACAATATTAATAATCGATTAACAGGTCTAATGTAGCGTATGCTTAGCAAGGAAAAAATGATTAAGATCGTTTGATTATTACCTAATGATATGAATGGCATATGTAAAGTAAGGATGCTATGAGAAAAGCCTCAAGGATGAAGTTAACAAATCGCTTAGTTGCCTTTGTTACCATGATCGTGATTTGCGCGATTTTAGTGATTTTTATTGGTGGTGCATTGAGTTTCCGTAAACTCGGTCAAGATTCATTAGTGCATTATCTTGATGGGGTAGTGACGGTTATTGATCAAGAATTAACTGACCCTCAAGGAGCTCAAGCATTACCTCGTTGGCTACCGACGCTATTACAAGCGAGTAATGTGGTCTCGTTATCAATTAGCGATGCTAATAAAACAGTATTTGATTTTAATGGCAATCAAATAGTGCCTGACCCGAATATTATTTACCATCATCAATATCAACTGCCATCACACCCCGGTTATCAAGTCACGATTGCGGCGATCCCTCTCTATAGTGAATTTACCTATTCTTTGGGGGCAATGTCTTCCATTTCTCTGGCGATGTTGATTGTTATTGTTGGCTTAATACGTGGGGTGCATTGGTTGCGAACCCAGCTTTATGGCTCTGAGTTATTAGAAGAGCGTGGGCGAATGATTTTGGCGGGCCGGGTTGAGCAATATGCTGAAGGCAATGATTATGAATGGCCAGCAACAGCAAGTTTAGCGCTTGACCAATTAATTGGAGAACTTAAAGATGCCCGTCAAGAACGAAGTCGATTTGATACTTTTATTCGTACCCATACTTTTTTAGATCAATTAACGGGGACGGCTAATCGGGTGTTATTTGATAGTCGATTGCAATCAATGGTACAAGACCAAGATAGCCATGGCGCCGTGATTTTATTGCGTTTGAGTGACTGGGAGGAAATGTGTACCGAGCAAGGAAAAACCATTGCTGATGAGTTGTTACAGGAAATCAGCGTTATTTTATCAAATTTTATTCAGCGTTTTCCTGACACCGTCCTTGCGCGTTATTTTGATGCTGAGTTTGCAATCCTTATTCCGCAGCAACCAGCCAAAGAAATTAAAATATTTACTAACCAATTATTAAATGCTGTGGAGCGTTTATCCCCGCCATCGCCAATGGAAAAAGATAATTGGTGTCATATTGGCGTGACATACTTCCATGGTGGTGATCGCCGTGGACGGATCATGGATGAAGTTGATACCGCTTTGCGCAGTTCGCAGTTACAAGGCGCCAACAGTTGGAATAGCTTTAATAAAGATCATCAATGGGATAAATCACGCGGTAATGTGCGCTGGCGAACATTGATAGATAAAACGCTAACCCAAGGCGGGCCATTATTGTATCAGCAGCCGATTATTATGGCTGAGGATAATCAGCTAATGAGCTACGCTTTGTTAGCTCGAATTATCGATGACAATGGGGATATCATCAAAGCATCACATTTTATGTCGGCCGTTGAACAAGTGGGTTATTCGATTCGTTTTGATAGGGCGGTGATTGCTCAAACTCTATTGCTACTCAAACAACAATCGGCAGAGAACAGCTATGCGGTCAATGTCACCACTATCAGTTTACGGGACAAACAATTTGTCAAATGGCTACGAGATGAATTGTTGCAATTACCACGGCCAGTATTAAATCGATTATTGTTTGAAGTATCAGAAAGTATGTTGGTTAAACATCTTGATGCCATTCGACCTGTATTACGCGTGTTAACCGGGCTTGGTTGTAAACTTGTTGTTTCGCAAGCGGGCAGAACCATTGTTAGTACTTACTATATAAAAGACATTCAAGCTGATTACATTAAATTACACCGTGGTTTAGTGCGAGATATTCATCAACGCCAAGAAAATCAATTATTCGTTCGAAGTATGCTAGGAGCCTGTGCCAACAGTGATGCAAAAGTTATCGCGGTCGGTGTGGAAACGAATAAGGAATGGCGAGTATTACAACAACTTGGTGTCGTTGCTGCACAAGGACGACTTTTTGCTGCAGAGGAGTCAATAGTAACCACTAATTAAGCTTAATAATCATTATCGTGAATCAGTTAATATGAAAGTTATCATTTAAGGTGATACAGGTCTGACATTTCATACATTATTATTGTGAAGCAGTAAGTCTTTACCTAAAGTGCGGGCTGTTATTCGGCTCTAATTTTTGGCTTACTTTTATCATGATTCTGCGCGCTCTTGCTCCGTTTTTTTTACGTAAACCCTCCGCATTAAATGTTGCTCTTGCTCTATTTTCTGATGCGGTTGTTTTGGTTGCAGGGGATGGTAGCGATGTCATTATTGATTCGGTATCAATTGAAGCAGTGACTGAGTGGTCGAGCGCAATTGAAATACTGATTACTCGCCACCAATTGGCAGGCAGTCAAATCGCCATTATTTTAGGCCGTGGTTTATACCAAAGTTTATTGATTGATAAACCTAATTTAAGTGATGATGAATTAATTTTAGCTTTACCTTATTTGGTTAAAGATTTAGTCAATGAATCACCTGATGATATTGTTGCGGATGGGTTTGATAGTTTAAACAACGATCGGATTCAGGTTGTTGTTACTACACGCCAACAAGTGAATAAAATTGTCTTTGCGTGTCAATCTGTTGGTTGTGATGTCGGTTGCATGACGGTTGAAAGTGTTGTTTGGGGTGAATTTACAGCCCAACACTTAAGCCAATTAGTGGTGCATCGCTATGGTAATGGTGATTTACAATTAACTGCATTTAGTCAACAGAAACTCATTTTTCAACGTCAATTACGTGGCTTTGCTGTGCCTCTAGTGGCCGCTGTTGATTCAGATATCCAAGCATTACAACTTGATAGCCTAGCATTAGAACTACAACGTTCATTGGATTTTTTGAGCGCTCAACTGCGTGATAACCCGATCAGTCAGTTATTAATTAGTTGTGATAATGATGATAGTCAGCAATTAGCACTGGCGTTAAATGCGCGTTTAAATGTTATTGTGCAAGCGATTGAACCTCGATTATCTTTATTATCATCGACGGGAACTCGGATTGCTTGGGCAGGATTACAACAAGGTTTTTCGTCTTCAATTAATTTCTATTCACAACATCTGCAACCCAAACGTCAATGGTTAACACTTAATAATATGTTGCTTAGTTGGTTAACGCTGATATTTATTATTGGCTTAACGAGTGCTGTTTATAGTTTTAAATTACATCAATTAGCACCCACCTTTATCGCTAATAAGGCGCAACTAACGACAGCTCAACAGCAATTAATGTTAACTCAAAAACAAATTTTATTACATGTTGTTAGCCCCATAAAGCAGCAACATCTCAGTGCGTTAGAACAGGAAATTACGGCAAAACAAGCGACGTTAAAAGCGGTTGCGAATCATGATGTCAGTTTGATGGTTGGTTATGGTCAGGTATTAGTGCAATTGGCTGAAGCGGCTTCTAAGGATGTCGCTATTGAACGTATTTCAATTTCGGGTACAGCTATGGATTTACACGGTGTGGCTCGCTCGCCTGAAGCCGTGCCACGTTGGTTAGGGACATTTAATCGTTATTCGACCTTGGCTCAACGGCGATTTCAGTTACTTAATATTGGCCGAGATAAGGACAACCAAGTTACCTTCACCTTGCAAGCCCAACGTATAGAAGGGGCGCTTTAGATGAAGATTATCTGGTATGAATGGCAACAACGATTCAGTGGTTTATCTGCACGTGAACAATGGCTGATTGCAATTTCTGGTTGGATGGCAATTTTCTTCATTGGGGTGTTTATGGTGCTTGAGCCACAATGGCTGCAATTGCAAAATCAGACCAATACTATTCGTGTTACGGCCAATAATATTATAACGGTTAAACATGATATTCAGCGTTTACAGCAAAAATTAGCACAAAGCCCCAATAAAAAAATTGATAATCAAATCAATTTATTGACTAGTAAAGATGCGCAATTAGAACTGCAGTTACAACAGACGATAGGTCGATTAGTTTCACCCACTAAAATGCCGTATTTACTGGAACAAGTATTACGTCACAGTCATGGTTTGCGTTTACAAACGATGGTGTCATTACCTGCGATGCAACTGATGAATGGTAATGATCAAGGCTATTTTATTCATCCATTACGAATGACATTTGAAGGGAAATACTTTGATGTAATTCGTTATTTAACCCAGATTGAAGCGTTACCCGTGAAGTATTATTGGCGCAATTTAAACTATCAAGTAACGCGATATCCATGGGCTAGTATTGAGCTAGAACTCTATACATTAGGTGAAAGTAAGGATTTTATTGGTGGGTAAATATACAGTAACAGGATGTGTTATCTACTGTTTATTTTATGGGGTAAAGGTACACGCGCAGCAAGATCCTACGGCACCATTATCATGGACACAACAACGATCATCATCACTCCACTCGCGTTCGGCATTACCTCAATTACAAAGTGTTATTTGTGAGCCGCAATGTCGTGCCATTTTAAGTGGTCAAACAGTGGCGGTTGGCAGTTATATAACAGGCTATAGAGTCAGTCGAATTAATGACAGTTCAGTGATATTAACCCGCAATAAAAAACAGTGGCAATTGTCGCTATTTAGCACCGATATTAAGCAATGAAGGGATATAAAAATATGCAACGAATCATACTTGGTGTGGTTATCACTTCATTAATGGGGTGCTCTACCCAAATGGGGCACCAAGCTCCAGTTGCTATACAACAAACACTTAACCAAGCAGCTAATGATGCAGCCAGTCGACCACTGCTCGCATTACCTGACGCAGTCAATGCTGATTTAATGCCCGCACTCGATACCGATCAAGTGCTGCCTACGCATGCATTAGAAAAACGATTTCGAGTGAATGCCCGTAATGTCGATGCCAACGTATTCTTTTCGAGTTTAGTGCAAGGCACACCATTTAATATAGTGATCCATCCAAATGTTAATGGCTTGATTAGCTTGCAGTTAAAAGATGTCACATTAGATGAAGTGCTCAATGTTGTTGATGATGTTTATGGGTATAGCATTACCCGTAAAGGTAATATTATTCAGGTTTTTCCTGCCACACTGCGCACCGATATTATTGCTGTTGATTATTTACAGTTGCAGCGTCAAGGGGTGTCCTTAACCTCAATTACGACCGGTTCAATAGCAAATGAAAACAATACCAGCGTAGATGTTGACAATAATGATGCCATTTTAAATCAAGATCTCAGTACTACTACAGGTGGAACAACCATAAAAACCACCTCTGAAAGTGACTTTTGGCAACAGCTAGAAAAAGTTGTACGGGGTATGATTGGTCATGGTGATGGTCGAAATGTGATGGTCTCGCCACAGGCAGGCTTGATTTCTGTGCGTGCTTTTCCCAATGAATTACGTGAAGTAAAACAATTTTTGGGTATTTCCCAACAACGTTTAATTCGACAAGTGGTACTTGAAGCCAAGATCATGGAAGTAACGTTGAATGACAGCTATCAGCAAGGAATTAATTGGCAGAATATCAGTCGCAGTATTGGCGGAACCAATATTGTGGTTGGTTCAACACCTATCATTGATGCCTCAGCCATTGCTGCATTACCGGGCGGTAATGCGGTTTCAAACCTGCTTGGTGGCCAAACCAATATTACGATCAGTGATGGTAATTTTACCTCTGTATTAAGTTTTCTTGAAACTCAAGGGGATCTTAATGTGCTATCAAGCCCACGAGTGACGGCGGCAAATAATCAAAAAGCGGTGATCAAAGTGGGTGGTGATGAATATTTTGTCACCAATGTATCGAGCAGTAATGTCTCTGGTGATAACAGCACTGCGGCGCCTGATATTGAATTAACGCCCTTTTTCTCTGGGATTTCCTTAGATGTTACGCCGCAAATTGATGATCAAGGTGGAGTGTTGTTGCATATTCATCCGGCGGTGGTTGACATTAAAAATGAAATCAAAGCGGTCGATCTTGGCGCTAAGTTTGGTGTGTACCAATTACCATTAGCGAAAAGTACTATTCGTGAATCTGATTCAATTATTCATGCACGTAGTGGTGATGTGGTTGTGATTGGTGGCTTGATGAAAACCGCAATGACAGATCAAGTTTCAAAAGTACCACTATTAGGTGATATTCCAGTGGTGGGTAATTTGTTTCGTAACATTAATAAAGTGAAGCAAAAAACAGAATTGGTTATTTTATTGAAACCAACAGTCGTCAGTGATCAAACGTGGCAACAAGAGATTGAACGTTCACGTTCATTGGTTAATGAATGGTTTCCAGAAGATAAGTAACCTATGTATTTATCGCACTTTGGCCTTCATTCAGCGCCATTTTCACTTACCCCTAATACTGCTTTATTTCATGCTTTGCCGACCCATTTAACAGCTATTGATACCCTATTAGCTGGATTGGCTATGGGAGATGGAATAATGCAGTTATCCGGTGAAGTGGGTACGGGGAAAACTCTTATTTGTCGCATGTTAATCAATCGCTTACCGCCACAATATGATTTAGTGTATTTACCGACGCCAGCACAATGTGGAATGACGTTACAAGTAGCATTGGCTTCTGAATTAGGGCTTAAATTTGATGGTGATCGCCATCGACTAACGGTTGATATTCATGATCAATTGTTGCAGCGTAAAGCAAATGGTCATGCGGTGGTTGTCGTTATTGATGAAGCTCAAGCATTGACTGATGACGCATTAGAAATGATTCGTTTATTGGGGAACCTTGAGACTGAATTTGAAAAACTACTTCATATTGTATTAATTGGTCAGCCTGAATTAGATCAACGTTTAGCCCATTATCAACTACGCCAGTTGCAACAACGAATTACGTTACGAGCGACGTTATTAGCATTAAATGAAGCTGAAGCTGTCGCTTATATTGAGCATCGATTGTTATTGTCAGGTTGTTGTAGCAAGTTGTTTTCTGTTGCTCAAGCACGAGCTATTTGGTTTGCGAGTGGCGGTATTCCGAGGTTGATTAATCAATTAGCACACAAAGCATTATTAGTTGCTTATAGCCAGCGACGCCACTATCTGTGCTGCCAAGATATTAATATAGCGATTGCGGATACTGTTGCTGCGCGCCAATCTGGTCGAGTGTGGTGGCGCTGGTTAGGTTGGAAATATTTATGAGTGAATTAAACCGTCGTCTGAGTGCTTTGACGCAACAATCTACTGTTGAGCCAAGAGTATTACAGGCTGCGACAATCGAACCTTTACCAAATAAACGCATGCGCTATGGTACAGCTATGATTTTTATGGTGATCATTTTGCTGTCAGTTGGTGGCATTCTTTATTGGTTGCGATTTTCTGTTGTGTCAGTGAGCATCTCATCTATCGCTGCTTTACCTGCAATATCTACACCATCTACACCGCCGATAACAGCGGTGGTTTCGACTAACGCTGTGGTATCTACGCCAAAACAAACGCAACAAGAGGGGAAGACATTACCCCCACAAATTTCAAAATCAGCCGCTGCTGACTTGAAAATATTGGCGGCGATGCCCATCGCTGAACCCGCTCTTGATAGTCTAGATATAAAACAAGAGCTCGCAAGCTCCTATGAACAAGGCTATGACAGCGGTTATCAACAAGCATTAGCAGAGCAACAAGCAACGATAGATACACCGGTTTCCTCATCCCCAAAAGATGTAGCGGTAACGCCTAAGCGTAAAGTAGGTCGATTATCGATTGAAACGGTAGCGTTAACCCCCGCACAACTGGCTATGGTTGAATATAACAAAGCTGAAAAAGTATTACGCCAAGCCAATAGTCGCCAAGCGATTGTGCATCTTGAAGCCGCGTTAAAGTACCGTCCTGAATGGGTTGTTGCTCGTCAAAAATTAGCCGCGTTATATTATGGACGTGGTGATAAGCGCCAAGCTGTAGCAATGTTACAGCAAGGGTTACAACGCCAGCCTCATAATACTGAATTACGCTTAACTTTAGCCAAACTATTGGTTAACGAGCAACA
Source organism: Photobacterium piscicola (assembly GCF_900166965.1). GTDB lineage: Bacteria > Pseudomonadota > Gammaproteobacteria > Enterobacterales > Vibrionaceae > Photobacterium > Photobacterium piscicola. Next base: position 237,836 of record NZ_FUZI01000005.1, on the reverse strand, counting down.
ACCACAAGCGGCATTAACGGTATTAGAACAACCTCAAAATGTTGATACAGTAGCTTTTTTGGCGATGCGAGCCGCTTTAGCTCAGCAGTTACAAAATACCGCTTTAGCGCTTAGTAGTTACCAACAATTAGTATTACATGATGCGGCTGATGGCCGCTGGTGGTTGGGGCTTGCGATTGCACAAGAACGAAGTCAGCAATTTATGGCAGCGTTGACCTCTTATCGTCAAGGCGCGGTACATGGTGGTCTTTCTGCTGCATCACAACAATTTATTCAGCAACGAATTATGGCATTACAGATTAAAAGGCGCTAACAGATGCAAATACGCTTACGTAAACGGTTAGGTGATCTGTTGGTTGATGATCATATTATTGCGCAGCAACAACTGGATCAAGCTCTGCAGCAACAGCAACTAACGGGACGCAAATTAGGTGATACCTTAATTGGTATGGGGTTCCTTAGCGAACAACAAATGTTGCAGTTTTTAGCGCGACAGCTTGATATTCCGTTGGTCGATTTAACTCGGCTTGTTATTGATAGCGACGCCGTGAATTTATTATCAGAAGTGCATGCGCGACGGTTACGTGCATTGGTGATTGGTCGTCGTGGTGATGTGTTACGTATCGCAATGAGTGATCCTGCCGATCTTGCTATGCAGGAAGCCTTACTTAACCAATTACAACAGTTTCAGGTCGAGTTTGTTATTGTGCCTGAACGACAGTTAATTACGGCTTTTGATCGTTATTATCGTCGCACTAAAGAAATTGCGTCGTTTGCTGAGCAACTAAATGCTGAGCATCAAACTCAGACTCATTATGGGTTTGGATTTGATGATAGTGATAATGATGAAATGACAGTGGTTAAGCTGATCAATTCCTTATTTGAAGATGCACTGCAAGTAGGGGCGTCTGATATTCATATTGAGCCCGATGAAGATGTACTTCGTATTCGGCAGCGGATCGATGGCATTTTGCATGAAACATTACTTAATGAAAATAGTGTTGCTGCGGCATTAGTATTACGGCTTAAGTTAATGAGTGGGCTGGATATATCAGAAAAACGCTTACCACAAGATGGGCGCTTTAATATTAAGATTCGCGATCATTCAATTGATATTCGCCTCTCAACAATGCCAGTGCAATACGGTGAATCGGTAGTGATGCGATTACTTGATCAATCGGCTGGAATTCTCGATTTAGATCATATTGGTATGCCCAATGATCTTCTGTTACGGCTTCGGCGTCAGTTAAAGCGTCCACATGGCATGATTTTAGTGACAGGGCCAACAGGATCAGGAAAAACTACGACCTTATATGGTGCGCTTAATGAGCTTAATAAACCGGGGAAAAAATTAATTACCGCAGAAGATCCGGTTGAATATCGGTTGTCGCGCGTTAATCAAGTACAAGTTAATAATAAAATTGGGCTGACTTTTTCTTCGATTTTACGGACTTTTTTACGCCAAGATCCTGATGTGATTTTAGTGGGTGAAATGCGCGATCAAGAAACCGTTGAAATTGGTTTACGTGCGGCATTAACCGGCCATTTAGTACTCTCGACTTTACACACCAATAATGCGATTGATAGTGCGTTACGAATGATTGATATGCAGGCGCCAGGATACCTAGTTGCGAGTGCAGTAAGAGCCGTATTAGCACAACGGTTAGTGCGGCGTGTATGTCCAGATTGTACACAAGAGGCAGTCTTAGAAAACGAGCAGAAAAGTTGGTTACAAGCGCGTGATTTTAATGAGCGATTACACCATTTTAACTTAGGTTTAGGTTGTCAAAGTTGTAACTTTACCGGTTATAAAGGTCGTGTTGGGGTGTTTGAATTATTAGAGTTTGACCAATCTATGATGGATGCATTACGCAATAATAATGCGGTTCTATTTAGTCAAATCGCACGACAAAGTGCTGGTTATAGGCCATTGGTTGAGTCAGCCTTAGCCTTAGCTTACGCGGGTATCACTAGCTTAGATGAAGTGATGACATTAGCGGAAGGGGATTTTTATGATGGCTATATTGGGTAATATATAAATGAAACGATTTAATTATCGTGGTCGTGGTGCTCAAGGGACGATTTTACGCGGACAGGTCGAAGCTTTAACTCAATCGGCGGCAACCGATCAATTATTACGCCAAGGAATTATCCCATTAGAAATTAAACTGGCAACACATCATCGTCCATCATTAACGTTTGATGGGTTATGGCAACGGCAGTTACCCATTGAAGTTTTGGTGATTTTCTGTCGTCAGCTTTATAGCTTAACCAAAGCGGGAGTACCATTGTTACGTGCATTTAAAGGTTTAGAGCAAAGTGCCAGTCATTTATTATTACGCTCAACTTTAGCTGATGTGACAACTGAACTGACCAATGGTCATTCACTGTCTGCGGCAATGCAGCAACATCCACGGGTATTTTCTGATTTATTTGTGTCGATGATCCATGTTGGTGAAAATACAGGACGGTTAGATCAAACCCTATTGCAGTTGGCGAATTACTACCAACAAGAAATGGATACTCGGCGCCAGATTAAATCTGCAATTCGCTATCCGATGTTTGTTATGATTGCGATTGGGCTGGCAATGGTGGTGTTAAATACTCAAGTTATTCCTCAATTTGCCGGTATGTTTGCTCGGTTTGGGGTTGATTTACCTTGGCCGACTCAAGTATTAATATTGACCTCAAATCTGTTTGTTTATTATTGGCCATTGATGGTTATTGGCATTGGCGCAATGTGGGTTGGAATAAGGTTGTGGCGTAATACACCCCAAGGACAACGGCAATGGGATCTGTGGCGATTAAAAACGCCTATTATCGGAACTATTATTAACCGTGCTTTGATGGCTCGATTTTCTCGTACTTTTGCGCTAATGATGCGTGCTGGTGTTCCATTAAATCAAGCCTTAAAAATGGCCGCAGAAGCATTAGATAATCGCTTTTTAGAGCAGCGGTTATTAGACATGAAATTAGGCATTGAAAGTGGCAGTAGCATTGCAATAACCGCGGCTAATACTGATATTTTTACGCCATTAGTACTACAGATGATTGCCGTTGGTGAAGAGACTGGGCAAATTGACGAATTATTATTAGAAGCTGCTGATTTTTATGACCGTGAAGTTGATTATGACTTAGCGACGTTAACTGCCCGTATCGAACCGCTGTTATTAGTGGTGGTATCAGCCATGGTGTTATTACTTGCCCTTGGTATCTTTTTACCGATGTGGGGAATGTTAGATGTTGCTAATGCTGGATAATAGCGAATAAATAACAGCTTTTTAATATTGTTGTAATAATTGATTGAATTATTATTTTGATAATTAATAAATATATTAACAGTTAATTTAGTTGATAGGGAAATTAACGTTCATTGGTATTCTGTAAAAGAATAATGGCTATATAAATTGGTATTATCACTTAGTTAGTTATTAATTTCTTACAAATAATAAATTGTAATATTTTATCTGGATGCGAAACTAATCGCGTATTTTAGTAATTATTTATATTACTATAAATAATTATAATTAATGCAGTTAAATACCCATTACTGATTGTGTTAGTTATTGTTATTTAGTTATTAATGTCCATTGAGTTGTTGTTTGTAAATATGATTTTTTTAGTAAAAAACCACTATTGTTACCATTAGTGGTTATTTTCGACGGTCATTATTTTGATTGAGCATAATTTAATATTGGTCATTAGTTTCAATAACGAATGAAAATAAAACTATTTATTATATCGAATATTTAGTGCTTGAATGCAATTAATGTGATTGCAGGGCATTCATTTACTTACATACCGACTCAAGGTCGAGTTGAAGTGAATACACAGGGAAAAGGATGACATTATGAAACGTCAAAACGGTTTTACATTAATTGAACTCGTGGTTGTGATTGTTATTTTAGGTATTTTAGCCGTTACTGCAGCCCCTAAATTTTTGAACCTTCAAGATGATGCGCGTGCGTCTTCACTGCAAGGCTTAAAAGGTGCGATTGAAGGTGCAGCCGGTATTACTTATGGTAAGGCTGCAATTCAAGGTAAAGAAGCTGCAGTCTCAGGTTCTGTGGATAATATTGCTATTGTTTATGGCTATCCGGCGGCAACATCGGCTGCATTGATTTCGGCAGTTACTGGTCTTGCAGAAGACTGGAAAGTGGTAGCTGGATATCCTAAACCCAATACTATTGCGTATACATATAAAAGTAATGATAGTACGTCTGAATGTTTGGTAACTTACGTTCAAGCACAGAGTGTCTCTCAAGCAGCGACAACGGTTGTTGTTCCTGGTGCAGGCTGTAATCCTTCATCTAAATAAGTTAACTAACATTTAGCGCTCTTTGGAGCGCTATTTAATGATGTTATTTTTATTTGAAATAGCATCATTAAATACTATTGAGCAAAGGTTAAGGCTGTGGCGCGACAACAAGGGTTTACCTTAATTGAATTGGTGATGGTGATTATTGTATTGGCGATTATTTCCGTCACTGCAGCTAGTCGCTATGCTTCTAAGTCAAGTTTTAGCGCTGAGCTAATGCGTGATCAAGCGATTACCATTGCGCGTCAAATTCAAATTAGCGCCATGCAGCAACAGCAATTAGCATGCGCTACCTTGACTATTACCGAATCGTTATTTGGTTGTACGACTCAACAAAACCCCACAAATTATCTTACGACAGCACACGATCAGGTCACGATCACCCCGAACTATTTTTTTGGTTTTAATTTACTCGGTCAGCCATTTAATCCACAAAGTGAGCGTCAGTGTATGACGGGATCAGGTTGTGAGATCACCTTTACGGCTAATAATAATCAGGCGAAAATGTGTATTAATCCGCAAGGTTACATTCATACTGGGGCTTGCTTATGAAACGTTTTGTTCATCACTGTCAACGTGGATTTACACTGATTGAAATGATCATCACATTGGTTATTTTTGCTGTTGCGATGGTTGTTTTAAGCCGATTTTTATTTCCACAAATTACTCTATCAGCCCAATCTCATTACCAAGCACGTGCAGCGGCACTTGCTAATGCAATGATGACGGAAATTTTATCGCGTAAATTTGATATAAATAGTGATGATAATGGTGAGCAGATCCGTTGTGATGATACTCAGGATTTGCAAGGAAAGGCGATTACAAACCCGTGTGTTTTAGATTTAAAACCTAATTATGAACGGCAGCAGTTTATTACGGTTGATGATTATATCGGTTGTTGGCAGGGAAAATCAGCAGTATGTGAGGACGGTAATGGCGTGGCGTTAAGTAATGCCGTTGGTGATTCAATTGCCGCCGATTACAGTCATTTTACGGTGACAATAGCTGTTTTTTACGATAGCAGCTTAACGAATACTCCTGACTCTCTGTCGGCTATTGCGGCTACTCCGCATAATTATAAGCGTATTAATATGGTGGTTGATAGTGGTCGTTATGGGCGTTATCAGTTTGCTGCTTATCGAGGTAATTATTAATGTTATTAGGGCGATCGCAAGGATTTACCTTAATTGAATTAGTGATGGTGATAGTGGTGATGAGCATTATTACGCTGGGTATTGGCCGCTTTGTGAGTTTGGGTACTGAAGGTTATTTACACACTCGTGATCGTGAACAATTACAATCTCAAGCGCGATTTGCCGTTGAACGTTTAACGCGAGAATTACGTAATGCCGTCCCCAATAGTCTGCAACTTACTGCTGATGGACAATGCTTATCGTTTAGGCCCATTCAATACAGTGGTGATTATAGTAATCCAACCTTAACTGACATTACTACCATTACCGCTTTTATGACACAGACAACAGCTCCCCAATTTCAAGTGGGGATGATGGTGGCTATTAACCCACATAAATGGCTCGATTTTGAATCAGGTAGTGAGCAGATTGCTACGGTAACCGCGATAAATAAAGGAACAGCGGCTAATCAATGGTTATTTGAACTTGATGGGCAATATCGTTTTGCGAGTGGTTCATTGGCATCACGTTTTTATACTTATATTCAAACTGTACGCTTTTGTATTGAAAATAATAGCCTGACACGCACTGTGATTGACAACATGGGTACTGAGTCAGCAGCCATTATATTAGCTCAATATATTGATGGAAGTTTGTCTTTATTTGAATTGGATCATGCCGCCCTTGCACGCAGTGCCTTAGTTGCGTGGCAATTTACCTTTATTCGTAATGGTGAATCGAGCCGCTATGACCATACTGTACAGGTGATGAATGCGCCGTAAATCTTCTGTTTCATTAATCTCACAATCTGGTAGTGCTTTGGTTGTCGCAATTTTTATTATTACAGTCATGTCGATGATGGCTGCCGCGATGATCAAAATAAATGCATCTCAAGTCGTTACAACAACGCAAGAAGTATTGGGTACTCGCGCATGGTTCGTTGCGCATAGCGGTATTGAAATTAGCTTAAATGCCTTATTTCCGATTGGAAATCCTCAGCAAATGTTGGCTTGTGAGGATGTACCGACTCAAATTTCGTTGGTAGATTTTGATGGCTGTAAGGTTGCTATTGAGTGTGATGAGTATGGCGCAGAGACAACTCGTCGTATTCAATTACGCAGTATCGGTCGCTGTGGTAGTGGTCAATATCAAGTTGTTCGCCAGCAACAAGTATGGGTTAAAGGACTAGCGCGATGACACTTATTTCAAAACTTATAATTTGGCTATGGGCTGCTTTATTCGCAACTTTTGCAGTGAACGCTACAGCATCAAATCAGACGAACTATTGTGAATATTTTCCGCAAGTTGCACAGTCGCATTCAAAAACAAAATTAGATGGTCAATTAATAAGGATGGGATTTCAATATCCCTATTTTAAATCTGAAAATAATAAAAAATATCAATTAGGTTTTAACCATTTTATTGATCAAGGAGGAGATAGAGATAAATCATGTCAAAATCTATCAAGTCAATGGGCCTGTGAAGTGGACTCGAGCTTGATAGTCAGATCTAAACAAATGCCAATAATGCCTACTTATAATATTCCGTCGAGTGATATTGTATGTAGTGATCCAGAATTAGAGCAATATCGCGATCAATGTATTGAGAGTTATGGCGATAATAATATTTTAATGTTACCGCCTGGGAATTATTTAAAAGTTGAATTAGGTTCAAAAACTCGAACTCAATTACAAGGCGGTATCTATAAAATAAAACAATTATTGGTGATGCAAGGCGCCAATATTACGGTAGCAAAAGGCCAGCAAGCAATTGTTTATGTCGAACAAGCAGCGTTAAGTGGAAATGTTAATAAGGGCGGTTCGCCTGATGAACTGTATATATTTGGTACTAATGATGATGCGAATTCTTTTGTTTCTGATGTTGAAATAAAAGCCTCAATTAACTTATCCAGTACGGTTGAGATGGTGGGTTATTTGTATTCTGCCGGCAATATTAATATCTCTGCAAATTATGGTAATAAGGTGGATATTGCCGATCGGCCTCAAACCTTACGTGGCGCAGTAACGGCGCGTAATTTACGAATTGATACCGACAGTAATATTTGGGCGGGGGGATCTTGTGTGCAAGAGAAAGAATATGATTTGGTTATTACCCCTGAAAAAGCACAGATATTAAGTTGTGATCGTTTACCGGTAACGTTTAATGTTCATCAAAAAAATAATCATCAGATAGACACGACGTATAACGGTAATATTGTCGTATCGACGAGTTTAAGTAAGCCCACTCTTGCCTCTTGGTTTTTGTCTGAAAATGATAATACTAACGCTAATGATGCCTCAGAGCTCATTAATGTGAGGGTAATTAATGGCGTTGCTAGGTTATGGTTAAAAAGTGAAAACCATATTGGAAATATTAATGTTAGTGGGTTTTTACGACAAAATACGAGCGTATTAGCGACAGCTATAGGGCAATATACTGTTGTGCCTTTTAAGTTTGAAATCAGTCGTACCCCTTTAAAAATAATCGCTAATAAGCCTTATGACATTACTGTAAAAGCAATGGCTTGTGCTGATGACAAAAACAGTAATACGGTCGCGAAAGGCTACAGTGGTATTAGATCATTATCATTGGAAACTCAATTTATAGCACCCGCGACTCAAGCTAATAGCAAGATTGAATTACGCGCGAATCCTCAACGCTCCTGGTCCACAGATGAGGCGCAGTTAGTGTTTAAAAAAGGGATAGCTCTGGGGCAGTTAAGGTATTCAGATGCAGGTAAAGTCGTGCTGAATATTATCGATCGTGATTGTAATCGTGAGCAAGGCTGTGACATTGGAACATCCGTAAAATTTCAAGCTGATGATTGGACTCAATTAGATGGCTCGGTGATGATTCACTCTCGACCGTGGACCTTTGCGATGTGCCCTCAAACAGGAGCTAGTTTTGAAGGTACTATCAATAGTGGCAATGGTTTGGGAGCGGCTGGTGATGGGTTTGTTGTTCGAGCGAAACCCTTACAATGGCAAGCTGGTGATATTCACGAAAAGGCGGCGATCATTGATGTTAATCAAGATCAATATTGCCAGCGACCGATTACGGCTAACTTTTTTGCTCAAGACGCGCCAGTTGCAACAATAACCGCTAAAATAGCAGGGATTGCAACGCCAAAAAATGGCGTTAAAGGTGAATTAAGTGGGCGCACTTATCAAAAAAATAATCAATTTCATGACACTACCGCACTGCTGTTTACGGATTTACGGTGGAGTGAAGTGGGAAGCGTGAAGCTAGCCATGACTTCCTCGAATTATCTCGGTATGACAATAAACCCCAGTCAGCGTGCCATTGGACGTTTTTATCCAAAACAATTGGTGATTAAAGACAGTAGTATCATCAATGCTCATACTGAATCATCCCCATTTACTTATATGGATCAAGCCTTCAACGTCAATGCGACCATTGAAGCACAAAATGCAGCGGGTAAACCGACACGTAATTACGGTGCATTTGATTCGACATTGAAAGAAAATTTGCAGTTAACTGCGGTTGATCTTCATGTGAAAAACAGTCCCAATGATCTCAGTTTACGGCTTGATCAATCTAATTTAGTGGATGGTTGGCAGCATGACTGGCAACAAGCACAATTAACCATTACCGATGGTGAGCTGACGTTCAAGCGTTTACCTCAAAACGGTAATCATTCAGCAGCAGTGATAACGACTGCTGATGGTCCGTTTACGGTGGGGCTTGGATTATCAGTGCAATCTCGTTCAGAATGCTCGACATTGGGGTGTACAGATTTTGCGGATAAGACGCAGTTATTACAACGCTATAATCAACCACAACAATTAACTACACCACTTAATGGTTCGGTTGATAGCCGCTATGGTCGTATGGTATTAGAAAATGTGAATGGCGTATTTGATCAGCCGTTAACGATGCCACTTAAAGTGGAGTATTGGAATGGCCATCAATTTGAAGTGAATAGCGATGATAGTGGTTCACGATTTAATAGTGAGTGGTCATGCAAACACATTATCTATACCTCAAAGCCACATCAGCAAGCCCATTTAGGGATGATTGCCAGCAACGTCTTACGAGGTGAGAATTATTCTTTAAAGGCATTACCGGCACTCGAAGAAAATGACACTTATTTAAAACAACAACTTCGTTTTTGGGTAAGAATTGCCGCTCAGCCAGCAATGAATATTGGGTGTACGACGACTAAAACGACCAATCAACCATGGTTAACATTTAACTGGCGTGGGATTGGCGACGAGGATCCATCAGGGTTGGTGACCTTTGGCAGCTATCGAGGTAATGATAGAATCATTTATCGAGCTGAAAAAGGTCTCAATCAACCCATCGAGTAAATAAATTGCGTGTCTGGACGTAGTTTAGCGATCCATATCTTGTTTCACTAAGGTGCACTTGATACATTGAGCGCAATTTACGATTTTTTAACGCTTGCAGGAATAGCTGAAGACTATGTTTAAGAAGCTTCGTGGCATGTTTTCCAATGACTTGTCTATTGACTTGGGCACTGCCAACACCCTTATTTATGTCAAAGGACAAGGAATTGTTCTTGATGAACCCTCTGTTGTGGCTATTCGTCAAGATCGCGCGGGGGCAACCAAAAGTGTTGCTGCAGTAGGCCATGATGCCAAATTAATGCTTGGCCGTACGCCAGGTAATATTGCCGCGATTCGTCCAATGAAAGATGGCGTTATTGCCGATTTTTACGTGACTGAAAAAATGTTGCAGCACTTTATTAAACAAGTGCATGACAATAGCTTTTTACGTCCAAGTCCACGAGTATTAGTGGCTGTGCCTTGTGGTTCAACTCAAGTTGAACGCCGTGCTATTCGTGAATCAGCGCAAGGTGCTGGTGCGCGTGAAGTTTACCTTATTGATGAACCAATGGCGGCGGCAATTGGTGCTGGTATGCCAGTATCTGAAGCAACGGGCTCAATGGTGATCGATATCGGCGGTGGTACTACTGAAGTTGCGGTTATATCATTAAACGGTGTGGTGTATTCATCATCTGTTCGTATTGGTGGTGATCGCTTTGATGAAGCGATTATTAACTATGTACGTCGTAACTACGGCAGCTTGATTGGTGAAGCAACCGCTGAGCGTATTAAGCACGAAATTGGTTCGGCTTATCCTGGTGATGAAGTCCGTGAAATTGAAGTCCGTGGCCGTAACCTTGCTGAAGGTGTTCCACGTAGCTTTACGTTGAACTCCAATGAAATTTTAGAAGCATTACAAGAGCCGTTAACGGGGATTGTATCTGCGGTTATGGTTGCGCTTGAGCAATGTCCTCCAGAGTTAGCGTCTGATATTTCAGAGCGTGGCATGGTATTAACTGGTGGTGGTGCATTATTACGCGATCTTGATCGTCTTCTTACTGAAGAAACAGGTATTCCTGTTGTTGTGGCAGAAGATCCATTAACGTGTGTAGCTCGTGGGGGCGGTAAAGCGCTTGAAATGATCGATATGCATGGTGGCGATCTCTTCAGCGAAGAATAAGACCATCATAGGATCCTAATTAAACAGGTTATAGTGTTATATGAAACCTATATTTGGCAGAGGTCCATCTCTGCAATTACGCCTGTTTCTTGCCATATTATTATCGGCTAGCTTAATGCTAGCCGATAGTCGTCTTGGTGCTTTTGCCAATATTCGTTATTTATTGAATTCGGCGGTCGCACCGCTGCAATATGCGGCAAACTTACCGCGTGAAATGTTAGATGTCCTGCGTGGGCAATTCAGTTCTCATCAACGACTATTGACTGAAAATAAAGCATTAAAACGTGATTTATTAGTCATGAAAAGTAATGTGTTATTACTCGATCAATTACAGCAAGAAAACCAGCGTTTAAGAGATTTACTCGGCTCTCCATTTGTGCGTGATGAACGTAAAATGGTCGCTGAAGTAATGGCGGTTGACTCTGATCCTTATAGTTATCAAGTGATGATAAATAAAGGCCGTGTCGATGGCGTTTATGAAGGCCAACCGGTGATCAATGATAAAGGTATTGTCGGCCAAGTGTCTTATGTTGGCGCGCATAATAGTCGCGTGTTATTGCTCATTGATCCTACTAATGCAATTCCAGTCCAGGTAGTGCGTAATGATATTCGTGTTATTGCCACTGGTGGTGGACGTAACCATCAGATTTTATTAGAACATGTACCAAGTAGTACCGATATTAAAAAGGGTGATCTACTGGTGAGCTCTGGCTTAGGTGGACGTTATCCTGAAGGCTATCCTGTGGCGCGAGTGACATCATTTACCTTTGATAATAAACGTCCATTTGCGCAAATTACAGCCAAGACCACAGTCCAGTTTGATCGTTTGCGTTATTTGTTATTGGTATGGCCAACTGATCGCACAAAAATGAAAGATCAAACGGCGGTAACTGCTGACGGTGCGCCAATAGCAACTGCGGTGACACCCGTTAATACAACGGATCCTGTGACACTGACCGCCCCTGCCGTAAACCTAACGGAGCCTGCGGTACCAGCGCCAAGGAAGGTAAATAATGCCAACGAATAAAGCACATGGTCGAATTTGGATTTGGCTGTCATTTCTATTTGCATTGGTGTTACAAGCCGTACCGTGGCCGGGAGAGTTAGAACCGTTTCGACCATCATGGGTTGTGCTTGTGACGTGTTATTGGGTGTTAGCATTACCGCATCGCGTTAATGTTGGTACTGCGTTAGTCGTCGGTCTACTGTGGGATTTAACCTTAGGTTCAACGTTGGGTGTACGCGGCTTAATGTTGTCTGTGATTGCTTATATTATTGCGCTTAATTTTAGAGTCTTACGTAATTTATCATTATGGCAGCAAGCAATTGTGATAGCGTTATTGTCATTGGCAGCTAAATTAATTGAATTCTGGGCGGAATATTTAGTTTCAAATATTAGTTTTTATCCACAGCAATTCTTTGCCGTGCTATTAAACTTTATATTATGGCCGTGGTTATTCTTATTATTACGTCGAATTCGACGTAAATTCGTTATTCGTTAGTTATTATTAATATTATAGGGGGAGCCAATTGGTGTCCCCCTTTGCTCTTTTGGTGCAATTATTTAACAATTATTGCTGATCAACATATTATTTAAAAAGGATAATTATGATGTCTATTCAACTTTATCTCGCCTCTGGTTCGCCACGTCGAATGGAGCTTTTAACCCAACTTGGTTATAACTTTGAACGGGTGGTGGTAGATGTTGAAGAATGTCATCAAGCTCAAGAAACAGCCGCCCAATATGTTCAACGCTTATCACGTGATAAAGCTTTTGCTGGTGTAAAAGCGGCGAATAATGACATCCCAGTACTGGGGGCTGATACAATTGTTGTAGTAGATCAACAAATTCTAGAAAAACCTGTCGATTTTGAGGATGCTGCGCGTATGCTGAGGTTATTATCAGGACGGCAACATCAAGTCATGACAGCTATCACCTTAGCGACACAATCGCATAGCCAAACCTGTTTAGTTACCACTCAAGTGTGGTTTAAAACTCTGTCTGATAACGATATTAAAAAATACTGGCAAAGTGGTGAACCGCAAGACAAAGCCGGAAGCTATGGTATTCAGGGCATAGGTGGCAAATTTATTACCCGTATCGACGGCAGCTATTACGCTGTGATGGGGTTACCGTTAGTGGAAACCGACATCATGGTACAAGATTTTTTAAAATTATAAGTAGAGGCAACCATGGGCACTGAGCTGCTAATAAATGTGACGCCGAGTGAAACACGGGTCGCAATGATTGAAGGGGGTGTTTTGCAAGAGATTCACATTGAACGTGAATCAAAGCGAGGCATCGTCGGCAATATTTATAAAGGACGTGTTAGTCGCGTTTTACCGGGAATGCAGGCTGCATTTGTTGATATCGGTTTAGATAAAGCGGCTTTTTTACATGCATCAGACATTGTTCCTCACACTGAATGTGTGGCGGAAAATGAAAAAAAACAATTTAAAGTGCGCGATATCTCAGAGTTGGTCCGTCAAGGCCAAGACATCGTAGTCCAAGTGGTTAAAGATCCTCTAGGAACGAAAGGGGCGCGTTTAACCACCGATATTACGTTACCATCGCGTTATTTAGTGTTTATGCCAGGTGCAAGTCATGTTGGTGTATCACAACGGATTGCGTGTGAAAAAGAACGTGATCGATTGAAGAAAGCAGTGTCACAGCATTGTGATCATCTTGGTGGGTTTATTATTCGCACCGCTGCAGAAGGCGCTGATCCGGATGAAGTTGCACAAGATGCGGCATTCCTTAAGCATTTATGGCGTAAGGTCATCGAGCGTCGAGCGAAATACAAACCTCGTTCAATGTTATATGGTGAGCTTGGATTAGCGCAGCGTATTTTACGTGATTTTGTCGGCACTGAAATTAACCATATTCAGGTCGATTCGCGAGTGGCGTTTGATAAACTCAAAGAATTTACTGATGAGTTTGTGCCTGAGGTTACCGAAAATATTGAATATTATTCAGGTGATCAGCCTATCTTTGATCTTTATGACACCGAAGCTGAAATTCAACGTTCGCTTGATCGCAAAGTAGAAATGAAATCGGGTGGTTATTTGATCATTGATCAAACGGAGGCCATGACCACTATTGATATTAATACTGGTGCATTTGTTGGTCGTCGCAATCTGGATGAAACCATTTTCAATACCAATATCGAAGCAACGAAAGCCATTGCACGCCAATTACGATTACGTAATTTAGGTGGTATTATTATTATCGATTTTATTGATATGGCACTAGAAGAGCACCAACGTCGCGTATTGCAAGCGTTAGAGCAGGCATTATCATTTGATCGCGTTAAAACCAATATCAATGGCTTTACCCAGTTAGGGTTAGTCGAAATGACCCGTAAGCGTACCCGTGAGAGTATTGAGCATGTACTATGCAATACTTGTCCGTCTTGTGAAGGTCGCGGTACGGTTAAAACAGTTGAGAGTGTGTGCTACGAAATTTTACGTGAAATCACCCGTGTTAATCGTGCCTATGATGCTGATCGGTTTGTGGTTTATGTCTCATCGGCTGTCGGTGATGCTTTAGCGGGTGATGAATACCATGCGCTTGCTGAGCTGGAAGTGTTTATTGGTAAACAAGTGAAAATTAAACCAGAGCCTCTTTATACTCAAGAGCAGTTTGATGTAGTTATGATGTAACATATTAATGAGGAAGTAATAGTGCCGAAAATACTCGTACGTCTTGTACGCGGTGGGTTATGGTTGATAGTGATTGTAGCGTTATTATTAGCATCATTAGTCACTAGTCTAAGGTTACTGCTTCCTCATCTTAATGATTACCGCCAGCCGATAGCCCATTGGGTATCACAGCAGGCGGATATTTCCCTACAATTAGCACATATTGATGGACGTTGGCAAGCTGCTGGGCCAGCTATCACATTAACGGGCGTTACCGTTGCAGCTCAACCACATTCTCAACCATTGGCTAATATTGGTCAGGTTTCATTTTATTTTGATATTTGGCATTCAGCATTGCACTTGCGGCCTATTTTTAAGCAAGTCGCTATTGGTCAGGTTGATCTTGATCTTACCAAAATAAAGTCATCTTCACCGGCGACTAATGTAGCCGATGTCAGCTTAGCTCAGCGTTTAGAACAGCTGTTTTTTACACGCTTAGGTCAGTTCCAACTCCTCGATTCATCGGTGTCTTTTATTGCTCCATCCGGCGCTCAACAACAACTGAACATTAAACAACTTGATTGGGCTAATATTGATGGTCGACATCTGGCGCAAGGCAGTATTAATTTTGCCAATACAGATTTAGGACAATTGGCCGTTAAAGCCAATATTTCAGAACAAGGTGGGCTTGATAGTCTGTCTGGTACGTTATATATCAAAGGTAAGCATGTATCAGTAACCCCGTGGTTGAACAAGCAATTGGCTGGCGTGGCAAACATTACCGATAGCGAAATAGGGGTTGAAGCATGGCTAACCCTCAATAACGGTCAGATTATGACAGGTAAAGCTAAAGTTGATAACAGCATTATTGATTGGCAAGCGGGTAATCAACAACATCAGATTAAAATTAAACAGGGGCTGGTGGCGTTAAGACCGATTCGACTGGCGGATGGTTCAAGCACATGGCGTATTGATACTGAACAATTTGTTATTTATACCGATGATGTCGTATGGCCAACGTTTGATATTGCGGGCCAATTACGTTTTGGTGAGCATGATCAGCTAAAACAATGGAAATTAGCCTTAAGTAATATTGCGTTACAGCGACTATTACCCTTAATTAATTTCTTACCGCCAACCAATAAGCTGGTCAATGCGGTACAGCATCTTAAACCAAGTGGGTTGTTAACACATATTCGGGTTGCGGGTGAAGCAAATGAAGTTCCGCGTTTTTCGTTTAAGGTGCAGCAGTTAAGTGTCAAACCATGGCAATGGGTTCCTGGTATTAATCATTTAAATGCCACCATTGCAGGAAATGGTCACCAAGGTAAGATCTCACTGAATGTGGCGGCAGATAGCTTTGCTTATGATCGTGTGTTTTCGAAGCCTTTAAAAATAAATCAAGCTCAGGTGCAGGCGTATTGGCATCGAAATGGACACCAAACAACGGTATGGAGTGATCGACTTGCCGTGGCAACGCCGGATTTAACCTTTGCCGGTCAAGCTCGCGTTGATATTCCCACGACTGGCTCGCCATGGTTATCATTATTTGGTGAAGCTAATGTGGTTGATGCGGGTCAAACTTGGCGTTATTTACCTCGCCCTGCGCTGGGGGATCGCTTAACTAACTATTTAGCCTCTGCAATTAAAGGCGGCAAGGTTAAGTCAGCCCGTATTTTATGGTATGGCGCTCTTAATGCATTTCCATATCAGCATCATGATGGTGTTTTTCAAGCTTTTGTGCCGTTAACACAGGCGAAATTTAGTTTTGATCCTGCATGGCCTTTACTGCGTGATCTTCAACTTAAGTTGTTATTTGAAAATGACAAAATGTATCTTGATGCGAATCATGTCAAAACCTTAGATGCGAGCAGTTCTAAAGTGGTTGGGGAGGCAGATTTAGCCCCTAATGGTCGGCTTAAACTAGCGATAGATCTTGCTGCTACAGGGCCACAAGTTCATCAATATATGTTGAATAGCCCCTTAGCAACGTCTGTTGGTAGTGCACTGACGACCATCGATGTGACCGGCCCTGTTACTGCCAAGCTTAATTTGGATATTCCATTTGATAGTAACAATGTCGGTGCTAGCGGTAAGGTGTATTTTAACCATAACCCGATTACATTGAAGACCCCTCATTTAGCCATTGAAAATGTTAACGGTAGCTTAAGTTTTAATAATAGTGCCATTAAAGCGCAACGGCTGACGGGGATGTTATACCAGCAACCGATCACCTTTGGGTTTGATGGTAATAACGTTAAAAATTCGGCTGATTATAAAGTTAATGTCAGTGTTGGTGGGCAATGGCAATTGGCTAAGTTACACGATTATTTACCCGCAACTTTATTAGATAACCTAAGTGGTAGTAGTGATTGGCACGGTTTGGTTGGGGTTGATATTAAGCCTCAAGGTTTTAGTTATACAGTGGGTGTTAAGGTGCCATTAACTGATGTTAGTAGCCAATTGCCTTACCCATTACAGCAACGAAAACATACCGCATCAGCGCTTACGGTAAAAGTTGAGGGTGATAAAAATCAATTAAAGGTTAATGCAGATCTGCCAAATGTTGCTTATCAAGGTCAGATTTCGTTGTTGGCATCAGTGCCTAAGATTACCGCTAGTAATCTGACTATTGGCATTAAAAAGTTATTAACGCCGCCACTGCAAGGTCAGCTTGTGCAGATTAATAGTCGCGCGCTGAATGCAGATCAATGGTTAGCTGTCGTGAAAAAATTGCGTGATAGTCATACAGGATCATCTGTTACTGCGAGTAGCCCTGCTTTTTCAGTACCATTGCCGACACGAGTGATGGCTAAAATTGGTCAATTAACCTTAGGCGGGCTTAACTGGCATCAGGTTGATACTGTTGCAACGCATGCTCGTGGGTGGTCAATTAAGTTAGCGTCACAAGAAGCGAGTGGTTATATCTCATGGATAAAAAATCAGCCACTAAATGTTATTTTAAAATCGTTACACCTTAATCTTCCTCAATTAAATCAGCAACCGCCCGCGGAATTATTAAGCCCTATCTTAACGGCAAAACCACAATCAACTGTAGTTACCGCGAACGATAGCAGCATTATGGCGGCCATACCTGCGATAGATTTATCGATTGCTGATGCTTGGTTACAAGGCTACCGGTTGGGATCTGTTACCGCGAACGTAATTAAACATAACCAGCAACTACAATTACAACAGTTTAAGATTCAATCGGGAAATGTGAAATTAACGGCTTCGGGTGATTGGAGCATACGCGACCATCAAAATCACACTAAACTTGATGCTGTTATTAGTGGCACTAACAGTACCGATTTACTTGATCGGTTTGGCATTTCCGGTGGTGTACAAAATGCGCCATTTAATACTCATGTCATCGTTAACTGGCAAGGTACGCCTTGGGGGATTGATCGTACAACATTAAATGGTACGGTGAAGACGGACATTGGTAAAGGTATCGTCAGTGGTGTTGGTGGTGCAGGACGTCTCTTAGGTTTATTTAGTCTTGATTCAATTATTCGAAAAATGAAACTCGATTTTTCAGGGGTATTTGATAATGGCTTAGCCTTTAATTATATTCGTGGTAACGGCACCATTAAAGACGGTATTTTCGATAGTAATAATATTAAGATGCAGGCGTTAGCTGGCGATATGTATATCAACGGTAAAGTGAGCCTGATTGATGAAAAGGTAAATGCTAACGTTAAATTTATTCCTGATTTCACCTCGGGATTACCTGTGATGACCGCATTTGCAGTGGCACCACAAGTCGCATTGTATGTGTTTGCAATATCAACCGTATTGTCACCCGTATTAGATGTTATTACTCAAGTAAATTACCAAGTTACAGGGCCAATAGCATCGCCAAAGGTTGTCGAGCGTTCTCGTCTGGAAGGTGAATATAAAATCCCAGAGAGTAATAATTTTAAAGAGTAAGTGCTTTTAAGAACAAGCGTGTTTAAGTTGTGCTTGTCACGAGCGTTATGACGTTTGATAAATCTGATGTATTTCAGAATAGTTCAGGGAGATTGCCATGACCAAAATTGGTGTAGTACAAATGAATTCAGGCACTGATCCTGAGCGTAACCTGAGCCAGATAAAAAAGTTTATGCAAGGGTTGCAACTTCAAGGGGCAAAATTAGTTGTTACCCCTGAAAATAGTGTCGTTTTTGGCAGTAAAGCCGATTATCAACGTTGGGCAGAGCCCCTCGGTAAAGGTCCATTACAGCAACAATTATCTCAATATTCTCAACAGTTAGGAATTTGGTTATTGATTGGCTCTATGCCGATTCTTCAAGCAGATGGTAGCATTACGACTACTGCTATCTTATTTGATGATCAAGGTAAGTTACATGCGCACTATAATAAAATGCACATGTTTGATGTAGATGTTGCTGATAAACACCATAGTTACCGTGAGTCTGATACCTTTAAAGCAGGCGATGAAATTAAAGTGATTGATACGCCTTTTGGCAAGCTAGGATTATCCATTTGTTATGATATTCGCTTTCCACAGTTGTACAGTCAATTACGCCAGCAAGGTGCTGATATCATAGTGATTCCAGCAGCATTTACTAAGCTAACTGGACGCGCTCATTGGGAAGTGTTAGTGCGTGCTCGTGCTATTGAAACCCAGTGTTGGGTAGTGGCTGCAGCACAATGGGGCGAGCATAATGAAACGCGAGAAACCTGGGGGCACTCAATGATTGTTGATCCTTGGGGGCAAGTGATTGCCTGTCAACAACAAGGAACGGGTGTTCTGATAGCAAATGTTGATTTACAATTAGCACATAAGATCCGTACCAATATGCCAGTGGCTGATCATGCCCGATTGGTGTTCAGTCATATTCAATAACTAAGAGCAAATTAATGACCCTTAACACTGTAGAAAGTACCATGCTAGACCAATCAGGTCTCGGTCGTGATGAATTGCATAATATTCTTGGCTTAATTGCTACCCGTGATGTTGATTATGCTGATATATATTTTCAGTCATGCTGGCATGAGTCGTTAGTTTTAGAAGACAGTATTATCAAAGATGGCTCGTTTAATATTGATCGTGGTGTCGGTGTACGTGCTGTTGCGGGTGAGAAAACAGGCTTTGCTTATTCAGATCAAATTAATCTATTAGCATTAACTCAAAGCGCAAAAGCTGCTCGTGGTATTGTGCGTCAAGGTGGTGATGGCAAAGTACAAACATTCACACCAATGGCATCATCTGGTATTTATTCCCCAATTAATCCATTGGGCAGTTTTGATAAATTTCAAAAGATCGCCTTACTTGAAGAAATTGATCGCTATATTCGCACCAAAGAGCCGTTAGTTACTGAAGTCTCAGCCAGCATTAATGGCGTTTATGAAGAAGTCTTAGTTGCCGCGCTTGATGGCACTTACGCGGCGGATATTCGTCCATTAGTACGATTATCCATTACTGTTTTGGTTGAGAAAGGCGATAAGCGTGAACGCGGCAGTGCTGGTGGTGGCGGTCGTTATGGTTATGAACGTTTTTTAACTGAAGATACGACGGGTAAAAGCCAAGCGATTTTCTTTGCTGATGAAGCTATTCGCCAAGCATTAGTGAATCTTGAAGCCGATGCAGCACCAGCGGGCACGATGCCGATTGTATTAGGTGCTGGTTGGCCCGGCGTTTTATTGCATGAAGCTGTTGGTCACGGTTTAGAAGGTGACTTTAACCGTAAAGGTTCATCAATGTTTGCCGGGCAAATGGGACAACAAGTGACATCGCCGTTATGTACTATTGTTGATGATGGCACATTAGTTGATCGCCGTGGCTCAATTAATATTGATGATGAAGGTACGCCTGCGCAACATAATGTACTTGTTGAAGGTGGTAAGCTAAAAGGCTATATGCAAGATAAGCTTAATGCGCGTTTAATGGGTGTTGCCCCGACAGGTAATGGCCGTCGTGAATCTTATGCTCATTTACCGATGCCGCGTATGACCAATACTTATATGCTGCCAGGTGAGCATACGCCTGAAGAAATTATCGCCAGCGTGAAAAACGGTATTTATGCCCCCAACTTTGGTGGTGGTCAGGTTGATATTACTTCAGGTAAATTTGTGTTCTCTGCTTCTGAAGCGTATTTGATTGAAAACGGTAAAGTAACCCGTCCAATTAAAGGCGCAACCTTAATTGGCAGTGGTATTGAAGCGATGCAGCAAGTCTCTATGGTGGGTAATGACCTTGATATTGACCGTGGGGTTGGTGTGTGTGGTAAAGCGGGTCAGAGCGTGCCTGTGGGCGTCGGTCAACCAACATTGAAGATTGATTCAATGACTGTTGGTGGCACTGAATAATTTTCTATTGTGACATGCTTTTAATTAAACGTGGGTTTCAATAAAATAAAATGCCAGCATGTATGCTGGCATTTTTTTGTTCATTTATGCATTAATCAAAGAGATTAATCAGCAAGGTAGAGAGATTTTAGATATTGAAAAATCTCACGGTATGCTTTGCCAGGTTTTTCTTGTGCCTTTTCTTTTGTTGCTTGGCGCATTAACTGGCGTAGGTGTTGGCGATCAGCATCGGGATGATCAACCATAATAGCATTTAGCATGCTGTCACCATTCTCAATCAACTTGTCACGCTTAATTTCAAGCTTTTTAAGGGCAACGGTGTGCTGAGAGTGCTTATTATTTAATTTGTCGAGTGCGGCTTGAATTGGTTCAAGATCCATATGACGCATCTGCTTACCAATAAACTGCAACTGACGACGACGCGCTTCTTTACTAAAGCGTTGTGCGTCTTTAATTGCGGCCATCATTTCTTCATCTAATGGCACTTTCGCAAGAGCGTTAGGTGTTAATTCAACTAGCGCTTCGCCAATTTTCTGCAACTCTTCCATGTCGCGTTTCATCTCGGACTTACTTACCCAGATGATTTCTTCTTCTTCATCCCAAGGGGCTTTTTTGTTTTTACGGCTCATAAATGGGCTCACTCATTGTATCAATAGTTCTATTTTATCAGTTTAATAACGATTTTGGGCGTAAATTACATTATTCTATAACTAATAAGCTAAACCCTAACCTTAAGTGATTGTATGGACGTAAGAGAACAGGTTGCTCAACAGCGTGTTGAACTTGAAGCCGCAGTAGCAAAAGCGCTTGAAGTTGCTGGTAAACAGGCTGATGCAGCCGAAGTAGCCATTAACAAAACAACAGGTATCAGTGTTTCTACTCGTATGTGCGAAGTTGAAAATGTTGAATTTAATAGTGACGGTGCACTTGGCATTACTGTGTATCGCGGTCACCGTAAAGGTAGCGCATCAACTTCTGATTTAAGTGAAGCGGCTATTGCTCAAACGGTTGCCGCCGCTTTAGATATTGCAAATTACACTTCTGAAGATCCGTTTGCAGGTCCTGGCCCTGCGGAATTGATGGCGCGTAATATTCCAGATTTAGATTTATTTCATCCTGATGAGCCGGAACCTGATCGCGCTGCAGCGATTGCAATTGCCGCAGAAGAAGCGGCGCTTGCCTTTGATCCTCGCGTAAAACAAAGCGATGGTGCCAGTTACGATAGCCATTACGGCGTGCGTGTTTACGGTAATAGTCATGGCATGTTAGCCAGTTATGCCTCTAGTCGCCATAGCATTAGTTGCTGTGTGATCAGTGAAGGCAAAGACGGCAATATGGAGCGTGACTATAGTTATACAACTTCACGTTTAGCCTCTGATATGTGGACCCCTGAACGTGTGGGGCGTCATGCTGCAGAGCGCACCGTAAGCCGTATTAATCCACAAAAACTCACTACTCGTGAAGCGCCTGTGATGTTTGCTGCTGATGTTGCTACCGGTCTTTTTGGTCATTTAGTGATGGGAATTAGCGGTGCGAATTTATACCGTAAATCATCATTTTTATTAGATAAACTGGGTGAGCAAATTTTCCCAGAGTGGCTAAATATTAGTGAACGTCCTCATATTTTACGTGGTATGGCAAGTACCCCGTTTGATAGCGAAGGTCTTGCGACCTATGATCGTGAAATTATCACTGGTGGCGCACTGCAAACATACTTATTGACCAGCTATGCTGCTCGTAAGATGAAAATGCAGCCAACAGGTCATGCTGGTGGCATTCATAACTGGTTGGTTTCATCAACAGGCGAAAGCTTTGAGCAAATGCTGAAAAAGATGGATCGCGGTTTGTTAGTGACTGAATTGATGGGCCAAGGAGTGAACATTATCACGGGTGATTATTCTCGTGGTGCTGCGGGCTTCTGGGTTGAGAATGGTCAAATTCAATATCCTGTCTCTGAAATTACCATCGCAGGTAATCTTAAAGACATGATGCAAAATATTGTTGCTATTGGCAGTGATACTGAAACACGAAGTCAGATTCTAACGGGTTCTATGCTGTTAGATTCGATGAAGATTGCGGGTGAGTAATCGTTGTTAATGACGTAATTTATGCGCAATAAAAAAGTCCAAATCAATCACTTGATTTGGACTTTTTTTATCAATCAATTATCACTGATTAAGGTGTAATAAAAATGGTCGCTAGACCTAAGAACACCATTAAACCAACAATATCAGTACAGGTTGTCAGTGCCATACCGCCAGCAAGTGCTGGGTCAATTTTTAGTTTTTTAAGACCAATTGGAATTAATACGCCAGCAACGCCGGCAACAAATAAGTTTGCTAGCATTGCGCCGGCCATGATCGCGCCGAGTATTAAGCTCCCTTTCCAAATAAAGACCACTAAGCCAATAATTAATGCCCATACTAAGCCATTAATTAATCCGACACGGGCTTCTTTACTCAGTAGCCAACGGGTGTTGGTATCACCAATGTGACCGACAGCAAGGCCTCGAATAACCAGTGCTACGGTTTGGTTACCCGCCACACCACCCATTGATGGAACAATTGTCATTAGTACCGCAACGGTCGCCATCTGTTGTAAAGTGTGTTCAAACATATTGGATACAGATGCGGCTGCTAACGCTGTCAGTACATTAACCCCAAGCCAAATACTGCGGCTCTTGGCTGACTTTAAGACTGGTGCAAAGGTATCTTCATCGTCATCCATACCCGCCATGGTCATCATTGAGTGTTCCGCTTCTTCACGGATCAAGTCAACCACGTCATCGATAGTGATACGACCTAACAGATGATTATTGGTATCAACGACAGGTGCAGATAACCAATTTCGACGTTCAAATATATTGGCTATTTCACTGTCTGCCATATCGACGGCAATCGCTTCATCAGCGTCTTGCATAACATCTTTAATTTCAATGTCAGGCTGAGTGGTGATGAGCGTTGATAGTGACAAATGACCAATCAGAATTTGATTTTCATCAACCACATACAAAGCATCAGTGGCTTCTGGTAGTTCACCACGCATACGTAAATAACGTAGTACCACATCGGCGGTTACGTCACCTCGAATGGTGATAAAATCGGTACTCATCATCCCACCGGCAGTATCTTCCGGATAGGCGAGTGCTTTTTCGATACGATGACGATCGGTGGCATCCATTTGTGCCAATACTTCTTGATAACGCTCATCAGAGAGGCTACGAAGTACGTAGGCGACATCATCGCTTTCCATCCCCTCGGTAACGGCTGCCAGCTTTTCTGGTTCCATTTGCGAGACGATGCCATCTTTTACATCTTCAGAGAGTTCATCAAGGATCTCACCTTGCTCTTCCGGATCCGTCAATTGCCATAAGACTTGACGTTCTTTCGGTGGCGAGGCTTCTAACAGGTGTGCAATATCCTCCGGCTCCATGTCTTGGAGTAACCGGCGAACATGAACAAACATGCCATTTTCGAGCGCTTTATTGACTTCTTGGAGTGTGTGATGGGTTTGATCTTGTTCTAATACATCCGCCATAGGTATTAGGCCCACTTATATTTGATGGCGCAATAAGCTGAATTTTAACGTAATCAGTGAGTCTTTGTCTTGTGCTGATTACTATTTAATTAGCGCATAAACTGATGAAGTATTGGTATTACGCATGATTATAATTGTGATATCTCTACATTTCATGAGTGTTGGCTACTAATCGCGGCTAAAAAACGCAGTTAAGAGCAAAGTATCACGTGTTAAAAATGATTAACACCACTAAGAACAAAAGATTTAACAGTGGTAATTTATGGCTTTTAATTTAGCCAATTAACTTTCTTCATCAAACCCAGCTTCAATTAAGGTTGAAATGGCGATTAATGCTGATTCTGCATCTTGGCCTTCTGCGCTAACCATGATCTTTTGACCTTGGGCGGAGTCCAGCATGAGTAAGCCCATCACACTGTCTGCCGTTGCGCTGTTATCACCATTAGTGATCGTGACGATGGCTGTGAAACTTTGTGCTAACTCAACTAATTTGATTGCCGCTCGAGCATGAAGCCCGAGACGGTTACGAATAAATAATTCGCGGCTAATGGTCATTTATAATTTTCCAGCGTGCGATGACGTACCTGCACTTGTTGACCTTGTTGAGTAAAATAATCAGCCAGTTGTTGCGCGATATACACCGAGCGATGTTGTCCGCCAGTACAACCAATGGCAACGGTGACATAACTGCGATTATTTTTCTCTAGCATTGGTAACCATGTTTCAAGGAAATTTCGTAGTTGGTAGTTTAGTTTATTGACTTCAGCGTGAGCGGCTAAAAAATCTTTAACGGGCTGATCAAGGCCAGTCTGAGGTTTAAGCTCTGGCACCCAGTGTGGGTTTGGCAAAAAACGCACATCAAACACATAGTCAGCATCAGAAGGCAGACCATGTTTAAAGCCGAACGATTCAAAAACTAACACTAATTCACGTGCTTCACGACCAAGTACTCGTGCCCGCACTGTCTCGCTTAAATCATGAATAGAGCTCTTAGTGGTATCAATCACTAAGTCTGCATGTTCTTTCAGCTCACCAAGCAATACCGCTTCTGATTGAATGGCTTGCTCAAGGCTCATATTATGGCGCGAGAGTGGGTGTAAACGACGTGTTTCACTGAAACGTTTAACCAGTTCTTTATCATCGGCATCGAGGAAAATAACGTTGATATCAACATCATTGGGTAAATTTTTGAAAATAGCGTCAAGTTCACCCTGATGTGGCGGCATATTACGAATATCGATGCTAACCGCAATATCTTGTTCGTTATTGGCAATATCATTTACAAATTGCGGCAGTAGGTGTACGGGAAGGTTATCAACGCAGTAATAACCTAAATCTTCTAACACGCGAAGCGCGACAGATTTACCTGAACCTGAACGGCCGCTAACAACCATTAACCTCATGGTTAAGCTACCTTTTGTGTGTGGAGGGATGCTGATTTATTCTTCATTAATCAGTATGTTATATAATTCTTGATCGGTTGTTGCATTGCGTAACTGTTTGCAAATTTTCTTATTGCCCAGTTTTTCAGCCATGCTAGCAAGGGTCGATAAATGCTCTTTACATTGTTCTTCTGGTACCAGAAGTGCAAATAACAGGTCAATAGGTTGACCATCTATAGCATCAAAATCTATCGGCTCTTGGCATTGAATAAGCACTGCAATCGCATGATCACTGTTACTGATTCGGCCGTGAGGAATTGCAATCCCGTTACCAATACCTGTGGTACCCAATTTTTCACGATTGAGCATACATTCAAATAATGGCTGCGGATTTTGATCAAGATGTGTTGCGGCGATCTCACTGATGAGCTCAAGCGCGCGTTTTTTACTGGAGCAAGGGACTGCACTTTTGGTGCAGTCCAGGCTCAATACGTTACTCAGTTGCATGATTAGTGACTATTGAGTTTATCTTTGTGTTTGTTTAATTGACGGACCAGTTTATCAGTCAATTCGTCAATCGCGGCATACATATTTTCAGAATCAGCTTTAGCGTGAATTTCTCCTGAATTAATATGCAGGGTTGCTTCGGCTATTTGTTGGAGCTTTTCGACATTTAAGATCACTTGAACGGTATTGATTTTATCGAAAAAACGCTCTAGTTTGTCAAACTTAGTACTGACATATTCTCGTAATGAATCGGTTACATCAACATGGTGTCCGGTAATATTGATTTGCATAGACATCTTCCTTTTGTTGGCGCTGATCCGATTTAGATCAGACATTTTCGCTGATTTGATGGCGGAATTCCCAACGATTCACGGTATTTGGCGATAGTTCGTCGCGCAACCATGATCCCTTGTTCAGCCAATAAAGTCGCAATTTTGCTGTCACTCAGGGGTTTAACCTGATTTTCAGCAGCAACAAGTTTCTTCACCAGTGCGCGAATAGCTGTCGATGAACATTCACCGCCATTATCCGTACTGACATGACTTGAGAAGAAGTATTTCAATTCAAAAATACCTCGAGGTGTATGCATATATTTTTGCGTCGTAACTCGAGATATGGTGGATTCGTGCATTTCAACCGCGAGTGCGATGTCATTGAGGACCATCGGCTTCATCGCTTCTTCACCAAATTCAAAAAAATCTTGTTGCTGCTCGACAATACAACGAGCGACTTTCAACAAGGTTTCATTGCGGCTTTCAAGGCTTTTAATCAGCCATTTGGCATCTTGAAGGTGAGTACGTATAAATTGACCATCAGCGCTATTGCGAGTGTTATTGCTTAATGCGGCGTATTGCTGATTGACTTTAATACGAGGAATACTGTCAGGATTGATACTAACAACCCATTTGCCATTATCTTTAAAGACAGAGACATCGGGAATAACGTATTCAGTTTCGGTTGAAACGACATGATTACCTGGACGAGGGTTTAAGCTGTGAATCAGCTCCATAACCGCTTTAAGTTCAGGTTCTTTGAGTTTGGTTTCGCGCATCAATTGTCGATAATCGCGATTACCTAATAAATTAATGTGCTCACTCAACAGTATTTTAGCTTCGGCAAGCCATTGAGTTTGTGCTGGATAAGTGGCGAGTTGAAGCAGTAAACATTCTTGTAAGTTGCGAGAAGCAACCCCTAAAGGGTCAAATTGCTGTACGCGTTTAAGTACCGCCTCTACCTCATCAAGCTCAACATCGAGATCTTCATCTTCAAAGTTTTCTAAAATTTCAGCAGTACTACAACTGAGATAACCTTTGTCATTAACCGCATCAATGATCGCTGTTGCGATCGCGAGATCCGTTTCGCTAAATGGGGTTAAATGTACTTGCCACATTAAATAGTCTTGTAATGATTCAGTAGTTTCACCTTGATAAATTGGAATGTCATCATCAATAGCAATGCCCGCGCTGCCTGTTCCTGCACTGTAAATATCATCCCAAGTACTATCAACCGGAAGTTCAGTGGGTAATTCACGGGATTCAAGTACTTCAGCGGTATCAAAACTCTCTATATCGTCGAGATTTTCACTCGCGTCATTGGTGCTGGCTTCTGCGGTTGAGGTTTCATTGTTAGTGTTTATTTCATCCGCTTCATTGGTTTCATCGAGCTCTAGGAGAGGGTTACCATCAAGCGCTTCTTGGATCTCTTGTTGGAGTTCCAATGTCGAGAGTTGCAACAAGCGAATAGCTTGCTGCAATTGAGGCGTCATTGCTAACTGTTGACCGAGCTTAAGTTGGAGCGAAGTTTTCATTAACGTTGATACACCTTATTGTTATTGTTGTTATTATCTGTAATCAATAGCCAATGGTGAATGCTATAGACGGAACTGATCACCGAGATAAACCCGCTTAACATGCTCATGGTTGAGTACATGATCTGGAGTACCATTAGCGATCAGATGGCCTTGGCTTACAATATAAGCGTGTTCACAAACATCCAATGTTTCGCGAACGTTATGATCGGTAATTAATACCCCTAATCCACGATCTCGTAAATGTTTAATGATCTTTTTGATATCAATAACTGAAATTGGATCGACACCTGCAAACGGTTCATCAAGCAGAATAAACTTAGGGTTTGCTGCTAATGCACGTGCAATTTCAACTCGGCGTCGTTCACCACCTGATAATGCTTGTCCTAAACTATCGCGAATATGTTGAATATTAAACTCATCTAACAGTTCTTCGGCCTTATCTTGACGGCCTTCTTTGGTGAGCTCTTTACGCGTCTCTAAAACAGCCATTAAGTTGTCATAAACCGTCAGACGACGAAAAATCGATGCTTCTTGGGGTAAATAACCAATACCCATTCGTGAACGATTGTGCATCGGTTGAAGGCTGATGTCTTCACCATCAATGGTAATTGTGCCTTCATCGCGGCCAACTAAGCCAACGATCATATAAAATGAGGTGGTTTTACCGGCACCATTGGGACCAAGTAAACCAACAATTTTTCCTGATTCAACCTCAAGGCTCACATCGGAAACGACTTTGCGACCGTTGTAACTTTTTGCAAGGTGTTCAGCTTTTAGAATAGCCATAAATAATGTTTATTTCTTATTATTGTTTAATTGACTTGGTAAGATCACGGTGGTGACACGCTCTTGGTTACCGCTTTCTGCTACCAAACGTTGGTCGCGAATATTGTAAGTAATGATATTACCTTTAATATTACTCCCATCTTGATTAAGTTCTGCTTTGCCGGTCATTTTTAGGCGTTCAGTGGCGGTTTCATAACGCATTTTAAGCGCTTCGCCATCAAGAGGTTTACCATCGTCCATCACTTGATGGAATGTTGCTGGTTGTCCATATGCCATGATTGTTTGTTGCTGCGACTTAGTGTTTGGTCGCGTTACAACTACTTTGTTCGCACGAATATCAATTGTTCCTTGGCGTAACTTCACATTGCCGATAAACGTAACAATATTATTCGGCATATCAACTTGTTGACTGTCTGAATCAATATAAATGGGTTGCTTGGTATCACTTTTCATTGCCCATGTTGGTGCACTGATACACAACAAGCATAGTAGAGTACTAATTTTTAGTCGGTTCATATCTACCTTTTACATTTTTTAAAAGAGTTGCCACATTTCGATCCATGTTGCCTTTCATGCCATCGCCTTGATTTTGGAAAACAGGACCATTGATGGTGACATGATCATCGGTACTAAAGTCTTTATTGACTAAATTTAAGCGTAAACTATCTGTTTTAATGACTTGAACATCTGAATCAGGTAATAGATTGAAAATACGAACATTACCTTGTAAGTGTAAAATTTTATCTTGTTCTAGTTTGGCATTGTTAGCACTGACTCGCCATTCTGCATTTAGCCCTTGCTTAAAGACCCACAAAACAGGTTTAGTAAATGTGGTTTCACCACTAACATTAAAATGCTCAAGATGGTCAGCATCAATTTGATATTGACGAGTACCCTTCAAATCAAAGCTGGTATTACTGACTTTATTACCAATAAACATTGGTTTTTCGTCATTAGGTTTAACTTGAACATCTTGTTTCCAATGTTGTTCAAGTAGATAGTAGCCGAGCCATGCACATATAATCATTAACAGTACATAGAATAGCTTTTTAAAAGTCATAGACTTAAGCCTTTATTTTCTTTGGTGTTACCGATGATTTACAGAGATATAATAGTGCTACAGGACACCGGCTTTAAGTAAATCATGCATATTGAGTGCGCCAACTAATTGGTTATTTTCTGTCACCAATAAGCCATTAATTTTGTTATCTTCCATTAATTTTAGCCCTTCTGCGGCTAATAGCTGTGGTGAAATCGTTTGTGGATTGGTTGACATCACATGACCAATACTGGTGTTGTGAATATCAATATGATTATCCAACAAACGGCGTAAATCACCGTCAGTAAAAATACCACGTAATTGTTGGTTATGATCAACAATTGCCGTCATTCCTAAGCCTTTGTGTGATATTTCCAATAGCGCATCTTTAATACTGGCATGCTCTTCAATCATAGGTAGTAACTCACCACTGTGCATGACATCTGCAATACGAAGCAATAATTTACGTCCTAACGCACCACCGGGATGAGATAGTGCAAAATCGTCAGCAGTAAACCCGCGGGCTTCCATTACTGAAATTGCGACCGCATCTCCCATAACAAGGGTAGCCGTTGTACTTGAGGTCGGTGCGAGATTCAAGGGGCAGGCTTCTTTATCTACCGTGACTTGAAGATTCACTTGCGCCATTTTAGCCATACTTGATTCAGGTTTGCCTGTCATGCTGATCATGGCAATGCCTAGACGTTTGATAACGGGCAGTAATGCAAGAATTTCTGCGGCTTCACCTGAGTTTGAAATTGCAATCACGACATCATTTTTTTTGATCATTCCCAAATCACCATGGCTTGCTTCGCCCGGATGAACAAAGAATGCAGGGGTCCCTGTGCTGGCCAATGTTGCGGCTATTTTCCGTCCAATATGACCTGATTTACCCATTCCCATTACGATCACTTTACCTTGGCAGTGCAGAATTAACTCACAGGCAAGGGTAAAGCTGTTATCAATGTAACAACGGATTTTTTCAAGTGCTTGTAATTCAGTATCGAGTACTTTTTTACCATGGCTGCAAAAATCAAATTGACCAGACATCAGAGAAAGCTCCTGTTATGCGGCGATATTAAGAAATAAAAATGCTTGATAAGCAATAAAGCAAATCACTAATATTCCACCTTCAATGCGATTAATCAGGCGGCGTTTACCGAGAGCCATTAGTAGTAATAGAATGGAAATAGCCAACATAACATAAAAATCACGGCTCATAGCTAGTGGGCTTAATGCTGATGGGTTCAGTAACCCTGGAATGCCCATTACCGCAAGAATATTAAAGATATTTGAGCCAATAATATTACCCACCGCCATGTCATCTTCGCCTTTAAATACGCTCGCGACAGATGCGGCAAGCTCAGGCAAACTGGTGCCAACAGCAATGATGGTTAAACCAATAACTAAGTCACTCATACCGTAGTATTTAGCGATAGTAACTGCTGACCCCACTACCATATCTGAAGAGTATAGAAGTATGCCTAAGCCAATAAATACCCAGATAATGGCCTTGGTATTAGTGACACCAGTTGGAATTTCTGACTGTTGCTCTTCTACTAATGGATCACTTTTACTGTCGCGGCTGATTTTAAGCATCACCACTAAGAAAATAGCAAATAGAACCGCAAGAATAATGCCTTCGTGACGGCTTAAATAATTATCCCATAAAATCGCGCCAGCAATAACCGTAACTCCCAGCATTATGGGTAATTCGCGGCGAATAATAGTCGAACTAATGCAGAGGGGCTTTATGATTGCCGTAATACCGAGAATTAACGCAATATTGGCAATGTTTGATCCCAGTACATTACCTACCGCGGTATCTGTTTTATCGGCCAGTGCAGCGGTGGCTGAAACCATCATTTCTGGCGCAGAAGATCCCATTGCCAGAATAGTCATACCAATAACCAGTGGTGCAACACCGAAGTTTTTCGCTAATGCAGCTGCACCATATACCAATCTATCTGCACTCCAAACCAGTAAAGCTAATCCGATACAGAGCAACACAATGGCTTCTAGCATGTTAATTCCTTTTTAGTACGACCCGCTAAAAAAGCGATTTTTAGTCAATTGATGAAATATTTACAATTTGAGTTGCCAATTTTGACGTTAACTCATGCAAAAGGGAAGCATAAGCCAATACTAATTATCATCTGAGGTGGTTTTAGGGGGATGGCTTGATTAACTGCTGCTGAATCAGAACCGATTAAGGTTAGAAAAAGTGGCTTATCTATTTACACTATTAAAACGATGTTTTATTTTAGGTGAATTATAATGAGGTTGATTTGTTTTAGAATGGAATTATGCCGTTAGTGTCAGTTTTATCGTAAATATATTATTTTTGATAAAAATTCATCATTAACGCGTGATAATACAGCGCTTAGGTTGAGTTGACGTTTAATTCCTCCTATCATCAACGCTCTATTTTTATAATGTCTACTGATTGTTTTTAAGTTGTTTATTATAAAGTGGCATGAAACGCTATTATGTCAAATAACATCAATATTCATCGCTTACGCAAACGAGTTAGCGAGAGGTAACATAAACATAATGCTCAATGATGATGTACTGGTTTCGATTAAAAATCTGAGCTTTTCCCGTGGTGATCGACGTATTTTTGATAATATTAGTCTTGATATCCCGCGTGGAAAAGTCACCGCTATTATGGGGCCGTCAGGGATCGGCAAAACGACCTTATTACGTTTGATTGGTGGTCAGATTGCGCCAGATAATGGTGAGGTATGGTTTGATCAATGGAATATACCCACATTACGTCGCAGTGAACTTTATCAAGCGCGTAAACGAATGAGTATGCTGTTTCAATCGGGTGCTTTATTTACCGATATGACTGTGTTTGAAAATGTTGCCTTTCCATTGCGTGAGCATACTCAATTACCTGAAGATTTATTGCACACCTTAGTGCTATTGAAATTAGAAGCTGTGGGTTTGCGAGGGGCGGCTCAATTAATGCCAAATGAGTTATCAGGTGGCATGGCTCGACGAGCAGCATTGGCGCGCGCAATTGCACTTGATCCTGATTTGATGATGTACGATGAACCGTTTGTTGGCCAAGATCCAATTACCATGGGCGTGTTAGTTAAGTTAATCCGCGATCTTAACCAAGCGTTAAATATTACGTCGGTGATTGTCTCGCATGATGTGCCAGAGGTAATGAGTATTGCAGATCATGTCTATATTCTTTCAGGCGCTAAGATCATAGGTTGTGGTACACCAGATCAATTACGCGCAGATACTAACCCTCAAGTGCGCCAATTTTTAGATGGTGATGCGGATGGTCCAGTACCGTTTCAATTTCCTGCACAATCATTAAGTGATGATTTATTTGGTGAGTAAGCCGTATCAAGGCTGTTGCTAACATCAGTAAATGACAACCGATAATATGAGCAAAAAATGATAATTAATGCTATTTCCCGATTGGGACGAGCGACTATTGAAAAGTGCCAAGCATGTGGTCGTGCAAGCTTGATGTTATATGGGGCATTAGTGTGTAAGCCTCAGCCGATAAAAATGTTGCCGCTATTGATTCGACAATTGTATTCAGTTGGCGTGCTATCGATGGCGATTATTCTCGTGTCAGGATTATTTATCGGCATGGTATTAAGCCTGCAAGGATATTTAGTTCTTGCTGGTTACGGCGCTGAAACCAGCCTTGGTCAAATGGTCGCATTATCATTATTGCGAGAATTAGGCCCGGTGGTAACGGCGTTGTTATTTGCTGGTCGTGCGGGCTCTGCGTTAACGGCTGAAATTGGGTTGATGAAAACCACCGAACAACTATCAAGCATGGAAATGATGGCGGTTGATCCTCTACGCCGCGTGATTGCACCGCGATTTTGGGCGGGGGTTATCTCGATGCCATTGTTGGCGTTGATGTTCTCGCTTATTGGTTTATGGGGCGCACAACTTGTTGGTGTTGATTGGAAGGGCATTGACTACGGCAGTTTCTGGTCGGTGATGCAATCATCGGTTGATTTCAGTACTGATATTGGTAATAGCATTATCAAATCAATCGTATTTGCTATCGTGATTACATGGATTGCAGTCTTTAATGGTTATGATGCCGTACCGACGTCGGAAGGGATCAGCCGTGCAACAACCCGTACAGTGGTGAATTCATCACTGGCGGTACTTGGACTTGATTTTGTGTTAACAGCATTAATGTTTGGTAGCTAAACATTCACTTAGCCGCATGCATACGACGGCATAAATTACATGGATAAAAACAATGCAACAAAATAAACGATTAGAATTGTGGGTTGGTGTGTTTATGCTAGCCGGCATTAGTGCTTTATTAGTGTTGGCGTTTAAAGTGGCTAACGTACAAAGTTTTGGTAGTGCTGAAACTTATACTTTGAAAGCCCATTTTGACAATATTGGCGGTTTAAAAGTACGTTCTCCCGTTAAGGTGGGAGGGGTTACTGTAGGTGAAGTAACGTCGATTACCCTTGATGAACAGACGTATGTGCCAATTGTTACTTTAGACGTTAATAAAAAGTTTGGTTATTTCCCTGAAACCAGTTCTGCATCTATTCTGACTTCAGGTCTATTAGGTGAACAATACTTAGGTATTAGTCCTGGATTTGTTGATACTGACACTGAAATGCTACATAACGGTGACTTAATTGAAGACACTAAATCTGCGTTAGTATTAGAAGATATGATTGGTCAAGTGCTGTATAGCCTTGGCGGCGATAAGAAGTAATGAGGAGAACCACCATGAAATTTGTACGTGGCTTAATGTTGTGTTTACTGGCCGTGCCAATGCTAGCTCAAGCAGCAACGATTGATCAGAGCAATCCTTATAAAATGATGGACAAAGTATCCGCGCATTTATTTGGTACTTTAAAAGCGGAACAAGCAAAAATTCAAGCAAACCCAGAACAACTACGGGTGATCGTTAAGCAAGAATTATTGCCGTATATTAATACCCGTTATGCAGCTTACAAAGTGTTAGGTTCTAATTTACGTAATACAACCGCAGAGCAACGTGATGCGTTCACAGCGGCTTTCACTGATTATTTAGTGGCATCGTACGCACAGGTTTTGACTCAATATACCGACCAAAAAATCGAACTTGAATCACCTAAGCCCGTTCCAGCTGATCGCAGTATTATTTCGGTTCGCGTTGATATTATTGATCCTCAGCGCCCGCCTATTCGCCTTGATTTTAAATTACGATTGAATAAAAAAACCAAAGAATGGCAGGGATTTGACATGGTTGCTGAAGGTGTCAGTATGCTCTCTACTAAGCAAAGTGAATGGAGTGGACAGCTACGTACTAAAGGTATTGATGCGGTGACACAAAGTTTACGTGATTTGGCGGCGAAACCGATCCAAATTGAGAACAAATAACCATGACTGCTGATAAGATTTGTTGGCAGGTTGTCGCTGAAGGGCAATACCGCTTGTCAGGGTCGTTAGATCGTGACACAGTGCCAGCTTTTTGGCGTCAAAGAAGCGAATGGATGCCACATAATGAGCAGCTCGTGCTCGATCTTGCTGATTTATCTCGAGTAGACTCTGCTGGTATGGTGATGTTACTGCATTTGTGCCAGCACCTTAAGCAAGCAGGGAGTCGCGTTATGTTGCACAATGTACCTCAACAGCTTAAAACGCTGTTTCGCTTAAGCCATATCGAACCAATGTTAACAGCTTGCATGGAGTAAGCTGTAGAGAGGATAGCTTGTGGAAATCTCTGAGATTAAACAAATTCTAGAAAGCGCTTTAGACGTTGATGAAATCATCGTTAAAGGTGAAGGTAGCCACTACCAAGTGATCGCAGTGGGTACACTATTTGACGGCATGAGCCGTGTAAAGAAACAACAAACAATTTATGGTCCATTAATGGATCGTATTGCAGCAAACGACATTCACGCGTTAAGTATTAAAACATATACGCCTGAAGAGTGGGCGCGTGATAAAAAATTAATGTCGTTATAGAGAGCTAAATGATGCAAAAGTTTCGTATTCAGGGCAGCGGCCCATTAAGCGGTGAAGTGGCTATTTCTGGCGCAAAGAATGCAGCCTTACCGATTTTATTTGCCGCGTTACTTGCTGACGGTCCGGTAGAAATTGCCAATGTTCCTCAGCTACGTGATATTGATACTACGATGGAATTACTGTCACGTTTAGGCGTGAAAGTCTCGCGTAATGGCTCATCTGTTAATATCGATGCAAGTGATGTTAATGAGTATTGTGCGCCGTATGATCTTGTAAAAACAATGCGTGCTTCTATTTGGGCATTAGGTCCACTAGTGGCTCGTTTTGGTCAAGGTCAAGTATCATTACCTGGTGGTTGTGCTATTGGTGCGCGCCCAGTTGATTTGCATATTGTGGGTCTTGAGCAGCTTGGTGCAACAATCACACTTGATGAAGGTTATGTAAAAGCATCTGTCGATGGTCGTCTTAAAGGTGCCCATATCGTGATGGATAAAGTCAGTGTGGGTGCAACGGTTACTATTATGTCTGCGGCAACGTTAGCAGAAGGTACAACCGTGATTGAAAACGCAGCTCGTGAACCTGAAATTGAAGATACTGCAGCATTCCTTAATGCTATCGGTGCGAAAATTACAGGCGCAGGCACGGCAACCATCACCATCGAAGGTGTTGATCGTCTTGCTGGCGGTTATCATGAAGTGGTTGCAGACCGTATCGAAACCGGTACTTTCTTAGTCGCTGCTGCTGTTTCTGGTGGCAAGATTGTTTGTCGCAACACTAAGCCTGAACTTCTTGAAGCGGTATTAGCAAAACTAGAAGAAGCGGGTGCATTAGTTGAAACTGGCGATGATTGGATCAGTCTAGATATGACAGATCGTGAGCTTAAAGCGGTGAATATTCGCACTGCACCGCATCCGGGGTTCCCAACCGACATGCAAGCGCAATTTTCGCTATTAAACTTAATGGCCAAAGGCACAGGCATCATTACTGAAACGATTTTTGAAAACCGTTTCATGCATATTCCTGAATTAATTCGTATGGGTGCTCACGCTGAAATCGAAGGTAATACCGTGATTTGTGGTGACACTAATGGATTGAGTGGCGCACAAGTGATGGCAACTGACCTACGTGCATCTGCAAGTCTTGTGATTGCGGGCAGTATTGCTAAAGGCGAAACCATTGTTGATCGTATTTACCATATCGACCGTGGTTATGAGTTTATCGAGCAAAAATTCAGTGCGCTAGGAATGAATATCGAACGTATCTCTGAATAAGTGATATTGGTTTCAAGCAATAAAAAAGCCTCGCACCGTGCGAGGCTTTTTTGTGACTGTTATTTGTTATTATTTGGGAGGGTTCGCTAGTGGAGGTCGATTGGCAACCGTAACCGGGATCATCATTGGCTTACCGTTACGTAGAATCTTCACTTCAATATGGGTGCCAGGGCGAATATCCGTGACGATATCACGCACACTTTGCACATTAGTGACTTCTTTACCTGCTATCTCAATCACAATATCATTTTTCTTAAACCCTGCTTTTGATGCTGGGCCAGTTGGATCCATGCCATCAACAATAATGCCATTTACTTTCGCTACATCATAAAGTCGCGCCATTAGTGGGTTGATTTCACGTCCTTGAATGCCAATCCAACCTCGAATAACTCGACCATCAGCAATCAGTTTTTGCATGATCTTAATTGTTAACTGGTAGGGAATCGCAAATGAAATACCATAGGTTTCAATGTCGGTAGCTTGCTGAAAAGAAGCGGTGTTAATGCCCACTAACTCGCCGTCAGTGTTAACCAGTGCTCCGCCTGAATTACCTTTATTTATCGCCGCGTCTGTTTGTAAAAAATCTTGTGGTCCATAAAAACTCATGCCAGAACGGCCCGTGGCGGAGATAATACCAAAGGTGGTTGTTTGACCAAGATTATAGGGATTACCAATTGCCAATACCACATCACCAACAGCAGCTTTATAGTGTGAATTAACCGGAATAACGGGCAGGTTATCGGCATTGATTTTTAATACAGCCAGATCCGTTAGTTGGTCTAAGCCAATTAATTGTGCATTCAGTACTCGACCGTCTTGTAGCGCAACAATGATTTG
This sequence comes from Photobacterium piscicola, assembly GCF_900166965.1. Lineage (GTDB taxonomy): Bacteria > Pseudomonadota > Gammaproteobacteria > Enterobacterales > Vibrionaceae > Photobacterium > Photobacterium piscicola. The sequence continues at coordinate 199,805 of NZ_FUZI01000005.1, read as the reverse complement.
ATCTGCATGTGCCACAACATGATAGTTAGTAACGATATAGCCTTTATCACTCATGATGACACCGGAGCCAAGGCCTTGGGTGCGCAATTCTCGTTCTTGGCTATTACTGTTGTCATAGCGACGATTATAAATATTAACTACGGCAGGTGACGCTCGTCGCACAGCATAATTAAAAGAAAGGGGGGTTGAGTTGTTATCGGGTAATGATAAGGACACTGGCGTCGTCGGACGTAAATCAGGGACTGCAATCAGAACAATAATAGCAGTGATAAGGCCGAGAAAAATTGAACGACCAAGAAATGCTAGCATTAACAGTCCTTATAAAATGAGAAATAAAAAGGTGCTAACAGAATAGCACCCCTCTTAGGTGAGACCAACTATTGGCATTGATGCCGTTGTTAAATTCGTCCCACAATCAGACCTTCACGCGTATTGATACGTTAAAATTAACGAATAATAAGATACAGCACATTATTGCCGCGTTGAATTTCAAGTGCGATAACCTTGGGTGGATGCGCCAATGCTTTACGTAATTGACCCAGATTATTAATAGCAAGGCGGTTAAGACCAATAATAATATCACCTTTTAATAACCCTGAACGCGCAGCCAATGAGCCCTTTGTTAATTGTGTAACTTCAACGCCGTGCGCTTTACCATTAACGGTGGTGTTACTAAATTGCGCACCACTTAAGCTTGAGTGAAGATCATCAGCATTAACAAGGTTGTCAGCACTGGCACTTAACGTGACCGTGAATTGTTGTAATTTACCGTTACGCATAGCTTTTAAAGTGAGGGTTTTACCCGCGCCCAACGTCGCCACTTTTGCTCGTAATTCACTGAATGAACGAATAGGATCGCCATTTACTGCAATAATAATATCGCCTGCTTTTAAGCCTGCTTTTTGGGCGGCAGAATTTGGCATTACTTGGTTTACAAAGGCACCTTGATTGGTGTCATAGCCAAATGTTTGTGCTAATTCTGCGGTTAGTTCACGTCCTTGTACACCCAAGGTACCACGGCGAACTTGACCAAATTTAATGATTTGCGCTGTAAGGTTATTTACCATATTGGATGGAATGGCAAAACCAATACCGACGTTGCCTTTATCAGGCGCAAGGATCGCTGTATTAATACCGATTAATTCACCATTGAGATTAATCAGTGCGCCGCCAGAGTTACCACTATTAATTGCAGCATCGGTTTGAATAAAGTTTTCTATATTTTCAAGGTTTAAGCCACTACGACCTAAAGCGGACACAATCCCAGAAGTCACTGTTTGTCCAAGACCAAAAGGGTTACCAATCGCAATCGCAAAATCACCCACACGTAATTTGTCGGAATTCGCTAATTTAATTGCGGTTAATTTTTTTGGCGTGTCGATTTGCAGTAAAGCAATATCAGATGATTTATCACTGCCAATCAGTTTTGCGGTAACTTCATGGCCATCATATAGTTGAACCATGATTTTATCAGCGTTATTGATGACATGTTGATTAGTAACAATATAGCCTTTATTAGCATCAATAATAACGCCAGATCCTAGCCCTCGAAAAGGACGTTCTTGAACTTGCTCAGTTGGAAAATCAGGGCCGAAGAAAAAACGATAAGCGTCTGGTACATGTTGCTTTGAAACTTGTTTACCTTCTATGGCGATACTGACAACGGCTGGTGTGACTTGCTCAAGCATGGGCGCAAGACTAGGCACAGATTGATTACTTACCGTGATAGGAAGAGCAGCATTCGCTGTCAGTGGTGCCATAAGCGTACTAACAGTTAACGCTAATGCACTAATAACGAAAAGGTTTTTTTTACGCATGATTTAACTCCGAGTTAACAAGTTAAATTATGACTTGTTAACTGGAATTAAGTTCCCCAAATTATGCTTTTGAAGCGAAGTATTGATCGTATAAGTGACGACTAGCTTGCTTTTGCTGACTGTGCTGATGCCGCCATATCGTTATCTTTAATGGTGGTTGGCTTATCACTAAACAAGCCGGTTGCACCATTGGCGTAGTCACGCGGTTGGTGATCCATTACTTCATCTTCAATGGGGGTGTCGTTTTCCACTGGCTCTAAGGTGGTGATTCGTTGTGCAAATGGATTGTCTTGGGTCGGTAAATTAGGCATCAACTCCGCTGATGTCTTGGCCATGTGCTCGTAGAGCTTACCGTAATCTTTAGATACATTGTCGAGTAACTCAGCGCTACGAGCAAAATGGTCGACAAGTTCTTGGCGATATTGCTCTAATTCATATTTTGATTTATCGAGATCTTTTTTTAATGACGAGTGCTGATTTTGGTTTTTGTTTGTTAACCGACTTATAATGGAACCAACAAAGATTCCCGCAATAAAAATAGCAATTGCAATAATCCAACTCATAACCATGATAACTCCTTGTGATTTTAGTGTTAATACGTGTTTTTCAGTCAAGTCGCTGTTTGTTCGAGCGTAATAACGCTACTACTATACCTTGAGCTAGTTGCGCATGATACTGATTCAATCATATATTGTGATGACGTATGCTGTGATTATTCCAGTAATAGATGAAAAGGGATCTCATCAAATGACGACGCTGACACCGCTCACGCAATACCATGCCGATCTGCAACGTATTGATTTTTTTGCAGACCCAGCCCAAGCCAATGCCGTTACGCATCTGGATGATTTATATCATCGGTTGCTGGAACCTGTTACACCATTACCCATTACGACGCGATGGCAACGATTATCTTCTGCAGCCAAAGCATTATTGCTATCGTCAACATTGTTAACACCAAAGACTAAAGCAGATATCGTGCCAGTTAGAGGGCTGTATTTTTGGGGTGGAGTCGGACGTGGGAAAACCTATTTAGTCGATACCTTTTTTGAGTGTTTGCCAACCCAACGAAAAATGCGAATTCATTTTCACCGTTTTATGTATCGGGTTCATCAACAGCTGCAACAACTTGATGGCATTGAGAATCCATTGGAGCATGTGGCGGATAATTTTAAACAACAAACCGATATTATTTGTTTTGATGAATTTTTTGTCAGTGATATTACCGATGCGATGATTTTGGCAACGTTACTTGAAGCCTTATTTCAACGCGGCATTACTTTAGTCGCAACGTCGAACATCGCTCCCCATGAGTTATATCGAAATGGTTTGCAACGTGCACGATTTTTACCTGCGATTGCACTTATTGAGCAACATTGTGAGGTGGTTAATGTTGATGCGGGGATTGATTATCGCTTACGGTCATTGGTGCAAGCGGCAATATATTATTCACCGTTAGGGCCGCAAGCTAATCAAAATTTAGCGGATTATTTTGAACAGCTAAGTTTTGAGCCTCGTTATAATGAGAAAATAATTGTTATTAATCAGCGCTCAATCACGGCTCAACGTGAGGCGAATGGCATCGTGCAATTTAGTTTTTATCAATTATGCCAAACGGCGCGCAGTCAAAATGATTATATTGAAATCGCCCAGGTGTACCACACAGTGTTAGTTGCTGATGTTCGCGTGATGACTGAGCACCAAGATGCTGCTCGGCGCTTTATTGCGATGGTGGATGAGTTTTATGAGCGCCATGTCACCTTAATTATCTCCGCGGAAGTGCCTTTAACTGAACTTTATACTAACGGACGATTACTGTTTGAATTTAAACGCTGTTGTTCGCGGCTAATTGAAATGCAAAGTGAACAATATTTAGCTCGACCTCATTTGGTCGATGAATAAAGGGAAATTCGTTTTTTTAAGATTCGTCATATCTAAAGGGTAATTAACACACTTTAAATTGTGATTTATTGGCCTAATTAGCAATTAATGAGCGTCGATATGAAAAAAAAACAATTTTTTTGGGAAAAAAGGTGATTTTTTCCGCACCCTTCTCTATAATCTTGCGACCCACCGTACCTGTATGGCGAAAGCCAGGAGTGCCACCCACTCGAAGGGGTGATGACTGGGCTCTTAACAGAGGAATCATCATTCGATGGTTCTAGTAAGTGAAACTATTTAAATAATGGGTATTAATTAGCATGAAAACTTTCGTTGCTAAACCAGAAACTGTAAAACGTGACTGGTATGTTGTTGACGCTGAAGGTAAAACTCTAGGTCGTCTATCAACTGAAATCGCTTCTCGTCTACGTGGCAAGCACAAGCCGGAGTACACTCCACACGTTGACACTGGTGACTACATTGTAGTTATCAATGCTGAGAAAGTAGCAGTAACTGGTGCAAAGCGTACAGATAAAATGTACCACCACCACACTGGCTTCATCGGCGGCCTTAAGTCAATCAGCTTTGATAAGCTAATTGCTAAGAAACCAGAAATGGTTATTGAAACTGCTGTTAAAGGCATGCTTCCAAAAGGTCCTCTAGGCCGTGCTATGTTCCGTAAGCTTAAAGTTTACGCAGGTACTGAGCACAACCATGCTGCACAACAGCCTAAAGTACTAGACATCTAATTGGGAATTATGACAATGGCAGAGAATCAATACTACGGCACTGGTCGCCGTAAAAGCTCAGCAGCTCGCGTTTTCATCAAACCGGGTACTGGCAACATCGTAATCAACAAGCGTAGCATCGAAGAGTACTTCAGCCGCCCAACAGCGCGCATGGTAGTTCTTCAGCCTCTTGAGCTTGTAGGTATGACTGAGAATTTTGACCTATACATCACTGTTAAAGGTGGTGGTATCACTGGTCAATCTGGTGCTATCCGTCACGGTATCACTCGTGCTCTTATGGAATACGATGAAACTCTACGTCCTGCTCTACGTGCAGCTGGCTACGTTACTCGCGACGCTCGTTGCGTTGAACGTAAGAAAGTTGGTCTACGTAAAGCACGTCGTCGTCCACAGTTCTCTAAGCGTTAATATTACGCTTCCAGATTTTATATCTGGTTTACTGTGTACAGAAAAGCTCAGCCCTCGGGTTGGGCTTTTTTTTTGATTATTTTCTATGAAAGTATTGTTTCTTATCTTCAATAGAATATTCTCGCACCTCGCACCTCGCACCTCGCACCTCGCACCTCGCACCTCGCACCTCGCACCTCGCACCTCGCACCTCGCACCTCGCACCTCGCACCTCGCACCTCGCACCTCGCACCTGCTGTTTTCCTATAAACACCCATGCATAATAACGAAAAACACCCTATATCCAACATTTGTTGCTAAACAAGGGCTTGAACTTGTGAATATGTTGACCTTTACTTATTCTTTAGATGTTGGTGATAATTTAAAATTGTAGCAAAATTGTTACTGTATTCTTTTTAGTTAGGCCTCAAGTTAAATATCAGGGATATAAAAAAAGAACCAATAAAAAATCCAAGCAGGAGCTATTGGAGAAAATGGATGAGCAATGTGCGAATAAATAATGGAAGACGTCGCTTTTTAACGGCGACAACATCGGTTGTTGGCGGTATTGGTGCGGTTGCAATTGCAATCCCATTTATTAAATCATGGAACCCCAGTGAAAAAGCGAAAGCGGCTGGTGCTCCAGTTAAAGTCAACATTAGTAAATTAGTTGATGGACAAATGATTCGTGTTGAATGGCGAGGAAAGCCTGTGTGGATTGTGCGCCGCAGTCAGGCCGTCTTACAACAGTTAACCACCCATGATAATCAACTTCGAGATCCCGATTCAGATGAACCACAGCAACCGAATTATGCCCAAAATGCTTACCGTTCATTAAAGCCTGAAATATTTTTAGCTGTCGGTATCTGTACTCATCTTGGGTGTTCGCCAACGTATTTACCCAATAGCTTTAGTGATCAAGTCAGTGGTATTGCCGCTGGCTTTTTTTGTCCATGTCATGGTTCAACCTTTGATATGGCAGGGCGAGTATTTGCAGGCGTTCCAGCTCCACTTAATTTGGTGGTGCCGCCACATCAATTTTTAAACGATGACACCATTTTGATTGGGCTTGATAAGGAGACTGCATAATGGCGGGCTTAGTTGATTGGATCGATAAACGATTACCTGTAACCAATGCATACCGTAAGCATTTGTCTCAATATCCAATGCCAAAGAACTTTAACTTTTGGTATGTGTTTGGTTCTTTAGCGATGCTAGTACTGGTGAATCAGATTATTACGGGAATTTGGCTAACCATGAATTACGTACCGTCAGCCGATGGTGCATTTGCCTCCATTGAGTACATCATGCGTGACGTTGAGTATGGGTGGCTATTACGCTATATGCATTCGACCGGCGCATCCGCATTTTTTGTGGTGATCTATTTACATATGTTCCGTGGCCTAATTTATGGATCTTATCAAAAACCACGCGAGCTATTATGGTTGTTTGGAATGTTGATCTTTTTAGTGCTAATGGCTGAAGCTTTTATGGGGTATTTGCTACCGTGGGGGCAGATGTCTTATTGGGGGGCACAGGTTATCATTTCCTTGTTTGGTGCGATCCCTGTGATCGGCGATGATCTCACCTTATGGATTCGTGGTGATTATGTTATTTCTGGCGCAACCCTTAACCGTTTCTTTGCATTGCATGTTATTGCATTACCGTTAGTGTTGTTATTGCTGGTGGTATTACATGTGCTGGCGTTGCATGAGGTAGGCTCAAATAATCCTGATGGCATTGATACTAAGTTACCTAAAGGTAGCCAAGGCGATGATTATCAGACCCAGTTTACGTTTCATGAAGACTATACTAAAAAATACGACATTATTGATTCGATCCCCTTTCATCCGTATGGGACGGTAAAAGATTTGATTGGCGTCGCTATATTTGCACTGTTCTTTAGTTATGTGATCTTTTTTGCACCTGAAATGGGCGGCTATTTTTTAGAAGCGCCAAATTTTGAAGCGGCTAACCCGATGAAAACGCCTGAGCATATTGCTCCTGTTTGGTACTTCACTCCGTTTTATGCCATTTTACGCGCTGTGCCTGATAAGCTACTTGGGGTTGCAGCGATGGGGGCTGCGATCATCTTTCTGTTCTTGTTACCATGGTTTGATCGTTGTCGAGTGCGCTCGTTCCGTTATCGCAGTAAATGGCATTTGATTAATTTGGCTCAGTTTACGGTGAGTTTTATTGCGTTGGGCATTTTAGGGGCGTTGCCTGTTACTCCATTATTTACAGTATTAGCGCAGATGTTTAGTTTTACCTATTTTATGTTTTTTATTGTGTTGTTTTTCTACAGTAAAAATGAAGCGACTCAACCGCTACCGAAGAGGGTGAACTTCAAATGAAACAATGGATTGTAGCATTACTGCTGTGGCTGCCGACCAGTGCTATTGCTGGTGGTGGAAGCGCCAATTTACAAGCTGCAAATAATGATTTAACCGATCAAACGTCTTTACAACGTGGTGCGCAATTGTTTATCAATTATTGTGCAGGTTGTCATTCGACTCAATATCAACGTTATGAAAGGGTTGCTACAGATTTAGGGATCCCTTTGGATCTTATGCAGCAAAATTTAATGTTTAACCCGAATGCAAAAATTGGCGATTTAATGACAAATGCAATGTCAAAACAATACGCTGCAGCTTCTTTTGGTGCGCCTACACCTGATTTGACTATGGTGGCAAGGGTGCGAGGAACTGATTGGTTATATACTTATTTACATTCATTTTATGCTGATCCTGAGCGTCCGTTTGGAGTGAATAATAGCCTTTTTCCTAGTGTTGGAATGCCCCATGTATTAGAAGAATTACAAGGGGTACCGCGTAGAATCTATGAAACTCAAATGATCGATGGCAGTCCAACTCAAGTTTTGATGGGCATTGAAACCGATGGCAGTGGCCGCTTAAATTCACAACAATACGATACTGCGGTACGTGATTTGGTGAATTTTTTAGATTATTCCGCTGAGCCAATGAAGTTGGAACGACAGCGATTAGGGCTGTGGGTGATGGGATTTATTGTTATATTCTTAGTATTAACTGTGTTGTTGAAGAAAGAATATTGGCGTGATGTCCACTGATAAGGTAATCTAGTGGGTTAAGAATCTCGCAATGGGGGCTCAAGCCTCCATTGCTTTTTGTGTATTAAATATACTGGAGGGGTTGATGGCTGTTGCTGCCAATAAACGCTCTGTGATGACTCTGTATTCTGATGCTTCAGACATCTACAGCCATCAGGTGCGTATCGTACTAGCTGAAAAAGGCGTTAGTGTTGAAATTGAGCTGGTTGATCCAATGAGCCTGCCGGAAGATCTGTTAGAACTGAACCCATACAGTTCAGTTCCAACATTGGTTGATCGCGAATTAGCGCTATACCAAGCTAACATTATCATGGAGTACTTGGATGAGCGTTTCCCTCACCCACCTCTAATGCCTGTTTATCCTGTTGCCCGTGGTAATAGTCGTTTAATGATGTACCGTGTTGAACGTAACTGGTACTCACTAGCGAATAAGATTAACTCAGGTACTGCTGATGAAGCCGATAAAGCACGTAAGCAATTACGTGAAGAGTTATTAGCGTTAGCACCTGTATTTGCTGAATACCCATTCTTTATGAGTGATGAATTTAGCTTAGTTGATTGCTACCTTGCTCCACTACTATGGCGTTTACCTGAAATGGGTATTGAGCTAAGTGGTACTGGTGCTAAAGAAGTGAAAGCATACATGACGCGCGTATTTGAACGTGATTCATTCCTTGCTTCTTTAACTGAAGCTGAACGTGAAATGCGTTTAGCTGGCCAGTAATTATGGATATCGAAAATATGACGCCGCGCCGCCCTTATTTGTTGCGCGCGTTTTATGATTGGTTGGTTGATAATGACCTAACGCCACATTTAGTCGTTGATGCGACTTTACCTGGGGTTAAGGTGCCAATGGAGTTTGTGAGTGATGGTCAAATCATCCTTAACATCGCTCCAATGGCGGTGGGCAACTTAGAACTGAGCAATGAAGCGGTAAGCTTTAGTGCGCGTTTCAGTGGTCGTCCACACTCAGTTATCGTACCTATGTATGCTGTGTTGGCTATTTATGCGCGTGAAAACGGTGCAGGAACTATGTTCGAGCCAGAAGCAGCATATGATACTGATACTGCTATCTATGATGATGAGCAAGCGTTAGAAGACGAGAGCAGTGATGATGTTGTTGCTCCTTCAGTGTCACCATTTGCAGTCGTTACTGAAGCGGCTGAAGGTGATGAACCTGATGATGAGCCACCACGTCCACGTGGTCGTCCAAGCTTACGTGTTGTCAAATAATATTGGCAATCAGCTACAACAAAAAACGCAGCCAGTGGCTGCGTTTTTTTTCGCTTGATAATCAACAAGGGGATTAGTGCGTTAACGGTTTTTCAAACAGGGTAATAACATGTTCAACCCCTGAGACATTACGCGCAACATTGGTTGCTATTGTGGCTTGTTCTGGAGCGACATAACCTAATAAAAATACCCGTTTATTTTCCGTGATCACCTTGATAACTACATTGGTTAGTTGCTTACTGGCAATCAGTTGCGACTTTACTTTAGTGGTTAGCCAAGCATCTTCACTGATGTTTGCCATTGTTAACAAGGGACGTACTTGGATTTGATCATAAACACGATCAACATCAGGAATATGGCGTACTTGATTGATAAAGGCTTGTTTAAGCGGCTGTGATGTCGCTTGACCAACCACCAATACCGTGCCATTTAAGGCTACGCTATCTATGCTCAATTGCTTGGTGTATTCACGAGTATGAGCAATACCAGCAATATCCATGTCTATTTTTTGATCTTGCCAATGTTGAGTGTTATTTCGCGGATCATTGGTTGAAAAAACCGAACATCCTGATAGCGATAGACTAGATATAACGAGTAACGTCAATAACCACTTCATTGATTAGCCTTCGTTATGTGGAAATAAAACTTGATCAATCAAATCGCATAAACAATGAATCGTTAATAAGTGACCTTCTTGAATCCGCACCGTGCGTTGGGATGGAATACGAATTTCAACATCTTGCACGCCTAATAATCCCGCCATTTCACCGCCATCTTTACCAGTTAAGGCGATGATGTTCATATCTCGTGCGAGTGCCGCTTCCATGGCTTTGATGATATTTTTACTGTTACCACTGGTTGATAGCACTAATAAAATATCTCCCGCTTGGCCTAACGCACGAACTTGTTTTGAAAAAACTTCATCGTGGTGATAATCGTTAGCAATGGCCGTTAAAACGGTAGTATCTGCGGTTAATGCAAGGGCAGGCAGGCTTGGACGTTCAATTTCAAAACGGTTGATTAAGCATGATGCGAGTTGTTGAGCATTGGCTGCAGAGCCACCATTACCACAACTTAAAATCTTATTGCCATTTAATAAGCTTTGAACCATCACTTGAGCGGCTTTTGAAATCGCATCAGGTAAAGCTTCCGCTGCTGCAATTTGGGTTTGAATACTTTCGGTAAAACTTTCTCGAATGCTATCTAGCATGACTAACCTTCAACTAATATATTAGTAAACCACTCAATATGGTGGTGGTGACCTTGGATGGCAATGACATCAAAACGAAATTGACAATGCTCAATTGAGAAGCCATTTTTGTGCATCCAAAAAAAAGCCGCTCGTTTGAGCTTTTGTTGTTTATGCCAATTAACCGCTTCAACTGCAGAACCATAATGAGATTGCGTTCGGTATTTTACTTCAATAAACACCAAACACTTACCTTGTTGCATGATTAAATCAATCTCACCGCTACGACAGCTAAAATTTCGAGCGATAGGGGTCAGATGATGGCGGCACAAATATTGTTCCGCCATCAGTTCATAGGCTTGGCCAATCTGACGCTTACTGGGCAGACGTATCACCACTGATCAGGTCTATGCTATCTGGCATATCAGAGATAGTGGTTGCTGGCATTTGAGTGGTTGATAGTGGAGTAATGCCTTCACTACTGAATTTACCCCAATCAATTTGTCGTTGCACAACACATTGGTTATTTACCGCCAGTTGCCCTGTTTCACCTTGAATACTGTGATGGTGATTAGCACGCATCTCAGGTAATTGCTTGGCGATTGCGTAAGCATCCATACCAAAGGCATGTAAACGGATACTGGTGTTACCTTGATTTGGCCACAATTGATTAAAGCGTTCCATATAAGCTGAATGTGGATTGATCAGTAATGGAATGTCGCTAATTTCAATACCGCGTAATTCACGGTTAGTGTTATGGCTGTCTGGGTTACTGCGTGAGCTCGCATAGATCTGTGCTGGATCACCCGTTGGCGGCATAGCAGCTTCAATGAACGGTTTTAGCATCATCAATTCATTGCGGCTTGCGACCATATAGATTGCATCAGCATGACTGCCTGCACCACGACCAAAAGCACTTCTTATTTGTTGTGGTATTTGCGCCTGATTACCAAAGCTAACCGTTAACGCTGGTTGACCATCAAGCTGAGCCCATTGTTGGCTAAATGCTTGTGCAACGCGTTGACCATAGCTATTGGAAGGTACTAATACAGTAGGGTTACGGTGACCTTGAGCATAAATACGTTCAGCCGCTTGTTGGGCTTCTTGTTCTGGCGATAGCGCAAAATAACAAGCATTAGGCTTATTATTACTGATTTGTGGTGGCATGTTTAATGCTAGCATGTTGATGTGGCTAGTATTATCTTGCTGGAATGCAGTAATAACATTTTTGCGTAATGGCCCTACAACAAACTGAGTACCGTTTTGTTGTAGTTGTGCCATGATAGTAGGTATTGATTGAGCTTCAGTATCATAAATATTGAGCTCATTATTCGTATCACGACTTTTATCATCCATCATAGCATTGATAAAACCATCGCGAACCGCTTTACCTTGTGCGGCAAAACGGCCTGAAAGTGGCAATAACAAAGCAATATTATCCAGCTTAACGGCTTTCATTTCGATTAACGCTTTTAAATCGGCCGGTAAATATTGGTTTGCTGGATGGCTAGGATGACGATATAACCATTGTTCGATGGCTTGTTTCAGTTGCATTGGTGGCAACGTCGCACTGTTTTTCAACATCGCGAGTTCAACCCAACCTTTGAGCACACTGTCGTTATCCGTTAGCTTAACACTGCCTAATTGAGCATTGGTATAACCTGATAGGTCATGCCAAACTTGCTGCCAGTTAGCGGCTTTTTGTGAGTGATCTAAATAGAAATCAAGTTTTGTACGCTCGCGTGCGGCTTGGAACTGATGATTCAATTGTTCCAATAAGTTAGCGCGTAGCATGTAATAACGTTGATACTGGCTCTTGGTTAGTGACCACGATGGCTGAAAGTTTAAACTGTTCAGTGCCGCTTGTGGTTGCCCTTGGTGCTCACGTACCATTGCACGCGCGAGTTGCCATTCCGCAATTTGAGTTGGGCTCATAGATTGCTGTGATAATTTAGCAATCCATTGATCGGCTTGTTGCCATTTATTTTCGAGGATCATTGCTTTAACGGCCATGATCTCCCAGTTAGTACGCTCTGCGCCATCACTGGTATTGGCTTTACTTAAATAGGCGGCTGAGCTTTGAGCGGCTACCGCAGTGATATCCGTTAATGGCACCTGATTATTGTACAGGTTTGGCGTGCTACACCCTGCTAAAGCAACAGCAAGGGCTACAGGCGCCATCAGTCGTGATACACTTTTACGCTTATGGGTAAAATTGGGCATTGAATTTATTCAACTGTGACAAATTACTCTTGATATTAATTGCAGATGAGATCTTAGACAAATGAGTGAGAGCAATTCAGGCATGGTAGATGTCGCAACTTTGTACATCGTACCAACACCTATCGGTAATCTTGCTGATATAACGCAGCGCGCATTAGACGTATTAGCAAACGTAGATTTAATTGCTGCTGAAGATACACGTCATACATCGCGATTGTTGTCCCATTTCTCTATCTCGACCCGCACCTTTGCGCTTCACGATCATAATGAACAGCAAAAAGCTGACTTTTTGATTGAGAAACTTCAGGCAGGTACTAGCATTGCGCTTGTGTCCGATGCTGGTACGCCGCTGATCAGTGATCCAGGGTATCATCTTGTTAATCGCTGTCGTCATGCGGGTGTTAAAGTTGTGCCATTACCTGGTCCATGTGCTGTAATTACAGCCTTGAGTGGTTCTGGTTTACCTTCTGACCGTTTTAGCTTTGAAGGTTTTCTTCCTCCGAAAAGTAAAGGTCGCCGCGATTGTTTTCAAGCATTAGCTGATGATGCGCGAACATTGATCTTTTATGAATCGCCACATCGTATTAATGATTCCCTAAGTGATATGTTAGCCGTGCTTGGCCCTGATCGCCAAGTAGTATTAGCGCGTGAGTTAACAAAAACTTATGAAACTATCCATGGCGCGCCTCTTGGCGAGTTGATCGATTGGATTGCAGAAGACAGTAATCGTGTTCGTGGTGAGATGGTGGTCTTAGTTGCAGGGCATCGCGCTCAGAAAGACGAATTATCAGTTGAGGTTTTACGTACACTGACCTTGCTTGCAAAAGAGTTGCCTCTTAAAAAAGCAGCAGCTTTGGCGGCTGAAATTCATGGCGGGAAGAAAAATGCATTGTATAAGTGGGGCCTTGAAAATTTAGAATAAGCGGATATTTGCAGGCGGCAGTTTACTTACTGTGTGATATAGCGTGGTTTTTATCTACGAATTAAAAATCAGCCGTTGGTTTTTTGTTCAAGCTGTAATTTTGGTGATTTTTTCACTGGTAACTGTGAGCGTTGTCTTATACAATTCGCCGCGGAGTTGGTCAGGTAATCGCTGCTTCGTTGGTAACCTTCGGGAAATCAATGGAGGGGAGGAAAGTCCGGGCTCCACAGGGCAGGGTGCCAGATAACGTCTGGGGGGCGCAAGCCCACGACAAGTGCAGCAGAGAGCAAACCGCCGATGGCCCATTGCTTGCAATGGTGCACAGGTAAGGGTGAAAGGGTGCGGTAAGAGCGCACCGCGCGGCTAGTAATAGTTTGTGGCAGGGTAAACTCCACCCGGAGCAAGACCAAATAGGTCCCTAATGGCGCGGCCCGCGTTGGGGACGGGTAGGTTGCTTGAGTCTGTGAGCGATTGCAGACCTAGACGAATGATTGCCGCCGCGAAAGCGGAACAAAACCCGGCTTATCGACCGACTCCCTACATTTAGAGAAGGTGGTGTTTGATTACAAGCACCACCTTTTTTTCGTTTTTTTTCCGCCAAAATTACATTTCGCAATCAGGTTTACTCGACCACTGTTAGAAGTGTGTCTGAATTACTGCCAATTGCTTGACATCGTTTTTGTCTCATACGTACACTTTGTGTGGGAATTTGTGGGGAAAAGTGGTGTTGTCTTATTATCTTTGTTGTTATTCTGCTAAAGTGAGTGATTAACGTACTCTTTTTATCGTGTAATTTAACCGAGATCCCCAAATGTTAAGAGGTGCCACTAACATTGTTATTGATGACAAAGGTCGCTGGGCAATGCCGAAGCGTTACCGGGCTGCATTAATTGAACAATGTCAGGGACACTTTGTTTGTACTATCGATCACCAGTTTTGTTGCTTGTTGCTATATCCCATCGATGAATGGGAACGAATTGAAGCTAAATTAGTACGTCTATCTAGCCTTCACCCCGCAGAGCGCCGCTTACAACGATTGTTGCTTGGCCATGCTAGCGAATGTGAACTGGATGCGCAGGGAAGGATATTAATTCCACCGACGTTAAGACAATATGCTCAGTTAGCGAATAAAATAGTGGTCGTTGGCCAGTTAAATAAATTTGAAATCTGGTCTGCGCCTTTATGGCAACAGCAAATTGAACATGATATCGACCTTCAGGCTGAGGATGCGCCGGAATGTTCCCCGCGCCTTAGTGAGCTTTCACTTTAGCTGAAATTATATTTATGTCTGAGCAATTTGAGCACGTTTCCGTTTTACTTAATGAATCAGTAGACGGGTTAGCGATTAAACCCGACGGTATCTATATCGATGGTACTTTCGGTCGCGGCGGTCATAGCCGTTTAATTCTTTCAAAACTAGGTGAGAACGGTCGCCTGTACGGTATTGATCGCGATCCTCAAGCGATTGCAGAAGCGCAAAAAATTGATGATCCACGTTTTGAAATTATCCATGGTCCATTTTCGGGTATGGAAAAATACATGCAAGAACGTGATCTGATTGGTCGTGTTGACGGTGTATTACTTGATTTAGGTGTTTCGTCACCGCAACTTGATGATGCTGAACGTGGTTTTAGCTTCATGCGTGACGGCCCACTGGATATGCGTATGGATCCAACATCAGGTATGTCTGCGGCTGAATGGCTAGCAGAAGCGGATGCTGATGATATTGCATGGGTATTAAAAGAGTTTGGTGAAGAACGTTTCGCTAAACGTATTGCCCGCGGTATTGTTGATTATCGTGAAAACCCAGATAAAGAGCCGTTAACACGTACGCGTGAATTAGCGAGTCTGATTGCTGAAGTATCACCATTTAGAGACAAACATAAGCATCCTGCAACCCGCAGTTTCCAAGCGATTCGAATTTACATTAACAGTGAATTAGAAGAAATTGACACCGCTTTACATGGTGCAATGCATACTCTTGCATCGGGTGGTCGTTTATCCGTGATCAGTTTCCATTCATTGGAAGATCGCATGGTAAAACGCTTTATTCGTAAGCAAAGCAAAGGTCCAGATGTTCCTGCTGGCTTACCATTAACCGAAGATCAAATTAAAGCACTGGGTTGTGCGGATATGAAACCTATCGGTAAAGCGATTAAACCATCACAAAATGAACTTGGTTATAACACGCGCGCTCGTAGTTCAGTGCTACGTTTGGCCGAGCGTCTATGAAAACAACAGAATCTTCAATGAATCTGGCTAGCCTGATCGGACGAGACCTCGTCACGGTCGGGTTGGTACCGCTGATTCTAGCCTTCACTATCCTCATTTCTGCCTTGTCTGTTGTCTACATTACTCATGAGTCACGTCAATTAATTGCGCAGCAAGAAAAGCTATTAATGCAACGTGAAACCTATGATGTTGAATGGCGAAATCAAATACTTGAAGAAAACTCACTTGCAGAACACAGTCGCATTGAACGATTAGCTGAAACTGAGCTCAAAATGCAACGTCCATCTGTCGATAATGAAATTGTTATACATTAAAAGATGAAATTATTTAACCGTTCAAATAAAAAGACGCAGGTTAGTCCTAAGAGTACGCCATTTCTAAAATGGCGCTTTATCGTCGTCTGTGGCTTTATTCTATTAGGTTTCTTTGGCTTAATTGCACGTGCTGCTTACATTCAGGTATTAGAACCTGGCCGTCTGATTCAAGAGGGTGATGCACGTTCATTACGAGTACAATTAATGCCTTCTGCACGCGGTATTATTTCAGATCGTAACGGTGAGCAACTTGCCGTTAGTGTGCCCGTACAAGCCGTCTTTGCCAATCCCGTCGAAATATTCAAACATGGTGGTTTAAGTGAAACCAACCGTTGGAACGCGCTGGCCGATGTACTTGACCTTGACCGCGCAAAATTATTACGCCGCTTAGAAAAAAATAAGACCCGTCGTTTTATCTATCTTGCTCGTCAAGTTAGCCCGCCGATGGCAAATTACGTTAAAAAACTGAAATTGCCGGGTATTGGTCTAAAAGCAGAATCACGTCGTTTTTACCCATCAGGTGAAGTGAGTGCACAATTAATTGGTTTTACAGGTATTGATGGTCATGGACTTGATGGTATTGAAAAAACCTATGATGGTTGGCTAACGGGTGAACCGGGTCGCCGTACTGTGCGTAAAGATCGCTATGGCCGTGTTGTCGAAAATATCTCCCAACAAAGTCGTCAACCGGGTAAACCGCTTGAGTTAAGTATTGATCAGCGTATTCAAGCGATCGCTTACCGTGCTGCAAAAGAAGGGGTAATGGATATTCCAGCCACTTCAGTCAGTATTGCGATTTCAGATGTGCGTACTGGTGAGATTCTAGCGATGGTCAATGCGCCGTCATTTAACCCTAATGATCGCAATGATCGTCAGCCGTATAAAATGCGTAACCGTGTGATCACTGATACTTTTGAGCCCGGCTCAACGGTGAAGCCATTTGTGGTATATACCGCCCTTAAAAATGGGGTTGTGAACGAACATACGCTAATTAAGATTCCGCAAAGTAAGCATTTCCGTGTTGGCAGCAAGGTGATCACTGACGTATCACGCATTGAACCACTAGCGACCGTCCAGCGTATTTTACAAAAATCGAGTAATATCGGTGTGAGTAAACTCTCGCTAGCGATGCCTGTCGAAGATATTCTTGATACGTACCGTAAAGTTGGTTTTGATGAGCCGTCAGGGATTAACTTGATTGGTGAAACAACGGGCCACTTCCCGAATCGTTATCGTTGGTCTGACATTGGTCGTGCCACTTTAGCGTATGGTTACGGTATTTCATTAACACCAATTCAATTACTGCATGCTTACACCACGCTAGGTGCTTATGGTATTAAACGCCCGTTATCGATTCTAAAAACAGAAAAAGTGGTGCCGGGAGAGCAAGTGCTTGATCCTAAAATCGCTAAGAAAATTCTGTTAATGATTGAATCTGTGACTGATAAAGCGGGTGGTGGTGGTGGTTGGCGAGCGGCCATTCCTGGTTACCGTGTTGGTGTTAAAACCGGTACTGCGAAAAAAGCGATTGCTGGTGGCTATGGTAATGATTACTTCTCTTATACCGTTGGCGTGGCACCTATTAGTCATCCACGGTTAGCGATTGTAGTGATGGTTAATGAACCTAAAGGCGATAAATTCTATGGCGGTGCGGTTGCTGCGCCAATTTTATCAAAAGTACTTGGTGGTGCATTACAAATTCTAAACGTGCCGCCAGATGCGGATACGCTAAAAATAGATAAATGAGTGTGAGTCATGGCATTGGTTAAACAGGAAGTACAATTAGGCGCGGTATTAGCGCCTTGGCTAACAGCCAATAAGGTGCCAGCTGAATATTTACAGTTGGCATTAACCGCAATGACATTAGATAGCCGCCAAGTTACCACTGGGTGCTTATTTGTTGCGGTTAATGGTCATACCGTTGATGGCCGTCGCTTTATAGATAACGCGATTGCCGCTGGTGCGAGCGCGATTATTGCAGAAGCGGATGATGTTGCCACTGACGGTGAGATCCTATTTAACAATGGGATCATTATTATCTATTTGCACAATCTTGGTCATAAGTTATCAGCCATTGCTGGGCGCTTTTATGCTGAACCGAATAACAAGCTTAAGTTGTATGCAGTAACCGGCACTAACGGTAAAACCACCATTAGCCAATTATTAGCACAATGGGCTGACTTAGTTGGTTATCGCGCTGGTGTGATGGGTACGACAGGCAATGGTTTGTTAACGGATCTACGCCCAGCAGCCAATACTACGGGTAGTGCGATTGAAATTCAGCAGACATTAGCTGAATTGGTCGCACAAGGCGCTAATTTTGCAGCGATGGAAGTGTCGTCACATGGCTTAGTGCAAGGTCGAGTTAGTGCATTACATTTTGTGGCGAGTATCTTTACCAATCTTAGTCGAGATCATCTTGATTATCATGGTGATATGGCACATTACGCGGCGGCGAAAAAAAGTTTATTTACCGAACATGACAGTGGTGTTGCGGTTATCAATGCTGACGATGTAGTCGGTCAACAATGGCTTGCAGATTTACCTCAAGCGGTTGCAGTCGCGATGAATGCTGAAGCTGTGGCATTCCATGGTGGATCAAAGTTATGGGCAACTGCAGTCGATTTTAGCACCCAAGGTGTCACCATTAGCTTTGAGTCTAGCTGGGGTAACGGCACATTTACTGCGCCATTAGTCGGCTCATTTAATGCGACCAATTTATTATTAGCATTGGCGACATTGTTAGTTAGTGGCCATTCATTGCCTGAGTTATTAGCCGTAGCCCCGCGTTTACAAGCGGTTATTGGGCGAATGGAAGTGTTTCAATCACAGCTTGGCGATAAAGCGATGATGGTGGTTGATTATGCCCATACGCCAGACGCACTAGAAAAAGCCCTGCAAGCTTTACGGGTGCATTGTGAAGGCAAACTGTGGTGTTTATTTGGCTGTGGTGGTGATCGTGATACCGGTAAGCGCCCAATGATGGCCGCGATTGCAGAACAATATGCCGATCATATTATTCTTGTTGATGATAATCCTCGTAGTGAAGATCCACAGCAAATCATGTTGGATATGCAAGCCGGATTAACTGCTGCGGCGACGGCAACAGTGATTCATGATCGGGCTCAAGCATGTGCTTATGCAATTCAACAGGCAGCACCAAATGATATTATTTTAGTGGCTGGAAAAGGCCATGAAGATTACCAAATTTTAGCTGATCGCACGATCCACTATTCAGACCGCGAAACTGTGGCCGCATTATTTAGAGAACAGGCATGATAAAGGTTCAACTAAGTCATTTACAGTCAGTACTCAATGCTGAACTTATTGGCGCGGATGCTGAGATTGCAGCAGTATCAACAGATACTCGTACCATTGATAATAATACCCTTTTTATTGCCTTAATTGGCGAGCGTTTTGATGCTCATGATTTTTGTCAAAATGCCGTTGATAATGGGGCGAAAGCATTATTGGTCAGTAAACCGTTAGCTGTCGATATTCCACAATTGGTTGTTGCTGATACCCATCAAGCACTTGGCCAATTAGGGGCATGGCTTAAAGCTAAAATGACCGCTGAACACGGTTTAAAAACACTGGCGCTAACGGGCAGTTGTGGCAAAACCACCGTTAAAGAAATGGCGGCGGCAATTTTAGCCACTAAAGGACAAGTGCTGGCTACCGCCGGTAATTTTAATAATGATATTGGCGTGCCGTTAACATTATTACGTTTAACTGCTGCGGATAATTATGCCGTGATTGAGCTTGGTGCTAATCATTTAGGTGAAATTGCTTATACCACCGCTTTAGTTAAACCTGACGTGGCATTGATCAATAACCTTGCGGCAGCGCATCTTGAAGGGTTTGGCTCATTAGAAGGTGTTGCTAAAGCGAAAGGTGAGATTTTTGAAGGATTGACGGCACAAGGGCAGGCGGTTATTAACCTTGATTCTAATCAGTTCACAATGTGGCAACCATCATTAGCAAACCACAGTGTAAGTAACTTTTCGGCGACACAAGCCAATGCTGATTATTTTGCCGCGAATATAAATATTAACTCTCAGGGGTTGGCTTGTTTTACAATGCAAACCCCAATGGGCGCGATTGATATTAGTTTAACGTTAGCGGGTACTCACAATGTTAGCAATGCACTGGCAGCCGCCGCATTGACTATGGCATTAGGTGCGACGCTTGCTGATGTAAAGCAAGGATTAGAGCGCGTTGTTAATGTTAAAGGTCGCTTAGCTATCACCACGCTGCCGTCTGGGTTACGGTTAATTGATGATACTTATAATGCCAGTGTTGCTTCTGTGAAAGCGGCGATTGATGTGCTGCACAGTTTCAGCGGTAAGCGTTACTTTATTTTAGGTGATATGGCCGAACTTGGTGAAGAAAGCGAAAGCTTACACCGTGAAGTGGGTGAATATGCACGTGATAAACAGTTTGATGGCGTGATGACTTTTGGTCGTGCCAGTGCTGTGGTCAGTGAACTGAATAACGGTCAGCACTTTAGTGATAAAGCCGCATTGATCGACGAACTTAAACAACAATTACACCAACAAATTAGCCAATCCCATACTCCTCAAGTGACTGTGCTTGCCAAAGGCGCGCGTAGCTCTCGAATGGAAGATGTTATTATTGCATTGCAGGAAGATAAATAATGATTTACTGGTTAGCTGACCACTTTCAGTCCTCAATCCCCTTTTTCCGTCTGTTTGAATACCTGACGTTCCGCGCCATCATGAGTATTTTAACGGCGTTATTATTTTCGTTATGGTTAGGTCCACGCATGATCGCACGTTTGCAGATGCTGCAAATCGGTCAGATTGTACGTAATGATGGCCCTGAATCGCATTTTAGTAAACGCGGTACGCCAACCATGGGCGGACTGATGATTTTAGCTGCAATTACGTTAACCGTATTATTGTGGTGTGATCTTAGTAACCCTTACGTATGGGCTGTATTGGCTGTGATGTTGGGTTATGGCGCAATTGGTTTTGTTGATGATTACCGCAAAGTTGTGCGTAAAAATACCGATGGCTTAATTGCGCGTTGGAAATATTTTTGGCAATCAGCCATCGCACTTGTGGTGGCTTTTGTGCTTTATGCTTACGGTAAAGATACCGCTGCAACCCAATTAGTGGTGCCTTTCTTTAAAGATGTGATGCCACAATTGGGTCTGTCTTACATTGTTCTGACGTATTTTGTCATTGTTGGTACCAGTAACGCGGTTAACTTAACCGATGGTCTTGATGGCTTAGCTATTATGCCAACCGTGATGGTTGCGGCGGGCTTTGCCTTTATTGCATGGGCAACCGGTAACTACAACTACGCAGAATACTTACATATTCCTTATTTAAGTAATGCGGGTGAGTTAGTTATTCTTTGTACTGCTATTGTTGGTGCTGGTTTAGGTTTCTTATGGTTTAACACTTACCCAGCTCAAGTGTTTATGGGCGATGTAGGCTCATTAGCATTAGGCGGCGCATTAGGTACGATTGCGGTGTTAGTTCGCCAAGAGTTTCTATTGGTGATCATGGGCGGTGTGTTCGTGATGGAAACAGTTTCGGTTATTTTACAAGTTGGTTCGTTTAAGCTACGCGGACAACGTATTTTCCGTATGGCACCGATTCACCACCACTACGAATTAAAAGGTTGGCCAGAACCACGGGTTATTGTCCGTTTCTGGATCATTACACTGATGCTGGTATTGATTGCGTTAGCTACATTGAAGGTGCGTTAACATGAATGGCTTGGTAGGTATTAACAAGGTTGTTGTGATTGGACTTGGTATGACAGGTCTATCGGTGGTGAATCATTTAGTACGATTACCACAATTGCTGGATATTAAAGTAATTGATACCCGTGATAATCCGCCAGGCCAAGAACAATTACCTGCGGGTGTCGATGTGTGCGCGGGTCAATGGAACCTACAATGGCTACTTGATGCTGATTTAATCGTTGCCAGCCCAGGGATTGCATTAGCAACGCCAGAGTTATTGTTAGCCGCGCAATCAAATATTGAGATTGTGGGTGATATTGAGTTATTTGCGCGTGCGGTGAATAAACCCGTGGTTGCGATCACCGGCTCTAACGGTAAAAGTACCGTCACCAGTTTAGTCGGTGAAATGGCTAAAGAAGCCGGTATTAATGTCGGTGTTGGTGGCAATATTGGTTTTGCGGCTTTAGATATGTTGGCTCAAAATCACGATCTGTACGTGCTTGAGTTATCCAGTTTTCAGTTAGAAACTACGTCATCCTTGGTTGTTGATGCTGCGGTATATCTCAACTTGTCGGAAGATCATATGGATCGTTATCCAGGTGGTTTAGCTGATTATAGCAATGCCAAAATGCGTATTTTTGATCATGCTAAATTGGCGGTGTATAACCGTGACGATCTTGCTACCAAGCCTGATTTTAACGGCAATATGACCAGCTTTGGTTTTGATAATGCTGATTATGGTTTGATGGTGGTTGATGGCGCGGAATGGTTAGCGATTGCGGGTGAGCCATTAATGGCTGTCAGCGAAATTGCGTTAGTTGGCCGTCATAATGTGGCTAACTGTTTAGCAGCATTAGCATTAGCCGATGCGGTCGGTATTGATCGCGCAGCAGCTTGCCAGACTATGCGCAGTTACACTGGATTAGCTCATCGGTGTCAGTTAGCCGTAAATTGTCACGGTGTTAAATGGGTTAATGATTCAAAGGCAACTAACCTTGCTAGTACCGTTGCAGCATTAACGGGCTTGCAACTGGCAGGTAAACTGCATTTATTAATGGGTGGTGACGGTAAAGGCGCTGATTTCAGTGAACTTAAACCGATTCTGGCTGACTTAAATGTACAACTTTATTGTTTTGGTCGTGATGGGCATTTATTCAGTGATTTAGTTGAAAACGCAATAAATGTCGACACCATGAGTGAAGCAATGGATCGCGCAGCAGCTACCGTACAAGCTGGCGATATGGTTTTATTATCACCGGCATGTGCCAGTTGGGATCAATTTGCCAACTTTATGGCACGCGGTGATGCTTTCGTTGAACAAGCCATTCGGCTACAAGATTCAATTTCAGGAAAATGTAATGTTTAAAATGGCCCGTAACGGATTATCGGTAGTCTCTGGCTGGTTTTTAAAACCAGCCAAACCGATTCTGTATGATCGCCAATTGGTGTGGATAGCAATAGCCCTGATGATGACAGGGTTAGTAATGGTAACGTCAGCATCCATTCCTGTCGCCACTCGTCTTACTGGTGTGCCCTTCTTTTTCGCTCTTCGTCATGGCTTCTTTTTAGTTTGTTCGATAGTGATCGCTGCATTTGTTATGCGAATTCCATTAGCCAAATGGGAAAAGTACAGTGTGCCAATGCTATTGATTTCAATCTTTTTATTGATTGTAGTATTGGCTATCGGCCACTCGGTTAATGGTGCTGCTCGTTGGATACCATTAGGGGTGTTTAACTTGCAACCGGCGGAAGTTGCCAAACTGTCATTATTTGTGTTTCTTGCGGGCTATTTAGTTCGTCAATATAACCAAGTCCGTGGCAGTTTTATCGGTTTTGCTAAGCCATTAATCGTACTGGGTATTATGGGCTTTCTGTTGCTACAACAGCCTGACTTAGGTTCGTTCGTGGTCATGTTTGTCGGTACCATCGGGATGCTATTTATTGCGGGTGCGCGGTTATGGCAATTCTTAGTCATGCTCGCAACTGCCTTAGTTGGCATTGCGATGTTGATAGCCTTTGAACCTTACCGTATGCGACGGGTAACCTCGTTTTTAAATCCATGGCAAGATCCTTATGGTAGTGGTTATCAGTTAACCCAATCATTAATGGCATTTGGTCGTGGAGAATGGTTTGGGCAAGGGCTGGGTAACTCGATTCAAAAACTGGCTTACTTACCAGAAGCACATACTGACTTTGTATTTGCTGTTTTAGCCGAAGAATTAGGCTTAGCTGGAGTAATCGTTGTTTTAACATTATTGTTTGCATTAGTGTTTAAAGCGATTGCTATTGGACGTAAATGTCTAGAAAGCGGGCTTTTATTTGGTGGTTATTTGGCGTTTGGCTTTGGTATTTGGTTTGCGTTTCAAACCTTGGTTAACGTTGGTGCCGCTGCGGGTATCGTACCGACCAAAGGCTTAACCTTGCCCCTGATCAGTTATGGTGGTTCAAGTCTCTTTATCATGGCTGCTGCGGTGGCGATTTTGATTCGAATTGATTTTGAACAGCGGGTCGCTGCTAAATTTGCATCAGAGCAACCTGCAGAGGTTGATGATGAAGCACTCGATAATATGGAAGTAGCAGTTGAACAAGTCTCTTTAGATTCTCAAGTGCTTGCAACTGCTGATAATTCACAACTAGAACAAGATAAAAAGCATTCTAATGACAAAGAATAAACGTTTATTGGTGATGGCGGGTGGTACTGGCGGTCACGTCTTTCCTGGGCTAGCAGTTGCACGTCGATTGCAGCAACAAGGATGGGAAATTCGCTGGTTGGGTACCGCCGATCGTATGGAAGCGGATTTAGTGCCTAAACACGGTATTGATATCGATTTTATTAAAGTAAAAGGATTACGTGGTAGCGGTATTGTATCGTTATTAGGTGCGCCATTTAAAATTATTAAAGCGATTATTCAAGCGCGTAAATATATCAAAGCATGGCAACCGGATGTAGTGCTTGGTATGGGGGGGTATGTCAGTGGACCTGGTGGTGTTGCTGCATGGTCACTGGGTATTCCGGTGGTATTGCATGAGCAAAATGCCGTAGCTGGGCTAACCAATCAGTGGTTGGCTAAAATTGCCAGCAAAGTGCTGCAAGCTTTTCCCGGTGCTTTCAAAGATAAGCAAGTGGTCGGTAATCCGGTTCGTGAAGATGTAACATTATTGCCTGCACCTAAACAACGCTTTGCTGAACGCACTGGGCCAATTCGTGTATTGGTGATGGGCGGCAGTCAAGGGGCACGTATTTTAAACCAGACCATGCCAGAAGTAGCAGGGATTCTAGGGGATAACGTCACCATTTGGCATCAAGCGGGTAAAGGCAGTCAGCAATCGACACAAGAAGCTTATGTGAAGCATTGTCAAACACCCCATAAAGTGACTGAATTTATTGACGATGTTGCCGCTGCTTATGGCTGGGCTGATTTGGTTGTTTGCCGCTCTGGTGCGCTAACGGTATCAGAATTATCGGCAGCGGGTGTTGGCGCTATTTTTATTCCGTTTATGCACAAAGATCGCCAACAAGCTTTAAATGCCGAACATTTAGTCGCATGTGGTGCCGCTAAAATGATTGAACAACCGCAATTGACGGTTGATGGCTTAGCCCAACAAATTAATTTATTAAATCGTATTGCGCTTGAGCACATGGCTTGTGCGGCGCGTAATGCTGCTATCATTGACGCAGACCAACGTGTTGCCGATGTGATTAAATCACTAGCAAAGAATTAAACAGGAACAAAGTGATGAGTAAACTGGATAACCAGCAATTAGCAAAGATTCGAACTATGGTGCCTGAGATGCGCCGAGTCGAACGAATTCACTTTGTTGGTATTGGTGGTGCTGGCATGAGCGGCATCGCAGAAGTATTGGTTAACGAAGGTTACCGTATTAGTGGTTCTGATATCGCACCCAATGCGGTAACAAATCGTCTTACAGCAAAAGGCGCGGAAATCTTTTTTGGTCATGCGCCTGAAAATGTCACTGGCGCCAGTGTGGTTGTGGCATCAACAGCTATCAACAAACAAAATCCAGAATTATTAGCCGCAACAGAGTTACGTATTCCTGTTGTGCGCCGTGCTGAAATGTTGGCTGAGTTAATGCGTTACCGTCATGGTATTGCGATTGCGGGAACGCATGGTAAAACCACCACCACCGCACTGACGACACAGATTTATTCTGAAGCGGGTCTTGATCCAACGTTTGTTAACGGCGGTTTAGTTAAAAGTGCTGGTACTAATGCGCGTTTAGGTTGTAGTCGGTATTTAATCGCTGAAGCTGATGAAAGCGATGCGTCATTTTTACACTTACAACCAATGGTGTGTGTAGTCACTAACATTGAAGCTGATCATATGGATACTTATGGTGGCGACTTTGAAGTGTTAAAACAAACCTTCATTGATTTCCTCCATAACCTGCCATTTTATGGTTTAGCGGTAATGTGTATTGATGATCCAGTGGTACGTGAATTATTACCACGTGTTGGTCGTCCAATGTTGACTTATGGTTTTGCTGAAGATGCCGATGTGCGCTTAGTTAACTATACTCAAACGGGCCAACAGGGTCATTTTACGGTATTGCGTAATGATAAGCCGGCATTGAATATTACGCTTAATATTCCAGGTAAACACAACGCATTGAATGCAACGGCTGCAATTGCAGTGGCAACTGAAGAAGGTGTCAGTGATGATGCTATCATGCGCGCTTTAGTTGAATTTGAAGGCACAGGGCGTCGTTTTGATCACTTAGGTGAGTTTGAAACGGGTAATGGTAACGTGATGCTGGTGGATGATTATGGTCATCACCCAAGCGAAGTGGATGTTACTATTCAAGCTGCACGTGCAGGTTGGCCTGATAAGCGTTTAGTGATGATATTTCAGCCCCACCGCTACAGTCGTACCCGTGATTTATACGATGATTTTGCTAATGTATTAGAGCAAGTCGATGTGCTAGTGATGCTGGATGTGTATGCTGCGGGTGAAACCCCGATTGCTGGTGCTGATAGTCGTTCGTTGTGTCGTACAATCCGTTCACGCGCGAAAATTGATCCTATCTTTGTGCCACAAGCAGAGCATTTGCCTGCAGTATTAGCCAATATTATCCAAAATGATGATTTGGTTCTGACACAAGGCGCGGGTGATGTTGGCAAAATAGCCCGCCAATTGGCTGAATTACAGCTGAATATTCCAGCTATGCGTCAAGATGCTTAATTGGTATTTTTTGCTTTGATCGAGAGCATAAACACCGATCACTGGCTGTAAAAGGGTAATTCCAGTGCCAGTGATCGCTATTTTTTGCGATTTCTCGACAAATAGATAAATTTATTGTCAGGTTATGCTCGGAAAACGCCTTATGAGTGTTGGAGTGGGTCGAGTTGCTCGGTATAATCGTTTAACTTTGCTCGTTATACCTGACTGAGCGCACCATCATAAAATACCTTTATGGAATGGTTTGGCTTAAATGGTAAGGTAAATAGACACGCGATGACTGAACAAGTCGTAAATAAAGAGCATATATCATCCTCTCCTCGTGGTTTGAAGCGTTGGGGCGGATTAGCGTTTTTTCTCTTTGTCATTGGTTTTACGGTTTGGCTTGTCAGTGCTACCAAAGACTGGATGACAGATGCAAACCGATTACCCTTGTCAAATTTAGTCATTCAAGGGCAGCTACATTATCTGACTAAAGATGATGTCAGACAGTCAATTTTACATCTTCATCATCTGGGTAGTTTTATGACCCAAGATGTAAATAGTATTCAAGCATCCGTCGAGGCATTGCCTTGGGTTGCTCAAGCTGCTGTACGTAAACAATGGCCGAATACCATTAAAGTGTTTTTGGTTGAAAATCAACCTGTCGCTGAATGGAACGGAACCTATTTAGTTAATCGTGCAGGGGCTGTTTTTAAAGCACCAGCATTGCAAGTGGCAGGATTAGGGTTAACCAACCTGATTGGCCCAAAAGGCAGTAGCGAAGAAGTTTTAGCTGGATTGCGTGAAATGCGTCCGGTACTGAAAAAAGCGGGTTTTGGGATTGCGTCATTATCATTTAATGAACGTCGTGCTTGGCGCGTGGTATTAACAAACGGCATTAGACTTGAATTGGGGCATGACGCTCGAATGCAACGTATAAAACGTTTTATCGAGATTTATCCTGAGTTATTAAAGCAGGGTAAGCCGATTGATTATGTAGATTTGCGTTATGATACTGGCGCAGCTGTGGGTTGGAAAACAATGCCGGAGTATGATAAACATGCGCCGGATAAAAAATAAGAGCGTGCACTGATGACTAAGGCTGCAGATAAAAAACTCATAGTTGGTCTTGATATCGGCACTTCCAAAGTTTGCGCTTTGGTTGGGGAGGTCCTACCTGATGGCAATGTTAATGTCATTGGTGTGGGTAGCAGCCCATCACGCGGAATGGATAAAGGTGGGGTTAATGACCTCGAGTCAGTAGTAAAGTCAGTTCAGCGTGCTGTTGATCAGGCTGAACTCATGGCTGATTGCCAAATTGGTTCCGTGTGTTTATCGCTATCAGGTAAACATATTAGTTGCCAAACAGAAAAAGGCATGGTGCCTATTTCTGATAAAGAAGTGACTCAAGATGACGTCGATAATGTTATTCATACGGCGAAATCAGTAAAAATAAGCGATGAGCAACGTACGTTGCATGTAATTCCTCAGGAATTTGCGATTGATTACCAAGAGGGCATTAAAAACCCAGTTGGTTTATCAGGTGTTCGTATGGAAGCAAGTGTTCATTTGATCACTTGTCATAACGACATGGCACGCAACATCGTTAAAGCAGTAGAGCGTTGTGGTTTAACTGTTGATCATCTGATTTTCTCAGGATTAGCAGCAAGCCATGCTGTACTGACCCCAGATGAGCGTGAGCTCGGCGTATGCGTGGTCGATATCGGCGGCGGTACAATGGATCTTGCCATTTGGTCTGGTGGCGCATTACGTCATGCGGAAGTGATTCCCTATGCTGGTAATGTTGTGACTAGTGATATTGCTTATGCGTTTGGTACACCGCCGGGTGACGCTGAAGATATTAAAGTGAAATACGGTTGTGCACTGAGTGAATTGGTGAGCAAAGATGCTAAGGTTGATGTACCGAGTGTTGGTGGTCGTCCATCTAGAAGCTTGCAAAGTCAAACACTAGCAGAAGTAATAGAGCCTCGATATAGTGAATTGCTAGGGTTAGTAAATCAAAAATTACTAACCGTACAAGATCAATTGCGAGAGGCTGGTGTTAAACACCACCTAGCAGCGGGCATCGTCCTTACCGGGGGCGCTGCGCAAATGGAAGGTTTAACTGAATGTGCTGAGCGGGTTTTCCGCAATCAAGTACGTATTGGTCAGCCTCTTGATCTGAGTGGATTGACTGACTATGTTCAGGCTCCACCCTATGCTACTGCAGTAGGATTACTGCACTACGGAAAGGATAGTCAATCATTTGATGAAAATGCACAAGAACCGAAACGCTCGGTAACTGGGCTATTTTCACGAATCAGTGGTTGGTTCGAAAAGAATTTTTAAACCTGATGCGAACAGGATAACGGAGAGAACAAATGTTTGAACCGATGATGGAAATGTCTGATGAAGCTGTAATTAAGGTCATTGGCGTTGGCGGCGGCGGCGGTAATGCAGTCGATCACATGGTACGTGAGTCTATTGAAGGCGTGCAGTTCATTAGTGTTAACACTGATGCACAAGCTCTTCGTAAAACAAGCGTAAGTACTGTTATTCAAATCGGTGGTGATATCACTAAAGGTTTGGGTGCTGGTGCAAACCCACAAGTGGGCCGTGATTCAGCGCTAGAAGATCGTGAAGCAATCAAGAAAGAGCTTGAAGGCTCTGACATGATCTTCATTGCAGCGGGCATGGGTGGTGGTACCGGTACTGGTGCTGCACCAATCATTGCTGAAGTAGCGAAAGAGCTTGGTATTCTTACTGTTGCTGTTGTGACTAAACCATTTAGCTTCGAAGGTAAGAAGCGTATGGCATTTGCAGAGCAAGGTATTGATGAGCTTTCTAAGCATGTTGATTCATTAATTACTATTCCTAACGAAAAGCTACTTAAAGTACTTGGTCGTGGTATCACATTACTTGATGCCTTTGCGAAAGCAAACGACGTACTTAAGAATGCGGTTCAAGGTATTGCTGAGCTAATCACTCGCCCTGGCATGATCAACGTCGACTTTGCGGACGTACGTACCGTAATGTCGGAAATGGGTCATGCAATGATGGGTAGTGGTGTTGCTGCTGGTGATGACCGTGCTGAAGAAGCTGCTGAAATGGCAATTTCTAGCCCATTACTAGAAGATATCGATCTTGCTGGCGCACGTGGTGTTTTAGTTAACATTACTGCTGGTATGGACATGCGTCTAGACGAATTCGAAACTGTGGGTAACACAGTTAAAGCATTCGCTTCTGATAACGCAACTGTGGTTATCGGTACATCACTTGACCCAGATATGACTGATGAGCTACGTGTAACCGTAGTGGCAACAGGCATTGGTAAAGAGTGTAAGCCTGATATCACATTAGTAACGTCATCAAAACCAGCCCCTGCTGTTGCACAGGAAAAACCTGCTGCAATCGCTGAAGAGAAGCCTGTTGAAACTCAACAAGCTAAAACTCAGGGTGCGGATCATGATTACTTAGATATCCCTGCATTCTTGCGTAAGCAAGCGGACTAAAATAGCCAACATATTGATTGTGGCGGCTAATTTAGCTGAGTAAGAGTTGCATCTTTTGTTTCACCACAAAAGATGCTCTTTTGTATCCGCAGTGAATTATTTTGGATATTTTTTAGGTTATGGTATGATAAGTGTTCAATTCACCAATTCGGTGTTGAGAATAGTTTCTATTCACCTAATAAGTTTGCAAGCAAAAGTTTGTTTAACCGTTGAGATATAAAGCAGATGATCAGACAACGTACACTTAAAAGCATTGTGCAGACGACTGGTGTGGGCCTCCACTCTGGACGTAAAGTGACGCTTATCCTGCGTCCTGCAGCCGCAAATACTGGCGTGATTTATCGCCGTACTGACCTTAATCCACCTGTGGATTTCCCTGCAAATGCAGACTCAGTGCGCGATACCATGTTATGTACCGCTCTTGTGAATGAACAAGGCGTGCGCATTTCAACTGTTGAGCACTTGAATGCTGCACTAGCCGGTATGGGTATCGATAATGTGATTATCGAAGTTGATGCACCTGAAATTCCTATTATGGATGGTAGCGCAAGCCCATTTATTTACCTGCTTCAATCAGCAGGTATTGATACGCTAAATTCGCCCAAGCGTTTTTTACGTATTAAAAAGCCTGTTCGCATTGAAGATGGCGACAAGTGGGCGGAACTCGTACCTTATAACGGTTTCCGTCTCGATTTTGCTATCGACTTTAACCACCCTGCGATTGATTCAGATCAGCAGCGTCTAGTGTTAGATTTTTCAAGCCAGTCTTTTGTTAAAAAGATTAGCCGTGCACGTACTTTCGGTTTCATGCGCGATATCGAATACCTTCAGTCACAAAACTTGTGTCTTGGTGGTAGCTTTGATAACGCAATTGTACTGGATGACTACCGTATCCTGAACGATGACGGTTTGCGTTTTGACAATGAACTTGTCACTCACAAAGTATTGGATGCCATTGGTGACCTTTACATGTGTGGTCACAATATCATTGGTGAAATGCGCGCTTATAAATCAGGTCATGCGCTGAACAACCAACTACTGCGCGCAGTATTGGCTGATCAAGAAGCCTATGAGTGGTCAACCTTTGAAGATGAGCGTGAAGTGCCAGTCACTTTTGCTCAACCGGGTATGGTATTGGCGTAAATCACGCAATTACCTTGTATTAAAAAACGCCGAGCATATTTGTTCGGCGTTTTTGTATCTGTGATTTAGCTGGTTTTCTTTTTCGCCAACTTCGCTAACCGTTCAAGGCAAGCTTTGACTTTATTCGGCGCATTTTCAGCGGTGGCTAATAAATGTTGTGCAGCCACATCACTGATTGGCTTTTGAATAATATCGGGAATTTTTTCTTGCTTACGAATAGCGACTGCTGCAAGGGTTGGATTTACTTTTACTTCAATATCTTGCAATTTAGGTAATAGTTTTTCACGTAATTTGGTTATTAATTGGTAACGTTCATAATTGAGTCGCATTGACCACGCCGCAGATGCGGTTTCAATGATCAGTACCCCTTGGCGGTAATTACTGACGCGGCAATGTTCGGCACAATTGAGATGGGCTTTAACTGCGCTATCAAGTTTACTTAACGCCGCCGCCCGTTGTTGAATCGATGTTAGACCATCACTATCAAGTAGATGTGCTGCGGTTTGTGGACGATGATCTCTCATGATTTTAGTTCCTGAATATGCAACAGAATAAAAATGTCACTTTTGCGGATATGATCTTAATTTTTCAAAGATAAAAACATTTGCTGTGGCTTTTATCATAGGCGATGACACTAATATGACTTATCATATCAGGCATATAGGTTAGTATATGTTGAATGATATGTCTGCCTGGCAACAGCAAGCATTGGATTTTTTGTACTGAAGCGGCAATAAATTGTATTAGTTTAGCATTGAGCGTGATGCTTTTTGCTAGGATAGTAATGTTAGCCCTTGAAAAGCGACTATCGCGACACAATATCAATATTACACGTTTTAGGATTAACCTCTTAGTCACCGTTGTGACGATTCCTGTGGGATAGGGATGGCTTAGGTCCCCCAAGGAATGAAACCCGAATTAAGCGATTCAGCAATAGAAACGCTGATATAACAAAGAGAAAACGGCATCACCATGTTATCAAAACTACTGACTAAAGTTATCGGTAGCCGTAACGACCGCACTCTGCGTCGTATGCGCAAAATTGTTGATCAAATCAATAAGCTAGAACCTCAGTTTGAAAGCCTACAAGATCATGAGCTGCAAGCAAAAACAGCTGAATTTCGTGAGCGTTTAGATCAAGGCGAAACGCTAGATCAACTACTACCAGAAGCCTTTGCGACTGTTCGCGAAGCATCAAGCCGTGTCTATGGCATGCGTCACTTTGACGTCCAGCTACTGGGTGGCATGGTTCTAAATGACTGCAAAATTGCTGAAATGCGTACTGGTGAGGGTAAAACTCTTACTGCAACATTGCCGTCATACCTTAACGCACTTACCGGTAAAGGTGTTCACATCGTAACAGTGAACGACTACCTAGCCGCGCGTGATGCCGAAACTAACCGTGAATTATTTGAATTCCTCGGCATGACTGTTGGCGTTAACGTACCAAATATGTCACCGCAAGCGAAAAAAGAAGCTTACGCCGCCGATGTACTTTACGGTACTAACAATGAATTTGGTTTTGATTACCTACGTGACAACATGGCATTCCGCCCTGAAGATCGTGTTCAACGTGAACGCTTCTTCGCGGTTGTCGATGAAGTTGACTCCATCCTAATCGATGAAGCGCGTACACCGCTGATTATCTCAGGTCCAGCTGAAGATAGCTCAGAAATGTACATCAAAGTGAACAAGCTAATCCCGTTATTGGTACGTCAAGATAAAGAAGACAGCGCCGATTACCGTGGTGAAGGTCACTACACCGTTGATGAAAAATCAAAGCAAGCGCACTTTACCGAAACGGGTCAAGAATTCATTGAAGAATTGTTGATTACCAACGATATTATGGCAGAGAACGATACCCTATATTCTCCGGCTAATATTAGTTTACTACACCACGTTAATGCCGGTTTACGTGCACACGTGTTGTTTGAAAAAGACGTCGATTATATTGTGCAAGACGATGAAGTTGTCATTGTCGATGAGCATACTGGCCGTACTATGCCAGGTCGTCGTTGGTCTGAAGGTCTTCACCAAGCTGTTGAAGCGAAAGAAGGCGTTAAGATTCAAAACGAAAACCAAACCTTGGCATCGATTACCTTCCAGAACTATTTCCGTTTATACGAAAAATTATCTGGTATGACAGGTACAGCGGATACTGAAGCGTTTGAATTCCAGTCTATTTATAATCTAGATACAGTAGTGTTACCGACTAACCGTCCAATGGCACGTATTGATAACGGCGATTTAGTCTACATGACTGAAGCTGAAAAATTTGCCGCGATCAGTGAAGATATTACCGAGCGTGTTAAAAACGGTCAGCCATGTCTTGTCGGTACTGTGTCGATTGAAAAATCAGAGCTATTATCAAACGCACTGAAAAAAGCCGGTATCAAGCACAACGTATTGAATGCGAAATTCCACGAAAAAGAAGCAGACATCATCGCTGAAGCGGGTGCGCCAAGTGCGGTAACTATCGCAACTAACATGGCCGGTCGTGGTACCGATATCATGTTGGGTGGTTCATGGAAATCAGATGTTGAGAAGCTAACTGATCCAACGGCTGAGCAAATTGCTAAAATTCGTGCTGATTGGCAAATCAAACATGATGCCGTATTAGCATCGGGTGGTTTACACATTCTTGGTACTGAGCGTCATGAATCACGCCGTATCGATAATCAGTTACGTGGTCGTGCTGGTCGTCAGGGTGATGCAGGTTCTTCTCGTTTCTATCTTTCAATGGAAGATGGCCTAATGCGTATCTTCGCTTCTGATCGTGTTTCAGGCATGATGAAGAAGCTGGGTATGGAAGAAGGCGAAGCGATTGAGCACCCATGGGTATCAAAAGCTATCGAAAACGCGCAACGTAAAGTTGAAGGTCGTAACTTCGATATTCGTAAGCAATTACTTGAATTTGATGATGTGGCTAACGATCAGCGTCAGGTAGTGTATGAACTACGTGATGAGTTGATGAATGCGAACGATATCAGCGAAATGATTGAGCACAACCGTGAAGACGTGTTGAATGCCATCATTGATAACTACATTCCGCAGCAATCGCTAGAAGAAATGTGGGATATCGACGGTCTAGAAGCGCGTCTAAAAGAAGACTTTGATTTAGAGCTACCAATCAAACATTGGTTAGACACTGAAGATAAGCTTTATGAAGAAGCGTTGCGTGAACGTATCATCGAAAAAGCATTTGAGCTATACCGTGAAAAAGAACAAGTTGTTGGCGCTGAAGTGCTACGTAACTTTGAGAAAACGGTTATGCTGCAAAACCTCGATACGTTATGGAAAGAACACCTAGCGGCGATGGATCATCTTCGTCAAGGTATTCACCTACGTGGTTATGCACAAAAGAACCCTAAGCAAGAGTACAAGCGTGAGTCGTTTGAACTGTTTGAAGAGATGCTTGATAACTTAAAGAGTGATGTTGTTTCTATCCTAAGTAAGGTACGAGTACAGCAGCAGGAAGAAGTTGATCGCATGGAAGAAGAACGTCGTCAAATGGCAGAAATGCTAGCGCGTCGTCAACAATTCCAACATCAAAATGCT
Organism: Photobacterium piscicola; assembly: GCF_900166965.1. GTDB lineage: Bacteria > Pseudomonadota > Gammaproteobacteria > Enterobacterales > Vibrionaceae > Photobacterium > Photobacterium piscicola. The sequence goes on along the minus strand of NZ_FUZI01000005.1, from coordinate 164,658 downwards.
GACAATCAGATTGTTGATGAATCATCTCAAGCAGAAGACGATGGCCATCAAGGTACGTTTGAACGCGAAGAGCGTAAAGTCGGCCGTAATGAGCCTTGTCCATGTGGTTCTGGTAAGAAATACAAGCAGTGTCACGGTAAGATCGACTAAGATCGCCGTTAAGCTGTAATAAAAAAGGTCGCTTTTGAGCGACCTTTTTTTATGGCTGTAATTTTTAGTGTAAGAAACCTACCGTCATTCCCTACAGTGAGGTTACGAACGAGATAGGGAATCTACTATTCATACGCCGTAGAGTTAATATTATTTTTGGTATCTGTTAGGCTCAAGCTCATTGTGAGTAGATCCCGGATAATTTCGTACCTCAATTTCCGGGATGACGGAATAAATTATCCCCCATAAACCTCAACTATCTTCGCCAATACCGCCGCATTAGCCTCAGGGAATGGGTATTGCTCAAGATCGTCAATGGCGACCCACAATCCGGCTTGGCCTTCATTACCACATGCTTCACCTGTGAATGCTGTGATGGCGAAAAAATCAAACTGTAAGGCTTTATCAGGGTAATCATGAGCAAGGCTAATCAATGGCGTTAGCGTAGTGACTTGAATCCCTACTTCCTCGTTAAGTTCACGAATAACCGCTTGTTCAGCAGTCTCATTGGCTTCTACTTTGCCGCCTGCAAATTCCCATAATCCACCTTGATGAGCATTGGCGTGGCGACGAGTAATAAAGATGTGATCTTGGGTTGAATTTAAAATGATCCCTGCTGCGATCCAAACACGTTTTTTAGGCATAACTTCTTTTGACATAAGATCGTACCTACATAAAATCAGACAAGAAAAATATTGTTATTAAAAAGGGCGAGCTAATGTTGACATTGGCTCGCCCTTAATCAGTTATCCGTTACTTTGTCGCTGAATGAAGAGTTAGTAGGTATCTTCTGACCAACCATCGGCATCTGACATATCAGGTGCACCTGCAATAGATTTCTCTTCATCTGCCCACTCACCAAGATCGATCAATTGGCAGCGTTTACAGCAAAATGGACGGTATGGACTTTGTTCGCCCCACACTACATCCGTTTTACAGGTTGGGCATTTCACCACTGTCGGTTGAGATTGTGACATAGTTACCTCAGCAAATAGCTAGTTTAAAGTCGATATTACTTGCCACTGTCGAGCCTTCTTCATAAGGAGAAAAGCGAATAGAGAAGTGGCTGCGATGACCTGATACTACAGGATAAACACCATAGCTTGCATCGATTTCAATACGAAGTAAACACGATAGGCTTGCATCATTTTGGAAAAAACCATTATGTGCTGATTGTGGTTGGTATTGTGCTGATTGACGGACTAAGTGTAGCCATAGCTTGAGTGCTTCATCGACTTCAGCTAATTGGTCAAGCCATGCTTGAGTCGTTTGTTGACGTTCTTCTAATGGCATTTGACGCCAAAAGTGCAGCGCTGGCAGATCGAAACTACAAGTGCCACCAGGAATAGAGAAACGTTGACGAATCGAGCTTAGAAAACGATCTTCACGCAGGCTTTGGCCCAAACGTGGTGCAGCTAATAAGTTTTTCTGAGCATGACTCATGTTATCGAGTAATGATTGAATCGCGGTTGGATCAACACCGTCATAGTCTAACCATGCTTTTAATTTAGTGCTTTGCTTATCGAGCGCTTTCGCAAGATCAGTTTTAACCGGAATTTGTTCTATTAACTCTAACAGATCAAATAAGGCATTAAAGAAAATCGTATATTGCCATGGGTCGCTAAGGTCGCTGCTGTCATGTAATTGTTTGAGTAAGTGTTCTAGGCGTAGGTAAATACGCACTTTTTCATTGAGAGGGTGTTCATAGCGATGTATTTGCATAACGGAAACCAGTGGAAGCCAAAAAATAATGAATGCGCGCTAAGCGTTATTTTGCTGCTTGCGCTAGAGCAAGATAATGCAGATGTAGCTGAGCAACTTGCGTCAACAGTGCCTGATTATCACCGTTATTACAAATGATATCATCGGCAGCATCGAGCCGTTGTTGGCGCGAAGCTTGCGCTGCAAGAATATTTTTTATTTGCTCAAGCGATACATTGTCTCGCTGCTGGGTACGCATTATCTGTGTTTGTTGGTCAACGTCAACCACCAGTAATCGATCGGTTAGGGTTTGCAGGTTATTCTCGATCATTAACGGCACAATCAGCAGACAATACGGCGATGTAGCACGCTCTATATCAGCTAACATCTTTTCACGTATCAACGGGTGAAGCAGTTGATTGAGCCAGTTTTTGAGTTGTGGATCACTAAAAATAGCGGTTCTTAGTTGGCTACGATCAAGGTTGCCATCGCTTAGCAGTATGTGATTACCGAATTTTTCCGTGATGCGGGCTAAACCGACACTGCCGACTGCCACTACTTCACGGGCGATAATATCGGCATCAATTAAATCGATGCCATAGTCAGCAAACATATTAGCGACGGTTGTTTTACCACTGCCAATACCACCGGTTAAACCAATTACAATTGTCATCAATCAGAATCCTAAATAAGAGCCAACATACCAATTTAAAATTGGTTGGCCCCATAGCATAGCAATCCAGCCAGCGACAGCAAGGTATGGTCCAAAAGAGAACGGGGTTTGTTGATCTTCCTGCTTGATACGTAGCATGATAATGCCGCATATTGCGCCGACAAGAGAGGAAAGTAGCACCACAAATGGCAATAATGACCAGCCTACCCATGCGCCAATCGCCGCCAGTAGTTTAAAATCACCATAGCCCATGCCATCTTTTTTGGTCAGTAATTTAAACGCCCAAAATACCGACCACAGCGATAAATACCCCGCCATTGCGCCAATAATAGAATCAGTTAATGAAACCGGACTGATACCACTTAAGGCCAATAAAATGCCCGCCCACATCAATGGCAGCGTGATTTGATCCGGCAGTAGCATTTTGTCGATATCAATAAAGGTCAGCGCGATCAGAGCAAAGCTTGCGCCTAAAACAGCAACTGCCCACCAAGTTGGCGGCAACATAAGCGCGACGGTTAGGCTAATAATCGCGGTCAGAAGTTCAATTGCGGGATAGCGCTTACTGATCGGCGCATGGCACTCGCGGCATTTGCCTTTTAATACTAACCAGCTAATAAGCGGAATATTTTCTAGCGCACTGATAGCATGATTGCAGTGGGGGCACCGAGAACGGGGAACGCTGAGATTAAATGGCGTTGGATCATTTTGAAGCGGTACATCAAGTTCAGGAAAGCAATCATGGCATTCTTGACGCCACTGACGTTCCATCATGATCGGTAGTCGATAAATAACCACATTTAAAAAACTACCAATCAACAACCCCAAAATCGTGGCAAACAGTGGATACAGCCACGGGTAATAACTCAGTACAGCCATGCAATACTCTCTTAAAAAATACATTTGATAACGTTAATGTCACGGCTATTGATTGGAGTGTAATTACCCTATAACGCTCATTAGCGTAAAGATAGGCATGTACATCGCGACTAATAAACCACCGATAATGATACCAAGAATAATGATAATAAACGGTTCCATAATTTGGCCCAGATTATCAACAGTATTATCAACATCATCTTCGTATAACTGTGCCATTTTATTGAGCATATCATCAAGTGCCCCCGATTCTTCACCAATCATCACCATTTGCAGCATTAATTCTGGAAAAACATCGGCTTGACGCAGGGCTAAGTATAATGGCATACCGGCGGCGGTACTGTTATAGACTTCATCAATCGCTTGTTCGATATAAAGATTATTACTGGTTTTTCCCGCTGATTGAATGCCAGTTAATAGTGGAATACCAGCATTAAAGGTGGTGGCGAGAGTACGAGCAAAACGAGAAATGGTCGCTTTAAGTAATACTCCCCCAACAATCGGCAGCTTTAGGCTCAGTTTATCGACACGATAATGAAAACCATAATAATGGCGATAGCAATAGCGGTAGATAACGATGGTAAGCACAATGCCACCGCCAAGATAATAACCATAATCAATTAAAAAATCAGACGCTTTCATTACTTGGCGCGTAAACCACGGCAGTTCTGCGCCAAAGCCACTAAAAATAGCCGCAAATTGAGGAATAACAAACACCAGCATTAATACTGTTACTAAGATAGCGGTGATAGAGACCATCGAAGGGTAGATCATCGCTTTGATGATCTTTTTTCGCATAGCTTCGGCTTTTTCACGATACACCGCAATGCGACCAAATACTTGTCCAAGGTGGCCGGTTTGCTCACCCGTATCAACCAAGTCACAATAAAATTTATCAAACAAAGGTGAGCTAGAGCGCATTGCTTTGGCTAATGATGATCCGGCCTCAACTTGATTGGTTACCTGAATTAGGGTGGCGCGCATTTCTGCTTTGTGGTGACTGTTAGCCATTAAGGTTAATGCTTGTACTACAGGAACGCCTGATTCAACCATAGTCGATAATTGACGCGTCACCATGGTGACATCTTCGGGTTTCATTTGGTTGCGAAGTCGATTTAAGGTGCTGGGAGAGGTGCGTTTGATCTTTTTAATATTGATCATTTGCTCGGTGAGCTGATGACGGACTTCTTGTTCTTGAAATCCCATTGTGACCCCTGAGACTTTACGTCCGGCTTGATTGATGCCCCGCCATTGGTAGTAACGAATTTTAGTGGCAGCAACCATAAGAGATCCTTTTTAAAAATACAGTGATGGAAAGTAAAGTCGAGTGATGTTATTAGAGTTGTAGTACCCGTTGTAATTCGACAAGGCTAGTAATGCCTTCAACTAATTTATCTACTCCTGATTCGCGTAGTCGTTGCATGCCTTGGCTGGCAGCAATATCTTCTAATTGTAAGCTGGTGGCGTTTTGCATTAATGCTTCAGCAATTTCACGGCTAAATTGCATCACTTCATAAATACCCACTCGGCCAACATAGCCTTTGTTGCAATCATCACAGCCTTCTTTATGGGCTTGATAAACACTAGTGTTAAGTGGCAGTTTTAAGCGTTCACAAGTTAAGTCATCAAGCAGATGCGGTTGCTTACAGTGACTGCATAATCGACGTGCTAACCGCTGCGCAATAATTAAACTCAGTGATGAGGCAAGGTTAAAATCTTCCACCCCCATGTTGGTTAAACGGGTAATGGTTTCCGCAGCTGAGTTGGTGTGCAGGGTTGATAACACCAAGTGCCCAGTTTGCGCCGCTTTAACCGCAATTTCGGCAGTTTCAAGGTCACGAATTTCACCGACCATTACTACATCTGGGTCTTGACGTAGAAACGATCGCAATGCTTCAGCAAATCCAAGTCCAGCCTGATTATTGATTTGAACTTGGTTGATACCTTGGAGGTTGATCTCAACCGGATCTTCGGCGGTAGAAATATTGCGCTCGTCAGTGTTTAAAATACTTAAACCGGTATAGAGCGATACGGTTTTGCCACTACCTGTAGGGCCAGTCATTAAAATCATCCCTTGCGGGCGTTGCAGCGCGGTTAAATAAGCCTGCTTTTGAGCATCGCTATATCCTAAAATATCAATGTTTAAGCTGGCACTGGAACTGTCTAAAATTCGCAGTACCACTTTCTCGCCCCACAAGGTTGGTAGGGTCGACACCCGCAGATCAATTGCCAGTGACTCTGATAATTTAAGTTTAATGCGGCCATCTTGTGGTTGACGGCGTTCGGCAATATTGAGCTTCGACATTACCTTCAAACGGGTTGATAACCGCCGCGACAAACTGGCAGGCGGTGTTAAATGCTGATGTAAAATGCCATCACAACGAAATCGAATTCGATAGCTGGTTTCATAGGGTTCAAAGTGAATGTCGGATGCTTTACGGCGCAGGGCATCCATTAAGACTTGGTTGATATAACGAGTAACCGGAGCGCTGTCTTGGCTTAAATCGGTGGCTTCATCAAGTTCAAGATCGTTGATATCAATTAAGTTACCTAAATCTTCATCACTGATTTGACGGCTGTTACCAACATCACCGATATCACTGCCATAAACCCGTCGAATCGCCGATTCAAGTTGTTTATTGTCTAATAACAGTGCTTCAACGTTCTTACCAATAGCGAAGCGAAATTCATCTTGCGCCTCGACATTGGTAGGATCGCTAAGGCCGACGAAAAGGGTGCTATTGTCTTGCGCAAGCGGCAGCACGCGATGGCGTAATACCAGTTCACGTTGGTAGACACTTTGACAGCAACCTTGAAAGTCATAGTGGTGGACATCCACTCGATCTAGATTGAACAGGTGTGATAATGAACGTGCCAGTTCATCATCCGCCATGATGCCTAAGCGAGTAATGGCGGTCGGGACATTGATCCCTTCCGCCGTCACCGACTCGACTATTTGCTGCTCCTGCTCGCGGCTGATTAACTCAGCTTGGAACAGGATCGAGGCGAGGTTGGTTTGCATGGTTATGGTTTTGGTTTTGTTGTGTCTTCTTTACAGCCATCAACTGGTGGCATGCCCTTATCTGCGAGACAGTTCCAACCCTCATCAGCATCACGATTAAATGTTAGTTTTTTAGTATCTAAAGACCCTGATTTAAACTCAAACGTAAGACCTAAACCATTATCTGCAACATCTATTTCCCCTAGTGGATTAGCGTCTGCTGCAATATTTAATGTAGTAACACCACCACTAATCTCTCCTTCTTCTTGAATCACTAATTCTGCTGGAGTGATAAGGGCTTTCATTGTGGCCATAGCTGAAGCCATTTCACTTTTAGCCACATAATCTTTATAAGCTGGAACTGCAATTGCTGATAACACACCAATGATCGCCACTACGATCATCAATTCAATAAGAGTAAAGCCTTGTTGCTTTTTCATATTCCATTCCTTGAAGGTTTTAAGTTGTCCAACATGGACAAAGGGGTAGTGCTGTGGAACTAGAATAAAAGGCTTAAGATATTGATTGAATAACAGTGGTGTTATTGCTCGGCGCAGTTTGAATTATTTGTGCCATTGTTGCAGCAGTTACAAAATAGGGCTGGAGTTGGGGCGCAGAAATGAGGCAGGTTGTGAGGTGAATAAGGGGCGAGGGAGAGCAGGAAAAGCAAGAGAAAAGGGATTAAGGAAAACAAGGGGCGAGGGTGAAGTGGAGAAAGGGAGAGCAAGGACGAGGAAAACCAGGAACGAGACGAGTGGCGAGATAAAAACTGTTCTTCCTCGCCCCTCTATACCTGCTCTTCCTCGCGGACTACCTAAACCGCATCGACAAATCCATTGCTCGCACATGCTTGGTTAGCGCACCGACTGAAATATAATCTACACCCGTTAACGCACATTCGCGAATATTATTCAGAGTAATATCACCAGAATTTTCCAAAGCCGCACGACCTGCGTTAATTTTTACCGCTTCACGCATCATCTCTAATGAAAAATTATCCAGCATAATAATATCTGCGCCAGCGGCAATCGCTTGTTCTAATTCGGCTAGCGATTCGGTTTCTATTTCTACCGGTTTGCCGGGGTTTAATTGCTTGGCCGTGGCGATTGCTTTTTCAATGCCACCGCAAGCCATGATGTGGTTTTCTTTAATTAAGTATGCATCAAACACGCCAATGCGATGGTTAAAACCACCACCACAACTGACCGCGTATTTAAGGGCGCTGCGCAAGCCGGGAACGGTTTTTCGGGTATCTAATAGACGAGTATTGGTGCCGACCAGTTGGTTTACATATTCCGCAGTAAGGGTGGCGCAACCTGATAAGGTTTGAATAAAGTTCATCGCATTACGCTCACCAGTGAGTAATGCTCGTGATGGGCCACTTAGGGTACATAATACTTGGTTGGGTTTGACTACCTCACCATCGGTAACCTGCCACTCAATCACCACTTCACCGCCTAATTGGGCAAACACTTCATCGGCCCACAATTGACCACAAAAAACGCCATATTCACGGGTAATAATAGTGGCGGTGCTGTGACTATTCGCGGCAATTAAATTGGCGGTAATATCACGGCTAGCATCAATCTCACCACCTAAATCTTCACGCAGAGTATCAGCAACGGCGCGAGTGATTTCTAGCGGTAGTTGCTGTTTAAGGTAAGTAAGGCGAGCACTGCTGTCGTGTTTCTGTTCCATAGTCGTCATGTCGTATCCATAGCAAGAGTTTGCCGGTAAGTGAATTACCGCGAGTGATAGCAAAAGCATACAGGGAATAGATTCAGTTTTCGAGGGGAAGCGGGGGCGAGTAGCGAGTGATGAGGTTAAGAGTTACGAGGGGAAGCGGGGGCGAGGTTGATAGTTTTCGAGGAGCGAGGGAAAGCAGGAAGAGCTGGGGGCGTGTGGAATCTTTTTTTCCGTGACTATTTACAGAGAGATAGTTTTAGTTTTTCCTACGATACTCGATACCTATTTCTTTACTTTGAGGTTGATATGACTTTAACCATTAATCGCGATCACTGGCTTGATGACGTTAAACACGTGCCATCGCCATTTTGTGATACTCGCCCTGATGATGATATTTCACTGCTGGTGGTGCATAACATTAGTTTGCCGCCGGGGGAGTTTGGTGGACCTTACATTGAGCAGTTATTTACGGGGCGGCTTGATCCTAACGAACATGCTTATTTCGCATTAATTCATCAGTTCCGCGTTTCGGCTCACTGTTTGATTCGCCGTGATGGGAGTATTATTCAGTTCGTACCGTTTAATGCGCGAGCATGGCATGCGGGAATTTCTTGCTTTGAAGGGCGTGATAAATGTAACGATTATTCGATTGGCATTGAACTTGAAGGTTGTGACTATTTACCTTTTACATCGTGTCAGTATGAAACATTAGCCACTCTTACCCAAAAAATAATGCAGCAGTATCCTGCTATTACGCGCCAGCGAATTACCGGGCATGAATTTATTGCGCCTGGGCGAAAAACAGATCCCGGATTAGTGTTTGATTGGCATGGCTATAAAGGCCAATTGTAAGCGGTGAATTATTAATAGATTGGTTAATTAGTACTGATAAATCATAGGCTTTTTATCTAAATCTTCTTTTACTTAGCATCAGAATGGAATTTAGTTGGTCGCTTAGTGTCTGATTGATTGTTATTTGATGTGGTTGTATGTGTTTAAGTTGTGTTAACGAATGCGCGTTCTATGATTTCAATCAAGTTGAGTGTGGACTTTCACGATTATTTCTGTAAACTTTCCACGTCAGCAAATTGGTAATACCAATTACCCGTATTGTTAGTTTTGTTATGAAGCAGATTGATTATAAGAAGCATTCATCATAATGACCTATAAACGTATTCGCCAACCCAAACTTTGTGAGGCTATCGAAAAAGAGCTTGAGTGTTTGATTGTTGAAGGGACGTTATCTCCGGGACAACAACTGCCTCCTGAGCGTGAACTAGCAAAGCAATTTGATGTTTCTCGCCCTTCTGTTCGTGAGGCGATTCAACGCTTAGAAGCCAAACATTTACTGACGCGTCGTCAAGGTGGCGGCACATTTGTGACAGAAAATTTGTGGGAAAGTTTTTCTGAGCCACTGCTCGATTTATTAGCGGCACACCCTGAAACACAATTAGATTTAGTTGAAGCGCGCCATGCGCTAGAGGGATTAGCGGCATATTATGCGGCCCTGCGTGGTAATGATGATGACTTTGATCGTATTAAAGATTGTCATGTGCGGATTCAACAAGCACAACAACAAGGCGATTTAGCCGCCGAAGCAACTGCGGTAATGCAATACCTTATTGCGGTTACAGAGTCGGCACATAATGTGGTGTTATTGCACATTATTCGTAGTTTAGCGCCATTGTTGGAACAGAACGTATTACAGAATTTTGAATACCTTAATCGTCATCAAGCGGTGGTGGATAAGGTGAGCAAACATAGGGCCAATATTGTTGCGGCGATTGTTTCAAAACAGCCTAAAAAGGCGCGTGAAGCATCCCATGCACATTTGGCTTACATTGAGGAAACTTTGTTGGATTTATCGCGAGAAGATAGCAGGCGTCAACGCTCTCTTCGCCGAATCCAGCAACGCAAGGACGGGCTTGACTAGGGTTCTTTATCAGCCAAAGGCCATTTGCAAGTCGCGACATTGTTAGTTTAGTTGATTGATTATAACGAAAGGATAGATCGCATGTCTGAAGTCATGAAGAGTGACGTGGATGCACTGGAAACTCAAGATTGGTTAGAAGCCCTTGAATCAGTAGTCCGTGAAGAAGGTGTTGAACGCGCACAGTACTTACTAGAGCAAGTATTGGATAAAGCACGTTTAGATGGTGTTGATATGGCAACAGGCATCAACACTAATTACATTAATACGATTCCTGCGGCGCAAGAACCTGCGTACCCAGGTGATACTACGCTAGAGCGTCGTATCCGTTCTATCATTCGCTGGAACGCGATCATGATCGTATTGCGTGCTTCAAAGAAAGATTTAGACCTAGGCGGCCACATGGCGTCTTACCAGTCTGCTTCGGCTTTCTATGAAGTATGTTTTAACCACTTCTTCCGCGCACCTAATGACGTGGATGGCGGCGATTTGGTTTATTACCAAGGTCACATCTCTCCAGGAATCTACTCTCGTGCTTTCGTTGAAGGCCGTTTAACAGCAGATCAGCTTGATAACTTCCGTCAAGAAGTTGATGGCAAAGGTATTCCTTCATACCCACACCCTAAGTTAATGCCTGAATTCTGGCAGTTCCCAACGGTATCTATGGGTCTAGGTCCTATCTCTGCGATCTACCAAGCGCGTTTCCTTAAATATTTAGAAGGCCGTGGTCTTAAAGACACTTCAGCGCAACGTGTTTACGCGTTCCTAGGTGACGGCGAGATGGATGAGCCAGAATCACGTGGTGCGATTTCTTTCGCTGCGCGTGAGAAGCTAGATAACCTATGTTTCCTTATCAACTGTAACCTACAGCGCCTAGATGGTCCGGTTATGGGTAACGGTAAGATCATTCAAGAGCTAGAAGGCCTATTTAAAGGTGCTGGCTGGAATGTGGTTAAAGTGATCTGGGGTAACAACTGGGATTCACTACTAGCAAAAGACACTACTGGTAAGTTACTTCAGTTAATGAACGAAACTATCGATGGTGACTACCAGACATTTAAATCTAAAGATGGCGCTTATGTACGTGAGCACTTCTTTGGTAAATACCCTGAGACTGCGGCACTGGTTGCTGACATGACAGATGAGCAAATCTTTGAACTGAAACGTGGTGGTCACGATTCATCTAAGCTATTTGCTGCATTTACCAATGCAAAAGATACTCAAGGTAAGCCGACTGTTATTCTTGCTAAAACTGTTAAAGGTTACGGCATGGGTGAAGCAGCAGAAGGTAAGAACATCGCTCACGGCGTGAAGAAAATGGACATGACTCATGTTCAATACCTACGTGATCGTTTAGGTCTACAAGATCTTATCTCTGATGAAGCAATTAAATCATTGCCTTACCTAGAGCTTGAACAAGGCTCTGCAGAGTACAACTACCTACACGCTCGTCGTGAAGCACTATTAGGTTACACACCTAAGCGTAGCCCTAAGTTCACTCAAGAATTTAAAGTACCTGAGCTAGAAGAGTTTGCACCATTGCTGGTTGAGCAAAAGCGTGAAATCTCTACCACAATGGCTTACGTTCGTACGCTTAATATTCTATTGAAAGATAAGAATATCGGTAAGAACATCGTGCCTATCATCTGTGATGAAGCGCGTACATTTGGTATGGAAGGTCTGTTCCGTCAAGTGGGTATCTACAACCCTGCGGGTCAAACTTACACTCCAGAAGACCGTGGCGTTGTTTCTTACTACAAAGAAGCAAACTCAGGTCAGGTACTGCAAGAAGGTATCAACGAATTAGGTTCAATGGCATCTTGGGTTGCTGCTGCAACATCATACAGCACTAACAACCTACCAATGATTCCGTTCTACATTTACTACTCAATGTTTGGCTTCCAACGCGTTGGCGACATGGCGTGGATGGCTGGTGACCAACAAGCTCGTGGCTTCCTATTAGGTGCTACTGCCGGTCGTACTACCCTGAACGGTGAAGGTCTACAGCACGAAGATGGCCACTCACACATCATGGCTAACACAGTGCCAAACTGTATCTCTTACGATCCAACGTTTGCTTACGAGCTAGCGGTTATCATGCAAGACGGTATTCGTCGCATGTATGGTGAGAGCCAAGAGAACATTTATTACTACCTAACAGTAATGAATGAGAACTACGCAATGCCTGGCATGCCTGAAGGCGCTGAAGAAGGCATTCGTAAGGGTATCTACAAGTTAGAATCTTATGCTGGTAGCAACAAAGTTCAGCTAATGAGCTCAGGTACTATCATGAATGAAGTGCGCGCTGCGGCTCAAATTCTAAGTGATGATTACGGCGTTGCATCTGATGTTTACTCAGTAACATCATTCAACGAATTAACCCGTGACGGTCAAGATGTAGAGCGTTATAACATGCTGCACCCACAAGCGGAGCAGAAAGTACCTTACATCACAACGGTTATGGGTTCTGAGCCTGCAATCGCTGCGACTGACTACATGAAGAACTACGCAGAACAAGTTCGCGCGTTCATGCCTTCTGAGTCATTTAAAGTTCTGGGTACTGATGGCTTCGGTCGTTCAGACAGCCGCGCTAACCTACGTCGTCACTTTGAAGTTAATGCAGGCTACGTTGTTGTTGCTGCACTTTCTGAATTGGCAAAACGTGGTGACATTGAGAATTCTGTTGTTGCAGATGCAATTGCTAAATTCAACATTGATGCAGACAAGATCAACCCGCTATACGCGTAAGAGGCAAATATAATGGCAATCGAAATTAATGTACCTGATATCGGTGCGGATGAGGTTGAAGTAACTGAGATTCTTGTTAGCGTTGGCGACAAGGTTGAAGAAGAACAATCACTGATCACTGTTGAAGGCGATAAAGCATCAATGGAAGTGCCTGCTTCTCAAGCGGGTATCGTAAAAGAAATTAAAATCGCGGTGGGTGATTCAGTCTCTACTGGTTCATTGATCATGATCTTTGAAGCTGAAGGCGCAGCGGTAGCAGCTCCTGTAGCAGAAGCAGCACCTGTGGCAGCGGCAGCCGCTGAGCTTAAAGAAGTACATGTGCCTGATATCGGCGGTGATGAAGTTGAAGTCACTGAAATCATGGTTGCTATCGGCGACAGCATCGAAGAAGAGCAATCACTACTTACCGTTGAAGGCGATAAAGCATCAATGGAAGTACCTGCACCGTTCGCTGGTGTACTAAAAGAAATTAAAATCGCAACAGGTGATAAAGTTTCAACTGGCTCACTAGTGATGATTTTTGAAGTTGCTGGTTCAGCGCCAGTAGCGGCTCCTGCTCAAGCAGCAGCACCTGTAGCGGCGGCACCTGCTGTTGCAGCAGCAAAAGAAGTTCATGTGCCTGATATCGGCGGTGATGAAGTTGAAGTCACTGAAATCATGGTTGCGGTTGGCGATACAGTAGAAGAAGAGCAATCTCTAATTACTGTTGAAGGCGACAAAGCATCAATGGAAGTACCAGCACCGTTTGCAGGTACTATCAAAGAAATCAAAATCGCTGCTGGCGACAAGGTTTCTACTGGCTCGCTAATCATGATCTTTGAAGTTGCTGGCGCAGCACCGGTTGCAGTTGCGGCGGCTCCTGTTCAAGCGGCAGCACCTGCGCCTACAGCGGCACCTGTTGCATCAGCTCCAGCTGCTGCAACAACGGGCGATTTTGAAGAAAACAACGATTATGCACATGCATCACCTGTTGTTCGTCGTCTAGCACGTGAGTTTGGCGTTAACCTTGCGAAAGTAAAAGGTACAGGCCGTAAGAACCGCGTTCTGAAAGAAGACGTTCAAAGCTTCGTTAAAGATGCACTTAAGCGTCTTGAATCTGGTGCTGCAGCATCGGCTTCAGGTAAAGGCGATGGCGCAGCTCTAGGTCTACTACCTTGGCCGAAGATTGACTTCAGCAAGTTTGGTGACACTGAAGTTAAGCCGCTGTCTCGCATTAAGAAGATTTCTGGCGCGAACCTGCACCGTAACTGGGTAATGATTCCACACGTTACACAGTGGGATAATGCAGATATCACTGAGCTTGAAGCATTCCGTAAAGACCAAAACGCTATCGAAGCGAAGAAAGACTCTGGCATGAAGATCACGCCACTAGTGTTCATTCTTAAAGCGGCAGCGAAAGCACTGGAAGCGTTCCCTTCATTCAACTCTTCACTATCAGATGATGGCGAGAGCTTGATTTTGAAGAAATACATCAACATCGGCATCGCGGTAGATACACCGAATGGCTTGGTTGTTCCTGTATTTAAAGACGTGAACAAGAAAGGTATTTACGAGCTATCTGAAGAGCTAATGACTATCTCTAAGAAAGCACGTGCTGGTAAGCTAACTGCATCAGATATGCAAGGTGGCTGTTTCACTATCTCAAGCCTAGGTGGCTTAGGTGGTACTGCGTTCACACCAATCGTGAATGCGCCAGAAGTAGGTATCCTTGGTGTATCTAAGTCTGAAATGAAGCCAGTATGGAACGGTAAAGAGTTTGAACCGCGTCTACAACTGCCATTATCACTATCATACGATCACCGTGTGATTGATGGTGCTGAAGGTGCACGTTTCATTACTTACTTAAATGGTTGTCTATCTGACATCCGTCGTTTGGTACTATAAGGTTTCACATCCACAACGCCATGCCTACCTTAAGTAGGCATGGAATTGTTGTTTAGCTCACAGGCTGCAGTAATTTATTTTTCATGTTGTTAACAGGTCTGTAAACTTGTTACTCAATTTGACGGTGAATTTAGCATTAAAAAGTACAGCGTAGCTGATAGCCTGTTAGGGATAAAAGACTTACAACGAGGTCATGATGAGCAAAGAAATTAAAGCCCAGGTAGTGGTGTTGGGTTCAGGCCCTGCTGGTTATTCTGCGGCATTCCGTTGTGCAGACTTAGGTCTAGATACGGTTCTAATCGAAAAATTTAATACTCTTGGCGGCGTATGTCTTAACGTCGGTTGTATTCCATCAAAAGCTCTGCTTCACGTAGCGAAAGTTATCGAAGAAGCAAAAGCGATGGCTGAACATGGCGTGATTTTCGGTGAGCCACAAACCGATATTAATAAAATCCGCTTATGGAAAGATAAAGTAATTACCCAACTTACTGGCGGTCTTGGCGGTATGGCTAAGATGCGTAAAGTTAACGTGGTTAACGGTTACGGTAAATTTACTGGCCCTAATTCAATCGTTGTTGAAGGTGCTGATGGTCAAACGACTGTTACTTTTGACAATGCAATTATCGCTGCGGGTTCACGCCCAATTAAACTGCCTTTCATTCCACATGAAGACCCACGTATTTGGGATTCAACAGATGCGCTAGAGCTTAAAGAAGTACCTCAAAAGTTACTGATTATGGGCGGCGGTATCATTGGTCTTGAAATGGGTACGGTTTACCACGCGCTAGGTTCTGATGTCGACGTTGTTGAGATGTTCGATCAAGTTATTCCAGCAGCTGATAAAGATATCATTAAAGTCTTCACTAAGCGTATTGCGAAGAAATTCAACCTAATGCTTGAAACGAAAGTGACAGCAGTTGAAGCGAAAGAAGACGGTATCTACGTTTCAATGGAAGGTAAGAAAGCGCCTGCGGAACCTACACGTTATGATGCAGTACTTGTTGCTATCGGTCGTGTACCAAATGGTCAGCTAATCGATGCTGAGAAAGCGGGTATCAATGTTGATGAGCGTGGCTTTATTCACGTTGATAAGCAAATGCGTACTAACGTTGCTCACATTCATGCGATTGGTGACGTTGTTGGCCAACCAATGCTTGCTCACAAAGGTGTGCATGAAGGTCACGTAGCGGCTGAAGTTATTTCAGGTAAGAAGCACTACTTCGATCCTAAAGTTATTCCTTCAATTGCCTACACTGAGCCAGAAGTGGCGTGGGTAGGTAAGACTGAGAAAGAAGCGAAAGCTGAAGGCATTAACTACGAAGTTGCTACATTCCCATGGGCTGCATCTGGCCGTGCTATCGCATCTGATTGTGCTGATGGTATGACTAAGATGATCTTCGATAAAGACACTCACCGCGTTATCGGTGGTGCTATCGTAGGTACTAACGGTGGTGAATTATTAGGTGAAATCGGTCTAGCGATCGAGATGGGTTGTGATGCGGAAGATATCGCATTAACAATTCACGCTCACCCAACATTGCATGAATCAATTGGTCTTGCAGCAGAAGTATTTGAAGGTTCAATCACTGACCTGCCAAATGCAAAAGCAGTAAAGCGTAACAAGTAATTCTTGCTTAATGCTTTGTAAATAAAAAAGCGCCTAAGGGCGCTTTTTTGTTAGCTATAGTTTTGTAAACCGATAGCGATTTAAGGTTGATAATTACAATTTAAAAGTGCCGACCATATCATCCAAACGCTGTGAAAGTTGGCGCAATGATTGGCTAGAATCTGCCAGTTGCTCTGCTGTTTCTGCGGTTAACTGAGTGGTTTCATTGATCTCTTCAATATTGCAATTAATGTCGCGCACCACAATTGATTGCTCTTCGGTTGCCGTTGCGACCTGAGTATTCATATCGGCAATTAAGCTAATACGATCCGCAATGGAAATTAAAGCGGTAGAGGCTTGATCAGATGCTGAGACGCCATTGTCTGATAGCTGACGACTTTGCTCTATTGCACTAACGGCATTTGATGCTTCTTGTTGTAAGCGGTTAATCATCGTTTGAATTTCATCTGTCGAAGTTGCCGTTCGACTAGCAAGATTGCGAACTTCATCGGCAACCACGGCAAACCCGCGTCCTTGTTCTCCCGCTCGTGCCGCTTCAATGGCAGCATTTAATGCCAACAGATTTGTTTGTTCTGAAATTCCTCGAATCACATCTAAAATACTGCCAATAGATTGAGTGTTATTAGCCAATGAATCAATCACATCACTAACCTGACCGATATCGGATGACAGTTGATTAATGGTATTGCGGGCTTCACTCACCACTTGCTGACCATCATGGGTTTGTTGTTCGGCTTGTTGAGTCGATTCGGCGGCGAGGGCGGCATTACTGGCAATTTCATTAACCGTTGCTCCCATTTCATTGATTGCAGTTACAACCAATAAGGTTCTATCGCGTTGGCTATGGCTATTATCAAGGGTTAATTGAGCTTGAGATGCCACTGATTCTGCCGCTTGACGAAGGGCGTTCCCCGTTTCTGCAACGTCAATCACTGAATGGTGGATCTTACCAATAAAGCCATTAAATCCTGATGATAATTGTCCAATTTCATCATTAGCTTCAACGTTTAAACGGTGGCGTAAATCACCATCGCCTTCACCAAGATTCTTAAACATTAATGCTAGGTTTTTAATTGGGCGAGTAATACTGCTGGCGAGAAAAATAGCGATAACAATAAAGATTGCAGCAATAATGGCGGTAAATAAAATAACTTGATTACGAATAGTCGTGAGGGCAGCAAAGGCTTCTTTTTTTGGAAGTTCGCCAATCACATACCAATCCATGGCGGGAATGTAGCTCGCTGCTAAAAAGACATCTTCATTATTACTCTTTGTTTCTATCACACTAAAACTTTGTTTATTTAATAAGGTGGTGGCCACGGTTGAATCAAATAAGGTCGTAATTGAATTGTGACCTAGCATTTTGTCGTTATCACGATGGATTTTAATGGTGCCTTTACTATCGACTAAATAGACAAATCCGGTTTGTTCAATTTTAAATTGGCTAATAAAACTTGCCATATCATCAAGAGATTTAGAGAGCCCCGCTAAAGTATCACCCTGTGGTTGCTGATAGTTAACAAACAGTTTTACCTCACCAGTTTTTTCTCTAAAGATACTGAGGCTGCGAGTGTGGTTCGCTTGAATAGCGTCAAAAAACCATTGATCTTGTTGAGGGGTCAGTTGGCGTAAAAAACCATTTTGGTTCCAGTAATCGCCGTTGTGACGGTTAGCAATAGAGACATCTAATAACTGGTATTGATTCTGAATATTACGTAATTCTTTGACTAAACGGGTTTTATCTTGCGGGGCTTTGGTGGCTAACACACTGTCGATAACGTAGCTGTTATTGGCAAGTTGCTCTGCGGCTGATTGTAACTGAGTGACTTCTTTTTCGACATTATTACGAATTTGCAACAAGATCGAGGGCAATTCTAAGTCTAAGATTCGAGTGGTAATGGCTGCGCGAACTTGGCTTTGACTAAGGACACTGACTAAGGTCGTTGAAGCGAGTACCGCCATGGTGATGGCGATGATCAGTTTTGATTTGATGCTTAAATGTTTGTAATTCATAAGACGGCTTATATTTATGAGCAAATGAACAGACCATACGTGGTTACGTCATGATGGTCGGTGAAATGAAAATACAGGCTTATGTATCGGCGTATTTATGAAAAAACTTTAGTGATTTATGGCGCGCAATATGAGCTAGCGCTAACTTTAGTGAGCAATATTGATACTTGTCACATGAGATTTAGTGGCAGGGTTATCAATATTTAGCGGTGACTGAGGCGATATTTATTAAAACTGTGAATGTTGTAAAACATCGACTTATTTTAATTTTAGGTTAAAAATGCTATGGTATTTAACAGTTTTGATCTCTAATTAGCCGTTAAGATGTCAGGTATAGATTAAATCGCAATGACTGATCAGTGAGAGATCATTTAACTTCCAAGGATGTTCGGCGTTATCGTCGAGCCAATATAAGAGGAATATGTCGTGCTTGAAGCCTACCGTAAACACGTCGAAGAGCGTGCGGCAGAGGGGGTTGTTGCTCAACCTCTTAATGCTGAACAGGTTGCCGCTCTGATTGAGCTATTAAAAACCCCGCCGCAAGGTGAGGAAGCGGCACTACTGGATTTATTAGAAAACCGTATTCCACCGGGTGTGGACGAAGCTGCTTATGTAAAAGCGGGTTTTCTGGCTGCAATCACTACTGGTGAAGCACAATCGCCATTAGTTGACAAAACCAAGGCCGCGCAGTTATTAGGGACCATGCAAGGTGGTTACAATATCGAACCACTAGTGTCATTACTTGATGATACTGAGCTTGCCCCTATCGCTGTTAGTGCGCTATCTCATACTTTACTGATGTTTGACTCATTCTATGATGTTGAGCAAAAAGCCAAAGCGGGCAATACTTTTGCCAAGCAAGTGATGCAATCATGGGCTGATGCCGAGTGGTTCTTATCTAAGCCTGCTCTTGCTGAAAAAATCACTCTTACCGTATTTAAAGTCAGTGGTGAAACCAATACTGATGACTTATCTCCTGCGCCTGATGCGTGGTCACGACCGGATATTCCGTTACATGCATTAGCGATGCTAAAAATTGAGCGTGAAGGGATCACACCCGATCAAGCGGGAGTGATTGGTCCGATTACGCAAATTGAGGCCCTTAAACAACAAGGTCATCAATTAGTGTATGTTGGTGATGTAGTGGGAACCGGATCATCACGAAAATCAGCAACTAACTCAGTGCTATGGTTTATGGGGGATGATATTCCTTACGTACCTAATAAGCGTGCTGGTGGCTACGTGCTTGGTGGTAAGATCGCGCCGATCTTCTTTAATACTATGGAAGATGCTGGTGCACTGCCGATTGAAGTTGATGTAACAAAACTTGCTATGGGCGATGTGATTGACGTTTATCCGTTTAAAGGTGAAGTGCGTCGTCATGATAACGATGAATTGGTCTCAACCTTTAAACTAAAAACCGAGGTCTTGATTGATGAAGTGCGTGCGGGTGGGCGAATTCCATTGATCATTGGTCGTGGCCTAACCGATCGTGCTCGTCAAGCGTTAGGCTTGGCTGCATCTGATGTGTTCCGTCGTCCTGTGGCCGTTAAAGATAACGGTAAAGGTTATACTCTAGCGCAGAAGATGGTCGGTAAAGCGTGTGGTGTTGAAGGGGTTCGTCCTGGCACCTATTGTGAGCCTAAGATGACCACCGTTGGTTCGCAAGATACCACCGGCCCCATGACGCGTGATGAACTGAAAGACTTAGCCTGTTTAGGTTTTTCTGCCGATTTAACCATGCAGTCTTTCTGTCATACTTCTGCTTATCCAAAACCGATTGATGTTAATACGCACCATACATTGCCTGATTTTATTATGAATCGTGGTGGAGTGGCATTACGTCCTAAAGATGGTGTTATTCACTCATGGCTTAACCGCATGTTATTGCCAGATACTGTTGGTACGGGGGGCGATTCACATACCCGTTTCCCATTAGGTATTTCATTCCCTGCGGGTTCTGGTTTAGTGGCATTTGCTGCGGCAACGGGCGTGATGCCGCTTGATATGCCGGAATCTATTTTGGTGCGTTTTAAAGGTGAGATGCAAGCGGGGATTACCCTGCGAGATCTGGTTCATGCGATTCCTTATTTTGCTATTCAGCAAGGGCTATTAACGGTTGAAAAATCGGGTAAGATCAATGAATTCTCAGGTCGTGTACTTGAGATTGAAGGGGTTGAGCATTTATCGGTTGAGCAAGCGTTTGAACTTTCTGATGCATCGGCAGAGCGAAGTGCTGCAGGCTGTACCGTTAAATTGTCGCCAGAATCGATCACTGAATATTTAAACTCAAATATTGTAATGCTGAAGTGGATGATCGCTGAAGGCTATGGTGATCGTCGTACCATTGAGCGCCGAATTACTGCGATGCAAGCATGGTTAGCCAATCCTGAGTTAATGACCGCAGATAAAGATGCTGAATATGCGCATGTGATCGAGATTGATCTGGCAGACATTAAAGAGCCAATTCTGTGTGCGCCGAATGATCCTGATGATGCGCGTTTATTGTCTGAGGTGGCGGGAACCGCGATTGATGAAGTATTTATCGGCTCATGTATGACTAACATTGGTCATTTCCGTGCGGCAGGTAAGTTACTTGAGAAATTTGGTGGCCAACTAGATACGCGCTTATGGGTGGCACCACCAACTAAGATGGATAAAGACCAGCTTACCGAAGAAGGTTATTACGGTATTTTTGGTCGTGCTGGAGTACGTATTGAAACACCGGGATGTTCATTGTGTATGGGTAACCAAGCACGAGTGAAAGATAAAGCTACGGTAATGTCGACCTCGACCCGTAACTTCCCTAACCGTTTAGGTAATGGTGCCAATGTGTATTTATCTTCGGCTGAGTTAGCCGCGGTCGGGGCTATTTTAGGTCGTATTCCAACTATGGATGAATACCTAACTTATGCTAAACAGATTGATGCAACAGCGGCTGATACTTACCGTTATCTCAATTTTGATCGCATGGCGGATTACACTAACAAAGCTGATGAAGTCATTATTCAGCAACCGGTTTAATTGACATTATTGTTGACGTAACGGTTATTGAATAAAAATAAAGAGCGAAAAACGCCGCGAATAATCGCGGCGTTTTTATTAGTATTGCTTAATTATTTATGAGCCAATGCATTAGCGGTTCAAGCAATACATTGCTGCCACATTACGGGCGGTTAATTCAATATTGATTGCCGCATTGCTAAAGGCTTGTTCAAGACTCATCGCTGCGGGAACAACACTAAATACCGCGTCAATTCCATGGTCATAAACCACGCCACAATCTTGGCTTAAACAACCTGCAATACCAATTACGGGTTTATGGTATTGCTTGGCTGTACGTGCGACGCCAATCGGCGTTTTACCATGAATGGTTTGGCTATCAATACGTCCTTCACCTGTGATCACTAGATCTGCATCCTGAACAATGTCGCCCAAGTTAACCGCGTCGATCACGATCTCGATGCCTGAACGTAATTGAGCATTAAATAAACCTAATAACGCCGCGCCCATACCGCCAGCAGCACCTGCTCCTGCTGTATTTTTGATATCTACACCTAAGTCTTGTTTTATGATTGCGGCATAGTGAGCAAGATGCTGATCAAGCGTGGCAACCATTGCTGGGGTAGCTCCTTTTTGAGGGCCAAACACCTGTGATGCCCCTTTTTCACCACAAAGGGGATTATCAACATCACACGCCACTTCCAGTTTTATATTGGCAAGACGCGGATCGACCGTTGTGATATCAATGGTTGCCAGTTGTGCTAATGCTTGACCACCAAACTTAAGCGCTTGACCGTTGCTATCTAATAGCTGTACGCCAAGTGCTTGCGCCATACCGATACCGCCGTCATTGGTCGCACTGCCACCGATACCAACAATAATATGGTTAACTCCGTGATCCAGTGCCGCTAGAATCAATTCGCCAGTACCATAACTCGTCGTGAGCATTGGGTTACGCAGGTCAGGGCTAACAAGGTGCAAACCAGATGCCGCTGCCATTTCAATAACCGCAGTTTTACCGTCACCCATGAGGCCAAAAAAAGCGTTAACTTGGGTTCCCAAAGGACCTGTAACTGCGTGCTCTATGATGGTGCCGTTACTGGCATCAACCAATGATTGCACCGTGCCTTCACCGCCATCAGCCATTGGTAATTTAATGTATTCAGCCGTTGGTATTACTTGGCGAAATCCTGCTTCAATTGCAGTTGCCACTTCCATTGCGGTCAGGCTTTCTTTGTATGAGTCAGGAGCAATAATAATTTTCATAATCAATCAGCCTTGTTAAATAGTGAAGCCAAATACGCCAAAGATAAGTGTAGAAACGGTAGCAATCATTAAGCCAACAGCGGTTTCATAAGGGATTAGTTTTAAACGTTCATGCATATCCATATGAACTGAGCCGCCTGTCGCATGGAAGAAGCTACCGTGAGGCATATGGTCAAATACGGTGGCGCCAGCATGGATCATTGCCGCACCTGCAATGGCTGGGACACCTAATTCTAAAATAGTATGACTAAACACGCTTGAGGCTACCGCAGTACCCGCGGTGGTTGATGCTGTGGCTAGTGACATCATGGCACCAGAGATAGGCGCGAGTAAGTAAGAGGGTAATCCCGATGCTGTTAACACATCAATTAAGCCACTTTTTAAGCCTGAATTGGCAATGATGCCCGCGAGAGTACCAGTACCTAGTAACATCACCGCCACTGGCGCCATGCGGTTTAATCCAGAAACCGCAAAGTGGTTGGTATCACGGAAACGCTTCATGGCAATTGCACCCATTAAACCGCCTAATGGAAGGGCGATAAGTGGATCGACATTAATACCAGCGATAGGACGTAGGGCTAATAATGCAATGGCAACTAATGGAGCAACAATGGCGGTAGCAAAAGAGGGTAAACGGCTCAAATCAACATCAATAACTTCGTGGGCTTGGACTTTACTGCCTTTATTGACTAATTTTTTAGCAATAAAGTAAGCAAATAACATTCCACACAGTCCCGGAATAACACCTGCTGCCATGACGGATGTTAGAGGGACATTAAACGCATCTGCCGCAGCAATAGAGTTAGGATTGGGTGACATAACGTTACCCGCTTTACCGCCACCGACCATCGCTAATAGGATCGCCATTTTAGAAAGATCGGCACGACGGGCAATGGCTAATGCAATTGGGGCTACGGTAATAACCGCAACGTCCACAAAGACGCCAACCGCAGTAAGGATCATAGTTGCCATCGCAAGGGCTAATAACGCGCGCGTTTCACCCACTTTTTTGACAATTGTTTCTGCAATGGAGGTTGCGGCACCGGATTCAATTAAGACGCCAGCCAAGACACCAGCGGCGAGAATACGTAATACTGCAGTGACAATACCTTGAGCGCCACCAATCATCATGGTGACGGTCTCGGTTAAAGAGATACCACCAACAATGCCGCCCACCAGAGCACCAATGATCATGCCATAAGCGGGCGGTACGCGTTTTAAGATCAGTCCGATAGCGACGACCAGTGCTGCGAGGGCACCAAGGGTGGATACTTCAACCATTGTTCCATTCCAGTGAAAAGTTAAGATGGCTGCACTGTAGTGAATTTTGAAATGAGAAGCTTTAGGCAAACTAACAAATAAAGTGTGGTTAGCTTGCTAGTAATTTGTGCATTTGCACAAATTACGTTAATTATGATTGACTAATGATAGCTAAATACAAACGAGTGATGTCACTTATCTTATTGATTTGTAAGTTGGTTTGTTGCTCGATTTTATCAAGTCGATAACGAAGTGTATTTCGGTGAATATGTAGCACTTGGCAGGTTTGAGCTAAATCACAATTTTGATCAAAAAATGCCGTTAGGGTTTTGACTAAGATTCCACGCGGATCATGGTGCTTTAATTTTTCAAGTGGCGCTTGCAGTTGTTGGTAACGCCACGCCTCTGCGGTTATTTTATTGAGGAGCACGGGTAGAATATGATCTTGGTAAAAAAATACCTGTTGTGATGTTTGTTGATGGTGATTAAGGGCTGCTTCCATGGTTGCAGTGGCGGTTAAATAAGATTGTGCCAGCCCTTGAATTGTCGGGAAATAATCGCCTAGCGCAATTTTAATGGTGTAATTGGCTTCTTTATTAATACGTTTTAGCAGCTTATAAACCCGTTTTTGTTCAAGATCCCGTGACCAACCTTTGTTAGTGAGTGTGATTGGTTTCAGTACCACTACTTCGTTGCGAGAAACTGAACTAATTGCCACTAAGTTATCCCGCTCAGGGTATTCAAGCAAATGAACTAAATGCTGCAAGTTTTCTAAAGAAAAAGCTTCACCATCATGAGGTAGCACTTTAATGACAGTCGCAATCCGTGGTTGTTCGAGCTCGATTTCTAATCGCTCAGCAATCGTATTTAGCTGCATGTCATCAAGGTTATCGTTATTGATGAGCTGCATCACCAACTCTTCACGGTGGCGTTTATGCCATTCCACTTGGGTCATTAAAGCGGCTTGCTCAACAATTAGCTCGGCTGTCATTTTGACCAATTCACCATAATTACGCACGTCATCAGGATCCCCTGAAATACCTACGACACCAATAGCTTGTTGCTGAAACATAATTGGCAGATTGATGCCTGGTTTTACCCCTTGCAGTTGTTGAGAGGTTGCTTGATCTATCTCGATAATATGGTGGTTATTCAGCGCCAAAATAGCACCGTCATGGTATTGGTTTAGACGTTGTGGGTCGCCCGAGCCAATAATGCGCCCATGACAATCTATTACATTGACTGAATGCTTAATGATTTTCATAGTACGGGCAACGATTTGTCGAGCAATAGTGGTATTGAGTTGCATTTTAGTGAGAGATCCTGACAATGGGCGCCAAGCGCATTCTGCGAGCAGTGTAGCAGTTAACAACGAAGATGATCAGAGATGGGGTACTGAAGGTATGGATTACGAATTTAAAAAAAATACCTTGGACGGTAGTTATCATGCCATTTTTTCAATGGGCCATGAGGTATTAGGTCATTGGATCATTGACGAGCTTGGCAAGGATGTCGAAAAAATAGATATGGTAATAGATCAACTTAGTGCATTGAAAAATAGCACCAAAGAATGGCGATTAACGGGTGATGAACTGACGTTATGTTTACAAGATAACGAAGCTTTGGTTCAAGCTAACTGTCTGTTTTCTGAAGAAGATGAAGATTTTGAAGAAGATTTTCATTTTTATGATGAAGAAAGTATGTCGGTGTGTGGTTTTGAAGATTTAGCGCAAGCATTAGAAGCTTGGCGAGCATTTGTGATCCGTTTTTAATCAGGTTATTTATCAGTAGCCGTTAGATGCTATATTACAGTGAAAAGGCTGCACCTATATGGTGCGGCCTTTTTTTGTTTATGGTGATTTGTTTTTTTAATTTCTTTATTAAACAGTTAGTTAAATAATTGGCACGATGATTGTTTGTTGTTTAATCATAATGGGGAATACATTGAAAGTAAGGAGCAAATCATGAAAATAATTAATGCGATTATTAAGCCATTTAAATTAGATGATGTACGCGAAGCATTGGCCGTTGTCGGTGTTGAAGGAATGACAGTATCAGAAGTAAAAGGATTTGGGCGTCAAAAAGGGCATACCGAATTATACCGTGGCGCTGAATACCAAATTGATTTTTTGCCTAAAGTAAAATTAGAAATCGCGACTCAGGCAGAAAATTTGGATGATATTGTTGATGCTATCAGCAAGGCTGCGCAAACAGGAAAAATCGGTGATGGCAAAATATTTGTTTATGATCTTGAACATGCCGTACGTATTCGAACAGGAGAAGTAGACAGAGAGGCGCTTTAGTCGCAGCATGGATATAGGATCATAAACATCAGGTATAAGGGAAGGTTACCATGGAATTATCAACGACAGTAATTGAATTACGCTACGCACTCGATACATTTTTCTTTTTGATTTCAGGTGCATTAGTGATGTGGATGGCAGCAGGTTTTGCCATGTTAGAAGCAGGTTTAGTCCGTTCAAAAAATACTACTGAAATACTCACCAAGAACTTTTGTTTATACGCCATTGCGTGTACGACATTTTTATTAGTCGGCTATAACATCATGTATGTCGATAACAGCGGCGGTGGTTGGTTACCCTCATTTGGCGCATTAATTGGTACTCAAGCTGAAGGCGCAGATCACTCTTTAGAATCCGATTTCTTTTTTCAGGTCGTCTTTGTTGCTACCGCAATGTCAGTAGTATCAGGTGCGGTTGCTGAGCGTATGAAGTTGTGGTCATTTTTATTATTTTCAGTGGTGTTAACTGGCTTTATTTATCCGGTTGAAGGTTACTGGACATGGGGCGGTGGTTTCCTTTCTGAAGCGGGTTTTAGTGACTTTGCTGGTTCTGGTATCGTTCATATGGCAGGTGCTGCCGCTGCATTAGCGGGTGTATTACTGCTTGGCGCTCGAAAAGGTAAATACGGTAAAAACGGTGAAGTGCACCCTATTCCTGGTTCAAACATGCCCTTAGCCACTGTCGGTACATTTATTCTATGGTTTGGTTGGTTTGGCTTTAACGGTGGTTCACAGTTAATGCTGTCTGATTTTGAGAATGCGACCGCTGTTGGACAAATATTTTTAAACACTAATGCCGCCGCTGCTGCTGGTGCCATTATTGCTCTTGCGGTGTGTAAAATCTTATGGGGTAAAGCTGACCTTACTATGATTCTTAACGGCGCATTGGCCGGCTTGGTTGCCATTACTGCTGACCCATTATCACCATCACCATTAGCTGCAGTTGCGATTGGTGGTGTTGCAGGAGCATTAGTGGTGTTTAGTATTATTGGCTTTGATAAGGTAAAAGTTGATGATCCCGTCGGTGCGATTTCTGTTCATGGCGTGTGTGGTTTATTTGGCTTAATGATGGTGCCGTTAAGTAATCCAGATGCCGATTTCATGACTCAGTTATTTGGTGCTGCAGTTATCTTTGGTTGGGTATTTGGTGCAAGTTTAGTGGTATGGGGAATATTGAAATTCACTATTGGTATTCGTGTCAGTGAAGATGAAGAGCTTGAAGGTATGGACTCACATGACTGTGGTGTTGATGCTTATCCTGAATTTGTCAGTGTAAAATAGCAATAATAGCTGCATTTAAGTGCTGTTAAAGTGTAAAAAAGCGTCATCGCTTGCGGTGGCGTTTTTTTGTAATGAAGTGTTACAGCTCGATTGTGTTCGAATGTGAAAAACGTATAATCCTTTATTAATCTAATTGAGAAATATTATCATTACATTTTGCATTAAGGGATTTAGCAATGAAAAAACTTTTAGCTACCGCTGTTTTCTTCGGTTTGACCGCACCTCAAATCGCGACAGCGGCGGAAGAAGTCAATGTCTACTCATACCGCCAGCCATTCCTTGTTGAGCCAATGTTTAATGAGTTCACCAAAGAGACGGGTATTAAGGTTAACGTTAAGTTTGCTAAAGAAGGCATTGCTGAAAAACTTCAGCAAGAAGGTGAGTACAGTCCTGCGGATGTGGTACTGACAACCGATATTAGCCGTTTAGTGGAATTGTCGGATAAAAAGTTGGTTCAGCCTGTTGATAGCAAAGTTATTGATACGAATATTCCGGCACAATTTCGTGATAATGAAGATGAGTGGTTTGCATTAACACTGCGTTCTCGTAATGTTTATTCATCAAAAGATCGCGTCGGTAAATTACCCGCATCTTTTGATTACAGTGATTTAGCTAAGCCTGAATGGAAAGGTAAACTATGTACGCGTTCAGGAAAGCACCCATATAACGTTTCACTTGTTTCAGCGATGATTGCCCACAATGGTGAAGCGGCAACGAAAACTTGGCTTGAAGGTGTGAAAGCGAATTTAGCGCGTAAGCCTCAAGGTAATGACCGTGGTCAAGTACAAGCGGTGAAAGAAGGTTTATGTGATATCGCCATTGGTAACAGCTACTACCTAGGCAAAATGGTTAACGATCCAAACCAAAAAGCATGGGCAGAAGCGGTTGAAATTAACTTCCCAGGCCAACAAGGTAACGGTACTCACGTTAACGTCAGCGGTATGGCAATGGCGAAATACGCACCGAATAAAGATAATGCGCTAAAGTTAATGGAATTCTTAACGGCAACCACAGCCCAACAAATGTACGCTGAAGTGAACTATGAATACCCAGTAAAAGCGGGTGTTAAGCGTTCAGAGTTAGTCGCATCATGGGGCGAATTTAAAGCTGATGATGTATCACTTGATCAAGTAGCACAATACCATAAAGCTGCGATTAAATTGCTTGATGAAGTGAAGTTTGATCTGTAATTAGTTACAAAATAAATGGGGTGTTAAGCCCCATTTTTCAGTTTAACTTAGTCTCTTTTGCAATAAGTTGTGGTAGCTTCTCATGCTTACTTTCAGTGAGTGAATTTACTGATAAAGTGGCCTGATGTTGTGGGCTTAAATATATTGAAAAACGTACTAAGTAGTAGTAAATGAAAGAAAAGTTTTTATTTTGGCGGGTTAACAGTTGGTTGTTTGGCTCGCTGTTAGTGTTGCCTATTATCGCTATATTTATTACCGCCATGGGTAATTCAGATCAGGTGTTTTCACACTTGATGAATACAGTGATGTCTACCTACGCGTTAAATACCCTTGGGCTGGTGGTTGGTACGGTGTTACTTACCTTAGTTTTTGGGCTTCCAAGTGCATGGTTAATGGCGATGTGCCGTTTACCGGGCGAAAAAATACTTCAATGGGCACTTATTTTACCCCTCGCAATGCCTGGTTATATCGTCGGCTACCTTTACACCCATTGGTTTGATTATGCAGGTCCAATTCAAATTTGGTTGCGTGACTTTTTTGGTTGGCAGCATGTTAGCGATTACTGGTTCCCTGACTTACGCTCATTATGGGGCGCATGTTTTGTCTTAGCGCTGGTGTTATATCCGTATGTGTATTTATTAGTCCGTGCCACGTTCATGGAGCAAAGTAATAACCTGCTTCAATCAGCACGACTATTAGGTTGTTCACCTTGGCAAAGTTTTCGTCGAATTTCATTACCACTAGCGCGTCCTGCGATTGCTGTTGGCGTGTCATTAGTAGCAATGGAAGCCTTGGGTGATTTTGGTACCGTGAGTTATTTTGCTTTAAATACCCTCACGACAGCGGTATACGATACTTGGCTTGGCTATTCTAATCTCAATGCTGCCGCTAAAATTTCTGCAATTATGTTGATGGTTATTTTTTTACTGATCAGTAGCGAGCGTTTTAGTCGTCGTAAGCAAAAAATGTTTCAACAACAATGTGGCAATGACAGCCATACTAAATATCAATTAAGTGGCTGGAAAAAATGGCTGGCGGTAGGTTGGTGTTGGGGATTAGTTGGATGTGCATTTATTTTACCGATGCTGCAATTAGGTTATTACGCCATTGATTATTTCTCAGTAAGTTGGACCGCACAATTTAAGACCTACAGTTTTAATAGCTTAATGGTGTCATTGGCGGCGGCTATGGTGGCTGTTTGTCTTGCTTTGATGGTTAATTTTTATCAACGCTTAGATGGTCGTAGTGTCAGCACTATACCGATGCGATTGGCTTCATTAGGTTATGCTGTACCCGGTACCGTATTAGCGATTGGCGTGATGATCCCTCTAACCAGTGCTGATCATTTAGTGAATGATATTGCTCGAAGCTTAGATCTGGGGCGTCCTGGGCTGATTTTTTCTGGGTCAATGTTTGCGATTATCTTTGCCTTTGTGGTGCGCTTCGCTGCGGTAGCGATTGGTAGCATTGAAAGTAGTTTAGTGAAAATTCCACCCTCGTTAGATATGGCGGCAAAAACCATGGGTTATGCATCGACGCCAATGTTACGTAAAGTGCATTTACCTTTGATTCGTCGAGGATGCTTAATTGCCGGTTTGCTGGTATTTATTGAATCAATGAAAGAACTCAATGCGGCAATCTTATTGCGACCGTTTAATTTTGAAACCTTAGCTACTTACGTGTTTAATTTCGCTTCTGATGAACAGTTAGAAGTGGCGGCTTTTCCCGCTATTTTATTAGTTATTGTAGGCTTGATTCCGCTGGTTATGGTTAATCGTTCTTTGGAGCAAAAACATTAATGAAACATGCATTATCCGTCGCTGATCTTAGTTGTTGTTACCATGGACAGCCAATCTTACAAGATTTGTCGTTAGCGGTAGAACGGGGTGAAATTGTGTGTTTGCTTGGCGCGAGTGGCTGTGGCAAAACAACCTTATTAAAAGCCATCGCAGGGTTATTACCACTTGCTAATGGCAGCATGGCAATCAATGACCGTACCATTGTGGATCAGCAATTATGTTTACCTCCAGAGCAACGTAATATCGGTATGATCTTTCAAGATTATGCCTTATTTCCTCATTTAACGGTGGCTGAAAATATAGCGTTTGGTTTGCGCTATTGGGATAAACCGCGAGTGACAGCCAAGATTAAGCAGATGCTAGAATTGGTACATTTAACGGAGCTTGATGATCGTTATCCACACCAATTATCGGGGGGGCAACAACAGCGGGTTGCGATTGCACGGGCATTAGCCAATGAACCGGATTTAATTTTATTGGATGAGCCGTTTTCTAATATTGATACTCAAGTGCGCCATAGCTTGATTCGTGATATTCGCCAAATATTTAAAGACCAAGGTGTTACCGCTATTTTTGTAACCCACAGTCGAGAAGAAGCGTTTGCCTTTGCTGATAAAATGGCGGTAATGAACCATGGCGTAATTGAACAATTTGGAACGGCGACTGAACTTTACTATCAACCAAGTAGTCGTTTTGTGGCTGAATTTTTAGGTGTCGGATCATATCTACCAGCAACGGTGACAGCAAATCAACAATTACTGACCCCATTTGGTGAGCAAACATGCGCGGCAGAACCACCATTGATGACTGGTACTTATGTGGATTGGTTATTACGACCACAACATTTGACTGTGATGCCGGAAACTGAAGGTAGTGCGGTGATAATTGAACAGCAGTTTATGGGAGACAGTTGTCGTTACATCGTTGAATTTGAAGGGCATAAATTAGTGATTAATTCTAATTTATTATTAAATGTCGGTCAGCGAGTAACGGTTAATGTGATTCCGCATTCCGCGGTTATATTTGCTCAAGCATAAATAAATCAAGGCTTGTGAGAGCAAGCCTTGATTGTTTGCATTAGCTATTTAGTTAGTTTTTCTGCGTAAGCACTTGCAGATAAGTTTGCGCTTGTTCACGTAAAATATCTTGATCTGGGTGCTGATTTGCTTGCATGTAAATCACATAACACATGCCATGCAGCATTTTGGCTAAGTTCTCAGGGGTTTGATTAGACGTGATTTCACCGCTATCGATTGCTTGAGAAAAGGCGTGCTGCACTTGCTTGAGGTTCTTTTTGTTGCTTTCAATAAATTGTGGCCACACTTCTTCACGTACGGATGTGCTCCATTCAAACCATACTTTAATCCAATCTTGTTGCTCTAGTACGGTATCAATCAAATTATTTGTGATGCAAGTAAGACGCGCATGTAAGGTTTTATTGGAAGCGCCAATACATTCGGTAAGCAAGTCATTAAATTGGGTTGAAACTTCCATTAAGACTTGTTCAACCAATGCTTCTCGTGTTGGAAAATAGTTAAAAACAGTCGCCACTGATACATTTGCCATTTCTGCAATATCAGCATGGCCTGCACGACCAATACCGCGACGAGAGAAAACTTCAATTGAGTAATCAAGCAGTTGTTGCTTTCTTTTTTCTGGTGATAAGCGTGTACGTGGTTTCTTGGTAATCGTATCCATAATTATTTATTCCCTAACCCTGTTTGTATTTAGCGTATTTATGTTTATTTTTTATACATAAACACTACAGCAGCAACTGAGTTGATTCAAACTGAACTATCAATAAGTGTTTCGGATTTTGGACACTATTGATTAAATAACGCTTAAGATGAATGAATGCTACAATAACGACCTTTGGAATATATAGCCTCAGTAGGCTAACGCGGTCGCGTTGATGGAGAATAAAATGAAGCACACAATCGAAGTAATGATTTCTGAGCAGGATGTCCAGGAACGCATCAAAGAGCTAGGGAAGCAGATCACGGAACATTATAAAGACTCGACAGACCTAGTAATGGTTGGCTTACTACGTGGCTCATTTGTCTTTATGGCAGATTTAGCACGTGCGATTGATATTCCGCATGAAGTGGATTTCATGACTGCATCAAGTTACGGTAATACTATGCAAAGTAATCGTGATGTGCGTATTTTGAAAGACTTAGATGACGACATCAAAGGCAAAGATGTGCTATTGGTGGAAGATATTATCGATACTGGTAATACTTTAAGTAAAGTGTGCGAAATTCTATCGCTACGTGAACCAAAATCAATCAGCATCTGTACGCTATTAGATAAGCCAGAACGTCGTGAAGTTGATGTGAAAGTTGATTGGTACGGCTTTGTTATTCCAGATGAGTTCGTGGTTGGTGTTGGCATCGATTACGCACAAAAATACCGTCATTTACCGTTCATTGGTAAAGTTATTCCAGACGCAGAATAAAATAAAGAAAGCGACCATCATGGTCGCTTTTTTTATGGTTGTTATTCGTTATTTGTTATTTTCTAGCGTGGCTTGATGCTGCATTACTTGCTCTTCAAATGGCGGTAATAACGATGACATCGCTGCTTGATAAGTGATTTCAAGACTTTCACGGCTGGTCGCAGTTACGCCCAAATCTTTTAAAATGCCGTTACTGGTACCGTAAATCCACCCATGAATTTTGACATCTTGGCCTCGATCCCATGCTTGTTGCATGATAGTGGAATTGCCGAGATGATAAACCTGAGAGGCAACATTAATCTCACACAATTTGTCATCCCACTTTTCACGCGGTAGGCTACCCAGATCTGAACGGTGTTTAAGGTACAGATCGCGAATGTGTAATAACCAGTTATTGATAAGCCCTAAAGGTGGGTTTTCGATGGCGGCAGTAACACCGCCACAGCCATAGTGACCACAGATGATAATATGCTTAACTTTAAGTACATCAACCGCGTACTGAACCACGGATAAGCAATTTAAATCAGTATGGATAACTTGGTTGGCAACATTACGGTGTACAAATAATTCACCGGAGGTTAAACCGGTTAGGCGTTCAGCTGGAACTCGACTGTCAGAACAGCCAATCCAAAGATATTGTGGGTGTTGTGCTTCTGCGAGGTGAGAAAAAAATTCCGGATCTTCATCCTTAATGTTTTCTGACCATGAAAGGTTGTTTGCGAAGAGCTGCTTTATATCTGCCATGATAATGCCTTATATTAATATGTTCCTTACTATACACAAGCTGCGCTGATAGCAAATCGGATTAGTTGTTAGTGTTTTGTCACTAGCCTATAAATATTTAACAGAAAGATTGCATATAATGAACGCTTTAGAAATAAAAAATGTAAGCAAAACTTACAAAGGCGGCGTAAAGGCGCTGAAAAATATGAGTCTTAATGTCGAGCAAGGAGACTTTTTTGCTTTGCTTGGGCCTAACGGTGCGGGTAAATCGACCACCATCGGGATTATTAGCTCGCTGGTTAATAAAACTTCGGGATCCGTGAGTATTTTTGGTTATGACTTAGATACTCAAAAAGTGGATGCTAAAAATCAGCTTGGCCTAGTGCCACAAGAATTTAATTTTAACCCTTTTGAAACCGTTGAACAGATTGTTGTTAATCAGGCGGGTTTTTATGGGGTTGAACGAACACTGGCGAAACAACGGGCACAAAAATATTTAACCCAATTAGATTTGTGGGGTAAACGTCATGATCGTGCTCGTAATCTTTCTGGTGGTATGAAGCGTCGATTAATGATTGCTCGAGCATTAATGCATGAGCCAAAGTTGTTGATTTTAGACGAGCCTACCGCTGGGGTTGATATTGAACTACGTCGCTCAATGTGGACCTTTCTCCAGCGTATTAATCGTGAAGGGGTAACGATCATTTTAACCACTCATTACCTTGAAGAAGCCGAAATGTTGTGTCGCAATATCGGTATTATTAATCATGGTGAGTTAGTTGAGCACACCTCAATGAAAGCCTTATTGAGCCAGCTTGAATTAGAAACCTTTATTTTAGATATTGATACCACAACAGTTACACCAACTCTTGCGGTGGGTGAGTGTCGATTGATAGACAGTAATACTCTTGAAGTCGATCTTAATAAAGGCGATGACTTAAACAGCGTCTTTAGCACCTTAACTACTCAAGGTATTGTGGTGCGTTCAATGCGAAATAAGAGTAACCGTTTAGAAGAGTTATTTGTAAACCTAGTTAATACAGATCGACCTTCTGCTGTGGCAGGTGATAAAGAATGAAAAAACAATATTGGATTGCATTTAAAAGTTTAATTACCAAAGAAATTCATCGATTTACTCGAATTTGGGTACAAACCTTGGTACCACCCGCGATTACGATGACGCTGTATTTTATTATCTTTGGTAATTTGATTGGGCAGCGCATTGGTGACATGGAAGGCTTTAGCTACATGGAATACATTGTGCCCGGATTGATTATGATGTCGGTGATCACTAACTCTTATTCTAATGTTGCCTCCTCTTTTTTTAGTGCCAAATTTCAACATAACATCGAAGAGTTACTCGTTGCACCAGTACCTAACTATATCATTATTGCCGGTTATGTTGGCGGTGGTGTGCTGCGTGGGTTAGGTGTTGGGTTGATTGTTTCTGTGGTGTCATTGTTGTTTGTTTCACTCAATATTGCTCATCTATGGGTGATCATTGCAACGGTAGTGATGACATCGATTGTGTTTTCATTGGGTGGATTAATTAACGCTATTTTTGCACGTACTTTTGATGATATCAGTATTATTCCAACCTTTGTGTTAACCCCATTAACGTATCTTGGTGGTGTGTTCTATTCAATTAATCTATTGCCTGAAGTGTGGCAAGTGGTGTCAAAGGTCAATCCGATTGTGTATATGGTTAATGCCTTTAGATATGGTTTTTTAGGGGTGTCTGATGTGGGTATTGGAACGTCATTTGCGGTATTAAGTGTGTTTGTTATTGCACTTTATGGTGTGGCTTATTACCTGATTTCTCGTGGGATTGGCTTACGTTCATAAGCGTATTGAGCACGAGCTTAAGCTACCTAACAAATAATAGTTAAAAAAATACCGCCCGTTAATGGTTAACGGGCGGTATTTTTTTAGTCAGCCTTTAGCTATTAATTAGCTTCAGCGACGTCTTCTTCAACCGCGACAGCAGGGGATAAGTCTACTACTTGGTTGTCGATTAAACGTGCTTTACCTAATTGTGCTGACATTAAAATAACCGCTTGTTGGGTTGTGTCAGTGATAGGCAATAAGGTTACTGCATCACGGATAAAGCTTTTATCTGGTTGCAGGCCTGCAGCACGGAGTTGATCGTTAGCATCAACAATTAATTCGTCATAGTCATTACGACCACCACGCATTTGGCTGCTGATCCAACGCATTGTACGGGCTAAAACAGGTGCACGTTGGCGTTCATCAACGGTAAGGTTACCGTTACGCGAACTCATGGCTAAGCCATCCATTTCACGTACTGTTGGTACGCCAACAATTTTAATATCCATCGCTAGATCAATCACCATTTGACGAATAAGCGCCAATTGTTGGTAATCTTTCTCGCCAAAACAAGCTACATCGGGTTGGACGATATTAAATAGTTTATTAACGATGGTTGCTACGCCACGGAAATGACCTGGACGTAATTCGCCTTCTAAAATAGTCGATAATCCAGGGACATCAATGTAAGTTTGATTATTAAGTCCGGCTGGGTACATGATTTCTGGGGTTGGAGTAAATACCACATCCACCATATTTTGCTGTTGTAACTTAGCAATATCTTGTTCAAGAGTACGTGGATAATTGGTTAAATCTTCAGTTTTTTCAAACTGCATTGGATTAACAAAAATACTCGCAACAACAACATCAGCATGCTTACGTGCTTTACGCATTAACGTAAGATGGCCTTCATGTAAGTTACCCATGGTTGGAACAAAGGCAATTCGACGGCCTGCGCGGCGCCACGTCGTAATTTGCTCTCTTAACTGGGCAATATCGGCGAATGTTTGCATCTCTTATTCCTTATTCAAAGGTATGCTGAGATCCTGGAAATGCACCAGACTCAACATCTTCAATGTATTTAGTAACCGCAGCACGCATATCTCCTGTTTCTGCAAGGAAGTTCTTAGAGAACTTCGGCATGTAGTTTGCAGAAATACCAAACATGTCGTGCATAACCAGTATTTGGCCATCGGTCGCATTACCCGCACCGATACCAATTACAGGCACATCCACCGCCTTGGTAATACGTTCAGCAAGGCTTGCTGGAACACATTCCAATACGATGATTTGGGCACCAGCTTTAGCGAGGGTAATGGCATCATTAACCATTGTCTCAGCTTGATCCAAATTGCGGCCTTGAACTTTATAACCGCCAAAAATATTGACAGACTGAGGTGTTAAACCAAGGTGAGCACATACAGGGACAGCTCGTTGTGTAAGGGTTGAAATTGTTTCAGCAACCCAAGCGCCACCTTCGATTTTGACCATATTTGCCCCTGCGCGCATTAGTTTTGCGGCATTTTCACAAGCTTGTGCTGGGGTTGCGAAGGTCATGAATGGCATGTCAGCCATTAGCAGCGAGTTAGGGCTGCCTGCACGAACGCTACGCGTATGGTAAGCGATGTCATCAATGGTTACTGGAAGGGTATCGTTACGGCCTTGGAGAACCATGCCTAACGAGTCACCGACTAACATAACCGGCATATTCTGCTGCTCAAATAATTGAGAAAAACTCGCGTCGTATGCTGTTACTGATGCAAATTTACGACCTTCTTGCTTCCATTTTAGGAGATCGTTGATGGTGATTTTTTTCATAGCTTCTTTCTCGCTCTGATGAATTTATGCTTGCCAAATAGCTAAGCCATTACGGTTAACCTGAGTCAATAACGTGCATAAAGAAGTGTGATCAGGCAAAACTAAAGCAGGGTTAATTTCGGCAAGTGGATACAGTACGAACTCCCGTACTTTCATTCCATAGTGCGGCACGGTTAAGCGCTCACACTGGTGCTGTAGATCACCATATAAAAGAATATCGAGATCTAGTGTCCGTGGACCCCAGCGTTCATCTTTGCGAACACGTCCTTGTTCGAGCTCAATTGCTTGAGTGTGATCAAGCAACTCAAGCGGAGCTAATGTGGTGTCGATAGCAACAACCGCATTTATGTAATCAGGTTGATTTTGCGGTCCCATAGGTGTACTGCTGTACAGCGAGGAGACGCTAATAACTTGTGTATTGGGTAGGTGTTGCAGTGCTTTGATAGCAGTTTGAGCTTGGGCGACAGGATCGCCCAAGTTACTACCAATCGCAATATAAGCGCGAATCATGATTTTACTTGTGGTTTTTTACGACGTGGTTGCTGTGGGCGACGACGACGTGGACGACGAGCACCACCATCATTGATGTGAGTTACCATTTGACCGCGTTGGTTGTAATCTGCGTCTTGGAACTCATTCCACCATAGTGCTAATTCTTTGATATCGCTGCCTTCAAACAAGCTACGCATTTCTAAGAAATCATAAGCGGCACGGAATTTAGGGTGTTCCATGGTCTTAAAGGCACGTTTACCGCTACGACGACTAAAGCGCAATTGTTGCTGCCAGATATCGCGAACGGTCGTGGTATGGCGACGTGGAATCGCAATGGAGCGCACTTGTTCGTCAAGAATATCGTTACTGGCAACCATAAAGGCATCATAGAATGATAAGCCACTGGCAAAAGAGACTTCTTCTGCACGGGTCATCATTGGATACCACAGCATTGCAGCATAAATGAAGGCTGGATTAACACGTTTATCTTCAGCCATTCGTTTATCGGTCGAGGCAAGGATATGCTCGATCATTTTCTCTGTTTTGCTGTTGTTATTCTCCGTGAAATGGTCAGATAAAATGGGGAATAACTGCTGGAATAAGTTATATTCACGCAGCATACGGTAAGTTTCTAGACCTTGACCCGATTGCAGTAGCTTAAGGCTTTCTTCAAACAGACGCGCAGATGGAATATCTTGCATCAGTGTTGCGAGCTCACGAATTGGCGCAGCGGTAACAGGATCGATATCCATGTCTAGCTTAACAGCAAAGCGTACCGCTCGTAGCATACGTACTGGATCTTCACGGTAACGGGTTTCTGGATCACCCATTAATCGAATTACACGATTATTGAGATCTTCAATACCTTTGGCATAGTCAGTAACGGTGAAGTCTTTAACGCTGTAATAAAGTGCGTTAATGGTAAAGTCACGGCGCTCTGCATCTTCTTCGATGGTGCCGTAAACATTATCACGTAATAACATGCCTTCTTCACTGCGAGAAGAGAGCTGTGGTTTTTGCTTATCTTTAGGCGGTGTCACTTGTATTGGCGCGTCTGAGTGGTGGCCTCGAAAGGTTGCTACTTCAATAATGTCACGTCCAAATAGGATGTGAGCAAGACGGAAACGACGGCCGATTAAACGACAGTTACGAAACAGTTTTTTGATTTCTTCAGGTGTTGCATTGGTTGCAATATCGAAGTCTTTCGGCTGTTTGTGAAGCAATAAATCGCGGACGCCGCCACCAACAAGGTAAGCGTCGTAACCAGCTTTGTTTAGACGATATAGTACTTTCAGCGCATTTTCGCTGATATCTTTTCGTGAAATGCCGTGCTCTGGGCGTTGGTAAACTTGCAAAGTTTGTTCCTCTGGAACGCGAGTACTACTGTCGCGATTCAATACTTTACGGCAAAAGTTGGCTACTCGATTAAAGATAATACACCCCATTTTGTGCACATGGTTCAACAAACAGCCGTGTATGATATATCACGGCAGACTATTTTAGAATGCTAGTGTGATAGCAGTCGTCTTTGGTAGCTGCTTGAGCTGCCAATGAGTGATGCCCCACTGTAAAATTTGTTCTACGCTTTCTGTGACAAGCTCTGTCGGAGGCGAAAAGCCTAAAAAGCGTAGCGCTGCCATTAATGCAGGCCGAGGATTGTGTTTATCAATCGCTGGCGCATGATTTTGTTTTGACAATTTATTGCCATTGTCAGTAATGGCGAGCGGTAAGTGCAAATAGCTCACTTCAGGATGTCTTAGTTGTCGGTACAGACCAATTTGACGCCCAGTAGGCTCAATTAAATCTGCACCGCGTACAACTTCGGTGATCCCTTGTTCGATATCATCTAGCACTACAGCAAGATTATAAGCAAATAAGCCATCGCGGCGACGAATGATAAAATCTTCACTCGCCAATGCTAATGGCAATTCGATACGGCCATGTAATCGGTCATCGAAATGGGTTATTGGTGTGTCTACTTGTAATCGAACCGCACCATTGTTGTGCCGTTGATTGAGGGTACGACAGGTACCAGGGTAATAGCCGCCCGTTTGTTTAATGTCTTTTCGACTACACTGACAATAATATGCATTCCCTTGTGCTAACCAAGTTTCGATCTGAGCCTGATAGGCGTCAAGACGTAAACTTTGGTAGATGATATTGCCATCCCACATAAAACCAAAGGCTTCCAGTGTGCGCAGAATATCATCAGCTGCCCCTTGCATTTCGCGAGGTGGATCAAGATCTTCGATCCTAACTATCCATTTCCCTTGCTGAGATTTTGCTTGGAGGTAGCTACCAAGAGCTGCAATTAACGATCCGAAATGCAATGGCCCTGAGGGCGATGGTGCAAAACGACCGACATATTGATTTGTGTTAGTCATACATTAATAAACGGTTATAAAATCCAAATAGATTATTATCTAACTTGGTACGGCAATGTAAATGTCGCCCAGAGTCAGGGGTAAATATGACAAGATATATTCCCTCCAAACTGAATAAGACTCTCTGCAATGAGAGCACTATTCAGTTTGGTGCCTAGTTATCTATAACGCGTGGTTATGACTACAAGGCAGAGCTCGTGCGACATCGGTAAGTAAACAACCATTAGGTTAATTACAGCGTGTTATTTTGAGCGCTAGTGTAAACGAAAGAGGGAGCTTACGCTCCCTCTAAAATTAGCTTTGACCTGATTAAAGGCGTAATTAGCCAGCCATTTGCTTTTCTTTGATCTCTGCAAGTGTTTTACAGTCGATGCAAAGATCTGCAGTTGGACGAGCTTCAAGACGGCGAATGCCGATCTCTACACCACAAGAATCACAGAAGCCGAAATCATCTTCTTCGATACGCTTGATTGTCTTGTCAATTTTCTTGATCAGTTTACGCTCGCGGTCACGATTACGAAGTTCAAGGCTGAACTCTTCTTCTTGTGCGGCACGATCCACTGGATCGGGGAAGTTAGCGGCTTCATCTTGCATGTGGTTTACAGTGCGATCAACTTCAACGCGAAGTTGGTTACGCCATGCTGATAGAATTTTATGGAAATGCTCTAATTGAGCTTCGCCCATGTATTCTTCGCCAGCTTTTTCCTGATAAGGTTCAACCCCAGCAATAGCCAGGATGCCTAGTGATTTTTTAACGTTGGTCTCTGGCATATAGCATCTCCTAATGTACCTAATAACCGTCACTGGTTAATTTTGGGCGGTATCTATACCAGAAAGGTTACTGCGTGGCAATTAATGTATAACTTCAATTCTACGTCAATGTGAAGAAAACAGCATTTTTTATGTCAAATGCTGAAATTGTATACAGTCTTCGAGTTTTATTTCAGCAGCATTGATAGTTGCTCGATAGCAAAGAATTTCCACTCCCGCACTGATAGCTTGGTGTAATAATCGCGCGTATTCTGGATCAATATGCTGCGCAACATTGACCTGATTAATTCCCGTATGTAACACCGCAAAAAATAAAACCGCTCGTGATCCTTGTTGTGCCATTTCGGTCAGTTCGCGTAAATGTTTTTGACCACGAGTAGTAACCGCATCTGGAAAATAACCTTGGCCATTATCAGCCAGCAGAGTCACACTTTTTACTTCAATATAGCAGGGCTGACGGGTTTGTGATTCAAGTAATAAATCAATGCGACTATTTTCAGTACCGTATTTCACTTCAGTACGTAAATTATCGTAACCATTGAGTTCAATGATACGTTGTTGTTCTATCGCTTCTTTAACCAGATGATTGGCTTGAATGGTGTTAACACAAATCCAATCATTGTGCTTTGTTTGCGCTAATTCCCAGCTGTTAGGGTATTTGCGTTTTTTATTATCAGAGGTTGAATACCACACCGTGGTCCCAGGTTCTGCACACCCCGTCATCGCCCCAGTATTGGCGCAGTGAATGGTTCTAATCTCACCATCATCTAATGTGATATCAGCTAAGAAGCGTTTGTAACGTTTAATTAAAGTGGCTGCGTGTAGTGGCGGAGCAAATTTCATTTTGGCCTCAAGTATGGATTATTATTTTTGGTTGTCGGTAGGCTTTCGTTACAATGTGATTCTGTTTTGATCATGACATAAGGTGACGCCCTTGTCACAACTCCCTATTGATGACGTTTTAGCTACTTTGTTTGCGGCACTCGCTAACCATACTCAAATAATTTTAAAAGCTCCACCTGGGGCGGGTAAATCAACCCGTTTGCCATTGGCGTTGTTGGAAACAAATACCATCGAGGGGCGAATTATTATGTTGGAGCCGCGGCGGTTAGCGGCGAGAAACATTGCGAGTTATTTGGCGCAGCAATTGGGTGAAGGTGTTGGTCAAACTGTTGGCTTACGAGTGCGTGGTGAAACTAAAGTCAGTGCTCAAACACGGTTAGAGATTGTGACGGAAGGCGTTATGACGCGAATGTTGCAGCATGATCCCGAACTGGCTGGAATTGGGCTAATTATTTTTGATGAGTTTCATGAGCGCAGTATTCATGCCGATACTGCATTAGCGTTAGCGATTGAGGTTCAGCAAGCCCTGCGGGATGATTTACAATTATTGGTAATGTCAGCCACTCTAGATCAAACCGCATTGGCGCAGTTACTTCCTACAGCGGCGTATGTTGAGTCACAAGGACGTTGTTTTCCGGTGGAATATCGCTACCAACATGTTAATGACCCTCGGGATGTAATTGATCACATGGCGGCTGCGATTAGCCAGTTACTCGCGCAAGAATCCGGTTCGGTATTAGCGTTCTTACCCGGTGTTGGTGAAATAAAACGCCTCGCGCAAGCATTGGCTGCACGTTTATCTAATAACAATATCAATATTTGTCCGTTGTATGGTCAGTTACCCATCGAACAACAACAGCAAGCCATTAATCCTGCTCCAATTGGTCAACGCAAAGTAGTACTGGCGACCAATATTGCCGAAACCAGTTTGACCATTGAGGGAATTCGATTAGTGGTTGATAGTGGTTTTGAACGGATCGCACAGTGGGAGCCAAAAACAGGGATTAGTCGCTTACAGCAAGTACGTATTGCTCAATCATCGGCAGAGCAGCGTGCGGGTCGTGCTGGACGCTTAGAAGCGGGTATTTGTTTACGGATGTACAGTGAGGAATTATTACAACGTCAACCAGCAACACCTCAACCTGAAATTTTGCGCAGTGATTTAACCGCGCTGGCGATGGAGTTGGTGCAATGGGGATGTCATGATCCACAAGACTTACAATGGCTAGATGTGCCACCGATGATTGCATTGCAACAGTCTCAGCAATTATTGCAGCAATTAGGCGCGATTGATGAACGTGGTCAGCAAACACCACGTGGGCAAGTGATGCAAACTATAGGCGCAGATCCACGTCATGGCGCAATGCTGGCTTTTGCTCAACAAAGCGCACATCAGCAACAAGATCTCACTATTGTAACGACAGCAGCAATGCTGGTGGCGTTATTAGAAGATCCACCACGTGGGATTGATA
This sequence comes from Photobacterium piscicola, assembly GCF_900166965.1. GTDB lineage: Bacteria > Pseudomonadota > Gammaproteobacteria > Enterobacterales > Vibrionaceae > Photobacterium > Photobacterium piscicola. The sequence continues at coordinate 121,477 of NZ_FUZI01000005.1, read as the reverse complement.
ATCCAGATTTAGCGTTTCAGCTGCACTTACTTGAGACCAAGAAACTCGCTAGAAGTCATGCTTATTTGCAACGGGCGCAACAACACCTTACAACGCTAGCGGTATCTAAAAATACACCGCTCAAGGTTAATAATCATTGGGCGGCTATTTTACTTGCGGTTGGTTTTCCTGATCGTATTGCGCAGTCCCGCACTGATGATGGTCGTTATCAGTTAGCCAATGGTCAAGGGGTAGGACTTGATAGTAGCCAAAGCCTTGCTTCTCAACCATTGTTAGTGGTGGCTGATGTTGTTAAAACCCGTCAAGGTGATAGTCGTATTTTCTCAGCCATTGCAGCTGACGTCAGTGTATTACAACAAACCTTACCGTTATTGTTTACTGAATGTGATTGGCTCGATTGGGATGATAAAAAAGGCCGTTTAAGTGCTGAGCATCGAATTTATTGTGGCAAATTAATTGTCGCGCGTAGCCTTGCTGCCACGCCAGATCCCGCATTAGCCAGTGAAGCATTACTCAACGCAGTTAAACGTAAAGGATTGAGTGTTTTACATTGGACAGAAAAAGCCAATGCATTATTGATTCGTGGTCGTTGTGCCAATCAATGGTTACCTGAACTTGGTTTGCCAGCGTTAGACGAGGCGAGTTTACTCTTTAATGCGGAACAATGGTTATTGCCTTATCTAAACGGGATTACGACGTTAAAAGGCTTACAAAAAGTCAATATGGCGATGGCACTAGAAGCTTATCTTGGTTGGAATAATAAACAACAACTCGATCAATTATTGCCAACCCATTATCAAGTGCCAACGGGATCAAATATAACGATCCGTTATCAAGAACAGCAACAACCCGTGTTGGCGGTTAAGTTACAAGAAATGTTTGGTGAGCCAACAACGCCGACTATCGCTAACGGTAAAGTGGCTTTAGTGCTGGAGTTGTTATCACCAGCGCAACGACCATTGCAGATCACGCAAGATTTAGCGGGTTTTTGGTCGGGATCATACAAGGAAGTTCAAAAAGAAATGAAAGGGCGTTATCCCAAGCATCCATGGCCTGATGATCCTGCAAATCATATTCCAACCCGCAAAATTAAAAAATACCTTTAATGACGATAAACAAGCTCGATACCTGTATATATAATCAGGTATAGTGTTACGGTAAATTTACATTAATGATGCTGGGCAGTGTTATTGCTGCCAGCTTAAATATAGGAATGATGGTAGTTGATTGATTATGATTAAGTTGTCGCAACCCAAAAAAACACCCGCGAAAACTCCCTCGCCTTCGAAAAAAAAAGCGGCGTTAAAACCTGCAGCAAAAAAAGCATCTCCTAAAAAATCAGCAGCAAAAAAAACGCCCGCAAAAAAAAAGCCTTCTAAAAAAGACGCCACGCCTCATCCATGGCTGCGAAAACTTGGGCGTTTAAGTTTTAAAATAATGCTGGTTGTGATCGCTATTTTATTGGTTATTGGTATCTATTTAGATACGGTGGTACGCAATAAAATGGATGGTCAAATTTGGGATCTACCTTCGGTTGTCTATGGTCGCGTGCTGACCTTACATGCGGGTCAAGCAATGACCTTAAGTGATGTTCGCCATGAATTGAATGTATTGCAATATCATAAAGTAGCAACGCCCCAGCGTATGGGCGAGTATTCTGCATCATCAACCCGCATTGAATTAATGCGTCGTCCCTTTAAGTTTGTTGATGATCCGCAGCCGCAACAACATGTCATGCTGACTTTTTCAGGCGGCACTCTGGCTACCATTACCGATCTGACAACCAAGAAATCATTAAAAACCCTCAAGATAGAACCAAAGCTATTAGGGATGTTAGGGCTTACAGGTAATGAGCAACGGATCTTCATGGCGCGGGATCAATTTCCACCATTATTAATCGATGCACTGCTAACAACCGAAGATCGTGATTTTTATCAGCATGAAGGAGTGTCACCGCTGGCAATTTTACGGGCGGTGGTGGTTAACCTCAAAGCGGGACATACCGTGCAAGGGGGCAGTACGCTGACTCAGCAGTTAGCGAAAAATTTATTTTTAAGCCGTGAACGTAGTTTATGGCGCAAAGTACGTGAAGCGTATATCGCCGTTATTATTGATTATCGTTACAGTAAAGATCGGATTTTAGAAGCTTATTTAAATGAAATTTATCTTGGGCAGAATGGTGCCAAAGAAGTGCATGGTTTCCCTCTTGCAGCACGCTTTTATTTTGGGCGTCCGTTAGAAGAACTGCGACCAGATCAACTCGCGATGTTGGTTGGAATGGTGAAAGGGCCATCACAATTTAATCCGTGGCGTCATCCGGAACGCACCATGAAACGTCGTGATTTAGTGTTGATGTTACTGCTGAAAAATAATTACCTTACAGGTGCTGAATATGAAAAAGCCGTATCAGAGCCATTAGGTATTCAAAAGACCCCTAAGATAGCCAGTCGTCAGCCAGCGTATTTTCAACAATTGCAACGTGAACTAGAACAAGATGTTGGTGATATTTACAAATCAGGTAAAGGATTACGTATTTTCAGTACTCTTGATCCAGTGTCGCAACAAGCCGCAGAAAAAACCATTGCGGTGATGGTGCCACGGTTAAATAAAAAAGCTGGTGTCAACGTTGAAACGGCAATGGTAGTGGTTGATCGTCAATATGGTGCAGTAAGAGCACTGATTGGTGGTAGCCGTCCTGGCTACGCTGGATTTAACCGTGCGCTGGATGCCAGTCGTCAAATAGGCTCGCTTGCTAAGCCTGCGGTTTATTTAGCAGCGTTGAGTCAGCCACAGAAGTTTACTTTGGCGACAACACTAAATGATAGTGCCATTGTGCTAAAGGGCAGTAAGGGCACATCGTGGCGACCAAGAAACTATGATCGTAAATTTCGTGGTCAAGTACCGTTATATTATGCTTTAGCGCATTCATTAAATGTGCCGACGGTAAATTTAGGTTTAAAAGTCGGGTTAGGAACGGTAATTAACACCATGGCTAAACTGGGGGTTAAGCGGGATGAGATTCCACACTTACCCTCAATATTATTAGGCGCATTTAGTTTATCACCGTTTGAAGTTGCACAAATGTTCCAGAGTATTACCAATAACGGCCGTAAAGCGCCGCTATACAGCTTGGATGCCGTTGTTGATAGTCGAGGACGAGTCCTGTACCAACATCAGTCTAAGATTGAGCAAGTGGTTCCTGAGCAAGCAGCTTGGTTGACAACTTATGATATGAAAAAAGTGGTTAGCCAAGGCACAGCCCGTTTTCTTCAGAGTAAATTTAGTTCGGCTAAGTTAGCGGGTAAAACGGGAACAACGGATAATAACCGTGATAGTTGGTTTGCTGGGGCTGATGGTCGCGAGGTTGGCGTAGTATGGGTTGGAAGGGATGATAACACCCCTGTGCGTTTGACGGGCTCTAGTGGTGCATTACGGGTTTATGCTGATTATCTTGCTCGCCGTCAACCGGTGCCGTTAAATATTGGCTGGCCACCTTACATTACGACGATTAAGTATCAGCGAACATCAAATGGCAGTCTGCGGTTTGATTGTAATGGTAATGTTGCGTTACCTGCATGGGATCGCAATGGGGATTTAAAAGCGAAGTGTCATGATAATCAGCCCGCAACATGGATTAAACATATGTTTGCGGGTGAGTAGAAGAGAGGTAACAGCAGGGGCGAGTTTTCGAGGGGTGAGGAAGAGCTGAAGATAGGGGTAACAGCAGGGACGAGTTTTTTAGAGACGAGGAAGAGCTGAAGATAGGTATAACAGCAGGGACGAGTTTTTTAGGGACGAGGAAGGGCAAAAGATAGGTATAACAGCAGGGACGAGTTTTTTAGATACGAGGAAGAGCTGAAGATAGGTGTAACAGCAGGGACGAGTTTTTTAGAGACGAGGAAGAGCTGAAGATAGGCGTAACAGCAGGGGCGAGTTTTCGAGGGGTGAGGAAGAGCTGAAGATAGGTGTAACAGCAGGGACGAGTTTTTTAGAGACGAGGAAGAGCTGAAGATAGGCGTAACAGCAGGGACGAGTTTTTTAGAGACGAGGAAGAGCTGAAGATAGGTGTAACAGCAGGGACGAGTTTTTTTAGAGACGAGTAAGGGCAGTAGCAAGATTATTATTGACAATGATATTGCTGGTGTTAAAAATTTCGAACCCTCGAACCCTCGAACCCTCGAACCCTCGAACCCTCGTTCCTCTTTTCTCTAGACGAAAAAAAACCTCATCAAAGATGAGGTTTTCAAAAGATGGTGCCGACTACCGGAGTCGAACTGGTGACCTACTGATTACAAGTCAGTTGCTCTACCTACTGAGCTAAGTCGGCACACTAATTCTTTTTAAATAATGAGCTAAGTCATTATCTTTAATATGGTGCCTCGAGGCGGAATCGAACCACCGACACGAGGATTTTCAATCCTCTGCTCTACCGACTGAGCTATCAAGGCAAACACAGCAATATAATTGCTATTGTTGCATTTCTTACCGAGGTAAGAGAATAAATGGTGCCGACTACCGGAGTCGAACTGGTGACCTACTGATTACAAGTCAGTTGCTCTACCTACTGAGCTAAGTCGGCACATTAATTCTTTTATATTCCTTTACTCTATTGAGTGAAGAAATAAATTTGGCTCCCTCTACTGGACTTGAACCAGTGACATACGGATTAACAGTCCGGCGTTCTACCAACTGAACTAAGAGGGAATTAACTTTTACTATTCAACACGACGAATCGTATCAAATTTTAATATGGTGCCTCGAGGCGGAATCGAACCACCGACACGAGGATTTTCAATCCTCTGCTCTACCGACTGAGCTATCAAGGCAAACACAGCAATATAATTGCTATTGTTGCATTTCTTACCGAAGTAAGAGAATAAATGGTGCCGACTACCGGAGTCGAACTGGTGACCTACTGATTACAAGTCAGTTGCTCTACCTACTGAGCTAAGTCGGCACATTAATTCTGTAATCTCTCCGCTCTATTGAGCCAAGAAATAAATAGTGGCTCCCTCTACTGGACTTGAACCAGTGACATACGGATTAACAGTCCGGCGTTCTACCAACTGAACTAAGAGGGAACAGATTTTATCGTTGCTTAACACCAAACTTCAAAAGAGAAGAAATGGTGCCTCGAGGCGGAATCGAACCACCGACACGAGGATTTTCAATCCTCTGCTCTACCGACTGAGCTATCAAGGCAACGG
>NZ_FUZI01000005.1:0-115281 GCF_900166965.1 Photobacterium piscicola | reverse complement strand
ATTTGGCTCCCTCTACTGGACTTGAACCAGTGACATACGGATTAACAGTCCGGCGTTCTACCAACTGAACTAAGAGGGAATTAACTTTTACTATTCAACACGACGAATCGTATCAAATTTTAATATGGTGCCTCGAGGCGGAATCGAACCACCGACACGAGGATTTTCAATCCTCTGCTCTACCGACTGAGCTATCAAGGCAAACACAGCAATATAATTGCTATTGTTGCATTTCTTACCGAAGTAAGAGAATAAATGGTGCCGACTACCGGAGTCGAACTGGTGACCTACTGATTACAAGTCAGTTGCTCTACCTACTGAGCTAAGTCGGCACATTAATTCTTTTATATTCCTTTACTCTATTGAGTGAAGAAATAAATTTGGCTCCCTCTACTGGACTTGAACCAGTGACATACGGATTAACAGTCCGGCGTTCTACCAACTGAACTAAGAGGGAATTAACTTTTACTATTCAACACGACGAATCGTATCAAATTTTAATATGGTGCCTCGAGGCGGAATCGAACCACCGACACGAGGATTTTCAATCCTCTGCTCTACCGACTGAGCTATCAAGGCAAACACAGCAATATAATTGCTATTGTTGCATTTCTTACCGAAGTAAGAGAATAAATGGTGCCGACTACCGGAGTCGAACTGGTGACCTACTGATTACAAGTCAGTTGCTCTACCTACTGAGCTAAGTCGGCACATTAATTCTGTAATCTCTCCGCTCTATTGAGCCAAGAAATAAATAGTGGCTCCCTCTACTGGACTTGAACCAGTGACATACGGATTAACAGTCCGGCGTTCTACCAACTGAACTAAGAGGGAACAGATTTTATCGTTGCTTAACACCAAACTTCAAAAGAGAAGAAATGGTGCCTCGAGGCGGAATCGAACCACCGACACGAGGATTTTCAATCCTCTGCTCTACCGACTGAGCTATCAAGGCAACGGGGCGCTATTAAAAGGGTTTTGAGCCTTTTCGTCAACTCTTTTTTTAATAAAAAACGATTATTATGTTTGAGTGTTGGCTTTTTGTTCGTTGTGGCGTGATTTTTTACATTTTTAGTACTTTCCGCCGTTGAGATTACGGCGGAATATCTATTTGATTTAAATGTTATTTTTCTGGTGGTGTATAACCATCAATCACTACATCTTTACCTTCAAACAAAAAATTCACCATTTCAGTCTCAAGTAATTGACGATGTTCAGGATTCATCATATTGAGTTTTTTTTCATTGATTAGCATGGTTTGCTTGGCTTGCCATTGTGCCCATGCTTGCTTTGATACCGTATCAAAAATGCGTTGGCCAAGTTCACCTGGGTACAATTGAAAATCTAGACCTTCAGCTTCTTGCTGTAGACGGACACAAAAAACAGTACGGCTCATGGAATATTCCTTATGCATTCATTATTAAATTACAGCGAGATGGCTGTATCTATAATTGCTGTATTTATAGCAATAGTTATACCAGACTCGGCCAGTAGCGGCTAGGGTCGAGACAGGAATAACAACCGTGTAATCAGTGTGGATTACACGGTTTGCTGGGTTGGTATGGTTTAATGAGTGTCTAGCATAGCTAAGGTGATCGCTACGGAATTATCAGCGGTTATTTGTTTTAATTTAGGGTAGTCAAAGTGTGCTGATCCATCAGCTTTGTCTGAAATGGTACGAATAACAACAAATGGTTTGTTAAACATAAAGGCAACTTGTGCCACTGCCGCACCTTCCATTTCAATAGCCATTGCATTGAATTCATTATGAATAAACTTTACTTTTTGTTTATCAGCAATGAATTGATCACCTGTTGCAATAATTCCTTGAAATACTTTTTGATTATCAAGAACCCGTTGTGCTGCCGCAAATGCTTGAGCGGTTAATTGTGGATCTGCATAAAAGTAGCGATCATCAAATCCATCCATGTGACCGGGTTTATTACCAAAAACAGTTAAATCGACATCATGTTGTACCAATGCGGTTGAAACCACAACATCGGTTGGTGATAGTTGAGATGCCGCCGCGCCGGCAATACCTGTAAAGATCAATTTATCGACTTTAAATTCACGTATTAACGTGGTGGTTGTGACGGCGGCATTCACTTTACCGACACCTGAACGAGTGACAACAACCGAATGTTTACCGATTTGTCCTTGATAATACAGATGTTGACCGATAGTAATGGTGTGCTTGTTTTTAATATGTGGCAGTAAATTGGTAATTTCAGCATCCATAGCACCAACGATAGCAATCGTTTGCGCTGCGGATGCGAAAAAAGAACAACTTGTTAGAATAGTGGCGAAGAAGTAGCTTAATTTTTTCATAATAGAATGGATTAATAATAGGTTAGGGGGTAAAGATAGTAACTAGTTACATTTTAAAATGACATCATAAAAGCGGATCTTATGAGGTGAAAATGTAACTAGTGATAAATTTATTTATAACTAAAGGTATAACAGCCCATCAAGGATCTTTTGCACTGGCGCAGCAAGGCCTATTTTAGCGGGATCATGCAGATCATACCATTGCCCTTGGCGCTCATGGATCACATCAGGGAGTGTGTTTAAGGTAAATAAAACGGGCACAATATCGAGGTGATAATGACTAAAGGTGTGTCTGAATGCTATTAGCTGTTGTTGGCTGGCGATCAATGTTTGCGGCTGACCTAATTGCTGCAATAACAGATCATCGAGATCGTCACTATCATGTTGCGGAAAACACCATAAGCCGCCCCAAATACCCACTTGTGGTCGTTGTTCCAGCCATACTTTGTCGCCATAACGTAAAATCGCGAACCAAGTTTGCTTTTCAGGCATTACTTTTTTAGGTTTTTTGCCTGGAAAATCAGTTTGGCGCTGTTGAGCTTTAGCAATACATTGGGCCTCAATGGGGCACAAATCGCATTTAGGTTTGCTGCGAGTACAAATCATCGCCCCCATATCCATCATCGCTTGATTATAGCGTTCGACACCCATCGCTGGCGTATTTTCAATGGCTATGTCCCACAACGCATTTTCAACGGGTTTTTTCCCCGGCCAACCTTCAATCGCATAACAGCGCGCTAAAGTACGCTTAACGTTGCCATCTAAAATCGAATGGTGCTGTTTTAATGATAGCGATAACACTGCACCGGCGGTTGAGCGTCCAATACCCGGCAGGGCTTCAACTTCTGCAATCGTTGTCGGAAATTCGCCATTATGCTCAGCGACAATTAATTGGGCTGCTTTGTGAAGATTGCGTGCACGAGCGTAATAGCCCAAGCCGGTCCATAAATGTAACACTTCATCTTGCTCGGCTGCGGCAAGATCTGCCACCGTTGGAAAGCGTGCCATAAAACGTTCAAAATAAGGGATCACTGTTGCAACTTGGGTTTGTTGCAGCATGATTTCAGATAGCCATACTTTGTAGGGGGTCTTTTGATGTTGCCATGGAAGGGTTTTTCGACCGAATTTATCATACCACGCTAGAATAGCGTCGGAAAAAGCTGTACTCACGGTGAACTCACTTTACTTAATGGGCTTAAAAAATGTCAGGTTGCGCTTTATTATGGAATGATCTTGCGGAAAATTGGAGTCCGTGGGAACGATCCCTTATACTGCAAGTCATCAATGTTATGGCGTCTATAATGACGTTATTGACTAAGATTGCATCATAAACTGGCGATTGTCACACTTGATAGACTTGAATTGAGCCTATAAGTTTGGATAATGCCGTTCCGTTTCTTTTTTTGTTTGGATAGTTAGCATGAGCGAAGTTTCAAAAAAGTCAGGTGACGTAACTCTGACTGAATTTACCGATGAAGGCAAAATGGTTCGTAAGATCCGTAGTTTTGTTCGTCGTGAAGGCCGTTTAACCAAGGGTCAAGAACATGCGATGGAAAAAAACTGGCCAGCCATGGGTATTGATTTCGCCACTGAAATGCTTGACTGGACACAAGTCTTTAACCGTGAAGCGCCAGTTGTGTTAGAAATTGGCTTTGGCATGGGTGCATCATTAGTTGAAATGGCACAAGCTGCGCCAGAGAAAAACTATGTGGGTATTGAAGTTCATAGTCCAGGTGTTGGTCACTGTTTAATGGGCGCTGAAGCGGCTAATTTAACTAACTTACGCGTAATGTGTCATGACGGTGTGGAAGTGTTTGAACACATGATTCCTGATGGCAGCCTTGATATGGTACAGTTGTTCTTCCCTGACCCATGGCATAAAGCACGTCACCATAAGCGCCGTATTGTTCAGCCTGAATTTGCTGAAATGCTACGTAAAAAGCTTAAAATTGGTGGTATTTTCCATATGGCAACTGATTGGGAAAACTACGCAGAGCATATGGTTGAAGTAATGGATGCGGCACCTGGCTACAAAAATACTGCCACTGATGGTGCTTACATTGCTCGCCCTGAAGATCGTCCTTTAACTAAGTTTGAAGCACGTGGTCATCGCCTAGGTCATGGCGTATGGGATATGAAGTACATGCGTACTGAATAATTGCAGAGATTGCTGTGACCGTCGAGTAGAGTGACAGCAGTGATTGCGTTATTTATTTAGAAAGCCAACTTTTGTTGGCTTTTTTGTTATTGGAGATGAAATAAATGAAGCCGACAGAGACCTTACTCAATGGCATTTTAGATGAAGTTAGACCATTGATTGGTCAAGGGAAAGTCGCTAACTATATTCCAGCTTTAGCTGAAGTTCCTGCGAATAAATTAGGCATCGCTGTGTGTTATAACGATGGTGAAATTATTCAAGCTGGCGATAGCCAAGAAAGCTTTTCTATTCAATCAATCTCCAAAGTTTTATCACTGACATTAGCGATGGCACTTTATGAACCCGATGAGTTATGGGCGCGAGTAGGGAAAGAGCCTTCAGGTCAGGCATTTAATTCAATGATTCAGTTGGAATTAGAAAATGGTATTCCTCGAAATCCATTTATTAATCCAGGTGCGATTGTGATTTCAGATATGTTGTATAGCCGCTTGTGTGCGCCGCAATATCGTATGCTTGAGTTAGTCCGTGAATTATCCTGTAACCCACAGATTGTTTACGACAAAATTGTGGCGAATTCAGAGATGCAGCATAGCGATCGTAATGCTTCGATTGCTTATTTAATGCGTTCATTTGGTAACTTTAATAATGAAGTCATGCCTGTACTTAATAACTATTTTAGTTACTGCGCATTAAAGATGAGCTGTGTCGATTTAGCGCGCACATTTTCTTATTTAGCAAATAAAGGTCAGCCTTTAGGTGCAAAAACGCCAATTATTAGCCAAACTCAAAGTAAGCATATAAATGCATTGCTTGCGACATGCGGGTTATATGATGGCGCGGGCGAGTTTGCTTACCGCGTTGGTATGCCGGGTAAATCAGGTGTTGGTGGCGGTATTGTAGCGATTGTACCGGGAGAAATGACAATAGCGGTGTGGTCGCCAGAATTGGATCAATCAGGGAATTCTCTGGTGGGTACCGCAGCATTAGAAAAGTTATCAGCACGGATTGGACGTTCTATTTTTTAGTGGGTATATATCGAAATGATATGTCGCAACCCACTTTTTCAGGGAAGCGAGTATTATTTATGAATATTAAACGATATATAAAAAATGGCTGTGGGTTGTTATTTGGATTGAGCATTAGTTCATCCGTTATGGCTGTCGAGTGTCAGCCATTGTGGCAAAATAATGTCAGTTTTACCGATGAAAAATTAATACTAGAGCAAGACACACAGACCTTTACGATTAAAGATAATGGTCAGCTTTATTTTGATATTCATAAAGTAAATTTAGCCCCGCAACAAACTGAATTATTGGCACAATACTATCAGACGATCACCACTGATTTGCCATATGTTTTATCTCATGGTCAACATATTGATACGACGCTATGTAATTTTGCGGCAGTGCGTATTGATAAAGAAAATCAAATTCGACAACAGATTCCAGCGTTGAAAAACTGGCGGAGTGTCAGTTTAGAATAAGCAGCTTAGTTATTTTGATCTTTGATGAACGGTAACTAAAAAAAGCGATTCACAGGATGAGATCGCTTTTTTTGATTATTTTGATGAGAGATATTGAAGATTTACGAGTGGGTTAATTATTCATCATCTTCAACAAAAGCGGCTAATAAATCATTTAAGAATAATTTACCATGCTCGGTGATCTGCCATTGATCGCCATTATCTTGTAAATAATTTTGCTCAATTGCCCAATCAATATTGGCTTCAATGGTCGTCAACGGTAAACCAGTACGATCAATGAAGTCTTGCTTTGGACACGCTTCTAATAATCGAAATCTGTTCATGAAAAACTCAAATGGACGTTCGCTATCAGCCACCGCAATTTGCTCGCTTAAATAAGGCTTATTCGCTTGTAAATATCCACGAGGATGTTTGACCTTTACGGTGCGAATAATACGCCCATCATCAAAACTGATTTTTCCATGCGCGCCACAGCCAATACCTAAGTAATCGCCAAAGCGCCAATAATTAAGATTATGTTGGCATTGCTTTCCGGGCTTACTGTAACCAGAAATTTCATATTGCTGGTAACCCGCAGCAGTTAGCAAGGAATGACCTTGCTCAAAAATATCCCATAAATCATCGTCATCAGGTAATGTCGGTGGTTTTGAGTAATACAATGTATTGGGCTCAATTGTCAGCTGATACCAAGATAGATGTGGCGGATCAAGGGCGATCGCTTGCTTAAGATCACTGATCGCATCTGCAATAGATTGATCGGGTAAGCCATGCATCAGATCGGTATTAAAGCTGTTTAATCCAGCCGATTGTGCCAGTTCAATTGCCTTAATCGCTTCTTGGCTACCGTGAATACGCCCTAAACGCTGTAATTTTTGATCTTGGAAACTTTGAATACCAATTGAAATTCGGTTCACCCCCGCTTGGCGATAACCATCAAAGCGTCCCGCTTCAACCGTACCCGGATTGGCTTCCATGGTGATTTCAATAGTGTCACTAAATGGAATACGGCTTTCAATGGCGGCCAGTAAGCGACCAATTTCAGAGGGAGAAATTAAACTTGGCGTACCACCACCAATAAAAATTGAATGCAGTGGTCGTTGACCATTCACTAATTGATATGCCATCAGATCGGTTTCGAGATCATCAATGAGCGCATCAATATAATCAAGTTCTGGCAATTCAGTTTTTAGCGCATGCGAATTAAAGTCGCAATAGGGGCACTTTTGGACACACCAAGGAATGTGAACATATAAGCTGAGTGGTGGAGGAACAAGCATGAGTTAGCCTTTTAGTGCACTGAAAAGTTGTTGAAGTGCTTTACCACGGTGTGATAGTTGCTTTTTACGACTTGGGTCAAGTTGCGCTGAAGCACATTGATCTTCAGGTACCCAGAAAATCGGATCATAACCAAAGCCATTGTCGCCATGACGTTCAGTTAAAATACTACCTTCCCACGAGCCATGACACACAAGAGGCGTTGGATCATTTTCGTGACGCATCATCACTAAGACACAATGGAAACGCGCACTACGTTGTGCTTCTGGAACACCGTCCATTGCTGCAAGTAATTTATCAATGTTTTCGGCATCCGTTGCACCTTCACCGGCAAAACGAGCTGAATAAATACCCGGCGCACCTTGTAGGAAATCAACCTCAAGTCCTGAATCATCAGCAATCGCAGCACAACCGGTTTCTTTGGCAGCATGGCGCGCTTTGATGATCGCATTTTCAATAAACGTGGTGCCTGTTTCTGCTACTTCTGAAACATTAAAATCGCTTTGAGCGACCACATCAAATCCAAAGTCAGCAAGTAGGGAAGCCATTTCTTTTACTTTGCCTTGATTGCCTGTTGCCAGTACCAGTTTGCTCATATTGATGCCTTTTGAAAACGTTCATTCGTTAATGGCCGCTATGATAGCCGTTGTGGGAATAATAACAAAGTCGAGCACTCAGCAAGGTTATGTTATGAGGGATGATTGAATATAAAAAAAGCGAACATCAGAATGATATTCGCTTTTTTAACAATAGTAACTGGCAGCAAAGCTATTGCATTAAATTAGCGATAGTTTCAGGGATCTGCTTAGGATCTTCGATACGGATTTGCTTATGGCGACCTTGAAAGCCTTTTTCCACGTGCACTAATCCTTTTGCTACTTTAAATTGCTTGGCTAAGTATTTGGCTAAATGTGCATTCGCTTTACCATCAACCGGGGGGGCTGTAATGGCAATTTTAACTTCACCACCATGCAGACCAACTATTTGATCACGGCTGGCTTTAGGTTGAATGTAAAGTCGAATAACGACATCATCACCTTGGCGAAATACAGCATTATCACTCATAACTGGAACCAAATTGGACCAATTAAATCACCCATTAAATAGTTAGCAAACTGCAAGCCTAAGAAGATCACCAGAATACTTAAATCAAGACCACCCATCGCTGGCAGAACGCGACGAATCGGTGCCATTAGTGGTTCTGTTAGTTGGTGCATGACATATTCCATTGGGCTGCGACCTTGGCTTACCCAACTTAAAATGGCACGAATTAATAGTACCCAGAATAATAAACCGCCAGCGGCTTTTAAGAATGCTAATAGACCAAAGAATAAGAACATTGGACTAAATGCTGATGCTCCACCTGTTAGCGCCAATTGCAGTAAAACAAACTTAGCCACACACAATAGGTAACCAAACAAGATGGTTGCCATATCAAATGAACCCACTGATGGGATCACACGACGTAGCGGTGCCACAACTGGTTGAGTTGCTTTGACAATAAATTGTGAGAACGGGTTATAAAAATCTGCTCGTGACCATTGTAACCAAACACGTAGCAACACAATCATGATGTAGAGATCAAAGACTGTGGTAATTAAAAAAGCGAGTGAATTCATAATTAAACCTTAAAACAATTGTTCCATTTCTTGAGCACGAGCAACAGCAGCTTGCATTGCTTTAGCCACGATTTCTGTTAAATGATGCTGATTGAACGTATTAATCGCTTCTGCTGTAGTGCCACCTTTAGAAGTCACTTGCTGACGTAGTGTAGCCAGATCCGTGTCAGGATTTGCTTGCACCATTTCTGCTGCGCCTAATGCGGTTTGTTGAACGAGCAGTCGTGCTGTTTGTTCATCAAAACCTTGTGCCATCGCTTGCTGTTGAATCGCTTCCATAAACAAGAAGAAGTAAGCGGGCGCACTGCCTGCTGCGGCAATAATACCATTGATATCTGCTTCTTGTTTAACCCAGCAAATTTCCCCGACGGCTTGTAATAGCTGGCTGGCAAACTGATGATCTTGCGGCGCTAATGTTGCATCTGCATATAAACCGCTCATGCCTTTACCAATTAATGCTGGTGTGTTTGGCATTACGCGTACTAAGTGTAATTGGCTATCAAGCATGGTTGCTAGCCGCGCACTATTAATACCTGCAGCAATAGAGATCACTAATTTATTACTGAAATCTACCGCTTGCAATGGCAAACACACTTCAGCCATTAATTGTGGTTTCACTGCCAGTACGATGACATCAGCTTGTTGCGCTGCACGTAGGTTATCACTATCGGTATGAATACCAAAATCAGCGCTTAACGGTGCGAGACGGGTTTTGCTTGGCGCTGTCGCGGTAATTTTACTCGCGTCATAACCACTGGCAATTAATCCAGCGATGATTGAACGGGCCATGTTACCGGCACCGATAAAGGCGATAGAACGCTGTTCCATGTAATATCCTTTGCTGTTGGTACGACGCGCAAACAAGTAGGCTGAGTCGTTGACCGTAATTGAAGACTATCGTTAAGATCTAAAAATTATTGTTAGGCTTGGCTGCCGTAATCACGTGCACCAAACAGAGCTGTGCCAATTCGAACCATAGTGCTGCCAGCTGCAATTGCCGCTTCCATGTCACCACTCATGCCCATTGATAATGTATCTAGCTGTGGATGGTGTGGCTTCAGTTGTTCTAATAAATCGGCCAGTTTTTTAAATGCAGCGAACTGACTATCATAATCGGTTTCAGGTTGTGGAATCGACATTAATCCGCGTAAAACTAATTGCGGCATGGTGGCAATTTCCGCCGCAAGTGCCATTGCTTCATCAGCATTGATACCAGATTTACTCGCTTCACCACTGGTATTAACTTGTAACAACACATTTAACGGTGCCATGGTTGCTGGTCGTTGTTCATTTAAGCGTGTCGCTGTTTTAAGGCGATCAATTGAATGCACCCAATCAAAATGCTCAGCGATGGGACGAGTCTTATTGGACTGAATTGGACCAATAAAATGCCATACTAATTTCTCCGCGGCGGGGTGACTCGCAAAGTAATTGACTTTATCAACCCCTTCTTGAACGTAATTTTCACCAAAAGCAACCAGACCTGCGTCAATTGCTTGTTCGATCGCTACAACGGGCTTGGTCTTACTTACCGCTAACAATTGCACCGAATCGATGTTTCTGCCGCATTTTTCAGTTGCGAGTGCCATCTCATTGATGACCTGTGTAATATTTTGCTTGATACTATTCATAATTGATTCTTGAGGAAAGTTGTTTATGGATATCACCGAATTACTCGATTTTAGTGTAAAGCATAACGCATCAGATCTGCATCTTTCTGCGGGTGTTCCACCAATGATAAGAGTTGATGGCGATGTAAGAAAGCTCAGTTTGCCTGCTTTAACTCACAGTGAAGTGCATCGATTGATTTTTGATATTATGAACGATGCCCAACGTCGAGAGTATGAAGAAAAATTAGAAGTCGATTTTTCTTTTGAATTACCTGATATCGGCCGTTTTAGGATTAACGCTTTTCATCAATCGCGCGGTTGTTCTGCTGTGCTGCGTACCATCCCTATTCATATTCCTACTTTAGCATCATTGAATGTGCCTGAGGTTTTTTATGATATTGCCCAGCTTAACCGTGGTCTCGTGTTAGTGACGGGCGCAACGGGCTCGGGTAAATCAACCACTATTGCCGCCTTAATAGATTACATCAATAGCAACTATCAACGCCATATTTTGACGATTGAAGATCCGATTGAATTTGTCCATACCAGTAAAAGTTGTTTGATCAACCAACGTGAAGTGCATCGTGACACGCTGAGCTTTCAAAATGCCCTGCGGTCATCGTTACGTGAAGATCCCGATGTGATTGTGGTGGGTGAGTTGCGCGATCAAGAAACGATTAGTTTGGCATTAACGGCGGCTGAAACCGGACATTTAGTTTTAGGCACCTTGCATACTAGCTCAGCGGCTAAAACGGTCGATCGTATTATTGACGTCTTTCCCGGCCATGATAAATCGATGGTACGTTCAATGTTATCTGAATCATTACGCGCGGTTGTGGCTCAAAATTTATTGAAGTGTACTTCTGGTGGGCGAGTTGCTTGTCATGAAGTGATGATGGCTACCCCCGCTATTCGAAATTTAATCCGTGAAGATAAAATTGCTCAGATGTATTCAATGATTCAAACCGGTTCTTCACTTGGCATGCAGACTATGGAACAAAGTGTAAAAATGCTGGTGGCACAAGGAATGGTCGAAGCTGAAGAAGGACGTCGTGTTCTGGATCGTAGCAAAAGCAATTTTTAAGAAAGTTAAAGGAATAACCACATGACGTTAGATGACATTCTTGAGCAAATGGTGGCTAAAAAAGCTTCTGATTTATACATCACTGTTGCTTCAGCTTGCTTATTAAAAATTGATGGTAATTTACATAGTGTCGGTGAAGTGTTAAATCGAAGTGGTGTTGATAGCCTATTTGATCAAGCTATGGATACGAACCTTAGACAAGAATTTTTTAGCACCAAAGAAGCTAATTTTGCTTTAGTTCGTAATGACCTTCGATTTCGTGTCAGTGCTTTTTGGCAACAAGAATTACCTGGAATGGTGATTCGTCGTATTGAAACCCAAATACCACAAATGAGTGATTTGAAATTACCCATAGATATGGAACGACTGGCACTTTCAAAGCGAGGTTTAGTTCTTATTGTTGGTGCTACGGGATCGGGAAAATCAACCTCGATGGCGGCAATGACAGGTTATCGAAATCAGCATCGAAGTGGTCATATTTTAACGGTTGAAGATCCGATTGAATTTGTTCACAAGCACAACAAATGCATTGTGACTCAGCGTGAAGTTGGACTGGATACTGCCAGTTATGAAGTGGCGCTAAAAAACTCCTTACGCCAAGCCCCAGACATGATTTTAATCGGTGAAATTCGTACTCGTGAAACCATGGAATACGCGATGAATTTTGCTGAGACGGGCCATTTATGTATGGCAACTTTGCATGCCAATAATGCTAACCAAGCATTAGAACGTATTTTACATTTAGTGCCTAAAGAGCGACGTGATCAATTTTTATTTGATTTATCACTTAATTTAAAATGTATTTTGGCGCAGCAATTAATCGCAGATGCTAATGGAGAGGGGCGTCATGGTGTGTATGAGTTATTACTTAATACACCACGAGTGGCTGATTTAATTCGACGCGGTGAGTTGTATGAAATTAAAGGTGTAATGGCCAAATCGACTGAAGCTGGAATGAGAACGTTTGATCAATCATTGTATGCATTATTTAATGAAGGAAAGATCAGCGAGCAAGATGCACTTCATCACGCCGACTCTGCTAATGATTTACGGTTAATGATTAAAATTGGTGATCCTGATGCTAATTCATTGAATAGCTTATCGGGTGTGGCATTAGAAAATTAATAAAGCCTATGATGATCCTTTTGCAAAAGGATCATCATAGTGAAATTAATCGCCACAATGGATAGTAATGTATGTTTTGTTTAATTTATTGATTTTAATGTTATTTGTTTTTTATTCTAATAAATGACGTTTACTAAAATAGCTTTTGGGTTTAAATGATCCAAAAGCTGTACAAGCTGATCAAGCAAGTAATCATAGGGCTTTGAGTAAGACAGTAGTGGTGCTCAAAAATAGAGATCAGCTTTGTGATGATCTTATTTGCAAAAGCTGTACTGCATAAAAAAAAGACAAACGAGAATTCTCGTTTGTCTTTTTTATTGGTTTATAGCTGATTTTTTAAAGGTTAAATCAGATGAAATTAAGCGCCATATTGACGCTCAAACCAGCTTTCCAAAATGACCACGGCTGATTGTGAATCGATGTTACCTTTACTTAATGAACGATAACCACCGCGTTCAAATAAATCTGCTTTTGCTTCTACAGTACTTAAACGTTCATCGTGCAATTCAACCGCGTAACCAAATCGACCATGAATACGATTAGCAAATTTCTTGGCCCGTGGTGCGATAGTTTCTAGTTCTTTACCTTCAAGATCTAATGGTAATCCCACTACGATTAAATCGGGTTGCCATTCTTTAAGGATCTTTTCAATGTCATCCCAATTAGGAATACCATCTTTGGCTTTTAAAGCGGCGAGGGGACTGGCAGTACCAGTAAGTTCTTGACCGATAGCAACACCAATACTTTTGGTGCCGTAATCAAAGCTTAATACGCTGCGAGA
This sequence comes from Photobacterium piscicola, assembly GCF_900166965.1. GTDB lineage: Bacteria > Pseudomonadota > Gammaproteobacteria > Enterobacterales > Vibrionaceae > Photobacterium > Photobacterium piscicola. The sequence goes on along the minus strand of NZ_FUZI01000005.1, from coordinate 101,818 downwards.
TTGACTCATGCATGGCCTATATCTGATGACAGATTCGCTGGGCTAATGCCCAATTTTGCAAGGGCTTGCTGCCAGCGCTGATCTATCGGAGTGGAAAAAATAATATCGCTATCTGCTTCAATGGTTAGCCAATTATTATTCGCTAATTCTTGCTCAAGTTGACCGACATCCCAACCCGCATAACCAAGGGCCACAATAAATTGTTGTGGTGCTTGCTGGGTGCCCAGTTGAGCCAAAATATCTAATGAGGTGGTAACGGCAAGTTGAGGCGTGATAGTAATACTGGAGTTATAATCAGCTGAAATCGAGTGTAATACAAAGCCGCGATCTTCTGCGACAGGCCCGCCATTAAGTACAGGCGCTTCAATACTTATCGGGTCAATTAATGGTTGTGTACGTTCAATATTAATTTGATCAAGCATGTCGACAATTGAAATTTCAATCGGCTGATTAATGATGATACCCATTGCACCTTCATCATTATGTTCACAAACATAAATGACACTATGCTTAAAATTTGGATCTTCCATAGTGGGCATTGCCACTAGAAAATAATTGGTCAGGTTCATTTACAACACCATTAAATACACGTCAGCACCGATGATGGTGTTGATAATAAAAAGCAGCGATAAAAAATAATCGCTGCGTTCTTGGTTTGATTATGGCTGATGTTTAGCGCTTAGGTGATCTTAGTTAGCGTTAATACGGCGTTCAATCGCATCCATTAATTTACCTGTGATAGAAATATCAAATGCAGCTTCAATTTCACAAATACAGGTTGGGCTGGTTACGTTAATTTCAGTGAGTTTATCGCCAATCACATCAAGACCAACAAAGATCAAGCCTTTCTGTTTTAAAATTGGCGCAACAGTTTCTGCAATTTTACGATCAGTGTCGCTAATTGGACGCGCTTCACCACGACCGCCAGCGGCCAAGTTACCGCGAGTTTCACCTTTAGCTGGAATACGCGCAAGGCAGTATGGCATTGGTTCGCCATCAACCACTAAAATACGCTTATCACCGTTACTGATATCAGGCACGAATGTTTGTGCCATACAGTAGTTTTGACCCATTGCGGTTAGCGTTTCGATGATCACCGATACGTTAGGATCATTTTTCATTACGCGGAAGATAGACGAACCACCCATGCCATCAAGCGGTTTTAGGATCACATCACCGTGTTCTTTATGGAATGCTTTTAGTTTGTCGGCACGACGGGTCACAATCGTGGTTGGCGTTAGTTCTGGGAACCATGCGGTAAATAATTTTTCATTACAATCACGTAGGCTTTGCGGTTTGTTAACGATTAATGCACCGTTATCTTCTGCGCGCTCAAGAATGTAAGTCGCATAAATGTATTCAGTATCAAACGGAGGATCTTTTCGCATTAATACCGCATCAAGATCCGCGAGTGGAATCTCTTGCTCATTATGAAATTCAAACCAATCGTTTGGATCTTTTTTTACAGTTACAGTGCGAGTACGTGCAATTGCGACACCTTGCTCTAAAGAAAGATCACTCATTTCCATGTAGTGTAATTCCCAACCACGACGTTGAGCTTCCATCATCATGGCAAAGGTCGAATCTTTTTTGATATTGATAGACTCGATAGGGTCCATCACAATACCTAGCTTGATCATTGTTTTCTCCTGATTACTCAGCCAAGATCACCAAAGCGAACTTGCAGTGCGGTAATGGCTGTCATTGCGGTAGTCTCAGTGCGTAACACACGTGGGCCTAATAAAATTTCGTCGAATTTATATTGCTCTGTCATGCTGATCTCTTCAGCTGACAAGCCACCTTCAGGACCGATCAATAACCGTACTTTGGTTACTGGGGTAGGGAGGGTGTTAATTGAATAATGCGCACGAGGGTGTAAATTTAGTTTTAAACCATCATATTCTTCAGCGCACCATTGCTCTAGCTTCATTACAGGGCGAATGGTGGGTACCACATTACGACCACATTGTTCACAAGCTGCAATTGCGATTTTCTGCCACTGTTCCAGTTTCTTTTCAAAGCGTTCAGCATTAAGTTTAACGCCACAACGTTCTGAAATAAGCGGTGTAATAGTATTCACACCCAGTTCAACTGATTTTTGAATGGTGAATTCCATTTTATCACCACGTGAAATCACTTGGCCTAAGTGAATATCTAATGGTGATTCAATGCTATGTTCCACACGCGCTTGAATCTCAACTTCAACACTTTTTTTGCTGGCGCTACTAATAACAGCAGGGAACTCTGCATTACTGCCATCAAACAGTAATACTTGTTGCCCAACTTGCATCCGCATTACACGGCCAACATGGTTAGCCGCATCGTCGCTAAGCATAACCGTACCTTGGCTAGGTAAAGGTTGTGGGTGGTAAATTCGTGGAATTCTCATGATGCGGTCATCTGTAGTAATTGTTGGGTAATAAAAGATATTACCATGGTTGACGACAGAAGAGAGGGCAAAAATCAGTGTGGCGAGGAACGAATAATAAAAATTATCGAGGTCGTTTAAATACGACTCAAATTACGATGCTTTGAGCTGTAGCTGTTGGCGACATTTACGGCAATGGTAGCTGGCTTGGCCTCGTAGAACCTTATTATGGCGACGAATAGTGAGTGGGTATTCACTACATGGGCAGTGGTAAATATAAGTTGTTCCAGCCACTGAACTGACATTAAAGTTGTGAGTAGTTTTGGGGGGGACATTGAAAACTTCAGTCATGATTATTTGCCATTCACGGCCATGAGGACGAACGCGACCAAAGTGTTTAAACACCACTAAATGCGCGACTTCATGAGCGATAACTTCATTTAAAAATGCATCAGGGTTTTCGGCTAATAGTATTGGATTAAAGCGTAATTCCCATTTCTGTAAGTGCGCAGTACCGGCAATTTTACCACGTTGAGTAAAGTTAACCTTAGGCATGGTTAGGCGTTTATTCAAACGCTGGTTAGCATGAACAATGCAATATTCTACGTGAGTAAGCACTTGCTTTTGTAGCGGGGTCATTACCAAATATTTCCTCAGTTATTATCTATATTGGAGCAAAATAATCATCACTGACTATACACCGCAATATAAACGGTAACGATTATTTTATTTTATGTATAAAAAAAGGGACGAATAATCGCCCCTTAATTATTGATAAACTTAAATTTATTATTATTTAAGTTTAGCGAAGTCGCGTAGCGCTTCTACTTTGTCTGTTTTTTCCCAAGGGAATTCTTCGCGACCAAAGTGACCATATGCAGCCGTCTTTTTGTAGATAGGCTGAAGTAGGTTTAGCATTTCTTGTAGGCCGTATGGGCGAAGGTCGAAGTGCTGGCGAACCGCTTCAATAATAATATCTTGGTGTACTTTTTCAGTACCGAACGTTTCAATCATGATAGATGTTGGATCAGCAACACCGATAGCGTATGAAAGTTGAATTTCACAACGCTCAGCCATACCAGCGGCAACGATATTTTTCGCTACATAACGTGCTGCGTATGCTGCTGAACGGTCAACTTTTGATGGATCTTTACCCGAGAATGCACCGCCACCGTGACGTGCTGCGCCGCCGTAGGTATCAACGATAATTTTACGACCTGTTAAGCCACAGTCACCCATTGGGCCACCGATAACAAAACGACCAGTTGGGTTGATAAAGAATTTAGTATCTTTACGTAACCACTCTTGTGGTAATACTGGCTTGATGATTTCTTCCATTACAGCTTCACGTAGATCAGCTGTTGAAATTGAATCACTGTGTTGAGTTGATAATACAACTGCATCAATACCAACAATTTTACCTTGATCGTATTCAAACGTTACTTGAGATTTAGCATCAGGGCGTAACCAAGGTAGGCTGCCGTTCTTACGTACAAGCGCTTGACGTTGAACAAGACGGTGTGCGTAAGTGATTGGTGCAGGCATGAACTCTTTGGTTTCGTTGGTTGCATAACCAAACATAATACCTTGGTCGCCAGCGCCCTGTTCTTTAGGGTCAGTCTTATCAACGCCTTGGTTGATATCTGGTGATTGCTTACCAATGGTATTTAAAACAGCGCAAGAATTAGCATCAAAGCCCATGTCTGAGTGAATATAACCGATTTCACGCACTGTTTCACGAGTGATTTCTTCGATATCAACCCAAGCTGATGTTGTTACTTCGCCACCGACCATTACCATGCCAGTTTTTACGTAAGTTTCACAAGCAACACGTGCTTTTGGATCTTGCTCTAAAATTGCATCCAAGACTGCGTCTGAAATTTGGTCTGCAATTTTATCTGGATGACCTTCTGATACCGACTCAGAAGTAAACAGATGTTTAGCCATTGATGGTCTCACTTATATTCATAAATTTGGTAGAACGGTAGCGGTAATACTGATACTGCACTGCATTCCATACGTTTATATGTATGGAGCTACCTCCGTCTAGACGTCTATAATACCCCGACCAGTTATAAAATCAACAATGTAATCTGTAAGGATTTAGCGAAAACCGGTATTGGTGAAAGAAGAAGCTTTTTATTGTTACCATTTTAAATACAAAAACTTAAATTCAGACTGATTGCATATTGTTGAATAAATTGGTTTTTTTAAAAACGAAAACGTTTGCAGTCAATGGCATCTATTTGAGACAATATTGAAGCGAAATTAAGTGATCATTAATAAAAATGGTAACTATTTGTTCGTAATTTATTATTTTATGACTATTTGGAGCAGATATGTCTTCTAGCAATGCGGTGTCTCGTAAAGAACTAGCCAATGCAATTCGTGCACTTAGTATGGATGGTGTGCAACAAGCGAACTCAGGTCATCCGGGTGCGCCGATGGGAATGGCAGATATTGCTGAAGTATTGTGGCGTGATCATTTGAATCATAATCCACAAAATCCAAACTGGGCTGATCGTGATCGTTTTGTATTATCAAACGGCCATGGTTCTATGCTGATTTATTCTCTGCTTCATTTAACAGGTTATGATTTATCGATTGATGATCTTAAAAATTTCCGTCAATTGCATTCAAAAACACCAGGCCATCCAGAATATGGTTACGCGCCAGGTGTTGAAACTACTACTGGTCCTTTAGGCCAAGGTATTACCAATGCGGTAGGCATGGCTCTGGCAGAAAAAGCCATGGCTGAGCAATTTAACCAGCAAGGTCATGAGATCGTTGATCACTACACCTACACCTTTATGGGTGATGGTTGCATGATGGAAGGTATCTCTCACGAAGCATGTTCATTAGCAGGCACTCTAGGTCTTGGTAAGTTAATTGCTTTTTGGGATGACAATGGTATTTCAATCGATGGTGAAGTCGAAGGTTGGTTTACCGATGACACCGCCAAGCGCTTTGAAGCTTACGGCTGGCATGTTATTTCAACCGTTGATGGCCATGATGCTGATGCGATTAATGCCGCGATTGCTGCAGCACAAGCAGAAACCACTAAACCAACCCTTATTTGTTGTCAAACCATCATTGGTTTTGGCTCGCCAAATAAAGCCGGTTCTCATGATTGTCATGGTGCGCCATTAGGTGCTGAAGAAATTGCAGCAGCGCGTGAATTCCTAGGTTGGAACCACGGCCCATTTGAAATTCCTGCCGATATTGCTGCAAATTGGAATGCCATTGAAGCTGGTAACGCTAAAGAAACAGCGTGGGATCATAAATTTGCCGCATATAGTGCAGCTTTCCCTGAGCTAGCCGCTGAATTTAGCCGTCGTATGAACGGTGATTTACCAACGAATTGGGAAGCGGAAACATCACGTATTATTGCGGATCTGCAAGCTAACCCAGCCAATATCGCATCACGTAAAGCATCACAAAATGCGCTAGAAGCGTACGGTCAGTTATTACCTGAATTTATGGGTGGTTCTGCCGATTTAGCGCCATCTAACTTAACTATGTGGTCTGGCTCTAAATCACTGACACCGACAGATGCATCGGGTAACTACATTCATTACGGTGTGCGTGAATTTGGTATGACAGCCATTATTAACGGTATTGCATTACACGGTGGTTTTGTTCCTTATGGGGCAACCTTCTTAATGTTTATGGAATACGCACGTAATGCATTGCGTATGGCGGCACTGATGAAGGTGCAAAATATTCAGGTATACACTCACGATTCGATTGGTTTGGGTGAAGATGGTCCAACGCACCAGCCAGTAGAGCAAGTCGCATCACTGCGTTTAACCCCGAACATGAGTACATGGCGTCCTTGTGATCAGGTTGAATCAGCGGTTGCTTGGAAATATGCGATTGAACGTAAAGATGGTCCAACAGCGTTGATTTTCTCTCGTCAAAACCTTGATCAGCAGGATCGTAACGTTGAGCAAGTCGCGAATATCACTAAAGGTGGTTACATTCTTAAAGATTGTGCTGCTACACCTGAGCTTATTTTAATTGCAACAGGTTCTGAAGTGGGTATTGCAGCGCAAGCATATGCAGAGCTAACCGCTGCGGGTCGCCAAGTACGGTTAGTTTCAATGCCTGCGACAGATTTGTTTGATAAACAGAGTGCGGCTTACCGTGAAACTGTATTACCTGCAAATGTCACCGCACGTATTGCGATTGAAGCGGGTATTGCGGATTACTGGTACAAATATGTTGGCTTGAACGGTCGCATCATTGGCATGACAACTTTTGGTGAGTCAGCACCAGCTGATGAGTTATTTAACATGTTCGGCTTTACTGTTGAAAACATTGTTAATAATGCTAATGCGTTACTAGGGTAAGTTTTCCCTATTAACCACCATTTTTAAAGACCGTTAATTGCGGTCTTTTTTTATGCCGATAATTCCTGTTAAACATTACAAATTGAGTGGAAAGATAATAGTATTTCGCATTAGTAAAACTAATTCGAAATGGCTGTTTTTATCACTTTTAAAGTCTAACGAAATACCTATAATTAGCTTCATTGAAACACGACCGCAAGCCTTATAGAGTCAATGGTTAGGCTATGGTTGTTCTATTAAAAAAGCTTAGTTTATTGAGGAAAAAGAAATGACTGGTATCGTTAATAAAATTATTGCACTTTACACGCCTGTATTCGCTCCTATGTACAAAAGCGGCAACATGACTAAGTAAAGTTAGCGTTAAGGTTTTTCCTTAACCCTCGACATATTTCTAAGAAGGCTTTGAACTTATTGTTCAAAGCCTTTTTTACGTTTAGACCCAAAGTTCATTTTCATCAAAAAAATAAAGAACCTCTAAATCATTCTTTGTAGTTATATGTTGATGTTTTCGCATTCCGTTAGCGATGTATTTCGCTGACGTTTGTCAATTTTTAGTTTTGTTACATTATTTATCTTTTCTTTATTTTTATAATGCCTAAAATAAACTCATAAGTTTACTTTTTTGAGTGTTGTGATGAAAAAAGCTATTTTAGGATTATTGTTAGGTGCAATGGCATTTGCTTCGATTCCTGCGCAAGCAAATAATTGGGGTTCTTGGGGCGAGACTAAAAAAGGTCGTGTTGAGAGTGCTCGAATTTGTGGTAAGAATGGTTATATCTTTAAAGTTAGAGATAGTTTTTACGTTGCTAAATACCAGTCAGGTAAACGCTTTGCCGTTGGTGTACCCGTTAAAGCACGTTTTGGTAAAAATCAATGGCTACGTGTTGAAGGGCTTAAAAACGACGGTAATTACCTTGTTAAGCGTAAGTATTACAGCCTTGCTAAAGCAAAAGCGAGCGCATGTGGTTTAGCGTGGTAAGTCATCTTTGATGATATGAATTATAGAAAGGTCGCTCAGGCGGCCTTTTTTGCATCTGAATATTATTGAGTGGTCGCTAGGAAGATATTCAAATGCGGCTCGTGGCGATGATGTTAGCTGGGTAGAAAAGCTGATTTTTGCATAAGTGGCTACCAAATAGTGTTCAAATGGGAATTTTGGAATTAAGTAACACTAATAACAATATAATAACGTTAGTTTTAGCCTCATTTAGCTTAACAAAACCGTTTAAAATGCTGACTTTGGGAGTGTTTTTGTATGAACGGTGATCCCGTAGTGCATGTTAGATCCATTAAGTTAAATAGGACTGTTTTCAGAGAAAAGTCATACTAGGTGTCGAGTGATAGGTATTTATGGTCTTAAAATCGTTTTCAGGGGCTATTTAATGGGTATTTGGGTCGTATTAGATTGATAAGCGATTTATGGGAAGATGAATTGATAAAAATAGTTAGATTTATTTTAAATCTAAGGTGTAAGGTCGCTAATGGCGACCTTTGTTGTATCAGGAGGTTTATTATTACCGCGAATCGAATAGCAAATGTTAAATATGGTATTTATCATTGAAATCATTGTGATTTTTGAAGGATACTACCTCTAGTATGTGGGTTGTTGTATATATACCTTAATATTAGTGATTTTTGGTTAAACTGTAGGTTTATACAACGTTAGCTTTGTGAGGATATACATTGATTCTGTACAAATATATGTCGTTTAAAGCGGCACGTTCAATTATTGAAAGCTCTTCACTAGGTTTCTCCTGCCTAGAAGATCTTAATGACCCATTTGAATGCTCGTCATTTGGATTTGAAGAGAATATCGACTCATTAGTAACGGCTAAAATTGCTACAGGTGCTTGTAAGAACCGATTTTCAAGACACTATGGTGTATTGTCGTTAACTAGGCAGCCATTGAACCCTCTAATGTGGGCTCACTACGGAGATGAGCATCAAGGTGTTGTAATAGGCATTGATGTTAAATTAGCAGGGTTATCTGATGAGGATACGTGCATTATCCCCTCCCAGTATGGAGAAATGATTTATTCTGCAACCAAGCCGCATAGCGATTTGCCTACACCAAGTAGTAAAGAATTGATGAGTATCGGAAATGGTATCAAATTTAATTCAAATGCTTTTAATTTAGTTAAAAGGGCATTTTTATATAAATCTATTGAATGGGGTTACGAGGAAGAAGTTCGAGTAGTTAAGGATATATCTAAACTGCCATTTAGCTATCATTCTGGAGATGGGCGTAGTGCTTTTTGGAATAAAATATCAGTATCCGGTCGACCTTTATATTGTTTAGATATACCAATAAGCGCAATTAAGGAAATCTATTTGGGACGGCATATAAATAAAAATGCATCCAAAAAGAAAGATTTTTCAGGTAATGAACTTCAAGAAATTCTTCTTTCATGGGGACGAAAAGATCTCAAATTATTTCAATGTGAGACTGATATTAATTCTTGGCACTTAAAAGCAACCCCATCCATTAACCAACAAAGAGAAATATGAAAAGATACATTTGGATTTCTGCTATAGCTATTTATGTGGGTACTTTGATTATTTATCATAGATTTGAAGATTCGAAGAATGTTTTAGATATATTAGGAAATATTCCCACGTTTCTTTCGTCACTAACTACCGCAGGAGCATTTATAGTAGCCGCAATTACTTACAACTCAACAAAAAAAAGGCAACCTTCACAGCAATGCTTTGAGGTTTATAACGAAACTTTAAATGACCTTAAATGTATTCTTCGTGATCCAAGTAAAGGTGCAGGTTATAAATTGTATAACATTGGTATTGCTTTTGATTCATTAAAAACACTTAACAGCACATTAACAGAAGAAGATCACCGTAATATAGTGCTAGTTAAATATGTATCTATACAAAGAGAAATTGAAATTTTATTACGTGGCATTAAAGTACATGATTATTTTTGTAATAAGGATGTACCTTATGATAAAAGTTTCTCTCGAAATATAACTTCGTCTGCCGATGCATTGTATGACTATTGGTATAAGAATGTTTCAGGTAAAAGTTCATTGTTTAAGTTTTCAAGGGGAATAATGGATTCTTTTGCAAGCCATCCCTATGGAATTGAACCTGAATTATTAATTAAAGCTCTCACAATGTGCTGCTCTAATCTAAACCTATGGGCTGTATATCTCAGTATTACTGACACAATGGCTAAGGTGGATACTTGTAAGCCTCATGAACTTATCTTTTTGTCAGACAATTATCCAGAAACGGTAGCTTATTTATTGTTGTCGTATCAAACCCAACCATCAACAAATAAAGATGGTAAGGTTAGTTTGACGCTAAAATCAACATATAACGACAGATATTGGTTAAATTACCAAATGACGACAGGATCATGGTTACGTTATGAAATACCAAAGAAAATTTCATTTTAACATCCGCAAACAGAACTTAAAAAGCCGCTCATAGTAGCGGCTTTTTTATATCTATAAAATTAAATTGAAGATCAAAGAATGTTACTAAAAGAAACATCTAAAACAACAGAGTGTTAGTACGCATAAATAGACATACTGTTAAATACCGCCTCAAAAGGCGGTATTTTTATCAGTCTGGTGCTATTTGGTAGCTATCTCTATGTGATAGCAACTAACAGTGATAACGAATCTCCACCCCAAGTCCGGGATGACAATCATAAAGTTTGATTTCGCCTTGGTGTAAATCTGTCACCGCTTTAACTAAGGTTAATCCGATACCTAAGCCGCCATCATTGCGGGATTTGTTAATTCGATAAAGACGCTCAAATACGCGCTGTTTTTCTTGATCATCAATCCCAGGGCCATTGTCTGCCATGGTGATCACCACATTATCTTGCTCAGTGTGGCACGAGAGTATTAATTGACTTGCTTGCGGGCAATAACGCAGTGAATTTTCTACCAAATTAGCAAATTGTTGAATCAGTAACTCTTTATCGCCTTGAATGAAAATAGGCTCTTTTTGAACATCAAGAACCAAGCTCATGTCTGCATCTTCAGCAACATCGGTATAAATTTCAGCAATAGTGTGGACGAGGTCAACCACATTTATGGTTTCAAAACGTTGGCGTCTATTACCGGATTCAATTTGAGATATACGCAGTAAAGCATCAAAGATAGTCGCTAATCGGTTTGATTCTTTGAGTGACAGTTGTAGTTGTTCTGAAAAATCGTCATCAAGCTTATCACCGTGTGCGTCAGCCATCTCGCTTAGGGTTTGTAAATTATATTGTAAGCGCGTAATCGGGGTTTTTAATTCATGAGCAATATTGGAGGATATATCGCTCATTGCAGCTACTACACTTTGTAAGCGTGACAACATTTCGTCAACGGTTGAGCCGATACGAGTGAGATCATTTGTTTGGCTCGACATCATGGTTCTGGCTGATAACTCACCATCAGCGGCGGCGCGTAATACCGTTTCAATGCGATCAATTTTTGCTTGGTTGCGTCGCGTCATATAAATCACGATAGCTGAGCTGCAAAGTACAACTAGAATACCGGATAGGATAAAACCTGTTGCCAAAACGTCGATAACATCATCTTCATCAATGGGTTCTTTGTTGATCTCGGTGGTGGTGCCAAGCATAAAGGCTTCAACATTATGTTCAATGTTGTTATTTACTTCATCAAGATGATAGTCAACATACGCAATAGTGAGGCTCGACATCAAAATTAAACTTACCACTGACACCATGATAAACATCAGTCCTTGCTGCATAGCAGAACTGCGTAACCATACAGGGGGCGGCAATCGTTGTTGAAGTTGCGTGATAAAAGGATGCATTAGGCGTTTTTCCCAAGTTTGTGTTCTAACTTGTAGCCAGCCCCTCGAACGGTATGAATAAGTTGATCACCAAACGGTTTTTCAAGCTTATTACGTAAACGGCTAATGTGAGTTTCCACCACACTGGTTTGGGGATCAAAATAGATATCCCAAACGTGCTCTAATAACATGGTTCGAGTAATGACGCGTCCTGGATGACGCAGAAAGAGTTCAAGAATACGAAACTCTTTTGGTTGCAGAGTTAAGATTTGCCCTTGGCGGATTGCGGTATGATCAAATAAATTAAGACTGAGATCGCCATAAACTAATTCACTGGGTTTGGCTTCTGATAGTGTTGATGAGCGACGAGATAAGGCTGATATGCGAGCCAGTAATTCTGAAAAGGCAAAGGGTTTAGTTAAGTAGTCATCTCCGCCTGCTTCTAAGCCATCAACGCGATCATCAATACCACCTAATGAGGTAAGAAAGATAACCGGCATTGAAATTTTGGATGCGCGAAGTGCTTTTACAAATGATAACCCATCTAATCCTGGCAACATCCGATCAACAATGGCGATATCAAACTGTTCTGACATACATATAGAAAGGGCAAACCGACCATTATCAATACACTGCACATGGTGACCCGCTTCTGTGAGCCCTTTTTCAATATAATGGCTTAAACTAATATCGTCTTCGACAAGCAGTATTTGCATAATGGCAGCCTTACAATCAGATAAAATCTATTGATGAAAATTTGAATAACTCGTTGATGTGCTAAAAAGGCGTAAATATTGGTGTTTTTTAGCATCTAACAACTTATTACGTTATTAGAGTGTAAATGCGTATTTTTCATGCGAGGTGATATGACCTGCATTCAATTAGACGTTGGTAAACAGTGTGATAATAAAGTTTATCGTTATGTCGGCAAGATTAATATGAAATTAATACGCTATAGATGATAAGACGGCGAGTGATTGATGCACTCGCAGCCTAATGATGGTGATAAAGGGATTATCCCACAACACGAACATGGTTCACATCAATCGCGGTATGATTAAATTCTTGATCAATTTCACCTTGAATAGTGATCTTTGTTTGTGGGGTTACTTGCGCACCAAACCATTTATCATGATCAATATCGATCGTAATTGAACCAGTACCATCGGTAAATTGATAATGTTCATCACCTAATGAATTTGTAATGTGTCCGGTTAAAGTGACAGGGGTATCGTCACTGAACATGCCAGCATCAAGAACGGCTTTTACTGTTTTTAGACCCGCACTTGGACCACTAAAACCTTGTTGTTGAGTTGCTACTGCATTGATTGGTTGTACTGTTGCAGATGTTGGTGGTGTTGTCGCAAATACTGATGTTGATAACAGTACCGCAGGAACAAGTAGCATAGCAAAGCGTTTATTAGACATTGTAAAATTCTCTGTTGTGTTTTGATGTGAGAATAATAACTAACGATCTATACACCGACCTTGCCTGTAGTTTACATTTTTGTAAGCTTTCTCTGGTTGATGTTTGGGATACAAAAAGGCCGCTAATGTATTAGCGGCCTTGCAACGTTTTATATAAAAATTACAGAGTAGTTTTGTATATTTAGTGAACTGAAATAATTATTGATTTTCAGGTGCTAATATTTCATTGAATAACTGCTTTTTTTGTAATTGATCAGCTATATATTGTGTGCCTGCACGTGTTGTATGGCGACTGTCAAAGTAAAAACTATTACCTTTTTTATCAACAACATCACAACGATCGCTATGACACATAATGGTGGTCATATTAATAAAATTATAGTTATATTTAGGTAACTTAGCTTTTGCTTCAAATTGTTCGTTTTGTACAGCGCGGTTTTCACGAACATTGCTAGCAATATTTGCTTTTGCATAACGACTAAGATCTAATTTTTTATTGTAAGATTCATAGGCTAACGTTGATATTTGAGCATTAAATGATTTGCCGCCAATAACATAGATTTTTGCATGTTGGTTTTTAGCGCGAATATTTTGAATCGATTTGAATATCCAATTCATATTAACATCACGCCAATACATCGCTAAAATAATAACGTTAGCTTGTTCAACAACATCACCTTTATCGACATTTTTTATAAATGTTCGACATTTATTTTGCCACATTTGATTGCCTTTAATCGTTGGAGATTGACTAAATGCAATATTTTGTTCTGCTGGTGGTAAGTAGAAAAAGCCACAATCTGCTTCAACAATTCGTGATACTATCTCAATATTTTTATTTAAATCAGCATCATAAAGACTGTTTGTGAAATCTCCAGCTTGAGAATCACCAATGACTAAAACTTTTTCTTTGTTTTGTTCTACAAAATCTTTTTTATCTAAAGTTCTAATATGAGCCCATGTATAAGCGCTATTATGATCTGTTTTTGTATTTGTAGTAATCGCCTTTAAATTTATTGTCGGAATATTGTAAAACAGACCAATATTTGATGAGACGGTATATGCTAACCCTAGAATTAAAATAAAGGGTAGGATAATTGCTTTTAGGCTTACTTTGTTTTTTTCTATAACAGTATAACTAATAAAGCCTAGTAATACTGATAATGGAATACCGATAACAGCCCAATATTTAATATTAAAGTAATGACCAATAACAACAACTGGCCAATGCCATAAATAAATAGAATAAGACCATAAACCAATATTCTTCATTATTTTATTACTGGTAATAGGGCTGTTGCTATTATTTGCAAGGATAACTAATGCAGCGCCAACGACAGGAATTAGAGCTAAGTATCCTGGCCACATATCTGACTTAGAGATAAATACATAAGAGAGTAAAACTAAAAGTAATCCAATCCATTCGAGATGTTTTTTTCTAGGTTGGCTTAACTCTATAGGATATAAGAAGACTAGACCACCCGCTAACATTTCCCATGCGCGTGTAGGTAATAAGAAATAAGCAGGAGATGGCCAGTAATAGGATGCATAAATACTTATACCTAACCCGATAACCGTTGTTAAAATTAGGATTTTTTTAATGCTGTTAAGAGAGAATATTTTTTTGAGAATAATTAAAGCAATAGGGTAGAGAATATAAAATTGCCATTCGACAGATAATGACCATGTATGTAAGAGCCATTTAGTTTGTGATGAGGTGTCAAAGTAGCCTGATTCTTTCCAATAAAATATATTAGATAAGAAACTAATGCTACCAATGACATGCCGACCTAAAGCTTCAAGCTTTAATGGCATTAGAAAGAACCAACAGAATATAAGTACGGTAATACAAACTGCTAATAATGCAGGGATGATCCTTACTGCTCTCGCTTTATAAAAAGAAAGCACTGAAAAATTATTATTTTCTAGTCCTCTAAATATAATGCTAGTCATTAAGAAACCAGATATAACAAAAAACACATCAACACCAGCGAAACCACCTGGTATGAGCGAACTGTTAAAATGAAATAGCACAACAGCAATAACGGCTATTGCTCTTAAACCGTTTATATCTTCCCTGAATTTCATTGGAACCTCATAAAATATAATTTTAAAATATTATATTGTTGTTGAGGTGATATTAATATATTACAAATAACATTAACAAAAACATGACATTAATTTAAATTATATGATTAAACAAAAACATGATGAGGTGTTAGATTATATGTAATATTGTTGAATAGTAGATGATGAATGGTTTTTATATTTTACTTATAATGCTGACTAATTAACATTGAACTTTATATATTAAATTAATTATGATTTTAATTGTTTATAGTTATTGAAAATAAGAGGGTGTGATAAAAATAAAATGCTACTAATGTATCAGCAGCATTTTTTAGTTACTACAGAATCACAACGTTGATCGCTTGTAGGCCTTTTTGACCTTGCTCTACATCAAAAGACACTTTTTTGCCTTCTGGTAGCTTGGTTAATGTTTTATCAGCAATGCCGCTGCTGTGAACAAACACGTCAGCATTGCCTGTGTCTTGAGTTAGAAAGCCAAAACCTTTTTCTTCACTAAACCACTTCACTAAACCTGTTGCTTTATGCGACATGTGTAACCCTTAATATTCAAAAGATAAAAAATGTGAGTGCTGATAAGCGTAACTATTAAATGCGACGATGAAGCTAAGGGAAACACAGAGGATGACAACATTGACGAAGATATTCTAAGGGTTTTACTTTTACTTGATGTTTCATTAATAACGCAGAGCAACAGCGCGTGACGATTATTTATTTAAAATGCAGGGTTGTAAAGGAGTATGTGTGATCCCATTGAGTGGCTAAGCGTATTTTTGCAATCTTAACTGTATTGATTGCTTTGTTAGTCGCAATTAATAGAACGAGGCTCTGCTTTTATCGTGTTGCGAAAATAGCCGCTACAAATAGATACGCCCAATGTTATTTTGAAATAAATAAGCCGTATAAATAGTTGCATGTTGATAGAGGGGATACTGCAAAGACATAACGATATTTATATATCGTTCTATTCCATAGTACTTGTCATTATTTATCTGATAAATCTGTCGCTGTTTTTATTTTGTTTGGTGGCGGTTATTGGTAGAAAACACCCTAAATAAGCCAGTTTTGATGATAAATCTTTTACATGAATAATAGATTTTGGTGGTTAATTATTCATATTTTATCTTTTTATTAAGGTTATTTATGTGATTATATGTTTGATTATGAACATATTTAATTAAACGCAGTGAGAGTTGTCACAATTATGGTGATTCTCAAACTTGGTTGGTATACACTAACGCCGCTTGGTTTTTTTGTAGCACGGATATGACACTAAAAGTCGCAATAAATGGATTCGGCCGCATCGGTCGCAGTGTGTTACGTGCACTGTACGAGAGTGGTAAACATCACCAGATTAACGTCGTGGCAATCAATGAATTAGCAGAGCCGGAAGCAATGGCTCACCTGCTTCAGTATGATTCAAGCCATGGACGATTCGGTAAGCCTGTCAGTCATGATCAGGAGCATCTTTTTATTGCCCATGAAAATGGTCACCGCGATCAAATTCGCCTGCTTCATCAACCGGAACTTAAATTGTTACCTTGGCACGATTTGGACGTCGATATTGTTCTTGATTGTACCGGTAAGTTTGGTTCTCGTGCTGATGGTTTAGCCCACATTGATGCTGGTGCTAACAAAGTGTTATTTTCCCATCCTGCTGCCAACGATATTGACTTTACTGTGATATATGGCGTTAACCATCAACAGTTAACCCAGCAACACACGATTGTTTCTAATGGCTCTTGTACGACGAATTGCATCGTGCCCATCATTCAAGTGTTGGATGATTGTTTCGGTATTGAAACGGGTGCTATAACCTCAATTCACTCTGCAATGAATGATCAGCAAGTTATTGATGCTTATCATCCTGATTTACGCCGAACGCGTGCTGCTAGCCAATCCATTATTCCAGTAGATACCAAATTACATTTAGGTATCGGTCGTATTTTTCCGAAGTTTTCTGACAAATTTGAAGCTATTTCTGTGAGGGTGCCCACAATAAATGTCACCGCCATGGATTTAACGGTTACTGTTACAACAAACGTGAAAGTTAATGACGTAAATCAAGCATTATTGAATGCGTCTCGTTGTACATTAAAGGGTATAGTGACTTATACCGAAGCACCCTTGGTGTCGATTGACTTCAATCACGATCCCCATAGCGCGATTGTTGATGGCACCCAAACCCGCGTGAGTGGGCAGCATTTAATCAAAATGTTGGTGTGGTGTGATAATGAATGGGGGTTTGCAAATCGTATGTTAGATACTGCGTTAGCAATGGCTGCAACAGATCATTCTGTTGCTACGCCGACAAAATAAGTAGTAAGAATTATTGGGTTTGGCAGTGACGCCGGGCCATGAAATTTATGAACTTTTATTTTAAATAATGTTGAGAGGGCAAAACATGTCTGTAATCAAGATGACTGATCTGGATCTAGCTGGTAAGCGTGTATTTATTCGTGCTGACCTAAACGTGCCAGTAAAAGACGGTAAAGTAACTTCAGATGCACGTATCCTTGCATCTCTACCTACTATTCAGCGTTGCCTAGAAGCAGGCGCTAAAGTAATGGTTACTTCTCACCTAGGTCGTCCAACGGAAGGCGAATACGCAGAAGAATTCTCTCTACAGCCTGTAGTTAACTACTTAAACGACGCACTAGATTGTGACGTTAAATTAGCAAAAGATTACCTTGATGGTCTTGAGCTAAACGCAGGCGAGCTTGTTGTTCTTGAGAACGTACGTTTCAACAAGGGCGAGAAGAAGAACGAAGACGAACTATCTAAAAAATACGCTGCACTTTGTGACGTATTCGTAATGGATGCATTTGGTACGGCTCACCGTGCACAAGCATCTACTTACGGCGTAGGTATGTTTGCACCTGTAGCATGTGCAGGTCCATTACTTGCTGGCGAACTAGAAGCGCTAGGTAAAGCAATGGATAACCCAGCACGTCCAATGGTTGCTATCGTTGGTGGTTCTAAAGTATCTACTAAACTAACTGTTCTTGAGTCACTATCTAAGATTGCTGACCAAATCGTTGTTGGTGGTGGTATTGCTAACACATTCATCGCAGCTGAAGGCAACGATGTAGGTAAGTCACTTTACGAAGCAGACCTTATCCCTACTGCTAAAGAGCTAATGGCACACACTGACATTCCAGTAGCAACTGATGTTGTATGTGCGAAAGAGTTCTCTGACTCAGCTGTTGCAACTATCAAACCATCAACTGAAATCGCTGCTGACGATATGGTTCTTGACCTTGGTCCTGATTCAGCTCAAGCACTTGCTGACATCATCATGAACGCAAAAACTATTCTTTGGAATGGTCCAGTTGGCGTATTTGAAATTGAGCAATTCGGTAAAGGTACTGAAGTTGTTGCTAACGCAATCGCACAATCTGCAGGTTTCTCTGTAGCTGGCGGTGGTGATACTCTAGCGGCTATCGACAAGTACGGCATCAAAGACAAAGTATCTTACATCTCTACTGGTGGCGGTGCGTTCCTTGAGTTCGTTGAAGGCAAAAAATTGCCTGCTGTTGAAATGCTAGAAGCACGCGCTAAAGCATAATTTATTTGGCGTGGAAACTGGGTATATTTGTAATAATAGTGTCAGTTTCCGCGTTTAAATGTTTGTGATAGACGTTATGTTTCAGTAAAATAGAAGCTTATCGCAAACGTTTGCACAAGAATTTTTCCACAGACAACAAAGTAAAATATAGGACTATTGTTATGTCTAAGATCTTCGATTTTGTAAAACCTGGTGTTATTTCTGGCGACGACGTACAGAAAGTATTTGCTGTAGCAAAAGAAAACAATTTTGCTCTACCTGCTGTTAACTGTATCGGTACTGATTCAGTAAACGCTGTTCTTGAAGCTGCTGCTAAAGTTAAAGCGCCAGTTATCGTTCAGTTCTCTAACGGCGGTGCTGCATTCTTCGGCGGTAAAGGCCTTAAACTTGAAGGTCAAGGCCCTCAAATTCTTGGTGCTATCGCTGGTGCTAAATACGTTCACGCAGTTGCTGAGTCTTACGGCGTTCCTGTAATTCTTCACACTGACCACGCAGCTAAGAAACTTCTTCCTTGGATCGACGGTCTACTAGACGCGGGTGAAGAGTTCTTCGCACAAACTGGTAAGCCTCTATTCTCTTCTCACATGCTAGACCTTTCTGAAGAGTCTCTAGAAGAGAACATCGAAATCTCAGCTAAATACCTTGCGCGTATGGCTAAGATGAACATGACACTAGAAATCGAATTAGGTTGTACTGGTGGCGAAGAAGACGGCGTTGATAACTCTCACATGGACGCATCAGACCTATACACTTCTCCAGAAGACGTTGCATACGCATACGAGAAACTAAACGCAGTTAGCCCACGTTTCACTATCGCTGCATCTTTCGGTAACGTACACGGTGTTTACCAAGCAGGTAACGTTGTACTTACTCCAACTATCCTACGTGATTCTCAAACATACGTTTCAGAGAAGTTTGGTCTACCGACTAACACTCTAAACTTCGTATTCCACGGTGGTTCTGGTTCTTCTGAAGCTGAAATCCAAGAGTCAATCGGTTACGGTGTTGTTAAAATGAACATCGATACTGATACACAGTGGGCTGCATGGGATGGTATCCGTCGTTACGAAGCTGCTAACCACGATTACCTACAAGGTCAAATCGGCAACCCAACGGGTGAGTCAGCGCCAAACAAAAAATACTACGATCCACGCGTATGGTTACGTGCAGGTCAAGTATCAATGGTTGAGCGTCTAGAGAAAGCATTCTCTGACCTAAACGCAATCGACGTTCTATAATATCGATTTCGTTACAAGATAAAATGTGAAAAAGCCCACTTCGGTGGGCTTTTTTTGTATCTAATAAGTGGTTAGCATTATTCGTTATACGTTGATAATTTATATTTTTTTATGATTGTTCGATTTTTTTTACTAGCCATTTGGCTAATAAAGGATTAATAATGCACCGTTTCTTTGATGTTAGAATACTCAATGCTGATAATTATACTAATCACAGCATTGTTGTTAGCGATTATTGTCTAATATCACATTTGTTGCAAAGGTGTTATTTTTTTACTAGTTACGGTATGATTTACGCATTAGCAACATTTTACTATTGTTATACTTTGAGAGAGATACCTTCATGACAGAGAGCGTTACTGACAAGGTTGTTGAAAATATATCCGATAATTCACTGACTAATGGTGTTATGCATGCAAGCAATTGGATTTCTAAAAACCAAGATCTATTAGTTCAATATGCGGTGAACATTGTTTCAGCATTACTGATTTTATTTATTGGTAATATCATTGTTAAACTCATTGCGGGTTCAATTGCGAAAATTTTACGCAAAAAAGACATGGACAATGCAGTTGTTGAGTTTATCCATGGCTTAGTACGTTATGTGCTATTCGTTATTGTTTTAATTGCAGCATTAAGTCGTATTGGTGTTCAAACTGCATCAGTGGTTGCGGTTATTGGTGCCGCAGGTCTTGCTATTGGTCTTGCACTTCAAGGGTCATTATCAAACTTTGCAGCAGGTGTGTTGATTGTTGGTTTCCGCCCATTCAAATCTGGCGACTACGTTGAAGTTGCTGGTGTTGCTGGTGCTGTTGAATCTATTCAGATCTTCTCTACTGAATTACGTACACCTGATAACAAAACAGTTATCGTGCCAAACGCACACATTATTGGTAACCCAATTACTAACTTCTCTCGTAATGATACTCGTCGTATCGATTTAGTGATTGGTGTTTCTTACAATGCTGATTTACAAAAAACAAAAGAAGTATTACGTCGTGTTGTAACGTCTGATACTCGCGTGCTTAAAGATCCTGAACCAACTATTGGTGTGGTTGCACTTGCTGATTCTTCTGTTAACTTTGTAGTACGTCCATGGGTTAATACGCCTGATTACTGGGCTGTATATTTCGATCTAAACCAAGCGATTAAAGAAGAGCTTGATAAAGAAGGTATCGAAATCCCATTCCCACAAATGGATGTGCATGTAAATAAAGTTGGCGCTTAATTCGCTCAAACTTTAATTATATGACACTAAAAAAAGAAGCCTACGGGCTTCTTTTTTTTATTCTAATTAACGCTAATCGTCGCATTAATGATGATGTTAAAACAGTACCATTACTGAATGGTTTCTGAATTGCAACTAAAAAACAGTGTTCATTATAAAAAGGCTTTGTTAGCATAGCCTTCTTATTTTACAGATAAACAACAATATATTTATTAATGTTGGTATCAATAAATACCCCTGCTGTGCGATCAATAAAAGGATGAATAATGAAAAAACAATTGTTAGCGATAGTACTTGGCGCTAGTGCGTTTGTTTCAACTGCTGCAATGGCGGCAGATATTCCATTTCCTCATTTAGAAACAACGGGCCGTGGCGAAGTGACGGTTAAACCGGATATGGCGGTTTTTTCTGTCAATGTGGTTGAAACTAAGAAAACAGCGGTTGATGCTAAGTTAGCCGTCGATCAAGCTGTCACTAAGTTTATTGAGCGTTTACAAGCAGCAGGTGTGAATAAAAAAGACATTAATAGCGCCAACATATCATTGTCAGCGCGATACGCTTATCCAAAAGATCAAAAACCGGAACTAGCCGGCTTTAAAGCGAGTCGTAATATTGAGGTGACGGTGCATCAACTAACGAAGCTAAATACGTATTTAGATGACGCGTTAGGTGATGGGATTAATCAAATAAACAATATTGATTTGAAAATATCAAATACTGAAAAATACCAACAACAAGCACGTCAAAAAGCAATTGAGAACGCTAAGCAAGTAGCGGCTTCATTAGCACAAGGTTTTGGTAATAAAATCGATGGCGTCTGGCAGATTGATTATAATACGAATAATCAATCAATGCCGTACCGCCGCAGTAATGATGCGGTGATGTATAGCAGCATGAGTAAAGGATCTGTTGATCAAAGCTATACTGATAACAGTATCGTAATTAAAGACAGTGTTAATGTGATCTTTAAGTTAGCTGAAAAATAAGCGGTTCATAAAAATAAATTAGCTATAAATAAAAAAGGAGAGCGCCATGCTCTCCTTTGTCATTTTTAAATGATTATGATTCTAGTGCAAAATACGGGCACGAATCGTACCTTCAATTGATTTTAGTTGCTGTAATGCTTCTTTTGAACGTTCCGTTTCAACATCAATCACGACATAGCCAACTTCTGCACCTGTTTGTAAGAACTGGGCGGCGATGTTTATGCCTTCTGACGCAAAAATAGTGGTGATTTGATTTAATACTCCTGGGCGGTTGTGGTGAATATGAAGAAGGCGAGAACAACCACTGTGATGTTCTGGCAATGATACTTCAGGAAAGCCAACCGCTGATAATGTTGAGCCATTATCGGAGTATTTCACCAGTTTCCCTGCAACTTCAATACCGATATTCTCTTGAGCTTCATGAGTAGAACCACCAATATGTGGAGTTAAAAGCACGTTATCAAATTGCATCAGAGGGGATTCAAATGGATTGTTATTGGTTTGCGGCTCAACAGGGAATACATCAATGGCTGCACCTGCAATGTGTTTGCTTTCTAAAGCGCTACAGAGAGCATCTATATCGACCACGGTGCCACGAGCGGCATTGATAAAAATAGAACCGGGTTTCATACGTGCGAATTCTTCAACACCCATGAGGTTTGCTGTTCCTTTTGTTTCTGGAACATGTAAGCTCACTACATCTGATTTATTGAGTAATTCAGATAATGAACTAACTTGAGTCGCATTGCCGAGTGAAAGTTTGGTTTCAATGTCGTAGAAGCAGACTCTCATGCCTAAGTTTTCCGCAAGAATACCTAATTGAGTTCCAATGTGACCATAGCCAATGATGCCAAGGGTTTTGCCTCGTGCTTCAAATGCATTATCAGCTGATTTAAACCATTCACCACGATGAGCTTTGGCATTTTTTTCAGGAATACCACGTAATAGTAATAAAATTTCACCAAGAACCAGTTCAGCAACACTGCGAGTATTTGAAAAAGGGGCATTAAAAACAGGGATACCGCGTATCATTGCTTCATTGAGATCAACTTGATTGGTACCAATACAGAAACAACCAACAGCAGTTAGCTTTTTCGCTGCAGCAAAGACTTCCGGTGTTAATTGGGTACGAGAGCGAATACCGATGAAGTGGACATCTTTGATTGCTTCTAATAGTTGTTCACCTTCAAGAGAGCCTTTGTGGTAATCAATATTGCTATAACCTGCTTGCTGCAACACTTCTACTGTTGAAGGATGGAGACCTTCAAGGAGTAGAATTTTTATCTTTTCTTTATTGAGTGATACGGTTGCCATAAGTTCTTATCCTTAAAAACGTGGCGACTGAGAATGACAATCTTGCCTTAGTTTGACTGTGGTAAATATTGCCTTTCAGTAGCTAAATAGTTAAATGTTTGATGGTGTCTGTTTAATAAAGTATCAAAAATTAACCACTATGGGTAAGAATATTACAAAAAAGCCAATAAAAAACGGCAGCTAATGATTCGCGAACGATCAATAGCTGCCGTTTTGTAATCAAATAACGAACTAATCATTATTTTTGGATGATTTTAGTACCTTCCGGTGAGCCAACAATTAATACATCAGCGCCACGATGAGCAAAAAGGCCTACAGTCACGACACCGGGTAGGGCGTTGATGCTGTCTTCCATTGCTTTAGGATCGGCAATTGCCATGTTGTAAACATCAAGAATGATATTGCCGTTATCAGTGATCACACCTTCACGGTAGACTGGGTCACCCCCAAGTTTTACCAGTTCACGACCAATGAAAGATCGTGCCATTGGAATGACTTCTACTGGTAATGGGAACTGACCTAAGACATCAACTTGCTTGGTGTTATCAACAATACAGATGAATTTTTCTGCGATAGCCGCAACAATTTTTTCACGAGTTAATGCGGCGCCGCCACCTTTGATCATGTCAAATTCAGCATTGATTTCATCTGCGCCATCAACATAAATATCAAGACTAGCAACATCGTTAGCATCAAAGACTTTAATGCCAATTTGCTCTAGGCGCTCAGTTGAAGCAACAGAGCTTGAAACCGCCCCTTTGATCTCTTCTTTACGAGTTGCCAAGGCATCGATGAAGTGATTAACGGTTGAACCAGTACCTACACCAACAATACTGTTTTTCGTTACGTACTCAAGTGCTGCCCAACCCGCTGCTTTTTTCATTTCATCTTGTGTCATGCCGTTCTCCTCGTAATGACCTCAATTATGCGAAAGGTGATTATAGCTAACCGAAGTGATTTCGTCAGTTGGATTCTATGGTTAATGGCTGCAAACTTAAAACTAAAAATATAACTTTATGAATAACATACAATTACATTCAGTTTTTTTTATCCAAAAGCCAAACGTTTGCGTTGAGGATGTGATCACTCGCTGAATTGATGGTTAGGGGTAATAATTAAGGGCAATGGCACATCCCATTCTTCGTTAGGTAATTGCGGTATATATTGGCAATCATGACCAATCCCAATTGGATAAGGCCCTTGGCGATAGTGGTGCCACTGGCTTAGGGTTCTATCATAATATCCCCCCCCCATACCAAGTCGTTGGCCTGTGCTATCAAAGGCGACCAATGGGGTACAAATAATATCAAGCTCAGCAATAGGTTTAACTCGACGTAAATCTAATTTAGGCTCACGAATATGGTAACGATTGGTGGTCATTGGCGTGGTTGCGTCATAATGCAAAAACAGTAAATGCCCTTTGCTAAAAGGGTGCAATACTGGCAAGTAAACGGATTTTCCTTGTTGCCATAACCAATCAATAAACGGTTGCGGATCTATTTCACCATCTGTCGCGAGATAAAGTGCAATATGTTGGCTGTGTTGAATTAAAGGTAAGGTTTGTAAACGTTGGGATAATTGTTGAGCAGCATGTTGTTGTTGTAGAGAAGATAACTGACGCCTAGCGTGACGAATGTGTTGTCGTAGTTGTTGGCGTAATGGTTGTGAGTTGGAAATGGGGGGCGTTATCACTTGAGTATCCAATCCATGAACGGTGAGTGTCTAAAGATTGTAGAGTGAGAATACTAACAAATAAAGTGAAATACACGAAAGGGATGTCCCCAAGGTGCCGTTGCGAAATAAGGCCCTTGAACCAGATGTTCAAGGTGGATTAGCAACATTAACCGTAGGCTTCTCAGTCGGGCTGAGCATGCTCAATAGTTAATAAAAAAGCCAATCCTGGGTATTTGCTTATCGGCTCGGGGACGTTCATTCACTGACGTACACCCCAGGGTCAATTCATTATCAACGCTTTGGCTGATATTGCAATACTTTATCCAAATTTTCTTCTAGTGAATTGATTTTATTGGATATTAATTCAGCATTGCGATTATGTTCTTGTCGCTCTAAATGCAACTCGTTACTGATGTTGAGACCAGTAAAGATCAATAATTGTTCTACGGATACACTACTACGCGCAGACATATCTTTCAAGCGCTGGTCAAAATCTGCCGCCGCGGCACGTAATGCATCTTCTTGACCTATTGGGCAATTCACTTTTAACTTTCTGCCCAATACTTGAATTTCTACAGCCTGAGTACTCATAAACCTTCGATTTGCTCCGTGCCAGAATGGGTATTCATTCCGCTTGCGACTAGAGTCAATATAGAAAAACCCTACCTAAGATGCAAGCGGCTATGTCTCGGTTTCAGTTCAATAGCATCTGACTAAACAGATATTAATCACACTCATCATAGAGTTGATTAAGGATTGAACGTTCTCGCCAGTGTTATCATTTGCCGAACTAGGCTTAAGTGTTAGCATAACACAGTGCCAGCATTCGCTCATCGCTATTTATTATACTAACTAAGCCATGTGTGTGATTATTGTTTGGTACAATTTCAAAAGTGTAACGTTAATTACTGACATCTCTATTCATTCAGTAATGGTCACAAAACTATTAATTTTAAATCGCGCCAATTAAAAAGGTGATAAACCATGAGTGAAATAACCCTACCAACATACCAAGCTGTTGAAGCTGAATTAAAACAACAAGGCTTGGCTGCTATGCCTGCTGAATTACATGGTTTACTCAGTGGAATGATTTGTGGTGGTTTAGCTGTTGATGATGAAAGTTGGGTCGGTCCTGTTTGTGATTACGCCAATGAAGGTCAGCCGATGACAGACGGCGCCAAAATGATGGTACGGACGCTATTTACAACGACGGCTGATGAGTTGATTGGTGGTGGATTTGAATTTTCATTATTGATGCCTGATGATGACGAGCCGTTAGCCACTCGCGCTGAAGCATTAACTGAGTGGGTAAACAGTTTTATTTCTGGTTTAGGACTAATGGATTTGCAAAAAAATCAATTATCTGAGGAAATAACTGAAGCACTGGCTGATTTACAAGAGATCTCACAACTTGGTATTGATGAAGACGAAGATCTTGAAGATCAAGCGGCTTTATTTGAACAAGTGCTTGAGCATGTACGTATGTGTGTCTTGAGTTGTCATTCTGAATTAGGTCAACGCCTTGTCAATGATGATAATGCTGACGAAATGCCAACTCTTCACTAATTATTTCGATGGCGAAAGGGACAAAATGTGAAGCAATATGATGTGGTTATTGCGGGTGGCGCAATGGTGGGTGCATGTCTAGCAATTGCACTGGATGAATTAACGCAGCATCAATTACATATCGCGGTTGTTGAAGCGGTAGCGGCTGATCAGCATGGGCATCCTGGCTATGATGCACGCAGTATTGCGTTGTCTCATGGTTCAAGTCGATTATTAGATGCGATTCAGCTTTGGCCTGCCTTAGCAAAGGTTGCGACGGCAATTGAACATATTCATGTGTCGGATCGTGGTCATGCGGGAATGGTTGAGTTGTCAGCACAACAATTGGCGGTTGATGCGCTAGGTTATGTGATTGAGCTAGCTGATGCGGGTAAAATTTTTCACCACCAGTTAGCGACTCGTCCTCAGATTGATCTGTTTTGTCCCGCTAAAGTTGAACATATTGAGCGTACTCAGGCTGAGGCATTGGTGCGTTTAAATACTGGGAAACGGCTACGTACTAAATTAGTGGTTGCTGCTGATGGTGCGATGTCACATTGTTGTGATTTATTGCATATTGGTCGTGATGAACATGATTTTGAGCAAGTCGCGGTTATTGCTAACATTACCACTGCTAAGCCACATCAAGGCCAAGCTTTTGAACGCTTTACTAAATATGGTCCTGTGGCATTGTTGCCGATGGCTCAAGGACGGAGTTCATTGGTGTGGTGCATTGAACCGCAGCAACAAGCGCGCATTATGGCATTATCGGATGCGCAATTTTTAGCAGAATTACAAGCCGTGTTTGGCTGGCGTTTAGGGGCACTAACAGTGGTTGGTGAGCGTCATTGCTACCCTTTGATTTTACGTCAATCACAGCGGCTAGTCTCACACCGTACTGCGGTGATTGGTAATGCGGCTCAAACGCTTCATCCTATTGCTGGACAAGGGTTTAATCTTGGTTTACGTGATGTGATGACTCTGGCGGAAGAAATTGCAGCTGGCGTTCAGCGTGGTGCTGATATTGGTTTACCCACCGTATTAGGTCGTTACCGCGAACGCCGTTTACCTGATCGTCAAGCGACGGTATCCATGACCGCCGGGCTGGTAAGCTTATTTGCAAATGATAATCCCGCACTGGTTGCTGGACGTAATCTGGGCTTGATGACCATGAGCCTTTCTAACACACTTCAAGCACCGCTGTTACGCCGTGCCATGGGACAGGTAAAACGATAGCTATGATGCAAAATGTTGATGTCGCCATTATCGGTGGTGGAATGGTTGGTTTAACACTGGCCGCAGCGTTAGCCGATACTGAATTACGTATAGCGGTGATTGAAGGTCAATTGCCGAATCCTGAATTAGCCGCTTTGCCTGATATTCGTGTATCGGCATTGAGCCGTGCTAGTGAACGCATTTTACGTAGCGTGGGGGCGTGGGAAGGTATTTGCTGTCGTCGAATGAGCCCTTACAGCAAAATGGAAGTGTGGGAGCAAGACAGTTTTGCCCATATTGATTTTGACGCTGAGCGGCTATCACAACCGGATTTAGGTCATATTGTTGAAAATCGAGTAGTGCAATTAGCATTGTTAGAACAGGTTAACAAACAACATAACGTGACCGTCATTGCCCCTGACCGCTGCCAAAATATTGCTTTTGGGGAAACGGAAGCATGGCTGACTTTAGCCTCTGGTAAAAACCTCACCGCTAAATTAGTGGTTGGTGCTGATGGTGCCAATTCATGGTTACGCCAACATGTAGATATTCCTCTGACACAGCGGGATTATGGTCATAGTGCATTAGTGGCCAATATCCGTTGTGATGAGCCTCATTTACAAACCGCCCGTCAAATTTTTCGTCCTGATGGTCCGTTGGCCTTTTTACCTTTAGCTGAAAAAGATTTATGTTCGATTGTGTGGTCATTACCACCTGAGCAAGCATTGCAGCTGTGTGATGTTAGTGATGAAGAGTTTAATCAGCATTTAACGACAGCTTTTGATCACCGTTTGGGTTTGTGTCGTGTGGAAGGTGAGCGCCAAACCTTTCCTCTAAAAATGCGTTATGCTCAAGATTTTGTACGTGAACGGGTCGCGTTAGTTGGCGATGCAGCCCACACGATTCATCCGTTAGCTGGGCAAGGGGTTAACTTAGGCTTATTAGATGCAGCGGCCTTAGCGCAAGAGATCATTGGTTTGTGGCAAGCGGAAAAAGACATTGGTAAGCAGGTTAATTTACGTCATTACGAACGCTGGCGTAAAGCGGAAGCAGCGAAAATGATCACCGCGATGCAAGGTTTTAAATCCTTGTTTGATGGCGCTCATCCAGCGAAAAAACTGGTACGTGATTTAGGAATGTTATTTGCTAATAATGCCCCAGGCGTTAAAGATGAATTCATGCGTCGAGCATTAGGATTAAGTGGCGAATTACCTGAATTAGCGCGCTATAAATAAGCTGTAATCAGCCACTGAACTGAGTGATTATTTATTAAACCGTAATAAATTTTTTGTTACGGTTTTTTTTGTTCTCAAATTGAGCAAAAGATATTTTTTCACCTACAGTAAATAGAGTGATAACGACCTATTAATTGTGAGCTTAAAAAGGATGTGAGAATGAGCTATGTGCCCTCAGAATTAAAATTTACTCATACGCATGAATGGTTACGTGATGAAGGTGATGGAATTTATACCGTTGGTATTAGTGATCATGCTCAAGCCTTACTTGGTGATATGGTATTTATTGACCTTCCTGACAGTGGGGCGGCTATTGATGGCGGAGAAGAATGTGCCATTATTGAATCCGTAAAAGCAGCATCCGATATTTATGCACCATGTACGGGCACGATTATCACTATTAATGACGAGCTCGAGGCTGCACCTGAATTAGTCAATAATGATCCCTATGGTGATGGGTGGTTATTTCAAATTCGAATTGATACAGATGCGGATGTGGATGAGTTGTTGGATGCTGAGGACTATTTAGCGACGATTGTTGATGATGAATAGCGTAAAAACATTAAAGCCCACATACTGTAGTGGGCTTTATTCGAGAGGCTTTAATTCTAAAGGATTGGCTTAGTAAATTTCACGTAGACGCTTAATTTCTAAGTTAACCTCGTTCACTGTATCGTAATGATGCTGTTGTGCTTTTAATGGCACCAACAATATTCCTTTCTCAAAATGATAGCCGCCACGGCCATCAATATAAATTCTTCCTTTAAATATACGACTAACATGCTTGGCAATTAGTTTCGGCAAGTAGCGTTTGAACATCCGCATAATACAGTTTAACTCCGACCTTCCTGGCGATTAACGCGATAACGCGAATAAGTATACGCTAATTCTTATGACACTTCTGTGACATTATTAGCATAAATTTAACGATAAATTTCATTTGTTGGCGAATTGAATAAGTTTAAATAACATATCTAGAATAATATTCTGATTATAATGATTTTTTGGTGTTTCTTATTACCACTGATTGTTACATAAGGCTGGTTAATGAATGATGATCGCTACCTATTTGACGATGTTAGCGGCAAATGAAGGTAAGTGGATTACCGCTTAAACATTGTGAGTGATTTGTAATCAGTAATGTTAATAATAAGTTAGTGTTGGTTTCGATATTTTATGCTGATTTTTAAAATTTTAAGTTGATAGCTGTTTAGTGTTTTTTATTAAAAAAATCACTTAGATCATCATTTATGATCCTAGATCAATACTAGGTTTTTGGCATATGCCAATAATAAACCTCATTAGCGAGGTTATCATCACCATGGCAAGACCTAAAATTGAAAGAAAGATCCGTTGCCGGCCAGCTTATAGTTGCTTTAAACCGAATGGGGTTCCGATGAAGCAATTACCTCGACTTATTTTAGCCAGTGATGAGTTAGAGGCGCTAAGATTGGTCGATATGTTGGGTTTACAGCAACTTGAAGCAGCTCAACAGTTAGGTGTTTCTCGACAAACATTAGGCAATATTGTGGCACGAGGCCGACACAAAGTTGCACAGGCGTTAGTAATGGGAATGGCATTAGAATTGGTAACCGACACCCTTAAAAACACAGAGGAATAATGTATGTTAATAGCGATAGCGTTAACGCCAAGAGATCAGATTGCAGGCCATTTCGGTAAAGCGGCAATATTTGCTATTTATGATCAACAAGGTCTGCTGGTGGATCGCATTGAAAATAGCGGTAGTCGAGAGCTGGGATGCAAACATAAAAAAATACTCCAGCGTCAGCTTGCGGCACTGAACGTCAATGAAATTGTTCTGGGTAATATTGGTACTCGATCTTTAGCACGTTTGTTGCAAGCTGGATTTAGTGTTAGTCGGGTACCGCCGAGAACATCATTAGCGACTTTTTTAGCGGGTGGTATTAGCAAAGAAGCATTAGTGACTGCCGATCAAGGTCGTGCTTGTAAACGTGAAAAAGGTGCATGTGGTTGTGGCTGTGGCACTAAAAAATCGGCGCCTGTCGTGGCTAAAGTCGGTATGCTCGCGACCAGTTTTAATCAGTTAGGAAAAATTGGAGGATTAAAATGATGACTACATTTTTCCTGACGTTAGGTATTTTCTTGGTGGTGATATTAGCAATGGCGATTGGGTGGTTTGTTAAACGTCAAACCATCAGTGGCAGTTGTGGCGGTTTGGCTAATGTTGGCGTCAATAAAGAGTGTAACTGCGATGAACCTTGCGATGAACATAAACTTTATCAAATTCAAGAGCCAAATAGCCGCGCGCAGTAATTGTATTGGTATAGCAACAACAGCCATTGGCAGAGTAAATATGCTCTGCCGCGCTCTTTTCTTTATTGGTTTATTGACCTGCTCGAAGTTGTTCGACTTGAGTTATCACCGTTTGGGCAACAAGGTGGCGTAACCATTGATTGCGAGGGTGATTACTGTTGCGATGTAGCCATAGTAATCGAATATCAAAATCAGCTATCGCAACAGGGGGAAGGCATTGGGTTAATTGGTCATTGAAAATATCCAGCTGCGCCATCAAACGTGACACTACACAAATTAAATCGCGACCGCTTAGTAAGTGTCGAATGGTGAGAAAGTTATGTGATCCTACCGCGACTTGACGCACAAATCCTTGTTGTTGTAATTGGTCATCAACCTGAGTAGTTAATTTACCATCCGGACTTACAAGTGCATGGGGGTGGTGACTGTATTGATCGAGTGTAACGTTATCATTAAGCCCCGTTGCGCATTGATCATAAAGGCACACATGATCTTCGGTATATAAATATTGATGTTCAATATCCTTTCCCATATCTGTCATTGAACCGATAACCACATCTATTCGATGTTGATTGAAATCGGTGTGATAACTATGACGATCGACATTAAAAAAGCTCAGTTGACATTGTGGTGCTTGATGATGAATTGCATCATACAGTGCGGGGGCAAATAATAATTCGGCATAATCAGTTAGACCTATTTTAAAGGTGCCACAAAAATCAGCAGGAATAAATGTACTTGGTCGCAGTAGTTCATTGGTGACTAATGACAAAATCATATCGACAGTAGTGGCATGTTCTAAAGCGGTTTGAGTGGGCAGCATTTGATGACCATGACGCTCAAATAAAGGGTCATTTAATAAATTGCGTAAACGCGATAAATTATGGCTCATTGCTGATTGACCAATGGCTAATTTATTGGCGGCTTTGGTTACACTGCGGGTGTCCATTAATGCCGAAAAGGCAATCAATAAATTAAGGTCGACACCGCGCCAATTAATATCGTGGTGGTGATAGTTAGCCATAGCCTATTCCTTTACCGAGTAAGTAAACCAACGGTATTTTCATTCATACCGTTGGTCTAGGTGTCACTAATTAAGCCTGTTCTCGACAAATATCAGCGACCATAGGATCACATAATATCAATAAATCATCAGTCGCGATTTCAATGCCAGCCATTCGATCACCACTACTGATATTAACATGCTCAATAGCGGTTATAGTGGCATCAAAAACAATCACTAATGGACGCTTTAGCCCTATAGGTGCCACTGTGCCGATGACTAATCCCGTGACTTTTTCTACTTCAGTGGCATCGGTACAAGTCATTCGCTGACAACCTAATAGCGCCCGTACCTTTTTAGGATCAACCGATTGTGGCCCTGGAACACATGCTAGTACATGAAAACC
Source organism: Photobacterium piscicola (assembly GCF_900166965.1). Classification (GTDB taxonomy): domain Bacteria; phylum Pseudomonadota; class Gammaproteobacteria; order Enterobacterales; family Vibrionaceae; genus Photobacterium; species Photobacterium piscicola. The sequence goes on along the minus strand of NZ_FUZI01000005.1, from coordinate 69,099 downwards.
TGACATATCTTTGAGTAATATCGATTTCACCATGTGCTGCGGATCAACCCCGCGTTCTGCTGCGGCTTCGGCAATGGTCTTTGCCGGCTTCGTGTGTGGCAGCAAGCGGTAATCAACCCCTTCGTTATCAAGTAACTGCGTTACTGCGGTATTAATCAAATTATTCGGCATTAAGATCATACGGTAAGTCGAGTTTATGCCAAAGTGCGTCAGGGGTAGTAGCAAAGCGGAACTGACTGTCATCGTCGAGATCGTTAGGTAACACCACTAATGCAATTGCTTGATCATCGGCATAGTGATAGCCGCAAATAACCGTACCTCCTTTACGCCAATTTTCACCAACACTGCGTTCTAATGCGTCACCCGCTTGTGGGCATTGGGTCGCCGCACCTGTCACTATATACATCGCGCGTTTATTGATACCACGATACTTAGCACGGGCGACGGTTTCTTGGCCGGTATAGCAGCCTTTTTTAAAGCTAATACCATCAACCGCTTGTAAGTTTACCGCTTGAGGAATGAATTCAAGTTCGGTGGTGTTATCAATGCGAGGTTGTGCCGCCTTAATATCATAGAGATTCCACAATTCAGTGGTTGTTAAGGTTGCTGTTGGTGCCAAGTTGGTGATAACACTGTCAGCTTGTTCCGCGGTGGTGATAATTAACCAGCGCGCGTTATCGACTTTTATAGCCGTGGCAGTATCGTTATGACGTACATCGGCATCGCCATTGAAATGACTATCAATGGTGGTTTGAGCTTGGGTGCCTGTAAGCCCTAAAATAATCGCTGAACTTTGGGTTATTTCTGTTTTAGAAAACACCGCATATTTTTTTAATTCAGGTAGTTGGCTTGTCATTACACTTTGACGTTGTACTAAACCATAACCATTTTGGTAATGGAAAACGCGCATAATGGTGCGTAATTTTCCTTTGGCATCACAGTGACCGGCAACGGTTGATTTATCGGCGCTTAATGACACTACATCACAAGTTAACTGACCTTGTAAGTAGGACTTACTGTCAGGGCCAACGAGTGTCACCATTCCCCAATCACTGAGGTTGATCATTGCTAAATCAGGTAGCGAATCAGTTGTGCTTAATGCGAACGGGGTAAAGGTGTATTGAGTTGACCAAGTGTTCATAATGGTATCCACAAATGCTGTAATGATTACACTATGTTATACCAACTGAACAAAATAATTAACCATGGTTACACGATGGGTTAATTGGATGTTTTTGTGGGGGGCGATTATGGTGGGCTAGGTCTCATCTTGAAGGATTATTTGTGCTAGCGCATGGTCGTTATTGAGCATGGCTGTTACTCTATTTGTAACGGAAATACGCACAGTATTCGATTATCAGTGAGCCATTAGGCACGCAATAGAGGTTATGTATGTTAGGTGCAGAAGAGAAAGCTCGCGTAAAATGGGCATGTCGTCGTGGTATGCTTGAATTAGACGTGTTGGTGATGCCATTTTTTGAAGAGTGTTTTGATGATTTATCAGAACAAGAGCAACGTGATTTTATTTCTCTACTAACATGTGATGATCCTGATTTATTTAAATGGATGATGCAGCATGGGCGTAGTGATAACGCAGCTCATGCGATGATGGTTGATAAAATTGTTGCCCATAACAACAGCAAGCTACGTTGATCTAAAGCTTAACTTATCCCCGCGACTGAACACTGCGCTGAGTCTATCTTACTTCAGTGCAGTGCTATTCTTATTGATTGTCCCGCCCGTATTTTTACCACTTAGTTACTTGTTTGCTGAAGCATTGCTGTTTGAATGGCAACGAAGCTATCACTATTATTTAGCTCAACAAGGCCCTTTACGGCTTTATAGTGATGGTAATATTCGTTGGTATGATCAAGCTGGAAAGGTGATAGCGGTTAAACTGGTTACGCGCTGGCTGGTGGTGTTGTCGATTACACACCATAGAAATCAATGGTTAATTATTGGCTATGACGGTTGTGACGCAGCTCAGTATCGACAATTAAAAATGATGATCCATTTAGGGCTATTAAAACCTGACTCCGGCCACAATAAACCATGATGCTAATATTGAAATTAGCATCACAGGTATTAATAATAAAAACAGTTGATTGCTAACGATTAATGATTGTTAGGCACTAAAATTGTTGCTGTTGCTTGTTCATCAAGTTCAGGATAATCAAGCGTATAATGCAACCCGCGACTCTCTTTACGTGCCATCGCACACCGAACAATCAGTTCAGCAACTTGTAGTAAATTACGTAATTCCAACAGGTTATTTGAAACCCGGAAATGGCTGTAATACTCATCGATTTCATGTTTTAGTAATTCAATTCGGTGCATTGCGCGTTCTAAACGTTTGGTTGAGCGTACAATACCGACGTAATCCCACATAAATAATCGTAATTCATGCCAGTTATGTTGGATCACCACTTCTTCATCTGAATTGGTCACTTGGCTGTCATCCCAACAAGGTAACTGTTGCGGTTGTAAGATGGCATTAAATTGTTGTTCTATATTCTGTGATGCTGACCATGCATAAACGACACATTCAAGTAGGGAGTTTGATGCCATACGGTTAGCTCCATGCAGACCGGTATAGCTCACTTCTCCAATGGCATATAAACCGTCAATATCGGTTTTACCTGATTTATCAACCATGACCCCGCCACAGGTATAGTGCGCAGCGGGCACAATTGGAATCATATCAGTCGTAATATCAATACCATAGCCTTGTAATTTTTCAGCGATCATTGGAAAGTGGTTTCTGACAAAATCGGCAGGCTTATGGCTAATATCTAGGTACATACAATCGGCACCGAGACGCTTCATTTCATAGTCGATCGCACGGGCGACGACATCCCGTGGCGCCAGTTCCGCGCGTTCATCAAAATCAAGCATAAAACGACTGCCATCAGGGCGACGTAAATAAGCGCCTTCGCCACGTAAAGCTTCACTTAATAAGAAGGTTTGTGCTTTAGGGTGAAATAAACACGTGGGGTGGAATTGATTAAACTCAAGGTTAGCAACACGGCAGCCTGCGCGCCATGCCATAGCAATACCATCACCCGATGAAACATCTGGGTTTGAGGTATATTGATATACTTTAGATGCACCACCTGTGGCTAAGACGACAAATTTCGCTGCGAGGGTTTCAACACATTCTTTGTCGCGATTCCATACATAGGCACCCAGTGCTCGGTTGGTTTTTGAGTGCGGATTTATTTTTTTCTCAGTGATAACATCAAGTGCATTATGACGTTCAAGGATAGTAATGTTAGGGTGGTTGCGGGCTTGTTCTTGAAGTGAGGTTTGCATTGCCATTCCGGTGGCGTCAGCAGCGTGAAGAATACGACGATGACTATGACCGCCTTCAAGCGTTAGGTGATAACGTGGGTGATCGTCTGAATCTGAGTCTTCACGATCAAAGGGTACTCCACCATCAATCAGCCATTGCACACACTGCTTGGCGTTTTCAGCAATAAATTGTACGACGTCTTGGTCACAAAGGTGAGCACCAGCAATTAAGGTATCTTCAACATGGGATGCAATACTGTCTGATTCATCAAAAACGGCAGCGATACCTCCTTGAGCATAATAGGTTGCTCCTTCACTGAGTGGCCCTTTGCATAAAATTGTGACTTTACCAAGATGCGCTAAGTGGAGTGCGAGCGATAACCCTGCTGCGCCACTACCAATGACTAAAATGTCGCTATCGTGTTGATGAGGTTGGTTCATAGTGATTACATGTCCATGTGATAATCTTATTTCATGCTACCAAAATTGTTATTAAAACGCATGTTTGTTTGGATTTTGGTAGCATAAATATCACTGAGATACGCTGCTTTAGCTGTATTATTGTTAACAAATAACACAGTGATTATTTCATGTCTTTGTGATTTTTTACTTTTTTCAGTCACAGATCCTCGTCAGTGTTATTATTTCAGGTAAAATGACTGCTGTGATTAGATCTGTTTTTTTGGTGTTTTTGTTACAATGAATAACCTAACGGTAACCAAAATATAAAATTATTTTTTTAACGGTGGAACTTTGCCATTATCCATCGGTCTTAAGTAGTGCTCATGCTCATAAATATTTCATAAGTCAGTGTTTTATTTACGGTGAGACTAACGCTTATAGTGGCAGGACAATCTAAATAAACCATTGTGCATCAATAACGAATTTGCGCCATTATTGGGTAAATTATCGTGAGATGAATGCAATATTACTAACCGTAGACATGGGAGTACACGCTCGAATGAGCGAGCAGCAAACTGATCAGGTATTAATTGAGCGAGTACAGCGGGGAGATAAGCAAGCATTCAACCTTCTGGTTATTAAGTACCAGAATAAAGTTTGTAACCTTGTTTCTCGTTACGTTAGCAATTCTGGTGATGTACCAGATGTTGCCCAAGAAGCGTTCATTAAAGCATATCGCGCCTTACCTACATTTCGTGGTGAAAGTGCATTTTATACGTGGCTTTATCGCATCGCGGTTAATACAGCAAAAAATTATTTAGTTGCTCAGGGGCGTCGTCCGCCTGCATCTGATGTAGATGCCGAAGACGCGGAATATTATGAAAGTGGAAATGCGCTTAAAGAAATTTCGAACCCTGAGAACCAAATGTTGTCTGAAGAATTAAGACGGGTTGTTTTTAGTACGATTGAAGCATTACCCGATGATCTTAAAACAGCGATCTCATTGCGTGAACTGGATGGTCTAAGCTATGAGGAAATCGCTGAAGTAATGGGATGTCCAGTAGGTACAGTTCGCTCACGTATATTCCGTGCTCGAGAGATGGTCGAAAAACGTATTCGTCCCCTTATGCAACAATAATTATGTTGCACCAAACGGTGGAAAAAATGGCTGATAAAGAAAAAATTTCGGCATTGCTTGATGGCGAAGATTTGGATCAGAGCATTATCAATGCGCTGACCGTTGACAAAAATAGCGAGCAAAGTTGGCATGACTTCAACTTAATTGGTGATGTTATGCGTGGCGATGCACCGCAATGCAAACAATGGAATATTGCAGGAAATGTCGCGTTAGCGTTAGAGGCTGAACCGGCACACACAGGTGCTGTGATCACGCATATTGAGACTGTTACTCAGCCGATGATTACTGAAGAACAACCGACCCCATTTAAAGCGAAGCGGACATTACCCGCTTGGCTATCCCAGTTTGGTCAGGTTGCAGTGGCTGCATGTGTTTCATTAGCGGTAATTGTTGGCGTTCAACAATATGACGGTAATGGTAGCAACCTTACAACGACAACCAGTAATGATGTACCAGTACTACAAACTATTCCATTTACAGGTAAAGCTGAACCTGTGAGCTTAAATACCAGTATGGTTGATAATAATCAGACACCATCTGAATCACAGTTAATGGAACAACGACGTCGAATTAATTCGATGTTACAAGATTATGAACTGCAGCTTCGCTTCAATGCTGAAGATGGCAGTATTGATCATTCACAGCTACATCCTAATAAATCAGTGGCGGATTAATGAAAAAAATACTGGTCGGTGCGCTTGCATTGGTCAGCCTATTATTGCCACTCCAAGCCTCTGCTGAAGCGGTTAAACCTTCAACAGAGGCTTTGTTGCATCAAATGGGCCAAGCCAGTCGAGATCTTAGTTATGAGATGTCATACATTTGGGTTAAGAAAAATAGCATTGATACCTTGCGTTATCGGCATGCGTTAGAGAATGGTCAAAGTTACGCGCACTTGTTGTTTCTTAGTGGTCCACCACAAGAGGTGATTCAACGGGGTGATGAAGTTAGTTACTTTGAGCCGGGGCTTGATCCTTTTACCATTAAAAGTAATAAAATGGTCGCGCCAATATTGCCGCTAATGAAAGCCAATATAGATCGACTGGCTAATTTCTACGATTTTATTGCCATGGGACGCGCTCGTGAAGCGGGTGTTGCTTGTGATGTTGTTCGTGTTGCCCCTAAAGATGGCAATCGCTATTCTTATTTATTGTGGATTGATCAAACTACGCACTTAGTGATGCGAGCTGATTTATTGGATCGTGAAGGTGACCTACTTGAGCAATTTAGAGTGGTCTCATTTGTTGTGAACCCTAAAGTTGCCGAAATGCTCAGTAAGCTTGATCAAGTTAAATTGCCAGCTGTGGTACAATTGCCACAACAGCCACAGAAAAAACTTGAATGGGCCGTGAAGTGGTTACCAAATGGTTTCACATTAATTGCTGGTAATCGTCATCGATTATTATTAACTGAACGTGCGGTTGAAAGCCGAATGTACAGTGATGGTTTATTTAGTTTCTCTGTGTATGTTTCTGATGTGGATAATTTTGTTGGGCGAGGACAATTAGTTCGTCAAGGACGTCGTACCTTAACCACTAGAGTTGATGGCAACAAAGAAATAACAGTTGTCGGTGATATACCACCAGAAACGGCGCGACGAATTGCAGAAAATGTAACCTTTGATAATACTAAAGCTGAGGTTACCCAAACGAGTAAATAATCATGATGAGAACATTAGCGACGGTTGTCGCTGTTGAAGCCGGCCATATAACCGTGAGTTGTCAGCAACAAACCAGTTGTGGTCATTGTGCTTCGAGTGATAGTTGCGGCACAGGTATTGTGACAAAAGCCATGCCTGGGCGTTCTCATCAGATAAATATTGCGACCAATGAAAAAATAACCCTCGGACAAGTGGTTGAAATCGGCTTGTCTGAGCGTAGTATGTTGAGTTCAGCATTATTAGTTTATATGTTGCCGCTGCTATTTTTAATTGGCGGCAGTTTAGTTGGACAATACATTTTTATTGATTTAGCAGCCAGTAACCAACTCGGTGTTATTGTGTCGGCTGCTGTTGCTACCACAGTAGGATTAATGATTGCACGCTATTATGCCAAGAAATTCGATGGGGATGCAGCCTACAAACCAAGCCTTATTCGAGTGCTAGGGTTACCCATTTCAGCAGATAAGCTGATAAATGCCGCATCGAAAGATAGCGAGTAGCGTTTAAATTCGGTAGAATCCGTCAACTTGATCGTAAGATCCCATTCATTTTAATCACGAGCAGTCACGCCATTCATGAAGCACATTCGTAACTTTTCGATTATCGCACATATCGACCATGGTAAGTCGACCTTATCCGACCGTCTAATTCAAGTCTGTGGCGGCCTTTCTGATCGAGAAATGGCTGCACAGGTTTTAGATTCAATGGATCTTGAACGCGAACGCGGTATTACTATCAAAGCCCAGAGCGTTACGCTTGATTACACGGCTAAAGATGGTGAAACTTATCAATTAAACTTTATCGACACCCCTGGACACGTTGACTTCTCGTATGAAGTATCGCGTTCACTTGCAGCTTGTGAAGGTGCATTGTTGGTCGTTGATGCGGGTCAGGGCGTAGAAGCTCAGACTTTAGCTAACTGTTATACCGCTATGGAAATGGACTTGGAAGTAGTGCCGATTTTAAATAAAATCGACCTTCCTGCTGCCGATCCTGAGCGTGTAGCCGAAGAAATTGAAGACATTGTTGGTATTGATGCGCTTGATGCTGTGCGTTGTTCAGCAAAAACAGGTATTGGTGTTGACGAAGTTTTAGAAAAAATCGTTGAAGCAATTCCTGCACCTGAGGGTGATCCTGACGCACCACTACAAGCACTAATTATTGACTCATGGTTTGATAATTACTTAGGTGTTGTATCTTTGGTGCGTGTTAAAAACGGTAAGCTAAAGAAAAACGACAAAATTAAAGTGATGACCACAGGTCAAATCTGGGGTGTTGATCGTCTTGGTATCTTTACACCAAAACAAATTGATACTACTGAACTAAATACTGGCGAAGTTGGCTGGGTTGTTTGTGGTATTAAAGACATTCTAGGTGCGCCAGTTGGTGATACATTAACGCTAGCTAAAGGCGGTTGTGAGACAGCATTACCTGGCTTTAAGAAAGTAAAACCTCAGGTATACGCAGGTTTGTTCCCAGTATCATCTGATGATTACGAAAACTTCCGTGATGCGTTAGGTAAATTAAGCCTAAACGATGCGTCACTGTTTTATGAACCAGAAAGCTCGACAGCACTTGGTTTTGGTTTCCGTTGTGGTTTCTTGGGTATGCTCCACATGGAGATTATTCAAGAGCGTCTAGAGCGTGAATATGATCTGAACTTGATTACTACTGCACCAACAGTAGTATATGAAGTGAAGAAAACTGACGGCACCATGTTGTATGTTGATAGTCCGTCAAAATTACCGGCTGTCAATGACATTGAAATTATGGGTGAGCCTATTGCTCGCTGTAATATTCTGGTACCAAGCGAATACTTAGGTAATGTTATTACCCTATGTATTGAAAAGCGTGGTACGCAAGTTGATATGGTTTATCACGGCAATCAAGTAGCCTTAACTTATGATATTCCGATGTCAGAAGTGGTACTGGATTTCTTTGACCGTTTGAAATCAACCTCGCGTGGTTATGCATCGCTAGATTACAATTTCCAGCGTTACCAAGAATCAGACATGGTTCGAGTCGATATTCTATTGAACGGCGAGCGTGTTGATGCGTTAGCTATCATTACTCATAAAGAAAACTCACAGACCCGTGGTCGTGATGTTGTTGAGAAAATGAAAGAATTTATCCCTCGTCAAATGTTTGATATTGCTATTCAAGCCGCTATTGGTGCTCATATCATTGCACGTTCAACCGTGAAGCAATTGCGTAAAAACGTAATCGCAAAATGTTATGGTGGCGATATTAGCCGTAAGAAGAAGCTACTACAGAAACAGAAAGACGGTAAGAAGCGCATGAAGCAAATTGGTAATGTTGAATTACCACAAGAAGCTTTCTTAGCGATTCTTCATGTGGGCAAAGATAAGTAGTAACCTTTCTTTGTTTATAACAGTCTAGACGTAATTAGAAAGTGCTTATTTAACCTGTTAAATAGCACTTTCTTTTACTTAGAAGTTTTAAATTAGTCACAATAAACAAATGGTTGTGGTTAATTGCGTTAAACCTAAGGGATAACATGGCAAATACATTTTCAATAATACTGGTCTTAGCGACGATCTTTACCGGTATTATTTGGGCGCTAGATAAATTTCTATGGGCACCGAAGCGACAATTAAAAATTGCAGCCGCAGCTGAAAAAGCCGGTAGTCAAGTTGATGCTGAAGTAATTGCACGTGTTGCACCTCAGCCTAGTTGGGTTGAGTCTGCAAGCTCAATGTTTCCTGTTATTGCATTGATCATGATCTTCCGTTCATTTATTTATGAACCGTTCCAGATTCCATCAAAGTCAATGTTACCAACCCTGTATGTGGGTGATTTCATTCTGGTTCAAAAATTTGCTTACGGGTTACGTGATCCTGTTTTTGATCATAAATTTTTAAATACTGGTGAGCCTAAACGTGGTGATGTGATTGTATTCCGTTACCCACCTAATCCAAAGATTGATTACATTAAACGTGTTGTTGGTTTACCAGGTGATTTAATTCGTTACAGTGTTGACAAAAAACTATGCATTCAGCCACAAGGCACTTCTGTTTGTAAGCCTGTGAAATTAACGAACATGAAAGACAGTGAATTTACCCAAGGTATGACACGTCTGATTGAATATAACGAACACCTTGGTGATGTAAATCATCATATTTTGATCAATCCATCGCGACGTGATAACCGTATGGCTTACGTACCTCGCCCAGGGATCGGTGAGTGGATTGTACCAAAAGGTGAATATTTTGTTATGGGTGACAACCGTGACAATAGTGCTGATAGTCGTTACTGGGGTTTTGTACCAGAAGCGAACTTAGTCGGCAAGGCGGTAGCTATTTGGATGAGCTTTGATTTTGATCGCAAGCCTGATAGTTTACTTCCATCTTGGATCCCTACCGGCGTACGTTTTAATCGTATCGGTAGCATTAAATAATCGAGAGAAAATGACAACTCCAGCGAATAGGCTCCAGCGCAAGCTGGGCTACCAGTTTAATAATTGTGAGTTGATGACATTAGCACTGACACATCGCAGTGCTAATGGCACCCACAACGAGCGCCTAGAGTTTCTAGGCGATTCTATTTTAAGTTTTGTTGTTGCTGATGACTTATATCACCGTTTTCCTAATGTGGATGAAGGTGATATGAGCCGAATGCGCGCAACACTAGTTCGTGGTAAGACCTTGGCAGAGTTAGGACGTGAGTTCGAACTAGGCGATTACTTACTATTGGGCCCAGGCGAACTGAAAAGTGGCGGTTTCCGTCGTGATTCTATTTTGGCTGACTGTGTTGAAGCAATCATTGGCGCGGTTTATCTAGATAGTGATGTTGAGACAGTGCGTCAAGTCGTATTGGCTTGGTATAAATCACGTCTTGATACAATTGAACCAGGCATCAACCAAAAAGATCCAAAAACACGCCTGCAAGAATGCTTACAAGGTCGCCGTTTACCATTACCTGCATATACTGTAACTAAGGTACAAGGTGAAGCTCATAACCAAGAGTTCACTGTACAGTGTGATGTCACAGGTTTGGATGAGCCTGTAATTGGTAAAGGCGGCAGTCGGCGCAAGGCAGAGCAGGCAGCAGCAGAAATTGCACTTAATCAGTTGGAATCATGACAGATAAACAACATTGTGGCTTTATTGCCATCGTTGGTCGACCGAACGTCGGAAAATCAACCTTGCTTAACCGTTTAGTGGGACAAAAACTGTCTATCACTTCACGTAAACCTCAAACGACACGTCACCGTATTATGGGTGTTGACACTCGTGATGGGTATCAAGCTGTTTATATTGATACTCCAGGTTTGCACATTGAAGAAAAACGTGTGATTAACCGTTTAATGAACCGTGCTGCTAGCAGTTCATTAACCGACGTTGAATTAGTGCTATTCCTTGTTGATGGCACAACGTGGACGGCTGATGATGAGATGGTACTGAATAAGCTTATGAAAAGTGAGCTGCCAACAGTATTGTTGATCAACAAAGTCGACAACATTAAAGAAAAGCATGAGTTATTCCCGCATTTGCAGGAATTAGCGAAAAAAATGCCGTTTGTTGATGTTATTCCAATGTCGGCAAAGAAAGGCACCAACATTGCGGCAATTGAAAAAATTGTTCATGATCATTTACCTGAATGTGAATACTACTTCCCTGAAGAGTATGTAACGGATCGTTCACAGCGCTTTATGGCGTCAGAAATTATTCGTGAAAAACTAATGCGCTTTACAGGTGAAGAATTACCATATTCAGTCACCGTTGAAATTGAGCGTTTTGATTTCAACCCTGAAACTAATGGTTTTGATATCAATGGTTTGATTTTGGTTGAGCGTAAAGGCCAGAAGAAAATGGTGATCGGTAAAGGCGGCGATAAGATCAAAGTTATTGGTCGTGAAGCCCGTTTAGATATGGAAGATCTATTTGAACGCAAAGTGTATTTAGAACTTTGGGTTAAAGTGAAATCAGGTTGGGCAGATGACGAACGTGCATTGCGCAGCTTAGGTTACATTGACGATCTATAAGGATAGTAATGGAGGGCTTACAGCGTTGTTTTGTCCTTCATTATCGTCATTATAGTGAGACGAGCCTGATCCTCGATGTATTTAGCGAGGATTATGGCCGTCTTACCCTACTTGCTAAAGGCGCGCGTCGTAAGCGTTCTAATCTTAAAGGTACATTACAACCTTTCACGCCATTGTTTATGAAATGGAGTGGTAAAGGAAGTATGCCTGTCCTTACCCATGCTGAGCCTATCAGTATCGGCTTGCCACTGCGCAGCTATATTTTATATTCCGCGATGTACGTTAATGAAGTTCTTGCGCGAGTATTAGAAAATCACACCCCTTATCCGGTGTTGTTTCTTGATTATTTGAATGTGTTACGTGAGCTTGCACAAGCGGATAATCCAGAACCAGCATTGCGGCGTTTTGAACTCGCTTTATTGCATCACCTTGGCTACGGTATCGATTTTCTACATTGTGCAGGAAGTGGATTAGCCGTTGATGATCTGATGACATACAACTACCGCGAACAACGTGGTTTTATTGCCTCAATGAAAATAACCCAATTGACTTTTCGAGGTAATGAATTAAAAGCACTTGCTGCGAGATGTTTTGAAACCCCTGAACAACTTCGTGCGGCGAAGCGCTTTACACGCATAGCACTAAAGCCGTATCTTGGTTCAAAGCCATTAAAAAGTCGGGAATTGTTTCTCCCTCGAACAAGGAGTATCGGAAAATGAACAACATTCTACTGGGTGTTAATATCGATCATATTGCAACGTTACGTAATGCTCGTGGTACACGTTACCCTGATCCTGTTCATGCTGCCGAAGTGGCAGAGCGCGCGGGTGCTGATGGTATTACGGTGCATCTGCGTGAAGATCGTCGCCATATTAATGATCGTGATGTTCGAATTTTACGAGAAACATTACAAACACGGATGAACTTAGAAATGGCGGTCACTGATGAAATGGTGGCGATTGCAATTGAAACTCAACCTGAATACGTGTGTTTAGTACCTGAAAAACGTGCGGAACTTACCACTGAAGGCGGTTTAGATGTTGCGGGGCAATGTGAGAAAATCACAGCAGCAACAGCCAAACTTGCGGCGGTTGGTATTAAAGTGTCGTTATTTATTGATGCTGATAAACGGCAGATTGATGCTGCGTTAGCGACAGGTGCGCCATTTATTGAATTACATACTGGTCATTATGCCGATGCGACCACTGAAGAAATTCAAGCCGCGGAGCTTGAAAAAATTGCAGTGGCAGCAACCTATGCTGCGAGTCTAGGAATTAAAGTCAATGCCGGGCACGGTTTAACTTATCATAACGTTAAAGCTATCGCCGCGTTACCTGAGCTGTATGAACTTAATATTGGTCATTCTATTATGGGACGTGCAATGTTTGATGGCCTTGAAAAAGCGGTCACAGATATGCGTTCATTAATGCAGGAAGCGCGTGGTTAATGGCTATTTTAGGTTTAGGGACTGATATCGTTGAAATTGAACGGATTGAAAAAGTGCTCACTCGCACTGGCGATGGGTTTGCTGAGCGGGTGTTATCAGCCTCTGAACTTGAACAATACTATCGATTAAAGCTACGCGCTCGGTTTGTAGCAAAGCGGTTTGCGGTTAAAGAAGCGGCCTCTAAAGCATTAGGAACTGGGATTGCGTGTGGCGTATCTTTTCAAGATTTTAGCGTGACTAACGATGAGCGTGGTAAGCCATTGGTTACTTTCTCAGGTCAGGCATTATTATTACTGACCGCAATGGGAGGACAACACGTGCATCTGACTATTGCCGATGAGCGTCGTTATGCAGTAGCAACCGTGATCATTGAAAGTTGATCTCATCGTAATGATAGCTGATAAAAAAGCGCTAGCCTTATCAGCTAGCGCTTTTTTGTTATCATCTTATTGATGATCATATAATGGTATCAGATAAGCGTAGTATTAATGCCGATATTGCTTAGAAGCTTTAACCACATTGTCCATTTCATCAATAAGCTCTAATAGTTCTGGCTCAATATCTACCATGGCTGCATTTGCTTTTAGCTCGGTCTCAATAGTATGGCAGAGGTATTTTAAGCGTGGTACGCCACTGTAAGCACAGCTACCGTGAAGTTTATGGATTGAAGGCCATAACTCGACTTGTTTACCATCCAGCGCTTCATTGACTAATAATTCCACCTCAGGCATATAATCCAATAGCATTTGCAGCATGTCACGAGCTAAATCTTCTTTGCCTGCCGCTTGTTTAAGTGCCAGTGACCAATCAAAACTAATACTATTATCAATGGTTAATGGTGTATCTTGCTGCGCTTGAATAATATCAATGGTGGTATTGGAGGAGGATATTGATGCCACACCTTGATGATCACTTGGTGAGATCCACTTCGCCAAAATTTGCTGCAAAATATGCTCTTCAATAGGCTTGGTAAGATAATCATCCATTCCCGCATTGATTAATCGCTCTCGTTCACCAGCCATTGCATGGGCTGTGACGGCAATAATCGGCGTATTGTGGTTGAGGTTAGTTTTATGTATTTCTTGGCAAGCGGTCACGCCGTCCATTTCTGGCATTTGAATATCCATAAAGATCAGATCAAATGTTTTTTGGTGAGCATATTCAACCGCTTTTTTACCGCCAGTGGCAGTGATCACGGTTTCGACACGTTCACCTAACAGGGCTGAAATTAACTTTAAGTTGGCAGGGTTATCATCAACCGCCATGACCGTTAATGCTTGAATTGGCGCCGGTGGCGTAGTTAATGCAGGGAGCTCTGGTTCATTATGTTCGTCGTTGTTATCGCATAATGCTTCAAACAGCTTACGTGAAGCAATTGGCTTACCAAGGCAAATCTCAACCCCGGTATTAGTTAGTTTTTCTGATAGTGCGAGCTCAGTTGTCGGTAAGCAAACCAGAACTTTGTCGGCAATCTGCTCGGCTTTAAAGACATGATTAAATAAGACTGCTGTCGGTGGTTGTTCACATGGCGATAAACACAATAATGCAAAATCATGGTGTTCAATATCTTCCGGCATGGTTGAGCGATAAGTCACATGAACCCCAGCATTAATTAGCCGCTGCTGGACCACCGAGGCGGCTTGCATATTGGGCTCGATAAGCAGTAATTTTTTACCCATTAATGATGTTGTATCAATAAGTTGTGATACGGGTAAATCTGTTTTGTGCATGCGAATGCTAAACCAGAATGTCGAACCTTGGTGAAGACGACTCGTCAAGCTGACTTGGCCCCCCATTTGGCTGACCAGTTTCTGGGTGATCACTAGCCCTAAACCGGTGCCGCCATAACGACGAGAGATACTCGCATCAGCTTGGCTAAAGGCTTGGAAGAGCTGGGCTTGTTGACGTTCTGAAATACCGATACCAGTATCACGCACCATAAATTGCAGTTCGATATTATTATCATGCTCAGATTTGAGCTCGACAGATACATCAATATTGCCTGTTTCAGTAAACTTAACCGCGTTACCGATTAAGTTAGTGACCACTTGCTGGATACGCAATGGATCACCAATTAAGCTTGGTGGTATACGAGTGTCAATTTTAAGGGTTAATTCTAAGCCTTTCTCATGGGCACTTGGTGCAAGTAGACGCATCACATCATCAAGTGCATCAGTGAAATCAAACGGTATATTTTCTAATAATAATTTACCTGCTTCTAGTTTTGAGAAGTCTAAAATATCATTGATGATGGTGAGCAGGTTGTTGGCCGAGTTTTCAATCGTCAGTAGATAATCTTGTTGGTTGGTGTTGAGCTTGGTTTTTAACATTTGACGAGTAAAACCAATCACACCATTAAGTGGGGTACGTAATTCGTGTGACATGTTGGCTAAGAATTCAGACTTAACCCGTGCCGCTTCTTGAGCCCGTTTTTTGGCAATATCTAACTCAACGTTTTGAATTTCAAGTTGTTCAAGAGTTTCACGTAAATCGGAAGTGGCCTGATCAATACTTTGTTGCATTTCAATATGATATTCAGACAGTGAAATTGCCATCGCATTGATACCGTTTTTAAGGGTATCAAGTTCACCAAGGAGCTGACCTTCGATTCGAACATCAAGGTGTCCACGTCGAATTCTATCAACGACACTGATCATATGAGAAATGGGACGGGTCACATCTTGCATTAACCGATAAGCAAACAAAGACGATAGGCTAAGTCCAAGCAGTAATACCATTAGAGCGGTAAACACTTCTTGATATTGTTGTAATCGTAATGAACTGAGATCAAGTTCAATGGCGATATAACCCAATGGTTTCCCTAGTGAGCTAGCACTCGTATTTGAACCAAATTGGCCTTCAGTTAAAATAGGGGTACGTAAAATAAGGGTATTATCGTTGAGCTGAGTATCAAGCAAACGTGGAATTGGCTTATCGTCTGGATACATAAAAGAAGCAAAATTACGGTGAAAGTTAGAGGTCGCAAAAATTTTATTGTGATCCGTAAAAACAGCAATGCTTCGAATAATGTCGGAATGTTTACGATGGGTGTAACCGATCAGGCGTCGAATAGCCTCCCGATTCTTTTCGGTCATGCCATATTCAGCCGAAATTGCTAACGGCTCAATAATACTGGTACCTGTTGAAATCAATTGATGTTCAAGATCTTGATAGCGGCTCATGGTAAAAAAAGCGCTCAATAACAGGCCGATTATCAGTGTTGGTGCTAATGTCAGGGTAAAGACCCTGGCACGAAGTCCATATTTGGTCATGGTTCTCTTAATTACAAGCAAGCGATTCTGTGGGAGAATTAGCACCCATCTATATTCCTAGTTTAAATAAACTAGGGCTATGCAACAAATACTCAATGTCTGAACAGTGAGCAAAACACTATGGCACGCTTTTTTAAGCCTCAAAAACGTACAACTGACACCAAACATAAAGAAATCACGATTAGCCGCTTAGATCACCTCGGTGCTGGTATTGGTCATCTACAGGGCAAATCTGTCTTTGTTGATGGCTTACTTCCCACTGAAACGGCGGTAGTACAGTTAACGGAAGATAAAAAAAATTATGCTCGTGCTAAAGTGATTAAGCGCCTTTCAGACAGTAATGCCCGTATTAAACCCCATTGTGCGATCTATGACCAGTGTGGCGGTTGTAATTTGCAGCATTTATCGCATCAAGGCCAAGTGACAGCTAAACAGCAAGCGCTGAGTGAACTGATGGAAAAGTTTGCTGTTATTGATCAAGCTGATTGTATTCAGCAGCCACCAATTATCAGTGAGCCGTTGCATTATCGTCGTTGTGCTCGTTTTGCCGTGCGTGTTGAAAATAACGGTCAGTTACAATTTGGTTTCCGCAAAAAGCAAAGTAATGACATTGTTAATGTTAATCTGTGTCCAGTATTAGCTCAGCCGTTGAATGATTTATTACCGTCATTACGCGAGTTATTACAAAATCTAAAAGGCCGCCGTTTTGTTGGTCATATTGAATTGACCCATGCTGATAATGGTTGTGTGGTGTTAATTCGCCATCTTGCGCCTTTTAATGCTGACGATAGTGCACTTATTGATGCATTTGCTATCCAACACAATGTGATGTTGTTTTTAGCGCCAGAAACCGATCAACTTATTCAATCTCATGGTGAACAACCTTACTATGAAATTGATGATCTTAAACTGACGTTTTCACCTAAAGATTTTATTCAAGTCAATCGTGATGTGAACATTAAAATGGTAGCACAAGCGATTAAATGGCTTGATGTTCAGCCACAAGATAGAGTGTTAGATTTATTCTGTGGTCTAGGTAACTTTAGCCTGCCATTAGCAAAATATGCTAAAGCGGTGGTTGGGGTTGAAGGCATTGATGATATGGTTTTACGCGCGACAGACAATGCTCAAGCTAATGCGCAATATAATGCCACTTTTTATCAAGCGAATTTAGAACAAGATGTGACTAAATTGGTGTGGGCACAAGAGCAATTTGATAAAATTTTACTCGATCCTGCGCGTGCAGGTGCTGCTGGAGTGATGGATCATGTGGTTAAGCTAGCACCGAATAAAGTGGTTTATGTATCATGTAATCCCGCAACATTGGCTCGTGATAGCCAAGTGTTATTGCAAAAAGGTTATCAATTAGAGCGCCTTGGTATGTTGGATATGTTCCCACACACTGGGCATTTAGAATCTATGGCATTGTTTGTAAAGGCTCAAAAAAAGCAGAAAAAATAGTTATAGCAATTACTGCTATTGCCATTAAATAGAAAACAGGACAGAGACATGGTCGCAGTACGTGGAGCACATCTAAAACAAAACACGATATTTGAGCTCGCCTCATGGGTCGAAAGTTTACGTTTAGATGCAAAAACGTTTGGACGTTTAGAAGGAACTTATCTACGTTGTCAGGAACTGGTTATCGATCACGATAATGGTCCGTTGCTGTTATGGCGCGGTCGTGAAATGGTTGAGATTCTGGTGACGTTAAGCATGGATGCCGATACGCTAATATCGGCAATGCTATATCCATTAGTTGAAGCGGGTTGTTATAGCCATGAGCAAGTAAAAGAAGATTACAACGGCACTATTCTGCATTTAGTAGAAGGTGTTGAACAAATGTGTGCTATTAGCCAACTTAAATCGACGGCAGAAGAAGCGGCCCAATCAGCACAAGTTGATAGTATTCGTCGAATGCTGTTATCGATGGTTGATGATTTCCGTTGTGTCGTTATTAAGCTAGCGGAGCGTATTTGTAATCTTCGTGAAGTGAAAAATGAACCTGATGCGGTGCGTCGTATCGCGGCACAAGAGTGTGCCAATATTTATGCACCGTTAGCAAATAGATTGGGTATCGGGCAATTAAAATGGGAAATTGAAGATTACGCTTTCCGTTATCAACATCCCGAAGTTTATAAGCAAATTGCCAAACAGCTTTCCGAACGTCGTATTGATCGTGAAGGCTACATCATGCATTTTGTTGATGATTTGTCGGACGCAATGCGTGCCTCAAATATTCGTGCAGAAGTGCAAGGTCGACCTAAACATATCTACAGCATTTGGCGCAAAATGCAGAAGAAAAGCTTAGAGTTTGATGAGCTGTTTGATGTGCGTGCCGTACGCATTGTCGCTGAAGAATTGCAAGATTGTTATGCCGCGTTAGGGGTTGTGCATACCAAATATCGTCATTTACCTAAAGAATTTGATGATTATGTCGCTAATCCTAAACCTAACGGCTACCAATCTATTCATACGGTTGTATTGGGCCCTGAAGGTAAAACAATTGAGATTCAGATTCGTACTAAGCAAATGCATGAAGAATCTGAGTTAGGGGTTGCTGCGCATTGGAAATACAAGGAAGGCCCTGCAGCTTCTGGTGGTGCTCAGTCTGCTTATGATGAAAAAATAAATTGGTTACGTAAGTTACTGGTATGGCAAGAAGAAATGTCAGATTCTGGCGAAATGCTGGATGAGCTTCGAAGCCAAGTGTTTGATGATCGTGTTTATGCCTTTACCCCAAAAGGGGACGTGGTTGATTTGCCATCAAATGCAACGCCGTTAGATTTTGCGTATCATATTCACTCTGAAGTGGGGCACCGTTGTATTGGTGCAAAAGTAGAAGGTCGAATTGTACCGTTTACTTACCATTTACAGATGGGGGATCAGGTTGAAATTATCACGCAAAAAGAACCTAACCCTTCTCGTGATTGGTTAAACCCTAATCAAGGCTTTGTGACCTCTAGTCGTGCGCGAGCCAAGGTTCATGCTTGGTTCCGTAAGCAAGATCGTGATAAAAATATTATTGCCGGTAAAGAAATTCTTGAAGCGGAGCTGAGTAAGATCCATGCAACGCTAAAAGATGCACACTCTTACGCCAGTAAACGCTTTAATGTTAATTCGCCAGAAGAGCTGTATGCTGGTATTGGTAGTGGTGATCTGCGGATCAATCAAATTATCAATCATATTAATGCGCTAATTAACAAACCTACAGCGGAAGAAGAAGATCAACAACTGCTTGATAAACTATCTGAAGCCAGTGAAAAAGCGTCACATACAACCAAAAAGCCACGCCGTGATTCAGTCGTTGTTGAAGGGGTTGATAATTTAATGACTCACTTAGCGCGTTGTTGTCAGCCAATTCCTGGTGATGATATTCAAGGCTTTGTGACGCAAGGACGAGGTATTTCTGTTCACCGTCATGACTGTGAGCAGTTAGAAGAACTACGTCACCATGCACCAGAGCGTATTATTGATACGGTGTGGGGCGGTGGTTTTATTGGTAATTATACTATTACTGTTCGCGTGACTGCTTCTGAGCGTAATGGTCTGCTTAAAGAGCTGACCAATACCTTGATGAATGAAAAAGTTAAAGTGGCGGGCATGAAGAGCCGGGTTGATTATAAAAAGCAAATGTCGATCATGGACTTTGAACTTGAATTAACAGATTTAGACGTTTTAGGACGGGTGTTAAATCGAATTGAACAAGTAAAAGATGTTGCCCAAGCTAAACGTTTATATGGTTAACTGTATAATATAGATATTAAAAATGGGTAGCATTAGCTGCCCATTTTTATATTTAAATAAAGCAAAACAAGAGCATGATAGTTTGTTTGAAATAGATATTGTTTTTATATAACTGTGTGTTGGTATTTTATAATTCGATAAATATAGATATTATTATAAAAAATGAAAATTATTAAAAATATTGACTCATATAAGGTGACAGGATAATATTTAATCATCTTACTTATGATGATGTGTTATGTATTTTTTGAAATTACATAAATTGGTGTTTATTTTATTTACCACTCTGCTTTTTTTAAGCAGTAGTGTGAATGCTGCATTTATAAATCAAACCCCACATATCATAACTGAATTATCATCTAGTGCCTCAATACAGAATAAAGATACATCTTCAACTTCTGCGGCGAATAATAACTGCTGTTTGAATTGTAAAGACTGTTCTCATTGCCAGTGCTGCCAAATAGTCACGCATACTAATATTAGTAGTGTGTTACATATTATACCTGCTTTGCCTTTGAAAATAGCGAGTGTGAGTCAATTAGCACCGATTGAAGCTATTCAAGATGAAATGATAATTACAATAGCACCATCAATATATCGACCTCCTATTGCCTAATAGTTTGTTACTTACTGTATGTTCGAATAAATATTATATTATTTTTCGATTCAGTAATGCTATTTACATTAATATCATCAATCTAACTTATAGATATAGGTGATATTGTTGAAGTGATATTTATAGTTCTATTTATATAGCGCTATTGGAGAGTTGTAATGAAAAAAACGATATTCAATGTAATAACACAGAAAAGTATATTAAATATAATCTTACTCTGTGCATTATTTATTATCCCTGATAATGATTTTATGAATGTTCCGACAGAAGCCATTAAACAATTGATGTTTTTTATTTTATGTATTCAGTGCATTAAAGGATTTGAAAATAAAATAGTGCTAGGTTGTTCTTAATTGAACAGTCTTTGAACATTACAAAATAATATACATTTATTAGGATAAATTATGAACTTATATACGTTTGATAATATTGTTAAAACTCATGCTGTAAAAATGGTATTCGTGGCTGTTAGTCTCTTATTTTCAACGTCGGTATTTGCTGAGTCAGTGGCTGATCACGATTGTAATGACGGCCGTTGTTCTCAATATGTTGTAAGCAATGATAATGCTCATCAGCATGATCGCAACTGTCAGCATCATGATAATAACGACTATAACCACCACCATAATGGTGATTGTAATCATCACAATAACGATGACTATAATCATCATAATGGCGATTGTAATCACTATGACAATGAAGACAGTAATTACCGTCATAACAGTGAGTGTCGTCATCATGACAGTGATGGCGGAAACCATCATGGAAACTGTCACCATAATCAATAATCGTGACTATGAATCATTGAATTAGTTTTCTACTATTAACTATCAATGTTATGGCGCTGTTAGTGTGATCTAATGGCGCCATTTATAAAGAGTAGATAATATGGATGATAAAATTCGCCCTCAGATAGAACAGCTATTAAGCATTATGAGTCAATTACGCGATCCTCAAACGGGGTGTCCGTGGGATTTAAAACAAGACTTTGATTCAATCGTGCCTCATACCATTGAAGAAGCATATGAAGTAGCTGATGCGATAGAGCAAAAAAATTGGACTGATGTAAAAGAAGAGTTGGGCGATTTATTGTTTCAAGTGGTTTTTTATAGTCAGCTTGCCAAGGAACAGGGTTTGTTTGACTTTAATGATGTGGTTACGGGGATCAGTGACAAGTTAATCCGTCGCCATCCGCATGTCTTTAGTGATAAGCAATTTGATAATGAAGCGGCGGTTAAACAAAATTGGGAAGCTGAAAAAGCCAAAGAACGAGCACAAAAATTACAAGATGAAAGTTTGCTCGCTAATATCCCTTTAGCATTACCGGCATTGACTCGTGCAGATAAAATTCAGCAACGCTGTGCAAGCCAAGGTTTTGATTGGGATAGCCTAGGGCCTGTGGTAGATAAAGTGACGGAAGAGTTGGATGAAGTGATGGCAGAGGTCATTCAAACGCCACAAGATCAACATAAGATAGCTGAAGAGATGGGAGATTTACTTTTTTCAGTGGTTAATTTAAGCCGCCATCTCGAGGTAAAACCTGAACATGCACTCCAACAAGCAAATAAAAAATTTGAGCGACGTTTTCGCCAAGTTGAAAAAAATGTGCTAGAACAAGGTAAGTCACTAGAGCAATGCTCATTAACTGAGCTAGATCTTGAGTGGGATAAAGTAAAACAACACGAATGCAATAAATAACTATTCCCATTTGGGATGTATATGCTATAACGGTATAGTGATTTAGTGGCTAAAAGTATCGAAATGGGGTGAAAATAACGCGCATATCACTTCCTTGATTTGAGACAAAAAAAATCTTAGGGGTGTGTGATAGTTTTTCACGTTGTGGCGATAAATGGTGTCTGGTATACTAATTTCCCGTCCAGATACACTTTATCCTCTACACCAATCTTCCAGGTTTAACATGACAACGAATTATATTTTTGTTACGGGCGGAGTAGTATCCTCTCTAGGTAAAGGCATTGCTGCAGCATCTTTGGCAGCTATTCTAGAAGCACGTGGTCTTAATGTGACCATGATGAAATTAGACCCTTACATTAACGTTGATCCAGGCACAATGAGCCCTACTCAGCATGGTGAAGTATTCGTTACGGAAGACGGTGCAGAGACTGATCTTGATTTAGGTCACTACGAGCGTTTCATTCGTACCAAAATGACTAAGCGTAATAACTTTACTGCTGGTCGTGTGTACGCTGATGTATTACGTAAAGAACGTCGTGGTGATTACCTAGGTGCAACGATTCAGGTTATTCCACATATCACAAACGAAATTAAAGAGCGTGTGATTGCTGGTGCTGCGGGTCATGATATAGCGATTGTTGAAGTCGGTGGCACAGTTGGTGATATTGAATCACTACCATTTATGGAAGCTATTCGTCAGCTTGCAGTACAACACGGCCGTGAAAACACCATGTTTATGCACTTGACATTAGTGCCTTACCTTGCTGCTGCTGGTGAAGTGAAAACTAAGCCAACTCAACACTCAGTAAAAGAATTACTTTCTATCGGTATTCAACCAGATATTTTGGTTTGCCGTAGTGATCGTATTATTCCTGCAAACGAGCGTGCAAAAATTGCTCTGTTCTGTAATGTGCAGGAAAAAGCGGTTATCTCAATGAAAGACGTAGATTCAATCTACAAAATCCCACAACTTATTAAAGCTCAAGGTCTTGATGACTTGGTATGTAAGCGTTTTGGTATTACTGCGCCAGAAGCTGATCTATCTGAGTGGGAACAAGTTATTTATGAAGAAGCTAACCCGACAGCAGAAGTAACTATTGGTCTGGTTGGTAAATATACTGAACTACCTGATGCATACAAATCAGTTAACGAAGCGCTTAAGCACGCGGGTCTGAAAAACCGTATCTCAGTGAAGATCAAATATATTGATTCTCAAGATGTTGAGTCTAAAGGCACCGAAGTGCTTGCTAACCTAGATGCAATCTTAGTACCGGGTGGCTTTGGTCATCGTGGTATCGAAGGTAAAATTCTGACGGCTCAATATGCACGTGAAAACAAAATTCCATACCTAGGTATTTGTTTAGGTATGCAAGTAGCGTTGATCGAGTTTGCTCGTAATGTAGCGAACATGGCTGATGCGCACTCAACTGAATTTAACACTGAAACTAAACACCCAGTTGTTGGTCTTATCACTGAGTGGGTTGATAGTGAAGGTAATGTAGAAGAGCGTACTGAAAAATCTGATCTAGGCGGCACAATGCGTCTTGGTTCTCAGTTATGTCATCTTCAAGACGGTTCAAAAGCACGTGAATTGTACGCTCAAGCGTCAATCCATGAGCGTCACCGTCACCGTTACGAAGTTAATAACAACTTGCTACCAAAGCTAGAGAAGGCTGGTCTGAAAGTATCAGGTCTATCTGCTGATAAGAAGCTCGTTGAGATTATTGAAATTCCGAACCACCCATGGTTCGTTGCTGCACAGTTCCACCCAGAATTCACATCAACACCTCGTGATGGTCACCCATTATTTGAAGGTTTTGTTAAAGCTGCTGGTGTATACCACCGCGGTGATTCTGATAAGTAAGGATTACTGATGGCTGCAACAACTACCGTTGCAGCTATTTTATTTAGCTTTTAATTTGAAGATAAAGCAGAGGAAACACAATGTCTAAGATCGTTAAAGTTCTAGCTCGTGAAATCATTGACTCACGTGGCAACCCAACAATTGAAGCTGAAGTTCACCTAGAAGGTGGTTTCGTTGGTATGGCTGCTGCGCCGTCTGGTGCTTCTACGGGTTCTCGTGAGGCTCTTGAGCTTCGTGATGGCGATAAATCTCGTTTCCTTGGTAAAGGTGTTCTTAAGGCAGTTGCTGCTGCTAACGGTCCAATCGCTGAAGTACTAATGGGTAAAGACGCGACTGATCAAGCTGCAATCGACCAACTTATGATCGACCTTGATGGTACTGAAAACAAGTCTAACTTTGGTGCTAACGCAATCCTAGCTGTTTCTCTTGCTAACGCAAAAGCAGCTGCTGCATCTAAAGGCATGCCTTTATACGAGCACATTGCTGAGCTAAACGGTACTGCTGGTCAGTTCTCTATGCCTCTACCAATGATGAACATCATCAATGGTGGTGAGCACGCAGATAACACTGTTGATATTCAAGAGTTCATGATTCAGCCAGTAGGTGCTAAGACACTTCGTGAAGCTGTACGTATGGGTTCTGAAGTATTCCACAGCCTAGCTAAAGTTCTTAAGTCTAAGGGTATGAGCACAGCTGTAGGTGACGAAGGTGGTTTCGCTCCAAACCTTGAGTCAAACGAAGCTGCTCTTAAAGCAATTCAAGAAGCTGTTGAAGCTGCAGGTTACGAGCTAGGTACAGATATTACTCTAGCTATGGACTGTGCTGCTTCTGAGTTCTACAACAAAGAACAAGGCATCTACGACCTTAAAGGTGAAGGTAAGCAATTCACTTCAGAAGAGTTTAACTACTTCCTGAAAGATCTTACTGAGAAGTTCCCAGCTATCGTTTCTATCGAAGATGGTCTAGACGAATCAGATTGGGCTGGCTTCAAGCACCAAACTGAACTACTAGGTGACAAGATTCAACTAGTAGGTGACGATCTATTCGTTACAAACACTAAGATCTTCGCTGAAGGTATTGAGAAAGGCATCACTAACTCAATCCTAATCAAGCTTAACCAAATCGGTTCTCTAACTGAAACTTTAGCTGCAATTAAGATGGCTAAAGATGCTGGTTACACTGCTGTTATCTCTCACCGTTCAGGCGAGACAGAAGACGCAACTATCGCTGATCTAGCGGTAGGTACAGCTGCAGGTCAAATCAAAACTGGTTCTATGAGCCGTTCTGACCGTGTTGCTAAGTACAACCAACTTATCCGTATCGAAGAAGCACTAGGCGAGCGCGCTGCTTTCAACGGTCTGAAAGAAGTTAAAGGCCAAGCTTAATTCTTTTAAGCCTATAATTGAGCTTGCTCAATTAGCCTAAATCGAACCGTCTCTTAGGAGGCGGTTTTTTTTTACTAAAAAGTGATGCTGCTATAAATATCGCTTAAAAAATGTTTTTTGTTTGATTTAACAGCAAATTTGACACTCAACTAGCACTACATCAACTCTATAACCATAATAGTGGTCACCATAAGCCGATTATGGGATTATTACGTTTTCGCAGTCTGCATTCCAATAACTCGTCACGAGCGGTTTATTGGAATGTATTTCGGTGGCATTGACATCTACGCTAATTTTGAAGGGGAACCATGCGTCTGTTTATCATTATCCTGCTAGTGCTTTTAGCTTGGCTGCAGTACGACTTTTGGGATGGTAAAAACGGTATGAATGAATATACCGCAGTAAAAGAAAGCGTTGCTTTACAGCAAGCAGCGAATACTGAATTACAACAACGAAATCAACAAATGTACGCAGAAATTAAAGATCTTCACGGTGGCAAAGAAGCAGTGGAAGAACGTGCGCGTAATGATTTAGGCTTAATTAAGCCCGGCGAAACCTTTATTCGCGTGCTTGGCGATAATAACTAAAGACTGCATTTTTTTGTTGTGAGTGAAGTTGATGATGACTGAAGAATTTATTGCCGTAGTACCTGCGGCTGGGGTCGGTAGTCGAATGGCGGCCGATCGCCCAAAGCAATATCTTCATATTGAAGGTAAAACGATTTTAGAACATACCGTTGATCGATTATTGGATTTACCTGAAATTACGCGAGTAGTGATTGCTATAAGCGCTGATGATCCTTATTTTCCACAGCTAGCATTAGCTACAGATCCTCGCATTACAGTGGTGAATGGTGGTGCTGAACGGGCTGATTCAGTGTTTGCTGGTTTAGCTGCCATTAACAATGATAATGCATGGGTATTAGTGCATGATGCTGCGCGACCATGTGTTCGTCGAGCAGATTTACGCGCTTTAATAACCTCCGCTGTGAATAGTGACAGTGGCGCAATTTTAGCAGCACCTGTACGTGATACCATGAAACGCGGTCATCAACAGTCAGCTCAGGCTCATATTTCTCATACTGTTGAACGTGATAATTTATGGCATGCACTCACACCACAGATGTTTCGTGCTGGGCAATTACGCCAATCGTTAACAACGGCTTTAGCACAAGGCGCAACCATTACTGACGAAGCGTCAGCGCTTGAATTTTGTGGTTATACGCCACTGCTTGTTGCGGGTCGCAGTGATAATTTTAAAGTGACTCAGCCAGAGGATTTGGCGTTGGCTGCGTTCTATCTTCAACTTTTATTAAAGGAACAACATTAATGCGTATTGGTCATGGGTTTGATGTGCATAAATTTGGTGGCGCAGGTCCAGTTATTATTGGTGGCGTTGCCGTTCCTTATGAACAAGGTTTAATTGCACATTCTGATGGTGATGTAGCTTTGCATGCTGTTTGTGATGCGTTATTAGGAGCCATTGGTGCGGGTGATATTGGCCGTCACTTTCCTGATACCGATGCAGAATGGGCGGGTGCAGATAGTCGATTTTTACTGCGTGATGTCTACAACAAGGTTAAGGCAATGGGCTATTGTCTTGGTAACCTGGACGTCACAATTATTGCCCAAGCACCTAAAATGGCACCACACATCATTGCGATGTGCCAAGCTATTGCCGATGATCTGGAAACAGATATCACCAATATTAATGTTAAGGCAACCACTTCTGAACGTTTAGGTTTTACTGGACGTAAAGAAGGCATTGCTTGTGAAGCAGTTGTTTTAATTAAAAAGGTATAATCACATCATGTCGACAAATAACACCTCTGCAAACGTAATGGATTGTTTTAAGTGGCTGCATGAACAGCCAACTTGCCAAGGAAATATTAAGGCAAACCCACAAGATTTTATCGTTAACGAGCAGTTAGGTTTTACCTTCAGTGGTACTGGCGAGCACTTAATGGTTAAAATTCGCAAAACGGGCGAAAATACCAAATATGTAGTAAACGAATTAGCCAAAGCCTGTGGTGTGAAATCGCGTGATGTGAGCTGGGCCGGTCTTAAAGATCGCCATGCAGTGACTGAGCAATGGATTAGTGTTCATTTGCCAGGTAAAGCCGATCCTGATTTAACCCAGTTTGAAGCTGAGCATCCCGGTATTGAAGTGCTTGAAACCACTCGTCATGATAAAAAATTACGTCCAGGAGACCTTCAAGGTAACTGGTTCCAATTACGTCTAACTGATTTAGATCAGCCACAAGCATTGGCTGAGCGTTTAGAACTGGTTAAACAACAAGGCGTTGCTAACTATTTTGGTCAACAACGTTTTGGCTATGGTGGCAATAATGTCATTAAAGCACGCGCTTGGGGTAATAATGAATTCCGCGTTCGTGATAAGAGCAAACGCAGTTTTTACTTATCTGCTGCTCGTTCTTGGATGTTTAACCAAGTATTATCAGCGCGTATTGAGCAAAATCTTACTCGTGAAATCATGCTGGGTGATTGCTTGCAAGCCGCGGGTGATGATCGTACTTTTATTGCAGAAACCATTACTCCTGAATTACAGCAACAAGTAATTAACGGTGAGCTGGCAATTACAGGGCCATTATTGGGTGATAATGCATTACCTACAACAGCAGATGCACAAGCATTTGAATTAGCGATTGTTGAACAAGAGCCAGCTCTGGTAGCATTGGTTCGTGATAATCGCATGCGTCATGATCGTCGTCCATTGTTATTATTGCCTCAGGATATGCAATGGCAGTTTGATGATAATGGTGTGATTCTTTCTTTTGCTTTACCTGCTGGTAGTTTTGCGACGTCGGTCGTGCGTGAGTTAATCATGCCACTAGAATCAGAAGGTATGAATGATGAGAATACTGATCAGCAATGATGACGGTATTTTTGCTGAAGGTATAAATACGTTAGCCAAGGTCCTTAGTGATCTTGGTGAAGTAACGGTGGTAGCTCCTGATCGTAATCGATCAGGAGCCTCTAATTCGTTAACCATTGATTACCCATTACGTATTCGTCAGCAAAGTGATAATAAGGTTGCAGTGCAGGGGACGCCAGTTGACTGTGTCCATTTTGCACTTACTGAATGGTTAGATGTACGCCCTGACATTGTGGTCACAGGCATTAATCACGGTGCAAATTTAGGTGATGATGTGCTGTATTCGGGCACCGTTGCCGCGGCAACTGAGGGCTATTTTTTAGGTGTGCCTGCGATTGCGGTATCATTAGTGGGTGAGACCCATTTTGAAACTGCCGCTCAAGTTGTTAAAATCCTGATTGAAAAGATGGTTATGCACCCCTTAGTTGGAGCGCATAAAATTATTAATGTTAATGTGCCTGATGTACCTTTTGAACAACTAAAAGGGTGGAAGACAACCCGTTTAGGTGCGCGTCATCGTGCCGTAAGCATGATAAAGAAAACTGATCCTCGGGGTAATCCCTTATATTGGTTAGGTCCTCCTGGTGATACCCAAGATGCAGCAGAAGGTACTGATTTTTTTGCGATTGAACACGGGGAAGTTTCAATTACTCCGTTACAAGTCGACCTGACTGCGCATGATGCAATAGCCGGGCTAGAAAGCTGGATGCATACGGTGGAGATCCGATAACTATGCGTTATCAGAGGCAAGTTGATAACTTAATTGCATTATTAATGGCTCGCGGTATTACTGATCAACGAGTGTTGCGCGCAATTGCGGCAATACCGAGAGAGTTTTTTGTTGATGAGGCATTTTCTTATCAAGCGTATGAGAATAATGCGTTACCAATAGGCAGTGGTCAGACGATTTCACAGCCTTATATTGTTGCTAAAATGACGTCGTTATTAGCATTGACAGCGCAATCTTCAGTGCTAGAAATTGGTACAGGATCAGGTTATCAAGCTTCAGTATTAGCACAATTAGCCGATCATGTTTACTCTGTTGAGCGAATTAAAGGTTTGCAATGGCAAGCAAAACGACGTTTTAAGCAATTAGAATTGTATAATATTTCAACCAAACATGGTGATGGATGGCAGGGCTGGGAAAGTAAAGGCCCATTTGATGCTATTATTGTGACCGCTGCGCCAAGTGAGGTTCCCCAGAGCCTCTTAACCCAACTTGCTGATGGCGGCCGATTAATATTACCCGTAGGTTATTCAGAACAAGTGTTAAGATTGATTGTTCGCAACGGCGATCAGTTTATTGAAACGGATATCGAACCTGTTAAATTTGTGCCGTTAGTGGCTGGAGATTTGGCGTAAACCATGAGTATTGAGCGTATGATGAAAAAAATAATTCAACCTTCTTTGCTAGCAGCCACGTGTGTGATGCTGCTATCTGCATGTAGTAGTCATACGCCTGCGCCTGTTTCAAACCTTAGTAAAGATTATTCACAACTACAACGTGGTAGCTTTCATGGCCGCTATTACACCGTTCAGAGAGGAGATACACTGTATTTTATCTCTTATATGGCGGGGCGCGATGTTAAAGACATCGTAAAGCTAAACCGTTTACCTTATCCCTATACTATTTATCCGGGACAACGATTGGCCATTCCAACATCGGATAGTCATATCACTGTACCAACGCGCACAATCCCAACCCCGTCAAAGAGTGTTGTGGTAACGCCTCTGGTTATACCTTCAACGACGAAAACGGTAACCCAGACCTTACCGAAAACAGTAACACCAAAACCTGTCGTGCAAAAAACAACCAATAAACCAGTTGCTAAGCCGAAAGCAAAAGAGTACTCTGAAAAAACAAAAGTTAACAAACCTGTAACAACCAAGCCGGTAGTAACTAAACCCGTAGTAACAAAACCTACCGTACATGTTTCAAGTTCTGGTTGGGCTTGGCCGGTGAAAGGAAAAGTTATTGCTGGGTTCTCAAATGCAGATAATGGCAATAAAGGTATCGATATTACCGCTGCTCGTGGTACTCCAATTCGAGCAACCTCAGCAGGTAAAGTCGTTTATGCAGGTGATGCACTACGAGGATACGGTAACTTAGTCATCATTAAGCACAGTGAAGATTACCTCAGTGCTTATGCGCACAACGATAAAATCTTAGTCAAAGAACAACAATCAGTTAAAGCTGGCCAGGAAATCGCAACAATGGGTAGTTCTGGTGCATCAAGCGTTAGATTGCACTTTGAAATTCTCTATAAAGGCAAGTCTGTCGATCCAATGCGCTTTCTTCCTAAGTAGTACGCCATAATAAAAATAGAGAGAAACGTATAAATTAGAGATGACATCATGACGTTGTAATGTCTTTAACTCGCCATCTGGGAGGCGCTATGAGTAGAAGCAGCACAGCCAAAAAACTTGAATCATTGACATTAGATGACAGCATGGAACTTAATAGTTTAGTGGTGCCAACTGATAATAATTCTGATACGTCAGCATCGACAGAAGATGTTGATATCTCCAAATATGAGACAAGTGCGAAAGCACTTGATGCAACCCAACTTTATCTGGGTGAAATTGGATATTCTCCTTTGCTCACTGCTGAAGAAGAAGTGTTGTATGCTCGCCGTGCATTGCGAGGTGATGAAGTCGCACGTAAACGAATGATCGAAAGTAATCTTCGTTTAGTCGTGAAAATATCACGTCGTTACAGTAATCGTGGGTTAGCATTACTTGATCTGGTTGAAGAGGGAAATTTAGGGCTGATTCGTGCGGTTGAAAAATTTGACCCTGAACGTGGCTTTCGCTTTTCAACTTATGCGACATGGTGGATCCGTCAAACTATTGAACGGGCGATCATGAATCAAACCCGCACTATTCGCTTACCGATTCATGTTGTGAAAGAGCTTAATGTTTATTTACGTACCGCACGTGAATTAGCGCAAAAGCTTGATCATGAGCCAACCGCTGAAGATATTGCACAGCAACTTGAAAAATCTGTCGATGATGTGAACCGTATGCTACGTCTTAATGAGCGTGTAAGTTCGGTCGATAACCCTATCGGTGGTGACTCTGAAAAAGCTTTGCTGGATATTATTCCTGATGAAAAAGGCGGTAGTCCTGAAACATCAACTCAAGATGACGATATTAAAAATTCAATCGTCCATTGGCTACAAGATCTTAACCCGAAACAGCGTGAAGTATTAGCGCGTCGATTTGGTTTATTAGGTTATGAAGCATCGACATTAGAAGATGTTGGTCGTGAAATTGGCTTAACGCGTGAGCGAGTACGTCAGATTCAGGTTGAAGGATTACGTCGTTTACGTGATATGTTAACCCATCAAGGGTTAAGTATTGAGTCACTTTTTAATCAAGAAATTTAATCAAGATGCTTTATTAAGACATCTTATGGTTAGTCGTAATCTGTAATCATGAAATAGTAGTACAACACCGTTGTGAGTATTAATATTAGCGGTCTTTTTATTTACATTTTTACGCGAATAAATGCTCATTGTAATCATAAAAAAGGACGCTTTTGCGTCCTTTTTTGATGTTATGTTTTCAATAGATTACGGTTTAATATTAGCGTAATAGTGCTTTTAAACGATACAGTTCATCTAATGCTTGGCGCGGCGTTAGCTCGTCAGGATTAACATTTGTTAATGCTTCTTCGACTTCGCTTGGCTCTGGAATCAAACTCAGTTGATGTTCTTCTCGTGGTGGTTGTCCTGCAATTGCTGCTGATGGTTGGGCTTTTTGATGTCCCAGTGCCTCTAATTGCTTTAATTTTATTTTGGCTCGTTTGATTACCGCTTTGGGTACACCGGCAAGGCTTGCTACCGCTAAACCATAAGATTTACTGGCTGCACCGTCTTGAACACTATGCATAAAGGCAATATTGTCACCATGCTCTATCGCATCAAGATGAACATTGGCGAGGCCTGAAAGTAAAGACGGTAATTCAGTGAGCTCAAAATAGTGAGTGGCAAACAATGTCATTGCTGCAATTTTATCTGCTAGCCATTCTGCACTTGCCCACGCGAGAGATAAGCCATCATAGGTACTGGTGCCTCGGCCAATTTCATCCATTAACACTAAACTGTGTTTGGTTGCATTATGGAGAATATTCGCGGTTTCTGTCATTTCGACCATAAAGGTTGAACGACCAGACGCAAGATCATCTGATGCGCCAATACGGGTAAAGATACGATCCAGTGGACCGATAGTAACCGCTTCTGCTGGCACAAAAGATCCGACATGTGCCAGTAAGGCAATCAGTGCAGTTTGGCGCATGTAAGTTGATTTACCGCCCATGTTTGGACCGGTAATGATCAACATGCGACGATCTTGGTGTAACGCGATTGGATTAGCAATAAACGGTTCACTTAATACTTGCTCAACCACCGGGTGACGACCCGCAGTAATATTAATGCCTGTGGTGGTGGTCAATTGTGGGCGGCAGTAATTTAAACTATCAGCACGTTCAGCTAAGTTTGCTAGTACATCTAATTCAGATAAGGCACTTGCTGCTAACTGTAACCGTTCTAAATGCGGTAACAATTGATCAAATAATTCTTCCCACAGCTTTTTCTCAAGTGCTAATGCTTTTGATTTTGAATTTAGCACCTTATCTTCGTGCTCTTTTAATTCAGGAATAATATAGCGTTCAGCATTTTTTAAGGTTTGGCGACGAATATAGTGATCTGGAACTAAGTGGCTTTGACCACGGCTGACCTGAATAAAGAAACCGTGAACCTGATTAAAGCCCACTTTTAAACTATCAATATCGTGGCGATCACGTTCACGGGTTTCAAGATCGGTTAAATATTGTTTAGCACCATCAGCTAAGTCACGCCATTCATCTAATTCCGCATTATAGCCCGGAGCTAACACCCCGCCATCACGAATAATAACGGGTGGGTTTTCGATGATTGCATGCTCGAGTAGTTGGCATAGATCATCCATTGGCGCACTGTGTTGTGCTAATTCACCAATGCGAGGCTGTGGAATGTCAGCTAATAATTGTGCTAATTCAGGTAAATATTGCATTGCAGTGCGCATACGCGCTAAATCACGAGGACGCGCTGAGCGTAAAGCTAATCGAGCGACAATACGTTCTAAATCACCCATATGACGTAAGACACTTGCCGTATCGACAAACATGCCACTGTCTTTGAATGCTTCAATGGCATTTAAACGGCCATTTAATTGGTGTTGATCGCGAATCGGTTGGTGTAACCAGCGCTTGAGTAAGCGGCTACCCATTGGGGTTGCGGTATGATCTAACACTTCAGCCAGAGTATTATCAAAACCGCCCGCTAAGTTTTGAGTTAATTCTAAATTACGGCGGGTTGCGGCATCTAAAATAACGGCATGATCTTGAGTATCAAGGATGATTGCACGAATATGCGGCAGAGCGGTACGTTGGGTATCTTTGACATATTGCATCAAACAACCCGCAGCACATAAGCCTAAGTTGGCATTCTCAACCCCAAACCCCACTAAATCACGCGTTCCAAACTGTAATGTTAGTTGTTGGCGTGCGGTTTCTAATTCAAATTCCCAAATTGGACGACGACGTTTACCTTTGAACGGTTCGACCAAATGTAAATAGGTAAAATCTTCAGGATAAAGCAGTTCAGCGGGGCTCGTGCGTTGTAGCTCGGCTTGCATTTCTTCTTCAGTTGCAGGCTCGGTTAACATAAAGCGGCCAGAGGTAATATCAAGCGTTGCGTAGCCGAATTTATTATTGGCAGTATAAATAGCGGCAATAAGGTTATCACGACGTTCGTTCAGTAAAGCTTCATCACTGACGGTACCTGGCGTAACGATACGGACAACTTTACGCTCTACAGGACCTTTGCTGGTGGCGGGATCCCCAATCTGCTCACAGATCGCAACCGATACCCCTTGTTGAACCAATTTAGCCAAATAACCTTCCACTGCATGGTAAGGTACACCTGCCATTGGAATCGGCTCGCCATTGGTTGCGCCACGTTTGGTCAGCGAGATATCAAGTAATTGTGAAGCTCGTTTGGCATCATCAAAAAACATCTCATAGAAGTCGCCCATGCGGTAGAACAATAAAATATCAGGGTTTTCAGCTTTGATCCGAAGGAACTGCTGCATCATAGGAGTATGTTTTTCTAAGCCTTTTATCGTCACGATATTGCCTACTCTTGCTGGTTCAACGTCGACTACTTGGCGTAGCTCGACCAATAAAATAATGAAGCCTAAGGATACGTGAATCAGTGGATCGGGCAAAGTAGCCATTGGACTTTTTTTCTCATCTTTGCAATGGTGAGTAACAGGCGTAAAGTTAGCTGATATACATCAATGTATTAAAGACAATAAATAGAGACCAGCTTGGAGGCACTCATGGTAAATATTGAACAATTGGCTTATGAACTTGGTGAAGCACTAACCGCTAAACAGTGGGTGGCAACCACCGCCGAGTCTTGTACTGGTGGTGGAGTATCTTTTGCTATTACTGATATTCCGGGAAGCTCTGCATGGTTTAATCGCGCATTTATTACTTATAGCAATGAAGCCAAGAAGCAAATGTTAAGCGTTACTGAGCAAGCACTAATTGAGTTTGGGGCAGTCAGTGAAGCGGTTGTATTTGAGATGGCTTGCGGCGCTTTAGCTGCTTCACGTGCGGATATTAGTGTGGCGATCAGTGGAATTGCTGGCCCTGATGGTGGCAGTGAAGATAAGCCTGTGGGTACAGTATGGTTTGCTTGGGCTGATGCGACGGGTTGGCAACAAACGCGATGCTGCTTATTCAGTGGATCACGCCAGCAAGTTAGACAACAAGCGATAGCAGAAGCATTATCAGGTTTGATTTGTCGTATTAATAAGGTGATGGATTCGTGATCCTATTCTTAAAAAATCGTATTTAACAAAAAAAAACAAACCAGAACTAGACACTGTATGAATAGACAGTATACTAAGTCTCATACCCAGTTTAGTTACTTTATTTTAGCATCCGTTGGAGAGTCGAATGGACGATAACAAGCAAAAGGCTCTTGCCGCAGCGTTAGGCCAGATTGAGAAGCAGTTCGGTAAAGGTTCAATTATGAAATTGGGCGATAACCGTACTATGGATATCGAAACTGTTTCAACGGGTTCATTATCACTTGATATTGCACTCGGTGCTGGTGGTCTACCAATGGGACGTATCGTAGAAATCTACGGCCCAGAATCTTCAGGTAAAACAACCTTAACCTTAGAAACGATTGCCGCGGCTCAAAAAGCAGGTAAGACGTGTGCATTTATTGATGCTGAACACGCACTCGATCCAATTTATGCGGAAAAACTGGGTGTTGATATTAACCAACTTCTTGTTTCTCAACCCGATACCGGTGAGCAAGCATTAGAAATCGTTGATGCACTAGCTCGTTCAGGTGCGGTTGACTTAATCGTTGTTGACTCCGTAGCAGCCCTTACACCAAAAGCTGAAATTGAAGGTGAAATGGGTGATTCACATATGGGCTTACAAGCACGTATGTTGTCACAGGCAATGCGTAAATTAACCGGTAACCTTAAACAGTCTAACTGTATGTGTATCTTCATTAACCAAATTCGTATGAAAATTGGTGTAATGTTTGGTAATCCAGAAACGACAACGGGTGGCAACGCATTGAAGTTTTATGCTTCTGTTCGTCTTGATATTCGTCGTACTGGCGCAATTAAAGATGGTGATGAAGTTGTAGGTAACGAAACCCGCATAAAAGTTGTTAAGAACAAAATAGCGGCACCGTTTAAGCAAGCGGAAACACAGATTTTGTATGGCCAAGGTTTTAACCGTAATGGTGAATTAATTGACCTGGGTGTTAAGCATAAATTAGTTGAAAAAGCAGGTGCTTGGTATAGCTACCAAGGCAATAAAATCGGTCAAGGTAAAGCAAACTCTTGCAAATACCTTGTTGAAAACCCTGAAATTGCTGCTGAGATTGAGAAAAAATTGCGTGATTTACTGCTAACGCCTGCCGTTGCTGAAACAGAAACACCAGATGTTGCAGCTCTTGATGCTGAAGACGGTGATGCTTTTTAATCAAACGACTATTTAGCGTATCTATATATAATACGTCGATAGAAACCCAGCCATTGTGCTGGGTTTTTTTATGGGCTCAATTTAAGTAATAATGATATTTATAGACGCTAATTTAATTGACAAATTTAGCGTGTTTTCTGCTTTAATATGCCAAGTTGATAGTTAGCGTTATTTTTATTGGTCATTGAATTGAGTCCTCAGGTTTAGTAGGTAGGCGTATTTGTAATGAAAGAACACGTGTCGTTAATACGTTGGATCGGGAATATTATTCGACGGTTTACTAAATGGCTTTACACGCTGCGCCATATTTTTGTGGCTTTATTTGTTCTCGGTAATAGTGGTCTTATTTTTCATACGATTTACGGATTACCGATTGATTTGTTAACGCTGTTTAACGTTCGAGATTATGAGCAGATAAATGCGAGCTTTTTGATTAATGCGCCTTACTTTATGTTAGGTGTTTTTATTGTTATGAGTTCGGTAGGTCTGTTTTTTAGAGCACGAATATCGTGGATGATCAGTTTTATCTTAATGTTGATCAATATTTTTTATACTGATCATATTCATCCTCAGCAAACGCATAATATTCATTATGGAATTGCCTCGTTAATTCTCTTATTTATGGTGCGTAAATACTTTTCTAAAAGCAGTGTTGCCGCCGGTAGTATCTTTGCGTTAATCAGTGTGATCACTCTATTATTAACATCAACCTATGGTGCATTGTATTTTGGCGATGGATTTAATCCCAAGATCACCAGTTTATTGACCGCGTTTTATTATGCGATAGAAACTATGTCTACGGTGGGATATGGCGATATAGTTCCTGTTTCTGAGCCAGCACGATTATTTACTATTTCAGTTGTTGTGTCTGGTATTACCGTCTTTGCCACATCGGCAACGTCAGTGTTAGGCCCTGTTGTTCATAGTGGTTTTGAACGACTAGTTAAAGGTAATAGTAAAAAAATGGATCGTACTAATCACTTTATAATTTGTGGTTTATCCAGCCTCGCTGTGAATACCATTAAGCAATTAACCGAACGTAAGCAACCTATTACGGTGATCGTATCGCCTCGTATTCAGCAAGTCGCTAAAGATCAGTTGGAGGGGTTAGATGTGGTCGTTGGTGATTACAGTGATGGCGCTATTTTAACTCAGGCTGGGGTGATGAATGCCAAGGCCGTACTGGCACTGAGTGATGATGATGCTGACAATGCATTTATTGTGTTATCAGCGATTGAATTAGCCAGTTCAGCACGAACAGTTGCACTGGTAAACGAAAGTAAAAATATAAATAAAGTGAAAAGTGTTAATCCTGACATTGTGATTTCACCGCAGCAGTTTGCAAGTGATATTCTGGCACGGTTATTAAATGGTGAAAGTATCGATAGTGACTCTATCGTGGCATCGCTATTGCATTCAGTACAAGGGCTGTCAGAAAAAGAAATTAATAAATAATATTAATGCATTCACTTTTTAAAAACATCGATGCTACATGGAACGACAATGGCGATAATGCTTAATTTATCGCCATTATAGGTATTAGCTCATAGGGTAAATGAATAGTTTACATGCGGGAACAATATCGAGACGGTGTTCCAATGGGGATTATTTGATACATTTCGGCACATATCATTTCCCGTAATAGCTACCGTTGTTTTACAATAGCCCCCAAAAAATTTATCTTAGTTTTATTATTAGATGGTGATTGTTCATTGTTCCTGTGGTTTGAGGGCTGAACGGTTATCGAAGAAATTCGTCATGAGGCGTTTTTCTGTCTTTCTATTCCAAGCATTAATTCAGGATTTGCCAATGTACATGAGCACTGATGAGATTCGCCGCGCGTATCTTGCATTTTTCGAGAGCAAAGGCCACCAGATCGTGGAAAGCTCATCTCTTGTACCTGCGAATGACCCAACGTTGTTGTTCACTAACGCAGGTATGAACCAGTTTAAAGATACATTTCTAGGTCTTGAAAAGCGTAACTACACACGTGCGACAAGCGCTCAGCGTTGTGTGCGTGCGGGCGGTAAACACAACGACCTTGAAAATGTAGGCTTTACAGCCCGTCACCATACTTTCTTTGAGATGTTAGGTAACTTCAGCTTCGGTGATTACTTCAAGCATGATGCAATTGGTTATGCGTGGGAATTTTTAACCAAAGAGCTAAAGCTTCCTGAAGATCGTCTTGTTGTTACTATCTATGAAAGTGATGATGAAGCGTTTGAAATCTGGAATAAAGAAATTGGTATTCCAGCGGATCGCATCGTACGTATTGGTGACAACAAAGGTGCACCTTTTGCTTCAGATAACTTCTGGCAAATGGGCGATACTGGTCCTTGTGGTCCATGTACTGAAATCTTTTATGATCACGGTGATCACATCTGGGGTGGCCGTCCAGGTACACCAGAAGAAGATGGTGACCGTTTCATCGAGATCTGGAATAACGTATTTATGCAGTTCAACCGTCAAGCTGACGGTACAATGGAACCGCTACCTAAGCCTTCTGTTGATACAGGTATGGGTATTGAGCGTATTGCTGCAATCATGCAGGGTGTACACTCAAACTACGAAATCGATATCTTCCAAACACTAATTAAAGAAGCAGCTGCGGTTATTGGGTATGACGACTTGTCTAATCAATCACTACGCGTTGTTGCTGACCATATTCGTTCTTGTGCTTTCCTTATTGCTGACGGTGTAATGCCATCAAATGAAGGCCGTGGTTATGTATTACGCCGTATTATTCGTCGTGCAGTACGTCACGGTAACAAGCTAGGTGCAGAGGGCGTATTCTTCTACAAACTTGTTGGCCCATTGGCTGAGATCATGGGTTCGGCTGGCGTTGAGCTAAAAGCACAACAAGAGCTAGTAGAAAAAGTATTAAAGATTGAAGAAGATAACTTTAGTCGTACCCTTGATCGTGGTCTAACTATTCTTAATGAAGCATTAGATAACATCGACGGTAATGTACTTGACGGTGAAACGGTATTTAAACTTTATGATACCTATGGTTTCCCTGCGGATTTAACTAACGATGTTGCTCGTGAGCGTGGCTTCTCAATCGACGAAGACGGTTTTGAAACAGCAATGGCAGCTCAACGTCAACGTGCTCGTGATGCGGGTAACTTTGGTGTTGACTACAATGACGCTATCAAAGTGGATGCTGAAAC
The DNA here is from genome assembly GCF_900166965.1 of Photobacterium piscicola. GTDB lineage: Bacteria > Pseudomonadota > Gammaproteobacteria > Enterobacterales > Vibrionaceae > Photobacterium > Photobacterium piscicola. Next base: position 29,447 of record NZ_FUZI01000005.1, on the reverse strand, counting down.
GACGTTCTGTGGTTACAGCGCGACGGATGGCGAAGGTGTGATTGTTGCGCTATATCGCGATGGTAATGCTGTTGACACCATTAATGCTGGCGAAGATGCATTGGTTGTATTATCAAACACACCATTTTATGCAGAATCAGGCGGCCAGTGTGGTGATAGCGGTTTATTAACGGCTGAAGGTGTGGTGTTCAACGTTGCTGATACGCAAAAATTTGGTGCTGCAACGGGTCATAAAGGTCAATTAGTTGAAGGTTCATTAACAGTGGGTCAATCATTGACTGCTGCTGTTGACTCTGAGCGTCGCCAAGCGATTAGCCTTAACCACTCAGCAACGCACTTAATGCATGCAGCATTGCGTACTATTTTAGGTGATCATGTTGCTCAAAAAGGTTCATTAGTAAAAGCGGATAGCCTTCGTTTTGACTTCTCAAACCTAGAAGCAGTTAAACCTGAACAATTACGTGCTGTTGAGAATATGGTTAACGAACAAATTCGTGCTAACCATAGCATTGATACCAACATCATGGACATTGATGCTGCGAAAGCAAAAGGCGCGATGGCATTGTTTGGTGAGAAATACGATGACGAAGTACGTGTACTGAGCATGGGTGATTTCTCAACGGAGCTTTGTGGTGGTGTTCACGCTAACCGTACTGGTGATATTGGTCTGTTTAAGATCTTATCTGAAAGTGGTATCGCTGCGGGTATTCGCCGTATTGAAGCGGTAACTGGCGTAGGCGCAATTGCGGCAATGCACACTGAAGACATGATGCTTGCGAAAACTGCACGTTTAGTGAAGTCTGACGTGGCGTCTGTTGTTAGCAAAGTGGATGCCTTAGTATCACACAGCAAACAACTAGAAAAAGAAATTCAGCAACTAAAAGACAAGTTAGCTGCGCAAGAAGGCGCAAGCTTAATCAATAAAGCGCAAGAAATTAATGGCGTTAAAGTGTTAATTGCGAAACTTGACGGCGCTGATAACAAAGCATTACGTGGCATGGTTGATGAGTTAAAAAATCAACTAGGCAGTGGTGTGGTGTTATTAGGTAATGTTAGCGAAGGTAAAGTCGGTTTAATCGCTGGTGTGACTAAAGATTTAATTGGCAAAGTCAAAGCGGGTGAGCTAGTTAATTTGGTTGCATTGCAAGTTGGTGGTAAGGGCGGCGGTCGTCCTGATATGGCACAAGCTGGTGGTACTGACGCAGCAGCATTGCCTGCGGCATTAGAAACTGTTGCACCATGGCTAGCTGACAAACTGTAATCACTGGAGAGGTAATGTGGCACTATTAGTGCAGAAATTTGGTGGTACATCAGTTGGTAGTATTGAACGAATAGAAGCCGTTGCTGAGCGAGTGATAAAAGCTCGCCAGTGTGGCCACCAAGTGGTTGTTGTATTGTCTGCAATGGCTGGTGAAACTAATCGGCTATTGGGCTTAGCTAAGCAAATTGATGCGATTCCTACACCGCGAGAGTTAGATGTTTTACTTGCTGCGGGTGAACAAGTATCAATTGCCTTATTAGCTATGGCGTTGAATAAACGAGGCTATAGTGCGACCTCATTGACGGCAGATCAAGTTGTTATCCATACTGATAGCAACTTTAATAATGCCACAATCCATGAGGTTGAAACCCAGAATATGACCACATTACTTGGCCAAGACAACATTGTTGTCGTGGCCGGTTTCCAAGGGCGTGATATCGATGGCAATATCACAACCTTGGGGCGTGGCGGGTCAGATACCACTGCGGTTGCTATTGCAAGTGCGCTTAATGCCGACGAATGTCAAATCTTCACAGATGTTGACGGAGTGTATTCTACCGATCCAAGAATTGTACCAAGTGCGGCTCGTTTGGATGTTATTCACTTTGATTACATGACTTGCATGGCGCGCCTAGGGGCAAAAGTGCTACAATTACAGTCTGTAGAGTATGCATGCCAACATCGCGTTCCATTACGAGTTCTTTCTTCATTTGAGGAAGGGCAGGGAACGTTAGTGAATTTTGATGTAATGAGTAATCAAAACATCATTGGCGTTGCGCTCCAAAGGCAGCAGGTTTTAGTTAACATTACACTACCAGCAACTGTTCTTAATGAGCAGTTGGACTTATATGGTTTGACAGCTTGGAATTTATCAACTAATTCTAGTGATGACATATCACAAATCGTCATTTCTAATGATGATTTAGCGCGTTTAAGGCTAGTGTTTGATAGCAAAATGCGCCATATTGGTATGGTCTCTATACTTTCCTTGATTGGAAAGGATATTCAGCAACATTTGGAGTCAATTCAAAAGGTGCTGCAAGAGGCTGGCATTACAGTGCATACATATCAGGGTGATAAGAAATGTTTATCTTTATTGATTAATGAAGATGATCATCTTACAGCTGTTGATTTAATCCATGAAAAATTTGTGGTCGATAACCCGTGTTTCGGTAATCTATCGCATCTTGCTGTTTCTTGAGCCACGGCTATTTACGAAATTGTGAATTTTATTGGATAAAACGTTAAATTCTTATAAGACTGAGATTACTCAAGGAGCACTCGAATGCTAATTTTAACACGTCGTGTAGGTGAAACTCTAATGATCGGTGACGAAGTAACTGTTACTGTTCTTGGTGTTAAAGGAAATCAGGTACGTATTGGTGTTAACGCACCTAAAGAAGTATCTGTTCACCGTGAAGAAATATACATGCGAATTCAAGCAGAAAAAGAAGCTGGTACTCCGAGTACTGGTAACTACTGATTCGAAGAGGGCTAGGATAATTATCCTGGCCTTTTTTGTGCCTGTAGAAAAGTAACATCCTGTAAGTCGTGATTAAATAGAGTCAAAGGCGATGTTTTTGGGGCCCATTTTTGAATACCTGATCAATCCCATAAAGTGAATATTTTTCTGGTTACGTTGCATTAATTATCGCATTGCTTACTAAGTGTTCATTCGTGCAGCGAGTATTGGTTTTTATCAATAAAGTGTTTGACTTATTTTGGGCTAACAGTAATATGTGCCTCCACAACGTGGTGAGGTGGCCGAGAGGCTGAAGGCGCTCCCCTGCTAAGGGAGTATACGGTTTATCCCGTATCGAGGGTTCGAATCCCTCCTTCACCGCCATTATTTTTTAATGGATATTGTGAACGCTTTCTTATTGATTTAATTATCTTAATTTGGGATAATGCAACGGTAACGAAGCACAGTGCGCGCGTAGCTCAGCTGGATAGAGTACTTGGCTACGAACCAGGCGGTCGGAGGTTCGAATCCTCCCGCGCGCACCATTATTTAAGCAATGAGTCATGTTAGTTTTAGCGACTAGTATCACTTGTTACTTGCACCGAATTGTGTGGTGAGGTGGCCGAGAGGCTGAAGGCGCTCCCCTGCTAAGGGAGTATACGGTTTATCCCGTATCGAGGGTTCGAATCCCTCCTTCACCGCCATTCTTTATTGATGGCAACGATGTTGATATCAATATGGTGTTTTCTTTAGCAAGAAACACCCAGTGCGCGCGTAGCTCAGCTGGATAGAGTACTTGGCTACGAACCAGGCGGTCGGAGGTTCGAATCCTCCCGCGCGCACCATTATTTAAGCAATAGGTTAATAATATAAATTAACGTGTTACTTATACCAATTTGTGTGGTGAGGTGGCCGAGAGGCTGAAGGCGCTCCCCTGCTAAGGGAGTATACGGTTTATCCCGTATCGAGGGTTCGAATCCCTCCTTCACCGCCATTCTTTGCTTTTGTTAAAAATTACCGCAAGGTAAGATTTGGCGATTGCATAATTCCTTTTATAGCTAAAAGGAATGGTTTCTGGGAATGAATTCCCAAAAAAGAAACCCAGTGCGCGCGTAGCTCAGCTGGATAGAGTACTTGGCTACGAACCAGGCGGTCGGAGGTTCGAATCCTCCCGCGCGCACCATCATTTAAAAGCAATAGACCTCAATGTTTGTTGTTGTAACAGAATTAGTGCGCGCGTAGCTCAGCTGGATAGAGTACTTGGCTACGAACCAGGCGGTCGGAGGTTCGAATCCTCCCGCGCGCACCATCATTTAAAAGCAATAGACCTCAATGTCTGTTGTTGTAACAGAATTAGTGCGCGCGTAGCTCAGCTGGATAGAGTACTTGGCTACGAACCAGGCGGTCGGAGGTTCGAATCCTCCCGCGCGCACCATCATTTAAAAGCAATAGACCTCAATGTTTGTTGTTGTAACAGAATTAGTGCGCGCGTAGCTCAGCTGGATAGAGTACTTGGCTACGAACCAGGCGGTCGGAGGTTCGAATCCTCCCGCGCGCACCATCATTTAAAAGCAATAGACCTCAATGTTTGTTGTTGTAACAGAATTAGTGCGCGCGTAGCTCAGCTGGATAGAGTACTTGGCTACGAACCAGGCGGTCGGAGGTTCGAATCCTCCCGCGCGCACCATCATTTAAAAGCTCAGCTTAGGCTGGGCTTTTTTTATGCCTCCATTTTGATCGTTTTATTACCTTTTCTTTTAAAAAAATACCCTTCTGAGTGACTGGCTGGCTTATGGCTAAAATCCATTTTTCATCGCCATTGCACTATGAAATAAAAGACTAAATAACAACCGATTAATCGACTTGGTATTATCAACGTTAAATAGTTTGTATGATTGAAACGTAATAGATTAAGTGATGGTGGAATGTGTATTGTTAATTAATGAGATAACAACTTAATGACAGAATTAATGAACGGTGATCTTGGATTATGGGTACTGTTTGCGACGGGGTTTTTAAGTGCGACGTTACTACCTGGCGGCTCTGAGGCTAATCTTATTGCGGCGTTAAAGGTAGGAGATAATCCTGTTTGGCAAATTGTGGCCGTGGTGACCATTGGTAATACCCTTGGTGGTTTAACTAATTATTGGTTAGGTTTATTACTGCCAGATAAGACAGCAGACAATAAACACAGCAATAATGCATTATTATGGTTAAAGAAATACGGTTATTGGAGCTTACTGTTAAGCTGGATGCCATTGATTGGTGATCCATTATGTTTAGCCGCCGGATGGTTGCGAATGCGTTTTTGGTGGTGTGCTGTCGCTATTTTTATTGGGAAAATGATCCGCTATGTTGCCTTGGCCGTGATTGTGCTAGGGTTATTTCCCGGATTATCTGTGTAAGGAAGATATTAACGTGCAAAAGTGGGTTTTAAGTGCAGCATTACTGTCATTAGCTGGCTGTAGTCAATGGAGCGAAGAGACTTCATTAAATAATAATTTACCGCAAGGCGTTAAATTTATTGAGCAAGTGAAGGCGGTATCAGGTAAAGCTGTCATTCCTTACAGTAAATATCAATTGGCAAATGGACTTATCGTTATTTTGTCGCCTGATGATTCAGATCCACTGGTGAATGTCGATGTTACTTATCATGTCGGCTCTGCACGTGAACAGCAAGGAAAGTCAGGTTTTGCCCATTTCTTTGAACATATGATGTTCCAAGGCTCAAAACATGTTGGCGATCAACAGCATTTTCGTTTAATAACTGAAGCCGGTGGTACCCTTAATGGTAGCACTAACCGTGATCGTACTAATTATTACGAAACGGTACCCGCCAATCAACTCCAAAAAATGCTGTGGTTAGAGTCTGATCGTATGGGCTTTTTATTAGATGCGGTGTCGCAGCGTAAATTTGAAATTCAACGCTCAACGGTTAAAAATGAGCGTGCTCAGAACTTTGAAAATCGTCCTTATGGGTTGATTTATGAGAAAATGGGCGAGGCACTATATCCACGTAGTCATCCATATTCATGGCAAACCATTGGTTATGTAGAAGATCTTGATCGGGTTGATGTTAATGATCTTAAAGCCTTTTTCTTGCGTTGGTATGGGCCTAATAATGCAACGCTCACCATTGGTGGTGATATTAATAAAGCCCAAACATTAGCATGGGTTAATCAATATTTTGGCTCGATTCCACGTGGTCCTGAAGTTGAAGATGCACCGAAAAAACCCGCAAAATTAGCGCATAATCGTTTTATTACCCTTGAAGATAATATTCAGCAGCCGATGCTAATGATGGGTTGGCCGACCGCCTATCTAGGGGCTAAAGATCAGTCGTCATTGGATATGCTTGGACAAATTATTGGTAGTGGTACTAATAGCTTACTGTATCAAAAATTAGTTAAGACTGGTGATGCTGTTGATGCCGGCGCTTTTCAAGATTGTGCTGAGCTAGCATGTACTATGTATGTTTATGCTATGGCTCCAAGTGGTAATCAGGGTAATTTAAAGCAACTGCGTACTAAGGTGATGGCTGTTGTTAATAGTATTGAAACTCAAGGTATTAACTCTCAACAACTGAATGAAATTAAAGGCTCCGTTGCTGCAAGTGCCATTTATGGTTTGCAAAGTGTGGCAGGAAAAGTATCACAATTAGCGGCTTATCAAACCTTTTTTGGTAACCCTAACTATTTACCGACAGAGCTCGCAAATGTTAATCGAGTCACGACTGATAGTGTGATGGCTGCTTACAATAAATACCTATACCAGCAGCCAAGCGTGAGTTTAAGCGTGGTACCTAAGGGGCAATTACAACTACAGGCTGCGCAGCCTAACTTTACGCCTGCTCCTCGCCATTTATCTCAACACCATAAGATCAAAGAACAAGATCTGGCTTATCGAACGGTAACAGATAACTTTGATCGTAGTGTGATGCCACAAGCATCGACCCCAGTTAAGGCAGTGATGCCAAGTTTATATGAATTTAAATTAGCCAATGGCATTAATGTTATTGGGACTGAATATAAAGAAACCCCAACTATTACTTTACAGTTAGAGGTGCCAGCAGGACGCCGAGTTGAGCCTGAAGGTAAAGCGGGATTAGCACAATTGACCGCCGCGATGATGAATGAAGGCACCGAGAAGTTAACTGCGGAAGCGATGGCATCACAACTGGATACCTTAGGCAGTAGTATTACTGTTAATGCTGGACTTTATGGCTCTACAATTTCATTAACTACGCTGACGAAGAATCTACCTCAAACACTGGCTTTGTTTGAACAACGACTATTGATGCCTAATTTTACAGCGTCTGATTTTAAACGCTTAAAGAAACAGATGCTTGAAAGCATTGTTTATGAACATCAAAGTGCTGACTGGTTAGCAAGCCAAGCTACGCGTGATGTGTTGTTTAAAGGCACGGTATTTAGCCGTTCGACAGAAGGGACTCAAGCATCGATTAATAATATTACATTACAAGATGTTAAGGACTTCTATCAGCGTTATTACACTCCTAATGGTGCTGATGTTGTTGTTGTTGGTGATATTAGCTCAACAACGTTAAATACCGATTTAGCACCTTTAGCTGCATGGAAAGGACAACCTAAACCTGTATTCTCGACGCCAATATTGCCTCAGCTATCACAACAAGCTGTATGGTTAGTGAATAAACCCCATGCGCCACAAACGGTGATTCGATTTGTGCGTCAAGGCTTAGCTTATGATGCTACGGGTGAGTTATTTAAGACCCAGTTGGCTAATTTCAATTTAGCGGGTAATTTTAATAGCCGTTTAAATATGAACTTGCGTGAAGATAAAGGCTATACCTATGGTGCTGGCGGGTATTTAACCGGTGGACGTGAAATTGGTATGGCAAGTTTTTATGCGCAAGTACGTGCGAATGCAACCTTGCCCGCGATCAAAGAGTTTATGGCGGAATTAAAACGCATGAGCATGACGGGTTTAACGGATAAAGAAGTGAAATTTATGCGGTTAGCTGTTGGTCAACAAGATGCATTAAGCTATGAAACGCCAGCTAAAAAAGCGGCGTTATTAGGTACCATACTTAATTATGATCTACCCAAAGATTTTGTGGCTCAACGAAACCAGATTGTGGCGACAATTACGAAATCTGAAATGGATAAATTAGCGAAAAAGTGGTTTAACCCTAAAGATTATCAAATAGTTATTGTTGGGGATGCAAAAGCATTATTACCACAATTAAAGACCTTAGATTTACCTATTCATCAATTAGCACTTAATCAGTAATATAGACTCACAGTATCAGTCTTTATTAAGTTAAAGACTGTTACTGTGTAGTGCATATGTTTCACAATGATTAATACTATAAAGCATGGTAATCCTGTTAAATAATGATTACCCTGTTTTCTTCAATTAGATAACAACGAGAATAGCCTTCATGACTTTTTCCGAAAGGTTGCAACAGGTTGCCAAAAATCCTGAAGCATTAACACAGTTAGGGCGTGGTCTTGAGCGTGAGTCTTTGCGTATCACAGAAGATCTACAAGTCTCTTCATTGCCACATCCTACAGCTTTAGGTTCGGCATTAACGAATAAGTGGATCACCACTGATTTTGCTGAATCCTTATTAGAATTCATTACGCCAGTTTCTCGTGATGTTGACGATCTACTTGCACAATTAGACGATATTCATAAGTTTTCATTAAGCCATATGGCTGGCGAGCGCTTATGGCCGATGTCTATGCCATGTTTTGTTGGTGACCAGGATGAGATTGAATTAGCACAGTACGGCAGTTCAAATACTGGTCAAATGAAAACGCTTTACCGTGAAGGTTTAAAACGCCGTTACGGTAGTGTGATGCAAATTATCTCTGGGGTGCATTTTAATTTTTCTTTCCCTGATACTTTTTGGGATAGTCTATTTGGCGATCAAACAGAGCAGCAACGCCAAGACTCAGTTTCTGATGCGTACTTTGGTTTGATTCGTAACTACTATCGTTTTGGATGGTTAATCCCGTATTTATTTGGGTCATCACCTGCGCTATGTGGTTCATTTATTCAAAATGAAGCATTAAAAGCATCATTTGAAAAAGTAGGTAAAGGTACTTACTTTTTAGAGAATGCAACTGCATTACGGTTAAGTGATTTAGGCTATACCAACCACGCCCAAAGCTCGTTGAAAATTGGATTCAATAGTATTGACCAATATTTAACCGGACTTAACAGTGCTATTCACACCCCATCGGAAGAATTTTCTGAGTTAGGAGTGATGGTTGATGGTAAACGTCAGCAACTCAACAGCAATGTATTACAAATAGAAAATGAGTTGTATGCCCCTATTCGTCCTAAGCGTGTAGCTAAAAGTGGTGAAAAACCATCAGAAGCATTAAAGCGTGCCGGTGTCGAGTATATTGAAGTGCGTTCACTTGATGTGAACCCATTTAGTCCGATTGGTATTGATGAAGATCAGGTGCGTTTTCTTGATCTATTTTTAATCTGGGCAACACTAACACCCTCGCCTGATATGACTGATTGTGAATTAGCATGTTGGCGTGAGAATTGGAATAAAGTGGTTGTTGATGGCCGTAATCCAGAATTACTGCTTAAAATTGGTTGTCATGGTGAAGAACTACTGCTTAAAGCATGGGGACGTCGTGTTTTTGCTGAATTAGAGCAAGTTGCGATTACACTCGATGGTTTATACGGTAACGATAAATACCAGCAAACTCACCAACGCTTATTAACTTGGATCGAAGATCCACAGTTAACGTTTTCAGCTAAGCTACTTGATCAGATCAAAACTTATCAAGGTATTGGTCCTCTTGGTGATTATTATGCAACGGCGCATGCGAAGCAATTAGCACAACAAGCATTCCGTTTTTATGATCAAGCGACGTTTGAGCAAGAGGTGGCGGCATCGGTGATTAAACAACATCAGATTGAACAAAGTGACACACTTTCATTTGATGAGTTCTTAGCAGATTATTTTGCAGATGTTGATGTAGAAATACCGATGTTAACCAAATAAGACATCATATCAAGCTGACATTTTCTAAGTGTCAGCTTTTTTTTGATCAAAATTCGTGATTAATAATATAAGGTAAAAAATGCGCTTACGTGTACGATTATTATTACTGACAGTGGTGGCTTTGATTGTGAGTGGTTGTGCGACACCACCGCCAAGTAACCAATCAAATTTATGCAGCATCTTTCGTCAATACCCTGATTGGTATGAAGATGCTGTCGATATGCAGCAAAAATGGGGTACGCCGATTAATGTTGTGATGGCAATCATGAAGCAAGAAAGTAGTTACCGTCATGATGCATTACCGCCTAAAGACTATGTGCTTGGATTTATTCCATGGGGACGGGTGAGTAGTGCGTATGGGTATGCGCAAGCGCAAGATCCTGCATGGGCTGATTTTCAAAAACACACTGGGCATGGTGGTTCACGCAGTAGTTTTGATGATGCAATACAATTTATTGGTTGGTATACCCATGAAACACAACGTCAATTAGGTGTTTCTAAATGGGATGCGTATGGACAATATTTAGCTTATCACGATGGCCGTGGTGGTTATAAACGCGGTACTTATCGAAGTAAACCGTGGTTAATGAAAGTCGCTCGTAAGGTTGAACAGCAATCAAAAAACTACGGCTGGCAACTAAAACAATGCCGCAAAGAGCTCGATAACAATAAAAGTTGGTGGTAGGTTAATTGGAATATGCACTGCAGTAATTAGGTGCTAGGATTTATTTTTAAGACAAGGAGAAGTAAGCAATGCCGTTACTTGATAGCTTTACTGTCGATCACACTAAAATGCATGCGCCAGCAGTTCGGATCGCCAAGACCATGCAAACCCCTAAAGGCGATACGATTACCGTGTTTGATTTGCGTTTTTGTCGTCCTAATGCCGATATTCTCAGTGAGCGTGGTATTCACACGTTAGAGCATTTGTATGCAGGCTTTATGCGTCAACACCTAAATTCAGCCACCGTGGAAATTATTGATATTTCACCGATGGGATGTCGTACCGGTTTTTACATGAGCTTGATTGGCACACCAACCGAACAAACTGTTGCTCAAGCTTGGTTGGCGGCAATGAACGATGTGCTAGCCGTCGCGACTCAAGAGCAGATACCTGAGCTCAATGAATACCAATGCGGTACTTATAGTATGCATTCGTTAACAGAAGCAAAAGCGATTGCAACTGCGATTATCAATGCGGGTATTGAGGTCAATAAAAATGATGCTCTTGCTTTACCTGAAGCAATGTTGCAGCAGTTACACGTAAAATAATCACAAATATTGAATACTAAAAAAAGCCGCATTGTGTATAAAATCATAATGCGGCTTTCTTCTTTAAGTACTATTTCTTTGATTATTAATTAAAACTAGTGCGATCAGTGGTTGTTAAGCTTTTGTTCTGTTTTAGATTGCTTCTCTGGATTATTGTTTGTCGGCAATACTTTCACTAATTTAATCATATTACCAGCAACCTCAATGATTTCCATTTTATGACCGTTAATATCAACTTTGATCTTTTCATCTGGAATATATTCTAAATGTTCAAGAATAAAGCCATTTAATGTACGAGGCCCATCTGTTGGTAATTGCCAGTTTAAGCTCTTATTAAGGTCGCGAATATTGGCACTGCCTTCAATTAATAAGCTACCATCTTTTTGTAAGGTAATCTCTTCGGCCAGCGTAGGTGCAATTGAGGTGGTAAACTCGCCGACGATCTCTTCTAGAATATCTTCAACAGTGATTAAACCTTGAATATCACCGTATTCATCAACAATTAAACCGATACGCTCTTTATTGCGTTGAAACTTTAATAGCTGAATATTGAGCGGTGTACCTTCTGGAATGAAATACACTTCATCAGCGGCACGCAGTAGGTTTTCTTTGCTGAAATCATTCTTATCCATCATTAAGCGGTAGGCTTCACGGACACGTAACATACCAACCACCTCATCAATACTGTCGCGATATAAGACAATACGGCCATGTGCCGAATGGCTTAACTGGCGCACAATGGATTTCCAATCATCATTGACATTGATCGCCGCGATTTCATTGCGGGGAATCATTAACTCTTCTACGGTGACATTTTCTAAATCAAGAATAGAAATCAACATATCTTGGTGACGACGAGGGATCAGTGAACCCGCTTCATTAACAATAGTACGCAGCTCTTCAGAGTTAATATTTGATGCGGTATCGTTATCTTTTTTGACACCTAGAATAAACAAGAAGCCATTCGTAATGCCATTAACAAACCATACTAATGGGTAGAGTAATTTCATTAATATGTTAAGTAAGATGCTGCTAGTATAAGAGACTTTTTCTGGATACAGTGCTGCTACTGTTTTTGGTGTTACTTCAGCAAAAACAAGGATCACAATAGTCAATACTGCCGTTGCAATAGCGACGCCAGCATCACCGTAAAGGCGCATGCCAATAATGGTCGCAATGGCTGATGCAATAATATTAACCAGGTTATTACCGATCAGAATTAAGCCTAATAAACGGTCGGTACGTGAAAGGAGTTTCTCTACTCGCTGAGCCCCTTTATGTCCTTGACTGGCAAGGTGGCGTAACTTATAACGGTTGAGGGTCATCATTCCCGTTTCAGAACTTGAAAAGTAAGCTGAAATGATGATCATAAGAGCAAGTAAAGCAAATAATAAGCCTGTGGAAATTTGGTCCAAAAGGGGCAGTCCTTAACAGATTAAGCAAATATTGTTAGTCATTGAATAACTGAACAATATATAGATAAAGCAGCAGCTATTATAAAAATAAGTGTAGCAATAATTTAGGTGTCTGTAGCGTAACTAGCTACCAATGATAATTTCTTTGACAAAACGGCTTCCGAAATAGGCTAATGTCAGTAAAAAAGCACCGGCGAGGCTAAACCAAACGACTTTACGCCCGCGCCAGCCTTGGCGGTAATGTCCCCATAACAGTACGCTGTAAATTATCCAAGCCAGTAAAGATAGAATGGCTTTATGGGTTTTACCTTGGGCAATAATGTCGCCAATAAAGAAGTAGCCGCTGATCAGTGTGACGGTTAATAAACTATAACCGACGATAATGATCTTGAAAAGTTGGCGCTCTACCATCATTAATGGTGGAATGTTAGGATTAATCTGTAAGCTTTTTTTATGCTTTAATTTATGATCAAGCCAAGCCAGTTGTAACGCATATAAAGTTGCGATCATTAGCGTTGAATATGAGAACAATGCGATAGAAATATGCACTAAAGCTTGCGGTTGGGCTTCTAAATGGGTAATAAAGGCACCAGGTAACATAGTGGCGGCAAACAAGTTAATCGCAGCAAAGCTGTATACAACAGGTAATAGGAACCAAATCCGCATTTTTAACATTGCAAGCGTGGTTAAACTGGCAACAATAACGCTAATCAGTGATGCAACGTTAAGGATACTGAGGTTTTGACCCGTTGTGGCAAAAATAAGATCTTTAAGTAATAGCAAATGTAAGGCAATAGCAATAATGGCGGTAATAAAAACCGGTTGAGTTTTAATACCATTATTGTTAGCAAGTCCTGGGACAACAAGCAGCAGTGCAATGATATAAAAGCATACTGCAGGGATGGCAATTAGCATGTCCATAGTCAACCAGAGAGCTCCTTAGTAACGAATAGCTATTTTTAATATTTAGAGGCAGCAATTATACCCTGCTCAAACCTTCGTCGCCAATGTAATCCCAAAAAGAGCTGTGGGTTTACATGAAAGACCGAGCTTTTTTGCGGTATACTTGCAGTAATTTTGATAATTTTGCAATTTTGATTGAGTTGCGTAACGAGCGAGTAGCACCACATGTTCGAAAATTTAACCGAGCGTTTATCGCGAACGCTTAAAAATGTCAGCGGCCGTGGTCGTCTTACGGATGACAATATAAAGGATACCTTGCGTGAAGTGCGGATGGCATTACTCGAAGCCGACGTTGCGCTACCTGTTGTTCGCGAATTCGTTAAGCGTGTAAAAGAGCGTGCAGTAGGTACTGAAGTATCAAAAAGCCTCACGCCTGGCCAAGAGTTCATTAAGATTGTTCAATCTGAACTAGAATCTGTAATGGGCGAAGGCAATGAAGCACTTGATTTAAGCTGCCAACCGCCTGCTGTTATCTTAATGGCTGGTTTACAAGGTGCGGGTAAAACCACCAGTGTAGGTAAATTAGGTAAGCTTTTAAAAGAGCGTGACAAAAAGAAAGTTTTGGTTGTTTCTGCCGATGTTTACCGCCCAGCGGCAATCAAACAGCTTGAAACATTGGCAACCGATGTTGGTGTGGATTTCTTCCCATCAAGCGTTGAGCAAAAACCATTAACGATTGTAAAAGCAGCGCTAGAACACGGAAAAACCAAGTTCTATGATGTGGTAATTGTCGATACCGCAGGCCGTTTGCACGTTGATGAAGAAATGATGGGTGAGATCAAAGACATCCATCAAGCGCTAAATCCGGTTGAAACCTTGTTCGTGGTTGATGCCATGACGGGTCAAGATGCGGCCAATACAGCGAAAGCATTTAATGATGCATTGCCACTAACCGGTGTTATTTTAACCAAGGTTGATGGTGATGCACGTGGTGGTGCGGCATTATCTGTACGTCATATTACAGGTAAACCAATTAAGTTTTTAGGTGTCGGTGAAAAAACAGATGCTTTAGAACCGTTCCATCCTGACCGTGTTGCTTCCCGTATTTTAGGTATGGGTGACGTTTTATCGTTGATCGAAGATCTAGAACGTAACGTTGATAAAAAAGAAGCAGAAAAATTAGCTAAGAAATTTAAAGATAAAAAAGGGTTTGATCTTGAAGATTTCCGTAGCCAGCTTCAGCAAATGAAAAACATGGGCGGCATGATGGGCATGCTCGACAAACTTCCTGGTATGTCGCAATTACCCGGTGATATGAAAGATAAAGTTGACGATAAAATCTTCATGCAAATGGAAGCTATCATCAATTCAATGACGAAAGGCGAACGTGCTCGACCTGAGTTAATTAAAGGCTCACGTAAGAAGCGTATTGCTGCTGGTTCTGGTACTCAAGTACAAGATGTGAACCGTTTATTGAAGCAATTTACCCAGATGCAAAAGATGATGAAAAAGATGCAAAAGGGTGGAATGAAGAATATGATGCGTCAAATGAAAGGCATGATGCCTGGTGGCGGTATGTTCCCAGGCCGTTAATAGTCTGATTTTTAATGGTTTTAAAGCTTTTATTCTACTTAAACGGTGAAAAAGTAACTAAAGCAGTTGCATTCGTCGCCCCAAAGGGTAAAATTCCGAGGCTTTATTTTGGCACGGACCTCGTTATTATAGCGGGGTCATTTAATTTACAGTAATGCAAAGAGGACGATATGGTAACCATTCGTTTGGCACGTCACGGCGCTAAGAAGCGTCCATTCTATCAAATCGTTGTTGCTGACGCACGTGCTCCACGTGACGGCGCAAACATCGAGCAAATCGGTTTCTTCAACCCACTAGCTAAGGGTCAAGAAGAGCGTTTACGTTTAGATCTAGATCGCGTAAACCACTGGTTAGGTCAAGGCGCATCTGCGACTGATCGTGTAGCTAAACTAATCAAAGATGCAGCTAAAGCTGTAGCTTAATTAGTACTTAGGTACAAGAGAAAAACGATGAGTATTAAAAACCAAGACCACATTATTGTCGGTAAACTGGGTGCCACCTACGGTATCAAGGGTTGGCTCAAAGTTTTTTCCTACACCGAACAATCTGAAAGTATTTTTTCCTACACCCCTTGGATGATTAAAATCAAAGGCGAGTGGACGGAAATCCATGTTGAATCATGGAAACGCCACGGTCAAGGTCTTGTTGCTAAACTAGAAGGCATGGATATCCGCGAGGATGCACAAGTTTTCACTAATGTTGAAGTAGCAGTTTTGGCTGATCAACTACCCGCATTGTCAGATGAAGAATTCTACTGGCGTGAGTTGTTTGGTATGTCAGTTGTCACTACTGAAGGTTACGACCTAGGTAAAGTCACTGATATCCTGGAAACAGGTTCAAACGACGTGTTAGTTGTTAAGGCAAATCTTAAGGATGCTTTCGGACAGAAGGAACGTTTAATCCCGTTCCTCGATGAGCAGGTCATCAAGTTGATTGATCGCACTGCTCAGCGGATCGAAGTTGACTGGGATCCTGAGTTTTAACCTCCGGTAATTAAGCGAGTGAGCATATGTGGGTTGGAGTAATCAGTCTTTTTCCTGAAATGTTCTCTACCATTACCAATTATGGGGTAACAGGCCAGGCGGTAAAAAAAGGCCTTTTG
Source organism: Photobacterium piscicola (assembly GCF_900166965.1). Taxonomy (GTDB): domain Bacteria; phylum Pseudomonadota; class Gammaproteobacteria; order Enterobacterales; family Vibrionaceae; genus Photobacterium; species Photobacterium piscicola. The sequence continues at coordinate 13,427 of NZ_FUZI01000005.1, read as the reverse complement.
AGTGTTGATACGTGGAATCCTCGTGATTTTACGCACGACAAACATCGTACGGTGGATGATCGACCGTATGGTGGTGGACCAGGTATGTTAATGATGGTACAGCCTTTGCGCGATGCCATTCACACTGCCAAAAAGTCTGCAAAAGGTCAGGCTAAAGTAATCTACCTTTCCCCTCAAGGCCGTAAGCTGGATCAAGCTGGTGTTGAGGAGTTAGCGCAGACAGAGAATTTAATTCTTATCTGTGGTCGCTATGAAGGGGTTGATGAGCGCATTATCCAGCAAGAGGTAGACGAAGAATGGTCTATCGGTGATTTTGTGTTAACGGGTGGCGAATTACCTGCCATGACGTTGATTGATGCAGTGGTTCGGTTTGTTCCGGGTGTACTGGGTGATTTTGCGTCAGCAGAAGAAGATTCTTTTGCAAATGGTTGGTTAGATTGTCCTCATTATACAAGACCTGAATTGTTGGACGGGCATGAAGTACCTGCGGTATTAATGTCTGGCAATCATAAAGAAATTAGTCGCTGGCGATTAAAGCAATCGTTAGGCCGTACATGGCTGAGAAGACCAGAGCTCCTGGAAAACCTAGCTCTGACTGACGATCAGGAATTCTTGCTCGCGGAATTTATCCGCGAATATAAAGCAAGCATTTAATTAATTTAGTATCAGTTTATTCTAGGGTATATACCAAATGAGTAACATCATTAAAGCTCTTGAGCAAGAGCAACTAAAAACAGACCTACCGACTTTCGCACCAGGTGACACTGTTGTTGTACAAGTTAAGGTAAAAGAAGGTGACCGTGAGCGTCTACAGGCTTTTGAAGGCGTTGTAATCGCAATCCGTAACCGTGGTCTACATTCAGCATTTACTGTTCGTAAAATGTCGAACGGTGAAGGCGTTGAGCGTGCGTTCCAAACTCACTCTCCAGTAGTTGACAGCATTACTGTTAAACGTCGTGGTGCAGTACGTCGTGCCAAGTTGTACTACCTACGTGAGCGTTCTGGTAAATCAGCACGTATCCGCGAGAAGCTTACTAAGAAATAATAAGCGTCTGACGTTTATCGAAAAGCCCACCTATATGGTGGGCTTTTTTTTACTTTAAATTTGAGTAAAGAAAAACCAGCGCTAAGCACTGGTTTATTTGTATTGCTATCTGTTAGTTACCAGAGGTTAGCTTTTTGACGATAAAGGAGACGTTGTTGGCTGCTCTTCATCACAATCAATCACGCCTTTACCTTGTGATTTTTTAATGATCATCAATGTAATACCGATTGTCGCTATCATGGCGATAATGGTAGATACCGCCATTGGCAAGCCAAAGCCCAGTTGATCGTTATTGAGAATAAAACAGATACATACCGTGGTCATGAACATTGCAGGAATGGTTGCTACCCAATGTAATTTATCAAGTCGTAATAGATAAGCCGATGCTGTCCATAACATCATTACAGCTGTGGTTTGGTTTGCAAAGCCAAAGTAACGCCAAATAATCGCAAAATCGACTTGGGTTAAAATGGCGCCTAATACAAACAGTGGCATGGCCATTAATAAACGATTACGTAATGGCTTTTGATCCATATTGAAATATTCAGCCAAAATTAAACGGCTAGAACGGAATGCAGTATCACCCGAAGTGATCGGCAAAATTACCACTCCAAGAAAGGCAATGATGCCACCAAAAACGCCTAACAAGCCAAACGATGAGCTATAGACTACATTACCGGGACCACCGTTAGCGACGGCGTCAGAGAGTGCTTCAATTGAACCAAAGAATGATAGCGCTAGTGCACACCAAATTAGCGCAATAATACCTTCCCCAATCATGGCACCATAAAAAATAAATCGACCATTTTGTTCGTTTTCAATGCAGCGTGCCATTAATGGAGATTGGGTGGCATGAAAACCTGAAATTGCACCACAAGCAATGGTGATAAACAGCGCTGGCCATAATGGTAAGTCATTAGGGTTCATGTTGGTGAACATATGACTAATTTCAAAACCGCCTAATAATTCGTGTTCATCTGAAATGCCAATAGCGGTGATTAAACCTACGGACATAAAAATCAGTAATGCGCCAAAGAAAGGATAAAAACGGCCAATGATTTTATCTACCGGTACAATTGTTGCCAAAATATAGTAACTAAAAATAATCACAACCATGGTGGTCATCGAGACATTTAAGTTAGTTTGATCGTTAATTAAATTAGTGATCATTCCTGCTGGTGCTGAAACAAATACAACCCCCACAAGCAGTAACAGTACGATAGCAAAGATATTCATAAAATGTTTTGCACCGTTACCCAAGTAGCGTCCTGTTAATGTGGGGACTGATGCGCCACCGTTACGAACTGAAAGCATGCCTGAGAAATAATCGTGGACGGCGCCCGCAAAAATACAGCCTAGAACAATCCATAACATTGCCGCCGGGCCGTAAAGTGCGCCCATAATCGGACCAAATATAGGACCGACCCCCGCAATGTTTAATAGCTGCACCAAGTAGACTTTATTATTAGACATCGGGACATAATCGACTCCATCTTGCTTGGTATAAGCGGGAGTTTGGCGGTTAACATTTACACCAAAGACTTTTTCAATAAAGCTACCATAAATAAAATAGCCGCCAATTAGGGCAGCAACACAGAGTAAAAACCACGCCATATATATCCTCGTTATCTAATGTGTGACTCAACTAAAAGGGATTGCATTATTTCTGCTGCCAACCAGTGTAATGGTTTCAATTTTTAGCTTCTTAAGATAATGTTATGAATGTGATATGCATTAGTGTTCAATAATAACTTCTCTCGATATTTGCTAATATAAGCACGTTTTTAATGTGGTATAGCTGTTGATGTATTTTTAATTCAATAGCGTTTGAGATAGCTGTCATAATAAAAAGTTGTGAAACCAATTAGAATGCCATTTGTAAATAAAAGTTTACAAATGGCATTTTATGTTTACAAGTTGTTGCAAAGGTGATGATGCAGTTGTTATGTTGGTGATAGAATATTTATAACTGGCAGAGATCACTGATGGAAAAAGATGGCTTAAACAACATTCATATTGCAGAAGAATCCGTATTAATTACGCCTGCACAATTGAAACGTAAGATGGCAGTATCTAGTACGGCGTTGGCATTTATTGAGCAGTCACGTCAAACGATTGCCGATATTATTCATCATCGCGATCATCGCTTATTGGTGGTATGTGGGCCGTGCTCGATTCATGATATTGAACAAGCGAAAGCATATGCTCAAAAGTTAAAACGCTTGGCGGCTGAATTAGATGACCAGCTTTATATTGTGATGCGGGTGTACTTTGAAAAACCGCGTACAACAGTGGGTTGGAAAGGATTAATTAACGATCCTTATCTTGACGGTTCGTTTGAAATTGAAGAAGGGCTACATATTGGGCGTCAATTACTGATTGATTTAGTTGAAGAGGGAATACCTGTTGCGACTGAAGCTCTTGATCCGATCAGCCCCCAATATTTAGGTGACTTGTTTAGCTGGTCTGCTATTGGTGCTCGCACTACTGAGTCACAAACACACCGTGAGATGGCGAGCGGATTATCGATGCCAGTCGGATTCAAAAATGGCACTGATGGCAGCTTAGCGACGGCTATTAATGCAATGCAAGCGGCAGCATCTGGACATAAGTTCATGGGGATTAATCCTAATGGACAAGTTGCTCTACTTGCAACGCAAGGTAATCCTGATGGTCATGTTATTTTACGTGGTGGTAAACAAACCAATTATGATTCTGTATCAGTGGCTGAGTGCGAAACAGAAATGACAGTCTCAGGTCTGACGCCATCGCTGATGATAGACTGTAGCCACGCAAACTCTCTTAAAGATTATCAGCGTCAGCCTTTAGTCGCGACAGATGTGATTCATCAAATTCGAGAAGGCAATCGTTCAATTATTGGTTTAATGATTGAAAGTCACCTTAATGAAGGGAGTCAAAGCGCAGATTTACCATTACAAGATATGGCTTACGGGGTCTCAATTACCGATGCGTGTATTAGTTGGGAAACAACAGAACAAGTATTACGAAAAGCCCATCAAGAGTTAGTGCCGTTTCTACAAAATAGAATTAAATAACCCTTTGCATTATAGTTGCAGTTGGATAAATACGGATGTCAAAAGTCATGGTTGCTGAGTTAAGCATATTAAGAGATCAAATAGACGATGTTGATCGTCAAATGGTGGAGCTATTAGCGCGCCGTTTAGCGTTAGTCGAACAAGTTGGTGTTGTTAAGAGCCAACATGGATTGCCTATTTATGCCCCTGATCGTGAAGCGGCAATGTTGGCATCTCGCCGTCAAGAAGCAGAGTCAAAAGGTGTACCTGCTGATCTGATTGAAGATGTGTTACGGCGCACGATGCGAGAATCATATTCCAGTGAAAATGACTCTGGGTTTAAATGTTTAAATCCGCAATTACGTCCAATTGTGATTATTGGTGGTTATGGTCAACTTGGGCAATTGTTCCAACGTCTATTTACCTTGTCTGGTTACCAAGTACGTTTACTCGGTAGCCAAGACTGGGATCGAGCAGATGAGATATTGCATGATGCGGGAATGGTGGTTGTTTCTGTCCCAATTCATATGACAGAAGCAATCATTACCAAATTAGGTAATTTGCCTGATGATTGTATTCTCACTGATCTTACGTCGGTTAAAAGTGGCCCACTGCAAGCGATGTTAGAAGTGCACTCAGGGCCTGTGGTTGGTTTACATCCAATGTTTGGCCCTGATATTCCAAGTTTAGCCAAGCAAGTGGTTGTTTACTGTGATGGCCGTAACCCTGAAAGTTACCAATGGTTGTTGGAGCAGATTCAGATTTGGGGAGCATCATTAAACCGTATTAGTGCGATTGAACATGATCAGGGGATGACGTTGATTCAAGCTTTACGTCACTTTACCTCGTTCGTTTATGGGGTTCATTTAGCCGAAGAAGACCCAAAAATAGAACAATTGATGTCACTAAGCTCGCCGATTTACCGCTTAGAACTTGCCATGGTTGGACGGTTATTTGCTCAAGATGCGCAGTTATATGCTGATATTATTATGTCAGCACCTCAGAACTTAGCGATGATCAAACGTTTCCATCAGCGTTTTGGTGAAGCAATTGATATGTTAGAGCGCCAAGATAAAGTGGCCTTTAAACAAGCTTTTGGGCAGGTTGAGCATTGGTTTGGTGACTATGCACAGCATTTTTTAGTCGAGAGCCAAGGACTACTTAGACAGGCGAATGATTCAACTCGACATAAATAAATAGCGTTCAATTTCAGAACTTACTTACTAAAAAGCCCACGTTTAATCATGAAGGTGGGCTTTTTTAATGACGCTAATATGCACTTTCCTCAGTATTATTATTCGCTGAATTCAACTTCAGTCGGGGTCACATTTTCACTCGGGTAACAGCCTAAGACTTTAATAAAGCGGGTTAAGCGGGTGAGCTCTTCTAAGACTTGTTGCATTAGTGGATCTTTTAAATTGATCTCGACATCAACATAGAACATTTCTTCCCATGGATTACCAATGACTGGGCGAGATTCCAGTTTAGTCATATTTATTTTGGCATTACGAAGCACCACTAAACATTCAACTAATGAGCCCGCAGCTTGTGCGGTTGACATAATCAATGTTGTTTTAGCTGGAATTAATGAATTGACGCTAACGGGCTTACGGGCAACAACAATAAAACGGGTAAAATTTTCTTGTTGGTTAGCAATGTTGGTTTTAATTGGGGTTAAACCGTAAATTTCACCACTAGACGCATTACCAATAGCCGCAATATTAGGTTGTTTTAGCTCAGCAACCGTCAACATAGCATCGGCAGTACTTGGGCAATATTGTTGATTAATTTTTCCCATTCCATGAAGGAATTCGCTGCATTGCTGATGGGGTTGAGGATGAGAATATAGGGTGTCTATTTGTTCTATTTGTGTATCAACAGCAGTCAATAAGCAATGTTCTATTGGCTGGGTTATTTCCCCGACGATTGATAAACTGGTGTGTTGTAATAAGTCATACACTTCATTGATTGAGCCCGAGCTGGTGTTTTCTATTGGTAGTACACCATAATCGGCATGACCTGTTTCTACTTCATTGACGATATCTCGAAAACATGAACAGCTAATTTCCACTAATTGGGTTTGTTTGCGGCTAAAATAATTGCGGCTTGCAAGGTGTGAATATGATCCCTTGGCACCTAAAAAAGAGACTCGTGCTGTTGGGGAAGCATTTTCTGGATTAAGTAAGCGCTGTAAGTAAGCTTGTTGATAGAGAACCGAATCTTCAATGATGGTGTGAAAAATTTGAGTAACGTATAGCGGATCAAGTTGATGTTCTTTTCCCGTGTCGATTAAGCGTAATAGCAATGCTTGCTCACGTGCTTGATCACGAACGGGTTTAGCGGTATCAATTTTACTTTTAGCGACTTCAAGACTTAGTGTGCGTCGTTCAGCCAAAAGTGCTAATAATGCATTATCGATACGAGTGACATTATTGCGAATCTCATCCAATGAAGAGCGTGTGTTATCGGTCATAGCGATCCCTATTATGATCGGCTTTCTTAAACCTGAAAGCGGCATATTATCGTTTTATCATTGCAATCCACATTAGGCAGGGTGGCTTTTTTTGTCAAGCCCAAAGCAAACAGCCCTGCATTGGCAGGGCTGTTTTAAATCCTCTTAATCATTAACGATTATGCTTCATCAAATTCTACTTCGTCATCATATTCAGTTGTATCTTCAGCTTCTGCTGGTTTTTCGCTATGACTTGCACGACGTGCATTTGGTTTGTGAGCTTGTTTCTTCAATTGGCGATCAAGTTTTTGGTAAAGATCTGTAATCGCACCAAACAAGTCTTCATGCTCTGCAGAAGCGACTAATTGTCCTCCAGCAATGCTAACAGAGGCCTCAATTTTAAATAGCTTGCTTGGCTCTTTGCTAATCATGATATGTTTTTTAATTAGCGGTACTTGAAGTTTTTCTAACTTATCGAATTTAAATTCAAAACGCTCACGGATAGCCGGGGTGATATCGATGTTTTTGCCAGTGATTTCTAATGTCATATTTATCTTCCTCGTTTGCTACCCTTCGTTGGGTTAACTTCAGATTACTAAAATTACTAACTAATAACGTGATCTGTGTCACACTGTTGTCGTTAGTGATTTTTTAGCGAAAAAAATGTGACCAAAGTAGGTTTGTTGCAAAAAAGTATCTAAAAAACACTTGAGCTTTATTGATAAACTAAGGCAGTATGGAGGAAGATTTATTGCTGGTGGCTAGTGCTAACTAGGGAGTAAATACGTTTTATTTCAATCTGTTGAGTGTTTTTTGTGCACTAGTTATGCGGTTGGAGTTTTAACGTTATTGAATGACGTAAATATTTATTATTAACATATTCATAAAAATGGCAGCTCATTGAGCTGCCATTTTTTATTGCTGCATTGTGATGGTCTTTATTTTACTGGGTTAAGTTTGATCATCGCTTCTGTGCGAGAGACTTCTTTATCCAGTTTTAATTTCTCATACGCTGTTTTTTCAAGTAATAGTGACTTACGTGCAGCACTTGTGTCTGGGTATAAGCGTTGTACTTGTTGGCAACGGTTGATCGCTGCAATCCATGCTTCACGGCGCACATAAAAATCAGCAACAGCTAGATCATATTCAGCAAGTTGGTTTTTTAAAAAAACCATGCGAGCTTTCGCATCTGCGTCATACTGACTATCTGGGAAGCGTTCTAAGAGGTATTTAAAATCGCGAAATGCTTGGCGTGAAGGGGTTGGATCACGATCAAAACGATCAATATTGAACATGTCATGCATAAAGCTACGATCTTGCGCCATGTGCGTTAGACCACGCATATAATAAACCCAATCCGCTTGTGGATGGGTTGGATTTAAGCGTAAAAAACGCGCAATTGTGGCTTGAGATAATGGCAAATCATCATTTTTGTAGTAGGCATAGATTAAATCTAATTGTACTTGATCTGAGTAAGCACCAAATGGATAACGAGAGTCCATTGCCTCTAGGCGCTCGATAGCATTATTCCAATTACCGCTCTGCAAAGCTTGCTGGGCAGTAGAATATAAGTCTGATGGTGGAACATCAGGAATGACTTTCTCAGTACTGGAACAGCCTGAAAGCAAGGCTACAGCAAGAAAAGTTGATATTGTCAGGCGTTTCATTACGGCGTCAGTTTCCTTGATAAAAATTTTATTTTGCTCGATCCATTACGGACTGAGCCGTTAACAGATACAATGACATTATATTAGTTTACATCAAGCATCGTTTTATTAAGCTTGGTACATTTTACGCAGCGTATGGCAATTAGTCTCACGCTTTTTAAAAAAGTTCGTTATGGCACAGCAAATAGAATTAACAAATACAGTTAGCGAAAGCCAACTAGGCAAGCGCCTTGATCAGGTTATTGCTGAATTATATCCCGATTATTCCCGCTCTCGTATCAAAGAGTGGATTCTAAAGGACATGGTTTCAGTAAACGGTAAAATTGACAACAAACCACGTTCAAAAATGATGGGTGGTGAAGAATTATTTATTCAAGCCGAAATCGAAGATGAAATGCGCTGGATTGCGCAAGACCTTCCACTTGATGTTGTTTATGAAGATGACGACATTTTAGTGATCAATAAGCCACGTGATTTTGTGGTTCACCCAGGTGCGGGTACACCCGATGGCACAGTGCTAAATGCGCTGTTATATCATTACCCAGCATTGGCTGAAGTACCACGTGTGGGTATTGTGCACCGTTTGGATAAAGACACGACTGGCTTAATGGTCGTAGCTAAAACTATTCAGGCACAAACACGTTTAGTGCGCGCACTACAAAAACGTAAAATTACCCGTGAATATGAAGCAATTGCTATTGGTCAAATGACGGGCGGCGGTACGATTGAAAAACCAATTGGGCGTCATGCTACTAAACGTATTTGTATGGCAGTACATGAGCTAGGTAAAGATGCAATTACTCATTACCGTGTTGCTGAGCGTTTCCGTGAGCATACACGTATTGTGTTACGTCTAGAAACCGGTCGTACTCACCAAATTCGTGTGCATATGTCATACATGAGTCATCCGCTGATTGGTGATGTGATCTACGGTGGTCGTCCTCGTCCGCCACGTCATGCATCTGATGAATTTATTCATGCGTTACGTTCATTTGATCGTCAAGCATTGCACGCACGTATGTTGCGTCTATCACACCCAATGACGGGTGAGTTAATGGAATGGCATGCACCATTACCAAACGACATGGTTGCGATGATTGATATTTTACGTAAAGACAACGCTGAAAATAACGAAGATATTTATTAATGCAAACCATTATTCCTAACTGGCCAGCTCCAGAGAATGTGTTAACGGTAAGTACAACCCGTTTTGGCGGTGTCAGTTCTGCACCCTACAATGCACTCAATTTGGGATTGCATGTTGGGGATGATGTCAGTTCTGTACTAACAAATCGTCAATTACTGAAACAGCATTGTTGGTTAACGGCAGAGCCAGCATGGTTAAATCAAATTCACAGTCCGATTGTGATTGATATTACTACGCCGTTAACAGAAGTGATCGATGCTGATGGTAGTTTTACCCGTGTGCCTGGCTTAGCCTGTGCCATCATGACGGCTGACTGTTTGCCTGTTCTATTGTGTAATAAGCAAGGAACTGAAGTGGCAGCTGTTCATGCTGGGTGGCGGGGACTTGCTGCCGGAGTGATTGATAATGCCATTGCTAAATTTTCCTGTCCTAGTGCTGATATTATGGCTTGGATGGGACCGGCAATCGGCCCGACAGCGTTTGAAGTTGGCAGTGAAGTACGTGAGCAGTTTATTGATGTTGACGCTAATGCTGCTGATGCTTTTATTGCTCATGGTGATAAGTGGCTAGCTAATTTATATTTATTAGCACGACAGCGCTTACAACAGCACGGAATTAGCGCTATTTATGGCGGTGAATACTGTACGTTTAATAACGATGAGTTGTTTTATTCTTATCGTCGTCAAGCCGTCACTGGACGTCAAGCTTCATTGATTTGGCTGCGTTAATTTTTCAGTATTAATAACAAATAAGAAGCGGGTATATTGGCTAACAATATACCCGCTTTTTTTGCAGCATTATTTTGCGCTTTAAGAGCCTTGAAAAACCCCTACGAACTACCATATAACTAGTAACAGGTTATTAAATTTATTATTGGGGGACCTATGCGTCTTGACCGATTTACCAGTAAGTTCCAAGCCGCTATTTCTGATGCACAGTCATTAGCTTTAGGGCGTGATCATCAGTACATTGAACCTGCTCATCTTATGGTTGCATTATTAAACCAAGAAGGCAGTACAGTACGTCCCTTACTTACCCTTTTGAATGTAGATTCTACTCAGCTTCGTTCGCGTTTGGGTGAGATACTAGAGCGTATTCCAAAAGTGACAGGTATTGGTGGTGAAGTACAACTATCCAATAGCATGGGCACGTTATTAAACATGTGTGACAAGCTTGCACAAAAACGTAATGATAAATTTATTTCGTCAGAACTCTTTATTTTAGCTGCGGTTGATAATGATAAAGGCCCTGTAGGGGATTTATTACGTGAACTTGGTTTAAAAGCAGATCAGATAAGTAAAGCGATTGATCAAATTCGTGGTGGACAAAAAGTGGATGATCAAAACGCAGAAGAAAACCGTCAAGCATTAGCTAAATATACGATTGATTTAACAGAACGTGCAGAGCAAGGTCGATTAGATCCTGTGATTGGTCGTGATGATGAAATTCGTCGTACTATTCAAGTTCTGCAACGTCGTACTAAAAATAACCCCGTGATCATTGGTGAACCGGGTGTGGGTAAAACGGCGATTGTTGAAGGTTTAGCGCAACGGATTGTTAATGGTGAAGTGCCAGAAGGCTTACGTGACAAACGCGTATTATCATTAGATATGGGGTCTTTGATTGCAGGTGCTAAATTTCGTGGTGAATTTGAAGAACGTTTAAAAGCAGTATTAAACGAACTGTCTCAAGAAGACGGTCGCGTAATTTTGTTTATTGATGAAATCCATACTATGGTTGGCGCTGGTAAAGGCGAAGGCTCAATGGATGCCGGTAATATGCTAAAACCTGCGCTTGCTCGTGGTGAGCTTCACTGCGTTGGTGCGACAACCTTAAATGAATACCGCCAGTATTTAGAAAAAGATGCAGCGTTGGAACGTCGTTTCCAAAAAGTGCTGGTGGATGAGCCAAGTGTTGAAGATACCATTGCTATTTTACGTGGTCTAAAAGAACGTTATGAGCTTCACCACCATGTAGAGATCACCGATCCTGCGATTGTAGCGGCGGCGACATTATCTCACCGTTATATTTCAGATCGACAATTGCCCGATAAGGCGATTGATCTTATCGATGAAGCAGCGTCAAGTATTCGTATGCAAATTGACTCTAAACCAGAATCGATGGATCGTTTAGAGCGCCGTATTATTCAATTAAAGATTGAACAGCAAGCATTAGAAAAAGAAAGTGATGATGCTAGCCAAAAACGGTTAAGTGATTTGCTTGAAGAATTGGATATTAAAGAGCGTGAATATTCTGAACTTGAAGAAGTATGGAATGCTGAAAAAGCCTCTTTATCTGGTACTCAACATATTAAAGCTGAGCTTGAACAAGCCCGTACTGATGTTGAAATTGCTCGTCGAGCGGGTGATCTAAATCGCATGTCAGAGTTACAGTACGGTCGTATTCCTGAACTTGAAAAGCAACTAGATTTAGCGGCGCAAGCAGAAATGCAAGATATGACGTTACTTAAAAATAAAGTAACCGATGTTGAAATTGCCGATGTACTTTCTAAAGCGACAGGTATTCCGGTTGCTAAGATGCTAGAAGGTGAGCGTGATAAGTTATTGCGCATGGAAGATGAGCTACATAATCGTGTTATTGGCCAAGAAGAAGCCGTTGAAGCTGTAGCTAACGCGATTCGTCGCAGTCGTGCAGGTTTGTCTGATCCTCAACGTCCAATCGGTTCATTCTTATTTTTAGGCCCAACGGGTGTAGGTAAAACTGAATTGTGTAAGTCACTAGCTAACTTTATGTTTGATAGTGAAGATGCGATGGTGCGTATAGACATGTCTGAGTTTATGGAAAAACACTCAGTGGCACGTTTAGTTGGTGCGCCTCCAGGTTATGTTGGTTATGAAGAAGGTGGTTATTTAACTGAAGCGGTTCGTCGTCGTCCATATTCCGTTATTTTGCTTGATGAAGTTGAAAAAGCCCATCCAGATGTATTTAATATTCTATTACAGGTATTAGATGATGGACGTTTAACTGATGGCCAAGGTCGTACGGTTGATTTCCGCAATACGGTGATCATTATGACGTCTAACTTGGGTTCTGATCGTATTCAAGAACATTTTGGTAGTTTGGACTACGAGGGTATCAAAGCATTAGTGATGGAAGTGGTGGGTCAACATTTCCGCCCTGAATTCATTAACCGAGTTGATGAAACAGTTGTGTTCCACCCATTGGGTAAAGAGAACATTAAGCATATTGCATCAATTCAAATTGCGCGCTTGGAAAAACGTTTAGCAGAGAAAGATTTCCAGTTAGAGGTTGAAGAGAGTGCGTTAGAGTTAATTTCTGATGCTGGTTTTGATCCTGTATTTGGCGCGCGTCCATTAAAACGTGCAATACAGCAATATATTGAAAATCCATTAGCACAAGATTTGTTATCAGGTAAATTTATGCCGGGTAAACCAATCGTACTGTCAGTAGCAGACGATAAGATTGTTGCTAAACAAGCGTAATTAAAAAATGATGGCTTAAAATAATCAATTATTGTTAATAAACGCCTTAGCATGCATGTGCTAAGGCGTTTTTTTAGTATTGGAATTTGTCAAAAATAAACACTATTTATAATGAAAGCTGTTTTATTTGTCGTAATTTGTCGTTATGGGTTAATGATTGAGCGAACGAAAGAAAAAGATAAAAATAAGGTTGTCAGCAACAAGAATCTCCCTATAATACGACCTCACTGACACGGACGACGGCGCAAGCGGTTACCGAAAGTCAGTATGTTCTTTAACAATTTGACCATGCAATCTGTGTGGGCACTCGTTGAATAGTTAAGTCGAAAGATTTATCAATGAACTGAGTGACCAATACAAATAACTACGGTTATTTGGCACAGTCAATTCATTACCATTCTGTTCCTCTTTGTAGAAACAGAAGCGGTAATAGCTTTAAAATTACTAAGGTAGTTTTGAAGTCAGTATTCATTGAGCCGTCTCGAAAGAGACAACAAAACTTTAATTGAAGAGTTTGATCATGGCTCAGATTGAACGCTGGCGGCAGGCCTAACACATGCAAGTCGAGCGGTAACAGAAAGAAAGCTTGCTTTCTTTGCTGACGAGCGGCGGACGGG
>NZ_FUZI01000064.1 GCF_900166965.1 Photobacterium piscicola | reverse complement strand
AAATTGGGTCGTTAGCTCAGTTGGTAGAGCAGTTGACTTTTAATCAATTGGTCGCAGGTTCGAATCCTGCACGACCCACCATCTTCTCCTCGAAGATGTAAAAAATCGGAGGGCGATTAGCTCAGTTGGGAGAGCACCTCCCTTACAAGGAGGGGGTCACTGGTTCGAGCCCGGTATCGCCCACCACTTCTCTTTTAGAGAACTTCTCCTAAAGAAGTAAAACTTTAAGGGGCTATAGCTCAGCTGGGAGAGCGCTTCGCTGGCAGCGAAGAGGTCTGCGGTTCGATCCCGCATAGCTCCACCACTTTATAAATGCATTCGTAAGAGTGTGATTACAAAGTGGTTATCTAATGATAATTGCATGCTCTTTAACAATCTGGAAAGCTGACTAGTAAATTTAATCGAAAGATTAATTTTAAAAATGTTTTTATTCTCTGAATAAAAACGAGTTCTCAAAACATACACATTCAAGTGTCTGTGTTTGCTTTCACTTTTTAAAGTGAAGACAAATAAATGAGTCCGGCGAAAAACCAATGTTTAATAT
>NZ_FUZI01000045.1 GCF_900166965.1 Photobacterium piscicola | reverse complement strand
GGTTCTTTTCGCCTTTCCCTCACGGTACTGGTTCACTATCGGTCAGTCAGGAGTATTTAGCCTTGGAGGATGGTCCCCCCATGTTCAAACAGGATATCACGTGTCCCGTCCTACTCGATTTCACTAATAATGCATTTTTGGTTACGGGGCTATCACCCTGTATCGCGGTACTTTCCAGAACCTTCACCTAACGCAGAACTAGCTTAAGGGCTAATCCGGTTTCGCTCGCCGCTACTACCGGAATCTCGGTTGATTTCTCTTCCTCGGGGTACTTAGATGTTTCAGTTCCCCCGGTTTGCCTCATTAACCTATGTATTCAGTTAATGATACTTGCTTATGCAAGTGGGTTTCCCCATTCGGAAATCCCAGACTCAAGAGGCTTTTACTGCCTAATCTGGGCTTATCGCAAGTTAATACGTCCTTCATCGCCTCTGACTGCCAAGGCATCCACCGTGTACGCTTAGTCACTTAACCATACAACCCCAAGAGGTCTTGTATGTTCAAACAACCAAGGTTTGCGTTTAATACTCCGATCAAGAAAATATTAAACATTGGTTTTTCGCCGGACTCATTTATTTGTCTTCACTTTAAAAAGTGAAAGCAAACACAGACACTTGAATGTGTATGTTTTGAGAACTCGTTTTTATCCGAAGATAAAAACATTTTTAAAATCAATCTTTCGATTAAATTTACTAGTCAGCTTTCCAGATTGTTAAAGAGCATGCAATTATCTAACGATAACCACTTTCTAATGATTTTCAGCGACAACAATGCGGACTTAATAAAGGTATTCTTCATTAAATCTGCGATTCCGTGCAGAAAATTCTTAGAGAGTGGTGGGCGATACCGGGCTCGAACCAGTGACCCCCTCCTTGTAAGGGAGGTGCTCTCCCAACTGAGCTAATCGCCCACGATAGTTTTAATTCCTTCGTGAGAAAGAATGGTGGGTCGTGCAGGATTCGAACCTGCGACCAATTGATTAAAAGTCAACTGCTCTACCAACTGAGCTAACGACCCAATTT
>NZ_FUZI01000004.1 GCF_900166965.1 Photobacterium piscicola | reverse complement strand
GACCCCTTATCGGGGTTACGGACAGTGCCTGGTGGGTAGTTTGACTGGGGCGGTCTCCTCCCAAAGAGTAACGGAGGAGCACGAAGGTGGGCTAATCACGGTCGGACATCGTGAGGTTAGTGCAATGGCATAAGCCCGCTTGACTGCGAGAATGACAATTCGAGCAGGTGCGAAAGCAGGTCATAGTGATCCGGTGGTTCTGAATGGAAGGGCCATCGCTCAACGGATAAAAGGTACTCCGGGGATAACAGGCTGATACCGCCCAAGAGTTCATATCGACGGCGGTGTTTGGCACCTCGATGTCGGCTCATCACATCCTGGGGCTGAAGTCGGTCCCAAGGGTATGGCTGTTCGCCATTTAAAGTGGTACGCGAGCTGGGTTTAGAACGTCGTGAGACAGTTCGGTCCCTATCTGCCGTGGGCGTTGGATGATTGAGAGGGGCTGCTCCTAGTACGAGAGGACCGGAGTGGACGAACCGCTGGTGTTCGGGTTGTATCGCCAGATGCATTGCCCGGTAGCTAAGTTCGGAATCGATAACCGCTGAAAGCATCTAAGCGGGAAGCGAGCCTCAAGATGAGTCATCCCTAGACCTTTAAGGTCTCTAAAGGGTTGTTGAAGACTACAACGTTGATAGGTCAGGTGTGTAAGTGCTGCGAGGCATTGAGCTAACTGATACTAATTGCCCGTGAGGCTTAACCATACAACACCCAAGGGGTTTTCCTTCTCATAAGAGAAGAGACGGACTCTACAAACGCTTGAATGCGTGTTGAGAACAACTAGTTAGATTTTCCCAGATTGCTATTTATTGTCATAAGACAATAAATAAACCAGAATTTGCTTGGCGACCATAGCGTTATGGACCCACCTGATCCCATGCCGAACTCAGTAGTGAAACGTAATAGCGCCGATGGTAGTGTGGGGTCTCCCCATGTGAGAGTAGGACATCGCCAGGCTTCAATTTCGTTTTTATCTTTTTATAAAGGTAGAGACAACAAGTTGCATTTATGCTGAATAGACACTGCGGAGTGGTAGTTCAGTTGGTTAGAATACCGGCCTGTCACGCCGGGGGTCGCGGGTTCGAGTCCCGTCCACTCCGCCATTTATTTAAGACAGAGTTAAGTCTTTAAAATAACTACAGGGGTGTAGCTCCAACTGGCAGAGCAGCGGATTCCAAATCCGCGTGTTGGGAGTTCGAATCTCTCCACCCCTGCCATATTAAAGAAAGCCTCGACAGTAATGTCGGGGCTTTTTTACGTCTGCATTATTGTAGTAGATTAGGTGTGGCCGTAACTGGCAGAGCAGCGGATTCGCTATTCCGAAAATCAGCGCGTGTTGGGAGTTTAAATCTCTCCACCCCTGCCATATTAAAGAAAGCCTCGACAGTAATGTCGGGGCTTTTTTACGTCTGCATTATTGTAGTAGATTAGGTGTGGCCGTAACTGGCAGAGCAGCGGATTCGCCATACCGAAAATTTCCAAGCGTTAACTGATTGAATACCCTAGTTTTGGTCATATTTAAGCAATTTATAACTGTAAACTCGAGGGTTGAGGTTGCTACAATGGACTGTTACCCCAAATAGTAAAGGTTTATAATTGATGTATTAAAAGGCACTTATTAAGTGTGATGACTGCGTATTATAACTATGGTCTTTCAATTTTTATTCACTAAAAAAATAGGGCTAAATCGACACTTTATTTACCATCATGATGTTAACGGAATACCTCGAAAAAGATTACTAACAATAAAAAACAGAGGTTGAACATTATTAAGTGGTAATGTAGTAGAGTAAATAGTCAATTTTTGGGAGTTTTTATGCCACATCTTCGTTTTCGTGCGATTGCATTTGATACCGTAAAGCTGCTATCAACAGCGTTAGTTGATGATTTACAGCCATTAATGGCATGCCCTCGTGAAGATTTTACATTAGAGCATATTCCTGCTTCATTTATCCTTGATGGTGAAGTGTCTGATGCTTATCCGTTTATTGAAGTGTTTTGGTTTGATCGTGGTCAAGAGGTTCAAGATAATGTTGCAGCAGTGATTACTGCAGCTATAAGGACTGCGGTTGACGATAAAAATCAAGATGTCGCTGTTATTTTTACCGCGCTGACACCTGCAGCTTATTACGATAATGGTCAACATTATTAGGCTACCGCTATTCTTTTCTGATTTTATTCTTTTTAATTTTATAATGACATTAGCCCATTAATCTAATGGGCTAAGTTGTCTATGTAGGCGCTATTATGGCACGCAGAACAAAAACAAAAGTGGTTGCTGGTTTAGGTGTCGTGGCTGGCGCGTTGGGGTTAGGGGCATTTAATTCATCGTTTGATGTAACAATGCAACCTGAAGTGACCAATGAAGTTTTTGCCCCACATTTCACTTATCGTTGTATTGAAAGTGAAATTGCGCCACCGCTCGATAATAATGGCGTACTGACCGTTGCTGTATGGAATATCTATAAGCAACAACGTCCTAATTGGCGTCAAGCATTAGAAGGGTTTACTCAGAAAAGTGATTTGGTGTTATTGCAAGAAGCGAGTTTAAACACTGATCTGAAAAATTATTTAGATGCGAACCATTGGCAGGTAAGAATGGCAAATGCGTTTCGCTTTCTTGATACGCCCGCAGGTGTAATGAATTTATCGCGTGTATCTTCACGTCAAACATGTGCTTATTTGGCAATGGAACCATGGTTACGCTTGCCTAAATCTGCGTTATTATCGCAATTTACACTATCTGACGGTCAAACGCTGGCGGTGGTTAATCTTCACGGGGTTAATTTTGCCATTGGCTTAAATGAATATCAGCAGCAATTAGACAGTTTAAAAACAGTATTAGAACAGCACCAAGGGCCAATTATATTAGCGGGAGATTTTAATACGTGGCGTAAAGCGCGGATTAAAGTGGTTAGATCTTTTGCACATTCGCTGGGGCTAAAAGAGGTGCAGTACCATAATGATCAGCGAGTTCGAGTGCTAGGTAAGCCGCTGGATCATCTTTATTATCGTGATTTGCAGTTGGTGAAATCAGAAGCACCAAAAACGGATGCTTCTGATCATAGTCCATTGTTAGTGACGTTTAAATTAACTCACTCAGTAATGCACTAAGCTGAAATAATTAGCAAAGGCCATACAATCAGTGTTAACACCCAAGGCAGCACTGCGACAATAATGGCTTTTGCACGATCCAGATCTGTCCATGCACTGACTGCGGCGTAAGTTAAAGCGATATACCATGGTGCTAATAACGGCATGGTAGTCGCTAGTGCGGCCCAGCGATTGTTTAATGGTAATTTTAAAAGACCATTAATACTATTTAAGTCAGCGGCATTCGGCAACATAGTATTGGTGTTAAACACAATATTAATATAGCTCGCAATGTCACCGATAAACGATGGCAACATAATAAAACATGCCGCTGCAAGCCATTTTCCATAGCTGTGCTGATGACGGCTACTTTTAGTGGCTAATTTTAACCATAACGCCAGTACAAAAATCACCGCTGTTCGGCCGGTGATATCACTAAATACTTCACCTGCAAGTAATACTTCTCGCGTTAACCAAGCTTGTTGTGCATTGTCACCAAGATTGCCTAGTTGCGCTTGTATTGTTTGTTGCAGCCACGGCATATCGACATGGTTAAAGTAACTGCCCCACAAAATGAATGATCCAAGAATAATCATTAAATAGGGTAAAATTGCCCATTTCGGTCTTTTATAGATAGCAGCAAAGCATTCTATAGGTGAACGAAAAAGATCGATAACAGCGACAATTGGATTTTTAGATGGCGTCATGCTTTTACCTTACGACGATCAATCACTAACTTAAGTTTTTGACCTTGCTTAATATATTTATTGTTAGCCAGATTATTCCATTTTTTAATCTCAGCAACAGAAACATCATAACGTTGAGCGATGACACTTAAACTATCCCCTTTTCGTACTTTATAATGGATAGTTTTGTGATTAGCGACGGTTTTCTTTGATGTGCTAACTGTTGATACTTTTAATCGTTGTCCTTTATGTAGCACCGCATTTTTACTTAAGCTGTTCAGTTGCTTAAGTTTTGCTACGCTAGTTTTGTGCTTACGAGCAATGTTCCATAAATTATCACCTGACTGCACGACATAATGCTGCGCCTCCACATGGACAGCGGCACGGTGCTGGCGGTTAACCAATGAAATTGGCGATGTTGGAATAGTCAGTGATTGGCCAATACGAATATTAGTAGTTTTAAGCTTATTCACTTTTTGAATTGCTTTAATGCTGCTGTGGTAGCGCTTTGCAATTAATCCTAGGCTTTCACCTGATTTTACACGGTGATGGTGTGTCATCATGCTAGCGTTACGATTCTGGGCTAATTCACGCTTAAAACGACTAACCGTGTTGATTGGTAATAACAGATGATTAAGACCATTTGGTGCTGTAACACCACGACGGTAGGCTGGGTTAAGATCTTTTAATTCGCTGGTACTGATACCTGCAAATTCTGCCGCAATGGTAAGATCCATTTGTACGCCAGGTTTTACGATAGCGATAACGGGCTTATTACGGATGGGTTCGATGTGAAAACCGTATTTTTTAGGGTGCATGATAATATCAGCAACCGCATACAGTTTAGGCACATAACTGCTGGTTTCATTGGGTAAATCAAGCGCCCAATAGTCGGTTGGTTTACCTGCGGCTTTATTTTTACGAATAGCATTAAATACGCGGCCTTCACCGGTGTTATAAGCGGCGAGTGCTTGTTGCCAATTACCATCAAACTTTTTATTTAAGTATTCAAGTAAATTAAGTGCGGCGGTGGTGGATTTAACCACATCACGGCGCCCGTCATACCAACTATTTTGTTTTAAGCCAAAACGACGACCGGTGTCGGGAATAATTTGCCATAGGCCTGCTGCTGCCATACTTGAGTATGCATGTGGATCAAATGAACTTTCTACAATAGGTAAAAGAGCCAGTTCTAGCGGCATACCTCGTTTTTCAACTTGTTCCGTGATGTAGTACAGGAAAGGTTGAGCACGTTGAGCAATAATTTCAAGGTTGCGCGGGTTCTTTAAATACCAGTTACGGTAATATTGAACACGTTTGTTATTAGGGATTTTAGTGGTGATCTGCATCGCAATGCGATTCCACACATCTTGCTGCTGTTGAGGCGTTAGGTGTGCCACAACAGGTTGTGTTTCTTTGATGACAGGAACAATCGGCACTACAGTTTCAACTGGAGTGTTAGTAGGTTGCTCAACGACAGTTTTTGGTTGGTTAGTATCGGCCTGCGTTGTCTCTTTTGTTGTCTGACAACCTGCGATAACAAGCACACTTGCTAAAAGAATTTTGAATTTCATGACAGTCGTTTGTAGCCAAAATGGTTGGTGATAATACTTGCCCAACCACCTTGGTTACAAGGGGAGAAACGTTAAAACTCGTCTTTCCAACGTCGAAGTGCCGCAAATGTCTCAATATCTGAGTTATCGTACGCTTTATCAGCAACTGAGCGTTTAATACTTGGCTGGTCACAACGTAAAAATGGGTTAATAAGTTTTTCATTACTTAGAGTGGTAGGTAAAGTGCTTTGACCATTGGCGCGCAGACGATTCACTTGATCACGGTAGCGTTGTAAGTGCGCATTATCTTGTTCTGCAACTAAGGCAAAAGCAAGATTACCAGCGGTGTATTCGTGAGCACAATAGATGTTAGTTTCATCCGGTAATGAGGCTATTTTTTGCAAGGAATTAAACATTTGTGCGGGAGTACCTTCAAAGATACGACCACAGCCAGCTGAGAATAATGTATCGCCACAAAACAGTTTTTCATCACCAACATAAGCGACATGACCTAAAGTGTGCCCGGGTACACTCAGCACCATAAAACGTTCGCCAAAGATATCAACTTGATCGCCATCTTCTACTGGGCGAGTGATACCGGGAATAGGTTCATCATTGGGGCCAACGACTTTGGTAGCAGGGAATCGACGTTTTAATTCACTAATACCACCGACATGATCATGATGATGGTGAGTGATGAGGATTGCATCTAGAATTAAATTGTCTCTTTCGATTGCCTCAAGAACCGGCGTGGCATCCCCAGGATCAACAACGACACAATGATTGTCTGGGTTTTGAATCAGCCAGATGTAATTGTCTTTAAATGCGGGTATGCTTTTAACAGTTAACATGAATTTTGTCTCCAGCCCTATCAGGTGTTGAGCAGTATCTTATGAAGCCAGCGCGTACAGTAACACACATTGAAGTTCCTTATACATGGTCGAATGTGATCAATGGTGAATGGGTAGCAGAATTATTACAGGCACGACTTGATGAGTGGTGCCCTAAATTATTCGGCTATCACATGTTAAAGCTTGGTGGCCTCAGTGCAGAGCTGACCAGTAGCCATTGTAATATTCAACATCAAATTTGTGTTGATAAATTCAGCCCTCAACGCACAATTGTGGCAGATGCTTTAGAATTACCCTTTATTGAAAAATCATTTGATGCATGTTTATTAATGCATCAATTAGATTATGCGGCAGATCCTCATGGCTTATTACGTGAGATCGATCGCGTGATGGTTGATGATGGCTACTTAGTATTAAGTGGTAATAACCCATTGAGCCTATTAGGGTTACGAGGGTTATTACCATGGAATCGCCGTCAAGCACCGTGGACGGGTAAGATGTATTTACCGTTTCGAATTAATGATTGGTTACGGTTACTCAACTATGAAGTGGTGTATCAAGAAACGTTTGCGATAGTCCCCGCTACTCGGCACCTTGCTTGTGCAGCATGGCTTGAACATGTTTTATCGGAACCGTTATCTGCAGTGGGTAGTTTATATTTTATTGTGGCACGTAAACGGACTTGTCCATTAAAGCTGATTAAACCAACCTGGAAATTACGTCGACAATTAGCACCGCTGCGAATTAATTGTCGAACTCAGGTTGAAAAAACATGTACTAAAACCTCTTCGCGTTCGTAAGCTTTAGTTTAATTTGGCTGATAACCTTTGTCAGCTTGCGTTGGATTTTCTGCACCCGTACGCGCTAAAACATCACAACGTTCATTTTCTGGATGTCCGGCATGACCTTTAACCCAATGCCATTGAACTTGATGGCGCTGGGTTTCTTGATCAAGCTGTTGCCAAAGATCGGCATTTTTGACGGGCTTTTTATCTGCTGTTTGCCAACCTCTTTTTTTCCAATTATGTATCCATTGCGTAATTCCTTGACGCACATATTGACTGTCAGTGGTAAGATCAACACGGCATGGTTGTTTTAAACTGGCGAGTCCCATAATAGCGGCAAGCAGTTCCATGCGGTTGTTGGTGGTCATTAAATAGCCACCACTAAGCTCTTTTTCGTGTTGTTTGTATCTTAATACTGTGCCATAACCGCCGGGACCAGGATTACCTAAACACGATCCATCGGTGAAAATTTCTACCTGCTTCATCATAGTGGGTAGTTTTGCCTTAGATAAAAACTTAAGTCTGACACATTAACTACTATGAAAGCCACAAACCAACGCATTATTGTATTTGATACAGAAACAACGGGTATGAACATGACGGGCCCTCATTATGAAGGCCACGGTATTGTCGAAATTGGTGCGGTAGAGATCATTAACCGTAAATTAACTGGCAATACGTTCCATGTTTATATCAAGCCTGATCGAAAAATCGATCCAGAGGCGATAGCTGTCCACGGTATTACGGATGAATTTTTACGTGATAAACCTGTGTATGCAGATATTCACCAAGAATTTATTGATTTCATTGATGGCGCTGAGCTTGTCGCACATAACGCATCGTTTGATACCGGTTTTATGGATTATGAATTCCATAAGATGGGCGCATCAATCGCAAAAATAGAAGATATTTGTCGAGTAACCGATACCCTCGAAATGGCGAAAAGGCTGTTTCCGGGTAAACGAAATAACCTTGATATTTTATGTTCGCGTTATGGTATTGATAACTCACATCGTACGATGCACGGCGCATTACTCGATGCCGAGATTCTAGCTGACGTTTATTTGATGATGACCGGTGGTCAAACATCATTACGTTTAAGCAGTGGTAACGATGACTCTACAACGGAAACCAGTATTCGACGTTTGGCTAGTGGTCGAAAAGAATTAAAGGTTATCCATGCAACGGCCGATGAACTAACAGCACATCAAGATAGGCTTGATCTGATTGGTAAGAAGGCTGACGTTATTTGGCGTCTTTAGAGGCAGTATGTTGCGGCGATTATGGCTACTTATTTTCTATGTTCCGCTCTGTACTTGGATATTAATAGCAAGTGCTTGGGCGCAAGCAGAAGCGAGATTAACGTGGCTTGATAATCGCTTTCGTGTTGATCCTGAGATAGAGCAAATAACGTTTGTTGTCACTCGTGAGCAACCGAGCCAGTCAGTGGTGTTAGTCGCCCCTGATGGACGTAAATATTATGCTGATCGCCACGCAAACACGATGTCATGGTATACCGATAAAGGGATGGATATTATTTCTATAACTCATCCGATGGCGGGGCCATGGCAAGCCTTAGGGAAAGTGTCGATAAATAATGGCATTAGATTCATCTCAAATATTCAATTACAGGCTGAACCGTTACCCGCACAGTTGTATCAAACAGAAGTATTAAAATTTAGTGCACAGCTAACGCAAAATAAACAACCATTACTGTTACGTGATTTTTTAGATCGCGTGCAGTTAAAGGTGGTTTTTTATCCGCTGACGTCCATATTATCGAATGAGTTGAATGAGTTGAATGAGTCAAATGAGCCGGCACCAATAGAGGTGGGGCAATTTGCCGATGATGGCCAAGAGTATGATGAAGTTGCGGGTGATGGTATTTTTACTGTGGCACTTAATGTGAATGTTGAACCGGGTAAATACCGTGTTGAAATAGCATCAACTAATGGGGTATTTAAACGTGCAGTTGAGCAAACTGTGCTTGTTTATCCTGCACCTATCACGACCTCATTTGTACAAAGTCATCAACCATTAACCTCGCATAGCGTTAATATTGAGGCTAAAGCCGATCAAACGATTTCAGGATCATTGGCTGCTTATCTGGTGGTTAAACAACCCCAGCAAAAGCCGAGAATTATTCAACGAAGCTCCCACCATCAACAGTCACATTTAGTTCTTACATGGCCTAATGATGCTCAAATAGGTAAAGCATGGTGGCGAGGTTGGGCGTATGTGACTGACTCATTGACTCAGCGAGAGTTAGTGTTTCGTTTATCCCAACAAAACTATACCCAAGTTGCTGCTGTCGCGGTTGATTTTAGTGCTTCTTTAGCGCAGCAACAGGCAAAACAGCAACTAATTATTCAGAATGAACAGCAACAACGGTTATTGTGGGTTGTTATTACCAATATTGTCATCGTTATAAGTGTGCTGGTGGTGTTATTGATGTGGCGACGTAAACGTGCTGTTCAGAGTGATTTAATTGTGCCTAAATAAGTATGTGATGTTCAGTGGTTTTTGCCTTTGAACATCACAATGATGCGCTTATTTATGCTGCACTATTAATTGATGGTGTGGTTTGAAGCGGGTTAATTGCTAATTGTGCTGGATCAAAGTCATCAACATTAATGGTGTCTAAGCGTCCTGCTTCTGCTCGGTGAAGTAATTGCGCTTCCTCGGTGGTGATCACGCCGAGTTCTAATCCTATTGCTGCAACCTTGCCTAATTGCATGAACGGTAACGGTGTCTTCGCGGCTTGACAGACACGATCATAAATTGGCTCTGCGGCAAGAATATCAAGTAGAGCAACCTCCATCATTCCAACCGCATTATTTGTTGTTGCTTCTAAAAATTGGCCACGACCAATACGATCTCGTGTGGCTGATGGGGTTTGAATTACGCGTGCTAGCTGGTGATCTAATTCATCACTCGGTTGGCGGCGACGTAACCCTGTTGGTAACATAATAAACCGTAATCCTTGCGCAATGACTTTATTAGGAAAGTTAGCTAAGAAATGATCAATGGCGACTTCTGCTTGATAAAGTGCATCTTGTAAGCCCCAGTGTACTAACACAATGTCTTCCGCTTGTCGGCCTTCATCGGTATAGCGTTTTAGTGTGGCGGAGGCTAAGTATAATTGACTTAATACATCTCCAAGACGGGCCGATAAACGCTCTTTACGTTTAAGTGATCCACCCAGTGTTGCCATTGAGATATCGGCTAATAATGCAAGGTTCGCACTATAGCGATTCATTTGTTGATAATAGCGAGAGGTTGCATCTTTGTGGGGAGCTGATGAGCCTCGACCATCGGTTAAGCCCAGCCAAAAACTACGGGCTATATTACTCAACACAAACCCAATATGATTAAATACCGCTTTATCAAATTGACTAAGTGCTTGCTGCTGATCGTCAATATAAGCAGCATTGATCTCATCAAGTACATAAGGGTGACAACGAATCGCCCCTTGGCCAAAAATGATCATTGAACGGGTTAATATATTGGCCCCTTCAACGGTGACTGCAATGGGAGCACCTTGATAATTTCGCGCAAGGAAGTTACTCGGTCCCATGCAAATCCCTTTGCCTCCGACAATATCCATGGCATCAATAATGCTCTTTTGGCTACGGTGGGTGCAATGGTATTTAACGATGGCTGAAATCACCGCGGGTTTTTCGCCTAAATCGATACCAGTAACGGTTAATGTTGTCGCAGCATCAAGCACATAAGCATTACCGACGATCCGTGCTAAGGGTTCTTCAATACCTTCCATTTTACCGATGGGTAATTTAAATTGACGACGAATACGGGCATAGGCTCCGGTTGCCATTGCCGCTGTTTTTAAACCGCCAGTGGTGTTTGACGGTAAGGTAATTCCTCGTCCAACAGATAAGCATTCAACAAGCATTTTCCATCCTTGGCCAGCCATAGTTTGACCACCAATAATAAAGTCAATTGGAACGAAGATTTTATCGCCTTGGGTTGGACCATTTTGGAAGGGAATATTTAATGGAAAATGTCGACGGCCAATTTTAATACCATCAATATTGGTTGGAATTAAGGCACAGGTGATACCAATATCTTTTTTATCGCCAAGTAGATGGTCGGGATCGAATAATTTAAAGGCTAAGCCTAATACAGTGGCGACTGGGGCTAAGGTGATATAGCGCTTATTCCATGTTAGTTCCATGCCCAGTATTTCTTCACCTTGCCATATCCCTTTTTTGACGATACCAAAATCAGGAATCGAACCAGCGTCTGATCCTGCTTCTGGGCTAGTGAGAGCAAAACAAGGGATTTCATCACCCGCAGCTAGGCGTGGTAAGTAATAATTTTTTTGTTCATCAGTACCATAGTGCTGTAATAACTCTCCGGGGCCTAAAGAGTTTGGCACACCAACCGTTGAAGATAAGACCGAGGATACGCCGGTTAATTTCTGTAAGACCAGTGATTGCGCATAAGCTGAAAATTCTAACCCGCCATAATTTTTTTTAATGATCATTGCAAAAAATTTATGCTGCTTAAGTTGCTGCCACACTTCAGGCGGTAGATCAGCAAGATCATGAGTGATATGGAAATCATTCACCATGCGGCAAATATCATTCACTGGCCCATCTAAAAAGGCTTGTTCTGCCGGTGTTAGGGTTGGAGATTGAATAGCATGAAGTTTATTCCAATCGGGGTTACCACTAAAAAGATCGGCTTCCCACCATACTGTACCAGCGTCAATTGCTTCTTTTTCAGTCTGTGACATTTGAGGCATAACATTTTTAAAATATTGAAGTGCTGATTGAGTGATAAATTTTTTACGTAATTGGGGGATATTTAATGGTAAGGCAATCACAGCAAACGTTAACCAGCTAATAATTCCTGTAACATTTATTAGGGTACCTAATACTAACAATGCGGCAATGATAGCGGTAAAAATAAGACGAGAGATACGGTGATAGGCGAGGATGCCAAACACACAGATAAAGCTAATTAAGTATATAAATGTCAGCATAGCGATTCTCCGTAATCATATAGCAGCACAGTGTATTGCATTCAGAAAAGGCCCGTGATTGAGTCATCTTTTTAGCGCAATATTGCACGATAGTTTTTTAGAGTATGGCAGTCTTAATAATCAAGGTAAGAGGTCTAACCACTTATGACTGATTGTAAGTTATTTTTTAAAGAAATGTAAAATATTTAATTTGATAATTGATCGGTAATGAGATCATAAAAAACACCAATACTGCGGTTTTACTCGCCTTGATCGAGATCATTGGTGATTTTATTTTCACTTGCGAATTATTAGTGAAGCGTTAACATATAGCACTATTGTGATACCGTTCACGTTATTGCGACTGTGTGTTTTTTACACAAGTGATAAGTGAGCGGTATTTCCGTTTGTTGCCTTTCCCGATTTCCGACTGACAGTTGCCCGCCGGACCCTCTTTTCGGGTTGACATCAATGCCTATTTTATTATGTGCAATAAGCACAGGGGTTTTGTTGTGTTGATTTTTCAAGCTCTCTCTCAATCGTGGAAACAGGGATATTCCCTTTCCAAGCTTCGTGCCGATTTAGTATCAGGTGTTACTGTTGGTATTGTGGCTATTCCATTAGGTATGGCATTATCAATTGCGGTAGGTGTTCCTCCTCAACATGGTTTGTATACTGTTATCGTGGCTGGTTTCTTAGCGGCGTTATTGGGTGGTTCACGGTTTAATATTACCGGACCAACAGCTGCATTTGTGGTAATCCTATTACCAATAACACAGAAATACGGTTTATCAGGCTTAATGCTTGCGACCATGATGTCTGGGGTTATCTTATTGTTGATGGGCGTATTTCGACTTGGGCAGTTAGTGGCATATGTACCTTATCCGGTAACAACAGGTTTTACCGCAGGGATTGGTTTTGTTATTGCCTTTTTACAGTTAAAAGATCTTTTGGGTTTACATGTTTTAGGTAGCCCGATTCATTTTCCTGAAAAAGTAATGGCTTATTCACATGCCATATCAACCACGAATTATGCTGACGCATTGGTTGGTATTATTACGATCATGACCTTTATTGTTTGGGCTAAACTAAAAACCCGCGTTCCACCTCATTTAGTTTCTTTATTTGTGGGTACACTTTTAGCGCTAGCTTTAAATCACTTTAGCCTTGAACATGTTACGTTACTTGGTGAGAAATTCAGCTACACCATTGGCAATATTGTTGGTCACGGTATTCCTCAAGAAGCACCACAATTTTTACCGTTATGGAAATCAGATACCTTCAATTGGGCAACAATGATTGAGCTAATGCCTTCAGCGTTAACTATTGCAATTTTAGGTTGTATTGAATCGTTATTGTGTGCTGTTGTTGCTGACGGTATGACCAGTACTAAACATAATCCTAATGCGGAATTAGTGGGTCAAGGTATTGCGAACATGGTTGTGCCATTCTTTGGTGGTATTCCAGCGACGGCAGCTATTGCTCGTACAGCGACTAATATTCGTTCAGGCGCTTTTTCTCCGATCTCTGGTATTATTCATGCGATTTTTGTTTTAGCCGCAATGATAGCTTTAGCGCCTTTACTGTCTTATGTTCCAATGAGTGCTTTAGCCGGTCTACTTATTATGGTGGCATGGAACATGTCAGAGGCACCACACTTTGTGCATACATTGAAAGTAGCACCTCGCCGTGATGTCGCTGTTTTAATGACTTGTTTTATTCTGACTGTTGCATTTGATATGGTGGTGGCGGTAATTGTTGGTTTGTTATTAGCTGGCGTATTGTTTATTCAACGTATCGCAAGCTTAACTACCGTTACTATTACTGATGCGAAACATCCACACCTTAATTTCGGTGATGATGTGGTGGTGTACGATATTAATGGACCGTTATTCTTTGCTGCGAGTGAAAAAGCATTTTCTGTGATTGAGCATGCAACAATGGAAACCCGTGCAGTTGTGCTTGATTTTAGTGATGTATCAACTATTGATATCACGGCTATTCATGCTTTTGAATCTGCATTGGATCGGTTATCTACTTTACCTGTATATTTGCTAGGGGTACTACCGCATGTTGAACGTAAATTGGAGCATGCAGGTGTATTTGAACTAACAAATCTTCATTTAGTACATTCAATTACGCAATTACAGCAAACTTTAGTGATTAATTCTGACAAAGCATCAGATCAAGAGTCGACACTGTAAGTTATTTGTATGTAAACTGCGATTAACGATGTATTACAGCATCAAGCGAGCATATTGCTCGCTTGATTTGTATTTAATGGAAAACATTGAGAGAGCAGCTTATGTATAAAGATCTGATCCGCAGCGAATTGACTGATGCCGCTGACGTCCTTAACCGTTTTTTAAATGACGACAAAAACTTGGCTGATATTGAAGCAGCGGCTAAATTGTTAGCTGATTCATTTAAGCAAGGTGGCAAAGTATTGTCATGCGGTAATGGTGGTTCTCATTGTGATGCGATGCATTTTGCAGAAGAATTAACCGGTCGCTACCGAGACGATCGTCCAGGTTATCCTGGGATTGCAATCTCCGATCCGAGCCACCTATCTTGTGTCAGTAATGATTTTGGTTATGAATATGTATTTTCTCGCTATTTAGAAGCGGTTGGCGCTAAAGGCGATGTGTTATTTGGGTTATCAACGTCAGGTAACTCTGCCAATATTCTAAAAGCAATTGCAGTAGCGCAAGCTAAGGGAATGAAAACTATCGCCTTAACCGGTAAAGATGGTGGCAAAATGGCAGGACTTGCTGATGTTGAAATTCGAGTGCCACATTTTGGCTATGCCGATCGCATTCAAGAAATTCATATTAAAATTATTCATATTTTAATTATGTTAGTTGAAAAAGAAATGGAAAAATAATCGTCGATTGGGGGATATATATCCCATCATACTAACGATTATTGATCTTTAAATGAGCATGATTCAGCGTAAAGAGCAGAAATAAAAATGTGTGAATTATTAGGCATGAGTGCCAATGTGCCAACAGATATTTGTTTTAGCTTTACTGGTTTAATGCAGCGTGGTGGTAATACAGGACCACACCGTGATGGGTGGGGGATCACTTTTTATGAAGGTAAAGGATTTCGAACCTTTAAAGATCCAAATCCAAGCTGTAAATCACGTATTGCTGAATTGGTACAACAATACCCAATAAAAAGTCGTGCCGTTGTAAGTCATATTCGTCAAGCTAATCGTGGTGGGGTAAATTTAGAAAATACTCATCCTTTTACACGTGAAGTTTGGGGTAATTATTGGACTTTTGCTCATAACGGTCAATTGACGGGTTATGAACAATTGGTTACTGGCCGTAATCAAGCGGTGGGTGATACTGACAGTGAAATTGCTTTCTGTTGGCTAATGAATCAGTTAGAAATTCGTTTTCCGGTATTGCCGGAAGATATGACCCCTGTGTTTGGTTATTTTGCAGAGTGTTGTGACACATTGCGCCAATTGGGCGTATATAACATGCTACTGAGTAATGGTGACTATGTTCTGAGTTATTGTACTAATAACTTACATTGGATCACTCGTCGCGCCCCGTTTGGTAAAGCATCATTAATTGATGAAGATGTAACGATTGATTTTCAACGTGAAACAACGGCGAATGATGTCGTGACAGTGATTGCAACTCAGCCTCTAACGAATGATGAAAGCTGGCAGAAGATGGTACGTGGTGAATTTCGCGTATTCCATTTTGGCGAGACGGTTTATCATGCCGTCGCAGCAGACGTTAATGCGTGCTAAACCCAATTGATCTGATTTATCAGTAATAATAAAAAGGCGATCTTAATAAGATCGCCTTTTTTGTGAGCATCAAATAATGATTATTGTGCAGCGTAACCTTGTGGTGGTAGTTGATTACCATCTAACACCGCGGCCCCATTTTGCATTGATAATCGCTGAGTTAGCAGCCATTGAATAACTAATGGATAGATATTATGTTCTTGTTGTTGCACACGCTCAATAACATCGTCGACACTGTCTGTTGTAAAAATGGGGACTTTTGCCTGTAAAATAACGGGGCCACCATCAAGCTCTTCGGTAACGAAATGGACACTGGTGCCATGTTCGCGATCCCCCGCATCTATGGCGCGCTGGTGGGTGTTTAATCCCGTATATTTAGGTAACAAGGAAGGATGAATATTAAGCATTCTTCCTTGATAGTGGTTGACGAAACTCGCAGATAAAATCCGCATAAACCCGGCTAACACAATCACATCAGGCTGATAAGTATCAATTTTTTCAATTAAAGCTTGATCATAATCTTGGCGGTTGGCGTAATCCGTTGCCGCGATAGAAGCAGTTTCTATGTTGGCAAATTGGGCTCGCTTAAGGCCATAAGCATCGGCTTTATTTGAGATCACAGCAGCAATACGGCTATTTTTGATGACGCCATTAGCGCAATTATCAATTATCGCTTGTAAATTACTGCCATTTCCTGAGATTAAGACAACGATATTATGCATAGCTTTAGTTAATCTCTACTTGCTCTTCACCCGCGGCAGCCGTAGCAATGTTACCAAGCAACCATGCGTTTTCGCCTTCTGCCTGTAAAATTTCAATAGCAAGTGCAGCTTGTGCTTGTGGTAATGCAATCACTAAACCGACACCACAGTTGAAGGTACGGTACATTTCATAGGTATCGACATTGCCTGCTTGTTGTAGCCAGTTAAAAATCGCCGGCCACTGCCAGCTATTACCATCAATTACGGCTTTGGTTCCCTGTGGTAATACACGAGGAATATTTTCCCAGAAACCACCACCAGTGATATGAGAAATAGCGTGGATATCGCAATTTTCAATCATCTTTAATGCTGATTTTACATAAATTTTAGTTGGAGTTAATAAGTGCTCAGACAGTGTTTTACCGTCAAGTTCTTGATTAAGATCTGCTTGAGATACTTCTAGAATCTTACGTACTAATGAATAACCGTTTGAGTGTGGACCGCTAGAGCCAACAGCAATTAGGGCATCACCTGCACTAACTTTAGAGCCGTCAATAATGTCTGCTTTTTCAACGACACCCACACAAAAGCCGGCAACGTCGTAATCTTCACCGTGATACATGCCAGGCATTTCAGCCGTTTCACCACCAATAAGTGCACAGCCTGATTGAATACAGCCTTCACCAATACCGGTAACAACACTTGCAGCTGTATCAATATCAAGTTTACCGGTAGCGTAATAATCTAGAAAAAATAGAGGCTCAGCGCCTTGTACAATCAGATCGTTAACACACATAGCGACTAAATCAATACCAATGGTATCGTGCTGTTTTAGATCCATAGCAAGGCGAAGTTTAGTACCGACGCCATCAGTACCAGACACTAAAACAGGCTCTTTGTACTTTGTAGGTAGGGAACATAAAGCACCAAAACCGCCAATACCACCCATAACTTCAGGGCGATGAGTACGTTTAACTACGCCTTTAATACGGTCAACTAACGCATTACCAGCATCAATATCAACACCAGCATCTTTGTAACTAAGAGAAGAGTTTTTGTTGCTCACAGATGATCCCTCAAACGTATTAAAGTAAAAAACCAGCGTATAATACCAGCAGTCCTCATAGTAGAGCAAACGTTTGCGTCAAATTGTTGTAGCAATTAAATTTTAATCAATTACGCATTTGAGACTATCGGCAATCGATTGGCTTGGTATATAATGCTGCGATTTTTTTATTTTTTTATAATTTAGTTCCCAGGAGTCGAGATGAAAGTCGTTGAGGTGAAACACCCACTGGTTAAACATAAGATTGGTCTTATGCGTGAAGGTGATATTAGCACTAAGCGTTTTCGTGAATTGGCCACCGAAGTTGGCAGCCTACTAACGTATGAAGCGACTTCAGACTTCGAAACAGAAAAAGTGATGATTGAAGGCTGGAATGGCCCAGTAGAAATCGATCAACTAAAAGGTAAAAAAGTGACTGTAGTGCCAATTCTTCGTGCGGGTTTAGGCATGATGGACGGTGTATTAGAGCATATGCCAAGTGCACGTATTAGTGTTGTTGGTATCTACCGTGATGAAGAAACACTAGAGCCTGTACCTTACTTTAATAAATTAGCCTCAAACATTGATGAGCGTATTGCACTTGTTGTTGATCCAATGCTAGCAACTGGCGGTTCAATGATTGCAACGCTTGATCTATT
The DNA here is from genome assembly GCF_900166965.1 of Photobacterium piscicola. Lineage (GTDB taxonomy): Bacteria > Pseudomonadota > Gammaproteobacteria > Enterobacterales > Vibrionaceae > Photobacterium > Photobacterium piscicola. The sequence continues at coordinate 476,984 of NZ_FUZI01000004.1, read as the reverse complement.
AAAAGAACATGGTTGTACTCAATTTAAGGTATTGGTACTTGTTGCGGCACCTGAAGGTATTGCAGCACTAGAAAAAGCACACCCAGATGTAGAGCTATACACTGCGGCTATTGATGAGAAGCTAAATGACAAGGGATATATTGTTCCTGGTCTTGGCGATGCTGGTGATAAAATCTTTGGTACTAAATAATTTTAGTCTTGATTATCGCTGATATAAAAAAACCGGACTGATATGTCCGGTTTTTTATTTAGGGTAATAAATTATAAATAATAACGACAGTCATTACAGATGTTCAGTATCTTCCACTTGCATACTGGTTGCATCTTCACCTAAATCATGCGGTAAAATCAGGTTTAATAAAATAGCGACTATGCCACAAAGGCTAATGCCTTGAAGACTAAATTCACCAATACCAAATGCCATGCCACCAATACCAAAGACAAGTGTTACTGCAACAATAACTAAGTTTCTTGGTTTATGAAGATTAACTTGATGAGTAATTAAAGTATTAAGACCAACCGTTGCGATTGAGCCAAATAATAAAATCATAATACCGCCCATCACAGGCACTGGAATTGTTTGCAATATAGCGCCCAGTTTTCCGACAAACGCTAATACAATGGCCGTAACCGCTGCCCATGTCATAATCACAGGATTAAAGGCTTTGGTTAACATAACGGCACCAGTCACTTCTGAATAGGTTGTGTTTGGTGGTGCGCCCATTAATGATGCTGCAATCGTTGCTATACCATCACCAGCCATTGTACGGTGAAGCCCGGGCTTTTTAAGATAATCTTTACCGGTTACGTTGGATATTGCGAGCATATCACCGACATGTTCTACCGCCGGTGCAATCGCTACGGGAATCATAAACAGCACGGCATTAAGATTAAATTCTGGAAAAGTGAAATTTGGCATTGCCAGCCAACTTGCTTGAATAACTGGTGTGAAATCAACAACGCCAAAGCCAAGGCTGGTAATGTAACCGGCTGTGATACCTCCGACAATTGGTACTAATTTTAAAATCCCTTTAGCAAACACACTTAAACTGATTGTTACAATCAGAGAAATAGCAGAAATCCATAATGCAACATCATGAGCGACAAGCTGTACGTCACCGCCACCCGTTTTACCTACCGCCATATTGACAGCAGCAGGAGCTAAGCCTAGACCAATTACCATGATGACCGGGCCCACAACAACGGGAGGTAATAGACGGTGTATAAAGCCGACCCCTCTAATTTTAATAATGCATCCCATAATGACATACACGACACCTGCCATCATTAATCCGCCCATAGTGCTTGCAACGCCCCATGTTTGAATGCCATACATCATTGGAGCAATAAAGGCGAAAGATGAGGCTAAAAAAATGGGAACAGAACGTTTAGTGACGATCTGAAATAATAGTGTGCCAGCACCTGCGCCAAATAAGGCAACATTAGGATCAAGTCCAGTTAATAACGGAACCAGAACTAATGCTCCAAATGCTACAAATAACATTTGCGCACCTTGAAGAACCTGCATCATGATATTCATCTCTGAGTAAAAAAAAATCGCGTGATCCTAGCATGGAAGCAAACGATAACCTAGATGAATGAAAGATAAAAAATGCTCATGATTGTGTGAATTTAGAACGAATGGCGTTTTCTTTGCATGGGAAGAGTTATTAGGCAGTTTAAAATGTGAGTTATAGAATCATATTCTCGAATTTGTCGAGTGAATTATTCACACTCTGCGCTATGATACGGCACCAATGGTGAAACCTGTTGTCTGCTTTAATAGGTCTATTTTTTTGAGTTAACCATGAGTCTTACTATGTTGCGATTTGCATTATTATTTTTAGCCGTATTGGCTTTGCCAGTACAAGCTGCGACGGTGAATGATCTTTATCAAACCCAAGTTACTTTGATTGGGAATGATCAACAAGCAGATCAAGCTGCTCGCGAACAAGGATTAGCGAATGTGTTGGTGAAAATATCAGGTAATACTGATGTTCTTGATAACGCAGCAATTAAAACCGCGATTACTAACAGTGGTCACTATATTAGTCAGTTTGGTTACAGCCAAGTGAATGGTCAGCGGGCCATTGATTTAAGTTTTGATAAACACCAAATTAAGCAATTGCTGATTAAATCAAAAGCAAGTATTTGGAAAGATCAACGTCCAAATATTTTAGTATGGATGGTTGATAGCGATGGTCAACAACGTAATATTTTGTGGGATCAATCAACTAATGGGTTGGTGAACGACACCAAACAAGCGGCGGACAGTCGAGGTTTACCATTAACGTTCCCTGTTGGTGACATGACTGATGCAACAGCGGTCAATGCGTCAGATTTATGGGGTGATTTTATTGATCCTATTGCCTCTGCTAGCGCACATTATAATGCTGATGGATTATTGCTGGTTAAAGCACAACAACAGCCTGACGGAAATGTTAGCTTAAATTGGCAGTTTTACCCACAACAGCCAAGCAAAATAGCAACGACAGAGACACAGCCGATTAGTGGCACAACATCGGGTACATTAGCGCAGACGTCAACTAAGATGATTAATCAAGTGACTGATTATCTAGCTAAGAAATATGCCGTTGTTTTAGGTGGCGCAGCGGGGGGGAATATTAATATTGAAGTTGATAATATTCACTCAACAGAAAACTTTTTTGCATTAGAAAAAATGCTCAATGGTTTAACGACAGTGCACAGCGCGAATGCCATGAGAATTAAAGGCAATAGTGTTATTTTTCAATTGAATCTTCAAGGTTCTGAGCAGGCGTTCCATCAAGAAATTAGCCACGATGATCAAATTCGTCAAATTCAATCTGGTGTAGCTTTTGCGGCTGACCCTGCGGTATCAACACCAGTAACAGCAACTTCGACAGCGGCAACTACACCGTCTTCTGTGCCTGCAGTGAGCGTATTAACAGTAACACCACAAAATATTTATTATTGGAATAGCTGATAGCGTCGCATTATAACAATAGCGTGATCGTTAAATCTAAGCCTCGGTAATGATACCGAGGCTTTTTTTGATATTTTTAGCGGTGACGGCAGTTAATTAATCGTTATAACGGGTTCGCTCTTCACGTTCAACTAGTGATAATCGTTTTAATTTTATGCCTAGCTCTTTAGCGCGTAAACGTGCAAACAGAATGTTACTAATAAAGCAAACACTAACAATAATCAACTCGATGATAGCTAATCCTTGTTCTCCATCATTGAGGGTGATAAGCGTAACGGCATGCAGAACATAAAACAGTAAAATAAAATTTGCCCACGCATGGGTATACGGTTTTGCTGCTAGCATTCCGAGTAAGGGGAATAATAAGGGGATGACCCATAATGCGGTAATGATGAGGGCTGATAATTGAGGATGAGGCGATAACAATAATTGCCATAGGCCAATAAAAATAATCAAACTACAATGACTGAATAATGCAGTTTGACGACAGAAATAGGTCAATCGTTGCATTTTGGGCATGAAGATTCCTTTTCTTAGCCGTTTAATTTACATGCTGTGGTTGCTAAACGCCGTCCAATGGCTTGAGCAAGTGCTATTTCATCTGGGTGTAATTGTTTATTTGTGCCGTTATTAACATGCGATGCGCCATAAGGTGTACCGCCATGGTGCGTTGTATGTAATAACGGTTCAGAGTAGGGAATACCAACAATTAGCATTCCATGATGTAACAACGGTAACATCATAGATTGTAGCGTTGTTTCTTGTCCCCCGTGTAATGATGACGATGAGGTAAACACACAGGCAGGCTTACTAATTAATGTACCTGATAGCCATTCAGCACTGGTACTGTCTAAAAAGTGCTTGAGTGGCGCTGCCATATTGCCAAATCTAACCGGACTTCCCATCGCCATGGCTGCACATTGTTTGAGATCATCATGACTGACAATGGGGTCGGACGCTGTTGTTAGCTGTGATGTGGCTGCTGTTGAAATGTCAGCCACGGTTCTTAGTACTGCTTCACAATCTGTTATTTGCTCAATACCACGGCCAATATGACGTGCTAATTGACGCGTATTGCCATGAAGACTGTAATAGAGCACTAAGATTTTAGTCATTATAAAATACTCAATACATGCTCAGGTGGACGGCCCATTGCCGCTTTATCATTGTCATTGTTAACCACAATCGGACGTTCAAGTAATTTAGGGCATGACACTATTGCTTCAAATAAAGTGTGATCCGTGAGTGTTTCCACATCGAGTTGTTGTTCTTTATATTGTTGTTCTTTAGTACGCATCATTTTACGGACATTGTTATAGCCAAGTTGGCGGTAAAGCTGTTGAAGTTGTTCAATTGTCAGTGGTGTATCTAAGTAATGAATTACTGTGGGAGTGATACCTTGCTCTGTCAGTATGGCTAATGTTTCGCGGCTTTTTGAACAACGTGGATTGTGATAAATAGTGATGGTCATAATAAATTCCTTATAAATAAAAAGAGCCACTAAAAAGAAGAACGTAAAGCTTCAAATTTGGCTTGTTGAAGGCGAAGTTGATCCAATCGTGCATCATAACGTGCTTGATCAAGAGAGCCTAGTTTTGCTCGTTGCGCCGCTTGAGTGTAGTTGCTAACTGCTAGCCCCCATTGAGCACGTAATGCTGCTAATTCTCCCATCGCCGCTAATTCACCATCTCGTTGATTCTGTTTAGCATAATTTTGCGCTAATAATGCCCAGCCATTAATATCATTGGGATGTTGATAGCTATAGCGGTTCAATATTTTAATGCTTTGTTGATAACGTTGAGCTTCAAATAAGGCATTAGCTAAATTTAACTGTAATACGCTACTTTCTGGTTGATATTGTAAGGCACTTTCTAAACGGTTTATCGCTTTGTCATAGTGTTTTTGGTAGAGATTTAAATCTGTAACGGCATCTATGTAAAAAGCATTATTTGGCTCAGCTGCAAGGAGTGGCAATAATAATTGCTGGGCTTTAGCGTATTGACCACTATCAAGATAAACCAATCCTTTACCATAGTTCAGTTCTTTACGTTGATTAACTGGCGTCTTTTTAAGTTCAGCGTTAAACCAGTTTAAGGCTGATGTTTGGCTAAAACCGACATAGCGAGCCACCATTCGTGATTTTGCTAATAGGTAGCGTTCTGAAGGCGGTAATCTTACCACTGAATAGTTATTAGCACGTAAGCGACTGTCAGTTATACGTGATTCAGGTAATGGGTGGCTGAGTAACATTGCTGGTAGTTTAGTGGTATAGCGGTATTGTTCAGCTAACCGTTCAAAAAAATGTGGCATGGCTTGTGGATTAAATCCAGCCTTAGCGAGGGTGGATATACCAATGCGATCTGCTTCTTTTTCATTACTACGGGTGTGATTTAACATGCCTTGCATTGAGATGGCAGTGGTTGCATGGAGTGCTGCTATTCCTGCTTCTGGTGCTGCAATTGTTAATAGTAGCGAGCCTAGCATTGCTGCCATTGTTGCTGGATTTTTTTTCGCTTGATCTTCTAATGAACGTGCAAGGTGACGTTGGGTGACGTGAGCAATTTCATGTGCGATAACTGAGGCGAGTTCACTTTCAGTTTTGGCATGTAAAAATAATCCTGAGTGAATACCAATATTGCCACCAAAGAGTGCGAAGGCATTGATCTCATAATTTTTAATTAAGAAAAAATTAAATGGGGTTTTAACACCGTCAGCATTAGCGGCTAATTTATGCCCAAGATCTTGAATATATTCTGATAATACGGGGTCATTAATAATAGGACGACTGGCACGCATCATACGCATGTACATCTCACCATATTCAATTTCTTTATCAATAGTGAGGGTTGATGCTGCTGTGGTACCAATATCAGGCAAAGAGGCATTATTCGCTATAGCTGGCAAGCTTGTTGTTAGCAAGGCTGACAGTAAGAGATAAGTTGGTGCTTTAGCAAATTGGAACATATAAGTAATACAACCACCATGTCGATTAATATGGGATAACGGGGTAATTATCGATAACCTTCTGCGTTGTTATGACAGCGAATTTTAGCTTAGGTTCGCTATTGTTATATTTCGTCTTGTGGTTATCTCGCTTATTCCTTGCGGTTAAGGTTACAATACGATAATGGATAATCACTGTCACGCAATTGGAATGGAAATCCTAACACTTGATCTCATGGCTCACCGTTGTCCATTAGCATTATTGATGGTAAAGCGAGAATGTCGCGATTTATTGTCGACCCAGAAACTTGAAATTAAGGTTTTAGCCGACGGCACTCAAATGGATATTATTCGTTATTTAAAAAACAATGGATTTATTCTTGATATACAGGCTGAAAATACCTATCAGCTGGTTATTATTGTGAAAAAAGGACTGTAATTTTCATGCTGCATATGTTTAAAAATTGGTATCAGCGCCGATTCTCTGATCCTCATGCTGTGAGTTTAATGATCATTTTAGCCGGTGCTTTTTTAACCTTGTATTTCTTTGGTGGGTTAATCACGCCATTGTTGGTTGCGATTGTGTTAGCGTATCTGCTTGAATCACCTGTTGCTCGCCTTACTCAATGGGGCTTACCGCGAACAATTTCCGTTGCTATCGTGCTGATTATCTTTGCTGGATTAATGGTATTGGCTTTATTTGGTTTAGTACCCACTATCTGGCATCAAATTACCAATTTAAGTGCTGATGTACCAAAAATGTTTAATGATTTACAGGTTTATGTCTCAAGTTTACCTGAACGTTATCCTGATTTTGTACAGCCACACCAAGTGACAGTATTAACCGATACTTTACGTGAAAAAGTATTAGCCGTTGGTGGCAGTGTCGTTAAAGGATCTCTTTCTTCATTAGTGAGCTTAGCTACTCTTGGTGTCTATTTGATTTTAGTGCCATTATTAATCTTCTTTTTATTGAAAGATAAAGACACGATTTTACGTTCATTTATTGACGTTTTACCGAGTAATCGTCGTTTAGCGAGTAAAGTGAGTGCTGAGATGAATCAGCAAATCTCTAATTATATTCGTGGCAAAGTGATTGAAATTTTTATTGTTGGTATCGCCAGTTATATCGTGTTTATGGTGATGGGGCTTCAATATGCAGCCTTACTTGGTGTGTTAGTCGGCTTATCCGTTTTAATTCCTTATATCGGTGCCGCTGCCGTTACAATACCTGTTGCGATGGTTGGTTTATTCCAATGGGGATGGACACCTGAGTTCTGGTGGTTACTTGCAGCATACGGTATTGTTCAAGCATTAGATGGTAATGTTTTAGTCCCCGTGCTGTTTTCTGAGGCGGTTAATTTACACCCTGTGGCAATTATAGTTGCAGTGTTGGTGTTTGGTGGTCTGTGGGGATTCTGGGGCGTCTTCTTTGCGATTCCATTAGCAACTTTAGTCAAAGCTGTGTGGGGCGCATTAGTAATGAAAGAAACTGTCCCACCAGTGAGTTATTAAAACGGCTTGATACAAATAATCATCAATAAAAAAGGCCTTGATTGGCCTTTTTTATTTAAGGAGCGTTATAACAATATTACTGATTAAGGTAATCCAACACTACTTGATGATGATCTTTGGTTTTAAATTTATTAAATACGTGCTCAATTTTGCCATGCTCATCAATTAAGAAGCTGATGCGGTGCAAACCATCGTACACTTTACCCATGAACTTTTTCTCACCCCAAACACCAAATTGATCAGCCACTGCATGATCTTCATCTGATAATAAGGTGAAATTAAGATTGTCTCGTTCAATAAATTTAGGTAACCGCTTAACGGGATCAATACTGATGCCTAAAACAACCACGTTATGTGCATCGAGTTCGGCTTTGCTATCACGTAAGCCACAAGCTTGAACCGTACAGCCAGGTGTCATTGCTTTAGGATAGAAATAAGCCAATACTTTCTTACCCGCAAAGTCACGTAAACTGATGGGCTGGTTATCTTGGTTAAGTAAGGTAAAAGCGGGGGCGAGCATTCCCGGTGTTAATGTATTCATGCAGCGGTCCTTATTAATAAGTTATAAACACAAATTTAAATGTGTTGTTATGGTGGACTGTTGAAAGAGAATAATATCAGTGATGACCTATAAAGTTGACTGTGCCGTGAGCATTGAGCTGCTTACAGAGTGCTTCATATTCTTCTTGTAGACTCATTAAATTACAATCTTCAGGTAAATTAGTACTGATTTGAAGGACTAATTTATTGTCGATATCATCATGGCCATTTTCAATCGTATTGGCACTCAGGGTTGAAATATCAATCTTGCGACTCGCAATAAAATGCGTGAAATGCTTAATCAACCCTGGGCTATCTTTTGCTTCAATATGAAAATCAGCCGTGTATGGAAAGAAACGAGAAATATGTTTATTGGTGCGTTTCATTACCGTGATTAAGTCGTGTTCTTGGCCTTTAAGGGGCAATGTAGACTCGATTCTTGAGATCGCATTGCTATTGCCTGAAAGTAACATAATCAGGGTGAATTCTGAGCCAAAAAGAGCAATTCGACTATCAATGATATTACAGCCACTGTTTGCGACAAGATGGGTGATCTCATCGGTGATACCTGGGCGGTCAGTACCTACAGCTGTTATTACGAGGTAATGTTCCATATTTAGCGCCATATTTTCGTGATCATTACTAGCATGTTAGCACAGACTCATTATTCCAATGAGTGCAATTCACCATCAATAATCACAAAATTTTTTATTATAATTGTAGGGTTAACAATAATAATGACTCAAAAAAAACATTTTTAGGGATAAGATACGTAAAACATTGCTGATGGGCTTAACATGAATACGATAAAGCGCGTCAGTTAACGGTTTTCAGTCACCCTTTGCTTGAGTTTATAGCCATGCAAAAGTACCATGACTTATTAACTAGCTATATACCGTAACCATTTTTAATGATTGGTTGTTAATGTTGTTAGTTTAGAATTGTTACGATATATAAAACAGGGGAGACAGACATGTTTTCAGGAAGCATGGTAGCACTATTAACACCATTTGATCCTTCAGGCGAAGTTGATTATATCGGCCTTAAGAAATTGGTCGATTACCACATTGCAGCAGGTACAACTGCAATTATTGCCGTGGGAACAACAGGTGAATCAACAACACTAACGGTTGACGAACACATTAAAGTTGTTTTAAAAACATTAGAGTATGTTGATGGGCGTATTCCTGTTATTGCAGGTACGGGTGCAAATGCAACCCATGAAGCAATAACCATTACTAAACTGTTTTCTGGTACGGGAATTGCTGCCTGTTTAAGTGTGACACCATACTATAATAAACCAACCCAAGAAGGTTTATACCAACACTATAAAGCCATTGCTGAATCGACGGATATACCACAAATCTTATATAATGTACCGGGTCGTACTGCGGTTGATTTATTGCCTGAAACTGTTGCTCGTTTAGCAAAACTTGACAACATTATTGGTATTAAAGACGCAACAGGTGATATTACTCGCGTTAAAAAAACACGGGAACTTTGTGGCGCAGATTTTATCCAACTAAGCGGTGATGATGCAACTGCGGTTGATTTTGTTGCTGAAGGTGGTCATGGCGTTATTTCTGTTACTGCAAATATTGTTGCAGCAGAAATGGCGACAATGTTTAACCTTGCTTTAGAAGGTAACATTGATGCGGCTCAAGAGATCAATCAACGTTTAATGCCGTTACACACCAAACTGTTTGTTGAAGCTAACCCTATTCCCGTTAAGTGGGCTGCTCATCAAATGGGGTTAATTGAACACGATAACTTACGACTTCCGCTTACTGTTTTAAGCGAATCACAGCAGCCTGTTGTTAAACAAGCACTTATTGATGCTAACGTATTATAATACGTAGTTATTCATTCGTGGTTGTAACAATCTAGGAGCGCAGGAGCATAAATGAATTATAAATACCGGCTAGCATTAGCCGCCGTCGTAGTGACAACGATCACCGCATGTTCTAGTGGTACGGATAGTCGTCGACAGGCAGCGCAAGATTTTAATTATCTTAATACGCCATCGCTTGAGAGTTGGACGTTGCCGGCAGGGGCTCAACCCTTTAGTAATACTAACTATGCGATCCCGCAACAGGTTTATAAAGGCGAAGTGGGCACTAAGGTTGATATTCGTCCACCACTACAAGTGCTAGAATTGATTCCAGGAGTCACTTCTGCGATTGATCAGCAAGGCGTAACCTTGTTTATGCCATCGTCAAATGATCTGATGAAGATCTGGCGTGTGACACAAAAGCTGATCACAGATAATAATGTCGGTATTATAAAACAAAGCGCTGATCGTATTGATACTGATTGGGTTTCTTGGACTAATGATGACGAAGATACCAAGATCAGTAGCCGTTACACGATAGAAAAAACGCCTAACATTAATAGCTACCGTATTACGCTAACTGATTGGCGTGAAAATGGTGATGTGAAACCAGTTAGTACAGATAATAAGCGTCGCTACAGCATTTTAATGACCAATTTAGTGATGTCTAAGTACGACAATATGGCTCGTGAGCAAGCGCGTTTAGCGGCAGCTGAGCAATTGAAAAACATTCCAGTAGTAATGGGAACCGATCGTAGTGGTTTACCGATTATTATTGCGCGTGCGTCGTATGAAGATATGTGGGAACGCTTACCTGCAATGCTACAACAGTTAGGCTTTACTATTGAAGATCGTAATCGTTCACAAGGTCTAATTGAAGTTAAATACCGTCAACCTGATGATGCGTTTTGGACTCAGTTAGGTACGAAGCCGATGAATTTAACCAATGACAAATATCGTATTTTAGTTGGTGATCTAGGTAATCGTACATCATTGAACATTACTGATAACGAAGGTAAGCCAGTAACAGTTTCTGTATTAGATTCTATTGCTCCTGTATTTGGCGCTGCTTTTGCTAAATAATTAACCTTGTGGTTTAGTTGTTAAAAAACCGCTTTAGTGCAGACTAAAGCGGTTTTTTTATGGAAATTAATGAACGAATTAATTCATTATTTAATTTCGACACCTTGAGCTTGTAAGTCGGCATGGTAAGACGAACGTACAAATGGACCACAAGCCGCATGTGTAAAACCAAGATCAAGTGCAATTTGTTTTAGCTCGTCAAACTCTTCAGGCGGCACGTAACGTTCAACCGGTAAGTGATGACGACTTGGTGCAAGGTATTGACCAAGGGTTAGCATAGTAACGCCATGAGCGCGCAAATCTTTTAGAACTTGAATTATTTCTTCTTTGGTTTCACCCAGTCCCATCATAACGCCTGATTTTGTTGGTACTGTTGGGTGAATTTCTTTAAATTTCTTTAATAAATCCAATGACCATTGATAGTTTGCTCCAGGACGTGCCTTACGGTATAAGCGTGGTGCAGTTTCTAGGTTATGGTTAAATACATCTGGCGCTGTATCTTGAAAAATATCCAGTGCGCGATCCATACGACCACGGAAATCAGGCACTAGGGTTTCAATATGAATTTGTGGGCTTTTAGCTCTAATGGCATTAATACAATCAACAAAATGTTGTGCGCCACCATCACGAAGATCATCACGGTCTACAGATGTTACAACCACATAGCGTAATTTCATATCCGCAATGGTTTGAGCTAAATGACTTGGCTCTTCAGCATTAGGTGCTAATGGACGACCATGGGCAACATCACAAAACGGGCAACGGCGTGTACAAATGGCACCTAAAATCATAAAGGTAGCGGTGCCATGGTTAAAACACTCAGCCAAATTTGGGCATGATGCTTCTTCACAAACAGAATGCAGGTTATTTTTGCGTAGGGCTGATTTTATTTCTTGAATGCGCTTACTGTCAGATGGCAGTTTTATTTTCATCCATGAAGGCTTACGTAACACGTCTTTGGGTGCTTCTTCTTGGGCTACATTACGTACCGGAATTAATGCCATTTTATCTGCATCACGGTATTTAACGCCTTGTTCAATTTTAATTGGTTTGCTCATAGTTGATTGCTTTCCGTCATCCACTCGACTTGTGAGTAGTCGAGTAATTTTGTTAATTCTTCAATGAGTACCGGCTGAACTTCCATCAGTTCACTCGGGCCGTTTAATGATGCTGTTTGCGTCATTTCCATTCCAGCGTAGCCACAAGGGTTGATACGTTGGAATGGGGCCAAATCCATATTTATATTAAGTGCCAGACCATGAAAAGAGCAGCCGCGTCTGATGCGTAATCCTAATGAACATATCTTGCGATTGTCGACATAGACACCAGGTGCATCAGGGCGAGCATTAGATGTAATCCCAAATTGAGATAGTGTATTTATAATTGTGTTTTCGATGTGGCTGACTAGGTCACGAACACTGAGTTTTTTTCTGCGTAAGTTAATCAATATATAAGCAACTTGCTGACCTGGACCATGATATGTCACCTGACCTCCACGATCACTTTGGACGACGGGAATTTCACCTGTGTTGAGTAGATGTTCTTCCTTGCCAGCTTGACCTTGAGTAAAGACGGGGTGATGTTCAACCAACCATACTTCATCGACTGAGTTATCAGTGCGGTCATTGGTGAATTGATGCATAGCATCAAAGGTGGTTTGGTAATCACAACGGCCCATATTTCTAATAATAAGAGATTTTTGCAAATTTGTGCCTATTTATTGATATAACGCAAAGCGCCATTTACTGGCTGTGAACCAGACCATTATACCTAAACTGTTCAAAGATGCATGATTAACCCGTTATTCAGGGCTTATTAATAGTTTTAAGAGTTATGTGGTGAAGTGAAAATAGAGGAAAAATAGCAAGAAATGCGTAAAAAGAAGGAGGGGGGATAAAAAAGAATGGCGACTTATAAGAAGCCGCCATCTGACTTGCTATTATAGAACAACACGCACGATATCGATCGCGCCAAGTTCTTTATATAGTGTTTCAATCTGTTCAATATTAGTAGCATTAACCGTTACAGAGACTGCGGTATAAGTCCCTTTACTGCTTGGCTTTGTCGTTGGAACGTAATCACCAGGGATTGTTTTTTGAATAACTTCAACAACACGATCAGCCAATTCTGGCTTATTCTCACCCATAACTTTAAAGGCAAAGCTACAAGGGAATTCAAGTAGATCTTTAAGTTTTGGTTGCTCTTTATTTAAATCTTGCATAATAGAACTCCAAGGTTCAGGTTTCTCTGGCTTTACACCGTGGTATAGATCACAAATCACGGTAATATGCAGGCATCTTAATGCGTCAGTAGTTGGAAAACAAGGTTGTGATTATCTTGGTTATTGGAAAATGTGTATGCAAGCTTGAAAAGCAAAAGAAGCCGCCATTGGCCGCTTCTTTTATGAGTGTTTTTGCTTGCAATTAAGCTTTAGAACCAGCTTTGTACCAGCATTGTTACATAATCAACTAAGCGGCTAAAAAAGTTGCCTTGTTTTACTTCAGTAAGTGCCACTAAAGGGTATTGAGCAATATCAGTATCACCTAGACGGTAATAAAGCGTACCCATTACTTCGCCTTTTTGAATTGGCGCTTTTAATTCTTTAGTTAACACGAAGCTTGCTTTTAAATCTTTTGCTTGGCTACGTGGAATCGTAACGTAAGTATTTTCATTAACACCAAGATCGACTTTATCTGTATCACCCATCCAGACTTTTTCAGTCACAAATGTTTGATCTTTCTTATATGGCGTTAAGGTTGTGAAGAAACGGAAACCATAGGTTAATAGTTTCTTACTTTCAGCAAGACGCGCATGTTTACTTGCTGTTCCCATTACCACTGAAATAAGACGCATGTTGCCTTCAGTGGCAGTACTTACCAAACTGTAACCTGCATTATTAGTATGGCCTGTTTTTAGACCATCAACGTGCATGCTTTGATCCCACAATAAACCATTACGGTTGTATTGCGTGATACCGTTATAAGTAAATGATTTTTCATCGTAGATCTTAAATTCATTGGGTAAATCATGAATAAGCGCACGTGTAAGAATAGAAAGATCATAAGGGGTTGTGTACAAGTCTGGATTATCTAAACCGTGAACATTAGTAAAGTGAGTCGATTTCATCTTCAGATTTTTTGCCCAGCTATTCATTAATTCAACGAATGCTTGCTGTGAACCTGCAACATGTTCAGCCATTGCAACACAGGCATCATTACCTGAATCAACAATAATACCGCGGTTAAGATCAGATACTTTTACGGTTTTACCCACTTCTAAGAACATCTTAGAAGAGCCAGGGAAGTTCTTCGCCCAAGCATTTTTACTGATAACGACATTATCGTTGGGAGAGATATTGCCATTTTTAATTTCTTGACCAATCACATAGCTGGTCATGATTTTTGTTAGGCTTGCAGGCGCTAATTTTTCATTTTGGTTATGACCAGCAATGATTTTGCCTGAGTTGTAGTCAATAAGAACATAACCTTTAGCCGCAATTTGTGGAGCTTCAGGTACTACTGCTGGTGATGCAGCAACAGTAGCTGAAGCCAGCAGAGTGGCGGAGATGGCTACAGAACGGAAAAGCACAGCTGTTTTCTTCATGATATATTTAACTTTAATTAATCTGTGGCTAAAAAGTGGGCTCACTATAACAGATAACACATTGGCAATCAGTGCCTGAACGGAAGTTTCCAAAGTTCTGACATTAGGGGATTAAGCTCAACATTGAGGCTATTGTTATAGGGTGAGGCCATAAAAAGCCTATAGTTTTATGATTTTAATAACAAACTATAGGCAATAAGTATGATTTCAAAATAACAATAAGGTTCAGTTATCGTTTTTCAGTGATCATGAATGCTTGCGGATAATGTTTATTCTTCACCTGAGCGAGCAATAAATCAGCATCTTTATGATCTAAAAATGGCCCTAATCGAATACGGAAAACAGCTCGGTTCGCAATTTTTTCAATATCAACACTGGTGCTGTAGCGTTTTTTTACTTCACGTTGCATCTGATCCGCTTTTTGTTGGGTATTCACCGCGGCTAATTGAATAAAATATTGAATTGGAATTGGCGCTTTCTTAATTTCGGCAGTGGTTGATGGCTTCGGAATGGTAAGCACTTCAATTTTTACCGGAGCAGTACCATAGCTGATCACGCCTAATTTAGAAGCGGCTGCCATACTTAAATCAATAATACGGCCATCATGGAATGGACCGCGATCGTTCACGCGAACAATTACTGATTTATGATTTAAGGTATTTGTGACACGGACAAAGCTTGGTAATGGCAGAGTTTTGTGTGCGGCTGTCATCGCAAACATATTATACACTTCACCATTGGCTGTTTTATGGCCATGGAATTTTTCGCCATACCATGAAGCAAATCCAGTTTCGGTATACCCTTTAGGATTTTTAATAATATGGTAGCGTTTACCGCGTAAAGTGTAGTCTTTATTACCACCTCGACTATAAGCTTCGTAATGAGGGGTGACTAATTTTACTTTTGAAAAATCAGGTATGACTGTCGGTGCGCGATCATCCTTAAGAGAATAGCGTCCAGCGTTAGGATCATCAGTGTTTGGTTTGGTGACTTTGACGATTTTAATCACTTTAACAGGTTTAGCGGTTGTATCCGGTTTTGTTTGTGGCTGTTGAGTTTGTTCAGGCGAAGAACTACACCCAGCAAGGATTAGGAAAAAAACTACAAATAGTGAACGCATTTATTAGGTCGCCTTAGACAACATTTTTCTATGAGTGTGGATAGACATCAGAATACCAAAACCAGCCATGAGAGTAACCATTGAGGTACCACCATAACTGACTAAGGGAAGAGGAACACCTACAACAGGTAATAGTCCACTTACCATTCCGATATTAACAAAAATATAAACAAAAAAACTAAGTACAATACTGCCTGCCATCATACGCCCAAACGCGGTCTGAGCACGGCTTGCAAGTAATAATCCTCGCCCCAATACAAACAGATACATTGCGAGTAAACCGATAACACCGGCTAATCCCCATTCTTCGGCGATCACCGCAAAAATGAAGTCAGTATTACGTTCAGGAACAAATTCTAATTGTGATTGAGTACCATGAAGCCAGCCTTTACCAGTGATTCCTCCTGAACCAATAGCTATTTTTGATTGGATTATATGGTATCCCGCTCCTAAAGGATCAGATTCGGGATTAAATAAGGTCATTACGCGAGTACGTTGGTAGTCATGCATTAGGAAGAACCATAACACAGGAATAAAGGCACCGAGTAATACCAATGCACCAATTATCACTCGCCAGCTAATTCCTGACAGAAACAGAACAAATATCCCTGATGCGGCAATCAAAATTGAAGTGCCAAGGTCAGGTTGTTTGGCAATTAAAATCGTTGGTGTGAAAATTAATACCAGTGCAACAAAAATATGGGTAAACGTGGGCGGGAGCGGACGGTTACCAATAAACCGTGCCACCATTAATGGCACTGCAAGTTTGATTAATTCTGATGGTTGAAATCGAATAAAGCCTAAGTTAAGCCAGCGTTGTGCGCCTTTAGATACTTCACCAAAAGAAAGTACGCTAATGAGCAGTATCAGTCCAAGACCAAATAAATAAGGGGCCCATGCTTCATAACGGCGTGGTGCAATTTGGGCAAGAACAAACATGACGCCAAGTGACAGCAGCATTCGCATTGCTTGGCGTTCCATCATCGGCATGCTTTGACCACTGGCACTGTACATGATCACCAATGAGAAACTCATGATGGCTAATAATCCCAATAGCAAGGGGATATCAATATGTAAGCGGTCACTTAGACTTGGCTTTGACCCTGTTGTTGCCATGATGCTCATTAACGTACTTCCGCAGTAGCTTGTGTTGGTGCCGCTAATTGTAAAGGAACCGTGGCTGGTGGCTCTATCAGCATATGGTCAAATATTTGTCGAGCTATTGGACCACCATTACTTGAGCCACCGCCGGCATTTTCTAATACCATTGAGACCACCACTTGCGGTTTATCAAACGGTGCAAATGCAGTAAATAGGGCGTGGTCACGTAAATGCTCTTCTAACTCATCAGCGTTATATTTTTGGTTTTCAGCTAAACCAAACACCTGTGCTGATCCTGATTTACCCCCTGCTTGATAAGGAGTGTTGTAAAAGGCTTTACGCGCAGTACCTCGGTGACCATAAAGGACACGGTGCATACCTTCTCGCGCAATTTCCCATGTTTTAGGATCTACACCTGTGATAGGTGGAAAGTTTTCAAATTTAGCCGGTGCTTCGACTTTATCATCAATAATATTTTTCAGCAGGTGCGGACGATGCACGACACCGCTATTTACTAGCACTGATGTGGCTTTGGCTATTTGTAATGGTGTTGCCGTCCAATAACCTTGACCGATACCAACAGGAATCGTATCACCTTGATACCATGGGCGTTTGTGGCGTGTTTGTTTCCATTCACGGGTTGGCATATTGGCTCTACTTTCTTCGTGAATATCAATGCCTGTGTATTCGCCATAACCAAATTTATTCATCCAGGTTGAAAGACGATCAATACCCAGATCGTAAGCAACTTGATAGAAGTAAGTATCTACTGACTCTTCAATTGCTTTGTAAATATTGACACGCCCATGTCCCCAACGTAACCAGTCACGGAATTTACGGCTGGTTGAATTAGGGATTTGCCACCAACCGGGATCGTTACGGGTGGTATTGGGTGTGATCACCCCTTCGGTTAATGCGGCAACGGCAATCAGTGGCTTGACCGTTGATGCGGGTGGATAAATACCCAGCGTAACGCGGTTCACCAATGGACGATCTGGATTATTGAGCAAGGCGTTGTATTTTTTACTTGAGATACCGCGAACAAACAAATTTGGATCGTAGCTAGGGCTTGATACCATGGCTAAAATTGCATCATCTTTAGGGTCTAATACAACAATTGAGCCACGTTTATGTTTAATGATCTCTTTGCCTGTAACAGGATCAACTTTATGCTCAATAAGTAAGTTCTGAACATATTGCTGAAGTTTAATATCAATGTTGATCTTGATATCTTTACCTGGAATAGGCGGAATATATTTAAGGGTACGAATAACACGACCGCGGCTGTTGACTTCAACTTCTTGATAGCCAGAGGTACCATGTAATAGTTCTTCGTAGTAACGCTCGATACCGAGTTTACCCATGTCGCGGGTTGCTTTGTAATTACTTAACTTACCTTCTTTATCCAGCTTTTTAAGGTCACGATCGTTAATTTTAGCAACATAACCTAAAACGTGGGTGAGGGTATCACCGTAAGGATAATAGCGTTTTAAGTGTGCTTTTACTTCTACACCAGGCAAGCGATGCTGATTAACAGAAAACAGTGCAACTTGCTTTTCATTGAGGTGATCAAGAATAGGCACAGACTTAAAGCGGCGAGTACGACGGCGCTCTTTTTGGAAGTTGGCAATATCTTCGTCAGTGATGCCCATGATCTGTTTAAGATCGGCAAAAGTCTGATCGAGTTCAGAGACTTTTTCTAGGGTGATCTCAAGACTATAAATGGGTCTGTTTTCCGCTAAGATCACGCCATTACGGTCGTAAATTAGGCCGCGATTAGGGGTGACAGGGACAATTTTAATACGATTATCATTTGAGCGGGTTTGATAGTCCTGATGTTGCTCAACCTGAATATGGAACAGATTAAACAGCAGCAGGCCTACAAGTATTGCGATACCAATAAATGAGACAAGAGCTCGACGAAAAAATAATGCCGACTCAGCGCGATGGTCGCGGATCTGGGTTCGCTTTTGTCTCATTTATGATTATTCCCTGTGGTACGGATGGTTAGCCGTGACACTCCATGCACGGTATAAGCTTTCTGCCATTACCACGCGCACCAATGGGTGTGGTAAAGTCAATGGTGATAATGACCAGCTTTGTTCTGCCGCTGCTTTACATGCAGGAGAAAGTCCTTCAGGTCCGCCGATCAAAATTGATACATCGCGTCCGTCTAGTTTCCATGCATCCAATTGTTGTGCCAATTGTCCTGTATCCCAGCGTTTACCGGGAATATCCAGAGTAACAATTCGGTTGCCCTTAGCAACTGCAGCTAACATGGCTTCGCCTTCTTTTTGTAGAATGCGAGGAATATCAGCGTTTTTGCCACGCTTTCCCGCTGAAATTTCAATCAATTCCAGAGGCATATCTTTTGGGAAGCGGCGGCTATATTCTTTATAGCCTTCCTCAACCCATTTTGGCATTTTAGTACCAACAGCAATCAGTTGAAGCTTCATGGTCAATTAGCTCCAAAGCTTCTCCAGTTGGTAAAGCTCACGAGCATCTTCTTGCATGATATGAAGCATAACGTCGCCCATATCAACAATAACCCATTGACCTTCTTTTTCGCCACTGATGCCGAATGGAGGAAAATCAATTAATTTAGATTCTTTGTTGATGTGATCAGCAACAGATGCAACGTGACGGTTAGATGTACCAGTACAGATAACCATAAAATCAGTGATGCTTGATTTACCGCGGACATCGATAGTTACGATATCTTGTGCTTTAATGTCGTCAATTTTATCAACAATGAAATCGTGTAGTTCTTGAACCTGCAAAGGGATTCCCTCACTTGAGTGTTAGTATAGTAGTGGCCGAATGACGCTATAACTAGCATCTATAATGTCAAATAGACATACTGACCATGAATTGTGCCGCAGTATACCATGCTCTTATCAGACAGCGATAAGCGGACAAGGTTCAGACGGTATTTTTTCGCATGTTTGTTGAGTGATTTGCTTCAAACTGGCAAAAAGTCGCAATTTTGACCTGTATTGATATTAATCTCGTGGTTGTAAGTGGGTTGGAATACCGCACATCTCTGCACATAAGCAACTCAAGGCCGACCATGGTTGGGTGTCATAGTCGGTTTTGACTTGAATTTCTACTAACGTTAGTTGATGAATAATCGTTACTAAGGTTGTTAGAGACAGTCGATGTAACGCCCCAATATACATTTCACGGCGGTTTTGCCACACTCTAAATTGTTCAAAGATGAGATTGAGTGGCGTACCTTTTTTACCCATTTCTTGCATTTTATACAGTTGAGTTAATTCTCGCTGTAATGTTCGCAATAAAATAGTCGCTTCAACACCTTCCGCTTGTAATTGACGCAATATGCGTTGGCTTCGTTTCGCTTGCCCAGCTAATAAAGCATCAATTAATTGAAATGGCGTGTAGTGATTATGGCGACTTAATGCTTCTTGTAATCGTACGATGGTGAGAATGCCATCGGGATACAATAGTACTAATTTATGTAAACTTTGCGATAGCGCCAGTAAATTACCCTCATGCCATTGCGCGAGCATTTGTACCGATTCGTGATCGGGCTTTAAACCTAATAACTGACAACGACCTTGAATAAAACGCGGCATTTGACGTGGGTCTGGTGTATTGCAAGGCACATATAGGCCGATATTATCCAGCGCTTTAAACCATTTGGTGCTTTCTTGTTTTTTATTGATTCTAGGACCGGTAAGGATCAATAAAATATCAGGATTTAGCGCCGTTATCACTTCGAGTAATGCTTTAGATTGATTGGCATTTAATCCAGTTTCAGCAATTTCAAGCTCGATAATTTGTTGTGCTGAAAATAAGCTCATGGCATTGCAGCAATCTAATACTGCATTCCAATCAAGACTATTATCGATAGTAAAACTATGTCGTTCAAGAAAGCCTTGTTGATGGGCGATATGCTTTATGTTATCGCTCGCTTCTTGTTTTAATAATAGTTCATTACCAAACAACAAATAAGCCTGACGCAGACCTTTTGTTAGCTGCTGCGTCAGTTGTTCAGGATAGACTCTCATTGGGCGTTATTATCTTGTTTTTTATGTATTATCGCAGGTGTTGTGGTGATAGTGGTTGTACTACCATCTTTAATCGATACTTTTTGATTATGCAATATTTGGTCTAATTCAGCGTTGAGTTTGTCTTCTTCCATTTTATTAAACACTGTGGTCAGACGCGCCAGTTTACGCATGATTTGTTGTGCTGCTTGTTCACGCATCACATTGACTAATTCATCACGTTCTACTGATTTTGCAAGTGCTGAAAGTGGGTTATCTAGGAAAGTACGGGTGACTTTAGTACTAAACTGTTCAATGCCTTGATTAGGAATTGTCACAGTGTAGTTAACCGTTAACGTTAAATCGTATTCTGCTTTACCGTTATTTTGATATAGCGATAACGTACTGTCGCCAGTTGATTCACTGGTGATATTAAGATTTGGTACGGTTGCTGCTGGTTTTACTTCTTCAATACCATGCAGTTTAAATTGGTATTTTACCATACGGGTTAATTGGCCGTAGGGGTCAAAACTGGTTAACGATAGCTTGGCAATGCCTTCTGGTAGCATGTAGTTACCACGAAGATGAAAGCCGCAAGAAGCTGTTGTAAGCGCGAGAAGAGTGATGATAAGTAGTCGAGTTAGGCTGTTGGCCGAGAAAAAACTTTTCACGAAAGTCAGCTCCTTGAAAGAAAAGAAGGTGCGCTGGGCGCAAAATTAAATATGACCATAATTATAAAGATCCCCGCAGAAGCGGGGATCTTTAAGGCACTTGTCTTTATTAGGCTTGCTAACAAAGCAAAGTAACCTTGATTAGTTTGCTACGATGTTTAGCAGTTTACCTGGTACATAAATAACTTTACGTACTGTGTTGCCATCAGTGAAGCGAGTTACGCCATCATCAGCCATTGCTAACGCTTCTACCTGCTCTTTGGTTGCGTCTGCCGCTACCGTTAATTTAGCACGTAGTTTACCGTTAACTTGTACAATGATCAGTTTTTCATCTTCAACTAATGCTGCTGCATCAGCTTGTGGCCATACTGCATGGTCAATGTCTGTTTGACCCAGTGCTTGCCACATTTCAAAACAGATATGCGGTGTCATTGGGTAAAGCATAGTAACAATAGCTTTTAGTGCTTCATCAAGAATAGCACGATCTTGTGCTGATTCTTGTGGCGCTTTCGCTAACTTGTTCATTAATTCCATGATTGCAGCAATGGCGGTATTGAATGTCTGACGACGACCAATATCATCACTTACTTTAGCAATGGTTTTATGAATGTCACGGCGAAGTGCTTTTTGATTGCTGTTTAGTGCTGCTGTATCTACTGATTCAGCTTCACCTTTTTCAGCATGCTCACGCACAAGTTTCCATACACGTTTAAGGAAGCGGTTTGCACCTTCAACGCCAGATTCTTGCCATTCCAGCGTCATATCAGCCGGTGATGCGAACATCATAAATAGACGTACGGTATCTGCACCGTATTTGTCTACCATTTCTTGTGGGTCGATACCGTTGTTTTTAGACTTAGACATTTTGATCATGCCTGAGTGTTCAACATTATGGCCTTTAGAATCAACTGCTGTTGTGATACGGCCTTTGCCATCACGTTCAACCGTTACATCTGTTGGCGCAACCCACTCTTTACCACCTTTATCTGTGGTGTAGAAGAACGCATCTGCTAATACCATGCCTTGACATAGTAGTTGCTTAAACGGTTCGTCAGAGGTTACGTAACCTGCATCACGTAGCAATTTGTGGAAGAAACGTGAGTACAATAGGTGCATACAAGCGTGTTCAATACCACCAACATATTGATCAACAGGTAGCCAGTAATTCGCCTTCGCAGGATCTAGAATATCATCTGCTTGTGGTGAACAGTAACGTGCGTAGTACCAAGATGACTCCATGAAGGTGTCAAAGGTATCTGTTTCACGTAGTGCTGGTTCGCCGTTAAAGGTGGTTTTAGCCCACTCTAGATCTGCTTTAATAGGGCTTGTTACGCCATCCATTACCACGTCTTCTGGAAGAATAACCGGTAGTTGATCGGCAGCAACAGGATGTACTTGACCATCTTCAGTCGTTACCATTGGGATTGGTGCACCCCAGTAACGCTGACGTGAAACACCCCAGTCACGAAGACGGAAGTTAACCGTCTTCTTGCCTTTACCTTCCGTTTCAAGTTTTGCTGCAATGGCATCAAACGCTTGTTGGAAGTTTAGGCCGTCAAATTCACCAGAATTAAACAACATACCTTTGTCAGTGAATGCAGCTTCAGAGATATCAAATTCGCTACCGTCTTCTGGCTTAATAACTGCCATGATGTCGATGTTGTATTTGGTTGCAAATTCAAAGTCACGTTGATCATGAGCTGGAACCGCCATTACAGCACCTGTGCCGTAATCCATTAATACGAAGTTAGCAACGTAGACAGGTACTTCACGACCATCTAATGGGTGGATAGCAGTAAAGCCGGTATCCATGCCTTTCTTTTCCATTGTTGCCAGTTCAGCTTCAGCAACTTTGGTGTTACGGCACTCATCGATAAATGTTGCTAGGGCTGGGTTGTTCTCAGCCGCTTTTGCAGCCAGAGGGTGACCTGCTGCAATGCTAACAAATGTCACACCCATTAGGGTATCTGGACGGGTTGTGTAAACTTCTAAATCGTTTTGACCTTTAACGTTAAACGTTAATTCAACACCTTCAGAACGGCCGATCCAGTTACGCTGCATGGTTTTCACCATTTCAGGCCAACCATCAAGGGTATCAAGATCGTCAAGTAGCTCTTGTGCGTACTCAGTAATTTTAATGAACCACTGTGGAATCTCTTTTTGTTCAACAGGGGTATCACAACGCCAGCAACAACCGTCTTCTACTTGCTCATTCGCAAGTACAGTTTGGTCGTTAGGACACCAGTTCACAGAAGATGTCTTCTTGTAAACTAGGCCTTTGTTATACAGTTTAGTGAAGAACTCTTGTTCCCAACGGTAGTACTCAGGAGTACAGGTTGCGAATTCACGGCTCCAATCGTAACCAAAACCTAATAGTTTAAGTTGGTTCTTCATGTACTCGATGTTTTCGTATGTCCAAGGCGCAGGTGCAGTGTTATTTTTTACTGCTGCGTTCTCTGCTGGCAGGCCAAATGCATCCCAACCAATTGGCTGCATAACATTTTTGCCTTGTAAGCGCTGGTAGCGAGAGATAACATCACCGATAGTGTAGTTACGCACGTGACCCATGTGCAAGCGACCACTTGGGTACGGGAACATGGAGAGACAGTAGAATTTTTCTTTATTAGGGTCTTCACTAACAACAAAGGTCTTATTGTTATCCCAATGTTCTTGAACTTTTTGTTCAATGTCCTGTGGACGATATTGTTCTTGCATCGATGACATCCAGAATTTTGTGAGTTTAATACAAACACATTCATTGTAATCGACATAGGATAACCAAAGGTAAAGGTGTCAACAATAGCTGATAGCGATTCGGCGACCTTAATCTTACATTTGGCCGTAATTACGTAATTATTTCGCACATTGGCGGAGGATTAATCCCATGACTAAGCAACAAAAGCATTATGAAGCAGTATTAGAAAAAGTAACTGAAGCGCTTAAGCATAGTCCAGAAGAGCTAAAGAAGTTTTTTAGAATAACTGAGCTTTACGGTAAAGCTGCCAGTGATATGACCAAAGATGAGCTTGCATTGATCGAAGCGTACATCAAAAGTGATCTTAAAACGACCGAGCTTTATGGTAAAGCGGCCAGCGATATGACTAAAGATGAATTGTCATTAGTTGAAGCTTATGTCAAAAGCGATCTAAAAACTTTTACGGAAGAAGTGAAAAATAGCTCAGAGCCTTTCAGTGAAAGTCCATTTTATAAGTTAGTCAGTGAAAGTATTTGGAAAAATTTAGCAGAGATCACAGATAAAACACAATTAGAGTGGATTGAAGTGATGGATGATATTCAGCATAAAGGTGTTTATCAGGCGGGTGAGCTTGTTGGTTTGGGTAATCTTGTGTGTGAACAATGTGGCCATACAGAAATGATCACTCATGTAACGCGCATTGCACCATGTGTGAAGTGTGGCTGCAAGCATTTCACGCGTTTGCCTTTAAATCCATAACTAACTCGAAACGTTATTTTAAAATGAACTAAAACGCAGCCATATAGGGCTGCGTTTTTTATTGCTCAAGACCTAGCTATTTAATTAATAGTCTGGTTTTTCAATGATATCAACGACAACAGCAGAGTTTGCCGGTTTAATCGTATCGGCTGGCTTTTGCATCGGTTGTGATCGTTGTGGTTGAGGCACAGTAGGTGACTGCTTATATTCCTTGTTAAATGTTGGCAGAACATCATTGTAGCCTTTGATCTGGCGAGTTGCGGCTGTCATTGGCTCGTAAGTGAACTTTTGACCTGCTAATGATGCTTCAATCATCGCGCCACCTTTAGCGCGGGTGAAGATAGCAACACCATTAATGTAGCTTTGGGTCATGTAGTCACTACCGGCATTCATTCCTGCACCTGCGGTACCTATTTTAGCTGAGGCACCTTCTGTTAAGGCAACCGCTGACGCTTGAGCATCTAATTCTAATCCACCATCAATAAAACGATCGTAAGCGCGTTTATCTTGGAAGAATAAAATTTCACTAAAGGCTTGGCCACCAAATTGGAGTCCGATAGACACTTGATAAAGCTTAGCAAATCCCATTGCTTGATTGGCTTTAAATACTACGCCAGAACCATAAGCACCACCAATCCAAAAGCCCCCTTTACCTACCGATGGAAACACGGCATACCCATAAGCAGAATGGAAAAAAGGTTGTGTTTGTGGGGATTTGTAAAAAAGAGCTAATGCGTCTTTGGTGTCATTTTGTTGTTCTTGAGCAAGTGCTTGTGTTGAGATTATCAACATTAATAATGAACACAAAGTTGTAAAAATTTTATGTGTCGTTTTCATCTATCGTTCCTTATCTCGCCGCGGGTGGTTAATGTCTGCGGAATTGCGGTTGTTATTAGCCAATGAAAGTACAATAAACTAACCGTAAAAAAAAAGGTGAAGTTATTAGCTTCACCTTATAGTTTATTCTGTTTCCGTTGGAGGTAAGTCACGGAAATGTCCGCGTTTACGTCGAACAAGTAGCCAAGATAACGCTAACGCCCATAAACAGTAACCGTATAATGGCCAGCTGCCTAAAGTGGTATACGGTGTCATTCCAATGGTTGGGATCACTTTATCTTTTAAAACACCTGTTACAAATTGTGGTAATTCTTTGGTGATGTGACCATTATGGTCAACCACGGCAGTAATACCAGTATTTGTGCCACGTAATAACGGCTTACCAAACTCAAGCGCCCGCATTTGGGCTATTTCCATATGTTGGAAGGGCCCGATTGAGCGCCCAAACCAAGCATCATTAGAAAGCGTGAGCAGTAACTCGGTTTTTTTGGTGATGTTTTCACGAATTTGCTCACCAAACGCAATCTCATAACACAAAGCCGGTGCAATTGAATAACCATGCGCTTGAATATTTGGTTGAATATAAGCGCCACGACTAAATGATGACATCGGTAGGTTAAAGAACGGTGCTAATGGACGTAGAATGCTCGCAAACGGTACAAATTCACCAAAAGGTAACAGATGATGCTTAGTATAACGCGTGGCTGTATTGTAGTTATACGGCCCATCTGCATCGACACCCAGTGTCAATATATTATTGAAAAACTCACCATCGGCTTTTTGATCTAAAATACCTGTAATCACCGTGCTGTTATTGGCACGTGCTGCAGCATCAAGATTCTGCAAGAAGGTCGGAATATCTTCTTCAAGCGCTGGAATAGCAGCTTCTGGCCATATAATTAAATCTGAACCCCAATTATCACGGGTGAGATCCATGTATTTCATCAAGGTTGGCCAGCGATGACTAGGTAACCACTTTTCTTCTTGTGAAATATTACCTTGAATTAAAGCAACGCTGACACTGTGCTTAGGATCGGGTTTTACCCACTGCGGAATACCCGCTAATACGGCTAATATTACCACTAACACCGCAACCATGAATGGACGCCAGTTACGGTAGTAGAGGGTCGCAGTAATCGATCCCGAGATGAGCACTAATGCGAGGGTGATCCCTTCGACACCAAAAATGGGTGCAAAGTGTGCCAATGGCGTATTAAGCTGGCTGTATCCCATCCATAGCCAAGGAAAGCCAGTAAAGAGCCAACCACGGATCCAATCAAGTACCAACCAAATAACAGGGCCAGATAGCAGTAATTGGTGCAAAGGACGTTGGCGGTTAAAGCGATTAAATAAATAGCCAAATAACGCTGGATATAACGCTAAATAGCTAATTAATAAAAACATTAAGAACATGCTGGCAATTTTAGGCATACCACCAAAGGTATCAATGCTGACATGTACCCAGCTGATACCGGTACCAAACATGCCTAGACCATAAAAAAAGCCAATCAGTGCTGAACGTTTAGGAGATTGTTTCTGTAATAAAAGGAAAAACAGAATCAGTGTTAATGGGGCGATAAATGCGTAGTCATAAGGAGCAAAAGACAAGGTTGCAATCGCACCCGCAGGGACAGCTGCAAGCAACTGTCCCAATGAGATGAGTGTTTTTTTTGTCATCATTTACGGAGTAATGGTAGGTTGAAATGCTTCGTCCGGTACAGTTACTTGTAACTGGATAACACGGCGGTTATCAGACGAGGTCACTTTAAAAGAATAACCATTAACTTCAACAACTTCACCGCGTGATGGCAGGTGACCAAAACTCATCATAACTAAGCCGCCGACAGTATCGACTTCTTCGTCACAAAATGAGGTATGGAACAGTTCATTGAAATCTTCAATGGTTGTTAGGGCTTTGACCGCGTAAGTATGCTTACTTAATTGACGAACTTCTTGCTCTTCTTCGTCGTCGAATTCATCTTCGATTTCGCCAACAATTTGCTCAAGAATGTCTTCAATAGTGATAACACCAGATACACCACCAAACTCATCAACCACAATTGCCATGTGGTAACGCTCTTCGCGGAATTCTTTTAATAGTCGATCAACGCGCTTACTTTCTGGCACTACAACGGCAGGACGTAATACTTTGTCGATATCAAAAGGTTCACTATCAGGCAATAAATAACGCAGTAAGTCTTTGGCTAATAGAATGCCTTCAACATGGTCTTTATCATCACTGATAACAGGGTAGCGAGAGTGCTGAGCTTCAACAATTAAATCAATAAGATCTTCTAGCTTCTGAGAACGCTCGATAGTTGTCATTTGTGAACGTGGGATCATAATGTCACGTACACGCATTTCAGCAATTTCCATTACACCTTCAAGCATGTCTCGAGTGTCATGGTCTATCAAATCGTTTTCTTCCGAATCACGGAATACTTCAACTAATTCTTCACGGTTTTGTGGTTCGCCTTGGAAAAATTGGCCAATACGTTCAAAGAAGGATTTTCTACTCGGACCTTCAGTTGTTGGAGAGTTATCTTCGTTCATTATTTACTTTATCAACTAAGTGGACATTGCCACGGAAATGCGGCTTGGTTTAGTAAGCCGCGGAATATTCGTTGGTATGTTACTACTTTTCAGAAATGTAAGGGTCGACAAAATCCATGTTTTGCATTATTTCAGTCTCTAATGCTTCCATTTCTTCTGCTTCATCATCTTCGATATGATCATAACCTAGCAGATGCAGACTGCCGTGTACAACCATATGTGCCCAATGTGCATTAAGCGGTTTTTGTTGCTCAATGGCTTCCGCTTCGACAACTTGACGACAAATAATTAAATCGCCAAGTAAATTCATTTCGATTTCAGGTGGCGCTTCAAATGGAAATGAAAGTACGTTTGTTGGTCGATCTTTGCCACGGTACTCAAGGTTGAGTGCATGACTTTCTTGCTCGTCAACTAATCGAATAGTGACTTCAGCATCGGCCTGAAATGGGATGACTGCGGCATTTAGCCATTGTTGAAATTCAGCTTCAGTCGGTAATCCAGTTTCGTCTGCTGTTGCAAGTTGTAGATCAAGATAAATCGCCATTAGTTACTCTTTTGTGATTCAATTTTAGCGGCAGTCGCAACGGCGAATAAGGCGGCGTCTTTGGCGTCTTGTTCTGTACGACGACGTTGTTCTGCTTGTTTACGTTGTTTTTGATCTTCACTTTCCCAAACTTCATAAGCTTGAACAATGCGAGCTACAACAGGGTGGCGCACAACGTCATTGGCTAAGAAAAAGTTAAAGCTAATATCTTCAACATTCGATAATACTTCAACCGCATGACGTAAACCTGAACGTGCGCCACGCGGTAAATCGATTTGAGTGACATCGCCGGTGATCACGGCGCGAGAATTAAAGCCAATACGAGTTAAGAACATTTTCATTTGTTCAACAGTCGTATTTTGGCTTTCATCTAAAATAATAAAGGCATCGTTCAGTGTTCGACCACGCATATAAGCCAATGGTGCGACTTCAATCACATTACGCTCAATCAGTTTTTCTACCCGTTCAAAACCGAGCATTTCAAATAAAGCATCATAAAGTGGGCGTAGGTATGGGTCGACTTTCTGGCTTAAATCACCGGGTAAGAAGCCTAACTTTTCACCAGCCTCAACCGCGGGACGAGTTAGCAGAATACGGCGCACTTCTTGGCGCTCAAGCGCATCAACGGCGGCGGCAACAGCAAGGTAGGTCTTACCAGTACCCGCAGGGCCAACACCAAAGGTAATATCATGGGTTACGATATTGGCAATGTATTGGGCTTGGTTGGGTGTACGTGGTTTTATGATCCCTTTTTTGGTTTTTATATGGACTTCTTTACCAAAAGGAATACTTGTTTCTACGGTTTGTTCTAGGACGCCAGAAGCTTTGATCGCCAGATGAATATGGTCGGGTTCAATATCTGGAATGTTGTTATGTACGGGAGCCGTATCAACGTATAAATCTTTAATGATATTGGTGGCAATATCAGCAGTGTGTGGTTGACCCACGACGCTAAAGTGGTTGCTGCGATGATTGATTTCAACACCTAAACGACGTTCTAGTTGTTTGATGTTGTCGTCGAAAGGACCACAAAGGCTGGAAAGACGCTGATTATCAGCTGGTTCCAGATCAAATTCTACAGTAATTATCTTGCTCAAGGTTTGCCTCTCATTGAGGTCGCCTAAATGTAGGCGACCATATTTTCAGGGCATGCGACTTACTTTGAATAATAGTGATTACTGCGCGTGATTTGACGGCAGTGAACGACAGTTATTCTGGAGTATATACGCCTACACCTAAATCATCTTCACGGCGCGTTTTTGCCATCATTGCTGCTGGTGACATTGCAACGCGAAGATCCATTTCTGCTTCAGTACGAACAAGTTCGCCACGTAATGAGTTAGTAAATACATCGATGATTTTTACATCAACAAATTGACCAATTAACTCAGCAGAGCCTTCAAAGTTTACAATACGGTTGTTTTCAGTACGACCGCGTAGTTCCATCACATTTTTACGCGATGGACCTTCAACTAAAATACGTTGCTCTGTGCCAAGCATTTGACGAGCATGGCGCATCGCTTGACTATTTAGTTGTTGCTGTAGGGCGTACAGACGCTCTTTCTTCACTTCTTCAGTCAGATCACATGGGTAATCTGCTGCTGGCGTACCAGGGCGAGGTGAGAAGATAAAGCTGTAACTAATATCAAAATCGATATCACGAATCAGTTTCATGGTATCTTCGAAATCTTGATCAGATTCACCTGGGAACGCGACAATAAAGTCTGAGCTCATGGTGATATCTGGGCGTACTTTACGTAACTTACGAATTTTTGACTTATATTCAAGTACCGTATGAGGACGCTTCATCATCGTTAGAATACGATCTGAACCACTTTGTACTGGTAGGTGTAAGTAGTTAACCAGCTCAGGGGTATCTTTATAAACGTCAATAATGTCGTCAGTAAATTCAATCGGGTGACTGGTTGTGTAACGTACACGGTCAATACCGTCAATCGCCGCTACTAAACGTAGAAGTTCAGCAAAGCTGGCAAGTTCACCATCATGTGTTGGACCACGGAATGCATTCACGTTTTGGCCAAGCAGGTTAACTTCACGTACACCTTGATCTGCCAGTTGAGCAATTTCAAATAACACGTCATCAATTGGACGGCTAACTTCTTCGCCACGGGTGTAAGGCACTACACAATACGTACAGTATTTAGAACAGCCTTCCATGATAGACACAAATGCTGTTGCGCCGTCTGCACGAGGCTCAGGCAAACTATCGAACTTTTCAATCTCAGGGAATGAAATGTCCATCACGGTTTTTTCATTTGATTGAGAACGTTTAATCATCTCTGGCAAACGGTGTAGGGTTTGTGGACCAAAGATAACATCAACGTAAGGTGCGCGTTTGCGAATAGAATCGCCTTCTTGAGTCGCTACACAGCCACCAACGCCGATCACTAGATCAGGTTTTTTATCTTTTAGTTTTTTCCAACGGCCTAGCTGGTGGAAAACTTTTTCTTGTGCTTTTTCACGGATCGAACAGGTATTAAGTAGCAGAACATCTGCTTCTTCTGGGATTTCTGTTAACTCGAAGCCATTAGCAGCATTAAGAAGATCGGCCATTTTTGATGAATCGTATTCGTTCATCTGGCAGCCCCAGGTTTTAATCAGCAGTTTCTTCGCCATCTCTCTTCGCTCGTAGTGTTGATTCATTACATTCAGATTACGGGCTGACAGGCCGCATTACCGTATGTAAAAGGTAATGCCCTGTAGCAAGCCGCGTATTGTACTGCTTTAAACTCGGTCTGACTAGATCATCACCACCCTGAAAAAAGTGTGGTCTTTTGGGATTGACTAGCGATAGAGATTAAAAGATTTAAAAAGTGATTGTTCATCATAGACCTTATTTAGCGTAACCATACCTAGTTGACGCATTTGTTTACGGATCCATAATGTTCGTTGATAGACATAATTACTCATTGGACTGGCTTTTATTTTATACGGATTAGGTAATACTGCGGCTAGTTGTGCTGCTTGCTGAGCGCTAAGTCGACTCGCTGGAATATGGAAAAAATGCTCACTAGCCGCTTGAACACCATAGATCCCTGGACCAAATTCAATGACGTTTAAGTAGGTTTCTAAAATACGATCTTTGCCCCAAATAACCTCCATCCATAATGCAAAATACAATTCGATGCCTTTACGAATGAAAGAATGGCTGGGAAATAAAAACACATTCTTAGCGGTTTGTTGAGTAATGGTACTGGCTCCTCGGCTAGGGCCGTTTTTACCACTGTGTTCAAGTACAGATAAAGTGGCACTAAGATCGATACCATGATGTTCTGGAAAGGTTTGATCTTCTGAGGCTATCACCGCTAATTGCATATTTTTTGAAATCTTATCCAAATTAACCCATTGATGATGTGTTTGCTTTGGATAACCTTGTGGTGGAAATAGAGTACGGCTAATTTCCCAGCCCCAAAACGGTGGGTTGATAAATTTAAAAATAATGATTAGTACAATAGGCACAATTAACGCGCTTAAAATAAGTTTAATAGTAAAACGTTTAAAGCCTGCCAGCATGGTGGTTGGATTCCTGTCAGCGATGAGAGGGAGTCGCTAATGGGCGATTAGCGATGAATACATTATGGTAGTATCCCAATAACCGTATTTTCTTATACAATCATCTAACACAATGGTTTGAAAGATTATAACCAAATAATAAGCTTGGGCATAATAGGTAGGTAAAGATATGGAACAATATGATGTCATTGTTGCCGGCGGCGGTATGGTGGGGGCTGCTACCGCGATTGGTTTAGCGCAACAAGGGCTAGATGTGGCTGTAATTGAAGGCTATGCACCACAGCCCTTTATGTTAGCCCAAGCGATGGATTTACGTGTTTCGGCTATTTCTCCACGTTCAGTTGCCCTATTAGAACAATTAGGCGCATGGCAATCTGTAATGGCGATGCGTTTATGTCCCTTTAAGCGTCTTGAAACGTGGGAACATTCTGAGTGTCGCACGCGGTTTAATGCCGATGAGATGCATCTGCAGCAATTGGGTTATATTGTTGAAAACCGTGTACTTCAATTAGCGCTATGGCAACAGTTTGAACAATACGACAATATTACTTTATTGTGTCCAGCAACCATGGTGGCAGCAACTGCGATTGATGATGGTTATCAGATTGAATTAGACGATGGCTCACTGCTTAATTGTTGTTTACTCATTGGTGCTGATGGCGCTAACTCTCAAGTACGCCAGCAAGTAAATATTGGTATTACCGCATGGGATTATCGTCAACATTGTATGCTAATTAATATCACGACGGCTTTGCCACAACAGGATATTACTTGGCAGCAGTTCACCCCCGCGGGGCCGCGGTCATTTTTACCTTTGCCTGGTCATCAAGGATCACTTGTTTGGTATGACTCTCCTGCTCGAATTCGTCAATTATCAGCAATGCCTGCCGCGCAATTACAGGCAGAGATCATGGCAACGTTCCCGAGTGAATTAGGTGAGTTTACCGTGCTTAATCATGGTAGCTTTCCCTTAACTCGTCGTCATGCACAAACATACTATAAACCCAATGTGGTGTTATTAGGTGATGCAGCCCACACCATTAATCCATTAGCTGGGCAAGGGGTTAATTTGGGCTTTAAAGATGTTGCTTGTTTAATCGATAAAATCAGCCAAGCTGGTGGTGAGTGGCAACAACCTCACGTTCTGGCTAATTATGAACGTTGTCGTCGGCCTGATAATTTGATTATGCAAACTGGAATGGATTTTTTCTACAGCACGTTTAGTAATAATATTGGGCCATTAAAGTTACTGCGTAATGTTGGATTACGGGCTGCTGATCATACTGGTGTGATAAAAAAACACGTATTGAAGTATGCAATGGGGATATAACGATAGTATTGAATGTCTTTTGTAACGAAAATAAAAACAAAAAGCCGAGTAAAATTAATTACTCGGCTTTTTATTTATTCTTTTATTTGCCGTCGTCATCAATAGAGATGATCACTATATTGCAGATAAAAGAAAACCTACTCAAAGAGTAGGTCTCTAATATGGTGCGGAAGGAGAGACTTGAACTCTCACACCTTACGGCGCTAGAACCTAAATCTAGTGCGTCTACCAATTCCGCCACTTCCGCAAATTTTTATTCTTAACTGTCATCAGAAAAGAAATGGTGGCTACGACGGGATTCGAACCTGTGACCCCATCATTATGAGTGATGTGCTCTAACCAACTGAGCTACGTAGCCAACATAGAGTACTGAAATAAATCAATATTCTTAAAGAGTGGCAGGTCTACCTGGATTCGAACCAGGGTATGACGGCATCAAAAGCCGTTGCCTTACCGCTTGGCGATAGACCTACAATGCTTATTTTCATAAGACTTTTCACAAACTAGAGAGATGGTGCGGAAGGAGAGACTTGAACTCTCACACCTTACGGCGCTAGAACCTAAATCTAGTGCGTCTACCAATTCCGCCACTTCCGCATATTGTCAGTTATAAATAACCGTATTTCTCTAGTGTATTGTTTAAATCAGTAATTGGTAAAAAGCCGATTTAAAGAATAATGGTGCGGAAGGAGAGACTTGAACTCTCACACCTTACGGCGCTAGAACCTAAATCTAGTGCGTCTACCAATTCCGCCACTTCCGCAATGATTAACTGTCGCAACAATTAATCTAAATATGGCAGGTCTACCTGGATTCGAACCAGGGTATGACGGCATCAAAAGCCGTTGCCTTACCGCTTGGCGATAGACCTACAGTGCTTAAATACATAAGCGTTGCTTGTTGGGTAGTAACAAGACTTTTTAAATCAGAGAGAATGGTGCGGAAGGAGAGACTTGAACTCTCACACCTTGCGGCGCTAGAACCTAAATCTAGTGCGTCTACCAATTCCGCCACTTCCGCATATTGTCAGTTACGAATAACTGTTGTTTCTCTGATCGTATTTTTCACATTAACCGTAGTTAAGATGAAGAATAATGGTGCGGAAGGAGAGACTTGAACTCTCACACCTTACGGCGCTAGAACCTAAATCTAGTGCGTCTACCAATTCCGCCACTTCCGCAATGATTAACTGTCGCAACAATTAATCTAAATATGGCAGGTCTACCTGGATTCGAACCAGGGTATGACGGCATCAAAAGCCGTTGCCTTACCGCTTGGCGATAGACCTACAGTGCTTAAATACATAAGCGTTGCTTGTTGGGTAGTAACAAGACTTTTTAAATCAGAGAGAATGGTGCGGAAGGAGAGACTTGAACTCTCACACCTTGCGGCGCTAGAACCTAAATCTAGTGCGTCTACCAATTCCGCCACTTCCGCATATTGTCAGTTATAAATAACTGTTGTCTCTGATTGTATTTTTCAATTAAGTATAGGTAAATACTTAGTTGAAGAATAAATGGTGGCTACGACGGGATTCGAACCTGTGACCCCATCATTATGAGTGATGTGCTCTAACCAACTGAGCTACGTAGCCAACATAGAATACTGAAATAAATCAATACTCTTAAAGAGTGGCAGGTCTACCTGGATTCGAACCAGGGTATGACGGCATCAAAAGCCGTTGCCTTACCGCTTGGCGATAGACCTACAGTGTGCTTTTTCAAGCTATCTCTCAACTCTATTGAGAGAATGGTGCGGAAGGAGAGACTTGAACTCTCACACCTTACGGCGCTAGAACCTAAATCTAGTGCGTCTACCAATTCCGCCACTTCCGCATTTTATCAATGAACAAGCATTGACTTTCAATCTTATAATAAAATTGAAATGGTGGCTACGACGGGATTCGAACCTGTGACCCCATCATTATGAGTGATGTGCTCTAACCAACTGAGCTACGTAGCCATTTTGCTTCCAACAGCCACTGCTCTTAGTGAGCCGCTTCGTTGGGAACGGGGCGCATTATGCTCATACCAGCTAAAACCGTCAATAGTTTTTTTTGAAAAACAGCGAAAATTCGTTTGTTCGTCGGTTATTTGGGCGAACTGGGCGAATCACAAACTGATATATGAATTGTCAGCTAACAATAATTAAAATTGTGACCTAGCGCTGATTTATTTTTAGGCTTGAGGTGATAAAAAATAAGCCAGCATAATGCTGGCTTATTCATCAATTCATCGTTATATCAATAATAATTGAATAGAAACGATTATACATTGAAGCGGAAATGTACTACATCACCGTCTTTAACGATGTAATCTTTACCTTCTAGACGCCATTTACCCGCATCTTTTGCTGCTGATTCGCCGCCGCATTCGATGTAATCATCGTAGCCGATAACTTCAGCACGAATAAAACCTTTTTCAAAGTCTGTGTGGATAACACCCGCAGCTTTTGGTGCAGTAGCGCCAACAGGGATAGTCCAAGCACGCACTTCTTTAACACCAGCCGTGAAGTAGGTTTGTAGTGATAGTAGTTCATAACCAGAACGAATAACACGGTTAAGACCAGGTTCTTCGATACCCATGTCAGCCAAGAACTCTTCACGATCTTCATCGTCAAGTTCTGCGATTTCAGATTCCATTGCCGCACAGATAGGCACAACAATCGCGTTTTCTGTTGCAGCACGCTCAATAACTTTGTCTAGGAATGGGTTATTTTCAAAACCGTCATCATTAACGTTAGCAATGTACATGGTTGGCTTTAGCGTTAAGAAGTGCAGGTAATCTACTGCTGCTTTTTCTTCTTTGCTTAGTTCCATTGAACGTAGCATTTCGCCGTCAGTTAATATTGGCAGCATTTTTTCTAGTACTTTGATCTCAGTTTTAGCATCGTTATCACCGCCTTTAGCTCGCTTAGCGACACGGAAAATAGCGCGCTCACAGGTATCAAGGTCAGCCATTGCTAATTCAAGGTTGATGATATCGATATCTTCAAGAGGGTCAATACGGCCAGCAACGTGAACGATGTTCTCATTTTCAAAACAACGAACAACGTGACCAATAGCATCAGTTTCACGAATGTTAGCTAAGAACTTGTTACCAAGACCTTCACCTTTAGATGCGCCAGCAACAAGGCCTGCGATGTCTACAAATTCCATTGTGGTTGGCAGAATACGTTCTGGTTTAACGAATACTGCTAATGCATCCATGCGAGGATCTGGCACAGGTACAACACCTGTGTTTGGCTCGATAGTACAGAATGGGAAGTTAGCTGCCTCGATGCCTGCTTTTGTTAAGGCATTGAACAGTGTTGACTTACCAACGTTTGGTAGACCTACGATACCGCATTTAAAACCCATGGCTTGTAACCCTTTTGGTGATTATTCTGTAACAACTCAACTATAGTACTCAATGGTGAGTCTATAACGACAAAACAGTACTGTTATCAGTGTGCTATTCTGCCTTGAATGAATGAAGACGATTTTGTGCCTTACTGAGGCCGTCTTTTAGAAGCACATCAATACAGCGCACTGATTCGTCAACGGCTGCATTAATAAGTTCTTGATCTTTGGCCGGTGCCTTTCCTAGCACATAACCAGCGACTTTATTTTTATCGCCAGGGTGGCCAATGGCAATCCTTAGACGATAGAAATCTTTGTTATTGCCCATTTTGCTAATGATATCACGTAGGCCATTATGACCACCGTGACCACCGCCTTTTTTAAACTTGGCAACACCAGGAGGTAAGTCAAGTTCATCATGCGCCACTAAAATTTCTTCCGGTTTAATTTGGAAAAAATTAGCAAGCGCAGCAACAGACTTACCCGATAAATTCATGAATGTGGTTGGGATCAACAAGCGAAGATCTTGACCATTAGTTGTGATCCTGCCTGTTAGACCAAAATATTTTGGATCTTGACGTAGGGTAACGTTATGGACTCGAGCTAGTTCTTCAACGACCCATGCACCAGCATTATGGCGGGTTTGTGCATACTCTTGGCCAGGGTTTGCCAGGCCGACAAGTAACCGAATATTATTACTCACGCTTGTCTCTCTTGTCATATAGCAGTAGTGATAGCGTTTTGTGATGACCACTGTAATGGTTAAACCGAGCAATAGTCGGGTTCAAAACGCGCGCTATATTATACTAAATCAAGTGAAATTGATACGACTCTGCGGTGATCGGGTTTTTCAGCAGTCAATAAAAAATAAAACGCCCCGCAAAAGCGAGGCGTTGGTTTTTATTTAGCTAAGAATTTAGCTGAGATAAATCTCATTCTAATCGAACGTGATTAGTGCTCAAACATCGCAGAAATTGATTCTTCGTTGCTGATACGACGAATCGCTTCAGCTAGCATGCCTGACAGCGTAAGTACTGATACTTTACCTGTTGCAGCAATTTCTTTTGTTAGTGGAATTGAGTCAGTCACAATGATTTCATCAATGACAGATTCAGTGATGTTTTGTAGCGCACTACCCGAGAATACAGGGTGGGTCGCGTATGCAAATACACGTTTAGCACCGCGTTCTTTTAGTGCTTCAGCCGCTTTACATAATGTACCGCCAGTATCGATCATGTCATCAACGATAATACAATCGCGACCTTCAACATCACCGATTAGGTGCATAACTTGAGAAACGTTAGCACGTGGACGACGCTTATCGATGATAGCAATATCAGTATCATCTAATAGTTTTGCAATTGCGCGCGCACGTACAACACCACCGATATCAGGAGAAACAACCACTGGATCTTGTAGGTCTTTCGCTAACATATCTTCTAGCAGCACAGGGCTACCAAATACGTTATCTACAGGAACGTCGAAGAAACCTTGGATTTGTTCAGCGTGTAGATCAACCGTTAGTACGCGGTCAACACCTACATTAGAAAGGAAGTCAGCAACAACTTTGGCAGTGATTGGTACACGAGCAGAACGTACACGACGATCTTGACGCGCATAACCGAAGTATGGAATCACAGCAGTAATACGACCTGCAGAAGCACGACGTAATGCATCGATCATAACAACCAGTTCCATTAGGTTGTCGTTAGTTGGTGCACAAGTTGATTGAATAATGAATACGTCGCTACCACGCACGTTTTCATTAATTTGCACACATACTTCACCATCGGAGAAACGGTCAACCGTTGCGTCTCCTAATGAAATATAAAGACGATCAGCGATGCGTTGGGCTAGTTCTGGTGTAGCGTTACCAGCAAACAGCTTCATATCAGGCACGGTGTAAACCTCAGGTTGCGTCCAAGTTGTAATTACTGACAATCCATAGAATATGTGGCTAGCGTTGTCATCAAAGGAGATACGTTAACACCTTTTGCGACAAATCCCTGGAGCCAGTCAGGTAAATTATTCAAAATATCATTGGCATTTTGCTCGGAGTCACATTCAGCAAACACACAAGCGCCAGTACCAGTTAATCTTGACGGTGCATATTCTAACAGCCATGAAAGCGCCTGATCAACCTCGGGATTAAGACTTCTTACAATTTTTTCGCAATCGTTTTCGTAAACCCCACGTAACAGGGCATCTAAGCTGCGTTTTTTTGTATTACGTGGTAGTTGCGGATGGTTGAAAATTTCAGCAGTTGCGATGCTAATATCGGGTTTAGCGATGAGGTACCATTTTTCTTGTGGTAATGCAGGTTGTAATTTTTCACCAATTCCTTCTGCGAATGCACTATGACCTCGAACAAAAACAGGCACATCAGCCCCTAGTTTTAAGCCGATAGCGGCAAGTTCATCAACGGAGAGGTGTGTTTGCCATAAAAAATTCAATGCGACTAAGGTTGTTGCGGCATTGGATGAACCACCACCTAAACCGCCACCCATAGGCAAAATTTTATCAATGTGAATCTCTGCTCCAAAATTTACTTGCGCGGCTTGGCGCAAAGCAATGGCTGCGCGATAAATTAAATTATCTTCGGTAGCAACACCTGTAATGGTGGGTGTTAGGGTTATTTCACTATCTTGACGGGCTGTTATGGTTAATGTATCACCATAATCAACAAACTGAAATAACGTTTGCAAGTCATGATAACCGTTGTCTCGCTGACCTGTAATATAAAGAAAAAGGTTAAGTTTTGCAGGTGCTGGCCACTGAGTGGCAATATCAAATTTGGCGTTGTGGTTCATGAAAATAACTCATTATTACGTAAATTTAAAATATGAATAAACCAAGGTTATTACGCTGTTTTCCATTGGGAGACTTTTATTTTTATGGTTAAATTTCCTTGCGTTAAGGTCATTAGTGTTGGCAGTGAGGGTACTTGAGTATTGTCATAAGTACTGTAATGCATCTCCCAAGTTCGACCCGCTATTCTTTTGGTTAAAAAGGCGACTTGGTCATTTTTATTGAGTAGGTAATGATCGGCTCCTGTGGGTAAACCGATTAGCCAATCTTGCATTTGTTGGAGTGGTAAGCTAATGCCTGTGAGCTGTTGTACGAGTTGTGCTGCATTGGTTCCATGGTAGGTTTTACCATCTGGATCGGTCAGCGTTACCGCATTAGGACGAGCATCCAACTTAAGGATCGTTTTATACATTTTGGTTAAAATAAGTTGATAATCATCAGGTTGGTTTTGCCAATTAAAGGACAGCGTCACCCGTTGTTGTGGGCTAATATAACCAAAGACACCTTGAGCATGATAATTGGTGAGTTGTTTTAATTGGGCTTGATGGAGGGGCCAATCGGCTTTATGCGTTACTGTCGGTTGCTGGGCACAACCTGCAAGCAGTGATAGCGATAAAGCGAAAAATGCACTAAGCCATTTTTTTTGATGTGCTGTAACCACATTTTTGAGTGGCGGGGTTACCGACGTGAAAGTGATATTTTTAACAAGATTACGCAATATCATCGTAGGGGATCTCTATCAAAATGAGTCAAAACAATAGCGATAATTTAATCGAATGCCAAATTATACCCCCTAACGAAGCTAAGAAGGTGGCTAAAAAACGATAAAAATGGTGTCATTATGGATTGATTACGTCTGTTGCCTTTTATTACGACATGGCATCAAGTAAAATCTGCACCTTAGATTTTTTCACTGCCAAAGTGGGTATACTGTTTCCATGACCTTGCTTGCATTAGGAATCAACCACAAAACAGCTTCTGTTGATTTGCGTGAGAAGGTAGCTTTTTCTCCTGAAAAACTGTCTTTGGCACTGCAGGAGCTTAAAAACCATCCTGAGGTATCAAGTGCGGTTATTGTATCGACATGCAACCGTACCGAAGTTTACTGTGAATTATCACAGTCAGGACCGGGTGTGATTATTGACTGGTTGACCAAATTTCATCAGATCACAGCCGAAGAATTGATGCCAAGCCTGTATTTTCATGAACAACAAGCTGCGGCGCGACATTTAATGCGTGTGGCGTGTGGCTTAGATTCGTTAGTATTAGGCGAACCGCAAATCCTAGGACAGGTGAAGCAGTCTTATTCGGAATCAAAAGACAATGGAACTGTGGTTGGTACCTTAGAAAAATTGTTTCAAAAAACGTTTACTGTCGCAAAGCGAGTACGCACTGAAACCGATATCGGTGGCAATGCGGTGTCTGTCGCCTATGCTGCATGTTCGTTGGCTAGACAAATTTTTGAAGCTTTATCAGGTGTGACGATGTTGCTCATCGGAGCAGGAGAGACCATTGAGTTGGTTGCTCGTCATGCAGTTGAACAAGGCTGTAACCGTTTAATTGTTGCCAATAGAACCCGTGAGCGTGCTGCTAATCTAGCGCGAGAATTTGGTGCTGAAGTGATTGGCTTAGAAGATATTCCCAATCACCTTCATTGTGCTGATATTGTGATTAGCTCAACGGCAAGCCCATTACCCATTGTCGGTAAAGGCATGGTCGAAGTCGCGTTGAAGCAACGTCGCAATCAGCCAATGCTCTTTGTTGATATCGCCGTACCACGTGATATTGAATCACAGGTGGGCGATCTTAATGACGTCTATTTATATTCTGTTGATGATCTGCATTCGATTGTCGAGAAAAATCGTGAGCAACGTAAAGTGGCTGCGATTCAAGCTGAGGCGATAATAGCTGAAGAAAGTATTGCCTTTTTACAGTGGCTACGTTCACTGGAAGCGGTGGATAGTATTCGTGATTATCGCCAATACGCAGAAGCAATAAAAAATGAGCTGTTACAACGCAGCTTACAAGCAATCGCCAATGGCACCGATCCTGAAAGAGCCTTGGTAGAATTGAGTAATAAATTAACCAATAAGCTTATCCATGCCCCGACGAAAGCCATGCAACAGGTCGCCAAAGATGGTGAATCTGACAAATTGGTTGTGATCCGTGAAGCACTTGGGCTGGATTCCTATAACGATTAGTAGTTGATGGCCTAGGCCTTCACTCCGCACCCTAATTAGAAGATTATGAAGCAATCAATTTTAGTTAAATTAGAAACGCTGGTTGAACGTTACGAAGAAGTTCAACATTTACTGGGTGATCCCGGTGTTCTTAGTGATCAAAACCGATTCCGCGCACTATCAAAAGAGTATTCTCAGCTTGAAGAAGTGACCAAGTGTTTCCAAGCGTACCAACAAGCGAAAGATGATCTTGAAGCCGCTGAAGAAATGGCGCAAGAAGATGACGCTGAAATGCGCGAAATGGCACTAGAAGAAATCAAAGACGCGAAAGCTGAAATTGAACGTTTAGCGGATGAGTTACAACTATTATTGATTCCTAAAGATCCTAATGATGATCGTAACTGTTTCGTTGAAATTCGCGCAGGTGCTGGTGGCGATGAAGCAGGTATTTTCGCGGGTGACTTGTTCCGTATGTACAGTAAATATGCTGAGCGTCGTGGCTGGCGTATGGAGATCATCAATGAAAACCGTTCAGAGCAAGGCGGTTACAAAGAGATGATTGCTAAAGTAAACGGCGATGGCGCTTATGGCGTATTAAAATTTGAGTCAGGCGGTCACCGTGTACAACGTGTACCTGCTACAGAATCTCAAGGCCGTGTACATACTTCTGCTTGTACTATCGCAATTTTACCTGAAATTCCAGAAGCTGAAATTCCTGATATTAATGCAGGTGATTTAAGAATCGATACTTTCCGTTCATCTGGCGCAGGTGGTCAGCACGTTA
The DNA here is from genome assembly GCF_900166965.1 of Photobacterium piscicola. Classification (GTDB taxonomy): domain Bacteria; phylum Pseudomonadota; class Gammaproteobacteria; order Enterobacterales; family Vibrionaceae; genus Photobacterium; species Photobacterium piscicola. The sequence continues at coordinate 434,238 of NZ_FUZI01000004.1, read as the reverse complement.
ACACCACCGATTCTGCAATTCGTATTACTCACTTACCAACAGGTATTGTGGTTGAGTGTCAAGATGAACGTTCACAACATAAGAACAAAGCGAAAGCAATGTCTGTTCTTGCTGCGCGTATTATTAAAGCGGAAGAGGAACGTCGTCATGAAGCAGAAGCAAGTACTCGTCGTAACTTGTTAGGCTCAGGTGATCGTTCTGACCGTATTCGTACTTATAACTACCCACAAGGTCGTGTTTCTGATCACCGTATTACGCTAACACTTTACCGTTTAAATGAAGTGATGGAAGGTGACTTAGACGCCTTGATCCAACCTGTATTTACTGAATACCAAGCCGATCAGCTTGCTGCGATGGCTGAGCAAAACTAATGTCACGTAGCATTGAATGTCTATTACAACAGACCAGTGCACAACTTGCGATTGCGGGCTCAAATAGCCCGCAATTAGACAGTGCTGTATTGCTATGTCATGTATTAGATAAACCGCGTAGTTATTTGTTAACATGGCCTGAAAAGCAGCTTGATGATACGCAATTTGACATGTTTTCAGCGTTATTAGCCCGTCGAATAGCGGGTGAGCCGATTGCTTATATTGTCGGCGAACGTGAGTTTTGGTCATTGTCATTAAAAGTGGCTCCGTCGACATTAATTCCCCGTCCTGATACTGAAAGATTGGTTGAACTCGCGTTAGAGAAAATTCCAACGCATCAATGTCAGGTACTAGATTTAGGGACCGGAACAGGCGCCATAGCCTTAGCTATCGCATCTGAACGAGCGGATATTGCCGTTACTGGAATTGATTTACGCCCCGAAGCCGTCGCATTAGCCACTGAAAATAGCCACAGATTAGATATTACCAATAGCCGTTTTTTATGCGGTAGTTGGTATTCCCCACTTGAACAACAGCCTCAATTTGCCGTCATTGTCAGTAATCCGCCTTATATAGATGAAGCGGATCCACATCTGATTGAAGGTGATGTACGCTTTGAACCTAAAAGTGCGTTAGTCGCTAGTGATAACGGACTCGCTGATATTCGTATTATTAGCCAATATGGACGCCAATATTTATTACCTGACGGTTGGTTACTCATGGAACATGGTTTTGAACAAGGCGCAGCCGTTCGAATGATTCTTGAGCAATTAGGCTATGTGCAGGTATCAACATGTCAGGATTATGCTGGGCTCGATCGTGTTACGATGGGTTGCTGGCAAGGAGATCATTAACAATGATGTATATGGCAATGAAACACATCCACCTTACTGCAATTGCGTTAAGTGTCTTATTGTTTGTCGCACGCTATATAATGGTGATGGCAAACTCATCAATGATACAGAAAAAATTCTTTAAGATTACTCCCCATATCATTGATACGATCATGTTAGCGTCTGGTGTGGCATTAATTTTTATTACTGGCTTTATGCCTTTTACCGCTGGTAATGGCTGGCTAACAGAAAAATTAACCTGTGTTCTTGCTTATATAGCATTAGGTTATTTCACTCTTCATCATGGAAAGAATAAAGTCTTTAAGACGTTTGCCTTTTTAGGCGCAATTGGCTGGCTAGTGCTAGCGGCACAATTAGCGATCACTAAAACACCTATCTTAGGCTAATGCAGGTAAAATCATGATGCCATTTAATGAACAAGAGCTTAATCAGATGCCGTTGGTTGATGGCGCGATTGCTTTCATGGCTGAAGTCGAGGCTGATTTCCCAACAACATGGGTACAGCTGCGCTTGACACAGTTAGCACAAGAAGCTGAACAAATGTTAATGGGGGAGGTTAACCCTCGTTTACGTTTAGATGGGTTATTACGACTGTTTTATCGTGAGTGGGGATTTCAAGGCGATCTTCAGCAGTATTTCTCATCAGAAAATGCATTTTTAGATAAAGTATTAGAACGACGCAAAGGGATCCCAGTTAGTTTAGGGGCAATTTTGTTGTATCTGGCTAAGCAGCTAGAATTACCTGTTGAAAACGTTGGTTTTCCAACTCAATTTTTATTGAAAGTTGTGTGGTCGAAAGATGATATTCAATACATCAATCCTTTTGATGGTGAATTTGTTAGCACCCATATTTTACGGAGTTGGTTGATTGGTCATCGTGGTCCTTTTGCTGAATTTAAATCTGAGTATCTTGATGAACAACAAAATAACGTTATTTTATCGCGCTGGTTAACGGTAATGAAAAGTGCGTTATTACGAGAAGAACAATTTACTGATGCGTTACGTTGCAGTGATTTAGCACTCGTATTAAATCCAGGCGATCCACACGAAATTCGTGATCGGGGCTATATTTACCAGCAACTTGATTGTCTTCATGCGGCTGCGGTAGATTATTCTTATTTTATTGAGCAATGCCCTGAAGATCCTGCTGCTGATTTACTTAAACTTCAAGTTGATGCTCTATATGAAGAGCCTCTTACCTTGCACTAGATGAGAAGATAAATATGATGCAACAAAAAATTGTTCGTGTTGGTGATATTGATGTTGCTAACGATAAGCCATTCGTCCTTTTTGGTGGTATGAATGTGCTAGAGTCGCGTGATTTAGCGATGGAAATTTGTGAGCACTACGTAGAAGTAACCAACAAATTGGGTATTCCTTTCGTATTTAAAGCGTCTTTTGATAAAGCTAACCGCTCATCTGTACATTCGTACCGTGGTCCTGGCTTAGAAGAAGGTTTAAAAATCTTCCAAGAACTAAAAGACACTTTTGGTGTGAAAATCATTACTGATATTCATGAAAAAGAACAAGCACAAGTTGTTGCTGATGTAGTTGATGTGATTCAGCTACCTGCTTTTCTTGCTCGCCAGACTGATCTTGTTGAAGCAATGGCAAAAACAGGTGCCGTGATCAATGTGAAAAAACCACAGTTTATGAGTCCTGGTCAAGTAGGTAACATTGTCGAGAAGTTTGCTGAGTGCGATAACCACAATGTGATTCTATGTGAGCGTGGCGTACTGTATGGTTATGATAACCTTGTTGTGGATATGCTAGGTTTTGATGTTATGAAAAAAGCATCAAAAGGTAGTCCAATTATTTTTGATGTAACGCATGCACTTCAGTGTCGCGATCCTCTTGGTGCTGCATCTGGCGGTCGTCGTGAGCAAACCATTGATCTTGCACGTTCAGGTATTGCAACCGGTATTGCTGGTTTGTTTATGGAAGCGCACCCAACGCCAGATTCAGCTCGTTGTGATGGCCCATCAGCTTTCCCGCTTGATAAGCTTGAGCCTTTCCTTGCGCAAATTAAACAATTAGATGATTTAATTAAAAGTTTTGCACCAATCGAAGTGAACTAATTATCTATTAGAGATAGCTTTTTGGCCCTATGAATTCTGTTCATAGGGTTTTTTTGTGTAAAAATCACGCGATGTTGAAAAAATTGTTTAATTGAAAATTTTGGTTGTTTATTCTAAAATTTAACCATAAAAGCAGTTTAATATATTGCTTATTGTTACTTTATTAGTGGCTGTAGGATATTGAACTCTGTTATTTTAGGGTGATCTGTGTCACTCTTTTTTTGAGTCTTGTCGATGCTCGTTTCATACTGATGGCCAGTTTTATTAAGTCGTAGTGAGTTACCGTGTCAATATCACAAGATCTTTCCGCATCTGAAGCCGCAACCGTTTCGTCTCGTTGGACTAAGCATGACACCAGTTGGATGTTAAGCTTATTTGGGACCTCCGTTGGTGCTGGCATTTTATTTTTGCCGATTAATATTGGTTCTGGTGGTTTTTGGTCATTAGTGATCATGGCATTATTGGCAGGGCCTATGACATTTTGGGCTCATCGCGGGTTGGCTCGGTTTGTTTTATCATCTACCCAAAAAGATGCAGATTTTACTGATGTGGTTGAAGAGCATTTCGGCCAGCGTTATGGACGCTTAATCTCACTGCTTTATTTTCTGTCTATCTTTCCTATATTACTTATATACGGTGTCGGCTTAACCAATACGGTTGATAGCTTTATGGTGCACCAACTTAATATGGCTCCACCGTCACGCGTTTTGCTATCCGGTGGGTTAGTGTTTGGTATGATCGCTATTATGCTTGCAGGTGAAAAAACCATGCTACGAGTATTTAGTATGATTGTTTACCCTTTGGCACTTATTTTAGCGGGCATTTCAATTTATTTGATCCCAAGTTGGCATATGCCTGATTTTAGCTTTCATCAAAGCATTGGTGATTTGAGTGCGTCGTTATGGTTAGCTGTTCCCGTGGTTGTTTTTGCTTTTAGCTATACGCCAGTGGTCTCCGGTTTTGTTAATGCTCAGCGCCGTCAATATGGTAAACAAGCACATACCAAATCAGAAACAATTCTAAAACGTACGTCAGTGATGTTAATTGCGTTTGTACTGTTTTTTGTTTTTTCATGTGTACTGAGCTTAACGCCAGCACAACTTCAGCAAGCGAAAGTGGATAATGTGTCAGTGTTATCGTATTTAGCGAATGTTGAAGACAGCCCTTTTATTATGATTTTAGGGCCATTAATTGCTTTTATTGCAATTACATCATCGTTCTTAGGGCATTTCATGGGGGCTCGTGAGAGTTTTAATGGCTTAGTTGCTAAGCAGACTTCTTTATCATTAAAGACCATTGATAAGATCGGCATTGTTGTGATGTTTATCAGCATTTGGTTTGCAGCGGTAATGAACCCAAGTATTTTAGGTATGATGGAAGCGCTGTCTGGGCCAGTGATTGCGATGATTCTATTTTTAATGCCTATGCTGGCGGTATATCACATTGAAAGCTTAAAAATCTATCGCGGCAAAATAAGCACGTATTTCATCTTATTGATGGGGTGTTTAGCGGTTGGTGCGATTGTATTTAATATGGTTAAGTAAAATGGTAGCGACCTAAAGCATAAAAATAAAGGCTTGCTACTCTGTTTCTAGTTTCAACTAGCAGCAGGGTAGGCAAGCCTTTATTGTTGGTCATTAACTGGATAGCGAATAATTACAGTTTAAATCGATTAATTTCTTGTTGCAGTTCATGTGACAATGTTGATAACTCAGCAGCTTGTTTTGCTGCTTCATTAGCTTCTATTGCTAATTCATTTGATACATCACGAATTCCCTCAGTGTTACGAGTAATTTCAGATGTCACCGATGATTGTTCTTCTGCCGCAGAAGCAATTTGTGTTGCCATATCACTGATATTATTTACAGCTGTTGTGATTTGAGACAAGCTTGCAGAGGCCGAATTAGCATCATCAACACTGGTTTCTGCTAAATGACGGCTATCATCCATGATTCCCACCGCTTGGCTGGTGGTTTGCTGCAGCGTTTCGATCATCTGCTGAATTTCTTGAGTGGAAGCATGGGTACGTTGACTCAATACTCTAACTTCATCAGCAACAACAGCAAATCCTCGTCCTTGTTCACCCGCACGTGCCGCTTCGATAGCTGCATTCAGGGCTAATAAGTTGGTTTGCTCTGCAATACCTTGAATTGTAGAAAGAATGGTATTGATACTTTGTGCATGGCTGTTTAATGCGCTGATCACACCCGTTGCCGTTTCTACTTCTTGGGCAAGACTCGCGATTGATTGTTGGCTTTGGTTAACTTGGACGCTGCCATGGCCTGAAGCAATCACCGTTTCTTCTGAGGTGCGGGCCGTATTTTCTGCATTTGACGCAATTTCATGGGTAGCGGCTGCCATTTCATTAATTGCAGTCGCCACCATATTAATTTCATCTTGTTGAAATTGAATACGAGTACTGCGTTCTTCTGCTTGAGAAGCTGTAATATGTGACTGTTGGTTTAAGGTGCTAGATACGAGACTTAAACGCGTCAGCATGCTATGGAGGTTACTCACAAATAAGTTGAAGTTATGTGCTAGTTGACCCACTTCATCATTGCTATGAGGTTCAAGACGACGGGTTAAATCACCTTCACCACTCGCAATTTCTGCTAAGGCTGCTGATACTCGATTAAGATCGCGAAAGAGGAAATTAACTAATACTGTTAAGGCGGCGATCACTAATAGTGTAATAACGATTGCAGTAATAATTAACTGCTGTAACGCTGAATAGTAATTGGCTTCTTCTGTTGCTCGATCCATTTCTAACGCTAAAATCCAGTCGGTATTCGGTACATTAGAAAAATAGAATACTTTCTGGTGGCCATTTATAGTTAAGCTTTGGGATTTGTTCGTTGCAACCTGCTGTTCAATATTGGCTAATGTTAATTGGTTACTGTATTGCGCTAATGGTTTGAGTAATAGTTGCTTATTCGGGTGAGCGAGAAAAGTGCCATCTTGTTTATTAATCAGCATGGCAAAAGCATTATCACCAACATCAAGGCTAATAACATCATTGATTAATTGATCGATGAGAACATCAGCACCGACGACACCCACCATTTGGCCTTTAGCTTGTAATGGCTGAGCTATCGTGACTAATAAAGCATTAGTAATCGCATCTTTATAAGCGGTGGTAATGATTTGTTTGCCCGCTGTTTGTGCATCGCGATACCAAGGTCGAGTACGTGGATCGTAGTCAGCACGATTACGTTCAGGATGTGATCGCTCCATGGCGCCATCTACGGCACCAAAATAAATATCATCAAAGCCACCGCTTTTACGTGCTTGCTCTAAAAACATCACACTATTGGGTTGATCATAATATTTATCGAATGATTGTGTAATTGCACGGCGAATATTCATCCAGTCGGCAATACCTATTGTTGCTGTAGAGGCAATACTATGAGCACGCTCTGAGGTACTGGCGTGAGTCTCATTATCGAGTTGCTTGGCAGCCAACCATGTTAATGCTGTTGCCATTATTATCACCGCAGATACGCTAGCAATGATCAGTTTTTGTTTGAGTGAAAACTGCATTAGTTCATCTCATGAGTAAAAATATACCCTATGAGAGCAAATTCTAACTGGCATTACAATTGATTCAGTTATGATTAAATATTTTATTTTAAATGGGGTAAGGTGTTGATATTTTATGACTTTTTATTGGCGCTAATGACGGGAAATACAGTCAAAATATTGGCGTAAATGTTTTTTTGACGGTTTTTTACGGAGAGTTATTATTGCGCATATGGATGTTTAGACGTCTAGATGTTGACAGTGATGACACATCCCATTAACCTAAGGGAAATTCTAAAATAGATATTCATTATCAGCATGTCAAACACAACTAAACCAGCAGCAATTACACCTTCAGCATTGGCATTGCTGCCATTGGGGATCTTTTTATCCTTATTTATCGGTGTCGGTAGTTACCTTACTTATCAAGGTGTCGACTTCGCATTTTATCAATTGCCTTCACCCGTTGCGGCATTACCTGCCGTAATAGTGGCTATTTTGCTGAGCAAAGAAAAATTAAATAAAGCAATAGAACAATTTATCCGTGGCGTTGGTCATAGCGATATTATTGCAATGTGCATGATTTATTTATTAGCGGGTGCTTTTGCGGCGGTTGCTAAGGCTTCTGGTGGTGTTGATGCAACGGTAAACTTAGGTATGGCAATATTGCCTGCGAGTATGATTTTACCGGGTATTTTTGTTATTTCAGCGTTTATTGCTACCTCAATGGGTACGTCTATGGGCACTATTGCTGCAGTGGCACCTGTGGCATTAGGTATCGCTCAAGCGGCTGGAATGGATGTAGCATTAACGGCTGGTGTTGTTCTTAGTGGTGCAATGTTTGGTGATAATTTATCGATTATTTCAGATACGACGATTGCTGCAACCCGTTCTCAAGGTTGTCAGATGAAAGATAAGTTTCGTGAAAATATTAAGATCGCCTTACCCGCAGCGATAGTGACGATGGTGTTGTTTGCTTTCAGTAGCTCAGTGACGACCCTACCTGCTGCTAACCCTATTGAATGGCTTAAGGTCTTACCTTATATCACCATTTTAATCCTTGCTGTTTCTGGGGTGAATGTATTCGTTGTGCTGAGTTTGGGCATTGTGCTTGCTGGTGGTGTTGGCTTATTCTCGATTGATAGTTATAGCCTAACTACATTTGGTAAAGATATTTATAGTGGTTTTGGCAACATGCAGGAAATTTTCTTACTTTCAATGTTGATTGGTGGTGTGAGTGAATTAATGCGTCAGCAAGGTGGCTTAGCATTTTTAACCCAACTGATTAGTCGTGTGATTGGTAAGTTTAGTTCAAAGCATAGTCTTTCAGAAAATTCACGCGCAAGTGAGTTAGGCATTGCGAGCTTAGTCAGTTTAACTAACTGTTGTACTGCAAATAATACCGTAGCAATTATTGTGTCTGGTGGTGTAGCTCGTGAGCTTGCCAAAGAAAATGGCGTTACTCCACGTCGTTCTGCGAGCCTGTTGGATATTTTCTCTTGTGTAATACAAGGGGTGTTACCTTATGGTGCGCAAGCCCTATTGTTAGGTTCGGTATTTAAGTTATCACCATTAGAAATAGTGTCTCATTCTTACTATTGTTTCTTTTTAGCCATTTCAGCGTTGGTTGCTATTTTTATTCGCCGTTCAGCGACTAAATTTGAAAAAGTATTTTAGGCTTAAATGACAAATTTTAGAGGCTAAATTTGCTCAATATTTTTTAAAAAAGCTCGGCAGTGTCCGAGCTTTTTTTATGGTTTGTGATCCACTATTGGTTTTGAATGTTGTAACAGTGATCTTGATTGCAAAATAGTGACGCTATAGACGTGGTTATTTTTGATTCACTTACACTGAGCGCAATTATTTTTAAGCTGTTATTTATTATTACTATTTAATCAAATAACACGATTATTTTTGCATCAATTTTAGTTGTTTTTTGCTATCCAAAATGGTGGCATCGATGATTAAAATCGTTAAGGTGGATAACATGAAACAACGTCTATTTGCTAAAACTGCATTAACTGCTGCGCTACTTGCTGTACTGTCTGGGTGTGCGACATCGACAGCTGATACTGCGACAAAATGGAATGCAGATAAAACCTATCGCATTACTATTTTGCATACTAATGATAACCATGGCCGTTTTTGGCAAAACCAAAATGGTGAGTATGGAATGGCGGCACGTAAAACGTTGTTAGATAATATTCGTGCAGAGGTAAAAGCTGAAGGTGGCACTACATTATTGCTTTCAGGTGGTGATATTAATACTGGCGTGCCAGAATCAGATTTACAAGATGCAGAGCCTGATTTTAAAGGCATGAACATGTTAGGCTATGATGCGATGGCATTAGGTAACCATGAATTTGATAACCCACTTGATGTTTTACGTAAACAGCAACAATGGGCTAAATTCCCGATGTTATCGGCTAATATTTACGATAAAAAAACGGGTGAACGTTTATTTAAGCCATATCAGATTTTTGAACAACAAGGGATCAAAATCGCGGTTATTGGATTAACGACTGAAGATACTGCAAAAATTGGTAATCCAGAATATATCGGTGCTATTGAATTTCGAGATCCAAAAGCTGAAGCTAAGCGTGTGATCGCTGAGCTTGAACAAAATGAAAAGCCAGACGTTATCATTGCTGCGACTCATATGGGTCACTATGAAGATGGTCAACGCGGTATTAATGCGCCTGGTGATGTTGCACTGGCGCGTTATGTGGATGATGGCGATCTTGATATGATTGTTGGTGGCCACTCACAAGAACCTGTTTGTATGGAAGGGCCAAATAAAACCAATAACAACTTTAAGCCAGGTGATAAATGTACGCCTGATCAACAAAATGGTACATGGATAGTCCAAGCTCATGAATGGGGCAAATACGTTGGGCGTGCTGATTTTGAATTTCAAAATGGTGAATTAAATCTAATTAGTTATGATTTAATTCCTGTGAATTTAAAGAAAAAAATCAAATTAGAAGATGGCACTCAAAAACGGGTGTTTATTCAAAATGAAATTCAACAAAATCCAGAAGTACTATCGTTTTTAACGCCATTTCAAGAAAAAGGTCAAGAACAACTAACGGTTAAAATTGCTGAGTCTAACGGTAAGTTAGAAGGTGATCGTAATGTGGTGCGTTTTAAGCAGACTAATTTAGGTCGCTTAATTGCTGCTTCACACATGCAACGTGCGAAAGCTGATTTTGCGGTGATGAATTCCGGTGGTGTACGTGATTCAATTAATGCTGGTGACATTACCTATAAAGATGTGCTGACAGTACAACCTTTTGGCAATATTGTGTCTTATATTGATATGTCAGGAAAAGAAGTTTTAGACTATTTAAATGTTGTCGCAACTAAGCCTATTGATTCAGGTGCTTACGCGCAATTTTATGGCATTAGTATGACGGTTGCTAAGGGGCAAGTGAGTGATGTGAAGATTGGTGGTCAGCCATTATTAATGAATAAGACTTACCGTTTTACTGTACCAAGTTTTAATGCTGCGGGTGGCGATGGTTATCCAAAAGTTAGTCATCACTCAGGTTATGTCAATACCGGATTTGTTGATGCAGAAGTTTTAAAAGAATTTTTACAAAATAATAGCCCAATTGACGTTAATAAATATGCACCAAAAGGTGAGATTATTTATAAATAAGTGATGACTATTATCTAAATCTATTTTTTACGGCGCTGAATTTTCAGCGCCTTTTTTTTTATACTTTTTAAAAAATATATCTCGGTATATAGTTCTGTTTTGGTAAACAGATGTGGTTAGCTTCTTTGATGGATATGATGTGAATAAAAGGGGAGCTAATTACAACTGTTTGATTAATCAAGTTGTAAGAGAAAATGTTATGACACCTGCAATTAAATTAGCAAAAAAAAATAAAATTGAATTTCAAGTTCATCAATACGAACATGATCCTGCTAATAATAACTTTGGTCATGAAGCTGCGGAAATTTTAGGGTTAGATCCTCATCGAGTTTTTAAAACACTATTATTTGCATTAAATGGTGATCCTAAAAACTTGGCTGTGGCAGTGGTTCCTGTCGCAGGGATGTTAGATCTAAAGGCAGCCGCTAAAGCCGCTGGTGGTAAAAAAGCAGAAATGGCAGATCCTAAATTAGCCGAAAAAGTGACAGGCTATATTGTGGGTGGTATTAGTCCGCTAGGACAGAAAAAACGCTTGCCGACGTTTGTTGATAGTAGCGCAGAGCAGTTTGAGACTATTTGTGTTAGTGCCGGGCGTCGTGGTTTGGAAATAGAATTAGCTGCGAAAGATTTAGTGGCATTAACCAGTGGTCATTTTGCACTTATCGCAAAACAAGATTAACCAATAACAACGCATTGGGGTAATAAAGAATCCCGATATATTCATTGATAAAAGGAGATTAGCAATGACTATTACTATTTGGCTTTCTTTATTACTCATTTGTCTATTAGGTGCGATGTCACCGGGACCCAGTTTAGCGGTAGTGGCCAAACATAGCCTATCCGGTGGACGTTGGCATGGCATTGTTTGTGCGTGGGCTCATGCTTGTGGTGTGGGATGTTACGCATTACTTACCTTACTTGGGTTAGCGGTCGTTCTGCATCAATCACCCCTATTATTTACCAGTGTCAGTTATGTTGGTGCTGGGTATTTAGCTTATTTAGGACTTAATGCATTACGTTCTAAAGGCGGTGTTGCTGCAAAATTAGCACAGGGACAATCAAGCTCATTGCTTGAAGCTGCGCGTGATGGGGTGATGATCTCGTTATTTAATCCTAAATTAGCGTTATTTTTTTTAGCGCTGTTTAGTCAATTTGTCGCGGTAGGTAATGAAGTTTCATCAAAAGTAATTATTGTTGCCACACCACTATTGGTAGATGGATTATGGTATACATTAATTGCGAGTATTTTATCTTATCCACGCGTTCTCACAGTGTTAAGAACAAAAGCACAAATGATCGATCGTCTGTCAGGGATAGTTTTACTGGGATTAGCATTACGTGTGGTGTGGTTAGCTTAATTATACCAAAACATCAAAATAGCCGAACTGAGTTCGGCTATTTTATATTAACAATTAGGCTGGTATCTTTTGTTACGTAACCAAATGGGTACAAAAGTATTTAAGAGTGTCGCTAATATAATTAAGCTAACTCCCACAATTTTGTTCCATGACATTGGGTGATTAAAGAACATGAATTGCCAAATTGCTGAGAAAATTAAATTAGTAAAAATAATCGGTGCTAATTGTGAACCTGATTCTGCAAGTTGGTAAGCTTTGGCGCGGAACACTTGTGTATTAACCGTACATACCGCCATAAATAGCAAGAGTAATAGTAAAGGATGCTGCCAACCCGTTAATGTGTGCCACTCTACCGCCGTAGTCATTGGTGAGAACATCAAGAATGGTACTAAAAATATTGAGGCAATGATAAAGCTCCAAGCACTTACCCCTAAAGGTGTTAGGTTACTTTTACTTGATCGGTACATCGCCACTTGTGAGCCAGCATTAAAAATACCGCCCGCTAAACCTAATAATAAACTACCACCAAATTTCATTTGTTCCAGGTTACCCGCAATAAAAAGTAAGCCAGTAAACGTAATACCTAAATTAATAATAATTAGGCGCTTGATCGGTGTTTTAAAAAAGATACGTTCTAAAATTGGAACAAATAAAGGACTGGTACCAAATAAAACAACGGCTTCAACAAGGCTAAGGTGTTTAATTGAGGCAAGAAAACAAAGTTGGCTACCTGTAATACAAATACCGCGAACGATTAAACCACTCCACGCTTGTTTATTGGGTTGTGACCATTGGGTGATCACCATTAACCAAAAGGCCAGAATCGCAGGGAATAAGAGGCGAAAAAAACATAGCCATGCAGGGTCAAAGCTGTGGGTTAGCCATTTAGCTAACAATCCTGTTACTGATAAGCTAAATGTAGACACTAGCATTAGCAGCATTGGGCGTATTTCTGAATTCATGAATAATCTCCTAGGGCGGCGACTTTACTTAAATTGTATGATAATTAAATTCAAAACAATTTAACCCTAGGATATATTTATCTTACTCTTTGGCTAAGGGTGTCTTTTTTATCGAAGTTGCGGTATTTGCTTTTTTTATCAGTAATTTATTAATTATTGGTTTTGGTTATGTTTTGTTAGGCGTCTCGATGGTTTAGATGTCGATCGCGGGTTTGTTGTTTCTTTTCTGCACTTTTCTTGATCATTACGTAAAGCGCTCCCGTTCCACCATGCTGGCGCAATGCGGAGTGAAAACAAAGCACATCAGAAATTTGTTCTAGCCAAGTGGTGACAAAACTTTTCATTAATGCAGGAGGATTACTTCGTTCTCCTTTGCCATGAACAATCATAACCGTACGAATATCTAAACGTTGAGATTGTTTTAAAAAAGCCAGTATTTCATCTCGAGCTTGAGATAAGGTCTTTTTATGAAGATCTAGACGGGCATGAATGTCATATTTACCTTGTCGCATTTTCTTAAATACAGCTAATTGAACCCCATCACGTTTAAACTCAATCATGTCATCAGGTTTGACCATATTAGCGTTATCAAGCGAGAGATAATCAATATTACCATTTGCTAGTGTTTGTGCCGCAAGACGTCGAGCAAGTTGAGCTTCAGACACTTGGTATTTTTGTTGGATTAAAATTGTATCTTGTTTTATCGGCGCTACATCGGCCATCATCTCTTTAAAGAGATCTAATTCATTATTAGACATAATAGGCTCACTATAATTAAGCAATAATTTTAGTATACCTGCGCTTAATTGAAACAAAAGTGAATATATTAAGAAAGATAAAGGTAGTTATTTAAGGGTTTAAGCACTTAAATTTATTTAATATCAACTATGTCATGTAATGATATTTATCATTAAGACTTTGGAATTACTGCAAAAGTGGATAGTTGATTGTATTTTATACAGAATAAGTCATTGTTACCTCTTAAAATAGCTGGATTAGTAAGCATATTTTTTAGTTACAAAAAAAATACCGTATAGGGGTTGCTAAAATAAAAATGGCGAGTATTATAAGCGACCTCAACAACGCATAGCGCGTTGAAAAGTCGGTGAATAGCACAGTTTGATAGTGCATCTCTGATGTTAGGAATAGCGGGCCAGATGGTTGATCTTCTAGCTGCATTCTTAATAAAAATTAGTCGGTGAATAGCGCAGTTTGATAGCGCATCTCTGATGTTAGGAATAGCGGACCAGAGGGTTGACCCTTCTAGCAGCGTTCCTAGAAAAGAATTAGTCGGTGAATAGCGCAGTTTGGTAGCGCATCTGGTTTGGGACCAGAGGGTCGGGGGTTCGAATCCCTCTTCACCGACCACTACAATGGTGGCTATAGCTCAGTTGGTAGAGTCCCGGATTGTGATTCCGGTTGTCGCGAGTTCAAGCCTCGTTAGCCACCCCATATTATAAAATGTTGATCTCCAGTTAGCATTTGGCTTTTAAAGCCCGCTTGTTTACAAGCATACAGAATTAAGTCGGTGAATAGCGCAGTTTGATAGCGCATCTCTGATGTTAGGAATAGCGGACCAGAGGGTTGACCCTTCTAGTAGCGTTCCTAGAAAAGAATTAGTCGGTGAATAGCGCAGTTTGATAGCGCATCTCTGATGTTAGGAATAGCGGACCAGAGGGTTGACCCTTCTAGTAGCGTTCCTAGAAAAGAATTAGTCGGTGAATAGCGCAGTTTGGTAGCGCATCTGGTTTGGGACCAGAGGGTCGGGGGTTCGAATCCCTCTTCACCGACCACTATTTAAAAGTAGTGGTTTGTTAAAACCATTATTATTGTCGGTGAATAGCGCAGTTTGATAGCGCATCTCTGATGTTAGGAATAGCGGACCAGAGGGTTAACCCTTCTAGCAGCGTTCCTAGAAAAGAATTAGTCGGTGAATAGCGCAGTTTGGTAGCGCATCTCTGATGTTAGGAATAGCGGACCAGAGGGTTGACCCTTCTAGTAGCGTTCCTAGAAAAGAATTAAGTCGGTGAATAGCGCAGTTTGGTAGCGCATCTGGTTTGGGACCAGAGGGTCGGGGGTTCGAATCCCTCTTCACCGACCACTATTTAAAAGTAGTGGTTTGTTAAAACCATTATTATTGTCGGTGAATAGCGCAGTTTGATAGCGCATCTCTGATGTTAGGAATAGCGGACCAGAGGGTTAACCCTTCTAGCAGCGTTCCTAGAAAAGAATTAAGTCGGTGAATAGCGCAGTTTGGTAGCGCATCTGGTTTGGGACCAGAGGGTCGGGGGTTCGAATCCCTCTTCACCGACCACTATTTAAAAAGTAGTGGTTTGTTAAAACCATTATTATCAGAGAATATGTTAGTTAATAACGCTTCTCGAAAAGAATTAAGTCGGTGAATAGCGCAGTTTGGTAGCGCATCTGGTTTGGGACCAGAGGGTCGGGGGTTCGAATCCCTCTTCACCGACCACTATTTAAAAGTAGTGGTTTGTTAAAACCATTATTATTGTCGGTGAATAGCGCAGTTTGGTAGCGCATCTGGTTTGGGACCAGAGGGTCGGGGGTTCGAATCCCTCTTCACCGACCACTTACAATGGTGGCTATAGCTCAGTTGGTAGAGTCCCGGATTGTGATTCCGGTTGTCGCGAGTTCAAGCCTCGTTAGCCACCCCATTATTCAGGTTATCTTTTGTTAGAGACCTTGGCCTTGTAAGCCTAAACATTGTCGGTGAATAGCGCAGTTTTATAGCGCATCTCTGATGTTAGGAATAGCGGACCAGAGGGTTGACCCTTCTAGCAGCGTTCCTAGAAAAGAATTAGTCGGTGAATAGCGCAGTTTGGTAGCGCATCTGGTTTGGGACCAGAGGGTCGGGGGTTCGAATCCCTCTTCACCGACCACTATTAAGAAACCTGAATCGAAAGATTCAGGTTTTTTTTCGTCTGTAGTGTGTGGTAATAGTGAATAGCACAGTTTGATAGCGCATCTCTGATGTTAGGTGTGGCGGACCAGAGGGTCGGGGGTTCACCGAAATTAGAATCTAGCTCTTCACCGACCACTATTAAGAAACCTGAATCGAAAGATTCAGGTTTTTTTTCGTCTGTAGTGTGTGGTAATAGTGAATAGCACAGTTTGATAGCGCATCTCTGATGTTAGGTGTAGCGGACCAGAGGGGCGGGGGTTTACTGATATTAGAACCTAGCTCTTCACCGACCACTATTAAGAAATCCCACTTTAGTTGCAATTGGCTTCTGTACTTGAGGTGATTTTCTCAACCTTAAAGCCTTGCTGTTTCATTAGATTAGGCAGTCCTTGATCGCCAATTAAATGAAAGGCACCAACCACAATCATAAATTTTCCTGATTGATAGGGGGCGGTGTGTGCAAGTGTTTCAGCCCAACGTTTGTTACGATCAAAAATTAAAGCATCATCAGTAGTTGGATCAATTTGGCTCTCTTGGAAAAGTTGCTCAAGTTTTTCACTGTCTCCATGTTGCCATACTTTAACCAAACAACGTAATGATGACTGGGTTCTATCCCATTCATTGATGGTTTCTATCAGCATTGGTGCACCATTCTCAGGCAGGTTTTCAAGCATATTGAATTGCTGGCTAACACTTTCTAATTCTAGAATAGGAAGATGTTGCTGTTGAGCACGCTGCAACAATACATAATCAATACCATAGTCTGATTTAAGGTCGAGCTTATTAGCTAGAGCTAACTGTAGCGTTACGGCCGTTAACCACGGTGGTTGTTGCAATAATGCTTCAAATGGAATGTTCAATGTAGTCGTGATTTTTTTTAATTTTTTGAGGACTGGTTCAGGTAATGCTTGGTGCGTAAAGGGCGGGGATAGTGTGGGCGTAACTGGTGATTGTTGTAGTATATTAGCTTCTACAATTAAGGCATCAGCTTGTTGCCATTGCTCAAGAAATATATCAGGCAGAGGGAACATTGCCTCTTTACCCGCATGAATTGAGCTTAGGACATAAAATTCACGTTGTTGGTCATAAATTTTCCATACAATAGGGTCGGCAAGTATAGGTTGAGCAATAAAAGGCAGCACTAATAATGCCTTTGATAAGAGAGATTTGAACATGCGTACCACCGATTAAGAAACATTGATTAAGTTATACCAAAGATTGATAGAAAACGAGATCAAAAAAGGCTACCGAAGTAGCCTTAATATGATTATCCAATTATTGGACTCGTATTATTTTGAATTACGAGAACGTGGATTAAGCCAGAACCACCAGACAATAAATCCAATTGCGGCAACGCCTAATAATAAACACATATTATTTCTCCTGATCTTGTCGGCTTGGCTTAAATAAACGTAACCGGTTAGCATTACTTACTACGGTAATGGATGATAACGCCATCGCTGCACCTGCAATAACAGGGCTAAGCAGTGTTCCTGTAAGAGGGAATAACACACCAGCAGCAATTGGAATGCCTAATGTATTGTAAACAAAGGCACCAAATAAATTTTCTTTGATATTTCGTAGTGTTGCTTTTGATAACTCTAATGCATCAGCAACACCGTGTAGTGAATGACGCATTAAGGTAAATTGCGCACTTTCAATCGCAACATCAGTACCACTACCCATTGCAATACCAACTTCAGCCAATGCTAGAGCCGGCGCATCATTAATACCATCACCCACCATAACTACGCGTCGACCTTGTTGTTGTAATAAGGTGATTTGTGCCGCTTTACCATCTGGTAATACTTCAGCAACGACGTCAGTGATACCGAGTTTATTGGCAATAACTTTGGCAGTTTTAACACTGTCACCTGTTAACATAACGACTTTAAGGCCCATTTTTTGCATCCGTTTAACAGCGGACAATGAATCTTTACGTAATGGATCACTAATACCAATAATGCCAGCTAAAGCACCATTCTGTGCAAGATAGACAGGTGTTGCACCTTGATTAGCAATGAAATTGAAATCTGCTTCAGCATGGTTAATCGTAATATTATTCTGAACCATGAATTTAGCATTACCTAACAGTAGTTGGTGTTGATCTACTGTGCCGGAAACACCCAATCCTGAATACGTCATGAAGTCACTGTGTGGGTACAATTGTAACTGTTGTTGCTGTGCTGATTTAACAATAGCATTGGCAAGTGGGTGCTCAGAACCTTGCTCTAAGCTTGCAGCCAATTGAATTAGCTGCTCACGAGTTAGTGTATTATAAATTTTATAATCAACAACTTGTGGTTTACCCTCGGTTAATGTACCCGTTTTATCTAATACCACGGTATCAATACTTGCGGCTTGTTGCATTGCTTCGGCATCTTTAATAAGAATACCCAGCTCTGCTGCACGGCCAACACCAACGGTTACTGACATTGGTGTTGCTAAGCCTAATGCACATGGACAGGCAATAATAAGTACCGTTGTTGCGGCAACAAGCATATATACAGATGCGGGTTGTGGACCAAAATAATACCAAGCCATGGCGGTTATTATGGCAATGATCATAACACTTGGTACAAAGACACTTGAGATAGTATCAGCTAAGCGTGCCAGTGCGGGTTTACTGCTTTGTGCTTGGCGGACTAATTGAATAATACGTGCCAGCATGGTGTCACTGCCAATATGTTCTGCTTTAAAAAGTAAACTGCCTTGCTGATTAATTGTCCCTGCGCGAACGTGATCCCCCGCTTTTTTATGCACCGCAAGAGGCTCTCCTGTCAGCATTGATTCGTCAAGATAGCTTGTTCCTTCAATAACAAGACCATCAACTGCAACTTTGGCCCCAGGTTTTAAACGTAATGTCATTCCTGCAATAACTGCACTTAGAGGACGTTCTATTTCTTGACCATTTTCAACCACAATTGCGGTTTGAGGTTGAAGATCGATTAAACGTTCTAACGCTTTTGATGTACGACTACGAGCACGCGCTTCTAATGCATGGCCAATAGTGATTAGACCAATTATCATTGCTGATGCTTCAAAATACACGTGACGAGCAGCCAATGGGAATAAATTAGGAGCAAGAACAACTGTCATTGAAAATAGCCATGCAGCACCTGTACCTAGCGCAACAAGGGTATCCATGGTGGCACGGTGATGTAGGAAAGCTTTCCAACTATTGATATAGAAGTCTTTACCTGCTGTAACTAATAACGCCAAAGTGATCAAACCGATAATGCCCCAACTTATCTGGCTGGTCGTCGAGTTAATCACCATACTTCCGCCAAATATCCCCCATGCCATTAACGGTACACCTAATGCAAGAGAGGCTGTAGCATTACGGATATGGGTTTTAAATGTTTGTTGATTTTGCTGTTGTTGACGAATTCGGCGGGTTTGGTCATCTTCACTCTCTTCTGCGCCATAACCTGCACTTTCAATAGCCTGTATAATTGCTTGTAACGGTGCTTGGCCGTAAATTAAAGCCGTACGCTCAGCAAGGTTAACGTTAACATTACTAACCCCATCAACCGCTTTAATGGCTTTCTCGACTGATGCAACACAACTGGCACAAGTTAATCCTGATAGCAGTAATTGAGTTGCATTGTCTTGAAGTGCGATAATCGGCTCAGGCTCAGGCTCAGGCTCAGGCTCAGGGGCGATCACTGTATCGGTCTCAGTTATTGGTTCAATATCAGTATGTAATGTTGCTTGATAGCCGGTTGTGGTCACAATGGCGATAATATCGTCAGCAGTTAATGACGTTACTACACTGAGTGCATTTTTATCTAGTGTAATAATTTCAATATTGTCTTGAGTTAATGCTGTGGTCAATTTAGCCACACATTTACCACAAGAAAGGCCATTTAATGTGAAATCATAATGTTGTGCCGCTGAATGTGTTACGACTTGATAGCCTAATTCGACAATTATGTTTGTTAGTGCTTGCTCACTGATTGCACCATAAACATCTGCTAACTGTTTAGTAATATTAAAGTGTGCAATGTCATGACGTGCGGTTAAGGCTTGTTCTATTTTTGCCACACAGCGTCCACAAGATAACCCTGTAAGAGGCAATTGATAATGGAAGCCGACTTGGTAGCCTAATGCTGAAATAGCATCGAACAAATTAGGTAAAGAGCTGTCTACAGATACTGTTAGTTGTTCAGTATCTATATCAATGAGTTGGATGTTAGGTAATAGGCTGATAGCATCACGAATTTTATTGACGCAATGCATACAACTTACATTGGCAAGAGGAAGAGTTATTGTATTCATGTGCTCGCCTTTTTATGCTTAGATGAAATAATGTACCTAGCATAATCCTTCCAGTAACTATAATGTCAAGAGTTGTTTAACTATATAGAGGGAATAAGTGATGATGAGTATCAGTGATGTCGCTAAACAAACAGGATTGACGGCAAAAACGATTCGTTTTTATGAAAGTAAAGGGGTGATCAGTGCTGCGCCTCGTGGGTCCAATGGTTACCGTTATTATAATGAAAGTCACATTGCTGAATTGTTATTAATTAAACGTTCACGAATGATTGGTTTTTCATTAGAGGAATGCCAGCAGTTATTGGCTTTATCGACAAATCCAGATCGTCATAGTCGAGATGTTAAGCAAAAAGCACTGCAAAAATTGATAGAAATTGATCATAAAATTGAAGAGTTAAAGCAAATTAAATTAACATTGGTAGCATTAACGGATCAGTGTCCGGGAGACAAAAGTGCGCATTGCCCGATTTTGGAAAGCCTAACGAAAAACGGCTAAATAATGATTATTTAGCCGTTAGTTTGTTAGTGACCACTATCTGTCATAGATAAGGTACCATCATAAGGAATGACATGTAGTGCTTTTTTAGGTGATGAGCTATAGCTGACCATTGTATTTTTATCTAATCGTTTGAGATTAAATTGATGCCAAAAACGTTCATGAGTCCAATTGAGGCTTTCAATTGCAGCATCGGTGATTTTTTTCGTGTGATCTTCTGTATCAACGACTAATACTGCCGCATTACCAAAGGCATAAAAATAGAGTCCTTTTAATACCGTGTAGCCGTTATCTTGTTTAGGATTAGGATAGTCAATTAATGTGTATTGGCCGAATTTACAGCTGCCAAATTGTTCGTGATTGGAATTTACGTATTTATAGTTAAAGTCACACCCCATACCGTTAATAACGGGGTATAGCATTAGAAGTAATAATGCTATGACAATATATTTAAATTTTTTCATACATTTTTCCAGTGGTATCAATGTAAACCGTATTTTTACCACTCAAGTTTTGTGGCAACTTTTGTAGATTGAGCAATTCAATATTACCACAAATCTTTTGATTATTAACGGTAACACAAGGCGGTGATTGCCAACTACTAGCCCAAAGCATAATCCAAGCAAACATAACCGTTAAACAAACGCTATAACCTATTTTTGCCATGGTAGGAAATGCGTTGTTCTTTGACGGTGTTTTAGTGTTATTTGTTTCAGTACCTGCCGCATTATTTTCAGTAAGGTTATCGGCTGGTTGTAATTGTTCTGTTTGATGTTGCTCATTATCGATAACAACTTCAGGTTGAAACTGTTGCTGAATAAAAGTGTTATTCGCGATAGTAAAACCCGCACCTTTAATCGTAATGATAATTTCATTTTTGCTCTTAAATGCTTTGCGTAAGTTAGCAATAGCAACATTCAATGAGTTTGGTACCACAACCTTATCTGGCCAACCAATTTCAAGTAGTTTTTCTCTACTGATAATTTCGCCACTGTTATCAATTAAAAATTGGAGGATTTTTGTTTCGCTAGCACTTAGTTTAGTGGTGGCTTCTTGGTTGGTATAAGCGCTTTTTTGCGGTTCAAAAACATCCTTACCGTATTTATATATGATCATGGCTCTAACTACCTATCTTAGTATCTGTTTTGCGCAGCGTATGTTTTATATGACTACTGCTTTTTATTGTTATTGCTTTCAGTATCGAAGCGCCTGGTTTTTATAGCGACATAAAATCATCATTTTTTGGTAGAGATAAAAGCGTAACAAGGGAGTTAGTTCTTCTATTTCGACCATGAAAAAGTCCATTACACATCTCGGATCTTTATTTTCAAAGCAAATGCTAACAAAAAAAAATATTTATGGAAGAGATGATAAAGGATAATTGGCATCTTAAATAGCGCCATATGATTATTTATCACATTATCTATAGTATAAAAAAGTATGTTTTTCATATTTTTTTTTAAGTGATGCTTATGTGATATTTTGTATATAACATATTGTTTATTAGTGGTTATATTGGGTTTTTGTATTATTTTTATCTTTTTTTATATGAATTAAATCGTTTAAAAAAAACGTTATTTTCATTTATCTAAATTATTTCTGAAAGATTTATTTTTCAGAAGTCATTTTTTTGACGCGTGTGAAAAAACAACAATTAATTGTGAACATCATTTTTTATTATTTGCCTTAATGCCAACTCAGTCACAAAATGGTGGGGTTCCTAACAAAGACTGTCCTGCGATACACGCTTAAAAAAATAGATAGTACGCACTTATATGGACAGACAATTAGAAAGTTTTAAAGCATTTAACCAATGGAGTTAAACATGAAATTGAAATCTCTATCTCTAGCTGTAGTAGCAGCTTTATCTCTAGGCGTTGCTACATCTGCAATGGCTGCTGATGCACCTGCAACGGCTACAAATAACACTGCTCTAAGTCAATCAGCTGCAACTGGTCACTGGTACGCTGGTCAAGGCCACGGTTTCTGGGTTGGTGGTGCACTAGGTATGGGTTATGTTGGTAGCGCAGATTCAGGTGCATTCAACGGCCAAACTAGCGCTCCAAGTGCTAAACTAGATGCTGGTTACGACTTCAACCAATATGTTGGCGTATACGCTAGCTACGACTTCATGCATGACCTAGGTAACTCTGACCTAAACCTTGCAACTGTAGGTATTAAAGGTAATCTACCTCTTACACAGAAACTATCTGCATTTGCTAAAGTAGGTGGTACTTACATCTATGCTAATGACAAAGATGCTAATCAAGTATTCCACATGCATTCTGATAGCTTCTCAGCAACTGGTGGTTTAGGTCTGTCTTACCAGATCACTCACGCACTATCTACTCAAATCGGTGCTGATTACTACCAAAACCTACGTACTTCACAAGGTCACGCTGATCTAACTCAAGCGTACTGGGGTATGACATACAAGTTTGGTCAACCTGCTACACCAGCAGTTGTTACAAACACTGTAGAAGTTGTTAAAGAAGTTGCTGTTGAAGCACAAATCCCAACTCGTTCTTCTTACGTTCTTCCATACCAAAATGGTCAAACTAAGTTAAACGACTACGGCCGTTACAACCTAGGCGAAGTTGTTGCAACTATGCAAGCTAACCCAGAAGTTAACGCTCAAATTATCGGTCGTACTGATAAAGTTGGTAGCCAAGCAATCAACGAAAAAATCTCTGCAGAACGTGCAGCGAACGTTGCTAGCTTCCTAGAAGCAAACGGTATTAGCGCATCTCGCCTAACTGTTTCTCACGTAGCTAACAGCAACCCAATCCAAACTAACTCAGCTGACAGCACTAACTACGTTCAGCGTTCAGTACAAATCATCCTTAAGTAATTAAGACGATAGTACAGACTGTATAGTTTGAATATTAATGCCGATGAGAGATCATCGGCATTGTTTTATGCGATTGTTATCTCAATAGCTTGTTTCTAAATGAAAAAGCAGTCTATTGAGATTAAGATTGAGTTATAGAGCGATGATGAAAAAAAGTAAATTTTGTTTATTAATACTATTAGCCATTTCATTGACAGGTTGTTTTTCTAATCAACAACTGAATAAATCAACTCAACTTGTAGGGGAATGGACACTAAAGGGGGGCGTATGTATCCCTGGTGTAACAAAGCATAAACCTAAATTAGATATTAATGCTGATATGAAAGTGTCTGGTTTTACAGGTTGTAATCAATTTAAAGGACGCCTAATTGCGGCTGATGGTAGTTTTACTTTACCTAGTGTCACCCGTAGAATTTGCTTACCTGAACTTGTTACTCAGGAAGAAAATATGTTGAATGTATTACGTAGTGCGACCAGTATTGAAGTTATTAATAATACTTTGGTTGTTGACTCAGGCAATAAATTTTTAGTGTTTGAAAAAACGAATGCACGTTAGCAGTTAGGTTTAATTTGCTGAATAAAAAAGGCCCGTAAGCATGACGCTGACGGGCCTTTTTATTGGTCTATCACTTAATATAGTAAAGAATACAGTTGACGACGATAAGTTCCTGCAATCGGGTTGCCTTGTCCGAGTGCCGCTAAAATATCCATCATGGTCTTTTTAGCATTACCGTCAGCAAAATTAAGATCGCTACGAAGAATATTTAATAAGAGTGCTAATGCTTCTTCATTACGGTTTACTTGGCTGTATTGAACCGCAAGCTCAAAAGCAATATTGGCATCACTTGGGTTTGCCGCTAATTTTTCTTCTAATAATTGTATTTCAGGCGAGTTACCCGCTTGTTTATGTAATTCAAGCTTGGCAAGTAGTCCTTTATATTGTGCATCTTGATCTTGCATCGGAATGGTTTCAAGAATTAACTCTGCTTCATCAAATAATCCCGCAGCCACTAAGCATTCAGCAATCGCCAGCTCAATCACACTATTTTTAGGAAATTTTTGTGCTAACTGACGTAGTAATGCGAGTGCTTGATTGTAATCTTCACTTTTTACTAACGCTAATGCGTGTTGTAGTTGTAATTCTTCGGGGGTTGGTAAATGACGGGTTAGCATTTCACGTAAACTTTGTTCTGTTTGTGGACCCGCTGAGCCATCAGTAGGTTGGCCCCCTTTAAATAGGGCGACAGTAGGTAATCCACGTACACCAAATTGAGAAGCAACCATCTGTTGAGTCTCACAGTTCACCGTTGCTAGCGTAAATTGTCCTTGGTATTCACGGGCAATTTTTTCAAGGATTGCATTTACTTCTAGCGTTTCTGGCATTGAAGGCGCCCAAAAACTGATCACCACCGGTGTTTGTATTGATTGATCGATGATTTGCTGAAGATTCTGTTCGTTTAATTCAAGAGCGACATTTTGATACATGTGCTGATATCCGTTGGCTATTTGAAAGGCTATATCAAATATATGGGGATGAATCGAGACGAATCAAGAAAAGAGCATTAAATGACATTAATTATTAAAGGTAAGCATAACCGCGAGTGTGATACAGAGACAGATAAGATTAATTTGGCGCAACGACATACTACACCTCAGATAAGATAATTTTTAATGACATAAGTTTTTTGACTTGTGCTTACTGTAGCGTTTTATTGTGACACTAATATGACGTTATTATAGATTTTGTCATTGATAGAGAAGAATGTTGGTATAAAGGTTATTTGTTTAACTTTAAGCACGGAAATGTGATGTATTTTTCTTTGTTTATTTTTTGATTGTTGTTTTTGTCACCATTTTATCTGAATTCAATAAATTAAAATCAGCCATAATAAACCTTGTTATTATGGCTTATATTTAATTAATTACTCTTTATTAGCAGTTTATCTAACCATTTTGTCGGTAATATACGACGAAGAAAGCCAAAAATATATGTTGGTTGAGTAACATAGTAACGTGCTTTTGGGCGCTTACTGTTAATTATAGCCAACACTTGCTTAAAGACGGCATCGGGGCTTAAAGTGAACTTATTATTTGGGGTTGTCGTGCCTAATCTATGTAATGTTTGTTGATAAGCATCATGATGACGAGAATGATTAATATCAATGTGTTGTTCAAATTGAGATTTAGCATTTTGACGAAAATGACTTTCAATAGGTCCCGGTTCTATTAAGGCAATTTTTATGGGGGTGTTCGCTAATTCTAATCGAAGCGTATCAGTATAACCTTCAATGGCAAATTTACTGGCGTTATAGGCGCCGCGGTATTTCATCGCAACTAAACCTAATACTGAACTGTTTTGAATAATTTTGCCGTGGCCTTGTTGTAGCATCAACGGGATTACTGCACGAGTTAGTTGATGCCAGCCAAAGAAGTTAGTTTCAAACTGAGCGCGCAATGCCTCTGTAGATAAATCTTCTAATGCTCCTGGTTGGCCATAAGCCGCATTGTTAAATAACACATCTAGTTGACCATTTGCTAAAACTAATGCTTGTTTTAATCCGCGATCAATCGATTCAGAACAACGAAGATCCAGTTGAATACAAGGAATACCTTGGCTATTTAATCGTTCTACATCGCGTTGTTGGCGACAACTGGCGATGACGTTATAGCCTAATTTATTGAGCTCGGCGGCGCAGTAGTAGCCAATACCAGAACTACAGCCAGTAATTAAGATAGAAGTCGTCATTGTGAACTTTCCTGATTGAGATACGGTTGAAGTTGCTTTGCCATAAATTGGGCGATAAGCGGTTGTGCTTCCGCTGTTGGATGAAGACCATCTTTCATCATCAGTTGAGGTTTAACAATGATATCAATAAGGAAAAAAGGCAACAGTGGTACGTTCAATGATTGGCTTAACTCTGGGTAAGTATTACGAAACAACATGTTATAACGCTTACCATAATTAGGTGGAATTTCGATTTGCATTAATAACGGCTGTGATCCCATTTCTTTAATTAAAGTGATCATCTGATTGAGATTATTGCGTAGTATTTTAGGAGCAAAACCGCGTAAACCATCGTTTGCACCTAATTCGATTAATACTATGTCAGGTTGGTATTGCTTAAGCAGTTGCGGCAGTCGTGCTAACCCATTACCACTGGTATCGCCTGAGATACTGGCATTGATAATTGTCGTTGGTTGGGATTGTTGGGCTAATATTTCAGGTAGTAGTACAGGCCAGCTTTTATTGGTAGGCATTTGATAACCCGCACTTAAGCTATCACCCAAGACTAATAGCGTTTGACTAAATGCTGTCGATGAAAATAACAGCATTAATAATGAAAGGATTCGTATCATGTCAATCTCCGTAATAAAAGCACACGCTGTTTCTAAACAGGTTACGACAGCCTTGTCGCCAATGACCATTTTGCAGGATGTTTCGCTTGAGGTCGAGCAAGGTGAGTCAATTGCGTTAGTGGGTGTATCAGGCGCAGGAAAATCGACCCTAATGACGTTGCTGGCAGGGTTAGATGTGCCAACTGCCGGTGAGATTGAACTATTAGGTCATAATCTAACGCGCTTAGATGATGAACAACGGGCACAGTTGCGCAGTGAATCGATTGGGTTTGTGTTTCAAAACTTCTTATTATTGCCGACCTTAAATGCGTTAGAAAACGTTACTCTGCCATGTTTGATTCAAAATAAAGCGATCGATATTGAACGTGCTAAACAACTATTAGCTGTTGTTGGTTTACAAGGACGAGAGACTCATATACCGAGCCAATTATCAGGTGGCGAGCAACAACGGGTAGCATTAGCACGCGCGTTTATGATCAACCCTAAAATTTTGTTTGCCGATGAGCCAACAGGAAATTTAGATCAACAAACGGCTGCAATGGTGATTGAGTTATTGTTTGAGCTTAATCGAGACAACGGTACTACCCTGATATTAGTGACTCATGATGATGCCTTAGCCGCACGGTGCGATCGAGTACTGCGATTAGATAATGGCATATTAAATCAAGTGCAAAAAAGGACTGATAATGAGCCATTAAATAAGGACGATCGCGATGTTTAATACTGCTGTTGCTGCTAATAATCGAACATTTATTGTGCGTTGGGCATGGCGTGAAATTCGCCAAGGTCAATTATGGTTAGTCACTTTAGCGTTGAGTTTAATTATCGCGTGTGTGTTTGCGTTATCAGCATTAGTGAGCCGAGTAGAAGCGATCATTGTTGATCAAGGACGATCTGCATTAACGGCTGATAGTGTGCTTGTTTCTTCACAGCCGATTGATCTTTCGCAGCTTAAAGCATTATCAACCGATGCGGTAAAAGTCGCTCAGCAAATCCGTTTTGGTACTATGGCATTTAGTGATAACGGCATGCAGTTGGTGAGTGTTAAAGCTGTCGACTCAGGCTTTCCATTACGGGGTGAACTTAACTTACAAAGTGCAGATACCGCGTTATTAGAACACCATGTAAAACCGCAGCAATTATGGCTAACTGAGCGTTTATTCTCGCTGTTAAACGTGAAAATTGGTGATGTACTCATGCTGGGTGATGCTGAGTTAACCGTTAGTGGCCGTATTACCCAAGATCCTGAATTATCGTTTAATCCGTTTAGCCAAATGCCGACGGTGTTTATTCATCAACAAGATATTGAAGCTGTCGGTGGTGTGCAGCCCGGCAGTCGCATCAGCTATCGTTATTATTTCTCTGGTTCCAATCAAGTATTAGATGATATTCGTCAGCTATTAATCTTAACTCCAAGCCAACGGTGGCTAACTGAAAATGATGCTGGACGCAGTGGTGATTTTATTGAACGTGCGCGGCAATATTTATCGCTCACATTGGTGCTGGTGGTATTAATGGCTGCTGCCACATTAGTGCTAACTTGCCAACACTATGCGGCAACGCGTAAGACGGCGGTGGCGATGATGAAAAGTCTTGGTGCGACCCAAGGTTTTTTATGGCGCTGGCTATTAACTCAGATCGGCCTCGTGTTTGTGGTTGCGATCATTGTTGGTTTAATGCTCGGATTAGGACTTGAGTGGTTGCTGCGTTATCCCCTGCAAAACTTATTACCCGATCAGCTACCTGCGATGGGAATTGCGCCTTTTGCGATCAGTTTATTGTTGGCATTGTTAATTGCACTACCTGCGTTAGGGATCCCGCTGTCACGGTTAGTTCAAACCTCCGCGATCAATTCAGTACAAGTATCGACAATAGCCCCCACTTCTAGTCGTTTGGCATGGTTACTGTTATTGCCTCCTGTGTTAGCGGCTATCGTGTGGATTGGCACTAATTTTTTAGTGTGGTTAACCCTGTTAGGTATCGTGGGGTTGTTGTTGGTTTTAGCGGGTATTGGTGTGACTGCTATCGCGTTATTACAACGAGTGAAATTAGGTGCAACTTATAGTTTAGCGTTAAGCCGTGTGAATCGCAGTAAAACCAAAACTGCGACTCAACTGGTGGCGTTAACTTGCTCATTAATGTTATTGGCGGTGATTGGATTATTACGTAATGAATTACTCGCGGATTGGCAAAATACCCTACCTGCGAATGCGCCGAATGTGTTTGCACTCAATATCGCCCCTGAGCAACAGCAAAGCTATTTAGCCGATTTAGATAAAGCTAATCTAACCCGTTCGCAAGGCTATCCAGTAACGCGAGGTCGGTTAGTCGCAATTAATGATCAACGTTTTTACGCTACATCAAATGAAACGGCGACTGATCAAGCTGAAAATAATACTGAGATAAGTAATGAGCTAAATCGAAAGGCAGATGATGAAAGTGTTGATCCTGCTTTAAAGCGTGAACTTAATTTTACGTGGGCGAAAACACTACCAAGCCATAATGTGGTTACCAAAGGGCAATGGGGTAAAGCGGACGGTGTTTCAGTTGAATCTGGAATTGCCAAACGATTGAATATTCGCTTAGGTGATAAGTTGGTATTTACCGTTGGCGGGTTGGAATTTAACGCCACCGTTAACAGCATTCGACATGTTGAATGGCGCAATATGAAGCCCAATTTTTACTTTATTTTTACGCCGGATGTGTTGCAGTCATTTCCTGCAACGGGATTAGTCAGTTTTCGGGTTGGTAAGCAACAAAATGGATTATTAAATACGTTAGCTAGTCAATATCCTACTGTGAGTGTGCTTGATTTACGGATGATGGCAACCCGTATTCAAGGCTTGTTGGCGCAAGTGAGTTGGTCGTTGACTGTGTTAGCTGGGCTAGGTGTTGTCAGCGGCTTACTGTTGATCATGACGTTGTTGCGGTTGAGTATTTCAGAGCGCCAAACCGAAATTCAGTTATACCGAACTTTAGGTGCCAGCCGAAAGCGTATTGCCGCTACTCTGTGGTTTGAGTACGGCATTATTGCTGTGTTAGCCGGTATGATTGCTGCGATAGGCGCAGAGTTTGTGGTCGGTTTGCTGGTGGTTAAAGGGTTTGAACTACCGTTTAGTTTACATCCGCTAATGTGGTTAGGGTTGCCACTGCTAGCGATAGCATTGGTGTATTTGGTGTCATGGTCGCAGATTAATAAATTGTTGTTACCGTTACGATGATTAAGCCAACGTTATCTATATTTTAACTATAGCCAGATCATTATTTGTTTGGATTAAAAAAAGATCGAATATTTTTAATGATCAGTGCTGATGTTAATAAAATAGGTAGTGAAACCATTAAAATTAAAGCGATAGATTCAATAGTTAAAAATATAAGAGATTTAATAACAGTAAGATTGGTGAGATCTAACATAACAAACTCCAATGTTGTATTTATTATACATGTTATTGGGTGGGGATAATTATAGCAAGATCTTTAGGCCTAATATCTGATGAATTTATTACAGGGTTATTACTCTACAGGGCTGTTATTCTAGTCTGCTTTTATTGTGCAAATACACTTAATTAATCCCCCAACGTCTGCTTTAACGCTTGCTCAATATCAGGGAAGGTAAAGTTAAACCCTGCAGCCAGTAATTTGTTCGGTAATGCGCGTTGACCGTCTAATAGCAGTTGTGAAGACTCTCCAAGGGCACATTTTAGTACCCAAGCAGGGGTAAACAATAAATGTGGACGATGTAAGGTGGCGGCAAGAGTGGCACTGAAAACACGATTAGTGACCGGGTTGGGGGCGGTCATATTATACGGACCTTGAGCATCATTATTATTAAGTAAAAATAAAATTCCTCGCACCATATCTTGTAGTTGGATCCATGGGAAATATTGCTGACCACTGCCAATAGGGCCACCAACGCCAAATTGATAAGGCAATAACATTTTCGCCAATGCACCGCCTTGTTTAGCAAGTACGATCCCCGTTCTTAATAAGCATACACGCGTTTTATCAGATTGTGCTTCAAGGGCTATTTGTTCCCACTGAGAGCAAACTTGCTGGGAAAAATCAGTATTATTAGGTGTAATATTAAATGTTTCATCAATGATTTGATCGTGTTGATTACCGTAGATACCAACAGCCGAGCCACTAATAAATGTATGAGGAGGGTTATCACTGGCTTTTATTTTATCAACCAGTTGTTGGGTGATATTCCAGCGGCTGTCTTCAATAACATGTTTTTGTTGAGCACTCCAACGCTTGCCAATGATTGGTTCACCCGCAAGATTAATAACAGCATCGAATTGATCAAGGCTAGGTAATGACTCAAGTAAATCAAGCGCGTTAATATGATGACCTAATTGTTGATAAGCGCGAGCGGGATCACGGCTAATAACCGTAATTTCATCATGATTTAAATGGGGAAGCAGTGCTTTACCGATGAGCCCTGTCGCGCCCGTCACTAAGATTTTCATAGTGTTATTCCTCGCGGTTATCGATGTACTATATTAAATTAACTGATGCTGTAAGCAAGTTTGTGCTGCAATGAATATTATTATTGCCAATTACTTTCACAGTATAAGTGATACTGGCTGATCACATTATGGCTTGATTGTGATAATAGTATTTTTATTGCGGCTCACGTAGACTGAATCAATATATTTACGATTTTTTGGTCGAGCTTAATCATGAAATTATTTTTTGCATCAGATATTCACGGTAGTTTCGTTGCTGCTCAAAAAGCCATTGCTGCTTTTGAACAAAGTGGGGCTAAGTATCTTATTTTATTAGGTGATATTCTTAATCATGGGCCTCGCAATGCGTTACCTGAAGGGTACGATCCGATCAAAGTGGCTGAATTATTAAATCAGTATGCAGATCGAATTACCGCGGTAAGAGGTAATTGCGACAGCGACGTTGATCAAATGCTGTTAGATTTTCCAATGATGGCAGATTATAACTTGGTGATGTTAGCTGATGGTCGACGGTTATTTTTAACTCATGGTCATATTTATAATGCCGATAAGCATCCACCGTTGATGAATGGTGATGTGATTGTATCTGGCCACACGCATATTCCTGTTGCTGAATTAAAATCGGATTACTACGCCTTTAATCCTGGCTCCGTTGCTATTCCTCGTAACGGTTTACCTGCAAGCTACGGTTTATTAGACGGTAATCAGCTATCTGTGATTAGTTTTGAGGGTGAGGTGTTGGCACGAACAGTGCTTAATTAGCATCTTAGCCATTAATAAAAAGCGCATGCTTGAGCTATCGAGCATGCGCTTTTTTGTTGAAAGCAAGATTATCTATCGATATGACCTAAATCACGTTCGGGATCTATCTCATCACGAATCCGTTGTTTAAGTTGTTTTGCATCAGGAAAGCCGCCATCGACTTTACGTTCCCAAATAAGCTGTTTATTACAAAAAATTTCAAAACGTCCACCGGTATCAGGATGAAGGCTAATGGAGGTGATTTCTTCACTGAAGGTATGCAGTAATTCTTGTGTCATCCATGTTGCTCGCAGCATCCAATTACACTGACGACAATAATAAATATCGATGGTGGCTTTATTCATGTTAATTCCTGTTTGAGGCGATGGTTATTATTAAAGGTCGAGTAATAATTTAAAACCAATCACAAAGGTTAAGCTTTCAAAGCAACGTTTAATTAACTGATTACTACGTTGATGGGCAAGGTGAGCACCAAGATAGCCACCGAGTAACGATCCAATCAATAATACTGGTAGCCACGGCCAGTAAATGGTTGCCCCCGCTTGGTAGATAGCAATGGCACCGATGGCATTCCAAAATAATCCAACGCTGACTAAAGTGATGGCGACAGCTTGTTTATAGTCAAATCCAAACCATCGCACTAAGAACATAGTGACAAATAAACCACTCCCCGCGGTCAGTGAGCCGTTAATCATGCCGATAATAAATAAAATAATAGCGCCAATAATAAATCCTAAACTATGCCGACGTTGTGGTGTGGATGTTTGGCCAAGATCTTTAGTAGTAACAGAATAAATACCTAGGCTAATGATCAATGCACCTAAAGCGGCTTCGGCAAATTTAACGGGGATGGCGAGAATGAGATTTGCCCCAATAATGACGCCAATAGCGCCAACGCTAATCACGTAGAGGGTTAGTTTCCACGGTAAGTTGCCATTACGGAGATGATTAACGGTAGCACCAATACCTAAAGCAACACTGGCAACTTTATGGGTAGCAAGGGCAATACCAAA
Organism: Photobacterium piscicola; assembly: GCF_900166965.1. Lineage (GTDB taxonomy): Bacteria > Pseudomonadota > Gammaproteobacteria > Enterobacterales > Vibrionaceae > Photobacterium > Photobacterium piscicola. Next base: position 401,283 of record NZ_FUZI01000004.1, on the reverse strand, counting down.
CGGTAAACCAAGAAAAAGAAGTAATGGGAATTGAATTAAACCAGCGCCACCACCAGAAAGTGAAGCGAGGGTATTTGAAACTAAAGAGCCGATAAAAAGCCCTAAGGTATTGAGCACATCCATGCTATTGGGTCATCCTTAACCTAAGTAGACAATTAGCATAAAGGCTTAAATCCGCTGTTGCCAGCAATAAAAAACGCCCCTGCACAAAATTATTGTGCAGGGGCGTTAGAACAGTTTTTTAAGTAAGAAAAAAGAACTTACTTAGCGTTAGCTTGTTCTGCCTGAATCGCAGTTAGTGCAACTGTGTAAACGATATCGTCTACTAGTGCGCCACGAGAAAGGTCGTTAACTGGCTTACGCATGCCCTGAAGCATTGGACCGATAGAGACTAGATCTGCAGAACGCTGTACCGCTTTGTAAGTTGTGTTACCAGTGTTTAGGTCTGGGAATACAAATACAGTTGCTTTACCTGCTACTGGAGAGTTAGGCGCTTTAGAAGCCGCTACGTTTTCCATGATTGCAGCATCGTACTGTAGAGGACCGTCGATCACTAGATCAGGACGCTTCTCTTGAGCAAGTTTAGTTGCTTCACGTACTTTATCTACGTCTGCGCCTTTACCAGAAGTACCAGTAGAGTATGAGATCATAGCAACGCGAGGGTCGATACCAAATGCTTTTGCAGAATCTGCAGATTGGATAGCGATTTCAGCAAGTTGCTCTGCTGTTGGATCTGGGTTGATCGCACAGTCACCGTAAACCAATACTTGGTCAGGTAGTAGCATGAAGAATACAGATGATACGATAGACGCATCAGGTGCAGTCTTGATGATTTGGAATGGAGGAACGATAGTGTTTGCAGTTGTGTGAACTGCACCAGACACTAGACCGTCAACTTCGCCATTCTCAAGCATCATTGTGCCTAGGAATACTGAATCTTGTAGTTTCTCACGCGCTACAACGTCAGTCATACCTTTCGCGCCACGTAGCTCAACTAAACGAGCAACGTAGTTTTCACGTACTTCATCAGAGTTGATGATAGTTACGCCAGCACCAAGAACCACGCCTTGTTGCTCAGCAACGCGACGAATTTCTTCAGGGTTACCTAGAAGCACACATTCAGCGATACCGCGCTCAGCACAGATAGCCGCAGCTTTAACTGTACGTGGCTCATCACCTTCAGGAAGAACGATACGCTTAGCTGCTTTACGAGCAAGTTCAGTTAACTGGTAACGGAATGCTGGTGGGCTTAGACGACGCTCACGGTTTGAACCTTCAGTTAGAGATTCAATCCAGTTACCGTCGATGTGGCTTGCCATGTACTCGTTAACAAACTCAACACGCTCTTTATCGTCTGCAGGAACTTCTAAAGTGAAGCTCTGTAGGTTAAGCGATGTCTGCCAAGTGTTACCTTGTGCCGTCATAACAGGAAGACCTGTTGCGAATGCGCGCTCACATAGATCCATAACAGGTTTAGGTAGGTCGTAACCACCTGTTAGTAGAAGTGCACCTAGCTCAACGCCGTTCATTGCAGCAAGACATGCAGCAACGATAACGTCAGGACGGTCAGCAGACGTCACAAGTAGTGAACCTGGACGGAAGTGCTCAACCATATTAGGGATAGAACGTGCACAGAAAGTGATGCTCTTAATACGACGTGTTTCTAGATCGCCTGCATTGATGATGTCAGCATTTAGGTGCTGAGCAATATCTGTTGCACGAGTAGCGATTAGCTCTGCGCTCCAAGGTGCGCAACCAAGTACACGGATAGGGCTAGAGTTGAACACTTGCATGATTTCAACGTTTGAAGGAACAGTGCCTTCAACATCGTCAAAAATCTCAGAAAGATCTGGGCGAGTACGGCCTTCAGCATCAACTGGTGCGTTAAGTTTATTAACGATAACACCAGAGATTTGCTTGTTCTTGATGCCGCCGAAGTTAGAACATGCTACTTCGATACGCTCTTTAAGTTGCGCTGGGTTATCAGTGCCAGGAGAGACAACGAATACGATTTCTGCATCTAGTGTTTTTGCAATTTCAAAGTTAATTTGGTTTGCAAAAGGGTGCTTACGAGTAGCAACTAGACCTTCGATTAGCGTTACGTCAGCATCTGCTGTTGCTGCTTTAAAGCGAGCAACGATGTCTTCTAGAAGAACGTCAGTTTGATCGTTACGAATAAGTTCTTCTGCGCTTGCCATTGAGAATGACTCAGCGATTTGCATATCGCTGTTAGCACGGATGATCGTTGTTGTTAGATCAGGCTGGTCGCCACCTTGACGTGGTTGCGCGATAGGCTTGAAGAATGAAACACGAACGCCTTTGCGTTCCATTGCACGAAGCACACCAAGACTAACGCTTGTTAGACCAACACCAGCGCCAACTGGGATAAGCATAATAGTACGAGACACTATAGATTCCTCTGACTATTGAATCGATACAGCACTGTTCAATAACAATTCGACTTAGTATTTAAGTAGAATAATCATAGAGCAGCACCACAGTAAAATATGACAAAATGCCATGAAAAAACGGCTGACAAAAAGTCAGCCGTTTTAATAATCGTAAGATTAGATTTCAGCTAGAAGCGCTGTATCTTCTGCGATTACTAATTCTTCGTTAGTAGAAACAACCATTGCAGGAATGCGGCTGTTTGCAGTAGTGATAACACCTTCGCCGCCGAAACGAGCTTTAAGGTTAGCTTCGCTGTCTACTTCGATACCGAAGATAGCTAGACGCTTAAGTACTTCTTCACGGATTGGTGCAGAGTTCTCACCGATGCCGCCTGTGAATACGATTGCGTCTAGACGACCGTCCATTGTTGCTGCGTAGCTAGCTACGTACTTAGCAAGACGGTGACAGAATACGTTCATTGCGCGAGTTGCTTCTTCTTTAACGCCGTAGTTTTCTTCAACGAAACGACAGTCAGAAGTCACACCAGTAAGACCTAGTAGGCCAGACTCTTTAGTGAACATAGTATTGATTTCAGCAACGCTCATACCTAGACGATCGTGTAGGTGGAACATAACTGCTGGGTCAAGGTCACCACAACGAGTACCCATTACTAGACCTTCAAGAGGCGTTAGACCCATAGAAATATCTACAGATTTACCGCCTTTGATTGCACATACAGATGCGCCGTTACCTAGGTGACAGTTGATGATGTTTAGTTCATCAAGAGGCTTGTCAAGAAGGATCGCTGTTTCACGAGCGATGAAACGGTGAGAAGTACCGTGTGCGCCGTAACGACGGATACCGTTTTCTTTGTATAGGTTGTAAGGGATAGCGTATAGGAATGCTTCTTCAGGCATAGTCTGGTGGAAAGCAGTGTCAAATACAGCAACGTTCTTCAGGCCAGCGAAGTTATGCTTAGCAGCTTCGATACCAACAACGTGTGCAGGGTTGTGTAGAGGTGCGAAATCAGACGCATCTACGATACCTTGAAGAACAACATCGTCGATCAGTGCTGATGCAGAGAACTGCTCGCCACCGTGTACGATACGGTGACCGATAGCGCCTAGAGATTCTTTAAGTTCTGGCTTAGAAGCAAGAATAGTATCAACCATGAATGCTAGAGCTTCTTCGTGAGCAGCGCCGTCACCTAGTTGTGCTTCGTGCTTACCATCAAGTTTCCACTTGATACGAGCTTCAGGAAGGCCTAGACATTCTGCTAGACCTGAAAGATGTTCTTCACCTGATACTGGATCAATGATTGCGAACTTAAGAGATGAACTACCGCAGTTTAGAACTAAAACCAGCTTAGACATGAGAGTGACTACCTATAATCTGTCTGAAAGTTGATATTCATTTTTGAATAAAAAAGTACCCCTAGAATAGACGAATATTTATGACACGTCTTACTAGAGGGAAAAATCACGCTCTTTCCTGAGAAATAGAATTGAGTTACCTCTAATTCTGGGTCATCCTTGACAGAGCCTAGCTTGCAGTTAAGGTCATTAACAGCAACAATTACATCTAGGCTGGTCTAGAATAACCGATTGTTACGCAATATAACAAAAAGATTTTTAGAATATTTTAATTTGAATCAAGTTTGTTGTGTATTTTTTTTAAATGTTATAATTTTTTTTGATGAGTGGTGCATTATGGCTCAACATACAATGTGGAAACACTTTCAGAATGGTCAGCATTACATGACGACATGGCCAATGCGCAAAGAGCTGGCGGCTGTTTTTCCTGAGCATCGGTATATTAAAGCCACCCAATTTGCGACAAAAGTGATGCCTGCGGTCGCTGCAATTAGTATTCTTACTCAAATGGCGTTTCATAATTATGATGCAATGCCACAAGCCATAGCGATTGCGTTATTAGCTATTTCAATGCCATTACAAGGCTTATGGTGGTTGGGGAAACGCAGTCAAACGACTTTGCCGCCATCACTCGCGAAGTGGTATAGTGAAATTTATCAGAAGATTGTTAGTGAAGGGCATGCAATGCAGCCTAAAAAATCGCAGCCACGCTACCAAGAATTAGCAGATGTATTAAATCGAGCATTCAAGCAATTAGATCGACATGCATTAGATCGTTGGTTCTAAGCAAGAGCATTTGTTTTGTTGTAATAAAAAAGAGTCGCATTAGCGACTCTTTTTTTGTTTGGATCTATAGCACATTACATAATGGCTAATGAGCAATTATTCTTCGTCGAAATCAAAATCTGGACGTGGTGCACGTGTTGCAGGCTTTGCCAGAATCTCTAAGTATAATGATGGAAGTTCTAGCTTTTCAGCTTCATCAATGTACTTGTTGATTTCTTTTACGTGAATAACTTTTGCTTCTTGCTCGGTATGACCAAACTTGCAATCAAAATCCCAAAAATCAGTACCAGCAGGTAATGTTTTATTACGCTCACGACGAATGTATTTTTTTACATCGTGTTTAATTGCTTCTACAACACGCGCAGACGCTTTCTTGGGATGAGTTAAAGCAAATGTTTTTTTCATTGTTTTCCTAATTAATTTGGCTCAAAGAAAAGAGCTCTGGTTTTATTTTACTGTAAATTGGCGTGGGTAGCGATGGGGTAAGGCTGAAATTCGTGCGATAAAAAAATATTCAGTAAACGCGTTCTTTTTTGCAACTAATCTTGTTCACTGTGGTCTTATTCGTATAGGAACACTTAAATGACATTATGCAGTAACTATAATGTCATGCTATAACCGTATTATAGCGCGAATATTATTCGATAATGAATGATTATTCAGGCAATAAACAGGTTACTAAGGTATAATTGCTCAGTAACTTGAGATATAGCTGTTATCTCTCTTAGAACCCCAACTGCTTGGCCGCCGATGGGGTTCTTCTTTATCTAGCGTTTGCTATTGTGTTTATTGACTTATATTAATAGCATTTTAAATCAGAATTTCTTTTCCCCATGGCAGTCATTGCCGCCATCATTTTATCTTTTTGTACATACCGTTGTGGTAAAGGCTGCATTTTTACAGTGAAATCAGGTGCGTTCGCATGCAATGTGACTTGATTTGAAATTGGGGTCACCATCATTATTTTAAGCTTTGGGTTTCGCGCTTGAATTCGTGATGCAGTACCTAATCCTTCTGCAGTATGAAACCGTCCAGCAACATGAATGATTTGTTGTTGTGGGTGTTGTTTTAAATAATCAACCATACTTTCTGCCATGGTGTCATCCCATGTCGTTTGGGCCGCAAATTGACGTTTAGTTTGTGCTTCATCGCCATGGTGCATCGAAGCAATAAAGGTTTGTTGATAAGCATCTGTGGCTAGTGTTAATGAACGCGCGGCCCATAATCGTTCATTAGGGGGAAGCTTATTAAGATATTCCGGCCCTTGACGTCCAACACAACGAACAATTGATTTTGGTGCATTTGCTGCAATAACATCTACGTTATTTTGTTTTGCAAACTCAACTAATGGGCGGTAATCGCTGTCATAGTTAGGCCATGCATTGGCCTCTTTGACTAATGTTTTTTCACCGATGTTACCAGCTAAATAATCATTAAGGATCAGTTGGTTGTCACGTGTAAATTGTTCCATTGATAAGGTGATTTTAGGATTTTGTTGGTACAGTGCTGCCAATAATTGAGCTTGTAAAAGATGGGCTGCGGGGTGGCTATGCCATTCACCAACTAAAATAATATCAGCGTCACGTAGCGCTTGTGCTAATTGAACGACGGAAAGAGGCTCACCTTGAGGACTTGCAATAGTGTAATCATACATGGTGGTTGCGGTGCTGGTGGAGGCGAGAGTGTTATTGGCTGACGGGGGAGAGGCGCAACCAATTAATAAGCTTGCAACACCTAAACAAATTAATGACTTCATTGTCGTTATACCGAGAGGATAAACGGCAAATAATAGACAACTTGAGATTGATTATCAATATCAAATGATAATCAATCTCACTATTTGTAACTATTGGCGACGATAAACACGAATAGCAAAATCAGCTTCACATTCGAAATTTTGGGCTTGTGCCAGTTGTTGCCATACTTGTTCTGATGTTTTCCATGCAAAAGGCGTCATTTGCATTAGTGCTGTTGCTTCTTCACCACTTAATGTCATGTCGTAATGCAATTGTTGATCTACGACTAACTCAAATCCTTCAATATTCTCTACTGGCACATCATGCAAGTTAACGCCGTCATAAATTAATTCTTTTAGTTGATATAGATGGCGTGGTGCAGGGGTTACTGCAACAAGAATTCCACCAGATTTAATCGCGCGATGTAACTCTTCGCCTTTACATGGGGCATAAATACGAACGACACCATCAAAAAAGTGATCGGCAAATGGTAAGCGGTGACTAGAAGCCACACAGAAATCACAATCATGGTAACGCTTGGCGGCATATTTAACCGCAACTTTAGAAATATCTAATCCATGAATGTTGATAGTCGGAAATTGTTGGCGTAATTGAACAAATTCAGAGGTGTAATAACCTTCACCACAGCCAATATCAAGCAGTTCTGTAGCTTGTTGCGGTAAGTACTGACGTAACTGTGCCATAACAGCATCGCGTAGTGGCTGATAATGTTCAGTGTTAAGAAATAAGCGTCGTGCTTGCATCATTTCTTTATTGTCACCAGGGTTTTTCGAACTTTTATGATGTACAGGCATTAAATTTACATAGCCTTCTTTTGCCTGATCAAACTGATGATTATTGCTACAACGGTAAGATGTTGATGATGTGTTGTTAGCATCGACATTAAGGGGCAAGTGACATAAAGGGCATTGATAAGACATGTAATAGACCAAAGCTGAAAAACAGCTGCATAGTGTAATCGGAATTTATAGCTTGAACTACTCCCACGTGCTTTATATTTATTTTATATAGAATAAGCATTATTTATTATTCATATTTCCCTCATATACCTTTAAATCATCTATTTGACCAGCAGACACGTCACAAAAAAAGTTGTTTAAAAAACGATCTATTTCACAGTTGTTGATTAATAATTTTTATCGTGAAATAAGAAAATACTGTTCAGTAATTGTTCAGGATTATTGCTTATTGTAGTCATAAAAGTGAATAAATAATCGAGAAAAACAGCGTTAGATTGTTTTCTTTAGAGATTATTTTTGTACCACAGACATGGTTTTAATTAGCGATATTGATTTTTTTATTACAGCAATGTAGTCGTATTGTTTGCATTACTTCAGTTAAGGCGGACATACGAAATAATAATAGGACGTTATAAAATGAAAAAAACAAGATTAGCAGTAGTATTACCCGCATTATTGGTTGCTGGTGTCACGCAGGCTGCCACTGTTTATGAAGCAGATGATGGTTCTCATGTTGATGTTTATGGCCGTTTAGGATTTAACTTAACCGATCGTGATAATAATCCTGATCAATCTGGTGTTGATGGTAATTTTGATGGCCGTTTTGGTTTGGGTGGATCTCAAACTGTTAACGATACGGTCTCTGTTATCGGTTGGGCTGAATACCAAGTTAATGCTGCTGAATATGCGAATAACCTTAATCCGGATAGTAAAGATCTGACCGCACGTTATGTTTGGGCCGGAATTGATGCATCACAATACGGTAAGGTAACAGGAGGACGGGTTGCCTCTGGTCTAATTATGCTTACGGATATTGCGGATGTATTCTCAGCCTCTGATGTTACGATTGCTCGACAAGTTTCCGCTGTTGATTCCACTGCAACACAAGTTTTCCGTCAAGATGGCACTCTTCAATATCAAAACACGTTTGGTAATCTTGATGTTTCTACCGCCTATATTTTTGGTAACAGCACTTCTAATTTAAAAACAGGTTACAACGCTGCCGCACGTTACACCTTTGATTTTGGTGATGCAGGTAAATTAGCACCTGTAATTGCGTATCAATATGATAAGTCAGATAACACCATTAGTAGTGATGCTAAAGACTATACTTTCTGGGGTGCTGGTACGCGTTATTACTACAATAACTTGATGCTAGGTGCGATGTATTCTGAAGGTCAATTAGCCTTTAATAATGGTCGTGGTGACAGCACAGATAAAGTATATGAATTAACAGCTGTTTATGATTTAACTGCCGATTGGGTATTGCGTGCAGGTTACCGTTCACTTGAAAACAAAGGCGGCGATGAAACGGAATATAAAGATACCACCTTTGAAGCGCAGTATAAGTTAACCAGTCGTTCATCAATCTTCAGTAGTTATGTGTTCCGTGATGGTAAAAAAGGCGATGGCTCTATCGTCGGTACCGATTGGAATGGCTGGAATAATCCTGAAGAAGATTACTTCAACGTCGGTTTACGTTACGAGTTCTAATCTTATTGCGTAAATAAAGAAGTATCAATTAAGCCAGCAGAGAAAATGCTGGCTTAGTTATGTTGAGGGATATAAATGAACATTAAAACATCTGCAATTATTGCTGGCGTTATATTTACGTCAATGAGTGCACCATCATGGGCAGAGACAAACTTACAAACACCAAGTAATGTTGAAATTTTAGCAACCAAAGCCGTTTATTTAAAAAATACTCAGCATCAGGTGACGTTACCCGCAGGGCAACAGCAATTATTAGTGCGATTTGATAGTCCAGAGAATCCTCACTCGACAGGGCAGACGATGGGATATGTGAATTCGTCACCTGTTTTATTGCGTTTTAAGCTTGATGATCAAGCGACAGTAACCGTGAAAATACCACGATTAGATACGCCGCAAGAAATTAACCGTTTCGCAAAGCAACCTTATTTTAAGTTATATAATGACGATGGCTCTCAATTAGCGCTGGAGCAAAAAGTTATTCCAATGACGGGATCGCCATTATTTACTGATTACAATAAATTATTAAATGAGTCGGTGGGAGAAGCGGTTGTGCCCGTAGCGATGGTGACAAATAAACAGATGTCACATTCGAAAAGCACTGCGGTTACATCGATTGATACTACGCATTTAACGGCTCAACAAACGGATCAACTCTTACAACAACTATATCAACAGGCAAATAAAGAACAGCGTAAGAAGTTTATACGGTGGGCATTAGAATTATAATAAAAAAATTCCCCAGAATAGTTCAAATTCTGGGGAATAGGTTGTGATTTATAGCGGTTGGTTTGAGCGTACTTTATATTCAGCTTTATCTAAACCGTGTTTTTTCATTCTCAAATACAATTTTTTACGGGGTATTTGTAAGTATGATGACACTTCATTGATACGGCCTGAAAAGAGGTATAACGCATCTTCAATGACTTGCTTTTCATAACCATCAACCAGATCATCAAGTGGACTACTCATTTGATCTAACGGTTTTGAGCGTTCTTGCCCTGCAAGTTTGACGATCCCTATGGCGTATAATTCAGCCACATTTTTAAGTTCTAATACATTTCCCGGCCATTCATAACGATTTAAAATCGCCAGATAAGCTTTATCAATGGCGGGGATTGCTTTGTTCAATTTCTTACAACTTTGCTTAATATAGTGTTTAAATATCAATGTGATATCACTACTACGTTGACGCAAGGTTGGTAAGTTAAATCGTACCTGACTTAAAAAGTAGAATAATTCAGGTAAAAATTGTTCAGTTTCAACAGATTCCGTCGGATCACCATCAAATAAAGCGATAACGCGGACTTCTTTTTTACCTTGGCGTTCTTGCTCAAGTAAAAAACGACACAACCACTGTTGAGTTTCAATGGGCATGTGGTGGGGGTTAGATAAACATAAGCACCCACTACGAGCTGAAATCATGCTACGTTGTAAATCCGGCGTACGAGTAATATTTGCGGCATTGACTTCAACAAAAGGGCCATTACTTAATTGGCTATTTTGATGAAGTAATTTTGCAACCGTATGGCGACCTGTACCACTTTCACCTTCAATTAACACATCTTTAGTCGTTAATGCGATAGTTTTTAACTGCTCGCGAATTTTAATGATGAGTGGGCTTTCTCCCAATAATACTTCTGCGGTTGTCGTGTGCAAGGTGTTACGTTGTTCAATAATTTGGCGACGTTGAGGTAAATACTTTTCAAGTAGCGTAATTAACTCTTTAGGCTGTAATGGTTTTTGTAAGAAATCAACCGCCCCTTTTTTCAAGGCACCAACAGCCATTGGAATATCACCATGACCTGTAATAATAATTACAGGTAATTCATGATCATACTGTTGAATTTTGGCTAATAATTCCATGCCATCTAAGCCGGGCATATACATATCCGACACGATAACACCGGGCCAATTACGCTTTAACATTCCTAAAACCAAGGTGGAATCTGTCACTGTTTGCGCTTTAAATCCAGCTATTTCAAGTAGTTCTTGATAGGCTTCGACAACATCATGATCGTCATCCACAATCAATACTTCAATATCATCACTTATCATATTTATTTAACTCCAGTACGACCATTGCTCCACCTGTTAAACTAGAAGCAAGGAAGATTTCACCTTTTAGTCGCGTCATAATTGAACCACAAATACTTAACCCAAGGCCTAACCCAACATCTTTGGTGGTGGTAAAGGGAATGAATAATTTGTCAATGATCGTGGCATCAAAACCATCGCCACTATCATAAACAGCCAACCGAATTTTATTAGATGGGCTATTTAGTAGAATAATTGTTATTTCTCGTTGCTCACAATGGGCAACCGCATCACAGCTATTAACTAATAAATTAACTAAAATTTGTTCAAACTGGACTTGATCTGCAAGTGCGTAAAGAGGGTGATCAATGGTATTCACCATTGTTGTTTTTTGTACTTTAGCGCGACTTTCTACCAAGATTAATGCTTGTTTAATTGAATCTTGAACATCCACTTTGCTTAATGGCTTGGTTGCTGATTGCTTTTTAGCAAAGTTTCTAAAGTTTACGATCAGTTTACTCATTCGAGTAACAAGATCGTCTATTTTTGTCAGATTTGTGGGTAGATTTTCGTATTTTTTATGATCAAGTGCAAGTTTTGCACTAAATATTCGAGTTGAAATTGCTGACAATGGTTGATTGAGTTCATGTGCAAGTGATGTCATCGTTTGACCGACGACGGCCATTTTTGCCGCTTGGATTAATTCATCTTGCGTTTCAATTAAATCACCTTCAATGCGTTTACGATCTTCAATCTCATCGCGCAGTTGTTGGTTTCGAATAGTTAATGATTGCGTTTTCTCTGCCACCGTATTTTCAAGCCAGCGAGCAGTATTTTCTTGTTCGGTGATATCCGTCATTGTAATAATAACTTTGTCATCATTGCCTTGAGTAAAAGTGCGGAAATCTAGTCGTAAATATAAGCTTTGACCATTTTTGGTAATTAATTTGACGGTCATGTTATAAGCGCCATTGGTCATTAATGGCCCATTGGTAGTAAATAAATGTTGTAGCTTGGTTAGGGTTGAGATATTAAATAGATCCCAAACCTGATGTTTTTTGGTGACATTACAAAAATTTAATTGTTTTAATGCTTGAGGGTTTACAGATTCAACTGCACCATTGAGATCACAAGTAATAATGCTGGCTTGCGTATTATTGATGAGATTAAGCGCATTAGAGTTTTGTATTTCTTGCATCTGCTGGCAGAAGTAGCGCAGGTTATCCCCTAAAATACCTATTTCATCAACGCCCGTTGTTTGAATATGGGCGTTGAGATTACCATTGGCAATAGCTTGTAAATCTTGACCTAGAAGGTTTAAGCGTTTTACTACGCCACGACCCACTAAATAAATTGATAAAATAACACTAAGAATAATGGTAATAAATACCACACCAAATAAAACTAAATTACTGATCCAGATCGAATGTCTTGTTTTGCCATTTAATTTTGCGAGTGCATTATCAGCGTGACCCACAAGTGTTTGAATTATATTTTCTTGTTGTGTTAATTGATTTCGAATATCACGCTGAGATTGAGTGATCTTTACACTATTTATATTGTCTAAGATTAAGAGCTTTTGAAGGTGGCCATTAGGTGTCACTAATTGTGTAAATTCTTGCTGTAATTGACGGTATGTAATTGTCGAAGGGTAATTATTTAATTGCTTACTGATTTTATTGAGTTGTAATATTTTTTGAGCAATAGCATCAAAAGCGGTATTGATGTCATTATGTTGACGGTGAAGAATGCTGTCTTCTATCAGTTGATGTAATTCATTGACATTGACGGTAATGGTTTGAATAACAGAAAACTCAGCCATGATATTTTTGATATTAGTATCATGATCTTGCGGTAATTTCTGAGGGCTATTCAGTAATCGCATCATTTGCCACTCGATTTCTAGTCGCAGTGGTTGTAACTCATCAATTAAATCTTGATGTAGCCATTTAATGGTATTTTCTATTTGTTTTAATGCTAATCGCTGGGTATTTCGCTGTTGTAATAATGCGATATAGCTATCGATATTGGCAACTAATAGTTGCTGACCCGATTTTATTTTGGGGTAGTAATATAAACTTGAAATATTATCTATTGATTGTCTAATCGCCGTTAAAATAGAGACAATATTTTTTTTAATCGCTTTATGCTTTAACGGATTAGTATTCATGTCTAATGCTGTTAATGCGGCTTGTAATTCTGCCGTACTGCGCTCTAAACGATAACTTGATCGTAAAGTTGGCATATTATCATTAGCAATAGTGCCTATTTGTTGACTTAATTTTTGCCATGTTAATGCGGCAATAACACTGACACTGATCGTTAAGAATGCCATTAATATAATGGCAGAGGTCAGACGATTACCAATGGTATTATTTTTTACATAGCTAATCATTGTTATTATCTATTCAAATTTAAATGACATATTACTAATAAATGTAACCTTGCTAGATTACGTATTAATAGCGTGAAGAAGTAGACGTAATTATACGTCAGCGACAGAAATGATCACTAATGGTTTTTATAACAAAACAACGGCTGTTATTAGTGTGAGAGAGTGGTGTTATCCTAAACAATGGATCACGTTTCAGTTTTGTGTTTTATTATCATTGTATGAGAATAAAAACAAAAACCGAGTTGATTAACTCGGTTTTATTGTGAATGCTTATCAAACTTATGCAGTAATGATTTGTTGGATTTCACTGCAAGATAAGTGGTAATGGCGTGGACATGCGCGCCAAATAGTCAGCATGCGTAGGTATTTGTCTAGCATTGGTACATGACTATTGAACTGGTGTTCATTTTTAGGAAACTGTGGGTATAGGCCTTCATCATTGGTAAGAAAGCGAACATAATTAACTAACTTAGCTTCAGTAATTACATCAAAGCCTAAAAATTGTAGTCGACGCTGGTCAATGTCTTTAGCACCATCACAACGGCAATCTTCTAAATTAAATGATTCTTGTAGAGCATGGTACATTTCCATAATTTCAAGAACTTGTTTACATTCATCTTCAGAAACTTCACCAAAGTCTTTGTTAAGCTCACGCATCTGTAAACAGTAACCACGTTCAATGATCATTTGTAAACGACGGTATTTGTCAGCATTTTCAGGTGCAAGTTTTGACATGATGTAATATTGATTCGATAGAATTAGACGTTGAGCGTTAGTCATTTCCATTGTAGTAAGCCTCAAATTTTTTATAGATTGCACTCACTCAGTTGTGATTTTATCGCGATAGTGAGCACAAGGAATATTTGTTATGAGCGTGAGATTAGCAGGTTGAGTGTAAAATAAAATGATCTGACACCACGAATAGGATTATTTTTTGTTAACGAATGTTATCCAATTGATATGTTGATAAAAAACATATCTAATTGATTTTAATTAAAAACCACTATTTTTGTAGGTTTATTTAATCGTTAAATAGGATTGCAATTGAATTGGTGGCCAATGTGAGGCTGGGTATCGGTAACCATGATGATCACCGATACCTGAGTATTTAATGGTATGGCTTTAGCTTAGGCCAATAATATTGCCATCAGCATCAAGATCAAGATTCATAAATGCAGGTTTTTCAGGTAAACCAGGCATGGTCATGACATTACCGCATAAAGCATAGATAAACCCAGCTCCTGCACATAATTTTAGCTCTCTTACTGGAACCGTAAAATCTGTTGGTGCACCTTTAATATGAGGATCTGTAGTAATAGATAAAGGTGTTTTTGCCATACAGATCGCTAAATCATTAAACCCTTGCGCTTTTAACTTAGCTAACTGTTGTGTGGCTAAAGGTGATAGCTCAAGATTTTTCGCGCCATACCCAATTTCAGCCACTGCCATTAATTTCTCTTCAATGGTTTGATTCAAGCGATACAGTGGTGTGAAGTTTGCTGGTGTTTTACAAGCGTTAACCACCGCATGGGCGAGTTCAACTGCACCGTTTCCACCTTTGGCAAAAGCTTCACTGAGTGCAACATCAACATGTACATTAAAGGTTGTGGTTAAAATCAGTTGTTTTAATTGTTCAAGTTCTTGATCAGTATCTTGTGGAAAACGATTAATCGCCACTACAACGGGCACACCGTATTTGGCGGCATTATTAATATGCCAACGTAAATTTTCAAAACCAGCTAATAAAGCTGTACTATCCGGTTCAAAAATACTATCAGGTAATGATTGCCCTGGCTGTAAATCATAGAGTCCTGAGTTTGCTTTTAGGCCACGCAAAGTTGCAACGACGACTGCGCAATCAGGACCACGCTGTGCTTGTTGTGCTTTAATATTACAGGCTTTTTCAAATCCCATATCAGAGCCAAAACCGCCTTCAGTCACCGTAAATTCACTTAATTTTAATGCGATTTTATCGGCAATAATCGAAGAATTACCGTGAGCAATATTCGCAAAAGGTCCGGCATGAATAAGTGTTGGCACCCCTTCTAAGGTTTGCATTAACGTCGGTTCAATCGCTTCACACATAGTGACAGCCATTGCGCCTGCAACTTGTAGATCTTCTGTTGTAACAGGCTCACCGTCAAGGTTATAAGCAACCACGATTTTTCCGATACGTTGACGCATATCGGCTAAATCTGTGGCAAGGGCTAAAATTGCCATTAATTCAGAAGCGGCAGATATATCAAATCCATCGTGGCGTTCAAGGCCATTAATGGTTTTTCCTGGCTCATTTTGACCAACTGTAATCATACGTAGCGCACGATCATTGTGATCCATTACTCGCTTCCAGCTAATATTATTAATATCAATCCGTAGGGCGGGTAAATCCGTATGTGCAGTAAAACCGTCGTAGCCTAAGCGTGATTCATGGTATAGACGAGCATCTAATGCTGCTGCTGCAAGATTATGCGCTGCGGTTACGGCATGAATATCTCCCGTTAAGTGTAGGTTGAGCTTTTCCATTGGTGCTACTTGGCTATAACCGCCTCCTGCCGCTCCGCCTTTGATACCAAATACTGGCCCCATTGATGGTTGGCGAATACAGGCAAATACTGAGCGCTTAATTTTAGCTAACCCTTGTGCTAAACCAATGGTTGTTACTGTTTTACCCTCACCGAGTGGGGTTGGAGTAATAGCCGTTACTAAAATGAGCTTACCTTCAGGTTTGTTGCTTAACCGTTTTAAAATAGCGGGTTTTACTTTCGCTTTTAAGCTGCCTTGAGGCGTAAGATCTTGTGCTTCAATGCCGGCATTGAAGGCGATGCGATCAATGGGAGTGAGTCGCGTTTCTCGGCAAATTTCGATGTCACTTTTCATGAGAGCTTATTTCCTCATAGGCAGATAGAGTAATATTAATGCTGATATTGAACGCTTTTTTAACTGCAAATCTGTCTTTTTGCATTAACGCAAACGTTTGCTTTTGGTTTATACCATAATTTTATCATGGATAAATATCCTTTTATGGTTTTTTTATAGGGGCTATTGCTATTTAGTGGAAGATAAAGAGGTGATGTTTTTAGTTTTCATTGATAATGGAATGTATTATTTCATTATTAGTTATTGGTTGTTTTTTGCTCTGCATTTAAAGTATGTGCCATATAAAAATGACCCTGATCAAGTAGGGTGTAAATTTAGCAAAGGAAGTTATGATGCAAGAACCTGTAACTAAGTGGAAGTATACAGTACCAATCTCATTGTTAATTATGGTGTTGTTAATCTCTTTTCTTGTCACAATTTTACCGTTGTCACGATAAATACTATTTTATCTTTTCAGTTTAAATAGAAAAGAGCGACTTATCTAACTCCTTAGAGATAAAGATAAGCCGCTCTTTTTTGTATTAACAACTATGACACAGTTGTTTAATACATAACTTTCTTACCATAGCTTGCAAGAATGTTTTTAATATTTTCCATTGTCTCTTTTTTCGGTGGCTTAACCCCAGTTAATGGGTATTCAAAGCCAAGAGCTTCCCATTTGTGCTCACCAAGCTGGTGGTAGGGCAGCAGCTCAATTTTTTCGATATTATCCATGTCTTTAATGAACTCACCTAATTGGTGTGCAGATTGTTCATCATCAGTGTAGCCCGGTACAATTACGTAACGGATCCATGTTTTTTGACCACGCTGGTGTAGGTAACGTGCAAAATCAAGCACACGTTTATTGGAAACACCAACCAAGTTTTGGTGAACGCTATCATTCATCTGTTTAAGATCAAGCATCACAAGATCGGTAGCATCTAATACCTCATCAACCACATCGGTATGTTTACGAATGTAGCCATTGGTATCAAGACAAGTATGAATTCCATCTGCTTGCGCAGCACGGAAGAAATCGCGGACAAATTCTGGTTGTAGCATTGCTTCACCACCAGAGGCGGTAACACCACCACCAGAAGCATTCATGAAGTGACGGTATGATCTTGCTTCATGCATTAATTCTTCAATAGTCGCTTCACGACCGTCATGGGTATCCCATGTATCACGATTGTGGCAATATTGGCAACGCATTAAGCAACCTTGCAGAAATACAATAAACCGAATTCCTGGGCCATCGACGGTTCCGCAAGATTCGAAAGAGTGAATACGACCTGTTACTGACATTGTTCTATTTCTCCGCATACTGCGTTTTATTTATATGTTATTTTATTACAAAACGAGGTGTGAATATAGCGAAAACTCAGGATCCCTCATTAGCATGGATCAGATAAGAGTGGGTGATATTCATCTCTCTTGTGTTTTAGTTAATATCTCTTTGGAGGCTGAATTATTGAGTAATTGTTGGCTTCGTTGTTGCCATTGATCATGCCAAATTGGAATTTGGCTAAAAGGTAACGGTGGTGAAATAAAATAACCTTGCGCGAGTTCACAATCCATTTTTTGTAGCTTTAACCACAATGTAATATCTTCAACACCTTCAGCTATCACTGTTAAATTAAGTCGATGTGCTAATAATAAACAAGTCTCAATAATTACTTTAGCGGTGTAATTTGTTGGCATCGCCTGCACAAAGCTAATGTCTAACTTTAGCGACTTAAACGGTAAGATATCGAGTTGTTTTAGCGATGAATAACCCGTACCAAAATCATCAATCGAAAGATTAAACCCATGCATGCCTAATCGGGCAGCAGCTTCTAGAGCTTTGCCTGCCGACTCAAATAAATCTGACTCAGTTAATTCAAAATAAAGCCAGTGATGCAATTGTGGATATTGATTATGTAATGCCAGCACATGATTAATAAAACTACGTTCAACTAAGGTTTTGGCTGAGATATTGACAGCAACTCTTCGGCCTTCAAATATAGCTTGATGGCTGATTACATGATTGATAATGAGTAAGGCGAGATGGCTGTCTTTACCTATTTGGGTTAAGTGCTGGATGAAATTACTTGCAGGCACAATGCCATAATCTGGGTGAATAAATCGAATTAATGCTTCGCTAGCGACCCATTCGCCAGTTTTTAAATTAACAATGGGCTGATAATAAGGGGTTAAGTAGTTAGCATTAAAAGCATCAATAATATCCTGCTCTGTGAGTGCGAGTTGTAATGCTGATATTGGTGCATCGCCCAACGGTTGTTGATTGACCGCTAAAGCTAATAATTGTTTTAGTTGCTCAAGATGGGTTGGTTTCGCTAATGTACCTAATAAATTAAGGCCATAGTTTTTACACATTTTATTGACACTAAGAAGTACATCCGCATTTAATGCGCTAGTGATAATAATTGCACCAGTGAATTGCTGTTCAGCAAGATGACCGAGAAAACTGATGCCATCCATTTGTGGCATGTTGAGATCACAAAACAGTAACTGCGGTTGATATAGTGCTACCGCCTTCAATCCGCACACACCATTAGTTGCACAGTGTATATGGTCTTGATTTGGATCGATAAGATGAGCTAATTGGGTTGCAAGAACTTGACGTTGAAAGTCATGATCTTCAATCAATAATATGTTCATTCTTCGATCCTATTTACTGTTAATTTGGTGTGATAATTGTTCGATTAGTTGCTCAATGTGCAAGTAGTCTTGTTGTAAATCGGTCGAGTCTATTTGCGCTTGTTGCGAGTGTAATTCAAGCTTCTGGGTTATTTGTGCTAATGGATGAAAAGCCATCATCCGTGCAGCACCTTTCATGCGATGGCTAACCATAAAGATACTATCATTATTTTGTTGTGATATTGCTGTTTTAAGCTGTGATAAATCGTCAAAACAAGATTCTAAGTATTGTTGTAGCAATAACTGACACAGCTCACTGTCACCAAATATGGGTAATAGTTCTTTTATATCAATAACTTGTTTTGGTGTAATTGATGTTATTGACGATATTGTTGGCTCGATAGTTAATTGTGACATTTTTTTGACGTTTTGGTCTATGCTTAATGGTTTTATCCATTTTGCTAATATATCTTTTAGCTGTTGTTGCTTTAATGGCTTAATTAAATAATCGCTAAAACCCATGGTTTGAAAACGACAGGTATTAGTGAGAGCGTTGGCTGTAATCGCGATAATAGGTAAAGCTATCGCGTCTGTTCGTTGTTCTTGCTCTCGAATTATTTTGGTTAACTCATAGCCATCGACTTCTGGCATATGGCAATCAGTGAGTAAAATATTGTAATTAGTCTGTGCTAATGCAACTAAAGCTTGTTTTCCATTATCAACAATATCTACCGCATAGTTAAGTTGCTCTAATTGTTGTTTGAGTATCTGTTGGTTAATTGGATGATCCTCTGCGACCAACACATAGCGGTTATCTGCGATAGCTTGTTCACGAGTTAGCGTTATAGGCACATTATAGCGAGACTGATTGTCATTGTTATACGGTTGAAAGGGCTCTGTTAATGCACGATAAAGTTGTTGAGATAAAAGCGGGCTAAGGGAAATATTACGGGCATTAATGTTGGACGTAAGCATGACATCAGTAGAGGTTATAGTGATCCAATTAACCGAAGGTAAGTTAATTGCAATCCAATTAAGATCAATATTATGTTGATTTGCCCATGATTGAGGCACAAAAATAGTATCAATACATTGGGTTGATATTGCAACCGCGAGTTGTTCTTTGGTGGTGACATTTAACCGCGAGATAGAACAACCCCAAGCAGTTAAATAGTTGGTTAAAATAAGATCATTGACTATCGAGAGTAAGCCACAGTGCTTGTTTAATGATTTAACCTCAGCGGCTTGGCAGATATCAAACGTGAGAGTGATCGTAAAGCTAGTGCCTTTATTAAGTTGGCTTGATACTGAAATCGTTCCATTCATTAATTGGATCAGTTGGTGGCAAATTGATAGCCCTAATCCGGTGCCATCATAGCGACGATCGGTGTTTTGCTCTATTTGTTCAAATGGCTGAAAGAGTTTATTGATATTTTTAGCCGCAATACCTATGCCAGTATCTGTGATTGTAAAGCTAATAGTTTGCTGATTATTTTGTTGGGATAATAAATTAATATCAAGGTGTATAGCGCCTTGAGACGTAAATTTAATCGCATTATTAAGTAAATTATTCAGCACTTGTTTAAGACGAAAACTATCAAAACGTAAACTTTTGGCGATATTAGGATCAAGCCATAATTTAAAATCTAGCCCTTTCTGTGCGGCATGAATAGCATGAGGTTGTACTAACACTGTGGCTATTTTATACATTATTTTTTGTTGCGGATTGATCTCTAGTTTTTTTGATTCAAGCTTAGAGAAATCTAAAACATCATTCACAATATTAAGTAGGTTTTCACCTGAAAAGGTGAGATTTTTATGGATTTGATAGAGTTCAGGCTGTTGAGCATAAGGTTTCATTAAATCTAATAAACAAATAATGCCGCTGATTGGCGTGCGAATTTCATGACTCATCATGGCTAAAAAGCGTGATTTTGCTATTGTGGCTGCTTGCGATTTTTGTTTGGCGATTGTCAGTGCGAATTGTTGCTGTTTTAATTGAGTAATATCAATCAGGATGCTATTCCACTGCCAACCGATTGCTGCCGGCGTAATTTGACAACGTAGTTCAATCCAACAAGGTGCACTTAATTCATTGATTTTAATTTGTAACTCGGTACGCCAATAGCCTTGCTGTACAGCATTACGCATTTCGGCAACTAAGCTTGAATAATCATCTCGCATAGAGATGCGATCTTTTAATAAGTGTGGAAAAAAATAGAATTTACTGGCTGAAATACCCGTAAAATCAATGATTTTTTCACTCATAAATTGGATATCAATATCCATTGGGTCATCACTTTTTTGGTGGTGTTGAATCAGAACACCATCAAAATTATTGGTTAAATAAGTTAACTTATCTTCTGCCGCTTTACGGTACTTAATTTCTTTACTTAAACGGCGGTTCCAAATGGTAATGGCCCCAATAATACAGCTAATAACCGCGCCCATTATCATGATAAATAAGATTAATCGATTGTAAATACCATCATTTTTTATTGTGAAAGTATGCCATTGTTTTTGAATAGTCGTTGGTGGCAGAGAATCAATGGTTTTATTTAAAATATTACGCAGTAAAAGGTTATTTTTTGACAGAGCAAAGGCAACTTTTCGATCATAATCATCAATACGACTTGTAATGATTTTTAATTGCCCTAAGAAATTGTTTTGTAATAAAACATTCGCGGTAGATAACGAAATTACCGCATAATTAATCTCCCCATCGACCACGGCGTTGAGAATATCAAATTTATTTTTAAATAAGCGAATCTTCGCTGTTGGGTAATATTCTTTGACAAGTTTTCCTCCAAATCCAAAGGCGAGAACACCAATGGTATCCGTTGAATTAATGGAGGTTAATTTTTTATGGTTGATGTGATCAAGCATAACCCACCGATCGTTAGAATAAGGGGTCGTAAAGGTCAGTTCCTTATGACGTTGGTTTGTTATCGCTACCGCAGCCATAATATCAATGTCATTATTGAGCAGTTTTTGCTTACCATCTTGATAATTATCGATGGGAACAATGGTGGTGGTGATAGGAAGCTTATCTTTTATTTTGGTTAAAGTGTCGTTGAGTTGACTTAAAATAAAATCATTTTTGTTCAATATTGGCGACATAGGATATTTATAGCCGATACGAATATTATTCTGCTGCTGTAAGGCATTATTTTCAGCTGCGGTTAAATGAACCGTATGCGGATCACTTAACATCTTTTTTTGTATTGGCGTTAGCCAGCGATCATAAATTGCGGTTAAGACTGCGGGATGAAGTTGACTATAAGCTTGATTAATATTGTCGATGAGGACTCTATTATTTCGTGTAGCTGTGATGTATAAGCGTTCAAAAGGCAATGTAGTTATCGGTGAGAAATAAAGTGGTGGTTGTTGCTTATTAGTTGTGAGTGAGTGGTGTAGGATCAGGCTATTACCAATATAAACATCGGCTAGACCTGTATCAACAGCATTAAGTGCCACGGTGCTGGATGGCATTGCTAGAATTTGCCCGTTAAGATGAAGATCTATTATTTTTTGTTTAATAGCAAAGCCATTTTCAACACTAATAGTAGCATCATTAAGATCTGATATTTTGGTGTACAGAGGCGATCGGCTAAGCATCGCAAATGATGAGCTTAGAATAGGATCACTAAATACCATGTATTTTTGACGATTAAATGTTGCCGCTATACCAATCAATAGATCAACATCGTTACTTTTAAATGCTGCGAGCATTTCATCAAAACTTTGGAAATAGACACTTTTTATTTGGTAGTTTGCTTTTGCTGCAATAGTATCCATCAAATCAGGTAACAAACCGACAATTTTATCGCCATGTTTAAAAGATAATGGTGCCCAATTAAGCGAGGTATAGCCAACAGTTAAAATGGGTTTAGCCGTCGTCTTATGCGTTAATTCATTAGCATAAATGGTCTGTATAAAAGGTGGTAATATCAGTACTAGCAGCAGTATAAAGTTTCGCATGTAGAGCTACCTAGAAGAACAAATCAAGACATTAATATAATGGTTGTTGAAGAAAGCGATATTGCGCTTTTAATCTTAAATACCAGTCAGGTTTAAACTCTTGTGATTCAAAGGTCCATCTCGCTTCTCTAATCCATTGTTGATGCTGTGGATCATTGTCTATATAACCCCGTGAAGATAACTCAATTAAACACCGAGCTAAAACATCATCAAAACGATATTGAGGCCATAATAGCAACATCGATTGACCAGCCTCAATATAATATTTTTGTTTTAACAATCTAAGCGCATAACGGTATTGTTCATCTGTGTGATGGCTAGTTGTTGGCTGCATTGTTTCTAACCACATCTGTTTTATAATCGAATGCGGCTCATTTTGGTGCTGATGTAGATTGTGTTGTAATCGTTGATAACAGTCTATTTTATGACGAGTCATGGCTAAGCGTTTGCTAATACAAAGGGCAATCGCATCAAATTCAAAACTGTGCTGTTCTGGCGCTGTTTGTTGAATCGTTTCTATCGCAGCAATATAGCTTTTATAGGCATGAAGATTGCTGTCATTGTCTAAATATTGCCATGCTTGTAATAAGTAAATAAACGCACGCTCATGTTTAGTTATGGTTTTTTGTTGGCTAATTGTGCGCCAGAGCCGTTCTATTGGTAAATTCTTTTTATCGCTATGTTGTAGTTGCAGCCAAACAATAAACGCGTGATAGCAAGGTTTATCCCATACTGAATGGCGAAGATATGAGATGGCTTCACGTAAGTGTTGTTGCATGGCGCTGTGGTTATGGAAATGACATTCAATCCATAATAGGCCAAATAAGCGATGTAAGTTATTTTTACTGACATTATGTGCCTTTAACCAAAAATCATAACCTTGGGTGATTTTTTGTTGTAATAATGCAGAGCAGGCACTGTATTCAAGTAGCATTAAATGATCAGGATATAAGTCTCTTAATTGGTTTAATAATGGATTAAGAGCCTGAAAATTTTGTTGCTGTAACCACAGTTGAGCCAGTAAAAGTTGTGCTGGTAGACTGTGGTAATGCTGCTGAATCAGGGTTAGTAGTGTTTCAATATCAGCATTAAGATGAGGCTGTTTTTGATTAAATAAGCGTTTAGCAACAGCAGTAATCGTAGTGCAATAGGTGCTGACGGTTACATTTGATTTCGCACACATCTCTTCAACACCATCAATGCCTGAATGTAAGTAACATTCAAAAGCACGATCATTGATGACGCGTTGTTCAAAAACATATTCTAAGCGTTGCTTTAAGGTATTTAATCGTAAAGGCTTAACCAAATAATCATCGGGTTGGTATTCAGAAAAACCCATTAGAACGGCGGGTGAGTCATCAGCAGTTAGAATAAAAATTAGCGGTGAATGCTGCAATAATTTATTGTGATATAGACGCTCAAGTAATTGTAGTCCGGTACTACCAAAGCCAAGATTAAAGTCAAGAAAGAGAATATCAAAGGTCTGCTGCTGGCAATACTTAATCGCTTCAGATGCGTTTGAGGCGCAATAAATATTGGCACTTTGGAATTGCCCATTAACCAAAATAAGCTTGGTTGTTTGTTGGATAATACTACTGTCGTCGACAATCAATACCGATTGAGATCTTCGCATCAGAAAGTCATGTCCTTAAATACAGAAGTAAATTAATGCTTGGAATAGGGCGGCGCAGAATATCCATAAAATGTGATAGGTACAATCGAAGAAGTGTAACGAAGCGTGTTTTTATTCTTAAATTTTGAGCATAAAAAAACCGGCTATATAAGCCGGTTTTTATTAGGAAGCGAACTTCCTACACAGAAGGCTCTATATTATAGAGACGCTGTGAAAGTACGAGCGATAACGTCAGCCTGCTGTTCAGCAGTTAGAGAGTTAAAACGCACAGCATAACCCGATACACGGATAGTTAACTGTGGGTAGTTCTCAGGGTGCTTAACTGCGTCTTCTAGAGTTTCGCGGTTAAGAACGTTAACGTTTAGGTGTTGACCACCTTCGATGCCTGACTCATGGTGGAAGTAACCATCCATTAGGCCAGCTAGGTTAGTTTCTTGAGTATCAAGATCTTTACCTAGTGCGTTTGGAACGATAGAGAATGTGTATGAAATACCATCTTTAGCGTGTGCAAACGGTAGTTTACCTACAGAAGTAAGTGAAGCTACAGCGCCTTTTTCGTCACGACCGTGCATTGGGTTAGCACCTGGTGCGAAAGGAGCACCTGCACGACGACCGTCTGGAGTGTTACCTGTCTTCTTACCGTACACAACGTTAGATGTGATAGTTAGGATAGACTGAGTAGGGATCGCATCACGGTACATCTTGTGAGTACGGATCTTGTTCATGAAGCGCTCAACAAGGTCACATGCGATGTCATCAACGCGTGCGTCATTGTTACCGAACTTAGGATAGTCACCTTCGATTTCGAAATCGATAGCGATGCCATCTTCGTCACGGATAGGCTTAACCGTTGCGTATTTGATAGCTGATAGTGAGTCAGCAGCAACAGAAAGACCAGCGATACCACAAGCCATTGTACGCTTGATGTCACGATCGTGTAGAGCCATTAGCGATGCTTCGTAGCTGTACTTGTCGTGGCTCCAGTGAATAGCGTTTAGCGCAGAAACGTAAGTCGTTGCTAACCAATCCATGAAGTGATCTAGACGATCCATAGTATCTGTGTAGTCAAGAACTTCAGCAGTTACTTTATCAGTCTTAGGACCTACTTGGATCTTAAGCTTCTCATCCACACCGCCGTTGATTGCGTAAAGCATAGTCTTAGCAAGGTTAGCACGAGCACCGAAGAACTGCATTTGCTTACCAACAACCATTGGAGATACACAACAAGCGATTGCGTAATCGTCAGAGTTCATGTCTGGACGCATTAGGTCATCGTTTTCGTACTGGATAGAAGAAGTATCGATAGATACCTTCGCACAGAACTTCTTGAAGCCTACAGGTAGTTGCTCAGACCAAAGAACAGTGATGTTTGGCTCTGGAGAAGGACCCATTGTGTATAGGCTGTTTAGGAAACGGAAGTTTGAACGTGTAACTAGTGTACGACCGTCAAGACCCATACCACCCATTGATTCTGTTGCCCAGATTGGGTCACCAGAGAACAACTCATCGTATTCAGGAGTACGTAGGAAACGAACCATACGTAGCTTCATTACGAAGTGGTCGATCATTTCTTGAGCTTGTGCTTCAGTGATCTTGCCATCAGCGATATCACGCTCGATGAAGATGTCTAGGAAAGTCGAAGTACGACCTAGAGACATTGCAGCACCGTTTTGTGATTTAACAGCAGCTAGGTAGCCGAAGTAAGTCCACTGGATAGCTTCTTGTGCAGTAGCAGCAGGAAGAGAGATATCACAACCGTATTTAGCAGCCATAGTCTTGATTTGACCAAGAGCACGGTGCTGTTCACAGATCTCTTCACGACGTTGCATAGTCATTTGAAGATCTTCGCCATTCTCAAACATTTCTTCTAGAGATTTGAATTGAGCTAGCTTGTCAGCCATTAGCTTGTCGATACCGTAAAGTGCGATACGACGGTAGTCACCAATGATACGACCACGGCCGTATGCATCAGGAAGACCTGTTAGAACACCAGACTTACGACACTTGATGATAGAAGGAGTGTAGATATCGAAAACACCTTGGTTGTGTGTTTTACGAAGCTCTGAGTAAACCTTCTTGATAGTAGGATCTAGTTCACGACCGTATACTTTGCATGAGTTTTCGATCATGCGGATACCACCGTTAGGGATCAAACCACGCTTAAGAGGCGCGTCAGTTTGAAGACCTACGATAGTTTCAAGTTCTTGGTCGATGTAACCAGCGTCGTGTGCAGTGATAGTAGAAACAACGTCAGTATCGAAATCAACAGGTGCGTGAGTCGCGTTTTCCTGTTTGATGCCTACCATTACAGCTTCCCAAAGTTTAGCTGTAGCTGGAGTCGCTTCTGTTTCTAGGAAAGAGCCGTCACCCTCGAAAGGAGTGTAGTTCTTTTGGATAAAGTCACGAACGTTTACTTCGTTCTGCCAATCACCAGCTGTGAAGCCTTCCCATGCAGCAAATTGCTCTGCCATTGTATACCTACCTATACTATTCAGTAGAAAAAAATAAATGTTACCGCGTCAAAACTTAGTGATGGCTATTGCCGTTAAGTTCTGGACGACGATGAATAATCCAATATGTTAGACCAACTAATACACCACCACCAATGATATTACCAATGGTTACTGGGATTAGATTGTTAACAACAAAATTATGAATGTTCAAGTCTGCAAACTGTGCAGGATCGACACCTGTCATAGCCCAAAATTCAGGACCAGAGAAAGCATGAATTACAATACCCATAGGAATCATAAACATATTTGCAATACAGTGCTCAAAACCACATGCAACAAACATTGCAACGGGTAGCAACATTACCATAACTTTATCAGTAGCACTACGGCATGAGAAAGTCATCCATGTTGCAAGACAAACCATTAGGTTACATAACATACCTAAAACAACAGCTTGTCCAAAATCATGATGAAGTTTATGTTGGGCGATCTTCATTGCGTTAATACCCCATTGGCCATTCGCGCCAAGGTGTTGTTCTGCAATCCAAATACAGGCAACAAAGAAAATTGCACCAACAAAGTTACCGAGGTAAACAATGCCCCAGTTTTTCATTAACTGACCAGTAGTAATGCGACCGCTTGCACGAGCAACAGTGGTTAATACAGAAGAGGTGAATAACTCGCCACCGCATATAACTACTAGGATTAAACCTAAACTAAAAGCTAAACCACCGACAAATTTAGACATACCCCAAGGCATATCACCAGCGCCAGTAGTTACTGTTGTATAAAATACAAAAGCAATTGAGATAAAGACACCTGCAGTTATCGCTAAAAAGAATGACTGTAACGGGTGTTTTGTCGCTTTATAAACACCGACTTCTTCGGCTTTATGTGCCATAGCTGGTGGCATCAGTGAGTCAAAAGGATTCGTTTCCATTTTCACAGGAGTGCTCTTTAATGGTTTAAATTTGGCTGCCAGAATAATAGCAAAGGTTGTGAATCATAAATTTGATCTGGATCATTGCGGTGAAAATTTATAACAAAATTAGACATATTGTGACACTGCAAAATAATGTAATCATTTGAATTGTAACGGTATAATTTTTTTGATAAAACTAAAAAAAATTTTAATGTAATTTAATTTCATAATTTTCTAACCATGATCACAAAATAAAGCATCATTTAAAATCAATAAGTTATGATTTTGTCTGTTTTTTTTTAACGTATTTATGCCGTTTAAAAAATATTGATTCAACTTTTTTTATATTCATCTTGTCGATGGATAATATTCATCAATATAGTTTAAATCGATACTGTAAAGGTATGGTGCCAGTATTTTGGTGAATATATATGCAAAACAGACAAAAGCCGCTACCAATAAGATAGTCGGCTTCAGCTGTGATTATTTGTTTTGGTGATGGTGATTATTGAAGCTTAATGCGCATATCAATTGCTGAAAGTTGACCAAATTGGAGCGTGATCAGAAGGCTTTTCAATTCCACGTAATTCGTAATCAATTCCAGCGTCAGTACAACGGTTCGCTAATGTTGGCGTTGCTAGAATCACATCAATACGCAGGCCTCGATTATCAACAAAGCCTTTTGAACGATAATCAAACCATGAGAATTGATCATCTACTGCTGGGTGAAGTTGACGGAAAGTATCAATAAAACCCCAATCTAATAGTGTTTGTAACCATTGGCGTTCAATTGGCTGGAATGAACATTTGCCTGTTTTTAGCCAACGTTTAGCGTTGACGGGGCCGATACCTATGTCTAAATCGATAGGGCTAATATTAATGTCACCCATCACGATGAGTTGTTCATCATTGGTGTGCGCGGTATTAAGGTAGTTCATTAGATCAGCGTAAAACTTCTCTTTTGCCGGAAATTTGGTTTCATGCTTAACGTTATCGCCTTGAGGGAAATAGCCGTTCATTACCGTTATATTGCTGCCATCTTCTTGTTTAAACGTCGCCATGATCATTCGACGTTGCGCTTCATCGTCGTCAGTTGGAAACCCTTTCTGAACACTAATCGGTTCTTGTTTACATAACATCGCAACGCCGTAATGGGCTTTTTGACCATGAAAGTAGACTTTGTAGCCCATTGCTTCAACATCCGCTAACGGAAAAGCTTCGTCATGAACTTTAATTTCTTGTAAACCGATAACATCAGGCTGGTGTTTATCGATAATAGCTTGTAGTTGATGTAATCGAGCACGTAGCCCATTGATATTAAAAGAAATAACTTTCATATTTAGTGTCCATAACTGCGAATGATTATTGGTTACTGATATTAGCACATTGCACTATCACTTCGATATATGATCCATTCAATCAGAAGCGATCATACCTGTAGTGTAAGTTTATTTGGGTATAACGAAGATGCGGGTCTATGCTAAAAGGAAATATATCATTTATGACAAGTTATTGTTTTTAAATAATCCGCTGACATGTCACTAAGTAGATGGTGTTATCGTTGTCACATTCGTTTGGGCTTATGCCGAGTAATGACTGTGCTAACTTGTTTATTAACCCCAGCGTTGTTTTGACGCTATAGTCATGGAGTAGAGTATGTTCGATTTTATAAAGCGTATGTTTGGTGCGGAACCTGAAGCGACAACAACAGAGCGTCAGGATCAAGAGAATAGCGATCAAGAACATCGGAATGATAAATACAGACAAGGTGCACCAAGTGATAATAGTGATGGTGAAAGTTAAGGGTAAACCACACTGTGTTTATCAATATACAATTGCTGTAATTGAATGAACCACTCTTGTAATGGTGAAGCGAGCGGCATCTTTTTAATTTGTTGTAAGCTGATATCAATTTCTGGATGATGTATTTGTTGCAGCACAAGTAAGCTATTCATGCGCCCTAAATGTGCTTCTGTATTATAAGGATAATCACGCAAAATGGTGTGATAGATATGGTAAGCGCGTTGAGGGTCTGGTGATATTGTCGCTTTTGCGGTTGCCAGTTGATCAACTAACAGGCGAATGTTTT
Source organism: Photobacterium piscicola (assembly GCF_900166965.1). GTDB lineage: Bacteria > Pseudomonadota > Gammaproteobacteria > Enterobacterales > Vibrionaceae > Photobacterium > Photobacterium piscicola. The sequence goes on along the minus strand of NZ_FUZI01000004.1, from coordinate 371,520 downwards.
CAATAATAAATTTATTACGTTGCAGTTGGCTAAGACGATGATGGCTATGTTCATCTAATACACTACGCGTCATTAATACTTGATATATTTCTTTAATTAATCGAGTCTCTCCGAAATACACCAATAAAGGCAATGCATCAACCATAATGGCCGCGGGTGCCTGTGACATTTGACCAAAATATATCTTTAGGCCATGCAATAAACGGCGTTTTGCTTTTAATGGTTGGTTATTGGTTACAGCAAATCTTGCCAGGGTTATATGACAAAATGCTGCAAGGTGTTTTTTTTGGCTTGAGGTTAATCGTTGCTGTGCTAAACGATGGATATTTTTTAATTGTTTAAGAAGTTTTCGTTGCGACAGTGGTGATAATTGCTGACTATGAAGTTGTTCAAATAAAGCTGTAAATTGGGCAAAGTAAATGATCCAATCTTGATTAATAATAGGTAAGTGAGTAACGAATGTTTTTCCTATTTTAATAAATAAAGAGAGATCATTAGTACAAACGGCTAATTGAGCAGCCATTAATGAACGTTGGCTGATACTTGGCGTAAGCATTAGGGCTTGGTAGGCAATGGCTTTTGCTTCACATGGCTGTTGTTGCTGGTGCAATAACAGTGCGAGTTCGTCATAGGCTTCGACAAATAAGGGCACTTGTTTAATCAGTGTTTGTAGCCGTTGAATAGCCGCAATGGTATCGCCTTGCTTATGCATTAATTGGGTTTGAAGTAATCCCAGTTTGTGGTGTTGGCTACGCTCACTAAATAGGCTTAATAATTGCTGAGCGGGTAACCAGTCTTGTTGGCTGATTAATAAATCAAGCAATAGGATTTCAATTTCAAGATTATGACCATGCTGTTGTAATAACTGTCGACATAAGAATATGGCTGTTGATGTTTGATTGTTTGTTATTGCGATATAAATTGGTTTGCGAATTAAGCATGCTTGATAAACAGTTATGATACGTTGTTTTAATTGTCCAATATTTAATGGTTTACTGAGAAAACTATCAGCATCTAGGCTAATCGAGGTCACGATAACTTCAGGGGTGCGATCGCCTGAGATAAAGATAATGCCGCAATAGGCACTGATATAGTTATTTTTTCTCATTACGGTAAGAAGTTCACTACCACTGAGTTGTGGATCAAGATGAAAATCAAGCAGGATTAGATCATAAGCGGTGGTTTTACAAAGTCGAATCGCATTGACACTGTTAGTTGCAATATCAATCGCAGTAAGATCGATGCTGTGGAGAATATTTTGAATGAGTAATGCAGAAGATAGCTGATCATCAATAATCAGTACCTTAACTTGTGCCCAATCAATATTGGTGTAAGTAGAAGCTTCTGTCATAACAATCCATATATAAACCAGATAACTATATGCAGTATTGCACATATAAAATAAGTTAGTCTAATTTGTTGATGTTTATATGGTGTTATTTTTTTGATATGAAAAAGCCAGCTGCTAAGCAACTGGCTGAATGATGGTGGTGGGGGAAGGATTCGAACCTTCGAAGGCAGTGCCGGCAGATTTACAATCTGCTCCCTTTGGCCACTCGGGAACCCCACCACGGGGTATTACAATAATTTGTTGAAGCTATGGTTATTAAAGGCCACTTCAATAACCGAAAAGTTATTATCAACAACTTTTCAAAATGATGGTGGTGGGAGAAGGATTCGAACCTTCGAAGGCAGTGCCGGCAGATTTACAATCTGCTCCCTTTGGCCACTCGGGAATCCCACCACGGGGTATTGCTATGGTGATTAAAGACCAACTTTAACCACTGAAATGCTGTTATAAAACAACCTTTCAAAATGATGGTGGTGGGAGAAGGATTCGAACCTTCGAAGGCAGTGCCGGCAGATTTACAATCTGCTCCCTTTGGCCACTCGGGAATCCCACCACGGGATGTTGCTATGGTGATTAAAGCTTAACTTTAACCACTGAAGTGCTGTTATAAAACAACCTTTCAAAATGATGGTGGTGGGGGAAGGATTCGAACCTTCGAAGGCAGTGCCGGCAGATTTACAATCTGCTCCCTTTGGCCACTCGGGAACCCCACCACGGGGTATTACAATAATTTGTTGAAGCTATGGTTATTAAAGGCCACTTCAATAACTGAAAAGTTATTATCAACAACTTTTCAAAATGATGGTGGTGGGAGAAGGATTCGAACCTTCGAAGGCAGTGCCGGCAGATTTACAATCTGCTCCCTTTGGCCACTCGGGAATCCCACCACGGGATGTTGCTTGCTACTCTATTGTGAGTGGCAATAGTTATTCGTTACTATGATGATTAAAGGCCACTTTAACCATCGAAAAACTGTTATAAAACAATTCTTCAAAATTAATGGTGGTGGGGGAAGGATTCGAACCTTCGAAGGCAGTGCCGGCAGATTTACAATCTGCTCCCTTTGGCCACTCGGGAACCCCACCACAAGTGCGGGGCGGATAATAACAAACATTTCAGCGCTGTAAACCTTTTTTATCAATATCATTGAGTGCTTGCTGGATTTTTCATCAGTAAGCTAATTTTTGCTTAACTTTACATTTCTTGACGTTACTCGACCTTTAGTTCAGATATTATTCGACTAGGATTTTTATGATGGTTTTTAATAAATGAAAAAGATAGCCGTAGCCGTATTAGTCACCGCCGCATTATCGGGGAGTTACTTTTACTTTCAAGGGACATCACATGCTGCGCAAGATAAATCTCAGTCGGCGCAATCATCACGTGTTGTGTCGGTAACAACCGGAGAAGTTAACTCTTTAGCGGTTGCTCAATCACTATCATTAGTGGGTAAGTTAAAGGCTGAACATGCGGTTAATGTTGCAGCGGAAGTCTCGGCTAAAATAAAAACGATTGTGGTTCCTGTAAATAGTACGGTAACCAAAGGGCAATTATTAATTCAACTTGATAATGATAAAGCCGTTGCTGCTTATGATGAAGCCTTGGCATACCGTAATGATGAAAAACGTAAATTAACTGAATTTCAACGGTTATTATCTCGTGGTGCTATCACTAAAACTGAAATCGATGCTCAATCTGCCAGCGCCAGTATTGCAAATGCTCGTTTAAAAGCCGCTTTAGCTAATCTTAATGATCATGCTATACGTGCCCCATTCAATGGCACTGTTGGGTTATATGATTTTAGCCCTGGCCACATGGTCGCCGCTGGCGGTGCATTATTTAATTTTGATGACCTTTCCTCTATGCGTTTGGATATTGAAGTTCCAGAGCAATATATCTCTTTTTTAAAGGTCGGAATTAAAGTTACCGCAAAAAGCCAAGCATGGGGTGATCGTGCCTTTACGGGAGAAATTCAAGCCATAGATTCTCGTGTTCAAGCGGACTCTTTAAATATTAAAGTGCGCGTTGTATTTGAAAATAGCGATCACACGCTAAAACCTGGAATGCTACTTGCGGCAGAGCTTGATTTTATTCCGCAGCAACAAGCGATTATTCCTGTTCAAGCGTTAGAATATTCAGGCACTAAACGTTATGTTTACCTTGTTGATTCACAACAAAAAGTACACCGCACCTTGGTTGAGTTAGGTGAGCGTATTGATAATAATGTGGTCATTAAAAAAGGCTTAAAAACAGGCGAACGTATTGTTGTACAAGGACTGGTGAATATGCGTGATGGAATAACCATTAAAGACATTACTCCTACGACTGGAGTAGCGAGCTAATGTGGTTATCGGATATTTCAGTAAAACGACCAGTTGTCGCCATTGTATTAAGTTTGCTGTTGTGTGTGTTTGGTATTGTTTCATTCTCTAAACTGGCTGTGCGTGAAATGCCAGATGTTGAAAGTCCAGTTGTGACCATCATGACAACTTATGACGGCACATCAGCAACAGTAATGGAAAGCCAAGTTACCACCCCGATAGAAGATGAGCTCTCAGGGATCAGTGGTATTGATAATATTACCTCTGTTACTCGTAATGGTATGTCGCGGATCACGGTTGAATTTAATATGGACTGGGATCTTACCGAAGGTGTCAGTGATATTCGAGATGCGGTTGCTCGCGCGCAACGTCGTCTTCCTGATGATGCCAATGATCCGATTGTGTCAAAAGATAATGGTTCGGGTGAACCCGCGATCTATATTAATTTGTCGTCATCTGAAATGGATCGTACTCAATTAACCGATTACGCTCAGCGCGTTTTAGAAGATCGTTTTAGCCTGTTAAATGGCGTCAGTTCAGTGAGCCTGAGTGGCGCATTGTACAAGGTAATGTATGTAAAATTACAACCGGTATTAATGGCAGGACGCGGTGTTACTACCAAAGATATTGTCAACGCATTAAATGATGAAAACGTAGAATTACCCGGTGGTGAAGTACGTAATGACCAAACGGTAATGTCGGTGCGTACTGCGCGACTTTACCAAACCGTTGATGATTTTAAATATCTCGTTATTCGTACCACAGAAGCTGGCACACCGATTTATTTAAAAGATGTGGCAGAGGTAACGATTGGCGCTGAAAATGAAAATTCAACCTTTAAAAGTAATGGTGCCGTTAATTTAAGTCTCGGCATTGTGACCATGTCTGATGCTAATCCGCTTGATGTCGCTAAAGAAGTACGCGCCGAAGTTGCTAAGATGCAGCAGTTTTTACCGCAAGGTGCGTCATTGACAGTGGATTATGATGCCACCGTATTCATTGAACGTTCGATTAATGAAGTTTACAGCACGCTATTAGTCACTGGTGCGCTGGTTATTTTGGTGCTGTATATTTTTATTGGCCAAGTTCGGGCAACATTAATTCCTGCAGTTACGGTGCCTGTATCTTTAATCTCAGCTTTTATCACTGCTTATTTCTTTGGTTTTTCAATTAACTTATTAACTCTGATGGCGTTAATTTTAGCCATTGGATTGGTGGTTGATGATGCGATTGTGGTGGTGGAAAACGTTTTTCACCATCTACAACGCGGAGAATCACCCTTATTAGCCGCTTATAAAGGCACTCGAGAAGTTGGATTTGCAGTGGTGGCAACAACCGCAGTATTAGTAATGGTATTCTTACCGATTTCTTTTATGGAAGGAATGGTTGGGCGACTATTTACTGAGTTCTCCGTATTACTGGCGATGTCAGTGATCTTCTCATCATTAATTGCACTAACGTTAACGCCAGTGATGTGCAGTAAGTTATTGCAAGTCAATGTGAAGCCCAATCGGTTCAACCTGTGGATTGATCGTCAATTTGATAAATTAGAAAACGGTTATCGTCGAATTGTTACCGTGGCAGTGAAAAAACGGTTTGTTGCACCATTAGTGGTTTTAGGTTGTATTGCTGCCAGTGGCGGATTAATGAAGGTAATTCCCGCTCAACTTGCACCACAAGAAGATCGCGGAGTGTTGTTTGCGTTTGTGAAAGGCGCTGAAGGTACCAGTTATAACCGTATGATCGGTAACATGGATCAAGTGGAAGCACGTTTATTGCCATTGTTAGGTAAAGGAGTATTGAAATCTGTCAGTATTCAATCACCTGCATTTGGTGGGCGCGCGGGGGATCAAACGGGCTTTGTGATCATGCAATTAGAAGATTGGAATGATCGTTCAGTCGGAGCACAACAAGCACTGGGTATGATCAGTAAAACGCTGGCAGGTATTCCTGATGTGCGAGTGATGCCGATGATGCCAGGTTTTGGCGGTGGATCATCAGAACCAGTACAATTTGTATTAGGTGGCGCTGATTACCAAGAACTGTTTAAGTGGGCGACAAAGCTACAACATCTTGCTGAAGATAGCCCATTAATGGAAGGGGTTGATTTAGACTATGCAGAAACAACACCTGAGCTATTGGTTAATGTTAATCGTGAGCGTGCGGCTGAATTAGGCATTCCCGTCACTGAAATCGCAGAAACATTAGAAGTAATGCTTGGCGGTCGCAGTGAAACAACCTTTGTTGAGCGTGGTGAAGAATATGATGTTTATCTTCGCGGTGACGAAAATAGCTTTAATAGCTCGACCGATCTTAGTCAGATTTACCTACGCGCAAAAAATGGCAAGCTCGTTACCTTAGATACTGTTGCGTCTATTGATGAAGTGGCATCAGCACAGAAGTTAAGTCATAACCAAAAACAGAAATCGATCACGTTAAAAGCGAGTCTTTCTGATGGTTATACTCTTGGTGAAGCGCTTGATTTCCTTGATCAACAAGCGATTGATAATTTACCGTCAGATATTTCGATTGATTATGCTGGCGAATCACAAGACTTTAGAGATAACCAAAGCAGTATTGCAATGGTGTTTGGATTAGCGTTATTGGTTGCTTATTTAGTGCTTGCGGCGCAGTTTGAAAGCTTTATTAACCCGCTGGTGGTGATGTTAACTGTACCAATGGGTATTTTTGGTGGTCTAGCTGGATTATGGATAATGGGGCAAGGGCTCAATATTTATAGTCAAATCGGGATGATCATGTTGATTGGTATGGTGACTAAAAACGGTATTTTGATCGTTGAATTTGCTAACCAGTTACGTGACAAAGGCATTGAGTTTGAACAAGCAATTGTTGATGCGTCTGTACGTCGTTTACGACCTATTTTAATGACCGCGTTTACAACCTTATTTGGCGCCTTACCACTGATTTTATCAACGGGGGCGGGGGCTGAGAGTCGTATTGCTGTGGGTACGGTAGTGTTCTTTGGAATGGCATTTGCTACCTTGGTAACATTATTAGTGATTCCAGCGATGTACCGTTTGTTATCAGCTAAAACTAAATCACCAGGCTATATTGAAGCGCAATTAGAAAAAGAATTGCAGCATGATTATGTTGGTCGTATTAGTCACGGTGATTTACCGAAGTAAGCGTATTTAGGGACGAAGGACGAGGGCAAAGTGTCGAGGATGCTGAATATATTTATATTTGGTGCCAGAACATCAACGCCCTTTGTCCTTTACTTAAGAGCTTTACATCAAAACTACCTCTTTAATCGACAATCAGTTAAACTCCTCCTCATAACAACTATCGAGCAAGTAAACTACAATTAAGTGGTTTATTGCCCTGATCGACCTAAAGCCCTTTATAGAAGAAAAACATGTCACAACATTCTACTGACCAACAGAGCCCGAAAGGGGTTCGACTTAATAAATTTATCAGTGATACTGGCTATTGCTCACGCCGTGAGGCGGACAAGCTGATTGATCAGGGACGTGTAACCATCAATGGCACTGCGCCTGAAATGGGTATGCGTGTAATGGATAAAGACGAAGTATTGGTTGATGATAAACCACTACGTAGTAAAGAACGCCCAATCTATATTGCACTTAATAAGCCAACAGGTATCACCTGTACTACCGAGCGCCATATTGAAGGTAACGTGATTGACTTTATTGGTCACCGTAAGCGTATTTTCCCTATTGGTCGTTTAGATAAGCCGTCTGATGGTCTTATTTTCTTAACCAATGACGGTGATATCGTTAATAAAATTCTGCGTGCGGGTAACTCGCATGAGAAAGAATACGTTGTTCGTGTTGACCAACCGATCACGCCTGAATTTATTGAAAAAATGTCATCAGGGGTTGAGATTCTAGATACAGTTACTTTGCCATGTAAAGTGACTAAAGAAACGAATTTCTCATTCCGTATCGTTTTAACACAAGGCTTAAACCGTCAAATTCGTCGTATGTGTGAAGCGTTAGGTTATGAAGTGTATAAACTTCGTCGCGTACGTATCATGAACATCACTATTGATGGCTTACCAAACGGTAAATGGCGTTATTTAACTGAAGCTGAAATTACTGAAATTCAACAGTTAATTTCACAATCAAGCGGTACTGAAGAAGCATCAAAAACCGATGCTGAAGGCCGTACGATTGCTAAAGCAACAGATGCGAAGTTGTATGATCACCGTGCGCAAGAAGCACGTAATGAAAAACATGCCGCTGAGAAGCAGTTTAAAACTTACCGTGGTACAGGTGAGTTTAATCGTCGTCCTGATGGCGCTAACCGTAGCAGCCGCACCAACGAAGATCGTCATAGTCGTAATGAAAGCCGTGGCGGTCGTACTGATGCCCCTCGCCGTAATAATGATGATCGTCCAGCACGTACTTCTGCGCCAAGCCGTGATACTAAGCCAAGTTTTGGCGGTAAGAGCAATGGTATTAAGAAGTGGAAATCAAAGCGTGAAGAGTAGAAGATAGGGAAGAGCAGGGACGAGGTTTCGAGTATCGAGGAAGAGCGTAGAGCTTGAAATAAAACAGAAACGAGGAAAAGTGAAGCCAATAATAACCGCTTAACTTTCCTCGTTTTTTTGAACATTATTTTTCGCCACTCGCCACTCGCCACTCGCCACTCGCCACTCGCCACTGCTCTTTCCTCGCCCCTCGAAACCTCCCCACTATTTACTTAAGGATTAAAAATGAAAATTGTCGCGGTAACAGCCTGTCCAACGGGTATCGCACACACCTATATGGCTGCGGATGTACTTAACAAAACTGCGCATCAGATGGGAATCAAGATTCAAGTCGAAACCCAAGGTGCAATGGGGATTGAGAACTTTTTAACCGCCAAAGATATCGCAGCTGCAAATATTGTTTTAATTGCTTCGGATATTGAAGTTGAACAACGGGCGCGTTTTACCGGTAGCCGCATTCATTGTGTGACGATAGAAGAAGTCTTAGTTGATGCAACCGCAGTGATTGAGCGTTGCCAGCAATTGTGTCAATAATTTTCATGCTAATAAAACAGGTCATAACACGGCAGGGATAACGGATGTTAGAGCGACGGATCACCTTTTATTGTGGTGCAGCAGGTTTGCCTTCTTACCAACTTAATCAGCTAAAAAAACTGACGGGTTATTTTCAATCACAGGTTGAATTATTTAATGTGAGTCAATTGACGCGCGCGCCAGTATCACAGCCATTAAAAATGCTATCGTTAGCGAATAAACCCCATGCGTTATGCCAATTAATTATTAATGGTAGCGATGCTGAATTAGCGAATTTAGTGTTAACTGATTTTATTGCTCAATATGCACTATCGCTGACACAATACACTCCATCCGTGCCATTTAAGATCAGTTTGCCATTAACCAGTATTGGTTGGGCTGATGGCGGTGAGAATCATAAAATAGACACCATTACGCAATTAAGCCAGATGCTGGTGGCACAACAGGCGATCACTTCTGAACAACAGCCCGCATTAAAACAAGCACTATTGGCTCGAGAAAATGTTTCTGCCACTGTTATGGGGCCGGGTATTGCCTTGCCACATGTGATGCATGAAATGATCGCAAAACCAGCAATGGCGATAGTGTGTCACCCTCAGGCTATTGATTGGGGATCGTCACGGGGTAATATTAGCCGTGCGGTTGCGATGATCTTGCCCAAGCCTCCTCAGAAAGTCGTGATCATGGCCTTTGCGCAGTTTTCAAAATGTTTATTAAACGAAGATTATTGTACTGCACTAACATTAGCCCAACAGCCTCAAGAACTAAAAGCATTAATTATTGAAGCGTTAAGATAGCAACGTTAGGTGACACCTCGATATTCCGATGGCGTACGGCCGGTTTTATTTTTAAAAACACGACAAAAATAATTCACATCGACAAACCCGCAGCGGCTAGCAATTTCAGTTAATCGAAACGGGTATTGGCGTAACATAAATTTGGCACGTTCAATTCGTACCCAACAAATATAATCTGCGAGTCGCATATGACCTTGTTGACGAAATAAACGCGATAGGTGATTGGGTGTAATGTTAAATCGATTGGCAATTGTGTCACGGCTAATGGCGCGGTGAAAATTTTCTTGAATATAAATACAGATCCCTTGATACAGATCTTCAGTACGATTTTTTGATTGGTGCAATGGAACATGGAGCATATTTTGGGTGTAGCTGAGTAAAGCTTGTAATAAATGCTCATCCATTGGCTGCTGTTGGTGTTCTGTCGCTAACATATTCAGTGCTGTTAAAATGGGATCAACTGCGTGTCCTGTCCATGCTTGAATCGAGTGTTTTTGAACATCATAAAACTTGGGGCTATCCTTGGTTTTACTGACCAGACTAAAGCCCAATTGACGCTTACCAAACAGCAGGCTCAACACCGAACATTCAGTATTCCAGCTTGGTTGGTTCCAACTGTTGGGTGGAATATAGATCGCATCACCCCCCATTAGACTAATCTGACAGATGCCATTATCACCATCATCGAGTTGGTTAATATATTCGCCTTTTAGTACCAATTCGAGGCGTGGAAAATTTACCTGATAGCTAAATTGTGGTGGTTGAGTTTTACCGCCAGCAAACCAAATTCGATTAAAACTTTCCCGTTCCGTCAACACAGAATCAATTAAATTAAAGAAAACATTATCCATGGTATTCACTTCATGTTTGGAATGGTGGTAGCAGGATTATTAGTTTGTGCTGAATAAACCGATTAAGTTTTGTTATAGTGCTGTCAGTTAGTGTATGGCGTCAATAATAATGGTTGATGCCATACCATAAATATCGTGAGCAATAATAAGAATAGGACCTGACAATGACTGACTCTACCCGCACTGTCTTTTTTAAGATGGATAACGTGATCCAAGATTATGCTTGGGGCAGTGTAACATCAATTGAGCAACTGTTTGCTATTCCAAATCTAGATCAAAAGCCACAAGCTGAAATGTGGATGGGTGCCCATGCTAATGGTTGCTCAGTGATCACGGTTAATGGTGAAGCAGTACGCTTAGCTGATTTTATTGCCACCGATCCTGACGCAATTATTGGTGCAGAAACTCAAGCTAAATTTGCTGAGTTACCATACTTATTTAAAGTGTTAGCAGCTGAAAAAGCGTTATCAGTGCAAGTTCACCCAAGTAAGCATCAAGCTGAAATAGGCTATGCAAAAGAAGAAAAAATCGGTATTGCGCGTAATGCCGCTAACCGTAACTACAAAGATCCTAACCATAAACCTGAGCTAGTGTTTGCGTTAACACCTTATCAAGCAATGAATGGTTTTCGTGAGTTAGCTGAAATCGTTGAATTATTTACCACAATCAATCTCGATGTGATCAGTGATCTGGTTAATACTTTTGCAGCTAATCAAACGGATGCAGGTTTACGAGATTTCTTTGAAGCGATGCTATCGCTTGAAGGTGAGCGTAAAGAGTCTGCTGTTAATGGACTTTTAGTGTTCTGTCATGAACATAAAGATCAGCCATTATTTGCGTTATTGATTGATTTATCTGAGCAATACCCTGGTGATATCGGTCTGTTTGTTCCATTAATGTTGAATGTATTAACATTACAACCAGGCGAGGCGATGTTCCTAAGCGCATGTACTCCACATGCCTACATTAAAGGAACTGGCCTTGAGATCATGGCTAACTCAGACAATGTGCTACGTGCAGGTTTGACGCCGAAATTTATGGATGTACCAGAGTTAGTCGCGAATACAGAATTTAAGAGCATGGCGGCGAATGAATTATTACTGGCGCCAACAATGGTTGCTGGTGGTTTAGATTATCAGATCCCAGTGCCTGATTTTAAATTTAGCGTTTATAAGCAAGTTAATGATATTGCATTACAAAATACCAGTGCTGAAATTTTATTTGCGATTGATGCACCGCTAACAGTGACGCATCAAAATGGTGAAACATTGACGCTTGAAAAAGGCCAGTCAGTGTTTATTCCTGCTTATGCAAAGGCATATTCAGCGCATTGTGATGGTATGTTTGCGCGTGCGTATAACTAAAGGGTTATAGGGAAGAGCAGGGACGAGGTTGTGAGTCTCTAGTTCTCAGGATAATGGATTAAGCGATGGGTGAAAGCCTGTCGCTTTTTTTATAGCCCCGTCATTCCCTACAGTGAGGTTACGAATGAGATAGGGAATCTACTGTCCGCGCGCTGCGGGATGGTTAGATAAAATACCCCTATGTAATTTTATAAATTAACTTCGAAATTACAAATAAATGACAGGACATAAACAAGGAAATGTATAATCTACTTGAAAATCATTAGTTGCTGTTAGAAACATAGCATTACTAAATAAACCTAAACCTAAACCTACACCGTTAATGCACTATGTAGTGTTGATTAATCACTTTTTTATTTTATAAATATATCTGTCAACACTCAAATCTTAAATAAGATCGCATTAAGACAATATTCTTTACTAAGTAATAACGATGACAAAAAAAATTTTTTTAAAAAACATGAATTATTTAAGAGGCTTTGCTATCTTAAATATTATAATTGTTCATATATGGACAATTCCAACGTTGTATGTTGAAAATGATTCTATATATCCAAAGATTATAAATGTAACAAAAGAAATATTATTTCATGATAGTTCTATTTATTTTATTTTTATATCTGGGTTTTTTCTTAAATATTTATCCTTTGCATCTCCTTTAAAGTATTACAAAACAAAGTTTAAAAATATATTGTTACCGTATATAGTTTTAAGCTCTACTATATTCATTTTTAATATATATATTGGTGAAATTAATTTTTCTTTGTTAACGTTTTTTAGATACATTTTTCTGGGGGAGGCACAAGTTCAATATTGGTATATACCTTTTATTGTGACTATATTTTTAATTAGCCCCATGCTATTAAAAATACCTAATAAAACATTACTGTTAACCTTACCTATCTTGTTGATATTACCGTTAATTGGAACAAGAACTGGAACGATAATATCATTAGGCCAATATGTTTATTTTTTTCCAATTTATATTTTAGGTATACTATGTGCAGCAAATTATGATCGCTTTATAATCTTAATTGAAGAACGTTTTTTATTATTAATTGCTGCAATAATAATATCAACGGGTTTGATTGTTATCGTAATGTTGTTTGATCCTAAATTTTTATTTTTTAATCTTTATGAATCTTTTCATTACATTCAAAAAATAGCTATCTTGTTATTTTTTATCGTTTTCTTTAAAAGAATAGATCATATAGATATTAATATCCTTAATGTGTTTGCAAAATATAGTTTTGCCTTATTTTTTGTTCACTTCTTTATTAATGATTTATTAAATAAATTATTAATGGAAAAGTATTATGATATATTTTTCACGTCAACATTTTTAATTATTCCAATATCTATTTTTTATTCTTTAATCAGTATATCGTTATCTCTATTGTTTTGTGTTTGTATGAAAAAAGTACTTGGATATAATTCAAGATATATTATTGGCGTTTGATTTAATGGTTATAATTATTGAATTCACAGGTTTCTTTAAGGCTCAAGCTCGCGTTAAGTAGATCTCGGATAACTTCGTGCCTTAGCTTCCGGGATGTGAGTAATAAACCCCGTCATTCCCTATAGTGAGGTTACGAACGAGATAGGGAATCTACTATCCGCACACTGCTCTTGCTGTTCCTCGCCCCTCAAAACCTCGTTTTTACCTTATTTCCACTGGTGTCTTTATGGCTCAAGCTCGTGGTGAGTAGATCCCGGATAGTATCGTACTTCAACTTTCGAGATGTGAATAATGGGCTGGGTTATTCTCGCTACTCGCCACTGCTTTTCCTCGCCGCTCAAAACCTCGTTTTTACCTAGTTTCCACTGATGTCTTTATGGCTCAAGCTCGTGATGAGTAGATCCCGGATAGTATCGTACTTCAACTTTCGAGATGTGAATAATGGGCTGGATTATTCTCGCCACTCGCTACTGCTTTTCCTCGCCTCTTGAAACCTCGTCCCTTAAACCTGCTTTTTGCTTGTCCTTCTTTTCCTAGCCCTTCCTTCTGTGATCTATCGCACTAAAAAATCCAATATCCACACTAAGTAAAGCCTCATTTAGATAGTTATAAAAATAATTTGATAATCATTTTTTGAAATATCCACACAGAATAATAAATTTAAGTAATTGAAATAATTAATTTTTAAATGCAGTTCAACTTGTTTTATATATGGTGAAAATTATGAGTGATAGCTCACACTGATAGTTTAATGTTACAAATTTCCAGTTAAAGCCTGTTTTGTACTCTACTTTATCCCCATTAAAAAACCGACAATATTGCCATGCTGATGACCAATACAATGTCATCGAGCCCATAATAAAATTATCGGGGATAGAATATGATTACCACCCTCATCAATGAGCAGTTGATTAACATCAACCTTAAAGCGACCACTAAAGATGAAGTGTTTGCTGAAATGGCAGATATTTTAGTTCAACAAGGTCGCGTTGCGGATAAAACCCAATTTTTAGCAGACATTCAAGCACGTGAAGAATTAGGTAACACAGGTTTTGAAGACGGTGTTGCGCTACCACACGCTAAGAGTGCGGCCGTTATTAAACCTGCGGTTGCGATTGGTGTTAGCCGTACAGGTATTGAATACGGTGCAGAAGACGGTTTGCCATCAAAACTATTTTTCATGATTGCTTCTCCTGATGGTGGTGATAATCACCATATTGAAGTATTGGCTGAGTTGTCATCAAAATTGATTGAAGATGGTTTTATTGACGCCTTCCTAGCCGCTAAAACACCGGCTGATGCATTGGCATTGTTGCTTGCTGAAAAACAAGCGGTAGCAACATTACCACAAGATAAAGGCTTATTGATTGGGGTGACTGGCTGTCCAGCTGGCGTTGCGCATACTTACCTTGCAGCAGAAGCATTAGAAAAAGCGGCGGCTGAATTAGGTTACGAAATCAAAGTTGAAACTAACGGCTCTATTGGTGTTAAAAATTCACCAACCGCTGAAGAAATTGCCCGTGCAGAAGCGATCATTGTTAGTTGTGATAAGCAAGTCGATATGGATCGTTTTGCGGGTAAGAAATTAATTAAGACTGGCGTAAAAGCCCCGATTAAAGATGGTAAAGGCGTTATTCAACAAGCATTAGTTGCGAAACCATTTGATGCTAATGGCGATGGCTTAGATGACGGTGAAAGTAAAGTTTCTAAAGCCCGTTCTGATTTATACCGTTTCTTAATGAACGGCGTATCACACATGATCCCGTTTGTTGTTACTGGTGGTTTGTTAATTGCGTTGGCATTAGCGATTGGTGGACAGCCAACGGATGCGGGAATGCAGATCCCTGTCGGTAGTATGTGGCAAAAAGTACTTGATGTCGGTGTGGTCGCCTTTACATTAATGATTCCAGTGCTTGCAGGTTACATAGCGTATGCGATTGGTGATCGTCCTGCATTAGCACCGGGTTTCATTGGTGGCTGGATTGCGAATAACGGCTCATTTTATGGTGCAGATGCAGGTACAGGTTTTATCGGTGCCATCATTGCAGGTCTATTAGTGGGTTACTTTGTACGTTGGGTTGCAACACGTAAATACCACAAGTTATTACAACCCTTAGTGCCAATTCTTATTGCACCGATTACAGGTACATTATTCATTGCAAGTGCGTTTATCTTTGTTATTGGTGCGCCAATTGCAGGTCTAATGCATACCATGAACACCGTACTAACTGAAATGAGTACAGGTAACGTAATCTTACTGGGTATTGTATTAGGTGGTATGGCTGGCTTTGACATGGGCGGTCCATTTAACAAAGTGGCATTCTTGTTCTCTGTTGGCATGATCGCCAATGGCCAAACACAATTTATGGGTGCGATGGCATGTGCGATTCCTGTAGCACCGTTGGGTATGGGTCTAGCAACGATAATTGGTCGTAAACTCAATATCTTTGAGCAATCAGAAATTGAAGCGGGTAAAGCGGCGGGTGCAATGGGCTTGGTCGGTATCTCTGAAGGTGCGATTCCATTTGCAGCGCAAGATCCAATCTCAGTTATTCCAGCAAACGTATTAGGCAGCATGGTTGCCGCGGTAATGGCATTCTCGTTTGGTATCACTAATAGCGTAGCTCACGGTGGTCCAGTGGTTGCATTACTAGGTGCGATGAATAAACCATTGCTTGCTTTAGTATGTATGGCAACAGGTATGGTAGTTACAGCACTGGTTGCGGTATCACTGAAGAAATTCCGTAAAGCAAAAGCGGATAAAGTGTTAGTGGTAGCGTAGGGGTTTTGAGTATCGAGTTTTAAAGATACGAGATTAAGCGATGGGTGCAAGCCTATCGCTTTTTTTTGTTCCTGAGGCTCAAGCACGCGTTAAGTAGATCCCGGATAGTTTCGTGCCTCAATTTCCGGGATGACGGATATAGGGCTGAGTGAATGCCAAACCAAAATCCCGTCATTCCCTACAGTGAGGTTACGAACGAGATAGGGAATCTATTGTTCGCGCGTTGTAGAGTTAATATATTCACTGTGTCTTTAAGGCTCAAGCTTGTGGTGAGTAGATCCCGGATAGTTTCGTGCCTCAACTTCCGGGATGACGGATATAGGGCTGAGTGAATGCCAAACCAAAATCCCGTCATTCCCTACAGTGAGGTTACGAACGAGATAGGGAATCTATTGTTCGCGCGTTGTGGATTTAATCTATTTACTGTGTCTTTGAGGCTTAAGCGCGCATTGAGTAGATCCCGGATATTGGGCTAAGTCATTCTCGAAACTCGTTACTAATGATCTCGCTACTCGCCACTGCACTTCCTCGCCCCTACTTTATTCCTTGCTTTTCAAATCACATCTTTGCAGTATGTATTAATCACCATAATTAAAAATGCATGTAAGCATAGATACCTCACAGGGGAAGTCATGGCCGGAAATACCATAGGACAATTGTTTCGCGTTACCACCTTTGGCGAAAGTCATGGGGTAGCATTAGGATGTATTATTGATGGTTGCCCACCAGGATTAGCGCTCACCGAAGCAGACATGCAACACGATCTTGATCGTCGTCGTCCTGGCACCTCAAAATACACCACTCAACGTCGTGAAGCGGATGAAGTTAAAATTTTATCCGGCGTCTTTGAAGGTCAAACTACAGGTACCTCAATTGGCTTATTAATTGAAAATACCGATCAACGCTCAAAAGATTACTCTAATATTCAAGATTTATTTCGTCCCGGTCACGCTGATTACACTTATCATCAAAAATATGGTGTACGTGATTACCGTGGTGGTGGTCGTTCATCTGCACGTGAAACAGCAATGCGAGTTGCTGCGGGTGCTGTTGCTAAGAAATACCTTAAACAAGTGCATGGTATAGAAGTATGTGCTTACTTATCCCAGATGGGTGATGTAAAAATAGAGAAGGTTGATTGGCAACAAATAGAACAAAATGCCTTTTTCTGCCCTGATGTAGATAAAGTTGATGCCTTTGATGAACTGATCCGTCACCTTAAAAAAGATGGTGATTCGATTGGCGCTAAAATTACCGTGGTTGCTCGTAATGTGCCAGTAGGTTTAGGTGAACCAGTATTTGATCGCTTAGATGCAGATATTGCCCACTCATTAATGAGTATTAATGCCGTTAAAGGGGTGGAAATTGGTGATGGTTTTGATGTGGTTGAACAACGGGGCAGTGAGCACCGTGATGCCATGACATTACAAGGGTTTAAAACTAACCATGCTGGTGGCATTCTTGGTGGTATCTCATCAGGACAAGATGTTATTGCGCATATTGCTCTAAAACCGACCTCAAGTATCAGCATTCCAGGTGAAACAATCACTAAGCAGGGTGAGTCAGCCGAAGTTATCACTAAAGGTCGTCATGATCCATGTGTAGGTATTCGTGCGGTGCCGATTGCTGAAGCAATGTTAGCAATCACTCTCATGGATCACTTGCTACGTAATCGTGGTCAAAATGCAGATGTTGTCACAACAACGCCGAAGATATAGATAGAGGTTTCGAGGGGAAGCAAGGGACGAGGTTTTTAGGATTTAGGTTTTTAGGAACGAGGTTCGAGGATCTAGGGAATCAGGAAAGAATAGAATAATGAGAATTTGTGGCTGATTTTTAGTTATTGTTGTTTTTATTCAATAACTAAAATACACTTTCCCTGCTTTCCCTGCTTTCCCTGCTTTCCCTGCTTTCCCTGCTTTCCCTGCTTTCCCTGCTTTCCCTGCTTTCCCTGCTTTCCCTGCTTTCCCTGCTTTCCCTGCTTTACGCTTCTTCGAACTTAAATACAGGTAAGCTCCAGCTAAAGAACACTGCCGCCATACGTAAACCAAAACCGACGACTAGTGTTGTCAACGTTGTAATGTCTGCTGGTACGTTAAAGTGCAACATGGTGACATACATAATACCCGCAAGAAAAGAGACTGACGCATAAAGCTCTTTATGTAATACCATTGGTTTGCGACGAGTGATCATATCGCGAAGTAAGCCACCAAAAACCCCCGTTACTACCGCAGCGACAACACAGATAATTGGTGATAAGCCCATCGTGATCGCCACTTGGCAGCCGATAATACTAAATACAATTAAGCCAATGGCATCAAGAATGATGAAAATCTTGTGAAAACGTACTACCCATTTGCCTAAAACAGTTGTTAATAAGCCTGCAAGACAAGTAATGACTAAATACTGTGGGTGTGCGACCCAGCCTAAAGGGTAATGACCGAGTAAAATATCTCTTACAGTACCACCACCGATAGCGGTAGCACTTGCGACTAACATAACACCGAACCAATCCATGTGACGTTTACCCGCGGCGAGTGCGCCCGTCATTGCTTCTGCAGTAATACCGATAATGTATAAGATAGAAAGTAGCATAATAACTGTGATGGCCGTTGTTAATCATGAAGATAGGGCATTGTAATAGTGACGGTTCTCAACTTCTAATGAAAAGAATTAATTTAGAGATGAATTGAGCTCATGTAAAAATAATATTTATAGTATTTATAAAAATAATGACTATACCGCATAAAAGGTAGTGATAAGTCGCGCTTGGTTATGAAAACCTATATACTTTGAGCGTTAAACCATAATGACATATTAAATAGAATTAGATGAAAAAACATATAAATCATGACTATAACGATCTTATTCGTTTGTTTAACTCGGTATTTCTAGAACGTTTAAATACTGAGCTATTATTAGGTGGCGATGAGCCTATCTATCTTCCTGCCTCAGAGGAACGCATTCATCATCAAATTATCTTTGCGCGTGGTTATTATGCCTCTGCAATGCATGAATTAGGGCACTGGTGTATTGCTGGTGAAGCACGACGGTTATTGGAAGACTATGGTTATTGGTATCAACCCGACGGACGTAGCGCTGAAGTACAAGCTGCATTTGAGGTTGTTGAGATTAATCCACAAGCAATAGAGTGGATTTTATCTGCCAGCTGTGGGTTCAAATATCAGGTAAGTTGCGATAATTTAAGTGGTAACTGTGAGCCAGATAGAGTTGGTTTTACTTTAAAAGTACGCGATAAAGTTATCAGTTATTTAACAAACGGTATTCCTGAACGAGCTAAAATGCTTTCTGATGCCTTCCGTGATTTTTATGGTATTGCACCATTAACAGCTGCTGATTTTCCTAAGCCGATTCCATTAACTGATTATGCCTAACAGCAAGGATAGAACATGATCCACGATTACGAACATAAACTATTACAGCTTATTGATGACAATATCGATACTGCAACGGATGATGAATTATTTGCAGGCGGCTATTTACGTGGGCATATATCACTTGCCGCTGCTGATTGTGAACAGCAAGGTATTGATGATATTGCACAAATACAGCAGAAAGTAAAACAAAGCTTATTGGATGCAAAAAGTGAATTAAGCCCAAGTGATTGGCTATTAGTACAGCAATATAGCGATAAATTAATGGCATAACAACATGTTATAACGTGTTGTTATGAGTAAGTTTAAAAATTAGAACAACTGCTTTGTGGGTTTATAGCATATCCCAAGGGCGGTAGCGTTTTTGGATAAAGGATCTATATCTGCCTCATGAATACAATCGATAGTATAAATAATAGTCGTGCAGAGTTAATTAAAACCCTTTGGAGAGGGCGATTAACAATTTTTATAATGTCAATACTATTTATATCATTCGCTATTTTCTATTCTTATCGTAGTACGTTGCTATGGACGACAGCAACAGAAGTTAGCATTAATAAAAATTATTTCCTTCCAAAGAACACACAAATATTACTTGATAATATAGCGACAAATAAGAAAACATCGAATGAAATTAAATTACTCTTTAGCAATAAGAATATAGCTAAAGAGTATATTGAAACGATTGAGTCAACTGATAACCAAGTAGATTTTATTAATATGATAAATTCTACATCATCAAAAGATAAGATTAAGAAAATTGTAATTAAGGTTATTAATAATAATGAGCAATATAAAATAATTATTAATAGTGAAAACAAAAAACAAATATCTAATTTACTTAATAAGTATATTGAATATAGCAAAGAAGTAGCTAATAAAAGTATCATAACTACCTTAAATCATATATTAGATGAAAATAAAATAAGAGAAATTGTTAAACTTAATAGATTAGAAGAACGAGCAAAAGTAAAAATAAATATTGAAAAGAAAAATGTGGAATATAATCTTAAAATTGCAGAGAAAATAGGACTTATTAATCCTATTTCTTCAAGTAATGATTCTGATTTTTATTTTGGTAGTAGGGTGCTATCTGAAAAATTAGAGATATTAAAAAACATAAAAGATTTGAGCTTAATATCACCAGAAATATCTTATGTAACAGAAAATATCAAATCCTTAGATAAAGTTGTCATATCAAATAAGTTGGATTTTTATAAAATATCAATAATGTCAGAGCAATCTGTTAGTAAGGCTAATTATGGAAAAAATAAATTAATAATCATTATTAGTTCTGTAGTTGGGCTATTTTTTGGCTTTTCTTTGGTGTTAATAAAAAGCGAATTTAATAAATAAGTAGTAATATCATGAATGTTAGCAGTAGTCTGATGAAAGTGGATGTTTTTGTATTCATATTGTTCTTAGTTTTTTTTAGTTTAAGTCCACTTTTAGGTGTTGCTGCTATATGTGTTTTTAGTCCCTTTTTTTCCAAATTAGAGCTAAAAATTGCATCAATAGTTATAATTATATTTAGTGTTCTTTTCTATGCGACATTACAACCATTTGGTGATTTATCTGAATATCTTCATATATATAATAATATAAATACTATAGATATTTTTCATTATACACGTTTTGGTAAAGGTATTGAGTTTTTTATTCTTATCTTAATGAAAGTTGTGTATTTTATAACACAAGGTAATCAATTTGCTTTTTTAGTTTCAATATATGCATTAATTTTTACTCTTTTAATGATTGTTTGTAAAAAAATGACAAATGAATTTTATCTATTGTTGTTTTTTTGCATATTTTTCAGTTATGGTTTTGTTCAAGCTAATTCATATTTTATAAGGCAAATGATTTCAATGTTATTTGTTTTTATGATGATAGTTGAATTTAATAAGAAAAGTATCATATATGGTTTTCTTAGTATTATATCTCATACATCAGCCGTAATACCTATAAGTTTAATTGTTATTATAAATGCGAAAAGATTTAAAAAAGTATTATACTTAATTACACCAATATTATTTATCGGATTATTGACGGCATATGAGCTTGGTTTTTATCACTATATTATAAGTAAGTTGATTAACTCAAATGTCAGTTTTTCAAAATTAAATATATCTCAAATAATCATATATAATAGTCAAATAGTTATTATATTTATCTTGTTATATATGTTTAGACATAAGATAAATAAAGAGAAAAATAGTTTGTTCCTAATTTTCTTTGGCGTCATTAGCTTTCTTCTTTTTTGGGTTTTTATAAACATACCTGCAATGTCGAATCGATTTGCATTATTTATGTGTGCTTTCCCTGGATTGTTATTATATCCTATTTTGAGTGGCAATATAAATTTCAAATTAAAGTATGTAATACTTATTTCTATTGTTCTGATTAATTTAGTTCCAGCGTTATATTTGTTTTATAATGTAACTCTACTTGGTAGCGATCTTAACTTCATGTCTTTTAAGCCAATTCGTTCTAATATTTTTGATTTAATTATATTAATTGCAAATAGATTAACGGAAGAATTACCATATCTAACACAAGGTAACTAATAAAATAATGAAAAAGTATTTGTTAAATATTGGTGTTATTCTTTTTGATAGGGTGGCTATGCTTGTTTTTCAAATATGGATGGCATCATATTATGTACAAACATTAGGTATTAGTAATTATGGTCAATGGGCTTATACATTAAATATGGTAACGATTATAATATCAATATTCATTCTTGGAATTGATGTTATTGTAATAAAAGATATTGTTAATAATAAAAATAAAACGGGTGAGTATATATATTCTGGGATAATAATCCAGCTTATAGGATTTGTTTTTGTTATGATAACATCATTAATTGTGTTTGATAATAGTGATATTATTATTAAAAATGCAATAACATCAATTTTGATAGCTAATTTTTTTATTATATTATCAAAATCTTTTTATTGGAATTATTCAGCTTTAGTCGAATCCAAGTATAGAACTATTGCAGTCGTCATTAGTTTTTTGATTTTTATACCAGTTATTAGTGTTTATTTAGATTTAATTAAAAATAAAGAATATGTATTGTTTATTTATGCTATATATTATGTTATTCAATTTGTGGTTTCATGGTTTGTAAATAAATACCTTTTTAAGGCTTCATATGTTTTTTCCATTAATAAAAATAAATGTAAGGAATATTCTAAAGTTGGTGTAAGTTTAATTTTATCGACATTAAGTGTTATGTTATTTACTCAAACTGATGTATTGATGATTAAATACTTTATTGGTAATACAGCGACTGGCGAATTCTCTGCAGCGACAAGATTATCTACATCAATATTTATTTTAGCAGGCATTCTAGCTAATACATTCTATCCGAAAATAGTAAAGTTAACTAATAATGATAAACTTCAATTTATTAAAATAGCCATTACGACAGTAACTATATTTTGTATCATTGGTTCATTTATAACAATGTTAATTGCACCATATTTGACATCATCATTATATGGGGAAAATAATAATATTAGCTTAGTATTATCATTCCATATTTGGTGTTCATTGTTTATTTTCTCTGGTGCATTTACATCAAGATATCTGTATGCAAATGAATTCTATAAGGTTGAAATAGTAAAAACTATTCTAGCTGCGATAGTTAATATAGGGTTGAATTTATATACTATTCCTACATTTGGTATTATTGGTGCTGTTGGATCTTCATTTGTTGCATATTTAATTGCAAATTATTTATCACTAATTATATTTAAAGAATCTAGAATGTTATTTATAACGCAGTCTAAAGCTTATATGTTAATATTTAATCCTATTCAATATATTAAGGAATTAAAAGGTATTAAATGTTTATTTCAATAATAACACCACTTTATAATCGTGCACATTATTTGAATATTTTAGCTGAATCAATACACAATCAAAATATTAAATGGCTATCAAAAATAGAATGGATTGTTGTTGATGATGGTTCGACAGATAATGCAAGTGAAGTTATAGAAGATATAAAATCAAAAATAAATTTCAAGTTAAAATATCTTAGAAAAGAAAATGGTGGTAAACATACTGCTGTAAATTTAGGGATCGATTATGCTAAAGGGAAATATTTAACTATTGTTGATAGTGATGATCATTTGGTCGATAATGCACTAGATTCTTTATTTTCATCATTATCTGATTGTGATTATGAGATAAATGCTTTTATTGATGGTAAAAGTCAGTATCCTTATTTTGATAAGGAGATTTATTCGTTAGATGAATTTATCAAACTCGGTGGTGATAGGCTTATTGTAATAAAAACAAATGTCTTTAGAAAAAATAAATTTCCTATTTATAAAAAAGAAAGATTCGTCACTGAATCTGTAATATGGAATAAAGTTGTAGATAAATATAATATTCATTGTTTTAATTATCCAATAATAACGGGTGAATATATTGATGGTGGTTTAACGAATAATTATCAGGAATTGTTAAAAAACAACCCCAAAGGTGTTTTTAGTTTGTTAGATACGAATCTAAATTTATTAAAATTTAAATTAAATATAGTAAAACAAACAGCTTTTCATTTTGCTGCAATATTCTCCATTAAAAATACAATTAAAGTATTTAAAAAATACCCATTAAATAAATCGATACCTTTAATTTTAGCGACGATATATGTATTAATTAAGCGGAGGTTAAAGAGTTAATGAAAGTACTTTATATTGGTGATTTTATTAAAGGCAATGGACCTAGTACTGTAGATATTAATATTAGAGATAGCATTCAGAATTCAAATCAAGTTAATCAGGTAGAGTTTCTACAATCAACGACAAAATTAAGTTTTATTGTTTTAAAAAAGATATTTAATGTAGATGCTGTACATGTATCTGGAGTGTCATTTCTTGGAATGCTCTTTATGATTTTTTCACGCTTATGTGGAAAAAAAGCATTTATGACTATGCATGGTAGTCTTGCTATCGAGTCACGGTTTAGAAAAATATCACTATATCGTCGTATTTTTGAATTTGTACAACAAAAATGTGCAAATAAAATTATGCCAGTATCAAAATTATTGGCGGAAAAGGCAAAAATCAATAAAAAAGTTGTTGTTATACCGAATGGATTTAATTATATGGATAATTTATCCATATCAAAAAATAATAATTTAATAACTCTAATTGGTGGTGGTCGCAAGGAAAAACGTCATTTAGATATTTGTGAAGTAATACAAAAAATAAATGATGAACATAGTTTGAATATTAAGGTTAATCTTTTTGGTGAAAATGGGATTGATTCGAATAAAATAAATAGTTTTTCTTTTGTTAAAGACTTTGGTTTTTGTGATAAAAATATAGTATTTGAGTCATTATCAGAATCAAAGTTTTTCATTCAATATAGTGACTTTGAGTCTTTTTCTTTAGCTGTCGCTGATGCTATTAATTATCAATGTTACATTATTACGTCTAATTTAGTTGGTATTAATGATTTCATTTCAAAATCTAATAGCTATATGGTCGTTGATAATAAACTACAATTAGAAAAAGCCATTCTTCTTCAATATAATAATAAAGAAAGAGAAATGATCGATAATGATTTATTAACTTGGGAACAGGTTACAAATAAATATATGAAGTGTTGGGAGGAAGTATAATGCTGGGTTCAACACTAAAGATTGAAGTAGGTATATCAACGTTAAATGATGGCATTTACAATCCTAAGTTTCGAGATGATT
This sequence comes from Photobacterium piscicola, assembly GCF_900166965.1. GTDB lineage: Bacteria > Pseudomonadota > Gammaproteobacteria > Enterobacterales > Vibrionaceae > Photobacterium > Photobacterium piscicola. Next base: position 346,473 of record NZ_FUZI01000004.1, on the reverse strand, counting down.
TTAATTATCTTATAATACATCAGATTTCAAATGATGTAGATTATAGTGATTACATACAAACATTACCTAAAAATGTTCGTTATATAAAATCTAATACTGTTGGTTTATCAAAAAGCCGGAATTTAGCGATTGAAAATACAAATGCTGAATATTTATGGATTATGGATGATGATGTTGGAATTCATGATTCTGCTTTGATTTATGTTGAAGATTATTTGAGAAAACATCCTAAATTATCGATGTTGGTTGTGTCACATTCTCATGAAGAAATTGAATATCTTCCCGGTAATAAAGAACAAAATATAAATAAAATATCTGCAGCATCTATTTCTTCAATTGATATGATTATAAAAGTAGATCTACTTAATGGCATTAGATTTAATGAAAATTTTGGGTTAGGTGCTAAATACGTTTCTGGTGAGGAGTATATTTTTGCGTGTAATTTGTTGGATAAGGGCAAGGAAATTATTAAGACACGCAAGGTGTGTACTTATCATCCTCTTATTTCATCAGGGCAAGATTTTTACTCTACACCAATTAAGCTTAAAACAAAGTTAGAAATGTTCAAGGTTGCCAATGGTTTAATTAGAGGTAATTTATTATATATTCTATTTTGTATAAAGAAGATAAAAATAATATATAAAAAAAATGCAATAAAGAATGTAATAAAATCATTTGTCTAACTTATATTTAGATGACATTAGTTGAGAATTAATATGTCCATAAAACCTTTAGTATCGATTATTACACCATCTTATAATTCTGCATTGACGATTAGAAAAACAATAAAATCAGTTATTAATCAGACATTAATTGATTGGGAAATGATTATTGTTGATGATAATTCAACGGATAATTCTTGTCAGATTATTGAAGAGTATATGAGTATAGATTCACGTATACAACTTATTAAACAAAATTGGAATGCAGGACCCGCTATTGTAAGAAATATTGCTATAGAAAAAGCAAAAGGGCAATATATAGCATTTTTAGATAGTGATGATCTGTGGCACTCTGAAAAGTTAACAAAACAAATTTCATTTATGAAAGAAAAAAATATTGCACTATCATATACCGCATATAATCGAATTGATTCAATGGGTAATATACTCAGTGTATATCATCCAAAATTACAAGTATCATATATTGATATGCTGAAGAGTAATCGTATAGGTTGTTTAACTGCTATTTATGATGCTGATAAATTAGGTAAAGTTTATATGCCTAATATATCAAAGAGACAGGATCTAGGATTGTGGTTAAAGATATTGAAAAAAGTTGATTATGCTTGGGGACTGGATGATATTCTTGCTGATTATTTAGCGATACAGCCTAATAGTGTGTCTTCCAATAAAAAAAATGCAGCTAAATATCAATGGCGATTATATCGAGAAATTGAAAAATTAAGTGTTACACGAAGCTTATATTATTTTTGTTTTTATGCATATTTGGGATTTAAAAAATCAACATAACCTTATATGAGCTATTCAGTATAACTTAGAGTAGATAAAGTTTTATTATGAAAAAGTTATTATCAAATTCTTATCTTTGCCATAGCATAGGAATTATTTTTGTTCTGGTAGTATTGCAGTTGTTTGTCGCCCCTATTAATGGGCGAGAAAGTGTAATCAATTCAATGTGGATGGTTGGAATTTGTTATTTAGCAACAGCAATGACACTCCCACGTATTACTAGCTATCTATTAGTTGAACGGAAGTTTTATATTCTCCCCGTTTTACTTAGCGTATTTGGTATTGCTATAACTATTATGTTTATGGTTCGTATTGAATATTCTCGTAGTATTGTTTTTTACGGCTGGCTGTTAAGTTTTGTATGGCTATTTTTTACAGCGATTATTCGTCAAGAATCACAACGATTGGTGCTCTTTGCTATTTCTAATTTCGATGTTAATTCATTAAATAAAGAGGGAAGAGTACAGGTAATCGAATTAAAAAAACCTTATGATATTCGTAATATTAAAGGTAGCTTAGTTGTTGATCTACATCGTAACTTATCAGCCGAAGGTGAAAAATTTATTGCTGATTGTAGTTTAAATAATATCGCCGTTTTCCATGCTGAAAGTATTCGTGAAATGCTGGAAGGTAAGGTTCAAACTAAGCATTTAATGGAAAATGCGATTGGTTCATTACAGCCAAATCCGCTTTATATGACTTTTAAACGTATTTGGGAGTCATTAATTATTATCGCAACATTTCCGGTTACGTTACCGATTATGGCTATAACGGCTATTTTGATTAAGCTTGAGAACCCAGGCCCTGCTATGTTTATACAAGAGCGTGTGGGTCAAGGTGGTCGCTTATTTAGAATCTATAAGTTCCGTAGCATGACCGTAAAAGAAGCGGATGCTGAAGATAAGTTTGCTACGGCTGAACAGGCGCGTGTAACTCGAATTGGTAAGATTATTCGTAAAGTTCGTATTGATGAATTACCTCAATTTTTTAATGTACTAAAAGGGGATATGGCGTTAATTGGCCCTCGTCCTGAGCAAGACAGTTTTGTTAAACAGTTTGAGCAAGAGATACCGTTTTATGGTTACCGCCATATGGTGAAACCAGGTATCACTGGTTGGGCTCAAGTAGTTCAAGGTTATGCTGATGATACAGAATCGACATCAGAGAAGTTAGCACACGATTTATATTATATAAAAAACCTATCTTTTTGGTTAGATATTAATATTGTATTTAAAACTATTCGCACCATGCTAACAGGCTTTGGTGCTCAATAATTAAAGCGTGTTTTAGATATAAATAAAAGCCCAATTTAAATAATGAGTTGGGCTTTTTTTTGCTTTTGATTTTAGCTCTGCCACACACTGTATTTTCCTTATATCAGCTCTTATTATTTGCTTACCTGCTTACCTGCTTACCTGCTTACCTGCTTACCTGCTTTCTCCTCGTCCCTAAAAACCTGCTTTTCCCTGCTCTATAAAAAAATCCGCCATAACCGTGAAGTTAGGGCGGATTATTCGTCAATACCTGTCTTCGTAATTAATACGCAGGATTAACCTTTATCAGCAGTAGAAATTACTCAGCAACAACTTGAGTAACTGTTTCTACGTTTAGCTCAGGAACGATGATGTCAACACGACGGTTTTCAGCACGACCTTCAGCAGTGTTGTTTGGAGCGATTGGATCTAGCTCACCACGGCCTTCGCTAATTACGCGATCTGCACCAACATTTAGGTGAGTACGTAGTGCGCTAGCAACAGCTTCTGCACGCTCTTGAGATAGTTTCTGGTTGTATGCTTCAGGACCAGTGCTATCAGTGTGACCAACAACAGTAATAGTTGCATCAGGGTATTGGTTTAGACGCTCTTCGAAAGGTACTAACTTGCTTGCATCGCCAGTTGTAATTTTAGTGCTATCGAATGCGAAAGGAACCGTTAGTTTTAGCTCGTCAATAGTTGCTACAGAAACTTGGTCAACGTAAACAACTTCAGGAGCAACTACTGGTGCTGGAGCGCCCCAGTGGTATGCAAGTGCAACGCCAGCGAATTGAATGTCAGCACCGCCTACATCTTTGTAGTATTGGTATTCAACACGTGTAGATACGTTGTTGTTGATGTAGTATTCAGCACCAACACCCGCAGTACCAGCCCAACCGTTGTCATCAGCAGTTGCGCCATTCTTAGCGTTCCAATCGTAGTAGAAAGCACCTAGCTTACCAAATAGATCGATTTTGTCGTTGATAGCGTAAGAGAACTTACCTACAAGGTCTGCACCTTGAGCTGTAAATTTACCTTGGCCATTAGTAACACTTGCGCTACCTAGGTTAGTGTAACCAATCTCACCTGCGAACCAAGGTGTGATTTGGTAACCAGCGAAAACACCACCAGAAAGGTTTGTGTTATCAAGCTCGATGTTATTTGTGCTGTCTTTGATGTCGTAGAAGCTATTACCTAAACGAGCACCAGCATAAAATGGGTTATCTGTTGCAGCATTTACCGCGCCAGATACAAGAAGAGCAAGTGGTAGTACTAGAAAAGTTTTTTTCATAATATTTGCCGTATTTTCCTAATTGTAATAGATCCGACTTAAGCCGGTAATTTTCGCACTATTATATGAAAGTGCTTGTCTATACCCTACAATAACAAATGCTATTAGGATATATTTTTCATATATAATAATGCATTTTTTTTGAATGACATAGTAATTAAACACTGTTTCATTTAAAATGTCGTTTTTAATGTAACAAACTGTTAGTAAAGAATATTGATATCCCTTTGCAGTATATGTTAAGTGTTAAATTGCTTTCAAAGCACGACTGTTAAATGACTATTTATAAAAATGAGTTAAATGGAGACGAAAATCGACAACTCATAAATGTGTTGCCGATTTACAATGCTCATTTAGTTATTAAACGCTTTGCGTCCGCTCCATGGTTGACGGCCATCGGTTAAGTCATATAAATGATATTGACGGCCTAACATCTGACCACCATCACGGTTCATCGGTAACCAAGAAATATGAGCGCGGCTAGTGCTTGGTTTCACGGTTAAAATATCGAATGGAATCGAGATGTAAAAACCTTTGTTAAAGCTGCCTTCACCATATTCTTCTGCCGACATACTGGTTTTCGTAACAAAAGCACCGGCAATAATGCCGCTATCAAATTGTTTCGAGAAATCAATAGTTACGCCAGTATCTTCAGCTAAGTAACGTCCAGCACTGACTTTTAATAAAGTATTGGGTAACCACTGCCATTGCGGTTGGTAATAAGCGGTCAAATTACCGGTCGCAGTCCCCGTTTGAACTTCATATGAACGGCCAAGGTGATCATCGTATTGGTTTTGATCTTTAAAGAAACCAAATGCAGAATGAGGATCACGCTGTTTGACGTAATTAACATCCAGTCCTAGTGCCCAATTACTGCCAACAGGGCGGTAAAGCACCTCGCCACCAACACCACCAAACATCACTTCTAAATAACCTGCATACGCTTGTGCATACCAATCACTAGAGACTTGATCTAGCCACGTTAGCTGTAAGTTATTCATACGTAATGTGTTATCAGTAATGTACTGACGCACAAGTGTACGAACGCGCTTATTATGGGTACCATCTGGCGGCACATCATATTTGAATTTATCGTAGGTATCGTAAAGGTTTAAATAAACTGAGCCGCCGACAGTGAAGTGGTTGTTAAACCAATAATCAGCACTGGCCGTGACCCCGACGTTAAACATGTAGAAGCCTTCAGAACCCCCTAACGACTGCTGTAGTGTTGGTGCAATACCGACGTTCCAGTTTTGGTTAAGATCTGCCATTTGCTGACCTTGAACATTCGTTGGTGCAGCTGTCGTGCGGCTATCATCAATATGACTGCCGATATAATCATTATTTGCCACTTGCAGCAGTTGCTTACGGTTCAATACCGTTTCAGTGATCGGTTGGTTAGCGACCGTTTCAATAATAGTGAATTGCTCAACAGCTGGGGCTTGGTTATTAAGTAATATTCCTGCACGTAATTGAGCTTGATCGCGATCACGATATTTAACTTGCTCGGCAACCACAGTAATGCTGTCATCGCCATTTTGGTAAATAGTTGGATTTTTGTAGCCAGCAATGTCTTCTACATCTTGAGCAAGCTGTTGCCATTGCTCTGTAGTAAGTGTCTTAGCTGTTGGTGCTGTTGTTACCGCTGGCATCGGTTCATCTAACCAGCTGGCTTTTAACTGGTTAAAGTTAGTATTAACACTTAAACCAAAGCTGACTGTGGTGCCACGCTCATAACTGATGTTCGCTGTCGCCCAGTCAGTTAATTGATAAACAGCACCAAAGTTAAACGGGGTTTTGGGTGTCATGTCGTGACCATTATTAGCAAGGAAATCATCGCTATAATCATTACCATCATATTCCAGTTTTAACTGCAATGGTTGCCATGGTGTTTGGTATTCGACACCACCATAAAGGGCAGCGTTGCCTTTAAACCAATTGCCAGTCTCAAAACTGCCGCCAGTATATTTATAGCCATTATTACGATCACAAAACGCATCATCAATTTTACATAATGGATTGGTGATATTACCGCGCTGACCAATGTAGCCCCAGCCTAAACCAAGGGTGAAATCTAACGGTCCCACACGTTTGTTGGCAGCAATAAACTCACCATCAAATAAACCCGTGCCACCAAGGTCACGAATACCAATCGCCACTTCAGGTAACCAATAAGATTCTTGCCATAAGCGTACTTTGGCATCAATACCTTTGTCGGTATATAACGTATCGCCACTAAAACTTTGATCGCCACTGTAATAAAGATCCGGTACTTGGGTATAACGGATAGTGGCTTCTAACCACGGCAACAATTGTAAAGATGTCCAGTAATGATGGTAATCACTGCTAATGGTGGTACCAAAAGTAAATTCGCCTTCAGGCTGCATACGCGCTGTTGGCATTTGCATTAAACCCACACCACCAAAATCACTATTAGAATAGCGCATTTGAGGGTAGCTAAATTCATCTGCCTGTGCATGACACAAGGGCAGTAACGCGATAGCCAATGCTGAGAAAGCAAATAAAGGACGTTGGCCTAATAAAGGGAGGCGATGAGAAGCCGATGTGACAGAGTTCATTACAACGTCCTGTTGATTAGCATTGAAGAAATAGCATGATTTAAGTCACTGTAATCATTAAACAGCGACTGGTAGCCAAGGTAAATGATTGCTCCTGGTGCAATGTCATTGTGATTATTATTCCAGTACGCAATGGGGTGTTGTTGCGCCACACCATCAGGCTGAATAACCGTTACTTCGCTATTTGCAGCGATGGCAAGAGGGGTTACTTGCGCTAAATAGTCTTTCGCTGCCATACGAGGCTGCCAGTTAAGTGTTTGTGGCTTTTCAATCGCACCAATCACGGTTACTGACGTTGGGCGATTGGCTAATTGCAGTTGGTAATCACCGTTTAATAACGGATTATCCGCTTTATTTAAGCGCACTTTATCGATATCAATATTAACGGGCAGACGTTGGTAAAGAATGTGCTGTTGTAACCATTGCGTAGTGTTAGAAAAACTTTCACTAACGACAGCATCGTCACGGTGTTGTTGGCTTAATTGCGTTAGTTGAGTGATTAAGGCTTGTTTGGTTTTTGGTTCAGTGGTGGTGCTTAAGCTGCTACCAAGCCAATAAGGGACTGTAGCAACCGTGCGTTGTTTGAGACTATCACTAACAACTTGGGCTAATCGTACGGGTTCTGCGTAATGTAATGTGACTGCTGCTGAATTACCGTTGGCATGTAAGGTGATCACACTTTGGGCAAAGCTTGGCATAGAAAATAATAAACACAGGCTCGCTAGCACATAACGGCGGTAGTGAGAAAAGAGAGACATAAGTGAAAACATAAATACGCTACCGTTAGCTAAAAGGTTTCAGAATTGTCATTTCAACGCTCGGTAAAGACGGCGCAATATATTGCAGGCTCTTGATGACTTTACCCGTACGCTGTTCAACCCAAAAAGTGTTGCTGTAATGTTGATTTAATTGTTTAACCGACACATTTTCATTAAAGCGCAGCACTGGAACTGATTTGCCATTAATGGTTAATACTTCTGCATGATCAAACACAAACACTGAATCTAATTGATAACCACTGTGGTAACCCGGTTGCCAGTCAACACTGCGCTGCCATTGCTTTGGAGTTGTTGCTAGATGCAATCCTAAAGCTAACGGATCTGCACTATTACTGTGGGTTGCTAACAAATTCCCCTCACTTAAATTAACGGTTTTTATAATCCGTCCACTTTGAGTTACTAGCATACCGTTATCACTGGCAAGCCATTTTAGTTGCGGGGGCGAAACGTGTGGGGCAGAAGCTTTAGAAGCAGCATGAGTGATGGTTTCACCTGACGCTGATTCTGCTAGTGCGAGCACCATAAACAACTGCGATTGGTTATTTATACGAACATAGGTGCTGGCATAAGGAAGCTGAGCAATGTCATAAGCTGATTTATGAACATCAGCGGTACCTTGTACAGCAAGGCGTACCGTATCGTTAACACTGGTTATTTTTTGGCTGCAACCAGTAATTGATAATGCTGTCGCAGATAACAGCAACAACCTTGAAATGGGATGAGAAATAAGTTTTTTAAGCATGGGGTTGCTTCCGATATGCCATTCTAATTGAGCTATAGATTGCAATAATCGAATAGCTGATAAAAAAGAATAACCGTGGCGAGCACGGTTATTCCTTTATTAACCTAAATGTTTATCAGGTTAAACGTCATCAATTACTGTGCTGAGCTAACTGAAGTTGACGTCGATGTAGACGTTGTTGTTGAGTTAGTGTTGCCTGAATCTGATGCTGCAAGTGCGATTGCTGCAACTGCTGCTGCGCCACCAACAACAACAGCTGCTGTTGTGCCAGCTGCTGTTGTACCAGCTGTTGTTACGCCAGCAGCTTCACCTGTTGGTGCTACTGATGTTTCTACTGGTGCAGCGTCGTCTGCAACAAAACCGCCAGCAAATGCTGGTGAAGACATAGCGATAGCGGCTAGAAGAACAAGTGCGTTCTTTTTCATGATGTAAATCCTTATTGATAAAAATAACATATAGGTCGCCAATAAAATGGCGTTTCTTTACTGCTTTTTATTATTGCATTAAGTGAGTAATTATACTGAATAACAGCATGAACCAGTGTGACATTTTTTTGCTTTATGCGCATTCATGTGTATAAAGTGTGACATTGATCTAGGTTATGGTGTTTTTGTTGTAATTCTACTTGTGAATGCATTGAAAAGTTAGTTATTTTATGTTCGCCTTTTGTTTACAGTTAGTTACATGTCTTTTTTGATGTGGTAAGGATATAAAATGGACATATTTTTATATTTCTTTTTATATATAAATTAAGTAGAATCCCACTGCTACATAACTAGTGTAAATGCTATGTATGATATTTATTTAGACTGTTTTGAGTAAGTATGCTGTTGGTTGTCGCCGAGTGTTCGGTATCTTTGTTATCTGTTATCAATAAAAAAAACTTATCGTTTTAAAGCAAATGAGGGGCTGTAACCTTAGGGCGGTAGCATGCCTTTTTGCTTTTCAATTCTCTTCCATCAATGCTGAAATGAACTTAATCTAATGGAATTATCAAAAAAATTACTTGTCACAGCAGTCGCTTCTGTAATGTTAGCGGGCTGTAGTATGCCGGGATCGCATCTAAGTCTTGATGGTAAACACGTTACTGAAGTTAACCCTCAGCAACCAACACTTGATCAACAAGTGAATGTATTTCCGCTAACCGTTAATAATATTAGCCAATTTAAAGTCGCTAAAGTTGCTGCGCAGGTTAACGTTCAACTTGAACAAGAATTAGCGGATTATGAATACCATATTGGTGCTGGTGATATTTTAAATATCACGATTTGGGATCACCCTGAATTAACCATTCCAGCAGGTTCTTACCGTAGCGCAAGTGAAGCGGGTAACTGGGTTCATGCTGATGGCACTATCTTTTATCCTTACATTGGTAAAGTGCAAGTTGCAGGCAAAACTGTCTCGCAAGTGCGCAGTGACATTGCTCAACGCTTAGCTGAATATGTTGAAAAACCACAAGTTGATGTCAACGTAGCGGCATTCCGTGCACAAAAAGCGTATGTCACGGGCGAAGTGAAAAACCCAGCTCAACAACCGATTACCAATGTGCCATTAACCTTGCTTGATGCGATTAATAAATCAGGCGGTTTAGCAACAGATGCTGATTGGCGTCATGTAACGTTAACCCGAAATGGTAAAGATCAAACCTTATCGTTATATGCTTTAATGCAACGTGGTGATTTAACTCAAAACCGATTATTACGTAATGGCGACATTGTTCATGTGCCACGTAATGATGCACAAAAAGTGTTTGTGTTAGGCGAAGTTAAAGAACCTAAATTACTTAAGATTGATCGCGCAGGCATGAGCTTAACCGAAGCGTTAAGTGGCGTTGGCGGCATTAATGAATTACAAGCAGATGCAACTGGGGTATTTGTTATTCGTACTAACCCTGCGGATTTAAATAAAACCCCTCATGTGCCGGCGATTAACCTTTATCAGTTAAACATTAAAGATGCGACCGCATTAGTGATTGGTACTGAATTTGAATTACAGCCATATGATGTGGTGTATGTGACAGCGGCGCCTATTGCACGTTGGAACCGCGTGATTCAACAGTTAGTGCCAACCATCAGCAGTTTTAATCAGCTTTCTGAAGGTATGAATTACTACATGAATTTGAAGTAATGATTTGAGGAAGGGAAAAAAGGAAAAGAAGGTAAGGGCTGGTAAGAATAGGAATAACAGGAAAAGAAGGTAAAAATAGGAAGAGTAACAAGCAAACATTGTTCCCTCGTCCCTAAAAATCGCGTTCCTGATCTTTATATTCCTCAGTCCCTCGTCCCTTAAACCCTTATTTTTGCTTTTGCTTGCTCCTGCTCTTCCTCGTCCCTTAAACCCTATTTACTCGAACCCTATTCCTATGTTCAATAAAATTCTTGTTGTTTGTGTGGGTAACATCTGTCGTTCACCGTCTGGCGAACGTATTCTGCAAGCAAAACTACCGAATAAACATATCGCCTCAGCGGGTGTTGGCACTGCAAAAAGTGGTTTAGCGGGCAAACCTGCCGATAAAATGGCAGCTGAAGTGGCACTTACTCATGGTTATTCTCTTGAAGGTCACCAAGCACAGCAACTTAGCAGCGATTTATGCCGTGACTTTGATCTAATTCTAGTGATGGAAAAAGGCCATATCGACGCAGTAACCAGCATTGCGCCAGAAGCTCGCGGAAAAACGATGTTGTTTGGACAATGGATTGGTCAGCAGGATATTCCCGATCCTTATCGACTAAGTAAAGAAGCCTTTGATCATGCTTATGATTTAATTGATCAAGCTGCAACAGCGTGGGCGAAGAAATTGTAACTTTCTAACGTCAGTTATTCCTTAGAGTGAATGCTAACCCTCCGTCATTTTCTACAGTGAATGTCCGCGAGGGCGATAGGGAATCTGCTATCCGCGCGTTGTAGAGTTATTGAATTCACTGGCTTCTTTAACGCTCGATCATAATCCTCCGTCATTCCCTACAGTGAATGCCCGCGAGGGCGATAGGGAATCTGCTATCCACGTGTTGTAGAATTATTGAATTTAATAGATTTTTTAAAGCTCGATTATAACCCTACGTCATTCCTTACAGTGAATGCCCGCGAGGGCGATAGGGAATCTACTATCCACGCGTTGTAGAGTTATTTAATTCACTGGCTTCTTTAACGCTCGATCATAACCCTCCGTCATTCCCTACAGTGAATGCCCGCGAGGGCGATAGGGAATCTGCTATCCACGTGTTGTAGAGTTATTGAATTCACTGGCTTCTTTAAAGCTTAATGACGTGGTGAGTAGATCACGGATAGCTCGTCCCTCTCTTCCGAGATGACGAATAATGGGCTAAGTGAAGTTATGAGAGCGATAGGAAATCTACTAACCACGCGCTGTAAACCATATTTAACTTTTGGATGATGCTTTGGCTCTTCCTCATCTTCTTAAAAATTTAACATCGGAATCTTTACTTAATGAGTATTGCTCAAAACCCTCAACCGAATATTTCTCCAGGAACGGATGAAGTCGATATTGGTAAACTGTTTGGTATTTTAATTGATCACCGTTGGTTCATTATTATTACTACCTTTATCTTTGCTATTGTCGGTATTAGCTATGCATTGTTAGCGACACCCATTTATAAAGCTGATGCGCTCATTCAGATTGAAGCGAAAAGTTCAGGCATGCCAGCCCTTGGTGGTGATATGGCGGATATGTTTGGTGGCGGTGAATCAAGCGCAACTACTGAAACAGAAATCATCAAATCACGGATGGTATTAGGTGAAACGGTTGATAAGTTAAACTTAACTACAGTCGTTAGTCCTGAATATTTCCCCGTCGTCGGTAAAGGTTGGGCGCGCTTAATGGGCGAGCAACACTTTATTCATGTTTCGCGTTTTACTGTTGCAAATGGTCGTGAACAAGGCGGTTATCAAATCGTAGTAACGGATGCCAAGCAAGGTCAATATCAACTAAACGACAGTGATGGCCGCAAAGTATTAATCGGTAAAGTGGGTGAGTTAGCGCAAGTGAATGGTTACCAACTATTCATTACCGATTTACAAGCAGTGAACGGTGCTGAGTTTGCATTAGCAAAAATTAGCCGTTTAGATGCGATTCAACATTTACAACGTAATTTAGCTGTTGCAGAGCAAGGTAAACAAACCGGGATTTTGCAATTATCAATGACCGGTGAAAACCGCGCCGATATTAAAGCGATTGTTGATGACATCAGTAAAAACTACTTTCTACAAAACGTAGAGCGCAACTCAGCAGAAGCTGAAAATAGCTTAGTGTTTTTAAAGCAACATCTACCTGAAATTAAAATTCAATTAATGGCGGCGGAAGATAAACTTAATAGTTATCGCCAACAGAATGAATCGGTTGATTTAAGCCTTGAAGCAAAATCAGCCCTTGAAACCATGGTGGCATTGGAATCACAGCTAAATCAGTTAACCTTTAAAGAAACCGATATTTCACAACGTTTTACTAAAGAGCACCCAGCATACCTTTCATTAATGGATAAACGTAAAACATTAATTAAAGAGCAAAAACGGTTAAATAAACGTATTGAGACCTTACCAAAAACTCAACGCGCCGTTTTACGTTTAACCCGTGATGTTGAAGTTAATCAACAGATTTATGTGCAACTGCTTAATAAAGTGCAAGAGCTGAACATTGTTAAAGCCAGTACGGTCGGTAATGTACGCATATTAGATACCGCTCAAGTTTATAGCCAAGCAGTGAAGCCTAAAAAAGCGTTAATTGTGGTATTAGCGACCTTATTAGGTGGCATGTTAAGTGTGGCGATTGCTTTTCTACGCGCAGCATTGCACCGTGGTGTTGAAAGTCCTGATGAAATTGAAGCATTAGGTTTACCTGTTTATGCATCGATTCCATTATCAAATTGGCAAACCGATTTAGAAAAGAAATTTAAATCAAAACAGCAACTACAAGTAAATCAAGCATTACTAGCAGTATCTAACCCTGCGGATTTATCGATTGAAGCACTGCGCAGTTTACGTACCAGTTTGCACTTTGCGATGATGGAAGCGCGTAATAATATCGTAATGATTTCAGGTCCGAGTCCGGGTATTGGTAAGTCATTTGTATCTGCTAACATGGCTGCAGTAATGGCCAAAGGCGGACAGCGTGTATTAGTAATCGATGCCGATATGCGTAAAGGTCGTATGGAACGCCAAATGTGTGTTGATAGCAAACCCGGTTTGGCGGATTACTTAAGTGGTCAACAAACCATTGAGCAAGTGGTTAAATCACCTGGTGTTGAACACCTTGATTTTATCGCCCGTGGCGCAGTGCCACCTAACCCATCTGAGTTATTAATGCATCCGCGTTTAAAAACATTATTGGATTGGGCATCTGAAAACTATGACTTAGTGTTAGTGGATACCCCGCCAATTCTAGCGGTAACCGACCCAGCTATTGTGGGTGCTCATGCAGGCACAACCATGATTGTGGCGCGTTTTGGTTTAAACCCTGTTAAAGAAATTGAAGTGACTAAAAACCGTTTTGAACAAAATGGTATTGAAGTCAAAGGCTGTATTCTGAACGCGGTGGTTCGCAAGGCAAGCTCAACCTATGGCGGTAACTATGGTTATTACAACTACAGTTACGCGAGTGATAATAAGTAGATAACAGGTTTAGAGGGACGAGGGTCTAGGTACGAGAAAAAGCGCCTAAACCTTCGTCACTCTTAATAGTGAATGTTCGAGCTAACCATCGTCATTCCCTACAGTGAGATTACGAACGAGATAGGGAATCTACTTATCACGTGTTGTAGAGTTAATATTTTCACTGATTGACGATTGAGAAGGAATAATCTTCCCCTAGACCCTAGACCCTAGACCCTAGACCCTAGACCCTAGACCCTAGACCCTAGACCCTAGACCCTAGACCCTAGACCCTAGACCCTAGACCCTAGACCCTAGATTGGACCTATTCCCTCAACACCCCAAATAATAACTAAACTTGTTTCATAACAAAGCATTAGCTGAGATAGCTAGTGCTTTTTTATGGCTCAAATTTCAGTGTTTGTGTCTCAGGCCCTTAAAAATACTGAGTTGGCCTGATGAAATTATTCAATAAATGAGTCACGAAAAATCGTGAAATTCACATCAATAGTGCCAATGGATGATGAATATTGGTGCTGTAATTATAAACAAAAAGGATCGTTTTCTGTGAAAATTTTGGTCACTGGTGGTGCTGGTTTTATCGGCTCAGCTGTTATTCGTCACATTATTAATAATACTCAAGATAGCGTAATCAATGTTGATAAATTAACTTACGCAGGAAACTTAGAATCATTACTTACCGTTGAAAATAATGAGCGTTACACCTTTGAGCAAGTGGACATTTGTGATCGCACTGAGTTAGATCGCGTCTTTGCTGAGCATCAACCGGATGCGGTTATGCATTTGGCCGCTGAAAGTCATGTTGACCGCTCAATCGATGGTCCTGCAGCATTCATTGAAACCAATATTGTTGGCACTTATACCATTTTAGAAGCGACACGTGCTTACTGGAATCAATTAGATATTACACATAAGACGGCATTTCGTTTCCACCATATTTCAACCGATGAAGTATATGGTGACTTGGAAGGCACTGATGACTTGTTCACTGAAACAACATCGTATGAGCCATCAAGTCCGTATTCAGCCTCTAAAGCATCTAGCGATCATTTAGTCCGTGCATGGCTGCGTACTTACGGTTTACCAACGATTGTAACTAATTGCTCAAATAATTACGGCCCGTACCATTTCCCTGAAAAGCTGATTCCGTTAATTATTCTCAATGCGTTAGACGGTAAAGCACTACCTGTTTACGGTGATGGCATGCAAATTCGTGATTGGCTATATGTAGAAGATCATGCATCAGCGCTTTATACCGTAGTCACTAAAGGCGAGATTGGTGAAACCTATAATATTGGCGGTCACAATGAAAAAGCCAATATTGAAGTGGTGAAAACCATTTGTTCATTACTTGAAGAATTAGTGCCAAATAAGCCACAAGGTGTAACGGAATACCAAAACTTAATTACTTACGTAACAGATCGCCCTGGGCATGATGTCCGTTATGCGATTGATGCTTCTAAAATTGCACGTGAGCTTGGCTGGAAACCTGCTGAAACGTTTGAATCTGGTATTCGTAAAACAGTTGAGTGGTATTTAGCAAATCAAAAATGGTGGAGCCGAGTGTTAGATGGCTCATATAGCTTTGAACGTTTAGGTACATCAATGAATAAGAGTGAGAAATAAAATGAAAGGAATTATTTTAGCGGGTGGTTCGGGTACACGTCTTTACCCTATTACACGTGGTGTATCTAAACAATTATTACCTATTTACGATAAGCCAATGATTTTTTACCCGCTATCAACATTAATGTTGGCAGGTATAAAAGATATTTTAATTATCACTACGCCTGAAGATAATGACAGTTTTCGTCGTTTATTAGGTAATGGTGCTGATTTTGGTATTAACTTAGAGTATGCGATTCAGCCTTCTCCTGACGGTTTAGCGCAAGCCTTTATTATTGGTGAAGAGTTTATTGGTGATGATAGCGTTTGCTTAGTGCTTGGCGATAATATTTTTTATGGTCAGTCATTTGGACAACAGTTAAATCATGCTAAAGAATTAACAACACAAGGAATCGCAACTGTATTTGGTTATCAAGTTCATGATCCTGAGCGTTTCGGTGTGGTTGAATTTGATAATAATATGAAAGCTATTTCTATTGAAGAAAAACCGCAACAACCTAAGTCAAATTATGCAGTTACAGGATTATATTTTTATGATAATCGTGTTGTTGAAATGGCAAAGCAAGTAAAACCGTCACATCGTGGTGAGCTTGAAATTACCACATTAAATGAAATGTATTTAAATGATGGAACACTTAATGTCGAACTATTAGGTCGTGGTTTTGCATGGCTAGATACAGGCACTCATGAGAGCTTGCAACAAGCAGCATCATTTGTTGAAACTGTACAAAATATTCAAGGCTTAAAAGTTGCCTGCTTAGAAGAAATAGCATGGCGTAATGATTGGTTAACTGTAGAGCAAGTGCAGTTGTTAGCTGAACCAATGATGAAAAATGAATACGGTCAGTATTTAATGCGTGTTGTTTCTGAATAAAAATAAGAAGTGAATAAACATTGTGAAAGTATTAATTACAGGTAGCAATGGTCAAGTGGGTAGCTGTTTAGTTAAACAGCTACAATCTTGCCCTGAGATTGAATTTTTAGCCGTTGATAGAGATAAACTTGATATTACGTCTAAGCAAGAGGTAATAAAAACCGTCTTAGATTTTTCACCAAATATTATTATTAACGCAGCCGCTCATACTGCTGTCGATAAAGCAGAAGATGAAGTTGAATTATCTTATGCTATTAATCGAGATGGTCCTAAGTATTTAGCCCAAGCTGCCGAACAAGTTGGTGCTGCAATATTACATATATCAACAGATTATGTTTTTGCAGGCGATAAACAAGGATTGTACAGTGAATCTGATACCGTTAACCCGCAGGGTGTATATGGTGAAAGTAAATTAGCGGGTGAAGAAGCGGTTATTAATGCTTGCTCTCGTCATATTATTTTACGTACCGCATGGGTATTTGGTGAAGATGGTAATAACTTTGTAAAGACCATGCTTCGACTAGGTCAGCAAAGAGATTCTTTAGGTATTGTTGCTGATCAATTTGGCGGTCCTACTTATGCTGGTGATATTGCGGCAGCATTAATTAAAATAGCTAAAATTATCACTGATACAAAAAACGCATTTAATTCTAATAATTATGGTATTTATCATTTTTCTGGTATGCCACATGTTAGTTGGTGTGAATTCGCTCAAGCTATTTTTGATAAAGCGGTTGAACAAAACGTTTTTGTTAAATCTCCTGATGTAAAGGGGATTAAAACTGAAGAATATCCAACCCCAGCGAAGCGCCCTGGCAATTCAAAGTTGAATACTAAAAAAATAACAACAGTCTTTAATATCCCAGCAAGCGATTGGCAATCAGCATTAAATCACTTGAGTGATTACGCTTAAATATAATGTAGAGAATAGCAATGAAAGTTATTGAAACAGATATTCCAGATGTGAAAATTATTGAGCCAGCTGTTTTTGGTGATGAACGTGGTTTCTTTATGGAAACATGGAACCAAAATAAATTTGAAGAATTAGTTACTGGTAAACCAACTCAATTTGTACAAGATAATCACTCTAAATCTAAAAAAGGGATTTTACGCGGACTTCATTATCAAACAAAAAATACCCAAGGTAAATTAGTCCGTGTTATTTCTGGTGAAGTGTTCGATGTCGCTGTTGATATTCGTAAAGACTCGCCTACATTTGGTAAATGGGTGGGGGTTTATCTTTCTGCTGAAAACAAACGTCAATTGTGGATACCCGAAGGCTTTGCACATGGTTTTTATGTAACTAGTGATGAGGCTGAGTTTGTTTATAAATGTACAAACTATTACAGTCCAGAGTCTGAAGTTTCGTTGGGATGGGCTGACCCAGTCATAGACGTTAATTGGCCTTTGGGAAAGGAGCTACCTATTTTGTCTGATAAAGATAAGGCCGGAGTTGAGTTTTCTGCAAATATTTTTTTATAATATATTGATAATTAATGCTATAAGACACCTATATCATCTAATAAAATCAGAATGTTTGATTTATTTACTCAAGTGTTTAAACAGCACCGATATCAGAGCGGTTGTTTAAACTAGCCGAGACTCAGTAATAATTAGGAATATTTATGGATGAATTTTACTCTTCAATTTGTTTACTATTGAGTATGATATGCGTACAAAAAGTACTATAAAAAATGCCATGTTTTCTTCAGCTAATATGATAATTACTATTATGCTGACATTCATATATCGAACTGTTTTTATACAAACATTAGGTGTTGAATATCTTGGTTTGAACGCTGTTTATACAAATATTTTAATGATTCTTTCATTAGCAGAATTAGGAGTTGGACAAGCAATAGCTTTTAGTCTATATAAACCAATTTCTATTAACGATAAAGAAAAAGTTAATGCATTAATTCAATTTTACAAAAAGGTATATCGTTATATTGGAATTGGTGTTTTAATACTCGGTATTGGTTTTATGCCATTTATTCACATTCTAATACCGAGTACATCAAGTCTTGAAAATATATATCTAATCTTTATATTGTTTCTTTTTAATAGTTCTCTGACATATTTTTGGGGATATAAAAGAACTTTGATAATAGCAGACCAAAAAGAATATAAATTAGTTCCTTTTACAACAGTATCTCAAATATCAGACATTTCACTTCGTATTATTTGCTTATTGATTATGAATAGTTTTGTATTTGCATTAGTTATTCAGTTGTTTGTCAAGTTTTTTGAGAATGTTTTTATAAATAGATATATAGATAAAGAATATGATTATATTCAGTTTAATGATAATAGAATTTGTAGTAGTGAGTTAAGTGTAATAAAGAAAAATGTAAAAGCAATGATGATGCATAAGCTGGGTGACATATCAGTTAATGGTACTGATAACTTAATTATATCATCGTTTATTGGAGTTGCTGCACTTGGAGTGTACTCTAATTACGCTATGATCATCGGAATTGTAATTTCACTGTTTGCCTTGATAATTAACTCGTCAATCGCAAGCTTAGGAAATGTTATTGCTACCGAAAGTATAGAGCGCTCAGAAGAAGTATTTGATACTGTTGATTTTATGTCATGTTGGTTATTTGGTTGGGGTAGTATTTGTTTTTATATTTTAGCTCAACCTTTTATTTCTCTGTGGTTGAATGATGATTTTTTATTAAATAATACTGTTGTGATTTTAATTGCTGTTAATTTGTTTTTACTGGGGCCTAGAGCGTCATTGGGTGCTGTGAAGTCCGCAGGAGGAATATATACTCAAGATAAGTACTCCCCATTAATTCAAGGAGCTGTAAATTTAATCATATCATTAATATTGGTTAAATCACTTGGTATTACAGGTGTGTTGTTAGGGACGCTATTATCAAGTTTATTTGTTCCATTATGGCATAGACCATATGTAGTATATAAATATTTATTTAAAAAATCGCCATTAGAATATTATAAGAAGTTGGTGTTTCTATCATTATCATTTTTTATAATTGCAGTAATAACTAAAATTATAGTAGATGAAATAACGACGGTTATAATAAATTCACTATTCCAATTTTTTATAAGTATATTGTTATGCATTGTGCTCCCCAATATATTATTTATATTACTAAACTATAAAAGAAAAGAAGCTTTGAAAATACTAAATTATTTTAAATATCAATATGTAAAGGTGACTTCATGGGGAAGTTAGTTAGTATTATAACTCCATGCTTTAATGGCGAGTCATATATATATAGATTTATAGAATCTATACTTTCCCAAGATTATAATAATATAGAACTGATTATTATTGATGATGGGTCAACGGATAATACTAAAAATATAGTTGAAGGTTATAAATCAAGGTTTATAGATAGGGGGTATTCTCTAAAATATATTTATCAGGCTAATCAAGGTCAGGCTAGCGCAATTAATAAAGCTCTAAAAATATTCAAAGGTGAGTATCTCACGTGGCCTGATTCGGACGATTTTCTCTCGAATAACTCTATTAGTCTACGTGTGAAGTTTCTTGAACAAAATACTACTTATGGTTTCGTTCGTTCAGATGCAGCATTTTATAAACAGGATGACTTGAGTACAAGGGTTGCTTTGGCAACTGATAATATAAATGATAAATATAAAGAAGATATTTTTCATGCCTTGCTCATGGAGGAGGATATCTTCATGTGTAACGGTTGCTATTTAGTTAGAACTCATGAATTCTTATCTGTTATACCTGAACGAAAAATTTATGAAACACGTGCGGGACAAAATTTACAATTGATATTGCCAATTTCGAATAAATATTTGTGCGGGTTCATAGACCAGCCTTTATATCACATTGTAATGAGGTCTGATAGCCATTCTCGTTCTACCGGGATTGATGAAATATTGAGGTGTGATCAGCAACTTGATATTTCACTGAATATTTTGTCGAATATCGATGTCGATTTAGAAAAATATATGCCATTAATTTTAGAAAAGCGTGCAAGACAACAGTTTAATATCGCATGTGCTAAAGGTAATGTTACATTAGCTACAAAGTTTTACCGGAAGTTAAATAACCATAAGTTACTTGACTTTGTTAAGATTGGTTTACTTAAGTTTAATCTTTATCAATTTTTCAAGGTTATTATTCGTTTGTTGAGATTGTTTCGTTCTAAATTTATGTCCTTGAGATCATATTAAAGGTAGATAATTTTAGTGGAATACCATAGTAAGTAGTTAATGATAAATTACCATGAATTGACTATTGTAAGTCTTTGATTATCAGGCTATATGACGTTGTTCGTATTAATAGAAAACTTATTTATACAGAAAAAGAATTATATTATTTGAAGTCATTAGCGATGAAGAACTATATCAATTTAAAAGAGTATAAATAATACTTACAAGAAGAAATGATTTAAAATTTAGCTATGAAATTATTAATAAAAATATAAAAGTTATTACAGCTACAAAAGGTCTCGAGATTCATTAAGGTTAAAATGTGACGATATGAAATTTAATTCTTTAATTTAGGTATTGAATTTAAAATAAAAATAAATTCTTTTGTTTCAATGAATGAGACTTTAGTTAGAATATTACCAGCCCAAATGTAGGTTACATTGGTATATTAAACTTATTTGGTTCTTTAACATTAAATTTCTAATTTAATAAATTCGAGGCTATTTTAGGAAATTCATGAAAATACTTATATTAGGTGGAACTGGGGTCATGGGAAAATACCTGGCTCAGTTACTCGTCGATGATGGAAATTCAGTTTATGTGACGTCGAGAAAACGCTATGATTATAAAACTAAAATTAAATTCATTTTCGGTGACGCGCGTGAAACGAGGTTCTTAAAAGAAATTTTACAAGGAGAGTGGGATGCAATCGTTGATTTTATGTCTTATTCTACAGCTGAGTTTCAAGAGCGTTTAGATCTTTTATTAAATTCAACTGAACAGTATATTTATTTAAGCTCTGCTAGAGTATATGCAAACTCAAAGGATCTTATTACTGAAAAGTCAGCTCGATTATTAGATGTAACTCAAGATAGTGAATATTTATCAACAGATGAATATGCATTAACAAAAGCTCGGCAAGAAGATTTACTTTTTAATTCAACTAAAAAGAACTGGACTATAATTCGACCATATATCACATATGGTGAAGAAAGACTTCAACTCGGAGTACTAGAAAAAGAATCATGGCTATATAGAGCATTAAAAGGTAGGCCTATAGCATTTTCCAACGATATCTATAATAAAACAACAACACTTACTTACGGTTCAGATGTGGCTCGAGGTATTGCCTCAATTATAAGACAAGATACTGCATTAGGTGAGGCGTTCCATATAACGTGTGAAAAATCTATAATGTGGAAAGATGTCTTGGGAGTATATGTTGATGTTTTAGATACTCATATGGGGAAAGAAACAAAAGTAGTACTTCAAGATATAGAAAATTTTTTGAAATGGAATCAAGGTTTTTATCAAATTCAGTATGATCGACTATATGATAGAAAATTTGATAATAGTAAAATTGGGCAATATATTGATACGTCAACTTTTAGTGAACCAGCCTCTACTCTGAAGGCGTGTTTACAACGATTTATAACGTCTCCAAACTTTTTTAGTTTAAATTGGAAGAATGAAGCTATTAAAGACCGACAACTAAATGTAAGAACTCCTCTAAAGGAGTTGCCAGGTATAAAACAAAGAATAAAATATTTTGTTTTTAATAGATTACGAATAAAATAGATGGTAATTACGAACTCATGAATAAATTGCATACCACCGAAGTTAACGTTCAAGTCATAATATCATTACTTAAAGCGCATGGGATCCGTAAAGTTATAGCTTCGCCAGGAGCAACTAATATTACATTTGTAGGAAGTATTCAAAAAGACCCATTTTTTACAGTTTATTCATCAGTTGATGAACGCTCAGCTGCATATATGGCATGTGGTTTAGCAGAAGAAAGCGGAGAACCAGTCGTTCTGAGTTGTACAGGTGCTACAGCGTCTCGTAATTATGTACCAGGGCTTACTGAAGCATATTATCGTAAATTACCTGTATTGGCTGTTACTTCAACGCAGCCAATATCCCGTGTGGGTCACCATATTGCTCAGGTTATTGATAGAAGTTCTCTTCAGAACGATATTGTTAAGTTAAGTGTTCTTCTTCCGTTTGTTAAGGATGAAGATGATTTATGGGACTGTGAGATTAAAGTAAATCAAGCAATACTTGAGTTGAAACGTAACGGAGGTGGGCCAGTACATATAAATTTACCAACTAATTATACTTTACCATTTGTAAATAAATTGATGCCTAAGTATAGAGTGATTGACCGAATTCAAGGAACTGATTCATTACCCCCTCTATTAGGTAAAATAGCTATATTTGTAGGATCTCATAAAAAATGGACTTCATCAGAAGTGCAGACTGTAGAGAATTTTTGTTCGACAAATAATGCAGTTGTTTTTTGTGATCATACGAGTAGTTACAAGGGGAAATACCGTTTACTTTTCTCGTTGGTTGCTGCTCAAGAATTATTAGATAAATCGGAATATAAGCCAGATATCTTAATACATATTGGTGAAGTTAGTGGTGATTATAGCAGCGCAACTATAGTTGGTGAGGAAGTTTGGCGAGTTAGTGAAGATGGTGAAATAAGAGATACATTTAGAAAATTACGATATGTTTTTGAAATGTCAGAAGAAAAATTTTTCACAGAGTATAGCGGAGGAACTCAACGAGATGATAGTTATTTTGAGGCTTGTAGTACGGCCTTAGACAAAATTAGGCAAAATATACCAGAGTTACCATTTTCTAATATCTGGGTTGCTTCTGAATTATCTGGAAATATACCTAATAACTCTGTAGTGCATTTCGGGATATTAAATACCTTACGTTCTTGGAATTTTTTTGAGGTTCCATCTTCTGTTACGACTGCATCTAATGTTGGTGGTTTTGGTATTGATGGAGTTTTATCTTCATTAGTTGGCGCTTCTTTAGATAAAAGTAATAAGCTTTTCTTTTGTATATTAGGTGATTTAGCATTTTTTTATGATATGAATATTCTAGGTAATCGTCATTTAGGCAACAATCTACGTATATTGATTATTAATAATGGTAAAGGTACAGAATTTAAGCAATATAATCATCACGCTGCATATTTTAAAGATGAAGCAGATGATTTCATGGCGGCGGCAGACCATTTTGGCAAGAAATCACCAACGTTAGTTAAAAATTATGCTGAAAATTTGGGTTTTGAATATTTAACTGCATCAAATAAAGAGGACTTCAAATCTGTATATGAGCGCTTTATTTCTTTAGATGTTACATCAAAGCCAATGCTTTTTGAAATATTTACTGATAGCAAAGAAGAAAGTGATGCACTTAAGGTTATTCAAACAATAGAAAAAGATAATAAATCAAAATTGAAAAGTATTACTAAGAAAATTCTTGGGAAGAATGGAATTAGTCTTGCGAAAAAAATATTAAAGAGTTAATGGTTAGTAATTTTAGTTGGGATGTTTCCTATTGATTATTTATCGTTATTTGTTTCTATTTTACTGTTAACTTTGTCAAATATAATATTTACTCTTATTATTCGATGTGAAGTTAATCTTGTTATCAACTTGATGGTTTATATATCTTTGATGACGGGGTATTTTATTTTGAATAAATTAAAGGTTTAAAATATTTCACTGAGTCTGTTATGTATATTTACTTGGTAGTCGTGATCTATCGAGTACGAATTATTAGGTATGCAATGAAAAAAAAAATTGGCATTTTAAATTTCCATTATTCAAATAATAATTATGGTGCTGTTTTGCAAGCTTGTGCTATTCAGGAGGTTGTACGCAGTTATGGTTATGATGTTGAAAACATTAACTACATACCATTGGAACAAAAGAAAACGTTTAAAAATTATCTTGGAGATATATTACGCATTTGTGGCCTTAGGAAGACGGAGGCTAGAAAGAATGTTAAACATAACGGTAAGTTTCAAAGCTTTAGAGACAAGTTTTTAAGTACTTCTAGTTTATGTCAAACTGATGTTGAACTCTCTGATTTATCATTAAAATATACACATGTTCTTGTTGGCAGTGATCAAGTTTTTAGGCCTGCAATGACAAGGCATAACGCGACTAAGTACTTTTTAGATTTCTGCCCGAGAGCAATAAAAATCTCGTACGCAGCTAGTTTTGGTACAGATAAATGGGAGAATAATGTTTACACTAAAGATGCTAGACTCTTTACACGACTGCTATCTGGTTTTAGCGCTGTTTCAGTCAGAGAGGACTCGGGAGTTACTATATGTAATGAAGTATTTGAGGTTGAGGCGCATCATGTTCTAGATCCTACTTTGTTGGTAGGGGCAGACTATTTTAGGGAAATGTTCAAATTTCGCTCATCTGACTCCAAATTGAAGTTGGTATCGTATTATAAATTAGATATTGATGATGATTTTTTACAAGTGATTAGTCGTTTAACTGTCGATAGAAAGAGCGAATCAAAAAATATCTATCATGAAAAAAATTCACAAGGTGAGGAAGAATATCATTCTGTTGAGGAATGGCTACAGTTAATAAGTAGCTCAGATTTAGTTGTAACAGATTCTTTTCATTGTGTTTGTTTCAGTATTTTATTTAATATTGACTTTGTATGTATTGCTAACCCTGAGCGTGGTATTGCTAGATTAAGTAGTTTATTAGAGATGCTTGGTTTGAGTGATAGGCTATGTGTAAAGCCTGATTTAATTGATTCTATTAGTAAGAAAAATATTGATTGGTGTGTTGTTGAACAAAAACTTTCTGATGAAAGGAAAAAATCAATTAATTTTTTAAGTAAAAGTTTAAGTTGATATGTTGATAAGTATTATTATTCCCACCTGCCTCCGTTCTGAATGTGAATTAATACGTGCCATCGATTCTGTACTTTGGAATGGTTATGATAATATCGAAATTATAGTAGTTAATGATAATCGTACTAATAGTTTTGATGATTTCTGTTTTCTTATTTCAAGGTATAGCTCTGCATCTATTAAATTTTTATATAATACAGGAGAGAAAGGAGCTGCTTCTGCTAGAAATTATGCTGTTAATTACTCTTCTGGTGAATTGATAACATTTTTAGATGATGATGATTTCATTCTTCCTGGCCGTTTAGAACAAATGTACTTAGCTTTTATTGAGTTAGAATCTAAAGGAATACATTTAATCTCAACCGGTAGAGTTTATCAATATGAAAATTATTCTCAATTAGAAATAGTTGGGCGTCAATTATTTGGTAAAATCAATCTTAAAGATATTTATATTCATAATGATATAGATATTGGTTTTATGGTTAGAAAAAGCTTTTTTTTAGAGTTAAACGGTTTTGATCAATCTTATAAGAATCTTGAAGATTGGGATTTTATAATTCGAGCTTTAAAACTCGGTGGCGCTTATAAATTAAAATCATTTAGTTATATAGTTAAAAATGACATCTCAAATAATAGAGTATCTAACAATGACTATATCGGGTTAGAAAAGATATTAAATAATTATAGTTCAGAGTTTGGTTTAGTTTGGAAAGAAAAGATTGAAATTCAAATAGCTAGATCTATGAATAAATATGGATTAAGGAAAGCTATTCGAGCTACATTTGTGTGTAGAAGTTTATATCCTATAATTAACTATCTGGGTTATATTAAAAATGCAATTATTAGCAAGTAAATCTAAGTTAAAAATAATTTTTTCTTTGATTTTTATTGGTTGTTATTTTTATGGGTTATCATTAACTCATGATTTGTTTTTTTTGACTTCCTCATTTTTATTGTTGTTTTATATTGTTTTAATGTTGTTTTCTTGTCGTCAAATAGTTAACCCATTATCACTGTTATTTCCATTCGTTCTTAGTTTTTATTATTATCAATTTAAGATTTCTAGTAAGCAAGAAATCTTAAGTTTTATGACAATATCTGCTATATTTTTGTTTATAATTTGTTATATGATAGGTTTTTACGTTTGTATGATAAATTCTAGTAAAGTTAAGAATAATAAACATATTAATGTTGAGATAAAAAAATCAGCTTTAGATTTTATGTTATTTTTATCTTTAGGGGTTTTCTTATTTGAATGCTATTTCACTGGAGGTTTTCCTTTTTTTATAGCTCTTTTTGATAAGGTTAATATATATGCAGATATGTATTATGTCCCTATTCTACATTATTTAGTAATGCTAGTGGCAGTTTATCCAGCAGTATATTATTCATTATTTAAAAAAAATAGGATAACTAAAATATATTTTATATTTGTATCTTTTATTTCTATTTTTATTCTTCTTAATATAATGTCAAGACAAATTGTCATTATGTCATTAGTTTTCTTTATATATATGTATATTAAAGAAAATAAGCTTAATCTTAATAAGTATGTAGTAAGGTTTTCTATAGGTGCAGCTATAATTTTTATGGTTTTAGGATTTATTAGAATCCAGTCTATTAACGATAATGTTTCACAGTTAGAGTATCTTAAAGTATATTCTGGCGTACCATTAGATAGAGATGTAAACACGTTTGATATTACATTTAACCTATATGCATCACAAAACATCAGTACATTAAATAATATAATTTCCTCTACTAATGATTTTGGGTTCGGTTCATATTTATTAAAGCCAATTATAAAAACTTTTAAATTTGATGAACTTTTTAATATTGAATACCCTGAAAATTTAGATGGTTTTTCAAGGTTAGGGACTATTATTGCTGATCCGTATGTTGACTTCGGATTAGTCGGAACTGCTCTATTTGGTTTTCTATATGGTTTGATTAACACTTTTATTTATTTATATTATATATATTCCGACAATATAAGATATATATTACTATGGAGTTTGACTTCATTTATTATGGTTATGTCTGTATTTACGAATTTCTATAATACTTTATTTTCTTGGATTGTATTTTTATTGTCTTTTTTGTTAATAAGTCGCAGCAAGGCTAAATTA
This sequence comes from Photobacterium piscicola, assembly GCF_900166965.1. Taxonomy (GTDB): domain Bacteria; phylum Pseudomonadota; class Gammaproteobacteria; order Enterobacterales; family Vibrionaceae; genus Photobacterium; species Photobacterium piscicola. Next base: position 319,252 of record NZ_FUZI01000004.1, on the reverse strand, counting down.
TGATTTTTTCTATTATTATAACGTTTAACCCTGTAATTGAGGATGTGGAAAAATTAATTGTAGAGTTAAAGAAAGCATCTGTTATTCCTGTCGTTGTTGATAATTCTAGTGATGTTGAACACTTTTATGACTGTGAGAATATTCGGCTAAGTAATAATAAAGGTATAGCAAAAGCTCAGAATATAGGAATTGAACGAGCAATTGATATGGGTGCTAAATATGTTGTTTTTTTTGATCAAGATTCATTAATTCCTGATGCTGAGTTTATAAAAAAATTACATTCTCCGTTACTAAAAAATGAGGCAAAAATAACAGCTCCTATTTTTAAAGATAGAGCAAGAGGATATACATATCCAATAGTTAATATAAATAAAAATGGAAGTAGGACGAAACATTACCCGACGAATAATCATGATAATTTTTTTGTTAATAATGTTATTTCATCAGGATGTATGGTAAGTGTAGATATATTCAAACATGTAGGTGTAATGATAGATGATTTATTTATTGATTATGTTGATACTGAGTGGTGTTTGAGAGCTAGTAAGTTTGGATTTAATGTTCTTGTTGTACCATCAGCTCAAATGATACATTCTATAGGTGATGAGTCATTTTCTTTTTTTGGCCTAAATGTTACTAAGCATAGTCCTTTTAGACGTTATTTTAGGATAAGAAATTCATTTTACCTTCTACGCTGTGATTATATACCTAAAGTTATGGCTATTAGAGAGATAATATTTTCAATTGGACACCAAATAATTCTTATATTTTTCTCAAAAGGACTCCGCTATCAATATGTAAAAAGTTTATTTAGAGGGCTATTCGATGGTGTTTTTTCTCGTTTTAATTGAAGTTTGAGTTTGTATATGAATAGTTGTCATAAAGTTGCAATATTATTGGCTGCATATAATGGTGAAATTTATATTGAAGAGCAGCTAAATTGTTTATTGAATCAAAATAATATAGAGAATGATATATATATTAGTCTCGATTTATCTACAGATAATACAATTAATATAATTGAATCATATATTCAAAAACACAAAAATATTTATTTACTTTCTTATGGCAATAAATATGGAAGCGCTGGTCAGAACTTTTTTAGATTAATAAAAGATGTTGATTTTTCATCTTATGATTATGTGGCTTTTTCTGATCAAGATGATATATGGGATAACGATAAAATAATAAAAGGAATTAATGCGTTAAATAAAAATAATGCTGATTGTTATTCTGGAAATGTTACTGCTTTTTGGGAAGATGGACGGAAAAAAGAAGTTGTTAAAAATGATCCACAAGTTGAATTCGATTATCTTTTTGAATCAGCAGGACCTGGATGTACTTTTGTTATGACTAAAGAGTTTTCTTTAGCACTTAAGGCATCTTTATTTGATAGAAAGGAAAGTATTAAAAATATTTGGTTACATGATTGGTATTGTTATTCATTTGCAAGGTTTCATGGATATAAATGGTTTATAGATAATGAATCATTAATGATGTATCGACAACATGAAAACAATGAAGTTGGTGCAAATTCAGGTGTTATTAAAATAATTAATAGAGTAAAAGTAGTTTTGTCTGAGGATGCTTTTAAAAAAGTTTTATCTCAATCTGATTTTATTAAAATAGAATCAAAGCCAATACAATTATTGAAAGATAATTCAGCGAAAAGTTTATTTTTACTTGCAGTGATGGCTAAACAATGTAGAAGAAAAAAGACTGAGCAATTCGCTTTTTTTATTATGGTTTCACTTTTAGCTTTTAAGCGACTACTTCATGGTAAATAGAATTCTTCTTACTGGTGCTTCTGGGTTTATTGGCTCTTATTTGAAAAAATCTGATGACATTTTAGCTATAGTAATCAGAAAAAATGAAATTGATAATTGTAAGCCTAATTATGAAATAGATGGTTTAACTGAAAATACTTGTTGGGATAATGCATTTAATAATATTGATAGTATTATTCATCTAGCTGGGCTTGCTCATTCTAATAGTTTTTCTGAAAGTGATTATATTGCAGTTAATACTCAAGGAACTTTAAAATTAGCTAGTGATGCAGCAAAAGCTGGTGTTAAACGCTTCGTTTTTGTTAGTTCTATTGGGGTTAATGGTTCATCAACTGAATATGAAAAGCCATTTTGTTATTACTCTGAAGTTGAACCACATAATACTTACGCTAAATCTAAATTAGATGCAGAGATCGGTTTAAAAAAGATAGCTAAAGAAACGGGTTTAGAAGTTGTAATAGTTCGACCAACATTAGTTTATGGTCCCAATGCTCCGGGTAATTTTGGGTTGTTAACTAAACTAGTGACTAAATTACCATTATTACCTTTTGGGCTAGTTAACAATAAGCGTAGTTTTATTGCTGTTCAAAATCTAACTGATTTGTTATTAACATGTGCTAAACATCCTGATGCTGCCGGACATACTTTTTTAGCGTCAGATGGTAAATCCATCTCTACTAAAGAGTTTACCAATGCTATTGCAAAAGGGTTAAATAAATCAATTTATCAGCTACCAGTGCCTGCAAGTATCATGCGTTTAGGCGCTAAATTGATAGGTAAACAATCAATGGCTGAACAATTGTTAGATAATTTAGAAGTGGATTCATCAAATGCATTTGATGTAATGGGATGGAAACCACCTTATACAATGGAACAAGCTATGAATTTATTATCAAAGGAAATGAAATGATTCGTTTAATTGATTTTTTTGCCGCTTTTTTCGGTTTACTATTTTTATGGCCGATATTATTAATTGTGGTTGTTCTTGGTTTATTTGATACTGGATCACCCGTCTTTATTCAAACTCGTGTAGGTAAAAATAAGCAGCCATTTAAATTAATTAAGTTTCGCACTATGTCAGTTGATACTAAGTCTATAGCTAGTCATTTAGCCAGTAATGCATCGATCACTAAACTTGGTGCTTTTCTGCGAAAAACAAAAATTGATGAACTACCGCAATTAATTAATGTTTTAAAAGGTGACATGAGTTTAGTTGGCCCTCGTCCTAATTTATTTAATCAAGAAGAGTTAATAGCTGAACGCGATAAGTTAGGTGTTTATAATGTTTTACCTGGTGTTACTGGTTTGGCTCAGGTTCAAAATATTGATATGTCGACACCACAATTATTAGCTGAAACTGATAAAAAGATGATCGATAGTTTAACGCTTAAAGATTATTTTAAATATATTTTAATGACTGCTACGGGAAGTGGCAGTGGTGATGCAGTTAAACCTTAATTTATCCTTTTTAGTGCTGATTAAACACATCTTTAATATTATGTCTTTTGGAAATCATACCTAGCTCTCATTATGTATTGATGATATGCAACTGATATATTATTATGGAGTAATATCGGTATAGAATACCAGTATGATTTATTTTGTAATATTGAAATATTATTAAAGTTATTTATTTGAAAATAATTTATTTAAATTTAAACGATAGTGTAATGTTATCGTTTAAATTCGTTACACCATAAATACTGTACTAATTCGTATTACCTCTTTAGTTAACCCTTTTAATTTATAGGCTCCTCTATGAAAGTGGAACAGTTTATTTTTTCACTGTCTCGCAGTAACAAGCGCTTTGTTAGCTTAGCTTGTGATGTGTTATTTATTTTCGTGGCTTTTTGGGGCGCATTTGGTGTCCGTTATGGTCACTATGATTATTTTCTTAATGTTGCATTATGGGAATGCTTAGTTATTCTCACTGTTGCAACGTTATTTATTTTTGTCCAATTAGGTTTATACCGCGCGATATTACGTTATTTAACTTTCCATGCATTAGTGGTTGTCAGTGCAGGGGCTATATTTTCTGCGATTGCCTTTTCAGGATTAGGTTTTTATTTAGATGTTGGTATTCCACGTACGGTACCAATTATTTATGGTGCATTCTTAGCGTTATTAGCGGGTGGTGCGCGTTTAATTATGCGTACTTATATCGCCAATTTTAATCATCCTAAAAACCAACGTAAATCTGTGGTTATTTATGGTGCGGGTACTACTGGGCGTCAATTATGCTTGGCATTGCGTCAGAGTAATGATTATAAAGCGGTAGCGTTTGTCGATAATGATGACAGCTTGCGTAATACCACCATGATGGGGCTGCGCGTTTATCCTGCCAATAAAATAGCAGTAGTGCTGGATAAATATCATGCTGATCAAGTGTTATTAGCCTTGCCTAATGCTAGTCGTTCTGAGCGTAAAGCGGTTTTAAATCACTTACAGCATTTATCAATTGAAGTACGTACCGTGCCAGATATCGAAGATATTGTCAGTGGTAAATCAAAAATTGATGAATTGCGTGAAGTGCCGATTGAAGATCTATTAGGTCGAGATCCGGTTGAGCCTGTGGCTGAATTATTTACCGCCAACATTACCGATAAAGTAGTTATGGTAACAGGTGCGGGCGGTTCGATTGGTTCTGAGCTTTGTCGTCAGATTTTAAATCAAAAACCCGCAAAGTTAATCTTGTTTGAAGTGTCTGAATATAGCCTTTATGCAATAGAAAAAGAGTTGGTTGAGAAAGTTAAAAAAGAAGGTTTAACGGTTGAGATTTATCCGTTGTTGGGCAGTGTTCAGCGTGAGAACCGTCTGCAAGCAGTAATGGAAGCATTTCAAGTTCAAACCTTATACCATGCTGCGGCTTATAAGCATGTGCCGATGGTTGAGTTTAATGTGGTCGAAGGGGTACGTAATAACGTCTTCGGTACATTATATACTGCACAAGCGGCGATGAATGCAGGGGTTGAAACCTTTGTTTTGATTTCGACGGATAAAGCAGTACGCCCAACCAATGTAATGGGTACCACTAAACGTATGGCTGAGCTTTCTTTGCAAGCCTTGGCAGAAACATCAACCAAAACCCGTTTTTGTATGGTGCGCTTTGGTAATGTTCTTGGTTCATCAGGTTCGGTTATTCCACTGTTTAAGCGTCAAATTGCTGAAGGTGGCCCTGTTACGGTAACTGATCCTAATATCATTCGTTTCTTTATGACTATTCCAGAAGCGGCACAGTTGGTAATTCAAGCGGGCGCAATGGGTAAAGGCGGCGATGTGTTCGTGTTAGACATGGGCGAGCCAGTTAAGATTGCAGAATTAGCGGCGAAGTTAATTAAGCTATCAGGCTTGGAAGTCAAAGATGAACTAAACCCTAACGGTGATATTGAAATTCAGTATTCAGGTTTACGCCCTGGTGAGAAGCTGTATGAAGAGTTATTGATTGGCGATAATGTCGGTCAAACTCGCCATGAGCGTATTATGACGGCGGATGAGATTTACTTACCGTGGTCACAGTTAGAACCGTTATTACAACGCCTTGATGCTGCATGTCATGATTTTGAACATGAAACAGTACGTAATATTTTGCTTGAAGCGCCAACGGGCTTTGTTCCTACTGATGGTATTTGTGACATCGTGTGGAACATCAAACCGCGTCCACAATTGGCTGAAGTGATTCCACATCAACCGATTAGTGCATAGTGTTGTATTAAGGGGCGAGGAAGAGCAGGGGCTAGGTTGCTAGTTTTGAGAAAAAGCGATAGATGAGAATCTATCGCTTTTTTTTTGTGAAATTTTGAGTGGCGAGCAATTGAAGCATAATTACGCCTTGACGCGCGGACGGTAGATTCCCTATCTCGTTCGTAACCTCACTGTAGGGAATGACGGGGGGATTATTAGCCGTCATCCCGGAAGGTGAGGCACGAAGCTATCCGGGATCTATTCACCGCGTGCTTGAGCCTTAAAGATATCAGTGAATTCAATAACTCCACAACGTGAGGACGGTAGATTCCCTATCTCGTTCGTAACCTCTCTGTAGGGAATGACGGGGTTGGTATTGGTAGCGTTTATCGCTTTATGTGTTGATTATTGAGTTGTTATGATTTGAGCTCGTGCTTGGTGATTATGTTATTGTTTTATTTTGGTTTTTGTTACTATTTCTAAGTTGAAAGATTATTGTAAATATGCCCAAAAGTTCAATTTAAATAAGAATAATAAAATTGAGATATCAAACCGAAAAAGCGGACTTTAGTCCTGAAATATTGAGAGGGTGTTTGTTTACTATGAGCGCAGACAAACACTTGAAGGTTTATATCATGACTGCACATATTAATGCTCAACCGGGTGACTTTTCTGAAACTGTGATCATGCCAGGCGATCCATTGCGGGCGAAGTTTATTGCTGAAACCTATTTAACGGATGCAGTGTTAGTCACTGATGTTCGTAATATGTTGGGCTATACCGGTTATTACAAAGGTCAGCGAGTATCGGTGATGGGACACGGTATGGGTATTCCCTCAATGGTGCTTTATGGTCACGAACTGATTCATGATTTTGGGGTGAAGCGCATTATTCGTATTGGCAGCATTGGTGCCACTCAAAAAGATGTTCATATGCGCGATATTATTTTAGCACAAGCGGCGGGTACTGATTCTCCAACCAATGCTAAACGTAGTAGTGGTTATCAAATGGCAACCTCAGCCAATTTTGGTTTATTACACAATGCCTATATGACAGCGCAACAGAAAAACATTGATGTAAAGGTCGGCAACATTTTCACAGGTGATATGTATTACGATCCTGATCAAGATTTGATTCCAGCGTTAGAACGTTTTGGAGTATTAGGGATTGATATGGAAGTGGCGGGTTTATATGGCCTTGGGCATCAGTTTAATATTGAAACCCTCGCTATTTTAACGGTGTCTGATCACTGTCTAACCGGTGAAGAAACCACCGCTGAAGAACGTCAATTGTCTTTCAATAATATGATTGAATTGGCATTGGAAACCGCATTACAGCCTTAATCATTCTGCAATGGCTCTTTTTTGAATAACATTAAAGAGCCGTTGCTTCGCCGCTGACTCATGGAGTGAAATCAATGAAGAATAAAATCACCCTTACTGCCCTTAGTTTCCTTGCCAATTTTATTATGGCAGGTTTTGCCACTCAATTTGGAATGCTAATTGAACCTATCGCCACCAAGTTTGCAGCCAATGTAAACGAAGTTGCGTCGATATTTTCATTACTCAATGGTGGCGCACTAGCAGGTACGATTGCTGCGTTTTTCCTGATTGAAAAAATCGGTATTAAACGTATGACAATGGGCTGTTATTCATTGATTGCCATTGCGGCGGTTATTTTGCATCTGACCACCAGTTTAACGGTGGTGATGATGGCGATGACTGCGATTGGTTTTTGTGGCGGTGTCGGTTTATGTATCGCGGGTACCATTGTGGTATCGGTGTGGAAAGATAAAATTCAAAGTACAATGTTAGTGGTGCAAGATGCTACGTTTAACATTGCTGGGGTTATCTTCCCTTTGATCACCACTTATGCCTTAACGCAAGGTCTATCATGGAGCTACAGTTACTTAGCTGTTGGTATGGTCGCAATTGCAACTGCGATTATTGCAGTATTCACTAACTTTAAAGCTTGTGAAACTTCAGGGATCAATGGCGAGAAAGAACAGTCTGAATGGAATTTTGGTATTGTTAGTGGCGGTATTGGTTTATTCCTTGGCATGCTTGCGCTTTATACCTTCTTAACTTGGGCGCCTATCTTTGTTAAAGATAAGTTTGCGATTCCATTTGAAGACGCAGGTAGCATTATCACTCAATACTGGTCTGCTGCGTTAGTGGGCGCATTGGTGTCGACGGTGATTGTATCGCGCATGAAAATTCAACATTTCTTATTGGTGGTGATTTCATTGGCGATGGTGATCACGGCGGTTATCGTGACCACAGATAAGATGTCATGGTTATCTTACTTAACCTATGGCTACGGTTTTGTGTGTGCCGCGCTTTATAATGCTTTTATTGCTTATGGGGTGTCGTTTGTTCGCAATGCCAGCAGTAAGAATGTGTCATACATTTTAGTCAGTGGCAGTGCTGGTGCTATGTTTAGTCCTGCAATCAGTTCTGTATTTGAGCGTGTGGTCGGTCTTCAAACGGTGATGTATGCCATTCCGGTTATTTACGCGATTATTTTGGTGATGCTATTGCTATGCCAGCGTTACCAAGTGCGCCAAGCGATGTTATGCCGTTAATTTAATACAACCAAAAGTATGATTATTAAATGAAGAGTAAGGACTTATGTGCTTACTCTTCTGCGTCTAAATAGGCTTTGAGCTTATCCATATTCACAACCACTAATTTTTTCTTTTCTTTATTGATTAAGCCTAATGTGATCAATTGTTGTACTGAACGACGATAGACTCTATCAGAGGTACCAAAGCGTTCTGCTTCTAAATAGCCTTTGGTAAAGCCATCAATGGGCAGATCATTTAAGTGCTGGTGATAAAGATCGTAGGCAATATTATAAGCAATAGGGTAGAGCAAACGCCGCGTTAGAATTTCAACGGTATCTTGATAATCAATAGCGATAGCACTGGCAAAGAATAACGCTAGTTGTGGATTTTGATTCAGTGCCTGTTGCAGCTTATCACGGTTAATGATCCACACTTCGAGTGCTTCAGATGCAATGATATCCATCTGACATCGGTAATTAGAAAAAAACTCCATTTCTCCAAAAATCTGGTGATCGCAATAAATTGTCCCCAGCTGAAAAGTACGCCCACTACGGGTGCTATATTTCAATGCTATACGGCCTTGTTTAACTAAGATCAGTGCACCGAGTGGCTGCCCTTGTTGCATGACTAACTGCCCTTCATCGATAAATCTTTTCTCGCTAATACAATCTAAGACTATTTTTTCTATCTTGGTATATTCATCAACCCAAGATTGCTGATAACGACCTTTTTGTAATGGTTTAAGTTGCATATCAAATACCTATTATTTATTCCTATGAATGATACTGCATTGATTTGGTTTGGGATAGAGTAAGGGGGAGAGGAAGAGCTGAGGTTTCGATATGGAAAATGTTTTTAGATACTATTCTGTTCTTCTTCGTCCCTAAAACCTCGCCTCTCGACACCTTTCTCCTCGTTCCCTTTTTGACTCATTAAATAAGCACTAAAATGCTTACTATAAAAATAAGTTATAACTACTGTTGTGTATTATCGTCATATTTTTGACGACTATGCTTTTTGTCACAAATATACCTTAAATGTATTCTTTTGTGTGGATCATGATTAATGCTGTGCATATACTGTGCAAATAGAACAGGACGTTGTTCAGAATATTTATATATTTAAGAGTGAAGTGATATGCAACTGTTAAAGCAATTTATGGCGTGGTTAAGCAAACTTGATGAGTACGATAAGCAAGCAAAGCAAATGCGTCGTGAAGATCGTCTTGGCGAATATGACTACAGTTCAGAACTTATAAAAACGAAAAAGTAGTCATTATTTTAATTTGTTGTTATATCAATTTATAAAACAACAATAACAGTTACAGCCTAATATATAATATTTAAGAAACCACAATTCATATTCTTATTGAATGATTGTGGTTTTTTTGTGTTTGTTATTTAATACTTATTAAAATATCCATATGTTATTTGTATGTGTGTATCTGTCTTTATTTGTTGGATTAATTTCTGCTGTTTTTAAGTGCGTTTTATTGCTTTTGTTTTATTGGCGCTGAATAGCTATTTGATTATAAAAATATTAATTTAACCAATTGTTTATAATATATTTTTCTTGGTTGTTTCTTTTTCTTTATTATTTATTATGTTTAATTTATCTTAAAGATTCTTGCTTTGACAGTTTTGCGTTTTTATTCCTTTAGCTATTAATTTCTCTGTAATATGGTGCCTGTAGTTTCTGTTATTAAGTTAATTTCAAAGTTATCATTTAAATGAATATCTTTGTTTAAATTGATAATAAATTTTACTTTAAATCACAGGTAAATATTTAATTATGGAATATTCATATATATTTGTTTTTGTGTTGTCGTTTGTTACTTTATTTATTATGCGTAAGGTCGCAAAGAGAATTGGTTTAGTTGATAAGCCGAATGCACGTAAGCATCATCAAGGTGTTATACCTTTAGTTGGTGGTATCTCCGTTTTTATTGCGTTTTCTATTGCCGCGTTATTGATTTTACCTGTTAATTTAACCCTTTTGTTGTATCTCGGTTGTAGTTTGATTTTATTGGTTGTTGGTGTCGTTGATGATTATTTCGATATTAGCTTTAAAATACGATTAGTTGTACAAGCGGGTATCGCGTTAGCAATGATTACTTTCGGTGGACTTTCATTAGATAACCTCGGCTATTTAATGGGCAGTGAAACTCTACAATTGTCTCCTGTTATTGGTGGCATTATAACCGTGGTCGCATTTATTGGAGCGATTAATGCTTTCAATATGGTCGATGGTATTGATGGCTTGCTGGGGGGATTAGCCTCTGTCACATTCTCCGCCATGGGGTATGTGTTCTATATTAATGGTAATAATGAATTAGCTCTTTTCTGTGGCTTATTAGTAACGGCAATGGTGCCATATATAATGCTGAACCTTGGGTTGCCTTTTGGACGACGTTTTAAAGTCTTTATGGGGGATGCAGGCAGTGTGTTTATCGGATTTACCGTGGTATGGTTATTGGTTCGTGGTACGCAAGATACAAATATCGTCGCGTTTAAACCAGTTACTGCATTGTGGTTAATTGCGATTCCATTGATGGACATGGCAACAATAATGATCCGTCGAGTACGTAAAGGCCAATCACCGTTTAAACCTGATCGTGAACATTTACACCATATTTGTCAGCGCATGGGATTATCGTCACGATTAACACTGTTTGTTATTTGTCTGCTTGCGATTAATTGTGCCGCGATTGGTATTTGGGCTGAAACGGCCAGAATTAATGAATCAACCATGTTTATTGCTTTCTTAGTGATGTTTGTTTGTTACTTTACGGTGATTAATTATATTTGGCGTATTACCGCTGTTGTTAAGCGCTTATTTGGTCTTCCGACAATACACGAAGCGTAAGCTATATCATTATAAAGGATCATATCGTGAATATTTTGGTGACGGGTGGGGCTGGTTTTATTGGTTCTGCTGTTATTCGACATATTATTGATAATACAGAAAATAATATTATTAATGTGGATAAACTAACGTATGCAGGTAATTTATCTACATTAGAATCTATTGTATCAAATCCACGCTATACGTTTGAACAGGTTGATATTTGTGATCGTGGTGAATTAGAACGTATTTTCTCTTTTTATCAACCTGATGTAATCATGCATTTAGCTGCAGAAAGCCATGTGGATCGTTCTATTGATGAACCCGCTGCATTTATAACAACTAATATTATTGGTACCTATACTTTACTTGAGGTAGCACGTAGTTATTGGCAGTCATTATCAGCATCACGCCAACAAGCCTTTAAGTTTCATCATATTTCAACAGATGAAGTGTTTGGTGATTTAGCTAATTCGAAATTATTATTTAATGAAAATACGGCTTATAATCCCTCAAGCCCATATTCTGCATCTAAAGCATCGAGTGATCACTTAGTTCGCGCATGGTGCCGTACTTATGGATTACCCGTAATTATTACGAATTGCTCTAATAATTACGGACCATATCATCACCCTGAAAAATTGATACCTCGCATAATATTAAATGCACTTGCAGGTCAGCCATTGCCCATTTTTGGTGATGGTTTGCAAGTGCGTGATTGGTTATATGTTGATGATCATGCACAGGCTTTATATTGTGTGTTAACTGAAGGTTGTGTTGGTGAGACGTATAATATCGGTGGTTATAATGAAAAAACAAATATCGATGTTATTAAAACAATATGTCTGTTACTTGAAGAATTAGCCCCTAATAAACCCCAAGCCGTGAATGATTATCAAGACTTAATTTGTTATGTTGCAGATAGACCTGGGCACGATATTCGTTATGCGATTGATGCATCTAAAATTACACGCGAATTGGGCTGGTATCCGCAAGAGACATTTGAATCTGGGCTGCGTAAAACCGTTGAATGGTATTTAAATAATCCCACGTGGTGGCAACCAGTGCTGGAAGAGTGTGACAATAATTAATATTAATAGCACCGTGAAGTAGAGCCACTTAAGTATCAAGAAAAAAGCGTCACAACAGATGATGCTTTTATCTTGATACCGCTCCTCCTCGCCCCTTATTTCCTTGCCTTTCCTCGCCACTCGCTACTGCTCTTCCTCATCCCTTGTTTCCCTGCCTTCCCCCCTCCACCCACGCTAAAATCCCCTGCACATGATAATCAATAATTTTCTGTCGGCCTTTCGGTGACATTAAAATCAAACAACATTCGATTTCATTATCCATAAAGAAATTTTCAGTTAATACCGCTGCCATGTGTGTTTTTCTGAGCATATAAAAGCCGCGCTCTTTATCGCTGTCGCCATCGCTATAATCACTTCGAAGTGGTTTATTGGGAAACACTTGCGTAAAAGCGTGGGTGATATGATCGGCAACAATGTCGCTGCTGGTTTGGCCGCGGCTGGTGTAAATCTCAAATCCTTTGCCTCCGCCAGCATTGGCATGGACTGAAATTAATAAACATTGATGATGAGGGTATTGGGTTGCTAAATGGTTGGCACGATTAACGCGAGTGCGAAGGCTGATATCTTCTCGCTCTGGTACAATAATTTTATTTTCAATGCCGTGTAAAGTCAGTGTTTGGCTGATCCCTTGAGTGATGGCACGATTAAATTCCCCTTCAAATAATTGTTTACCGTTGGACCATAATGGTGAGCGTTTGCCTGCGGTTTGATAAATACCATTAATAATGCCGCCATGACCGGGATCTAACAGAATAAAGGGCTTCATAATGTCACCTTTGGAATACCATATTTCGCGATAACATCACTCCATAAATAACCATAAGATTTGTGTGAATTACCCGGATAGTGATTGGTAATGTAACAATCTTGAGGCTGTATTTGATGACGATTAGCAAGGTAATCATCGCTTAAATCATGATCGATACACACGATGTCGGTTTTATCACTGACGTTGATCCATTGCTCAGTAACACAATCAGGCGTGGCTAACTTTTTGACACTGGGCTGGTGAGTGATTTTAGGTAAAAAGCCTTTAACACTCGTAAGACCCAGTGGCGAGCCAAAGGTAAACCAAGTGCTGATTTGTGGCGGGGTAGTTTGGCGACTAAGCTGGTGGAGAACGTTATAAGCGATCACGGTGCCCATTGAATGGCTAAGTAAAATGATTGGTCGATGTTGGTATTGATTAAGCAGCTTTATTAATGGTTGTTCGACAGCTCGCTGATAGCTTGGATCATGAAAATAGTAATGGATATCTGGCAGTAATGATTTTAAAAATGGCTTAGAGATAAAAGAGAAGAGATTGAATTTATCTTCCATCCACTCTGCCATTTTAGTTGCCCAATATGGCGGTGTAGGAAGGGGAATTGGCTGCTCTTTGTCATGACGGTTATAAGTAGGTAACGGTTTTATGGTGTGAATCTGCGCAATCGCGGTGGTAGTGGCTGCTGATAACACTAAAGGTTGTTGGTAAAAGTGATCAGCATAATAGGCCATTTTAAAATCAATTTGAGGGTGTAATTGGGATTGGTTATAGCGTTGTAAGCCATGTTTAAGTGCTTGTTGCCAATGCGCACTTAGCGTTGTTGTCGGCAGTTTATTTCCTCTGCCATGAATAGCAATAATGATCGGATACATAATCGACAAGCTCTCTTAATTGATGATTAGAGCGCTATTACAGTTGATATGTGTTTGGTTGTATATTTTGGGGCGTTTTTTTGTGATCTAATATGTACTCCTTAATGTTTGTTACATTACATTAACATTGTAACGGCGGATGCTTCCTAGTTCTATCTGTTAACATTTCTAACAATATCAGTACGCTGGCATTATAGGACTTTTATTTATTATAAGCAGAGGGGATAGCAGTGAATATTGTTCATCATGGCGCGAAAACGGGAGTAACAGGATCATGTCATGAGCTTATTATGGGGGATAATAGTTTATTAATTGATTGTGGTTTATTCCAAGGAAAAGAAGCCCGTGATACGTTAGATATTGAATTTGATATTAATAATATAGCTGCATTATTACTGACTCATAGCCATATTGATCATATAGGCCGCTTGCCGTGGTTACTTGCGGCTGGGTTTTCTGGGCCTATTTACGCGACCGAGGCAACAGCAGCTTTAGTCCCCTTGATGTTAGAAGATGGACTTAAAATTCAGTTAGGGCTCAATAATAAGCAATGTGAAAAAGCATTGGCATTAATACACCAGCGTATTCGTCCGGTACCTTATGATTGCTGGGCACAAATTGTATTACCCACGGGTGAGTTAGTTAAGATTTGTTTTCGTCCGGCAGGGCATATTTTAGGTTCGGCCTATATTGAAATTAAATTGCCGACCAATGAAATAGTGGTTTTTAGTGGCGATCTTGGACCTAAAAATACGCCATTACTCACTGATCCTATTCCACCGACATCTGCGCATACATTGGTAATTGAAAGTACATATGGCGATAAACCTCACCACCCGCTTGAATATCGACAACGGGTATTAAAACAGATCATTGAGCGTTCATTGCAAGATGGTGGCGCAATTGTTATTCCTGCTTTTAGTGTCGGTCGCACCCAAGAATTGTTATTTGATCTCGAAAATATTATTGCAGAAGTGGATGTTGATCCTAATGAAGATCAAACCATTAAAAGGGTGTGGAAAACATTACCCGTAATATTGGATTCACCATTGGCACAAAAGGTAACGGAACAATATCGTCATTTTCATGAGCTATGGGCTAAAGAAGCCAAGCAACGACGTTATATGGGGCGACATCCATTAGCATTTGAACAATGCATTACCATTGATAGTCATGCAGATCATATTGAATTGGTTAATCGTCTTCAACATTCAGGTGAGCCTGCGATCATTGTTGCCGCCAGCGGTATGTGCTCAGGTGGGCGAGTGGTAAATTATTTAAAAGCTTTGTTAGCAGATAAACGTACCGATGTTATTTTTGCAGGTTATCAAGCACAAGGCACCACTGGACGCGCATTAGTCGATGGCGAAAAAGTGATTAAAATTGACGATAAGGTGATTGATGTTGCGGCGCAGATTCACCAATTATCAGGCTATTCTGCCCATGCTGCACAAGAGGATCTGGTCAGTTTTGTGGCCGATATTGAGCAAGGCCCACAAGTGATTAAAGTGGTGCATGGCGATCTTGAAGCACAGACGGCATTAGCGGCAGAGTTGAGGAAGGTTAAGCCTGAGGCAACGGTGATCATTGCCGCGAGTGAGTAAGAGATAGGAAGGGCAGGGACGAGGAAAAGCAGGGATGAGGTTGCTCCTTCTCGTCTCTGCCTTTGAGTAGCGAGTTGCATCAACTGTAGCAACTTGCTACAGTTAATGTTGAGAATTTATTTAATAGGAATAGAACAATGGCGACAGCAAGCGTTCGAATTGACCAAGCACTTTTTGATAAAGCAACAATTATCGCGAAAGCACTTAATCGTACAACACCTAAGCAAATTGAGCATTGGGCAAAAATTGGTGAAATGATGGAAGATAATCCAGACTTGCCGTACGAGTTTGTAAAGCAAGCTATTATTGCAAAAGCAGAAAAAGAAGCAGGTAAATTAGAGAGTTATAGTTTTGATTAACATTACTCAAATTCTTCAAACTCCTACATTTAAAAAAGCGGTGAAGAAACTACATAAAAATCAAAAAATGGATCTTGATAATGCTATTCGTCAGCTTTTGACAGATCCTTACCTCGGAGAACAGAAAAAAGGTGATCTGTCATTTTTACGTGTTTACAAGTTTAAAATGGTAAAACAATTAACATTACTTGGATATAGCTATGAAGATGGAACGGTTACTTTAGAATTAATAGCGTTAGGAGCACATGAAAACTTTTATCGTGATGTAAAGGTAATCTATTAAGTTTGTAATTCTGATGGTGGATAATAGACTGAGTGGATACCAAATCTACCCTATAAGTCTTTGTAGCGAGATAACGAGTCTCGGTACTAAATCTATCGACACTCGCTATCTTTAATTTTGCTCTTCCTCGCCCCTAAAAATCTCGCCCCTCTAATCCTATGATCTCACCTCTTTCCCGCGCACTAATTTTCGCACCCACATTCGCCCAGGGTGGAGCGCATCTAGCACTGTGTGTGGTAATGGTAGTGGATCGCCACAAATTTGTGATGCTAATAATTCACCTAGTAAAGGTGCTGAACTTAACCCGCGCGAGCCTAAACCAACAATCGCAAATAAGTTTTGATAAACAGGGACATTTTGAGCGTAAAGCTGGTTATCTTTTAGATCCTGATATTGCTTAATCAAATCATCATAGCGACACACATTGCCAACAAACGGTAAATGATCGCGACTGGCACAACGGACGCCAATGCGCGCACGTGAGGGTTGATCGAATGCGTCAACATCAATCTCACTCGCCCATGAGGTTGTTGCAGGAACACTGTCTAATAAACGTTGCTTGTTTTGTTGTTGGTCTACTTCATTGTAATCAAGATCGCAATTACGACGTGCATAACTAGCGCCTATGCAATGACTGTCTGTATTGGTGTTAGCTGGCGTTAAATAGCCGTCGTAACACAATACTGTTTCCAGTTTGGTTAATTGTGCATTTGTTGGTACATGGCTAACTTGGCCGCGTACTGATGAGGTTGGAATCGGTGCTGTTTGAGGATATTGATTAAAACGATGACCATTAGCCACAACAACGGTGGTGTGATCTGCCGTAGTACCATCAGCAAAGGTTAGTTGCCATTGTGAGTGATTAGATTCGGTTTTAATTTGCTCTAGTGCCGTAACATCACGGTTAAGGTGTAATGTCAGTTTGCCTGTTTTAACGGCAGATTCTATTAATGCTTGGGTTAACTGTTGTGGGCATAACCAGCCACCGAGCGGATAATTAACACTGCGACAATCAGTTTCAACACCTGTGATTGCAAGGGTTTGTTCAACAGTTAAACTTTGCACTAATGATGATGGAAAACCACCCGCTAACATACAATCTAATTTTTGGGTCTGGCGACCGAGTTTTTTATCATTAGTTGTGATTGCGTGTTGTTTTTCTGTTTCAGTGAGATTTTTACCGTTCTCATCCCACGCTAATTGGGTGACGCCACACCAATCATGATCAAATTGGCAGTATTGAGCCGCTTGTTCAACAAATTGACGTGCATAAATAAAGCCAGGCGCAAAAAAACGAGAGAGAGCGTCATGTTTACCGTTAAGAAGCGGGTAGACTGCGCCTTGACGATTGCCTGATGCGCCTTGGGCTAATTCGCTATCAGCACAATATAAGCTGACTGTTTGACCGCGGCGGATCAGTGAAATAGCGGTTGTAGCTGATGCAATACCACCACCAATAATGGCGATGTCAGTTGGCTCTGATTGCGCGGTTTGTTGTGAACTACGAGCAAACCACGGTTTAAAATTCGCTTGCTGGTGGTTTTTAATTATTGTACCCACGGTCATGTGACGCTTAACACCAAAACCTTTCGCTTTTTGAATATCAAAGCCCGCTTCACTGAGGCCTCGACGGACAAAACCTGCCGCAGTAAAGGTTGCAACGGTACACCCTGGGCGCGCCATATTCGCCATATTATTGAACAGATCTTGACTCCACATTTCAGGGTTTTTCTTTGGTGCAAAACCATCTAAGAACCAAGCATCAACAAGGCCGTTATTGCCAACCCAAACTTGAGGCATACAGTCTTTAATGTCGCCAAACCATAAATCAAGGGTGATCATGCCATTTTCAAGCACAATACGGTGACAATCTGCAACTGCGGGGGGATAATGTTGATCAAGCTTTTGAGTGAACTCGGCTAGTTCTGGCCATACTTGGTGTGCTTTGAGGAGATCTTGTTTAGTAATTGGGGCTTTTTCAAAGCTAATAAAGTGTAATTCTTTGACGGTTGCGTCTGGGTGTTGCTCACGAAAGGCTTTAAATGTTTGCCACAGTGCAAAAAAATTAAGTCCAGTACCAAACCCTGTTTCTGCAACGACAAATCGACGTCGATCAAAATCATGCCAGCGCTCAGGTAAACCATTTTGTTTGATGAACACATAACGTGTTTCTTCTAGTCCGTCGTCATTTGAGAAATAGATATCATCAAAGTCGGTGGATAATGGGCTACCAACGTCATTCCAATCAAGGATGGCATTTTCAATCCGGAGTGTAGACTGTGCAGGGGTAGGACGAGACAAAACGAACCTCTTGTTTAGCTGCTGAGCATTTTGCCACCATTTTATGCATAAAAATGCATCAATTAGGGGTTCTAAATGCGATTGTAGGGCAATTTTGATTAGATTGTACCTGAAATACAGGAAAGCTGACCACTTTTCAGGAGCAAAGCCGTTATAGTTCTCGTACTAAACAATCGTTAACTTTTTTGTTTATTTTTAAAGAAGAAGGTTAAATTAGACAATATCGGCCCAAACATCTTTAATATCGCGTGTTTTCGTTCGCTATAGCAAACGAAATAGGGAATGTGAGCGCAGATTTTAAAGCCGTTTGGGACGTATTCTAGTCATTGAGATAGGGCAGTCATTGTTCTATAAAATGAGTAGGTATTTCCATTAATATCACTAGGAATTCATCATGAAACGAGCCGTAATTACAGGCATGGGTATTGTATCTAGTATCGGTAACAACGTTGCTGAAGTATTAGAATCCCTAAAAACTGGCAAATCAGGTATTAACTACTCTGAGCAATTCGCTGAAATGAAATTGCGTTCAAATGTTTGGGGTGATCTAAAAATCACACCGTCTGAGCACATTGATCGTAAAAAAATGCGTTTCATGGGTGATGCGGCTGCGTTTGCTTACCTATCTATGGAACAAGCGGTTGCGGATTCTGGTCTAGCAGAAGATCAAGTATCTAACGAGCGTACTGGTTTAGTTGCAGGTTCTGGTGGTGCATCATCATACAACCAATACCATGCAGTCGACACACTACGTGAAAAAGGCGTTAAGCGTGTAGGTCCTTACATGGTACCACGTACTATGTCTTCAACTGTTTCTGCATGTCTAGCAACACCATTTAAAATTCGTGGTGTTAACTACACTATGAGTTCTGCATGTGCAACATCTGCACACTGTATCGGTCACGCGGTTGAGCTTATTCAACTAGGCAAACAAGATGTTGTTTTTGCTGGTGGCGGTGAAGAGCTTGATTGGTCACTAACCATGATGTTTGATGCAATGGGCGCGTTGTCTACTAAGTATAACGATGATCCATCAAAAGCATCACGCACTTACGATGCAGACCGTGACGGTTTCGTTATCTCTGGCGGCGGCGGCATGGTAGTTGTTGAAGAACTTGAGCACGCATTAGCGCGTGGCGCAAAAATCTACGGTGAGATCGTAGGTTATGGCGCAACATCTGACGGCTACGATATGGTAGCACCATCAGGTGAAGGCGCAGTGCGTTGTATGAAGATGGCAATGAAAGATCTTGATGCACCTGTTGACTACATCAACACTCACGGTACATCAACACCTGTTGGCGATCTAAAAGAGCTTGGTGCTATTCAAGAGCTATTTAGCGATCACAGCCCTGCTATCTCTGCAACTAAAGCAATGACTGGTCACGCACTAGGTGCGGCTGGTGTTCACGAAGCTATCTACTCAACGCTAATGCTTGAGCATGGTTTTGTTGCGCCAAGTATCAACATTGAAAACCTAGACGAAGCGGCTAAAGGCCTTGATATCGTGACTGAAAAGCGCGATGTTGAACTTAAGACTGTTATGTCTAACAGCTTTGGTTTCGGTGGCACAAACGCAACGCTAGTGATTAAGAAGTACGAAGCGTAATTAAGGAAGAGCAGGGGCGAGGTTTCGAGTAGCGAGGCTTTGTGTCTGATAATCCACAGCATAAAAAAGCGATAGGTGAAAGCCTGTCGCTTTTTTGTATGTGTGGGTTTTGAGGCGCGAGGAAGAGCAGGGGCGAGGTTTCGAGAATAAAACAAAAACAGAGACGAGGTTTTAGGGTTGGTGGAGAGCCGAAGACGGTAATACGGTATATATAATAACGCCTATTTTATTCAGATATATGAAGTGCGGATAGTTCTACATTTTTTTATGGGGATATGATGTATAAATAAATAGTATATGTTTTGTTAGTATTATCTGTGCGGGGGATGGGTTATGGATAGATTAAAACCGTGTCGTAAGTGTGGGAAGTTTTTATTTACAACCGCGACTTGTTGTCCTTGTTGTTATTTGTATTATCCATTTAAAAAAAATATATACAGTAAAATATTTTACTTTTTTTTATTATTTAGTGCGATATATGCAGTGAGTTATATTATTTTTCTGCTTTATTTTGATCACTTTTGATAATCACTTTGTTATATGTTGTTCATTTATTATTTTGAGTATTATCAACATGCCAGATGACATTTAAGATAAATTAGGAATAAGTGTTAGGCTTGTTCTTTTACTTCTATAATTTCGCCACTTCGAACTCTCACCACTCGTCACTTCGAACTCTCGCCACCTGTTCCTCTCTCCTATATAATCTCCTGCGCGAACCTTTATTTTGAATTTTTGCTACAGGACGTATATGAAAATCCTTATCGATGAAAACATGCCTTATGCTCAGGAATTATTTAGCCAGTTAGGCGACGTTATTGCAAAACCTGGACGTACATTAACCGCTGATGATTTAGTTGGCATTGATGCTTTAATGATCCGTTCTGTAACCAAAGTAAACGCTGATCTGATTGCTAAAGCCGACAAACTTAAATTTGTGGGTACTGCAACCGCGGGTCAAGATCATGTTGATCAGGATTTATTAGCTGCCAAGGGCATTACATTTACCGCAGCACCTGGTTGTAACAAAGTGGGTGTGGCTGAATATGTGTTAAGTAGCTTGATGGTACTAGGTCAGCAGCAGGATTTTTCAATTTTTGATCGCACTATTGGCATTATTGGTGCTGGTAATGTGGGAACGTATTTAGCGAAATGTTTGGATGCTTTGGGTATTCGTTATTTATTAAACGATCCCTTAAAGCAAGCTCAAGGTGATGAACGTCAGTTTGATTCACTTGAGCGTTTATTGGCTGAGTGTGATGTGATCACAGCCCATACCCCGATTACACGTAGTGGTGAATACCCAACTCATCATTTAATCGATGCTCACTTTTTAGCGGCAATGCAGCCCAATGCGATTTTAATTAATGCTGCTCGTGGTCCTGTGGTGGATAACCAAGCGTTAAAACAGGCATTACAAGCTTCAGTTGATGGCAGTGGTAAAGCATTAACGGCTGTATTAGATGTATTTGAACAAGAGCCGTTAGTTGATTTAGCATTATTACCGTTATTAGCATTTGCTACTCCCCATGTGGCGGGATACGGCCTTGAAGGCAAAGCACGTGGCACTACAATGGTGTTTAACCGTTTTTGTCAGTTTTTAAGTAATGATCACCATGCGTTAGCGAGTGATTTATTACCGATTGCACCTGTACCTCAGGTGCAATTAAGCCGAAAATGGGATGAAGCGACGTTATTTAGCTTGATCCAATTAGTTTATGATGTTCGTAAAGATGACGGTATTTTCCGTCGTGAAATGTTAGCGGCTGGTGACGATAACAGCAAAATGGCTACCGCATTTGATCTAATGCGTAAAAATTACTGGGATCGACGTGAATATAGTGCGATTACAGTAGCGGCGAAGGCCGAGTTTGCGGTAGAGTCGCTGGCTAAATTAGGTTTTACAGTAGTAGAGGTCACTCAATGAGTCAGGAATATGATATCGCAATACTCGGCGCAACAGGCGCAGTAGGCGAAGCTATGGTCGAAGTGCTAGAAGCACGCAATTTTCCTGTTCGCAATCTTTACTTGCTGGCAAGTGATCGTAGCGCAGGTAAAGCGTTACGTTTTAAAGGTAAATCAACCCGCGTTCGTAATGTAGAAGATTTCGACTGGAGCCAAGTGCAAATTGCTTTGTTCTCAGCGGGTGCTGAAGCATCACGCCATTGGGCACCGATTGCCGCAGAGCAAGGCGTAGTTGTTATCGATAATACTTCTGAATTCCGTTATGAATATGATGTACCGTTAGTGATTCCAGAAGTAAACCCTGAAGCGATTGCGGATTACCGTAACCGTAACATTATTGCTAACCCTAACTGTTCAACGATTCAAATGTTAGTTGCACTGAAGCCGATTCAAGATGCTTACGGTATTGATCGTATTAACGTTGCGACTTACCAATCAGTTTCTGGTTCTGGTCGTAAAGGTATCGATGAACTAGCAGGGCAAACAGCGAAATTGCTTAATGGTTTGCCTATCGAAACTAAAGCTTACGATAAGCAAATTGCATTTAACTGTATTCCACAGATTGATGAGTTTATGGACAACGGCTACACCAAAGAAGAAATGAAAATGGTGTGGGAAACACAAAAGATTTTAGGCGATGCTAGTATTCGTGTGAATCCAACCTGTGTGCGTGTGTCTTCATTCTTTGGTCATGGCGAAGCGGTGCATGTTGAAACACATCAACCAATCGTATTAGAAGAAGCCATTAACTTACTTGAAAATACTGATGGTATCGAAGTCTTCCCTGGCAACGAATACCCAACTCAAGTTACCGATGCAGTAGGCAAAGATCATGTAATGGTTGGTCGTATTCGTGAAGATATTAGTCACCCATGTGGTCTAAACATGTGGATTGTGGCTGATAACGTTCGTAAAGGCGCGGCAACTAACAGTGTTCAGATTGCTGAAAAATTAATTGCAGACTATTTGTAATTAACAGCAATAAAAGTAAGGTCTAGATCGCGTTATTACTGTGTATCAACACGAATAGTGCGAACAAACTTGCTAACACAATAACAAAGCGATGGGTGCAAGCCTGTCGCTTTTTTATTTCGTTAGCTGCTTGCTTTTCTTTTGCTGATAACTTGACATAATATGGCGCTTATTATGATTAAATATAGCTATTCAAGCTTTATTGATATTGGTCGTTATTATTAGGTCGTTATCACCAGAAACTATTATTTCGAATTTGTTGCCATGCGACGATTTCGGGCAATTTTATCTCTGCCAAAGAGGAATGTAGGCAGTGTCTAACATCCCAAAAATACTTAAACGTATGGTACTACCGGTAGCTTTTGTTACTATTTCTTCTTACTTACCGGTAGTGAATGCCAATACTATACGTATCGTCGGTCCCGAGAGTGAAGATAGCTCGTACGCAACTCTTAATCGAGATGCGACTACGGGTCAGTTGACCATACCGACAAAACAGTTTTCAACATCGTCGTCAATGGCGCGTAATTATGGCCCAACCTATGAAAATGAAACGTTATGGGGCATTGCTTCACGCCATTTACCCAATAAAAACGTGTCTATTTTTAAAGTTATTGGCGCTATTTATAATTTAAATCGTGATGCGTTTGAAAATAATAATATTCACTCATTGTTGCCGGGTAGTTACCTAAAATTACCGACAATGGATCAAATCCAACAACAACGTGTGAGTTCAGTCAGCCGTAAATTAGCGGCAGATCAATTACGTGCGCCTTATGCTACGGAATTAGAAAAAAGACGTCTAGCTGAAGAACAATTAGCCAAACAGCAAGCTGCTGCCGCTAAAGCCCCGCGAGTGATTAAGTTATCACCGAAGCCATCGTTAACCCCAGTTAAGGCCGAGCCTAACACAACACCTGAAACCGATATTGATTCAGAAGTAGCATCAACAGCGGCAAATGTTGCCACGGCCGCTATCGTAAAAGATGCAGTGTTAACCGATGTAAGTGAAGTTGATGAGGGTAACTCGACAGTTGTGCCTTTGAAACCACAACAGCCACAAGTTGATGTCACTGATGTTAAAATGAATGCGCTAGTAGAAAGTAACCATGCATTACGGTTACGATTATCCGCTATGCAGCAAGATATGGATGCATTAAAAGATCAAATCACGGAAAGTGACAGCATTCGTCAAAAAATGGTGTCGTTTTTAGAGCAACAACAGCCTCAACAACTTGAAACGCCAGTCGCAACAACATGGCTTGAGCGCTTCACTAGTAATCCATGGGCATTAGCTGCTGCTGGCATTATTCCTGGTGGTTTGATAGCGGCATTATTAGCATTATTGTTCTTCCGTCGTAAAAAAGATGAGCCTCAACAGCCATCATTACCAGCACCAACGACGGATGATAACGACAATACGATCGCTGTTGTGCCACCGATAGATTTCGTTGGTAATGATCATGATGACGACCTTGATGATTTATTTGCCGATGATGATTTGTTTGCAGATATAGAGCCTAACCAACTTGATAAAAAACAAGATACCGTTGTCGCACCGGCAACAGAGGTTGTTAACACAGCAGAAACAGAAGCCTCTCAAGCTGTAAATGCGTCACCAAAGACAGATTTTGATGATGATGCATTTGATAACAGTTTTGGTTCTATTTCGGTCTCTAACGATAATGCTATCGGTCTAGAAGATATGGAACGGGCATTGGATGAGTTTGATGCCAAGCCTGAGCCAAGTGCCGATGAAGCGTTGGCTGCGTTATGGGAAAAATCCCTAAGCGAAGAAGATAATGCTAATTTTGATTTGTCTGAATATGATGAAGTAACGCCATCCTCAACAGCTTTAGTGGCAGCAGAGGATAGTGATACTGAGAAGCAACTTTCTGATCAAGCGTTATTAGATGAGATTCTGCAACAAGCGCAAGCATCAAGCTCTGATGCTAAGAAGTCAGAAGCTGAGTTAGAAGGAACGACGGTTGTTTCTCAAGATGAGTTGGATGCGTTATTTACCCAATTTAATCATGATTTACCGGATATTACTTCAACAACGACACCAACAGAAACTAACGACAGCGACTCATTATTTGCTGAAAATAGCACTGAATTATTAGATGATTTAGTTGCAGATGATGATGCTAAGTCATTGGATAGCGAGATTGAGCTAGCTGAAAACAGTACTGCATTGCTAGATGAATTACTTGCCGATGAAAGTGATGCTCAAGCTGTAACATCTGACATTAAGTTTGACGAAAATAGTACTGATTTATTAGATGAGCTGTTAGCGGCTGATCCCGCAACAACCGCATTTAATCTTGATGATTTGCCCGAGTTTGATGAGCAAGCCGCGTTTGATCACTATGATGATGAAATGTCAGCGTTGCCAGCGGCCGATGCGGTACATAACGCACCTTTAAGCCTTGATGACTTACCTGAGTTTGATGAAACTTCTGCTTTTGATGATCCACAAGCCTCACCATTAGAGCAAATGGATGATCGCTCTGAGATTGATGAGCAAGTTGCAATCGATAATGTTACGCGTCAATTACAACAAGCAGCACAAGCCGCGGAACAACGTCAACCTGCACCAGTAGAAGCAAGCACGACGACTACAGAGTCTGAATACTCTCCGTTTGATACTGCGCGCCATTTGGAATATGCGTTTGATAACATTGATGTTAGTACGTTACCTGAGTTTGACGAAAATGAGGCTTTATTTGCATCATTTGAAGAGCAACATGAGCTAGAGCAATACGCACTTGAGTGTGGTTTTAAATCACAAGCAGGCGCCGATGATGCCGCTGAGGTTGATCAATCACCTGAAGCGAAACAAGATCGGGTTGATTCTGCTGGCTTAGACATGGATGCGTTGTTGTTTGATGATGCTGATGCAACAACAATAACACCGCAGCGTGGACTGAATAATGATGAACGTGATCAGTTATTAGCCACGACTGTTGATAGCGATATTGCTGATAATGAAGATGTATTAGCGGAAGATGAAGCGGCAGTTTGGAAGGGCGTAGCAGCAGAGCCTGAACTTGTGAGTGAAGATTGGTCTAAACAGCCTGATCTTGCACAAGCTGATATTAAAACAGCGCCATCGACATTATCAAACTACATCAGTATTGATGAGTTGCTAGCAGATGATCCGAATTATCATCAAGACGATCCTGATGAAAAACCGTTAAACCTTGATGTGGGTTTAAAGGATTTCCCTGATATGTTCGCCAATATCCGTCAATTTGATGTTGATAGTGCGGGGGAATATGCAGGGCAGTTGGATCTTGCGAAAGCGTATCTAGAAATGAACGATATTGGTGGCGCAGTTGATTTGCTACAAGATATCGTTTTAAAAGGTGACGGCGAGACAAAAGCAGAAGCCAATGCCTTGCTAGATAAGTTTAAAGCGAAGAAGTAGGCGTATTTAGGGGCGAGGAACAGCAGGGACGAGGTTTCGAGTTTCGAGATAAAAAGCGATGGGTGAAAGCCTGTCGCTTTTTTTGTGCCTAAACCCTCGTGATTTTTTACAATGAATGTCCGTTCCAACCCCGTCATTCCTTACAGTGAATGTCCGTTCCATCCCCGTCATTCCCTACAGCGAATGCCCGCGAGGGCGATAGGGAATCTACTATTCGCGCGTTGTAGAGCCGTTGAATTTACTTGTATCTTTAAGGCTCAATAACGCGGTGAGTAGATCCCGGATAGTTTCGTGCCTCAACTTCCGGGATGACGGGAAATAACCCCGTCATTCCTTACAGTGAATGTCCGTCCCAACCCCGTCATTCCCTACAGCGAATGCCCGCGAGGGCGATAGGGAATCTACTATTCACGCGTTGTGGAGTTATTATTTTCACTGGTTTCTTTAAGGCTCAATAACGCAGTGAGTAGATCCCGGATAGCTTCGTGCCTCAACTTCCGGGATGACGGGAAATACCCCGTCATTCCTTACAGTGAATGTCCGTTCCATCCCCGTCATTCCCTACAGTGAATGCCCGCGAGGGCGATAGGGAATCTACTATTCACGCGTTGTGGAGTCGTTGAATTCACTGGTTTCTTTAAGGCTCAATAACGCGGTGAGTAGATCCCAGATAGCTTCGTGCCTCAACTTCCGGGATGACGGGTAATAGACTAAGTGAATGCCCGTCCCAATCCGTCATTCCCTACAGCGAATGCCCGCGAGGGCGATAGGGAATCTGCTATTCACACGTTGTAGAGTTATTATTTTCACTGGTATCTTTAAGGCTCAATAACGCGGTGAGTAGATCCCGGATAGTTTCGTACCTCAACTTCCGGGATGACGGGTAATGGACTAAGTGAATGCCCGTCCCAATCCGTCATTCCCTACAGCGAATGCCCGCGAGGGCGATAGGGAATCTACTATTCACGCGTTGTAGAGTTATTATTTTCACTGGTGTCTTTATGGCTCAAGCTCGTGGTGAGTAGATCCCGGATAGCTTCGTGCCTCAACTTCCGGGATGACGGGAAATAACCCCGTGATTTTTTACAGTGAATGCCCGTCCTAACCCCGTCATTCCCTACAGCGAATGCCCGCGAGGGCGATAGGGAATCTACTGTTCGCGCGTTGTGGAGTTATTATTTTCATTGGTTTCTTTTAAGCTCAAGCACGTGGTGAGTAGATCCCGGATAGCTTCGTACCTCACCTTCCGGGATGACGGGAAATAACCCCGTCATTCCTTACAGTGAATGTCCGTTCCAACCCCGTCATTCCCTACAGCGAATGCCCGCGAGGGCGATAGGGAATCTGCTATTCACGCGTTGTAGAGTTATTATTTTCACTGGTTTCTTTAAGGCTCAATAACGCGGTGAGTAGATCTCTGATAGTTCCGTGCCTCACCTTCCGAGATGACGTATATTGGGCTATCTCGACACTAATAATCTCGAAACTCGATATCTTTAGCTCTTCCTCGTCCCTACTTTCCTCACCCCTCGAAATCCCCTATACTTCACCCTCTGTTTTGAACAGGCGCTTAAATAACATCGCCTGTGTGTTTATGTTGAATTAAGTCGAAGTGAGATTATGCGAATAGCGTTAGGTATAGAATACGATGGTGCTAAATATTGTGGTTGGCAGCGTCAAGTCGATGTGGATAGTGTTCAAGAGCGTTTAGAAAAAGCGTTGTCACACATTGCTAATCAGCCGATTGCTGTTTTTTGTGCAGGGCGTACCGATACTGGTGTTCATGGTACTGGACAAGTGGTTCACTTCGATGTTGATATTGAACGTAAAATGGCCGCGTGGACCATGGGCGTGAATGCATACCTTCCTAAAGATATTGCTGTTCGTTGGGCACATGAAGTTAATGAAGATTTCCATGCACGTTTCTCTGCTACCGCTCGTCGCTACCGTTATGTGATTTACAATCATTCAGTGCGTCCGGCTATTTTCCAACACGGTGTTAGCCATTACCATGGTCATCTTGATGAAGCAAAAATGCATGAAGCCGCGCAATATTTAATTGGTGAGCATGACTATACTTCATTTCGTGCCAGCCAATGTCAGTCACGCAGTCCGTGGCGTCGATTAGAGCATTTGACCGTAACCCGTAAAGGTGACTTTATCGTTATCGACATTAAAGCTAATGCGTTTGTGCACCACATGGTGCGTAACATCGCAGGTAGCTTAATTAAAGTGGGTAAAGGTGAGAAGCAACCTGATTGGATCAAGTGGGTACTTGAGCAAAAAGATCGTCGAATTGCGGGGCCAACAGCAAAATCAGCAGGTTTGTATTTAGTCGATGTTGATTATCCTGCAGAATACAATTTGCCGCGTTCGGCTTTAGGTCCATTATTTTTGTAAGTGATACCGTTAATACAGACTAAAAAGTTGGTGAATAATTCACCGTGTTATGACTGTTATTAACGATTTTTGATGTTTTTATTCCAAAATGTCATAGTGACTTATAAAGGTAATACCAGTTTTTTATCTACAGATTAATAAGATTATGTTTTAATCGTAGATAATATTTAATGAATTTGTCTCTTCGGTCATTATTGGCGGAAGAATAAAAAAGAAAGGTCATTCATGAGCTGGCTTGAAAAGATTCTAACGAAAAGTAATATCGTATCTTCGCGTAAGGTATCAATCCCTGAAGGTGTCTGGACGAAATGTACGTCTTGTGATCAGGTACTGTATCACGCAGATCTCGAGCGCAATCTTGAAGTTTGCCCTAAATGTGACCATCACATGCGTATGAAAGCACGTCGCCGTCTTGAAACATTTCTTGATGCTGATACGCAAGTGGAAATCGCAGCAGAATTAGAGCCACAAGATAAGCTTAAATTCCGTGATTCTAAGAAATACAAAGATCGTTTATATGCAGCCCAAAAAGCAACCGGTGAGAAAGATGCTTTAGTTGCGATGAACGGTGAGTTACTTGGTTTACCTGTTGTTGCCTGTGCCTTTGAATTCTCTTTTATGGGCGGCTCAATGGGATCGGTTGTTGGCGCTAAGTTTGTGCGCGCAGTTGATTCTGCTATTGAGAAGAACTGTCCATTGGTGTGTTTCTCAGCCAGTGGCGGTGCTCGTATGCAAGAAGCGCTAATGTCATTAATGCAAATGGCGAAAACCAGTGCGGCATTAGAACGTTTATCTGCAAAAGGTTTACCGTTCTTCTCTGTATTAACTGACCCAACAATGGGTGGTGTTTCAGCTTCTCTTGCTATGCTAGGTGATATCAATATTGGTGAACCAAAAGCACTGATTGGTTTTGCTGGCCAGCGTGTTATTGAGCAAACCGTACGTGAAAAGCTACCAGAAGGCTTCCAACGTAGTGAGTTTTTGCTTGAGCATGGTGCGATCGATATGATTGTTGACCGCCGTGAAATGCGTCAACGTATTGCAGGCTTAATGGCTAAAATGATGAACCAAGCATCACCGCTGGTTGTGTCTGTTGATAGTAAGCCTGAGGCTCAACCTGTTGCTAACGCTGCAGAAAAAGAAGACTAATATTGCCTTTAATCGAGTGTGGTTTACGTTTAGTAATCACAACGATTAATGTTAATAAATGCCACCCTAATGAATTATTATTAGTGTGGCATTTTTTTTCTAGGTCGAATCTGCAATTTATTACCCTTGATGATTAAGTTCTTTAGCATTCAGTGGTAAATTAATGATTCAGTTCGTTACTACAAGTGAATGATTTCAATGTCAGGATTGACTCCTCCTCAAGCGACAGCCGCGCTTTCAACATGGCTACAATATCTTGAACAACTTCATACTAGCGCCATTGATTTAGGACTAGACCGCGTTCGCTTAGTCGCGCAACGTGCCGAGCTTATCAAGCCTGCTCCGTGTGTGATCACCGTTGCGGGAACCAATGGTAAAGGCTCAACCTGCGCCATGCTTGAAGCTATTCTATTGGCTGCTGGTTATAAAGTCGGGGTTTATAGTTCGCCTCATTTAGTGCGTTATAACGAACGAGTACGAATTAACAACCAAGAACTTGATGATAGTGAACATTGCCAAGCATTTGCGAGTGTAGAGGCGGCACGTGGTGAAACCAGTTTAAGTTTATTTGAATTTGGTACGTTATCTGCGCTGACATTATTTAAGCAGCATCAAGTTGATGTGGTGGTATTAGAAGTTGGTTTAGGTGGCCGCTTGGATGCGACCAATATTGTTGATCATGATGTATGTGTGATCACTAGCTTAGCAATTGATCATGTTGATTGGCTTGGCGATAACATTGATGTTATTGGTTATGAAAAAGCGGGTATCTTTCGTGGTGGCAAGCCTGCGATTTGTGGACAGCCACATCCGCCAGCAACAGTGCCTGCACATGCTGATGATATTGGTGCTGAGCTTTACCAAGTGGGTTATCAGTTTGATTATCATGTTGAGGGGGATCGTTGGCAGTGGCAATCTGGTGCTTTTGCGCTGACGGACTTGCCTTTACCACAACTACCTTTACCCAATGCTGCGACAGCATTAATGGCGTTGTCGGTCACTGAGCTCGATATTAGCGATCAAAATATTGTTGATGGTTTGCGTAATGCACGTTTACCCGGGCGGATGCAGCGGGTAAGTGAACAACCATTAATTATTATGGATGTGGCACATAATCCACATTCTGCACAATATTTTGCGACCCAACTAGCCACTATTAAAGCACAACAAGGTAAAAACAAAGTCCATGCTGTGGTTGCAATGCTGCATGATAAAGACATTGCCGCTACCGTTGCCGCTATGCGTGACAGTGTTGATTATTGGTATCCGGCGTCATTAACTGGACCTCGTGCTGCGGTTGCTGATGAGATTTTGTTGCATTTACCAACAGGATGTCGTGGATTTGAGTGTCCTGAGTTAGCATTTGACCAAGCATTAACACAAGCAGGGGCTGACGATGTGGTAATCGTGTTTGGCTCGTTTTACACTGTCGGTCAAATAACCACTCATTTAAAGTTGTAGAACGTGAAGAGAGCACATTGTGATTGTGCAGTGTTCTCGTTTAGATACCAACAGGAGTCATTGTGGCGAGTCAATTTCAAAATCGACTAATTGGAACCATTATTTTAGTCGCGGTAGGTGTTATTTTTCTACCCGATTTTTTCGATGGCAAGAAAGAACATTATAAAGAAGAGTTTGCAAGTATCCCATTACAACCAAAAATGGGAGGCGAAAGTGAAGCTAAAACGATTCCTGAGCCTGAAAATGCAAATGTTGTGTTGCCTCAAGAGCCCGTTGTTGCGACGACGGATACACAAACGTCAACCTCATCTGGTGATGAAACCTATACCATTGAATCTGATAATCAACCGTCAGCTGAGCCACAACCCGTGGTTGAAAAAACAGTTGCTGTTAAGCCGGTAGTAAAACCTACTGTGAAACCGGTTGAAAAACCAAAACCTGTAATAAAAACACCCGTTACAACAAGTTCAGCTTGGGTAATTAAAATGGGTACTTTTGGTAATTTTGACAACGCCAATGCTTTAATTGCAAAACTGCGTTTGAATGGTTATCAAGCACAATTAATTCCGCGTAATGCTAAACCTGGTCAATATGTAAAGGTTGTTGTTGGTCCTGATGTATCAAAAGCGAAGCTAGCTGGTCAAATTGCGGAATTGAAAAAAATTACGGGTCTAAACGGTAAATTGAACCGATTTGATGCAATAAATCCTTAGGTAAACGTTTGCGTAAGCGTTTTTTCTGTTAGAATACCCATCAACAAAACGAGCAATAACAAAAATGATCTGGATTGATTATGTAATACTGGGCGTGATCTGCTTTTCAGCAATGGTAAGTTTGGTCCGTGGTTTTGTTAAAGAAGCACTGTCATTAGTGATTTGGTTTACTGCGTTTTTTGTCGCAAGTAATTTTTATACTGAATTGGCGGTTTATTTTACTAACTTCAATGACAAGATGTTGCGTAATGGTAGTGCGATTGCCGTGCTGTTTATTGCGACACTGATTGTTGGTGCAGTGGTGAACTATGTTATCGGTCAATTAGTACAAAAAACTGGTTTATCAGGTACTGATCGTGTTCTAGGGGTTGTTTTTGGTGCGGTTCGTGGTGTGCTTATTGTCGCTGCGGTATTGTTCTTTACTGACACCTTTACCGGGTTATCTAGCTCAGAGTGGTGGAAGAAATCTGAGTTAATACCTCAATTTGGTGCAGTAATAGAATGGTTCTTCGAATATATCAAAGAAAGCTCTAGTTTTTTACATAGCATTAAATAGTGCAAGATTAACTGCGGTTGCTGACGTTATTGTTATAAGCAGTAATGTTAGCAGCTGTTATTTTATGCAGAACGAGGATTAAGGGAATGTGTGGTATTGTTGGAATCGTGGGATCTACCCCGGTAAACCAGTCTATCTATGATGCACTTACAGTGTTACAGCATCGCGGCCAAGATGCTGCGGGTATTTGTACCTTAGAAAGCAATCGTTTCCGTCTGCGTAAAGCGAATGGTTTAGTTCGTGATGTCTTTGAAGCTAAACATATGCAGCGCTTACAAGGTAATGTGGGTATTGGACATGTGCGTTACCCAACGGCAGGGAGTTCTAGTGTTTCAGAAGCGCAACCGTTTTATGTTAACTCTCCTTATGGTATTTCTTTAGCGCACAATGGTAATTTAACCAATGCGGCGGATATTCGAGAAACCTTGTTTGAACAAACTAAGCGTCATGTGAATACCACCTCTGATTCGGAAATTTTACTGAATGTGCTGGCGAACCAATTAGCACAGAGCCAAACTTATCCCATTAGTCCGAACGATATATTTAAAGCAGTAAGCGATGTCCATAATATTGTAAAAGGAGCTTATGCGGTTGTTGCTCTAGTTATTGGCCATGGTTTAATTGCTTTTCGTGATCCTAATGGTATTCGTCCATTGTGTTTAGGTAAACGTGAAGAAAACGGCCAAATTGAGTATATGGTTGCGTCAGAATCAGTGGCATTGGATGCTGTTGGTTTTGATTTTATGCGTGATGTGTCCCCTGGTGAGGCAATTTATATCACTTTTAATGGTGAGCTTTACACGCAGCAATGCGCACTTAACCCACAGCTTAATCCATGTGTGTTTGAGTTTGTCTATTTTGCCCGCCCAGATTCCTTTATCGATAAAGTGTCAGTGTATGGTGCGCGTTTAGCGATGGGCACTAAGCTAGGTGAAAAAATTAAGCGCGAGTGGGCTGACATTGATATTGATGTGGTGATCCCTATTCCTGAAACCTCATGTGATAGTGCGCTGGAAATCGCGCGTACGTTGGATAAGCCTTATCGTCAAGGGTTTGTTAAAAATAGATATGTTGGCCGTACCTTTATCATGCCAGGCCAGCAGATGCGTCGTAAATCTGTGCGTCGTAAGTTAAATGCGATTCGTTCTGAATTTAAAGATAAAAACGTATTGTTGGTGGATGATTCGATTGTGCGTGGTACTACATCTGAGCAGATCATTGAGATGGCTCGTGATGCAGGAGCGAATAAAGTCTATTTAGCATCAGCCGCACCTGAAGTTCGTTTCCCAAATGTCTACGGTATTGATATGCCAAGTGCTAATGAGTTAATTGCACATGGTCGTGAAGTGGATGAAATCGGTAAATTGATTGGCGCTGATGGCCTGATTTTTCAAGATTTAAGTGATTTAGTGGCAGCGGTAGCCGAAGGTAATCCTGACATTACGCTATTTGAAACATCGGTCTTTAATGGCAGTTATGTGACAGGCGATGTCGATCAACAATATCTTGATTATCTTGATGCGTTACGTAATGAAGATTCAAAATTACAGTCTGAATTACAACAAGATTTAGCTAGCCTTGAGTTGTATAACGAAGGTATGTGATTTTATTTGTTAAGTCACAGTAACGAACACGACAAAGCGATGGTTTGATCACCATCGCTTTTTTGTTGGTGTGTTTTCGTTTGTGCCAGTTTTGTTGATGCTAGGTGCACTTATTAAATCTGTTATGAGTGATGAAGGTGATCGCAAAACAAGATGATGAAACAACAGAGATAATGCTGGCGTGAGAATGCTTTAAATACTAATGCAGAATAATAAAATGCAATGCACAAAAATTATGGGTAAGGCTGTTATAAATAACAACAAATGAAAATGCCGCTCCTAATTATTTGGCGGCATTTTTCTCTGTTTTTTTTGAGGAAACTAATTCTAATTAGTGTTTTTCAAGATCAAAGTAATGACTTGCAAAATCAATAAATAGACGTAGTTTTTCTGGTTGGTAATCACGGTGGTTATAAATCAAATATACGTCACGTGGGTTAGCTGACCAGTTTTTAAGTACCTGTACCACATCACCAGCGGCAATGTATTTTTCTAACATTACGTTTGGCATCAGTGTAATACCAAGACCTGCACTACATGCTTTACGAATTACATTGAGTTCACTTGCTTCAAAGCGTGCGCGCTCGTTGATTGTAACCGTTTCGCCATTTTGGTTGGTTAAACGCCAGCGTAACAGCGGATTACCTTTTAATAGCGTATGTTCATGTAGATCCTGAGCATGCTTAGGTTCTGGGTTTTTCTTAAGATAATCAGGACTTGCGACTAGAATATCTTTTACTTCGTTAATACGACGTGCAATAAGCGTTGAATCGCGTTGAGGACCAACACGGAACATAACATCCCAGTCGGTTGGATCAAGTTGATCGGGTTCATTGCTCATAAATAACTGAATACTGATCGCTGGATGTTCCTGCATAAATGCAGTTAACAACGGCTGTAACATCACCTTGGTGATATTGGTCGGTGCAGCAATTCGTAATTTACCAGCAGCGCCTTTGCACTCTTCACTGATATGCTCAGTGGTATCAAGTAGCTGTTGTAACAATGGCGCACAGTCATGATAAAACTTCTGACCGGCTTCAGTCAGCGACAGCTTACGAGCATGACGATTTAAAAGGCGAATATTAAGGCCTTCTTCAAGTGCTTGGATGCGGCGGGTTAGCGTCGCAACGGGTACCTGTGTCTTGCGTGATGCAGCGGTATAACTACCATTTTCCACAACCATGCGGAATAGGTTTAGATCGTCAAGTTTCATATCAAAGTCATTTGTGAAAACTGATAATGGGTAATTGTATAACAAAACGAGTCAAAATCACCCCCTTTTGTTATGTATTTTTAATAAAAATATGTTAGGCCCTATATTTATTGGTCTGAGGTGGATATTTTATAAATTTTTTGTTTGAGTTTGAGTTATTTATTATTTGCTTATTAAATGTTTTATGATGTGACTATTTTAGTGGTAAATATAAACCGTTATAAGCTGCTAATTATTCTCTATGCTTAGTGATAGTGTGTTCTTGAAATAAGAGCCCATTATAAAATTTGGTGATCGTAGTTGGTGTTGCTAACTTTAGCTTATACACTCATAGACGTAGTCATGAAAAAGGAGATACTTTTGCTTAAAGGGAAAAACATACTTATCGTAGAAGATGATCCTGTGTTTCGCACTATGCTGGTTGGCTTTTTAAATAGCCAAGGATGTCAGGTACGAGAAGCAGAAGATGGTCTGATTGGATTAAGAGCCCTGAAAGACGAGATTCCAGACTTATTATTATGTGATTTGTCGATGCCTGTCATGACCGGAATGGAGTTTGTTGAAGAAGTGGCATTGCAGTATCCAATGATACCCGTGATTGTGATCTCGGGGACTGGCAATATGACGGATGTTGCTCAAGCATTACGGTTAGGGGTTAAAGATTTTTTAATTAAACCGATTGATAATATTATGATACTGAAATCAGCAATTATTTCTGTATTAAAAATGCAAGACAGTGCACGACAAAAGCAACAGGATTTTTCTCAACGCTGGGTTATCGATGGCGATGATTCAGGGTTAGTTGAAGAAGAACTACAATGGCATATTTCAGAGTTAAAAAATAATCCTCAGGCTGCCCGTGAATTATTAATGGGGTTAATGCCTGATCTTCAATCTCGTTACGGACGTTGGAAACTGAGTTATCGGGCGTTACAAGCAGCTGAGATCTCACCGGTTATCTTTGATTATATCTGGTTGATTGATGGCCAGTTGGCGTTCTATATGGTTGATACTAGCTCTGGTGGTGAAAATAGCACTGCGACTGCATTATTGATCAGAGCTTGTTTTAACGACTTCTTACGTCAGCAAGGTAACTATCTAAGCAGTGTGCAGCATTTAGTGGCTCAAATCGAGTTAGGTTTGCAATATTCAGGTTACGCTACACCAGTAAAAGGCTTATTTGGTGTTTTCAATTTAGCTGAGAAACAATTACATCTTATTGCAGCAGGGCTTGGCGGAAAGCTACAAGTGGGTGAGCAATGTGCAATGATAGCTGCAGGACAATGGTTAGGGGATCGAGCTTGTGATAATCCACTCGTTATTTTACCCATGTCTGATATTGGTGGTCGATTGTCTCTTTGTGATATTAGTCATGCTAATTTTAGTGTTAACTTTGAAACGGTTACCTAAACGAATATCTGTTAGTAAAAATAAGACAAACAAAAAGGGGATGCATGGCATCCCCTTTTTTATTTCACATCACAACTTAAGCATTTGCTGGTTGTGGTTTAGTATCATTGTCATCGTTATAAGCTGCGCCTTCAGCGCCGTGCATCCACGAGATAAGCTTGTTAGAGAACAACAGCAGTAATACACCTGCAACAACCGCTGTAATTGCAATACCAGAGAAGATAGCAAGTGGGCCTGCTTGACCGATACTTGCACCAACAACACCTGCAATGTAGTTTGCAATGGCGTTAGCACCAAACCATGCACCCATCATTAATGACGCAAGACGTAATGGTGCTAATTTCGTTACCATTGATAGACCAATTGGTGATAGACATAACTCACCAATTGTATGGAAGAAGTATGCACCGACTAGCCACATCATTGATGTTTTAACAGTTACGTCGCCATTTTGTTCTAGCGCAGCACCGATCATACAAGCAAAACCCAGAGCAAGAGAGAACATTGCTAACGCAAATTTAACCGGTGAATTTGGCTCACTTTTACCCATTTTAACCCATAATGCAGCAAGCAATGGTGCACATAGAATAATGAAGAATGGGTTCAGTGATTGGAACCATGCTGCTGGTACTTCAAAGTTACCAATCATACGGTTAGTGTATTCTTGAGAGTAAATATTCATTAGGCCGCCGGCTTGTTCAAAGCCTGCCCAGAATACGATAACAAAAGTACACATTACCAAAATTACTTTTAAACGATCACGTTCAATTTTCGTTAGTGGTTCTTTTTTGCCGCTAGCATTATTTGCCGCGTCACGTACAGCTGCCGGTACAGTACCGATATCACCTAGGTAACGTTGAGCAAAGAAAACTTGAATTAATAAACTCATTAACATACCTACGCCTGCGCATAGGAAGCCAGCTTTCCAGCCATAGACAGCAGATGCTGTACCTGCAATAACACCGGCTAGTAGTGAACCAATATTAATACCCATGTAGAAAATAGTGAAAGCACCATCACGACGGTTATCACCTTCAGGGTATAAGTCACCTACCATAGTTGAAATATTTGGTTTAAATAGACCATTACCCACAATAAGGAACGCTAAACCAACATAGAAAGCGGTAACAGCATGGGGATCAACAACGCTGTGAGGTAGGGCTAGCGTAAATTGACCAATAGCCATCAATACGCCACCAATAATAATGGAGCGACGTTGACCTAAAATGTTGTCGGCAACCCAACCACCAATAAGAGGAGTAAAGTAAACTAAGCCAGTGTAGATACCGTATAAGTTAAGCGCTTCTTCTGTGGTCCACCCAAGACCGCCATCAATGGTTTTATCTGTTAGATATAAAACCAGAATTGCTCGCATTGCGTAATAAGAAAAGCGTTCCCATAGCTCTGTTCCAAATAAAAGGAACAAGCCTTTTGGGTGGCCCAGAAGGGTACCACTACTATTATGACTCATAGGATTCTCTATTTTATTTTAATTAGTGTGTGTTTGCTCATTCATGTAGGTTTATAAAGCACAATATATTTAACTGCAAGTTTTTACATTTAACGAACAATAATAAAACATTATAAGAAGCTGATAAATAAGCGATTGTGTATTTATTGCTCAGTTATGAAAAATCAAATTCCATCATGCAGAGCTGTATCTTACACTATTCTGTCTTTTAAAATTAGCTTTTTATATTGTTTTTGAGTCTTATATTGGTCGCTTATATCATCAGTTGGGAATATTCATGTATGTTACAATTTCAGTGGTGAATATTAGCCAATAATATCGTTTAAACCTATAGCCATAGAATATAAAGGCACTATGCCATCCTAAAATCGAGGTAAAAGGTGAGAGATGTAAATCAGTATTAATTTTGTATATACTAATAAAAGTTAAGATTTTATTGGGGTTGATAATGAAAGATTGGTATCTACTTTATTGTAAGCGTAGTGAACAAGAACGCGCAGTGATCAATCTTGATCGTCAAGGGGCTGAATGTTATTACCCTCAGGTTGTGGTAGAAAAAATTGTTCGTGGTAAACGTTGTGAATGCTATGAGCCGTTATTCCCAAGCTATGTTTTTGTTACTTTTGATCCTGAACAATTAAGTTTCACGACGGTACGTTCAACGCGTGGGGTCGCAGATTTTATTCGTCAGGGGGCAATGCCACAAATTGTTAGCGAAGAGCTTGTTTATAATTTGATGCTTAATGAAGATAATGATTCATATAAAGATATGTTTGAATCATTACCTCAGCAGGGGGATAAATTAGTCTTAGAGCAAGGTAAATTTAAAGGTCTTGACGCTATTTATCATGAGCCTGATGGTGAGAAACGCTCATTTATGCTGATTAATTTGCTGGGTAAACAAGTAAAAGTCAGTGTAGAGAATACTGATTTAGTAAAAAACAAAGAATAATAGCAATAAAAAAGCGAGTATGTTGCTACTCGCTTTTGTATATCCCATCATACGCTATTGTTGTTCGCTCATGTGTTTATGCTGAATGGTATTGTTCACAGGCGAGCAACGTATTCTCAATTAAGGTTGCTACCGTCATTGGTCCTACACCACCCGGAACTGGTGTAATATGCTTTGCACGTTGACAAGCAACATCAAATTCAACATCCCCACATAATTTGCCATTTTCAAGGCGATTAATACCTACATCAATCACTGTTGCGCCAGGTTTAATCCAATCTCCAGGAATGAAATTAGGTTTACCGACAGCGACGACCAATATATCAGCTTGGCGAATGTGACCTTCAAGATCTTGCGTAAAGCGATGGCAGGTTGTTGTCGTTGCTCCTGCTAGTAATAGCTCTAATGTCATTGGGCGTCCAACAATGTTTGATGCGCCAACAATCACGGCATGCTTACCGCGCACTTCAATATTATAACGTTCAAGAAGCGTGATAATACCCTTTGGAGTGCATGAGCGTAATTTAGGAATACGCTGGCTAAGACGGCCGACATTATAAGGGTGGAAGCCATCAACATCCTTTTCTGGATCGATGCGTTCAAGAATTCGTGTGCTATCCATACCCGCAGGTAGCGGTAATTGCACGAGAATACCGTCCATTGTGGGGTCTTGATTGAGTTCATCAATCAAATCGAGTAATTGCTGCTCAGATGCTGTGCTGGGTAAATCGTATGATTTTGAAATAAAGCCAACTTCTTCACACGCTTTGCGTTTACTACCAACGTAAATCTGCGAGGCAGGATCTTGACCTACGAGAACAACCGCTAACCCAGGTGCGCGTAATCCGGCATCGGTGCGAGCTTTGACTCTTGCAGCAACTTCTTGTCGTACAGTTTGGGATATGATTTTCCCATCAATAATTTGAGCGCTCATGGTGATCCTTTGTTGTGTTGGTTAACGTATCAACGCTGATATTGTGGCAGATTACAAATGTAATTACCATTAAGCAAACGTTTGCTATTTGATAATATATTGAAATTGAATCAAGAATTAAGGTAAGAGTAGATAATGACGAATAAAAAGAATGTTGCCGAAAGAAATTATCAGTAGGGAAGAGGAGGAATGTTTGACGTGGTTTGCTTGAAATATTTGCTTAAATAGGGTGTTTTTGT
The DNA here is from genome assembly GCF_900166965.1 of Photobacterium piscicola. GTDB lineage: Bacteria > Pseudomonadota > Gammaproteobacteria > Enterobacterales > Vibrionaceae > Photobacterium > Photobacterium piscicola. The sequence continues at coordinate 279,017 of NZ_FUZI01000004.1, read as the reverse complement.
TGTATATTTAACCAGTTAGCCATTTGATATCGGAAAAATAGAGTAAAGGGATTGACCTTACCTTACAGCTACGTATAATCCTGCCTCGTAGCTCCTTGCTACACAATGATGCGCCCTTAGCTCAGCTGGATAGAGCACGTCCCTTCTAAGGATGTGGTCGCAGGTTCGAATCCTGCAGGGCGTACCATCTCTTCTCTTCATTATCATTTCTTTGAATCATCAATCTCTTATTTTCTAGTGTTAGATCTATTTCACGACTATTTTTCTATTCTACTATTGTTGAAATTTTTTCTAATTAGCTCGTTTTTCCGACATTTAAACCAAAAAAAAGGGTTTTAAAGCGATTATTTTCATTTTTCCCCTTGAAATGATATTTCTAGCCCCTATCTTGTAAGGCAGTTAAAGAGATCGCTCGCGTTTAAAGGTATCTACCTCGACGTCACGCTTACGTGTCGTTATAATAGCGCGCTCTGATAAGTAGGTGACCTACTATCAGAATCTTGATGAAAGAATTTAGGCGTTATGGTTTTCGAGCTGTAACATGAAAGGATGCCACCGTCAGTAAATGGCTGTTCGGCAACACCACTCAGAAAAGCTGAGTAAGTTTTGAGGTTAAATATAATGCAAGTTACCGTTGAAACCACTGAAGGTCTAGAACGCCACCTAACTATTACAGTTCCTGCTGCAAACATCGAAGATGCTGTTGCTGCTGAACTACGTAAAATTGCTAAAACTCGTCGTTTCGACGGTTTCCGCCCAGGTAAAGCACCAATGAAGATGGTTGCTAAAATGTTTGGCGCTTCTGTACGTCAAGACATCCTAGGTGAAGTAATGCACCGCCACTTTATCGAAGCTATCGTTAAAGAAAAGATCAATCCAGCAGGCGCGCCAACTTTTACTCCAGTAGAAATGGCTGAAGGCAAAGATCTAGTATTTAAAGCTTCTTTTGAAGTTTTCCCTGAAATCGAACTAGTTGGTCTAGACAAAGTTGTTGTTGAGAAGCCAGTTGTTACAGTAACTGATGCTGACGTTGACGGCATGCTAGATACACTACGTAAGCAACAAGCTACTTGGACTGACGTTGAAGCAGCAGCTGAAGCTGATAGCCGTGTAACTATCGATTTCGTTGGTACTATCGATGGCGAAGAATTCGACGGCGGTAAAGCTGAAGGTTTCGCACTTGCTATGGGCCAAGGTCGTATGATCCCTGGTTTCGAAGAAGGTGTTGTTGGTCATAAAGCAGGCGAAGAGTTTACTGTAGAAGTAACTTTCCCTGAAGAATACCATGCAGAAAACCTAAAAGGTAAGTCAGCAGTATTTGCTATCACTCTTCACAAAGTTGAAGCACAGCAGCTACCTGAACTAACTGAAGAGTTTGTTGCTAAGTTTGGTGTTGAAGACGGTTCTGTTGAAGGTCTTAAGACTGAAGTTCGTAAGAACATGGAACGTGAACTTAAGCAAGCTGTTAAAGGCCGCATTAAAGATCAAGTTCTTAACGGTCTTGTTGAGCAAAACGACATCACTGTTCCTGCAGCGCTTATCGATCAAGAAATCGAAGCACTACGTAAGCAAGCAGCACAACGTTTTGGCGGCGATGCTAAGAACATGCCTGAACTACCACGTGAATTGTTCGAAGAGCAAGCTAAGCGTCGTGTAGTTGTTGGTCTATTAGTTGGTGAAGTAATTAAAGCTGAAGAACTAACAGCAGACGAAGAGCGTGTTAACGCAATCATCGCTGAAATGGCTTCTGCATACGAAGATCCAACAGAAGTAGTTAAATACTACGCAAGCAACGAGCAGCTAATGAATAATATGCGCAACGTTGCTCTAGAAGAGCAAGCAATTGATGCACTTCTAGCTAAAGCTCAGGTTTCAGATAAAGAAGTTAGCTTCAACGATCTAATGAATCCTGCTGCTTAATTTACTGAAATTGCTGTAGAGATTTGACATTCTCTCAAGTCTTCTGCTAACAATGGTCCGTGTGAATATTTTCATTCGGGCCATTTATTTTAGGGAAATAAGATTATGAGCTACCAAGCACAAAACGGCATGTCACCGATTATGGATGCGCTGGTACCGATGGTGGTCGAGCAGACTTCTCGTGGTGAGCGTTCTTACGATATTTATTCCCGTCTCCTAAAAGAGCGTGTGATTTTCTTAACCGGTCAGGTTGAAGATCATATGGCTAACTTAGTTGTAGCCCAGTTGCTATTTTTGGAGTCAGAGAATCCAGACAAAGACATTTTCCTTTACATTAACTCTCCAGGCGGTTCAGTAACAGCGGGTATGTCTATCTATGACACCATGCAGTTTATTAAACCAAATGTTAGTACAGTATGTATGGGCCAAGCATGTTCAATGGGTGCATTCCTATTGGCTGGCGGTGCTCAAGGTAAGCGTTATTGTCTACCTAACTCTCGCGTCATGATCCACCAACCACTAGGTGGCTTCCAAGGTCAAGCATCGGATATTCAAATCCATGCACAAGAAATTCTAACGATTAAACAACGTTTGAATGGCTTATTGGCTGAACATACTGGTCAACCATTAGAAATTATTGAGCGTGATACAGATCGTGATAACTTTATGTCTGCAGATCAGGCAGTAGAGTACGGTCTTGTTGATGCTGTATTGAGTAAGCGTGACTAAACTGTTTTATTTTGCAATTCGCGATGCGGGTTTAGTAAAGCAAAATAAGTCGACTTGTTATACACTCAAGACAAGACAATGATGGGATACCCCAATAAAAGAGGTTAGCGAATGACAGATAAGCGCAAAGAGGGAAGTAGTAGCAAGCTACTTTACTGCTCTTTCTGTGGCAAAAGTCAGCATGAAGTTCGCAAGCTAATTGCCGGTCCTTCTGTTTATATTTGTGATGAGTGCGTTGATTTATGCAACGACATTATTCGCGAAGAAATAAAAGAAGTAATGACGAAAAGCGATAGCGACGAGCTGCCGACACCACAACAAATTCGTGACAACTTAGATGATTATGTCATCGGTCAATCACACGCTAAAAAAGTGTTGGCTGTTGCTGTATACAATCACTATAAGCGTCTACGTAATGGCGATAAGAATAGTGATGGCGTTGAATTAGGTAAGAGTAACATCCTACTTATTGGTCCAACTGGTAGTGGTAAAACATTATTAGCTGAGACACTAGCGCGTATGCTTGATGTTCCATTTACAATGGCTGATGCAACAACATTAACTGAAGCAGGTTATGTTGGTGAAGACGTTGAAAACATCATTCAGAAGTTGCTACAAAAATGTGATTACGACGTAGCTAAAGCCGAGCGCGGCATTGTCTACATCGATGAAATTGATAAGATTTCACGTAAGTCGGATAATCCATCAATTACACGTGATGTATCAGGCGAAGGCGTTCAGCAAGCATTGCTGAAGCTAATCGAAGGTACCGTTGCTTCTGTGCCACCACAAGGTGGTCGTAAGCATCCTCAACAAGAGTTCTTACAAGTTGATACTTCTAAGATCCTATTTATCTGTGGTGGTGCATTTGCCGGCCTAGATAAAGTGGTTGAGCAACGTGTAGCAACAGGTACAGGTATCGGTTTTGGTGCTGATGTTCGTTCAAAAGATCAAACAGACACATTAAGTGATTTGTTTAAGAAAGTTGAACCACAAGATTTGGTGAAGTACGGTTTAATTCCTGAATTCATCGGTCGTCTACCTGTTACTGCAACACTTGGCGAACTTGACCAAAATGCGTTAGTTCAAATTTTACGTGAGCCTAAAAATGCCCTTACTAAACAGTATGCAGCATTATTAGCGCTTGAAAACGTTGAATTAGAATTCCGTGATGATGCGTTGATCGCTATTGCTAAAAAAGCGATGGAGCGTAAAACAGGTGCTCGTGGCCTACGTTCTATTGTTGAAGCAGTATTACTTGATACCATGTATGAGCTTCCGTCTCTAGCTGGTGTGAGTAAAGTTGTGATTGATGAGTCTGTAATTAACGGTGAGTCAGAACCATTACTGATTTACGAAAATACAGAACCACAAGAAGCGGCTAGTGCTGAGTAAGTGCTCAATATCTGCACATAAAAGCTAAAAAAGGGAGGCTTTTGCCTCCTTTTTTATTTTCTGACATTTCATACATTGAAACTTGATGCTTCACCCCCATATACTCAATATAAGCTAACTCTAATCGTATTAAGTAACTATGCTGTATCCAGTCGAGTTATTTAATACGATTAGTATGGACAGGAAGAGAGAAGAATATGAACCTGGAGCGTTCTGAGCGCCTTGAGATCCCGGTTCTACCTCTACGTGATGTAGTGGTATACCCTCATATGGTTATTCCATTGTTTGTGGGCCGGGAAAAATCAATTCGTTGCCTTGAGTCGGCAATGGAAAACAATAAACAGATTCTGTTGGTCGCTCAAAAAGAAGCAGCCACAGACGAACCGTCGATCACTGATCTTTATGATGTTGGTACAGTTGCAACGATTCTGCAGTTATTGAAACTACCTGATGGTACGGTAAAAGTGTTGGTTGAAGGCCAACAACGTGCCAAAGTTGAAGATCTAACTGATGATGAGTTTTTTACTGCAAATGCTGAGTTTTTGGTTACGCCAGAAATGGATGAGCGTGAGCAAGAAGTTCTCGTTCGAACTGCGATAAGTCAGTTTGAAGGGTTCATCAAACTAAATAAAAAGATTCCACCTGAAGTCTTAACATCGCTAAATGGCATTGATGATGCTGCGCGTTTGGCTGATACCATCGCTGCGCACATGCCATTGAAATTAGCGGATAAGCAGAAAGTGCTTGAAATTGTTGATATCACAGAGCGTTTAGAGTTCTTGATGGCAATGATGGAATCTGAAATCGATCTGCTGCAAGTTGAAAAACGTATCCGTGGACGCGTTAAAAAGCAGATGGAGAAAAGTCAGCGCGAGTACTATCTTAACGAGCAAATGAAAGCTATCCAGAAAGAGTTGGGTGAGCTTGACGATGCACCAGATGAATTTGAAGCGTTAAAGCTTAAGATTGAAGCATCAAAGATGCCAGCTGAAGCACGTGAAAAAACTGAGCAAGAGCTGCAAAAGCTAAAGATGATGTCACCGATGTCTGCTGAAGCGACTGTTGTACGTGGCTACATCGATTGGATGTTAAGCGTGCCTTGGCATAAGCGTTCTAAAGTGAAGAAGAATCTTGCTAAAGCTGAAGAAATTCTTAACGCCGATCACTACGGTTTAGAGCGGGTTAAAGAACGTATCCTTGAATATCTCGCAGTGCAAAGCCGTGTTAACAAGCTTAAAGGACCAATTCTTTGTCTTGTCGGTCCTCCTGGTGTGGGTAAAACATCGTTAGGTCAATCTATTGCTGCTGCAACCGGACGCAAATACGTGCGCATGGCATTAGGTGGCGTACGTGATGAAGCGGAAATCCGTGGTCATCGCCGTACTTACATTGGTTCAATGCCGGGTAAGTTGATTCAGAAGATGGCAAAAGTGGAAGTGAAAAACCCACTGTTCCTATTGGATGAAATTGACAAGATGTCTTCTGATATGCGTGGCGATCCCGCTTCAGCATTACTTGAAGTTTTAGATCCTGAGCAGAATAGTTCATTTAACGATCATTACTTAGAAGTTGACTACGACTTATCTGATGTCATGTTTGTGGCAACCTCGAATTCAATGAATATTCCAGGGCCATTGCTTGATCGTATGGAAGTGATCCGTCTTTCTGGTTATACCGAAGATGAAAAACTGAACATTGCGAAAAATCATTTACTTGAGAAGCAAATTCAACGTAACGGATTAAAGCCGAGCGAGTTAACGATTGAAGACTCAGCATTAATGGGGATTATTCGTTACTATACTCGTGAAGCGGGTGTACGTAGTCTTGAGCGTGAAATTTCTAAACTATGCCGAAAAGCGGTGAAAGAAATTTTATTAAACAAAGACATTAAGCATGTATCGATTAGCCAAGATAATCTTAAAGATTACTTAGGTGTACAGCGTTGTGATTACGGCAAAGCTGACGAAAGCAACCGAGTTGGTCAAGTGACAGGTCTTGCATGGACAGAAGTTGGTGGTGATTTATTAACTATCGAAACTGAATCTATGCCGGGCAAAGGTAAGCTAACCTACACCGGTTCTTTAGGTGATGTAATGCAAGAGTCTATTCAGGCGGCAATGACAGTGGTACGTAGTCGTGCTGAACGTTTAGGCATTGCGAGTGATTTCTATGAAAAACGTGATATCCATGTTCACGTACCTGAAGGTGCAACACCTAAAGATGGCCCAAGTGCGGGTATCGCTATGTGTACTGCCTTGGTCTCAAGCTTAACAGGTAACCCTGTGCGTGCTGATGTTGCGATGACGGGTGAAATCACGTTACGTGGCGAAGTATTGCCGATTGGTGGCTTGAAAGAGAAGTTGCTAGCAGCACACCGTGGCGGCATTAAGACGGTATTAATTCCAAAAGAGAACGAACGTGATCTAGAAGAAATTCCAGAGAATGTTATTGCTGATTTGGAAGTGCGTCCAGTACGTTGGATTGATGAAGTGTTAATGTTGGCATTGCAGAATAATCCGACAGGCATTGAGTTAGTCAATGTACAAAATAGTGACCTAGAGCTAAATTAGTTAAAGAAAAAACGCTTTCAAGATTAAAAAACTTGTCAGCGTTTTTTTGTGTGGCTATAAGGTACATCTAATCCGCATTATGCGAACTAATTTTAAGCCTTGATAGTTATTTATCATGATCTATCAAAGTAATAATGTTTTTTACTTGATTACCCTTTATGCGAGTACAGACTTAACTACCGCGTGGTAATCAAGGTTCATTCAGAGGATCTAATTGTGAACAAAACTCAACTAGTTGATAAAATCGCAGAAAGTGCTGATATTTCTAAAGCATCTGCTGGCCGTGCTCTTGATGCCTTCATTGAAACTGTAACTGAAACCCTAAAAAGCGGTGATCAAGTTGCATTAGTTGGTTTTGGTACTTTTTCTGTTCGTGAGCGTGCTGCACGTACTGGCCGTAACCCACAAACAGGTGCAGAGATTCAAATTGCAGCTGCAAAAGTTCCTGGTTTTAAACCAGGTAAAGCGCTTAAAGATTCTGTAAACTAAAAAATATTGGCCGTTGTGCCAGTATTTTGTCATGTTTTCATGGCTTAAAAATTGCTACCGGAAAGGGTATACTCACTCGGTACAATCAAAGCGCATCGGTTGATGCGTTTTTTTTACTTAAAATAGCCTCATAGCAACAGACTACGACAAATATCTTGTGTGATATTCATCATAGCGTTGTTTAATTGCGTTTATGTAACAATTCTCAGTGCTGTATGTGGCTTATCGGCCATAGGTTATCTATATTGATAAAGCTAAGTTAATTAAAACCGAGTATCGATATAGCAGTAGCTATTCAGTTGTTGTTATATAACATGTAGTAAATAGTATGGTGCAGTCATCATGGTGATGTCAGTAGCAGTGTGCATTAATTTGATAGTAGTTCGAAACCGAGCCAGATCGAACAGTAGGAGAGACGGCAGATTATGATGGAGCGATTGCGCGAAGGCGCTAACAGCATCTGGGTTAAGATTATTCTAAGCCTAATTATTTTATCTTTTGTATTTGCTGGCGTCGGCAGTTATCTGGCGAGTGGAAATGAGCAAGTTGCAGCAAAGATTAATGGTAAAGATATTAGCCAGCGTCAGTTTGAGCAAGTTTATCAAAATGAGCGTAACCGTATGCAACAGCGTATGGGCGATTATTTTTCAACTTTGATGAGCGATCCTGCTTATGTGAAGCAATTCCGTCAAAGTGTATTAGATCGTATGGTGAATGATGAACTTATTCAACAACGTGCAAATAAACTTGGTCTTAGTGTTAGCGATGCACAAGTAAAACAAGAAATTCTTGCGATGCCTGCATTTGCCGTTAATGGTGTTTTCAATAACGAGCAATACAACATGGCTTTACGTCGTGCTGGTTTTACGCCTGATCAGTTTGCAGAAACGATCCGTAAAGATATGCTACGTCAGCAATTCCTTTCAGCATTACAAGGCAGTGACTTTGTGTTAGCTGATGAAGCTGATGAGTTGCGTAAGCTTGAATCACAACAACGTGTTGTTCGTACATTAACGCTGAACCTTGCTGACTTTACTCAAAAAGTAAAAGTTACCGATAAAGAAGCGCAAGATTTTTACGACCAAAATCCAAACTTGTTCACTCGACCTGCACAAATCAAAGTATCTTACATCGAGCTATCAGATAAAGGCTTAACTAAAGATATTAAAGTATCAGAGCAAGCTGCTGAAACATACTACAAAGATAACCAAGCTAAGTTTAGCTCTGCTGAAGAGCGTGAAGTTAGCCACATCTTAATTAAAGGCGATACAACAGCGGCTAAAGCGAAAGCTGAAGCATTACTGGCGAAGCTACAGAGCGGCGCTAACTTTGCTGAAGTTGCTAAGCAATCATCTGATGATACGTTCAGTGCTAAAGATGGCGGTAAATTAGAGTGGTTCACTAAAGGCATGATGGATCCAGCATTTGAGCAAGAAGCTTTTGCACTTGCTAAGCCTGGTGATATGTCTGGCCTTGTGAAGTCATCATTTGGCTACCACATCATTTTACTTGATGGTATTAAACCTGGAAAAGTAAAACCATTTGCTGATGTTAAAGCAAAAATTGTTGCTGAATTACAACAACAGCAATCGGCTGACGAGTTCTATAAGCTGAAAAGTAAGCTAGCTGAAGTGGCGTTTGAATCTCCAGATTCACTTGACGCTGCAGCTGAAGCTGTTGATGCGAAAATTATTAACACAGGTTACATCACACCAGCGGCTGAAAAAGGCGTGTTGGCTAATAAGCAAGTTCAAGAAACACTACAGAGCCCTGAAGTTCATGATGATGGTATGAACTCTGACGTGATTGAAGTGGGTCCTGAGCATGTGGTTGTGGTACGTGTTGATGATGCGCGAGCTGAAGCTGTATTACCGTTTAAAGAGGTTGCTGCTAAGGTGAATGCATTGGTTGCGAACCAAAAAGGTGAACAACAAGCACAAGCTAAAGCTGATGAGATCATCGCTGATCTTCGTAAAGGTAAGAATGATATTGTTGCTAAAGATGGCTTCAGCTTCTCTGGCGAACAAACAATCAATCGTTCAGGCCCAAATGCAAACATTTCAAATGTCGCATTTGGTTTACCTAAACCAACGGCAGGTAAAGCAACTTACGGTATGGCTCGTGATAACAACGGTAATGTTGAAATCATCGCGCTTGATAAAGTTGTTAACATGAAGTTGGCTGGCGAAAAAGTAAATGGTCAGTTTGCAGAGCAAATTGGGCAGATGTTTGCTCAAGAAGATCTAGCTGCGACGCTAAAAACATTGCGTGAATCAGCTGAGATTAGCTACCCAATGCAAGACGCATCGAAAGATTAATTGAAATTGTAATGTAAACAGACGGGTCGCCTTGTGCGACCCGTCTTTTTTTTAACTATAAAATAGCCATTATTATTACAGTGAGAACTTTATTGCATATTATTCGTATTCACTTTCAAAAGGAATAGAATGAACATGACAATAAAATATCAGCTGTTTAAAGCCATCGTTGTAGCGGGAACATTGGTATTAGCCCCTGTAACTTATGCCAATCCTGATCAGCATAAAGGTATTGATATTATTGTGAATATTAATGATGCCAATGCAGAACAGCTTGATAAATTATTAGTAGGAATCGGGCCGGATAAAGCTGAAAATATCATTCAATATCGTATTAAGTATGGCAAGTTTGCTTCTGCTGATGATCTTGCAAAAGTCAAAGGTATTGGTGTGTCAACAGTCGATAAAAATCGTAAGCGCATTAAGTTGTAGTGAACAATTACATAGGCTTTATTTATTACGACAGGCCACCAGCGCCTGTCGTTTTTATTGAGCACTATTTAAGCTTTACGGGTTGTGACAAGCGCGATAATTGCACCAGATATAGCCCCTATTAAATGGGCTTGAGTGGCAACTTGTACCCCTATTAATTCAGCTGAACTTGCTGAGCCGCCAAAGCATTGTTCCCAACCTATCTTGGCTATGAGCCCGACAAATAACAACCAACCGCCTTTGGTTTTAGTTTGAATATCACGTACCGCTCCCCATGCAAATAAGCCATGTAATACGCCTGAAAACCCTGCATACCAAGTAATCTGTGTGGCAAAGAGTCCTAAACCTATGATGGTACTGATGCTTAAAATTAATAAGCTATAATAACGCGGTGTAAAATGGGCGCGGAAAATAAAGCTGATAATAATAAATGCACCCGCATTCATAGCGAGGTGAATCCAATTGGTGTGGGTAATATTTCCTGTTAGGATCCGCCATACCTCGCCATTAAGTATCGCTTGGCGATCCCATACTAACAGTGGCTGTAGTTGGGGGATTTGAGCAATAATCCCTATAATTAATGCGATAATAATGTAATTGCGAATAGACAAGGCAACCTCAATGAGTCGGTATTGTGAATACTGTGGTAAGGCAAAAAAAGCCTGTATTTGCCACTGGATTGAAAACATCACAGCAACAACGGAAATCTGGATCTTACAGCATCCATCTGAAATCAAACGTGCGATAGGTACAGCAAGAATATTATCACTTTCTCTACCAAATAGCCGACTTTGGGTTGGAGAAGATTTTTCTGATAATGATGAACTTAATAGCTTACTGGCTGATCCTGAACGTGATGTGTATGTCGTCTATCCTGGTGAAGGTTCAGTGCCGATATCAAGTGTTGCTGCGACAGCAAAGAAGCAACGTTTACAGACGGTTATTCTATTAGATGGCACATGGAAAAAAGCGTATAAAATGTGGCTATTGGCAACCAATTTACACCATTTGCCGTTAGTTAATTTAGACAATGCAGACAATGGTAATTATCGTATTCGCAAATCACCCAAAGAGCAGGGCGTTTCAACCGTAGAAGCCGGCTATTTAGCCCTATCTGCGTTTGAAGCTGATGCTGATAAGTTTGCGCCGTTGTTAACCACTTTTAATCACATGATAGATTTTCAGATAAAACATATGCCACAAGGGGTGTTTGAGAACAATTATTTGTGAGAAGAAGGATAATAACCCCGTCATTCCCTACAGTGAATGCCCGCGAGGGCGATAGGGAATCTATTGTCTACGCGTCGTAGAGTTACTGTGGTTATATAGGGTTTTCACTGGCGTCTTTAAGGCTCAAGTTCGCGGTGAGTAGATCACGGATAGCTTCGTGCCTCAACTTCCGAGATGACGGATAATAGGCTGGTGAATGCAAAGCCCAACCCCGTCATTCCCTACAGTGAATGCCCGCGAGGGCGATAGGGAATCTATTGTCTACGCGTCGTAGAGTTACTGTGGTTATATAGGGTTTTCACTGGCGTCTTTAAGGCTCAAGTTCGCGGTGAGTAGATCACGGATAGCTTCGTGCCTCAACTTCCGAGATGACGGATAATAGGCTGGTGAATGCAAAGCCCAACCCCGTCATTCCCTACAGTGAATGCCCGCGAGGGCGATAGGGAATCTATTGTCTACGCGTCGTAGAGTTACTGTGGTTATATAGGGTTTTCACTGGCGTCTTTAAGGCTCAAGTTCGCGGTGAGTAGATCACGGATAGCTTCGTGCCTCAACTTCCGAGATGACGGATAATAGGCTGGTGAATGCAAAGCCCAATTCCGTCATTTTCTGCATTGAATCCTCTACACCCCATGCCCTTCGTTACCTATTTCCAAGGTAATTGATGGTTGAAATAGGGTGTTGTACAGCCGCTGCGAAAAGCCATCTGTCATACCTGAAATATAATCAGCGATGATCCGCATTTCATTGTCGCCTTTATCAACGGCACTCTGCCAATGCTTACGAGTAGACTCTGGTAGTAAACGTTCAGGATCTGATGCAAACGCATCAAACAATTCCATGATTAATTGTTGGCCTTTATATTCTAGTAACTGAATTTCAGGCTTTTTAACCACATAATCACTGACAAATTGTTTCAACACATTCAATGCATTTTCCATTGGATGTGATAGAAAGGCATTCCATTTTAATAATGGCTCTTCAAAACTGTGCAAGCCATCTTGAATGGTTGGTGCAATACTAATTGAAGTGAGTAGAGCATTAACTAGCGCGCCGATTGCATCTTTACGTTGATGATGACTAGCAAACATATGTTCACTTATTTCACCAATTCGTTGCTCTAGCCATGGATCACCACATTCAGCAATTTTTGATGCGACAGCTTCTTGCCATTGATCGCGATTAACGATTCCCATCACGATTGCATCTTCAAGATCATGAACCCCATAAGCGATATCATCCGCCAATTCCATGATTGAACAATCAAGTGATTTAAAGCGTGTTTTATTATGTTGATCGGGTCGTGGTGAGTGATTACGCATTTGTTTAAATAATTGACGGTCGTGCTCTGATAATGGTGCTAAGACCCAATCAAAGACCGTTTTATCATCATCATAAATCCCTTTTGCTGGGTGCCATTGTTTGGCTTTTAAATGACGAAAATTCATCACATCCGCAGCGCGTTCTGCTGCTGTTGTTTGGCTCAGTAATGCTGGGTATTTAAGTAGCCCTAATAACGTACGCCGAGAGAGGTTCATGCCGTAATGTTCAGTGTAGGGTTCCAGTAAAGTAACGATACGGAAGGTTTGCGCATTACCTTCAAAACCCCCGTGATTGCGCATCATATAATTTAATGCAACTTCACCACCATGACCAAACGGGGGATGACCAATATCATGCGCCAGACAAAGGCTCTCCATCAAACTGGTTGATGAGAGTAATGAATGGAATTGGGGCTGTTTTAATTTTAGCTGTGCCACAATGCCAGTGCCTATCTGTGAGGCTTCAAGTGAGTGAGTTAAACGGGTGCGGTAGAAATCATGATTACCCGCACCATGTACTTGGGTTTTGGCTTGCAGACGTCGAAATGCGGCTGAGTGTAAGATTCGTGCACGATCACGTTGATAGGCCGAGCGATGATCATCGCGACGCATTTTTTGTTCGTCGCTGTGACGTTGTTGCCAACAAGGATCAATAATAAAGGCTGTCATTAGCTGATCTCATCTAACGTTAAATTAAAGCTATCGGCAAAGGTGGTAAGAAAGTAGTCCATTTCAGGTGTGCGGCGTTCAGCTAAGGTTTCTTCTAGGCGTTTTTTTGCCTTAGTAAATTCATGATTACCTGCACTTAATTCTTCTAGGCATTTGAGATAAGCACATAAAGTATCGGCTTGTTTCACGATAGCGGCATTTTCAGGATCTAATTTGTGGCTATCAAGCAGTGGTGCGTAATCATCATGAAATTCTTCAGGTAGCATCGACAGTAATTTTTGTTCAGCAGCGAGCTCGATCTTTTTGTATTCTTCAGCAATGGTAGGGTTAAAGTATTTTATCGGGGTTGGCATATCCCCGGTGATCACTTCACTGACATCATGAAACATGCCTAATAATGCAATACGTTCAGGATTAACATTGCCGCCAAACTTACGGTTTTTAATCAGTGCTAGCGCATGAGCGACAAAAGCGACTTGAAGACTGTGCTCTGAAATATTTTCAGTTTCAACACAACGCATGAGTGGCCAGCGTTGAATTAAACGCATTCGAGCGAGATGCGCAAAAAAATGGCTTTTTTCCATGGGAGAGTTCCCTTATAGCTAAAATACTGATGGCTTGAGTATACCAATACTGTTGGGTTGGTGGGGGAATTAGTTGTGAATGGTTTGACGGTGCGAATAAAGAAAAGCCTCGATAAAAATCGAGGCTAATGAGAGGCGTTATTTAACGGTATTATTATCGTGGTTGTTATTGACGATAGCTGTGCAGGAAGCGCTCTAAACGCACCATTGCTAGTTCAAGATCATCAACTCGAGGCAAGGTAACAATACGGAAGTGATCCGGTTGTTTCCAGTTAAAGCCAGTGCCATGAACCACTAAGACTTTTTCTTGGAGTAAGAAATCCATTGCAAAGCGTTGGTCATCAACGATATTGAACTTTTTCTGATCTAGTTTGGGAAATAAGTATAGTGCGCCCTTAGGTTTTACACATGAAACCCCAGGAATTTGAGTCAATAGATCATAAACTTTATCGCGTTGCTCCAGTAAGCGGCCACCGGGTAAAATTAATTCATTGATACTTTGGTAACCACCAAGTGCTGTTTGAATCGCATGTTGCATCGGTACGTTGGCACATAAGCGCATAGAAGACAGCATTTCTAAGCCTTCAATATAGCCTTTTGCTTTGTGTTTTGCGCCAGAAAGTACCATCCAACCCGCACGGAAACCACATACTCGGTATGATTTAGACAGGCCATTAAACGTGATGCAGAATACGTCTGGTGCTAATGGTGCAATCGAAGTGTGTTTTGCACCGTCATAGAGAATTTTATCGTAGATTTCATCGGCAAAAATAATCAGATTATGCTGACGTGCAATTTCAACAATTTCTAATAAAAATTCACGGCTATAAACAGCGCCGGTTGGGTTGTTAGGGTTGATCAGTACGATACCACGCGTATGAGGTCCAATTTTCTTCTTGATATCATCAAGATCTGGGTACCAATCAGATTGCTCATCACAGGTGTAATGTACCGCTGTACCACCAGAAAGAGAAACAGCAGCAGTCCATAATGGATAATCAGGGGACGGTACTAAAATTTCATCTTTATGATTTAGTAATGCTTGCATCGCCATTACAATTAATTCAGAGACACCATTACCAATGAAAACATCTTCAACATCAATGTCTAATAAGCCACTTTTTTGATAATGTTGTACGACGGCTTTACGTGCCGAGTAAATGCCTTTTGAATCACAGTAACCTTGTGATGTTGGTAAGTTACGGATCACATCAACCAGAATTTCATCAGGGGCATCAAACCCAAATGGCGCCGGATTGCCAATGTTAAGTTTAAGTATTTTTTGGCCTTCTTCTTCCATGCGTTTTGCATGCTTAAGAACGGGACCACGTATGTCATAACAAACATTATTGAGCTTGGATGACATCCCGAAATTTTGCATATAATACTTTCCTGATGATAATTTTTGGTATCCTCACAAATTACACTATAAAACCAGTTTAAAGGAACACCTTTCAGCATAAAATTTGGAAAAATAGTTTTTTGTGTTATTTCGAACCCATAGTAGCTGTGGTATTAACTACAGTTATTGTTAAGGTTCAGCTATTTATGCTGAAATATAGGATAAAGGAATGATGTTACTTCATTAGTCAGATGCTATTGAGTGAGGTAGAATACTCAGATCATTCGTCTTTGCTGATAATCAATGGTTTTCTAGCTAAGTAACCATTGAAATAAGAACGATTATTAGCAAAGAACCAAGTATGTCCATGATTGGCATATTTTTATCTTTCAGCCAGGGATGAGCCGTATTGGTGATATTTAGCTGAGCGAGGTTATCTTGACTGCGTTACAACAAGCCGTTGCATTATTGATTGCTAACATTAAACAAGCATCAGCAACAACTCAACGATTACTAGTAAAACTAGAACTGCCTGCAAATACTGATTTAATTGATTGGATGGATGCGCAATCTTTATTTCCTAAATTCTATTGGCAATCTCGAGATTGTCGTGAAGAAGTGGTTGCTTTAGGGCAGATAAAAACGTTTACCGATCCGTTAATCGCTGAACAAGTGATTAATGACGATCAGCGTGTTTGGGGTGGACGTTCTTTTGATGGGCATACTGATCGTAATCGACGTTGCCTGTCGTCTTTCTTCTTTTTGCCATTACTTGAAATCATTCGTTTTGATGGTGAGTGGCATCTTGCTGCAAATATGAGTGACGATAAGCCGCGTATGTTAGCGATGTTAGAAAAAATCGTTATCAGCCCTGATATCGTCACTGATATTGATAGCCGTATTTTAAGTCGTAGCTATAGCCCTGACTTTGCAGGTTGGTCAACCATGATTGATCAAGCTCTGACGGGAATCGCTAATGATGAATTTGAAAAAGTGGTGTTGGCTCGACGCACAACATTGCAACTTGATCATCCGGTATTGCCAGCACAATTGCTTAAAGCAAGTCGCGCCAGTAATAGCAATAGTTTCCATTTCTTAATGGCGCTAGATGCTGAGCATTGTTTTGTTGGGTCGACACCTGAGCGTTTATTTCAACGTCATGAGCGAGCATTACAAACAGAAGCATTGGCGGGCACGATTGGACGCGGAGCCGATACTCAAGAAGATCAACAATTGGCACAGTGGTTATTGGCGGATACAAAAAATCGCTATGAAAACCGTTTAGTGGTTGATGATATTGTTGAACGTTTGGTTCCTCAGTGTGAATCAATGAATGTTGCGCCAGTGCCTGAATTGGTGCAGTTACGCAAAGTGCAGCATTTAAAACGCAGTATTGATGGTCAGCTTAATGATGCTGTTTTCAGTGCCAACCTACTTGATAGCCTACAGCCAACGGCGGCTATTGCTGGTTTACCCCGTGATGCGGCGTTAAATTTTATTGCAGATCACGAACCGTTTGCCCGTGGTTGGTATAGCGGTGCTGTGGGGTATATTGGACAAAAACACAGTGAGTTTTGTGTCGCGATACGTAGTGCGATGATCAGTGGTGATGATTTACATTTGTTTGCAGGGGCGGGTATTGTGCCGGGTTCTGTTGCCGATAGTGAATGGAAAGAGCTCGATCGCAAAACATCCACCCTGTGCAGTTTGTTTGAACAACCCTGTTCTGATGATGTGAATATTATGGATAAGATGGGATATAAAAGCGCATGATACAGCCACCATTAACAACGAGCCAATCATACCGAGCTGCATTAAATGGTTGTTGGGCAAGCTTAATGCTTGAAGAGTTAATGAGACTGGGTGTGCAACATGTCTGTATTGCGCCAGGTTCTCGTTCGACACCATTAACGTTAGCGGCAGCAAAACTAACGCAACTTACGATTCATACCCATTTTGATGAGCGAGGTTTGGGTTTTTTAGCTTTAGGTTTAGCTAAAGCATCTCAATCTCCGGTAGCGGTTATTGTGACATCGGGTACTGCGGTCGCGAATTTATTACCAGCGGTGGCTGAAACAGGGCTTACTGGTGAAAAACTGGTACTGTTAACCTCTGATCGCCCCGCTGAATTACTTCAATGCGGTGCCAACCAAGCGATTCGGCAGCATGGGATCTTTTCTGATCATGTAAGTCACTTTTTAGATATACCAAGTCCAAGTTTGGATATTAGTCCTAATTGGTTGTTATGTGCTATTGATGATGCGATGCAGCAGCAACAATTACGTGGTGGTTCGGTACATTTTAACTGTCACTATCCAGAACCGCTGTATGGCGATGATGTTGATTTTAGTGATTACCTTACCCCTGTTGCACAATGGCAGCAGGATGCTACCCCTTACTGTCAGCATCAAGCGCTATTGTCATCGGCAATGGCAACTATTGATGCAACACAATGGCAAGCATTATGTGCTCAGAAAGGGGTGATTGTTGCTGGACGATTAGCGACGAGTGAGCTTAAAACTGTTCAACAATTAGCGTCAATATTAGGTTGGCCATTGCTGGTGGATCCGCAAGCGGGTGGCAGTAGTGATTATGCTGGCTTTGATGGCTGGTTACAAAACGGTGCCTGTCAGCATCATCTTCAACAAACGCAGGTGCTACTGCAATTTGGCGGTCGTATCGTTTCAAAACGGTTATTACAGTTTATTGGTCAGCATCAATGGCAGGCGTTTTTACTGATTGATCCGCTGGCTGGACGATTAGACTCTCATCATCGCCGTAGTCAGCGTATTCAAGCCAACATTGATGCATGGGCGCAAGCAGCAATAGCGTTAACAACTGAGTCACTATATTCACAATGGGCACTGCCGTTAGCTGAAGCATCGCAACGTTATTTTGATATTGTTGCAGCTCACAGTAATCGTTTTTCTGAATTAGGCTTAGCCGCACAAGTTATGCCGTGGATAGCGCCTCAAACAGAATTGTTTTTGGGTAATAGCATGATTGTTCGATTGTTGGATATGTGCGCTAAATTACCTTTAACCGCGACATTTGCTAATCGTGGTGCGTCTGGCATTGATGGCCTTATTGCAACGACTGCTGGTGTGCAGCGTGCTCGTAAAGCGCCATTAGTGTGTCTGATTGGCGATACATCGCTACTCTATGATCTCAATTCATTGGCATTATTGAATCAACATCAATACCCGATTGTGGTTATTGTCACCAATAATGACGGTGGTGGTATTTTTGATATGTTGCCTGTGCCTGATCAGCAAAAAGATGATTTTTATCGCATGCCTCATGGGTTTGAGTTTAGCCATGCGGCGGCGATGTTCGGTTTACAGTATTGCGCACCAACTTCATTGAATGCTGCTGAAACAGCTATTCGTAATGGTCAAGCACATATAGGTACAACTCTGGTTGAAATTAAAACGCCAGCGGGTGAAGCTGGAGCAATGCTAAAGGCATTATTTGCTGAGGTTGAGCATGCTACTTTATTCTGAAACTTTCGGTTCTAAAGCGAATGCTAATCAACCTACTCTCGTTTTTTTGCATGGCTTATTGGGTAATGGTCATGATTGGCGTTATGTGATTAGCCAACTGGCCATGACTCAACAATGCATGACTATCGATTTACCCGGTCATGGGCTGAGTGCGTTTGTTGATGTTGGCATGACAGCCGCAGCTTTAGACGGGGGATTTGATGCTATTCATCACGCACTGAATACAACCTTATCTCATCGTGGCGTTACTGATTACGTGCTTATTGGGTATTCGATGGGGGCGCGATTAGCCATGTATCATGCATGTGCATTAGCTGCTGATCCTTCTGTATCCTCTAATGGACCTCGATTAATTAAAGTGTTGCTTGAAGGCGGGCATTTTGGATTACCAAGTGCTGAACGAGAGCCTCGCTATCAACATGATCAGCGTTGGGCGGCACGGTTTGCTCAGCAACCATTAATCGATGTATTACAAGATTGGTATCAACAGTCCGTTTTTACATCATTGACGACAGCACAGCGACAAGCTTTGGTTACTAAACGAAGTGATAATTTAGGTGCTGGTATTGCTAAAATGATGTTGGCGACCTCGCTTGCTAAACAGCCACAATTATTACCTCAATTACAACAGCTTTCTGTTCCAGTACATTATCTTTGTGGTGAGCATGATACTAAGTTTCGAGACTTAGCTGCGGCTTGTGGTTTAGCCGTGACAGTCATTGATAATGCTGGTCACAATATTCATATTGAACAACCTGTTGCTTTTACGACGGCATTATTAACCTTTCTTGGTTAATAATAAGGTTATAAAGTAAAGAAGAGACTCTGTTTTCTGGCTAGAGTGTTTGTTAGATACAGCTTTAGCAAAATATAAGGAAATGTAATGCGCAGCGCTAAGTTATTTCAATACCAACTTCCAATGGATTCTGGGGTTATTTTACGAGATCAACGATTGGTTACACGTGAAGGTTGGGTGGTTGAGTTATGCCAAGATCAACAATTAGCTTATGGTGAAATTGCGCCATTACCAGAGTTTAGTGTTGAAACTGCTATAGAAGCAGGCGAGCAAGCACAACAATTACTCTCACAATGGGTTGCTGGTGAAGCACTTGATTTAGATGCTGCTTTTCCTTCTGTTGCGTTTGGTATTAGTTGTGCTATTGCGGAATTGGCCGCTGAACTTCCCGTTACTGGTAATTATTTAGTTGCGCCATTATGTTGTGGTGATCCTGATGATTTAGTGGAACGTTTTAATCAGATGCCGGGTGATAAAGTGGCTAAGATTAAAGTCGGCATGTATGAAGCTGTACGTGATGGCATTGTGGCAAATATGCTACTGGAAGCGATTCCTGATATGCAATTACGACTTGATGCAAACCGTCAATGGACACCATTAAAAGCCCAACAATTTGCGAAGTATGTTAAGCCTGAACACCGTAGCGGCATTGCCTTTTTAGAAGAACCTTGTCGTTTACCCAGTGACAGTTTAGCGTTTGCTCAACAAACTGGAATCAATATTGCTTGGGATGAAACAGTACGCGATGCTGGATTTGAAGTAAAAGCTGAACCTGGTGTGGCCGCGATTATTATAAAACCGACGCTAATTGGTTCTCTTGCACGATGCATTACATTGATCGAGCAAGCACATGCTGTTGGATTGACCGCGGTGATCAGTTCTAGTCTTGAATCAAGTTTAGGGTTAAATCAATTGGCACGTTTAGCACAATGGCAAACACCCAATGTGATTCCTGGATTAGACACTATGCAATTATTTCAAACCCAGTTAATGCAGTCATGGCCTGGTTGTGAATTACCAGTGATTTCTTTATCTGAATTAGACATGGTATGGCACAAATAATAGCAGAATTTCAAAAGTGGCCTTGGCAATATTGGGCCGAACAAAGACCTACTGAAATTGCGATTGCATTAGGTGATGTAAACGCCGGTGCAGTTACGTGGAATTGGATTGAAGTTACCGCTAATATTGAAACTTATGCACAGCGACTTGTGGCTCAAGGGGTCAAACGCGATCAATTAGTTGCGGTGATTGCGCCAAACAGTATCGACGTGTTGTGGCTGTTATTAGCGATTATTCGTGTTGGTGCCCGTTATGTTGGCCTCAATCCTAAATTGCCAGCTAAGGTGTTAATTGAGCAATTAACGGCATTGGATAATGATCACATTTGGTGCCCAGAGATAGATACGGCAGAACAATTACATGGGCATACGCTTTCTTTGAATCCTGCAGTAACGTCTGAACGTATTATTCCGGTGATGTGGCAAGAACACCGCCCGGTTTCACTGACGTTAACATCAGGTTCGACAGGTTTACCTAAAGCAGTTGTGCACCATCCACAATCGCATTTAGCCAGTGCGAGTGGGTTATTAAAGCAAATGACCTTTACCGCTGACGATAGTTGGCTATTGTCACTGCCGTTATTTCATATTTCAGGATTAGCGATTGTTTGGCGATGGCTATACCGTGGTGCACGTATCGTCTTGGTAGAACCAGCATTACAGCAACAAGCACTACAATGGGTCAGTCATGCTTCATTGGTGCCAACGCAATTGCAACGTTTCCTTGATTCCGAATACGCACACCAGCACAAGTTACAACAAGTGCTATTGGGTGGGGCTACCATTCCGGTGAGTTTAACCACGGCAGCAGAGCAAGCCGGGATTGAATGTTGGAGTGGTTATGGAATGACAGAAATGGCATCAACTATAACCGCTAAACGTGCCAATAGTAGTGCGGGTGTTGGGACGGTGTTACCTAATCGTGAGCTTATCTTACGTGAGGGTGAAATTTGGGTACGCGGTAAAGTATTATGTTTAGGATATTACCGCAATAATACGATTTTTTCGTTATTGGGCTATGATGACGATGATAATTGGTTTGCAACCAAAGACTTAGGCGAGTGGCATGATGATGAATTATTTATTCGAGGTCGTGCTGATAATATGTTCATTTCAGGGGGGGAAAATGTACAACCTGAAGATATCGAACAAGTGTTATTACAACACGCCGCGGTTAATCAAGTTATTGTACTGCCAATAGATGATCATGACTTTGGTGCTAGACCGGTGGCAATAGTAACCACAGCGCAACCGCTAGACAGTTATTTAGTCGATCAGCTTGTGACTTATATGTCGCAAAATGTAGCGCCACATAAGCGACCGATTCGCTATCTTTCATTACCTGAATGCTTTACTCAAAATGTAAAGGTTTCTCGTTCAGATTTGACTAAGTGGTTAGCATCACAAGATTAAAACTAAAAACAGATATGAGTATAAAGGCGAAGCATTATGGCTTCGCCTTTTTATTTTAGCGCTTATTACCACGTAATTCGATGACTTGTTGACGCAGTAATTGGCTATTGGTTGCTTCTGAATGTACACAATCTCCAGCAACAATGGTCACCTTTGACCAAAACCGTTTCGGCCATTTTAGTAAGGCATGTCCACCTTCACGACTAAAATAACTGCCCCATAATCCTTGTAAAGCAACAGGGATCACCGCAACGCTTGAACGCTTAATAATTAAATCGATGCCTCGCATGAAAGGGGCTATTTCACCATCTTGCGTTAAGTGTCCTTCTGGAAATACACACACAATATCGCCATTCTCTAAATAAGACGCAACGAGTGCAAATGCAGTACGGACAGATTTTCTATCATTTGAATCAACAGGAATCGCTTTGCAAGCACGACAAAAGGTATTCACAAGCGGCAAGTTATAAATGTTTTCGTCCATTAGAAAGCGAATAGGGCGAGGACAAGCGCCTGCTAATAATAACGCATCCATATAGCTAACATGGTTACAAACGAGCAATGTACCTCCCTGTTGAGGAAGGTTGTTAAGATTTTGATGCTGAACGCGGTACATGGTGTGAGTGACAACCCATACCACGAAACGCCAGAAAAAATCAGGGGCTTGAAAATAGATATATACTAAGACTAAGCCGTTTAATCCTGATAATAATAAGAAAAATTGAGGAATAGACAGGTGTAGTAGTGATAAACAAATAATGGCAGTAATGGCACTGATCACCATAAATACCGCATTCCAAATATTATTAGCTGCAATAATTTGAGCGCGTTGATCTTCTTGGGCACGTTGTTGCATTAAAGTATACAGCGGCACAATAAAAATACCGCCAGCGACACCGAGCAACAATAGCGAGATAAAAACAGGCCATAGTGAGGGTTGTGCCACAAACGTTAAGATAGAGTCACTAACCGGAATAATACTTGGGGTCATGGCGTAGAGCCCGAAACCAAACAGACTGATGCCAAAACAGCCGATAGGAACGATGCCGGGATCAATACGGTGGTGTGATAATCGATCACATAACATTGAACCAATAGCGATACCGATTGAAAATAAGGTCAGTAAGAAAGAAACAGAAGAGGCTTGGCCACCTAAATTGGATTTGGCAAAATTCGGGAACTGGGTTAAGTAACACGCGCCAAGGAACCAAAACCAACTAATACCGATGATACATTGAAATATGATTTTATCTTGCTGGGCAATTTTCATGGTATGACGCGTTTGTTGCCATGGACGCCAATGAAATTTGATATGAGGTTGGCTGGGTGGTGCTGGTGGAATCGCCAGCGAAGTGACATAACCTAAAATAGCAAACAGAATCACACTAATGGCCGCAATGTAACGGCTATTGTCACTGTTAGCAATAACACCAGCGATAATAGTGCCAAGTAAAATAGCCAGAAATGTGCCGGTTTCAACCAGTGCATTGCCAGAGACTAATTCACTTTTTTTAAGGTGTTGAGGTAATAATGCATATTTAGCTGGGCCAAAAAATGCAGACTGGGTGCCCATCAAAAACAACAAAAATAATAGCGATAGATAACTTTGGTAAATAAAGGCAATGGCAGCACAACACATAATAATGACTTCAGCCAGTTTGACTATTCGCATTATTTTCGCTTTATCATAAATATCAGCGAGAATACCGGCTGAGGCTGAAAATAAGAAAAAGGGCAGAATAAATAATCCCGCAGCTAAATTAATTAATAGATCAGCATTAAGTGGAAGTGTGTGTACTGAAGCATAAGCAATGAAAATCAATAGAATGTTTTTATAAACATTATCATTAAATGCCCCTAAAGCCTGTGTTAGAAAATAAGGTAAAAACCGTCGTTTAGTTAATAAGCTTGACTGAGGTTTAGGGGACATTCTGTTGTTCTCGTTAAATTATTTATGCCATGAATTAAGGTAGGTATCTAATAAATTATTGATCAATGCTTTACCATCAACAGGTGTTGAGGTGAATAATTTATCGTCTACAGTTAATAATGTAATACCGTGAACACCAGCCCAGATAACACGACTAGCTTCAAGTACTTCTTTATCGCTCATCTCACCATTAATTTGGCCAATTAACGCTTCAAGCATACCCGTCATATTATCAATACGATCTGTTTGCCATTCAGGTAGATCTTCGCCATTCATGGTATGTTGGAAAATTAACTGCCAGCGATAAGGGTGTGCGGTAGCAAAATCAAGATAACAGAAAGCAAGATTACGCAGTGCTTCTTGAGAAGAGGTTGAGTCGCGAACACACATTTCTGCTTGTTGGAATAATTCGTCAAGTGTTTGAGCTACGGCATGAAGGAGTAATAGATTATAGTTACCAAACACATTCACTAAAGTACTTGGAACATAGCCAATCATCGCCGCGACTTTACGTAAGCTCAGTTCATGGTGTGGGTGCTCATCGAGAAAGTTTTTTACTTGCTCAAGAGTCATACTTACCAATTCTTCGCGGGTGTGGTCATTTCTTCTTGCCATGGAATTATACTCTTTAAATATGTTTGCAGTTGTCG
Source organism: Photobacterium piscicola (assembly GCF_900166965.1). Classification (GTDB taxonomy): domain Bacteria; phylum Pseudomonadota; class Gammaproteobacteria; order Enterobacterales; family Vibrionaceae; genus Photobacterium; species Photobacterium piscicola. The sequence goes on along the minus strand of NZ_FUZI01000004.1, from coordinate 254,664 downwards.
TAATTAGCCTAGTGATAGACTGCTTTTTTAATTATTCTAATAATTGTTATTTTGAACCATTATGGAAATTATAAATTTCACATAATGTAAGTATTGCGGCATTGATGCGGCTGTAATAAGCGGTGCATATAATGCCACAATATGAGTCATCAAATATAAATACTATGCTTTTTGTTTTTTGATATTTTCAAGCGACACTTGATCATTTAGCGTCCAAAAATCGATTAAAATACCGATGAGGAAAAAGCCAAAAGTACATAGATAGAGAATACCAGTTAACCATTTACCCATGTACATGCGATGAACACCAAATACACCAAGGAAGGTTAATAGTAGCCACGCAATATTATAATCAATTTCACCGCCGGCGAAGCGTAAATCAGATTCACGGTTCATTGACGGGATTAAAAATAAATCGATTAACCAGCCAATGCCAAACAAACCGAGTGTTAAAAACCAAATGGTACCTGTTACTGGTTTACCATAATAAAAACGGTGAGCACCTGTAAAACCAAAAATCCACAATAGATAACCCACAAATTTACTATGTGTATTGTTCTCTTGCATAGCTAGCTCCATTGAGAAAAGATCATAATAATTAATGAAAGTAACATTGTTGAACAGATATTGTTAACTTTCGTTGATGACATAAAAAACAGTATATAATAATAAACGTTTACTGCGGATAATATATGGAATGATATTGGAATTTTCACCTTTTAGGTTGTATTAGTTCAATTTATTACGCATAACTATGCGCATTAAATGGCTTTATGTTTAATTATATAAAAAAATACGTAAAATGATGCCTGTATTATTAGTGTTAGATGTCTGATTATTCTGCGTTTAATTTATTATTTGAAATATGCGTAATAGATGTTAAACGTTAGTAACAATTTTAATGAGTGATTAAATTGACATTTTGTAGCGAATAGCTACGATGCTTAGAGTTAATGACGAAGGTATATCGATTATTATGAAACGCTTTTTTACCGTATTTGCTCTTATTGTGGCTGTATCGTTTACAGCATCACATGCAGAAGCAAAAAGATTCGGTGGTGGTAAGTCATTTGGTAAAAGCTTTAAAACCGCTCCGGTTCGTAAGCAGCAACCGCAACAGACTGACACTATTCGTAAACAAAATCCAACCGCAGCATCATCGGCGAAAAAAGGCCTAATGGGTGGTTTGTTAGGTGGTCTTCTTGCTGGTGGTTTGTTAGCCGCTTTCTTTGGTGGCGCATTTGATGGTATCCAGTTTATGGATATTCTTATTATCGGTGTGATTGCTTTTGTATTGTTTAAACTATTTAAAGCAATGCGTGCGAATAAAGGTACACCGATGGGGCACCGTGAGTCTTATGCTGGAAATTCTCCTCGTCAGCCTCAACAGCAACGTCAACAACAGCAACAATTCCGCCAAGGTGCAGCACAACAACAATCATCTGGTTTTGAATCAACAGATAGCGATGTGCCGTTTAACTTACCGCCAAACTTTAATATGAATGCATTCCTAAATGGTTCGCGTGATCATTATCGTATTATTCAAGGCGCATGGAATCATAACGAATTAGAAAAAATTCGTGAGTACGTGTCTCCCGCTTTATTAGTGGATTTAACTGCTGAGCGTGCAAAGCTGTCTGAAGAACAACATACAGAAGTGATGTACGTTGATGCAGAACTTGTACGTGCTGATCATGATGCAAATATGGCTCAGTTAAGTATTAAGTTCAGTGGCCGTTATAAAGATAGCGTTGAAGGTGTAGAAGAAGATATTAATGATGTATGGCATTTAGAGCGTGATTTACGCAAACCTAATGCACCATGGTTAATTGTTGGTATTCAAGCATAATCGCGACAAAGAACAGTCAAAAAGCCGCTAATAGCAAATTGTTTCATATATTATGATGATTTTGTGAAGCGGCTTTTTTATATCTCTCAATAACTTAGGTCGTTTTTCATACAACGCTGAAACTTAATGACTGATAGATGTTCAATTTTTTGACGTGGATCTCATCTTGGTAGAGAAAGATCTTCAGATATTGATCTCTGCACCTAGTTTTCTTACCAACAAACGCTAATATTAATAATAGATTATTTATCCCACTGGGATTTTCCATATTAAGAGGTGACTATGCTGTACACTCCCGATATCGTTGATGAAATGAATCTGCTGGTAAAATTCCCTATGCACAGCAATATGGAAGGTATTAAGGTTCATAGCGATGCAAGTCCTACTGTTATCTCTGCAGCGCAACGTTTGTATGCGAAAGGATTAGTGACTGAAGAGGATGGAGGATATTTGACATATTCTGGCCATCAAGTGGTAGAAAATGCTAAAAATGCATTACGTATTCTGACTGGCGGGGCCAAAGAATAGCATTATTCTTCAGTAAGCAAGCAGCAATAATCATTCGGTTATTTGCTCAAGCTCGGTAATAATTGTTAAGGCTTGCTCGTTGGTATTACCACAAATATCAGAGCAAGCTTTAAAATTATGACACACCGCTGGGCGTTCTGGGTGACCAAAGAGTTTGCATAAATTGTTTTCATTTAACTGCACGCAACGTACCCCCGCAGGTTTACCATTCAGCATTCCTGGAATCGAAGATGATATACTCGGAGCAATACAGCATGCTCCACAACCCAAACGACATTCCATCATATTTATCTCTTTCTGCTTTACAAATTGGTTGCGCAAATTACCATTGTTAATCCTAAAAGCCAAATGACTTGGTGATTTTATCGATCTCGATTATTTACAGGTTGGTAATTTATTCCTACGCTAAATGATAATAGCTATTATTTCTGTCGGTATTGGTGATTAATAGGTATTTTTAATTTGCAGTTTACCGTATTGATCGCTATAAAAACCGCCTGCTTTATTTTTTGATAAGCTCATTCATTATTGTGGCGTATTGAACGACACAAATAACAATACTGGTGTAAGTATCATGACCCATTTTTGGCAACAGAAAGACTTAGCGACAATGACAGATCAAGAGTGGGAATCACTTTGTGATGGCTGCGGTAAATGTTGTCTACATAAGTTAATTGATGATGATACCGATGATATTTATTACACCAATGTCGCGTGTAGTCTGCTCGATAATCAAACATGTTCATGTAAAGATTACGCAAACCGATTTGAGTCAGGCGAAGAGTGTCTTAAATTAACTCGTGAGCGCATTGATGAGTTTGTATGGCTACCTGAAACATGTGCTTATCGTTTGCTTGCTGAGGGTAAACCTTTACCTGAGTGGCACCCATTGATCACGGGTTCTAAAGAAGCAATGCATGCTGCAGATGAATCTGTGCGCAATAAAATCGTGTATGAAATTGACGTGATTGATTGGGAAGATCACATCCTAAATCATCCTAATCGTATTAGTGAATAAGCCGCTAATTGTTTGTTGATTTAATAAAAAATGCCCTCGTCACTGACCGTTTCGAGGGCATTTTTAATTTGATTACACTCTTAGTGCAAATTATGGACGAGCAAAAGTATTACAGACTTTTGGATCGCCTGATTTAAAACCTTTTTTAAACCATGAAATACGCTGTTGTGAACTGCCATGGGTAAAGGCATCTGGCTGTACAGCTTGTCCTGCTGATTTTTGTAAACGATCATCGCCAACGGCACTAGCAGCATTGATCCCTTCTTCTATATCACCCGCATCAAGCATGCCTTGTTGATTGACATAGTGACCCCAAACACCAGCGTAGCAGTCGGCTTGAAGCTCTAACTTTACACTGAGTTTATTGGCGGTGATTTTATCGCTTCGCTGTTGTAGTTGATGCACTTTATCACTCGTACCAAGTAACTTTTGAACATGGTGACCAACTTCATGAGCGATAACATATGCAAAGGCAAAATCACCTGGTGCGCCTAATTTATTAAGCTCTTTAATAAAGCCAAGATCAAGATAGATTTTTTGATCTGCAGGGCAATAAAAGGGACCCGTTTGTGCTGAACCTGTGCCACAACCTGTGCGAGTAACATTGTTATACAGCACTAGTGTTGGTGGTTGATATTTCCCCGATAGTTGCTTGTCCCAAACACTTTCTGTGGTACCAAGAATAGCGGCGACAAATTGCTTATTCTCATCATTTGATTGTAGTGCGGCTTTCTTCGGTGTGTGAGATTGTTGTAGACCAAGGGAGGAACCGCCACCAGTGAAATATTGAAAAGCTAAAAATAAGCCGCCGATGACTAAAATGATTCGACCTATTTTACTGCGCATCAGTAAGGGAACTAAACGCAATAATCCTGCCGCTGGTAGACCAGCTTGAGCAGGGCTATCGCCACGTCGATCTTCAATGTTTGAGCTTTGGCGAGAATTCTTCCAACGCATTATCAATCCTTTACTTTTGTGGGGAGTCGCTGATTAAATAATGGCTCAAAAACATACGTTAGTGGTATTTTTCTTAACAAGAATATATTGATGAGCCAGCGAGTGATAGCCGTGAATATATCTAACGCTATGATTAGATATATTTTTTAAGCGGTTAACGACAATTGTTGTTGTGCAAGTTCTAATCGTTCAATAATTGGCGCTGCTTTATTGAGACAACGAATATCAGTAAATAATAATTTCGCTTGTGGATATTGATGACGTAAATAAGCAAACCATTGTTTAACACGGTTGGGGTAATATAAGCCTTTATCGCCTTTGATTTCAAATTGCGAGTAGGTTAATAATAAGGCTAACACTTGTTCCCATGTCATCGGGGCTTGGTTATATTTAACCACATTACCTAAATTGGGTAAGTTTAATGCACCACGGCAAACCATTAATGCATCAGTATGGGTTGCGGCTAAACATGCCTGGCCATCAGCATGGCTCCAGACTTCGCCATTGGCAATAATCGGTAATGTAACATGCTGGCGAAGTTGACGAATGTAATCCCATTTGATGGTGTCTGCTTTATAACCATCATCTTTTGTTCGAGCATGAATAACCATTTCATCAGCGCCAGCCTGCGCAATTGCGTCGGCAATCTCAAAGCATTGTTGCGGATCATCCCAACCTAAACGTACCTTAGCGGTTACAGGTTTGGTTGGATTAACCGCGGCACGAGTGGCTTTTACTATCTGATAGATTAACTCAGGTTCTTTTAGTAATACCGCACCACCACGGCTTTTATTTACTGCTTTGGCTGGGCAACCAAAGTTAATATCGATGCCAGCAGAACCAAGGTTACACGCACGGTGAGCATTTTCAGCCATCCATTGTGGATCTTGACCTAATAGTTGAACACGAACTGGTGTACCAGAGCGTGTTTTACCGCCTTGATGTAATTCAGGACATAAACGATAGAAAACACTATTGGGTTGTAGGCTATCAATGATACGTACAAATTCAGTTACGCAAAGATCATAGTCATTAATCTCGGTTAGCATCTCACGCATTAGATGATCTAATACGCCTTCCATCGGGCCTAAAATAACTCGCATAGGGGTGTTTGCTCTACTGGTAAATAGCTAAGGGGCAAGAGTCTAGTGCGAGTTGGCTAATTTGTCATCTTTGTTTTTACTTTGATTGTAGATGATAGCCTGAAATAATTGTGGTTGGTCGTAATTGGTGCTTATCACATGTGATGGCTAGTTTTAGCATACTGGTTGCGACATCTTCGGCAGGAATAGGCAGGTAGTGTTGCAGTGGGCCAACCATTAATGGATGAATAACATCAAAAATACGTTGAATAACTAATTCATCTTGGCGGGGTTGATTTCGTTCGCCTTTAAGTGGACCTGGACGAACAAAGACACAATGTTCAAATGCTAAAGTGGTTAATGCTTGTTCCATCTTCCCTTTACAGCGTAAATAATGAGAAGGGGAGTATTTAGAGGCGCCTAAGCTGGATACCACGAAAAGGTGCTTTACACCCAAATTTTTCATCGTAATAGCGACATTTTTAACTAAATCAACGTCAATCGCTTCAAGCTCTTGTTTTGTGCCCGCCTTTTTTTTGGTTGTTCCTAAACAGATAAAACCATATTCAGGTACGGGTTGATCATTCTCCCAAGCAATAATACGTAATTGACTGTCTATAATTTGGTGTAATTTCTTACTATGAAAAGGTAATGGTCGACGAGCTAAAGCGTAGATATGATCAAAACGTGGGTGGTCGAGTAATTGATGTAATAGCTCAGTACCGACTAAGCCGCTGGCTCCAGCAATAATCGCATTCAGTGAACGGGGTGACATAAGTGTATCCATCATATATAAGTCGAGGGCTATAAATAACGTATTTTTATTTAATTTGCTTTTAACTTTATCAAATTTTAGCGATTAACGGCGATTAATGGTGTCGTTATGGCTATTGCCATGCATATTCGACGTATAATAGCGGTAAAGTGAATCAAAAGAATTAACCTGTAGGACATCGAATGAATACATTAATGACGTTACCATCACATTGGCAAGGGATGTCAGCGGCTTTTATTGAAGGTGCTTTATTTGCTGCGAATGCTAACCCAAAGCCAATGGAGCCAGAAATATGGCTGCCAGTTTTAATCAATGGTGGTGGTGATGAAGCTGCGGTTGTCATGGTTGATGACGCCGATAAAATGCCAATTCTTAGTCATTTTGAAATGCAATATCGTAAGGTTAAAGCGGGTGAATACCAATTACCAACGAATTTGATTTGGCAGCAAGATGGCAGTAATCAAAATGCGTTACGTGAGTTTGCGCAAGGATTTTTGGCTGTGTGGGCATTCATTGAGCCTAATTGGCAACAGCAAACCGTTTCTGATGGCACCATGCGCATGTTGTCAGCACTATTAACGACATTAATGTTACTGGTGGATGAAGCGGCAACATTGGCGCAAATGGAACAAGCGGGTGTTACTGGTATGCCAGCAGCCAGTGAGTTATATACACAGTTACCCTTAATGCTAACCGAAGTGATGATGGCGGCGGATCAATTGCAAATAGGTTCTGGAGCTCAAGCAATTAATCCATTTAAAGGTATTGGACGTAACGATCCTTGTCCATGTGAAAGTGGCAAGAAATTTAAACAATGCTGTGGTAAAACGCTGTAATGACAATAGCAAAGCCACATGTCATTGTTGTTGCGGGGGTGATTGAAAAGCAGGGATATTATTTTATTGCCCAACGGTTTGATGATGCGAGTCAGGGGGGGCTGTGGGAATTTCCTGGTGGCAAAGTTGAGCAGGGTGAAACCCCAATACAAGCCCTTGAACGAGAACTGTCTGAAGAGCTGTCGATAACGACTACAACGGGAATGTGGCTTGCTGATAGTGTGTTTGATTATGGTGATAAAGTCGTTGAGCTTAAAGGTTATTTATCCCATTGGCGGCAAGGGGATATTATGCTCAATAGCCATCAAAAAATAGCGTGGGTTTCATTACGACAATTAGCGGATTATCAGTTTTGTGCTGCTGATTATCCTATTATTGCCGCGTTACAACAGTATATAGCTTCAAGAGATAGCGATATTAGCTAAGTACACGTTGCTACTATAGTGGCGCATAAAAAAAGCGAAGCATTGTGCTTCGCTTTTTTTATATTCGTTTTTTATGTAGCTGTAATAGCTTAGCGCTTGTTACCAAAAAATTGTGCAATAACCATGACGGCCCAAACAATAAGGTTGGCAGCAAAAATGATTACTAGCCATTGTGGCATTGAAAGATCAAGGAAGGTCCATACCACTTTGGCACAATCACCATAGGCTTCAAACATCCATGGAACCCAATGGTTAAGTGGTGCCCATGAAGGAAATTGGACAAATAAATCACAAGTAGCAAAGGGTGATGGGTTAAATTGAAATCCTACATGTTGATAGGCTAATTCAAGACCACGGTAAGCACTAAATCCCCAGCCAGCTAATCCTAACCAGCGTAATAGGCCATTTTTAGGCGCCAATAAACCAATTAGAGCGGCAATACCAATCCCCATCATTGCAACACGTTCATAAACACACATTACACAGGGTGCGAGTTTCATTACATGTTCAAAAAAGAGTGCAGAACTTTCAAAGAAAATAATGGACAGTAGCAATAGCAACCAAGCTAAACGTGTTTTTGAAAAAGAATTAAGCACTTTCATTCTGGATACTCTAATGGCTAACTGGATAAAACAAAGCCCTGAACATCAGGGCCTTGAAATGATAAATGGCACTTATTACTGAACGTTATTCAATCATAGCTCTGAAGATAAGTAAATCGTCATATAAGTCGATTGTGTTCTTTTAATGACCTACCGCAGGAATTAATGCCGCAGCATCTACTGTGCCTTGTGTTAACCAATTCATACTATAAAACCAATCAGTCATCGGAACTAATAACAGTTCAATACCGGCTAAACCCACAAAGGTTAATACGATTGTATAAGGTAAAGCCATATACACCATACGTCCGTAAGAAAGTCGAATGAGCGGTGCCAACGCAGAGGTTAGAACAAATAAGAAGGCCGCTTGACCATTAGGTGTCGCCACTGACGGTAAATTAGTACCAGTATTGATAGCAACAGCTAACATATCAAATTGATTGCGATCGATAACACCATGAAGTAATGCTGCTTTAACTTCATTAATGTATACCGTGCCAACAAACACATTATCTGAAACCATCGATAAGACACCATTGGCAATATAGAACATGGTCAATTGTGAACTACCTTCAAGGCTTAACACCCAGCCGATAATTGGCGTAAATAGTTGTTGATCAATAATGACAGCAACGACCGAGAAAAAGACTGCAAGTAGTGCGGTAAAAGGTAAAGCTTCTTCAAACGCCTTTCCTAATGCATGTTCTTCCGTTATGCCTGTAAATGCGGTTGCAAAAATAATGACCGTTAAACCGATTAATCCTACCGCCGCTAAGTGCATTGCTAGACCAACAATTAACCATACCGCAATAATACCTTGAACGATAAATTTAGCGTAATCAAGGTTAGTGCGACGTTTACGTTCTTCGTTGTCTAAATCAACCAAAATCGTGCGAACATTTTCAGGTAATTTTGCGCCATAACCACAAATTTTAAATTTCTCAATCAACACACAGGTAAAGAGACCACAAATCAGCACTGGAATAGAAACCGGTGACATACGAATAATGAACTCACCAAATTGCCAACCCGCTTGATCGGCAATAATTAAGTTTTGTGGTTCACCAACCATGGTCATTACACCACCGAGTGCCGTACCTACACCGGCATGCATTAATAAACTACGTAAAAAGGCACGGTAGTTTTCTAAATCGTCACGACTCAGTTCTTGAACATGATCATCATCGGTATGATCATGATTGGCGCTTGGATCTTGCCCTGAAGCGACTTTATGATAAATGCTATAGAAGCCAACCGTTACACTAATAACGACGGCAATAACGGTTAATGCATCAAGGAAGGCAGATAAGAATGCCGCCATGATACAAAAAGCGAGAGAAAGCAGTATCTTAGATTTTATGCTAATGAGTATTTTGGTGAAAATAAACAGCAACAGCTGCTTCATGAAGTAGATGCCAGCCACCATAAAGACAAGCAGTAATAATACTTCGATATTTGCAACAAGCTCGTGCTTTACTTGTTCAGCACTGGTCATGCCGATGGCGACAGCTTCAATAGCAAGTAAGCCACCAGGTTGGAGCGGGTAACATTTAAGTGCCATTGCTAAAGTGAAAATAAATTCCACTACCAATAACCAACCAGCAACAAAAGGATCAACGAGAAAGAAAACCAGTGGGTTAATGATAAGAAAAGAAATAATTGCAATCTTGTACCAGTCAGGCGCCTTACCTAAAAAGTTCTTTATGAAGGCATTCCCTAGCGATATAGCCATGTTTGAATCTCTTATTATTAGTGCAAATTTAAAGGTACGAAATGGTCTAAAAGCCGCCCGCGAGCACTAATCAGCAGAGAATTGATGGCGTCATGCCAATAATTTTTAGCAGTGATAAGTTCTTTAAGATAAACACCATAAATAACCGATGATGATATTTAACTTAAAGCAGGCAGCAGCGTCCATTTGCTCCCAGTTTGTTAATGATAACTTTACCGATTGAAATTGATTAGTCAATCGCAGACATAACTATGTAAAATTATTATGACATTTTCATCACAAACTGAGGGTGATACCTAAGACATTAAGGGTACAATATACAGAATGTTAAAGGCAAAATATCGCTAGCTGATAAAATAATGCAACCAATGCAACCTTTAAGGGGATAGATGGTTTATTTTTGTACATATCTATCTGCGCTATGTCAGAGTTATGTACTAGATTTCAGCTATTGAACAACTAGTGGTATGATGAGTGTTAATAAATAATATAAACAAGAAGCGAATTGGATTGAACTTAGATGGTTATTAAGGCAGATAGCCCAGCGACGTTTGCTGAGAAATACATTATTGAAAGTATCTGGAATAATCACTTTCCTCAGGGCTCTATTCTTCCTGCTGAACGTGAACTTTCAGAACTGATTGGCGTAACTCGAACAACGCTGCGTGAAGTATTACAACGTTTGGCTCGAGATGGTTGGCTAACTATTCAACATGGTAAACCTACCCGTGTAAATAATTACATGGAGACCTCTGGTTTAAGCATTTTAGATACGTTAATTACATTAGATGGACAGGATGTTCAACGCGTATTAGCTGATTTATTAGCGGCTCGTACTGATATCAGTAGTGTTTTTATGCGTTATGCTGTCAAAGGTAATCCAGAAAATTCCAGTGAATTAATTCAACATGTAATTGAATCATGTCAACGATTACTCGCAGCTGAGAGTTTTGCTGAGTTTATTGAAAATAGTGATGATCGATTAGATTTACTGCAAGAAGTAAAAAAGATCGTTGATAAATACGGTAAAAATGATCCTCAGTTATGTGAGGAAGTTTGTCGAGCCCGTGCTTTTAATTACTATGATTACCGTTTATTCCAAGGAATGGCAGGAAAATCAGGTAATACGCTATATGTGCTGACAATTAATGGATTACGTAAAATTTATACTCGCGTTGGCGGTTATTACTTTATGAATCCAGAAGCATGTCAATTAGCGCTTAATTTCTATAGTGATTTGCAATCATACTGTGATGGTCATCAACCTGAGTTAGTTGCTGATCGCATTAAAAAATATGGCCGAGAAAGTGGGGCGATTTGGTATACCCATCGTGTTAAAATCTCTAAATATTTATATGAAGAAGAGCAGTAATAGTTACTGTTCTTAAAAAAATTAAAACGGGGGAATCAACGTTATGTTGGTTCCCCCTTTTTTATATTGTGGCTGAGGCTGATGTTATATATCAGTGTTGTACTGCGTATTTGCCGGACAAGTTGCTATAATTTTTCCACGTCCATCTGGTAATTCCTCTTCGAGGGTCACTCTAAATCCCCATAGTCGGTGCAGGTGTTTTATCACTTCGGCATGACTGTCTGCTAATGGTATTCGATTGTGTGGAATGTAACGTAATGTTAATGAACGATCTCCTCGAAGTGCCACGTTCCAAACTTGTAAGTTAGGCTCATTATTGCTGAGGTTGTATTGAGACGATAACTTTTCTCTAATGGCGTGATAACCTTCTTCATTATGGATAGCACTGACTTCAACATAGTTATGACGGTCATCATCATCGACAGCGAAAAGCTTAAAGTCACGCATTAATTTTGGTGATAAAAACTGGCTTATAAAGCTTTCATCTTTGAAGTTTTCCATTGCAAAATGGAGAGTATCGAGCCAATTTGATCCAGCAATATCAGGAAACCAATATTTATCTTCTTCGGTTGGATGCTCACAAATACGACGAATATCTTGGAACATTGCAAATCCTAACGCGTAAGGATTTATGCCATTGTAATAAGGGCTATTGTATTCAGGTTGTGCGACCACATTAGTATGGCTGTGTAAAAATTCCATGATGAATCGATCTGTTACCAATCCTTCATCATAGAGGTGGTTTAGAATTGAATAATGCCAAAATGTTGCCCAACCTTCGTTCATGACTTGGGTCTGTTTTTGTGGGTAAAAATATTGGCTAACTTTACGTACTATGCGTACTAACTCTCGTTGCCATGGTTCCAGTAGTGGGGCGTGTTTTTCAAAGAAATAGAGAATATTTTCTTGTGGTTCTGATGGAAAACGTTCTTCTTCTAATATGGTTTCTTTGGCTTGGTGTTGGGGAATGGTGCGCCATAAAGAATTGACTTGAGATTGCAAATAATCTTCACGGGCCTTCTGGCGTGCAGTTTCTTCAACTAGTGATATTTTTTGAGGGCGCTTGTAGCGATCAACGCCATAATTCATCAAGGCATGACATGAATCGAGCAGTTTTTCTACATCATCAACACCATATTTTTCTTCGCATTCTGTAATATATTTACGGGCAAACAATAGATAATCAATGATAGAACTGGCATCAGTCCAAGTTTTAAACAGGTAATTGCTTTTAAAGAAAGAGTTGTGCCCATAACATGCATGTGCCATTACGAGGGCTTGCATAGTAATGGTGTTTTCTTCCATCAGATAAGCGATACAAGGGTCGGAATTAATTACGATCTCATAGGCTAAGCCCATCTGGCCATGTTTGTAGCCTCGCTCAGTTTCAATAAAGCGCTTACCAAATGACCAGTGGTGGTAATTGATAGGCATTCCGATACTGGAATAGGCATCCATCATTTGTTCGGCAGTGATAACTTCAATTTGATTTGGGTAAGTATCAAGGCGATAGTGTGCAGCTACACGCTTAATTTCAACGTGATATTGTTCAAGCAAATCAAAAGTCCAATCTGGTCCATCACTGAGTGGTTTTGTTGTTGTCATTATTGCCATCACTCAATCTCCCCATGTTTGTCCACTCGATACTGATAAGTTGGCATAAATCGGCACAAGGCTTATGCTGTGCCGATTATGGTTAGTATCATGGAGTAGCGTTAATTTAACTGACTTGTTTTTTAAATAATTCCCTAAACACGGGGAAAATATCTTCAACAGTTTTAATATTTTGCATCGCAAAATTCTCATGGCTGCTGTGTAACGCTTCATACTCTCGCCATAATGTTTGATGTGCTCGACGAGTGATTTCTATGTATGAATAATAACGTGTTACTGGAAGTATGTGTTTATCAAGCAATTCACGACAACCTGGGGAATCATCTGCCCAATTATCGCCATCAGATGCTTGTGCCGCATAAATATTCCACTCTTCGGGACGATAGCGTTGTTTAACGATGTCATGCATCATTTTCAATGCACTTGATACTATTGTGCCACCGGTTTCTTGAGAGTAGAAAAACTCATGCTCATCCACTTCTTTTGCTTGAGTGTGGTGACGAATAAACACCACTTCAACATTTTTGTAAGTACGGTTTAAAAATAAATACAGTAATATATAGAACCGCTTAGCAATATCTTTTGTCGCCTGATCCATTGAGCCGGATACATCCATTAAGCAAAACATAACCGCCTGACTTGATGGTTGTGGACGACGTTCGTAGTTCTTATATCGTAAGTCAAATGTATCAATAAATGGAGTACGGTTAATCTTTTTCCGTAGCACGTCAATCTCTTGTTTAATCCGTTCTTCTTCAAACGGTTGAGCAGGCTCAGTTGTAAATAATAACGCCAGTGCTTGCTCTAGCTCTCGTACTTTTCGCCGCTTACCTGCGGTCATTGCGGTTCGTCTTGCGAGTGAATTTTGCAATGATTTTACGATAGCGATATTTGATGGTACGCCTTGTGATTTATACCCAGCACGAAACGTTTTCCATTCTACAAGTTGATTAATCGCGTTTTTTTGTAAATTAGGTAATTCTAAGTCTTCAAACAATAGATCAAGGTATTCGTCTTTTGAAATTTGGAAAACAAAATCATCTTGTCCATCGCCATCAGGACTTGCTTGACCTTCGCCCGCGCCGCCTTGACCACCACCTCCTTGTGGTCGTTCGATGCGATCGCCGGGACTAAATTGGTCATTACCTGGGTGAACGACTTCTCGTTGCCCACCTTTACCTTGATGAAAGGTTGGTTCGCTAATGTCGCGAGAGGGGATGGTTATATCCTCACCACTATCGACATCAGTAATCGAACGTTTATTTACTGCATCAGCGATTGACTCTTTAATTCGCTGTTTATGACGGCGTAAAAAACGTTGGCGATTGACGGTGCTCTTATTTTTACCATTGAGCCTTCGATCAATAAAGTGTGCCATAGTTCCCCCCTTTGTTGTCAGTTGGTTACGACGACTTACGCACGCGTAAGTACCATTCAGACAATAAGCGAACTTGTTTGCGGGTATAGCCTTTCTCCATCATTCGAGCAACAAAATCATCATGTTTTTTCTGCTCGTCTGTTGAGGTTTTCGCATTAAAGGAAATAACCGGTAACAGCTCTTCTGTATTAGAGAACATTTTTTTCTCAATTACAGTTCGTAGCTTTTCATAGCTAGTCCAATTTGGATTTTTACCTGCATTATTGGCACGAGCACGAAGAACAAAATTAACAATTTCATTTCGGAAATCTTTTGGATTACTGATACCTGCAGGTTTCTCAATTTTCTCGAGTTCATTATTGAGCGCAGAACGGTCAAACAATTGGCCTGTATCAGGATCACGATACTCTTGATCTTGAATCCAAAAGTCAGCATAACTTACATAACGATCAAAGATGTTTTGGCCGTATTCTGAATAAGATTCCAGATAAGCGGTTTGAATTTCTTTACCAATAAATTCAACATATTTAGGCGTTAAGAAGCCTTTGAGATGCTCTAGATATTTTTCAGCAATATCTTGTGGGAATTGTTCACGCTCTATTTGTTGTTCAAGCACATAGAATAGGTGAACAGGGTTAGCCGCAACTTCAGCATGATCAAAGTTAAATACACGTGAGAGGATCTTAAAGGCGAAACGGGTTGATAATCCATTCATGCCTTCATCAACGCCCGCATAGTCACGGTACTCTTGATATGATTTTGCTTTTGGATCGGTATCTTTAAGTGTTTCACCATCATAGACACGCATTTTTGAATATACACTTGAGTTTTCAGGCTCTTTTAGACGTGATAGCACAGTGAAACGCGCTAGAATTTCAAGGGTACTTGGTGAGCATGGTGCCGATGATAGCTCACTGTTTTGTAATAATTTTTCGTAAATACGCATTTCTTCAGAAACCCGTAAACAATAAGGAACTTTAACGATGTAAACACGATCGAGGAAGGCCTCATTAGTCTTATTATTACGGAATGTCTGCCACTCTGATTCGTTTGAGTGCGCTAAAATCATGCCATCAAAAGGCAATGCTGATAGTCCTTCAGTACCGTTATAGTTACCTTCTTGAGTCGCTGTTAATAATGGATGTAGCACTTTTAATGGTGCTTTAAACATCTCAACAAACTCCATTAAGCCTTGGTTTGCTTTACATAAGGCGCCTGAATAACTGTATGCATCGGGATCATCTTGCGAGAAATGCTCAAGTTGGCGAATATCAACTTTACCGACTAATGATGAAATATCCTGATTATTTTCATCACCCGGTTCCGTTTTAGCAATACCGACCTGATCCAGAATCGAAGGGCGTACTTTTATCACTTTAAATTGAGTGATATCACCACCAAATTCATGTAATCGTTTGGCAGCCCATGGCGACATAATACTATTAAGATAACGGCCAGGAATGCCATATTCATCTTTTAGTAATCCACCATCTTCTTGTTTATCAAACAAACAGAAAGGATGATCATTGACTGGGCTACGTTCGCCATTAGCCGTAAGAATATAAATCGGCACTTTTTGCATTAAACTTTTAAGTTTTTCAGCTAATGATGATTTACCACCACCAACAGGGCCTAATAAATAGAGAATTTGTTTACGTTCTTCAAGTCCTTGAGCCGCATGTTTAAGGTAAGACACAATTTGTTCAATGGCTTCTTCCATGCCATAAAAATCTTTAAAGGTGTCATAACGTGATATTACGCGGTTGGAAAATAAGCGGCTAAGATGTGGATCTTGTGCGGTATCAATCATTTCTGGCTCGCCAATAGCCATTAGAAGACGCTCTGCTGCGTTGACGTAAGAACTACGATCGTCTTTACAGATATCAAGGAATTCTTGTAATGAAAGCTCTTCGTCTTTA
The DNA here is from genome assembly GCF_900166965.1 of Photobacterium piscicola. GTDB lineage: Bacteria > Pseudomonadota > Gammaproteobacteria > Enterobacterales > Vibrionaceae > Photobacterium > Photobacterium piscicola. The sequence goes on along the minus strand of NZ_FUZI01000004.1, from coordinate 238,577 downwards.
GCTTCTTCATAGCGCTGACGATAGTGGTCAAAAATACTCATAGTATGCCCCCTGAATCGTTCTTATATTTGAGAGTAATTAATGAAAAACATAGTGTTTTTGCATTGCTTACTTATTTAAGCCTAGTCTGAACTTGCTACTTTGTATTGCAGAATTACTGATTGGTGAATAAATTTTTTCACAGTTGATAGGATAAAATTGCCGATTAAATAACCGATACCAATCACTATCCTTTAATTTAAAGGGTTTCGCAAGCTAATTTGTTGCAAAGTTATTGTATCTATGTTGTTTTTGTGTTTGTAGATGATGAGTTTATCAGTTGGATGTAAATGCTATGACTTATATGCTTATTAGTTTTTATTACTGATTAAGTATTTAGTTATGAAGTAAATGTTTTGATTATGTATTAAAGGCAGTTTTATTGTGTTTTTTTGTCATAGCGTGATTTTTTTGCTCTGTCTTAACATTAAGAGCGAATGATAAATTGTAAGAATCTAAGGGGGCATACTCATTTTTTAACACAAAAGGCAAATGACTGATTTAATCTCAATATGGACGGTCATGTTAGTGTTTAAAAGTATGGAGCGAGATGTTATGTCTATTTGTCGAGTTGATACGGTATCAATTCCAGTCACAGATCAAAATCAAGCACTGCAATTTTATCGTGATGTATTAGGGTTTGAATTAATAAGAGATCATGCTGAGAATCAACAAACTCGGTGGGTACAACTGGTGCCAAAAGGGGCTGAAACAACGATCAGTTTAGTAAAACCTTTTGCGGGGATGGAAGCGGGAGGGGTACAAGGTTTAGTGGTTCAAACGCATGATATTCAATCTACATATCAAGAGCTTAGCAGTCGAGGTGTGGCACTATCTGAAATTATTACAATGATGGAAGGGCGATTTGCGACCTTTAATGATCCTGATGGCAATGGTTGGGTATTGATTGAATCAAATGGCACCATGCTAGCATAACATCACTAGCCAGATCGTAATCTTGCTAGTGATGGAGAAAGCATTATGAATTAGTGCTGGACGGCAATACGAGTTGCTAAGGTATGTGACTGTCCTGGTTGTAGCTCAATAGTTGGGGTATGAATTGTTGATTCAACACACACCATGGTTTCAAAGCTATTGTTTGCCATGTCAGCCATGCTTATTGATAATTGTTGCCAAGGGTTCCAAATAACGGCTGCATTATCACCGTCATTCGTTACTGCAATAGTACGTTGGTTATTTTTGTCTGCAATTAGAATCGTTGGTTGAGGCTGAGTATATACACGATCCGTTTCTGCGCTAAAGGTTAATACATCACTACCTTGGCATGCTTTTCCTGCTTGAGTGCTATCTAAATATGCGTGACCCATACCCGTTATTGAAACATTGTTGATATCTGCAATATTAAAATAAGTGTGTAGTGCACCGCCAAATGACCAAGGCTGAGTATCTGTATTGGTTGATGATAAACTCACTTTTAGCTCAGCATTCATTTCAAATGTGATTTGGTTATGGAATTTATGTGGCCAAATTTCACGAGTTTGTTGGTTATCTTCAAGGGTCAAAGAAACAATAACGCCATGCTCATTTTCACGGTGTTGCGATAATGTCCACTCACTTGTACGAGCAAAACCATGAGAAGGAGTTCCTGCTTTACCAAACCATGGCCAACAAACAGGAATACCACCACGAACTGCTTTTGTTAGATCAAATTCAGCATTTTCACTTAGCCAAATAACATCTTTTTCACCCGCAGGTTTGAACCAAAGTAGATGGCCACCATGGAGAGAAATTCCCGCTTCTACCATTGGGTGAATAATGCGAATAATTTTCACACCTTGATATTCGCATACAGTAACAGCATCAGATAATGCATTAATTGTCGAAAGTTGACGTAAATCCATCTTCTTTTCCTTAATGTTGAGTGGCGAAAGCGCCCATTGGTGATGATTTTGGTTATATTCAGCGCAAAATCATAAACAATGAAAACTTATTTTTCGTTTTAAAATATCAAAGAATATTAAGATTTATTTGTTATTTTTGTAACATATTTGATCTGAATATTTCATGTGCTATACATTAAACAGGGCTGCGGTGGTTATTTTATAATTTATTCGTTCTAAGTGAGAATGATGACGGCATGTTATTTTTGGTTGAATTGATAATTACCATATTTTAGATGTAAAAAAGGCGACACCCTTAAGCGTCGCCTTTTACTATCTGCTTTCAAAGAAAGTCAGCTAATTGCTTACATTACTTAGAGATGTGAGCGATTAGGTCTAGAACTTTGTTTGAGTAACCGATTTCGTTGTCGTACCAAGATACAACTTTAACGAAGTTATCGTTAAGTGCGATACCAGCTGCAGCATCAAAGATTGAAGTGCGAGTGTCGCCATTGAAGTCAGTTGAAACAACTGCATCTTCAGTGTAACCAAGAACGCCTTTTAGAGAACCTTCAGAAGCTTCTTTCATTGCAGCACAGATAGCTGCGTAAGATGCGCCTTTTTCTAGGTTAACTGTTAGGTCAACTACAGAAACGTTAGCAGTTGGTACGCGGAAAGCCATACCAGTTAGTTTGCCGTTGATTTCTGGAAGAACAACGCCTACTGCTTTAGCAGCACCAGTTGATGAAGGGATGATGTTCTGAGAAGCACCACGACCGCCACGCCAGTCTTTAGCTGAAGGACCATCTACAGTTTTTTGAGTTGCTGTAGTAGCGTGAACTGTTGTCATAAGACCAGAAACGATACCGAAGTTGTCGTTTAGAACTTTAGCGATAGGCGCTAGACAGTTAGTAGTACAAGAAGCGTTAGAAACGATGTCTTGACCAGCGTAAGTTGTATCGTTAACACCCATTACGAACATAGGTGTAGCATCTTTAGATGGGCCAGTTAGAACAACTTTCTTAGCGCCAGCTGTGATGTGCTTACGTGCAGTCTCGTCTGTTAGGAACAGGCCAGTTGCTTCAGCTACTACGTCAACGTTGATTGCATCCCACTTAAGATCTTCAGGGTTACGCTCAGCAGTTACACGTACAGTTTTACCGTTAACGATTAAGTTACCGCCTTCAACTTCAACAGTACCGTTGAAACGGCCGTGAGTTGAGTCGTACTTAAGCATGTATGCCATGTATTCAACGTCGATTAGGTCGTTGATACCAACAACTTCGATGTCTGTGCGCTCTTGAGATGCACGGAAAACAAAACGACCGATACGGCCAAAACCGTTAATACCTACTTTAATTGTCATTACAGTTTGCTCCACAACTTAATTTCTAATGAAATATAACTGGTAGTAAAATTACAGAATCCTTTGCAAGCCTGCAAGCAAAAAAAACGTTTAAATTGCTTGAGGTCAAAAAAAAGTTTGGATTTCTTTACATTTTCACTACATCGCCGTTAATTTATACAAATATTGTTTAAATTAACGACGCAGTAATTATTTACTCTTAACTGTTTGTTGCAATAATCACAAACTATTTTCGAGTCTATGTGACTTTTTGCACAAGAAGTATGTGGTACAGTGGCCCTAAATTGCAAATATATTTATTCAATTTACTTAAAATACAAGAAAGGCAATAAAAGAATGAATCAAAAAGATAATGCATATTGGCAGGATAAGTTATCTACTGATGCTTATCGAGTGTGTCGTGAGCAAGCAACAGAAGCTCCCTTTAGTGGCACACTGTTACATAATCGTGAGACTGGTGTTTATAGTTGTACTTGCTGCGAGCAGCCTTTATTTGCTTCTGCTAATAAATATGATTCTGGCTGTGGTTGGCCGAGCTTTGACGCACCTATCACGAAAGAGTGTATTCGTTATTTAAATGATGATAGTCATGGCATGGTACGGACGGAGATTCGGTGTTCACAGTGTGATAGCCATTTAGGGCATATTTTTCCTGATGGGCCGCCATCAACAGGTGAGCGATTTTGTGTTAATTCAATTTCACTGCTTTTCTCTACCGATAATTAATCTGCTGCTGTGTACCCGTGACGGTTTAAGATAATCGCGCTGAGATCTTTATACTATGGTGAGTTGTTATGGCTATTGCATCATAATATCAGTGCGATGGTATTGACCGTTATTCAAGGTTGCAATGATGTTGAGTGTCACACTATCTAATTTTTTTCGCTCGTTTTCAGTTAACTTAAATGGGTTATGAAGTGTTATTTTTTGAGGTGTATTATTGGGTTGATAATGGGTACTGATATTAGCCCAGACATAAGCTGCTGCCATGTTGTGTTGCTGATAATATAAGGTTGAAAGAGAGTGTAATATACTGATATTAATATTATCTTTTGCTTTATAAAGGCTGAGGCTATGATGCAGAAGATCGATTGTCTTAGGCTTATCTTTATTAACATAATAGCGAGCCAGTGCTAATTGTAATTCAGGGTGTTCAAGTTTTTTATCACCTTCAAGTGCAATAAATTGTTGTTTAGCTATTGGGTCACCCTGACTCCAACGATAATAAATAATATGTGGATCTTGAGAGGATTGTAATTCTTGATTGAGCCGTTCAATACTTTCATAACTATGATATAGCGCTTGTATGCGTTTGGTCTTACGTTGCTTTAATTCTGTTGGCTCAATGCGTGCGGCATACTCAAGACAGAACTGATATTCCTTGGTTGCTTTTAACTCTTTAAATTTGTGTTGTTCTGAGGGGGTTTGCAAGGTGTCATAACGTTGCCATATAAGGTTCGTTCGTTGAATGCGACATTGGCCATCATTAAGATTTAATGGTTGGCATACGTCGGGGTTATCATCACATAGATTCTCTGTGGTACGGTAATGATCAAAGCAACCACTCAGTAAAAGTGGTAATAACATTATGGCTTTTACATTTCGTAGTGAGTGTGACGATACTGTACGTGCGAACAATAAAACAAAGTTCAAAAGATAAACTCATAAAAAAGCGATAATTAAATTTAGCAGTATTATTTTTTTTGTAAATGAAACTGTTACTGCAAAGTAATTTAATATGATAGGTCTACAATGAATAAATATGTTTTTTGATATTGACCTAAAATATGTCATGCAACCATGGTAAATAAGGATAAGAATATGGATGTTAATCAACTCTTAGCGGCAATGACGCCTGACGTTTATCAGCGTATTTTAACCGCAGTTGAGACAGGTAAATGGTTGGATGGCTCAACATTAACTCCCCCATTACGTGATAGTGCAATGCAAGCGGTGATGCTGTATCAGTCTCGGCATAATATCAAGGCCGATCACATGACGGTTGCTGCTGGTGGTGATATTAAATTTAAATCAAAAGCGGAATTTAAACGGGACTTTGCTGTTGATGTCACTGCGATGCCTCGTGACACTGAAAATACGTCCCATGACAATGATATTGCTCGCTTTGATCATGATCAGTTGTAATTATCATGTTGATGAGTGCGGTAAAATCATGGGTTCACAATAGAAATCTTGTAATTGATGATCTTCTTCTGCGATAAGATTGGCTATCCATGGTTCCTGTTCTATTCGCTGTAGATAAGCATGTAACTGTGGATAATGCGGTTGTAAACGTAACCCACTCATCCATCCGCTTCGAAAGATACTCCATAAACTAATTTCAGCCATTGAAAAATGATCACTGACATAACCTTGCTGTGGAATTTGTTGGTTAAGGTAGTGCAGTACATCTGGAAGATGATGAGTTAAACATTGCTCAACGGCTTCTTGATCGCAACTTTTGTTTTGCATTTTTTGACGTAATATTTTTTGATAAAACAGTACTCCTCCAATTAATGATGTGACACGAGTTGCTGCGTATGATTCAAGCCAGCGTATTTGAGCTCGTTGTTGTGCATTGCCTGGATATAGTGGTGGAATGGGATAAACATCATCTAAATAATGCGCAATAACTGCGGAATCAATGATGGTTAATGTTCCATGCTCAAGTACTGGAACTTTTCCCATGGGGTGGCGTTTGTGTGCAAGTTCCTTTTCAAGATAAGGATTAAGCGGTTGGAGTTCATAGCGAATACCTTTGTAATTGAGTGCTAGCATTATTTTTCGTACAAAGGGAGATATCGAGGTGCCATGTAAAATCATAGTGGTCACTTATTGCTTGGCTCAATGAGCGATAATATTGCAATAAGTGTAGTTGGCTTTGTTATTGTTGGTGGTAGAAATCATGATCAAAAAAAGAGCCATAGCGGCTCTTTTTTGCATCGGTAATCAACAGTGTGATTATCGATTAATGGGTTAATTCACCACGTAAATCTTGTTGCATCAGACTACGGACCGCTTCAGTGGTAAGGTCTTGGCTTAATAAATAATGTAATTTAGCCAATGCAGCTTCAGGGGTCATATCATAACCACTTAAGACACCTGCTTCAGCAAGCGCACAGCCTGTTGCATACCCACCCATATTCACTTTACCTGATAGGCATTGAGTTAAGTTCATTACAATAACGCCACGATCTGTTGCCGCTTTGAGTTGCTCAAGCAATTCTTTATTTTGTGGCGCATTACCGACACCAAATGTCAGTAGTATCATTGCATTGACGGGTTGACGTAATGTGTTACGGATCACTTCAGGAGAAATGCCCGGATACATTGTGATAACCCCAATTGGTTGCGGTGTAATAGTATGGACTTGAAATGCGCCGTCAGGCTTTTTATCTATTTGGGCAATGTTATTAACAGTAATATTGATTCCCGCTTCTAATAGCGGTGGTAAGTTTGGCGAAATAAACGCACCAAAACCATCAGCATGTGCTTTAGTACTGCGATTACCACGGATCAATTGGTTATTGAAAAATACGGTGACTTCATTGATTGGGTAATTAGCCGCAATATGAAGAGCATTTAACAAATTACTTTGACCATCAGAGCGTAATTCAACCAATGGAATTTGTGAACCAGTCACAATCACAGGTTTGTCTAAATTTTCAAACATAAATGATAATGCTGATGCGGTGTAAGCCATGGTATCAGTACCATGTAAAATCACAAAACCATCATATTTATCATAATTAGCTTTTATATCATCTGCAATTCGCTGCCAATCCATGGGGGTCATATCTGATGAATCAATCAGTGGTTCATACTCATTGATAGTGAACTCTGGCATTTCTGAACGATGGAATTCTGGCATGCTTGCCAATTGTTGCTGCATAAAACCAGCAACAGGAACATAACCATGATCCGACTTTTGCATACCAATAGTACCGCCAGTGTAAGCGATGTAAATGTGTTTTCTTTCCATTTTTAAGCTCAGAATGAACGAATGAGTGCGCGTATTATACGCAAACTGCATGAAGATGCGAGGTTAGTTAGATTTGTAGTGTGATTGTATGAGTTAAAATGTGATCGTAGCGGAGTATGCTGATTTATTACACAGTATCAGTGTAAATGACTGTTAACTAATGGTGGGTTGTGGTGTGTGAAGACATTAAAAAACCCGGCCAATATTGACCGAGCTACTGACAATTGTTGTCTTTAATTAACCGTGCTGCAATTTAAGCAAAAAGCATAACGGCCATTAGGATCGTTAAAATTAGTGAGTGAAGTAAGATCTTTAGCAACTTTTGTCACTGGCGCTAACGTGGATGGCATATCGCCCAGCACCATAGTTGCGATTTTAGCGGTTACTTCGCCAGACATTTCTTTAAAGAATTGTTGTACTGGTGAGAGTGGTTGTTGCATCCATACTAATTGATAATCTTTTACTTTCGCTAATTCAACAGCAGCAGTAATGGCGGTATCGAAGTCACCTAATTTATCAACTAGACCACGTTGCTGCGCATCTTTACCTGTCCATACGCGGCCTTGAGCAATTTTATCTGCTTGAGCTAACGTCATATGGCGGTATTTACTGACTAAGCCAATAAAACGTTGGTAACCATTATCAACCCCAAGTTGGAATACTTTTGCAACACCGTCAGGTAGCGCACGCGTAACACCCACACCAGAGAATGGTGTTGTACCAACCCCATCACTGTAAACGCCCAGTTTTTCTAAGCCTTTTTCAAAGGTGGTTAAGATTGCAAAGATACCAATAGAGCCGGTGATTGTTGTTGGTTGAGCAATGATCTCGTCGGCACTGGAGGAGATCCAATAACCGCCAGAGGCTGCAACACTCGACATTGAGACTACAACTGGTTTGCCCGCTCTTTTGAGAGCATCAACGGCATTACGAATAACCTCTGAGGCGAAAGCGCTACCCCCTGGGCTATCAACCCGTAAGATTACTGATTTCACTTGTTTATCAAAGCGTGCTTGGTTTAATAGTGAGGCAATAGTGTCACCGCCAGCAGAACCTTGGCTACTTTTACCATCAACAATGGCACCGTTTACGATAACAACGGCCACTTTATTTGGTGATGGTTGTTGATCATCAACCAGTAATGGTAGGTAATCGTAATAGCTAATCTGTTTAAAGCTATGTTTGTCGTTAGCACCAAAAGTATCTATTAAATATTGGGTCATTTGATCACGAGTGACGAGTGAATCAACTAAACCTAATTTTTTACTCAATTGAGCAAAGTCGCCATTAACAGATTTCAGTTGAGTAATAAACTCATCGATATTGGGTGTTAATGTTTGCGGTTTTATTTTGCGGTTCTTTGCGACATCGTCACTGAATGCGCCCCATAACTGGGTTAACCATACGGTATTAGCTTCTTTGGCTGCGGCTGACATGCCATCACGAATATAAGGTTCAACGAATGACTTATAAGTACCTACGCGGAACACATGGGTGGTTACATCTAGTTTAGCCAGTAAGCTCTTATAATATAGAGTGTAAGTGCCATAACCTGTTAGCATTACGCCACCGTCTGGCGATAAAAAGACTTTATCTGCATAACTGGCGAGGTAGTACTGGCTTTGGGTGTAATTGTCACCATAAGCATAAACAGGTTTGCCTGATGCTTTAAATTCTTCAATGGCTTTTGCGATATAACGCATTTTGGTTAAGCTGGTTTCAGACATGTCTTTAAGGTTAAGCACCAAACCTGTGATGTCTTTATCTGTTGCTGCTGCGCGAATCGCTTCAACAATATCAAATAATACATTTTGTTTTACATCAGGCTTACCTAACGCCTCACTCATTACACTATCAAGTGGATTGTCATAATTACTTTGTTCAACAATTGGACCTGAGAGGTTGAGCACTAACGCTGAGGGTTCGGTAGTATCGGTGGTCTTATCTTCATCGGTTAATGCAAAAATTATCGCGCCAATAATTAGAACGAATAAAAGGTTGAGGACAAATTTGCGAGTAAAGTTAATCAACTTCCCGATAGCGAGGAAGAATTTTCCAATCCTTGAGAATATGGCTTTCATGAAAATTCCTGATAATGGTGATAGCGATATCGTAGCGTAGTCACTGCTGAATTACAGTGTTTTTACGGTGTAATTGTTATTAATAGTAAAATAAACGTACGTGATTGATTATAAATAGTGAGGCGCATCATGTAAATGTTGCTTTTTTGTTAATTTGGGTTGATATTGCGGTCTAAGCTCAAATATACTGGTCTGACCATGATGATTAGGAGCTGCTTATGAATGATAAACCGTTTCCTCATTTATTGACGCCGCTGGATCTGGGTTTTACTCAATTACGTAATCGAGTCTTAATGGGCTCAATGCACACCGGATTAGAAGAAGAACGGGGAGGCTTTCATAAACTCGCGACGTTTTATGCCATTAGAGCAAAAGCTGGGGTTGGGCTTATTGTTACGGGCGGTTTTTCTCCTAATTTTCGTGGTCGATTACATCCGTTTAGTGCTGAATTTAGTAACAATCGCCATGTGCGTAAACACCGCAATATTACCACTGCAGTGCATCAGCAAGGGGGGAAGATTGCGTTACAGTTATTGCATGCTGGGCGTTATGCAATGTCACCGTTTGCGGTAAGTGCCTCTGCTATTCGTTCTCCTATCTCTAAATTCACCCCAAGCAAAATGAGTCATCGCCAAATTAATAATACCATTAATGATTTTGCACACAGTGCCGAGCTTGCGCGCGAAGCGGGTTATGATGGGGTTGAGTTAATGGGTTCTGAAGGCTATCTCATTAATCAGTTTATTTGCCAGCGTTCAAACCAACGTTACGATGACTGGGGGGGCAGTTATGACAATCGAATTCGTTTTGCCATTGAAATTGTTCGCGCTGTACGAACGCGTGTGGGCGATGATTTTATTATTATCTTTCGATTATCAATGTTGGACTTAGTTGAACAAGGGAGCACTTACGATGAGGTGGTGCAGTTAGCGCTTGAATTAGAAGCGGCAGGTGTCACTATTTTAAATACTGGTATTGGCTGGCATGAAGCACGGGTTCCTACCATTGCCACTCAAGTGCCACGAGCTGCATTTGCTTGGGTTACTGAGAAAATTAAACAACAAGTCTCTATTCCAATAGTGACCTGTAATCGCATTAATACGCCGCAAGTTGCTGAAAATATTTTGGCTCAAGGGCAAGCCGATATGGTGTCGATGGCGAGACCATTTTTAGCCGATCCTGAATTTGTCTTAAAAGCAGAGCAAAACCGAGCCAATGATATTAATACCTGTATTGGTTGTAATCAGGCATGTTTAGATCATGCTTTTGTTGGTAAACGCGCCAGTTGTTTAGTTAATCCTCACGCATGTTATGAGACAGAATTGGTGTTAACGATGGTCGTTAAGTCGCGAAAAGTGGCGGTTATTGGTGGTGGTCCTGCGGGAATGGCGTGCGCTGTTGCTGCTGCAGAGCGCGGATTTAAAGTCGATTTATTTGAAAAAAACACCGATGTTGGTGGGCAGTTTAATCTAGCGATGCAGATCCCCGGTAAAGAAGAATTTAAAGAAACCATCCGCTATTTTACTCGGCGCTTAGAGCAAACGGGTGTTGTGGTACGGTTAGGCGTTGAAGCAAATGTCGAGCAGTTGCTTGATTATGATGAGGTTATTATTGCTACGGGAGTACAACCTCGAATACCGCCAATCACGGGGATTGATCATTTGAAGGTGATTGATTACCAAACTTTAATTCGGCAGCAAAAAGTTGTAGGGGAAAAAGTCGCTATCATTGGTGCGGGTGGCATAGGGGTTGATGTCGCTACCATGCTGACAGAACCAAGTGAGTATGATCTTGATAGCTGGTTGAGTGAATGGGATATTGATAAAAGTCTATGCCATAGTGGCGGTTTATTACCTTCAGACGATTATATTAGTCCACGACAAGTATGGTTATTACAACGTCGACCAGGAAAAGTAGGCAAAGGCCCTGGACGCACAACGGGGTGGATCCACCGCCGTACATTAGAAAAACGCGGCGTTAAACTATGGGCGGGAGTGCATTATCAAGCTATCGATGATGAAGGCTTGCACCTTATTATTGATGGGCAACCACAGACATTAGATGTCGATAATATTGTTATTTGTACCGGTCAAACATCGGTCGATAATTTATCGCAACAGTTAATCCAGCAAGGTGTGTCAGTGCATGTGATTGGTGGTGCAGAAGATGCTAGTGAAGTCGATGCAAAACGGGTGATCCGTCAAGGGGTTGAATTAGCTGCTAAGTTATAATTATGATGGCTTGTGTTCTGCGCTTTAACTGCCTTATTATATGAGAAACAATAATTATTTTCATTTTGAGGTTGTTATGGACGCGCTATCACTTCTGCTTAATCGTCGCTCATTACCAAAATTAGTTGAGCCAGCACCTGCAGGTGATGTTCTTGAGAATATCTTTCGTGCAGGATTACGTGCTCCTGATCATGGTGGCTTAACGCCGTGGCGCTTTATTGTTTCTCAAGGTGAAGGTTTAACCACGCTAGCAAATATTTTAGTTGCGGCAGCGAAAGCGGATCATCTCGATGATTTTGTAATTGAAAAAGCCTCAAAAGCACCTTTTCGTGCACCGATGGTGATCACTGTTGTTAGTAAAGTGACCTCTGGCCATAAAGTCCCAGTTATAGAACAACATTTATCTGCTGGTTGTGCTGCACAAGCAATGCAAATGGCAGCAGTAGCACAAGGATACTCTGGTTTTTGGCGTACAGGTTCTTGGGCATATCATCCCGTGGTTCGTGAAGCATTAGGTGTTACGGGCGAAGACATGATTGTTGGTTTTTTATACCTCGGTTCAATTGGTTGCCGTGAAGCGAAAGTCCATGAACGCGATCTTGCTCAATACGTTGAATATTTGTAATTACTGATATACAACAGATGTAACATTAACTCGCATTTAACTCTTCACTGATGTGACTGCAGGGTTAAAAATGGAAGGTGATAGCTATTTTTCGGTGTTAAACCGTGAATAGCATCACCTTTTTTATTCCTTATTGATGACTATTACTGCCAATGTGGATTTGTTTTAATAGAAAATGGTCGCTTTTTAGTTGGAAAGATGACAGTTGTCGAGGGCAGGAGTAGAATCGCTGGTTCTTTCTATATTTTGGAGCGTGTCATGGAAAATGTTCGCCTAACACAATACAGCCACGGTGCCGGATGTGGTTGTAAAATTTCTCCCCAAGTACTTGATACTATTCTTCGTACTCAATTAGCACCTTTTGCTGATCCTAATTTACTGGTTGGTAATGAAAGTAAAGATGACGCTGCCGTTTATGATATCGGTAATGGTCAAGCAGTGATCAGTACCACTGACTTCTTTATGCCAATCGTTGATGACCCGTTTGATTTTGGTCGTATTGCTGCGACTAACGCGATCAGTGATATTTACGCTATGGGTGGCAAACCTATCATGGCGATTGCTATTTTAGGCTGGCCTGTAAATGTATTGTCACCTGAAATTGCGCAAAAAGTGATTGATGGTGGCCGTTCAGTGTGTCGTGAGGCAGGTATTTCTCTTGCTGGTGGTCACTCTATTGATGCTCCTGAGCCAATTTTTGGCCTTGCTGTAACAGGATTAGTAAGTACTGATCGTGTTAAACGTAATGACAGTGCAGAAGCGGGTTGTCATTTATACCTAACTAAACCATTAGGTATCGGCGTATTAACAACGGCTGAAAAACAATCTAAGTTGGCTGATGAGCATAAAGGTTTGGCACGCGATTGGATGTGTAAGCTAAATAAACCTGGTGCAGACTTTGCTGATGTTGAAGGCGTAAAAGCGCTAACTGACGTAACAGGTTTTGGCCTAATGGGTCACTTAACTGAGATTTGTGAAGGCAGTAACCTAAAAGCAAAACTTTGGTTTGATAAGATTCCAACATTACCGGGTGTGTATGATTACATCGCTCAAGGTTGTGTTCCTGGTGGTACAGAGCGTAACTTTATGAGTTATGGCCACAAAGTGGGTCAAATGACGGATCAACAAAAAGCATTATTATGTGATCCTCAAACATCAGGCGGCCTATTATTAGCCGTTGATCCAAGTAGCGAAGCTGAAGTACAAGCCATTGCTAAAAAACATAACATCTTGCTGGAAGCGATTGGTGAACTTGTGCCGATGGATGGCGATACCTTTATTGAGGTTTGCTAATGTCGCGTCCCAATTGCGAAGATTTCCGTCATCTGTTTGTGAACGATACACCATTAATGGATATGCGTGCACCGGTTGAATTTACTCAAGGTGCATTCCCAACTTCTCATAGTCGTCCGTTAATGACGGATGATGAACGTGCAGCTGTTGGTACGTGTTATAAAAATAAAGGACAAGATGCAGCTATTGATCTTGGTCATAAGCTGGTTAATGGTGACGTTAAAGCAGAACGTGTAGCGCAATGGAAAGCATTTTGTGAAGCAAATCCTGACGGTTATCTTTATTGTTTCCGTGGTGGTTTACGCTCTCAAATTACTCAACAATGGCTTAAAGAAGCGGGTATAGATTATCCGTTTATCACTGGTGGCTATAAAGCATTACGTCGTTATTTAGTTGATACTATTGATGAAGTTGCTGCTAAACCAATGTCTATTGTTGCCGGTAATACGGGTAGCGGTAAGACAATTATGGTCAATGTTCTTGCTAATGGCCTTGATTTAGAAGGTGCAGCACACCACCGTGGTTCATCGTTTGGTCGTTATGTTACGCCGCAACGAACTCAAATTGCATTTGAGAGTGATCTTGCTGTACAGATGGTTAAAAAATTAGATCGTGGCATTGAACACTTCGTGTTTGAAGATGAAGGTAAAAACATTGGTTGTGTTACTGTGCCTTTATCAATCAATCGTGCAATGCAAGAAGCTGATATTGCTGTTATTGATGATCCAGTAGATGTACGTTTAGCACGTCTATTAGATGATTATGTCGTTAAAATGCAACGTGATTATGTGGCTCATTACGGTGAGGAACAAGGTTGGATTTTATTTGCTGAGTATTTAGAAAAAGGCATGTTCAATATTCGTAAACGTTTAGGTTTGGAACGTTATGAAGTAATGCTGAAATCACAGCAACATGCAGTGAAAATGATGCAATCTAACGGCTCATTAACTGAGCATGATGCTTGGTTAGCGCCTTTGCTAGAGCAGTATTATGATCCAATGTATACTTATCAATTAAGCAAAAAAGCAGATCGTATTGTATTTAGAGGTGATTATCACCAAGTACAAGATTGGTTAGCCGCTCGATAGTTTATTGATATCTACAGATTAAATGAAAGCCAAATATATCTATTAATATGATGTGTTTGGCTTTTTTATTAGCTAGTCATGTCAACCTCGATGATCTTGCAAGATCAATTGCAAAAAACAAACAGATAACTACTGGTTTAATATCCAGTGTTATGTTGCTGTTAGCATCCATTTTCGGTACAGTCTTACTATTAATCCTTTCAGATAAAGATCCCCATGAGTTGCTTATATATAGCTGAAAAACCAAGCTTAGGCCGAGCAATCGCTGCTGTATTACCTCGCCCTCATAAAAATAATACCGGCTATATTGAAGTAGGGAATGGCGATATTGTCACTTGGTGTATTGGGCATTTATTAGAACAAGTCGAGCCTGATGCTTATGATGAACGCTATAAAAAGTGGCACTTGGAAGACTTGCCGATTGTGCCTCAGCAATGGCAATTAATTCCTCGAAAAGCCGCTAAGCAACAATTAGCGGTGATCAAAAAATTGGCGAAAACAGCAACTGCAGTGGTACATGCTGGCGATCCCGATCGAGAAGGACAGTTGCTGGTGGATGAAGTGATTGATTACGTCAAAATATCCAAAACCAAAAAAGAAGCGGCACAACGACTGCTTATTTCAGATTTAAACCCAGCAGCAGTTAAAAAAGCTTTAGCCACAATGCGCAGTAACCGTGATTTTATTCCGTTATCAGTTTCAGCCCTTGCACGTTCGCGTGCTGATTGGTTATATGGCATGAATATGACCCGTGCTTATACTTTGTTGGGGCAAAAGGGCGGTTATCGCGGCGTATTATCGGTCGGTCGAGTGCAAACACCGATCTTAGGGCTGGTTGTTCGACGTGATGATGAGATTGCTAATTTTGTCGCCAAACCGTTTTATGAAGTATTGGCATTAATCACTTACGGTGAACAAACGATTTATGCCAAGTGGCAGCCAAGTAAATCATGTGAACCTCACCAAGATTCAGAAGGGCGAGTGCTTAATCGTAAGTTATGTGAAAACGTGGTGGCACGGATTAAAGGCCAAGCTGCAGAAGTAACCGAATCTGAGCGTAAGCAAACTAAACAAGCGCCACCGTTACCATACTCATTATCCGCGTTACAGATTGATGCGGCGAAACGGTTTGGCATGAGTGCGACTGATGTATTATCGACTTGTCAGTCATTATATGAAAAACATAAAGTGATCACTTACCCTCGTTCTGACAGTCGCCATCTACCATTGGATCATTTGAAACAAGCGAATGATGTGTGTCGTGCGATTGCGACAACGGATAATCAGTTAGCTTCTGCAGTGGATAATGCGAATACAGCATTAAAATCAAAAGCATGGAATGACAAAAAAGTGGATGCTCACCATGCGATTATTCCTACCCCTAAATCTTCATCAGTATTAACGGGTTATGAAGCGAAAATATATCAATTAATTGCTCGCCAGTACTTAATGCAATTTTATCCAGCAGCTGAATATGCTGATGCTAAGTTAGTATTCACTATTGCTAATGGGCTCTTTATTGCTAAAGGTCGTCAGTTAATGTCACCAGGTTGGCGAGCGCTATTAGGGCGTGATGATAAAAAAGAAGACAGTGATTTAGCCGATAAGGTGCCACCCCTAGATAAAGGTACGGTATTGGTCTGCCATGATGGTGAAATCAAAGATAAGATGACCGAGCCACCAAAAGCATTTACCGAAGCGACATTATTACAAGCGATGACGGGTATTGCGCGGTTTGTATCTGATGCTTCATTAAAGAAAATCCTGCGTGATACTGATGGTTTAGGTACCGAAGCAACGCGAGCAGGTATTTTAGAAATGTTGTTTAAACGCCAGTTATTGCAGCGCCAAGGTAAAGCTATTCATGCTTCTGAGGCGGGGAAAGGTTTAATTTACGCTTTACCCGATACATCAACATATCCTGATATGACTGCGCATTGGGAGCATCAACTGCATGATATGGCAGATAGAAAATGTGCATATCAACCATTTATGGCTGCATTAGAACAACAAGTAACAACCTTAATGGAGCAGGTAAAAGTGAGTGATGTGCCACCAAGTTTACGTTCGTTGACTTCACCTGAATTTAAGCCTCGTGCTAAAAAACGCAGTTATGCCAAAAAATCGACGTCGGCCAAACCTAAGGCTGCACCAAAGCGTAAATCGTAGTGGATGATTTAATTACTGACTGATAGCTTACAAAAAAGCAGCATCAACATGCTGCTTTTTTGTTATTTATATTTTTTAAAAATAGTTATCGCCATAAACGAAACGCTAATTATCATCGTTTTTTTGAAATTCAAGAATATCTGCTGGCTGGCAATCAAGTTGTTCGCAAAGTTTATCAAGTGTCGAAAATCGAACAGCTTTTGCTTTACCATTTTTTAGTATTGATAAATTAGCTTCTGTCATATCCATTGCTTGCGCTAATGTTTTTAACCGTATTTTTCGTTTCGCCATTATTACATCTAAATTAATAACAATAGTCATAATAAACTCTTAAATTGTGTAATTTTGTTCATCGGCGAGGTGATAGCCTTCTTTCATAACCCATGAAATTATAACAATAATAGCGCCTATTAATAGGGTTAAAAAATCGATACCTACAAAGCTAATCATAATCATGCGGTGATTGGGAGGATTATTAAAGGTTAGTATTAACGTCATTAATGGTTGGTAAAAAAGTGAACCGCCGACCCAATAAAATACACTATAACCAAGCTTTTGATAGCAGTTGGCATTTTCTAAAGTAAAGATGTGTTTGTTTTCATAGTTACCAAATAACCGAATAAGAATTTTTAAGGCATACATAATAATCGAACAGTAAATTAAGCTTGTTACGAGCGCGAGTAAACGGGTGGTCAATGTTAATGGTGTTTCTGTTAGCTGATTAATATCAAAAGATGTTTGTACTATGCCGGTATTTCTTAAAAAGTCATAAGGTGTTGCTACTGTTAACCAAAAATAACAGACTAAAATTGGCGTTAGAATAAAAAATAGCTGGAATAGGATTTTTACTCTGCGACTTTGTTGTTGAATTTTTGACATATGATTGTTCCTCATTCAGTTGATGAAGCTAGAATATGGCACAATAAAATGCTTTGCAATAAAAAATTATTGTTATTCGATAATTTTTTATTGTTAATGTTTGTTTATAAAGTAGGTGATAGCACTCTGAAGCAATCTTTCCCTTCGGCTTTTGCTTGATATAGTGCGGTATCAACATGTTTGAAAAATGCATCATAGGTTGTTGTTTGCGATGGAATAATAGTACTGACACCAATACTGATTGTGACAATAGCTGGAACGTTATTATTTAATTCAAGACATGGAAATGGCAACGCTATTTTATGCATTGCATTAAGTAAGCGTTGCGCATTATTGACCGCGGCTTGTTGGTCTTGTCCTGGTAATAACAGTACAAACTCTTCGCCACCATAACGGGCAAATAACGTTCCAGCTCGACGTTCAACTTTAGACAGCACCGCGGCAATAGTTTTTAAGCATTGATCACCAGCGGCATGACCGAGTTTATCGTTATAAGTTTTGAAATTATCAATATCTAAGATGAGTAATGATAGTGGTAAACCGAGCCTATTTGCTCGACGCCATTCAGTCATTACCGTTTCATCATAGACTCGGCGATTAGCAATATTTGTAAGTGCATCAATTCTAGATAATTTCTGCAGCTGTTCATTGGCTTTATTGAGCGCTTTGGTTCGGCTTTGTACTCGTTGTTCGAGATCATGATTGAGCTTGATAAGTGTATCTGCTGCTTGTAGTCGTAAAATATGTTGTGAAACAATAAAACCATATTGTTTCAACAATTGATGGTGATAATTACGCAATGGTTGTCCTGTAAGTAAATTATCACAAGCAATCCATCCGATAGGCGTATCTTCATCCCATAGCGCAATATAAGCACTCCAACCAAAGCCAATTTGTTGTAAATCATGGTAGAGTGGGGTGTTTTCTTGAAATGCGATATATTCTTTATCTTTTAATGTCTTAGATGCAAACCATTGATTAGGAATATCGGAATGAAAATAAAACTCATCGACAGTATTCCCTTGAATATCAGTGCCGAAAGTACCGTGCATTTTTTGTTGTTCATCAAATAGAAAAATCGCCATTCTATCGATATTAAGTCGTTTTTTTCCTTCATCAACAGCAATAAACAGCATGTCTTTCATTATGTTACTACGCCATAATTGAAAAGAAATTTCATGCATACCCTGTAGGTAGTTTAATAATGATTGTTGTTGTTCTTTACTTGAAAGTAATTCTTTTTCAGCGTGTTTACGGCTGAGACTATGGCTTTTTGTCGTTTGCTTTATTAAGCCAGCGGTAATTTCTGTGGCTAATAATGCGGTTAATATCGTGAGGTGTTTCGGTTGTAGTGTTGAGGTTAATGGTGCTGCAATAGTTAAATGACCAATAATCTTTGCATGGTATTTTAATGGAACTAATATATAACGATAATTTTTAAATATATCAATTGATGCTTCAGTTTTATTAGCATAGTAATGAATGTTTTTATAATAATATTCATTTGCTGTCGGTATTATTGTTGGTGGAAAATAATATTGTATACCTTTACTGTTTAGCTCTAATAATAATTTCCACTCGTTATTTGATTTAATAATAAGTTGCAGATGATTAATTGAAAAACTTTGAATAAGATTACGGCAGACTAATTCACAAATAGTTCTAAGGCTATGAGCATTACTGCATTGTTTAGTAACTGTTTGATAGAAAGATGAAATCTGCGCGTTCATTAATACTCTATTCCATGAGTCAGTTAGTGAGTGACGGTGTTATTGTTAACTATTATCTGCGAAATTAGCAGGATATATGCCACAAGTTAGCGATATATTCTGTTTTACACTAAAAAGTGAGATCTAATTCATCCTTTTGTCACACTTATTCTTATTTATATTACAACTAAATCAGCCGTTACTATCTATTTTTAAGCCATGCTAGTAAAAATATAATATTAAAAAATAATGAATGTTGTTATTAACGTTATTGGATACTTATATAAGTAAAAGGTTAACGAGATGAAGCGGCTATTATTGATAAATATGATAAGTATTATAAGCTTGAGTGTATTAAATGGTTGCAGTAGTAGCCGTCATCAGCAGTTAGCTGAGTTGGGGTTTGAACGAGCCTATCTTGATGGGTATCAGGATGGTTGTTATAGCCGTTCAGTTGCGGGTAATACGTATCTTGATGGTTTTCGACGTGATCCTGAACGAATGGCAACAATATTAAAATACCGTAATGGCTGGCAAGATGGATTTGAACATTGTTACGCGGATAATCGAACGGATTATCTCTAACTACTGCCGCTAATCGTATAAAAAAAGCAGCTCGAAAGCTGCTTTTTTAGTGTTATATAATGTTAATTATTAAGGTCATTAGGAATATAAAACCGTTTTAACTCATGCATAACTTGCATCAGTGTCGATAGTTTAGGTTTATCCTGATCCATTAGCTGATAATTATCATTATAAACACGATAGTTACCGTATTTATCGACAACAGTGGTGGTGCCTTTTTGAATCACCACAATATCATTATTATCACCCGCTAATATCCAACGACGATCACTGTTATTATCAAACAGGCTGATACCTGAGCTGTAATTTGATGGATTAGACGCCACATTAAACAGTGACTCCATCAAGGTTGGCACTAAATCAAGGTTACTGGTTGGACGGGTAACAACTTGAGGTGGGTGCAGTGGCCAATGAATGATCATTGGTACTTTGATCTGATATTGGCTGTAATTGCTATCAGAGCCCCAAGTATTATTACCTGTTTCATTAAACTCAGTACCATGGTTTGAGGTAACAACCACGATAGTATTATCTAACATTGATTGTGCTTTTAATTGCGCAAACACTTTACCTAAAATCGTATCAATATGATAAGCCGCGTTACGGTAGCTATTTTTAAGTAATACATTAGAATCTACTTTTTTATCATGAAGTAAATTACTGCCTAAAGATGGCGTAAATTTAGTTTGATAATCACTACTTTCTTCATATTGATCAACTGAAGTTAATTCAAGCAGACTAAACCACGGCTCATCAGCTTTTTGCTTCTCTAGCCAACGGTGCCAATCATTAAAGGCTAAACGATCACTTGGCGTGCGCTTTCCATTATCAAGGTTATCTATAGTTGCAAGCTGAGTTTTAGAGAAAATAGCATCGCGATAAATAGGTTGTTCAAACCCTTCACCACTGAATAGACCAAAGTGATAACCACGATTTTGTAGCGTATCAAGCAGCAGTGGTGATTTGCCTTCTGCACGAATACTGTTGGCATAACCACTTGGTAAACCATAAAGTAAGCCAAATACGCCGCTATTATTATTACTGGTACTGTAGTTATCAGTATAGTTAATATTGTTATCAGCAAAAGCCGTTAGATTAGGCATTGTTGTGGTATTAACCATGTCACTGCGTAAACTATCGACCATAATAATCAGTAAGTTTTGCTTGGTACCTTTATCGATGAAATTAATTTTATCGATTGGATAACGCATCATTTCACTGTTATTAATGCCTTGTTGTGCTTGGCGTTTAACATATTCTTGGCGATCTAAAAGGCCATGTTTTTCCATGAACGTTTTCGCTGTCATTGGGTATGACAGTGGGAAATTTGAACGTTGCATTGTGACTGGACGGTAAAGGTTAGCATCCGCCCAGATATAAATAATGTGGCTACTTAGAAAGCATAGACCGAACATGATGGCAATGGGGCCACCGACGTTTTTACGGGTTAGCTTTCTAAGTTTACGCCAAATCCATTCTGAGAATATCATCTCGATCAGGAATATGACTGGAACGACAATAAATAGGTATTGCCAGCGCGTATTTAGCTCTGTTTTTTCACCGCTTAATAACAAATCCCATACCAGCGGACTTAAATGTAAGTCGACACTTTGATAAGCATAGGTATCAAGCAGTAATGCGGTCAATCCTACCGTTGAAACTAATACCGCAAACACACGCATTAAACGCTGTGAGGGAATAAGAAAACTTGCAGGAAAGAGGATCAGTATATAAATACCAAAGACAAGGAAACCAAAATGCCCGATCCAGCTTAATCCTAGATACAGTTGTCCGATCGTTGTTGTCGGCCATTCTGAATAAATAATATAACGCGTGCCCAATAGCATGGCAGCGATGATATTGAAAAAGCTAAACCAGTGTCCCCAACTAATTAGCTGGGAAACTTTGTCTTTGTATGTGCTGGCGACCATAAATGTCAATTCTTCTCAGTCTTCAATGCTATGTTTAACTCTCAAGCTAAACTTAATCTTTTTTAATTGAGGCCTGTAGTGCTTTTGCAAATTTTTGTGCAAGAACTTCACGTTGTGCAACAGGTACATTGGCATTGATAATGTTAGTAGCAATATCACCTACAACCATTAGGGCTAATTCTGGTGATGTTTTATGTTTGTCTAGAACATCGAACACGTCATCAATGATTTGTTCAACTTTTTTAGTGCTATATTTTGAAGTGATTGGCATAAGAAATCTTGTTTAATGTTTAGGATAACGACTTATGATAACCTAGAGTTCAGTTTTCCTGAAAACCTTTTCCATTATGAGTCTTACACTTTCGAACGTCATTCTACATCAATTAGTAAAAAACGACCAAGATGATTTAGAAATTCATCTTAGAAATCAAACCCTTGATAATGATTCTGCGACAGAAGATCTTGTTGCTGAATTACATCGAATTTATAGTAGCAAAGGAACAAAAGGCTTCGCGCATTTTGCTGCTGATAGTGAGTTTGCTCATTGGTTGAAACAATTTCGTCAAGGAGAGTTAGATTTCCTGACGTTTTCAAATCAATCAGTGCAACGTTTACAGGTTGAATTAGCGAAATATCCGTTTTCTGAAGCGGGTACTTTAGTGATGGCTGAATACCAGTCATTGGCAACAGACTATTTGTTTATTGGTATGTTACCGACGTGTCATAGCATGAAAGTCACTGATCAATTAGGTATCAGTGCGACTGACTATCTTGATATTAATAAGATGGATATCGTTGCACGTATTGATTTGTCATCATGGGAAACTAACCCAGAATCAACCCGCTATCTTACTTTTGCTAAAGGTCGCGTAGGGCGTAAGATCGCTGATTTCTTCCTTGATTTTATGCAAGCAGAAGTAGGTTTAGACGTTAAAGTTCAAAACCAAGTCTTGATGCAAGCGGTAGAGGATTTTTGTGCGGATTCTCGTCTAGATAAAGAAGAAAAGCAGCAATATCGTAAACAAGTTTATGATTACTGTAATGGTCAGCTGCAAGCGGGTGATGAAGTTACCGTAAAAGAGCTATCCGGTGAGTTACCTGCGGCAGATGATGGTACTAATTTTTACGATTTTACTTCAAAGCAAGGTTACGAGTTAGAAGAAAGTTTCCCTGCCGATCGTACTGCAATGCGTAAATTGACCAAATTTGTTGGCTCAGGCGGTGGTATGACG
The DNA here is from genome assembly GCF_900166965.1 of Photobacterium piscicola. GTDB lineage: Bacteria > Pseudomonadota > Gammaproteobacteria > Enterobacterales > Vibrionaceae > Photobacterium > Photobacterium piscicola. The sequence continues at coordinate 215,526 of NZ_FUZI01000004.1, read as the reverse complement.
CTTAACTTTGACAGTATGTTATTAGGTGAACGTATTTTTTATGATGCAGAAACCGATACATTAACCATCAAAGGCACGCCGCCTAATTTGAAAGATCAGTTATTACGTCGTTTAAATAGCGATAATTAATAACGACTGTTATGCAGCACTGTTAGTAATAAATAAAGCCACTGTGAAGTATGCACTCACTAATATTTGCATATATCACAGTGGTTTTTTGCTATTTAAAGCGTCAATCTTGAACATCGATGATGTTTTTTTATATTTGTACATTGTTCGCAATTTATTCGAACAATGTATTAAAGTTTAATAAATAACCATCGGTCTAATTTTGGTTATGATTTTTGCCCATTAGGTTCTGATTTTTGCATAAATTTGATTTTTATCATTGGCACTGCAGGGGATGGATGGATAATGGCACAACTATGATAGTTATTAACAATCATTCAGTTCGTTCGCAGCGTGAACTGAATACAGTGAAAGCGATGATTCGCCTATATTGTAAAACGTTGCACCGTGGAGCAGTAATGTGCTCTGAATGTGAAAGTCTTATCGAGTATGTTGAGGAGAGAGTAACAGGTTGTCGTCTTGGCGAAGAAAAGCCAAGTTGTATGCATTGTATTGGGCATTGCTATCAATCTGCCAAGCGTCTTCAGATGATCCACGTTTTACGTTGGAGTTATCCACATTATTTTTGGCGTCACCCATTTAGGGCTATACACTTTAAGTTAGACAATTTACGTAGTGTCCAAATGTCAGCCGCAAAAGCCGATATTATCGCAAAAACGAGTTAAATCCATATTGATTTTGTTGAACCGATATTGATTTAACCTAACAACTGAAAAGATTGTACCTCTTTGTAAATCATGCCAATGTGGATTATTTACAAAGAAAAAAGGCTGCAGAAATGCAGCCTTTTTTAATGTTTTTTTATAGGTTATTGTTGCGCAATTTTCACAAGTACTTGCTGCAATAAGCGAATACGTGGCTCAATTGAAGCCAAATCTAACCATTCATCTGCACTGTGGAAACCTGCACCAATTGGACCTAAACCATCTAAGGTTGGAATACCTAAGACTGCGGTTAGGTTAGCATCAGAACCACCACCAACTGCTTGCCACGTAATATCAATGCCTAGCTCTTTACCGACCGCTTCCACTTGCGCCATTAACACTTCAGTTTGTGGGCTTGGCACCATTGATGGTTTGTGTGCTTCTCGCTCAACTGTAATCGTAACCCCATCAACAAACGGTGTTTCTGTTAGTGTACGAATTTGAGCATCAACCGCCGCATACTCATCGTTATCCCAGAAACGAACATCAACCACCACTTCTGCGAAATCTGGCACAATGTTCGCGCCAGCGCCACCACTGACAACGCCAGCGTTTAAGGTTGTGCCTGACTCAAAATTGGTCATGGTGTTAATGGCTAGAATCCAATGTGCCATTTCAGTGATTGCACTGCGACCATTTTGAGGTTCATTACCTGCGTGCGCTGCTTTACCGTGGAAACTTAAACGATAACGCGCCATGCCTTTACGCGCTTTAACCAATGAACCATCAGCACGTGCAGCTTCTGCAACTAAAACATGGTTAGCGTTAATAGCAACGCTCTTGAGCCATGCTTCTGAGTGTAGTGAACCAATTTCTTCATCTGGGTTCATGCACACACAAATTGATAATGCATCAAGTGCAGTAGGATCGAGATCACGTAAGGCATAAACCACACTTAACAAGCCAGATTTCATGTCAGAGACACCAGGGCCATAAGCGCGCTCATCATCGTGGGTCATTGGGCGAGCGGCAGCAGTGCCTGCTGGGAAGACGGTATCCATATGGCCAATTAACATCACATCAATATGATCAGCGTCAGGCTTATTACGTACTTCTAAGCCAGTACCTGCAATACCACAATCAATGCGTTTAACATGCCAACCTAAATCAAGGTATTTTTGCGCCATGATGGTTGCAACCACATCGATACCATCAACGGTTAATGTACCGCAATCAATATTAATAAGAGGGCGTAGCTCTTCGAGATAATTATTCAGAGAAAAAGACATAGTAAAGGCTCCGAGCCATTGATGGCTTATCGGTAATAAAAGAGAGAAAACGCACTAAAGATTAAATGGCTTCAGTGCGCTCAGCAATTACACTAAAACGTTCATCACAAACATTGCAGCAAAGGCATTTAATACCGAAATGGCAATCATGATTGGAATATAGCGACCTTCGGTACGAATTGGTCCCATAATTCGGCCCATGTATTGCACCTGTGAGCCCATCAAATAAATAGCAGGAGCAAGAATCGCAATGTGCTCGCCATTTAAAATACCTTGGTCAAATAAGGTAATAACCACACCTACTGCGCCGCCCATTGACATCCATGCGCCTATCAATACCGCCGCCGCTTCACCAGGAAGACCAAAAATAGCCATGATAGGTGAGAATAATGTTCCCATTACTTCTAGTGCGCCGGTGATTTGCAGCGCTTTGATGATCACGAACGCCATTAATACGTTAGGCACTGTTGAAGTGGTTGCAATTACCCAGCCTTTTTTAGCGCCTTCAACAAAAATATCAGTAACCATAGGTTTTTTTGCAGTCGTCATTATGCGTTCTCCGTGCTTACTGTTGTTGGTTTAGTATCTTTGTTGTCTTTGCCTTCAGTGATGTTTAAGTAGATACGGAAAATATTCGCACCCACAAATTTGAAGATAAACATAATCGCAACCGCAAGGCCGATAGAAGAAGTAACAGCGGGTTCACCTGATGCTGTGGTTAAGGTAAATAGCACTGCCCCTGATGAGAAGAAGTTAACAATCGCGGCACCAGCAGAAAACTGGAACATGGTAAAAATATCTGTTTCTCGTTTGGTTAAGTGACCCTCATCCTGTAATTGACGAGTCATCGCTGCGCCAGCATCAGTACTTTGTAGTGAGGCAATTAAAGCCAAACCTGAGTTACCCGGAATACCCATTAATGGACGTAGTAGAGGGGTTAATAATTTACGAGCAGCATCGAGCGCACCGTAATGCTCAAGTACATTGATCATACCTAAAGCAAACATCACTGTTGGAATTAACGTTAACGCAAAAATAAAGCCATCACGCGCACCGCTACCACCTTTACCTCTAAATGATGTTGAAGCCGCTTCCACGCCTTCTGCAGTATCGTTAACTGAATAAACCACATTACCAAATGAGCCATTTAAGGTTGTGAAGTCAAATACGCCATACCATTGATTAGATTGTAATGCTCCTGAAAAGAAAATGACGGCAAAAGCGAGGGCAATATAACTGCCAATGGTAACTTTACGACCTTCTATTGCGTTGTTACTCATAGATATATCCTTATAAAACGTAAAATAAAAAATGGTTTACCAAATAAACACCGATAATTATTTTTATGGCTACGTTTTCAAATGTTGTATTTAGTGGTTAATTCGGTAATAACGGTATTTTCATTAAAAATGAATTTGAAATATTGACTAGGGTCAAGGTGTTGGATTGAAAAGTAAGTTTGATGAAATGTGGTTCTTATATTTGTGAACTGGCTCTATAAAGGTGCTGACTGTTGGGTCAATAACGGGGAGTGTTGCGACTGGGAGGAATACGGAATAGAAGGGGGTTTTAAATAAATACCTTTTAGGTATCAATTGGTTGTACGATGATTTATTGGCTGGGAAGTGTGGTTTTCTATCTTTGTTTTAATAAAAAAAACGCACCTATAAAAGAGGTGCGTTAATGTTATTGTGATGATGCAATGCAGCTTATGACGTTAAACGCTTCACTGTCATTAATTCATCTTCGTCATCTTCAGCTAATTGCTCTGCACTTGCTGGTGGACAGCGATCCACAAACCAGCCCATGTAAGACGTCACAATCGTCACAATAATACACACAAAGCTTAACCACATGAATGGCGCGTAAGAGAAGGTAGCGACACCTAAAATACTCGCCATGTAGATACCATTATCACTCCAAGGCACCATGCCGGAGGTAAGTGTGCCACCAAATTCAGCATTACGTGATAAGTTCTTACGTTGGTAACCTAAACGGTCATAGTTCTTAGCACAAATCTTTGGCGTTAGAATTAATGATACGTACATTGCAGAACCAAAGACGTTACCGAGGAAAGCCGTTGCAATGGTTGATACTGCAAGACTGCCTGCTGAATTTACTTTACGTTCAAATAAACGGGCAATTGTTTGTAGTACGCCAACTTTATCAAGTAAGCCACCAAAACCTAAGCCAAAGATAATAACAGCCACAGAACCAAGCATGGATGACATGCCGCCACGGTTTAGGATTGCGTCAATAAATTCAACCCCAGAACTGATAGAGAATGGCGCCCAAGCTGCATTAATCGCTTTAAGCGGATCCATACCCTGAACCATAACAGCCCATGCAATACCTAGCAGTGAACCAAATGAAATAACAGGGAAAGACGGTAAACGGAACGCTAACAGCACCAACACGATAATGACTGGAATAAAGGATAATGGTGAAATAACAAATTGTTTATCCATCGCTGCAATCACAGAATCAACTTGTGACATATCAACACTACCTGCGTAGTGAAAACCTACCGCGGTAAATAGAATGCCAGTGATGATATAGCTGATCAGTGCAATAGGTAACATGCCTTTGATGTGTTCCATGATCTCAACGTTAGACATTGAAGAGGCCAGGATCACTGAATCTGATAGTGGTGACATTTTATCACCAAAATAGCAGCCAGAAAGTACGGCACCCGCAGTCATTGGTGCGGGAATACCTAAGCCTTGGCCAATACCCATCATTGCAATACCCGCGGTACCTGCTGCGCCCCAAGATGTACCTGTTGCTAATGCCGTCAATGAACAAATGATCATTGTCGCTAGCAAGAAAATGGAAGGGTGAATCGCTTCAAGTCCGTAATAGATAATGGTTGGCACAATACCACCAGCAATCCAAGTACCTACTAACGAGCCAACGGCTAGTAATATTAATACTGCACCTAAACCGTTAGCGATGCCCTTAGTGGCTGCTTTTTCTAACGATTTGTAATCGTGTCCGAGTTTAATACCTAATGCAATAATCACAAACCAACCAATATATAATGCTAGTTGGATTGGCAAATTCAATTTTGAGGTAAAAGAGAATGCAAGGGCAAGGAAAATACCGAGGGCAATAATGACTTGCATTACTGACGGTAGTTTCACGATTGTCTGTTTTTCCATACTTCTAACCTTGTTTTATCGAGCTTGTTGAAATTGGGTCCAACCCAACCAATCAATACTATTTATCATTGGTTTTTAAATCGGATTGAAAAAGACGGCGCTTGAATCGGCGCTACTCTATCAAATTGATTTATCATCGTGATAAATAATGTTTCTTTCTGTGATCTAAGTCTTTTTGGTGCCGATCTTTAGTAAAACACTGACTTTAGTTGTTCTTTTAGTGTTAATTGATGGTTCTTATGTTGTGTTTTATGTTTATTATAAAGTCGTAGTGTATCTATAAAAATCGCACAAAAAGCGAGAGATAAAGTATAAAAAGCTATTAACTATAAGGGTTATGAACTATCTAGCTACTTAATCACAGCGCTGAAGATTATCAGGGAAAGGCATTTTTTTCAAAGATATGACAATAGTCACTTTTTATTAAGTTGATTGCATAAGTTAGGAATAAGCTCTTTAAATATACATAAAAGCTTGTTTTTAGGTTAATTACGGTTGGTTTTTATGCGTTTTTTTGATTTTTTATTGCTGATAATAAAACCTAATATGACTAATAAGAAACTCAAATGATAAGAAAACAGTAAAATATGCTTATCTTAAACACAGATATATTTTATTTATAATTGAAAATTATACTTGTTTTTAATCATGTAAATCTCTATAGATGGATAAAGAAATTTCAATACAACAGGGAGTGTAGTTGCAAATGATGACAGTAGGTTTAGTGGGTTGGCGTGGCATGGTTGGCTCTGTATTAATGCAGCGCATGGTCGAGGAAGGTGACTTTGCGGTTATTGATCCGGTCTTTTTTACTACATCACAAGTGGGTTTAGCGGCGCCTAATTTTGGAAAAGATGCTGGTGTATTACAAGATGCGTTTGATCTTGAAGCGTTAAAGCGACTTGATGTGGTGATTACCTGCCAAGGTGGTAGTTATACAGAGAAAGTGTATCCCGCATTACGTCAAGCCGGTTGGAAAGGCTATTGGATTGATGCGGCATCAACATTACGGATGCAGCCTGACTCAATCATTACATTAGATCCGGTTAACTTTGATCAGATTCAACAAGGTATTCATAGTGGTATTAATACTTATGTTGGCGGCAATTGTACGGTTAGTTTGATGCTAATGGCTGTGGGTGGCTTATATAAAGCGGGATTGGTTGAGTGGATGACATCACAGACTTATCAAGCTGCATCGGGTGCTGGTGCCAAGAATATGCGTGAGTTAATCAGCCAAATGGGTGTGGTTAATGATTCCGTTGCTAGTGAGTTAGCGAATCCAGCGTCGTCAATTTTAGATATTGATCGTAAAGTTGCGCAAACACTGCGTGCGGCAGATTTTCCAGCTCAACAATTTGGTGCGCCATTAGCGGGTTCATTGATTCCATGGATTGATGTTAAGCGTGATAATGGTCAAAGCAAAGAAGAGTGGAAAGCATCGGTTGAGACCAATAAAATTTTAGGTCTTCAAGATAGCCCGATTCCGATTGATGGTACGTGTGTGCGTATTGGCGCAATGCGTTGTCATAGCCAAGCATTAACATTAAAGCTTAAGAAAAATGTACCGCTTGATGAAGTGGAAGCTATCATTGCATCCCATAATGATTGGGTTAAAGTGATTCCAAATGAGCGTGATATTACGGTGCAAGAATTGAGCCCTGCAAAAGTAACAGGGACATTATCAGTGCCTGTGGGTCGTTTGCGTAAACTTGCAATGGGTGATGATTATTTAAATGCATTTACGGTGGGTGATCAGTTGCTTTGGGGCGCTGCTGAGCCATTACGACGTACATTACGAATTTTGTTAGCCGCTAAAGCTTAGTTGTTATAATAAATTAAAATAATAAAAAACCCGCTTAAAATAGGCGGGTTTTTAGTCTTTGCATTACTGTAAATTAAGCTGCTAGATTTTTAGCTGCGAAATCCCAGTTAACTAATGCCCAGAATGCGTCCATGTAGCTTGGACGTAGATTACGGTAATCGATGTAGTAAGCATGCTCCCAAACATCAACAGTTAGAAGTGGTGTCATTTTCAGACCTTCTTCTGCAATAGGGCAACCTGCGTTTGACGTGTTAACGATTTCTAATGCGCCATCTTCAGTTTTAACTAACCATGTCCAGCCTGAACCAAAGTTGTTGATTGCTGAATCTGTGAATTTAGCTTTGAATTCTGCGAAAGAACCAAATGCTTTAACAATAGCATCTGCTAATTCGCCAGTTGGCTCGCCGCCGCCATTTGGACTTAGGCAATGCCAGTAGAATGTATGGTTCCATACTTGAGCTGCGTTGTTGAAAACACCACCAGTAGAAGTCTGTACGATTTCTTCAAGAGATTTTTCAGCAAGGTCAGTACCTTCAACAAGACCGTTTAGCTTAACAACGTAAGTGTTGTGGTGTTTACCGTAGTGGTATTCTAGCGTTTCTTGAGAGATATGTGGCTCAAGAGCGTTGATAGCGTACGGTAGAGCTGGTAGTTCAAATGCCATTGCTCAATTCTCCATTTTAATTTTAGTTATTGGGCTTAATGCCCACGACATTACTTCTAGTAGACGTTGGCGCCTACTTATTATTTGAATCTGACCGTTTTATTTTAGCAAGTTTTTAGTTTATTAAAAGCATTATGCTTAAAAAAATACCCTATACCTCGTTATTGGTAAGGTCAATAACCACTTAATAGATATCAATATAACTAAGATTACGCTTTATTATTGAAAAGAGAACCGAAACATAATTTGAAAGTATTTTTATTGGTGACGATAACCAAGTAGAATGGTAGGGTTTATAATAAATGATTATTAAATTTGTACGAGGAAGCTATGGAAACTATCGATAAAATTAAGCAACAAATCGCAGATAACGCTATTTTGTTGTACATGAAAGGCTCTCCAAAATTACCAAGCTGTGGCTTCTCATCACAAGCATCACAAGCGTTAATGAACTGTGGTGAAAAATTTGCGTTTGTAGATATTCTTCAAAACCCTGATATTCGTGCTGAACTACCTGTTTACGCACAGTGGCCAACATTCCCACAATTATGGATTGACGGTGAGCTAATTGGTGGTTGTGACATCATTTTGGAAATGTTCCAAAAAGGTGAATTACAAACACTAATTAAAGAGTCTGCTGCACGTCGTGATGCACAAGCGGCTGAATAAGTTAGTTTGTTAAGTGTGTTGTTTTGCACTGATAAAAAAACCGCCAACTATTATGGCGGTTTTTTTGTATTTAATACTTAGTATTGGATCACTACAGTATCATTGATGCTATCCAACCAAAGGCTATCAGTGGCAAGTTGTAGTGAATAAAGGTCGGTACGACAGAATCCCAAATATGGTCATGCTGTCCATCGGCATTCAAACCCGATGTTGGACCTAAGGTTGAATCAGAAGCTGGAGAGCCTGCATCACCAAGTGCTGCTGCAGTACCTACGATAGCAATCGTTGCCATTGGTGAGAAACCAAAAGACAAACATAAAGGAACATAGATTGTCGCTAGAATTGGAATGGTAGAGAACGATGAGCCAATACCCATAGTGACCAATAAACCCACCACAAGCATTAACAATGCTGCCAGTGGTTTGTTATTGCCAATAACACCTTCTAATGAGTTAACTAAGGTTTCAACGCCACCTGTCGCTTTCATTACTGCCGCAAAACCTGCCGCTGCAATCATAATAAAACCGATCATTGCCATCATATGGACACCTTTAGTGAATACATCGTGGGTTTCTTTCCACTTGATAACACCAGTAAAGGTAAACACCATAAAGCCAACTAAACCCCCGACAATCATTGAACCACTATAAAGTTGTGCACCTAATGCGGCAAAAATAGCACCAACAGCAATATAAACATGGCGCATATCAATGACTTTTTTCTCTGGCTCACTGGCAAGAATTTTTTCTACTGAGTATTCACGTGGTTTACGGTAGCTTACAAAAATAGCGGTTAATAAACCAAATAACATGCCACAAGCGGGCAATATCATGGCAATGGGCACTTGGCTTGCTACAACATCTAACCCGTTATCATGTAAATTTTTCAGCAGAATATTATTTAGAAAAATACCGCCAAAACCAATAGGAAGTACCATATAAGGCGTGACTAAACCAAACGTTAAAACACAGGCAATTAAGCGTCGATCAAGTTTAAGTTTGGCAAATACATGCAATAGCGGTGGAATAACAATCGGAATAAAGGCTATATGGACTGGAATAACGTTCTGAGAAGAAATGGCAAGTAACACTAAAATGATAAGAACGCTATATTTCACACCAGTAGCGGCGGCGATATTTTCATGGCCACTAATGTGCTTAATCACTTTTTGAGCAAGGACATCGGTAATGCCTGATCGTGAAATAGCGACGGCAAAAGCACCTAGCATGGCATAACTTAGGGCTGTTGTTGCTCCTCCGCCTAAACCACCTTCAAAGGCAGAAATAGCATCGGTAAGGGATAATCCTCCGATGAGGCCACCAATAATGGCACTAAATGTAAGCGCAACCACGACATTGACACGCATTAAAGCGAGTACCAGCATGATGCATACGGCGATAATTACAGGGTTCATAAAACGTGAGTTCCATCCGTTGTTTGCATTATTACTTCGTTTGTTTGTCAGTGATAATCACTGCAACACGCGATTTAATTGTTATATATGAGACTTTGATCTCATATCTCACAGTGTGCTTGATTTTCAGCATTTGTCGAGCACTAATTTTATGCTGATATTTATATCTAACAACGGTCATATGAAAATATCATATTGTTTTATATGATAAAAAAAAGCGAGTATTTAACCCGCTTTTATTATGGTTAGTTTTACCAAATAAAATTTTAAGGTACTGCCGTAATTACACTTTTATCGTTAATGGTGATGTTTTTACCCATTGTATTTACAAATGACGCTATCTCCTGTTGCATTTCTTGTGTGACTGCAGGGCTTAGGGTTGGATCGAGTAATGACGAATGACCACCTTGATTAAATAATACCGCAGCTTGAATTAACTGATCAGTAATGGATTGATTGGTTACTGTGAGGTTAAGTCCGGCAATTAAAGGGGTCGTGCCCGTAAAAGGAGAATAGGGCTGTAAGATATCCGTCTCCTCAACGGTTGCCCCTAGTGGTGTCATATTAGGAATTGTCGCATCATCTTTTACTTGTGCTAAATATAATGCCGTATTTGAACTAACTTGTGGCGCATGATTGGTGGGATCTATGGTATCTAATACAGTTTGAGCAGCATAAGCAAAGCGGTTAAAGGTGGTATAAATAGCGGCTAATGTGGCGAGTGATGTGGGATCGCCTTGTGATATTAACTGTGTTTGATAAGCATTAAAACACGCCGCAGCCGTTAATGATTGTTGGTCACAAAACGCTTTAAATTCAGCATTGCTACTGAGCATTAAGTTACCTTTAACAAAATCACCAAAGCTACCTGAATTCAGCAGTAGATAAGGAATTTCGCCGCCAGGATTGGCGAATGCAAGTGCATTGATATTAAAGTAAGCGGCATCTATTGGTGGTGATCCTAGGCTACGATTAGCAATATTTGCGACACTAACCCCGGTAATGGCACCTAAAGAGTGGCCAATGAAAGTGATGCCTTGGGTTGGATTTAAGGTTTTTAAATGTCCTAATTTATTGATTGTAGAACTGTCACCTTCAATAATTGTTGTTAGGATTTTGCCAATGGTTGCTCGTAAATTAATAATATCCGTAGTGCTTTGGCGTAAATTATCACGGGCGACGGTAAGTGCTGATAAATTTAAATAATATTCAGGATGACCATCACTGGCACTGCCGGGAACACCATCAATAGTGCGGCTTCCATGTAGAGGATGGTCAATCGCAAAAATAGCCTGACAATGATCATTAATAATATTGTCGGCAAGTGCGATTACTGTGCCTCTGTGGCTGGTAATACCATGTAAATAAATAGTGGTGCTATTTTTCCCTATATCGTCACACTTGGCGGCTGTGGGTAAAATTAAAGTGTAATCAATATATTGTACTGATTGTAATTTTGGTAATGGACTAAAACGGGTGATCAGGCGCTGTGGATCAAGTTGTTCACCATTCGATAAAGTCAGCGTAGCCCCCGCTAATGCAACCAAGAGTTTGCTTTGAACTTGAGGATCTGCCGCGGCTGCAATATCTGCTGAGGTGATATTAAGTGTTGCCAATTGCGCAATAATTGTGGCTTTATCAGCATCACTTCCGCTGGCGAGTACTGAGCTGATAATGGCGATGCTTGGCATACCGCTCTGCCAAGGTGTGGTTGCAAAGTTGTCGGCGCTATTATTTAAAAAATAGGGCAATGCAACGGTACCTGTGTAAATTTCTCCTTTTCCAGCTGGCGTCTGTGTTTTTGTGTCAGTGAGGTTAGAGAAGCTAAATAGGTTACGTAAATCAGAGGTTGTCACGTTATCGGCAACAGCACTACCTTTCCATACTGTGTTTGCTCCTTGTTGAATGGCAAGTGCTGTGGCTGCTTTAACACTAAACAATACATCGCCAACAGCGGCGGTGGTGAACCAACTGGAGAAAATAATGCTGTCTTTATTGACGCCTATTTTTTCAAACTCGGTTTCTGTTTTGTGCGTGATTGTTTGAGCGGGAATTAAGGCTGGAGTGGGAGCTGTTGCTTGCGCTTTTAATACTGCATAAGTGTTGCTCATACCAACCTTGTCACCATTACTGTCTTGCAGATCATTGGTGACAGCAAACATATAATTATGGGCTGGTTTTAATGGTTTTAATAGCACTACCGTTAAAGTGGTGCCTGATGCAGAGAGTGCAAAGTCGCCGTTAGCTTGAGTGAGTTTTATTGGCGTTGTTGTGTCGGCATCATTGGTCGGATTAATTGATTCAATTAAATAAAAACTATTATTTAAGGTTGTTGTATCAAGATCCACACCGACGAATTGCAATTGTAGCGGTTGACTCGTACTCCAACCATCCGTTTGTCCCATGGCGACTAATGGATCACTACTATTATTTGGATCGACGGCTGCGGCTTCGGTATTTAAGGTGCCATCACGGCTATCCATTAATAAATACGTCGGTTGAACGAGAATAGGGTTTTGTGGATCGCTGATTAAATCAAAATTAATTTTAGTGGCTGCGTTTACACTCTCGGTAATAGTGGGATCAAGGGTGGGTGCTCCTTCAATCTTGCTATCACCACCACAACCGATTAACCCTAAACTTGTTGTCAGTATCGTTAAAATATACTTATTCATATATTCCCTTATTAAATGTTGTTATCCATGGGGGCTAAAAGGCGTAGTTAAGTTGTGCTGCACCAATATAAGCAACGCTGCTGGCCGTAAAACGGTCGTTATTTTCAATAAAATCACTCTCTTTGCCATAGACGTAGCTAAAACCAACATCAATGCTTAATTGAGAGTTATAGTGATAAGTTGCGCCGGCCGAGTACCAAAAACGATCGGTATCAGGAATACTGAGTGTGGCTTTGCCGCCTTGTTCGTCATAGGCAAACCCAGCCCGTAACGTTACGTTGGGATGTAGAGTATAAGTCGTGCCAATCGCCCATCGGAATGCATCTTTGTAATCTTCATCTTTTAATAAACACACCCCGGGCATTTGGCCGCCAAAGTTACATTGTGAATTAGTGGCACGTAACTCTTTAAAGCTGCTCCATTGGGTCCAAAACAGGCTGTAATGAATCGCTATTTGATGGTTGAGTTGATGAAAGCCTGATAACTCAGCGGTTGCGGGAAGTACGACGGGCAGTTTGCCTTTGATGGTGTTACCTCTATTGCTACTGCCAAGCACAAGTCCAGAGTAGTCAGTAAAATCGCCTTTAAAATCGAGATCGACTTTAGAACGATAAGCAATACCAAAACGATTATTGTCGTTTACCTCATAAAATGCACCGATATTCCAGCCCCAACTCCAAGTATCACCTTCCATGTTGATTGTTTTATCACTGGGCTTAATTGCAGGATAAAAAGGCAACGCATTCTGACCATAGTGACGGTAGAGTTCAGCTGAGGCATAAACGGCATTGACTCCCACGCCAAGGCTTAATTGCTCGGTGACTTTATAAGCGACACTGGGGTTTAAATTAATGGCAACTAATGAGGTTTTTCCCGCTGAAGTGCCATCATAAAAATCAGCAGGGTAATCGGTGGTTACGCCATAACCTGAAAATAAAGCGACCCCCCAAGAGAGACGATCATTGATGGGCATCACAAAGTAACTAGCAGGTACAAAAGCCATTGGTGCAACATTTTTAGCAGTTTGGACACCATTGGGAGCGTCATGGGCGGTAATATCAATATCTGGTGCAACAATACTGCCGACGACTGAAACCGCCATTGTTTCAAAGTGCGTCATTGCAGCAGGGTTTCGAGAAATAACCGCTGGATTATCGGCGATGGCGGCTTCTCCAGCAAAGGCTCGGCCTAAACCTGATGCTGATTGTTCTGATACTTGAAACCCCGCAGCAAAGGCGGAGGTGGCGGTAAGACTGCTACAAAGAGCAAGGGAAATATAACGTATATTTACGGACATTATTCTGCCTCTCAACGATCATTATTTCATTTTTTATTCATCCATGAGGAAAAACAAAACGCATTACAGATTTAGTATAAGAGTAATGTTGTATATTTGTTAAATTATGCGAGCTAATTATTAATTTTGATGATTATTTTCAATGAAAGGTGTGAAGGTAACTAGTGATGGAGTGTTGCGGGGCATAAAAAAACCCATACTAAGATGGGCTTAATCAAGAGCTGCTGAATGATTGAGATTTACTCTACTGATGGCTCTTCTGTGGGAGTGCATAGCGGCCACCCACCTAATTGTTTCCATTTATTGACTATTTTACAAAACAGTTCAGCGGTGCGTTCGGTATCGTATAACGCTGAGTGTGCTTCACGGTTATCAAATGGAATTTCTGCAGTTTGACAAGCTTTAGCTAGCACTGTTTGTCCATATGCTAAACCACTTAGCGCCGCAGTATCAAAGGTCGCAAAAGGATGGAATGGATTACGTTTTAGTTTTGCGCGCTCTGATGCCGCCATTACAAAACTATGATCAAACGTTGCGTTATGCGCCACCATGATCGCTCGTGTGCAATCAGTGTGTTTTTGTTCTTTTCTGATTTGCTTATAAATTTCTTTCAGTGCCACTTCTTCTGATACTGCACCACGTAATGGGCTAAATGGGTCGCGAATACCATTAAATTCTAAGGCTTCTTTATGTAAAATCGCGCCCTCAAAAGGTGCAACATGGAAATGAAGGGTTGTTGCAGGTTTTAACCAACCATCTTCATCCATTTGTAGAGTGACAGCACAAATTTCTAATAAGGCATCAGTTTTTGAATTAAAACCTGCAGTTTCAACGTCAATGACGACAGGAAAGTAGCCGCGAAAGCGACTTTTTAGGGTATTGAATTGGTTATCTTGGCTCATAGCACTGCTGTCAAAATAATAGAATCAGGTATTATGGCAGATTAATAGCTTAATTTCATTGCTGTTCGCGATCGTTCTCGAATTGAATGCATTGATATTTCTATACAGTAAGACAAGGCTAAAGCTCACGTCATGGGTGCCGATATAGAGGCATACTGTTGTCATTGTTGCTGTATTATTTTCTTCTAATTTGGTTATGAAATGAATTTAATTGAATTATTAACACCTTGGCTGCGAATTGGATTGATCATGAGTGTTTTTTTCTTTATGCCAGCAGCCATGGCTAAAAATTATTTAGCGCAACCTAGCCAATCACAATGGCAAGTGATTGTTGATACTCCCTTAGAATGTCGTCTAAATCATGATATTCCGGGTTATGGTAGTGCGCAATTTTCGGCACGTTCTAGCAAACAAATGAATCTTCATTTTGAGTTAAAAATGAATCGTCAATTGGGGGCGACGCGTAATGTTAAGCTTACATCGATGCCACCGTCATGGATGCCGGGTGATGCGGCTTATGCGATGACAAATTTGAAGTTTTTTAAACAATTTGATGGGTATATTGGCGGAAATACTGCGTGGCAAATGTTAGCGGAATTAGAAGATGGGCGTAATCCAACATTTAGTTATAAAACATGGCCCGTACAGCAGCAACGACAATTGGAAGTTGGTTTGTCTGCGGTGAATTTTAATAAGTCATATCAAGATTTTAGTCATTGTTTAAATAACTTAATGCCATTTAGCTTTGATGATATTGCCTTCACTATTCTGCATTATAATAATGACAGTGATAAGCTGGATAATATGTCGCAAAAACGATTGGCACAAATTGCTGATTATGTTCGTTATTCCGATGATATTGATTTAGTGCTGGTGGCTGCGTATAGCGATGCTGCTCTTGGTACCGTTGAAGGGCAACGTTTATCAGAACAGCGCGCTGCAAAAATTGAAAGTTATTTTAAAGGGCTAGGTTTACCTGAAAATAGAATTCAGGTGGAAGCATATGGAAAAAGACGACCGATTGCTGATAATTCGACTCCTGTTGGCCGTAATCAAAATCGCCGAGTGGTGATTTCATTAGGTAGAAGTGAAGCATAAGACGCTCTTGTGCAATGTTAATCTAGCGTTGACATTGCTTACTTGAATATATTTTATGATAGTGGTGTTAATTATCATATAAGGACTTGGGTATGAAGAAGCGTCTACTCATTGGTATCGTGATTATTATTGCGGCCATTATTGGAATTAAAACATACACAACGAGTGTTGAAAAAACAGCTCCTGTGACGACTAAAGAAACCGTAAAAAAAGTTGTTAAAGCCAATTTAAAACCGGTTGCTGAAGCAATAAAAAATCAACAATTATGTCAATCAGGTGCAGCCACGGAATTACAAGCGTTAGGTCATGAAGGGCAACCTTTAGCGCGAAGCATGGCTTATATTGCACTAGCACAAGACAGTTATCTTCAAGGCGACAAGCAAAAAGCGGAAGTAGAATTACAACAATCGTTAGATGCGGGCGGTAAAAAAATGTCACCTCAACAGCGTGAAAAGTTATTTGATACGCTTGATAAAGGGGCGGCAGAGTTAGCGGCTAAACGTCAACAAAATGGCTTTACTAAAGACTGTCAACCATTGTAATTAAACAGTGATGAATAACAAAAAAGGAGCATATTGATGCTCCTTTTTTTATAGCGCTATGATGTTCAAATGTCGACTTTTAAATGTCAATTTTATCTTTATATTCACAAAGGTCTTCAATAATACAGCTACCACAACGGGGCTTGCGTGCAACACAGGTATAACGGCCCTGTAAAATAAGCCAGTGGTGGACATCGACTTTAAATGCAGCAGGCACCACTTTTAGTAGCTTTTGTTCTACTTCTTCAACATTTTTTCCAATAGCGAACTTGGTGCGATTACAGACTCGAAAAATATGAGTATCAACTGCAATAGTCGGCCAACCAAATGCTGTGTTAAGGACGACATTTGCTGTTTTACGCCCCACTCCCGGTAAGGCTTCTAATGCTTCGCGATTTTCAGGAATTTCTCCATTATGTTTATCTAATAGAATACGGCATGTTTTGATGACGTTTTCAGCTTTAGAATTAAATAAACCAATGGTTTTTATATATTGTTTTACGCCATCAACACCAAGATCAAAAATAGCTTGGGGTGTATTAGCGATAGGGTAAAGCTTATCCATTGCTTTATTGACACTAACATCTGTTGCTTGTGCTGACAGTAAAACTGAAATTAACAACTCAAACGGTGTCGTCCAATGTAGCTCAGTTTGTGGGTGTGGGTTTTCGGCTTGTAATCGTTCTAATATTTGAACCCGTTTCTGATTATTCATAGTCTTTCCTGACGCAATATAATGCCAATATCACCATGATCAAGGGTGAGCACCTATAGGGATAGTTGGCATATTTGAGCATATTCATAGCAAGAGTAAAACTGGCTTAAAAGCCAGTTTTAGTTCTGAAAAGTCACAAATACGGTATTACTTAACATCAGTAATACGTGCACGTTCCACTTTCGGTTGTTGTTGTTCTTGGGTTGATTGTTTATTTTCTTTATATTTATCAATGATATTTTTTAGAGCGATCATGAAACCCACGCCAATAAATGCGCCTGGTGGTAGCATCGCGAGTAAAAAGCTACTGTCAAAATGAAATATTTGAACATGCAGCACCGACGCCCAATCACCTAATAAGCGGTTGGCACCATCAAATAATGAGCCTTTACTTAAAATTTCACGCATAGCACCCAGTAAAAATAGCGCTGATGTCATACCTAGACCCATCCATAAACCATCTAATACCGCAGGTAATGGCTTATTTTTTGAGGCAAAGGCTTCTGCTCGACCGATAATAATACAGTTAGTTACAATCAATGGAATAAAGATACCTAATGACTTATATAAGCCATAGACATAGGCATTCATTAATAACTGAACACAGGTTACCAATGATGCAATGATCATCACAAACACAGGAATTCGAATTTCTGATGGTACCCATTTTCGAATGATGGAAATAGTAAAGTTAGACATTACCAAAACCATGGTCGTTGCAAGACCTAATCCGAGCGCATTGGTTGCTGTTGATGATACCGCTAATAATGGACATAAACCTAACAGCTGCACGACAGTTGGGTTGTTGTACCATAAGCCATTTTTCATCAACTCTTTATAAGATGTTGTCATAATTATTCACTCGGACAGTCTAGTGGCTGGTTCAGAATCTGCTGTTGATTATTTTGCCAGTACAACGAGATATTTTTTACCGCTTTAACCACTGCGCGTGGAGTAATGGTTGCGCCAGTAAACTGATCAAATTCACCGCCATCTTTACGGACATGGAATTTAGGATCGTTAGCGCCATTGACTCGCTTACCTGTGAAACTATAGATCCAATCACTGACAGTGGTTTCAATTTTATCACCCAGTCCTGGCGTTTCATGCTGTTCTAAAATACGAACGCCAGTGATAACCCCTTTGGTATCAAGGCCTACAATTAATTTGATTGCGCCACTGTATCCATCCGGTGCAATTCCTTCAATCGCAATCCCTGTTGGTTTACCTGCTTGAGTCGCAATATAAGCTGGCATCGGTGTTTTGGTGCCGATATAGCGTAGATCTTTAACTAGCGTACAACTCTTATAAAGTAAGTTGTCATGGCTTGCGACAGGAATAACTTGGTTAAGTGTATTCAGTAATTGCTGTTGCTGCTGTTCAAAAATACGATCAGCCGTTAAATAGTGAGTTAGAGAGACTAATGCTGTCGACAATAAGGCAAAAATAGCCAGAATTAGACCATTTTTTTTCATGGATTTAAACATGGGCATACTCATTATTAGTGTCCATAAGTGCGTGGACGAGTGTAGTAATCGATGATTGGCACACATAAATTGGCGAGTAGCACTGCAAAGGCGACCCCATCAGGGAAACCACCCCAAGTACGAATGAGATAGATCATTATGCCAATAAAAGCACCAAAGATCAGTCGACCTTTTACCGTTGTTGAGGCCGTTACTGGATCGGTGGCGATGAAGAATGCGCCAAGCATTGTTGCGCCAGAGAACATATGTAATAGCGGCGAAGCTGCGACACTTGGATCAAGCACATGCATAATGCTACTAATAACCAGTAATGACGTTAGCATTGCAACCGGAATATGCCATTGAATAATACGTAATTTAAGCAGTAGCAAACCACCTAATAAGAAACCAATGTTAACCCACTCCCAACCAATACCTGCTAGTGTGCCGTAAACTGGTTTTTTCATTGCTTCTGCAATCGTCATTCCGGTTTTTAATGATGTCTTTAGGGTGTCTAATGGCGTTGCCATTGTGTAGCCATCAACTGACATTTTGAGTTGTTGAATACTAAAGCCATCAGGGGTGTAACCAGTAAAGATTGCAGACAGGCTATCCATAAATGTCACAGGGTTAGCACTTAAAGATGCTGGTGGTAACCATGTTGTCATTTGAACAGGGAATGAAATCAATAGCACTACATAAGCAACCATTGCTGGGTTAAATAGGTTTTGTCCCATACCGCCATAGAGATGTTTTGCGACAACAATCGCAAAGAATACACCAATGACGGTGATCCACCACGGTGCCAGTGGTGGAATAGAAATACCAATTAATACCCCGGTTAATAGTGCAGTATTATCACGTAAATAAGGTGCTAATGGACGTTGGCGTAATTTAAGTACAATGGCTTCAAATGCAAGAGCACACAGAGATGCAAAAACAATTTGGATAAGTGTTCCCAAACCAAAAAAATAGCATTGAGCAATAACACCAAAAATCGCACATAAAATAACCGTTCGCATAATGGTACTTGTGCTGCGACGGTTATGTGCATGGGGTGAGCTGGCAATATTAAAAGCCACGATTATTCTTCCTCAATGTTGGGTTGTACTTTATTTGCTTGTTGTGCTGCTTTACGGGCTTTCGCTCGTGCAACGGCAGCAGCAACTGCCGCTTTTTTAGGATCGACTGCAACGTCAGTGTTTGTTTCGGCAACAGGCGCCGTGTCTGTTGTTACGTCGTTAACAGGTGCTTGTTGTGCTGCTTTACGGGCTTTTGCACGTGCAACGGCAGCAGCAACCGCCGCTTTTTTAGGATCGACTGCAACGTCAGTGTTTGTTTCGGCAACAGGCGCCGTATCTGTTGTTGTATCGTTAACAGGTGCTTGTTGCGCCGCTTTACGGGCTTTTGCACGTGCAACGGCAGCAGCAACTGCAGCTTTTTTAGGATCGACTGCAACGTCAGTGTTTGTTTCGGCAACAGGCGTCGTGTCTGTTGTTACGTCGTTAACAGGTGCTTGTTGTGCTGCTTTACGGGCTTTCGCTCGTGCAACGGCAGCAGCAACTGCCGCTTTTTTAGGATCGACTGCAACGTCAGTGTTGGTTTCGGCAACAGGCGCCGTATCTGTTGTTACGTCGTTAACAGGTGCTTGTTGTGCTGCTTTACGGGCTTTCGCTCGTGCAACGGCAGCTGCAACCGCTGCTTTTTTAGGATCGACTGCAGCGTCGGTGTTTGTTTCGGCAACAGGCGCCGTATCTGTTGTTGTATCGTTAACAGGTGCTTGTTGCGCCGCTTTACGGGCTTTTGCACGCGCAACAGCGGCAGCAACTGCATCTTTCTTATCTGTATTTTGTGCTGGTGATTGATCTGAGTCGGCTTGCTGTTGTTGTATTAATTCAGCATGTTTGGCTGCTTTTTGCTCGCGAGCTTGAAGTTTACGCTGCTTACGTAAGGCTGCCATTTCACTGTTATCAGGCTCAGCATGCGTTTCTGATACTGAAGCGGCTTGTCTGGCTTTTGCTTTAGCAATAGCGGCAGCAACTGCAGGTTTAATGGTTGGTGCTGTTGTTTCTGTTGCCGCAGCTGCTTGTTTCGCTTTCACTCGCGCAATAGCTGCTGCAACAGCATCATCGCCACCAGATGCTGCCATATTTTGACGACGATCCGTTGCTGCTTTAGCAAAGCGGTTTTCACGTTCAGCTTTATCGCGTTCCATGCGCTGCTGTTTGGCTTCAAAACGTTGACGTGCACGTTCGGCACTCATTTCATCTTGTTGGCGTTCCCAAATTTCAGCTTTGGCTTGGCGATAATACTGTACCAATGGAATTTCACTTGGACAAACATAAGCACAAGCACCGCATTCAATACAGTCGCTTAAATTATATTCTTCACATTTGTCGTAGTTTTTGTCTTTTGCATACCATTGTAACTGTTGTGGTAATAATGACGATGGGCAAACATCAGCACAAGCAGAACAACGAATACAGGCCATTTCGTAAGTATGCAGCGGTAACTCTTTACGCTTAGGCGTTAAAATACAGTTGGTAATTTTGGTAATTGGTACATTGGCATGTGGCAATGTAAAGCCCATCAGCGAGCCACCAATAATGACGCGAGGGTGTTTTTTATCGGCTTGATAACCAAATTTTTCAAGTAGATAAGCGATTGGTGTTCCTAATAAGGCAAACACATTACCGCGTTGTTTAAAGGCTTCACCTGTTAAGGTCACTACGCGTTCAATTAATGGCTCACCGTTAACAATAGCGCGCTTAATTGCAAAAGCGGTACCTACGTTCTGCATAATAACCCCGATTGAGGTTGAGCGTGCTTGGCTAGGTACTTCTCGGCCTGTTAATAGCTTAACCAGTTGTTTAGAGCTGCCTGAAGGGTATTTGGTTGGAATAACACGAATAATAATATTATCGTCTTCACTAATACAGGCTTCTAATGCTTTGATTGCTTCAGGTTTGTTGTCTTCGATACCAATTAAAGTTAATTTTGGCGCAATAATATGACGTAAAATACGCACGCCCTCGATAACTTCATCCGCATAATCTTGCATGAGACGGTCATCGGCAGTGATATAGGGTTCACATTCAGCAGCATTGATGATCAGTATATCAACGTTACCTAAACCACCTTGAAGTTTACGTGCGGTTGGAAAACCGGCACCGCCAAGGCCTGCTATACCCGCAAGACGAATAGCTTCAATCAGTTCAGCTGGATCGCGATCTTGATAATCAGGGTATTGCGTTGCATGACACCAAGTATCTTGGTTATCGGTTGCAATTACGATACATAAATCGGTTAAGCCAGAAGGATGGGCGGTTGTTCGTTGCTCAATCGCCGTGATAGTGCCAGAGCTTGGAGCATGAATAGGCACACACATCGCAATATCACCTTGCGTGAGTGGTTGGCCTTTGAGAACGTGATCGCCAATATTGACGATAATATCACCGCGAGAACCAATGTGTTGTTTTAGTGGCAACACTAATTCGTTAGGAATGCCCGCAGTTTTAATTGGCTGCGTATTTGATAATGTTTTATTTTCCGCAGGGTGAATACCACCGTGGAAATCCCACAATTTACCTTGTTTAATTTGTTCAATAATCGATAGCATGACTATGGCTTAACCTTTTCTGCATTCGCTGTCGCAGCAATATTAACAACCGGTATTTGGTTGAGTTGCCATTTCCAGTTATCTGGTGTTTCTTTAACTGGGATCATTTCAATACAGTCTGTAGGACAAGGAGAAACACAAAGGTCACAGCCTGTACATTCGTCTTTTATTACGGTGTGCATTGATTTAGTGCCGCCAACAATGGCGTCTACAGGGCACGCTTGAATACATTTGGTACAACCAATACACATATCTTCATGAATAAAAGCGACTTTCTTAATACTATTAGTTACTTCATTCGAAGCCTGAGGCACTTCGACACCCATTAAATCGGCAAGTTTTTCAATGGTAGCTTGACCACCGGGTGGGCATTTATTAATGACTTCGCCATTTGCTATTGCTTCAGCATAGGGACGACAACCGGGAAAACCACATTGACCACATTGAGTTTGCGGCAAAATAGCATCAATTTGTTCAACAATAGGATCTGCTTCAACTTTAAAACGCACTGAAGCAAAACCTAAAATAAGGCCAAATATTGCAGCTAAAACAGCAATTACAATGGCAGCAATTAAGATCCCGCTCATTACAATTTCACCAATCCAGTAAAGCCCATAAAGGCAAGAGACATAAGGCCTGCGGTGATCATTGCAATCGAAGCGCCTTTAAAAGGAGCAGGTACATCGGCCGCTGCAATTCGTTCACGCATAGAAGCAAACAATACTAATACCAATGAGAAACCCACTGCCGCACCAAAGCCATAAATAACAGATTGAATGAAGTTATGGTGCTCATTGGTATTGAGTAAAGCGACACCTAATACCGCACAGTTGGTTGTGATTAACGGTAGGAAAATACCTAATAATCGATACAACGTTGGGCTAGTTTTATGCACGACCATTTCCGTAAATTGCACCACAACGGCAATCACGAGTATAAAACTAAGCGTGCGTAAGTATTGGATACCTAATGGTTCCAAGATGTAGGTTTCAACAAGATATGCGCACACAGAAGCAAGCGTTAGCACAAATGTAGTTGCTAAGCCCATACCGATAGCGGTTTCTAGTTTCTTAGATACACCCATAAAAGGACATAAACCTAAGAATTTAACGAGAACAAAGTTGTTTACCAACACTGTTCCGATCAGGAGTAAAAGGTATTCAGTCATACCGAGTTCATTATCATTGCAAGAGATCTCAACATTATCTGATTTTGTGAGCGCTATAACAACTCCTCAAGGGTAGGGTTTTATCTATTAATGGCCTTAAATTTGAGTAGTTGTTTGAAATATAAGTTTTTAGTGCAATAAATTTCTTCTTTTAAGCGAATAGCTTGTGTTTGGTTGTTAATAAAATACGTTGTTTTTGAATTTTAATTGTGCTGGTGGTGTTTTTAAATAGTGAACATGTTGCTAACTGTTATGAAAATTTAGCTGTTTTTTCTGAGTGTTTTTGTAAATTGTGATTGTAGCGGTTGTAAAATTAGCGAATTCTGCGTTTGATATAACTGAGTTTAATATAAATAATGTTCGTGATTACACGTATAACGAATAAACATAAGCGATAGGATGGAACAATGGATATTTTATTACTCAGTAATGGTAAAATTGCTGGTAACACGCATGTAATGGAATTTGCTGCTGATGCAATTGTTGAGCAGGTAAAGCGTACTGGAGCGAAGCATTTTGTCGTGATCCCATACGCTGTTATTCGTTCAAGTCATGATGATCGTGTAGCATTAGTTCAAGCGACATTTGATAAACTGGGTTTGGATTGTGTTGCAACAGGCTTACACCGTGCTGAAGATCCTGTTACGGCTATCGAACAAGCTGATGGTATTATTGTTAGTGGTGGTAATACTTGGGTACTTAATAAAACCTTACATGATTTAGGTTTAGTTGGTCCAATTCGTAAAGCAGTACTAAAAAAAGGAACGGCTTATATTGGTTGGAGTGCTGGGACTAACATCGGTTGCCCAACTATTCGTACAACTAACGATATGCCGATAGTAACTGGTGCAATTCTATCTTCATTAAATTTCGTGCCTTTCCAAATTAATCCGCATTACTTAGAAGCCTCTGTTGAAGGTCATATGGGTGAGACGCGTGATGAGCGTATTCAAGAGTTCCTTGAAATCAATAAACATGAACCTGTTATTGGTATTCCTGAAGGTACCTGGTTAGCAGTTACAGATAATAAGATTAGTTATCATGCAGCTAACGGGAAGCCGCTAAAATTCTTTAGCTACGGTAATGAGCCTGTTTATTATCAACCCGGTGATGACGTACAGTTTTTGATGGATCTTAATTACTAATATTATTGTTGTTATAGTTAATACATTAATAAGGAGCTAGCCATTTAGGTTAGCTTTTTTTATGGGATAAAAAAAAGACTTGATTTTTAAGAAGTGCCTAACCACTTGGCTTTTTGGTGGTTGTCCACAATTTCTGTGGATAACTATGTTGATGTTAGGGGGTTATTTTGATTGATGTTGATAAGAAATGTAATGAGGGGCTCTATTGTCATAATAATGATGATAAGGAATAACGAGAAAGAAATAGAGATGTAAATATTATAAATAATGAAGAAATATAAAAAATAGTGTGATGATATTGAAAGCAAGCATGTTTGGAAAAGCGGTGGAGAGTATTTAAGTTTGAATGGTTAGTGATCACTCCGTTTATAGTATGGTTATAGAATTGATGGAAAATAAAGCGTTTATTAACGGTAATTTCAATGATAGCCATAGGGTATAAATAAGATAATATAATTAAAGAGTCGTCTAGAGTAAAAAGACATAAAATTTGATGAATAATTTTTTCATATATTATAATTGCTGATTTTAATTATAATTATAATTTAGCTGATATTTATTTACTTTATTGATATTTAACGTTTTTTATTGTTTATTAACATTGTGCATATGCTCGCTTGATAAATTACATCACCATTCATTAATTGTGGTTATTTATATGAGGCGATATATTCATTAGTAGGTATTTATTGTTCTTGTTTTTTTACTTATTATTTTGAGGTATTAAGTATTTCCATATTCATTATTGTTTTCTATCTTTCTACGTAAAAACTAGAAAGAGGTGAGATACTTAATCCAAAAATGATTATATGTGTAAATATCTGTTTTATTTTTAATTCAACATTCGTTGATTTGCTTCAGTAATAAAACGTAAAGTCCAAAGGGGGCCTAGCGTTAACAACCATGTTAATAACTAGGTTGCGGCTTTTGCTGTTAAAATTGGGTTTGGTGTTCAAATTTTAATAAGTAATGTTTTATTACTGAAGCTATTTTTATCCTTTTCCTGCTACCACCACAATTATTGAACTTCACTACACCAGTATTGACATTATTGGGTAGGTGCTCACAATGATACTCAGTATTGTTATTACGGGTAGATGTAATGAGTAAGCTGTTCAGTCTTGTATCTGATTATTCACCAGCGGGCGATCAACCCACGGCCATTGCACAATTGATGGATGGGCTTGATTCTGGTCTTGCACAGCAAACGCTACTTGGGGTTACAGGCTCGGGTAAAACTTTTACGATAGCTAATGTGATTGCTCAAGCTAATCGTCCCACGCTTATTATGGCCCCCAATAAAACCTTAGCAGCTCAGTTATATGGTGAGATGAGAGATTTTTTTCCTGATAATGCCGTAGAGTATTTTGTTTCTTACTACGATTATTACCAGCCTGAGGCTTATGTACCTACCACGGATACATTTATTGAAAAAGACGCCTCCGTTAATGCCCATATTGAACAAATGCGGTTGTCAGCAACCAAAGCATTAATGGAACGGCGCGACGTTATTATTATCGCATCAGTATCGGCTATTTATGGTTTGGGTGATCCGGAATCTTATTTAAAAATGATGTTACATGTACGTCGTGGTGATGTACTCAATCAACGTGACATTCTTCGTCGCTTAGCTGAACTGCAATATAAACGTAATGATGCTGTCTTTGAGCGAGGTACGTTTCGAGTTCGAGGGGAAGTGATTGATATTTTTCCAGCCGAATCAGAAAAAGAAGCGATTCGATTAGAATTATTTGATGATGAAGTTGAAGTTATTTCATCATTTGATCCCTTAACTGGCGCCATTATTCAACGTAATTTAGCCCGTACGACGATTTATCCTAAAACACACTACGTGACACCCAGAGAGAAAATTCTTGAAGCCATCGAAGGGATTAAATTAGAGTTAACCCAGCGTAAGCAACAATTGTTAGATAATAATAAATTGGTTGAAGAACAGCGTATTTCACAGCGAACGCAATTTGATATCGAAATGATGAACGAGCTTGGTTTTTGTTCTGGTATCGAAAACTATTCACGTTATCTCAGTGGTCGTGCTGAGGGTGAGCCGCCACCAACATTATTTGATTATCTTCCTGCCGATGGTTTATTAATTATTGATGAATCACACGTTACTGTGTCTCAAATAGGGGCTATGTTCCGTGGCGATCGCTCTCGTAAAGAAAATCTGGTGGAATATGGTTTTCGATTACCGTCAGCGCTAGACAATCGTCCAATGAAGTTTGAAGAGTTTGAATCTCTAGCACCTCAGACAATTTACGTTTCAGCGACACCAGGTACTTATGAAATTGAAAAATCAGCAGGTGATATTGCTGAGCAAGTGGTACGTCCGACAGGTTTGCTTGATCCTGAAATAGAAGTTCGACCTGTAGCAACACAAGTTGATGATTTACTTTCTGAAATCCACATAAGATCTGCTAAACAAGAGCGAGTGTTAGTGACGACGTTAACTAAGCGGATGTCAGAAGATCTTACTGAATATCTAACTGAACATGGTGTTAAAGTACGTTATCTTCACTCTGATATCGATACGGTTGAACGGGTTGAAATTATTCGTGATTTACGGTTAGGTAAATTTGATGTGTTAGTTGGGATTAACTTACTTCGAGAAGGACTCGATATTCCTGAAGTCTCATTGGTGGCTATTTTAGATGCGGATAAAGAGGGTTTTTTACGTTCAGAACGATCCTTGATTCAAACCATGGGACGAGCTGCACGTAATATTGAAGGTAAGGCTATTTTATATGGTGATCGTATTACTGGTTCTATGGAACGGGCTATTAATGAAACCCAACGTCGCCGTGAAAAACAGATTATATATAACCTTGAGCACAATATTGTTCCTCAAAAATTGAATAAGAAAATTGGTGATTTATTAGAACTGGGTGCGCCGAGTGGAAGAACTAAATCTCGAAATAAAGCCGCTGAGCTACATAAAGTGGCGGAATCAAAAGGGACTTATTCGGTATTAACACCGCAACAATTAGAGCTTGAAATTCAGCGTTTAGAAAAACAAATGTATGATTTTGCACAAAACTTAGAGTTTGAGCAAGCTGCTGAAACGCGGGATAAAATTCATCAATTAAGGCAGCAATTTATTGCTAACAGTTAATTGCTTGTAGCTAATAGTGTATATTTATTGAAATATGCAGATAAAAAAAAAGCCAGCCGAGAAAAAGGTTCGGTTGGCTTCATTGTTAAGTGAAAGAATCCACAACAACGTCAGTTGGCTAGGTTGACCCCTAAGATAAGAGTCATTGTTATAGTTGCATACCCCATGCCAACTTTTTTTTATAGCATCTATCGGCTTTTTTTGTCTGTTTCTAGTGATTGAGTGTCTTTATTTTTCATTATTGATGCGCATAAAACGAATGGTATTCGCAAAATGCAAACCATTCTGCAATTGAATCTGGCATAATATAAAAAAAGTAAATTAGGATCCCACTTTCAATTGTATTGATTACAATTAGATTAAGGAGTTCGTTTTTGGAGGAGCGATGGAAAGCATTACACGACAACGCCAAGTATTAATGGTTGAAGATACCGCGTCAGTGGCTGCCTTATATAAATCTTACTTAAATCCTCTCGGACTCAATGTAAGTATTGTGGGTACCGGTGAAGAAGCATTGCAGTTTATCAAAGGTGTTATTCCAGATTTAATCTTATTAGATCTTCGCTTACCTGATATGACTGGCATGGAAGTCTTACAGTTAGTTCGACAAGATCACGGTAATATTCCTGTTGTTATTATGACAGCTCATGGCTCTATCGATATTGCTGTTGATGCGATTCGACAGGGGGCTCAAGATTTTCTAATTAAGCCTTGTGAGGCAGATCGGTTACGAATAACGGTCAATAATGTATTTAAAGGTAATACTAAATCATTATCTAATACCCCCTCAAAACAATCTGATGGCGCACAATATCAAGGCTTCATTGGTAATAGCTTACCTATGCAAGCTGTTTATCGCGTTATTGAATCTGCGGCATCAAGTAAAGCAACAGTATTTATAACCGGTGAAAGTGGAACGGGAAAAGAAGTCTGTGCTGAAGCTATCCATGCAGCAAGCCCACGTCATGATAAACCGTTTATTGCTTTAAACTGTGCCGCAATTCCTAAAGAACTGATTGAAAGTGAATTATTTGGTCATGTAAAAGGTGCTTTTACGGGGGCATCAACTGAACGTCAAGGAGCTGTTGAGATAGCACATAATGGCACCTTAATGTTAGATGAGCTTTGTGAGATGGATTTGGATTTACAAAGCAAATTATTGCGTTTTATCCAAACCGGCACTTATCAAAAAGTCGGTTCATCTAAAACATGCCATGTTGATGTTCGTTTTGTGTGCGCGACCAATAGAAATCCATGGCAAGAAGTGCAAGAAGGTCGTTTTCGAGAAGACCTTTATTATCGACTCCATGTGATTCCGATCACCTTACCACCATTACGTGATCGTGGTGATGATGTTATTGAAATTGCTCATGCATTATTAGGATTAATGTCATTAGAAGAAGGTAAGAATTTTAGCCGTTTTTCTAAAGAAGTATTGCAGTTATTTGAATCTTATTCTTGGCCGGGAAATGTGCGTGAACTACAAAATATTATTCGTAATATTGTTGTGCTAAATACCGCTGAAGAAGTAACGAAAGAAATGGTGCCGCCACCGATTAATGCTATTTTTGGTGCGGAAATTGCATCTCCCGAATCAGTCTATCCACAACTAAATACGACATTGACACCAACGATAAATACGACATTGACACCAACGATAAATACGTCAAATACATCATTTGTTGACGAAATACAAAAAGATAAAATTGAACCTCTATGGATAGTAGAAAAACGTGCTATTCAATGGGCTATTGATGCTTGTGATGGAAATATTCCTCGTGCTGCAGGGTTATTAGAAGTGAGTCCATCAACAATTTATCGTAAATTACAAACTTGGCAAGAGACGGCGGGTAGTCGGGAGATTGATTAATGGCAATTAATATAAATGCAGAAACATTAAAAAAATTAGCAGATGAAGTCGGGGCAGACACGGTCGCAATCTTGCTTAATGTTTTTAGTGATGAGCTTGAACAGTACTGTCAAAAGCTGTCAAGCCAACCTTCAATAAATCAAATTGGTGATATTAGCCATGCGATTAAAAGCAGTGCCGCAAGTTTTGGTGCTGATGATTTAGCATTAATGGCACAAGAATGTGAATACCGTGTTAGGCAAGGTCAAGATGATTGGATGATTGACCATTTACCTCAATTTAGGCAAATGGTCGCAGGAATGGCAATTGAATATAAACAACTAGCGGGAAGCAATGAGTCTATCAACCGCATGTTTTAATTTGTTACGATCATGACGCCATTCATGATTATTTGACGCTAAATCCAGTACCATCTGCTGATACTTAGGATTGAGTAGTGGTTGATGTACATCTGTGATGATGGTATCAATCTTTCTTCCTGCCATTGCGCGTTCACACCAATGTAGCATCGTTTTAAGGCTCATCTCTCCAGCTGGGCCTTTTTCTTTATCTATATTAGTAATAAAAGCAATTTTAGCCGTGCTGATTTTTAGAGCCTGTTCGATATCCCGCAGTAGTAATACGGGCATAATACTTGTTAGAAAGCTGCCGGGTCCTAATAGAATAATATCTGCTTCCATAATGGCATTTACGGCTTCTTTTGTTGCAGGTACTGCGGGTTCTAAGTAGAGGCGTTTGGGAATTTCAGCTAATTCATCAACACTGGTTTCACCATTAATGATTTGACCGTCATGGGTAATAGCTGCTAAATCAGAAGGGTGTTCAGACATTGGAATGATGAAAGGCTTAACTTTGAGCATATCGCGAATTAAATTAATCGCATCAAGAGGACGAATACAAAGGTTATCTAATGCAGTTAGCATTAAGTTACCTAAATTATGCCCATTAAGTTCGCCATTACCACGGAAGCGGTATTCAAAAATCATAGAACCAATAGACGGCTCAGTAATTAATTGATTAATACAATTACGCATATCGCCCCATGCAATACCACCTTGGCAGGCACGGATACGACCTGTAGAGCCCCCGTTATCTGTTGTAGTGACGACGCCTGTAACCTGTGAGCCATAATCAGATAATGATGATAATACTCGACCTAGTCCGTGACCGCCGCCAATGGCAACAATACGTGTTACTGCTGTACTCTCTGTAGACATAATGTTCGTTCTAATTATTATATTATGAGTATATTTTAACAAAGGATATGCGTTCGTGCATTTATTGGTTAATGCTGATTTCGATATGGATCATATTATTTAAAAATTAATGGTGGGTTTGGATCATGCTCATGAGGTAGTCGCAAGCATAAAGACAATCAGGGCGGTTGAGTAGGGTCTGCTTTTCTTGTGTCGGTACGGGTAGGATTTCAAGCCAACGTTGACACAACCAGCTTAGATTATGGAATTCTTGCTGATGATGTAATTTGTGTAAATCGGGATGTTTATTAAACATTGACTGTAATCGAGTCGATAACAATTGTTGTTCTAGGGTGAGTTCACGTTGGGGCCAGAGTGGTAATTGCTGACAATTCCCCCATATGACATTATTTTCACCTTGCTCTATTTTTGCTATTTTAAACAGATCTTCGCCATAGATGTTTAATTTAATCCGTTGTTTGTTAGGTTCATGGTTAAAGTCTTCAACCGTGACTCGTGTGCCTATATGGCATAAGCGTTGTTGGTTTTTTTTATCGCTAAACATGCAGATACCAATGCCTGTTTTTGATGATAATATAATTTTTAGTGTTGTTGCATCAGTAATGGTCGATAAATAAAGCTGCATCCGTCCTGTCGGCAGGATATGACGTTTTTGAAATAAGAGCGGTATATGTAGCGTTGCCATGATTACACCATTGATGAGATGTCTTTTTTTATAGGCAAGCAAGTCTGGTGCCGAAGTTATAAAAACACACGTCGACAACTAAAGTGATTGATTGTTAAGCAAAAATAACCATCAGGTGTTTATGTTAAAATACCACTTATTAATATTGGGTTTTATTGGTAAGCAAAATAAAAACCATTGTGCCTGTGGCGGTTTATTTTGTTTGATCGATCCATGATTGAACACTGTCGGTCGGTAGCAACTCTAAATGGCCAAATTCATCAAAGTACCATCCTTTTATTAGACCTTTATTGCGCATTTCAATAAAATTACCTAATACTTGCTGGGCTGCTGCACGAGCAGAATCTGAATCAAGGCTTTCTTCTCGTTGCAGATAAAGTGCAATATCATCCAGTGTTGCTGATTCCATTATATTGAACATAAATCCTCCACAATTGACATGATTTTAGCGTTAAATACCTAACTAGTATTGTCGTGTTTCTGCTCGAAAGGTAGAATGTCAGCCTGTTTTTTTCAGTTATTTGTCAATTTTCGAAAAACTCTGATACTTTTAAATAAGAAATGCCGTTGTGTGACATTAATAGTTAATCAACGACTGATGGGCACAACTGCCATAACTCCGAGCTTTTTTCACTAAGTTGCTACGTGCTGTTTGATTGATCCATAAAGGAAATAATCAATAGTCAATAAGTGATTAACGCCAGTGACATAATGTCACCAGGGTTGGTTTAGAAATGAACTGGCCTCCCGCATTTGGAAAGGTGTTCCGTGGCTAAACAATTAGAAGATAGTTTTAATCGTAAATTTTATTACTTACGACTCTCAGTTACAGATGTATGTAACTTCAAATGTACCTATTGCTTGCCAGATGGCTACCAGCCTAAGGATCAGAAGAAACCTTCTTTTTTAACGCTGGACGAAATTCATCGAGTGACAGCGGCTTTTGCTGACTGTGGTACCACTAAAGTGCGTATCACGGGTGGTGAACCGAGTTTGCGTCGTGATTTTACCGATATTATTCGTACTGTCGCGAGTCAGCCGGGTATCACAAAGGTGGCAACCACCACCAATGGCTACCGCATGGCAAAACATGTTCATGAATGGCGTAAAGCTGGATTAACTCATATCAATGTGAGTGTTGATAGCTTAGATCCTAAAATGTTCTACCAAATTACGGGTGAAAATATGTTTCATCAAGTAATGGAAGGCATTGATGCAGCTTTTGATGCTGGTTTTGAACAGGTAAAAATCAATACGGTATTACTAAAAGATCTTAACTCTCAAGAACTGCCAAAGTTTTTAGAATGGATCAAAACTCGCCCAATTCAATTACGTTTTATCGAGTTAATGCAAACCGGTGAAATGGACAGTCTTTTTAGTAAACATCATGTTTCTGGTGTGAGTATTCGTAATCATCTCATCGCTAATGGGTGGTTACTAAAAGTAAAAGATAATAATGATGGCCCTGCACAAGTTTTTTATCACCCTGATTATATCGGTGAAATTGGCCTTATCATGCCGTATGAAAAGAACTTTTGTGAAAGCTGTAATCGTCTTCGTATTTCAGCTAAAGGTAAATTACACCTGTGTCTCTTTGGTGAAGATGGTGTTGAATTACGCGATTTGTTGGCAGACGATAGCCAGCAGCCACAACTTATTGAGCGTATTCAAACCAGTTTAAACACAAAAGCGGTGAGCCACTTCCTTGATGAAGGTAAGACGGGTATGACACCTAATTTGGCGTCTATTGGTGGCTAGATAGTACGAAGAATGATTATAAATAATAAATAAGCAATCGAAATAAGAATTTTAATTGCATTTAAGTTATTGCTTTTATTGGGAATATAGAATGAATCAGTTTACCCATATTAATGCTTCAGGTGAAGCTAACATGGTTGATGTTTCGGCAAAAGCTGAAACAGTACGAGAAGCGCGTGCAGAAGCCTTTGTACACATGGCTCCTGCAACATTAGCATTGATTGTTTCAGGCCAACATCATAAGGGTGATGTGTTTGCGACAGCACGTATTGCCGGTATTCAAGCGGCAAAAAAAACCTGGGATTTAATTCCATTATGTCACCCGCTATTACTGACGAAAGTTGAAGTCCAGTTGCAAGCGATACCGGCTGAAAATAAAGTTCGCATTGAATCTTGCTGTAAGCTTGCAGGTAAAACGGGTGTCGAAATGGAAGCATTAACGGCAGCATCTGTTGCTGCATTAACCATTTATGATATGTGTAAAGCGGTTCAAAAAGACATGGTTATTAGTCAAGTACGATTACTTGAAAAAACGGGCGGTAAATCTGGTCACTTTAAGGCAGAAGCATGATTAATGTATTGTTTTTCGCTCAAATTAAAGAGTTAGTGGGTGTTGATAAGATTGAAGTTGCTGCGGAATTTGCAACAGCAGATGATTTACGTCAAGCCTTGTTAAGTCGTGGTGACAAATGGCAGTTAGCATTAGAATCAGGCAAATTATTGGTTGCAGTTAATCAAACAATTTGTCACTTAGATACTGCGATAAAAGATGGTGATGAAGTCGCTTTCTTTCCACCCGTTACTGGGGGTTAATATGATTTCAGTACAACACGATGATTTTTCTGTTGCTGATGAGTACGCCAAACTAGCTGAAGGTAATGAAGCTGGGGCAGTTGTTACGTTTATTGGTAAAGTACGTGACTTTAACCAAGGCGATGCTGTTACTGGGTTATCTTTAGAACATTATCCTGGTATGACAGAAAAAGCCCTCCAAGAAATTATTGTGCAAGCACGTAGCCGTTGGCCATTATTACAAACACGTGTGATTCACCGTGTGGGTGATCTTGATTTGGGTGATCAAATTGTCTTTGTTGGTGTAACAAGCGCTCACCGTGGTGCTGCATTTGAAGCTTGCGAATTTATTATGGATTACTTGAAAACCAAAGCACCGTTTTGGAAAAAAGAGCAAACACCATTAGAAAGTCGTTGGGTAGATGCGCGAGAAACTGACAATTCTGCCGCTGATAGATGGTCAGAATAAGATTTTGATTGATATAGAAAAGGAGCTAATTTTAGCTCCTTTTTTTATAGGTAGATATTAACGAAAAAGATTATTTTTTATTTTTATTCTTATCTCGATTTGCCGTGGTAGTTGGAACGTAACTCGTGCGAAAACGGGATGGACTTGGTCGTGAAATGCAGCCTGTAGGTCTCATAATTTTACTCTTATTCTCACCGTATGAAATGACAGAGGTATTACTAAGAAATT
This sequence comes from Photobacterium piscicola, assembly GCF_900166965.1. Classification (GTDB taxonomy): domain Bacteria; phylum Pseudomonadota; class Gammaproteobacteria; order Enterobacterales; family Vibrionaceae; genus Photobacterium; species Photobacterium piscicola. The sequence continues at coordinate 180,955 of NZ_FUZI01000004.1, read as the reverse complement.
GACGTTGGTACAGGATATATTTCTTAGTGGCTAAATAGTAGCGGGCTTATTGGCTAAATTATAGGATCCTTACCAGCTTATGATGTTGTTTGCTAAAATAATCTATCTGTTATCTTTTTAAGATCCTTTTGTTATAAATAAGCAACAATAAGGTAAATTAGCCAGTGAAGTTGCTATTTATGTGCCATATTTAAAAGGTGAAGATTAAGCGTAAGAGTTTTTGGCTGGTATAAGACCAAGCAGTGAAGAGGCAGTAACGGTCTACTAGCATCATTTAACAGCGGAGAGGTTAATAATGCATAAACGTATACCTTGTAAAAGAATCAAGCAGATGATGGCTGATATTGGCATGGATGATAATAACCACGATAACGAAGAGCCGTTATTACTCGAACAAAAAGAACAAGCCGTGAGTCAAGACAAGCAGCTGATTGAACTAGACAGTCAAAATAAGTAAATATTATGCGGTATTATTATAGAAAGGCATTACTTAGGTAGTGCCTTTTTTTATGTTTCTTTTTGTCTTTAGTTTGTAATGCTAGTGTTTGTTTTATGCTCGGTAATGCTGGGTTTCAGTGGTTTTTTATTCTGATTCTGAATTGATGTACAAATTATAACCTTAAAAAAGGCCAAATGAGCCATTTTTACTAATATTAATAGCTTTAACCTTAATGATTATAGGTGTAATAAACTATAAATGTGAGATTGATCTAGTTAATGTTGGTGGTTGTTAACCAAATGTGTAGTATGAAATGTGTTTTATTTGTCTGTTTGTGGCAAATTAATATAACTCCTGTTAATGTTTTAGACAATTCTTCGGTTTGATAGTTGTTCTCTAGGATTGAGAATAACTATTTTGTCAGTAATCAATATGACCGGCTGAAAATGTCATGGACGTTATAAATTGATGTATTGGAGTTAATGCATGTATAAGAATAAAATTACCCAAGCTTTGTTACTTGGTGCTGGCCTCGCTGTTGCCCTTCCTTCTTTTTCAATTTTTGCAGCACAAGTTCCCACTGAAGTTAAATTGGCCGATACACAAGAGTTAGTTCGTGCGAATGGCACTGAACCTGAATCTCTTGATCCACAAAAAGTATCAGGTGTTCCTGAATCAAATGTTATTCGTGATTTACTTGAAGGGTTAGTTAATCAAGATGCCGATGGTAATCTGGTTGCTGGTGTCGCAAAATCATGGCAGACAACGGATAACAAAACTTGGATTTTTAATCTACGCGACGATGCTAAATGGTCAAATGGTGATCCCGTAACCGCTGACGATTTTGTCTATACATGGCGTCGTCTTGCAGATCCTAAAACGGCATCACCTTATGCGTCGTATCTTGATATGACGACCATGGCAAATGCGACAGATATTATTGCAGGTAAGAAATTACCCGCAACATTAGGTGTTGAAGCTGTTGATGCTCATACCTTAAAAGTAACGCTAGATAAGCCATTATCTTATTTTGCATCAATGCTTGTGCATACCTCAATGAAACCTGTTAATAAAAAGGCAGTTGAAAAATTTGGTGATCAGTGGACGAAAGTGGGTAACTACGTATCAAATGGTGCTTATCAGTTAGATCAGTGGGTTGTAAACGAGCGTATTGTATTAACCCGCAATAATAATTATTGGAATAATAAAGAGACGGTAATTAACCAAGTTACATTTTTACCGATTGAAAACCAAGTTGCTGCAATGAACCGTTTCCTTGCTGGTGAAGTCGATATGACTTACGAAATGCCCAATGAGCATTTCAAGCGTTTAACCAAAGATTATCCGCAAGATGTTAAAGTAACCCCTTATTTATGCTCTTATTATTATGAGTTCAATACTGCACGTAAGCCGTTTGATAATGGCGATGTACGTAAAGCGTTATCGTACGCCATTGACCGTGATGTATTGGCGAAATTTATCGTGGGTAAAGGAGAAACACCTGCATATAACTTTACGCCATTAGCAACTAATGGCCTTGATGTTGAGATGCCGGATTACGCTAAATTAAATCAAAAGCAACGCCTAGAAAAAGCCAAAGCATTATTAGCAGCTGCGGGCTATAACCAGAATAATCCACTGACATTTAAAGTGTTATATAACACTTCTGAGAACCATAAAAAGATTGCTGTTGCGATTGCATCAATGTGGAAAAAAGGATTGGGTGTTGAAGCACAACTTGAAAACCAAGAGTGGAAAAGTTATTTAGACAGTAAACGCCAAGGCAACTTTGATGTTTCTCGTGCGGGTTGGTGTGGCGATTATAATGAAGCCTCAACCTTCTTAGCGATTATGCGTACAGGCCACTCACAGAACTACCCTAAATATGCTAGCGTTGATTATGACAAAGCGATTGATGATGCCATTCTTGCCCCAACAGCGGCTGAGCGTGCAGCAGATTATAAACGTGCAGAAGCAAGTTTAGCGCAAGATATGCCAATTATGCCTATTTATCACTACGTTAATGCGCGATTAGTGAATCCACAATTAGGCGGTTATCCAATGAAGAATGCAGAAGATAATATCTACTCTAAAGATCTGTATTTCATCGCTAAATAATTTTTTCATAATAATAATTAGCTGCCTTTGATAATAAAGGCAGCCTTCGCTTGCACAACTAATACGGTAGCTTTATATGATTAAATTCATTGCTAAAAGGATTTTTGAAGCGATACCGACACTGTTGGTATTGATCACTATCTCATTTTTTTTAATGCGCTTCGCTCCCGGTAACCCCTTTACTTCAGATCGCCCTTTACCGCCGGAAGTTCTTGCTAATATCGAAGCAAAATATGGTCTAGATAAACCTGTATTTGAACAATATACGACATATTTAGGCAATATTGTTCAAGGTGACTTTGGTCCATCATTCAAATATAAAGATTTTACAGTTAACGAATTAGTGTCTAAAGCGTTACCTGTATCAGCAAAAATAGGCTTTTTTGCTTTTATTTTTGCATTAGTTATGGGGGTATCTGTTGGTACTCTGGCTGCGTTAAAACAGAATACATGGCTTGATTACACCATTATGTCCACCGCAATGGCGGGGGTAGTGATGCCTTCCTTTATTCTCGCTCCTGTTTTGATTTATATCTTTGCCATTAATTTACAATGGTTACCTGCTGGTGGCTGGCAAGATGGATCGTTTAAGTTCGTTATTCTGCCAATGCTAGGTATGGCGCTATTGTATGTAGCAACCTTCGCGCGTATTACGCGTGGCAGTATGATTGAAACCTTAAACAGTAATTTTATTCGTACTGCACGTGCGAAGGGATTGAGCTATCGCCACATTATTTTAAAGCATGCATTACGTCCAGCATTGTTGCCCGTGGTGTCATACATGGGGCCGGCCTTTGTCGGTATTATTACAGGCTCGGTTGTGATTGAAACGATTTTTGGTTTGCCTGGTATTGGTAAGTTGTTTGTTAATGCAGCTTTTAATCGTGATTATTCATTAGTGCTAGGGGTTACGATTTTGATTGGTTCGTTAACGATTATCTTCAATGCCATTGTTGATATCGTGTTAGCGATGATCGATCCTAAAATTCGTTATTAAGAGGCTGATAATTATGATTTTAACAAAAAAAGATAATGTCGAGGCTCTTGAGAAATTTTCTGAAAACCTTGAAATAGAAGGCCGTAGCTTATGGCAAGATGCTCGCTCACGTTTCTTTCGTAACAAGGCAGCAATGGTCTCATTAGTGATTTTAGGTTTAATTACACTGGCGGTAATTTTTGGTCCGATGGTCAGTCAATATGCGTTTGATGATACCGATTGGTATGCGTTGCATGCTGCGCCATCATTAGGGGCTGAAGGACATTTTTTTGGAACGGATAGTCTGGGGCGTGATCTTTATACACGTACTTTAGTTGGTGGTCGTATTTCACTGATGGTAGGACTATTAGGTGCTTTAGTTGCGGTGATTATTGGTACGCTTTATGGTGCCGCATCAGGGTTTATTGGTGGTAAAACTGATCGGGTCATGATGCGTATTTTGGAAATATTGTATTCGATTCCGTTTATGTTTTTTGTGATTGTATTAGTGACCTTTTTTGGTCGTAACATCATGCTGATCTTTATCGCTATTGGTGCCATTTCTTGGCTGGATATGGCGCGTATTGTACGTGGTCAGACGTTGTCATTACGAGGTAAAGAGTTTATTGAGGCTGCACATGTTTGTGGTGTTAGCCGCTGGAGAATTATAACCCGTCATATTGTGCCAAACGTGCTCGGTATTGTCGCCGTTTATTCAACATTATTAGTACCCGCTATGATTTTGACCGAATCGTTCTTAAGTTTCCTCGGACTTGGGGTGCAAGAACCGATGACCAGCTGGGGGGCATTATTAAATGAAGGCTCACAAACAATGGAAGTCGCTATTTGGCAGCTCTTATTCCCCGCGGGATTTATGGTGATCACCTTGTTCTGTTTTAACTATGTTGGTGATGGTTTACGTGACGCGTTAGATCCTAAAGATAGATAAAAATAAGCAGCGACCTATTTTATTAATCATAGCAGCGGTGATTGAACAGTACTATGAAGCTAATAAAGTAGGTATCGCCAATATCATTCACTTGATAATAAATAATAACCGAAGCGAATGTACGGTGCTTATTGTTGATAACAAGGAAGTAGTATGAGTTTGTTAGAAATTAAAGATTTACGAGTAGAATTTACCACGCCAGATGGCAATGTTACTGCGGTAAATGATCTTAATTTTTCATTAGAGCAAGGTCAAACCTTAGGTATTGTAGGTGAATCAGGTTCAGGTAAAAGCCAAACTGTATTTGCAATCATGGGTTTATTAGCCAAGAACGGCATTATCAGTGGCAGCGCTAAATTTGAAGGTCGCGAGATTTTAAATTTACCCGAAAAAGAATTAAATCGTATTCGAGCAGAACAAATAGCAATGATTTTCCAAGATCCAATGACGTCATTAAATCCTTATATGAAGGTTAGTGAACAGTTAATGGAAGTACTAATGCTGCATAAAGGCATGAGCAGATCTCAAGCGTTTGAAGAATCCGTAAGAATGTTGGATGCAGTTAAAATTCCAGAAGCGCGTCAGCGTATTACTATGTATCCCCATGAGTTTTCTGGTGGTATGCGTCAACGGGTTATGATTGCAATGGCGTTATTATGTCGTCCTAAGTTGTTGATTGCTGATGAACCGACAACAGCACTTGATGTAACCGTTCAAGCTCAGATTATGACATTATTAAACGATCTCAAATCTGATTTTAATACCTCGATCATTATGATCACCCATGATCTTGGTGTGGTCGCTGGCAGCTGTGACAAAGTGTTAGTGATGTATGCCGGACGGACGATGGAATATGGTGATATCAATGATATTTTTTATCGTCCGAGCCATCCATATACCGAAGGGTTGTTACGCGCCATTCCTCGTTTGGATACCGAAGGTGACGATTTACCAACGATTCCGGGGAACCCACCTAACTTATTATCCTTGCCTGTTGGATGTCCATATCAAGAACGTTGCCATCGTGTATTGCCGCGTTGTAAGCAAGAATCACCAATATTAATGCCATTTGCACACGATAGATTACGTGCTTGTTTTGCTGATATGGGAGCACAGTCATGAAGACGGAAAAGAAATTATTATTGGATATTACCAATCTTAAAGTCCATTTTAGTATTGCGTCTAAATTAGCATGGCCTTGGAGTCAACCAACCAAATTAAAAGCGGTTGATGGTATTAATGTTAGTGTTTATGAAGGTGAAACGTTAGGTGTTGTTGGCGAATCAGGTTGTGGTAAATCAACATTTGCTCGCGCGATTATTGGTTTGGTCGAAGCGACGGATGGTCAAGTCGTATGGCTAGGACAAGATCTTACAAAGTTAAATCACAGCGCTCGACGTGAAACTCGCAAACAGATTCAGATGATTTTTCAAGATCCATTAGCATCATTAAATCCGCGTATGACCGTTGGCGAAATTATTGCCGAGCCATTAAAAGCATTTTACAGCCAATTATCAGCTGAAGAAATCAAACAACAAGTACAAGCAATGATGACCAAAGTCGGACTATTACCGAACGTAATCAATCGTTATCCTCATGAATTTTCTGGCGGACAATGTCAACGAATTGGTATTGCACGTGCGTTGATTTTAAAGCCTAAAATGATTATTTGTGATGAGCCAGTATCAGCCCTTGATGTTTCTATTCAAGCGCAAGTGGTGAATTTACTTAAGTCGTTGCAAAAAGAAATGGGACTAAGTTTAATATTTATCGCCCATGATTTGTCGGTTGTTAAACATATTTCTGATCGAGTATTGGTAATGTATCTAGGTAATGCGGTTGAGATGGGAGACAGTAAAGCTCTGTTTGCTAACCCTCAGCATCCTTATACTAAGGCCTTAATGTCGGCGGTGCCGATCCCTGATCCACAGTTAGAGCGTAATAAACATATTGAGCTGTTAGAAGGCGATTTACCATCACCGATGAACCCACCATCAGGCTGTGTCTTCCGTACCCGTTGCCCTAAAGCTGTTGCCCATTGTGCGAAAGAAAAACCGGTATTAGTAGGTACTCACCAACATGCAGTTTCGTGCCTACAGATTTAATGGCTAAAAGATGAGTAACGTTTCAATTATTTATTGAGCGTTACTCTTTTTTTTGAAAAGACGGTGGAGATTTAAATACATAATTATTTAGCTGCTGTTGCAGTGCTTTTCTATTTTCAGCTTTATTTTCTTTATTTTTATACAAAGTTTTATCAGCTCGAATTAAAGCATCATGTAAATTTTCATTTGGCTTAATTACCGTACAACCAGTAGAAATCGCTACTTTTATATGATAATGACAAAAATAGCCGCTAAAAATAGCTAATTCTAAGCGATCTGCCATTAATAATGCTTGTTCTAAATCGGCATTGGGCAAAATAATACAAAATTCATCACCCCCGAGTCGAATACAAATATCACTGTCTCGTGTCATATCATCAATGGTTGATGAAATATGTTTCAGTGCTAAGTCACCAATATCATGTCCATAAGTATCATTAATTGTTTTAAAATCATTGGCATCAAAAACAATCATTGAAATTGGTTTATCGATTGCTCTATTTTCTTCTAGTGTTTTTTTGATAACAGTATCAAGAATTCGACGGTTAAATAATCCCGTTAATTGATCTGTATATGCCTCTAATTGATAATACTGTTTTTGAGATTTGTATTTTCTTAATGTGGCATTCATATAATTAAGTGCGATCAAAATAAGTAACCCGAAAGTCAGAATTTGAACAGCAAAAGTAATAAAAATTGTTGATGAGATATTCGCGTGTATCAGAATATTATTACTTAAACGGGTGTAGACCTGTATTGATGGTAATAGTGTATGGTTATATCCCTTAAAAATATCAATCCTCTTTTTCTTATTAACATCATAAAGATATAAATTTAATGAAGATTTTAATTTATTAGGTAAGGTGATTGACGATAGTAATGATTTAACTGGAATATCAACCCCAATATCACCGACGACCTGATCTTTATTATAAACGGGTGATTTAATCGTAATAACCATTCGGTTAGAGAAAAAATCAAGGTAAGGCGCCGTATAATAAAAGCCATTATATAGTGATGTTACAGGTTGAGATTCAGAACGCTGATCTTTATATTTTGGCGACGAGAAAAATTCTCTTGTGGCATTAAAATTAATAGCATTGGATTTTGATGATAGATAAAAATATTCCAATGTATGAGAAATATAATAGTAATTATAGGTGATCGAATGATGTTGTTGCTCAGCCCATAGATCATCAAGCAGAGCAAAAATATGGGTATCATTTTGAATGTGCTTATTTGGCTTCCCTGGACCAAGTAACGTGCCATTAAGCAGATTATCGGGATAAATACCCCGATTGAAGCCAAATTCTTTTAATTTTGGGTAATAATGTATTGTAACTAAAGCCTGTAATTGTTGGTTTTTTAGGTCGTTAATAGCTTTTGTTACCGTACTGGCATAACGTTGATTTCGAAATGCTAACGTATTCATTGCATTTTTTATTTGATTCAAATTTTCTTGCACGTATAGCTGTGTTTCATGAATATCATTACGGATACTGATAGTAACTAAACCTGCCAGTATCAACATATTACATAAAATAATAACTATTTTTTTGACGAATTTATTTTCGAAAATAAAGTGGTTAAACTTCCGTTCAGAATCGTTTTTTTTAAATATATGATGTTCTATTTTAGACATTGAAGTGTTTATCGTTAATTAACAAGTCAAATGGCATTGGTTTGCTATATAAAAAACCTTGATGATAACGAATGCCAATATCAAGTAAAATTTCAGCCTGCTGTTGTGTTTCAATCCCTTCTGCAATTATTTCTACTTCTGCTTGTTCCGCAAATGCAGCTAATGATTTAATAATAGTATTTGCGTTTGATGAACCAATATCAGCAATAAATACTTTATCAATTTTAATGGTTGTCGCTTGTAATCTTTGTAGAGACAACAAGTCACAGTGGCCATTACCGACATCATCAAGCTTAATTTGAACTCCCATAGCATTGAGTTTCTGACAGTTTTTTTCTGCTTGCTCAATATTATCAATTGGAGAGCGTTCTGTGAGCTCAAAAGCAATGTTATGAGGTGCAATGTGGTAGTGAGCCAGAGCTGAACGCGTAATATCAATGAGCTCTGGATCTTGTAGTACACTGGCGCTGATATTAATGCTGAAGTAGTAAGGCAGTGTTTTGCCATGTAAGGCTTCTAGCTTATGAATATCACGCGCAACAGTATTAATTAATTGAAAAGTTAGCGGTGTAATGACACCGTTCGTTTCACATTGAGGAATAAATTCATCAGGTAGAATAACTTTACCTTTTTTAGTCTCCCAACGAATTAAGACTTCATAGCCACATGTTAAATGCTTTTCTGCATCAATAATGGGCTGATAGTAAGGTACTAAATGATTTTGTTTAATCGCATTGAGTATCAAGTATTTAATAATACTTGTGCTGCGATAGCGACGATATAACATTATTAAGACAATAAAAATTAACCCGCTTAATACCAGCAATAAAAATGGTTTTATGCGTGCACGATAGTCTGTAATTACTTGAGGTGTAATATAATATGTTATTGATGCCTTTTTATAAAAAGGCCTCGATATAATAGGTTCCATTGCGTTTTTTAGTTGCTGATCATTTACTGCTGGTTGTTTGAACAGAGCTTTTGATGCATTTTCAGTATTACTGGTATACAACGTAATACCATCATGCTCTATCGTTTGGACCCAACAATTATCACAAGTATTAACTAATAAAGCATCGATAGGTTGTTTTTCAATATCAACAGTAATTACGCCACCAACAACCTTTTTACTATATTGAAGAATTGATTCACTATTATTTGCATTTGCTACCATGGCAAGATCATTATTCAATTGAATCTTTTTGATTGGAGAACCATACATCTGACTTAAATTGGTCCGATCGCCACAGATTTTACCTGAATTAGTGGTAAGGCTAATATTACGAATATTTGATGAATAATAGCTTGCTCGTTCAAGCTCTGATATATCTTCATTATCACAGGTATAAGACAGATGATATTGTAGATTATCAAGTAGAATAGCAGTGGATTGAATGCTTTGTAAGTAGTTATTACTTCGCTTATATTCAAATGATTCAAGATTATATTTAAATAATTGGCGACCAACTGATTGTGAAGTAAGTGCTAACGTCACGAAACCTATAGCGAGAAATAACATTATTAATACAATGCTATATAACGAGATTGAAGGACGTCTGATAGTCACGATGAAAGAACTCCACTATTTTTATATTTTAATTATCATAAGCAAAATAGCAAAAACAGATCCAAGATGCTCCTGAAGAGTTATGAAAACAATAAAAACATAAACTATGCATTATTTATTATTTTTTATATAACACTAAGGTATTGTTTTATCGTTCAATGAATATGAACTTAGGTAGGTATGCACATTGCGAATGCGTTAATATTATATTTTGTAGGAATTTTCATTGCTGTTATTATTATTTTATATTCCTTATTGTTATTTATAAATAATAGTCATACAAATGTTCATCATAACTATTACTATTAATTAACGCAGAGAAGTATAAGCTAAGATAATAGTGATATCGTCAACAAACCGTCAATAAATTATCAGTGTAGCGTTAATAAAAAGGACGTTATCAAATAACGTCCTTATATTATTAACTCTATTTGTAATAGCGGTAATTTATAGCTTATCTGTTAATTTAACTGCATCACCAATATAGTTAGCAGGGGTTAACATTTTAAGACGTGCTTTTTCATGCTCAGGTAATTCTAAACCATCAATGAATGTGCGCATACCTTCGCCATCAACACGCTTACCACGAGTCAACTCTTTTAGCTTCTCGTAAGGTTTTTCAATGCCGTAACGACGCATAACTGTTTGAACTGGCTCTGCAAGCACTTCCCAATTACGGTCTAACTCAGCAGCAAGTGCATCTTGGTTAAGTTCAAGCTTACTAATACCTTTAAGTGTTGATGTGTATGCAATGATTGCATAGCCACAACCTACACCTAGGTTACGTAAAACAGTAGAGTCTGTTAGGTCACGCTGCCAACGAGAAACTGGTAGCTTCTGTGCTAAGTGACCAAAGATAGCATTAGCTAGGCCAAGGTTACCTTCTGAGTTTTCAAAATCGATTGGGTTAACTTTGTGTGGCATGGTAGAAGAACCAATTTCGCCAGCAATGGTTTTTTGCTTAAAGTGACCTAAAGCAATATAACCCCAAATGTCACGATCGAAGTCAAGCAAGATAGTATTGAAGCGAGCAAACGCATCAAATAATTCTGCAATGTAATCATGCGGTTCGATTTGTGTGGTGTAAGGGTTGAAAGTAATCCCTAATGCCGTCACAAACTCTTCGCTGTATTGATGCCAATCGATATCAGGGTAAGCAGATAGGTGAGCGTTGTAGTTACCTACGGCACCATTGATCTTACCTAGAATTTCAACGTTTTCGATTTGCTTATATTGACGCTCCATGCGGTACGCCACGTTTGCCATTTCTTTACCCATTGTTGATGGAGAAGCTGGCTGGCCGTGAGTACGGGTAAGCATTGGAACATCACGGAATTGATTAGCAAGCGCTTTAATCGCATCAATAACGTTACGTACTTCTGGTAGCATTACTTTTTCACGAGCTTCAGTCAGCATCAGCGCATGAGAAAGGTTATTGATATCTTCTGAAGTACATGCAAAGTGGATGAATTCATTAACCGCATGGAGCTCAGGTAATTCAGCTACTTTTTCTTTTAGAAAGTATTCAACCGCTTTTACATCGTGGTTTGTTGTACGCTCAATCGTTTTAATACGTAGTGCATCTTGTTCACTAAACTCAGCTGCAATACGATCTAAGAATGCATTTGCTTCAGCGCTGAATGCAGGAACTTCCACGATAGCATCAGTAGCGGCTAATTTTTGTAACCAACGGATCTCAACGATAGTACGGTATTTTAGTAAACCGAACTCACTAAAAATACTGCGTAATACGCTTGTTTTGCTTCCGTAGCGGCCGTCTACTGGGGAAACAGCTGTCAGTGCTGACAGTTCCATGTTGATCTCTCCTGGTTTATGAGGGTTAAAACAAAATTAATATTCAGCCTGATTTATCAGGCTGAATTGAAGTTAGCAATGCGTTAACTTAGTTTCGAGCGAGCAAAATTTTTGCTTGTTCTAGCATTTGCTTACGACCAAATAATAAATGACGGCGTTTACCACCGACTTGGCTCCAAAGAACAGCACTACGAACGGCTGCAAGTAATAATGCACGAACACGATGCTGAACATGAGGCAATTGTAATTGCGCTGGCGTACCAGATACTTGAATACGAGGTCCTAATGGGCTGATAATATCCAAATAAATACTGGCAATATTACTCAACATTTGTTCGTCAAGTAGTTCAAAATGGACCGTTTGGCGTTTCAATGTGTCAACACGATCACTCAGTTGTGCCATGCTATCGCGACGAGCCGATAGTTTACGTTCCAGTGCCATAACACCTACAAGGTATCGTGTTATTTCACTGCCAGATGATGAACCATCAATATCACGCACCATAGCTTCTAAGCCAATACGTAGATCAGCTTCGCTGCCGTAGACACCGACGGTGTTGGCTGGATCTGTTGCCATAATGCTATTGAGCATTGTGCTTAATGCTGCTGAATCGCAATTGCCATTACGGGCAACATCTTGAACTAATTTGACTGCTTGGCACATACCTGCAAACGCAATCGTTCGATCATAAATAGAGTAAGCCACGCGCAAAAACTCCTTTAAATTCGCTCTTCAATAATGCCGCCACCAAGACAGATTTCACCGTTATAGAACACGGCTGATTGTCCAGGTGTGACTGCAATTTGAGGCTCATCAAAAATTACTTTAATAGTTTCATCATCCATTGGGATGATAGTACAAGGAAGATCTTGCTGACGGTAACGGGTTTTTACCGTACATGCCATGGTCTCGCGAATAGGTTGACGATCAACCCAATGCAACTGAGAGGCAATCAAACCGTTTGATTTTAAACGAGGGTGATCTTTACCTTGACCAACAATTAGCACATTACGCTCTAGATCTTTATCAACGACATACCATGCATCTTCAAGGCCATTACCGCCTTTTTGACCACCAATATGTAAGCCTTTACGTTGACCTAATGTGTGGTACATCAAGCCTTGATGTTCACCGATAACAAGGCCTGTATCTGCAACTTCAATTTTACCCGGTTGAGCGGGTAGGTATTTACCTAAAAACTCAGTAAATTTACGCTCACCAATAAAACAAATGCCAGTTGAATCTTTTTTCTTTGCCGTGATCAAGCCTTGCTCTTCGGCAATACGACGTACTTCCGGTTTTTCGAGCTCACCAACAGGGAATAAACTGCGTGCAATTTGCTCATAACCTAACGTGTATAGGAAGTAGCTTTGATCTTTGTTGTTATCGACACCACGCAACATTTGAGGTTTTTCACCTTCAACTGTTGGGAAACTACGACGGGTATAGTGACCCATTGCAATATAGTCAGCTGCTAGCACTTCATCAGCAAATTCGAGGAAGGCTTTAAATTTGATTTCTTTGTTGCACAGAATATCTGGGTTTGGCGTACGACCCGCTTTATATTCAGCAAGGAAGTATTCAAACACGTTATCCCAGTATTCCGCTGCAAAGTTAATGGTATGCAGCGTAATACCAAGTTTGTCACATACCGCTTGTGCATCAGCGAGATCTTCTGCAGCAGAGCAATATTCGTCGTTATCGTCTTCTTCCCAGTTTTTCATAAACAAGCCTTCAACTTGATAACCTTGTTGAAGGAGCAGGTAAGCGGATACCGATGAATCTACGCCGCCGGACATGCCGACAATGACTTTCTTTTGGCTGTTATCAGACATATTTCTCTACTGTCGCTAATTTAGTGTTAAGAGCGTAATTCTAACAGAAACCCTGCGCCTGAAACAGATCGAGAGCAGAATCACACTTCAATAAATAGTGATTAACGATAGTAACGGTATAAATAAAACTCAAGGTAATAAAAAAAAACATTTAAAAACGGAGGTATAGATAAAAAAAGGCCATGATTCCTTATTATTACGATCTTGATACTATTAAATAGCAAACGTTTGCTATTTGTCGCAATCATAGTAGATGTAACTAAAAATGTGTAGTTTTTTGTTGAGGAAAATAGTTTTCAGGTATTGATGGGAATAATGCGCTCCAATGTCAGACAGAGGGCGGTCAGACATAGAGCGCGAATAGTGCGAATAGAAAACTACGCTAGATTTGGACTTGGAAGCGTAATTTCTTTCCATTCACCCGGCGCTAAATCTGCCACCGTCCATTGCGCCATTTGATAGCGAATTAAACGTAATGTTGGAAAACCGATATGCGCCGTCATGCGACGAACTTGGCGATTACGACCTTCACGTAACGTAATAGCAAGCCAGGTTGTGGGAATATTTTTACGCTCACGAATAGGTGGCGTACGATCCCATATTTGTGGTGATTCGATCACTTCAACGCCAGCGGGTAGCGTTGGGCCATCTTTTAATGTCACGCCATCACGTAACTGCTGTAAATCTGCAGCTGTTGGTGCGCCTTCAACCTGCACCCAATAGACTTTGGCTTGCTTTGATTGTGGTTGGGTTAATCGCGCTTGCAAAATACCGTCATTAGTTAATACCAGTAATCCTTCACTGTCTTTATCCAACCGTCCAGCAGGATAAACATCTTTAACCGGAATAAAATCCGCTAAGGTGCTATCACCAGGTTCACCTGAAAATTGGGTCAAAGTGTTATAAGGTTTGTTAAATAAAATAACTTTTTGTGGGCCACGAGGACGCTTGGGTTTATTTATTTTTCTTGACGCTCTACGCTCATTATTGGCACGAAGAGGTTGACGATTTGTGGTGTTTGGCTTCATAAATACGCGTTGTTGTAAGAGTTGATGAGTTGGACAGGCTTATTATACGTGAAAAATTACACAATTGACGTATTGATAAAATTTAAAGTATGATTTGCTCGCTTCTTACAAAATGATAACAAATGGATGCCAGGAGATTTAAAATGGATAGTAAAGTAATTATACCGACAGCGGGTCAGAAAATCACAGTAGATGCTGAAGGTAAATTGATTGTTCCTAGTACCCCGATTATTCCGTACATCGAAGGTGACGGTATCGGGATCGATGTAAGTCCTGCAATGATTAAAGTTGTTGATGCCGCAGTTAAAAAAGCGTACGCCGGCGATCGAAAGATTGAGTGGATGGAAATCTACACGGGTGAAAAATCGACCCAAGTATACGGCGATGACGCATGGCTTCCACAAGAAACCCTTGATTTTATTCGTGAATACAAAGTGGCTATTAAAGGCCCATTAACAACCCCCGTTGGTGGCGGTATTCGTTCCCTGAACGTCGCATTACGTCAAGAGCTTGATCTCTATATTTGTGTTCGACCTGTTCGTTATTTTGATGGTGTTCCAAGCCCAGTTAAACGTCCACAATTAACCGATATGGTTATCTACCGCGAAAACTCAGAAGATATTTATGCGGGGGTTGAATACCAAGCGGGTACACCTGAAGCTGATAAAGTTATTCAATTTTTACAGCAAGAAATGGGTGCAACAAAAATTCGATTCCCACAGCAATGTGGTATTGGTATTAAACCCGTATCAGAGGCGGGCACTAAACGTCTAGTACGTGCTGCAATTCAATACACCATTGATAATGATCGTGACTCGTTAACCTTAGTACACAAAGGTAACATCATGAAATTTACCGAAGGCGCGTTTAAAGATTGGGGCTATGATGTAGCTCTACAAGAATTTGGTGCAGAATTACTTGATGGCGGCCCTTGGATGACGTTAAAGAATCCAAAGACAGGCAAAGAGATTGTGATCAAAGATTGTATTGCTGATGCTTTCTTACAGCAGATTTTACTGCGCCCTGAAGAGTACGATGTTATTGCAACCATGAACCTTAATGGTGATTACATTTCGGATGCTTTAGCAGCTCAAGTGGGTGGCATTGGTATTGCACCGGGTGCCAATATTGGTGATGGTGTGGCGCTGTTTGAAGCGACTCACGGTACAGCACCTAAGTATGCAGGCCAAGATAAGGTTAACCCTGGTTCATTGATTCTGTCTGCTGAAATGATGTTACGTCATATGGGTTGGACAGAAGCTGCTGATTTGATTATTAGTTCAATGGAAGCGGCGATCAGTAATAAGACCGTAACCTATGATTTTGAACGTCTAATGGATGGCGCTAACCTGCGTAAATGTTCAGAATTTGCTGATGATATGATTGAGCAAATGTAACCATTACCGTATTTAAAATACATAAAGCTCAGCATTGGCTGGGCTTTTTTTATGGCTGTTGCGTGTTGTTATCGGTGAGATGTATTAAGTGTTATACCGATAGACGATCAGTAACGAGATTACATATATCATACTCTCGTGCGCTAACTCTCAAACAGAGAATAAGGAAAGTCGGTCAGTATAGGCAGCTCATTAAAATTGGCATAGGATAGAAATGCAATAGGCTATATGTGTATTATTTGTTAAGTATTGTGATGTTTAAATCTTAATTTTAATACTTAAAGCAACGCTACGTTTTTATGCGTATTTTATTCAATTTATGAGTGTTCAATAAACAGTGAGTTCACATGGTTGTTGAATTTTTCAGCATAAAAACATATACGAAGGATTAATAACACCAGATGACTGTCGAAGTCGAAGTGTAATTGGTATATTGTACTAGATAGTAGAAATTTGGTTTCGAGTTAACGAATAAAAGGTGAGATAACTCACCTCTTAATGTGCAAGTAATACGGGATCCATTTATTTGGCTTCATCGCCTTGGGCGGGAATAATAGCGCTGGCATGGTAACCTTTAGGACCTGTTTGAACTTCATAGTTCACTTGCTGACCGGCTTTAAGTGTGCGGTAACCATCCATCTGAATTGTTGAATAGTGGGCAAAAATATCATCCTCACCTTCTTCAGGGCAGATGAAACCAAATCCTTTAGCGTTATTGAACCATTTCACTGTACCTGTTGCCATGCTATACATCCTTTTTGCATTCAAGTTCCATTTGACATTAGTTGCTTATCGAGTAATGTTTGATTGCATACTAATGCGATTTTGATGCAGATTATATCTACTATATTTTACAATGTAGTAAAATTAACTAGTCAGTCAAGTATTGTTTGTAACATTTTGATAAAATCTTTTGTTAACTTGGCTATAGCCAGCTCACGAATTAATGAACTAAGATAAAACTATGAGTAAGTTATACGAATGGATGAATCCTGAATCTGATGTCTTAGATAAAGAAGAAATCCAAGTTAAGCCGCCATCGATGTATAAAGTAGTGCTAAATAATGATGACTATACGCCGATGGATTTTGTGATTGATGTGTTACAAACATTTTTTTCCATGGATCTGGAAAAAGCTTCTCAGTTGATGCTTGCGGTGCATTATGAAGGTAAAGCCATTTGTGGCACTTTCACTGCCGAAGTAGCAGAAACAAAAGTTGCGCAAGTAATGATGTACGCGCGGGAAAATGAACACCCGTTGTTGTGTACGATGGAAAAAGCATAATCTTTTTCCGGCACGCCATATTGAGTGGTTTTTAGGGGAGGTGCCTTATGCTAAATAAAGAACTTGAAGCAAGCCTGAACGGTGCATTTGCACGAGCAAGGGAAAAGCGTCATGAATTTATGACGGTAGAACATTTATTGATGGCACTGTTAGACAATGTAGCCACACAAGAGGCGTTATTAGCATGTCGTGCTGATCTTGACCAGTTGCGTAAAGAGCTAGATTCTTTCATTGAACAAACAACACCCTTAATTCCAATGGATGATGAGAGCCGAGAAACCCAACCAACATTGAGTTTTCAACGGGTGTTACAACGTGCCGTGTTCCATGTCCAATCCTCTGGTCGCAGTGAAGTTACTGGTGCGAATGTATTGGTTGCTATTTTTAGTGAGCAAGAATCACACGCAGCATATTTGCTTAAGAAAAGTGATATTAGTCGTCTTGATGTGGTGAACTTTATTTCTCATGGCACTGTGAAAGGCAGTGATAATGATGATGTGAATCCGTCAGAGATTGGCAATAACGAAGAACAACGTACCGAACAAGCAAGCTCAGAAGACAAACTTGAGAATTTTGCTACCAACCTCAATCAACTTGCCAAATCGGGTGGTATTGATCCTCTAATTGGTCGAGATAAAGAACTTGAGCGTACGATTCAAGTGCTGTGCCGCCGTCGAAAAAACAACCCGTTATTAGTGGGTGAAGCAGGTGTGGGTAAAACCGCAATTGCTGAAGGTCTGGCATGGCGTATTGTTGAAGGTCAAGTGCCCGAAATTATTCAAGACTGTATTATTTACTCGCTCGATATTGGTTCTCTTTTAGCGGGCACAAAATACCGTGGTGACTTTGAAAAACGTTTCAAAGGTATTTTGAAGCAGCTTGAAAAAGAAGAACATGCGATTTTATTTATTGATGAAATCCATACCATCATTGGCGCAGGTGCTGCCTCTGGCGGCCAAGTTGATGCTGCTAACTTACTAAAACCATTATTGAGTAGTGGTAAGCTTCGCTGCATGGGGTCAACAACCTATCAAGAATACAGCAATATTTTTGAGAAAGAGCGTGCCTTATCGCGTCGTTTCCAAAAAATTGATGTGGTTGAACCTTCATTGGATGACACCACTAAAATCTTGATGGGGTTGAAATCTAAATATGAAGCGCACCATGAAGTTCGTTTTACCAATAAAGCGATTCGTGCTGCGGTTGAGTTATCAGCCAAATACATTAACGAACGTCACTTACCTGATAAAGCGATTGATGTGATTGATGAAGCGGGTGCGCGTTGTCGTTTAGCCCCGGCAAGCCGTCGTAAAAAAACGGTGAATGTCGGTGATATTGAGTCGATGATCGCTCGTATGGCTCGTATTCCTGAAAAATCAATTTCAAGCAGTGATCGTGATGTACTTCAAAGCCTTGATCGCCGATTAAAAATGTTGGTCTTTGGTCAAGATAGTGCGATTGATGTATTAACGGAAGCTATCAAACTTAGCCGTGCAGGACTCAGTGCTGATAATAAGCCTGTTGGTTCATTCTTATTTGCCGGTCCTACTGGTGTCGGTAAAACGGAAGTAACAGTCCAGTTAGCACGTACAATGGGCATTGAGCTGCTACGTTTTGATATGTCTGAGTACATGGAACGTCATACAGTAAGCCGCTTAATTGGTGCACCTCCTGGTTATGTGGGTTATGACCAAGGTGGATTATTAACAGATGCCGTCATTAAAAATCCTCACTCCGTTGTTTTACTTGATGAAATTGAAAAAGCGCATCCTGATGTGTTCAATTTACTGTTACAAATAATGGATAACGGTACGCTTACCGACAATAACGGTCGTAAAGCGGATTTCCGTAATGTTATTTTTGTGATGACAACTAACGCCGGTGTGACGGAAACAGTACGTAAATCGATTGGTCTTATTCAGCAGGATCATAGCCATGATGCGATGGCTGAGATCAAACGCGTATTTACACCAGAATTCCGTAACCGTCTTGATAATATTATTTGGTTTAATCATCTTGAAAAAGACATTATTGGCCAAGTGGTTGATAAGTTTATTGTGGAATTACAAGCACAGCTAGATGCGCGTGGCGTATCAATGGAAGTCTCTGAACGTGCACGTGAGTGGATGTCAGATAAAGGCTATGACAAGGCGATGGGTGCTCGCCCAATGGCGCGTGTGATTCAAGAGAACCTTAAAAAGCCACTTGCGAATGAATTGTTGTTCGGTTCATTGGTTAATGGTGGTTCTGTTCGTGTTGACTACATTAATGGTGAACTTGATTTCCAATTCAGTAGTGAAATGGAAGCTGCCCACTAACAGAATCTTGTTAGGGTATGTTGCATAAACAAAAACGCCGTAGATAGTAACAACTATCTGCGGCGTTTTTATATTATGACTCTTGTTACCATCATTCGCTAAAATAAAACCCAGCAAATAGGCTGGGTTTTATTTGCAGCACTAATCTTTTAGAGAAAGATTAACGTGCGCGGAAGACGATGCGACCTTTAGTTAGATCGTAAGGAGTCAGTTCCACTGTTACTTTGTCACCAGTAAGGATACGGATGTAGTTTTTACGCATCTTACCAGAGATGTGAGCAGTAACAACGTGACCGTTTTCCAGCTCAACACGGAACATAGTATTTGGTAGTGTATCTAGTACAGTACCAGCCATTTCAATTACGTCTTCTTTTGCCATTGAATCCTCTTAGGCTACCAGCCATTCATCTTGATCGGGCTGGATAATGCCTTGAAACTGTTTGAGTGTAAAGTTTAGGACGTAATTTTACCCTCGCTAGCTGTTTTTGTCAGCTTTTGTTCGCGATTAATCCATTTTTTCTCAGCTAATTAACAAAAGCAGATGTAAAACAACGGTTGTTGCGGTTATTTTAACCGCTTTGTTTTTTTTATAATAACGAAGAAATCCATTCACCATTGATTAATTTCTGATGCGGCATGAAGCGAATTTTATAGTTCATCTCACGGCATTGGTCGATTTGATAACCGGGATAGAGCCATTGGCGTTGTGTTTGGTTGCAGACTTCAACTTGTAATAGGACACATAATGTTCCAAGTGAGAGTTTATGTTCAGGTTCAAAAAAACTGTAAACCGCACTGAGTGAATCAGGAAAAACATCCGTAACTGCGATAGCAATTAATTGATTATCTTGATAGAGATGTAAAAATGCCGTGTTCATCCACGAAGCACTAACAAA
Organism: Photobacterium piscicola; assembly: GCF_900166965.1. Lineage (GTDB taxonomy): Bacteria > Pseudomonadota > Gammaproteobacteria > Enterobacterales > Vibrionaceae > Photobacterium > Photobacterium piscicola. Next base: position 160,584 of record NZ_FUZI01000004.1, on the reverse strand, counting down.
ATCAAAAAATTGCTGTTTATTGGCAGGAAACATTGAGCCACTGGCATGACGAACATTAATATAACGCTCATAAAGCTCAAACCAATTAGGATCGAGTTGTTGTTTAAATTCCCATTGCAGCTTTTTGAGTTGGTTTTGCTGCCGTTTCTGGCTTTTTGATGGTGTAAATTCAGTGCAATTAATCCGCAACGGAGTACAAGCATTACAGTTTTTACACATTGGCTTATAAATAACACTACCGCTGCGACGATAACCAGAACTAATTAATAGATCATAACCATTAGGGTTTAACCACGGTTGATCCATTACAATACCAAGCTGATCACGTTGTTGTGGTAGGTAATTACAATCACTTTCAGGTGTTAAACCTAGTTGTAAGGATAATTCTTTCATCATTAATTCATTTATAACACTAAAGTTTGAGGGTGATAACAGGCCGTAGGTAATGCACTATCTCGTTGTTGATGTAATTGCGTTAGAAAAGCAGGGCGGTTTAATTCACAGGCACCTAAAGAGGCTAGATGGGGATTCATCATTTGGCAATCAATGAGAGTACCACCGTGGCTTGAAAAATGGTGACAGAAATACCATAACGCAATTTTTGAGGCATTATCAGCAAGGGAAAACATCGATTCTCCACAAAAAACACTTCCCACGGAAACCCCGTAAAAGCCACCGACTAATTGCTGATCTTGCCATACTTCTACCGAGTGACAGTCACCCTCATCATGTAATTTCTGATAAGCCGCGATCATTGCTTCCGTGATCCATGTGTGTTCAGGACCACGAGACTCTGCACAGTGGCGGATCACCGCATGGCAGGCATGATTTAAGGTGATGGTATAAGGGGCTTTTCGCATAAATTTGCGTACGCTTTTACTGGGTGTAAATTGTTGTGGAATAAAGATCCCACGAGGGGTTGGGCTCCACCATAAAATAGGTTCGCCTTGTGAATACCACGGAAAAATGCCGTGACGGTAAGCTTGACGTAAACGTTGTGGGCTAAGATCACCACCAAAAGCCAGTAGCCCATTAGGATCAGCAAGGGCTGTTGTTGGATCTGGAAATAGTAATGATGAAGGATCAATTTCAGGTATATAAATCGTCATTTATTATCAACAACATGCAAGTCAAAGGCTACTAATGGCAATATAACATTTAACGACGGATAAAAAAAACGCCAATAATCAGCGGGGATTATTGGCGTTAACTGCGTTTTAGAGGGTTAATGCTTGATTAAATTCGGTGACATAATTCAGCATAACGACCATTTTGAGCCAGCAATTGTTGATGCTGACCGCGTTCAATGATCTCACCTTCATCCATTAAGCAAATTTGATCCATGCTATCGAGCCCAACTAAACGGTGAGTAATAAATAACACTGTTTTGTCTTTGGCAAATTCAAGCAATAAACTTAATATTTGCTGCTCAGTTCGACGATCAAGCCCTTCGGTCGGTTCATCTAATAACAGAATTGGAGCATCATGAAGTAATGCGCGTGCAATACCGATTCGACGACGTTCACCACCGGAAATATGACGACCACCGTCACCAAGCCATGTATCTAAACCATTGTCATCAAGCAGACTGCTTAAACCGACTTTATTGAGTACATCCACAAATTGTTGCTCAGTCGCATTTGGTTTAGCTAAGACAAGGTTTTCACGTAGTGAGCCATTAAATATATCGACGCGTTGGCTAACAACCGTAATGGCATTACGTAATGCAGGTTCACTCCATGTTGGCAGTGGTACACCATCAATGGCAATCGATCCTTGTTGTGGATCCCAGCTGCGGGTGAGTAATTGTAATAAAGTTGATTTACCACAACCAGTACGGCCAAGTAAGGCTAATTTTTCACCTTGCTTAATATTCAGTGATAAGTGTTTAACAACGGGTTTATCACTGCCGTAATAGGTGTAGCTGATGTCATTAAAACAAATATCACCATGGGCTACTGCGTTATAACCTTGAGGATCAAACACAGTATCAGGCGTTGCTTCAATAATTTCATTAAGACGCTTTGCCGATGATAATGTTTGGCCTAAATACTGAAATGCACCCGCTACTGGCATCATCATTTCAAAACTTGCCATGGTAGTAAAAGCCACCATTGCTACAAAAGGATCGGGTGCATGACCTGCAATACCGTTGGCTGCAATCCACAGGATAATCACTAACGTCCAGCCTGTAGCTGCCATTAATAAGCCATTAGCAATGCCGGTTAACCCTGCCATTTTTCGCTGAGCATCAAGTAATTTATCTTGTTCTGCTTCTGCTTGTTGACGGTAACGTTCTTCTGCATTAAACAGCAATAATTCAGCGTGACCTTGAATCCAATCTAATAACGTAATGCGGTAGTTTGCTTTAGCGTGAGTTAATGTTTCACCATTGCGCTTACCTAAACGATAAAAAACAATCGGTAAAATAATCATTAATGCTAATAATATGCCACCAAGAGTAAAACCAATAGTGGGATCAAACCAAGCTAAAAAGCCCGTCACAATAACAATACCTAGCACACCGATAATCAGTGGGCTAACTAAACGCAGATAGACGTGATCCATTGCATCAACATCTGCCACTAAGCGATTGAGTAAGTCGGCATCACGTAAATTTGCATGACGACCTGGAATCAATGGTGTCAGTTTTCGAAAAAAGAATAACCGTAAATCAGCGAGTAGTTTAAAGGTCGCGTTATGACTAACAACCCGTTCTGCCCACCGTCCTGCTGTACGTGCCATAGAAAAGCCACGTACACCAGCACCAGGTACCATGTAATTAAACGTTTGACTACTAATTAAGGTTAGACCTGCCACGGCAGAAGCGGCAATGAACCAACCGGATAACGTTAATAGGCTAATGGCTGATAATAGTGTCAATAATCCTAAAATCATGCCTAAGGTTAAACCAAACCAGTGTTTACGGTAGAGTTTAAGGTAAGGGATTAAATCACGCATCGAGATCCCTCTTATCTGTAGATGTAAGCATGTCAGCTAATAAACCTTGATGACTGATGGTATCAAAAGCCCCGTTTTGAACTAATTTACCGTTATCCATAACCAGAATGCGGTCCATAGCATGCAGTTGATCTAGACGGTGACTCACCATCAGTGTGGTGCGATCAGTAACTGCCATAGCTAAACTTTCTAGCACTAAGCGCTCACTGTTAGCATCAAGGCTTGCCGTGGGTTCATCAAGTAGCCAAAAAGCGCCGTTTTGTAACATTGCACGCGCTACGGCAATACGTTGTGCTTGGCCGACAGACAAACCACCGGAGCGATCACCTACATGGTGTTCATAGCCTTTTTCAAGACGTTGAATAAATTCATCAGCATAGGCTTGGCGAGTGACTTGTTCGATATCATTATTCGTGGCATTTGGATTACCGAGCGTAATGTTATCGCGTACAGAACCATGGACTAATAATGGATTCTGACCGACCCAACTGATCGCTTGACGCCATTGATCATGCCTAAGTTGATTCAGTTCAACATCGTTTATTTTGATACTGCCACGGTAAGGTAAAAAGCCGAGTAGGGCATTGAGTAAACTGGTTTTACCCGCGCCACTTGGACCAATTAATGCCACATGTTCTTTGGTATTAATGGTAAAGCTTAGAGGACCTGCCAGTATTTTACCTTCAGGGCTTAGCACTTCAAGATCGGTTACTGTTATATGAATAGCATCTGGGGTGGGTAATGGTGTGTCACCGTTACTCATTTCATCTGCTTCAATGTTTAAAAATTCAACAATTGATTCAGCAGCACCGATGGCTTGCGCTTTAGCATGGTAGAAGGTACCAAGATCTCGCAGTGGTTGATAAAACTCAGGTGCGAGCACTAATACAAATAAACCTGTAAATAGCGAAAGAGGTACACCATAGTTACCAAAGTTCAGTTCGCCGATGAAAGCAAAACCAAAATAGACTGCAACAATAGCAACAGAAATTGCTGAGAAGAATTCTAATACAGCTGATGATAAAAAGGCTAATCGCAGCACTTCCATGGTGCGTTTACGTAGGACGTGTGAAGCGGCATCTAAATTTTCAGCTTCAGCATCAACGCGATTAAATAATCGTAGGGTTGATAAACCTTGTAAACGGTCATAGAAGTGACCAGATAAACGTTGTAACGCTTTAAAGTTACGACGGTTAGCATCTGCTGCACCTAAACCGACTAATGCCATAAAAAATGGAACTAACGGTGCAGTAATAAGGAAGATTAAGCCTGCAGCCCAGTTAAGCGGGAATACCACGACTAAAATCACCACCGGAATTAATACCGCCAGTGACATTTGTGGTAAGTAGCGCGCAAAGAAATCTTGCATTTCTTCGACTTGCTCAAGCACTAAACTTGCCCATACGCCAGCCGGTTTACCCTTGATATAAGCAGGACCGAGATTTTGTAAGCGGTTGAGAATTAATTGGCGAATATGGAGTCGAATTTGTTCACCGCAACGGTAACCACAAACCTCTCGTCCCCAGCTACATAATGCACGTAAACCAACGATAACAATAAGACCAACAAACTGATTAATAAGTTGGTATTTATCGGTATGCTCCATGATCAATTGATGCAAAATATTGGCTAATAAAGCTGCTTGCCCGACAAGCAATAATCCCGAAATAAACCCTAAGCCAATACTGAACATCATCCAACGTTTGGCGAGTTTACTTTGGGATTTTAACCATTTGGTCAAATCGCGTTGTAATTGTTTATCCATATAAATAAGGTTTCATTACGGTATTTATGGTAAGTCGCTCTTACAACAACAAAAATTGAAATTTATGCTGCTGTAAGGAAAAAAGCTGCTGTATAAACAGAGGCTTGATGTTACTTATTTTGATCTGCGAGAGCGTCTAAATAACGCTCAGCATCCAATGCGGCCATACAGCCTGTTCCAGCAGAAGTGATAGCTTGGCGGTAGCTATGATCCATTACGTCACCCGCAGCAAAAATACCCTCAACACTGGTTTGAGTAGCATTACCGTGGATACCAGATTGGACTTTAATATAGCCATTTTCCATATCTAATTGACCATTGAAAATAGTGGTATTTGGCTGGTGGCCAATAGCAATAAACACACCCATTACATCAAGTTCTTCAGTTGCATCTGATTGGGTATCTTTAAGACGTAAACCTGTTACACCCATGTCATCCCCTAAGACTTCATCAAGGGTACTATCAGTGTGCAAAATGATATTGCCGTTGGCGACTTTTTCCATCAGACGATTGATTAGAATTTTCTCAGAACGGAAGCTATCGCGACGGTGAACAAGGTGTACTTCTGCGGCAATATTTGACAGATATAACGCTTCTTCAACAGCGGTGTTACCACCACCGATAACGGCAACTTTTTGGTTACGGTAAAAGAAACCATCACAAGTCGCACAAGCAGATACGCCACGGCCTTTAAATGCTTCTTCTGAGTCTAAACCAATGTATTTTGCAGAAGCACCGGTTGAGATAATAAGCGCATCACAGGTGTATTCACTGTTTTCGCCTTTTAAGCGGAAAGGGCGCTGGCTGAAATCAGTTTCACTAATAAAGTCAGTGATAATTTCAGTTTCAAATTTCTCTGCATGGGCTTTCATGCGGTCCATAAGTGCTGGGCCTGTTAGCTCATCAGCATCGCCAGGCCAGTTTTCAATTTCAGTAGTAGTCGTAAGTTGACCACCTTGCTGCATACCTGTGATCATTACTGGTGAGAGGTTTGCACGTGCAGCATAGACAGCAGCAGTATAACCCGCTGGTCCAGAACCAAGGATGAGTAGTTCACAATGTTTTACGTTACTCATTTTTTCTCCAGGCTGAATAATATTATTATTATGGAAGACTGATTGTAGGTAAATTGCAGTCGTAAAGGAAGAGGATGTAAGACAATCAATTATTTGCTTGCCCTATTGAATTCGGGCGACAAACGTTTAATAGCGTCTCAACTTTAATAAAAAAAAGAAGCTAGATTGACGACAAAAATACCGTAGTAATAGGCTTTTTTGAAGAGTTAAATGTGAAAAGTCAGATCGTGTTTTTTTGATCTAGCACAAATTTCATTAAAAAAAATACATGATATTCGTTATTTTAATTTTTTGAATAATGATTGTATAACTATTGCTGTAATAGACAGATAGATGATTAAAACTCACAGTTGTTAAATTATGTTAATGTATTTGTGTTGATATGATTAATTTACTTTGATAATCCGTTTTGTTTTGGTACAACATAGTTAAATATTTGTTTTTGATGAGCAGCTGCTAGTAAAATCCTTCAGTATTTGAGGATGGTTATAGTCATAGGTAGAAATAAAATCCAACAATATCGTAACTAAATAGCATGATCGTCTGATATTTATCACGGATTGTTTGACTATTAGAGTATTTGATTCTAAAAATAGATAAGATGTAGTATATTTTTTTGCAAGGAAGTGAGAAGGTGGAATAAAAAATGGTAGATACCAAAAAGAAACCATCCAAGGAATTGGATCGCATAGACCGTAATATTTTGAATGAACTTCAAAAAGACGGTCGAATTTCAAACGTCGAGCTTTCTAAGCGTGTTGGCTTATCACCGACACCTTGTTTAGAGCGTGTACGTCGATTAGAGCGCCAAGGCTATATCAGCGGTTATACTGCACTATTAAACCCACAGTTTCTTGATGCATCACTACTTGTGTTTGTTGAGATCACTCTCAACCGTGGTGCGCCAGATGTTTTTGAGCAGTTTAATAAGTCGGTACAAGAGCTAGAAGATATTCAGGAATGTCATTTAGTTTCTGGTGATTTTGACTATTTGTTGAAAACACGTGTATCAGATATGTCGGCTTACCGTAAATTGCTTGGTGAAACTTTGCTACGTCTTCCTGGTGTTAACGATACTCGTACCTATGTTGTTATGGAAGAAGTTAAGCAAAGCAACAACTTGGTTATTAAAACACGCTAGATATTCGTGCTTTAAGCAATCGAAGATTGAGATATATATACACCCTGAATAACGTGATTGTTATTCAGGGTGTATTTGTTTATACGCTATAAAAATAATAATTGGTGATTAATCATCCAAACGGATCTACAAATTGACATAATGATGAATTTATTTGACGGCAGACCGTCTAAAATAAGTAACGACTAGCCGTTTGAGATAATTAGCTTTTATTGCTTACTATTTGAAAATAATTTTATTTTAAAGGGCGACGAACACAGACAATGTGGTCTTTTAGTATAGAATGATGGCATTAAAACATTTACTTTATATTTGTGAGTTTGCCAACAACGTGGCTGGGTATTGGATGTAGTGTTGTTATTAGCAGCAAAGGCGCCACTTTAGTCGCTGAAAATATCAGCTTGTTGGCAAAACATTTGAATTTGATAGAAACACCGGAGTTATTCTTGAGGAAGTTTAAAGGTAAAAAACTGCCCAAAATGCGTTTATCGGGTGGGCAACGCATTATTGAAGGTTTTTTGATCATCAGTATTTTAGTCGCCATTTATATGATGGTAGCGCTAGTCACATTTAATCCGGCAGACCCATCTTGGTCGCAGACTGCTTGGGAAGGTGTTGTTCAGAATAAAGCAGGCTCATTTGGCGCGTTAGTCGCAGATACTCTGTTCTTTATTTTTGGATCACTGGCTTACGTTATTCCGATTATTTTAGTGTCATTAGGCTGGTTTGTTTTTCAGCGTCGAACCAAAATGCTGTCATTGGATTATATGGTTTACGGCACTCGTTGGTTGGGATTGATTTTATTAATCTTAAGCAGTTGTGGTTTAGCCGATCTTAACTTTGATGATATTTGGTATTTCTCATCAGGCGGTGTTATTGGTGATGTTGTTGCCAACGTATCGTTACCATTACTCAATGTACTAGGTGCAACCTTACTCCTCATGTTTGCATGGGCGATTGGCTTTACGCTCTTTACGGGTGTTTCGTGGACAACCATTGTTGATCAATTGGGTGAAAAAACACTATCAAGCTTAACATGGATATTGAATAAGTTACGTTCAGATAAACATGAAATGATGCGTCCGTTTGCCACTGAAATTGCAGCCGAAGCAGATATGCCTTATGCCAAGCATCTGCATGATGTTAATGACGAGCATGATGATCCACTATTGTCGTCTTATGCGAATTCAGCTCATGAAGAAGCGTCTGCTGGTCACTCTTTTGAGCGTAAAGTCCCGGTTTATAACGCAGCACAGCAAACACCGATTATTCATTCAACCGCTGCTGTTGCCGCTGATCCATTAATGGATATCGCAGCACCACAAGTTGAACCTCAAGCTTATGTTGCGCCAGTAGAACAGGCAGCACCGTATGTTGAACCTCAAGCTTATGTTGCGCCAGTAGAACAGGCTGCACCGTATGTTGAACCTCAAGCTTATGTTGCGCCAGTAGAACAGGCAGCACCGTATGTTGAACCTCAAGCTTATGTTGCGCCAGTAGAACAGGCTGCACCACAAGTTGAACCTCAAGCTTATGTTGCGCCAGTAGAACAGGCTGCACCATATGTTGAACCTCAAGCTTACGTTGCGCCAGTTGAAGAGGCAGCACCACAAGTTGAACCTCAAGCTTATGTTGCGCCAGTTGAAGAGGTAGCACCATATGTTGAACCTCAAGCCTATGTTGCGCCAGTTGAACAGGCTGCACCGTATGTTGAACCTCAAGCCTATGTTGCACCAGTAGAACAAGTAGCACCGATACAAGGTTTATCTGTTTCAGCACTTGAGCGCGAGCTTGAAAAAGATGAAGATTTTACTGTTGCGGTTGATGAGCAAACACAGCATGTAATTAATGCTGTCGTTAGTGAGCAACCTACTGCATCACAAGTCTATGCTGAACCTGTTGCGGCGTCTTTTGCACCGACAGCGGCTGTTGATACTTCAGAAGAGGGATTAACAGACGAGGAAATTTTCCTAAAACGTATTCGTGATAAACAAAAAGAACAAGCACACCTTGCAGGATTAGATAATCCTTTCTTAATGCAAAAAGAGCCTGATCTTCCGGTTCCAACATCACCAATGCCAACATTAGATTTACTACAGCCAGCACGTAAAACGGTTGAAAAAGCATCTGATGAAGAGTTACAAGCGACAGCGGCACTAATTGAATCAAAACTTGCTGATTATAAAATCAAAGTACAAGTTAAAGGTATTTATCCTGGCCCGGTTATTACACGCTATGAGCTTGACCTTGCCCCTGGCGTAAAAGTGAGTCGTATTTCTGGGCTATCAAAAGATTTAGCGCGTGCATTATCAACCACATCAGTACGTGTGGTTGAAGTGATTCCAGGTAAACCTTACATTGGTTTAGAGCTGCCCAATAAGAGCCGTGAAACGGTTTATATGTCGGAAGTGGTTGCGAGTGAGCAATTCCAGCATGTTGGTGGTGCACTGCCTATCGTTTTAGGTAACGATATTGCGGGCGATGCTGTTGTGGCTGATTTAAGTAAAATGCCACACTTATTGGTTGCAGGTACCACCGGTTCTGGTAAATCAGTTGGTGTGAATGTCATGATTCTGAGCTTACTTTACAAATGTAAACCAGAAGATTGTCGCTTCATTATGATTGACCCGAAAATGTTGGAACTATCAATCTATGAAGGTATTCCACATCTATTAACCGAAGTAGTTACTGACATGAAAGATGCTGGTAATGCGCTTCGTTGGTGTGTCGGTGAAATGGAACGTCGTTATAAAGTGTTAGCGGCTTGTGGTGTACGTAACCTTGCAGGTTATAACGCTAAACTTAAAGAAGCAGCAGAAGCTGGTCACCCAATTCATGATCCATTATGGAAACCGGGTGATACCATGGATGAGTACCCACCGTTATTGGAAAAAATGCCAAGTATTGTGGTGATTGTCGATGAATTTGCTGATTTAATGATGGTTGTGGGTAAAAAAGTAGAAGAACTAATTGCTCGTTTGGCTCAAAAAGCTCGAGCAGCAGGTATTCACCTTGTATTAGCCACTCAGCGTCCTTCTGTTGATGTAATTACAGGCTTGATTAAAGCTAATATTCCAACGCGAATGGCATTTACCGTATCAACTAAAACTGACTCACGCACTATTCTTGATCAAGGTGGTGCAGAAACATTGTTAGGCATGGGTGATATGTTGTACTTACCGTCAGGTCAAAGTCATACCATTCGTGTTCATGGTGCATTTGCATCTGATGATGACGTGCATAACGTGGTTAACGATTGGAAAGCACGTGGTAGACCTCAATATATCGATAGCATTTTAAACACAGATCAAGGTGCCGATAGTTTGCTTCCGGGTGAAGCACCATCGGGTGACGATGATTTAGACCAGCTATTTGATGAGGTGGCTGCTTTTGTAGCAGAAACGCGTCGAGCATCTATTTCAGGCGTACAGCGTCGATTTAAGATCGGTTATAACCGCGCCGCTCGTATTGTTGATCAATTACAAGCACATGGCATCGTGAGTGCTCCGGGGCATAATGCTAACCGTGAAGTATTAGCGCCGCCACCAGTACAGCATCTCGATTAATGGCTAGCGATAAATAGCTACGTATGCTGTAAGCACTAAAGTGTAAATAAAACCGCTGTGATAGAGATTGTCACAGCGGTTTAATACTAAAGAGGTTAGCGAATATGATGAAGAAACTCGTAATGAGCATGTTAGTTGCCGCACCAATGTTGGTTGCGTCAAGTGCATGGGCTGCAACACCGCAACAAGCACTAAGTAGCCGTCTTGATAAAGTGAATGCATTTAGCGCTAACTTTACTCAAAAAGTCACCAGCCCTGATGGTGAAGTTTTAGTAAATGGTACTGGCGATTTATCGATTAAACGCCCTAATTTATTTCGTTGGAAAACCGTGACACCTGATGAAAGTTTATTGGTTTCTGATGGTAAAACCGTATGGTATTACAGCCCGTTTGTTGAGCAAGTAACAGCAATGTGGCTTAAAGATGCGACAGAGCAAACGCCGTTTGTATTATTAACCCGTAATAGTGCAAGTGATTGGTCGAAGTATAATGTCGCTCAGTTAGTGGATACCTTTACCTTAACTCCAAAAGATAAAACATCATCAATGGATAAATTCGTGGTCACGGTATCAAAAGCAGGTGATGTCCGTAATTTCTCAGTCATTGAAACTGATGGGCAACGTAGTCAGTATGTCTTGAGCGATTTTAAACGCACAACACCTGCAGCCAGTTTATTTACCTTTACACCGCCAAAAGGTGTGGAGTTAGATGACCAACGTAACTAATTGTTATTCTAATTAATTATTATGAGAAGGTGGCGAATGAGCCACCTTTTTCTGTCTTAGGGGAGTCATTATATTGAATAATTTCAGCCTAGATTTTTCCTCGGATTTTAGACCTTTGGCAGCAAGAATGCGGCCACGAACGGTAGAGGAATACATTGGTCAACAACATATTCTTGGTGAAGGAAAACCACTGCGTCGAGCATTAAAAGCGGGTCAATTGCACTCGATGATTTTGTGGGGACCACCAGGAACAGGTAAAACAACCTTAGCCGAAGTGGCTGCCAATTATGCCAATGCTGAAGTTGAACGCGTTTCTGCAGTTACCTCAGGCATTAAAGATATTCGCGCAGCAATAGATAAAGCGCGTGATAATAAAATGGCAGGCAGACGTACTATTTTATTTGTTGATGAAGTACATCGGTTCAATAAAAGCCAGCAAGATGCATTTTTGCCACATATCGAAGATGGCACCGTGACCTTTATTGGCGCGACCACTGAAAATCCTTCGTTTGAGCTTAATAACGCTCTGTTATCCCGTGCGCGGGTGTATAAATTAAAATCCCTTGAAGATGATGAAATTCTTGAAGTGATTGAACAAGCGTTAACAGATAAAGAACGTGGTATTAGCGAAACCAATTTTGAGTTTGTAGGTGAAGTAAAACAGCAATTGGCTGAATTTGTACGTGGTGATGCACGAATGTCACTTAATTATCTTGAACAGTTAATAGATATGGCTGAAGAAGATAAGCAGGGCATCAAACAAATCACGGTAGAGTTATTAGCTGAAGTCACGGGTGAAAAAGTTGCTCGGTTTGATAACAAAGGCGATCTTTGGTATGACATGATTTCTGCTGTACATAAATCTATTCGTGGTTCTAATGCCGATGGTGCGCTGTATTGGTTTGCGAGAATGCTGCAAGCAGGGTGTGATCCACTGTATGTTGCGCGTCGATTATTAGCCATTGCATCAGAAGATATTGGTAATGCTGATCCTCGTGCGATGCAAGTCGCTGTGTCGGCATGGGATTGTTATACCCGCGTTGGCGCTTATGAAGGTGAACGAGCGATAGCCCAAGCCATTGTCTATTTAGCCTGTGCTGCTAAAAGTAATGCGGTGTATGTTGCGTTCAACCTTGCTAAAGCCGATGCGCGTGAATTTCCTGATTTTGAAGTGCCGCCACATTTACGTAATGCACCAACCAAACTGATGAAAGAATTGGGCTATGGTGAAGGTTATCGTTATGCTCATGATGAACCAGGTGCTTATGCTCCTGGTGAAGTGTATTTACCGCGCGAAATTCGTGATCGAGTTTATTATCAGCCTTCAAAACGGGGCTTAGAGATAAAAATATCAGAAAAGTTGGATTATCTTGCTTCTTTAGATGCAAAAAGCCCGCTAAAGCGCTACCAATAATAAGGCTTTTTGGGTATCGTTAAGTGATTGGCAACAATTTGTTATGGTTGCCTCCCAACTACAACTATTTTAATAAGAAATGCCTAAATAACGCGCATTTCAGACTATTAAGAGCACAGGATTAGCATGCTAGATTCTAAATTACTTCGAACTGAGCTGGATGAAACAGCTGCAAAACTCGCGCGTCGTGGTTTTAACCTTGATGTAGAAACTTTACGCAACTTAGAAGAGCAACGTAAGTCTCTTCAAGTAAAAACAGAAGAGCTTCAAGCACAGCGTAACTCGCGATCGAAGTCGATTGGTCAGGCAAAAGCAAAAGGTGATCACGCTGAAGCTGAGCGTATTATGGCGGAAGTCGGCAACCTAGGTTCTGAGCTTGATGAAGCAAAAACAGCATTAGCTGAGCTTCAAACTCAACTTGATACTATCACTCAAATGCTACCAAACATCGCTGATGAGTCAGTACCAACAGGTAAAGATGAGTCAGAAAACGTTGAAGTTTCACGTTGGGGTCAGCCAAAAGCGTATGACTTCGAAGTGAAAGATCATGTTGATCTTGGTGAAATGGCTGGTGGTCTAGATTTCGCAAGTGCTGTAAAAATTACTGGCGCACGTTTCATCGTAATGAAAGGTCAATTTGCTCGTCTACACCGCGCAATTGCACAGTTCATGCTAGATCTTCACACTGAAGAGCACGGTTACACAGAAATGTACGTACCGTACCTAGTGAACGCTGACAGCCTATTTGGTACAGGTCAATTACCTAAATTTGGTGAAGATCTATTCCACACTCAACCGCTAACTGAAAAAGTGAATGATGAAGAGCCTCGCGTGCTTTCATTAATTCCAACAGCAGAAGTGCCTGTAACAAACATGATGCGTGACACCATTACTGATGAAGCAGATTTGCCAATCAAGATGACTGCACACACGCCATGTTTCCGTTCAGAAGCGGGTTCTTACGGTCGTGATACTCGTGGTCTTATCCGTATGCACCAGTTCGACAAAGTTGAGCTAGTTCAGATCACTCGCCCTGAAGATTCAATGGCAGCACTTGAAGAACTAACAGGTCATGCTGAGAAAGTGCTACAACTTCTAGAGCTACCTTACCGTAAAGTGGTACTTTGTACTGGCGATATGGGCTTTGGTTCTTGCAAAACTTACGACTTAGAAGTGTGGGTTCCTGCTCAAGAAACTTACCGTGAGATTTCTTCATGTTCAAACATGTGGGATTTCCAAGCACGTCGTATGCAAGCGCGTTTCCGTCGTAAAGGCGAGAAGAAGCCTGAGTTACTACACACACTAAACGGTTCTGGTCTTGCTGTTGGTCGTACTATGGTTGCTATTCTTGAAAATAACCAAGAAGCAGATGGCCGTATTATGATCCCTGAAGTACTACGTAAGTACATGCGTAACGCGACGCACATCGGTTAATCACTGATACTGCACTAAGCATGTAGCTTAAAAACCCAGTCGATAAGGCTGGGTTTTTTTATGAAAGAAAGGTAGAGAGGATTTTAGGGATGAGGTTTCTAGGTCGCGAGTATCGAGATAAAGTGCTTTACCTCGTGCCTTTATTTTAAACAGGATTCATTGTGAATGTATTGTTGGTATGTTTTTTTTCGTGCGGATAACGTTTGTTTTTAGCTTATTTAAAGCGACCTTTGTTATAGGTTTCGATATTTCGAAAAGGTGACTATCGAGATTAAAGACGATGCCGTTTATTGCTTTTCCCTCGGCCCTGATACCTCGTGCCTTGTATTATTCCTTGCGGTTTGTTGTCTTTCCTCATTTCTAAATATAAATCACATAATTGTTATGCATCTCAGGAATATTAATATGTTGATTGTGTATAATTGTGCTCTTATGCCATAGGTGGTTTAAATCAACGGATGAGTCATTCAAGTAATGAATAAGAACATTTATAAAACAGTATTATTTTCCTTTTTAGTTAGTTCACAATCTGTTTATGCAGAGCAAGTCGATATTACAATTTTAGGTACATCAGATCTTCATGGGCGATTTATTCCTTGGGATTACACCACCGATAAACCTAACTTATCCGGCAGTTTAAGCCAAATCGCGACCAAAGTTGGCGAGCTAAGAAAGCAAGATCCTGAGATTATCTTAGTCGATGCGGGTGATGCGATTCAGGGTAATAATATCGAAACCTTTAAAAACGATCCTATCAGCCCGATGATGTTAGGCTTTAACCAATTAAAATATGACGCCTATGTATTGGGTAATCATGAATTTGATTTTGGTTTAAAGGTACTTAAAAATACCATTACAACCTTTAACGGAACGCCACTCGCCGGTAATATTTTCCATAATGCAACCTCTCCTTTTTTACCGTCTTATAAAATTGTTGAACGTAAGGGGGTCAAAATTGGCATCATTGGTATGGATACGCCAATGATCGCCGCTTTTGCTAATGGCAGTGATCGCTTGCAAGATCTGACCTTTAGTAACCCAAGTCTGGAAGTTAAAAAAGTTATTACCCAAATTAAAGATAAAACTGATGCCATCATTTTAGTGGCGCATATGGGTATTGATAACGAAAATAACATTGCCGATACTGGCGTAGGTGATATTGCGCGTGCAAACCCAGAGTTAGCCGCCATTGTTGCGGGCCATATGCACGTTAAAGTAGATAAGGCGATGATCAATGGGGTTATTATTACTGAACCGTATAAATATGGTCGCGCGTTATCTCGCATTGATTTAAATTTCAAAAAAGATGCGCAGGGTAAATACACCCTAATCAATAAAGATAGCTTCACTTATAATATGAATAAATTACCATCAGACCCAACGATGGAAACTATCTTTAAGCCTTATCATCATAAGCTTCAGCAAGATGCGAATAAAGTTATTGGTCAATTAGATGGTCAAGATCTGGTGCCGCAAAATACCATTACAGGCATTCCAGATAGCCAATTACACGACACTGGATTAACGTCACTTTTCCAAGAAGTTGGTTTTTATTTTGCTCCGCAAGCCAATGTGATTGCGGTCCACCTTGATAATATGAATCCATCGTTACCTGTCGGCGATATTAAAGTTAAAGATATTAACTTTAACTACGAATATGCTGGTGGTGAATACACAGTTTATGAAATGACGGGAAAAGATTTAAAAACCTATATGGAATGGTCAGCGGGGTATTTTAATAGTGTGAAGCCGACTGATCTAACCTACAGCTTTGATGCTAAACGTCGTTCATCAAAATACAGTACCCACGACATTTTCGGTGGCGTTACTTACCAAATTGATTTAACCAAAGCCGCAGGTCATCGTATTACCAACCTTAAAATGAACGGTAAACCGATTACGGATGCACAAACTATTAATTTAGGCATGAATAGCTACCGTATGGGACATTTAACGAAAAAAGGTGGGGTACTTGAAGGCCATAAATTTAAGGTGCTGTTTGATTCAAAAGCCCATTACGGCACTGAAGCTGGCACCGTTCGTCAATTAACCATGCGTTATATTCGTGATGTTAAAAAAGGCCATATTACAGGTAAAACTGAAAATGATTGGTCGGTTATTGGCTTATCAACCTCTAAAGCTGATCAACAACGTATCGCTAAACTGGTTAATAGCGGCAAGGTTGCATTACCAAGTATTGATAATGGTCGTTACACCAATACTGCGGCATTAACAGCAGCTGATTTAACCCGTAATACGCACTAATTTTATCAACGATAGTTATTGGTTGTATTGTATTAAGTACGCTATAAAAGGGCACATCATGTGCCCTTGATTTATTATTTCTATGTTGCTGTCTTTCTTCTATAAGTCCCATCATTTCATCGATATTTAATACCGTCCAATAGACCTTATAAAGAATAATGTCTTTATTGTTTTTGATTTTTATAGAAAATATTTACAACTTATTTATTATAAATGGAATAATTTTCTATAAATTGTTTTAGTTGTAGATGTAAATGAAATTTATTTCCCTGATTACGTCCCTATACTGTAATGCATGATTATCGCGCTACAGATGATGATCTAAATTATTATTAATAAGGGAATATTATGAATTCAAAGCTACTTACTATTTTTCTTTTTATCTCTGTTTGTTTAATTTGGGGTACGACTTGGTTTGCGATGGAAGTTGCATTGAATTCTATTCCACCTATTTTTGCCACCGCGCTACGTTTTTTAGTGGCGGCACCTCTACTGGTAGTGTTGACAAAGATCTTCAATCAACCATTGCTATTTCCAAAAGGTAAGCGTCGGTGGTTATTTATTGTTGCACTGATGTACTTCGCGATTCCATTTACGTTGATGATCTTTGGTGAGCAATATATTTCATCTGGTTTAGCATCAATAATCTTTGCCAATATGCCCGTTGCAGTAATGCTGATGTCAGGTCTGTTCCTCAGTTTAAGATTGGCAAAGCACCAAATATTTGGGCTAATTACAGCCGTTGTGAGCTTATGCCTAATTCTTGCAAATGAAATGCAGATGGGAAGCGATGATTATCTCGTTGGTACTGTTTGTTTAGGCGTTGCTGTTGCTATGCACGCAACTATGTATGTATTGGTGCAAAAATACTGTAAAGATATTGAAGTGCTAACCTATAATGCGCTACCGAGCTTCATTGCTGCTCTATTTTTGTTTGCGGTTTCAGCTGTGACTGAAAATGTAAATGTTGCAGTCTTTAGTTGGGATTCAATTTCAGCGGTTGTTTATCTTGGTTTGGTGGCGAGTGTTGGCGGTATTGTTGCGTATTTCAAACTGGTGCAGGTATCAACTCCTTTTAAAGCGTCTATTTGTTTTCTAATTTTCCCTGTAGTTGCGCTATTTATTTCTAGTTATATCAATGGAGAAGCGTTGTCTCAACAATCCTTGATAATGATGCTGCCTCTTCTTGCGGGTATTTTATTGACTAAAGTACCTAAGGGTGTTTTCAAGCAGCGTCGAGCTTTAAAAACAGTGAATAGTCATTAATATTGATTTTCTATTGCAGCCACCAAAGGGTGAAAAGCTTGTTATTGGCATAGACAGCTATTTGTTGTCTATGCCTCTTGATTATTGGTTTTCGTGAATAACTCTAATTAATTTTGCAGGTGTACCACCATAAAGAGAATCGGCGGGTACATCGCAATTAACCACAGAATTTGCGGCAATAACAGAGCGTGCGCCAATGGTCACACCTTGATTGATTACCACGTTGCCACCAACCCATACATCATCTTCAATCGTAATTGTATTCCAAATGGTTTTCCAATTACGGCGATTACGATAATTTAAGTCATGACTAGCGCAGTAAAATTGTGTGTTTGGACCAATTAAGACATTATTACCAATAGTGATTTTAGCCCCATCTAACATAGTGACATTCATGTTGATGTAGGTGTTTTCTCCAATCGAAATTGTTTTACCAAATTCACAATAAAACGGTGAGCGCACAATACTGGATGGCGAAATATTCCCCATTAGCTGTTGAAACAGTTCATCACGCTGAGAGCTATCTATATTTTGGTTAATAGCCTGCAATAGATTTAATGCATTTTGACGAATATTTTCAATACAATCTGAGCCCGCATCAAAATCTTCGCCTGCAAGCATCTTTTCAAATTCAGTCATGTTGCCTCTCAACTTATTTTGTATGGGTTTATTTAACGATAATTCTATCACTGGTGATGTTATTTATTTATCACTCGATATTATAGATGAGACAGTGAGTCATATTTTTGCTATTTATTCGAAAAGAGTAGGAGTGAATGCCAAACCTAACCCCGTCATTCCCTACAGCGAATGCCCGCGAGGGCGATAGGGAATCTACTACTCACGTGTTGTAGGGTTAATTTTATCTATTTTAGGGATTATGACTGTTAAGTATCGCCAATTAGGTGTTTTCATTGTTGTTAACATGAGTAACAAATTAAATACACCATGTTTAGGCTAATTATTTTGAAGAAAACTTATCAAAACAAGACCTAAGCGATACTTTTTATATGAATAGAGATCGTATAGTACGGATTAGATGCATACTGTTAAATAGGCCTTTCATTGCTAACGAATATTGAAATCGTTTCAAATAGGTCCTGAATCGGTAATAAATTTTCAATCGTGTTTTCGATTAATCGGCTTAGGTTGAGGTGAGAAATACACACAACGGTCTTATGGGCGTTCAGATAGCAACATAATAGGCACTTAGAGTTCTGCTGCAGAATTTGTAATCACAAGGATAAGTGTGATGAATGGTGTAAACGGCTCTTGTATGAGTCTGGTATTATATGAGTTATGCTATTTTTCGTTGTATAAGTGTTAGGGGTATGTATGGATAGCGCACATTTGAAAATTCAAAGAGCTGAGAAACACTATAGTGAACTCTATGCTCTATTTGATAAGAAGAAACCTTTTAAATACTTTTTAGAAACTAACTTTAAAACAGGGCAGCGAGCAACATTTGCAAAGAGGGATGTTGCGGTGGTTAACGAAGCAGCCATCATTATTGGAGATTTAATTCATAACCTAAGAGCAGCTATTGATCATAGTTATTGGAGCTGCACATCCGATTTTGCAAAGTCTGAGGGTGAAAAGAGGAATATTCAGTTTCCAATAACTTCGAATGAAGACGCATTGAAAAAATCCACACTGCCAGGTTTACCTAAAAGGGTTTCGGAGTCATTTTCAGAAGGATTAGCTTCTTTGAAGCCATACCGAGAAAATGGTAATAAGCTACTCTGCGCTATTCACGACCTAGACGTAATGGATAAGCATAAGCTGTTAATTCCAACGGGTAACTTTACAAAAATCACTAGTCTTATGTTGCAGAAACAGATACCTGATTTTCCTTCTGGTATAATGAATTGTGGATTCGGTAACTGCCGCAGAGATGTAGTTTGGCATGTTAAGCCTATGACCTGGACGCAAAGAAGGAAATCAAAAATAAAAATACCGCCTTCTAACCTCATAGAGGAAGAACTAGATGTGCCAGTTGACATTGTGCTTAATGATCTAGATATTTCCAAACCAGCTTTGGATGTTCTGCAAGAGCTGATTGTCGTTGCTAAGAATGTTGTAAATGTATTGAATGAAAGCGCAAGGCAAAGGGAGTTTGCAAAGTCCCCCTAACAATAAGCGTTCTATGTGTTTTGATTGAGCATAATACCCGTTACATGAATTTCAGAAGGTCGCTTAGGCGGCCTTTGTTGTATCTGGACGTTACAGCGTATCGGATCGCATTAGATCCATTAAGTTAAATAGGGCTGTTTTTAGCGCAAAGTCATACTACGAGCTGAATGATAGGTATTTGTGGTCTTAGAATCGTTTTTAGGGGCGATTTGACGGGTATTTGGGTCGTATCAGACTGATAAGCGATTTATGCCGAGATTGATTGCCTAAATTAGATTTATTTTAAATCTAATTTAGGCATAAGGTCGCTAATGGCGACCTTTGTTGTTGTCACATATTAGGTCAAATAACATGTATAGTGTTGAGTGTCGCTATTCTTCATTGATATCTTTGGTGTTTTTTTGATTGCGCATGTGTTCTCTAAGTCTTATCAAACTATTGTTGTTAATTTGTTCCATCTGTTTTAATTGTTCAGATACCCTTGCATTCTTAATGAGTCCAAGCTGTTCTAGTCGTTCCATTTGTTCTAATTGTTCAGATACCCTTGCATTCTCAATGAGTCCAAGCTGTTCTAGTCGTTCCATTTGTTCCATTTGTTCTAATTGTTCAGATTCCCTTTTATTCTTAAAAATTCTTAGTTGTTCCATTTGTTCTAATCGTTCAGATACCCTTGTATTCTTAATGAGTCCAAGTTGTTCTAGTTGTTCAGATACCCTTGCATTCTTAATGAGTCCAAGCTGTTCAGATAATTCAGGGTTATTAACAAGATCTATACATTTTTTTGTGTTTTTACTTTCAGATACTAATCTTACATCTTGAATTGAATTATCTGATGTTTGGGTTTCTAGGTGTTGGGATGCATATTTTAAGAACGTATGCGCTTGATAAACATTAATTAGTTTAACTTTTGACTCACTGTATATTTCATCAATCAATTCGGTTCTTAAACCGACTTTTTTACCTTTAACTATTTCCCACCAATCTTCTTTTGTATCGTCAGTCACAAAAATTAAGTGCTCAATATCAAACGCATTTGAGTGTTCAATGATTTGATTCCAAATGAAAAAATCGCCAAATTTATTTTGATATCTCACGCCTTTAAATGAGAATGACCCATTTTTATTCTGATCTTCATAGCCCGGCGGTACTTTTGAGTTAAAACGTGCTTCACCATCTTTTTCTAGTTTATCAATCTCACCTTGGGTAGGGGCTTTACCAACTTTACCTTCAAATAAATTATCTAATTTTTCGCGAATATCATCTTTAGAACTTACCTGAATACTATTTTTTTCTAATGTATCTAAATTATTAAAAAAATCGTCTTTTAAAGCCTCTATTCCCTTTGTTAATGGATCTGGATCTATATGACTATGTCTAGTTCTCAGTTGTAATTGATCTAATTTCTTTTGAAGTTCATTAACCATAGAGTTGATTGTGTTTTTTGTCTCAGCAAATTTTTTATGCTGCTCTTCAATTACCCCTAATCTATTTCTTTGATATTCAAGGGCTACATGATGAGGTATCCAAATTTTGTTTTGGATTTTATTGAGAATATCAAGGAAGTCCTTAGTTGTTTCAGATTGATAACGATATAAATTAGTTAATATATTTGTATCAAATACAAATGTTGCATTCTCCCAAAGCTCTTGTAGTTCACTTTCTTGGGGTTTATAAAAACTTTTGAATGTGGATTTCACTCTGTTCTCGCTGTTCTATGGTTAGTTTAATTGGTTAATCATTCATACTAACCTGTGTGCGTATAAAAGATTAACGTTAAAAGTGCCCATAGCTGCGTTTTTTGTATCTGAGTGTTACTGCACATCTTTTAGTACGCATAAATAGACATACTGTTAAATACCGCCCAATTTGAGGCGGTATTTTTGTATGTGATGTGGATTTAAAATAAATCTACTTTAGTGCTTATTATCAGCTCTCTTGCTTAAAATATTTGACTAGGTGTACAATGTACTCCTATGTTGAGATAGAGGAACTGGAAATCAACAGCGCAATTGAGTTTATAGAGACGCCATTATTTGAGTCTCTACGTAAGGAGCTAATTAGTGATGATGAATATCGAGCCTTACAGTCAGATATTATTGTTAGCCCTGATATTGGGCAGTTAATTGTAGGGACTGGCGGCTTACGAAAGATCCGATTAGCCGGAAGTGGGTCAGGAAAAAGTGGTGGTTATCGGTCTATTTATTTGCTGATCAATCCTGATACCGTTTATTTCCTTTTGCTCTATAAGAAAGGTAAAAAAGACACTTTAACCGACAATGAAAAAAAAGTGTTAAAACAAATATCTCAGTCGATTAAGAGAGAACATGATCATGAATGACAGTATTTTTGATGATTTATATACTTCTTTGAAACAAGCAGAAAGTATCGCAAAAGGTGAGTTAAGTCCTGCGAACGTAATTCGAATCGAAGTTGCTGATGTTAAAGCGATTAGAAAAAAATTAAATGTTAGTCAAAAAGAGAT
The DNA here is from genome assembly GCF_900166965.1 of Photobacterium piscicola. Lineage (GTDB taxonomy): Bacteria > Pseudomonadota > Gammaproteobacteria > Enterobacterales > Vibrionaceae > Photobacterium > Photobacterium piscicola. The sequence goes on along the minus strand of NZ_FUZI01000004.1, from coordinate 138,356 downwards.
GGCTATAGCTTTTTCTGTTAGTGTTGATACGGTAAAAAGTTGGGAGCAAAAACGTCGTAATCCTACTGGATTAGCGAGTAAAGTTCTTTGTTTGTTAGATAAAGAGCCTGAATTATTTTCAAAATTTTCTACTGCTCAATAATAAAACCTGTGATGTTAAATACCGTCTCTATAGGCGGTATTTAACATCAGAAGCGCAATAGTCAATTAGGTGGTAGCTGTTCCTCGTCCCTACAACCCTATATCCCAACCAAAAAAAGGGCACGAAAAGTGCCCTTGAGTTATGTTGTGTTCGCAAGTTTTTACTCGCTGTTATGATTTCTGTGCTTGAGGGTTTGAATGGAAACGAACCGCTTCATCTTCTGTTGCTGCTAGTGGATCATTGAAACGTTCCACATCCATTTCACCTTCTGATTTAGCAACAATACAGGTTACGACGCTATCACCTGTGATGTTAACGGCGGTGCGTACCATATCAAGCAGACGGTCAACACCCATAATCAGTGCGATACCTTCAACCGGTAGACCGACTTGGTTAAGTACCATCGCCAGCATAATGAGACCAACGCCCGGAACACCTGCCGTACCTACTGAGGCTAGTGTTGCGGTTAGAATAACCATTATGTAATCAGTCATTGTAAGGTCGATATTAAACGCTTGGGCAATAAATACTGTTGCCACACCTTGCATGATGGCGGTGCCGTCCATATTAATGGTTGCGCCAAGTGGTACAGTAAATGAGGCAATTTTATTGTTAACGCCTAAACGCTTAGTCGCCGTTTCCATCGTTACAGGAATGGTGGCATTTGATGATGCGGTTGAGAACGCAAACATCACTGCATCTTCCATTTTCTTGAGGAAGGTAATTGGGCTTAAACCAGTAAATGCTTTTAGCATCACGCTGTAAGTGACCAATGCATGCAGTAATAGTGCAGCTACTAAAACAAGGAAGTAGTTAATTAAGCTATAGATAGCGTCAAGACCTAATCCTGTGAACAATTTCGCCATTAAAAAGAACACACCGTATGGGGCAATGTTCATCAATAATGCTACCAGCTTCATGATCACTTCATTTAAATCAGCAAAGACTGCTGCCAGACGCTCGCCCGGTTTACCTGCGGCACTGATTGCAATACCAAATAAAACCGCAAAGACAATAATTTGAAGCGTGTTACCACTTGCCATTGCGCTAATAGGGTTAGTTGGGAACATACCCACAATAACACTGCCTAGTGATGGCGCTTCTTTTGATGCAAATGTTGTTGCTGCACTTAAATCAGCACCGGCACCTGGCTGGAAGATATTTGCCATGGTCAGTGCAAGGGTAATGGCTAAGGCTGTCGTGGTTAGATAAAACGCTAAGGTTTTTCCGCCTAAACGACCCAGTGTTGCTAAATCTTTTAATGAGCTAGTACCACAAACCAGCGATACAAATACCAGAGGCACAACTAACATTTTTAAGCTGGCAATAAAGATTTTACCACCGACATCAAACAGGCCATTTACGATATAGTCATGAATAAAAGCGACATCAGCAAAAAGGGAACGGATCATAAATCCTGTCAGAATACCTAAAATCATACCGAGGATCACTCGGCCAGTTAGTGACATTTTTTTCTTTTCTGTCGTCATTAGAAGTTATCCTTAATGTTTATTTCTCTCTGTCCATCGATTATCAGAGTGCGTTCGGAGAGTAGCAGTTATTCATCTGTTAACGCGAAGTAATAATTGTTATTAACCGCTAAAATTTGCGTTAAGTCACAAATTTTATACCGATTTAATGTTTATAAAATCTATTTTTAACTAATATTTAACGAAAATTGCGATTTGAATGTATATTATTTTAATAAAACGTTGTTTTTTCGAGGTGTATAGTCGGGATTTTCGAGGCGTAACGATTAGTGGTAAAAATGGCGAGTGACTCGTCAGTGAGTCTGGCGATCAAAAAAGGATGATAAAAAGAGGAAAGAGAAGACAGTCACGTAGTGTTTGTTGGAGGATTTATCAAAAATACGTGACTGTGGGGCTACATGTTAATGCAATTAAAACTGGTAATTATTTCGCCACATTACCCGCGACATTCATGATATCCCAAGTACGGGAAAATGGCGGCGCATAGGCAAAATCCATCATACCTAATTGTTCAGTTGTTGCGCCAAGGCTGATGGCTACGGCAAGGGCATCAACACGGTGAACAGCACCTTTATTACCAATCATTTGTCCACCAAGTAATTTTTTATTATCAGAGCGGTAAACCAATTTAATATAAAGTGGTGATTGACCTTCACAGTAGTTGGTGTGGCATTTATCACTGATATATACGGTGCTGTAATCAATATTCGCTTGTTGAGCTTCACGCTCTGAGAGTCCGGTGCGAGCGGCTTCTAAGCCTAAAACTTTGACACAACTGGTGCCTAATGTGCCGTCATAACTGAGGTTTTTGCCAGCGATATTTTCACCGACTAAACGGCCCATTTTATTGGCGCCTGTTGCGAGTGGAATATAAACAGGTTGTTGTAACTGTGCATGCCAAATAGTGGCGCAATCGCCAGCCGCCCAAATATTATCTAGTGATGTTTTCCCTTGTTGATCAATGATTATTGCGCCATTGGCTAAACGTTCAATGCCTGTTGCTGCAATAAAATCTGTATTGGGCTTCACACCAGTACAGCAGATCACTAGATCAGTCGCATAAATGTCTTTATCGGTTTTAATACTAGTAACACGATCATCACCAATAATCTCACTCACTGATTCTCTAAGGTGAATCTGTACGCCAGCTTGTTCAAGTTCAGGTTGAATATGTTGGCTGATTTCAGTATCAAAGGCATCGGGAATTAAGCAGGCGGCACGTTCAATTAAGCGTACTGTTTTACCTTGATGGATCATCGCTTCAGCCACTTCTAAGCCAATAAAACCAGAGCCAATAATCGTGACATGTTGGCATAGTGGATCGGCAAGGGCGGTTTTAATATCAAGGCCATCTTGCATACGACGTAGTGAATAAACCCCATGTTTTTCAAGGCCAGCTATTGGGGGTAATATTTCTTTGGCCCCTGTTGCAATCATTAAACGATCATAATGGGTAACGAGTGTTTCCCCTTGATGTTCAACGGTGAGTTGCTGCTGTTGTGGGTCGAGACCAATAACACGATGTTGAGTTAAGACCTGAATCCCTTTTTCTGCAAATTGTGCTGGGGTAAATTCCGCCATGAAATTAGCGTCAGAAAATTCATCACCAATATAATAAGGTAGGCCACAAGCGCCAAAAGAGATCACATTAGACGCTTCATAAACAACAATCTCAGCGGTTGGGTTAATGCGTTTTGCTTTTGCTGCTGCGCTCATGCCAGCGGCTTCACCACCAATAATGATAATTTTCATACTATTATCTCTTCCTTAAAAAATGGAGAAGGGAGGCAATCAACCTCCCTTAAAACGAGTGTTAAATGTTGATTAAGCCGCTGATTCTTCGCCGTCTAAGTTAACAACGTCATCGCTATTAAAAATAGCCATATCTGTTTCGCCCATCACTTTACTGGTGATTGTGCCTGCGGTGATTGAACCTGATACGTTAAGTGCAGTACGACCCATATCAATAAGTGGTTCAATTGAGATCAAAAGACCGGCAAGAGCCACTGGCATATCCATTGCTGAAAGTACAATTAATGCCGCAAATGTTGCACCGCCACCAATACCCGCAACACCAAAAGAGCTCACAGTGATAATCGCAACTAAAGTACATAGAAAGCCGATATCCATTGGGTTTATACCCACGGTTGGTGCAATCATTACTGCCAGCATGGCTGGGTAGATTCCTGCGCAACCATTTTGACCGATAGTTGAACCAAACGAAGCGGCAAAGTTAGCAATACCAGATGGAATACCAAGGCATTTTTCTTGGGTTTGCACGTTCATTGGAATTGAACCAGCACTGGTGCGAGATGTGAAAGCAAAAGCCAGTACTGGAATGATTTTTTTCAAGTGGCGTAGTGGGTTAATACCAACAAGCGCAACAAGTGCTAAGTGAATCATAAACATCAGAATTAATGCGGCATAAGAAGCAAAAACGAAGTTGGCAAGATTCACAATATCAGTGTAGTTTGAGCCTGAAATTACCTTGGTCATTAGTGCTAATACGCCAAATGGTGTTAGACGTAATACTAACGTTACCATACGCATAATAATCGCTTGGGCAACTTTAATGAAGCCTTCAAATTGTGCGAAAATTTCAGGTTTTTTCTTAGCAATACCTGTTGCTGATAAGCCAATGAAAATAGAGAAGATAACCACTGCGATAGTTGAAGTACGACGTGCACCTGTCATATCTAAGAATGGGTTGGCAGGAATAAACTCAATTATTAATTTAGCAAACGACATTGCTTCTACATTAGAAAGGGTTGATTCAAGACTTTTAGCACGTGCCATTTCAGCCGCACCTGATGTTAGTCCTTCTGCGGTAAGACCAAAAAGGTTAGCCATTAGAATACCGACACAAGCGGCAATCATGGTAGTAACAATCAGAACCCCAAGAGTCAGGCTACTGATTTTACCAAGTGAGGTGCCACCGTTAAGCTTTAAAATGGCGGAAATAATAGACACCATTACTAATGGAATAATGATCATTTGTAATAGGCGTACATAGCCTACGCCGACAATGTCAAAATACTCAATCGATGTTTTGATGACCTCAGAGCCAGCACCATAAAAAACTTGTAGCGCAGCACCAAAAGCAATACCTAATCCTAAACCGGCAAACACACGTTTAGTAAAACTGTAGTGTTTATTTTGCATATGATATAAAAATGCTATCAAGCCAACAAATATGGCGAGGTTCGTTACAATACCTAAAGTCATCATGAATCCTTCATATCAAATAAAAAAGTAGGGTATTTTTATTGTTCCTATCTATTTAGGGTTAAATTTTGCTGGTTTTATAATTAATTACAAGCAAATTAACGCAATAAATGTAAGTGATATTGTCAGAAGGGAAAACGATCAAGATCGCTAATTATGAACGAGAGATGAATATTTGTTTATAAAATTAGAGTTCGCAGCGGAGCTAGATCAATATTCAACAACCTATTAACAATGACAAATAAGTTGATGTATTTGATGCGATATAAGAAGGAAAATGTATAAAAAAAAGACAAAAAAATACCGACAACTGAGTTATCGGTATTCAGTATTAAAATGTAGTGTAAATTACATTACACGCATACCTGGTTGAGCACCTTCATGGGGTTCTAAAATCCAAAGATCTTTACCACCAGGGCCAGCTGCAAGGATCATACCTTCAGACATACCAAATTTCATTTTACGCGGTTTTAGGTTAGCAACCATTACTGTTAGTTTGCCAACAAGTTCTTCTGGTGTGTAAGCTGATTTAATACCAGAGAATACTTGACGCATTTCACCACCGATATCCAATTGGAATTTCAATAGTTTGTCTGCTTTTGGCACGGCTTCACAAGAAACAATCTTCGCAATACGCATATCAATCTTAGCGAAATCATCAAATTCGATTTCAGCTTCAATTGGCTCTTCTGTTAATGGGCTTTTTGGTTGAGCAGCTTCAAGTGCAGCTTTATCAGCCGCCGCTTCTTCTTTTGATGCTTCAACCATTGCAGCAACATGCACAGGATCGATACGATTAAACAATGCCTTGAACTTAGTGACTTCATGGTTTGTTAGTGGTGTTTCGATGCCTTCCCACGTTAATGTTTCGTTTAGGAAGCCTTCAGTACGCTCTGCAAGTTTTGGCATTACAGGTTTTAGGTAAGCCATTAACACGCGGAATAGGTTGATACCAACAGTACAGATTTCCTGTAGCTCTTGATCTTTACCTTCTTGCTTAGCAACAACCCAAGGTGCTTTTTCGTCAACATACTGGTTAGCTTTGTCAGCTAGCGCGGTGATTTCACGAATTGCGCGGCTGTATTCACGGCTCTCATAAAGATCACCAATGCGTGCTGCTGCTGCAACGAACTCAGCATAAAGCTCTGGTTCTGCAAATTTCTCAGATAACATGCCGTCAAAACGCTTAGCAATAAAGCCTGCGTTACGTGATGCTAGGTTAACAATCTTGTTCACAACATCGCTGTTTACGCGTTGAGTGAAATCTTCAAGATTAAGGTCGAGATCATCAATACGGTTGTTTAGTTTTGCTGCGTAGTAGTAACGTAGGCATTCAGGATCAAGGTGGTTTAAGTAAGTACCTGCCTTAATGAATGTGCCTTTAGATTTTGACATCTTCGCGCCATTCACGGTTACGTAACCATGTACGAACACGTTATTTGGCTTACGGAAACCTGCGCCATCTAGCATTGCAGGCCAGAATAGGCTGTGGAAGTAAACAATGTCTTTACCGATGAAGTGGTAAAGCTCAGTTGAACTGTCTTTATTCCAGAATTCGTCAAAATCAAGATCATCACGCTTGTCACAAAGGTTTTTAAATGAACCCATGTAGCCGATTGGTGCATCTAGCCATACGTAGAAGTATTTGCCAGGTTCGCCAGGGATCTCAAAACCGAAGTAAGGTGCATCACGAGAGATATCCCACTGTTGTAGGCCTGACTCGAACCACTCTTGCATCTTGTTTGATGTTTCATCTTGAAGTGCGCCAGATTTAGTCCATGCTTTTAGCATGTCTTCAAACTGTGGCAGATCAAAGAAGAAGTGCTCTGAGTCTTTCATGATTGGTGTAGCACCAGACACAGCTGATTTTGGATTGATCAGATCTGTCGGGCTGTAAGTTTCACCACAGTTGTCACAGTTATCACCGTATTGATCTTCAGCTTTACACTTAGGGCAAGTGCCTTTTACAAAGCGATCAGGTAAGAACATTTCTTTCTCGGGGTCAAATAACTGAGAAATAGTGCGGCTAGTAATAAAGCCTTTATCTTTTAACTGGGTGTAAACAAAAGAAGCAAGCTCACGGTTTTCAGGTGAGTGCGTGCTGTGGTAGTTACTAAAGTCAATATCGAAACCGGCGAAGTCAGCTTGGTGCTCTTTGCTCACTTCTGCAATCATTTGCTCAGGTTCCATACCCATCTGCTGGGCCTTAAGCATGATTGGAGTACCGTGTGCGTCATCTGCACAGATAAAATGAACTTCGTTGCCGCGAAGGCGCTGGTAGCGCACCCAAATATCCGCTTGAACATGCTCTAGCATGTGACCTAAGTGGATAGAACCGTTAGCGTACGGCAGGGCGCAGGTCACCAGAATTTTTCTTGGATTAGCAGCCATAATTACTTCTTTCGCTCATGATGGGTAGAAAAACATAGCCATAAATACTACCTGATGGACAGCATATTGACTAGCATCGGATACTGATTTATCTGTTTTAGGACGGGGGAAATCGGGCAGAAAGGGTACTTTGGTGGTAGCATTAGGAAAAAGGGGAGAATATTACCCCGCAGCATCAACGTTACTGGTTGTTTTCTATACTAATACTGTGACGTAGATGTTGCTAATAAGCTATGACATTTATGTGGAGTGCTAATTTATGGCAATAGAAACAAACCATTTCGATAGCGTTGGTGATATCAGTCAATGGCTAAATCAATTTGAACATCCACTTTTGAGTGCGGAATGGGCTGATGTGCCACACTTTGTCTCGGTATCGGCCGAGGGTGTTATCGTTATCACGATTCCATTTGCCGCCAACGAATTAGCGCAACAATTGCGTCAATGGATTGCAGAGCAACAGCAACAAGGAATTGTAAATGCTGCGCTAAATTTTGACGTTCGCTGTCGAGTGGCAACGTTAGCTGTTGCAGAAAAGCAGCCTCTTAAAGGTGTTAAAAACATCATTGTTGTGAGTTCTGCAAAAGGCGGTGTGGGTAAATCAACAACGTCGGTTAATTTAGCGTTAGGTTTACAGCAGCAAGGCGCAAAAGTGGGGTTACTTGATGCTGACATTTATGGTCCTTCAGTACCTATGATGTTAGGCACAATGGATGCTAAGCCACAATCGCCTGATGGCAAAATGATGTTACCGATTGAGGCTCATGGTTTATACACCAACTCTGTCGGTTATTTAGTACCAGCAGAAAGTGCCACTATCTGGCGTGGTCCTATGGCATCAAAAGCACTGGCGCAAATTATCAGTGAAACATGGTGGCCAGATCTGGATTACCTTGTGATTGATATGCCACCAGGTACGGGTGATATTCAGTTAACGCTATCACAGCAAATTCCTGTAACAGGAGCGATTGTCGTAACTACGCCACAAGATCTTGCTTTAGCTGATGCGATTAAAGGTATCAGCATGTTTAATAAAGTTGATGTGCCTGTGCTGGGTATTGTTGAAAATATGAGTTATCACATTTGTAGCAATTGTGGTCATCAAGAGCATATTTTTGGTACGGGTGGTGCAGCTAAAATGGCACAAGACTATGCGGTGCCATTATTGGCGCAATTACCACTAGATATCAAAATTCGTGAAGATATTGATAACGGTAAGCCAACGGTTATTGCTGCTCCTGAGTCAGAACAAGCAGGCGCATACATTATATTAGCTGCAAATATAGCCAGCCGATTATATTGGCAAGGTGAAACTGTGGCTGAGCAGATTACTATTCGTACAATGTAGTTGTTTGGTAATCAAAAAACGCCGAGATTATAATCAGATATGACAGAGGCCTCATTTTTGCTGGTATCTGTCATTGCAACTGCTTATAATCGGAGGGTTTAATTTATCCATATTCGCCTTGCTACGTGGTCTAATAGGTACTTTCTGATATGTCTGAAACTTCACACCAATGCGTTATTATCGGTATTGCAGGCGCTTCTGCTTCCGGTAAAAGTCTGATTGCCAGTACAGTTTACAAAGAGTTAAAAGAAAAAGTCGGCGATCATCAGATCGGTGTAATCACGGAAGATTGTTACTATAACGATCAAAGTCACCTGACTATGGATGAGCGAGTTAAAACTAACTACGATCATCCAAGCGCGCTAGATCACAATTTATTATGTGATCATTTAGAGCAGTTAATGAAAGGTGAAGCAGTAGAAGTACCACAATATAGCTACAGCGAGCATACTCGTTTACAAGAAAGTACCACGATGACACCGAAAAAAGTGATTATCTTAGAAGGTATTTTATTGTTAACTGATCCTCGTTTGCGTGACATTATGCACGCTAGTATCTTTATGGATACACCACTGGATATCTGTTTGCTACGCCGTCTGCAACGTGATGTTGCTGAACGTGGTCGTACAATGGAGTCAGTGCTGGTGCAATACCAAAAAACGGTACGTCCAATGTTCATGCAGTTTATCGAGCCTTCAAAACAATATGCGGATATTATTGTCCCTCGTGGTGGTAAGAACCGTATTGCAATCGATGTGTTAAAAGCACACATTGCTAAATTGCTGCGTTCGTAATGATTTAAAATGAATAAGGCTGACAATATGTCAGCCTTATTTTTATGGCTATGATTGTTGGGTATAACCCTATTACCCTTTGCTGACCCATCAACGACACTGAGTCTTATTGATGTGTTTTGGTATACCACTCGCATGTGTTGAGCATGACAGGATAGAGTGTGTATTATGCAGGAGAGAGTTTAAATGAGACTTTGTGATAGAGATATCAGGGCTTACCTTGATGAAGGTAAAATCAGCATTGAGCCTCGACCATCAGATGATTGTATTAGTGGTTTAACGATTGATGTAAGTCTTGGAAATAATTTCCGCGTCTTTAATGATCACGGTGCGCCATTTATCGATTTATCGGGTAAAAAAGAAGATGTAGCTACTCAGCTTGATAAAGTGATGAGTGATGAGATTGTGGTTGCGGAAGAAGATGCATTTTTTCTTCACCCTGGTCAATTGGCTTTAGCCGTGACCCATGAGTCTGTTACGCTTCCCGATAATATTGTTGGTTGGTTAGATGGTCGTTCATCATTAGCCCGTTTAGGCTTAATGGTGCATGTGACTGCACATCGTATTGATCCCGGTTGGTCAGGACGTATTGTGCTTGAATTTTATAATTCAGGTCGCCTACCATTAGCACTACGTCCCCATATGCCAATTGGTGCGCTAAGTTTTGAGACCTTATCTGGTCCTGCGGAAAAACCGTATAACAAGCGTATTGATGCGAAATATAAAAATCAGCAAGGTGCAGTGGCAAGTCGTATCAATGAAGATGACAAACAAAGTTAATCTGTTTAGATGCTAATTGTTATTGCCATCATTCAATAAATTATTAAAGGCAGCCCTCGGGTTGCCTTTTGTTTAGCTATTCTATTTATGATGAACTAATCTTGGGGTTGGTGGTCTTAATGACATTGATTTATAGGGTTAATTCTCAACCAATTATTTTTGTATAGCACACGATTTATTGTGACGCTATATGCATATCCGAGGGCGTAATGAAAAAAATACTGTATATATTACTCGGGCTGATTTTATTAGTCGTGATTGGTATTGGCGCACTAGTTACCTTTGTTAACCCTAATCAGTTTAAGCCGTTGCTGACTGAGCAAGTTAAGAAAATGACAGGCCGTGACTTAGTTATTAATGGTGATATTAGCTGGCGATTCTTTCCAACATTAGGATTAAGTGTTGGTGATACTGAATTTCGAAATCCAGCAGGGTTTGCTGAACCTAATTTGATTCAATTTAAGCAAGCTGATTTATCCGTGTCGGTTTTACCGTTGCTATCTCAACATCTTGATATCGGTGAAATGCGGTTAGATGGCGCACATGTTTTTATTCAAACTTTAAATAATGGTGCGACCAACCTTGATGGTTTAACAGATAAGACCGCTGTTGCTGAAACAACAACGGGTAATACCGTGACACATGGTGAGAAAAATACGCATTGGAATGTTTCTGTCGCAGGCATTAAATTAGTAAATGCCAGTGCAGAAGTACGCAATGATAAAACCAAGATGGTCGCGCAACTTAATCACATTAATTTTACACTTGATAGCTTTCAGCCCCAAACATGGACCAAAGCCACTTTTGATGTGCAGGGTAATGTCAACGCATTAACCTTTAGTGCTCAAGGTAGTACTGAGATTAATCTTGCTGCTGATTATAAGAATGTGCGATTGAAAGCATTATCAGCAACAATGAACATGACCGACGGCAAAACTGAGATCAAAAATGCACAATTAGGACTGGATCAATTTAACCTTGGTCAATGGTCAAATATGACTTTCTCCGTTAATGGTAAAGTACCTAATCTAAATTTTGATACTCATGGCACAGCTAAAGTAAAATTATCAACAGATCATAATGTTATTACTGTTCAAGGACTAAAAGTAACTAATGATTTAGTGGGTAAAACATTACCACGACCAACGATAAACTTAGTGGTTGATGCGGATGCAACGTATGATATTAGCCAAAAATTAACCTTAGTAAGTCAGCTTTCCATTAATGCTGATGGTACTCAGGCTTCGGGTTCTGGTTCATATTTAGCCACTGCTATTCCTGATATTCGTTTTGCTTTATCAAGTGATAATATTAATCTTGATAGCTGGTTACCAGCAAAAACAGCCGTAGCTAATACTAACAATAGTACGACTGCCGCAGGCGCTGCCGCGATGAATGCACCAGTCGCTACTGAAAATAATGCGAAGACTTCAACCGCAGAACCTGATCTGAGTGCCTTAAAAAATATCAACCTTGCGGGTATGATCGCGATTAAGCAATTAACCGTTGATCACGCTAATGTGACAAATGTTAAAGTGGTGACATCGATTAAGCAGGGGGTGGCGACCATTAATCGGTTTGAAGCTAATTTATATGGCGGTAAGGTCACAGGCAGTGCGGCTATTGATGTAAATAGTGCATTACCAAGTTATCGTTTGAAAAATACTATTTCTAACGTAGATCTTTTACCGTTACTAAAAGCGGTTGCGAATAATAACTTGCTTGCAGGTAAAGCTAATATTACGACAGATCTAAGAGGTCAGGGGCTATCTGAAGCGAATATTCGTCATAACATTACTGGTTCCATTAAGGTCAATGTGTCTGATGGCGCAGTGTATGGCGTGAATATTCCTGATCTATTGCGTAATGCGAAAGCTAAATTCAAAGGTCAGGCCGATACGGGTACTGATACGGCGAAGAAAACTGACTTTTCAGCCTTAACAACAACGTTAAAGTTACATAATGGCACTGCATCAACAGATAATTTTAAGTTGGCATCACCATTAGTGGCAATCACAGGTCAAGGTAATACCAGCCTTGTTAATGAAAGTATTGATCTGATGATTAATTCTGAAATTGTGGCGAGTGGTAAAGGGCTGGATGAAATTAAAGGTATTGCTGTGCCTATTCATGTAAGTGGTACTTGGCAACAACCTAAATATAATTTAAATATTAAAGACTTATTTAAAAATAATGCAGCACTAGAAAGTAAAGCCAAGAAAGAAATTAATCGTGGTTTAGAGAAATTGCTTGGCGATAAAGCGAAAGATGAAAACATTAAAAATGTCGCAGATAAGCTTTTGAAAGGGTTATTTAATTAATCCGCCATTAGTGAAGTGGTATAGTTAATGTAAATTATGGTCGAAAAGGTTTGCCGTTATTGGCAAGCCTTTATTTTTTAATTATATAATCAATTGCGTAACAGGCAGTGAATGACTTGTTATTATTAGATTGGGTTTGTTTTTATCCATTGCTAATATTGTTGAGTATTTTTTTATGACACACCCAATCAAATTATGACTAATAAAACAATATCTTCTGAAAAATCGACATTACTCTCTAAAATTATGGGAGTGTTTACTATTATTGGCAATGCGATTAAAGCATTACCTCCGATTGATCATTTCATTCGCGCAGCGGATCGTTTTAATGATCGTCTAGGCAGTCAGTTCGGTGCAGCAATTACCTATTTTTCTTTTTTATCATTGATACCCATTTTAATGGTGCTGTTTGCTGCAGCTGGTTTTGTGTTAGCGTCCAACCAAGTGTTGCTGACCAATATTATTGATAAAATTGTTGCCGGTGTAACGGATCCCAATTTAGCTAATACGCTTAAGCAAATGGTACAAACGGCGATTAACCAACGTACAACTGTGGGTTTGAGTGGTTTGGCGATTGCGCTTTATTCGGGCATTAGTTGGATGGGCAACTTACGTGAAGCAGTTCGCGCACAGACTCGTGATGTGTGGGAACGTAAACCGGAAGACAAAGAACATATTCTTCTACAATACTGTAAAGATCTTATTGGTTTAACAGGGTTAGTTGCTGCGTTGATTTTTACTGTGGTGTTAACCTCTGTTGCCGGTTCAGCACAAGCGACAATTGTTGATGCGCTAGGGTTAGGTGGAATCAGTTGGTTACGCCCAGTACTTACCACTATCGCACTGACTATTTCTATCCTAGCGAACTATTTGATGTTCTTATGGATATTTTGGATGTTGCCTCGTCGCCGTTTTAACCGTAAAACATTAATGCAGGGAACATTACTCGCTGCCATTGGTTTTGAAGCGATTAAGTTTGCCATGACGTTCTTACTACCTAAATTGGCAAGTTCACCCTCAGGTGCTGCGTTTGGCTCTATCATTGGTTTAATGGCTTTCTTTTATTTCTTTGCGCGCTTAACGTTGTTCTGTGCTGCTTGGATAGCAACCGCAAAAGAAAACCGTCCAGGTTATGGTGTTACAGAAACTTCTGTTACTGCAGATGGTGATAGTGAAGAACAGTTGTAGCAATAACAATAAACTAAGTTTATAAATCAAAAGACAGCGTTGGTGCTGTCTTTTTTTTACACTTTTGTTACGAATAATACGTATTAATACTGTTTATATACGGATATTGAATGCAAATTGATGAGTATTGCTGTCGCTGTATAAATAATCGTAGTGATCCATTTATCATCGCTAGCGGGGTGGTGGTTACTTTATGGTGACGTATTTGTGATTATATGTAACCACTTTAGTGATAAAGTTGTTTTTCTGTGGCGACAGTTATTTGTGATAGTTCTCATAAGTGAAATTTAGCGTCTATTGCTATTAAGTAGTTTGATATTTATCAATATGGCTGATGAGTAGAAGAGGCATTTTGCTCCTAATAATCGGTACTTTGGTTAACAGAGTATCAATGATATATAGGGAGATAAGTCATGTTGTATTTGGAATTTTTATTCCTGTTGTTAGTGTTATATGCAGGTAGTCGCTTTGGCGGTATTGGACTTGGGGTTGTTTCAGGATTAGGTTTGCTGGTGGAAGTGTTTATCTTCCGTATGCCACCGACGTCACCACCGATTACCGTGATGTTGATTATCCTTGCCGTTGTGACATGTGCGTCAATTCTGGAAGCGGCGGGCGGCTTAAAATACATGCTGCAAATAGCAGAACGTATTTTGCGGAGTAATCCTAAGCGCGTCACTATTGTCGGTCCGTTAGTGACTTACGTGATGACATTTATGTTGGGTACCGGCCATGCGGTGTATTCAATTATGCCAATCATTGGTGATGTTGCCCTTAAAAATGGTATTCGTCCAGAGCGCCCAATGGCGGCTTCCTCTGTTGCCTCTCAACTTGCGATTACCGCTAGTCCTATTTCTGCTGCTGTTGTTTATTACCTTGCTCAACTGTCTACGATCACTGACTCTATTCATTTATTATCCATTTTGATGGTGACAGTTCCTGCAACATTAGGCGGTACATTATTATTATCATTGTACAGTTTACGTCGTGGTAAAGAGCTGGCTGATGATCCTGAATATCAACGTCGACTACAAGATCCTGTCTGGCGAGATCAAATTCTTCATACCACTAAAACCTCACTTAATGAGCAATTACCACGCTCTGCTATGCATGCCGTATTGTTGTTTGTGTTGGCGTTGGTAACGATTGTGATTGTGGCGATGGTGCCAGAAATTCGTACCATTGGTGATGCTAAACCTATTTCGATGTCATTAATTATTCAAATGATGATGCTAGGTTTTGGTGGCTTAATTCTTTTAGTGACACGCACTAATGTGCAGAAAGTCCCTGAAGGGGTAGTGTTTAAATCGGGTATGGTTGCTGCGATTGCTATTTTTGGTATTGCTTGGATGAGTGACACCTATTTCCAATATGCAATGCCATCGTTTAAATCGGGCATCACAGCCATGGTACAAGATTACCCGTGGACCTTTGCATTGGCGCTATTTACTGTTTCTGTGGTAGTTAATTCACAAGCAGCAACCGCGCGAATGATGCTACCTGTTGGTTTGGCTATGGGATTAAACCCTGCGTTGTTAATTGGCTTAATGCCAGCGACATACGGTTATTTTTTCATTCCTAATTATCCGTCAGATATTGCAACGGTTAACTTTGATGTTACGGGGACCACTAAAATTGGTAAGTGGTACTTCAATCATAGTTTTATGATGCCAGGTTTAATCGGGGTTATCTCTGCCTGTTGTATTGGTTACGTGCTCGCTCAAATGATCATTTAAGCCGTAATTTGTATCACTTTGTTGTGAATAGTTTTTAAATAATAAAGGGCGAATCATTAGATTCGCCCTATTAAATTTAATGTGTGGTGTATTTTAAATCTGACAATTAATCGTCAGATTGTTTCTTACCTGGCTCTTCTGGTTCTTCGTAAGGCCAATAGTGATGACCAATTCGAATTAAAACAGTCGCCGCGGCAAGAATAAATGCTGCCAGTGATAACCAAATAATAAATGTACCATCGAGCTCTTTCATACCAAGAGTGATATAACGAGCAATGGCCATTATGGCGATATACAGTGGATATCGTACTGGAATCTTACCGTGAGCCACAAATTGCTGCACCATAGCGAGGATTTCAAGATAGATAAACATTAATAATATGTCGGTTAATTGAATATTACGGTTAACAAACACATGGATAAATTCATTCACCATTGCAACAACGGTTGCTAGGGTGATAGCGATTAATAATATAGCTTCTAAAATATGAAAGACTTTTAGAAACGGTTTACTAAATGAGCGAGGTAAATGAGACGGCATATTTTCTCCAGCTATTACGCTGTTTATAATTTTAATAGGCATTTTTGTATTATAAAATGTAACGCTTATTCTAATAGTAAAATATCATTCAATGTAAATGAGTGTTAGTTTATTGTTCACATTGCTTTTTTTTAGAACGCTTGAAGCTGTTATCTTTACCAATCAACACCTTTGCGGGCTTTTATTCCTTGTTCAAAAGCATGTTTGACATTACGCACTTCAGAAACTGTATCTGCAATATCAATCAAACGGCGGTGAGCTGCACGTCCTGTAATAATAACGGTTTGGTGTGACGGTCTGGCGTTGATTGCGTTAATAATTTCATCTAAATCGACGTAGTCATAAGTCACCATGTAAGTGAGCTCATCTAGCAATACCACATCTAATGTACTATCCGCTAACATCGCTTTACAATCAGACCATGTCGCTTGAGCGGCAAGGGTATCTGCTGCTTTATTTTGGGTTTCCCATGTAAAGCCTGTCGCCATGACTGAAAATATTACGCCATGTTGTTGTAGCAAGTTACGCTCGCCACAATCCCACGTGCCTTTGATAAATTGACCAACACCACATTGTTGACCATGACCAACGGCGCGCGCAATCATGCCAAAACCTGAGGTTGATTTTCCTTTACCGTTCCCCGTAATAACCAGCACTAAACCTCGTTCTTGTTGGGCAGCATTAATTTTATTATCAACCTGTTCTTTTAAACGTTGTTGACGGGCTTGGTGACGTTCATCCTTGGTGGTTGAATCAACCATAATTTCCTCTTTGGTAACATTGCTGTATTTATCATAAATACAATCATAACGCATTGGTGATTATAAACGAAAGCCCGCGTAGTCACAGGACTACACGGGCTTTATTTTGATATTAACAATGATTAACCTAGAACATCAGTCGCAACTTTGTAGGTTGGATCTTCAATCATATCGACCTCTACTAAGTTACCTGCTTTTTGTAGTAATCGACGACATTCAGGACTTAAATGTCGAATATGAAGGTTTTTGTTACGATTTGCATAACGTTCTGCAAGGGTATCAATCGCTTCAATCGCAGAGTGATCGGCTACACGTGAATGGGCAAAATCAATAATCACTGTTTGTGGATCGTTAGGCGCATCAAATAGCTCTAGGAAATGAGACGCTGAGCCAAAAAACAATGGACCATTCACTTGGTAAACTTTGGCTCCATTGTTATCAATGTGCGAACTCGCATAAATTTGCTTGGCATGATTCCATGCAAACACAAGTGCTGAATAAATAACACCAACGAACACCGCAACAGCCAGATCCGCAGCTACCGTTACACAGGTAACCAGAATAATGGTGAAGAAGTCATGTTTTGGCACTTTACGCATCATACGTAAACTTGCCCATTCAAAGGTACCAATAACCACCATAAACATCACACCAACTAATGCAGCCAGTGGGATCATTTCAATAAAGGCAGATCCAAATAGAATAAACACCAGTAGACCAATAGCAGCAGTAATACCTGATAAACGGCCACGACCACCAGAGTTAATGTTGATCATTGATTGACCAATCATCGCACAACCACCCATAGCACCAAAAACAGAACAGGTGATGTTTGCCATACCTTGACCGACACATTCACGGTTACCGTGACCACGGGTATTGGTCATTTCATCAATAACAGTCAGTGTCAGTAATGATTCGATTAAACCTACCGCGGCTAAAATCAAAGAATAAGGCAGAATGATTTTAAGGGTTGCTAGATTAAAGCCAACATCGGGTAGGGCAAAAGTGGGTAGTGAGCCTGCCAATGTTGCATTAGCGTCACCACTCATTGTACGCACAAAATCCACAACAGTACGTGAATCTAGACCTAATACATGCACCAGTGCTGTTACGGTTAAAATGGCAACTAACGAAGAAGGGACCGCTTTGGTGAGTTTAGGTAAGAAGTAAATGATAGCCATGGTTAACAACACTAAGCCCAGCATAATGTAAAGCTGAGTACCT
This sequence comes from Photobacterium piscicola, assembly GCF_900166965.1. Classification (GTDB taxonomy): domain Bacteria; phylum Pseudomonadota; class Gammaproteobacteria; order Enterobacterales; family Vibrionaceae; genus Photobacterium; species Photobacterium piscicola. The sequence continues at coordinate 120,412 of NZ_FUZI01000004.1, read as the reverse complement.
TGCATCCATTCTAAGCCACCTGTTGTAGAAGGAACTTTAAACTGACCAAGTTGTGCTAAGAAGATAACTATCGCAAGACCATTCACGAAACCAATCATGACGGGATGCGGGACCATACGAATAAATTTACCGAGGCGGAATACGCCAGCCAGTATTTGAAATACACCCGCTAACATTACTGCGGCAAACAGGTATTGAATACCGTGTTGAGCAACAAGGCTAACCATGACAACAGCCATTGCGCCTGTTGCACCAGAGATCATGCCAGGACGACCACCAAAGATGGCTGTAATTAAACCAACAATAAATGCGGCGTACAGACCAACCATAGGATCGACACCAGCAACAAACGCAAAAGCAACCGCTTCTGGTACTAGAGCAAGTGCTACAGTTAATCCAGAAAGGATATCATTTTTGACTGATTGTTGTGAGACTTGAGGAAATTCAGGCATATATTAGGCGTTCTTCTCTTCGCTAAAATGAATGGATTATTTAAATGTATTGAGTAACAGAATGTTACCGAAAGATTTACAACGCTTCAACTTACGACGTTAAATGATGTAAAGATATGCTTTTTTACCATGTTAATGAAGTCAAACCCGCTGATTGTTAAAAAAGATGGTTATTTTTGACTCAAAAGTGGAGTAATAAAAAAGCCATGCAGATGCATGGCTTTTTATTGGCAGTTTACACTAACTTAGTCAAAAGATGGCTTAGTCATTGGTGCTGCTGCTGAGTTGGTTGCTGTTTGGCTACCCGCAGAGCGTGTTGTTGCAAGCTCTCGTAGTGGTGCCGCTTCAACATGCACTTTTACTGTTGTTTCAACAGGTGCTGGCGCTTTAGTCATTGCTGCTACCGCATGGAAACCACGTGGAGATGTTGCCGTAACCGCGACAGCTTCAGTAACGATTTTCGTCATTGGTGCTGATGCTGTGTTAACAACTAGTGCTTCAACAACTGGCGCTTCAACGACAGGTGCTTCAACAACTGGCGCTTCAACAACAGGTGCTTCAACAACAGGTGCTTCAACAACAGGCGTTTCAACAACAGGCGTTTCAACAACAGGCGTTTCAACAACAGGCGTTTCAACAACAGGCGTTTCAACAATTGACGCTGCACGTAATGGGAATGCTTTACCCATTGCAAGTTCAGGCATCGCAACACCGCCTAAAGCAGGTTTTGACTCAACTTCAGGTAATGCTTTCGCGATTGCTGAATGATTAGCAATGATAAGATCATCGTTAGTTTCAACAACAGTTTCAACCGCAGCTACAGGAGCTTCAATTGTTGGCTTAATGCGAGACCATACTTTGCCCATTGCCATTTCTGGTGTTGCTACACCTGATGTTTGGCGGGGTGCTTTTGGTTTCTCAACAATAGAAACAACATTTACCATATCGCTAATAGTGTCTGTTGCTTCAACAACGGCGTGTTCAACTGCATCAGCAACGTTGTAACAGCTTGGATCTTCATGCTGCTCGTAATCTTGTTTTTCACTACGTGTATCACGAATACGACGACGGCGTTGACCGCTAGCGCGTAGATGACGTGGTGAACGACGGTTACGACGTTGATTGTTGTCTTGCTCATTTGTTTCTGATTGCTCATCAACAATAGCGTGATCTTGAGTCGACGTTGTTTGCGCTTCTTTAGCAATCGTTGTACCCATTTCCATTAATGGTGATGGGGTAGTGATCGCTGCAGTTTCAACAATAGCTTGTTCTTCAACAACCGGTGCTGTTTTGTCAGTAATACGAATTTTCTTCTGTAACTGACGACGTTGACGACGCTGTTTTACCTTAACAACATTTTTGTCTTCGGCTTCCACTTGCTCTTCAACGACAACGTTTTGAGTCGCTTTTGCTTTAACTTCGTTTGCTTGTTGGCGTTGTTGCTTCTGCGCTTGAATCTCTTCTTTACGAGACTGGCGTTGCTGCTCTTTCGCTTCTTCAGAACGAGGTTGACGCGGTTGCTTAACTGGACGTTCGGCTTGAGGCTGACGGTTTTTGTCCGTGCGCTCATTGCGACGACGAGATTGACGCTGCTCGTTGTTGCGATCTTGCTGTTCAGCTTTGTTGTCTTGATCACTCTCTTGATTGCCATTACGGCGAGTGTTGTCACGGTTACCTTGACGGTCATTACGACGGTTATCAGGACGACGGTTATTGTTGTTACGACGATTATTATTTGTTTGTTCTTTTGCTGGTGCTTCTACTTCTTGCTTAATCTCGGTTTTCTGCTCAGTACCGTTATTGAAGAATGAAGAAATTGCAGCAAAAATGCGGCTAAAGATACTAGGCGCTTGAGCAATAATCGTTTGTGGTTTAGTTGCCGGTTGTGCTTCTGGTGTCGCTACCACTGGCGCTGGTTGTTTTGGTGCTGCAAAGCCGTGTAGAACAGGTTCTTCACGTTTTCTTGTACTGCGCTCTTGTTGAGGAGCTTCAGTCGCTTCTGCTTCTTTCAGTGCATCAATCGCATTAGGAAGATGGTATGAAAGTGTCTCTTGCTCTTCACCTTCACGAATACGTAACACTTCAAAGTGTGGCGTTTCCATGTTGGCGTTTGGCACGATAACAACATGCACATTGTGATATTTCTCAATGTGCTGTACCGCAGGACGCTTTTCGTTCAATAGGTAAGAAGCAACAGGCACAGGTACAATTGCAAGTACTTGTGAGCTGTTATCTTTTAATGCTTCTTCTTCGATTAAACGCAAGATAGAAAGTGATAGTGACTCATTATCACGAACAACACCCGTACCTGTACAACGTGGACAAACGTGATGGCTTGCTTCAGCTAAAGATGGGCTTAAACGTTGGCGTGACATTTCTAGCAAACCAAAGCGAGATATACGACCAATTTGTACACGCGCTCGGTCAACACGAACAGCTTCACGTAAACGGTTTTCTACTTCACGTTGGTGACGAACTGGCGTCATATCAATGAAGTCGATAACCACAAGACCACCAAGATCGCGTAGACGTAATTGACGAGCAATTTCATCAGCGGCTTCTAGGTTAGTTTGTAATGCTGTTTCTTCGATATCGCCGCCTTTTGTTGCACGAGCGGAGTTGATATCAATAGATGTTAGTGCTTCTGTTGGGTCAATAACAACTGAGCCACCTGAAGGTAAACGAACTTCACGCTGGAACGCAGAGTCAATTTGGCTTTCAATTTGGTAGTGACTAAATAGTGGAACTTCACCTTCATAACGCTTAATACGCGATAAGAAATCAGGGCGAATTAATTTAATATGATCGCGTGCACGTTCAAAAATCTGTGGGCTATCGATAAGAATTTCACCGATATCACGACGTAGATAATCTCGAATAGCACGAGCAATAACATTACTTTCTTGGTGGATCAAGAATGGAGCAGCTTGAGATTCAGCGGCTTCTTTCACTGCATTCCAGTGATTAAGAAGAACATTTAAATCCCACTCAAGCTCTTCACCTGATTTACCTACACCTGCAGTACGAACAATTAGACCCATACCGTGAGGCAGTTCTAATGTGCTTAATGCAGCTTTAAGTTGTGTACGCTCTTCACCTTCGATACGACGAGAAATACCGCCAGCACGAGGGTTATTAGGCATTAACACCAAGTAACTACCCGCTAATGAGATAAAGGTTGTAAGTGCGGCACCTTTGTTGCCACGCTCTTCTTTATCAACTTGAACGATAACTTCTTGGCCTTCTTTCAAGACTTCCTTAATGTTAGGACGACCTTGGTAAGAATAGTTTGATGGGAAGTAATCTTTAGCGACTTCTTTTAAAGGGAGGAAGCCATGGCGTTCTGCACCGTAATCAACGAACGCAGCTTCCAGGCTTGGTTCGATACGTGTGATGCGGCCTTTGTAGATATTTGCTTTTTTAGATTCGTGACCAGGGCTTTCGATATCAAGATCAAATAGCTTTTGGCCATCAACTAATGCGACGCGCAACTCTTCCTTCTGAGTTGCGTTAATCAACATTCTTTTCATTATATTGTACTCATTATTGTCGTTGTGTATTAGCGCCGCTAATTACATCAATTTTTTGATGGTGCCTGACTCCAAGTCTGATGTACGGGTGCAACCTCACGGTTGGAATGCAGGAGTGCTCTATGGCCACACGTATTAGCCAACTGTGTCGAGATGGTTAGATCTGAAACACACAGCTGGTATCACCACATCGAGGTGTGGTTGTATCTGTTACATCAAAAAAATCTGTAATCTGACGCGCTAAAAAAAACTCCGGTAACCATAACGTCTTACGCCACGTGCTGCGTTTATCACCTGAGTTGTATATAAAATAGCCGAAATGGTGAGAGCATGCTCACCTTGTCAGTAAAATAAGCAAAAAAACTTATTCTAGAATGCAATCATAGCAGGCTCACTTTTTTGCGGCAATCTGCTTTATTTGCATGGTACAATCAAACTTATGACAGAAGATAAACCTAAAGTGCAATTCATCGATATTACTGATGATTTTGCTGGCCAACGGATCGATAATTTTCTCCGTGCTAGGCTTAAAAATGTACCAAAAAGTATGATTTACCGTATTTTGCGTAAAGGCGAGGTGCGAGTAAACAAAAAACGTATTAAACCTGAATATAAATTGCAGGATGGTGATCTCGTACGCGTCCCACCGGTTTTTGTTCCTGAGAAAGACGAACAAGCACCGATTAGTACCAAATTGAATAAAGTGGCCGAACTTGAATCATGCATTATCTATGAAGATGATCATGTATTGATTTTGAATAAGCCATCAGGCACAGCTGTTCATGGCGGTAGTGGCTTGAAGTTTGGTGCGATTGAAGCGTTACGTGCATTACGACCTGATGCTCGATACCTTGAGTTAGTACACCGTATTGACCGAGATACTTCTGGCATTTTGTTGGTAGCAAAGAAACGTTCTGCGTTACGTAAACTACAAGAACAATTTAGAGAAAAAACGGTTCAGAAATATTATTTTGCCTTAGTGATGGGGGAATGGAAGGCAAACTGTAAGAGAGTAAATGCACCGTTATTGAAAAATGAAGTTAACAGCATTGTACGTGTTAATCCGCAAGGTAAAGCTTCAGATACTCGCTTTAAAGTATTAGAACGTTTTTCTCAAGCGACACTGGTACAAGCAAGTCCAGTGACCGGGCGTACTCACCAAATTCGTGTACATTGTCAATACGAGGGCCATCCTATTGCTTGGGATGATCGTTATGGCGACCCACGTTTTGATGCTTACACTAAGAAAACAGGATTAGGACGCTTATTTTTGCATGCGGCGAACATTAAATTTACCCATCCACATACTGATGAGTTAATGGATATTAGTGCGCCGATGGAGCCAGTGTTAGAACGCTGTCTTGCCAAACTTCGCACCTTTTAATGATGTTAAAAAATCGTAAGGCGAGCATTGTGCTCGCCTTTTTTATTTTTATGATTTTTTATTTTTGTAATACCAATCCCATAAATTAAGAGGTCATCTTTCACAGTATTTGATTCCTTATCTCCCTCGTGAACCTTTATGGTTGGAAATGACACAAGAGCCTAGGAAACGAGAATGACACTTATTGTAATGGGGATAATACCGCAGCTGGCTTATAAAACCGCCAGATGCTCATTGGCAAGCATTTCTCGTAAGGCAATTAGCGGTAATCCAACCAGTGTATTTGGATCTCGTCCTTCTAATCGATCAAATAATGCAATGCCCAATCCTTCACTTTTAAAACTGCCTGCGCAATAAAGGGGTTGTTCCTGAGCGACATAATGTGCAATTTCATTATCGGTTAAGGTTCTGAAGTGGACATGGAACGGTTCACAAATCACTTGTGTCGTTTGTGTGCGTGAATTATATAAGCATAAGCCAGTATAGAAGGTGATGACTTTGCCACTGGCCGCACGTAGCTGAGCACAAGCATTCGCTTCAGTATGCGGTTTTCCTAAAATTTCCCCGTCAATGACACATACTTGGTCTGAACCTATAATAAGATGGCTAGGGTGAGATTCTGCACAAGCGAGCGCTTTAGCTTGTGCTAATCGCATCACTAAAGCTGTAGCTGACTCATTGTCTAACATGGCTTCATTTACATTGGGGTTAGCTGTTGTAAAAGGAAGCTGTAGTTTTTCAAGCAAACTTTTACGGAATGGTGAAGTAGATGCAAGAACAAGTGACTGGTTCATAGGCTATTTTAGTTATCTAAATGAAGTAATCCCCTGAGTGTACTCATCGCTGTGATTCAAAGCCAGTGAGCTTTATTTATTGATTGTTTTGATTTCAATGCAGACAGACGATGTTATCGTTACAGCACAATGCTATTATAAGGCGCAATTATTGATTTAAATTCCACTAAAGCCAGTATTGGCTAGCATTTAAACAATGATTGAGTGATCTTTCGTCATTTTATCAGCAATCGTCAAGTGATTGAGTGATGAAGAAATAAAAACTTTTTAATGAGGAGGGGGAATGAATGTTGAACGAATTTTCATGGCAGCACGAGAATTGTTCAAAAGCTGTTAATTCCGGCACATTTCCTTTGACTCAACCAGACTATAAGGCTAATATTCGCGCCCTATGCAAAAGGTAAAATTGCCGATAAAGGTAGATCCAGTACGCACTGCACAGAAAAGACTCGACTATGATGGCATCATCAAAGCTGATCTTCTGTCTCGTTTAGCTGGCTCAACCCAGAGCGTAATAAGTGATGCAAACGTCAACTTGTCTTTTGACCTTGACCAACGTCGTATTCCTTTCATGCGCGGAAACGCAAGTGTAGATGTGATGTTGACCTGTCAGAGATGTCAGGAAGAATTTCCACACACAATTAGTGTTGAATTCTGTTATAGTCCGGTTCGTGATGAAGAGGCTATTGATAAGTTACCGGAAGCCTATGAGCCGACAATTGTCGATGAAAATGGCGAGATTAACCTAATTGAACTCATCGAAGATGAATTGATGTTAGAATTACCACAAGTCGCAAGACATGATGATGACGATTGTAAGATCGGCACACATAACTTGTCTTTTGGTGAGATCCCCGTTGCTGATGAGCGTCCGAATCCGTTTGCAGTATTGAAAAATCTTAAAAGTTAAATTTAACAGGAGTAGGGTTAATGGCCGTACAAAAGAGCAAAAAATCACGTGCAGCACGTGGTATGCGTCGTTCACATGATGCGCTAACTACAGCAGCAGTATCTGTAGATTCAGCATCAGGTGAAACTCACCTACGTCACCACGTGACAGCTGACGGTTTCTACCGTGGCCGTAAGGTTATCAACAAGTAAGGTTGAACCTTGATGGGTCTTACCGTTGCACTTGATGCAATGGGCGGGGATTTCGGTCCTCAAGTAACAGTGCCTGCCGCCGTGCAGGCACTGTTGCATTCGCCTGAGCTCAAACTCATTCTATTTGGTGATATAAGTGCTATCACTACCCAGCTAACTCTTCTTAATAAGCTCAATCATCCTCGATTGTCTATCGTGCATTGCGATAACGTTATAGCCAATGAAACACGTCCATCACAAGCATTACGCCATAGTAAAGGCTCTTCAATGCGCATGGCTCTAGATGCTGTTGCCGCAGGTGATGCAGATGCCTGTGTGAGTGCTGGCAACACCGGTGCATTAATGGCTTTATCCCGTTATGTGCTTAAACAGCTTCCTGGTGTTGAACGTCCCGCTTTAATTTCAGAAATTCCTAATCGTCACGCTAACCATACTTGGTTATTAGATCTCGGTGCCAATGTTTCCTGCGATGCAGATACTTTGTTCCAATTTGCCGTTATGGGATCTGTGGTTGCGGAACAAACATTAGGTTCACCACCTCGCGTGGCATTACTTAATATTGGCGAAGAAGCCATTAAAGGCAATGATCTGGTTAAACGTTGTGCTGAAATGTTGAGTCAATCTTCCGATATTAATTACATTGGCTATATTGAAGGTCATCAATTGTATTCCGATAAAGCGGATGTGATTGTATGTGATGGCTTTGTCGGGAATGTGAGTTTAAAAACCAGTGAAGGGGTAGCAAACCTATTCATTGATTGTATTAAGCGTAATATTGGTCGTAATCCATTTAAGCGATTGATTGCTAAATGGCTATTTCGTGAACTGTTTGATAGCTTACAGCAATTGAACCCCGACCAGTATAATGGCGCAAGTCTGTTAGGATTACGCGGTATTGTCGTTAAAAGCCATGGAAGTGCCGACACCACAGCTTTGGAGAATGCCATAAGCCAAGCGGTTTATGAGATTAAACGCCAAATACCGATGAAAATCAGTGACCGTCTGGAAGAGGTCTTATTAGAGAGGCATTATTAGTCTTCATGTATAGCAAAATTTTAGGAACTGGCAGCTATTTGCCAACACAAGTTCGCACCAATGCGGATTTAGAAAAAACGATAGACACCAGCGATGAATGGATCGTTGCTCGTACTGGTATTCGTGAGCGTCGCATTGCATCGGCTGACGAAACAGTGGCAGTGATGGGTTATCATGCTTCTTTAAACGCGATTGAAATGGCTGGCATTGATAAAGAAGATATCGATCTTATTATTGTTGCTACGTCTAGTGCAAGTCACTCATTTCCCTCTGCGGCTTGCCAAGTACAAGGCATGTTAGATATTAAAGGTTGTCCTGCTTTTGATTTATCTGCGGCATGTACAGGCTTTGTTTATGCATTAAGTGTTGCTGATCAGCATATTAAAACGGGCATGGCGAAAAATGTATTAGTGATTGGGTCTGATGCACTTTCTCATCATTGTGATCCACAAGATCGCTCAACCATTATCTTATTTGGTGATGCGGCAGGTGCGGTTGTTCTTGGCGCAAGTGAAGAGCAAGGTATCATTTCAACGCATTTATATGCTGATGGTCATTTTGGTGGTTTGCTAAGCCTTGCTGTACCAGAACATGATAAAGACTTTGATGCAAATACTTGGCTTTACATGGCAGGTAACGAAGTATTTAAAGTTGCTGTAACACAACTGTCTAATTTGGTTAAAAATACGCTTACTGCCAATAATATGGATAAATCTGAACTTGATTGGTTAGTACCACATCAAGCGAACATGCGTATTATTTCAGCAACAGCGAAAAAATTATCAATGTCGATGGATCAAGTGGTGGTTACACTGGATCGTCATGGTAATACGTCGGCGGCAACAGTACCGACAGCATTAGATGAAGCGGTACGTGATGGCCGTATTCAACGTGGTCAAACGTTATTATTAGAAGCGTTTGGCGGCGGTTTCACTTGGGGCTCTGCACTAGTGAAATTTTAAACTAAATCAAAATCGGTTTAGTTTTACGCGTTAAAAGAATTTTGCGATAAGGCAGAAGGTTGAATATAGTTAACGCTGTCTTATTAGCCTATTAATTTACTGAACGATCAGTATATAAAGAATAAGGATTCTCAAATGTCTAAGTTCGCGATTGTTTTCCCTGGACAGGGTTCTCAAACTGTTGGCATGCTTGCTGATTTAGCAGAGCAATTTGATGTGGTTAAGCAGACGTTTGCTGAAGCCTCTGATGCGTTAGGTTACGATCTATGGGCGTTAGTTCAAAATGGTCCTGTTGAAGATCTTAACCAAACTCAGCGTACACAACCTGCGTTATTAACTGCATCTGTAGCAATTTGGCGTGTATGGCAGCAGCAAGGTGGTGAACAACCTGTTGTTTTAGCTGGTCATAGCTTAGGTGAATACTCTGCACTTGTTTGTGCGGGTGTGATTGATTTCCAAGCGGCAGTTAAGTTAGTTGAGCTACGCGGTAAGCTAATGCAAGAAGCTGTACCAGCTGGTGTGGGTGCAATGTCTGCAATTATCGGCTTAGATAACGACGCTATTGCAGCCGCTTGTGCGCAAGCAGCAGAAGATCAAGTGTGTTCTCCTGTTAACTTTAACTCGCCAGGCCAAGTGGTTATTGCGGGTAACAAAGAAGCAGTAGAACGTGCCAATGTATTGTGTAAAGAAGCCGGTGCTAAGCGTGCATTGCCATTACCAGTTTCAGTTCCTTCACACTGTGCGTTAATGAAGCCTGCGGCTGACAAATTAGCTATCGCATTGGAAGGCTTAGCATTTAGTGCACCGACTGTGCCTGTAATCAATAATGCTGATGTAGCGACTGAGACTGATCCTGTTGCGATTAAGCTGGCACTTGTTAAGCAACTATATAATCCAGTACGTTGGACTGAGTCTGTTGAGCGTATGGCGGCTGAAGGCGTTGAAGAATTGCTAGAAATGGGACCGGGTAAAGTATTAACCGGTCTGACTAAACGTATTGATCGTGCACTTGGCGGCGCAGCAGTCAATGATGTTGCATCATTAACCGCAGCACTAGCGAAGTAATTAAGCTTAAAAGAGGATTTACAATGAGTCTGGAAGGTAAAATTGCACTAGTTACAGGTGCGAGTCGTGGTATTGGTCGTGCTATCGCTGAAATCTTAGTTGAGCGTGGCGCGACAGTAATCGGTACAGCAACCTCTGAGAGCGGTGCTGATGCGATTAGTGCGTATCTTGGCGATCACGGTAAAGGTTTTGCGTTAAACGTAACCTCACCAGAGTCAATTGAAGTAACATTAAAGCAAATTAAAGAACAATATGGCGATATTGACATTTTAGTGAATAACGCTGGTATTACTCGTGATAATCTACTTATGCGTATGAAAGACGACGAATGGCAAGATATCATGGATACCAACCTAACGTCGGTTTTCCGTCTGTCTAAAGCCGTGCTACGTGCTATGATGAAAAAACGTAATGGTCGTATCATTAGCATTGGTTCTGTTGTTGGCACTATGGGCAACGCAGGTCAGACAAACTACGCAGCTGCTAAAGCAGGTTTGCTTGGTTTTACAAAATCGATGGCACGCGAAGTTGCTTCTCGTGGAATCACCGTTAACGCAGTTGCACCCGGTTTCATTGAAACGGATATGACAAAAGCGTTAAATGATGATCAACGCGCTGCAACGTTAGCAAATGTTCCTGCTGGTCGTTTAGGCGATCCGCGCGAAATAGCAGCGGCTGTTGCTTTTTTAGCCTCTGATGAAGCTGCTTATATAACAGGCGAAACATTGCACGTTAACGGCGGCATGTATATGATTTAAGCAAATTTGTTGTAATACTTCATGATTCAAGTCAAATTGAACTATTTTTCTGGTTAAATCGTGGTTTGACCAGCATTATGAGTGTTGCAACTTTTGCTGTAATGAATAAACTACAACAAATCGCATTAGCGAATTCTTGTTAAAGGAAATATATTAGTATGAGCAACATCGAAGAACGCGTAAGAAAAATCATCGTTGAGCAACTAGGCGTAGACGAAGCAGAAGTTAAAAACGAAGCATCTTTCGTTGACGATCTAGGTGCTGATTCTCTAGATACAGTTGAACTAGTAATGGCTCTTGAAGAAGAATTCGATACAGAAATCCCTGACGAAGAAGCTGAAAAAATTACTACTGTTCAAGCTGCAATCGACTACGTAAACAGCGCACAGTAATATAAAAATGAATATTCCCAGGCGGTCATTATGACCGCCTGTTTTTTTTCACTTCCTGTTTTATCCTCAATTCCCGGAGAAATTAATCGTGTCTAAGCGTCGTGTAGTTGTAACTGGCATGGGTATGCTTACCCCGGTTGGTAATTCTGTTGAATCTTCTTGGAAAGCTTTACAATCTGGCACTAGTGGTATCAGTACCATTCAACATTTTGATGCAAGCGCATTTGCTACTCAATTTGCCGGAATGATCAAAGACTTCAATTGTGAAGATTACATGTCTAAGAAAGATGCACGCAAAATGGATTTATTTATCCAGTACGGCGTTGCAGCTGGCGTACAAGCATTCAAAGATTCTGGTATTGAAGTTACTGAAGAAAACGCACCACGTATCGGTGTCGCTATTGGTTCTGGTATTGGTGGTCTTGGTTTAATTGAAGCTGGCCATCAAACATTGATTGACAAAGGACCGCGTAAAATCAGTCCGTTCTTTGTACCATCAACAATTGTTAATATGATCGCAGGCCACATGTCTATCATGTACGGTCTACGTGGTCCAAATATCGCGATTTCTACTGCGTGTACGACGGGCCTTCATAACATTGGCCATGCTGCACGTATGATTGCATACGGCGATGCTGATGCGATGCTAGCGGGTGGTGCAGAAAAAGCATCAACAGAGCTAGGCATGGCAGGCTTTGCTGCTGCAAAAGCATTATCAACACGTAATGATGATCCTCAAGCGGCTTCTCGTCCATGGGACAAAGATCGTGATGGTTTCGTATTAGGCGATGGTGCTGGTGTGATTGTGCTTGAAGAGTACGAACATGCCAAAGCACGTGGCGCAAAAATTTATGCAGAGCTTGTTGGCTTTGGCATGAGTGGTGATGCTTACCACATGACGTCACCAAGTGCAGACGGTTCTGGTGGTGCATTAGCTATGGAAGCTTGTATTCGTGATGCGGGTATCAATGCTGACAAGATTGGCTACATTAACGCACACGGCACATCAACGCCTGCGGGTGATAAGACTGAAACATTAGGCATTAAACGCGCGCTAGGTGCTGCTGCGGATAGTGTTATGGTTTCATCAACTAAATCAATGACTGGTCACTTGTTAGGTGCTGCTGGCTCTGTTGAATCAATCATCACTATTTTAAGTTTGATTGATCAAGTAGTACCACCAACAATTAACTTGGATAATCCAGGTGAAGGTTGTGATCTTGATTATGTTCCAGGTGAAGCACGTCAAGCTAACCTAGAATACGCATTATGTAACTCATTCGGTTTTGGCGGCACTAACGGTTCGTTATTGTTTAAGAAAATTTAATTCACTTATTTGCGTGTTGAGCAATAAGTGCCATAACCTGATATGATTAAGTAGCCTGATATTTCGATATCAGGCTATTTTTTTATCTGTACAAAGGAATACTTAATGGCCCTAGTGAACAGTTGTGAACAACAGCAACTTGCTATTACCGATCGCGCGACTCAATATGGTGATGGTTGCTTTACAACAATGCTGGTTGAACATCAGCAGGTTCAATTATGGTCATTGCATTTAGCGCGTTTTAAAGTAAGCCTTGAAAGATTAGCAATAGCTGCACCTGATTGGCTGCAGGTATATACTGACGTTGCTGCCCTTGCATTAAAATATCCACATCAAGGCGGTATCAAAATTTTAATTAGTCGTGGCAGTGGTGGCCGTGGCTATAATCCAGCTGGGTGTCATGATACTCAAGTGATCATCACCCATTTTGAATGGCCATTGCATTATCAACAGTGGCAACAACAAGGAATTACATTAGGTGTATGCCAGCTACGAATGGGTAATAGCCCAATGCTCGCAGGAATGAAGCACCTAAATCGGCTTGAACAAGTATTATTGAAACAAGAAATTGAAAAAACGGGTTGGGTTGATGCAGTTGCATTAGATAGCGATGGCCGCGTTATTGAAACAACTGTTGCGAATCTATTTTGGCGTAAAGGTAATACTGTATATACTCCAGCGCTGCAACGTACAGGTGTTGCAGGGGTTATGCGTCAACGGGTGCTTGATATGCTTAATGAATTAAATTATGACTATCAAGTGGGTGACTTTGCCCTTGAAGCTGTACTGACTGCGGATGAAGTTTTTATTACTAACGCATTGATGACGTTAGTACCTATAAATCAAATACAAACAACACAATATAGTGAACGTACAGTGTTCAAAATACTATGGAAGAGGTTACATTCGTGCTAAAGAAGTTGATTACTGTGATTTTTATATTGCTATTATTAATAGCAAGCGCGGCTGGTTGGGGATATTTTCAAGTTAAATCAACGCTTGATAAACCAGTACTGACGGAACAACAAACATTTATTACCGTTAAGACGGGGACATCTTTCCGCGGGCTATTAACGCAATTAAGTAATGATAAGCTAATAACAATATCACCATGGTTACGTTGGGTTGGGTATTTGGAACCAGCATTAACAGACATTAAAGCAGGTACGTATGCTATCAAACCGCAAGCGTCTTTATATTCTGTCTTAACCATGATCACCGAAGGTAAAGAATATCAATATGCGATCACGCTGGTGGATGGTGAACGTTTTAGTGAATGGCGTGAGTTGTTACAAGCTGATCCTCATTTAGCTCATACCACCGATGATATGACCCAAGCGCAAATTAGCGCTGCGGTTGGTATCGATAATGATAAAATTGAAGGTTATTTTCTGCCGAATACATATCACTTTACTGCGGGCACGAGTGATATCAGTATTTTAAAGCGTGCACATAGTGCAATGATGAAAGAATTAGATCTTGCATGGCAGCAACGCGCGTCAGATTTACCTTTAAAAACGCCGTACCAAGCGTTGATCATGGCATCTATTATTGAAAAAGAAACAGCCGTGGCCAGTGAGCGTGGTTTAGTGGCATCTGTCTTTATGAATCGTTTACGCGCCAATATGCCATTACAAACTGATCCTACGGTTATTTATGGCATGGGCGATAAGTATAACGGCAACATTACGAAAAAAGACCTACGCACACCAACTGCTTACAACACCTACACCATGCGTGGTTTACCGCCAACGCCAATAGCAATGCCAAGTAAGGCATCTATCATGGCTGCCGTTGATCCCGATAACAGTGACTTTTATTATTTTGTTGCTGATGGTAAAGGGGGTCACAAGTTTTCAACTACATTAGTCGAGCACAACCGCGCGGTTCGTGCCTACCTTAAAATATTAAGAACACAGAAATGATCGGTAAATTTATTGTCATCGAAGGCCTTGAAGGGGCTGGTAAAAGTACAGCTATTGCACAAGTTATAGCAACATTAGCGCAGCATGGTATTACAAACCCACAATCAACACGTGAACCTGGTGGCACTCCGTTGGCAGAGCAAATGCGCGCCTTAGTTAAACAAGGTCATCCTGATGAGCCTTTAACGGATATGGCAGAGTTATTACTGCTGTATGCGGCGCGTATTCAATTGGTTGATAATGTAATTAAACCTGCTCTAGCTGAAGGACGGTGGGTGGTGGGTGATCGCCATGATATGTCATCACAGGCTTATCAAGGCGGTGGTCGTGGTTTTGATCAAGCATTGATGGAAAACCTGCGTGATACCGTTCTAGGGGATTTTCGTCCTGATCTGACTATCTATATGGATATTGATCCTGTATTAGGCTTACAGCGTGCACGTGGCCGTGGTGAGCTTGATCGTATTGAACAAATGGATATCAGTTTCTTTGAACGTGCTCGTGAGCGTTTTTTAGCATTATGTCACAATCAGCCTAATGTGATTATTATTGATGCGAGCCAAACTTTAGAACAGGTTACTGCTGATTTAACCCAAGCATTACAGTCTTGGTTGGAGCAACAATAATAATGATCTATCCATGGCAACAAACTTTGTGGCACAACTGGCAGCAGTTGCTTGAGCAACGACGTTTACACCATGCTATTTTGTTATTAGCGGCAAAGGGCAGTGGACGTGGTGTATTAACTCGACAATTATCTAAAACCGTACTTTGTCAAAACTCACAAACCGAGCCTTGTGGTGTTTGTCATAGCTGCCAATTATTTGATGCTGAAAACCATCCTGACTTTCATGTAATTAAGCCTGAACAAGAAGGTAAGCAAATTGGTGTTGATGCGGTACGGCAATGTAATCGCTGGGCTGTTGAGACCTCACATTTAAATGGACAGCGGGTTATTTTAATTGAAGAGGCAGATGCATTGGGTGAAGCGGGTGCGAATGCGATATTAAAAACATTAGAAGAACCGCCAGCTGGATGCCAATTTATCTTAACCGCACAAAGCCTTGATCGCTTATTGTCAACCGTCGTGAGTCGATGTAATAAATGGCGTTTAAACCCACCGAATGAACTCAGTGTGAAAAGTTGGGTTGAAAGCCAACTTCAACAATCTATCTTTTTAGAAAGTGTACGGCTTAATAATGGTGCGCCATTAGCAACGTTGTCTTTCATTGAAAGTGGATTAGATATTCGTTACGGCCATTTAGTTAAAGCGTTTACTGAATTTGTACAACCGCCGCATATTGGTATTTATGATGTCGCGGCAATGTGTACTGCTGATGGTATTGTGACATTACAATTGCTCAGTTACTTTCTGGTGGATTGTTTAAAATGGCAACAAGGGGCAACGCAATATCTTGTTCATCAAGAATCGCTACCCGCAGTTGAAGCCGTCGCGACTACGATACCAACGGCATTATTATTAGAACAAGTGCGCAATCTTAACAACTTACATCGTCAATTAGCCAAACATACAGGGCTAAATATTGAGTTGTTAGTGGTTGAGTGGTTAAGCGGATTTATTGGTAAGTAATTTTCACAATTAATGCTTTACCAGCACCGTTATGAAATGAAGTATAAGAATAAACAAGAGGAAAGCCTGTGTTAGTCGATTCACATTGTCATCTTGATAAACTTGATTACAATAAATTACATACAGGGATTGATGATGTATTAAATAAGGCCAAGGAACGTGGCGTTGAATATTTTCTATCAGTAGGGGTGACATTAGCGGCTTTTCCTAAAATGATGGAAATGATCGCACCTTACGATAACGTGTTTGCATCCTGTGGTATTCACCCATTAGATGTAGAGTCAGGGTATGACTCTGAGCAATTTAAAGCCTATGCACGCCATGAAAAAGTGGTTGCGATTGGTGAAACTGGGCTTGATTATCACTATCAGCCTGAGACTGCGGAATTACAGCAAAAATTGTTCCGTGAGCAAGCACGTGTGGCGGTTGAATTGAATAAGCCGCTAATTATCCATACTCGTATGGCACGTGAAGATACTATGCGTATTTTACGTGAAGAAGGCGCAGAAAAGTGTGGCGGTGTATTACATTGCTTTACTGAAGATTTGGATATGGCATTGGCTGCGATTGAGCTAGGCTTTTATATCTCAATCTCTGGCATTGTGACGTTCAATACTGCGAGCGACTTAAAAAATGTGGTGAGTAAGTTACCGTTAGATCGGTTATTGGTTGAAACCGATTCTCCATTCTTAGCGCCAATTCCATACCGTGGTAAGCAAAACCAACCAGCTTACACGCGCGAAGTAGCTCAATATATTGCGCTATTAAAAGGCATATCTGTTGAGGAAGTGGAACAAGCCACCACTAAAAACTTCTTCACGTTGTTTTCATTAGCAAAACAGTAAAACGCAGTTTTTATCTGATATTAAAGAGAAGCTTTGGCTTCTCTTTTTTTTGGTCGCTGGAAAGAGGCTGGTGGTGATGTGACATTTCTAAATGGTGCAACATATACAATTCTCTATGGGACATATAACAGATGTTATGTGAAATGGGTGGTTAAGTTCGCTGATACGGAATGATATTGATTAAGTTGGTTGTGACAGAATTGCTTGGTGATCAAAACGAGTTAGCTAAAGAGCCATCTCATTATTGGACATAAACGTGTCAGTGGTTATTCTAAATTAGCAATACATGAGTTAACGGAGGTATGGCAAAGTCGCTTGGCTCACTTTCCAGTATTGATAGTGCCGTTCAATTAGTAGCTTCGGGCTTGTTCAACACTTAATCCATATTTGTTATACGACTTTTTTCCGTCCATATGTTGCCGTGATTTTTTTACGGTACTATACTGACAAAATAAATTGCCAATGGAAATGACATATGATCACCAGCTTTTCAGTAAAAAACTTTAGATGTTTTAATGAATGGACAAACTTTGACTTCATTTCAGATAAAAAATATGAATTTAATGAAAATGCAGTATCAAAAGAAATAATACAGCATGCGATGCTGTACGGTGAGAATGGTGAGGGTAAAACAAACATAGGTTGTGCTCTACTCGAAATTATTAGCCATGTGAGCCAGAAAAAAGTTAAGTATCCTACATACGAAAATTCATATCTGAACTCTCAGAACGAATCAGATTTAGCAGAGTTTGAGTATATTTTTAAGTTCAATAATAAATTGGTGTCTTACTCATATGGAAAAGATGAGTCTGCCGATATTGTCTATGAAAAATTCATGGTGGAAGATAAAGTTCTTCTAGAATGGAACAAAGCTGTTTCTAATCTTGCAAAAATTGAATTGGAGGGGGCTGAGTCACTAAATAAAGAATTAAGTGATAATATAACATCACTTGTTAGTTATGTTATAAATAATGCCTCTCTATCTGAATCGGAGAATAACAGCTTATTTTTACAGTTCACTAATTTTGTAGGAAAGATGGTTTTCTTTAAAACCATGAGCAATGTTAATCAATTTGCTGGTGCAATGCCATATAAACACAAAAGCATTAGTGAGCAAATCATAAACGAGTATGGTGTGGAAGCACTTGAAGCATTTTTAATTGAGAATGGTATCAAGTGCAAACTAGAAACATATGAAAGTGTAGACGGTAATAAAATCGCCGACATTTCAGGAAACAAGCCAATTGACTTTTTCTCTATTGCTTCTAGCGGTACTTTTGCTCTAGTTATACTATTTGTATGGCTGGAAAAAATGAAAAACCAAGAGGTTTCATTTGCTTATGTCGATGAATTTGACGCATTTTACCATCACAAGTTAGCAAAAAAGATAGCTTCTAACATTTCAAAGCTACCATTACAAACAGTCCTTTCTACGCACAACACTAGTATAATGACAAACAATATCTTGAGGCCAGACTGTTACTTTGAGATTAAAAACAAAAAAATCAAACCACTATATAAGTTGAGTGATAGAGAGTTAAGAAAAGCTCACAACCTTGAAAAAATGTATCGTTCAGGTGCTTTTAATGAGTAGTATTGTCCTTTTTATCTTTGAAGGAAGGGTTACAGAACCAAACATAACAAATAATCTGAGTAACTTTTTCTTAAACGAAAATGGAAATAGATTATTAAAAGCCTCCTATGGCTTTAATATCTACAAGCTTCATGAAGCTCTAAATAATGATCAAGGGCTAGATTTATATGAAATAATTGTTGAAGAGCTAAATAAAAGAGAGCGCAAAACAGCAGAAGATCAAGCTGTTATCGACATTCAAGACTTTAGTAAGATAAGTGATATCTATCTATTTTTTGACTACGATTGCCACTGTTCCAATGCAGATGATGATAAGTTAGAAGAAATGCTAAGTACTTTTAATAATTCTCAAGAAAATGGACTGTTACACATTAGTTACCCTATGGTTGAAGCCATTCGTCACCAGAAAGGAGTAGCCTACGAATATGAAGTTCATTCAACGGGAAACCTCTGCGAGTACAAGAACTGGGTAAATGAAGAAATTAGGAATGGTAGTTTGGACAGCAAGTACCAAAACTGGGGACTCTATAATCTAACTACATGGGAAGAGATAAGTAATGTTAACTTACTTCGAGCTAACTTTTTACTCAATGATGAAGTTGTTAGACCGATAGAGCCCGCACAACCGTTTGATATATTCAGAGCTCAAAAAGATAAAAATATACCAAATCAAGAGGTTACTGTCCTAAGTTCATTTCCATTAATGCTACATGAGTTTTATGGTTCTGAATTGTTTGACAAATTTATGAGTGAAGGACTAGCAGTTTAACGCTATTTAGGCGGCTAAAAGCCGCTTTCTCTTCAGCTATGATGCCGTCTTTCATTCAACCATTCAATTTATAATCAACAGGTTACTGAGAAGCTAAGAGGTTTAGCTTGCTAAATGAAGAGGAATCTTTCGCCAGGCTGACCGAACGCCACTTTCGGGTATTTTTTATTAGGAAAAATACGTATTAACAGGGTATTAATGAGTAAAAAGTATAACTCATAAATGGACAAAGACGCGTTTCGTCACTTTCCCTAGGTTTTATCGCTTAAATTTGAAAAGGTAATTAATGGGGAAGTTAGCATTTTTTACGGTTTATTAACCAAATGACTAATGCTATCAGTAGGATTAAACTTCCTGAAACGCAGAAAGATACGATAGGGCTTTGAATATTACTTAATGTTGGCCATAGATCTTTAATAAAAGGCTCGATGGCGAAATCAGCAAGGCTTGTTGTCCCAACTAGACCAAAAATGAAAGTTAGCCAACTATCGCTCCGATTTCTCGCTCTATCTGAGATGTACTTTAGTTCATCAAGATGGTATCTGGCAGCTTCTTTACTAGGCTCAACTAATGAAGCTGTACCAAAAGCATTAATTAAGTAAGACAGTGCTTCTGTTACTTCTCCTGAGTTGCTACTGTGGTGTATCAGAGAGTTTGAACTAGCAAGTGTTTCATAAGCATTGAGTAAATAGTTACTATTGATTGGTCTCTGTGCCCATGAGCAGGCTCTAGCTATCTTCAAATTGTGATATTCAATTTGCTCTGTTCTTGCTTGATTTTCAAAGACTTTCGTACAAGTATTTGGGTCATCCCAAGCACTTTCAGGATCGTGCTTAGATTTTAACCATGTCCATAGTAAAACAGCTCTATTGGCATGTAAGGAAAAGTCATCAAAAAGCCTTAAATCAGGCGGTAATTCAGGTAAATTAACGATACCTTCAGACCTTAGTAGAATTTTAGATATCGAAGAAGAGAAATTATTGTACAGTTCAACCTTGGTCTGGGGTTGGTCTTCATAACGAAGTAATGAAATTGATGGTCGTCCTTGCCACATAAAGCTAATTGATGGTTCCTTCTCTACTTTATTAGAACTAACTATGAGAGTACTGATGCTATTGCTGTATATAGATCGACACTGTTCAATAGTTGATTCCCATAAATCACTATCCGCTGTGCCTGCAATTTGATGCAACTCCCAATCACAACCTCCAAGATGAAAAGAATGTCCTTTTACCTTTAGAGCGTCATCTAAGACCACTTGACTGTCGCGCTTCATTTTATTTATGAGTCGCCTAATTTTCAGTCCAGTAAACAACTCTCCACCAATAGTGAAATTGTCCTCGAATGCATTATCTAATACTACCTTTGCATCAAGATATTGCAGTTTAGAATCAATCCATATTGATTTAAAGTAACATTTAAAAATATTAACCACATCAGATATGAAAAGGCTTTCTTCTAGTTTTTCCCAAGTAGCATCTAGTTGAAAACTGAGTATTGCAATTCCATCAGAAAAAATTTTTACAGAAGTGAAGATCGGAAGTTGATAGTCTTCATGTACAAGAACAATTGGTGGTAAACTTGTTCGTAAGTAAGATCTACATTCATTGTGAAAATGATTTTCATGAAACGCGATTTCGCAAGAGTTTGTTAATTCAATAGCAATCTGTTTGGGAATATTCTCACTAAATTCTATTTTCCAATTAGAATCCCAATTACGTCCTTCAGGTCTAAGTACTTCAATTTGGGTGTTACCTAAATTATCTATATATATGCACTTAAAATCTGAATAAAAAATTGACGTTGCTACTCCTGATTTTAATAGTCTCGCTCCTGTTTTTAGCAAATCAATTTTTGAACAATCAAAGCCAATAGAGTAATTGTAAAATACGTTAGCCTGATTAACCTGTAATGATTTGATTGATTGTTCATTATTTCTAGAAATTGACATCACTTACGCCTATCAGGAGGTGGATGAACCACCGTTACTTATTCATGGAGAATGTAGAGTATTAATCAACTAAACACATAATGTGGCATTAGGTAAATCAGGTCAATTTTTGATAACTAAGAATGTTACTCTAAGATAGTTTAGATCATAAATATGCTGATATAACGATGTGCAATTTTTAGGTATACGCTAACGAAACCAGTTCACATTACCCCTCAACCCGCATTGTAGTATTTAAGAAACCATCCATAACAAACTGATTAAGAAAACCAACTTAAATTGAACCAATAGGTGATGATAATACTTATCTTTGCTGATCTTCGTCTGTTAACTACCGAACAAAATGTTCAACAAAACAATATTATCTTGGTTTCAACCGGACACATATTAGGTCTAGGCTCAGATATGGTGCGTAATGGCTATGAGGCTAGGTACAAACATCAAGCTCAAGGTATTGCGAAAGCAAAAGCAAAAGCAAAAGCAAAGGCCGAAGGTAAGTACCGTTGTCACCGTGTAAATGAATCATTACAAGCCTTAGGTATAGTTACTCACAGACAGTAGAAGTAGGGTGTAGTAGAGCAACAATAGCGAGGGTGGTTAAAGATAGTCTGTTTGATCGTTGTAATATATTAAAGATTATTGGTTTTTTAATTTATTCACAAGAATCACCGACAGGAAGAGACCAAGTTGTTCCATCTAGAGCTTTATTAAATTTAAGATAGGCTAATAGTCGTTTTTTAGTCTTGGTCGTTATTGATTCCAGCTCTGAAGCGACACGAGCTGGGTATATTGCATTTTCCTTTGTACTATTGAATTTAGAGAATATGCAATTAATAGCTCTAGAGTTAAGCTTGTTTATTTGTTTGACTTTAAGTTTATTATTAATGTCAGCAATTAATGTTTTCTGGAGTCCTCTAGCTAATTGTTCAACCGCTTTTTTTTGAGTCACATTTGGATAGTTAAGTTGAATGAAAGTATCAATATCATCTCTAATTCCATTGTTATCAGAGTCAATACCGAGTAAGTCATCTCCTCGATCTTTTAAATTTGGTATTTTATCTAACTTTGTAATTTGATCTATTTTAGCATTATTTGTAAATCTTGAAGAAAGGCCTAATTTAAGCCAAACGTTATCTAAGTTAGATAATGTAGACGTTGTCCATATATTAAGTGAAAGCATAAAAATATAAAATAATAGTAGTTGTTTCATAGAATAGAATAATCATTGAACGTGGAAATAATTTTATTTTATAAAGTTATTTCCATATATATATTGTTTTTCTTTTTCGAGTTATTTCTCAAAGTTATAATATAATCTCAATGTTTTGTATTATCTTTTTAGAGCTATGTCTAAGGTTTTTTAATTAACAGTTATTGATTATAAAGATATTAGTAATATTTGTTATGACAGAGTCGTTGGTGAGCACAATAACTGAGTCGAAAACTTACTCATAGATAGGCAGAAATGAATATAGAACTTCTCGTGACCAGTTAATGATGTATCTGATATTTACCCAGTCACTTTTCAAATATTTACGATAGAATATAAAGTGGTTAGGAATTGAAATTCCTAACCACTAAATTATTATTGTAATTTTAAGAAATTAAAGCCGTGTTCTTTTTCAAATAATTTTGGTGCTGTTATTACTTTATCTTGGTCGTAATCATATACAATGAATCTAACCCCATCAGATTTATTAGCGCTTGTTTGTTTATCATCGGGTCTTAATAAAATCATTATTCTTCCAGATTCAAAATAGTTTGCAGCAGACGTAATATCTTTCATATAAGGCTTTAATGCTGTTTTTCCAGTATTTTCCCAATTATTAGTTGTGAATATTTCACCTTTATTTGAAATAATTAAACCAACTTTATCATCGTAAGGATGATGAAAGGCCGCAATTATTTTTATTTTTGTATCTAGAGGTTTAATTGCTAGATAGCTTGTAAACGGAGTTAGAATAAATTCTTTTTCATTAGCCAATCCATTTGTAAATAAATACATTTTATTTTCAGATTCAGAAAAATAGCCAGAATAAATGAATTTCACATAGTTAGTAAGTTGAGGGTAAAAAGCTAATAAAGATCTTGGTTGAAGTGTTAAACCATCTCTATTGACAGTTACGGCTGTGTTATTTGTTAAAGCACCATAACCTATATTATAATTACTATACCATCCTGAATAACTCATTACTTTTGAAATACTTTCTGCAATATATCCAGGATCAGGTAAATCTCGATATTTACTCATTGGAAATGATTTTGGTACTATTGTACTGTAGTCAAATGGTTGAGAATAAGAAATTTGTTCATTTTTAGGTACAATAGCATTAAATAACTTTCCGCCAAACCATGCGCAGTTTGTATACATTGTATATCTGCCACCTGCCCAATCATATCCGACGTTTAAGAAATCTTTTGCAATATTAATGCTTTTTTTGTAAAGATCTGACGATTTTAGCGCAATATCATTTTCAATTTCTTGATGAGTTTTGTTTTGTATATTGACACATTTTTGGAAACTAAATTCTCTAGAAGATTGATTACCATTACTTCCAAACCCATAACCTTTAGACTTAATTTCTCCATTATCATCTTTATAAAAAAGATTAATCCATGTATGGCCAACAATTCCAGAATCAGCCCATTTAGTAACTTTTCCCATGAATTGATCAAAGTTATCATTAGGAGATTCACTTCTTATTTCTTGAAATTTTTCCATGATAGGAATTCTATTAGCGCTACGATTAACTCGAATGCAGACTTGAGGATAATTTATATTCTGATCGCCTTTAAGGTCGACTCTATGTATATTCAGATATTGAATTGAATCAGCATAAGCTATATTAAAAATTGATAGATTGAGTATGGCAGCTATAACTATTGGTACTGAAATGTATCTCATATGATGTTCTTTGAGTCATTAAAAATAGATGCATAATATAATATCAAGGATAGTCGTCTCTGTCGCAAAATTATAATGAAGTGCTTGATTTTTTTGTATCGATCTTGTTGATAATGACTTTCTCAGCTAAGCCATTCTTGTTTATAGCCTTATGTAGAAAAGTTTGTGCTGCTTTTTCATCCATATATCACGATAGTTTACGTTTTAATTGATGAGCATTGTGCTTAATTATTGGAGTAAAAGTAATAATCCAACGGTTGATTGTGAAACAATCAATAGCACTACTGTGCTCCGTAAAAATATCTTTAATATCACGCGTGCTGAGTTTGTATTATACGTAATAACGTACCGCTTGAAGAATGACCTCAGAAGGGGGGTTGGTCGCTAGTGAAATCAATGAGTGACTCTAAATGATCTTAAAAACACATATTTTTAGCGGGTACCGCTAATTAAGCTCCCAACTTATACGGCAGAACCTTTATTTTGTGTTGTTTGTGTTACATTGTGTTACTTAGGTATCAATTCTGTAATAAAAGTTTTATTAGAATTACGTTTTTTTGGTTTTATTATCAGTAATTTACGGCTCGTAATGCAATCCGTGTGATCTATGTTTTATATTTAGCATGTTATTTAAGTATATTCTGGAAATATCGGTCAAAAACGAGCAATATCTTCGCTGGGTTATACTTGTTAAGAATGCTTTAATCAATTTATTATTCTAAAGAGCTAAAACTAAATTTATTAAAGTAGATAAATATTGTATATAACCCTTAATTATATTAATAAAATTAATGAGTTATTAAGTACATGCCAGTGAGGGATGCTATCCTCATTGGTATTGGTCTGGATATCAAAGGTAAAAATCATGTCGAATGGCAATAAATCATCAGCAGAGAGAATCCTTGAAGGGATTGGTGGTGCTGCTAACATTAAGTTTTTAACGTGCTGTGCAACGCGTTTACGTTTTGAATTAAACGATAACTCAATTGTAGATAAAGCCGCATTAGATGCTATTCCTGATGTAATGGGTTGTGTTCCTCAAAGTGGCGAGCGCTACCAAATTGTTGTTGGTGGCGGTGTTGCAACGATGCATAGCGCACTGCAACAGTTAATTGAAGATAGTAAAGCAAGCGGTGGTGCTGATAACACTAACACTAACACTAATACTAAAACTGAAGCTGTGGCATCTAATGATGATGTGAAAGCATCACTGCGTTCAGGTGGTGTTCGTGGCAAAGTTGCTTGGGTTGATGGTTTCTTTGAATACCTTTCAGATTCGTTCCGTCCCATTTTAGGTATTTTACTTGGTGCATCGTTAATTATTGCATTATGTGCAGTATTAGATGCCTTACACATTGTTGATTTTAGAGGTGATAAGTCTGCGGGTTGGATCTTTGTCGATTCAATGTGGCATTCTGTATTCTACTTCTTGCCAATTATGGTTGCTTATAATGCGTCTAAAAAACTGAAGGTTGACCCTTGGTTAGGTGCGGCAATCATGGGCGCATTAATGACGCCTGATTTCCAAAAGCTAACGTCATTAGCGTCAACAACATCGATTAAAGATACAACATTAGGTACTGTCTCTCACGTTGCACACGTGTTTGGTTTACCAATGCAGCTTAATGATTACTCTGGTAACGTGTTCGTTCCATTGATCATGGTTGCTGTATTAGCGCTTGTATACCGCTTCTTAAAGAAAATCATTCCTGACAACCTACACATGGTATTTGTACCATTCCTTTCTTTGATCATCATGATTCCGCTAACTGCGTTCTTGATTGGTCCTCTAGGTGTGTGGATTGGTACTTACTTAGGTCTTGGTTTAGCTTGGCTAAATACGAATGCACCGTTTGTGTTCGCGATTCTAATCCCGCTATTATACCCATTCCTTGTTCCATTGGGTCTACACTGGCCTCTAAACGCACTAATGTTAATGAATATTCAAACATTAGGTTATGACTTCATTCAAGGCCCAATGGGTGTGTGGAACTTTGCATGTTTCGGCGCAACAGCGGGTGTATTGTTGATTTCGCTTCGTGAAAAAGATGCCACTATGCGTCAAACTGCTTCTGGTGCGTTAGCTGCTGGTCTATTTGGTGGTATTTCAGAACCATCACTATATGGTATCCACTTACGCTTTAAGAAAGTTTACTCACGTTTACTTCCTGGTTGTCTTGCTGGTGGTGTAACACTTGCGATTCTTGGTTCTATGTACGGTAGTGTTAAAACTCAAGCGTTTGCATTTACATCACTATTAACCATTCCTGTGTTCCACCCAATGTGGGTTTACGCAGTATCAATCGCTGTTGCTTTTGTTGTGCCAATGGTACTGATTTTCATCTTTGATTATCGTACAGCAGAAGAAAAAGCAGAGCATAAAGAATAGGCCTAATTGCGATTAGCTACTCTTTGTACTATAGAATGAACAGAGAGGTATATTAGCTCGCCTCTCTATGAAAATCCCGCGATGAAAGTCGCGGGATTTTTTTTATTTATAAAATAGATAGAATTTAGCCATTGACGATATTTTTGAATATTATTTTCTGCGCATGCTAGCGATATGATGGCAAGGTAGCTTAATTAAAGGTGAGATTTATGGCTCTTATATGATTTATAAATGTGCTATCGAGTTTTGTGTGAATTATTATGCGACAGTTGAAAAATGAGTTATATGACAAACTTTTAACAAATATTACTTATTATTCATGTTACATAGGTTACAAAGGTTACTTATTGGAGAGGGTGAAATTTGTTGAAAAAGGCGTTTTTTGTGATTGTTTAACCTTTAGAATCATTATGTTGCGATTTATTGGTGGCGTTTAATTGCATTTGTTTCATTGTGATCTGCATTATAGTTTGGAATTATACTTTATTGCTTATTAGTAATTTTGATAGTCATCAAGTTATATTATTCGACGCATTTTATACTAATGCCTGAAATAGTACTGAATAAGTATTAGCAAATGACTACGGGGGTATGTCGCTAGTGCTTAGTGTTATTTCAAAATAAATATACTCAGGAGCAAACAATGTTCACTAACGCAATTACCGATGGTAATTGGAGCTGGTCTCTAACTGCGAAAGTGTTCATCACCTGCTTATTTGTTTTTGAAAATGATTTAGAAAAAGAGACGTAATTAAAGTCTTATATTTATTTCATCGACAAGTGTAGAGTCCATCTCGAGGAGACAAGGTAATGAAAGCCTTTTTCAGTAAGTTATCCCAAGCAGTAATGCTACCGATAGCCTTGCTACCAGCCGCTGGTATTATGCTGGGGCTTGGTGGTAGTTTTACTAACCAAAGTATGATTGAAGCGTACCAAATCGGTATTTTGCAAGACGGAACACTTTTAAATAGTTTCCTACAGGTTATGACCGCAGCTGGCGGTATCGTCTTCGCAAACTTACCATTAATGTTCGCACTTGCTATTGCTATCGGTTTTGCGCGTGCAGAAAAGGGTGCAGCAGCACTTGCTGCTACTATTGCATACCTTGTAATGAACGTTGCGATTGCAAAAACACTGACTGTTGCAGGTATGGTTGATACTACCAACAACACAGTGATATTAATGGGTACCCATTATGCTGGCGTACTTGCTGATGTGCTTGGTATTCATAATACACTCAGTATGGGTGTATTTGGTGGTCTTATTGCTGGTGGTATTACTGTTGTGCTTCACAATAAATACCACGCTATTAAGTTACCTGAATTCTTAGGCTTCTTCGGTGGCGCACGTTTCGTACCAATTATTAGTGCATTCTCTGCATTATTTTACGGTATCGCATTAGTATTTGTTTGGCCTTACATCGGTGCTGCATTTGGTTCTATCGGTGCAACGCTAGGTGAAATGACTGCGTCTGGTCATGGTTACATTGCTTCGTTTATCTTCGGTATTATTGAGCGTGCATTGATTCCTGTTGGTCTACACCATGTGTTCTATCTTCCATTATGGCAGACAGAAATTGGTGGTACGGCTGAAATCGCAGGTCAAGTATTTAAGGGTACGCAAAACATTTTCTTTGGTTCTTTAGCGAATGGTGATTACTCACAGTTCTCTTCAACTAACTTTATGACGGGTAAATTCCCATTCATGATGTTTGGTTTACCAGCAGCCGCTTACGCTATGTACACTGTTGCAGATAAAGAAAATAAAACCGCGGTTGGTGGTCTACTGTTTTCTGTTGCGCTAACAGCGTTCCTAACCGGTATTACTGAGCCAATCGAATTTACATTCCTATTCTTATCTGCGCCACTTTACTACTTTATCCACGTGCCACTAGCCGGCCTATCATTTATGATCATGGACTTGCTACAGGTTAAAGTGGGCATGACATTCAGTGGTGGTTTCATTGACTTCGCTTTATTTGGTATGTTGCCAGGTCTTACAGGTACTGAAAACCATTGGTACTACATTCCATTACTAGGTCTAATTTACGGCCCTGTATACTTCTTCTTGTTCCGTTGGTTTATTCTGAAGTTTGATGTGAAAACACCTGGTCGTAAGGGTAGTGCTGTTGCCGTTGTACGTAAGAAAGATTACCACGCATCAAAAGCAGCGGGTGGCGAAAATGACGTTCAAGCTGATGAGATGATTGATGCACTTGGCGGTAAAGATAATATCGTTGATGTAGATGCATGTATCACTCGTTTACGTATCACTGTTAAAGATGGTGATTTAGTAAAAGACAATCAATATTGGACTGAGCATTTAGGTGCAAAGGGTTTAGTGAAGATTGGTAATACAGGTATTCAAGCTATCTATGGTGCACAAGCTGCTGGCTTTAAAGCACAGATTAACGCGAAACTAGGTAAGTAAGAACGCTAATGAGCTTTAAATTGAAATACCGACGTATTGGTACCTTCATGATAGATATGGCAATTGTGCAGATGTTCGCGATGGTTGGTCGTAACATCTACCTTAGTATTATTGCATATATCTCCAATGGTACTGGCGCGACGCTTTCGTTAAACGATACCATGGCATTACCCGCATTATTGTTATTGTTTATGGGATTAATGCTGTTATTTATTGGTGTCTTTATGGGCTATCAATGGATCTGTTACCGTTTATTAGGAACGTCACTATCACGTTACTTATTAAGCGTTCAGGTTGTAACGACAGATGATCAACCGTTGACGAAGCAACGTTACTTAAAGCGTGAGTTTAATAAAATTTACCTTTGTGTCGCAACGTTAGGGTTATATCCACTCTATTGTGGAGCTCAATATTTAGCTTTCTCACATTTGCCTTGGCATGATCGTACCAACCATACGACTGTTGTATTGCATTAAGTTATCACCATAAATACGAAAGCCACAGCATTACGCTGTGGCTTTTTTTTTGCATTTTTTAATCTACAGTTGTTGATAGGTATAATAACGTTGTTTTTTTAAGCAATTATTGGCGCTTTATTTAAACAGTGTTTTATATTTTTGTTTGATTATGCCTGTGTTTGATTGATTGTTTTTTGCTCATTAATTGATGTTTGCGCGTGATTTTTGAGTAAATAGTTCTGTTTGTTTATTAAATATCGTCTATTTTTCATTATTGGAAAGATAGCTTGCACTGCTGAGTGCTATCTTTTAATAGGTTGGGTCATTACTCTTTTAGCGTCTATACAAATAATCTGCATTAAAAATAAAGCAGTTAATAAAGGAAGAAAAAAATGGGTTTATTAGATTTTGCTCGTGATATTGGCCATAAATTATTTTCTAATGAAGATGAAGCACCAACAAAAATTACTCAACATATTGAAGATAATAATCCGGGTATCAGTGATCTACAGGTAAGTGTGGAAGATGGCGTTGCTACCTTGTCGGGCGCTGCTGATTCAGCTGCTGCACGCGAAAAAGCTATTTTAATGGCAGGTAACACTCAAGGTATTGCAAGTGTTGTTGATAATATTTCAGCGCCAGAAGAGACAAGCAATGTAACTTATTATGTTGTTGAAGAGGGTGATAGCTTATGGAAAATCGCCGAGAAAACACTAGGCAATGGTGCTAAGTACGAGCAAATTTTTGAAGAAAACAAAGAAGTTATTCAAAACCCAGATTTGATTTTCGCTGGACAAAAGCTGCGTATTACTCAGGCATAATAAAGCATAAACATTTGTCACTTCACATTAATAAGTAAATGAGGATATACATGGATATTGCAAAAATATTAGAAATTGGTGCACAGTTATTTAGTCAGTCACAAGCAAATACCGGTGGATTAAGCCAAGGTTCTATTGTCTCAGCACTGTCTCGTTTACTTGGTGGTGATGAGAACGGTCAAGGTGCAAATTTAGGACAACTATTGTCATCTAT
Source organism: Photobacterium piscicola (assembly GCF_900166965.1). Lineage (GTDB taxonomy): Bacteria > Pseudomonadota > Gammaproteobacteria > Enterobacterales > Vibrionaceae > Photobacterium > Photobacterium piscicola. The sequence goes on along the minus strand of NZ_FUZI01000004.1, from coordinate 89,720 downwards.
TGATGGTGCCGGTCTTGCTAATGTATTGCAGAGCTGGCTTGGCAATGGTGAGAACAGTGCGATTTCAGCCGATGATATTGGTAATATTTTTTCAGGTTCTCAGCTGTCTGATTTTGCGAATGAATTGAATATTCCAGAACAAGAGGCTAAAACCGGCCTAAGTGAAGCGCTGCCTGCTATGGTTGATAACGCGAGCCCTGCTGGTGAAGTTGCCGGTGAACTATTAAATGCCGTTGGTGGTGTGTCTGGTTTGTTCAATATGGCTGCAAGTTTATTCGGTAAAAAATAAGCTAAATTAACTCAATCACTGTGATTGATAATGAGCACTTTGATATAAAACCTCAGCTTAATTGGCTGAGGTTTTTATTTTTATAGTGATAGGAAAAAGAGAATTAAAATAGGCACCAACATACTTAGAATAAACCCGCTAACAATGGCGATAGGCACACAACGAATGCCACCACAGTTCTGAATAACAGGTAAGGTAAAGTCCATAGCTGTTGCGCCAGCATAACCAATTGCGGTGTTTGGATAACGGTTAATAAGTAGTGGAATCATTATTAACGCTAACATTTCACGTAGAAGCTCATTTAAGAATGCCGCCCCACCATAAATACTGCCTAAACCGTCACCAATTAATATTCCAGCTAATGAATACCAACCAAAGCCTGATGCCATTGCTAAGCCGTTATTAATTGGAATGCCAAGTAACAGTGCGGCGATAATACCGCCTAATAAGGATGTCACGAGAATGACCGCAGCAATGATAACGCCTTTTTTATTGAGGATAATTTGTCGCAGTGTCATGCCGCTATTACGAAGTTGAATACCAACAAAAAATAACAGTAATAATAAAATGTGTTCGCTGGCTTGTTCTACCCATGACAGATCAAGGTTTAATAACAATCCAACAATTAAACCAAGCGCCACCACCACAACTAATTTTCCTGATTCAAGCATCATTTTTGTTAGCGGTAACTTTCGATGTATATGTGATGTGGGTGTTGGCCATAAACGGTCGAGCCATGGTAAAGCGAGTAGGTTACAGACTGAAATAGAGATAAAAAAAGTAAAGGTATACAGCAGAATCTGACCTAAATTCTGACTGAGGTTATCGAGTCCGGCTAAACTTAATCCCATTAACGCGAGAATCACCAATACCAAACGGCTTGTTTGTGTGTTGATAAACTCAAGAATATTGGCTTTTTTTATAGGAATTAAATATCCCAAGACCAAAGGTAAAAAAATGAGTAGGATCCCCGATAACATATTCATCCTTATATGTATAAAACTGCGCTGAAAGTGACTCGCTGAATATCTTAATACAAGATTGTTGTAACAACATCATAATAAGTGATTAAAGATTAAGCGTTTATTTTGTGACGAATATAACATAGAAGAATAGAAAGAGTATATATTTCAACAGGAAAGAACTAGTGAAATTATCTTAAAAGTGTATGTATATGTGTCAAAACGTATCGTCTAATAGGAAGATTAGACGAACGTAGAGAAGTGATAGGGGGTTCTGTTAAACGTGTTAAATACCGCTGCTATGGGTTATTTGTTGCAGCTGCTTTTCAAATTCAATTTCAGGCATATTGGTTAACTCATACATCACTTCAGCCCCAGTAAGATCTAATTCTATTTCATGCTCATTGATAGCGGCATCATTGGTTTTAAACAGTAATAAGTGATGTGCCATTCGAGCGATAGTTAAATAATTGATCTTACTATCATGATGAGGAGATATGGTATTGGTTGCGACCGCAATATAATCTTCATCAAATCCCCATTGTTTGAGGACGATTTTACTGGTTAATGCACAGTTATCTTGGAAGATATATTTAGCAATATTAAAATCAAGATAATTACCTTGTTTAATAAATTGTGAGTATTCATTAATCAAGCCAAATAAGCCAATGTCGGCTAGCAAACCTGTCAATAATGCTTTATCGGGTTCAAGTTTAAAGGGCTTACTACTGTATAGATGCATCTTTTGGCAAATAAGCGCCATCGTTGCAGCGAATTGACGTGAATGGAAAGCACTATTTTTAAGCAATAAATTACATTCAATATTTTCTATAGAGGTATTTTTTAAAGAATAAATTATTTGAGCTGTAATAATATCTCTAATTCGAATAATACCTAAGCGGGATACTGCCGTGAGAATATCGTGGCAAATAATATTACGACGATTAAATATTGCGGAGTTTGCGGTTCGAATAATGTTTGCAGTTAGTACAGGATCGTCCAGTAATAAGGTAGCAACATCATGGACTGTTGTTTCGGGATCTTTACACAATATATTCAATTTTAATAGCGTATCAGGAATGGATGGTAAAGTTAACTTGTTATAACGTGCTGCTTTTTTTATTGAATGGCAAAGATCTGACTGAATAGCACGAATATAATGCTGGTTATTAGCTTCTAGCCAAAAAAAAGATAAATGTGACATTGAAATATTACAGTGGAAAGAGGTGTTATGAGTGTACGCATTGTTACTTCATGTACAAAGTATAAGCTGCTATTTTTTTGACACAGTTAACGCTTGGCTCATTTAATAAAGGTGTTATTTTAAATTATTAATTAAGTCATGGTTTTGTAGCAGCTGTAATAAGAAGTTAATTGTAATCTCTGCGGTTGGATGATGGATTAACGTTTGCTTTTGTTTTATTCCGATTGGTAATATTTCTAACCAACGTTGGCAAACCCAAGTTGCATCTTGATAGTTAGGTTGTGGATAACATTGGCTTATTTCTGGCATTGATAGAAACAACAATTTTAGCTTGTCAGTGAGTATTTGGTTCTCGGCATTTATTCTAATACTTGGCCAATTATAATGAGGTTCATAGGTTGCTGTTAGTAAATTATCATGTGCCATTGTAAGATCTAAAATTGATATTTTATTCGTACCTTCAACGATTATTTCCAAGAATCCTCCAGCTACCGTATTAAAATCTCGAATTATTGCCGTTGTTGCAATAGCTGGAATATTAGTCACTGTTTCTGGTGCGGTATTTCGGTCTATCATCCCTAAGGCGAATGCCTCATTATTTGCGATTGCCTCGGTTACCATTCGAATATCACAGACTCTTGAAATAATAATTTTTAACCGTCCTCCGGGTAATAAATGTCCATTATGAGGTAATAATGCGATGGTATTCATAGTTTATCCTTGTCGTCTTTATGTCGCTTACAAGAAACCTTATTAAGGTTAGCACTATATATTTAACTGAGAGTAAGTATAAAAAATGATTAATTGTTAATTTGTTTCATAAATTTTCGACTAAAAATATGGGAGCAATCTCATATTCGAATGCTAGTTGTATCATCTGTTGTTGCTATGAGCATAAAATAGCTCGTCAAATGATTGACATTGTTAATGGTAAATATTTGGTGTGTTTTTAGTTGTTATGGATAATATCTGGAGCATAAGTTATGACGTCAATAAAAGATGATTACTTGAATTATTTATCTAAATTTGGCCAACAAGAAAAAAGATCAATGTTTGGTGGTACGGGTATTTTTATTAATAGTGCCATGTTTGCCATTGTTACACCGACGTCAATGTATATTCGTGGAGGGAATGACCTTGACGAGAAATTAATTAAATCTGGTTGCGAAAAGTTTAGACATATAAAAAAAAGTAAAACAGCTACCGTTAATTATTATGAAATTAAAACCCTATTTTTAACGGATCAATCTCAATGTGATTCATTTGTCGAAGAATCAATTGCTTTTTCTTGTCGAGATAAAAATTTCAGATCTTCTGAATCAAATCGTCGTTTGCGTGATTTACCTAATATGCGCTTAACACTAGAGCGAATGGTAAAAAAGGCTGGTGTTTTGGATGTAGATACTTTTTTTAATGCGGGTGCCGTTAATGTGTTTAGGCGTGTGTGCGAACATAATGGCCAAGAATTAGATCATAAACTGTTATGGATATTTGCAGGTGCTATTCAAGGTGGTCACTGGCAGCTATTAAGCGAAGATCATAAGCGACGCTTACTTGATGAATATCGTCAACAAACACATTAATAGAGATAGCTAATTGATAATGTAAGTCTATTTAAGATGATGTAGCTGAGAATCAGTGATTTTTTTGCTATGCTTGCAACAATTATGTTGTCGTGGCTAAAGTATGCAATTATCTAAGTTGTCAGGTTCTGTTCTTTCTGGATTACATTGTTTTTTGATTGCAGCAGATCAAATGAGTTTTACTCGTGCTGCTGAAATTTTGTGTTTAACGCAAAGTGCAGTCAGTCATAAGATTAAGAATCTTGAAGACAGTTTAGATGTTCAGTTATTTATTCGACAGCATCGAAAATTAGTCTTGACCGATGAAGGTCAGCGATTAAAGCAAGTTTTAGCGTCTAATTTTGGCAATATTATTCATGAAATTCGTGATTTAAAAAGTACGGAGCTATGTGGCGATTTAACCGTTTCAGCTCCTCCGACTTTTGCCCAAACATGGTTAGTGCCTCGTTTAACGTCTTTTATTGAAAAATACCCAAACTTACGTATTCATTTACGTACGAGAAATGATTTAGTTGATTTTCAGATCGAAAGTTATGATTGTGCGATTTATTTTGGTAATGGTATTTATCCTAATCTCGCGGTAGATAAGTTACTTGAAGAGACCATGTTCCCTGTGTGTAGTCATGATTACGCCTTAAAAAATAAACTGTATGACCAGCCTGAGAATTTGATGCATTGCTTATTATTACACGATGCTGCGCCATGGGCGAGGGCGGGTAGAAATGATGAGTGGCAATTTTGGGCTCAATATTTCAATGTCGCATTACCTGATAATAATTGTACGTTTGATCGCGCAGATTTAGCGATTAAAGCAGCAACTACGGGGATGGGGGTGGCAATGGCAAGACAATCATTTGTTGCCGAACAACTTGCTACATCTCGTTTAGTGTCACCTTTTGATATGACGATGAACTCAGCCCATAGCTACTATGTTGTTTGCCGCAAAGAGATGCAAACTTCGTCCAAGATAAAAGCATTTAAAGATTGGTTATTTAGTGAGATTAATAGCTAATATTCTAATCACCATGATCAAAAAAGGCGCATGGTGCGCCTTTGGGGTGAAACATATTCTTTATTTTTTATTTAATGAGCTCGTTACCTGATAGCTCACCTTTTTCAAAGCTAGATAAGCTTTCTAATGTTGTTTGCGCAATACTGCCCAGTGCTTCTTCGGTTAAAAAGGCTTGGTGGCCAGTGAATAGCACATTGTGGCACGATGATAAACGACGGAAAACATCATCTTGAATAATGTCATTTGATTTGTCTTGGAAGAATAAATCTTTTTCATTTTCGTAAACATCAACACCTAATGAACTAATAATACCACTTTTTAATGCTTCAACTGCATCACTAGAATTGAGCAAACCACCACGACTGGTATTAATTATCATCATTCCTCGACGCATTTTTGCAAACGCTTTACGGTTTAGCATGTGATAGTTTTCTTTACTCATTGGGCAATGAAGGGTGATTACATTTGCTTGCGCGTAAATTTCATCAAGCGTGCAGTAGGTAACGCCTAGCTCTAGTGCAATGGGATTTGGGTAAGGGTCATAAGCAAGAATATTCATGCCTAAACCTTTTAAAATACGAATTGTCGCAATACCAATTCTTCCTGTACCAATAACACCAACAGTACGACCATGGAAATTGTAACCCGTTAAGCCTTCTAATGAGAAATTGGCGTCACGCGTTCGCTGATAAGCTCGGTGAATACGACGGTTAAGGCTTAACATCAGTCCGAGGGTATGCTCGGCAATGGATTCTGGAGAGTAAGCGGGAACAGTAACGACCTGTAAATTGAGTGCTTTTGCGGCTTCAAGATCAACGCGATCAAAGCCTGCACAACGCATCGCGATAATTTTCACCCCTTGCTCGGCTAATATTTTGAGAATAGGCTCGCTTAGGTCGTCATTAACAAAAGCACAAATAGCATCAAAACCTTCAGCCATTTTTGCCGTGTGATGATTGAGTTGAAATTCAAAATAAGTGAGCTGTTGATGGAATTGTTTATTAGTATGAGCAAATGATTTTTGGTCATACCCTTTGGTGCTAAACACAGCTATTTTCATAATATCACTCCAAAAACACAGTCTGTTATTCAGTCATTATTAAGTATAAAGTCTTAATATCTGACTAACTTACACGGTTATTATGTGATCAAGATAACAACTCTGTTGTAAATAGCAAATCATTTGTATGACAAAATAACCGTACTAAAATAACGGTTATGGTTATGCTGCTGTGACGAAGTGGTTCATGTTATGATTTAGATTGTTCGTTGCAACTTACTTTATTTTTGGGATTCAATATGTTGAAAAAAATTCTTGCCAGTGCAGGCGCTGTTGCGATCATTGCATGTGGCCCATTGGCAACAGGTCAAATCGGGCAGAGTATCTACATGGGGGCGGTTGAAAACTACCATAGCCCTTATCTGTCTATTACCAATAAAAGTTTTGAACGAGGCTACTTATCGTCAAATGCGGTATCGCGTATTGAGCTTAAAAATCAATTAAAAGCGGAGTTTGCAGAACAAGGTTTACCGACTGTATGGTTAGTTAGTCATCATATTGATAATGGCTTTTTAGGCGTTAAATCAACCAGTGAATTCGTGATCGATAAGCAGTTAGCACCGTTAGTTAACAAAATTTGGGGCAAGAATGTTGCACCAATGCAAATTGTCACAGACTCCGGTTTTACGGGGACAACCCATTTTGTGATGACAATTAATCCAATGGATTACACCCATGATGGCGGTATGACGGCGATCAGTAAAACATTACTGGTGAAAGGTGAATTTGACCCTGAAAATGGTAAGAGTCAATTTAGCTATAATTTACCACAATTAACCATAGCGACCCCTGATAAAGAAAGTATGGTCGTCAAAGGTATTAATGGTGAAGGCAAAGGCCAAATGCAAGGTAATTTTTGGATTGGACATCAAACCTTTAGTTTAGAACATGCCAAATTTACCGCTGCTGATCAAAACCAGTTTATTGCTATTAATGGTGTTAATGTTGCAATGAATAACGCCTTAAGTCAGCCAAGCGGTGAAAAGACACCAACAGAAGATACCCAACAAGTTACCAATACTAATACCATCCAAGTGGCAACATTAACGACGCTTGATGGCCAACATTATCAAGACATTGCCTTTAAGTTAGCGTTAAAAGATTTAAATTATAAAGCCATTAGTCAGTTAGCTGCGATGGAGCAATCTCCACAAGCAGCTCAAGATCCAGCACAGATTAAGCAAGCAATGGTAGCGTTAGATTTATTGATCGCTCATGGTGCAACAGTTGATTTATCACAACTAAGTGTAAAAACGCCAGAAGGCACGGTTAATGCACAATTGCTGCTTAATATTAAATCAGGGTTAGAACATGCGTCGACCAATTTGACGGCAGTGACTGATCAAGTGAGCGGTAATATCAATATAGTAATTCCTGCAGCACTTGTGGCTAAAGAGCCGTTATTAGCGGCGAAATTGCCTGTATTAGTGAATCAAAAAATTGTCACTAAGAAAGATGGTAATTATCAGTTACAGGTAAAAATTATTGCTGATCAATTGGAGTTTTCTTCTGGTGCAAAACTACCATTAGCAATGATGGCATTATTCCTGCACTAATTTAATTTGGGTGGGTTAGAGATAATAAAACGCTTACCTTTTGAGTAAGCGTTTTTTTTGATGTGTAAAAGTGTTAATTATCATGTTGTTACCATTTTTTTTGATAAATATGTTTAAAATGGAACATTGATATTTAGTAAAACCAGATATTTAGACTTAACTTAATGTTATAGGTACAGGTTTATTTTAAACAGCATATCAAAGGATTAAATCTGATCCACAGCAGGATACAGTATGGTGGGGGGAAGCTATGGAATCACTAAAAGTAAAAGACTATATGAATATTCGTCCGGTTACATTTACTGAAGGTATGTCGTTATCCGCAGCACTAGATAAATTACTAACAGCGAAACAGATTGGTGGACCGGTTGTTAATGAGCATAAGCAAGTGGTCGGTTTTATATCGGAACAAGATATGATCCATAAACTCCTTAAAGTAGGTTATCACTGCCAAGATAGTCATACTGTTAGTGAGTGTATGCGCGTTGATGTGTTAACCGTGTCTGGGGATGACACAATCATTGTATTAGCTGAAACCATGACTGGGCAAAAACCTAAAATATACCCTGTTGTTGATGATGGTCGGTTAGTGGGGGTTATCACACGTCGTGATGTGCTAACAGCAATTAGTAATCAGATTGGGGCTTGCTTTAAGCATCCATTGTGATCAATATATAAACATATTTGTAGATTAGTAACAAAAAAGGCGCTCAGAGCGCCTTTCTTTTTGATTGTTATGGCCTTATTTTCGAGTGTCATAATGCCGATTTGGAGATGTTGTGAACAAAGAAAATACAGCAGAGAATAGCCAAGCTAAATTTTTAACTGGTTCTATTATGCGCCACATTGTGGTGATGTCAGGAACGGGTGCGATTGGCTTAATGGCATTGTTTTTAGTTGATTTGCTCGATATGTTTTTTATTAGCATGTTGGGGCAAATTGAACTTGCTGCTGCCATTGGCTTTGCTGGAACCTTGGTGTTTTTTTCTACTTCTATTTCTATCGGTACATCGATTGCTGCGGGGGCATTAGTCTCACGTGCATTAGGTAAAAATGATCGTCAACAAGCACGTATGATGGCCAGCAATGTAATGATTTTTGCCGTTATTATCAGCATTACTGTCGTGAGCTTGATGCTATGGCAGTTGCCGCTCTTGCTTGATTTAATTGGCGCGAAAGGGGCTGTAGCTGAAGCCGCTACTCAATATTTAGTGATTCTATTGCCCAGCGCACCATTTATTGCGATTTCTATGTCTGCGGGGGCGGCATTACGCGGGGTTGGCGATGCTCGACGTTCAATGATCGCAACACTTATTGGCGGGGGCGTTAATGCGGTCTTAGATCCTCTGTTTATTTTCGGTTTATCAATGGGCATGCAAGGTGCTGCAATTGCATCTGTATTTGCACGATTAGCTGTTATGTGTTTTTCCTTGTATGCCGTGGTCTATAAGCATCAATTAATAGCCAAACCTGATCTTACGAGCTTTAAACTGGCATTACCAACAGTGGCTAAAATAGCCTTGCCGGCAATACTTACCAACACTGCAACCCCTATTGGTAACGCTGTTGTGACCAGTAATATAGCCCATTTTGGTGAAAGTTTTGTCGCAGGTTATGCGGTTATTGGGCGCATTATGCCAGTTTGTTTTGCGTTGGTTTTCTCTTTATCTGGTGCTGTTGGGCCGATTATTGGTCAAAATTTTGGTGCTGAACGGTGGGGTAGAATTAATCAAATCTTACGTGATGCAATGTTATTTACGGCGGTTTATTGCGTTGGTGTTTCGCTGTTACTTTGGTTTGGACAAGATATATTAATTGCGATGTTTAGCCTGACGGGTGATGCGGCTGAAATTGTCGGTATATTCTGTAGCTTTATTGCCGTGACCTTCATTTTTAATGGTGCATTATTTGTGGCAAATGCCGCCTTTAATAATCTTAATCGTCCAACATGGTCAACAGCATTAAATATGGGAAAAGCAACCTTAGGAACCATACCTTTTGTGTTAATTGGCGGACATTTGGCGGGTGCGGGGGGGGTATTAATGGGGCAGGCTGTTGGTTCGGTAGTGTTTGGTATTATCGGTTTTGGTTTGGTTATTCATCAAGTTAAGAAGATGGGACTGACACACGAACAACAACTATTGGATGACAATGATATTCTGACCCCATCGGTTCCTGTTACGGCGTTTTGTTCTTCACGCACCTACATGGGAACGGAAGATGTGTTAGAAGAAGTATTAGCGGCTGATATTGATCATAGTCGTAATACCACTGAGCTAAAAAAGTAGGTAATTGAGGTGATATAGGTTGTGTGAAGTGGCTCACATGCAGCTATGTTTTTGATAGAGATAGGATATTTTTTTGTCGAAATGTGATCATTGTTTTATCTAATGAGTGATTATTTCATCACTTTATTGATCTAACTCGATGAAATAAGAGCTATAGCCAGCGACAATAATAATACTAACAATTATTAGCTTGTAGATGAATGTTTATAGCGACTGCCGCTATTTGCCATTGTCAGTAATGTTAGTTTAGCCATTACACTTCACCTTTAGGTTAAGGAAAATAAAGGTGATGGCGTATTTATTGTTTAAGGGAATAATGCTCTATGCGTCAAAATCTTCGCTATATCATACCTATTTTAATTCCATTACTGATTTTATTGTTGCCCGCATCTGCCTTTCCTCTTGAAGGGTTAACGGTTATTCAACAACGTGTTATTGCTATTTTTTTATTAGCTGCATTGTGTTGGGTAATGGAGCCGATTCCTATTTATGCAACGTCTGTTGTGATTATTGTGCTGGAATTATTATTACTGTCAGATAAAAGCTTGTATCTGTTTCGGCTTGATCAAGGACAGCCTCATTTTGGCAATTTAATGAGTTATAGCGAAATAATGGCGACCTTTGCGAGTCCTATTATTATGTTATTTTTAGGCGGTTTCTTTTTAGCCATGGCGGCAACGAAATACCGTTTAGATGTCAACTTAGCGCGAGTGTTATTAAAACCCTTTGGGCACCAACCTAAATATGTCATGTTTGGCTTAATGCTGATCACAGCTATCTTCTCTATGTTTATGTCAAACACCGCAACAACAGCGATGATGCTTTCTATTTTAGCACCAGTTATTACGTTGTTTGGTGCGAAAGACCCAGGCAAAATAGCGTTTGCTTTATGTATTCCAGTTGCGGCTAATATTGGTGGTATTGGCACGCCTATTGGTACTCCTCCAAATGCGATTGCGTTGAAATACCTGACCGGAGAAAATCTGATTACTTTTGGTGAATGGATGTTCTTTGGTGTGCCATTTGTAGCGGTGTTATTGGTATTTGCATGGTGGTTGATTAATAAACTTTATCCTGCCACTCAGCAATCAATTGAACTGACTATTCAAGGTAAGTTTCTTAAAACGCCAAAAGCGATCACGGTTTATGTGACATTTGCTGTCACCATTATTCTATGGTTAATGGGTTCAATGCATGGCATGAACTCTTATACTGTTGCATTAATTCCAGTAGCTATTTTCTCGTTAACGGGGATCATCAATAAAGAAGATCTTAAGAAAATATCATGGGATGTTCTATGGCTGGTATCAGGGGGTATTGCGCTTGGTTTAGCCTTGGATAAAACCGGTTTAGCAAAATTAGTCGTACATAGTATTCCATTTGATATTTTCTCTCCTTATGTGGTCTTGCTTGGGGCGGCGATATTGTGTTTATTGATGGCTAACTTTATGTCACATACCGCAACGGCAAACTTATTAATGCCAATTATGGCGGCATTAGGAACATCGATGGTGTCGTTAACGCCTTTAGGTGGTGAAGTGACATTGATTTTAGTGGTTACTTTTGCAGCATCGCTTGGTATGTCATTACCTATAAGTACACCGCCGAATGCGTTAGCGCATGCTACAGGGCATGTTGAAAGTAATCAGATGGCTCGCGTTGGCGTTATTATTGGTGTTGTGGGGGTGTTATTGAGTTTTGTGATGATTTGGGGACTACAGGTCATCGATCATATTTAAGGATAATGAACTTAATTCAAGGATGCTGGCATGAATCAACCAAAAGCATTGCGCCGAATCATCGATACCTATTTTCAAGATCCAACCATGACTATGGCTGTTGTCGCGGGCACAGAGGTGTTACGCCAAGATGGGTATAACGATCGCTTATATTGGGTAAAACAAGGTGAGCTATCGGGGTATTTAAAAAGTGAAGAAAATGATTTAAGTGCCCAAGTGTTTGTCGTGAAGGAAGGGATGTTTTTTGGTGTTCACAGTTTCTTTGCACAAACACGTGTCGCTTCAACGACAGTTGTTGCAGAAAAAGACAGTGAAATTGCTTGGATTGATTTATCAACTCAAGCGATTGAACCTGAACATTATGGCCCATTAGCGGAACAATTTATGCCAGTGATGGTGCATGAATTGGCAATGCGGCAAATGCTAACGGGAATTGCAGCACTAGAAAAAGAAAAAGCGTTGCAGAAACTGTATGCCACTGAACAAATGACGACTTTAGGGCAATTAGCCGCTGGTATTGCCCATGAACTTAATAATGCTATTGGTGTTATTAGCAGTAAAACGGAAAATATCCAAACCGCGATTAGTCAGTTTGTTGGTGATAACCAGCCACAAATGATGCCATTTTTACAACATGGTATCGATCATGGTCAAAGTATAAGCTCGGCAGAAGTTCGTGAGCGTACCAAGGTTTTACAGCAGCAATATCATTTGAGCCGAGAACAAGCACGTATCCTTGCTCGAGCATTACCGAGTGGGGATGTACCTGCTAATTGGCTTGTAGATATTAATGCCGCACTTGAATGTTGGGACACGGGACGTGATTTACGTGATATTCGATTGGCGGCTCGCCATGCCGCAAGTATTGTACGTTCGGTAAAACAACTTGGTGGCGGTGATCATGCCCGCATACCTAATGTTGATATCAATGATACGCTTCATAAATCATTAGCGTTATTACAAAGTAATTTGCGAGCGGTGGAGGTTGTGCTTAGACCTGCAATTTTACCACCAGTAACCGCAAGCGTTACTGAGTTGGTGCAGATCTGGGTTAACTTGATTAAGAATGCATGCGATGCAATGGAGCACACTAACAATCCACAAATTGAAATCGCGACTCGAAGTGTAAAGAATAAGTTGTTAGTTACAATCACTAATAATGGACCAATAATCGATGAAGCCACACGACGTAAAATATTTAATCCCAATTTTAGTACCAAAAAGGGTGGATTATCATTTGGATTAGGATTGGGATTGGCCATTGTTCAACGTATTGTGAATAGCTATGGCGGCACAATAGTTGTTAAAAGTGATCACCAACATACGACATTTAGAATTAAGCTACCGATAACGTAAGGGACGGTTATTATGGAAAAAATCACTATTATTTGCGTTGATGATCAACGTGAAGTGTTAAGTGCAGTATTAAAAGATTTAGCTGAATTTGAGCCATCTTTTTTATTGGAAGAGTGTGAATCAGCCGATGAAGCATTAGCGTTGATGGATGAACTGGATGCTGACGGTCAGTTTATTGGGGTAATTATTTCTGACCATGTTATGCCCGGTAAAAGTGGCGTTGAATTGTTAACCGCAGTGGCTAACGATAACCGCTTTATTCATACTAAAAAGGTGTTATTAACCGGTCAAGCAACCCATCAAGATACTATTGCCGCGATCAATAAAGCCCGTATTGAAAGCTATTTTGAAAAGCCATGGGACACAGAGGTATTGGTTAACTGTGTACGAACATTAGTGACAGAATATATTTTTGATATGGGGTTAGATTATACACTTTGGGGTGATGTGCTTGATAATACAATAGTTTTACGTCGTTTACGTTAATTTATCTCTAAGGGTGCAACAGTATTTTTACTTATTTATGATAATTATTATCACTTAACTGTGATGAGTTGCTTGACCTTGGTCTTAACTCAAAGGTTTATAATCAAAAATAGTAAAATCGAATAGCACCCAAGGAGAACGATGATGTGTGCTCAATGTAATAATAAAAAAGATCATATTCATACTGCAAAATCAACCGTTGCAAATAAAGCAACGGTTACTATGGTTGCAGCAACAACGGATTGCTGTTCCAGTGTCAGTGCTGATTGTTGCTCGACCAATAAAGATTCTGAAGGGTATGGTGATAATGACACTGAAGGTCCTGCGGCAGGTGGTTGTTGTTCAGCGACAACACATGATGCGATCCATCCGGTAGCCAAGAAAAACCGCTTTACCATTACAGGTACGCATATTTCTGATTGTGATAAGCCTGCCCAAAATAATACACACCATGATCATGGTGTAGATGCCACGCGTACGCACCACCATGATACTCATGATCATAGCGAACATGTTCATACGAAACAGTGTTGTTCAACACCAGCGATGAGTAAAGAACAAGAATTAGCGTTAGAAGCCTCTCTAACCAATAGCGCTCATGGCAAGACCTTTAGCTGGAAAGTACTAGGCATGGATTGCCCTAGTTGCGCAGCTAAGCTTGAAAAGTCCATTATGTCATTAACTTCAGTCGACACGGCTAAAGTGATGTTTGCGACTGAAAAGTTGATTGTAAATATTCATGATAATCAACAAGCAGATATTGAAAGCTTAAAATCTGAGATCGAAAATAAATCACAACAGACAGGTTTTACCTTAGTTTCTACTGCTACAAAAACCGCAGATTTACCTACTCAATCTTTTTTACATCAACATCTCTCTGTGATCGTTATTGCAATGATGATGGTGATTGCCTTTATTTTAAATAAAACGGTTTCGGCAGAAGCAGGGTTGTTAGCGTTTACGTTGACGACCATTGTTGGTTTATTCCCTATTTTGAAAAAAGCGATTATTTTAACTAAATCAGGAACACCGTTTTCAATTGAAACATTAATGTCGGTTGCCGCTATTGGCGCTTTGTACCTTGGTGAAACTGCAGAAGCGGCAATGGTTATCTTTTTGTTCCTTATTGGCGAACAACTTGAAGGTTATGCGGCTTCTCGTGCGCGTAGTGGCGTCAAAGCATTAATGGATTTAGTACCAGAAGAAGCCACTGTTATTTTGGCTGATGGTACTAAAACCAAACGATCAGCAGCGGAGTTAAAACCCGGTGATGTGATTGAAGTGGTACCGGGTGAACGTTTACCCGCAGATGGTCAAGTGTTGGATGTTATCGCCAGTTTTGATGAAAGTGCGTTAACAGGGGAGTCCGTGCCTGTTGAACGTACACCGGGCGAAAAAGTCATGGCGGGTAGCATGGCATCCGATAAAGTGGTGCGATTAACCATTATTTCAGCGCAAGGCGATAATGCCATCGATCGTATTTTGCATATGATTGAAGATGCTGAATCACGTAAAGCACCATTAGAACGTTTCTTGGATAAATTCAGCCGTTGGTATACGCCAAGTATGATTTTATTGGCTGCGCTGGTGGTTATTATTCCACCACTGGTATTTGGTCAATCTTGGGATGAATGGATTTACAAAGGGTTAGCGTTATTATTGATTGCTTGTCCGTGCGCACTAGTTATCTCTACTCCCGCTGCGATTACATCAGGTTTGGCTGCGGCGGCACGTCGTGGTGCATTAATTAAAGGGGGAGCGGCGTTAGAACAACTGGGTCATATTGAAGTGGTTGCGTTTGATAAAACAGGTACGCTGACTGAAGGTAAACCTGTTGTAACCGATATGATTTGTTGGGATAACGACGACGAGAAATTATTACGTCAAGCTGCTGCTATTGAAGCGGGATCATTGCACCCATTAGCAAAAGCGGTGGTTAATCGTGCTAAAGAAAAGCAGTTATCAGTAGTTGAAGCGACCGAACGTGAAACCTTAGTAGGTCGCGGTATTCAAGGTATTACCGAAGGTGATAAGTTCTTATTATGTGCCGCTGATCGTTTGCCCGTGGCTATTGTTTTAACACCGGCTCAACAGCAACAAGCAACAGCGTTAGAAAATGAAGGCAAAACGTTGGTGGTTGCGGTGCGTAATGCACAAGCTGTTGGTCTTGTTGCATGGCGAGATAATTTACGTGACGATGCATTAGTTGCGATTGAAAAACTTAAACAGCTTGGTATTAAATCCGTAATGCTAACGGGTGATAATACTCGGGCTGCCGCTGCAATTGCGAAAGAGATCAATATTGATTTTCGTGCCAGCTTATTACCTGCTGATAAAGTCACTGAAATTCGTAAATTGAATGACGAACATAGTGTTGCCATGATTGGTGATGGTATTAATGATGCGCCGGCAATGAAAACTGCAACTATCGGTATTGCGATGGGCGGCGGTACTGATGTTGCACTGGAAACTGCTGATGCAGCGATTACGCATAATCGTTTGGCTGAATTACCTATAATGATTGAGCTGTCACGTGCAACGTTAAATAATATTCGTCAGAACATTGGCCTTGCTCTTGGGCTTAAAGGTGTTTTCCTTGTCACAACGATATTGGGTGTAACAGGACTGTGGGTCGCGGTATTAGCGGATAGTGGTGCAACAGCATTAGTGACTTTAAATGCGTTACGCTTATTACGTTTTAAACCTAAGCAATAATTGGGTGAATAAATAATATTATTCGCTGAATAACGAAGAGCAGAATGGTTTCAACACCATTCTGCTTTTTTATTTATGGTTATTATTGAATACCAATAAAAGCGGTAAACGTTATGCTGAAGTTACGATTTTTTTTGTGATGGGCTCGATAGGAAAACGTTTTGTTGTGATATCGGTTCAATTATTTTGTAACTAAAAATTATATTGCTTTTGTTTAATGTGATTTAACTCACTAAAAACAGTCTCAGCTTCCGTTATCTTTACATTAGATTTTGACAGACGTTGTTGTTATGTTGCGTATTACGTTTGCTGTCAAAAAACACAATAATTAACGATAATTATCCATCTCTGTTCCTACAATCAGAGCGATTAAATTTAAAGGGTATCATTATGTCTGACAATAAAGTGTTCCACCTAGGTGTTAATAAAGCGGATCTTAACGGTGCTGAGTTAGCAATTATTCCTGGTGATCCTGCTCGTGTAGAAAAAATTGCCAACCTAATGGAAAACCCTGAATTCCTAGCAAGTGCACGTGAATACACAGTATACCGCGCGCAGTTAGATGGTAAGCCAGTTGTTATTTGTTCTACTGGTATTGGTGGCCCATCAACATCTATCGCTGTTGAAGAGTTAGCACAATTGGGTGTTAATACTTTCCTTCGTGTAGGTACAACAGGTGCTATTCAACCAAACATTAACCCTGGTGATATGATTGTAACTACGGGTTCTGTACGTCTTGATGGTGCAAGCCTTCACTTTGCACCAATGGAATTCCCTGCGGTTGCTGATTTCACTGTTGCAACAGCAATGAAGCAAGCATGTGATGATGCTGGTGCGACAGTGCATACTGGCGTTACCGCTTCTAGCGATACTTTCTACCCAGGTCAAGAGCGTTACGACACATTCTCAGGCCGTGTAGTACGTCGTTTCCAAGGCTCTATGAAAGAGTGGCAGGAAATGGGTGTGCTGAACTTTGAAATGGAATCTGCAACACTATTAACTATGTGTGCAAGTTCTGGTTTACGTGCAGGTTGTGTTGCGGGCGTTATTATTAACCGTACTCAAAAAGAAATTCCTGATCACGCAACATTAAAAGCAACTGAAGCGCGCTCAATTAAGATTGTTGTTGAAGCTGCACGTCAGATGCTAACTAAATAATCCGTTTTCAATAACGCGATTTATTTAATATGTATATTAGAAAGCCGATAGATTACTGTCGGCTTTTTTGCATTAAAAGCACACAGGTATAATGAAAACAATACGATAATGCTATGAGTCAGTGGGGGAGTTTAACCATTAGGTTGTTTTTGTTGTAGAATAGTATTTCGTTGAGCTTAGTGAAGTTATAAACATGATTGATTATAAAATTATATTTCCAAATGGACATCAAGCGACCATAGCATTACCTATCTCTCCTGTATTACAGATGAAGATTGCTTACTTAGATGATGTGTTTGTTGTAAGAGATATTATTGCAACTGTAGGGGAAAATATGACCACGGTAACACTTGTCTTAGATGAGGGTCAGCACCATACACAGAAGCCACAAGCTGCAGGAATTGTTTTTAATCGACTTGGATAATTCACGCCAAACAGCATTAAGCGATTCTCAAAATTTGATGAAATAAAAAGGCCTTTAAGAAGGCCTTTTTTGATCGTTACTCTTTTTTACTAATGCAAGATGGCTCGCGATTTAGGCTGGGTTATGAGCTTGACCACCAGCACCTTTAAGCCAATCATGTAGATGAGTGTATAACTCTCCTAGTTGATCTGGACCAATGATCGCTAATCCTAAATCTTGAGCTCGAACGAGGTCATGGTGACGTAAAGGACGGAAGCTTACTAGCATTGCACGTGCTTGTAGGCCACCTAGCAAGTCACGTAAAGATTCTAGTTTGTACAAGGTATCATCGCCATCATCGCGCATACCTTTGGTCTTACATTCAATGATGTGCAGTTTATTATTGACGATAGTTGCTACATCAAGTTCATTACGTACTTCACGCTCACCAATTTTACGGTAAACCTGCACACCTAAAGAGTGATCTTGAATAGTGGGTAACTCATTTTGAATCGCACGAACTGTACTGTGAACAAGGCTTTCTAACCACTCGCCATTAGCAAATCGACGTGCCTCTTCATGTTTAAATGTCAAAATACCATCGTGATATGTTGCAAGGCCTGTTTCTTCGAGATCGGTTAGAAGTGTACCAAGTTCTTTATAACCTTGCTGTTTTTCACTTAACTCAACAGTTAGCACTTGTTCTTTACGACATGTAGTTGCTAGGTAGTTAAGCGTTGCTAAGCCTGGGCCTAATTCTAATGCAGAACTCGCCCAACGTTGGCCCAGTTCCCATAACTGATCGTTAAGAGATTCTGGCATTGGATTATCAGATAACTCACAACGCGCACCAAAAATAGTTAAATAATCAGAAATTTGAATACGATCTTGTACTTGTTGTTGTTCTCGATCATTGGGGAATAACCAGCACATTTCATCACTGAATGGTTCAATGACATAGATTGGCCAATGAAAAGAGCGGAAAACTTCATAAGCGGATAATAAACGGTGACGTAAACCACAACTTGCATTAAACCAAACATCACGGCTGTCTTGTTTTAATTGGTCGGCAAGTTGGTTCAAACGTTGTCTAATTTGAGTGACATTGATAATGTCGGGAATAATGAAAAATTCAACAATAATATTACGTGAAGTTAAAATAGAAGCGAGTCGATCATATTGTTCTTGTTGTTTTTCAGTACCAATAAATATCATTTTATCGGCAGGTACGGCTTCGTCTAATAATGGAGTGATCAGGCGGACTGGATCCTGATCAATAATGCCAACGTGAGTAATCATAATAATCCTTAATGCGCCCGACATACTGGGCGTAATGTTGTGATGCGCATTAAATAAAAGAAATGCAAAAGTAAGCGTGCGCACACATCTATAAGGTAAGTATATGAGGTTTTTTAGTGTGAAATTCAAGTCAAAATTTAAAGGCTAAGAATTCACATATAAGGCGAAAATATTACTTATTCAGTTATTTTGTCTAATAGTCTATTTTTAATCGTTTTTTTTACTTAAATATCGATAATTTCTAAAACGCCATCATTATTAATGGCGTTTTTTTTGTTGAAAACATAGTTACCAATATTAAATTACATGCTTGGTGGGGTTGGTAATTGCGAGGCTAATAGCCAAATAGCCAGTATGAAGAAGATTAAACCCATAAATTTATGTTGGTTATTTCGGAATTTTTCATTTTTAAGCAATGACTGGCCGAATACGCCAATGGTCGTCACGAGAAATAAATTAAATAATAACCCTAAGACATTAAGTAATAATCCAAGTACTAACATTTGTTCCCCCGATGATGTTGTAACATGGGTTGAAACAAATTGCGGTAAAAACAAAACAAAGAAAATGAGTGCTTTAGGATTAAGTAGATTAGTAAAAACAGCTCGACGATAAAGTGTCGATGCCATTTTATTTGAATGCTCTAATTCTTGAGGGGCGTCATCTGGATGAGTGCGCATGCAATCCCAACCCATTTTCAATAAATACGCGCCGCCAACTAAACGTAAAACATGTAAAGCGATTGGATTCATTGCTATAAGCGCAGAGACACCAAGAGCCGCTAAAATAGTTAATAAAATACCAGAGGTTGCATTACCTAAACTTGCATAAATACCGACTTTGCGACCGTAAGTTAAGCTTGAGCTGGCAATAAGTAGCATGTCAGGTCCTGGAATGAGTAGTAGAGCAATCACAGCGGTGAGGTAAAGAGGTAATACATTTAAATCAATCATGGTAAAAACAACGTTATAGTGTAGAAGTCTATATTTTACACAATAAATAGTTCCAATCCATGAGTTACAAGCAATAGAGGGTGTTTTTTACTGCTTTGACTTGATTATGTATGTTAATCGTCTGTTTTACGTTATTGAGTTGTTAATGGTGATGGTTTTTTTGGAAATGAAGCTAGGTATAGGACTGATCACTAACAATAAAAAATACCGTTGATGTGATCAGTGAATGATTGGCTTTGTTGGTCTATTTTTGACTAACGTTGATTATGCTTTCTTGCTGTGGAAATGAAAACGCTCATGAAAGTAAGCTTTTAGATGCTCTTCCATATTGTGAACTTTATTATCAATCGCATCGCACAGTACAGCATCATTATTCATTGCATTTACACGGTTGATAACCATTTCTTCGATGGCGGATTTTTGTGCTTCTGTTAGTTGCGTTTGTTGAGTTGTCATGGTGTGTTTCCTTGAAATATAACGATATGATTAATTTTTATTATATCGTTAATATTTTACGACTGAAATGATTGTAATTAGAGATTACTTTTATGGGGTAAGCATAATGCATTAGGGTTATAAGACTTACCCTAATGCATATTTTGAGGATGTATCTGGTGTGCTTTTTACTTTAGTACGGTACGTAGTCGATTAATTTTTTCTTCTAAAATAGATGTTGGACAACCAAGATTTAGACGAATAAATCCACTACCATCTCGGCCAAAGCCATATCCCATTGTTGGAATAACACCTGCTTGATGTAGTGTATTTTCTAGGGTTTGATCATCTAATCCCATTGCTCGACAATCTAGCCATGCTAAGTAAGTCGATTCTTGAACTCGATAGGTTACTTGCTTAAGCTCATTACGGACAAAGGCTTCAAGAATTTTGTTATTCTCTTCTAAATACTTAACTGTTTCATCTACCCATGCGTGACCATTACGGTATGCTGCTTGATTGGCAATAATGCTAAATGCGCTATACACATCGATACCATAGGCAAGTAATTTAGTTTTTAATGCTTGGGCTTCTTTCTCATTTGGGATCATGGTATTTGTTAAGCGCATTGACGGTAAGCCAAATGTCTTTGTGCCAGCGATACATACTGCTAATTTATCAAAATATTTAGAGTCTACGCGCAAACAGCTGTAAAACTTACTGCCAGTGAAGACGATATCAGCCCAAATCTCATCAGAGATAAGATACACACCATATTGATGACAAAGTTGGCAGACCTTATTGACTTCTTGTTCTGTCCAGACTCTGCCTCCTGGGTTATGTGGATTACAGAAAATCATAATCTTGACGCCACTTTGAAATTGCGTTTCAAGATCAGTAAAGTCAATGGTGTAGTAACCGTCATTATTAATTAAACTGGATTCAGCAATAGTGCGGCCTGTATTTTCAATAGTACGATAAAAAGCATGATACACAGGGCTTAAAACCAAGACTTTATCACCCACATGACACCATTGTTCTACTAGCATTGCTATAGCGGGTAGGCTACCTGGTGTTGTATGGAACCATTCTTTTTGTAATGTCACTTGATGACGTTCAGCCCACCAATCAATGACAGAATTAAAGTATTCATCACCGCGCTCAGAATAACCAAAAATGCCATGATCTAAGCGCGCTTGTAGCGCATCAGTAATAAATGTAGGGGCTTTAAAATCCCAGTCTGAGACCCAACTTGGTAAAGCTTCTCCTTTCGGAACACCAAGCCATTTTTCCATATAATCCCATTTTAAGCTGTCTGTACCATAGCGATTAATAATTGTATCAAGTTCGTGTGCCATAATTTCCTCTCGTAGGCAGGAAAGCCCCAAATTGACGGACTTTCCAAAAATAGTTTATTTAGATTGTTACTTTATTTTGAGTGGTTGTTTTTGTTTGTTTTACATCTTTTACTGCTTTAGCAATACCAATGCCGGTTACTGCCCATAGCATGGCAAAGAAAATGGCAGAATAGTTTTGAATTGCCCAAGGCATATAGTCAAGTGTTGATACTCCTAATGTAGCAGCCATAAATACACCAGCATTAGTCCAAGGAACGAGAGGCTCAATAATGGTGCCAGCATCTTCGATTGTACGAGATAAGTTTTTAGGATCTAACTGCATTTTCTTATAAGTATCACGGAATAACTCAGATGGAATAAGCAGTGCTAATTTACCATCAGAGGTGGTACATACCACGGTAATCGTCGTGATAATTGTTGCACCTATAAGGCTTGCTGTTCCTTTAATGCCTTTGCTAAGTAAATCTACCAGAACATTAAGTGCGCCAGTGAGTGCTAATGCTCCTGCAAATGAGAAAGCACAGAAAACCAATAATACGACACCCATCATGGATGTCATGCCGCCACGATTGACTAATGTTAGAACATCACTAACAACAGTAATGTTGCCTAAACCTGCATCAGCAAACATGCTCGCATTGAAGCCATTAAGCATTGCATTTAACGCCGTCACTAAGCTAAAGCCTTGGAATACTACTGAGTTAAAAATGCCAATAATGATGGCTAAGAGCATTAAAGGAATCGTTGGTAGTTTACGGATAGCACCCCATAAAATTAGAGCTGGTGGGAGTAATAAGAAAACGTTAAGTGAAAATAATTGTTCAATATTTGCCAACATAGCAATAACTTTTTCTGGTGTAGCGGCTGTTACTTCATGGTTACCAACAAAGAAAAACACGACACAGGATAGGATAAATGCTGGAACAGTCGTCCATAGCATATGTTGAATATGTGAGTAGAGATCTGTTCCCGCAACCACGGGGGCAAAGTTAGTTGAGTCCGATAATGGTGAAATCTTATCACCAAAATAGGCTCCAGAAACAACAGCACCTGCAACCGCTGCAAGGTTTGCGTCCATACCCGTTGCTATACCCATTAGAGCAACACCAATGGTACCCGCCGCGCCCCATGAGGTACCAGTACAAAGTGAGATCATGCAGGTTACTAAAAATGAAGTCAGTACTAAGTATTCAGGGCTAATAATTTTCAGGCCATAGTAAACCAACATTGGGATAGTACCACCGACCATCCAACTGCCGATTAAACCGCCAACTAATACCAGAATAAATATAGCCGGTAGAGTTTTTGCTAAACGTTCGATAATGGCATTTTGAATATCATTCCAGCTATAGCCAATTTTCCATGCTACAACTGCGGCAATGATTGCTGATGTTAATAAAAGACTTTCAATTGGAAGGCCATACACTCCATATCCAATGACTAATAATCCGATCATTGCGATTAATGGCAGCAGGGCTAATCCTACTGGTGGTGTCGTTATAGATTTATTTTTCATGTAATTTACATCCACACGTCATTTAAAGGGCAAGGGTTATTAATTATTTTTATCTGTTTTGATTCACATTCTTAGGATAAATACTAAATATCTATCATTCTGTGATGGAATTCACTGATGTAACATATTAGTATCATATGTAAATTACATGGTTAAAAAGTGGGATCTCTACCTCATATGGCAACAATTAAAGATGTAGCAAAAGCGGCAAATGTCTCAACTGCAACCGTTTCTCGTGTTATTAATAAATCGAATAGTGTGCTGCCAGAAACAGTGGCTAAAGTTGAAATGGTAATGGCTGAGATTGGCTATCAAATAAAAGATAATCAAAGGCTTACGATAAACCAAGGGCAAGATACGATTGGGTTGATTGTTAGCCGCTTTCACTCCTCTTTTTATGGTTTATTAACGCAAGGCGTTGAAAAAGTGGCTAAAAAGCATGGCCGTAAACTGATTGTTGCGAGTGGTAATTATGATATGGAGTGTGAAGAGGAAGCGCTTAAATTTATTTTAAGTAAAGGTTGCCGTAATATTGTTTTACATAGTAAAGCGATGACTGATGATATGTTGATCCATTATGCAAAACAGCATTCAGGAATCATCATGATTAATCGCCATGTTAGTGAAATAGAATCTCAGTGTGTGTGGTTAGATAACAGCGCTGGAACCTATTTAGCAACTAAACATTTGATTGAACAAGGGCATTGTAAAATTGCTTATCTTTCGTGCGAGATGGAGGTAGATGATAAATTTGATCGTTTTAATGGTTATCAACAAGCATTAATAGAAGCGGGCATTGAGCTTAACCATGATTGGATAGAAGAAGTTCCTTTTGGTGAACCAGGGGGGGCTGAAGCGGCAATTAACTTACTCAATAAAGGGTTGCCAGTGACAGCTTTAGTGGCATTTAATGATTTTTATGCGGCCGCTGCGATGCAAGTATTTAAAGAACACGGTATTGAAATCCCACAACGGTTATCTATTGTCGGTTTTGATGACGTTTTACCACAATGTTATTTTAGTCCTAAGCTCACAACAATTCGTAATCCAATTGAGAGTATGGCTATTAATGCGGCAAGGTTATCTTTAGAAGGTGAAAATTTACCAGTATCAAACGCCTTTCATCCGTTGCTAATTAAGCGTGATTCGGTACAAGCGCCATTTGAGTAATGGTATTCAACGAGTAATATAAGCTGTGATTTATCTTCCAAAATTGGACTTAATCGCCCTCATGAGTAGAATAGCCGCTCACAATATTGGTACGTTTTTTTAAGGCACGGTTATAAATGGGTAATAACGCGATGAGAAGTAATTTTGAGTTGTTAGCTCCAGGTGGCGATATAGAGTCGATTAAAGCGGCTATCGTTGCGGGTGCGGATGCTATTTATTGCGGCTTAGATAATTTTAATGCCCGTAATCGTGCAACCAATATTACTTTTGAAGATTTAAATGGCATTGTCCGTGTTGCCCATCAACGCGATTGTAAGATTTTTCTTACGCTTAATATCATGATCCTTGAAAGTGAAATTCCAGCGGTTATTCGATTATTAAATAAATTAGTTAACACTAAAATTGATGGTGTGATCCTGCAAGATTTAGGGCTGTTTCATCTTATTAAACAGCATTTTCCAACCCTTGATGTGCATGCATCAACTCAAGTTAATAGTCACAATGAAGGCCAAATTTTATTTATGGGGCAGCTTAATGCGAGCCGTGTGAATTTATCGCGTGAACTTAATATCAAAGAGATAAAACATTTAGCACAGTTTGGACATCAACATAATGTGTTAATGGAAGTGTTTGTCCATGGCTCATACTGCATTGGTTTTTCCGGTTTGTGTTATATCAGTTCGGCTAAAAATGGTAACTCAGGTAACCGTGGTCGTTGTAGTCAGCCTTGTCGAGATCAATACCAAACTACCGCCGTTGGTAAAGATTATCCGCTCAATATGAAAGACAATTCTGCGTTTTCAAATTTAGAAGCCTTAGCGGATGCTGGGGTGTATTCATTAAAAGTAGAAGGACGCATCAAAAAATCACATTACGTTTATACCGTGGTAGATAATTGGAGTCGTCAATTAGATAACTATTGTAATCAAAAGCCATTATTAGCGGATACACGTGAGTTATATACTGTCTTTAATCGCGATTTCTCTAACTCATATTTAATGGGTGATATTAATAAAGCGATGTTTATCGACAATCCACGTGATAACTCTGTCGATCACTTTGCACAAATTGCTGATGCTAAATCTGAGACAGAAATTCAAGCGGTTAAACGAAAGTTATATGATGATAAAACCACTATTATCCAAACCGTTGAAGAACGAATTGCAGATTTAGACATTAGTTTATTAGCATTAGAGCTGACGATTATCGGTCAGGTTGGACAGCCGCTAATTATTCAAGTAACGACACCGTTACAACAGTTTGAAGTCACATCAACCTCGTTATTACGTCGATCAGATAATACAGTGCTTGATAGCGATTGTTTTGATAAACGCTTCCGTAGTTTAAATAATGGTGAGTATTTATTAGCACCAATAGATTTGAGTCAACTCGTGACAGACGTAGTGGTGCCGTTTAAAGAATTAACTATCATGCGAGATCAAATTGCCCGTGTGTTAAACGGTGATCAACCATTAGTTGAGCCGGTTGAGTTACCTAAAGCTGTCCGTAAGCCTCTCGCTGCGATGATGCCACGGTTATCAGTATTAATTGCTAATCCTGCAGATATTGAAGCTGTGAGCCAGCCAGATACCGCAGTGTATTATCAATTGCCAGAAGCGATGGCAATGGAAGGGTTAAAATTAGTTAGTCTGTTCCAAGAAAATCCACAGCTTATTCCTTGGTTCCCTGCGATTTTAATTGGCGATAATTATCAAGCAGCAGTGACGTTCCTTGAACACGTTAAGCCGTCACGTATTGTAACCAATAATAGCGGTGTCGGTTATGCGGCGCATCAATTAGGTTTAGCGTGGGTGGCTGGCCCTCAAATGAATATCAGTAACAGTTTGAGCCTTGAATGCTTACAGCAAGAGTTTGGTTGTGTTGGGGCGTTTATTTCTAATGAGATCAAACGTTCACAAATTAAACCCATTGCAGCACCTGCTGGATTTGAATTGTATTACAGCATTTATCACCCGATGATGCTATTAATGAGCCGTCAATGCTTATTCCATCAAACAGTAGGTTGTAAGAAAAAGCGTTTTGATGATAAGTGCTTACGTAAATGTGATAAGTCAGCATCGATCATTAATCTTACTGAAGCGTCATTTGTGGTGGATAAACAGCGCGGTGATCATAATGCGTTATATAACCCGAAGAACTTCTTAAATCTTGATATTGTTGATGAGATTAAGAATAAGTTCTCAGGGTTTATGGTTGATTTGCGCGACATTAAAACTGACACCCAAGTGACAGTAACTAAAGCGGAATTAACGGCGTTATTTAATCAGTATGTTACGGGTAATAATGAACTTACGCGTAGTGAAATTGAAGCGGTTATTATTGGTAATACCTGTAATCAATACACCAAAGGCTTGTAACAGCGAGCAGTAAATAAAAGCAACGCATTGCTATAACAAAGCCCCGCAGGAGATTAACCAGCGGGGCTTTTTGTTATTTAAATAATAGCGGACTATTAATTATTTTTTAGCATTTTCTTGTAGGAAATCAAGTACAAGTTTACGGTCTGTCGCATTTAGACCTGCACGTGGGAACATACTGTTAGTAATACCTTTCCACTGCTTGTAAGTGAAGTCACTTGGGTGTGGTGCTGCGTGACAAAGGGTGCAGCTACCGTAGAATAATTTCTCACCAGGAGATTGCTCTGGACCTTGCTCTGCTGCAACGGCTTTTAAGCGTTTACCTAATTGTAGCGACCAGATATCAACTTGATAATCAGTCTTAACAATTTTTGGTGGTGTGTAAGCCTGGTTTGGTGTTTCTACGTCAGTACATTTCTTAAAGTAAGCCAAACAAGTGTTCGCACTGGTTGCTTGGGCTAAACCACTGGTTGGTTGGCTACTTGTTAACATGTTGATTGAGCCTGAGTTACAACGGCCTTTGCTATCAAGTTGTAGCCATGCGCCTTCGTGGATGTAAATAACACCCGGCATTGCTTCATCAGTGATACGAGCACCAGCTAGTAGTACGCCACGATCATTGTAAACTTCAACTACATCGCCATCTTTTACGCCACGTTCTTCAGCGTCTTTCTTATTGATAAGTACGATTTGACGACCATCAACAGATTCGTAGCTGTTTACATCCGCATTCGCCATTTGTGAGTGCAAACGCATCCATGGGTGTGGGCTTAATACGTGTACTTGGCCTTTCTTAGCATTACCTAGCCATTCAAATGGTGGAATCCATTGTGGCATTGGTGGGCAACTATTGGCTTTAAATCCAGCAATAGTTGAGCTATATAATTCGATTTTACCACTTGGTGTATGCAGTGGGTTCTTAATCGGATCAGCGTAGAAATCACCATGACGTACAAAGCTATTTGCTGCCGCAGGTGTTGATACGTGAGCGATACCATTTTGCCAGAATGTTTTGAAATCATCCGTTGCATCAGATGCTTCATAAGAGGCTTTAACATGTTGGTACATAGTTTTACCTTCGGTAAATTCTTTATGTACGTTAAACATGAAAGCAAGGCGTGAGAAGATTTCGTAGTCATCAAGACTTTCACCAACAGGCTCAATAACCTGACGCATTGCGTAGATTTTATTGTTGCTGTAAGTACCGCCAGATGAAATATCATCACGCTCAAGTGTGGTGGTTGTTGGCAGAACGATATCGGAATATTTCGCTGTTGCACACCACCACGGTTCGTGACAGATGATGGTATCGATATTATCGTTAAGCGCTTTGATTAATTCGTTAGTGTCTTGTTGGTGAGACAGTAAGTTATTACCTGCGTTATAGATAAGTTTTGCTTTTGGTAGCGTAAGGTTTGAACCATCACGAGTATAAGCTTTACCTGGGTTTTTCAGCATATCTGAAACCATAACCACAGGGCATGTCTTAGTGATAGGGTTACGACCTTGTGATAAACCGATAGGCATGCGCTTACCAGATGCAGGCATACCGCCATTACCATAGTGCCAACTAAAGCCTGCACCTTCACCTGGCTTACCAATTTTACCTGCGATTGCAGCAAAGTTGATGATAGACCAGTGAATCATTTCACCATGGTCAGCACGTTGTAGTGCCCAACCCGCTGCAATTTGGGTACGTTTAGTCACACAAAGTTCAGCAAGTTCTTTAATTTTAGCTGCAGGTAAACCTGTGATTTCTTCAGCCCACTCAGGTGTTTTAACAACACCATCTTCATCACCGATTAAGTAAGCTAGGTATTTATCAAAGCCAACTGTGTATTTATCGATGTAAGCTTTGTCGTGTTGACCTGTTTTATACAAATGATAAGACATTGCAGTAAATAAAGCCGTATCCGTATTAGGACGGATATTGATCATTTCACTACCAACTGCTTTATCTGTTTGGGTTTGTTGAGGGTTTATAGAGACAAACTTAATCCCTTTTTCCTTAAACGCTTCCCAGTGTTTTTGCATAGAGTGATCAGCAACACGGAATTCTACACGGTTGGTTTTCCATGGATCACAACCGATGAAAAGAACAACTTCAGTGTTTTTTTCAACAATTTCCCATGCAGTTTGTGGTGAATATACTTCCATATCACCGATAACATGCGGAAGAATAACTTCAGAAGCACCAGCAGAGTAGTCACCAGCACAAATACTTTGGCCACCAATAAGGTTAAAGAAGCGACCTTGTAATGTTTGAGGGCGGTTAACACCACAGTGTGACCAACCACCGTATGATGAACTGAATACAGCTTCGTTACCGTGTTTTTCAACAGTACGCGCGATGCAGAATGCGGTTAATGCGATTGCTGTGTCCCAATCAACGCGAACAAAAGGTTCTTTACCACGAAGATGTGGGTTGTGATCGCCCAATGGATCTTCTAACAATGACTTACGTACCATTGGATATTTGATACGTGTATCACTATAAGTACGACTTAATACACCTTTGGTTAACATTTCTGTTGGGAAAGGGTCGACATCATTAATCGGTTGAACACCAATTAATGTACCGCCTTTAACGACTGCTTTAAACGGACCATAGTGAGTAGCTGATGGAATGGTAATTGTATCTGAAGCAAATACTTTTCCAGCAGGAAAAAGGGTGAGTCCGTTAGCAGCGATGGCCGTTGCTACTGAACCTTTTAAAAAGTTACGACGTGATAGGGTCATGTTTATATTCCGAAGACAAACCGAATAAGTAAGCATTTAAATGACATAATAAGCATTTTAATATTAATCGGTATAGTGATCTATTATTTGACTTATTTCTTGATAG
Organism: Photobacterium piscicola; assembly: GCF_900166965.1. GTDB lineage: Bacteria > Pseudomonadota > Gammaproteobacteria > Enterobacterales > Vibrionaceae > Photobacterium > Photobacterium piscicola. The sequence goes on along the minus strand of NZ_FUZI01000004.1, from coordinate 59,955 downwards.
GCTACACGGAAATATAAAATATATTAGGCTGCTAAATGGAAAATAAGTTACCACAAAAAGACACTATAATAAGTAATGTTTAATGCTCTATATAAATAAAAAACACTTAGCACTGCAACTAAAAAGTGATTGATAACTATTCTCGATAGGAATGATCACAAAGCTTGCTTACCGTATGAATGTCGGTATTATAAATAGTTAACTTATTGATTTATATTGGTTTGCTTGGTTGTGATTTTATAAAGTAGACATTATGGTATTTAAAGAAAAACATTATTTACAGATTAAATATAATTAGAGATCTAATGAAATAATGATTTTTACAAATTGTAACACAATTATATGTTCAGTTGTGTTTGGAATATTTATTTATATGAATCAATGACGTTGCCCTGTTAATATTCAAATGTTAGTTTGTGCGCAACTCTTTTTTTAACGTTGTTTTGACGTTTAATTCATTTTGGACCATCCATGAAGAAACTATGGCGTTTTTTAGTAAAGCCAAGTAGTCGTTATTCAGTATTAGCGATTGCAGTTGTCTGTGTGATCATAACATTGGCAGGCGTATTTACCTTTCACGAATCGATAAAGTTTAGTTCGACTACTGAGTTTTGTACTTCATGTCACACAATGAAAGAAAACTACAACGAATATAAAACTAGCATCCACTACAAAAACGCATACGGTGTACGTGCTGAATGTCGTGATTGTCATATTCCAGAAAATGATCCGATTGCTTTCATGAAAGCAAAACTAGGCGGTGTTGGCGATATCTACAGCGAATTTATTAGTAAAGATATTGATACTCCAGCTAAGTTTGAAGCAAACCGTTTACGTATGGCTCAAAACGTATGGCGTATGATGGCTGAAACAAATTCAGCAACATGTAAGAGCTGTCACTCATACACTGCAATGGATCACGCGAAGCAATCTCCAGCAGCAGCAGCGGCAATGACGACAGCAGCTGCAAAAAATATGAACTGTATTGAATGTCATAAAGGTATTGCGCACCAGTTGCCACATATCAATAACGACTTCCAAGCAACGTTCAAGCAATTAACAGTTAATGCTGGTGAAGCACCTACGGCTAAGACTCTTTATACATTAGCATCTAAAAAATTGTATACCACTGACTCAGCATCAGGTGATGCACAAGGTCAACTATACCCAGCATCAAAAGTTGAAGTGTTAGGTACTAGTGGCGACATGATCAAAGTACAAATTACAGGTTGGCAGCAACAAGGCTCAACAACAGGTATGTTAGTACAAGACATGGCGAAACAAATTCAAACTGTTTCTCTAAATGCAGATCTACAAAAGTCAGCAACTATTCTTAATACAGTAAAAGCTGAAGATGGTCAGACATGGCAGCAAGAGCAAGTATCAGCGTGGATCACTCAGCGTAATATGCTAGCAAGCATGAAGCCTATTTGGGCTTACGGTAAAGAGATCTTAGATGCAAGTTGTAATCAATGTCACGCTATTCCAGATCCAAAACACCTAACAGCAAATGGTTGGGTTCAGGGTCTTAAAGCGATGCAACAATACTACATGCTTAATAAAGATGAAGAACGTACGTTACTTAAGTATCTTCAAGATAATGCGAAAGATGCACCCGCTGCGTCATCTCAAGTAGCTCAATAATTATTGAGATATAAACGCTATTATTGAGTAATAAAAAGCCTGCGTTTAGCGCAGGCTTTTTTGTACGTAATTGTTTCTACTTTCTTTTATTTAGTGACAGTAATTGCATGTGTTTGCGGTGAAAGATTATCACCCAACGCATGAAGTTCTGGTAGCATGCAATGAATCAAATGCAGTTGTTGTAATACCATTCGAGTTGAGGTGCAATCTTCATCTCGCCATTGGCCTAGACGTTGTTCTAGATTGAGGTTTAATGGTTGTGATGTCTCAATCAGAGAACCATTTAGTTGTGATGATATACACTCTAAATGATTGTGAATAATACGATGAGCTTCTGATACTAACTGATGGGTTTGATTATCTTCAAGTTGAGTACGATGCGCACCCAGTGCAGAGATATAGCTCAACATGGCATGGTTTAATGTCAAAAAACGAAAGCTTTTATCCGTATCTATTTGGTATTTATCCGGCTCTGCTAACATATTATTGATAGCTGTACTTAGCTGCGCATCTTTATTATGGGCTTCACGACGTGCAATACGATAATTCATATTATCGCGTTTACCAATACGGTATTGAGCAATAATTTGCGCTAAATAATCTTTATTTGCTAACGTGGCTTCAGCCATTACTTTATGTAATCGTTTAGATTCCCAATCAGGTAAGATGAAACTAACGGCTAATACTGCTAACAGACAGCCAAGTAATGTATCGCCTAAGCGCGGTAAAATAACCGCAAATCCTTCACCTAATTGGTTAAAACAAAACAGCACTAATAGTGTGATAAAAGCCGTTGCCCAGTCATATTTAACTGCTCGAAAGGCAAAGAACAGTACGCCCATTATAACCATTAATACCAATTGGCCTTCTTGGCCGGGAAATAAATACAGCAGCGGTATGCCTGCCAGCAAGCCCCCCAATGTCCCAATAACACGCTGCACAAGCTTTTGACGGGTTGCACTGTAGTTTGGTTGGCATACAAAGAGGGTTGTTAATAAGATCCAGTATCCGCGTTGTAGATCCAGAGCTTGAATAAAGCCATAGCCTACTATTAATGCAATCCCTAAGCGGATGGCATGACGAAATAGCATTGAATCAGTATTAAGTTGACTGCTAATACGCTTCCACATTTCTTTGATGCTGTGCGCTTCAGTGTCCACTAACTCAATATCAATTTGTTGTTCAATGTGTTCTGCATCTGGATTATTAATATTTTGTAGTTGACGTTCTACTGTTGCTAAATTATTAAATAAATAATCCAATTGATTCAGCAGCAAACGCCATTGCGGGTTGTTTTGTTGTTTGAGGTAATTCAGTGATTGTTGCAGTTCATCTAACGCACTGATGGAATCAGAACCATGATGATAGGGCTTACCTTGTTTTAACGCATCAGCAATGCCGTGACAAGCCTGTGCTTGTACATGTAATAAGCGTTGAAAGCGAAACAAGACATCACTGCGTTGAAAGGCCTGCGCCAGTTCTCGATAACGATAATGTGATGAACTGGCACGTTCATGGATATCTTGCGCCATAAAATAAATTTTAAGGAATTTATCACTTTGTCCGCGACCAGCACGATGTAGCAATGTCATTTTAACCGCATTTAACGCATTAACGACTTTCGCATTTTGTTTGGCTGCTTGAATTCGAAATGGATGTGAAGTGAGATCAACCACTGGCTCAAATAACTTACTTTTATTATCAAGGTAGTAACCAAACTCAGTGAATACATTGGCTAATCCTTGTTGAACTGGTTGATTGGGCCATAAAATATGCCATAGCAATGATAAGATCCCATACCAACAAGCACCCGCTAAAAGTAACATCGGTTGATACCAAAGATCGGCACTACTATTTGCACCAAGCATAGTGTAAACCGCTAATAATAATGAGGCAAAAGCGATGTTGGCATAACGTGGGCCCATTGCCCCCAACATAATAAAGCCAAAGGTTGAACTAAATAAGCCGATTGCAAATAAAATGGGGTAATCAAATAGAATTTCTATAGAAAGAGAAGCAATCAAAAAACAAATTAAAGTAATGGTTAAGCCTTTAATTCGGCCCGTTAAATTATCATCAGATTCAGCCAGTGCTGCTGCAATAATACCAAGTACAAGTGGGGTTACGGCATGATTAGCGCCAAGATACCAACAGGGTAATACAACACCAACTAAAGCAATCAATACTCGAATTGAATAATTGATTCGGTCATTAACCCAGTATTTGCGGAATTTTACATGTAACTCTTTAGTTTGCATGGATATTAACAATCTTCTGATAATAAGGAATGGAGAAAACGATAGAATCAACTAACGTTATAAAAACGTGACTAAAGATAACAGATATCTTGTTATTGCCGATCAAAAAAATAAACTTTTAGCTCGTGGAATAATATTTAGTCAAATAGACGTTTCAATACTATGGCTACACGAGAGTTATTGATACTCTAAGCAACATTATCCCGATAAGCGGGTGACAAGTAATGATTCAATTGAGGTTGATGACAATAGTTATCAGCCGGTAATGAGTGTTACAGCCTAATTAAAGCATGGAACAATTGGTGGAATCACAATGCAATTAAGTGCCAGTCGACTAGCACAATGGCTAGTTCAAGGTGATTATTACAGTATCGCTTTAGACGGTAATAGCTTGGTATTAGATAGTCAGACTTCTTCTGATGTTATCTCTTTTGATGATTGGGATGGTTCGATTGAAATCCATCGCGGTGTATTATGGGGTGCGCTTGAGCTTACGTCTTCAAATCAACAATACTGTTGGACAGTTCATGGTTTACCTTGGCACGAATGTAAATCTTTCGCGGCATTTTTAGTCCGCAGTTATCAAGATTGGGCGCAAAGCCGTGTTGATAAATTAGATGCTATGTTGCCAGAAATGCTGCAACGTATAGCATTATTTTCTAATAAATCTGGGTATTTACGTCATTCTGAACATCATGAATTACATCAGTTTCTTAATGATGGTTTAACTGATTCAGACTTAACACCAGAACTTGCAGCGACATTTAGACCGCGTAGCTTTGAAAAAATATCACCTTGGCTTGGTGAGCATCAAGCCTGGGTTGAAGAGCATAACCAGCAATGGTTAACACAACAAACCCAAAAATGGGGTTCGTGGTTTGATAGTTTTGAAAAATCACCGTTAAACGAATCACAACGTTTAGCTAGCTTAATTAACCAAGATTATAATTTGGTTCTTGCCGGGGCGGGTACGGGTAAAACTAGTGTCTTAATCGCACGTGCAGGTTACTTAATTGCGAGTCAAGCGGCGGTACCTGAAGATATTCTTATGCTATCGTTTGGACGTAAAGCAGCCGATGAGATGTCTGATAGACTGAAAGCTAAAGTCAGTGATCGCGTCAAAGTAGCGACGTTCCATAGCTTGGGTTCGCAGATTATTCGTGATGTTGAACTTGATAAACCCAATGTGGCTTCGATTACCTTAGACACGCGTGCCCGTAGTGCATGGCTTGCTCGTATGTTAATTGAGCAATGGAATAATTCAACGTCAGCAAATAAGTGGCAGCGTCATCTTACACAGTGGCGAGTTCCTGGTTTTAGTAAAGAAAACTCAATGGAACAACAAGCTGAAAATGAACAATTACAAGCTTGGGTATGGCGTCATATTGAGTTGTTAGGTCAATCAGGGATGAATAAAGAATCGCTGCTTGAGGCCATTCAAAATAATAATAATCCCGCAATGCGACCACGTATGAAAAGTGAGTTAACATTGTTATGGCCTTGTTATCAGGCCTATTTGCAGCACTTAAAAGTGAAGAAGCAAATTGACTTCAACAGTATGATTGAAGTGGCCACTGAGTATGTTAAAACGGGTAAATTTATCTCACCATGGCGTTATGTTATGGTCGATGAATACCAAGATATTTCGCCACAACGATTAGCATTGATTGAAGCCTTATGTCATCAAAAAATTGCCGGACATGCAACACCGACATTATTTGCTGTTGGCGATGATTGGCAAGCCATTTACCATTTTGCTGGTGCTGATGTTAATTTAACGACTGATTTTGAAAGCCGTTTTAGTAATAGTCGTATTACTGAGCTTTCAACCACATACCGCTTTAATAGTATGATTGGTGAAGTGGCGAATGTATTTATACAACAAAATCCATTCCAAGTTAAAAAGCAATTAACCAGTTTTACTAAGCAGAGTAAAAAAGCAGTTACCTTATTGGCGACAGATTTGTTACCACAAGAGTTAATTCGGTTGAGCAAACATTACGAGAAAAAGGCGACAAAAGTACTTATTCTTGGGCGTAATAATAAGCAAAAACCTGAAAAATTTGAAACGTGGAAAAATCAGTGGCCGCAGCTTAACTTGGAATACATGACGTGTCATTCAAGTAAGGGCCGTGAGGCTGACTATGTGTTTATCGTTGATGTGAATAAAGGTATTTTCCCATCACCCGATCGTGAAACAGGGTTAGCCGCTATCATGCAATCGCGTACTGAAACATATAATGACGCAGAAGAACGCCGTTTATTCTATGTTGCATTAACGCGTGCTAAAAAGCATGTGTGGGTATGTGCTGATCCTGATAAAACTTCACCGTTTATTAATGAATTAATTGAAGATAAATACCCCGTCAATAATAAAATCAAACGGACTAAGTAAATATTATTAGTTATTGAAGCCCTGTTATTATAGCAATAAATAGTACAGGGCTTTTTGTTGCTCAATTTTCACCTTATGAGCCGACGTGAACGACGATTTTACCTGAATGGGTATTGTTTTTTAGTTCTGCTAGGGCAACGGCAAGTTTATCAAAGGGAACGATTTTTTCGACCATGCTGTGTAAACGACCATTAGCGACCCACTCGCTGAGGTTGTTTCCAATATCGGCTAGATGAGAAATGTGTTCAGGAGCGCCATGGGCATAGGTGCCATGAAGGGCGACTTCGTGAATACTGAGGGCTTTAGTTGTGGCAAGCATCGGTACTTGGTCAAACTGATTCGCAACCATAACAATATGGCCATTATAACGAATCAATGCACTCATTATGCTACCTGATTTGGCTGAGATACAATCAATCACACCATGCAATAATCTATCTTCTGTCAGGTTTATAAGCTCAAGTGCCACATTTTGTTGCGGGCAAATAACCGCATCAATACCATAGCTGAGTAATCGAGCATGGTGTTGTCGTTCAGCAATGGCATAGACATGCGCGCCTGCAAGTTTGGCTAATTGTGCCGCAAATCCACCAACGCCACCTCCTGCTCCTGTGATTGCAATGTGCTGTCCTGCTGTAATCTGTAACTTATCATGTACTGCTATCCATGCACTGTACCCAGCACAGGGCAGAGCTGCGGCATCGGTAAACGATAATGTAACGGGAATACGGCTAACAGCAATAGCTTTTACACATATATATTCTGCAAATCCACCTGCTGTGCGGGGATCGGCAAAAAACATAACTCTATCGTTTATATTAAAGTGGTGAACATTTTCACCAACACTTTCAATGCTACCGGTAACATCTAATCCGATAATCTGTGGATAATGCCATGTTGCATACCCCCAGTCAGTTAGTTTGTAATCAATAGGGTTTAATCCAACGGCGGCAACTTTGACGCACATTTCATCTGCGGTTGGTACTGGTTTATTGGTAGTTGTGAGTGATAAGGCTTGAAGCCCATCTGGCTGTTGTAAAATCCACGCTTGCATAGGCGACTCCTTGAGGTACTACTTATAACCATATAATGAATTATTTTTTTTGCCTTAAATATTATGTCTAAATAATAAAAAGCCTTCGATAATGACGAAGGCTTATGATTGAAATAACAAAAGCTATTGATGCTTAATCAAGACGTTCTTTAAGGTAAGCATCATAGTCTGGAATTTCAATATCAATTTCTTTATCAAGTAATGGTGACGTAACAATAAAGTTAGCACTTGCACGGTTAGTCGCAACGGGAATATTCCAAACAGCAGATATACGCAATAATGCTTTTACATCAGGGTCATGTGGTACCGCATTAAGTGGATCCCAAAAGAAGATCATGATATCAATTTTGCTTTCTGAAATTAAAGCGCCCAATTGTTGATCGCCACCCATAGGGCCACTGATTAAACAAGTGATGGGTAAGCCAGTTTCTTTGGTGAGTAGGTGCCCAGTAGTACCGGTTGCATAGAGTGCATGATTTGCTAACTTATGTTGGTGTTCTTTCACCCAACGCAGTAAAGCTGTTTTGCAATTATCATGAGCAACTAAAGCGATATTTTTCTTCGCTGCCATTTTGCGTGTTGTAGTGATCATGCTCTTCCTTTTTATCTCTCAAATTCATCTTGATAAAACATGGTGACGATGTTTATAAGTAACAAAGACTGGGCATAGTGTAAATCAAATTAGACTAAAAATTTGTGGTAGCCCATAAATTATTGACCTTCATCTTTATAGGCACCATTTAAGTATGGCTTATCTACTGATATGATGATTATTAACGTAGAATGAAGGTCTAAATTCTGCTGGTGATAACGAGTTACCAATAACTACTGCTGGTAAATGCTGTGGTGTTAAATCAACAATTAATGGTGAAATATCAAGAACAACAGGTTTCTTCTCTAGATAACGTACAGTTTGATCTATTGAAAGTCGTGCTTGTTCTGCCATTTTATCGGTTGGTGCAAATAGAATTTTATGGCGACGTAAACCACGATAAACACCATGACTAAGATAGGTTGAGACTATTTTTATGTCGGTAATATGGTTGGTGCGTAATTCACTGATGGCAACTTCAGCTGCGACTGCGCCACCGACAATATAATCAATGTTTTTATAGTCGGTAAATAATTGTTGTAATAGGTTACGTTGGAGTTCTTTACTGTTATCACCCCATAAGGTCGTTATAATTTCGACATCACTATTGGCAATAGCAGCTTTAAAACCTTTAGTAACAGGTTTAGTTCCACCACGTAACTGTGGCCCTGGTAGCCAAGCAATGCGGACTTTACCAGAGCCTTTAGGGTGGTGTTTTGCGAGGTAGGCTCCCGCAGCTTTGCCCATTTCATACCAATCGACACCAACTTTTGCTTTTACATGTTGACGAATATCAGGATCAGAAAAATCGATGTCATTGGTCATCAAAAAGACGGGAATATTACCGATTAATTTAGATAGTTTACCATTATAAGCTTGAGCATCGACGGTGCCTAAAATAATGGCATCTGCCCCCCAATGACGACAAGCAACGAGTTGGCTTTGTTGTTTATCAAGGTTGCTATAGCCGCCAGCTTCAAGCACTTTTAATGTAATACCCAGCTTTTTTGCTTGTTCAACCATTCCATAATTGATCGATAACCAATAAGAATCTTTTAAATGTGGGTACACTGCACATACTTTCCACGGTTTAGAAACCGAGGTTAAAAAAGAATATTGAATTTTTGTCGGTTTTTTATCCGTTTGAAAAGGGGGTTGATATGAAATCACCTCAAGCGCAAACGCGGATTGAGTAGAGAAAATCATTAATATAAAAAATAAAATGCGCATTATTACCAACATTATTTAGGTCTAAAGCCATATCGCTGGCAAAATAGTACCGTTTTATTGTGTCTGGTGAAATAGCCAGTATCGAACAAGGCATATTTATGCTGATTATGAACTGTTCTAAACAAGATTTTTGAGATAGAGACTATTTATGACGTTTACCCGAAAAGGTATCGGAGCCAAACTGTTATTAGCCTTTTCTGCCATGGCTGGTTTGATGATCATTGCGGTGATGATTGGTGTAGCAGGCTTTTCGTTAGTTGCTAAAACCGAGCGTACTGTTATTAATTCTGCGGTACCTTCATTAGCTGAAGCGCGAAAATTATCAGATTTAAGCTCACGTATTATCTTTAATGCTCAAGTTCTTGCTAAATCGAAACTTGAATCAGAACGAATGCAGCAAGGGCGAGCATTGACTGTGCATATTGAGGCTTTAACCCGTAGCCTGCATGCACTTGAGCAATATTCGTTTGATCAACCGCTAATGTTGAAATTAGAAGATGATGTAAAACGTATTGTTGATAATTTAGCCCTACTTGGATTACTTGTTGGTCGACAAATCGATTTGCAAAGTCAACTCGATGAAATAATTGCAGCGATGACCAAAGCCACACATCAAATTGACAGTTTGTCACAATCTCAAGTGGCGAATGCGAATACCATTGCCGTCGCAAACGTGTCTCGCATTTATGATCTTGTAGCTGAAAATAATAAACCTGCGGTCTATAACGCGTTAGATAGCTTGGTTGAAGTTGATATGGACTTATCCGAGCGTTTATTTGAGTTACGTTTCCTATCATTACAAGTGATTAATATGCTCGATGATTCTGAACGTATCATGGATATTAAATCGCTGGTGGCGCTAAAAAAACGGTTTAATAATGCGGTTAATATTATTAGTCATCGTGTAAAGTCTGTTGAAGATCCGAGTCGTTCAGCACAATTAATGAAACAAACGGCGAAACTTGAGCGCGGCAATGTATTGTTTGGTGTTAGTGAACAGCTCATTTATGCAAAACAAGATGTACAGCGATTAGATCAACAGAACTTGGTCTTATTTCAAGAGTTAAACAGCACGGTTGATAATATTATTGCAGCGGCTAATGCCAATACTCAACAAGCCGTTAAGCAGGTCGATCAAACATTGACTGTTGCGCGTAATACACTGATTGTGATTTCAGGTATTGGATTACTCGCCTTAGTGTTAATTATGTGGCGTATTGTTTATGTTCGCGTTATTTGCCGTATTAATCACTACAGTCGTGCTTTGTTATCACTGGCGCGTGGTGACTTATGTATTCAATTAGATGTTGATGGTGATGATGAATTAGCACAAATGGGTCGGGCTATTTTAGTGGCACGTGATACCGCGAGTGAACGGCATCGATTAGCACAAGCTGAAGCTAAAATTCGCCAGGAATTACAGCAACACAAAGCAAGTTTAGAACGGTTGGTTGCTAAACGAACGGGTGAGCTAGAGAGTATCAATAGTCGCCTCAATGAAGAAGTCTATAACCACTATAAAGCACGCGATGAAGCAGAAAAAGCAAACCGTGCGAAGTCTGCATTCTTAGCAACCATGAGTCATGAGATTAGAACCCCAATGAATGGTGTGTTAGGTACGGCGTCATTATTGGCTGATACTGCGTTAAGTACACAACAAAAACGCTATTTAGATGTGATTAATCGCAGTGGTGAAACATTATTGGATATTTTAAATGACATTCTAGATTACTCTAAAATAGAAGCGGGACACTTGGATATAAGACCGAATGACTTTGCTTTAAAACGTATGGTTGTTGATGTATTTAATATGCTTCAAGGTCGTGCTATGGCGAAACGGATCGGGTTTGAATATTATATTGAACCTAATGCGGATGCGATTTGGTTTGGCGATGAAAGCCGTATTCGACAAGTGTTAGTCAACTTGGTTGGGAATGCGATTAAATTTACTGATAAAGGTAAAGTCACTATTAATGTTCAACTTCATCCTGATATGCCTGATGAAATACTATTTTCAGTGCAAGATACGGGGATTGGCATTGATGACAACGAACAGTCACTGCTATTTAGTGCCTTCCAACAAGCGGAAGCTGGCCGTAAATCAATTGAAGGTACTGGTTTAGGCTTGGCTATTAGTAAGCACATTGTTGCTGCAATGGATGGTGAAATCGGTGTTGATTCAGTTGTTGGCACTGGGAGTTGTTTCTGGTTTTCATTACCGCTAGAACATGGGCAAGTGAGATTAAATACTGATGTTGATCAAGTATTAGTTCCTGCTGCGCACATTCTATTAGTTGAAGATAATCCTGTAAATAGCATGGTTGCGGAAGGGTTTCTTAAACGGCTAGGACATAGTGTTGTTATTGCAGAAGATGGGGCTCAAGCTGAACGGCTTTATCAAAATGAACAGTTTGATTTAGCGTTACTTGATATTAATTTACCCGATACCGATGGTGTAACGCTATTACATCAATTACGCCGTATTGATAGTCATCGTAAAGATACATGGCAAGAACCAACGCCGATGGTCGCCTTTTCTGCGCATGTGTTTAGAGAAGAAGTGGAAATTTACTTAAATGCAGGGTTTGCAGGTTTCTTACCTAAGCCTTTAGTTGAGCAACAATTAATTGATACGATAAGCAGTATTTTAAAAGGAGATAAACGCGTGGTTATTGAGAAAGGGGCGGGTGAGGAAAAACCGCAATTTGTTGAGAATGATGAGTTATTTCCATTAGTGAAAGAATCTGTTTTAGGCAGTGATTTACAAGTACTAGGCGAAGCGCAAGTAAAACAACTGATTAATTTATTTGGTGATTCTGCCAGTAAGACACTTGCCATGTTGCATCAAGCTATTGCTGATAATGATTTACCGGATATCGCTAAGCAAGCTCATACATTGAAAGGTGCTGCTGGTACGATGGGGTTAATGCAGTTACATCAATTATGTTTAACGTTTGAGAAAGCAGCCCAAGAAGGCTCTATTGAGGGGCTTGAGGTTGCACCATTACAGCAAGTGTTTGATGATTCTGTCGCGGCGTTAGCAACGACTTTTCTTAATGATTAATGGTTAGTAATGTAGTCGTTATAATAAAAAAGAACGCTTCGGCGTTCTTTTTTTATGCCTGCAGATCCAATGTCATAAAAGTGCTATGAGGATCGGGTTGATAATCAGCAAAGGGCGGGCATTCGATAAACCCATGCTTTGCATAAAGAGCGCGTGACGCAGCAAAGAAGTCCATAGAACCTGTTTCTAAACTTAATTGTTGATAGCCCTGTGTTTTGGCATAAGAAATAATATGTTGGAGTAATTGTGATGCCACACCTTGGCCGCGAAATGTATCAGCGGTTCGCATTGATTTTATTTCAGCTGTGGTTGTATTTAAGCACTTTATTGCGCCGCATCCTGCCAATTGATTTTGATGCCATATAGACCAAAAAGTCACACTCTGTTGTTGCAGTTCGGTTAGATCTAAGGCATGAACGCTCTCTGCTGGAGCGGTAGAATTCATGTCTATCAAGTGTGCTTGTAATAACGCTTGTATGGCGTGTCCTTGCAAATCATCAATAATAATATTCATGTATATTGTCATTAATAAAAGCAGTACTTTACGTTTAAATAGGGGGGTTATCTAGTTATTTTAGCGGTAATTACGATCGTTATAATGCAAAAAAGCATGTTACGGGTGTAGTAGAGCAGAGGACAGATAAAAAATAACCCCGAGAACAAAGTCCTCGGGGTTAATGTATCACTTAGAGTAATTTAAAAATTACTTCTTAGCGTTACGTTCTTTCTGCTCAGCGATAACTTTTTCAGAAACGTTAGCAGGACATGGTGCGTAGTGTGAGAACTCCATAGAGAACTGACCACGACCAGAAGTCATAGTACGTAGAGTACCGATGTAACCAAACATTTCTGAAAGTGGTACGTCAGCTTTAATACGAGAACCAGTTACGCCAGCGATCTGGTCTTTGATCATGCCACGACGACGGTTAAGGTCACCGATAACATCACCAACGTGATCTTCTGGAGTAAATACGTCAACGTTCATGATTGGCTCAAGAAGTTGCGCACCAGCTTTAGGCATAGATTGACGGAATGCGCCTTTCGCTGCGATTTCAAATGCTACTGCAGATGAATCGACTGCGTGGAATGCACCATCAAGAAGCTCGATTTCAACGTCAAGAACAGGGAAACCAGCTAGAACACCAGTATCCATCATGCCCTTGAAGCCTTTCTCGATTGCAGGCCAGAATTCTTTAGGAACGTTACCACCAATTACTGATGATGTGAACGTAAAGCCTGAACCTACTTCGCCTGGTTTCATGATGTAGTCGATCTTACCGAACTGACCAGAACCACCAGATTGCTTCTTATGCGTGTAGCTATCTTCAACTGGCTTCGTGATTGTTTCACGGTAAGCTACTTGAGGTTGACCAACAATTAGGTCTACGCCGTATGTACGCTTAAGGATATCAACCTTAATGTCTAGGTGAAGTTCACCCATACCTTTAAGGATTGTTTCGCCAGTTTCTTCGTCAGTTTCAACTTGGAAAGATGGATCTTCTGCAACCATTTTACCGATCGCGATACCCATTTTCTCAGAACCGCCTTTATCTTTAGGCGTTACAGCAATTGAGATTACTGGAGTTGGGAAGATCATTGGCTCAAGAGTACACTCGTGCTTAACATCACAAAGAGTGTGACCAGTTTGAACGTTCTTCATACCAACGATAGCGATGATATCACCAGCTTGTGCTGAAGTAAGTTCGTTACGGTCGTTCGCTTGCATCTCAACCATACGGCCGATACGCTCAGTTTTACCTGTAGCAGAGTTAAGGATGGTGTCACCCTTGTTTAGCTTACCAGAGTAAATACGAACGAATGTTAGAGCACCAAAGCGGTCATCCATGATTTTGAATGCTAGCGCTTTGAATGGTTCGTCAACAGATACAGTTGCAACTTCGCCAGTTGGTTCACCAGTTTCTGGATCAGTTAACGGCTGTGGGTCTACTTCTGTTGGAGAAGGTAGGTAATCAATTACCGCATCAAGAACAAGTTGCATACCCTTGTTTTTGAATGCTGAACCACAGAACGTTGGGAAGAAAGTACAAGTACGAGTACCAGCACGGATACAACGCTTGATATCTTCGATAGAAGGCTCTTCACCTTCCATGTAAGCTTCTAGAAGATCATCGTCTTGCTCAAGAGCAGTTTCGATCATTTCTTCACGGTAAGCTTCAACGTCGTCAACCATGTCTTCAGGAACAGGTAGAACTTCGAAGTTTTCTGGAAGACCTGAGTCATCCCATACGAATGCTTGACGGTTTAGAACGTCAACAACACCAACGAAATCATCTTCACGACCGATTGGAAGTGTCATGATTAGTGGAGTAGCGCCTAGTACCTTCTTAACTTGATCTGTAACGCGGAAGAAATCTGCGCCCATACGGTCTAGTTTGTTAACGAAGATGATACGAGCAACTTCTGATTCGTTCGCGTAACGCCAGTTAGTTTCTGATTGTGGTTCAACACCACCAGAACCACAGAATACACCGATGCCGCCATCAAGTACTTTAAGAGAACGGTAAACTTCAACTGTGAAGTCAACGTGTCCCGGAGTATCGATAACGTTAAAACGGTGATCTTTCCAGAAACAGCTTACTGCTGCAGACTGGATAGTAATACCGCGCTCAGCTTCCTGTTCCATGAAGTCAGTTGTTGACTCACCGTCATGAACTTCACCAATCTTGTGGATTTGGCCAGTTAGCTTAAGGATACGCTCTGTTGTAGTAGTTTTGCCCGCATCAACGTGCGCGAAAATACCAATGTTTCTGTATTTAGATAAATCTGTCATTGTTTTTCTCTATAAACAATTACTGTCACATGTGAGGTCGCGGATTATAGCACTACTTGTGCTAATCAGAACATAGTCATGTGTAATAAAATAGTTATTCGCTTGCTTTTTGCCCTAGGTAGCATACCTGTTGACGAAGATCCGAGCAAATAACGGTGATAAAAACCAAGATTAGTCGAGGTTAGTTATTATTGTAAGCCCATTAAAGGATATTTTAGTGATATTTTAAGGTCACAATGTTGAATATGTGTTGTTATGAGGTGTCCATAAAAATGGACAAAACTGATTTTTTAGCGGGTTAGGCGTTAAAAAATAGTAAGTCAGTTGGAATTTGTCATTTGTTTCACTTTCTGTTTGTTAGTGAGGTAGAATTCAACTAAGTCCTGTTTTGTTATTTGAGTGTGCAAGATGTCTGAAGAAATAGAAGTAGAAGCACTGGAAGTGGAAGTCTCAGTTCAACCGATTGAACTGTATAAAGTGCTAAAGATTGCCAATTTAGTGAGTGGTGGTGGTGAAGCAAAGTATGCCATTTCTGATGGTTATGTTGCTGTTAATGGTGAAATTGAATTACGTAAGCGCTGTAAAATCTATGATGGTGACGTGATTGAGTTTAACGGTGAGTATTTTGTGGTTATTTGTGACCAACCAGTACAAGAAGCCGTCCCCCGCGATCAGCAAGCAACCAAAGTAACCCCTGCAGCAAAAGCGCCTAAAAAAGATAAAAAAGTACCAACAGCAAAAGCAAAGAAAAATAAATCGGCACCAGCGACCAGTAAAAACCGATCTGTAACCAAAAAAGAAGCACTAAAAACAGAGAATAAAGCAGACACTGCAACTGGACGTAAGCCAATAAGCTTTTAGATGATGAATTAAATGACAGAGGCGTGCGATTGCACGTCTTTTTTATTACTATTTTTTGAGATAGGACGAATTAGGATGATAACTGCTTCTCGTAATATGTGGGTTTCGTTATTTTTGTTTTCTGCTGGTGCGGTGACATTACCCGTTAATGCTGCTCAAATTAGTACGTTATCAACGGGAGAGTGCCAACTAATGACTAAGGCTGGCGTTATTTCGGTAACCGCGCCTGTGCCATGTCAACGATTGAGAAAAGTTACCTTTAATTACCGTGATTTTGCAGGTAAAGCACATACCAATGGAAAGTTAGTGGTAATGGATGCCGTAGCACCTTATGTGGGGAAAATTTTTGATGAATTATATAAAGAAGGGTTTCCTATTCATAAAGCGGTACCCATTGAAATGTATGATGGTGATGATACCCGTTCGATGACGGCTAATAATACTTCAGCATTCAATTACCGCCCGGTCGCCGGTAGCAATAGTTTATCGTTGCATGCCTATGGAGCGGCAATCGATATTAATCCATTACAAAATCCATTTGTGACTTTTGGTAGTAATGGCAATGTTAAATTTAGCCCAGTACAAGGGACGCGTTATGCAAATCGAGCTCAATATCGGTTTGGTAAACCTGACAGTCGAGGTATGGCTGAAACTGTGATTGCAATCTTTGCTCGTCATGGTTTTCAATATTGGGGTGGCTTTTGGGATTCACCGATTGATTATCAGCATTTTCAATTGACCAAAGATATGGCGTTAACCATGAGTAAAATGACGCCAGCTCAAGCAACATTGTTTTTTCAACGTTATGTTGCTTGGTATGACAGCTGTAGCAAGATGTACCCAACAGCATATAGCCACTATAAATTTAACGATTACGTCGAATACCTCAAGCATCAGTTATCTGTTAAGTCATTGCATACAGCCTATAGTGCCAACCCTCAACGGGTAATGGATGCAATTAAACTTCAGCCTGTACGTTCAGCTATTTGTGTAAAGCGTTAGTTGGCAAGGGGTTTATTGATAAGTTGTAATCTAAGTCATAGTTTTTAGTCTGCATACTTTGTTTTTAATTAATTCATTTGCGGCAATGATTTGAGGCTCTTAGGATGGTGAGTAATTCGTTTTACTCTTACAAAGGATGGTTCAATGGTTCGTCAGGTCACAATGGTTGCACAACAATTACATTTTTCAGAGTTAGTGCAAGGCTATTGGCGTTTAGCTGAGTGGGGTATGACTGCGCAACAACGATTATCCTTTATAGAGCAGCATCTTGAATTAGGGATCACAACAGTTGATCACGCTGATATTTATGGTGGCTATCAATGCGAGACGTTATTTGGTGAAGCTTTAGCATTAAAACCTAGTCTACGTCAGCAGCTACAGTTGGTGACGAAGTGTGATATTAATCTGTGTAATGCTAAATACCCTCAACGCCGTATTAATCATTACGATACCAGTAAGCAGCATATTGTTGAGTCTGTAAATAATTCATTGGCAAACTTGCGCGTTGACAATATTGACGTGTTATTAATTCATCGCCCAGATCTACTGATGGATGCTGATGAGGTTGCTTTCGCTTTTGCTGAGTTAAAACAACAAGGAAAAGTGAATCATTTTGGAGTGTCGAATTTTTCACCTGCTCAATTTGAGTTATTGCAATCTCGTTTAGAGCAGCCTCTGGTTACCAATCAAGTTGAAATTAATCCACTTAATTTTGAAGTAGCACATGATGGTACGCTTGATCAATTACAAATGAAGCGCATTCATCCAATGGCATGGTCATGCTTAGCTGGAGGGAGTATTTTCTCTGGTAGCTCTGAGCAACATGTTCGTGTACGTGAAACCTTAAGTGAAATAGCCGCTGAAATCGGTGCTGATAGTCTTGATCAAGTGATTTATGCTTGGATCAGATGCCTACCATCAAAGCCGTTAGCGATTATAGGTTCGGGAAATATTGAACGTGTAAGATCGGCTGTTGCTGCCCTTGATTTTTCATTGTCACGAGAGCAGTTTTACCGAGTATGGGTAGCTGCAAAAGGTCACGGTGTGCCATAACGGAATTTAAGAATGGCAGCTGCTATCGTGAATTAGGATCGTGATAGCTTGCTGCCATTGGTGTTGTTAGTGCACGTTAGCAGGAGTTATCGTCCCATCCGCGATAGGGTTATTTTTATTGGCACTCCATTGGTACCAACCACCATCGTATACGCTGATATTTTTCCAACCGAGAACATGCGCGAAAAAGAAGGCTTCTGATGCTCGCCAGCCAGTACCACAGAAAAAAGTGACATCTTGATGCGGTTTAATATTCCATTTAGCCCATTGTGCTGCAATTTCATTACCGCTTTTCATTGTTTGATCTGGGTTAAGAAAATCTTGCATATGGTAAGAATCAGAACCTGCGTGTCCCCATTTTGCGCCCTCAATACGTCCTTTGGGCTTAATATAATCATAGCCACTGGTCTCGCCAATATATTCAGGCCAGGTACGAATACTGACAACGGATTGTTTATCTGCTGGCATTTTTAATAACGATTTTACTTGAGCCGTATCGATTATATATTGAGGATTAGCTGGAATTGGCTTGCCAAATGCCACTGGTTTTTTATTGTAATTAGGTAAGTTCTCTGTGGGGTAATTCGCATTACTCCATGCTGTCCAACCGCCATTTAATAACCGTACGTCTTTAACGCCAGCATACATTAAGAAGTTAGCAAAACGTGCTGCCGACATATTGTTGCGTGCATACAGAATAACCGTGGTGTCATAACGAATACCAAGATTTGCAATGACTTTGGCTAATGCCGTATTACTGACTTTATTCCACCAAGGTTCTGATTCAATAGTATTGGTATTAACGTATAGCGAACCTGGAATATGATCGAGTAAATATTTTGCAGGTGGACCCCACTCAACTTCAACTACTTTATAACCATGTTTTGGTGCATAACGAGGATGTTTATTATTGATTAGCGCATATAGCCATGATGCAGGTACTAATTGTTGAAAATTAGGTAAAGCACTAAGTTTACCATGGTAGTGATTAAGTGACTGATCAATCGTTGTTATTGAGTGATAGCCTTGAGCTTGTAAAGCAGTCGTGAGTTGTTGGGCTTTATCTGTCGCGCAATATAAATAAGTCGGTAACGTCGATTTAAGGTGCTTTTCATGCAGCAGAGCTTGCAATGCAGAGGTATCTAATGTTTTTAGCCAGCTAGCGTCAATATTAACGGCACCTACAATATGGCCACCTTGCTGTTGTTGGGGTTCAGGCCAGCCGTTATAAAAATTACTGTCACGGCAATCAATAATTTGTAATGGTGTGTTATGTGCTTGCTGTTGAGCTAATTGCTCAAATGTTGCTGTGGTTGGCGATAATATCGAGGGCGCGGCAAAGAGAGAGCCAGAGGTCAATAATAGTGTAACCATAGCTGTTGTTTTAATGAGCATAATTAAATCAAATCACCTCAGTGATAGTTAAAAACAAGCGTGCATTCTAACTGCTTCAAAATGTAATACAATTGGAGTTCACTAATTTTTAAGCGACTTAATGATTAATACTCGCTAAAGAAGTGCTATATCCGTATTTGTGAGGAACTATTACGCAGGTTTTATGTCAGAAAAGTATTACGACATGATCTTATTATTAGACATTGATTTGAAGCATTAATGAGGAACACATATGAAACGTTTGCTCTCTGCATTTATAAGCTTATTAACGATTTATAGTTCAACGTTAATGGCAGCAGAGATGACAACAATAACCCCTGATGCAAGTTCACCTGCCTCCTCTAGCTTGATATTAACTTCAAAAACATCTTCTTTAACGGCAACGGCTCATTCATTCGATTATTCATTATCAGCATTACAACAGGCCTATTATCGTGGAATAGATGGTATTGATAGTACTATTCATTTGCAACAGGGCTTATGGGCTGGCGATCCTTATCAACCAGGGGGAAACGTCATGCCACAAGTGATGTTATTAGGTGATTTAAGTGCAATCGGTCAATTGGATGCTCATAAAGATCCTATGGCGGTAGTACTGTTAAATTATTCTCCTGGTGGAAGTGGTCAATTTTTATATTTAGCTATAATGGCTTATCAGCATGGTAAATTAGTTAACATTGCGACTCAATATGTGGGCGATAGGGTACGCGTTAAAGATTTAACGATTAAAAATAACGCTCTAATTTTAGATGTTATTCAAGCTGGAAAACAAGATCCTGCGTGTTGTCCTGGGGATATTGCGCGGCGAATTTGGCATTTAAATCATAATAAATTGGTTGAGGTTCCGAGTAATCAAGCCATTGTTAGATTAACTCCAGCAATATTAGCTAATACGGATTGGCGTCTTGAAAGTTGGCGCTATGGTGATCCTGTCACTGACGACAGTAAAATTAGCTTGCGTTATATTAATGGCCATTTTGTTGGTATGGTCGATTGTAATAATTATACCGTTACGGTGAACGCACTATTACGACCAGGTTTTATTGATGTATTAGAACAACATGCGGCAATTACGAATCGTAAATGTGATGACCCTTTATCAGTACATCGTCAAAAGCGTTATTTTGAACAGTTAGCTAATGTGACTCAGTTTACGTATTTTGCAGGGAAATTGGCGCTCACTTATCGGCATGATAACCATGTTGGAGTGATGATCTTTGCTGCTAAAAAATACAGTCGTAATATCAGTTAGAAAATAAATTAAATACAAAAATACCGCCATTTAGCATATCTCAGTGGCGGTATTTTTATATCGATATTATTTGTTGATAGTTATAGTGCCAACCATTCAATAATAAATTGGCAAATATTCTGAGGGTTATTTAAATCTAGCTGTGGTAATGCACAGTTTGCAGGTGCTGGCTGATCACTGGCAAAGGCTAAAATTGTATTGTCTGTAGGATAGAGCAGAGGTTTACCGTAACTTGGGCGATGAATCTCTATTTTTGGAAAGGGTTGGTCACGAAAGCCTTCAATTAAAATAAGATCTAATAGATCATGATTAAGTTGGCTTAGACAATGATTTAATTCAGGATCTTGGCGTTCTGCTTGTGGGTATTCAAAATACAGCATGTGGCGAGATTTAGTGGCAAGTAAGGTTTGACTACAACCCGCATGACGTAAACGGTAGCTATCTTTTCCTGGTGTGTCTGGATCAATATCATGATGGCTGTGTTTGAGTAACCCTATTTGTAAGTTGTGTTGTTTAAGAAGAGGGATCAGTTGTTCAAGAAGTGTCGTCTTTCCTGAACCACTAAAACCAGCGAAACCAAGTATAGGTGTAGGTGATGTAATCATTATGAGACCCGTTGATATTGATTCTTTTGCTATTATATACCTAACAAAAGTGAACACCTATCTACAGAGTGTATTTATTGATATATAAGGGATTTATTTAAATAAACTTAATTCTTTCTTAGTTGCATAAAAACAAAACTCCTATTTTTTGGTAATTATTATGTAACTGTCTACATTTAATTTGTATTGAGTTTATTGTCATTAATAAGTGCTACAAAAATCATAAATGCGACAATTAATATAATCTTTCCTAAGCGGGAGTGTGTAATGTGGGCGACGTTAGATTTTGAAGCATCAGGACTCTCCGAATTTTCTTATCCAATAGAGGTAGGTTATTCATTACCAAGTGGTGTTGATAATAGTTTATTAATTAATCCATTATCAGCGAGTGATGAGTGGGTGCATTGGGATACCTTTTCAGAATCACACATTCATGGCATTACACGCGATGAACTAGAGCGAGATGGCAAACAAGTTGTCGATGTTTGCCAGCATCTTAATGCTGTTTTAGGGCAGTATGAATTGGTGTTTTGTGATAGTGAGTGGGATTTATTTTGGTTAGGTCGGCTATATCATGCCGCTCATATGCGGCCGTCATTTATGCTGACAGAAATTTGTTGTTGGTTAAAACAACATAATGGTATTGATCGTGCGTGTTTTCAATTAGCTCTTGATCGCCAAGGTTCCGTTAAACATCGAGCAAGTTATGATGCTAAACAGATTCGGTTAGCATTGAATACGGTAATAGGTAATAGGTAATAGGTAATCTGCTTTATTTATAAATTTGGTGTTTATTATTGGCGGTATAGTTAATGACGATTACAATGCTCAGCATAAAAGCATATGTATATGAGAATTTTGAGTGAAATCTGCGTCTAATCGTAATCAATCACTGCGTGTGGCAATGTTTAATATTTCGATGTCAGACAGTGAACCGGGAAAAATATTAGCATTAACAGCAAATCCTAATATTACTCGTTTACAGCGTCTCGCAGCCACTATTCAACATGTCGCACCTGATGTGATATTGTTGTGTGAGTTTGATCATCTCGGAGAAGGGGGAGACGATGGTGCTTTGGCTCACTTCTGTGATAATTATTTAGCGGTTTCTCAATATGGGCAGGAGCCTATTGAGTACCCATACCATTTGTGCCCAGCAACCAATACAGGTTTATTAACAGAGCTTGATCTTAATCAGGACGGTATGATTTCATTGCCAGCTGATGGAATGGGATTTGGACATTTTCACGGTAATTTTGGTTTTGTATTATTATCTAAATACCCTATTCAAGATAATAATGTCCGTTCATGGCAACATCTGCTGTGGAACACTATGCCAAACGCATTGATTCCGCGTGATTTTTACAGTCCTGAAGCGGTAAGTATATTGCGGTTATCGTCTAAAAATCACCTTTGTGTACCAATACAAATCGAGCAACAAGTAATAAACCTTGTATGTTGTCATCCGACGCCCCCTGTTTTTGATGGACCTGAACGTCGTAATGCTAAACGTAACCATGATGAGATCCAATTAATTTGCGATATTATTGATGACGCTGATTATTTAAAAGATGATATAGGCATGGCTGGTGGGCTACATTCTGAGCAGCCGTTTGTAGTGTTAGGTGATTTAAATGCTGATGTTATTGATGGCGATGGTTTAAAAACACCCATTAAATACTTGCTTAATCACCCACGGATCCATCAACAGGTAAGCCATGGACCATTGACACCTAAAAGTGTCGGTGGATGTGAACATCGCCCATGGCAGCGACGTAAAGGGCGTAATAATGAATGGACGCATTTAGGTGGCATGCGTTTAGATTATGTTTTGCCATCATCTAATTTAACGGTAGTTAAAAGCGGTGTATTTTGGCCTGAAAAAGATCACCCATTACGACAATTAATGCTCGATGAGAAAGGGCGAGAAAAACCTACCGCCGGGTCTGACCATCGACTTGTTTGGGTAGATATAAAACTGACTAAACCAGCATTATAATAAAAGCGGAACAATAACGATTGTTCCACTTTATATCTGTTTTATTTATTGGTTTCAGTCGATTTTTTTGCCCAAATTTCAAGCTTGGCTTTTTTTGTTACACCCGCTAAATTTAGCGTTGCATTACCGATACTGTTATATGTCAATTCAATCGATTTTATTTTATTTTGATCGCGATCAAGAGACATTGCGCGTGTAGAACTATTACTCGTGAGTAATCCTAATGTCGATAGTTTTTGAACATGGCCATCGGCATAATTAACTTGAATAGAATCTATTTGTACCGAACCTTGAGTGCAGGTTAATTTAAGAGAATCATAATGGTTTGAATTAAATAGTGAATTGATTGTTATTTTATCAGTATCTGTTTGAAAGTTAGCTGTTTTAGTTGCTAGCTTAACCCAACCATTAGTGGTTTCTTTGGGAGTACTATTACAGCCACTTAGTGTTATTAATAGAATAAATCCGGTTAAAAATGGATATAAAAATTTACGCATAAAACCCCATTAAAGTCATAATAAAATACAGCGTGTATTTTTAATTAAAGTTGAATTTACGTAAAGTATGCCATATTTTATGAGTGTAATGTTATGGCAATGATAAAATGACTAAATATTTTAGTCATTTTATATTGATACTATTTTACATGATTGCTTAAAAATATTTACCGCGGATAGTGTTGAAATTCTCTTTAAGTGCGCAGGTAGTAAATGTTTTAATTACCATAGTGTCAGACCAATAATTAGCAGACCAACCGGCTTTTTGTTTGAGTAATTGTATAAATTGAGGGGTTGATAACCCTCGACGCCAAGCACTAGGTAATACAATTGTTTGTACATGTCGATCTGTCAGCAGTACACCTTGCTTGTTATGAGATAAATACTCGGCTAATTCAGCTTCAGTAGTGAATGGCTGTATAACTAACGGCGATAGTACCTCTACCTCAATGCTTAAATCATCAAGTTGATCTTCTGCTAGAGGCATAAAGCGGCGATCTTCATAAGCACTGCCAATGGCTTTATTGTGCATTTCTAATATTAAAGGTTTAGTCGCAATTGTAGAGCCAATACAGCCTTGCAGTTGACCTTTGACTTCTAATGTTACAAAGCATGCTGCAGGTTGCAGCATTTTACGCGTATAGTGCTCAAGTTTAGGTGCTGATGTTGAAATTGCTTTTTCTGAAAAATGACCTCGAATGGCGTCACGGGCAATATCCAATAGCTGCGTAAGTTCACCTTTATTGTATGTTTGATGTGTGACAGCTGAAATATCCACCAGTGTTCTCCTTTTTGAATCTTATGAATTATCAATACGTCCGTATATAAATAATGAATGTCGAAAACGTGTATTTATAAAATATTGGCAGTGATAAAAAATGTTTTATAGGCAATAACTTATTTCTATATCTGATTAATATCATCTATTTTCATTGATTATTCAATATGTGCTTAAGTAAAAAGTGTTAACTTGTTTGTCAAACTTATGCTGTTTGTAAGTTTTCTATCTGAGTGTTATTAAATTGCAATAATTGAGTGATATTTGTACTTTTTTGATTGTTTTTGGGGTTGTGCTGTTTATAGATTTTACTCGTAACGTAGATTGTTTTATCGTTAATGCCATTTTTAATACTGAAGATAGATAAGTCTATGAATAGCGACCATGGTTTGACGATTGAACAATTAAGTGAATACAAAAATGTAATCATTACTCAGCCTAATTGCCCATATTGTGTAAAAGCAAAACTACTATTGGATCAGCAAGGTACTGAGTATTCAACATTAGTATTAGGTCAAGAGTTAACAAAAACCGTTATGGTGGATTTTATTCAACATATTGCGAATGTTAGCGTACGTACAGTGCCACAAATTATTTTAGATGGTCATTACATTGGCGGGCATGACGATTTGGTTGCCTTTCTTGAGCGTCAGGTAGATAAGACTAGTTTTGATGATTTTGAGTTATAAAATTACCATCATATAGTTATCAAAGAGGGGGAGAAAGCTTCCCCTTTTTATATTAATCTTAGAGTAATAGACGATGAAATTAGATTTTTCGCAATTAAATAAACAAACTAAACAGTCATTTAGTGACCAACATGCGGTGATAAAAAAAGTGATGCAGGGTAAAGTTGTGGCTTGTGAACAATGCAGACAACCATTGGTACTTATTACACCTGAACAGAGTGAAAAACCAGGTATTGGTTGTTTAAAAGGGTGTACTTTTATCTCACTTGAGTTTGCTTAATCGCGAATATTCGTCGTGATTCATGTCTTTATTGGTCAAAAAATAACCTAAATTGATTGATTTTTGAAAACTTACTAATTAAATATATGTTGTTTTTAGGTCGTCTTCTTCTATCAATAAGCTTTATTATTTACTGCAAAAGCGATTAGTCAATTATGGGCTTCTTCATTTTTATAAAATAGTAAGTTAACACCCATATTCTTTGTTTCTTTGTATTGATAATGGTTTCTTTTATTTTTGGTAAATATTATTTCTAATTCATTGATTAAAAATAATAAAACCTAATGTAATTTACTATAATCACTTATAAAAAGTAGTTAAAAATTTCAAATGAACTAAAGTTGTAGCAATAGATGGTTAGAGTACGAAAGAAAAAACTATTGTTGCGACTAAAAATAGTCAATGTAATTGCTTTATTTTAGGCTGAAAATCAGCCATTTTAGGCTATTTGGTTGTTTTGTCTCTCTATTGACAGTTCTTGTCTACTAGTGGTTATATAATGGCGCTTTAATTTTTATTTACATGACTAAATATTATGATTGGGGCGATATCTAACAGGACGTAATAATGAGTAAACACGATAAATATAGTATAAATAATACGGATTACACGATTGGCCAAGATAATGTCCAAAAGTGGGGATTCGATGTACATAACGCCGTTTTTGGTGTGAGCGCTGGATTAATAGTCATTTTTTTAGTTGCGATTTTAATTTCAGATCCAGCCACCGCAAAAGCAACATTAGACAGTGTAAAAGGTGCCATTGTTAACCAATTCGCCTCTTTATTTATTTGGGCTGGTAATTTCTTTGTCTTCTTTTGTTTAGCATTAATTGTTTCACCGTATGGACGTATCCGTCTCGGCGGTAAAGATGCTGAAGCTGAGCATACAACATTATCATGGCTATCAATGCTATTTGCCGCAGGTATGGGTATTGGCTTGATGTTTTGGAGTGTGGCTGAACCTGCTGCATATTTCACAGGTTGGGGCGGTTCAACACCTTTGAACGTTACCCCTGAAACACCTGAAGCATTTAAAGTCGCGATGGGTGCAACCATGTACCATTGGGGTCTCCACCCTTGGGCTATTTATGGTGTTGTTGCCTTATCAATGGCATATTTTGCTTACAATAAGGGATTACCACTTTCTATTCGCTCTGTGTTTTATCCTATTCTTGGTGATCGCACTTGGGGTTGGGCTGGCCACATCATCGATATTCTTGCTGTATTGGCAACACTATTTGGTTTAGCTACGTCATTAGGCTTAGGCGCACAACAAGCGGCAAGTGGTATTAATCATGTATTTGGTACTCATGGCGGTTTAGAACTGCAAATTGGTATTATCATTGTAGTTACTTGTGTCGCTATTTTTTCTGTAGCGAAAGGTATCGATTCAGGTGTTAAATTACTCAGTAACATTAATATGATGGTTGCTGTTGTCTTATTAATATTTGTTGCACTGGTTGGTTTTGCTATTTCTATTGATACGATTCCAAAAACAGTAATGGGCTATATTGAAAACTTTATTCCGCTAAGTAACCCTTATGATCGTACTGATGAAAAATGGATGCATGCTTGGACGGTTGTTTACTGGGCTTGGTGGATTTCATGGTCACCATTTGTAGGCTCATTCATTGCGCGTATCTCAAAAGGTCGTACTGTTCGTGAATTTTTAATTGCAGTATTGATTATTCCAACAGTAGTAACGATTGTTTGGATGTCAGTATTTGGTGGCCAAGCTATTCACCAAATTATGGATCATATTGGTACATTAGGTACTAAAGGTATTACTCAAGTACCATTAGCGATGTTTGAAATGTACGACGCATTACCATTTGGTACTATTTTATCGTTCATTTCAGTGATTCTAATTCTGGTGTTCTTTGTAACATCATCAGATTCAGGTTCATTGGTAATCGATAGTATTACCGCTGGTGGTAAAGTTGATAACCCTGTTGCTCAACGTATTTTCTGGGCAGCCGTTGAAGGTGTTATTGCTATTGCTTTATTATGGGTCGGTGGTACTCAAGCTATTGAAGCATTACAAGCCGGTACGATTTCGACAGCATTACCGTTTACATTTATTTTATTACTTATGTGTGTCAGTTTATTGATGGGCTTTAGGACTGAGCGTAAATAGCCTTTTCGTTCATTCGTTGTAATAAAGTTAATGTTATAAAAAAAGCAGCCATTCAGAATATTTACTGAATGGCTGCTTTTTTATGGAAAGAGAATAGAAAAGGTGTTGTTTATTCCCAAAGGTATCCAATAGGTGTCTCAGGTGTAAAATGATAAGCGATTTGTGCTTGAAGTAATTCAGCAGTCGCTAAAGAATCGGTTAGCGCATGATGTGGCTGATAGGCTGGAAGGCCATAACGGGAACGGCATTTACCTAGTCGTACTGAACCTGGGCGTTTACCTTTTAATTTATTCCACAAACCACTAATTTGTTGCTGCTGAATGGTTGCTTCAATAGCTAAAGTATCAACAACTGGAAATTGAATTCCTTCGCCTAAACGAATGTCTAAGGCGCGATCCATAAATTGGCGTTCAATATTTTTATAATGAACGACAACCACTTTTCCAGCCAAAGCGTCTAGCACTGATTCAAGGATACGGCGTAAGTCAGGTGCTTGTTGCACATCAGAGTGGGTAATACCATGAATAACAACCGAGTCTTCTTCTAATTTTACCTTAGGTTTTACCACCCAGTGTTGCGATTGGCGGCAATAAATACGGTGTAAGTCAAAAGGGACTAATCCTATACTAACAATGTCATCTATTTCTGAGTTGAGTCCTGTTGTTTCAAAGTCGAGAGCAACAAAAGGCACCTCACTCAGTGGCGTATCTTCAGAGACAATACCTGTCTCATAATAAGATTTAATGCGGCTATCTTGTGCTTCTTGCGCTAATGTTTTAAAACGTAAATGCCAGTCTGGTACTGGCATATTACGTGTAAAGTGTGCAGAAGTAGGTTGTTTTGATCCGTGATGAAACATGAACGGCTCTTTTTATTATCGGGCTGATTGATAGCGAAACTTCACAAAGTTTTGCGCTTTACTCAATATCTGGAATGCGTCTTTTAAATTTCTACGTTCAAAATCAGACATATTTTCAGGCTCAATGCTGTTATCTGGCTCAATACCTGCTTCAATATCTAATGCTTGGTGGCGAATACGCACTAAAGAAATGTATTCCATTGCATCACGTAAGTCTTGTGCTCGACCTGGCGGTAAAATACCGCTATCGATAATATCATCAAGACGTTCAAGTGAGTTTTGTGAACGAGAACCGACCGCAAGTGCATGGACACGAATTAAATCAGCTAATGGTGCCGTACCACGGCGCTTTAGGTTGATTGAGTTATTATGTCGACCATCTTTTTCCATAACAAAATCTTTAAAAAATCCCAATGGAGGGGTGCGGTTTAAAGCGTTACGTGCAAGACAGGACAAGAAACGAGAGCTATTTCGTGCTCGACGAACAATGAAGCCATTTAATTGTTTGGCCCATTTAGTTTTGCCCCATACACCACCAAGATCAAAAAAGATTGAGCTGTTAAGTAATGCGACTGGCTTAGGGTTATCAATCCATTCAGCGAAACAATCTTCCCATTGTTGACGCGTTTTACGCCATTCTGGGTTGGTTGCCATAATATCGCCAGTACAATAGGTATAGCCACATTCAGCTAATCCATCACAAACAAATTTAGATAGTTGCTCAAAATAAGCATTATGTTTGTCATAATTGAAGTTGTTATCAAGAATGATAGCGTTATCTTGATCGGTCACAATCAGTTGTTCATCACGTGCCATTGAACCGAGAGCAAGAAAACAATAAGGCACAGGGGGGGGGCCATATTTTTCTTCTGCAAGTTCAAGTAGACGTTGTTTAAAGCTACGCCCGATTTCAGCCATCGCGCTACCAATCATATGAGAGTTAGCATCTTCATTGACCATTCGTACAAAACAATCTTTAACTTGAGTTGAGAGAACAGCTAATTCTTCTACTGATTGTTGCTGATAAATGCTGCTGACGAGTAATAAGCTATTTTGTGATTCATAGCGCACAATGTCAGAGACACTAATAATACCCACTGGATGTTTATTGCGCATGACGGGTAAGTGATGGATGTTAGAGCGTAGCATGGTTAACATGGCTTCAAACACATAAGCATTATGATCAAGAGTAATTGGTTCTGCTGACATTACTGTCGAAACAGGCTCGGCGGTTGAGACACCAAGCGCTAAAACGCGGGTACACAAATCACGATCAGTAATAATGCCAACGATTAAGTCATTATCATCATCATCGTCAGTGATATTTTCATCACAGATGAGCAGGGCAGAGATCCCTTCTTCTGCCATTGTTTGAGCGGCAACTTGAATGGTTGCATTTTGATCAAGGATCACCGCATCACGTGTGAGTAGGGTGCGCACTTTTGATGTGGTTAAGTCATTTTCATCATTTTGACGTGATACTGCATGCCGTAGACGAGAGCCATCATCGACTTCAACAAAGTCGGCAAAACTATCATAATCGTCACAGAGTTTGGTAAAAAGAGTACCTGGCACGCAATAGAGTAGGGTGTCTTCTAATGCTTTGGCTGGCATTCTTACGCGATTATTCATTAATAATCCCATTTGCCCAAAAATATCACCTTCATCTAGACGGTTATATAATTCCCCTTTACGGCGATAAACTTCAACAGCACCACTACGAATAAGAAATAAATCATTAATGCTATCACCGAGATTTAAAATCATACTGTCTGCGCGGTGATAAGCCACTTCAATTTCGATTGCTATTTCATTCAATTGTTCTTCTGGTAGCAAGTCGAAAGGTGGGTATTGGCTGATAAAATTAAGTATTTCTGTTTGTTCTGCTTCCATATCTCAGTCCATATCAATAAAAAACAGGAGCAAGGCTCCGCAGATAATAATTAGAGAGCGATAGATCTTATTGGTACTTAAATAGCCTATCACTCTTGGAATTGTAACCTATGCCAGAGTGGAAATCACATATTGTTAGTATTAACGATTACAGCTGTAATTGTTAATACTAATATTTATTGATAAGTAAGCATTGATGATTATTTGATATTGTCAATCAATAGCCCCTAGTGATTTAAGAGATACTGATCATAAATATAAACATTAATGAGTAGCATAAAATAGTGCCAAAATATTAATAATTAGGGATATTTTGTTATTATTAAATAAGCCCTATTATCATCTAAAAAAAACTTAAATCTAGAGTATTGTGAGGGTAGAGATAAAACGGAATGTATTACGCTTTTAATGAGTCAATGTTAATCGGCGTATTATTATTTATCGCTATCTCTAGCGAGGGAAAATATGAAGATTGTTTTTTTTGGGGAAGCATTAGTTGAGCTTAACCATTCACCTCGATATCAAACATATGG
The DNA here is from genome assembly GCF_900166965.1 of Photobacterium piscicola. Taxonomy (GTDB): domain Bacteria; phylum Pseudomonadota; class Gammaproteobacteria; order Enterobacterales; family Vibrionaceae; genus Photobacterium; species Photobacterium piscicola. Next base: position 29,092 of record NZ_FUZI01000004.1, on the reverse strand, counting down.
TGGTAATGTGGTTAATCGAGCTTTATATTTGGCTCGATTAGGCGGTTCGCGTGCTATTAGTGTTAGTTATGCGACATGTATTGGTATTGAAAAAATATCAATGAGCATGCTGCAATGTTGGCAACGAGAAAATATTGATACAAGCTTAGTAAAATGTTTAGCAACAAAATTTCCTAATTTATGTTTTATTGAAACAGATAGCCATGGTCTGCAACATCATCATTATTGGAATAAAGATAATGCGATGCGATATTATTTTACTTATGGCCCAGCATTATTAAATCGAGCCCTGACGAATAATGATTATGGAGCGATTTATATAAGTGGTAGTAGCATTGCGGCTTTGACTGATGATGATAAAACATTGCTATTAAGTTTACTTGAAATACATAAGAGAGAAGGCGGTAAAGTTTACTTAGATAATAGTTTCCGTGCTGATCTTTGGTCAACGAAACAAGCACAGTATTGGTATGAAAAACTATTTTCTTATGCTGATATCGCGTTTGTTGATTTAAATGATGAAATGAGAATTTGGGGAAGCTCACGTTATTTAACTCAGCGTTATATCAAATGGGGTTGTCGCGAGGTTGTATTTAAACAAGCGAATAGAACAGAATGTACGGTGTGCAGTTTAGTGATTCGTTCTGATGCACTATTACGGGTCGCAAGTATCAAGCTAGCGGTGCAGTATGGCGATCAGATAGTAGATAATGCTTTTGTTGCTGGTTACCTTGCTGCTCGAATTAACCAACAATCGATTTCACAGTCATTATTGTTGGCACAAAAACTCAGTCATCGAGTAACAACATGTTCTGATGCGATTATTCCGTCTGATTCAATGCGCGATATTATGTAGATAGATAATTCATTGTGCAGCATGTGATCGGAATGGCTTGTTTTGTATGTAAAATAATCAAACGATCGTAAAATCAAAAAATGCAGTTGACTCATCTACAGTAATCCGTAGAATGCACCCCATACCGCGAAACAACAACGTTTCATCGGTTAGGAAATATGGCGCGTTGGCAGAGTGGCTATGCAGCGGATTGCAAATCCGTGTACCTCGGTTCGACTCCGGGACGCGCCTCCATACTTCCTCTTGCGACACTAGCTCAGCTGGTAGAGCGCAACCTTGCCAAGGTTGAGGTCACGAGTTCGAACCTCGTGTGTCGCTCCAATTTTAAGAATATTGACATTGTCAGTGTTCAGCAATACAAGAGGTGACTCAACAAGGTTGAGGTCACGCCTGATTTTACAAGATCAGGAACCTCATGTATCGCTAAAAATTAAAAAATATGGCTTAAGAGCGATATTTATAGATGGTGTCTTACCCATCGCATTAAATTGCGTGCCCTGGTGGTGGAATTGGTAGACACAAGGGATTTAAAATCCCTCGGCGTTCGCGCTGTGCCGGTTCAAGTCCGGCCCGGGGCACCATCTTTTTATTTGCTTATTTGCAAATGAAATAGTAACAACAGAATTAAAAGATATGGCTAAGATAGCGGTATCTATAGATGGTGTCTTACCCATCGCATTGAATTGCGTGCCCTGGTGGTGGAATTGGTAGACACAAGGGATTTAAAATCCCTCGGCGTTCGCGCTGTGCCGGTTCAAGTCCGGCCCGGGGCACCATCTTTTAAAAAAGCTCATCATTTGATGAGCTTTTTTTTCGCCTATTATATTTGCCTTAATTCTTATCATCATCTGAACGAAGAATACAGTTTTGGGTGAATTGTACGGCTTCATTCGCACTCCATTCTCCTTTCGCTTTTTCTTTTAGCTGGTTACACCATTTTTCACTACCTATAGTGGGTGAGCATGCTGATAATAAAAATACCATACTGATTAAAACTAACATTGTTTTCATTGGTAGCCCTTCTTCATGTGAATTTTTATCTTTTTATTATTTGATCATGGTTATAGCGTAGATAATTTAAATCATTATTCGTGTTATTTAATACTACACTCAGTAGGGAATAACGACATTATATTTACAGCTATAGTGTTGGCGCTAGGAGGGCGAATGAAATTAAATTGTGATATGGGAGAAAGTTTTGGTGCATGGAAAAAGGGCAATGATAGTGATGTAATGGCTATGATTTCAATGGCAAATATTGCTTGTGGGTTTCATGCATCCGATCCTGATACGATGGCTGAAACTATCCACTTAGCTAACTTATATGATGTTATGTTAGGTGCTCATCCTAGCTATGATGATAAGTTAGGTTTTGGTCGACGCCATATTGTTCACTCTTTAACCTCAATTGCTAATTTGGTTGCATACCAGATTGGTGCGCTAGACAGTTTATGTCAATTACATCATTCTTGTTTATATTACGTGAAACCTCATGGTGCGCTTTATCACGATATGATGAAGGATGACCAGATCTTTACTGTTATTGTAGAGACATTAAGTCAACTCAATTGTAATCGTCTTCATCCATTGGCTTTGGTGGTACTTTCTCGAAAAGATAATCACCGTTATAAAATGATAGCTAAACGTTATAACGTGACATTAATCTATGAAGCTTTTGCTGATCGAACATATTTGGCATCGGGTATGCTCATGCCACGAGATCAACCACAGGCAGTATTAAGTTCGGTGGCAGAGGTTCAACAACAGATGCAACAATTACTGCAAGGGAAAGTACAAACACATACTGGAGAATGGTTAATATTAGATGTTGATACTGTGTGTGTACATGGCGATAATCCGCAAGCAATGAGGCTCATTAAGAAATTAGCAGCACTCATAAAAATCAATTGATTATCATTAATATAATGGGGAAACATATGGAAATTACCCCGATTTCAGAAGGGACGCTAATGGTTGAATTTAGCGCCGTTATTGCACCAGAAATCACTCAATGTATTGCTGATTTTATTGTCTATATTCAGCAGCAATATGCTCCTTATATTATTGAGATTATTCCGTCATATACCAAGGTGTTGTTGCAATATAAATTGGGTACCTGTGATTTTGAACAATTACAACAAACTATTTTGATATGGTCTCAAGATTATGAGTATCAACAGCGATCTTCTATTGCAACGGTTCACCATTTATCGGTGTATTATGATATTGAAGTTGGTCCTGATTTACCTGTATTAGCGGCATTAAAACATTTGTCGATAGAGGCTGTCATTGAAGTACATAGTCGCCAAATTTATGATGTTGGGGCGATAGGATTTACGCCGGGCTTTGCTTTTTTATCTCTTGTTGAACCTAAGATCGCTATTTCTCGTCATGCTACACCGCGGCAATGTATTCCTGCTGGTAGTGTGGGGATAGCTGATCAACAAACCGCTATTTATCCACAATGCAGTCCTGGTGGGTGGCAAATTATTGGTAATTGCCCACAGTCGGTATTTGAAGCCGACACTTATCCACAATCTTGTTTTAAGATCGGCGATAAAGTGAAATTTGATCCAATTGAGCGCTCGCAATTTTTGGATCTTGGAGGTGTAATATGCTCGGCTTGGTCGTAATAAATTCAGGCATATTATCCTTAATACAAGATCTTGGTCGTTATGGTGTTGCTCAACAAGGTATTACTCAAGGTGGAGCAATGGATTTGCATGCATTTTGTTGGGCAAATCATTTATTAGCTAATGATAGTAATGCCGCCCAATTAGAATTGACGGTTGGTTTAGCTTGTTTTGAAGCGTTAGAAGATTGCCAGTGTGCATTAACCGGAGCGGATATGGCAGCAACGATTGATGGCCAGCCTATTTCGCCATGGCAAAGTTTTTTACTTCATAAAGGGCAAAGATTACAATTTGGTGTGGCTAAATATGGGTTACGCACTTATCTTGCTATTCGTGGCGGTTTTAAAGTTCCGGTAGTACTTGGCAGTGTATCAACGGTTATGCGAGAGCATTTAGGAGGATTACAATTTGGTCAATCTGTGGCTAAAGACGATATTCTTGAGGCTTATGCTGCACCATTATTACCGACATATTCAACGGTACCTTGTCTCTATATTCCAGATTACAGTACAGAGGTTGTATTGCATGTTATTGAAGGTTATCAAGCTGAATGCTTTTCACTCTCGCAAAAAAATATTTTTTATCAACAGCAATATCAAGTAACACCGGCATCTGATCGTATGGGCTGTCATTTGCAAGGGACAAAAATTGAGGGTGTAATCTCAGGAGTGATTTCACAGCCTATTGCTATTGGCGCGATTCAAATTCCAGCGAATGGATTACCCATTATATTGTTAAATGATCGTCAAACATTAGGGGGATACCCTATTTTAGGATGTATTGCGCGAATGGATTTATGCCGTCTTGCTCAAGTAAAGCCTAATGATGGGATTCAATTTAGAGTTATGGATGATAAATCGTTAATGTGGTATCAACAGCAGTGGATGGATTTTAGTGATTTTTTTTCGTTACCGTTTTAGCTCTTAATCAATAACGTCATTATAATATGGAGTGTTATGTATATTTTTGGTTATGGTAGTTTAATTAATACCTTTTCACGACAACGAACGGGAAACACCGGTGCTGCAATACCAGTGTTAGTTGAAGGATTACAGCGATATTGGGGTAAGATAGAAGGGAGTTACCCTATTTCGCCATTAGTCGTTGTTCAAGAACAAGGCCAATGTAACGGTGTGTTAGTTGAAATTGATGCTGTGGCATTAGTTGAGTTTGATAAACGTGAGCATGGTTATCAACGAGTAGAGATTGCATGGCAAGATATTACATTTATCGACGATCAATCACTCAAAAGAGAAGGTACTGTTTGGGTGTATACAAATAATAATTTTTGTACCCCCTGTCCTAAAAAACCGATTATTCAAACTTATGTTGATACAGTGCTTGCTGGGTGTTTAATGATTTCACCACAGTTTGCTGAGTTATTTATATCAACGACAAAGGGGTGGCAACATGCTTATGAAAATGATCGCCACCAACCTAAATATGGTAATCTAGCACATGTTTTTAAACAGGACAGGCTAATTATTGATCAATTGGTGAAGTTTGCAATAATACGTTCTCATCAATCGTAATAAGAATATAAATATAATGGCAAAACCCAATAAAAAAGGGCCGGTTAAAACGGTTGATGTAATATGTGGCCGTTGTAAAACGTTATTATTTAAATATCGCAAAGGTGGAAAGGGCGCATTAGTAAAATGTTTTAAAGAGAGAATAAGTAAAGATTTTACTCTGCAAGCCTGTGTTTGTCCTGAATGTCAGATGGTATTTGGCCGTGAAACATTGGTTCGTGGCACACCAGCCTATAAAATTATTGGCAGTAAAGCGGTAGCAAAATAACGGCAATAAACAGCTAGTGATTACATAACTGTTTAATACCGTAATAGTCGTGTTATTTTATTAGAACAGGGTTAGGACAGATTATTTTTTTACTGACTAATACTGCTTTTAGATCGAGTAATTTACGTTTGTAAGTTGCTCGTACGAGTTGATAGTCAATTGAAGGTGCAAACCACAATGAGAGTTTACGATCTTTTTTCTTTATTTGATCAACTCTAATTGCTTTTATATCACCAAAATTAGTTGCGATTGTTTCTTCTCCGATAACCTTAAAGTAGTAATGGCTAGTGTCGTCACTATTTTGCAGTATAAAGTCAAAACTCTTCTTACCTTGCATAATATCTAATCGCATCTGCGCACCAATCGTATCGCCATCAAGAATTGGTAATAAATTTTCACTAAATTGATGTGATTTACCATCTTCAATCACGGTAGATTTTGCACCGTTATCAGTAAAAGTAGCAGAAACGTTGCCTGTCATTAATCCTTTTATATTACGTTCAAAAGAATCTGTCACAAAACTATGACGTGGTGGTGACCAATGCAGCTTTGAATGTTGGTTTAATTTTGCTGTAGTGATTAATACATTAACAGTACTCTTTGTATAAATATCTGCTTGAGTACCATTCCATACCAAATTACGTTGATAATTGCCGATATCATGCCCTTCAAAAAAAACCTTATAGTTCAATGTCTTGTTGCATTGGTTGTTTTTTCTCGGTAATGATTGCTCTAAATTACTCTCTATATTTGTTGGAGTATTATTTTTTTGAATTGGCACACTGCTAATAGTAGAAGAGGGTGCCAATGTGTCTGCGTTAGCATTAATAGTGATACTGAGTAAGCCCACTAAAGAAAAAGTCATAATAGGTAATAAACGCACGAATACTCCTAGAATAATTACAAATAACCGTGTTACTTGATGTTAATTATAGCTGTTTAATAGTCTAACAGATGTGTCATAAAATTAACGTAGCTAATTGTGATGTAATAATGAGATTAGCGTATGAATAATTAAGAATTAAGAAAAAAATATTTATTTAAAAGTTCATGAGAATCATATGGTTAAATTAATTATCAGGTGAGGGCCTTTTTAAAAATAATGTGATTAATATTAAGGTATTGTTTTTTAAGTAATTAAAGTTAACTTTTCTGCGCTAGTGATATGACGATTTGATATTGGTTATTTGACGTAATCCTTGGAGAAGCCTATTTTTATTTGGTTGTTATTTGTGTATTTTACTTAGAGGAGTTAAAGATGAAAAAGATGAACTCGTCATATCGATTACAGATTATTAAGGAAATTGCCCAAAAAAGGCAAATGCAGTCCACCGATGATCCGATGGCGAGGCATATATCTGAACTTCTTGAATGTCATCATGATGGCCCTATAAAAGCATCGCCGACTTTTTCAGATAATCATTATGATGATCATATCGGTGGTTGGGTCAGTGATTTATGGGGACAGAATAAGTAAATAAACACATTTCTAATACCATAAATGGGTGCAATTTTTTGTTGTACCTTTTTATATCAGAAAGAATAGATATAAAAATTATGGGTGAGATACTGGAACAAATATCATCACTGATGTACATTGCGTCGTCTTTATTTTTTTAGGCTGACAAATGAATTATACCGAATTTGATAGTTACGCGCGTAAATGGATTTTCACTCATGCTTCAATGCCTGTGGCTGAAGCTGATTTAGTACAAATAAAACCATTTACTCAAGCTCGTTCGGCGCAATTGTGGTGTGAACACGTGAGTAGTCAGAGTCCTGATGCAGATCATTTTGAAAAAGGTGATTGGGCCTTTGATAAAAAAATTTGGTCGGATGCAATAGACTGGCAGCAAGCTTGGGACAGTGATGAACCTGAGTTACCAGCAGAGCTGTTGGCTGATATAAAGTGGGAAGATAACACAACCATTTTTTTCTGTTATGAAAAATACAATATTATCGAAACTAAATGGGGTGTATTTAAACGCAACTGGAAGAATTTTTTGTTTTTTGATGACGGTCCTTTATTACTTGGACGCAAACAAAAACAAGCCATTTGGTTCCAATCAAATGGTACTTTTCAATTAGCGACACGCCCATAAATTGATATTCATTTTAAATGCCGTATCTGTTCTGGCAGATACGGCATTTTCATCAAAACGAATTACATTCTACAAGGCATCCCTTGCCGGCCATTTTGGCTTGATACATCGCAATATCTGCTTGGAATAAAATATCATCAATAGTCTGTTGCATATTTGGATGCACATAATAACATCCGATACTTGCGTTAATGGCTAAATGATGTTGATTTATAATTATCGGTTGTTGAAGTATTTTTAGTATACGTTTGCATGTTTTGATGACATCGGTATGTTTTGTGGCGGGATTAATTATTGCGATAAACTCATCACCAGAAAGACGCGCAACCATATCACTTTTTTTTACAGCATTACGTAATTTATTGGCTGTGATTTTTAACACTTTATCACCTATTTGGTGGCCATAATTATCATTAATGATTTTAAAACTATCTAAATCAATAAAAAGGACAGCGAATATATGATGGGTAGTAAGTTGATTTTTTAGTTCATCATTTAAACGATTAGTCAGTGCTATTCTATTGGGTAGCTCTGTTAATGGGTCATGGTGATTGATATATACTAATCGATCAATTTCTTTTATGGTTGTAAGGTCAGTTGCGATAATTGAATATTGTATATGATTGTTTTTAATGTCAATTAATTTATTTACCTTTACATATAAAGGAATGTTCTTTTTGCTTACCATGTGTTGAATATTAAATTCACCCTGCCATTGATGTGAGTTATTAAGCCCATGAGAAAGGGATGCTTTAATTTTTTCATATGCTGGAGTATGAATGAAATTAATCAAAGGTTGGTGAATGATATTTTCATAATTAAGACCAATAAGGCGGCAGAAGATAGGGTTAACACGAGTAATGATACCATTGCTATCAAGAAAGATAATTACATCTTGGCTGTTATTAAATATACTTGATGTTAATTGTTGCTGATGTATATCTGTTTGTTTTTCTTTGGTCAGAGTTGAGATCTCTAAATCTATATTAGTATCTTTCTCGGTAGCGTTACGAATCATTACTTGATAACATTTAAAAATATCACTCTCATGAATATTTTCATTGTTATATATACTGTATTGGTTATTGGTTGTGTTTTTTAATTGATGTAATGGTTTAATAAACCATTTGTTAATACGGTTTAAAATATAGAAAAAAACAAAAAAAAGAGTACAGATTAGTAAGATATTTAATTTTACATGATGGTTGTGAATGACATTCAAAGTATCTTTATCAAAGAAGCCAATCTTAATAAGTGCTTGAAAAATAATGTAAATTGAAGCAAGGAACAAGAGCAACTGTAATGCTATTTTTATATATATTGAGTAATTTGAAGAAAACCTTTTGAAGGTTAGCATAAAAAATACCTTGTGACATTAATTATGATGGCGCAATTACAACACTAGCCATGTTATTTATTACGCATTAATGCATTATTTTTAGTATAGGAATAGTTTTAAATAATATCATGGTATGAGCGCAATCATGCATATTAAACTTATAAGTATTTTTTATTGATATATATATAATCATAGTTAACTATTCATTTTTATTTTTAATAGTTTCCATTAAATTTTTAATTGTTACCTCACTTTTACTCATATTATTCTCACAAGAGTGAACGGAATGTTGATTTGTTATTAATGGCTGTTTTAATGGAACGGCACAAGCAATGAAAAAACGTGAACTATGATCTGTTGTGGTTATTATTATTGGTGCTGATGATGATTCGAAAAATCCCATTTGAAACGGCATTAATTTATTATTAGCACTATAAGAAATACCAGATTTTAAGTAAATAAAGCAGGAGTGATAATCTTGGGGCGGGGTAAAGCACCATGTACTGTAAGATGTCATAATAATATCGAGCAATATTAACTCACAATGACTTTTAATTGGGCTGGTGTGTTGCTGGTAATCACCAACCAATACTTTTGTTGTTGAATGATTATCTTCTACTAAGGGAAGGTGGTGTTTCTTAAATAGTTGGCTTTTTGGTTGGCACATTTCATTATTATTTGCTGCTGGTAATGCCATCCATAACTGGAATGATTCTGTTGTTGATTGCTGAGGTAATGTGGTTGATTTATGAATAATACCTTGACCGCTCGTCATCATATGGATATCACCACTTTTCACGATATGATGCTGTTGTGTTGAATCATGATGTAAAATAGTGCCAGTGAGGGGGTAGCTAATAGCTTCTATTCCTGAGTGGCCATGAAAACTCAAACCATGGTTCGTGGGGGATTTTGACGTGAAATGTTCCCATAAAACGAATGGATTTGTGGTAGGAAAATGTTGTTCATGGATGAAAGAAGTAGTAATGCCTTTTTTAATGCCATGACGAATATGAGTAAGTTGTCTACTTTTCTGCATAAGATATTTATGTCCACTTTAAAATAAAAGTAAAGCTATCGTTCATTCTTAATATCTATGTTATTTAAAGCGTAGTCGCGATAATAATTATTTGCAGATGAATAGCCTAATTTTTGCGATTTTATTTCTATCGATAACATGTTACTGAATAGCTTCCTAAGCTGTTATATTGGTAAGGTTGTAATATAATAATGTAATCAGTCAGTTATTTATTTCAATGTACAGTTTAACGGGGGTTCTTCTGGCTATTCGTGCATTGAAAAAATAAAGCAAGGTATCGTAATGACATTATCTTTAGGTGGTTTGTTTAAGCAACAAGCGTTTATTAACGGCGAATGGGTAAACGCATATTCAGGAAAACACACGGTTATCACTAATCCTGCTACCGGTGAGGTTATTGGAAATGTTCCTTTAATGGGAGTTGAAGAAACACGTGTAGCAATAGATTGTGCTGATAATGCATATCGACGTTGGTCAAAAACAACGGCTAAATATAAAGCGACCGTATTACGTCAATGGTATGAGCTTATTATCAATCATTCTATTGAATTAGCGACTATTTTGACCTTAGAGCAAGGTAAACCACTGAATGAAGCTAAAGGTGAAATAGCCTATGCGGCAAGCTTTGTTGAATGGTATGCCGAAGAAGCTAAGCGGATGAATGGTGAAATAATTCCAAGCCATAAAGCTGACGCAAGAATTTTGGTTTCACGCCAACCTGTTGGGGTTGTGGCTGCTATTACCCCATGGAATTTCCCCGCGGCAATGATCACGCGTAAATGTGGCCCTGCATTTGCCGCAGGTTGTGCCGTGGTATTGAAACCTGCACCTGATACTCCCTTTACAGCATTGGCATTTGCAGCATTAGCGCAAGAAGCCGGTATTCCTGATGGCTTATTCAGTGTTGTAACGGGGGATGCGGTTAAAATTGGTGCAGAGCTTACGGGTAATAAGAAGGTTAAGAAGATTTCCTTCACTGGCTCTACAGCGATTGGTAAATTGTTGATGGCGCAAGCTGCGGCAAGTGTGAAAAAAGTGTCATTAGAATTAGGCGGTAATGCACCCTTTATTATTTTTGATGATGCTGATATTGATCGCGCCATTGAAGGTGTGATGATTGCTAAATTTCGTAACGCAGGCCAAACGTGTGTCTGTGCTAATCGTATTTATGTACATCATAGTATTTACGATCAATTTATTGATCGGCTACGTCAACAAGTCGCTTTATTAAAGGTCGGTAATGGACTTGATGATGGTGTGACTATTGGTCCATTGATTAATCGAGCGGCGGTTGAAAAAGTTGAACGTCATATTCATGATGCGATGTTAAAAGGTGCTCATTTAGTGCTAGGTAGTCAACAAGCATCAAGTGATTGCTTTATTACGCCGACGATTATTCGTGATGTTCGAGATGACATGTTAGTTGCGACGGAAGAAACTTTCGGACCATTAGCGGCTATTTTTAGCTTTGACGACGATCAAGATGTGATTGAGCGTGCTAATAATACTGATTCAGGTTTGGCAGCTTACATTTATACACAATCACTATCGCGCGCATTTAACGTTAGTGAAGCATTAGAATATGGCATGGTTGGTGTGAATGAAGGCCTTATTTCTACAGAATTAGCTCCTTTTGGTGGCGTTAAAGAGTCTGGGTTAGGACGTGAAGGCGCACACCAAGGGCTAGAAGAATACACTGAAATGAAATATACGTTGATGGGCGGCATTTAGGGATCTTTGTACATTAAGTCCTATTAAAATAAAGCTCTATTATTAGGGCTTTATTTTATTAACTCGTAGTATAAGTAATATACACGTTATAAATTGTTTTGTTTAGTTTCTAGGTAGAGTAAAGTGCAACTATATACATTTAACGTATTGTTAAAGTTACTAATAATGAAGAGTAAATCCAGTGCTATTGGATATGGCAACGCATGAATGCGTAATCACTGGAAAAGGGAGAGTAAAAAATATGTTACCTGCATTAACCTATCAAAGTAGTATTGATAATAGCGTACTATCGTATTTAACCGCATTATTCGATGCTGGTTTTCAAGGTGATATTGAACAAAGTTATGCTAGCCGGTTAGCGGTTGCAACTGATAATAGTGTCTACCAGAAGTTACCTCAAGCTGTGGTATTACCTCGTAATATTGATGATCTTATTCTTATTGGGAAGGTTGGTTGTCATGATGATTATCAGAGTGTTACATTTTCTCCTCGCGGTGGCGGCACGGGTACAAATGGACAATCACTAACATCAGGAATTGTGGTTGATCTTTCCCGTTATTTAAATCAAATATTAGAGATTAATATTACGGAAGGTTGGGTACGTGTTCAAAGTGGTGTCATTAAAGATCAACTTAATGATGCTTTACGACCACATGGCTATTTCTTCTCTCCCGATCTTTCAACCAGTAATCGTGCCACTATTGGAGGCATGATTAATACTGATGCTTCTGGTCAAGGCTCATTGAAATATGGCAAAACGTCTGATCATGTCTTGGCATTGACCGCGGTATTAGTTGATGGCTCTGTACTCAATACTGAGCCATTGAATGATGAACAAATACAAGCATTGGACAATTCTGCATTGGTTGATCATGCGATTCAGACAACAGCTCAAATTTGTCGAAATAAACGCCAACAAGTAGTTGATAAGTTTCCACAACTTAATCGGTTTCTTACCGGCTATGATTTGAAAAATGTTTATGATGACCAACTTCAAAAATTTGATATTGCACGGTTATTATGTGGCGCTGAAGGATCTTTAGCTTTTATAGCAGAAGCAAAATTAAATATTACACCGATTCCAAAGTCTCGTACTTTAGTGAATATTAAATATGATAGTTTTGATTCGGCATTACGTAATGCTCCTATGATGGTAGATGCTCTTGCATTGTCTGTTGAAACCATTGATTCCAAAGTTTTGAATTTAGCGAAACAAGATATTGTTTGGAATACTGTTGAAAGTTTATTAACCGATGTTGAAGGAAAAACCATGTTAGGTATTAACATGGTGGAATATGCAAGCAATGACATTGTTGAGAACCAGCAACACGTTGCGGCATTGTGTCAGCGACTTGACCAACTAATAGCAAATCAACAAGCAGGTGTTATTGGTTATCAAGTTTGTGATGATTTAGCCAGTATTCAAAAAATGTATACCATGCGAAAAAAAGCCGTGGGTCTATTAGGTGCTGCAAAAGGCACTAAAAAGCCGATAGCATTTGCTGAGGATACTTGTGTACCGCCTGAAAACTTAGCCGATTTTATTGCTGAGTTTAGACAGTTATTGGATGAGAAAGGGCTTAATTACGGCATGTTTGGTCATGTTGATGCAGGCGTCTTACATGTCCGTCCTGCATTGGATATGTGCGATCCTCAACAAGAATTGTTAATGAAAGAAGTATCAGATCAGGTGGTTACATTGGTCGCTAAATATGGTGGTCTAATGTGGGGTGAACACGGTAAAGGATTCCGTTCTGAATATGGTCCTGCTTTTTTTGGTGAAGAATTATTTACCGAGCTACGTCGAATTAAAGCGGCGTTTGATCCCCATAATCGTATGAACCCAGGTAAAATTTGTACACCACTTGGTAACGACAGTGAATTAGTAAAAGTTGATAGTGTGAAACGGGGTTTTTATGATCGTCAAATAGCGGTCACAACACGAGATAGTTTTAAACAAGCTATGGAATGTAACGGTAATGGTTTGTGTTTTAACTATGACACCAGTTCACCAATGTGTCCTTCAATGAAGATTTCAGCTGATCGTCGCCATTCACCTAAAGGACGAGCGGGGTTAGTACGTGAATGGCTAAGGCAATTAGCTGAGCAGGGAATCAATGCTGATGAACTAGAACAACAGTTATTAACCACATCTCCAACAATCAAACAGATTATTGATCGTTTAAAAAATACCTATGGTTCTAATCGTCATCGCTATGATTTTTCTCATGAAGTCATGGAAGCGATGAATGGTTGTTTAGCGTGTAAAGCGTGTGCTAGTCAATGTCCGATTAAAGTTGATGTACCAAGCTTTCGCTCACGATTTATGAATATATATTACAGCCGTTATCAACGTCCGGTAAAAGATTATTTAGTGGCATATGTTGAAAATATTTTACCACTAATGGCGAAAGCACCAGTCATCGTAAACAGTGTGATCAGGCCACAATGGTCGAAAAAGTTAACCTTAAAGACTATTGGTTATGTTGATATGCCTTTATTGTCAGTGCCAACTTTAGCTGAAAGTTTAAGTGGTCATCATGTGTTATGTTTTGACATGTTATGGTTACAAGCTTTATCAGATCATGAGCGAGAAAATTACGTTTTGGTAGTTCAAGATCCTTTTACTAGCTTTTATGATGCGCAAGTTGTACGTGATTTCATCCATTTAATTGAAAAGTTGGGTAAAAAGCCGATTTTATTGCCATTTAAACCCAATGGAAAAGCACAACACGTAAAAGGGTTTTTAAAAGCGTTTGCAAAAACGGCGACATCAACGGCTGATTTTTTAAATCAATTAACGGTATTAAATATACCTATGGTAGGTGTCGATCCTGCTTTAGTGCTGTGTTATCGCGATGAATACACTGAAGTGCTACAGCAAGGCCGAGGTAAATTTACAGTTTTAACCGCACATGAATGGTTATTGCCATTATTACAACAAGTATCTCAAAGGCCAGCATTAAATGATAAGCCCTGGTACCTATTTGCCCATTGTACGGAAAAAACTAAACTACCTAATGCGGAAAAGCAGTGGGGGGCTATTTTTACCCATTTGGGTGGTGTCATGGAATCGGTGCCAGTGGGATGCTGTGGAATGGCGGGTACATTCGGTCATGAAAGCGATAAATTAGAAGCGTCAAAGAGCGTGTTTAATTTAAGTTGGAAAGAGAAGATTGATCAGTATGATCCCACTCGCTGTATGGCGACTGGTTATTCATGCCGTAGTCAAGTTAAGCGACTAGAACATATTCAATTTAAACATCCAGTACAAGTGTTGTTACAGTTGGTTGATCTCTAAATGTGAAGTTGATGAGCACCGTATAAATTATAAGCCATAAAAAAAGCGAGCTTAATGATTAAGCTCGCTTTTTTATATTCAGTGTTGGCTTCGTAAGCTTAGCTTACTGAACGGTATTCGTTGTCAGGACATAACCAACGGTATACAACACCCGCAATTGCCGCACCAATAAGAGGAGCTACCCAGAACATCCATAGCTGTGATGTTGCCCAATCACCTACAAATAATGCAGGACCAGTACTACGAGCAGGGTTAACTGAAGTATTTGTTACTGGAATACTGATTAAGTGAATCAGTGTTAGTGCTAGACCAATAGCAAGGCCAGCCATTTGTGGTGAAGCAAGTTTATGTGTAGCGCCTAAAATTACGAATAAGAACATGAATGTCATTACTACTTCAGTAACAAATGCTGATAGTAAAGAGTAATGGCCAGGAGAATGGGCACCGTAACCGTTAGAAGCAAAACCATTGGCAAGATCAAAACCAGCTTGACCACTTGCAATAATATAAAGCACACCAGCACCAGCAATACCACCAAGTACTTGTGATGCAATGTAAGGAATAACGTCACCAGAAGGGAAACGACCGCCAGCCCATAGACCAACAGTAACGGCAGGGTTTAAGTGACAACCTGAGATATGACCAATTGCGTATGCCATTGTCACAACAGTTAAACCAAATGCTAGAGCAACACCTAAAAAGCCAATACCTAAATCAGGGTATGCTGCAGCTAATACTGCACTACCACAGCCACCGAGTACTAACCAACCGGTGCCAATAAATTCAGCAACTAATTTTCTCATCATAAAGCTTATTTCCTTTTAAATTACGATTAAGGGTACGTTAGAAAAGATAAACAACGAATGATATAACTTTCTTCTTTACTCTTGTAACGGCTGAATGGTTATACTTAGTCCGTCACTGCTATTGTTACGTTATTACATATATGCTAGGTCGTTTTTAATCGTTATTTAGTATCATTAATGACACTGGTGTTAGACGACCTTATTTGCGGCGCACATATTGAATTAAAAACGCTGTGCAATCTAGCCTGTAGTTGAAGATTTAACTATAAATTATCTTATTAAATAATAATTTATTCTCATAGGTGTTGGTTTTTTTCTGAAAATTTATTTATAGATGGGAATAAGTCTAGCAATAAATGGCTTTTTGTTAGGTATATTTACCATTATTTTAGATATTATGCTTAAAATGTGAGTGTTTTATAGATCTATGCTTAGGTTGTATTTATGTGATTAATTTTGCTGTTATAAATGTGAATATTCAACATTAATCGCCTTCATCAAATAAATAGCTTTCTAATTGTTCGGATAACCATTTTACAACTGTTCCGCGTCGAGACTCATTTTCAACAACTTCACCATATGATTGCCAATTCATGGCTTTATTATACTTAATCACTTGAAGGGTGCCTTCTCGTAGGTGTTGCTTAATGAGAATTGCAGGTAAAGATGACCAACCCGTTTGATCAAGTACGGCATCACGTAAGTGTTCGTAAAAAGATAAAGCGATATATTTCCCAGCCTTAGGGGTTACAATACGTAAGCTTTCTTCATCAAAATAAGCGACAGCAATTTCAGTGTAACGCTCGAGATCTGCATCATTTACTTTTCGAAGTTGGCTTAGAGGGTGGTCTTTGTGAGCGACAGACATCATCCGTATTTGGCCAAGATCTGTTTGTTGTAGTCGTGAAAAAAGATGTGTATTAGGTAATAAACCATAAGCGACATCAACAAGATTTTGCGCCACCATCTCTTCTAATTCTTGTGTTGGCGCACTATAAATTGACACACTTGTTTGTGGAAATTGAGTGCGTATTTGGCGTAATAATTGACGCCATAATGATTCTGGTAATGAATCATCGCGTGCAATACGAATACTGGCTTCTACTCCTACATTATATTGTTCACATCGTGTATGAATATCTCTAGCGATTAAGATAATACGTTCAAAATCATTAACAGTCGCTTCGCCAATAACGGTTGGAGTAATGCGGTTACCACTGCGGTTTAACAATTCAACGCCTAAACTATCTTCTAATGAACTTAATGCTGCACTGACTGTAGTTCGACTTTTTCCATGTCGACGAGCGGCTTCGGCAATTGAGCCTGTTTTTATCGTTGATAAAAACATTTCAATCTGAGCTATTTTCATTGATGGCACCAATGTAATAAATGTTGTGATATGGGAAGTATAATAACGCTTATTAGCGACGATAAATTCGACGCTCAGTGATTATAGTATTAATAGAAGTGGTTGTATCATCTTATTAGTTTCACAATTAAACAAAAAACGACGAAAAATTTGTCGATTGAGGTCTATATGTCTAGTTCAATGCAACAAGAGCGCGGTTTACTCCTGTTGTCTACCGTGTCATCGTTTACTTTTGCTATTTTAGGGATTGTGCTTGGGTCACTTGTTGGTTCTTTAGTGATTATTTTTGATGGTGCATATTCTTTAGTAAGCTTGGCGTTAACCATGTTATCTCTGGGTGCCGCGCATTATCTTCATAAACCTGAAATAAATAAAGATAGTTCGCAAGTAGCAATGATAGCACCAGCTGTTATTGCGATTAAAGGCTCAGTTATTGCTTTAATGTGTATTTGGTCTTTCTATTCAGCTGTTGAAGCTATTTTGGCTGGTGGTCGTGATATTAATGCGGGTGTTGCTTTAGCTTTTGGTATGATCAGTGTTGTGGGTTGTTATGGCACATATCGTTATATCAAAATCAAAAGTAAAAATATCTCATCAGTATTAGCTGATGCCGAAGCTAAACAGTGGGTCATGGATACCGTGATCAGTGCTGCTGTATTAATGGGTTTTGTGGTCGCGAAAATTTTAATGATGACTCAATATGCACATTTAGCTGTTTATGCAGATCCTACAATGGTGATTTTAGCGTCTATTTATTTCATTATTGTTCCTGTGAAAATGGTACGTCAAGCAACCAGTGAACTCATGGATATTTATAGTCATCCAGATCTTGTTCATGCTCAGCATATTAAATAAAATTTGATGAATAAAAAAGGCCAACATAATTGTTGGCCTTTTTTATAATATTAACGTCCCAGTAATAGAGTATTTTCTATTTCTCGATAATGTTGTGCTGTATTAATTAATGAGGTTGCAGTTAAACCAGGCACTCCATATATTTCTACGATGGTATTGTATTTGGTCTGTACTTTATCAACCAATAAATCAAAATCACCATCGCCAGATAATAAAATAATACGATCAACATCTGCAGCATGTTCTAACACATCAATAGTGATTCCAACATCCCAGTCACCTTTCGCTGAGCCATCACTGCGTTGAATAAATGGCTTTAATTTAACGTCAAAACCAATTCCCCGTAGGATATTTTGGAATTGGCGCTGTTTTTCATCACCTTTATGAATAGCGTAAGCATAAGCTGCAATAATTTCGCGGCCTTGTGATACTTCTGCCCAAAAAGCATTGTAATCAAAATTACAGTGGTACTTTTCTTTAACGGTGTAATAGATGTTTTGGACATCGACAAAAATAGCAACTTTTTCCACGAGAATCCTAAAGAGTTTAAATAACCAGTTTGTTATGGTGGACAAACTGGCTATACATTACAACTATTATTAATTAAATAATCATATGTATGACTATTCTCACTATTTATTGGCTGATGATTGATTAATATTGCCATTGCGTAATGTTTGTAATACCTGTTCTTTCGGTCCGTCAGCAACAATATGACCATGTTCCATAACGATTAATCGATCCACTACATCCAGCATTCCTGTTTTATGGGTGATCAGGATTAAAGTATCATCTTGCTTCATTTGACGTAACTGCTGTTTAATGTACATTTCTGAACGATTATCCATACTACTTGTTGGTTCATCCATAATAAGTACTGGGGGCTGGCTAAGAAATGCACGCGCTATAGCGATGGCTTGACGTTGGCCGCCGGAAAGGGCATGACCACCTTCACCCACTTGTTTTTCTAAACCCGCAGCATCATGCTGAGTGAATGCGGTTACTCCTGCACGTTCTGCCGCAAGTAAAATTTCTTTATCTGTTGCTAATGGCCGTCCAAGTATAATGTTATCGCGAATTGAACCAAAAAAGAGAGTAATATCTTGTGGCACACAACCAATATTACGTCGAATATCAATATGATGTAATTGGTTTATATCCGTATCATCAACGCGAACAGATCCTTGTTGAGGTTGATATAGTCCCATTAATATACGTTCAAGACTGGTTTTTCCTGAACCAATACGACCGATAATGGCCACTTTTTCACCAGGGTTGATTGTGAAACTGATATTTTTTAATGCCGCTTGGGTTGCATTTGGATAACTAAATGTGACGTTATCAAATTCTATTTTTCCTCGAATAATTGGACGATGAATATAGCGTTTACCTTCTTCTTGCTCTAGTGGCATTGCCATTAATTGCTCAATAATGGTCATGGCTGATTTAGCTTGA
This sequence comes from Photobacterium piscicola, assembly GCF_900166965.1. Taxonomy (GTDB): domain Bacteria; phylum Pseudomonadota; class Gammaproteobacteria; order Enterobacterales; family Vibrionaceae; genus Photobacterium; species Photobacterium piscicola. The sequence continues at coordinate 9,806 of NZ_FUZI01000004.1, read as the reverse complement.
TTATAACGGGTTGATAGTAGTGCGAGTTGTACCATCGGACCAACAGCACGACCACTTAGCATCGTTGATGCTATTAATCCACCCATGGTTAGATCACCGTTAGCGATTAAATACACACCAACAACAATCATTGCGACTGATACAAATTGTTGTAAAAATCCTGCGGTATTTTGAACTGAATCTGTTAAACGACGAGATTTTAGTCCCCAGTTTGAAATATGGGTAACGGCTTCTTCCCATCGATATTGAAACTGGCTTTGTGCCCCAAACATTTTGATGGTTTCTAAACCAGATAAACTTTCAATTAAGTTAGCGTGTTTTTGGGAAGCTAAACGCGATCCTTCCTCAATTGTACGTCGTAATGGACGTTGAATAAGATAACTATAGATAACCAAGATTAAGACTGCAATAAGTGGAACTAATGCTAGGGGTCCAGCCATAACATAGATTATAAATAAGAACAGTAGTGCAAATGGTAAATCGATTAATGATGAAACCGTCGCCGAGGTGAAAAATTCACGAATAGATTCAAATTCTTGTAAATGACGAGCAAAAGCACCAACGGAAGCTGGCTTTGCTTCCATACGGATGCCCATTACTTTGCTATATATTTTTGCTGAAATTAAAAGATCTGATTTTTTTCCTGCCAAATCAATAAAATAACTTCTTAATATTTTTAAAACGAAATCAAAAATAAAAATAATGGTAATACCAATAGCAAGCACCCATAAAGAATCAAATGCAAGATTGGGTACGATTTTGTCATAAACCAAACGAGTAAATAATGGTGCAGCAATGGCGAACATGTTAATTAAAATAGAGGCAATAAAGACATCACGATAAATACTGCGTGATTCCCACAAGGTGCTCCAAAACCAATGGCCTTGACGTGTTTTTAGAATCTCGGGTGAGCGTTCATCGTAACGAAAACGTTTTTTTATTAAGAATAAATGGCCACTGTATTGCGCATTTAATTCATCAATATTAAGCCATTGTTCTGAGCCATCATTTTGTGGCAATACAACTTCAGCTTCTCTTTTTTCTTTATCAATACTGAGGATGACACAAGCATCTCCACCTTTTAGTAATGCAATGATAGGAAAGAGTAATGGTGATAGTTGAGTAAGATCTAGCCGTGTTTGTTTGGCTTGAAGACCGGCTTTTTCTGCTGCTCGAGGTAATAAAAATGGAGTAAGTAATCCGTCAGTGAGAGGCAGATCTGCAATTAATGCATCTGGTGAATTTGCTTGGCCGTAGAAACGACTAATATAAACAAGTGATTGAAGTAATGGATCTTTCATGTTATTTCCCATTAACTAACTGAGCTGTGATATAACCTTGGAAACCTTGGATCTTTAGTTGTGTTAACTTTTCTTTTTGTTCAATCGTTTCTACACGAGAAGCAATTGTCAGTATTGATAAGTTATTGGCACTACGTGTTATTGACTCTAAAACATCAGTTTTCATTTGATCGTCTAATTGTGACGTGTACGCAAAATCTAGCTTCACATAGTTAGGACGTAATTTATTGAGATAACCCAGAGAGCTAAAATTATGACCATAATTATCGATACCAAATTGGAACCCATTTTTGCAAATTATTTCACAAAGTAAGCTAGTGTTATCGATATTTTTAATAAAACAAATTTCAGGTAATTCAAATAAAATGGATTGTTTCATTTGTGGGTAAGACTGAAGTTTTCGGTTAAGCCAACGAATAAAACCGGTGTCATTAATACTACTTTGAGTAATATTAATGGCGACAGGGACTGATTTTGTTTGTTTGGTTAATTGATTAAAAATAGAATCAATGACATAGCAGTCAAATTTAGTGCCTTCATTGAGTTTTTCTATTGCAGATAAAAATTGCCCGGCATTAAAACGGTGCTGACCTTTTTTAATGTAAGCAAACATCTCTTTATGAATGACATTATTATTGCTATCAATAGCTTTTTGGAACGTAAAATGAAGTAGGTTATTTGCAATCGCTTCTTCAACTAATGTTTTCCATTGTTGTTTACCCATTGCTGGTATTGTTTTGTTCTTATTACTATCTAATAGCGCAATCGGCTCTTTAACTTGTTGGCGTGCTTTATTTAGGGCGTTGTCAGCATGAGCAAGTAATGCGGTAATAGTTAATGTAGCAGAGCAAACGACAATACCAACGGCAGCTTGAAGCGGCGCAATACCCAGAGGATCTGAGTTTAGTTCTGATGTCATATAGAGCATGCATCGCCCCGTTTCCATAAGGTCATCTTCAGAAGCATTAGGGGCAATAAGGATAAACTCAGATTGATTTAAACGGGCGATCGTAACATCATCCGCTGACAATTCTTTTAAGCGTTCTGCAAGTTTTAATACGAGCTGATCACCTGACTCATAACCTGATTGTTGGTAACTATTTTCTATGGTGTCGGACTTTAATAAAATGATGCCACCACTTGGCTTACCAAGTAACCATGATTGAAGTTTAGTGATTAAATAGCTACGGTTAGCTAATCCAGAAACAGGATCTTGATAGGCACGAACTCGTAATGAATCGGCTTCTTGGGCTTGTTGTTCAAAATGCTGCTGCAACTGAACATTCATTGAATTAAAAGCGGTAACCAGATCAATTAATTCACGAGTGTGAGGTTCTGGTAGCGGATCTGTGAAATGGTTAAGCGCCATTTCTTGTGCACTTTTTTGAATTTGTTTTAGAGGCTTTAGTACTTTATTGAGAACGAATGCCAGCACAATTGCACCGAATAATAGGCAAGCTATAAATCCAAGCACTAATTGAATAGTTGCATTCCATAATTGGATATAGGCTGATATAGGGCTGCTAGTAACTGAAATATTGGCAAGTTGTAACCAACCACTGGTTAAGGTTCTTGTTTGAGATATGCTTTTAATATGCACTAAAGATTGAAACCAATAAGGAACATTATTCGTGATTTGTGGATAATGACGAATAATCTCTTTGTTAGAGTCTAATAATGTTAGTTTTACTTGGCTGTAATAGCCAGAGTCAAAAGTTGCATTGATAACGGACTCTGCAGCAACAAAATCTTTTGCTTTGATGTATGGCGATAATGCAAATCCAATTGAGCTGACAACATTATTAAGTTCTGTTGATTGTTGCTCTATTAAATAATTTTTAGTGGTATTAAATTGAATCGCAAACACAGCACTAGTTAGTAAAAATAATATAACTAGCATCCACAGTAGAAGTTGTCGGTAAAGAGTCATTGTTATTTACTCATTAAAAAATGTTTCGTGGGTGATTGAGTTTTATTTTTTTTGAACGGTTACGTAAATCATTCCAAAGACTTAAACGTGAAGCATTACCTGCTATTTCTCCTTGTCCTTTTTGTTTCATAAGCCATAATTTACTACCATTGAAACTGTATATCGGTAATAAATCATTACGTTCAGTAGCCAGTGAAATATTCCCTTTGAGATTATCTAATATCAAAGGTATTGCTGATGGTGTGGGATAATAAGTAACAACCATATGGAACTGGTTAAGTTCAAGCGCTTTTACATACACTAATCTGAGTTTATTGTCATCAATACCTAGTTCAAGCAGTGCCTGATACTTAGCAATACTAAAGTCTTCACAGTCCCCAGCGCCAATACCAACAAATTCATAAGGTGTAGCCCAATAATCTTCTTGATTCCATAGTTTTTGGTCACTGATAAAAACAAATTGGTTAAAAAAATCATTAATAACCTTTAATTTTTGTGATTCAGACAAATCTTGTGAAGTATTAATAAGCTGACGCCAAGCTGTTGCTCGTTTTCCTGCTCGATCACCATAAAATTGTGTTATTTTTTCTATTTGTTGTGTGTTACTGGCAGCAAAAACATTTGCTGCCAGTAAACAACAAAGTAACCAAAAAGTTATCTTCTTCAATGGGCAGTTTTCTGTTTAGTTTTCACGAACGGTATATACCGTCCATTCTTTCACTACATTTTCCTGAGATCCAATGACTTGTGCAATAACTCGACGACTTAATGTATTACTTTCTTCAACATCATATGCTTTAACTGGATCACTATCGCCAAAGCCAACTGTTTTAATACGAGAAGGTGTAACACCATCATTGATTAATGCTTGACGAATTTCGTTGGCACGACGTTCTGATAAAGCAATATTGTAAGCAGCTTGACCCACTGGGCTTGCATAACCTTTGAGTTCAATATGAGTTTTTGGATATTTTGTTAAGAATCCACTCATATCTTTTATGTTCTTCATGTAGCTTTCCGGAATAGCTGAAGAATCATTAGCAAACAATACATGAATTTTATTTTCTTCAGAGCTGTCGACATAGGTTGGACAACCATCATTATTGACGACTGCATCAAGTGGTGTCTTAGGGCAGTGATCACGTTGATTGATAACGCCATCACTGTCGTTATCAAACAAATTTTTGGTTTGCTTAGCAATGGGTGGTTGAGGCACTGAAAGTGAGCAGCCAAATAATGATAGTGCAAATAACCCTATAACGATGTATTTCATATTTTGTTCCTTTATTTAACTGACTGCGCCCAAGATTGAGGTATTTCAACTCGCATCTCACTAAGAATTAATCCCGTAGCATTTAACACGCGGTATTTTGCCAATATGCCATCATACTCCGCTGTTAAATAAGCTTTACGCGCTTCAAATAATTCGTTTTCAGTGTTTAGAACATCTAGTAGAGAACGTTGACCTATCTTAAATTGTTTTTCATAAGCAATAACGGTACGAGCAGAGGCATCAACGTGTTCTTGTAAGAATAATTTTTGCTTTTTCGATAATGTTAATGCACTCCATGAAAGGCGAGTACCTTCTTCTAACATTCGATGGGCGCGATCACGAATATCTTTGGATTTATTGATTTGGTAAGCCGCTCGACGTGATTTAGCGACGTCGCTTCCGCCATTAAATAAGTTATAGCGCATTTTTAACATGGCTTTTAGTTCATCTGTATCCCCAGTTGAACCGTTAAGATCTTGTCCCCATTCTTGTGATGCTTCAATGCTAAAAGAAGGGTAGAACGTACCTTGTGCTTGCTTATATTGATATTCAGCGGCATTAATATCATTTGATGCAATATAAACCACCGGATTACTTTTATTCGCTTTAGCCAATGCATCATCTAAAGATATTGGTAGATAATTACTATCAACTTCAGGCTTTACTAAATCGGTAGGGTAAACGCCAATAACTCGAACAAAAGCGGTGATCTTATCTTGAAGATTACTTTCAGCAGCTAATAAATTAGTATTAGAGCTGGCTAAACGGCCATCTACTTGCGCTAAATCCGCGGTTGAACCAATACCTGCATCTGCACGTTTTTTGATATCAACGTACATTTTCTGATGAACTTTAAGATTTGATTGTGACAGGGTTAATACATCTTGAGCATGTAGAACATCAAGATAAGCTTCTGTTGCTTTAAGTGCTTTGTCTTGCGCATCAGATAATAACTGATAGCGTTGAGCTTCTGTTTCTGATTTATTACGTTGAATATCGTTATACGTAATTGAGCCATCCCAAATTAATTGACGAATATTAATTTGAGCGCTTTGAGGGTTGTACTGACCTGAAGGACTGTTATCTTTGTAATCATCATGCCCAATACCTGCTTCTAGATCTACGGATGGCAAATAATCGCCTTTGGCCGCATTAATCAATTGATGCTTACTTTGAAATTCATTGTAAGCACTTTTTATATCAGGGTTAGTTGATAATGTTTCTGCAATAGCTTGCTCTAAAGATTGCGCCATGACTGGCGTTGCCAAACATTGAAGGCCAATTAATAGAGTGATTTTCTTTACTACATGTTTTTTGGTCATTATTTTATTCTCTTAATGCCGTTTGACGTGCTTTGAGGATTGGTTTTAGTAAATAATCAAGTACAGAACGTTTACCTGTAATGATATCTGCTGATGCCGTCATTCCAGGAATGATTGGTAATGCTTCGCCATTAGGACCTTTAAGGCTGCTTGCATCGGTACGAATTTTTACTTGATAGAAACTATTGCCTTTTTTATCTTGGATTGTGTCTGCACTAATTGTTTCTACTGTTCCTTTTAGCCCCCCATAATTAGTAAAATCATAGGCGCTAAATTTTATGATTGTTGGTAACCCCGGCCTTAAAAAACCAATGTCTTGTGGGGCTATTTTTGCTTCAATTAATAGTGAATCTTCAGTGGGCACTATTTCAATTAGTGGCATTCCTGGTTGAATAACGCCACCAACGGTATTGACGTATATTTTTTGAATGGTGCCATTAACTGGAGAGATGACAGTGGTACGCTTCACGCGATCTTTTAGACCCACCTGTGTTTCAGTCATACTGGATAATTTATCGCTGGTTTCGTTCAATTTAGCTTGAATTTCTGAGCGGAATTGCAAAGCAATATCTATATATTTAAATCCAGCTTCTTGAATAGCGGCTTGGGTCACGGGGATTTGTAGTTTAGCTGAATTTAAATCACGTTTAGTATCATTTAGAGATCGCTGTAACTTTAATAATTCAATACGAGGAACAACACCTTCATCGGCTAATGGCTTAGTAATGTTGTATTCTTTTAAGGCGATATTATAACTATCACGAAGATTAGATACTCGAGCTCGAGTTTCTGTTAGTTCTCGTTCTTTTTGTGATGCTTGTTGTGAGGCAACGGATAGTTGGTTTTCTAAATTATTTAATTTGCCTGAAAATTGGTTAAGTTGTCGCTGTACTAATTGAGTATGTTTTTTCTTAAACTCAGCACTGAAAACTGGAGGTAATCTAGTGACATTAACACTTTTTCTCCATTGGGTATTCTTCGTGTTTTTATTGATGGTAACACTGGCAAGTAAGGCGTTAAGACGTAATGAATCCGCATGCGTTGCTGCAAGACTCTGTGTTTTTTCTTCAAAATCAGATTTAAACTGAGTGTCATCAATGAGTAATAAAGTTTGCCCTTTTTTTACTGCTTGGCCTTCTTTAACTAAAATTTGTTTAACAATTCCGCCTTCAAGATTTTGTACTACTTGTAACTGAGATGATGGAATAACTTTACCAGAGCCTGTTGTAACTTTATCAAGTTTTGCAAAATAAGCCCAAATAAAGGCAAGCAAGAAAAATAACACCATTACCCATAAAATGACTCTGGCATTCTTCGGGGTATTTAATAGTAACGCAGCAGATTTATCATCAATAAAATCGAGATCATTGGTTGATATCGAGATGTTTTTTTTGCTCATATAAAACCTATGTCTCAAAAATAAAGGCTTGTAGTAACGTTAATGTTTTGTTTTGAATGATATCTTTATTAATTGTTGTTATTAAAATGCATCATAATAATGAATATTATAGCCTTCCTCATTATATTAATATTTTTAATATTAAGTATCGCTAATTATTATGCGTGATGGGTTGATTAATTATCACATCCGTGAATGATAATCATCTAATGTATTGACGTAAAGTGATATCTTTTGTTTAATGCGGTGTAAGAATATACAGCGGCATGCACATGTTAAATATGCATTAATGATAATAACTAATTTAATGACGTTAATGGTTGTTAATTGTTATTAATTGTAAGGTTAAATGTTGGATTTTTTATGGCTAAAATCGAAAATAATACGAATGAGTTAAAGGTTATTGATGGTACCTGTTTTGTTATTAAAAATAATAAGGATGTTTTAGCTATTGTTGATAATCATCAATTGCAACCTGATGAAATTATTGTTGCAAATAGCAACACTAAAATGATTTTTAAAAAAGATGGCATTGAACAAGTTATTGAACAGTCAGTGCCCACTTGTTCAATGTTATCTGTTGATGAAATCAAAGTTGTTAATTTAGATAATAGTATTGATTTTAATAGTAATGGTATTAAGAATGCTGCGTTCTCTGATAACGACATTAATGCCATTCATAATGCTATTTTAACCGGACAAGATCCGACTACATTATTTGAAGCAACCGCAGCAGGTAATGAATTAGCAGCTGGCCGTACGGGATTAAATGGTTCGTCAGCGACAGCAAGTTTTATCACAATTAATTATGATAATGATTCAATGCTAGCAAAGGCTGGTTTTGATACTGCTTACGAGCCAAGTATTAAAAAAAGCCATATAGAAGAGAGTAGTGATATATCGCACTCTACGTTAGATGCGGGTGTCACCATCACCACCATTGGTGGGGACAATGTGATCAATGAGAATGAATCCCACGGCAAAGTACCTGTAACCGGTACCGTTGGTGGTGATGTCAAAGTTGGCGATACCGTTACGATCACTGTAGATGGTAAAGCGGTAGGTACGGCCACAGTAGAAAATCACAATGGCAAGTTAACATGGACGGCAGAGGTTGACGGCAGCGTATTAGATAACGCCACCACCGATAATGTCACCGCCACCGTGACAACTCATGATGGAGCGGGCCATAGCGCGACTGCGACAGATGATCATATTTACACCGTTGATACTGATATTGTGGCAGCGATTACTATTACCTCTATTGCTACCGATGATAAGGTGACCGGCCCTGATTCTGAACAGCCTCAAGCGATTATTGGTACGGTTGGCGGTGATGTAAAAGCAGGGGATTGGGTAACAGTGACCCTTGATGGTAAAACGTTAGGTACCGCCGAAGTACAAGCGGATAAGTCATGGCGTTTGTCTGTTGATGGCAAGGTCTTGTTGGATGCGAATACGGATCATGTTGGCGCGACAGTGACCACCACCGATACCGCAGGCAACAGCAAAACCGCCACGGCTGAGCATAATTATACGGTGGATGTTAACGCAACTATCGATATCGATAAGATCACTGGCGATAACGTCATTACTCAACAAGAAGGCCATCAGCAGAGCATTGCGATCACCGGTACGGTTGGCGGTCAGGTGCAAGTGGGTGACAAGGTCGTGGTGACGATCAATGGCACCGATTACAACACCCAGGTTGAGGCGGGTAACACATGGTCAGTGAATGTCACGGGCAAGGATGTGTTGCATGCAGATAAAGCCACTGCCACAGTCACAACGTCATACAGTTCACATAATGACACCGCAAACAGTGAAGAAAATTATCAGGTTGGCATCAATGCGGGTGTCACCATCACCACCATTGGTGGTGACAATGTAATCAATGAGAATGAGTCCCACGGCAAAGTGCCTGTAACCGGTACCGTTGGTGGTGATGTCAAAGTTGGCGATACCGTTACGATCACTGTAGATGGTAAAGCGGTAGGTACGGCCACAGTAGAAAATCACAATGGCAAGTTAACGTGGACGGCAGAGGTTGACGGCAGCGTATTAGATAACGCCACCACCGATAATGTCACCGCTACCGTGACAACTCATGATGAAGCAGGTCATAGCGCTACTGCGACAGATGATCATATTTACACCGTTGATACTGACATTGCGGCAACGATCACTATTACCTCGATTGCTACCGATGATAATGTAACCGGACCTGATTCTGAACAGTCCCAAGCGATCATCGGTACGGTTGGCGGCGATGTGAAAGCGGGGGATTGGGTAACAGTGACCCTTGATGGAAAAACGTTAGGCACCGCCGAAGTACAAGCGGATAAGTCATGGCGTTTGTCTGTTGATGGCAAGGCCTTGTTGGATGCGAATACGGATCATGTTGGCGCAACAGTGACCACCACTGATACCGCAGGCAACAGCAAAACCGCCACAGCTGAGCATAATTATACGGTGGATGTTAACGCGACTATCGATATCGATAAGATCACTGGCGATAACGTCATTACTCAACAAGAAGGCCATCAGCAGAGCATTGCGATCACCGGTACGGTGGGCGGTC
>NZ_FUZI01000033.1 GCF_900166965.1 Photobacterium piscicola | reverse complement strand
TGTAAATATGATCATCTGTCGCAGTAGCGCTATGACCTGCTTCATCATGAGTTGTCACGGTGGCGGTGACATTATCGGTGGTAGCGTTATCTAATACGCTGCCGTCAACCTCAGCCGTCCACGTTAACTTGCCATTGTGATTTTCTACTGTGGCCGTACCTACCGCTTTACCATCTACAGTGATCGTAACGGTATCGCCAACTTTGACATCACCACCAACGGTACCGGTTACAGGCACTTTGCCGTGGGACTCATTCTCATTGATTACATTGTCACCACCAATGGTGGTGATGGTGACACCCGCATTGATGCCAACCTGATAATTTTCTTCACTGTTTGCGGTGTCATTATGTGAACTGTATGACGTTGTGACTGTGGCAGTGGCTTTATCTGCATGCAACACATCCTTGCCCGTGACATTCACTGACCATGTGTTACCCGCCTCAACCTGGGTGTTGTAATCGGTGCCATTAATCGTTACCACGACCTTGTCACCCACTTGCACCTGACCGCCAACCGTACCGGTGATCGCAATGCTCTGCTGATGACCTTCTTGTTGAGTGATCTCGTTATCGCCAGTGATCTTATCAATGTCGATAGTCGCGTTAACATCCACCGTATAATTATGCTCAGCCGTGGCGGTTTTGCTGTTACCTGCGGTATCAGTGGTGGTCACTGTTGCGCCAACATGATCCGAATTCGCATCCAACAAGACCTTGCCATCAACAGACAAACGCCATGACTTATCCGCTTGTACTTCGGCGGTGCCTAACGTTTTACCATCAAGGGTCACTGTTACCCAATCGCCCGCTTTCACATCGCCGCCAACCGTACCGATGATCGCTTGGGACTGTTCAGAATCAGGTCCGGTTACATTATCATCGGTAGCAATCGAGGTAATAGTGATCGCTGCCGCAATGTCAGTATCAATGTTGTAAGGGTGATCGTCCGTCGCCGTGGCACTGTTACCCGCCTCATCCGTGGTGGTGACGGTTGCCGTCACACTATCAGCCGTCGCACCGTCTAAAACACTGCCCTCAACTTCTGCCGTCCACGTTAACTTGCCGTCCTGCTCCACAACTTTTGTGGTGCCCACGGTTTGACCATCAACAACGACCGTAACGGTATCGCCGACTTTAACATCTGCGCCCACGGTCCCCGTGACCGGGACTTTGCTGTGCGCTTCATCTGCGTTGATAACACCATCGGTAGCAATCGAGGTAATAGTGATCGTTGCCGCAATGTCAGTATCAATGTTGTAAATATGATCATCTGTCGCAGTAG
>NZ_FUZI01000065.1 GCF_900166965.1 Photobacterium piscicola | reverse complement strand
CCAAGCAGTGTCAGGATAGTACCGCCGAATACGGCTGTCGCACCACAAGCGTACACACCGTAGATGCTGTATAGAACCGCTAATGTACCCACGGTTGCACCAAGACGGTATTGCTTTTGAGATACCATGTTCTTGCGAAGTAGTACTTCAAGGCCAGTCATCGATAGGATGTAAGGTACCATGTTAATGAATACGGCTAGGTTCAATAGTGCGTTGAACTGACTGATCAAGTTAGGAGAGATAGTCATTACTGCTAGTAGAATCTCAGCCGCAAGCATGATTAACATACCTGCAATTGGCACACCTGCTTTGTTTGTTTTAGCAAAGATTTTAGGGAATAGACCTTCATCAGCCGCGGCTTTAGAAACTTGGGCGTTAGTGAACTGCCAGCCAAGTAGTGAGCCGATACATGCGATAACTGCTGCCAGTGTAACAATGTTACCTACTGTTGGGTTGAACATGTGGCTGAATACAAGACCAAACGGTGCAGTTGATGCTGCTAGTTCTGAGTTAGGAATAATACCTTGAATAACACCCGTTGAA
>NZ_FUZI01000003.1 GCF_900166965.1 Photobacterium piscicola | reverse complement strand
TCATTTCAACGATACCGCCACCTTCGTGACCAAGGATCGCAGGGAAGATACCTTCTGGATCGTCGCCAGATAATGTGAATGCATCAGTGTGACATACGCCAGTTGCAACGATGCGAACTAATACTTCACCAGCACGGGGTAACATTACATCAATTTCTTCAACAGAAAGAGGCTGTTTAGGACCCCATGCGATAGCCGCTTTTGATTTGATAAATTTGTCAGTCATCGTTCACTCTCTTAAAATATAGGTGACCCATGTTCAAGCATGGTGTTCGTTGTTAATTATAGTCACTGATCTAATGTCATCATGGTGACTTGATGCAGCTATTATATTTGTTTCTTAAATATTGATAATCCCTAAATATGGAAAATCATTATTACCAAGGTGTAATAATGTGACTGTTTTTAAGTATAATTATCATTTAGAACGTTAATTAAAAGCGTTATCTAGAATAGTCTATTCTTGATACGCATGGGGAGATTGTTATCTAAGTGTGATATCACTCATATTTGTTTACTTAGGGATACAAATCTGACAAAAAAAAGCAATATCTCAGAAAGATATTGCTTCTTATTTTGTCAGGTGTTGCTATGTATATTACGCTTGTGGGTGATTTTGAGCGTAAACGTGTGCTGCAATTGCATCCATTAGTGCAGGAGAAAGGCAATCGTAGGTATTAAGACCAAGTTCGTTAAGACGAGCACGGATAGCTGTCATATCTTTAGGATCAGTGCCTGTTTCAATGATAGATGAAACAAATGCAGCAAACTCAGGAGCAGACCAACCTTTGTCAGTTGATAGTTCTGTGTGAACAAAATCTAAACCGAAGAATGGGTGATTAGCATTCTCGATACGACCGTACATGTGAACGCCACATTCTTTACAAGCATGACGTTGAATTGCTGCAGATTCATCGATAATAACTAGCTTTTCTGCGTTAGCAATGACTTCAACATTGTCACGAGAAATAACCGCGATTTGTGAAAAAACGGCACCTTCAGGTTTCCAACACTTAGAACAACCACAAGCATGGTTGTGTGCAGTTTGGCCTGATAGTTTTACGCGAACTGTATTTGATTCACAGTTACAGTTTAATACGCCACCTTGGAAGTTTTCTTTAGTTGCAGCAAAACCGTTATCAATTGCAGGGTGTAGAGATATAGACATAATGTTTCTCTTTTAATTGTTATAGAATAATAATTATAAATTCGAGGTGCTGAATTAAATAAAACTATTATTGTTTATTTAATAAGGAATAATAATTTTATATTTAATTTAGATAATCAACAGTGGGTGAGTTGATAAAACATATTCTATGCTTAATTAATTATTACACAATGTTGAATATAGTAATTGATTATTACTGAATGGAAACAATAAAAATGGACAAAAAAAAGCCCTATTAAAGCGAAATGCTTAATAGGGCTTATTGCTACTAGTATATAGCAATATTAATGGCTATGTTTACTGATGTGGATTGCAATAGCATCCATTAAGTCAGGTGATAAGCAATCATAAGTTTCTAAACCTAATGATTCAAAACGTTCACGAATTGCTGGCATTGATTTAGGATCAGTACCTGTTTCAATAATGGATGAAACAAATGCAGCAAACGCAGGAGCAGACCAGCCTTGCTCGCTTGATAGTTCAGTGTGAACGAAGTCTAAGCCGTAAAATGGGTGGTTGGTGTCTTCAATCCGACCATACATATGAACACCACAATCTTTACAAGCATGACGTTGAATGGTTGCTGTTTTATCAACGATGATTAATTTTTTAGCATTTGCTATTACTTCAACATTATTTTTTGGAATAACGGCAACTTGTGAAAATAATGCGCCTTTAGGTTTCCAGCATTTAGAACAGCCACAAGCATGGTTATGAGCCGTTTGACCATTTAATTTAACAGTGACTTTATTTCTTCGGCATTGACAGCTAATTAAGCCACCTTTAAATGTATTTTTAGTTGGTTTAATTCCATTATCTATTGCTGGGTGTAATTTAATAAAAGGTGTCGTTGAACCTTCGGTATTATTACCGAATAACTTAGCAAAGAATTTTTTCATTATATTAATCTTAATATGTAGAGTAGGGTAAAGTATTAAAGGTATTATGATAAAAAGAATTTTACCGATAAAATATTAGGTATTAGGTATTAGGTATTAGGTATTAGGTATTAGGTATTAGGTATTAGGTATTAGGTATTAGGTATTAGGTATTAGGTATTATATTCGGCTAATAATGATTAGCCGAATATTTATTATGCTGGTTTATAGCATACCACTAGGCTGGAACAATGCCTTTAAGCGTTTGGTAATGATTAAACGTGATACAGTAAATAAGCCTTCAACAGTACGTTGGTGAAGACGGAAAATCGTATCGTAAAGACGACGAATAATACGACCTTTAAAGACTAATTTATTTGCCATTTTTGATTGTGGGGCAAATGAGCCAACAGCAAAGTGGTGACCAACCGCGACAACCATACCGCCATCTTTGAATTCAAAATCAGTTAGTTCTTTACCACGTAATAAATTGGTTAAGCTTTTCGTTAAGTGAACTGCTGCGCGGTTTGCTGCTTGAGCTTTAGGTGGTACAAAACTACCATCAGCTTGTGGAATTGATGCACAATCGCCTAAAGAGAAGATACTGCTATCAATCGTGGTGGTTAGGTTCGGGTTAACCAAAATCTGGTTCATGCGATTATATTCTAAACCACCAAGACCGTTTAACCAATCTGGTGCTTTCACACCAGCAGCCCAAAATTGAATATCAGCGTCTAATGCTTGATTGTCAGCCGTAACCATACCGTGATCAGAAACTTCACTGATACGAGTATTAAGTAGTACATTAATATTAGTACGTTTAAGTTCTTTTAATACTTTTTCTGACATCTTTAGTGGGCTATTTGGTAGCACACGATCTGCTGCTTCAATTAAGTTAATTGTCAGTTTGGCAGCATTATAACGTTGTAGCTTATGACTTACTCGCGCAAGCTCTGCTGCAAGTTCAACACCTGTTGCACCAGCGCCTACAATATTGACAGTACGATCATTACCTTCGCGTAATAATTGACTGATTTTGTGCCATGCATGACGTGCTTGGCTAGCTGAATCAAGGAAAATACAGTTATCGCGAGCGCCTGTTGTATTAAAATCATTACTTACTGCGCCAACAGCAACAACTAGGTAATCGTATTTAACCATTGCTTCTGTACCATCATTACGGCGAACAGCTAGCATTTTATTTTCACGATCTATATCAGTCATCGCTGCTTGATAATGTTGGTAGCCATTGATTGCACCATGAGTGAAATAACACACAGCATCTAGTTCACGATCAAAAGTACCCGCTGCAATTTCATGCAGACGTGGCTTCCAATAGTGATCTGTTTCTGGTTCAACCAAAATGATTTCATGTTCTTTACGATTAGCTTTGGCTAACAATGTAGATAGTTCTATACCGGCAGCACCGCCACCTACAATAACGATTCGTGACATAACGAATACCTCAAAAAGTGAACCCTAGATATCATTCTCAGGGGATGGTCTTTCCATCATTAAAGCTATGAGCTGATCCGTTGCTACAAAATGACTTTTTATTAGCCACAACACGCAGGGCGGCTACCTGATATCTTATATGTGATGAATTTCTTTGATATAAGACAATTAAATCAGTCAAAATTCAAGTTCTGTGAACTAAACACGGGTATTTTTTTTAAAATATCTCTGTTGAGCCAATAGTGACTATTATATTACTAGTTTATTTAATAACAATGCCAATAAAAACAAATAACCTTTACTGTATGGTAATAATTAACTGTGATAATAGATCATGGTAAAGAATGGTGGCGTTAAATTACTCATATAATAAAGCTATTTATGTCTGCAATTTATATGCATAACTATACAATTTGTAGAGTAGAGAAGAGGGGGGGAAGAGATTTAATTAATGGTGATGATTCTTATGGTGTGAGAATTCAAGAAGAGCAATTTATAAAAAAATAGCATGAGCGAAGAAGCTCATGCTAAATGGTAATAATTTAAAATGATTCAATCTCAGTAAATTGCCCCTGAAGCCAGTGGATAGCTGGGCTTAATTGAGAGCCAATAGGATAAATTAGAGATGCTGACCATACATTGCTGGTGATTTTACTAAATGAAAGGTTAAGTTTCTTCACTAGTTCATTCTTAAGATCATGTTGTAATACAAAATCCGGTAAACAACAAATACCAATATCTTCACGGCATAGTGATAAAATTGTATGGATATCTTCAACATGCCACAATTGTAATGCTGCTTTAGCTTCTTCAAATGGTAATGAATCTAAAGATGCTGGAATTAACAGACGCTGCTGACAGAAGTCTTGGTAACTTAATGTTGTTGCTCCGTCATTAAATTTATCAAGGTAAGATTGAGTTGCGACCCAGCTTACATTGATATTAAATGCTTGCGTATACTCTAGGTTAATTTTATTTTCATGGTCAAAGATACCTAGTGCAATATCGAGATTTTTAGCTTTGATCTCTTCTGCTAAACGCTTACTATTTTGTTGCATAATAAACAATTCAATATTAGGTAGATCAGATGATAATCTTTTGATTATTGATAGAATTTTGTCATTGCAAACCAGTGGGTCGATACCGACCTTTATTTTTACATCATTCATATGATATATAGATAAAGAACGCTCAAGAAATGTTTGATATTGCGCCATCATTATTTTTGCATTCTTGAGTACATGCTCTCCTTTTTCAGTAAGGCGAGGGCATTTACTTGAACGGTCAAATACTTGAAATCCTAAGTCAATTTCAAAATTTTGGATAGTGAGGCTAACTGCAGCTTGAGTTTTATTTAGCTGTCGTGCAGCAGCACTAAACGAACCATATTCGGCAGCAGCAATAAATGAGCTAAGAGTTTCAATCTTTATATTCATTATTTAACGATTCATCTTAATTTATTATTATGGATATAAGCCATATCTTATCTATCTCCATAAGAATGACTGCAATGGTGTACCTCTAATATAACTAAAACCTATACCTAATGACAACCATTAGTGCGTTTTATATTGATATTTATTATATTTATAATAGATCTATCACTAGATTAGTGCGTAATATTGTGAATACCAACCATTAATTAATTGATAAACTTAGATACCCATAAGAGCGTGTGTGGCACATGTTACCCTATGAATTTATTAATAAAACCACTGATATTGGATAAGCTAGCTAAGCCCATGACAATTACAATAGTGATACCAATTGCGGTCAGATAAAGTGGGTGTTTGTAATCGCCAACAATTTTTTTCTGTCGTGTTGCTGCCAGCATGGTGGCGAGTACGATTGGTAGAATAACGCTGTTAACAAGACCAGCTAACATCAGTAACAAAATTGGCATATTCATCAATACAGTTCCTACCGTTGTCAGGATAATAAATCCAACACACCATGTTTTTTCATTACGAGCAACAATAGGAAAAAGAGTTTTTATAAGGGATATTGCCATGTATGAATTACCAACGACCGAGGTAATTGATGCAACAAATAACACGAGTCCAAAGATAAAGTAACCAATATCACCTGCTCCGTGGCGGAATGCATCTGCTGCAGGGTTGGCTGGATCTAATGTGACACCCGTTGTGATGATACCTAACACCGCACAAAATAATAAAATACGAATAATTACGGCAATTGATATCCCTGCCCATGCAGCTTTAGTAACGATTTTCGTATTTTCTATACCTTGTAACTTAACATCAATTAAACGTTGAGCACCGGTGTAATAACCGCCAACAGCACCGCCAACGATGGTTAATGTTGGTAACAGTAAATTAGAAAAATCAGATGGAGCGACTGCCGCTAAGACTGTTGGCGCGAGAGGGGGTAAATTAGTCAGGGCGACATAGGCAATGAGTACAATCATTAATAGCCCTAAGTAACGCGCCATTTGATCCATTCGTTTTGATGCATTATGGACAATAAATAGCAGGCTACCGATAACACCAGTGAAAATAGCGCCCCACGTGGTGTCTAGTCCCATTAGAACATTCATGCCTAGTGCTGAGCCACTTACATTACCAAAGTTGAATGCAACGGCTCCAAGCGCCAATAAAATACCAATGACGTATCCCATGCCTGGTGCAACTTTATTGGCAATATCTTGAATACGTAAACCTGAAACACCAACGATACGCCATAGGTTCATTACTATACCAAAGGTAATAAACATAGAAGCAAAAACAGGGAAAGCCATATCTATATTATAAATATTGGTAAATACCGCGGTTTGCGTTAAGAAGCCAGGCCCTACAGAGGTTGTTGCCATTAAAAAAGCAACGCTTAAAATGGCTTTATTTTGCCAATCAGTGTGGCGAGGGGAGGTGTTGGTTGTTTGTGTGTTCGTGTGCATAATCAATCCCAAAATCAAAGTCTCTCATATTTATAAAAATAGAAAGACAACTGATGGGGATCAGCTGTACGATTGTGGTGTATTTTTTGGCAAAAAAGCAATCTAATGTAATCGTTTGCTTTAGTTGGCGCGGATGATAGAGAGTGTCTTAGGTATTGTCAATCATGTTTTTAAAATGGATAAAAAAAAGCCCCATTATTTTAAATAATAAGG
The DNA here is from genome assembly GCF_900166965.1 of Photobacterium piscicola. Taxonomy (GTDB): domain Bacteria; phylum Pseudomonadota; class Gammaproteobacteria; order Enterobacterales; family Vibrionaceae; genus Photobacterium; species Photobacterium piscicola. Next base: position 547,136 of record NZ_FUZI01000003.1, on the reverse strand, counting down.
CTTAAGGGAATATTAACTTAGAAATTATTTTTCTGTGGTATGAATAGCCGCTTTTAGATCATCAGGATTTAAATCTGCACGATCAAATTCTTGAGATGCAGGCATACGTAAATGGAAATCTTTGAAGATTTCAACTTCAGCTGTACCTTCTGTCAAAATGAAGTCACTCACATGACCACCTTGAGTACGGTCATCGCTAATGAAATGGAAGTGGAATCCTGGAACATTAATACCGATCATGTATTCAGGAATCTTAAAGCCGATCATTACACCAGAGACATGGGTCATTTCTGCAATAGGTTGATGTTTTACGACTTCTACCATTGGCGGATAAGGGCGATGTTGTGCTGGTACGGTACGTGTTTTAACGTATGAAAATTTACCCGTTAAGCGAATCGCATTAATAGCATTATTGGCAACAAAATCATTTTCTAAGCACGTTTCAAACTCAGCTTTAGTTTGTTCAATAAGACTTACTTTTTCAGTTGGTTCAAAATTAACCACTGAAGCAAAGGGCGTAGTAATATCATGATTAACTAGATGTACTTCACCAGTACTGGTTAGTTGATATACTTCATCACCTAAAACAATCATTTCACCGTCAAGGTCATTAAAGGTACCAATGCCAAAGTTACCATGGTCAAGTAGTTGACCAATTGTAAAATCGCCTTGGTATAAACCTGCAATTAAAGCACTCATCATTGAGGTTTGGTAAAATGTCTTTTCGTTAGGTTGCTGACTCATGATGTTGTCCTATTAATCTTGTTGGCAAGGGTGAAGTTGATCAAGTAGACGGCTATTATCACGGTAGTCAATATTAACGTTAACTAATACAGGACCGCTTAATGCCATTGCTTTTCGTAGTACTGGTTCAATATCATCAGCAGTATTAATCGCTAAACCATAAGCACCAAAACTTTCGGCATACTTAACAATATCTGGGCCCATAAAGCTCACTGCACTTTCACGACCATATTTTTTAAGCTGCTGAATTTTAACCATGTCATAGCTGTGATCTGTCCAAACAAAGTGAACAATATTACATTTATGACGAACTGCGGTTGCCAATTCCATCGATGAAAATAAGAAGCCCCCATCACCAGACATTGAAATAACTTTTTCATTTGGTGTCAGTAGTGATGCAGCGATAGCCCAAGGTAAAGCAACACCTAATGTTTGTTGACCGTTGCTGAACAACAAGCGGCGTGGTTCAAAAGAGTGGAAGTAACGTGCCATCCAAATATAGATAGAGCCCACATCACAGCATACTGTGGTATCGTCACTTACAAACTGGCGTAAGTCATGAACAAAACGTAATGGATGGACACCCATTGATGATGTTTTATTAACACCCATGCGCATAATCTGTTGTAGGTCTTGACGTAAATCTTGAAATTTCTGATTATTTTCAAGTGATTCACGTTGATCTAATTCAGCAGCAATAGAAGCAACAGAGACCGCAAGATCACCAACGACTTCCGAAATTGGGTTATAGCTAGCTTCTAAATCAGCTTGTTGATAACCCACATGGATAATAGGTGTTTTACCGTCTTTATTCCATAAGATTGGATCGTATTCAATTGGGCTATAACCAATAGTAATAATTAAATCAGCATTGTTTAATGCAATATCACCTGGTTGGTTTTTAAATAAACCCACACGACCAAGAAAACAATCATATAAATTATGTGAAATGACACCTGCAGCAGCAAAAGTATTTACCACGGCAATTTTAGTTTGTTCAAGTAATTGACGAATAGCACCTGTAACAAAAGGCTGACTCGCATCCATACCTAATAATAATACTGGATTTTTAGCTGCGTTAATAAGATCAGCCGCTTGACGGATAGCTTGTGGGTGCGCACCACCAAATAAAATTGGTTTTGGTTGTTGTACTGGAATAAAAGGGATTTGGTTGGTTAGTACATCCTGAGGAAGGCTAACAAAACTTGCACCTTGAGTTGGTTGTTCTGAAATACGAAATGCTTTATGCACGACATCAGGTACAGAAGCACTGTCCATTACTTCAGCGGAAAACTTAGTAATAGGGTTAAACAGAGAACGAGTATCCATTGATTGGTGCGTATTATGGGAATACATCGAAAGGGGAACCGCACCAGCAAGTGCAACAACAGGATCACCTTCACTATTTGCCGTAGCAACACCAGTCACGAGATTTGATGCGCCAGGACCTGAGGTTGCAAGACAAACACCAGCTTTGCCTGTTAAACGACCTGTTGCGGCTGCCATGAAAGCTGCGTTTTGTTCGTGGTGACAAATAATGATTTCAGGACCGTTATCACATACGGCATCAAACACAGCATCGATTTTAGCACCAGGAATACCAAAAATGTGGGGAACGTCATGTGCCTTTAGGGTTTCAACGACAAGTTCTGCACCTGAAATGGTTTTATTTGACATATAAGCCTCATGGTTATAATTGTTGATCGGCTCAGGACATGTTTTCGCTAAATCGAATTTAATGTGATGAGTAGCATAAAATCTAAATTATTTATCATACAAATGAAAGGGGCTAAAATTGGAAGTTAATATTACTTATTTAATTAAGTGCAGTGGAATAAATCGCATATTAGTGAAAAATAGAGGTTGTAGGCTGGGATGAAAAATTGAAGATGTTGATTCTTATATAATTAAATGGCAGGGCTTAATAAACCCTGCCATTGATTGATACTGCTATAGCATAATGTTGGCAATTAATGCAGATAAAATACTAACTAAGGTTGAACCATAAAGTAGGCGTAAGCCAAAGCGAGCAACCATATTACCTTTCTCTTCGTTCACACCTTTAACCGCACCAGCAATAATACCGATAGAACTGAAGTTTGCGAATGACACAAGGAAGATAGAAACCGTACCAACAGTGTGCGCAGACAAAGTACCTACTTGTTTTTGAAGGTCCATCATTGCAACAAATTCATTAGTTACAAGTTTGGTTGCCATAATACTACCAGCTTGTAATGCCTCATGAGCAGGAACGCCCATTAACCATGCAACAGGGTAGAATAAGTAGCCAATTAAGTTTTGGAAGCTGATGCCAAATGCTGCATCAAAGCCTGCATTGATCATTGAAATGAGTGCAATGAAACCGATAAGCATCGCCGCAACAATAACAGCAACCTTAAAGCCCATTAAAATATATTCACCCAGCATCTCAAAGAAAGTCAGTGTTTCACCACTTTCTGCTGCCATCATTTCATCAATATCCATCTCAGCTTCGTGATCGTAAGGATTGATAATAGACAGAATGATGAAGGTACTGAACATGTTTAAAAACAATGCAGCAACAACATATTTTGGGTCGATAAGCTTCATGTATGAGCCAACGATAGACATAGAAACCGTTGACATTGCCGTCGCTGCAAGGGTGTACATACGACGCTCTGACATTCCGCCTAAAATGTTTTTATACGTGATAAAGTTTTCAGACTGACCAACCATTAATGCACTGATTGCATTGAATGATTCTAGTTTGCCCATGCCATTGACTTTAGATAACAAGAAACCTAACGCTTTAATGATGTAAGGTAATACTTTGATATGTTGCAGAATACCAATTAATGCGGAAATGAAAACAATCGGCATTAATACACTTAGGAAGAAGTTAAAATCATTGTTATTCGATAAATTACCGAACACAAAATTAGTACCATCACCTGCAAATGAGAGTAAACCATTAAATGCATCTGCAAACTCTTTTACAATACCTGTACCTGCTGATGAGTTGAGTAGGAAGTAAGCAAGTGCTAACTCTATTATAAGTAGCTGAATAATATAGCGATATTTGATGTTCTTTCGGTTGTTGCTGGCAAGTAAAGCTAATACTGCAATAACGACTAACCCGAGTATAAAGTGTAAATAGACCATATTGGATTGTGCTCAGTGTGATTATTATCTGTTTATGTGTGTATGCTGAATGATTTCATTCTTCGATAAAGTGATATATATCGCATTTTTAATCCAGTAGTTTTTTTTGCAATTGACAAAAACTAATTTTTCACGTTTGCGCAATCGCTTGCTATTTGTTTGAATATGGTGATAAAAATAAGAATAATAATGAAGACACTGAATGTAACTCCATTATGTTTTGTGATTTGTTTCATGTTATATGATTGAAATATTTAAGTTAATTAGGTTGTTATGGCTTATTATGAGGCAAAGTTTTTTAAATTAAGTATTTTCTATCTGGAAGGGTAAAGAGTAATGCTAATATTGTGAGTGAATTTATCGTACTAATATTAAAATGTAATATTGGAAATATGAGTTATGATTGCGACTGGTATTAATTTACATTATCAATAGATAATAGAATGATATTTACTCTATTAGTCTTGTTACAGGTGCTGTAATGAAAAAATCATCCAAAAACCGTAAATTATGGTATTTCCATAAACATGATCGCCGAACTAAACATTTATCACTACCTAATTTAAAATCATAATCACTATTGTGCATATTGCTAATGGTGATTATGACTGATTTTTGATGTGCTATTTAAATAACACTGGAGCATCAAATCTATAGGGTGGAATAAAAGGGCGAATACCAGAGTCACGGAAACGTTGTAGTTTCATTATTTGTTTGTAAACAATGAAATAACGATTGATGTTATTCACATAGACAATCGGTTGTGATCCAATATGTTTACGGGTAATAAGTTCAACATTATTAAACCAAACGTTAGGGTTATAACCTTGTTCTTTGGCATAACGCCGCATTTTATTGATATTGCCAGGGCCTGCATTGTAAGCAGCGAGTGAGAGATACATTTTATTATCATAATCAATTTCATCACTGCTAAAATATTGGTCTTGTAAATAACGCATATATTTTACACCAGCATGAATATTGTTTTTTGATGTATATATATTAGGAATATCCACACTAGGGTCACGAGCAGTGCTGGGTAGTACCTGCATGATACCGACGGCACCTTTGTTTGATACTTTATGTTGATTTAGCCCTGATTCTTGAAAACCTTGCGCCATTAACATTAAATAATCAAAGTCGTATTGTTTTGAATAGCGAAAGAAAATATGCGATAAACTTTCCATTTTATCGATATTATTAGGATCAAGTAGTGTATTAAGCCAACGATGGTTTTCAATATATTTACTGTAAATAATATTACCTATTAATGTCCCTTCTTTTACTGTATCAATATAGCGATTAACCAGTGCCATTAGGTTGGGGCTATCTTTACGTATCGCCCAAGCTATTTGACCGTCATTACGTAAAACAAAATGATCATTAACACGGATATTTTTTAATATGGGTTGCCAGATTTTTATTTTGTGGTTATCTATCACTGTTGCATTGAGTAGTTCTAAATTTATAAGTTCTAATAATTCATAATCTTGTAGTGTTTCATCAATAAACAATATTGATGCGGGTGGTAAGTTTTGCATGCGCAATTTATTATTAATTTTGAGTAAACTTTGATAGTAACTCGAACTTTTTCTCACCCAGATTGTTTTACCACTTAAATCGGTTACTTTGTTAAAGGGGGGCTGTTTAATATTGTTAATAAGTACTTCTGATATATTGGTAAGTACAGGTTGACTAAAATCAACTTGTTTTTTACGTTCAGTTGTTATTGTAATATTGGCAATGGCTAAGTCGCCTAAGCCTTTAACTATATAAGGTAACAATTTATCTCGATGGACAGGAATAATTTGTAAGTGCATTTTTGGGTGTGTTTTATGAATGTCTTTCTCAAAATGCTGCAATAAATCGGCAATAATACCTTTAGTTATACCATCTTCTATATAGTAAAAACCGAGATCTGCTGCAACCAATACTCGCAATACCCGCTTTTTTTCTAATTCAGCTAAATCACCCACATATTCAGAGCCACTAAGTGGTGCTAATTGAACAGCATGAGTCTGGAAACTTACTAATAGTAAACACAATGCGGCGAGCCCGTATTTATATTTAATGAGGTGTGGAATATTAATCATTATTTAGCTGCCATACCGAAGTGAACGGAATTTATATGTTTAAGATTAATTATGGTTGGTAATGGTGAAATTTGCTTATTTATATCAGGTTTTTGTATGTTTTTTTCCTGTTTTTCATACGCGCAATATAATGATAGTATACAAGGATATTAATTTTTAAAGATATAATTCATACGGGTAATATGCTGATAATAAAAAGAATTGTTGTTGGATTGTCAGTAGTGTTATTACTGCTGTTATGTAGTCTTGGTGCCACTTATTTTGTACGTAATGTTCTTTATGTGGATATTTTGGCATATATGCCTAAAAAGATAAGCGAAACCTCTGGTTTGGCTATTATTAATGGTGATATTTGGACGCATAACGATACGTATGGTGATAATAAACTTTATCGTTTAAATCATGATATGACGGGTATTGCACAAATCGTAAAAGTAAATAATAGTCGTAATTATGATTGGGAAGATTTAGCGCAAGATCAGCAATTTTTATATGTTGGCGATATTGGTAATAACCTTACTATACGCAATGGTGGTGTTATTTATAAAATAGAGCAAAAAGGCCTCAATCAACAACAAGCAGTAACACCAGCGGCAAAAATACAATTTCAATATAATGATTTTACTAAAGGTTGGTTTAACAAACATAACTATGACAGTGAAGCCATTACGGTTGTTGGTGACCAGATATGGTTATTTTCAAAAAACTGGAAAGATGAGAAAACTCGACTTTATCAAATAGATAAAGGCGAAGTAAATAAAGTCCAGCATTTAAATCCGGTCGCTGAATACCCTAGTAAAGGGTTAATTACAGGGGTTGATTATAATCCTGAAACAGCAACATTGGCGTTTATTGGTTATCGCCGAAATATATATCTAGGTTATTCATTTATTTGGCTTGTAAAAGTGAAGGATGATAAACCAGATTGGTCAACGGGTATTTATAAGCGATTAGGTAATTATTCACAATGGGAAGGAATTCATTGGTATGGTGCTGGAAAGTTACTAATCACAACAGAGAAAACGCCACTCAATAAAGCATTAATTGCTACGCTTGATGTACAAAAGCTGCTTGATTCGAGTGAATAGCGATGAATTATCTGTTATTCTGCGCTGATAATTTCGCTGTGATTATTACAACCACAGCATACTAAATTGGATAAATTGTGACTAATAACGATGTTTTGCGCCGTGTTCGCTATACTTTTGATTTAAATGATAGCGAAATGATCGCTATTTTTGCTGCTGCTGATTGTGAAGTAACGCGTGAGCAAGTTTGCAGTTGGTTAAAAGCTGATGATGCAGAAGGTTATAAGAGCTGTTCTGATGAACAAGTTGCTACTTTCTTAAATGGCTTTATTAATCAAAAGCGTGGCAAGAAAGAAGGTGAACAGCCTGCGCCAGAGCAAAAAATCACAAATAATATTATTTTTAGAAAATTACAAATTGCACTAAACCTGAAAGCAGATGACGTACTTGATTTGTTTAAATTGGTTGATTTTCGTTTAAGTAAGCATGAATTAAGTGCTTTTTTCCGTAAAGTTGATCATAAACATTACCGTGACTGTAAAGATCAGGTGCTACGTAATTTTTTACAAGCATTACAGATCAACCACCGTGGCGTTGAGCCATCAGAAGAAACAATTGACGATAAGTAATTGTTTTAGTTGATACTTACGACAAAAAAGCAGCTTTTATTAAAGCTGCTTTTTTATTGGCTGTCATTTGATCAATATAGGTGTTATTAAAGGGTTTATATTTTTGAAATATTTACTAACATATTAATCAATATATTTGCATTCTTCATTATACTTATCAAAGTAAAAACGCCCGTTATTCTATAAGTTGTCGACTTCGATTATAAATATGAGTCATTGAGCTTATGAAAATTAAGGATAATTTTAAACAATCACGTATTGGTATCATTGGTGGAATGGGCAATGAAGCGATGGTTGATTTAATGGCTAAAATTTCTTCATTGCCTGAGCATAAAGAATGTCAATTTGTTGCCTTCGGTAATGCACGTTTAGCTTATAAGCCTCAAGAAATACTGCAACAATGGCTACCAACAGATATACCTGAATTACGTAAATTTGACACCGCAGTATATACATTACGCTTAATGCAATATTTAGCGGTTGATCATCTTGGTCTTGCTTGCAATAGCGCCCATGAATTATTTCGACGGATATTGCCTGATATACCAGTAACTTTTGTTGATATGATTAAACAAACAGCAACGTCGTTACAAGGTTACCAAGATACTGTATTAGTCATGGGCGTTAATAGTCTGATAGAGTCAGGGTTATATCAAACAGCTTTAACCGAGCAAGGAATTAAAGCGACACAGCCTGCTGTTGAGAACCAAGTGAAGATAATGGAAGCTATTTACAATCCTGATTTTGGTATTAAAACGGCTAAAATTACTCAGCAAGCAGAAACACTACTATATGAAGTGATATGTGATGAGATTGCTAAACAAGGTTGTACTAAAGTGATATTGGGCTGTACTGAATTACCATTAGCTTTAACAGCCTCCAGTTGTCAGCGATTTAAAGCACAAGGGATGTTGCCGTTAAATGTTGAAGTTATTGATGCATCAATGGCATTAGCACAAGCATTAGTGTCTACTCAAGGACAAAGTAAAGCATTAATTCAACCTTTGGTAACCTACCAAGGGCAGCACTTAGATTGGGCAACACCGCTGGCTTTTAATGTTAGCTCATTAGATCAAGCGATTATGATTCAGCAGCGTATTTTTGATTATACGGTACATTATTTAACTGAGCGTAATCAGAGTCTTGCTGGAAGTTATTTTCATTTACCGACATTATTCTTTTCAGAGTCGGCAACGGATATTAAGCAAAAGTTAGTTGCTTTAAATATTGATGTTTATAGTGATATTAATATCTTAGATAAGATTATAACGAACAAGTTAGCTAATTATTATTCTGACTTTGAATAATAAATAGTAAAATAAAACGAGATAGAGAATAGTATCTACCTCGTTTTTTATTTTTAATAACGGCTTATAACGTGATGGTTTGGGTCATACCTGCGGTGGCATGTCCTTCCATATTACAAGCAAATTCTATCTTGTTACTGCCATGGAAGTGCCATAATACTTGTTTGGCTTTTCCTGGTGCGACCATTACTGCATTGCCATTCTCTGTATGGTGACCTTTCCCCATTTGTCGAGATTGTGCTTGTTCTTGTGGTGAGCCAATTGAAAATTCATGTGTCATTTTTCCTGTATTCATCACCACAAATTGCACCACATCATTAGGTTGAATATCAGTGGCTTTTTTAAGGGTGATCGTCATATCATCACTAAGGGTGACATAAACTACTTTATTCGGTTTTGAACCTAGGGCTGGCATGCCGACATCAGACATACTTTTCATGTTCATCATTTGATGGTCCATTTTAGTGGTATCCATTTGTGAATGATCCATACCACTATGATCCATTGCTGCGTGATCCATGGTTGAGTGGTCCATTGCAGCCATCGCTGTTGTGGTTGTTAAGGCTAGTATTAAAGTAAGCAGTGTTTTTTTCATGACTCATTCCTTTGTAATTGATGATGAATTTAATGATGTTGTGGTCTTGGTATTAAGCTCACGACTTTTCCAAAGTTTGAAGGTGGCTGGTAATACTAATAACGTCAGTAACAGTGCAGATGCCATTCCGCCAATCATAGGTGCGGCAATGCGTTGCATGACTTCAGAACCCGTACCTGAGCCATACATTATTGGAATCAAACCAATGATAACGGTTAAGACTGTCATCATTACTGGGCGTACACGTAATCCAGCCCCTTCACTGATCGCTTGTTGTAAATCAGCAGCGGTTAATGCACGTTGTTGCTCTTGTGCATCCTGTTTTTTAAATGCCCATGACTGATTTAAGTACACCAACATAATCACGCCAATTTCAACCGCGACACCAGAGAGCGCGATAAAGCCAACGCCAACAGCAATTGAGAAATTAAATCCAAGCATGAACATCAGCCATAAACCACCCACCATCGCTAATGGTAGGGTAGCCATAATAATGAAGACTTCTTGCACGCGGCGGAAACTGAAATAAAGTAGCAGCATAATAATGGCAAGAGTAATTGGGGTAACAATACTCAAACGGGCTTTTGCGCGTTCCATATATTCATATTGACCAGACCATGCTAATGAATAACCTGCGGGCAGTTTTAATTGTTTCGTAACTACTTGTTGTGCTTCGGCAACGTAAGAACCTAAATCTCGTTGATCAATATCGACAAAAACCCATCCATTTGGACGTGCATTTTCAGTTTTGATCATTGGTGGTCCATCTTCGTAACGAATATCCGCAACATCAGCCAATGCGATACGGGCACCATTGGGGGTAATTAACGGTAGATTTTGCAATTTAACCGCTGAATCACGGTAAGATTGTGGGTAACGTACATTAATAGGATAACGTTCTAAGCCTTCAATGGTTTCACCCACGTTCATTCCACCAACAGCGGTCGAAACTATCTGTTGAATATCTTTAATAGCTAATCCATACCGTGCTGCTTGGCGGCGATTAATATCAACCGTGATATAACGGCCTCCTGCAACACGCTCGGCATAAACCGAGGTAGTACCTTTGATATTATTTAAAATAGGCTCAAGTTCTGCACCGATCTTTTCGATAACTTTTAGATCTGGGCCTGCGATTTTGATCCCAATAGGTGTTTTGATACCTGTGGCTAACATATCAATACGGGTTTTGATCGGCATTACCCATGCGTTAGTTAAACCAGGAAATTGGATCAATTGATCTAATTGTTTGCGTAAAGACTCAGTGGTGACACCTTTTCGCCATTGATCTCGTGGCTTGAATTGGATCACGGTTTCTATCATGGTTAATGGTGCAGGATCGGTTGCTGTATCTGCTCGACCTACTTTGCCCCAAACCGTAGCGACTTCTGGGACTGTTTTAATCAGTTTATTGGTTTGTTGTAATAACTGACGAGCCTTACCGATAGAGATCCCCGGATAGGTGGTTGGCATATACATCAAATCACCTTCGTCTAACGGTGGAATAAATTCACTGCCAAGTTTCGTTAATGGGTAGTACGAAGAAGCCATTAAACACAGCGCAATAACGATGATTGTTTTTGGAAACTTAAGACTTACATTCAATAATGGACGGTAAAGTGCAATGACAGCACGGTTCACGGGGTTTTTATGTTCAGGTAAAATTTTACCGCGAACAAAATAGCCCATTAATACGGGAACTAGAGTAATCGCTAAACCAGCCGCTGCCGCCATAGCGTAGGTTTTAGTTGATGCTAATGGCGAGAACATCTTACCTTCTTGTCCTTCGAGCGCGAACACGGGAACAAAACTTAAGGTAATGATCAGTAATGAGAAGAACAAGGGTGTACCGACTTCTTCTGCCGCTTTACCTATCACTTGCCAACGGTTTTCATCGGTAAGTGGGGTACGTTCAATGTGTTTATGCACGTTTTCTATCATTACAATCGCACCGTCAACCATTGCACCGATTGCAATAGCGATACCGCCTAGTGACATGATATTGGCATTTATACCTTGCCAATGCATGATAATAAAAGCAGATAAAATACCAATCGGTAAGCTAATCGCTATTACTAATGAAGAACGAATGTGGAATAGAAATAGTGCACAGACGATGGCAACCACAAGGAATTCTTCTGCGAGTTTTTGCCACAGATTCTTCACCGCATGGTCAATTAATGTTGAGCGATCATAAGTGGCTACAATCTCAACACCTGCTGGTAAGCCTTGTTGTAACTGTGCTAGTTTAGTTTTGATGTTGGCGATGACTTGACTGGCATTTTCACCAAAGCGCATCACAATAACACCACCGACAGCTTCACCTTCACCATTAAATTCAGAAATGCCTCGGCGCATTTGCGGACCAAGGTTAATATCTGCAATATCTCCGAGTAACAGTGGCGTACCATTTTCGGTCACTTTTAATGGCAGTGATTTTATGTCCTCGATATTGGTCAAATAACCTGTAGTACGTACCATATGTTCGGCTTCAGCCATTTCAATAACGGAAGCACCGGTTTCTTGGTTACCGTTTTGAATCGCCATATTTACTTGCTGTAACGTGAGGTTATAGGCCCGTAGTTTGGACGGATCGATTTGAACTTGGTATTGTTTGACCATGCCACCAACGGTTGCAACTTCAGAAACACCTGCAACAGTTTGAAGTTCATACTTTAGAAACCAATCTTGTAAACTACGTAATTCGGCTAAATCATGCTTACCTGTTTTATCTTGTAATACATAACTATAAATCCAGCCAACCCCAGTCGCATCTGGTCCTAAGGTTGGTTTTGCATTGGCGGGTAACTTAGGTGCAACTTGGCTTAAATATTCAAGTACACGAGAGCGAGCCCAATACATGTCAGTCTTATCATTAAAGATAATATAGACATAGGAATCGCCAAAGAAAGAATAGCCACGGACCGTTTCAGCGCCCGGTACGGCTAACATGGCTGTTGTTAATGGGTAAGTGACTTGATCTTCGACCACTTGTGGTGCTTGACCTGGGTAACTGGTCTTAATGATGACTTGAACATCAGACAGATCCGGCAGGGCATCGACGGGGGTATTTTTAACGCTGTATAAGCCAGCAATGGTTAAAAATAAGGCCGCAATTAATACCAATAAACGGTTATTGATTGACCAACGAATAATAGCAGGGATCATTATTTATTCTCCATTGGTTTAATATCTTGCAGAGTGTAATCACTGCCATTTTTAATCAGCTTAAACCGAATCGATTGCCCCTGTTTAAGATCGGTTAATGCAATACTATCGTCGACAGTAAAATTCATTTCACCCGCAGGCCATTTCCATTCAGGTACTGCTTGGTGGTTAACCGTGATCATATTAAATGCAGGCATTAACATTGAGATATCACCGTTTACCCATACTTCATTAGCTATATTGTGCTTCTGTTTTTTATAATCAATGATGTTATATTGATTATCTGCTGTTTTTTGTAGCTCAAATTTAATCTGTTGACCTACTACTAAGTCTTTAATTTTTATATTTTTATCAATATTAAAATCCATCGTCATCGCAGGCCAATTCCAAGCACTGACTGGCTGGTGGTTGATGGTTAATATTGTTTGATCAGCATTGATCGCAGTGATCTCTCCTTGAGCCCAAGTGACGGCGGTTGCTTTATCGACACTGTCGACACCATTAATACGTGAGAGATCAGCCGTTTTATTTGATTCTGAATCAAGCATAAATTGTGCTGACGTGACAATACGATCAGCCGTGGTTAATCCTGCGATAACTTCCACGAGATTATCAGCTTCACGACCAATACGGATCTTTACTGATCGGTATTTTCCATTACCTTCAGCGAGTACAACGCGGGTCATATTGCCTGATCGAATCACGGCTTGAGTCGGAATAGTGAGAACAGCAGTTTCTGTTTTTGGGGTGAGGGTAATATTGGCGAACATATTGGGTTTTAATTGCTCATTATGATTAGCAAACTTTAACCGCATCCGTAATGTACGCGTTTTTGGATCTAAAATAGGGTAAACATAATCAACTTTGCCTTGCCATTGTTGGCCAGGAATAGCGTCTAGTGTCATATTTGCTTTGCTACCTGTGGTTATCCAATGTGCTTGGCGCTCAAATATTTCAGCATTGACCCAGACTTCATTAAGAGGCCCAGCGCTAATAGCGGCTTGTGCGGGTGATAAATAGCCCCCTTCACGAATATTTAAGCTTGCAATAACACCATCAGCGATAGCTTTGACTTCAATGGTCTTCGTTGCTTTCCCCGTTTTGATAATGTGTTTAATTTGTTGTTTGTCGACGCCAAGAGCGGCTAAACGATCACGGGCACCTTGCATTAAACCACTACGGCCTGTGCGATAAGCATTAAGTAATTCTTGCTGAGATTTGACTAATTCAGGCGAATAAAGAGTAAATAACACATCGCCTTTATGTACCTGTTCACCAACAGCATTGACGTATAATTTTTGAACCCAACCACTGACTCGAATATTGGTTTGCCAGAGCTGACTTTCATCAAAATCAACGTAACCAATAGTGTCGATCTTAGGTGTTAGTTTTTGCTTAATAACAGCAGCAGTTTTTACGCCTAAGTTATTTTCAACCGCAGCATCAATAATAACCGTACCGGCAACATTTTCTTTTGCAGCATCTTTTTCTGCATAAACAGGAATGAGATCCATCCCCATTGGTGATTTACCCGGTTTATCACGTTGGTAATTGGGATCCATTGGAGCAACCCAATACAAGGGTTCACTGTTTGAAGTGGTCGCTTTTGAGTCCATCGATACAGAATGATGTGACATATAATATGTAGCACTAACTCCAATAGCTGTACCAATAAGTAAGGCAACAGCCGCAATTTTAACGGTATTTTGTGACGTCATGATATTACCTACTTATTGATTGTTATTATTGATGGTTGTTGAGTGCTGAAGCTGTAACGAGTGTGGTTGAACATCAAAACCATTGACTAATGAGGCTAAGTTGCTGTTAGTAATGTTTAAGTCGGTAATAACCCGTGCTTGTTCAATGACTAAAGCGAGTTCATCAGTGGCTGCGGTGATTACATTATTAAATTGCGCCGTATTATTTTGATAACCACGCTCAACAGCTTGCGTACGTGCTTTTGCTTGAGTAAGTAGGGTGGTTGTATAACGCGATAAGCGCTGGCTTAAATTATCACGTTCAACCAGTAAGGCATTTACCTTGGCGTTCATTTGATTGAGCAATAGATCACGTTGTGATTTTGCCGCTCCTACTTGATATTGCGCCGCCGCATAATGGTGATCTTGACGGTTATCAGTAAATAGCGGTAAATCCATGGTGAGATAGGCACTCACTAGATCAGAGGCTGGTTTGCCTGACATACCATTGGCTTGGCGAGAGGCATACATAACTTCAATACCAAATTGAGGTTTATAGGCTTGTTGACTAATGGCGACTTGGGTTTCATTAGCTGAAATAGCACTATTGGCAATAAGCACCATTGGATGTTGTTTCAGTAATGAATAATGTTGGTTAGTGGCGGTTAAACGCGGCATTAATTGGTTAAGACGTTGCCAAGATAACTGGTTTGATGCTTGGACTATTGTTTGCGTTGTAAGCCAATCAGTGCCCAGCCATTCAGACAGTTGTGCCATGATACGGTGCTGTGTTTGTAGATTTGTTTGTAATTTGTCTTCTATCTTAACGACTTGCAGTTTAACTTGGAGTAAGTCTTGAGCTTCACCACTACCGATAGCGTAATTAGTCTTGGTGAAATTAGCTAATTCAGTTACAAGACGGTGGTTACGTTGTAAGGTACGATAAACAGATTGTTGATAGCCTAATTCTAACCATAATTGGGTCATTTTATTGGTAATATCAAGTTCACGAACCGCTTGTTGTGTACCAATAGCTTGCGCTTGAATCTCGCCTTTTTGTTGCTGTAAATCAAGGGTGTTACCACGGTCAAATTGCTGCATTAAACCAATTGATAATGTGGTCATTGGATCAGTGTTTAGAGAAAAACTATCCGTAGGTAAACCACCGATACCCAGTTTTAACTTGGGATCAGGTAAGCTATTGGTACCTAAGCTGGTTTCCTGCATTGCATGTTGCTGAGCACTAATTTGCGCCATATTGGCATCGTTTTTAATCGCTTTAGTGATCAGTTGTGTCAATTGTTGCGATTGCTGTGTTTTTGTCGCTGCAGTTGTTGATGGTGACGCAAACAGTGTTACCGGTGTTATCGAGCTAGCACTGATAGCCAGAACGAGCATAGAAGTTGTAACGTTCATAACGTAATCCAGTCTTCCATAAGCGAATATAAAACAATATAAGTGATGATCTAATTATTATTACGCAGTTAACTAAGTAATAACGGTCTAGAACAGTCATTGAATTAAATAAGGCTTATGGTGATCTTAGATCTGCTGCAAAATAATTAAATACAGATCATAAGATACAATTAATCTATCACGGACAATAATGATGTCGTGAGTAAAAATAGATTAAACGGATTTATGCTATTGGAGGGCGATATAACGTTGGCGTGGTAGTATTTAATTGGTGTGTTTTTTCTATAGCGATGAGCGTCAGATTTGATGGCTGAAATAAGTTTTCAAATTGGCTCGGGAGAAAAGCAATATTACTTAAACATGCGATAGAGCAACAATTATCAACGCCACCCATTTTATCGCAATGTGCTGCCGATTGTTGTGCTTGGTGGTGTTGATGATCGAGCATTGATTCATCATCACAGCAATCCATCGTTGATGACATTACCATCATTGAATTATTCATGCTGAGCATTTTTATCGACATTAAAGGCGCACTGGAAGCAACACTTGATAGCAATAATGCTATAAGCGTAAAGCTTGTAATCCAAATTGTGCGAAGACGTTTAATATACATCTTAAGCCTTTAAGTAAAGTTAGACGTTATTATATGCAATTATTACTATTTGACGTCAAGCATTAATTATAATGTGGTGTGTTATTAAGGCATAAAATGCCAAATATAATGCATCAAAATGTTAGTTATATTGTTTAATGATTTTTATTTGCTGAATTATTAATCGTATTTATCATAAATAGTTTGAGAAATTAAGCTGCGGTTTATTCACCCCACTGGTTTTTCTTGCTAATCTGTAATCATTCTCGATAGCATCTATTGTTTTTGGCTATTGTTCACTCAGAAGGTAATCTTGTTTGAATCATTTTGTTTGGGATGTTAATCCAATACTAGTGTCATTCTTTGGTTTAAAGATACATTGGTATGGCGTGCTATTTGCGCTCGCTATTACGTTTGGCTTCCAAGTTATGAAGTCAATTTATCAACGTGAAAATAAGCCAATTGAAAGCTTAGATTCATTACTTATGTATGCCGTTGTCGGTATCATTGTTGGCGCTCGATTATTTCATGTAGTGTTCTATGATCCAGATTACTACTGGGCACATCCAGCGAAAATTTTTGCTGTGTGGGAAGGTGGACTTGCTAGTCATGGTGGCGGCTTAGGTTTAATTATTGCGGTTTACTATTACAGTAAAAAGTATGCTATTGACCGTATGTGGCTTCTTGACCGATTAGCAATAGCAACTGCATTATTTGGTTTCTTTGTCCGTTTTGGTAATTTCTTTAACTCGGAAATCTTAGGCACCCCAAGTAATTTGCCATGGGCGGTTGTGTTTGAACGTGTTGATTTAATACCACGTCATCCAGTTATGCTTTATGAAGGCTTTTCTTACTTAGCAATATTCTTCTTATTATTTGCTTTATATAGAAAAACCGATATCGGTAAGTATAAAGGATTGCTGTTGGGTTGGTTCTTAGTCTTGGTGATGACAGTACGATTCTTACTCGAATTTATTAAAGTACACCAAGCGGATTACTCAACCGATATGGTGATTAATACCGGTCAGTTATTAAGTATTCCATTTATTTTAGTGGGTATCTATTTGGTGATTAAAGGCCAAAGAGAACGTCGTTTACAACACGCTAAAAATAGCTAATCTAATACTTTAAAAAGAGACAATAGAAAGCCGATCAGATGATCGGCTTTTTTTGTTTATACGGTAGCGGATTTTTGTGGTGTTTTTGCTATTGGTACTGATATTAAACGTCGACGCTGATTTTGAATAATAACCCCAAATAATAATATCGCTGGCAACCACAACCATTCTTTACGCCAGCGTTCAACCGGAACTCTAATATCGAGAATTTGTTGATCAAATTGTAATTGCTCTTTAGCGGCAGGGCTGCCAAAAGTTACCATGTCAATCAATGTCTTGCCTTGGCTTTGATAGGTTTCAATGCCAATGTTTGCTAGTTTTTGTTGGCCAGTATCCCCCTTAGGAACGGTAAATAACACGCTAAACTCTCGGTGTTTACCAATCGCATCTTCACCTGCAATTCGCATTCGAATAACATCACCTGTAGGTAGAGTATCAAGAGTTTTTATTAAGTGTGTTGGCGCAATATTTTGAAAAGGATCCACTATTAAGTCTTGCCAAAAACCGGGACGAAATAGAGTAAAGGAGATCAATAATAATGCGATATTTTCATACCAACGATTACGCGTAATAAACCAACCTTGGGTTGCCATCGCAAAAATAAGCATCGCAATAGTCGCAATAATGAAGATAATAATGCCATGACTCACAGTGACATCGATCAATAATAAATCAGTATTAAAGATAAACAAAAACGGTAATGCAGCAGTACGTAAGCTGTAATAAAACGCTGTGATCCCGGTTTTTATTGGATCGCCTTTTGATACGGCGGCAGCGGCAAATGAGGCTAACCCAACTGGAGGAGTTACATCGGCCATAATGCCAAAGTAGAACACAAATAAATGTACAGCGATTAACGGTACAATTAAGCCATTTTGCTGACCAAGTGTCACTATCACTGGTGCTAATAAGCTTGAAACAACAATATAGTTAGCCGTAGTGGGTAGCCCCATTCCAAGAATAAGGCTTAATAGTGCTGATAAAATTAGCATCAGCATTAAATTACCCATTGATAGCATCTCAACCAAATCAGCTAAAATTAATCCGACTCCGGTTTGAGAAACCGCACCCACAATAATACCCGCGGTAGCAGTGGCGATACCTATTCCTATCATATTGCGTGAGCCTGCAATTAAAGCTTCAATCAGATCATTTTTACCATCATTGAAATCACCATAATGATAGCCGTCTTTACGTAATAAGCTCAGTAGCGGACGTTGAGTGATGATAATACCAACCAGCATCACCGAGCCCCAAAAAGCGGATAACCCTGGAGATAAACGCTCGACCATTAAACACCACACTAAGACCACAACCGGTAAGATAAAATGTAACCCTGCTAATAAGACACTGCGTGTTTCTGGTAATTCATCTAATGGCGCATCAGGATCATCTGTGGGTAATGGTGGATGAGTGGCTGCCACTTTTAATAAACAGAGATAAACCGTAATTAGTAAACCGCCAATGGCATAAGCTGCATAATTACCTAATAATGGTTTGATCCATCCTAAGCCATAATAGATTGCTAACGAAAATCCACTGATTAACAAACAACCAAAGCTAAAGCTGGTTAAGCGTACTAGCCATGGCTTATGTTGTTTAGGATTAATTGCGGTCATTCCCAGTTTTAGGGCTTCTAAGTGAACAATATAAAGCAAAGTAATGTATGAAATAGCCGCAGGCAAAAAGGCATGCTTAATAATATCGATATAAGGAATGCCGACATATTCCACCATTAAGAAAGCTGCTGCGCCCATAACTGGCGGCATAATCTGCCCATTTACTGATGAAGCTACTTCTATTGCGCCCGCTTTTTCCTTGCTAAACCCGACTTTGCGCATCATTGGAATAGTAAATGTGCCCGTTGTGACAACATTAGCTATTGATGATCCAGATATTAATCCAGTTAGCCCTGATGCAACTACTGCGGCTTTTGCTGGCCCACCACGAAGGTGCCCTAATAAACTAAAGGCTAATTGAATAAAATAATGTCCAGCACCTGCACGCTCAAGTAAAGCGCCAAATAGCACAAACAAAAAAACAAAGCTGGTGGATACCCCTAGTGCGATTCCAAATACACCTTCGGTAGTGATCCATTGATGGTTCGCAAGAGAAGCAAATTGCACTCCGCGATGAGCAAGTAGCCCTGGCATCCAAGGACCTGCAAAACTATACCCAATAAAGCCTAGTGCAATAAGAGGCAATGCAGGACCTAACACTCGTCGAGCGGCTTCTAATAATAATGGTAAACCAATACAAGCCACTACAAGATCAAGTTGGGTTAAGCTGCCAGGGCGTTGGGCTAATTCATGGTACATGACAAACAAATACAATGAAGTGGCTGCCGCAATCATCCCTAAAGCGATATCACTGTAGGGAACTCGATCGGTTGCGGAAGACTGACGTGCTGGAAAAACTAAAAAAGCGAGAATAAGCGCAAAGGCTAAATGAATGGCACGGGTTTCGGTGTCATTAAAAACCCCAATACCAATAATAAAAGGCAGCGGGGATGCGATCCACAATTGAAATAGTGACCATGAAATTGCGAGCAAAGTAATTACTTTTGCCATAATGCCAGTCGGTAAACGTGCACCGACATCTTTCGCAATCAGATCTTCTGTCGAAAGTGGATTATCGGATATTAGATTATGTTGAGCCATATGTATTCACTTACAAGTTGGTACTAATGAAAACAGGGAGCACAATTAAAACGATAATTTGCTGTCTATTTTCATTAATAAAAGAAGGGTAAGCGAGATAGAAGAATTATCTCGCTTGGTGGTGAAGTTACATCCAGCCACGTTCTTTGTAGTAGCGAATAGCGCCATCGTGCAGTGGAGCGGTTAAGCCTGCTTTTATCATGTCAGTTTCTTTGAGATCCGCAAAAGCAGGATGCAGGCGTTTGAAGCGATCGATATTAGTAAAGACTGACTTCACCAATTGGTACACCATTTCAGGATCAGTGTCAGCGTTGGTTGATAACACCGCTTTACCTCCAATTGAAACAGTATCATTAGGATTACCACGGTACATGCCACCAGGAATAATCGCTTTTGTGAAATAGCTCTTTTCTTTTAATAGTGCATCAATTTCAGGGCCTGTAACCGCAATTAAACGAGTATCTGTTGTGGTAGAAGCTTCTTGAATCGCGCCATTTGGGTGACCAACAAAGTAGCTCATTGCATCTATTTTATTATCACTCATTGCAGGTGCTTGTTCGGCTGGTTTGAGATCAGAAACCAAACTGAAAATATCACTATTCCAATTTTTAACCGTTAAAATCTGCTCAAATGTATCACGCTGCCCTGAACCGGGATTGCCTAAGTTTACGCGTTTATTTTTTAAATCATCAAAGGTTTTAATCCCTGAATCTTCACGAGCAAGAATGGTAAATACTTCACTTTGTAGAGAGAAAACCGCACGAATATCGGTCATTTTGCCATGATCTTGAAAAGGAGATAAGCCATTAAGTGCTTTAAATTGATGATCAGACTGCATGATACCAAAGTTATATTCATGGCTACGTAAACCATTTACATTAGCCACACCACCACCACTGGTGGGTGCATTACATTTGATATGGTGAGTATCTGTAGTGCGGTTCACAAATCGACAAATAGATTGTCCAGCAATGTAATAAACACCTGTTTGACCCCCTGTGCCGATCGAGATAAAGCTATCGGCTGCGGTTGCAAAACTTGAGCAAAGTATTCCGCCGAAGGCACTAATAATAGCGAGTAGTTTCATTTTAAAATCCTTTTAATGATTATTACAGAGTGATAATTGTTGTTTTCTTTATCACCATGGCATTTATGCTGTTTTTGTATTTATGAGTATGTTTGTTGTGTTTTTTAATGATTTTTAGTTATAAAAACGCGACTGGTTGTTTGACTAGTAAGCGTTAAGTTTGTTTTTTGTTAATTTAAAGTACGGTTTAATTAATGGACTGACAATAAGTAAAAAACTACTTTTCTTATGATTTGAGAAATTGGGTAATATTGCTAAGAAGAGATGAAATGAAAATAGTGATGGGAATAATCAAATGAAGTTAATAGTTACAGGGGGTTAAACGAAAAAACCGCCAATAAATGACGGTTTTTCATTATGCTTTAGAAGCCGTCTTAATGAAAAGGATACCAAAATAACGTTGCAGATTGATAACGATGCAGAATGCCAAATCCAAGTACAAGGGCAATAATTATTAACGCAATAGCATCATTTTTTGTCATTGGTTTTAAGCTATACCAAGTACGCTTTTTATTGCGTCCAAAACCACGCAGTGTCATTGCATTGGAGATCACATCCGCGCGATCTAAACTTGAAAAAATCAGTGGCCCAAGAATTTTGGCAACATTACGAATACGAGTCATGACTGGCGCTTTTTTTGAAATATCCACGCCACGTGCTTGTTGAGCATGCATTATATTGGTGAAATCTTTCATTACTTCAGGTAAATAACGCAAAGTGAGGCTGACGGCGTAAGCAATACGATAAGGTACACCTAGTTTATTTAAACTGGCAGAAAACTCTGTTGGATGGGTCGTAAAAACAAATACCAACGCAATGGGAAACATACTGAAATATTTAAGCGTAACCGTTAGTAAATAGAACACAGTTTCAAGAGTAATATTGTAGTGTCCAAAAAGGTGTACTAGGACGGTTGTTGAATGCATGTAGTCAGTGCCTTGTTGAGGGGCAATCAAAAACATAAACAATGCATTCATTAATAACACCACAGCAGTACCAACTAACAATGGTTTATAGACAGCAAATGGAATTTTAGTGGCTTTAAGTAGCAATAAACCCACGATAATTAATCCGCAAATAACGCGTAGATCAAAGGTGATTAGCACCATTGTTACCCATGCCATAAATAACACAAACTTGGTAATACCGTTTAGGGCATGTAACCAAGAGTGGGTGTTGACATAACTAATGCCAAATTTTAAATGTTTGCTTTTCATGGTTATTTATTTTTTAGTTCGTGGGCGATAAAACAGCGAATAAATTGATCAATATTTTTAATACCAATAGCTTGAGCCAATGAGTATAAGCTCGTAACCGTTAAGTTTGCTTGATCTAATAATGTTGGTTGGCTAAAAATATGATTAACTTTATCGTCAGCTAATAAGCGATTGTCGGCAATAACAACTGCGCGTTGAGTATATTCAAGGACTAAGTGCATATCATGCGAAATAATCACAATGGTGAGCCCTAGTGTTTGATTAAGTTCTTGAATAAATGTCATCATAGCCGCGTAGTGATGATAATCTTGTCCCGCAGTTGGCTCATCTAAGATCAACAAGTCTGGTTCAAGGACTAACATTGTCGCAATAGTAACGCGTTTTTTTTGGCCAAAGCTTAATGCATCAATAGGCCAGTGATGATAGCGACCAAGACCACATAATTTGAGGGTTGCTTCTACTTTGATTTTAATCTGCGCTTCATCCATGCCACGGTTACGTAGGCCTGATGCGACTTCATCAAAAATCATATGGTGTGAGATCATATGATTAGGGTTTTGCATCACCACACCAATGTGCTGGCTACGCTCAAAAATAGATTGATTAGCTAAATCGTTACCATTGAGAGAAATAGTACCGCAATCTGCTTCTAATACACCCATGATTAAACGAGTGATAGTCGATTTACCAGAGCCATTTTTTCCCATAATGGCAACAAACTCGCCTTTATGGATATCAAAGCTAACATCATCTAGCGTATTGCGAACACCATCATAAGAGTAACTGAGGTTTTTAATGCTCAATAGAACATCTTTTTCTGGCTCTATTGGGGCGAGCTTAACTTGATGAAACCACGACTCAATTTGAGGCTTAAATTTATCAAGTTTAATGGTTGAAAAATAAGCGGGTTTATCTTCAGCTGTGATTGTACAGCCAGCCGCTTTTATTGCAGAGATATAGAGTGGCTCACGAATACCATGTTGTTGCAGTAATGGGCTAGCCAATAGCTCATCGGGTGTCATATCAGCAATAATTTCACCACGCTCCATCATAATAATACGATCAATTGGGCGATGTAATACATCTTCCAAACGGTGTTCAATGATGATTACCGTTTTGTTTGAATCTTTATGGAGGTTATCAATGATTTCAATCGCAGCTTTGCCTGTTTTAGGATCAAGGCTTGCTAAAGGTTCATCAAATAACAAAATATCAACGTCATCAACCATCACGCCAGCAAGTGAAACCCGCTGTTTTTGGCCGCCACTTAAATCAAAAGGAGAGTGGTATAAAATGCTGTTTAAGTCGACCATGTCAGCCGTTGCTTGTACAATTTCGCGCATTTGTTGCTGTGGAATCATTTGGTTTTCAAGTGCAAAGGCAATATCTTCCCCCACACTTAATCCTACAAATTGACCATCGGTATCTTGTAATACAGTACCGACCATACTGGTGCAGTGATCCAGATCTAGCTGACGAGTATTTTTACCATTAATGTAAAGCTCACCACTACAGTCACCTTTGATCGCATGAGGAATAAGCCCATTAAGGCATTGGCCTAATGTTGATTTTCCACAACCACTTGGACCAATAATGGCAATCTTTTCGCCTTTATTAATTGTTAGGTTAATATTTTTTAGAGTCGGGTTTTCAAGTGCCCAATATTTAAACGAAAAGTTGTTAAAGACGATACTCATTATTAGTAAGCCTCTTTTAAGTTGAAGCTTTGCTGCTTACGTTTAGCCACTGACGTTAGGATTAAATGACCAACAACGGCGATAATAACGGTATTGCTAAGCGCAATAATAACTAATTGCACTAATACCTTAGTAAAGGGTTCGGCATAGAGGATGGCATCAAGAAAGGCGGAGCAGCCATAACCTACAACATTGGCAACAAAGGCTAGAGCGACAAAGAGACTAAAATCTAGATTAGAAAAACGTCCCATCTCTAAACGGCCACGGGTGAGCATAGGGTAAAGACCAATAATTAAGCCAACAATGCCTGAGCCCAGTTCCCATGTAAACCATACACCCCAGCCAGCAAAAAGGTCTGTCACCCAGTGACCTATAATACCGACAAGAAAGCCAACTAAAGGCCCAAAGAGAACGGCGAATAAGGCTAAGACTGCCATCGCAGGTTTAAGCGTGGTGTTAGCAAAGATAGGAATACCAAACATAGGTAAACCACCAATACCATATAGGGCTGCACCAATTGCAATAACAACAACTGTTTTAGCAGAAAGACTCATAACTTAACCTTGTTAACTCAGTCATCGAGACACGCTGTCATCGATGCAATGCAATAATTGGATAATAGATACTAATGGTTATAATCATCGTATTACAGATTAGATAGACCAAGCCAATCAGCAGAGTACCGTGATAGTAATCACTATCATTGGTGGTAACTCCGCATTAATAATCCATTATTAAGCAAGAGCGGTGTAAGTCTTTTTAATGTGAAAACGTCGTATATATAGAATGTGAAACCAAAAGCGGCGCTATGATAACGTAATCTTTCTCGGAAAGGAACGCTTTACATCTAGACGGCTAAGGATTAATCAGCATTAATTAACCTTATCAAAATAAGGTTAATAGATTGTTATATCTTACTGATTTGGTTATTTTTTATCATTGTATTGTCCACATCTAGACATAGGTATTTTTTGGGGCTTTATTTTTATTATAAAATAGACAATAATCGAACAACGGTCATTATTTTACAGCGCGTAAAAAATAGGTAACCGTAAACTGTCAAGCCTTAACTTTATGTGAAACTTTGCGCTGATACACAGAATCAGTATGAGGTTCATGGTTAAGTTGAGGTAGAATTATAAGTATTAGTGAGTTAGCTGTCCCGCCATAGTGGCAGGGTGCAGAGCCAAATCATATTGGAGATACAGCTTGATTAATGTATTCCTTGTAGATGATCACGAACTGGTTCGCACAGGGATCCGACGTCTTCTTGAAGATGTCCGTGGTATTAAAGTGGTAGGGGAAGCCGTCAGTGGTGAGGATGCCGTAAAATGGTGTCGAAGTAATCATGCCGACATTATTCTTATGGATATGAATATGCCAGGTATTGGTGGTCTTGAAGCTACTCGTAAAATATTACGCTTCAATCCCGAGATTAAAATTATTGTATTAACCGTACATACTGAAAATCCATTCCCAACAAAAGTTATGCAAGCCGGTGCCTCGGGTTATTTAACCAAGGGAGCAGGGCCTGATGAAATGGTGAATGCTATTCGTATGGTTAATAGTGGTCAGCGATATATTTCTTCTGAAATTGCCCAACAAATGGCTTTAAGTCAGTTCGCGCCAGATTCAGAAAACCCATTTAAAGAGCTGTCTGAGCGTGAATTACAGATCATGATGATGATCACTAAAGGACAAAAAGTTACTGATATATCTGAGCAATTAAGTTTAAGTCCTAAAACTGTAAATAGTTACCGTTATCGTTTATTTAATAAGTTAAATATTAGTGGTGATGTTGAGTTAACACATCTAGCGATTCGTCACGGCATGCTTGATACTGAGACGCTATAGTGTCTAATCATGTCGATGATACCGTTTTTGATGCGCAAAGTTTTCTCAAAACGGTAACTCACCAACCTGGCGTCTACCGTATGTATGACGCCAGCGGTGAAGTGATCTATGTTGGTAAGGCGAAAGATCTCAAAAAACGCTTATCAAGTTATTTTCGAACCAATGTTGCGGGCGAAAAAACACGCGCGTTAGTTAAAAATATTTGTAAAGTCGATGTAACAGTGACTCACACTGAAACTGAAGCATTGATCCTTGAACACAATTATATCAAACAGTATTTACCTAAATATAATGTCTTGTTACGTGATGATAAGTCTTATCCTTATATTTTGTTAAGTGCCAGTAAACATCCTCGTTTATCTATTCATCGTGGTGTTAAACGTCGCAAAGGTGAATATTTCGGTCCTTATCCTGATGTTTCTGCCGTGCGTGACAGTTTGCACTTGATGCAGAAAATATTTCCAATTCGTCAATGTGAAGATTCTGTTTACGCTAATCGTAGTCGTCCTTGTTTAATGTATCAAATCGGTCGTTGCTCTGGCCCTTGTGTCGCTGGATTAATCTCTGATGATGATTATCAACAGCAAGTGCAGTGGGTACGTTTATTTCTTCAAGGTAAAGATCGACAAGTGATCAATACCATGGTGGAAAAAATGGAGCAGGCGAGTATGGCGCTTGATTTTGAACGGGCAGCTATATATCGCGATCAGATTCAAGCTCTACGTCGAATTCAAGAGCAACAATTTGTTAGTCAAGATAATGAAGATGATTTAGACGTTATTGGTATTGCACATCAAAACGGTATGGCGTGTATTCATGGTTTGTATATTCGTCAGGGGAAGATTTTAGGTAGTCGTAGTTATTTTCCTAAAATGCCCGTTGATGCATCGTTAACCGAAGTGCTATCAAGTTTTGTCACCCAGTTTTATTTTAATCAAGCTGAAGGTCGTGTCATACCGAGCCTTATTTTATTAAGTGAAGAACTTGGGGATGATAGTGAGGCTATTTTAACTGCTTTGTCTGAACTTGCTGGTCGTAAAATTACGATTAAATATCATCCGCGAGGAACACGAGCAAAATATCTACAATTAGCACAAACGAATGCAGAAACCGCGTTAACCAGTAAATTAAATCATCGAATGACAATTCAAGAGCGTTTCTTTGCGTTGCAACAAGCATTAAACTTAAAACCTATCTCTCGAATGGAATGTTTTGATATTAGTCATACCATGGGTGAAAAAACCGTGGCATCTTGTGTTGTCTTTAATCATGAAGGCCCGTTAAAGCAAGAATATCGCCGTTATAATATTACCGGTATAACGGGGGGTGATGATTACGCAGCTATGGCGCAAGTATTAGAGCGTAGGTATAGTAAAAACATGGAATTAGATAAAATTCCAGACATAATTTTCATTGATGGGGGTAGAGGTCAACTCTCAAGAGCGTATGATGTTGTAAAACCTTATATCGCTGATTGGCCAAAACGACCAATGTTAGTGGGTGTTGCAAAGGGAACGACGCGAAAACCTGGGTTAGAGACGTTAATTTTCGTCACCGGTGAAGAATTTTCTATGCCAAGCGATTCTCCCGCGTTACATTTAATACAACACATTCGTGATGAAAGTCATGATCATGCAATCAGTGGTCACCGTGCCCAGAGAGCAAAAGTAAGAAAACGTAGTACTCTCGAAGATGTCGAGGGAGTTGGACCTAAACGGCGTCAGGCTTTATTAAAATATATGGGTGGAATGCAAGAACTGAAAAAAGCGAGTAAAGAAGAAATTGCTAAAGTACCTGGTATCAGCTTGGCTTTAGCGGAAAAAATAGTCGATGCATTGCAACATGGTTAGTCTGTCGCTTTGAAGGTCATCATTGCTACAGTACTTTATTGGTTAAATTTACAGAAAAGGCACACTCTTTTACTTTTTTAGAGTAGTCTAGATTGTATGTTAGGCCCAGATCTTGAACATAAGAATAAAATTATGCGTTTATCAATCCCAAATATTTTAAGTTTTATCCGGCTCATTCTTATTCCATTTTTCGTTATTGCCTTTTATTTACCTTATGAATGGTCGGCGTTTGCTACTGCGTTAATCTTTTGGGTAGCAGGTGTAACAGATTGGTTTGATGGTTATCTTGCGCGTAAGCTTAATCAAACGACACGTTTTGGTGCGTTTATTGACCCCGTCGCTGATAAATTAATGGTCGTAACCGCAATGGTGCTGGTGGTTGAGCATTATCATACTTTATGGGTAACTGTTCCTGCTATTACTATGATTGGCCGTGAAATTATTATTTCAGCATTACGAGAGTGGATGGCTGAACTAGGTAAACGTGCAAGTGTTGCCGTTTCATGGGTTGGTAAAGTAAAAACAGCATCACAAATGTTTGCCTTATTACTATTACTATGGCATCCGCATCAATACGTTGTATGGCTAGGTTATGCATCACTATATATTGCAATGGTGTTAACTTACTGGTCAATGGTACAGTATCTTAAAGCGGCAAAAGGTGATTTGTTAAACGCAGACAATCACTAAATAGATTTTAATTATTTGTTAATAAATAAAAAAGCGAGCTAATGGCTCGCTTTTTTGTGTTTATAACTTAGTAAGTCAGCCGAACTTAACCATAACGTTGCATCTCTTGTTCTATATTGGTTAGTGTATCTGGTTGTTGATTAAACCAATTTAGTTGTTGGGATAACTGAGTAACGCTACCGATAATAATTAAAGCAGGGCTAGCAGCTTGTTGAGCAAGCGTTTCTATTTGAGCGAGTTCTCCTGTTAATACGCGTTGGTGGATCGTTGTACCACGCTCAATAATGGCTATAGGTGTTGTTAGCGACATACCATAAGCACTTAATTTATGACGAATAACACTGCTTTGATTTAATCCCATATAAAACACTAACGTATGCTTAGCGCGCGCCAGTGATAACCAATCTATTTGATCTTGATCTTGTTTTAAATGCCCAGTAATAAATTGCACACTTTGGGCGTGATCGCGATGGGTTAATGGAATGCCTGCATATGCTGCACATCCTGATGCTGCAGTGATCCCCGGTACGACTTCAAAAGGAATATTAAATGGCAGTAAAGCTTCTAATTCTTCCCCCCCGCGGCCAAAAATAAACGGATCGCCACCTTTTAAACGTACGACTTGTTTACCAGCTAATGCATGTTCAACTAACAGATGATTAATTTGCTGTTGAGGCACACAATGATTACCGGCTTCTTTCCCTACAAAAATGGCTTGGCAGCGAGGAGGAAAGAGATCAACGATCTCTTGTGAGACTAAGCGATCATAAATAATGACATCAGCCTGTTGAATCAAGCGTAGTGCTTTGACTGTAAGTAAATCAGGATCACCTGGGCCTGCACCAACAAGAATCACTTTACCGATTTCAGTTGGGGTAGATAACGCATATAAAGTGTCTGATGGGTGCATAAGTTTACTCCAAAACTGTGTCATTATGGTCGGCATAATTATATTGATTGCTGTACTTGAGTATCAGCTGTTGCTGATTTAATCATTGGACGTTGTGATTTTGGTGTTGTAAACCAATAGCCTAAGCCCATAAATACTACGCCAGAAAGCGTATTACCGATTGTTACCCACAATAAGTTATGTCCAATACCAACGAGGGTAAATGCGTCTTTGTGATCGCCAAACCAAGATAGAGCAAAAATAGTCATATTAGCGATTGAGTGCTCAAATCCTGAAGCAATAAAGGCCAATAAACACCACCAAATGGCAATGAATTTTGCTGAACCTTCAACGCGTTGGCACATCCAAATAGCTAAACAAACAAGCCAGTTACATAGCATGCCTTTAAACAGTAATACCGACGCTGGAGCTGCAGTTTTTGCCATAGCAACATTATTTAATAGGCTGTTACCATCGTTTAAAAGTTTGCCACCACCGGCATAAAAGAAAAGTAGGGCAACACCAACCGAACCTAATAGATTTCCCATCCATGTTTGGGGTAATACACGTAATGTGTCAGCAACGGTGATTTGACCTGTTTTCACACCAAAAGTTAAAAACATAGTGTGCCCAGTGTAAAGTTCAGATCCAGCAATAATCACTAAGGTTAAAGCGATGCCAAATGTCGATCCCATTACAAGGGGTCTAATACTTGGGTCGACCATATTGCCAAGTGTGAAAATTAAAATAATGCCCAAACCAACGTAAGCGCCAGCCATAGCAGAGCTTAGCCAAAATCCGAGTTTCTCTTTTTGTGCAAATTCAACAATACGTGCCGCATTAGCGGAGCATTTTTTGATGGTATCAGCGTACATACATTTTCCCTGTAGAAATTAAAACTGTTTGTCATAAGCTAATAGACAAGTTGCCGTATTAACTTATGGCAAAGAAGAGTTTGGCACTCTCGGCCAAACTCATTACTGCTCTAATTACAAGCGAACCTGTACTTGACCCTGATGAACTTGAATCTGATAACAAGCAATTTTGATATCAGGTTGTTCTAAACAATGGCCATCAACTAATGAAAAGCGTTGTTTCTTTAATGGACTCGCGATCCATAGTTGATTCTGATGCTGGCAAATAATCCCACGAGAGAGGACATTTGATTCTGCAAAGGGGTCTTTATTATTGAGGGCAAACAATTGCTCACTATTGTCTGGACGGAAAATAGCTACTTGTTGATCGCCAACTAGGGCACAAACGCCTGTGCCGGGGATCAAATCATCAAGATTACATACAGAGATCCACTGACTCATGCTTTTTCCTCCAATGAAATAATAAAGGTTGTATCTTGTTCATTATTGATTGTTTTTTCACTAATAGCTGCAGGGCGATGTTGTTCTCGTTCGGGTACAAAAACAACATTGCTATCACGTTCTGTGCTATTAATAAAATGAGAAAAACGTTTTAATTGCTGCTCATTGCTTAGTGTGGCTTGCCACTCACAGTGATAACTCGCAATCAACCGTTCTGCATCAGCTTCAAGTTGTTGGTTAAGGCCTAATTTATCATTGATGATGACATCTTTTAGATAGTCTACACCGCCGTCTAAGCTAGTTAGCCATGTTGAAGTACGCTGTAATTTGTCGGCAGTACGCACATAAAACATCAAGTAGCGGTCGATATATTTAATTAATGTTGCAGTATCAAGATCTGCGGCTAATAAATCAGCATGGCGGGGCTTCATTCCACCATTACCTCCGACATACATATTCCAACCCGCATCTGTTGCAATAATACCTAAATCTTTACCTTGAGCTTCGGCACACTCTCGAGTACAACCAGAAACACCAAACTTCATTTTATGAGGAGTACGAATACCTTTGTAACGGTTTTCTAGTTGGACGCCTAAACCGACACTGTCTTGCACACCAAAACGACACCAAGTGCTACCAACACATGTTTTTGCCATGCGTAATGCTTTGGCATAGGCTTGACCTGTTTCAAATCCGGCATCAATCAGACGTTGCCAAATTTGTGGTAAATCGTCTTTATGAGCACCAAAAAGGCCTATACGTTGAGCGCCAGTTACCTTGGTATAAAGTTTATAATCACTTGCAATTTGAGCTAATGCTAATAATCCCGCAGGTGTTACTTCACCACCCGCCATCCGTGGGATAACAGAGTAGGTACCATCTTTTTGCATGTTGCCAAGAAAAATATCATTGGTATCCTGTAACGGTGTATTTTTAGGGCTAAGAGCGTATTCATTCCAGCATGACGCCAGAATAGAGCCAATAGCAGGTTTACACACCTCACAACCGTAACCTTTACCGTATTTAGTAAGTAAAGCATCAAAAGAGGTGATTTCTTCAACGCGAATAAGGTGGAAGAGTTCTTGACGAGAGTATTCAAAATGCTCACAAAGGTGATTCTTAACTTCAACGCCAGCCTTTGCAAGTTCACTATTAAGGACTTGAGTGATTAATGGAACACAACCACCACAGCCTGTGCCTGCTTTTGTTAACGCTTTTATATCACCAAGTGTTGTATAACCTTCAGCAACGGCGGCTGCTATTTTACCTTTAGTGACGTCAAAACATGAACAAATGACCGCACTGTCAGGTAATGAATCTGCGCCCATTGCAGGTTTTTCTGCACCAGCATGAGCAGGTAGAATCAAACTGTCAGGGTTTTCAGGTAATTCAATATTGTTTAATTTAAGTTGTAATAAATTACCATAATCAGCGGTGTCGCCGACTAATACTGCACCTAATAGTTGTTTACCATCTTCAGAAACAATAATACGTTTATACACATCTTGCTGTTCGTTAAGGTAAACATAACTTTTACAGTTAGGAGTACGGCCATTCGCGTCACCAATACTGCCAACTTTTACGCCTAGTAATTTCAATTTGGCGCTCATATCAGCACCGTCAAAAGTATGAGACTCGCCCAGTAAGTGACCGACAGCAATTTGTGCCATTTTATAACCAGGGGCAACGAGACCAAAGAACATATTGTTCCAAGATGCACACTCACCAATGGCATAAATATCATCATCAGATGTTTGACAGAAATTATTGATTGCAATACCACCACGGTTACCTAGCTCTAAATCACAATGGTGAGCGAGTTTATCTTGTGGACGAATACCAGTAGAGAATACGATGAAGTCAACTTCGAGTGAAGTGCCATCAGCAAAGGTAAGGGTATTACGAGCGTGTTGGCCATTTGCGATGATTTCTTGGGTATTTTTACCTGTATGAACAATAACACCAAGTTGTTCGATTTTTTTACGAAGTTGCGCGCCGCCATGAGGGTCTAGTTGTTCAGCCATTAATACTGGCGCAAATTCAATAACATGAGTATCAACACCTAATGCTTTTAAAGCACCAGCTGCTTCTAGTCCTAATAATCCGCCACCAACGACAACACCACTTTTACTGTGTTTAGCCGTTGCTTCGATCGCTTTTAGATCTTCAATTGTACGATAGACAAAACAATCTTTTGAATCATTACCTTTAATTGATGGCACCCAAGGATACGATCCTGTTGCCATAATTAATTTATCGTAATGAACTTCACGACCACTACTAGAATAAATGAGTTTTTGATCTCGGTTAATCGTGATGGCACGTTCACCTAAGAAAACGTTAATACCATGTTTTTGATAAAAACCTTGTTTAACGAGAGATAATTCTTCTGCAGTGTGATGAGAGAAATAAGATGAGAGGTGAACTCTATCATAAGCAACTCGTGGTTCTTCACAAAAGACAGTAACATCATAGTTACTCATGTCAGCTTTATCGACTAGCTCTTCGATATAGCGATGACCAACCATACCGTTACCAATAATTGCTATTTTGACTTTGTTCATAGATCCTCTTAACAATATCGTGAATTACGATAAGCTTATTGAGTGTTAACTAGAATAAATATGACACAAATCAAGTCAAACTTTAAATAACCCTAAAGAGGTATGCTTAAAAATCAAATGATTAGATGTAAAAATTAACTTCATTAATAAGTGCTATAAAAAGAAAGAGAATAAAGATAGGTAATAGTGTTATTAAGGACGAATAACATACCTGTAATTAAGCCATAGTAATGAATATGAATACTTGCGATATATAAACAAATGACAGTTTAAAGGGTTGATAATATTTCAATTTAATTCTTTGAATTCTAAGTGGGTGGATTTTGATCAACAATGGGCTGATTTTTAGGTGGATGTAACGGAAAATAACCACTTAAATAAAAAGTCATAATTTTTCGTTGACTCAGCCCGTAAAATCAGTAAATTACACCACATACCGCAGCGGGGTGACTTGCTAAGGTGAGTGAAGATTAGGTTCTTTACAAAAATGGCGCGTTGGCAGAGTGGCTATGCAGCGGATTGCAAATCCGTGTACCTCGGTTCGACTCCGGGACGCGCCTCCATTCTCTTTGAGAATATGCGACACTAGCTCAGCTGGTAGAGCGCAACCTTGCCAAGGTTGAGGTCACGAGTTCGAACCTCGTGTGTCGCTCCAATTTAAGAATATTGATGTTATCAGTGTTCAGCAATACAAGAGGTGACTCAACAATGTTGAGGTCACGCCTGAGTTTACAAGATCGGGAACCTCGTGTGTCGCTCCAAATTAAAAAATACAGCTTAGGCGGTATTTACAGATGGTGTCTTACCCATCGCAAGAAATTGCGTGCCCTGGTGGTGGAATTGGTAGACACAAGGGATTTAAAATCCCTCGGCGTTCGCGCTGTGCCGGTTCAAGTCCGGCCCGGGGCACCATCTATATACGTTGTTAAGCCAATTAACAACAGGCTAGGGAAACCTAGTAACGTTGGCGCGTTGGCAGAGTGGCTATGCAGCGGATTGCAAATCCGTGTACCTCGGTTCGACTCCGGGACGCGCCTCCATTCTCTTTGAGAATATGCGACACTAGCTCAGCTGGTAGAGCGCAACCTTGCCAAGGTTGAGGTCACGAGTTCGAACCTCGTGTGTCGCTCCAAATTAAAGAATATTGATGCTATCAGTGTTCAGCAATACAAGAGGTGACTCAACAATGTTGAGGTCACGCCTGAGTTTACAAGATCGGGAACCTCGTGTGTCGCTCCAAATAAAAAGATATTGCTGAAATGGCAGTATTTACAGATGGTGTCTTACCCATCGCAAGAAATTGCGTGCCCTGGTGGTGGAATTGGTAGACACAAGGGATTTAAAATCCCTCGGCGTTCGCGCTGTGCCGGTTCAAGTCCGGCCCGGGGCACCATCTATATACGTTGTTAAGCCAATTAACAACAGGCTAGGGAAACCTAGTAACGTTGGCGCGTTGGCAGAGTGGCTATGCAGCGGATTGCAAATCCGTGTACCTCGGTTCGACTCCGGGACGCGCCTCCATTCTCTTTATGAGAATAAAGCCCGAGTGGTGAAATTGGTATACACGACGGATTCAAAATCCGTTTCCTTCGGGAGTGACGGTTCAAGTCCGTCCTCGGGCACCAATTAAAATAACAAAGCCTCAGCTTACGCTGGGGCTTTGTTGTATCTAGCCTAATCAAAAATTTATCCCTACCTTTTTCTGGTCAACGTCTATTCTATATCTTTAATCTTATTATCGACGTCATAAATCAAATCCTCGCATCTTCTCTATAATCAACGCATAAGCCCGCTGAAAGACAGGTCCCTTAATTCCTTTCTGATTGGTTAACATTACACAAGGCCATAAAACTTCTTGTGCTGAAAACCCACTGTCTTTTAATTTCACTACCTTATCACCAGTAAAAGGTTTGGCTAGGTGATCGGGAATGATAGCCCAAGCATGAGGTGTTTCATTCAAGCATTTGACCATCAAATCAACCTCAGTAAAAAGACGATAGAAAGGGCTTAAGATAGTGAGTTTGTCTAATTCTGCGGCAATAAAACTTTCTAGAATAAATTGAGGTTTTACTTGAAGGTAAGAGCGTGTATAGGACAAATTATTATCCATGGTTTTTTTATTAACATAAAGTGAGCAAGCGACTTGGCCTAAAGTCAGTGCTTCAAGTCCATCTTGTGGTTTAGCTCGATGAGATAAAGCCTGTAAAGTAATATCAATGGTTTGATTATCTAATGCATTAATAGCTGTTGTTTTGTTTTGGCATAACCAGTGAATTTGTGATGATGGGAATTCTGATGAGAGCTGAGTGCTGATATCAACAATAACCTGGTGGGGGATTACTACGTCATAACTGATGGTGAGACTATTTTCTATGCCATGAAAAAGATTATCAGCCAGACTTTGAATTTCTTTGTGTTGTTCCAACAGTAATTTACTGTAGTTATAAATATTTTTAGCTTCAGGTCTTAATCTCGGAAGTTTCTTTTCACGGTTAAATAGTTCAATACCTAATTCTATTTCTAAATAACTTACTAGTTGATGAATTGATGATTTATCTTTTCGTAACAGACGAGCCGCCGCGCTAAATGAACCAGCCTCAACAACCGCAACAAATGCATCCACCTGCTCAAAAGTAAATTTTCTCATGTCTGACTCGGTGTTTATGTTTGGATAATCCCAACATAACAGAGATTACTTGAGAGGAAAAGTGGGCAACAATACTTTCAAATCGAAGAAAATAACAATATGAAGAGTAATGCAAAATGTGAAGGATAAGTAGCAATGGAGAATACATCAAAATTAGCTCCTATAGATAAAGCAAAAACGGGAATGGCAAAATGGTTTAGCTTAGTTATTTTGCTTATGGCACAGATGGGCACTATGGGGGATAACTCTGGGCTTTCTGTTTCAACGGCATCTTTAATTAACGAACTTGGCGCATCGGTTTCTGATATTGCTTTTGCCAATGCCATGTATCCGTTGATTGCTGGTGCATGTATGATTGCAGGGGGAATGTTAGGGCTGATCTGGGGCTGGAAACGTCTTTTCCAAGTTGGAGCTTTATTGCTATGTTTAGCCGAAATTATTGCCGCTTATACCGATAATATTCAAATATTTATTTTTGTAGCTCGAAGCTTATCCGGTTTTGGTGCCAGCTTTTTAATTCCGGCAGTGTTAGGTTTAATTGTTGGTATTTATACGGATACCAAAGATCGCGCTATTGCTTTTGGTGCAGTTGCCGCAGCCGTTGGTGTTGCAAATACAGCAGCACCTTTAGTCTTTGGCTTTCTCATTGATAAGTTTGACTATCGTGTTGCCTTTGAAGCTCTTGCTATTTACTTTGGTATGATATTTATATTAGGTTTTGCATTAGAGAAAATTGAAAAGCCAACAGTAAAAATTAAGTTTGATTTTATTGGCACTATATTAGTTTCGATTGGATTACTCTCAGTAATTGTTGGCTTACTTAAAATATCAGAATGGGGTCTTATTACGCCATTATCACCAAGCTTCCATATTCTAGGTATTAGTCCAACTTTACCATTGGTTTTATTTGGTATTGCTATTCTTATTGTTTTTATTAAATGGGAGCATCAGTTTGAATTAAAAAATGGTGCATGCTTAATGCCACACATATATAAAACACCTCAACTACGAGATGGTTTATATATGTGTGGCATGGTCTTTTTTGTCTTAGGTGCTTATATCTTAATTGGTATTACTTATTGTCAATTGGTTGCAGGATACAGTGCAACAGATACAGCTGTATTATTAATGGTTTTCTCTATGGGGATGCTAATAACATCACTGGCGACGCCAACTAAATTTGCTCATGTATCTTGTCGAAAGTTATGCATGGTTGGTATTGGATTCTGTGTTCTAGCTTCTTTATCTGGTGCTTTGGGAACTGAAATTGATTCAATTAACAAAGCCTTCTTTGCTTCAGCACTTTTTACTGGTCTTGGTTGTGGAATTATTGCTTCACAAGCATCATTAATCGTAACTGCTGCAGTTAATCAACGTGATGCAACTCAATCTGGTGGCGTTCAAGCAACATCAAGAAATATCGGTCAAACTATAGGTATTGCAGTATTGGGTAGTGTTTTGATGTTCTCTTTGACAAATATGGTCAAATCAGATGCGGCAAATAGTGACTTAATTAGTACTCAAACCAAGCAACAAGTTGAACAAATATCATCAATTCCATTTTTAAGTGATAAAGATTTCACTCAACTCGTTGAAAATAATATTACAGAGAAAAAAGACTATCCAGTACTTGTCGATATTAATCGTGAAGCTCGTAAATCATCAGCACAATTATCGTGGTTAGTATTAGCTGCAATGTGTTTTATGAGTATATTTACTTTAACGAAGAATATTCCAAATTATTCACTTATCAATAAATCGTAATAGAGGTATTTATTATGTGTACTCAAATTTCAATTAAAACATTACAAAATGATATTATTACCGGTCGTACTAATGAGTTTGGCCAGTATTACCGTAATAATGTAAGTTTCTTTCCTCGTCAATATGATGTGCCAAATTTTGCAATAGGTAAAAGCACGCATTTAAGAAAAGCGAAGTATGCAGTTATTGGTTGTAATATTGGTGAATTATTTGGTGATGCAGCATCTAGTCTTGAATTTTTAAGTGATGGCTTTAATGAAGAAGGGTTATCTATGGGTGTGTTGTACTACCCAAAGATGGCAACCTATGAGGTAGCAATAAAAGCAACAGATGAGATGATTGATGTTTTAGCAACGCCTTACTTGGTCTTATCTCAATGTAAAACTGTTGCGGAAGCGCGTGAATATATTGAAGCGCATCAAGGCAAATTTGTTGTATTAGCCGGAGCAGAACAGCCAGGGCATTTCTTGTTTATTGATAGAACGGGTGATGCAGCAGTATTTGAACCGGATCAAAAAGGTCGCATTGAAATTAAGCCATCAAATGGCATTATGACTAATAGCCCTCAGTATGAATGGCACCTAAAGAATCTAGGTGTGTACTCAAATATCCAACAGTTTGATACCGCAGATTCTGTTCTTCGCAACCTTGATGGTAGTTCGGCGCATTCTCATGGTACATGCGGTGCATTTGGATTGCCTGGCGATACATCACCAACATCTCGTTTTGTAAAAGCAAATTATTTAGCAAATGCGAGTACAAAATCAAATGTCGTTACTGCACAAGATGGCGTATTACGTCTACTTCGTATCTTTAATAATTTCGATATTATTCCGGGTATGGCGCTAAAACGTATTCCTGCAATGGCAAGTGATGAAACTGCAGTAAGTGGGGAAGTACCAACGACGATGGTTGATAATGCTGTTGAGACAGACTTTGAGAATACGGTAGCTGCTCATACTGACCATACGATTGTAAAGGATCTAACAAATCTTAAGTTCTACTATAAAGATTGGACTAATCAGTCAATTCGTTATGTTGCTTTTGAAGATTATGATCTTAATGGAAGTGATGTCGTGACTGTGAAGATGGTAGAGGATAATGCGCTTAAAGCTCAGCGAATTGTTATGAAATAGACGTTGAATAAAGAGGTTTAACGTCATTCAATTCTAATGTGGCATGTAGAGGTGCCACATTAGAAGTAAAATTTATTGTTATATTGTATTCTTGTTCGATACGGAGTATCGTTAATCGACGATTAGCGAAGTGGGGTGGTAAAATAATGACCAAATGTCCTGATTCTTGCCAAATATCTTTTACGGCAACAGATCAACAACTAAAGACAGAACAAACATTAGCAGCGCAAGCTAAAGCATTATCACATCCTGCGCGTTTGCGTATTCTTCACATTCTTCACACCTTAGATGCGATGGATAGCTGTTTAAACAGTGATCTAGTGTCTGAGTTAGGATTAGCGCAATCAACAGTTTCTGAGCATCTACGGATACTAAAACAAGCTAATTTTATTAAAGCTGAACCAAACCCACCTAAAGTGTGTTACCGCATTAACCGTGAAGCACTAAATACATTTAATGCTAAATTTTCAGATTTCTTGTCTTAATATTTTATTAAGTGCTTTATAGACAAGATTGGATTTCTTCATAACAACCAATCGTTATTCGACGATTAACGATTGGTTGTTGTAAATAATAAAAATTGGAAGGTTACTATGACAACAAAGGTTTTAAATAGCCCAAATAATAAAATGCAGTTTCTTGATCGTTACTTAACGGTATGGATTTTTGCTGCAATGATCATTGGGGTGGGGATCGGCGCTATTTTTCCTCAGGTGTCTCAGTGGAACCAGGCTATGTCGGTTGGAACGACCAATGTTCCGTTAGCGATTGGTTTGATTTTAATGATGTATCCACCACTTGCAAAAGTAAATTATGGCTTAATGGGAAAAGTAACCAAAGATAAACAAGCCCTTACGTTATCTTTGGTTATGAATTGGATCGTTGGTCCTATTTTAATGTTTGTTTTAGCATTAACCTTCCTCGGTGATCACCCTGGATATATGGTGGGGATTATTCTTATCGGCTTGGCTCGTTGTATTGCGATGGTATTAGTCTGGAATGATATTGGAGGCGGTAATAAAGAGTATGGCGCTACATTGGTTGCATTAAACAGCGCATTTCAAATTCTGACTTATAGTGTTATGGCATGGTTGTTTATTACTGTATTACCACCATTATTTGGTTATCAGGGTTTTGCTATTGATATATCTATTTTTGATATTGCGGAAAGTGTGTTGATTTATCTTGGTATTCCTTTTCTTGCAGGTTTTATTAGTCGTAAATGGTTGGTCGCTAAAAAAGGAGAGCAATGGTACAACGAGGTGTTTATTCCTCGTATTTCGCCTATTACGTTAATTGCATTACTCGCTACGATTGTGCTTATGTTTAGTCTTAAAGGCGATATGATTTTAGCTTTACCAATGGATGTTTTTCGTGTTGCAGTGCCGCTTGTTATTTACTTTGTTTTAATGTTTTTTATTAGCTTTTTTGTTGGTAAGAAAATGGGTATTCCTTATGACAAGAATGCTTCTATTGCTTTTACAGCCACAGGCAACAATTTTGAATTAGCGATTGCAGTGTCTATCTCAGTATTTGGATTGAGTTCAGACCAAGCATTTGCGGGAGTAATTGGTCCTTTAGTTGAAGTTCCAGTATTAATTGCCTTGGTTAATGTTGCGCTTAGAATGAAACAAAAATACTATCCGTAATTCTATTAAATCAAGGTGTATATTAAAACAATGAATAGAGAAGAATTAGAGTGTTTATTATTGGGGTCTATAATTTGTGTTGCGGATAAAATGTAATCCCGTATAACCCTATCTTCTCTCTTAATTTATTTATATTACACTAAACATTAGGATTACAAGCATGCTGAATCATGTCGTAACAACCTACACCCGATCTATATTTGATGATGATATTGAAGAGGGATCTATTGATGATTTTTCAGATGAGTCAGCATTAGTCATCAATGTATCTTCTGATCGAGCAGACATGTTATCGATGTTGATTGAAAAAGGAATAGCGCTGGCTGATGGATGCTATCATTTGATCGATGATGAAAATCGAATAGGGTATCGTGTGACCATTGATTCGAAAGATACCAATATTATACGTTTTAATTTAGTGCACATTACAGATCAAGACTCACGTTATTTAAATGCCTATGATATTGAAGTGATCGCTATTGCTGATGATAAGAAAGTGTATATTTCAACAATGCCTTATATGCCATTTTTTACTACTATTCTTGATATGTATAATGGTGATGAAGCACAAAAGATAGATGTATCGATACAGCAAGCTATTGAAGATTTATCATTAAGTTGGTTGTGCTATCATTTAGTGGATAATGACGTAAATTAATTATTATCGATTATAGTGATTATCGAGGTTGAGTTAATTTCTTTCGTATAGAAATTCAATAGCAAAATTTTTAAAAAAGCTTCATTCAAAGAGTGAGGCTTTTTTGCTTATGGGTCGAATGGTAGCGCTAACGTTGGTTACTTCTTTCTGGAAAGTTACTATTTTAGTATAATGGCATCTTTATTTATATTTGTTGTTAATCTAAACAATAAGGTATTCCTGACATGAAAGATGCATCAGTAATCATTGGATTAAGTAATCCTAAAAGTCCAACCAATATCGGTGCTGTACTCAGAGCAGCAGGTTGCTATAAAGCAGATGCTGTTATTTATACGGGAACCCGTTACGATAAAGCCGCAAAATTTCAGACAGATACTAAGAAAATGGCACAGACAATTCCATTATCTGGTGTTGAATCTATGCTTGATAACTTGCCGAAAGACATGAAGATTGTTTGTGTTGATTTTGCTGAGGGAGCAACATTATTGCCTCATTTTCAGCATCCAGACAAAGCGATTTATATCTTTGGCCCAGAAGATGGTTCTATTTCACAAGATGTAGCAGACAGAGCCGACCATGTTGTTTATGTACCCACGGTTGGTTGTATGAATTTAGCAGCATCCGTTAATGTTGTTTTATATGATCGTCTTGCTAAACAAGAAAATATTATCCAGAGTGATGACCATATTCGCCAAAATCGTGATAATAAAAATAACTTACGTGTAAGTGCTAAATAAATTTTTAATAAAATATCGCTAGATTATCGCCGTTGTGAATACGAACGGCGATAAATTCCATGTGTTATATGATATTATGCCGACTGTTTAACATCCCAAATTGTATAAAGTCCTAATGTGATTAATATTATTGCGCCTCCTAATATATCATTCAGAGATGGTTGTTCGCCAATAACTAAAAAGACATACAGTGGGCCTAATAAAATTTCCATTAATAAAATTAGACTTGTTTGCGCGGCAGGAATATAAGCTGCTGATTTTGAAATACACAAATAAGAGCCTGGTACAACAATACCACCTAATATTAATAAATATAGCATTTGAATATGTGATAATGAAAAAGGTTGTGCCCCTTTAATATAAGCAAATACGGCAATCATAAAGCCAGCGATAATAAGAATATTGGCGGCTTGTTCCCCTTTCGTTTTGCGCATAGCAACGAGATAAATAGCAGTGGCTAATGCAGTGATTAATGCCAGTACATTACCTATCCATTGGCCGCCCGCAGGGGCAAAAGCAAAGATGATCCAAATGCCACTGGTTGCAACACCAATAGCCAACAGTGTCGGCCACTTCAATTTTTCTTTTAATATTAGAAAACCTAAAATTGCAGTAAAGAAAGGGGCGGTATTGATGATAACGAGCGTGCTTGCAACTTGGGTATAATGTAACGATTCAATAAAGCAAACGGTCGAGGCGGCAAAAATAGCGCCTAGTCCGAGTAATGATAATGATGGACGAGATATTTCAGTTGTAAATTGCTTTCGATTATAAAGTAATTGAAAAATAACTAACGCAATGCACTGAAATGCACCACGCCAAAAAAGGACATTCCATGCAGTAGAATTAGATAGTTTAACGAATAAACTATCAAAGCTTAATATCATTATGCCAATAAAAGCCAATAATAATCCGCGATTTTTATCGCTCATAATAATAGTTTCCTATAAATCTAGTTCAGTGAATTAATCTTTTTACCAATATTAGATGCTGAATACGTGATAAGTATCTAATAAATATTATACCTATAATGTATTAGTTACTATCTTTTAGGATTAATCAATCACTGAATCTAATATTACCTATGATTAGGGGCTATTTAAGCAGAAAATTTCATAGTTATGATGATTTTTGCGATTTGTCGTAAAGTATGTCTGCCTTTATAACGTTTTTTTCTTTTAGATTGGAACGATTATGAATAGCGATAAACTGATTGATGCTTTATTTACCCAAGGGTGGTTTGTCTGGGATAATTTTTTGACGTCACATGAAGTCTGTGAATTGAAAGCATGTATTCCAACAGATTGGAGCCAAGCTGGCATTGGCCGTAATGATGAATATATGACTAAAAAAGCAATTCGAAGCGATAAAATTCAGTGGCTACAATCTGATATGGGGCCGCCAGTGAGCGATTTTCTACAGCGAATGAACGACGTTCGCCTTGAAGTAAATCGCCATTTATTCTTAGGCTTATTTGAGTATGAAGCACATTTCGCTAAATATGAACAAGGTGATTTCTATCAAAAGCATGTAGATTGTTTTCGTGGTCAAGAAAATCGCAAATTGACGACCGTTTTTTATTTAAATGAGGATTGGCAACCTGAGCATGGTGGTCGTCTGAAGATGTATGATCTTGATGATAATGAATTGGCAACGTTGGATCCCAAAGCAGGTCGGCTAGTCGTATTTTTATCTGAACTGTTTCCTCATGAAGTACTTCCTGTAACACAACAACGATTTAGTATTGCTGGCTGGTTTCGTACCAATGGTGTTAGTGGAAATCAACTCGATATTGCTCGCTAATAGATAATAATAACTATCGTAGCTATATAAGCTTTATTTTTAATTATTTGAGCTTGTTATATATGCTTTATCGTATATTCTAATGTTTTTAATGATAGTTATAAGGTTTTTACTGTGAAACGTATTTTGTTTCTTTGTACGGGAAATTCTGCACGGTCGCAAATTGCAGAAGCATTAATGCGCCATATGTGTAGAGACAGTGAAACTACCATCGATCAATTTGAAATTATGAGTGCGGGGATGGCACCTGAAACTGTTGATCCCCGTGTATATAAAGTTCTTAATTATCACAATATTAATTCCGATAATTTAACCAGTGTATTAGCGTCGAGCTTACAAAATCAACATTTTGATGTTGTGATAACCTTATGTGATAAAGCCAGTAAAGAATGTGCGCTTTTCCCTGATTCAGATGCACTAATACATTGGGATTTTAAAGATCCTAAACCGCAAGCTGGCTCTCAAGGATTTTACGATGTTTTTGATGGTCTAAAAGCAAAGATAGCATTATTTTTGATGCTTAATGGTGATAATCAATCAGATACGATTGGTGCCGTTGAATTATTTAAAATCATGAGTGATCCATTACGATTACGTATTTTAATGCTGATTCATGATGAAGTTGCTTTATCTGTCGGGGATTTAACTAAAGCATTGCAGGTTAGTCAGCCTAAAGTTTCTCGTCATTTAGCATTGTTACGAGACAGTGGTGTATTACAAGACCAGCGTGAAGGTGTATGGATCTTTTATCATTTTCCTTGTGATTTACCACAATGGATTCGACACACCTTTGATACTGTGCGGAATGGTCAACCGGCGTTGATTAATCAAGAAAAAATACGTTTAAGTGCAATAAAAAATAGAAAAAAACCACAATTAACTAATATTATAACAAAGTAGGAGTTGTTACTTTATGGACAATTTACATCCTGTTTGGTCACTACCACTAAATGATACTACACCTTTAAAAGGTGGCTTATTATTAACGCCATGCCCAGGAACGAAAGGGGTTAACGCGATCACAAGTTTACGTCAGTTAAAAGCGGCGGGAGCAACTGTGGTTTTAACTGCATTAGAAGAAAATGAACTT
Organism: Photobacterium piscicola; assembly: GCF_900166965.1. Lineage (GTDB taxonomy): Bacteria > Pseudomonadota > Gammaproteobacteria > Enterobacterales > Vibrionaceae > Photobacterium > Photobacterium piscicola. Next base: position 502,297 of record NZ_FUZI01000003.1, on the reverse strand, counting down.
TCGAACCAAGGCGTTCAATTATTAGCAGAAGCGTGTAAGTTATTAGGTATGCAATGGTTTCATGTACCTATCGAGGATGATTGTGCACCAACTGCTGATTTTGAAAAAAAATGGCAACGTGCGAATGATGCAGCACAAATAGCATTGAATAATGGTGAATTTGTTGTCGCTCATTGTAAAGGTGGTTCTGGTCGTACTGGAATACTAGCCGCACGTCTTCTACTTGCTCGTGGTATGCCTTTTAATGCAACACTTGCTTCTATTCAAGCACAAAGACCCGGTGCTTTTGCTCGCCAATCACATATTGATTATATTAAGCAATGGAATAACGATGCTAAGCATTAATTTCGCTTCATAAATACTGACTATTAAACCTCGCTGATGCGGGGTTTTTTGTTTTTGGTGGCTGTTAAAAATATTTCGTACAAAAAAGGTTTATTTTATTTTTCACGGCTGATATATTTGATTTTTCATATATATGGTTATTCATATATTTACTGTTGGCAAGCTGAGGAAGGATCATGACAATTAAAGTAGGGATCAATGGATTTGGACGTATTGGCCGTTTAGCATTACGCGCAGCATTTGATTGGCCTGAGGTTGAGTTTGTATTAATTAACGATGTTGCAGGTGATGTTAATGCTTTGTCCCACTTACTTGAATTTGACTCGATTCAAGGGCGTTGGGAACATGCAGTGACTGTTGATAGCGGTCAAATGATGATCAATGGTCAAGCAATTCGTTATTGTCAGCAGCAACATATTGCTGATGTTGATTGGTCTGGTTGTGATGTCGTGCTAGAAGCAACAGGCGTTCACCGTGACACTCAATATCTTAATCAATATTTAGAGCAAGGCGTTAGGCGCGTTGTGGTTTCTGCGCCCGTAAAAGAAGAGGGTGTATTAAATATCGTGGTTGGTGTTAACGATCATTTATTTGATCCAGAAAAACATCGCATAGTGACCGCGGCATCTTGCACTACCAACTGTATCGCCCCTGTTGTAAAAGTGATCCACGAACACCTTGGTATAAAGCAAGCATCATTTACCACTATTCACAATTTAACCAATACACAAACTATCTTAGATGCCCCACATAAAGATCTACGTCGAGCTCGAGCATGTGGTATGAGCTTAATTCCAACGACAACGGGTTCAGCTAAAGCGATTGTGGAAATATTTCCAGAGTTAGCCGGAAAAATTGATGGTCATGCAGTGCGTGTACCACTCGCAAATGCCTCACTGACTGATATTATTTTTGATGTTGAGCGTGATACCTCTATTGATGAGGTTAATCAATTATTAAAAACAGCATCAGAAACAGATCTAAACGGTATTTTAGGCTTTGAAGCGCGGCCTTTAGTATCGATTGATTATCGCGGCGATCAACGTTCAACCATTATTGATGCATTATCTACAATGGTTGTTAATAAACGAATGGTTAAAATATATGCTTGGTATGACAATGAAATGGGTTATGCAACACGGACTGCAGAATTAATACGTAAAGTCGGATGTTAGTTATTAAGTCTTAATTGTATTGAAATGTAGTGAGTATTTTATGTTAGCAAAGCTGAGCCAGTTACCCAATGATGTACGCCAATATATGTTGGTGACATTTAATTATTGGAATTTTACTCTCACTGATGGTGCATTACGAATGTTGGTGGTTTTACACTTCCATCAGCTTGGTTATAGCCCGTTAGAGATAGCCTCATTATTTCTATTTTATGAGTTTTTTGGCGTGGTCACGAATTTAGTTGGTGGCTGGCTTGGCGCGCGATTAGGTTTAAATCGAACCATGAATATTGGTTTGTTTATGCAGGTTGTTGCGTTGTTAATGCTTGCTGTACCTTCAGTAAACCTTACTGTTATATGGGTAATGTTCGCTCAAGCACTGTCAGGTATTGCTAAAGATCTGAATAAAATGAGCGCAAAAAGTGCGATTAAAACGTTGGTGCCTAATGAAAAACAAGGTGCGCTGTATAAATGGATTGCACTACTAACTGGATCAAAAAATGCACTAAAAGGTGTTGGCTTTTTCCTAGGGGGAGCATTACTGGCATTGATTGGTTTTCAAGGCGCGGTCGTTGCTATGGCTGGTGTACTTGCGGTTGTCTTTATATGTAGCCTGTTGTGGCTTGATAAAGATCTTGGTAAAGCAAAGAGCAAGGTGAAATTTAGTCAGATTTTCTCAAAAAGTAGAAGTATAAATATACTCTCAGCTGCGAGAATGTTCCTTTTTGGCGCACGTGATGTTTGGTTTGTTATTGCGTTACCACTATATTTGGGACAAGTTTTTGGTTGGGACCATTTACTGGTAGGTGGCTTTTTGGCTCTGTGGGTCATTGGTTATGGTTTTGTTCAAAGTATCGCGCCAAGAATTACAGGAAAAACAGAGGGTATCGTACCTGATGGGCGAGTTGCATTTGGATGGGCAATGGTACTGGCGGTGGTTACAGGAGTGATAGCCATTGCATTACAATTTAATTGGTACCCACAGTTAATTATTATTATTGGTCTAATGATCTTTGGTGCAGTTTTTGCTGTTAACTCCTCATTACATTCTTATTTAATAGTAAGTTATGCCAAAGGTGATGGTGTAAGTTTGGATGTTGGTTTTTATTATATGGCTAACGCAATGGGACGTTTAATCGGAACATTACTTTCAGGTATGGTATATCAATTATATGGCTTGGCTATGTGTTTATGGATAGCGTTTATTTTTATAATGATAACAACAATTATATCATTATGGTTACCACGTCGTAGTACAACTGCGGTGTCTATTTAGCCTAATTGCGTTATTGTTTTTAGCTATAAAGTGATATTTATCGGAAAGATTTTAAATAAAGTTTATTATCAATACTGACCTTCTTTAATTATGCTATGACATACGGTATATTAGGAGGTCATTATTTATATAGTATTAAAGATAGTTATTTTTCCAGATATATTGCTTAGGCTACTGATTACTTATGGTTACAACATTAAAAGCATTAAAACGAAACAGTTATGGTGGTGAGTTCATACAAGAAGCATTGCATACTGTTTATGAAACGTTAAAGCCTACACATTGTTATATTGCTTATTTTGATAAAAATCATCATAAAGCGACATCCTTAGCTTATTCTATTGACGATCACTTTTCGAATACCGTATTCACTTATTTAATTAATCATTCTCTTTGTGAGCGGATGATATCCTCTGGAAAACCTTACTATTTTTCTAATAATATTCCACAGATATACCCATTCAATCAGATAATCTCTTCTCATTCATTACAACATTATCTTGGTATACCAATATTTTCTAGGCGTAGTGAAATTGTGGGTGTTATTGGATGTTTGTTTGAACATCCTTATTTTTTCTCTGAAGAACAGCATGGTGAGTGGTGTCAAGTTCTTGGCGATATACTTGGCTCTGATGTCCAATATTTAGCGTTGTTGTCAGAACAGAAAAAACTCCTTTGTGAAATGGAAGAATGCCAGCAAGAAGCTCAACTTGGCAATTTTCATGTAGATATAGCAACAGGTAGCGTTTATTGGAGTAAGGAAATTTACCGAATATTCCAATGCGATACTGAGAGTTTTACGCCTAACGAAACAACGACGAATCAATATATTCACCCGGATGACCGTGAACGTGTTATTGAACTAAGGCGTGATATGCTTGATAGTAATAGCGTGAGTTATAACGTTATCTATCGCATTGTTTTAGCAGAAGGTAAAAATAAATACTTACGTGAGCATTGTCATATACTGCGTGATATTAATGGTATTGCTACATTAATTAAAGGTATTGTACAAGACATTACCGAATTTTATTACCTTTCAAATAAATTAGATCAAGCATCAGATAAATTAAGCGTAACCTATAATGCCGTTACTGAAGGTATATGGGAATATAGTTTAGAAACGCAAGTATTATTAACATCACCTAAGTTTTGGGATATTTTAGATATCAATGAAACTCATGTTAACAATATATATGATTGGGTCATGATGATTCATAAAGATGATCGTTTAGCTGTTGTTAAATGTTTTTCAAGTTTACGTAATGGTGATACAACCTCAATTGATGTTGATTTTAGATTACAATCAGGAAACAATGAAAAAAACTGTCGCTGGTTTAATTGTAAAGGTAATATTATTGAATCAAATAGTATTAACTATTTTAATCGTATTGTCGGTATATTAATTGATATAACAGATGCTGTTGTAGCAGAACAACAAGTAACGCTAGCTAAAACAGTTTTCGATAATACGTCTGAGTGTATTGTTATAACCGATAAAGATAATAATATAATTTCAGTAAATAAAGCCTTTGAAAAAGTAACTGGCTATAGCCATGCTGAAATTATTGGTGAGAACCCACGTGTATTAGCATCGGGTTATCATAATGCCGCTTTTTATAAACAAATGTGGCATAGTCTTGAGACAACAGGAACATGGCAGGGGCAATTAAATAATCGCCGCAGTGATGGTGTTGTTTATCCTGAAGAAATGACGATTAATAAAATTGAAGATGATCATAATGTTATTAATTATGTCGGTGTTTTTCATGATATTAGTTCTCGAAAGCAAACAGAAAAGAAATTAAAGCTATTAGCAAATAATGACACGCTTACGGGGTTAATGAATCGTCGCCGTTTTATTGAAAAAGTAGAAAAACACATCGGTCAAATTAATGACGTAGCAATGGATAATTCACCGCCGTCAGTGTGCTCACTTTTATTTATTGATCTTGATGACTTTAAGATTTTCAACGATCTTTATGGGCATGATTTCGGTGATAAAGTGTTACAAAAAGTAGCTAATATTCTTAGAATGACGGTATGTGAGCATAGTGTGATTTGTCGTTATGGCGGTGATGAATATGCAGTTTTAATTAAAGAGCAAGACGTTAATTATGCTCAACGTATTGCTAATCAATTAGTGAAAATTATTTCACAACCGCTTAAATGTGATGATATTGATATAAATTTAACTGTCAGTATCGGTATATCATCGTATCCTGAAAGTGGTACCACGCACCAAGCTTTACTTAAGAATGCTGATTATGCTATGTATGAGCAGAAGTGGTTAGGGCGTAATGGTGTCTGTGTTTATGATCAACAATTACAACATGAATATATCCGCAAATTAAAATTACGCGATAAATTAAAGCATGCCATCAGTGCTCAAAAAATAATTGTCCATTATCAGCCTATTGTTGATAATAAAACAGGTCACGTATGTAAATTTGAAGCATTAGCGCGTTGGTATGATGATCAAGAGGGCTTCATCTCTCCTGGGGTCTTTATTCCTATTGCTGAACGTTACGGATTAATTGGCATGTTAGGTCAATTAGTTTTTGAAAAAGCGTGTGCTGATTTAGATCGTATTCACCGTAGTGGTTTTACCGATGTTGTTTTTTCAATTAACCACTCAGTAAAAGAATTTTCACAGCATAATCAAGAGTATATTTTTGAAACAATCAATAACTATAACTTACCTTATAGCGCAATAATGATTGAAATTACTGAATCAACAGCCCTTGATGACGGTAAGAACATTATTGATATTCTTGCGGCATTTAGAGCTCGTGGTATTGCGATTTCATTGGATGATTTTGGTACGGGTTATTCGTCGTTAGCTGCCATTATTGATATAAAACCCGATATTATTAAGATTGATCGAAGCTTTATTGTTGATATTGAACACAGTAAAGAGAGTCAAATGTTGGTGTCATTGGTTATCGATCTTAGCCGTAAATTGAAGGTTGAAGTTGTTGCTGAAGGTGTTGAAACGCAAGCGCAATTAGATATTTTATCTGAGATGGCATGTCATTATATTCAAGGCTTTTATTATAGCCCCGCAGTAGCGATTGATGATGCGATTACAATTCTTCAAGTACGTAATAAATAATGAAGTTGTTGTGTAATGAACGGTGTGCTGTTATTTGTAAAATTAGGGTGTTATAAAAGCAGTTCTTTTATTCATAGAAATTATCGTTTGGTAAATAATGCAAACTCTTTTTTTTGATTTTGATGGCACATTAGTTGATTCGGAAACGTTTCACGCTAACAATTGGAGTGCCTATTTAGCGACATACGGTGTTACGTTAACGGCAGAGGATTTTATTGAATATTATGCAGGGGTAACGTGGCCAAAGATAGCGAAGCATTTTATTGATAGTTATCAACTTAATGTAGATATCATTACTATTACGACTGAAATGGAAGCATTGACTGATACTAAAATTCGTCAGCAAGGGATCCCCGCGTTACCTGGCGTTGATGCTGTGCTTCACGCTTTTTCAGGTAAAGTACCTATGGCGGTTGTGACGGGAGCTCCACGAGATTACGTTGAAGGTGTCTTAAAACTACATGGTTGGTTAGATTTATTTGATCAGGTATTTAGCGGCTATGAAGTTGAAAATAATAAACCGTCTCCTGATGTTTACTTACATGCTTGTCAAGCAATGAAGGTTCAACCTTACCAAGTGGTTGCGATAGAAGATAGCCGTACTGGTTTACAATCTGCAAAAAATGCCGATATTTGTTGCCTATTGATTAACGGTCATCCTTCATTAACAACAACTGACGCTGACCATTTATTTGTTTCAATGGTTGAGGCAAAACCATTACTAGATTCATTATTTAGAGATAAATTATCATCAGCAGCTGCGTGAAGTAAGCAATTATCTTGTACTAAGAATACGCTATGTTAAATTATGCACGATTAAAATAACTAAGATAGGTTTATGATGGAAAACGAAGAAATCATGACGGGTGACATGCTGGTTGAAACTGTTGAAAACCAGCTAACTGACGGTAATCCATTAGTTGTAAAAGAAACATTGATGCGTTTAATGATGACAGGTACAGCACGTGATGAAGCGGTGCAGATGATTGCTTGTGCATTATCTATTGAAGTTTTTGATGTAATGAAAAATGATGGTAAGTTTGATTTAAAACGTTACCGTGAAAACTTAACGGCTTTACCTGATATGCCTTGGGAAGATGATATCTAATTTAAGCCTGTTATGATTAAAAAAACCGTGATATTTTATCGCGGTTTTTTTATACCTGTTTTTACGGATTATTATTTTATATATCTATCAATAACTAGTGATAGTCATTGATTTTTAATTAAAAAATAGTGGGAAATATCTATTATTGTTAACTATTGTATATATATGACTAGTAAAAATAGATAAGGATACACTGATGAAAATTGGTATTCCTAAAGAGATCAAAATACATGAGTATCGTGTTGGTATGGTGCCAGCCTCGGTAAAAGAAGCGATATTACATGGTCATACTGTTTATGTTGAAACGCTTGCTGGGACGGGGATAGGATGCAGTGATGAAGATTATATTGCGGTAGGTGCACAAATTGTAAATTCAGCACAAGCAGTGTTTGAGTTAGCCGACATGATCGTTAAGGTCAAAGAACCACAGCCATCAGAGCGGATGTTGTTACGTAAAGGGCAAATATTATTTACGTATCTTCATTTGGCACCAGATAAAGAACAGACACAAGACTTAATCAATAGTGGAGCAATATGCATTGCCTATGAAACAGTAACTGATGATAATGGTCAATTACCGTTATTAGCTCCTATGTCAGAAGTGGCAGGCAGAATGTCATTACAAGCAGGTGCCTTTGCGCTTGAAAAATCACGAGGTGGTCGAGGTATTTTATTAGCTGGCGTACCTGGTGTTGCTCCTGCAAATGTAGTGATTCTTGGGGGCGGTGTTGTTGGAATGAATGCCGCACAGATGGCTGTTGGTTGCCGTGCTAATGTGGTTATTATTGATCGAAATATCGAAGTATTACGTCAGCTTGATCGTCTTTTTTCTGGCGCTGTAACTTGTCTTTATTCAACCAATGATACTATTGAAAAACATGTTCTTGCCGCAGATCTTGTGATTGGGTGTGTGCTTGTTGCGGGAGCACAAGCACCAAAATTAGTTACAAAAGATATGATACGCCGCATGAAAGCTGGATCTGCAATTGTTGATGTTGCGATAGATCAAGGCGGATGTATTGAAACATCTTATCCAACCACCCATGATAATCCTACTTATATTGTTGATGATGTTGTGCATTATTGTGTTGCTAATATGCCTGGTGCTGTAGCAAGAACATCAACATTTGCCCTTAATAATGCGACCTTACCTTATATTTTACAATTGGCTGATTTGGGTTATAAAACAGCACTGACAACAAATAAACATTTACTCAATGGCCTAAATATTTATCAGGGGCAAGTAACTAACTATAGTGTAGCTCAAGCGCTAGGTTATCCTTACATATCAAGTGTTTTTGCTTGATGTAAGGTTGCGATTCTTGACAACATAGCCAAAGAGCGTTGATGTTCTTGTTCTGTCGCTGACGTACATGCATCGCTAATAATATGGGCACAATAATCACGATCATGGGCATCTCTGACGGCAGATTGAATTGCCCAACAAGTACTAACACCACAAAAGTAAATATCAGTGATCGCATTAGCACGCAAGACGCTATCAAGAGCCGTGTTATAGAAAGGGTTGACTCTTGATTTTGTGATCACCATATCATGCTCAGTTACCAGAAGATCTGGGTGAAACTCTGTTCCCCATTGCCCCAATTCTAATGCACGGTATTGTTGGGCTTTACCAAACATCGGAGATTGATGGGGTAATTCAAGGTAGCTAGATTGAAATCCGACTTTGACAAAGATACAAGGGAGATTATTTTTTCTTGCCCATTGAATGGCAACATTTGCATTATGAATGACATGATTGGCACTAACTTGTGCAGCACAGCTGGGAATTTTACCATTCTTATCAACGATGTCATTAATGAAGTCAATGATAACTAATGCTTTGTTCATATTGGTTCCTTTGGCGAAACATTTTATAGGGTCGTGTGAATAAGGATACGATTAAATGCCAAAATTAAATGTGGTGAAATCTTAGATATAAAAAAAGCTTTTAGTCTTGCAACTAAAAGCTTTTTATTTAAATAGAGGCATTAAATTATTTCGCGTATGCAAAAATTACACTACCACCTTTAATGGTATCAATAATTTTCTTGGTTAAATATGTTGGTATAGCAGGGCAGCCCCAACTACGACCAAGATAACCATTACGTTTTATGAATGACTCAGACACATACTTAGCACCGTGAATAACAATAAAGCGTTTTAATGCGTTATCATTTTCACCACGGGTTAAGCCATTCAGTTTTAAGGAGTAACCATTTCCGCCATGGTAGGTACCTTCTGTTAGAAAGGTTCCTAGCGATGTTTTATGTGAATTAACACGGTTAGAGAAATCATCAGCTATTAAGCGACCACTGTTTTCACCATGTGATACATAAGTACGGTAAAGCAATTTATTCGATTTTAAATCAATCACATAAAACCTTTTTTCTGTAGAAGGCATGCTGTAATCAATAATGGTTAATAGAGATTTCTTTTTTCCACGGGTTTTATTGTAAGCAATAAACGCTTTTTTGAACACGCTGTAATCAATCTTGCCTTTTAAATCAGCTTTTTGGTAGACATAATCAGCGACAATATCTGCATTCTTACGTTCAGTATGACGAACATGCGCAGACGCATTTAATGGTAAAAGACATACCATTAATAGAAATAGGTAAATAAATTTTTTCATTTAATACGTTCTATTCTTAAACAAGTTGCAAAGTTGGTTAGCAATTAAGCGAGGGTGTACTTTATCATAAATAAGAATTAAAAAAGAAGATTTAAATGGAGTCGTAATGGGAATTTTAGCGTTTTAAAATATGATAGTTGCTAAATGAAGGATTAATTTAATTATGGATAACAATAGCTTATTAATATGAACATCATTTAATTAAGTAAAGGAAGTTAGATTAATCTAAAGCTAAAAAAAGCTTGTCTATAGGAAATGGTGTTTTTTTAAATAATTGATTTTATTGATTATTTTTGTTTTGTTTTTTTAAGTATAAATATTTAAAATATATTGTAAATAATAATGTTAGCGACGTATTAATCAACATTGTTTGGTAAATAAATAAAATAGAAACAAATAAACATGAACATAAGATGAAGAAAAATAAATAATAGCTATTCATATTGCCAAATATAAAGAACAGCACCGATATTATTAATAACATCGGTGCTGTTTTATAGATTAAATATTACAAACTTTACTCCAACTACCATCACTTCCAGGTATTGATGAGGTATACCAGTTCGCTTTATAGATCACGTTGTTGTAAATGATTTGATCGCCTGAACCTGCGTGGCTAGGATTGCCTTGCCAGTCAGTTTGCGGCCAATTAGGGTAGGTATTGATACCATTAGTCGAACAATCACCACCTTCTCCACCGCCACCACCCGTATTTAAATCACCAAGAGGTAGGTTAGGTTGCTCAAATTTAAAGGCATATTCTTTGCTATTAATAATGACAGCATAGTTAGCTGGACCTGTAATTGGTAGATAGTACATCATGTCTAGTTCATACTCACCACCAGAAGGAAGTGCTTTCCATGCAGGTAGTGAGAAGGCGACGCGGTGCATAACACCATCTAAACCACCGATATTATCACTACGGCTATGGCCTGATGAAATGACTTTTAAGCCGCCACCGGATTGATCTTTTGCATTGTCAGGTGCAGATACTGGTATATCAAACTGGAATTCAGTGCCTCCGGGAATATCAATGCCAGTATTGTTAGTGAATGTGATTTTCGGATTAATGGGGTAATTTTGATCACCAACCTTAAAACCAGAAATTGCTACGCTGATATCAACGGCTTCTGTTGGAATTGCCGCGACAGCAATAGTATTACCGTAAGGTGTTGCTGATTTAAATTTATCATAAATGGCTTTGGTCATGGTGTTACCCATGTGGTATTCACCGTTACCTGTTTGACAGGACTGTTCTGATACATCGATACCGGCGCGATTACCATTAGCATCAAATTGATAGCAGTTATAATCTCCTGCTAATTCCCAGAACATGATGCCGCCAATTTCTTTATCTATAATGTAGTCGGCTTTAATATTGATAGATTCTTTATCTTCAGTAGATAAGAAGACTTTTTTATCCGCATTCCATAACCAAGGTGAAACTGCGATGTCATCAAAGTGACGCTGATAGCTTCCCACAAATTTATCTTGTGGGTCATTAATCGGATCAAGACCATATGCCGCAGTATATGAGCCATAGATACCATTGGCTAAGTTCATCGCATGCCACATTGGGTTTGAGCCCGCGCCCATCTCTTGACCTAATGCGTTTTTATCATGCCACATGTTATCGATACCGACAGCACCGTTACCACAGTTGTTTTTCTCTCCTTCGCCAGTACCCGCAGCACATTCAGATTGGTCAGGCAGGGCCGCTTTACCCCATAAACCATTTTCACCTCCGGTTACCCCTTGCCAACCACGCGTATAATAAGGCACACCAATATTAATACGTCCTGCTGGCATTGAACCACGGAAGTAATGGTAAGCCCAATCGGTGTTAAGATACCCTATGCCGCCATAAGCTTCTGTACCATATACATTCCATGCTGCAAGTTCTGAATCTTTACCTGTGTCATACAGTGCTGCGTTATGCCCAACATGATCATTCCATGCACCATGTAGGTCATAAGACATTATATTGACATAATCGAGGTATTGAGTAATTGCCATCGTTTCCATACCACGTAATAGATATGCAGATGATGGTGCTGCGATGGTTAACATATAATGCACGCCATCAGCAGCACTTGCCGCATCGACTTTAGCGCGCAATACACGCATCAATTCATGATAAGAACGCATGAGGTATGGGCGACGTGATTCAGAAAAGACTTTATCGTCTGGATTACCGGCACCGGCCATTGAGGTTGGGTATTCATAGTCAATATCAAGTCCATCAAACTTGTATTTCTTCATCATTTCGACAGCTGAATTTGCAAATTTTTCAATTGCTGAATGATTGATACTGCCATCTGCATTGGTGGTCATAGTATAGAAACCACCATCAGCGACACGATTACCTTCAGTATCGAAGTGACCACCCGTTTCAGCCCAACCACCAATGGAAATTAATGTTTTAACATCATATTTTTCTTTAGCTGTTGCAAGTGCACCAAAATGGCCTTTGAAACCTAAGGCTGGATCAACCTCTACATCTGGCCATTGCTGACCTACTGCTGGGTTATTTGGGTCGTTAACATCACCAATATTGACTTTTCCATCAGCACCAATACTGACAAAAGCGTAGTTAATATGCGTTAATTGTTCCCATGGAATATCATTGACGAGATAGCTACTTTGCGGATCATCACCTGCACGCCAACTTGTAAAGTAGCCAATAACACGACGTGGGTGATCGATGCCCATTTTTTCACGGCCATCTTGATCATAAATTGTGCAGTACGGGACAGTAATGCCTTCAGTTTGGTAGAGCCCGTCAGGACGACAGTTTTTCGCCGTATCATCACCGTTAACCGTAATAGTTGTGGCAGTAGAATCTGTTGTTTTACCTAAATCATCAGTTGCACGAGCATAAAGGTGAGTGGTACCAGTTTGGGTTGTGGTATATACCAAACTGTAAGGGGCGGTAGCTGTGGTGCCAACTAATGTACCATTAGCAAAGAAATCTACTTTATCAACTTGACCATCGCTGTCCATGGCATCGGCAGTGATTGTAATAACATCACCAAGCTCAACGATGGTGGCTGATGTTGTGATACTGATTGTCGGAGCTTGGTTTTCAGGAGCACTATCGTTAACGGTGATAATAACCAGAGCCTTATTACTAATAGCATCGTCATTATCATAAGCAATGGCGGTTAATACATGCTCGCCTGCGGTAGCTGGCCAAGTTAAACTATAAGGCGCTTGGGTGTCAGTACCAATGATTTTACCATCAACACTGAATTCAACTTTGGTTATTGTGCCGTCATTATCATCGGCATTAACACTGATAGTAATCTCATCACCTGTTGTAATTTCTGTGGCTGCAGTTGGTGAGGTAATGTCAGCGGTTGGGGCAATATTATCGATTGGAGGTGGAGTACCAAGGCAGGTATCAAGCGTTAACCAATTACTGTATTGGCCGCTGTGAGTTGCAGGGCTGTTATTTTGTGTCCAATAATTAGCCTTATAAGCGGTTTTATTTTGCTGTACTTTATCCCCTCCGTTATAAACTTTACTGTTTTCCCATTCCGCTATATTCGTACAATCAATGGCTGCTTGGGCATTAAATGCGAATAAGCAGGACAAGCTAAGGGTACTTAGTGTAAAAAGTCCTTTTCTTGCTATTCCATGTTTCCCACGGTTCATATGTAATCCTTTTGTTTAATTATTGAAATAACACCAGTAATAAATCTGTGTTTATTTACTTTTTACGTGTCATAAAAAAACTATAAGTGCAGTCTGGTTATTTGCATCAATAAATGTCGGTATCTTCATACGAAGTCGCGAAAAAATGTTATCATTATGTAAAAGTTTATTTATTTGTTGAATTAAGCGCACTTTATTGAGCAGTACATTAATGCTAATAAGGCTATGTTGATGTACTGAGCATTAAATGAAAGGGAGTAGAGGTGGAAAATAAAATGAGGGATGTATCTTAATAAGAAACCTTTATATTCACTTCCCTTATTTTTGACCATAGAGATGAAAAAGAAGGGAAGGAAAAGATAAATAATTAATCTTTACTGAGTAAGAAAAGATTAATTATTAAGTAGCAAAATATTACTTATTAATGCTTGTTTTGAAACTTTGTTTAGTTGTGGTGTCTGCTTTATTATACCAGTAATTCAACATCTTAGTGACATATTCTTGATCGATCTTAGCGTCTTTTGTTGCTGGGGCGACAGGTTGCATACGCTGTATTTCAGTTGCGGTAACAACCGATGCTAATGCTGCCGGACCTTTACTTAAATTATATTTTGCAATTTCTTGTGGGAAGTCGCGGCTAATTTGAAAGCCATTTTTAATTAACACATCGTGTTTAAATGGAATGTCGCTTCCATCAGCAGAAAGCAAAGACATTGTTGGTTGATTATTGAATTTCTGTGCTTGGTAAGCACTTGAAATATTGGGTAGTTGCAATGTATATGTTGCGTCATTACCAGAGAATGTCATTACCACGACTTCTGAACGAAATAAGTGGGTATCGCCGTTTTCACGGTAATTTTTATCATAGCGAAAAGCGATTTGATTACTACCATTATTTAATGTTTGAGGTGCATTACCTTCCGCATTAACACCATTAACGAGAACCAGCTGAGCCGATTGAGGTAGGTTAAGTGTAACATCTGCAAATGATGAAAAGCTGATGCTACACGCAGCTAAAGAGAGGAGGGCTGTACGCAGTTTCATGTCGATTCCTTTTGAGTACGAATAATGAATAATATGAATTAGGTAAAGTGCGGTTATTGTATTCTGATCTTTACGATGTTGACAAATAACTGCCGAAATAAATATTTAATAATGATTTTGTTGGTATAAAAAAACCCAGTGTCGACTGGGTTTATGGTATCTCTATGCTAAATTGTGCATTATTTCACGTAACACGCAAAACCTTTAAGGTAGAAACCTTCAGGGTAGGCACTGTCTAGAGGATGATCGGCCGCTTGGCTGAAACGTTCAATAAACTGTACGTCACGATGCGCATCAAGTGCTGCATCTGCAATGATTTTTTGGAATAAACCATTATCCATTAAACCAGAGCAAGAGTAAGTTAATAGCATACCGCCAGGTTTTAGGATTTGCATTGCTAACATATTGATGTCTTTGTAACCACGACAAGCACCAACTAGCTGAGATTTAGACTCGGCAAATTTAGGTGGGTCCATAATAACAACATCAAACAGCTCGCCACGTTCACGGTACTCACGTAGTAATTTAAATACATCAGCATTTACAAACTGTGCATTTTCAACGGGGTAACCGTTAACTTCTGCATTAAGTAGCGCAGTATCAAGTGCTGGTTGAGAAACATCAACGTTAACTACTTCACTTGCGCCGCCTTTTAGTGCGTACAAGCCAAAACCGCCAGTATAGCAGAAACAGTTTAATACGCGCTTACCGTTAACGTATTTAACAGATGCTTCGCGACTATCACGTTGATCAAGGTAGAAGCCTGTTTTGTGGCCACCAACGATATCAACGTTAATTTTAACGCCATTTTCTTCGATAGTAACAAATTTAGGTGGCTCTTCACCATGCAGAACGCCAGTGCGTTGCTTTAAGCCTTCTTTTTTACGAACAGAAACATCTGAACGTTCGTAAATATTACAACTTGGGTAACATTGTTTTAATGCTTCAAGAAGTACTTCACGTTGTGCTTCTGCACCTGCACTCAATAGTTGGCACACTAAGTAATCTTGGTAGCGGTCGATAGTGATACCAGGAAGGCCATCAGATTCAGCGGCAATTAAACGGTAGCCTGTAAGGCCATCGCGAGCGGCTAAGACATCACGTAGACTTTGTGCTGCATTTAGGCGGTTAACAAAGAAGTTAACGTCAATGGCTTCATTTTTGTTGAATGTCCATACGCGAACGCGAATTTGTGACTGCGGAGAATACGCACCACGTGCTAGCCATTCGCCTTTATTATCGTAAACATCAACGGTTTCGCCTAATTCTGGTTTTCCTTCAATGCGATCAATACCGCGAGAAAAAACCCAAGGGTGGCGACGGCGTAGTGATTTTTCACGGCCTTTTACCAAATAAATAGAAGCAGTCATGACATGCCCAGTATGGAATTCGAGTGGGGGCATATTATGTTGTGCTGGCTAAGTAAAATCAAATGAAAAAGCCTAAGTTGGTATATAAACCTGCGATTGCATACTAAATAAACCTTGTAACATCATTGTTTTTTGCCTAGCAACTATCAAAATCTTGTAATAATGCCGCTAAAATAGAACCAAGGTCAGCATAAAAAGAAGAGTAAATATTATGGCTCGATGTTGTATAAAAACGCAGGTAATAGGGCATGTACAAGGGGTTGGTTTTCGATTTCATACCGCCCATCAAGGTTTGATGCTTGATTTAACTGGGTATGCGAGGAACTTAGCCGATGGCAGTGTTGAGGTCTTTGCCTGTGGTGAACAAGAGAATATTGATAAGCTTATTGAATGGCTACAGCATGGTCCTAAAACAGCAACGGTTGAGTGGCTTACAACAGAGACTTTAGTGTGGCAGCACTTAGATGGATTTAAGATGAATTAGAGACGGTTATTATAATAACCAAACCAAACCAAACATATAGGAAAATATCGCCAGTTATGTTTGGTTTGCTGTATTGTTATTTAGATACACTTAACAGGTTTAGGTAACCCTGCTAATTTTGTTGCTTGCTTTGCTGGTCCTTTAGGAAATAAGCGATAGAGGTAACGCGAGCTACCCTTTTCTTCACCATATTGTTTAGACATGGCTTTTACCAGCATACGAACAGCGGGTGAGGTATTAAATTCAAGGTAAAACTCACGAACAAAGCGAATCACTTCCCAATGGGCTTCTGATAATTCAATATCTTCTTCTGCGGCAAGTTGTGCGACAAGATCTTCCGACCAATCATCCACATTTTTTAGATAACCTTGGGCATCGGTATCGATTTGTACACCATTAAATTCAAGCATAGTAGACCTCTCTATTTCTAACGCAGCAAGAATAGTGATTCACTTGTCTGCCTGCAAGTAAAAAACAAAAAGCCCGCATTAAATGCAGGCTTTTTTTAGTTCGTTATTCGTTACGATAAGTACATTATCGTAAGTTCATCACTGTGATTAATTATCGCTGCTATTTACTACACCTAGAATCTGAAGCAAGCTTAAGAATAGGTTGTAGATAGAAACGTATAATGTAACCGTTGCTGAGATATAGTTTGTTTCGCCACCACGCACGATTGACTGTGTAGTCAATAGAATTGCCGCTGATGAGAACAATACAAACATACCGCTAATTGCGAGTGATAGCATTGGCATCTTTAAGAAGATGTTTGCTACAACAGCAACGATAATCGCAATGAAACCCGCCATTAGCATACCGTTAAGGAATGATAAATCACGTTTCGTTGTTAATGCGTAAGCTGAACAAGCAAAGAATGTTAGTGCGGTACCACCGAGCGCTGTCATAACAACATGCCCCATGCCTGCACCCACATACATATTTAAGATTGGGCCAAGGGTATAGCCCATAAAACCTGTCAATGCGAATACAAATACTAGACCAAGGCTGCTATCACGGTTACGTTCAGTTAAGAAAATTAAGCCGTAGAAACCAACAAGAAGAATGATCCAATGTACAGGTGGAACATTCATAACCATTGCTATGCCAGCTACAACAGCAGAGAACAATAACGTCAGCGATAGTAAGAAATAAGTGTTACGTAAAACCTTATTGGTTGACAGCACGCCTTCGTAACCATTGTCACGATTGACCATACGTTCGTTCATAAGTGTTCCCCTTAGGGTAGTTATGTTAATTCTATTAAAGCTATATATGAGGCTAAACAATACGAATTGCAAGCGTAAACTCAAGCTTTATATTGATTTGTCTGCCATCAAGCATATTATAAGTGATTGAACATTAAAATACTTTGTTCATTAATTTTCATGTATCGTTAAGTTGTAACTAAGTGTTACCTCAATAAGGCTTACTTTAATGGTGGCAGTTTCAGCCATTAGTGCAATATTTGCTGCAAAAAAAGTTGAGTTCGATCGGATTTTGGATTATCAAAAAAGTCATGAGGATTGTTTTCTTCAATGATTTCACCTTGATCCATAAAGATAACCCGATCAGCGACTTGGCGCGCAAACCCCATTTCATGAGTAACGCATAACATTGTCATGCCTTCATTCGCCAGTTCAACCATAACATCCAATACTTCCCGTACCATTTCTGGATCAAGTGCAGACGTTGGTTCATCAAATAACATGACTTGTGGATTCATACATAACGAACGGGCGATAGCAACGCGTTGTTGTTGTCCTCCTGATAGTTGACCGGGATATTTATGTGCTTGATCTGGAATTTTAACTCGCTCTAAATATTGCATAGCCAATGCATTAGCTTCTTTCTTTGGCATTTTTTTTACCCAAATAGGGGCTAAGGTGCAGTTTTCTAATACGGTTAGATGTGGGAATAAATTAAAATGCTGAAAACACATGCCGACTTCTTTACGAATTAACTCAATATTTTTCAAATCTCCAGTAATGTCTTGTCCTGCAACAGAAATTTTACCTTGCTGATGTTCTTCTAAATAATTAATGCATCGGATCATGGTTGATTTCCCTGATCCTGAAGGACCACAAATAACGATCTTTTCTCCTTTACGGACTTTTAAATTAATATTTTTAAGTACATGAAATTGACCATACCATTTATTTACATCCGTAAGTTCGATAACCCACTGCGTATTATCTGGTGTGATTGAAGTGTTATTGGTCTTTGTCATTATGCAATCCTTGCTAATGTTGATGCCCAGTATGTAATTTATTTTCTAGATAGATACTGTATCTAGACATACTAAAACAAAAAATCCAGAAGACGAAAGCGACAAAAACGTAGCTTTCAGTAGCAAAACCTAACCATTCAGGATCGCTGGTGGCGGCTTGTCCTATCCCTAATACATCAAACATACCAATAATAAGTACCAAACTGGTGTCTTTAAATAAGCCAATAAAGGTATTTACAATTGATGGGATAGTGATTTTTAAAGCTTGGGGTAACACAATAAGAGAGGTTTTTCGCCAGTAACTTAACCCTAAAGCATCAGCGGCTTCATATTGGCCTTTGGGTATTGCTTGTAAACCGCCACGGATCACTTCTGCCATATAAGCCGCACTGAACATGACGACACCTATTAAGGCTCTGATTAATTTATTTGTTTCTAATTCTGAACTTAAAAACAGCGGCAACATTACTGATGCCATAAATAAGACGGTAATTAACGGCACACCTCGCCAAATCTCAATATAGACAGTACAAATACTACGAATGATCGGCATTTCTGAGCGTCGCCCGAGCGCTAATACAATGCCGATGGGTAACGATACCACAATGCCAACAATGGCAATGATCAAGGTAATGAGTAATCCGCCCCATAAGTGCGTTTCAATGATGGGTAGCCCCGCAACTCCACCATATAAAAGAAAACCGACAATAAAGGGATATATATTAACGAAGAAAAGCCAAATCCAACCGCGATAGGGGGTCTTTTCATAGGCTAATAAGGTAATGAAAACAGCCAATGTGACATAAAATAATTTAGGTCGCCATAATTCAGTACTGGGATAGAAACCAAACATGAATTGATCAAATCGTACTTTAATAAAAGTCCAACATGCGCCGGTAAGGGTACAAGCATCACGTGAGTCGCCTTGCCAATTGGCATTAATTAATGCCCAATCAATGATCCCCCATAAACCAATAATGGCAAAATAGCCTAAAAGTAAAGTGATTATTGTATTGAAGGCAGAAGAGAATAGATGTTGCCGTAACCATCCAATAATACCCACTGTATTTGTTGGTGGGGGTAAATTGGGTAGAAATTGATGTTTATTCATACTTACCTCTCAACCAAAGCCATTTTCTTGTTATAGATATTCATTAGCAGTGATGTAATTAAACTCAAGCTTAAATAAACCGCCATTGTCATTGCGATGATTTCAATCGCTTGTCCTGTTTGATTTAAGGTGGTACCAGCAAAGACCGAGACCAGATCGGGATAACCAATTGCCATCGCCAGCGAGGAGTTTTTAGTTAGGTTTAAATATTGACTAGTAAGGGGCGGAATAATAATCCGCATCGCTTGTGGAATCACAATTAAACGCAGGGTTCTATTACGGGTTAAACCTAAGGCTTCAGCAGCTTCTGTTTGGCCATGGTTAACCGCATTAATCCCTGATCGTACAATTTCAGCAATGAAAGCAGCGGTATAAATACTCAGTGCCAGTAAAAGTGCGGCAAGTTCGGGTAACACGGTAATTCCGCCACTGAAATTAAATCCTTTGAGAGCGGGATAATCGATACTAATCGGTTTACCACTTATAAAGAACGTTAATAATGGCAATAAAATAATAACCGTGAAATTAACGAGAAGTACGGGGGATTGTTTACCTGTATTTTGTTGTTTTTTCTTAGCGTAATAGTGATAACTCATCGCGATGAGTAGAGCAATAAAGAAAACGATAAAAATAATACCAGAGCCTTGTTCGAAAATAGGGCTAGGGACAGATAACCCACGTACATTAAGGAAAATACTCTCGCCAAATTGTAGACTTTGTCTTGGGGATGGCAGTACTTGTAAAACAGCAAAGTACCAAAAGAAGATTTGTAGTAATAATGGAATATTACGAAAAATTTCGATATAAAAAGCTGCAAAATGACTGACTAACCAATTAGGTGATAAGCGTGCGATGCCTATGATAAATCCTAATATCGTGGCTAATATAATCCCGAGAACCGCAATTAATGCGGTGTTGAGTAGACCGACAAAAAAAGTACGACCATAACTGAAGGTTTCATCATAATCGATAAGAGTCAGCCCAATTCCAAATCCTGCTTCTTGATCAAGAAAATCAAAGCCAGTGGCAATTCCTCGAGTTTCAAGGTTGGTTAAGGCGTTATTGACGACACTATAAAAGAAAAAAATCAGTGCAATGATAGCGATGACTTGAAAGATAATGGCGCGAAAAGTCGGGTTATAAATTAAATTTTTAGTGCGAGATTTCGTTTGCGACTTATTAGTATGCGTTAGAAATGCCATACAACATCCTCATATCCATTGAGATGGATAGAGGGAGCCATAACGACTCCCTTTTTCATATACGAACTTAAAAGAGACGGTTATTAACGGATAGGCGGTGCATATTGGATACCACCATTGCTCCATAATGCATTTAATCCACGTTTAATTTTAAGTGGTGATCCTAAACCGACAGTACGTTGGAAGCTTTCATCATAGTTGCCTACTTGTTTAATGATTTGGAAACCCCAATCATCATTTAACCCCAAACCTTTACCTTTCGGGCCATCAAGACCAATTAGACGACGAATGTTCGGATCTTTTGAGTCTTTTTTCAGTTGGTCAACGTTGGCAGAAGTAACATCAAATTCTTCAGCATTAATCATAGTAAATAATGTCCAACGCACAATATTGAACCATTGGTCATCACCTTGACGAACAACTGGGCCAAGGGGCTCTTTTGAAATTATTTCAGGTAGAATGATGGCTGATGTTGGATCTTTAAGGTTTAAGCGTAGGGCATATAAGCCAGATTGGTCGGTGGTAAGTA
The DNA here is from genome assembly GCF_900166965.1 of Photobacterium piscicola. Classification (GTDB taxonomy): domain Bacteria; phylum Pseudomonadota; class Gammaproteobacteria; order Enterobacterales; family Vibrionaceae; genus Photobacterium; species Photobacterium piscicola. The sequence goes on along the minus strand of NZ_FUZI01000003.1, from coordinate 481,022 downwards.
CATCACAACGTCCAGAGTCAAAACCTTTTGATGTTTGAGGGGCGGTATCAAAGACGACGGGTTTATATTTCATACCATTAACACGAAAATAATCAGCTAAATTAAGTTCGGTTGTCGTGCCTGATTGTACACAAACAGCTGCACCATCAAGCTCTTTTGCACTTTTTATACCCATGTCTTTTTTGACCATGAAACCTTGGCCATCGTAGTAGTTGACGCCAGTAAAGTTAAGCCCAAGTGAGGTATCACGGTGCAGTGTCCAGGTTGTATTACGCGATAAAATATCAATTTCACCAGATTGAAGGGCGGTGAAGCGTTCTTTTGCAGTGAGAGGGATATATTTAACTTTGGTTTTATCGCCTAATGTTGCTGCGGCAACAGCTTGACAGAACTCAACATCAAGACCTTCCCATTGACCTTTAGCATTTGGGTTTGAAAATCCGGGTAAGCCAGCACTAACACCACATTGGACATAACCTTGTTTTTTTACTTTATCGAGTGTGTTGTCAGCTGCATTGACGTTTATTGTAAATAGCGTAGCTGATGCAGCAAGTGCCGCCAATACGCCGGTTATTTTATTAGCCATGAGTAAGTACCTTCCTTGTCTGATCAATAGTTAAAGCAACATGTTGTAAGTAACTTAATTATCGATAAGTTATTAACAAAACACTAACAATTACAAGTATAGGAAAATATGTACAAAGGGCTAGTTTTGCGGGTAATTGGTTGGAAATAAAAACGACAAAGCCCAGCATAAGGCTGGGCTTTATTGCTAATTCATGTGGTTGATTATGCAGAGGCCAGTTTTTTCTCTAGCGCTTCGGCATCGACTTTTTTAGTAATAACTGACAATACAATGGCGACAGCAATCATGGCTGAACACACAGTGTAAGCCAATGTATAAGTCCCTGTGGTATCGACAGCAAATGCTGCAACAACAGGACCGATAAAGCCACTCACACCCCATGCAGTGTAAAGTACACCATAGTTAGCACCGTAGTTTTTCAGGCCATAGAAATCAGCAATAATAGATGGGAATACAGCCAGTAATGTGCCGTAGCCAACACCAGCGATTGCTGCACCAATGATCAGTGTAAACTCAGAGTCAAATGTAGCGAACATCACCATATTGATACCCTGCATAACAAAAGCGATCATCAGTGTTTTTACACCACCAATTTTGTCTGACAGTATGCCTGCCACAACACGTCCGCCTGAGTTAAAGATAGCAAGGATCACAACTAGGTAAGCGGCATCCGTGATGTTTGCTTGTGTAGCGGCAATAGATGTAATGTTACCAATAATCATTAAACCCGCCGCAGAAGCAAAAGCATACATTACCCATAGTGAGTAAAATTGTGGTGTTTTCAACATGCCTCGCCAATTAATATCAACAGGCTTCGCTGATTTCGCTTTATAACCTGCAGGCACTTCTGGTACATAATTGGCTGGTGGATTATTGATGGTAAACGCGAGTGGTACTGCGATAACTAATACCGCGATACCTAAGACAAGGAAGCTAGTGTTGATACCATACTTTGCAATAAGTGTAGATGTTAGTGGGGCTAGATAAACTGCAGCCAGACCAAAACCTGCTGCAATAAGGCCATTAACTAAGCCCTTTTTCGATGGATGGAACCATTTCATTGCTGATGGGCTTAAGCAAGCATAACCAAATCCGATACCACTACCTGTCATTACACCAAATGTAAGTACTAGCATCATTGGGGTCGTTGCAAAACTTGAGATGATCATGCCTAAGCCGACCATTATTGTACCTAGAATCAACACTCGGCGAGGGCCCATGCGATCTTGAAGGATACCAGCAACTAACAACGATAAAGCAAAAGTAATAATAGCAATGGTGTAAGGGAGTGATGCATCTGCATTCGACCAACCTAAATTAACTACGAGTGCTTTTTTAAAAACACTCCAAGCATAAAGGATACCCATACATAAGTTGATACAAAAACCTGCTACCAAGATTTGTATAGCACGATCAAATTTTTTCATAGAGAACTCAATTAATTTACGCTTAACATTGGTGTTAAATCGGAATCTACACAATGATAAACGGGTGATTTAATATGGTGACTAAAGTCAAACTTTAGAAAGAGCGCGGAGTGTAACAACATAAAGAAAATATGATATTGCTCAGACATTCCTTGTTACAAAACAGCAATGTGACCATGACAAAATTGATGGGGTAAGCAGGGACGTAGATTTAAAACAAAAAAAGAGAAGATATGCTATATCTTCTCTTTTTTTTAACAATGGGTAATGCTATTTAGTGGCCAAGGAAACTGATGTAACCTTGAAGAACAATAAGGTTAGTGATATCGATAAAGAAAGCACCAACAATCGGCACAACCATAAAGGCTTGTGGCGATGGCCCATTACGAGATACTAACGAACCCATATTCATTACAGCAGTAGGGGTTGCACCCATACCGAAGCCACAGTGACCGCCTGCAATAACCGCAGCATCATAGTTACTGCCCATTACACGGAAAGTAACAAAATAGGTAAATAAGCCGAGTACTACCGTTTGGACTGCCAGAATAATCAACATTGGCATTGCCAGATCCATCAGCTCCCACAAGTGCAAGCTCATCAGTGCCATTGCTAAGAACAGTGACAATGATATGGTACCAAGAGCATCCACTGTTTCTTTATTGATTTTATAGCATTTAGTCCCTTCACAGATATTGGTAATAAAAACACCAATAAATAGAGCATAAACAAATTCAGGAATACGTAATGCACTGATTCCGAAACTATCTACAAAATCTTTAAAGTGTGAAGCACCAGCAACACAAACCAATAAAATGAATAGCACTTCAATGGTATTTTTTGAGGTAATACGGTCTTCTTCACGATCGCTATACGTGATCAGATCTGGGTGTTCAATGTGATGGTTACCACTTTCACCGAAATCGGATTTTAGCTTATGCTTATTGATCAAGCGTTGCGCAATTGGACCACCAATAATACCCCCCATGATCAAACCAAACGTTGCTGCCGCCATCGATAATTCTAGCGTGTTTAAACCATAATCAGTTGCAAAAGTCTGAGACCAAGCAGCACCAGTACCATGACCACCTGAAAGAGTGATAGAACCAACGATAAGACCAAGTAATGGATCTAAACCTAAAGCTTTACTCATACCTACGCCAACAGCATCTTGAATGATGATAAATACTGTTGCGATACCTAAGAATAGGAATACGCGTGAGCCACCCTTCATTAGCAGTTTATAGCTAGCAGCAAGGCCTACGGTTGCAAAGAACATTTGCATTAATGTGTCTTGCATACTTAATTTGAAACTAATGTCATAACCTTGAAAGTGGAAAAAGGTAATAATAAAGGCAATGACAAGTCCACCGACGATAGGCTCTGGAATATTATATTGTCTTAAAATCTTGACTTTCGTATTGATAAAGTAGCCAAGAAAAAGCACGATTATTGCAATAAGCAAAGATTCGAGCTCATTAACATGAATTGATGTTGTCATTTAAAATCTTCTTTTTTACTTCTTTGATGCTAATTTTAACTCCAAAAAGACATTCTTACCATATTGCTATTGTTGTTGCTCTATGCTAGATGGTGCCTATTTTGAGTACTTGGGTATTTATATATTATTGAGTAGTCGTTTTTTTATATGGTTTATTGTTAAAATTTTGCACTTTGTTGTTAATTGTTAGTTTGCATTGTGTTTTGTTATTTATTGTCTATTTAAATACGCTTTAGTCGGCGTTTTTTTGCTTTATTAATATGGTTAATTTTTCAGAATCAACGCGTTATATTTTAGTGGGGTGACTTTTAAACTATAGGGTATAGCGTTCTTTTTATTTAATGGCTGTAATACAAAGGTTAAATTGAAAATTTAGTTGTTGGTAATGTGATTAAAAAAAAAGGGTTAATTCTCATAACCTGAGAAATACACCTAGTTAGCTAAAACAGTATTATTTGGTCTTTGAAAAAAAAGTATAAAAACTAGAAAAAAACTTATGAAACATCGTTCAAAATACTAAAAAGAGGCTATTTTTGCCTTTATGGGCTATTAAATGCGACTAATTACATTTTTATTAATGACTATTTCCCTTATTTATAGATAACGAATGAAATAAATTATGCGTTAGCTAACCTATTGCTTATAAAGTCTTATCTCATAGTGTGAGAATAATATTAATATCTTATTTTTATGCGTAATCTTGCGGCAGGAAGAAGAAAAACAAAGCAGCTTATGATAATGAAGGAAATAGGGTATTAATGGTAACGATGAGAATGTATCGCTACCACTAAGTTACAATGATGAGAGATGAAAAATATACATTTGGGTTGGCTTCTAGCAAAAAGCTACTCAGCGCTGTATTTTTTTAACTTTAGATCTTTTTTCAGTTGTTGAATGTACGCAATGCGATCAGGGTCAGCTGGGCGAGCATCGTTTTGACGCTCTTGTTGAGCTTGAGCTTCACTTGGGAGCACACAACGTCCACGAATACGTTGGTGATATTGTTTCGTTTCTTGTTCTGCACGTAATGTGGCTTGTTCTTGCTCTTTTGCCATCGCTTCACGTGCTTTACTCTGATCGGTAGCATCAACCACAATATAAGCATTGCGCTTTTGCATTCTATTTGGCTGCTGACCAAATTGTTCCCGTTGCTTAATAAAGTTATCTAAGTGATCACTAAAACTCATTGTGACGTCCTACGAAGTAATCAAAAAAGAATCCACTTATGATTAACAATAAAATGGCGTATATCTATAATGATAAGCTACAACGTTGAATAAGAGAACCTCTTATATAATGTTCTCTGATATTTGCCGTTGTTGATGTAAATATTGGCGATTAAAATTATCACGAGTAAGGGGTTTGTTGAAATAGAATCCTTGAAATTCTTCAACACCAAGCGCTTCAAGTGCAATGACTTGTTCTCTATTTTCTACTCCTTCTGCGACAATGGTTAGGTCAAGGTTGTGAGCAAGATTGATAATTGCTTCAATGATAGTAATGCTGTCTTTGTTATAAGGTAAGGCTTTAACAAACTCTCGGTCTATTTTTAGTATATTAATGGGAAATCGACTCAGATAGGCGAGAGAAGAATACCCCGTACCAAAATCATCAATAGCAATTTTAACGCCAAGTGTTTTGAGCGCGATCAGTTTTTGATAGGCTAATTCAATATCTGTCATTAAAACACTCTCTGTGATCTCAAGCTCGAGGTAGGCAGGATCACAATCGGCTTTTTTTATCGCTTGTTTTAAAATGGCGGTTAAATTGGATTCAAGTAATTGCTGGGCTGAGATATTAATTGCCATACTGATATTGAGTCCTTGCTGTTGCCATTGTTTAAGCTGATAGCAGGCTTTTTCAATAAGGAATATACCTGCTTCTAGAATTAAACCGGATGACTCAAGTAATGGAATAATATCGACAGGAGCTTGATAATCTCCATGTCGATCACGCCATCGTAGTAGGGCTTCTACGCCAGTTAATGAGTGTGAGTGGGCTAATACTTTTGGTTGATAGTAGAACTCATAACGATCTGTGTTGATAGATTTTCGTAATTCAGATTCGAGTTCTAGCTTGTGTGTCGTTTCTGTTTCCATTGTAGGATTAAAATAGCAATATTGATTTTTAGATTTATCTTTAGAGTAACTGAGAGCTATATTTGCATTTTTAATTATTTTTTCAGCTGTTATCGAAGTGTTTTTTTGCAATGAAATACCAATACTGGCTGAAATTGAAATCAATTTACCATCATAGCTGATGGGGGCATGAATATTGTTGAGTAATCGGTTTGCTAAATGATCAATATTTTTACGATGCTGAACAGATTGGATAACGACACCAAATTGGTTGTTATTCAATCGCGATAAAAGATTAACAGCTCTGAGATTTGATCGAATACGTTTTGATATAATAACGATTATTTTTTCTTTCTTCTCATTATCTAAAGAATCATGTAATTGTTTGAATAGATCAATCTCAATAACTAAAACAGATATTTTAGAATTATTGATTTTTGAATATACTAATGATTCATTTATTTTCTTAATAAACATATTTCGATTAGGAAGTGATGTTAACTGATCATAATGTGCTAGATGATCTAACTGATGTTCATAGTTTATACGTTCTGTAATATCTTTACTGGTTGATATGTAATTACTGATTCGTCCATTATCGTCACGAATAGGGGAAATAGTATTATCAAGATATTGAATACTATTATCTTTGTTTTTTTGAGAAATAATACGCTGAATCGTTTTCCCTTGATTAAGTTTTGATTGAATATCGTCTATTTTATCTTTGTCATTAGTATAGCGTTTGAAGATAGTCTTACTATCTAATCCAATGATATTCTTATAATTATCCCCTACGCTTTTCTTATATGAGCTATTCACATATTGAATAAATCCGAATTTATCAGTAATGATCACCGCTTCTTCGCTTTGTTCTACAGCTCTAGATAGTCCCTTAAGTTTTTGTTCTCGTTTAATCCATGATGTTACGTCAATAATATGCAACATTATGTTATCGTGACCATTGTTATTAACTTTAGTAGCAATAATTTCGATGTGTTTTTTATGGATTTTTAGTTGTGTTTTTTGCTGTATATTGTATTGCATATTATTGATTTTTTTTAATAATGCAACCATGTCACTTTTTGTATCAATTGATGGTATATACGAAATTAAGTTTTTATTAGTAATATCATTTTTTAAATCTAAAATAGAAAGTGCAGCTGCATTAATGGCTGTTATTTTTTTATACTCATCTATTATCACTATACCTGAATCTGTGTTTTCAATTAGTGAGTGATAACGACGGCTATCTGTTTTTCTGCTCTTATTTATTTTCTGTATTTCATTTTTTTGGTTGTTAATATAATAAATAACAAAAATGCCACCAATGAAGGTTAATATAATAATTACATAGTTAATATAAATATTATAAGATGGTTTTTTACTGAGAAATTGATAGCTATCCGTTAATGTAACTTTTGATATTAATATCCAAGGTGATAAGTTTCCATATTTAAAATCAAGCATCGATTTTAATGATACAGGGGTGAAAATAGGGGAGTAGGTATAGATAGTATTATCTTTTAATATTTGTTGATGATTATAATTTTTTATTTCTTTCCATAATACATAATTTGATTTTTTGAAGTTTTTTGTTTTATTAACAAATGACTGTCTATTTTCGGTAATATGATTTTGTTCAATATTAACTAATGTTTGGCCTTGGTTATTAACAATCCAGGATTGCAGAGGTAATGAGTGATTTGTTTTTGATGTGATAAGAAGATCGGATAGATTTTGTTGTTCTATTTTTACAACCCATGAAATATTTTGCACCGTCATATGTTGATAATACGCGATAGTGTTGATTGGCTCAGAGGCGGTATTAATATAAGTTTTATTGAATGGTAGTGCAAAAGCATGATCAATATTGCTCAATTCAGTAGCATCGGTGATAGGTTGATTATTTGTGACTATTATTTTTCCTTCTGCAGTAGTAAATATTTGTAAATAAGCGCTATTTTTATAATCAATAAGACTAATACTCTGTAATGTAGTATTGCTTGCGAGTACTTTATTGCTGAAAGTAATAAAATCATCACGCTGTGAGTGTGTCAGTGCCTGTTGCCAGGATTGTTGTTTTAAATAATCGCTGAGTTGCTCAAAGTGAGAGACAGTATGTGTAATCTGTTGTGTGATAAGTTGTTGTTGGTGGTATTGTTGCTGACGTTGTATTGTTTTTATACTATTGATTGTTTCATCATTATTTTGATTGTTGTCAGTGGCTACGTTTATTACTGTTAAGGTGAGTAATAAAAGAGAGAAAACTAAACTGACTCCTAGTGCTTGTCGCATAATATCCTTATAACATACCGTTAGATTTAACATCTAATGCACCAACTATATGCCATTGAACACATAAAGTTAAGATTATAAATATAATTTTGTGACGTATATGTAATCGTATGATTGCTATTTGTAATTATTTAAATGTAAAAAAGCCTTGAGAGGAAACTCAAGGCTATAAAATTATAGCGGTTAAATTTAATTACTAATTTGTCGTGGTTGTAGTTTCCAATGTGATTTTTTGCTCTGCTGCCAACTGGCTTTCATAGCGGTTATATTTCCACCATGCATAGCCAAGGAAGATAACAATACCACCGACGTTATAGAAGATAATCGTCATGATGTCGGCACCTGTTGGGAAAGTAGAAGCCAAGAAACCGATACTGAAGATACCAATTAGAATCGATACCATCACGATGCCTGTTGTACGTGAACCCATCTTAAAGTCACGTGGTAAGTGATCCAATTTTAGACGTAAGTTTAAGTAAGCAATCATAATAAACAATGGTGGTAGCATAGAAGCTGCCGCAGTCATGTTAATTACAGTGCTCATTAGTTCTTGTACTGAATCAGAACCTAACATTGGTACGATAAGTAGAGGTATTACAATGAAAAATTGCGCCCATGCTGCACGTGCCGGAACACCATTTTTGTTTAATTTAACGGTTTTCTCACCAAAAATACCTGCAGGGATCTCAGAGAAGAAAATTTTAACTGGTGTGGCTGTCCACATCAGTAATGAACCTAACATTGCCGTGAATGAAACAACACCAACGAAACGATTCATTACAATTTCAGGTAATCCATAATGGCGCGCTAAACCTTCAAATACTTGTACTGAACCACCAGTGAATTTCAGTGCTTCACGCTCAACAAATACGTTGATTAGTACAGATGAAACACAGTACAGACCACCGATAAAGATACCTGCAAAAATAATTACTTTTACAAACGCTTTGTGACCACCTTTAATATCATTAACATAAACCGACACAGACTCTGCTCCGCCAGCCGCCATAAAGATCCATGCTGTTACGCCAAAGAAGGCCCAGTTAATTTGCGGTGTTAATGCTTCTACTGTAATCGGATCTGCCGGTTGAATACCGCCCATTACCGCCGCACCTGCCAATATAATGTATGACAATGTTAGCACTAGCATAAATGACGAGGTGACAGAAGTGATTGGCCCCAACATCTTTGCGCCATTGGTTGATACATACGTAGCAAGGGCAAATAGCGCAATACTTAATAGTGTGGTCGTGGTTGGGGTAAATATATATTCATAGCCAAGGAACGCATAGGATGCATAAGCAATAACGCGCGGCAGTAATGAGGTAAAAAAGAATAGATTAACAAACCAATAGGTATAAGCGGCGAGGAATGCCCAACGTCCACCAAGAGAACTTTTAACCCACGCATAAACACCGGCTTCTGAGTCTTTATTCAGTGAAACAAATTCAGCAATGATTAAACAAAATGGGATGAAATAAAGTAAGGTAGCAATAAAGAACATAGGGGTAGAGGATAAGCCAATTTCGATATTGTTATTAATGACATTATTGAAACTGTATACCGCAGCAAAGGTCATCGATAGTAGACCAAATTTCCCTATGGTATTACGTTTTGATTCAGACATGAGAATCTCCGATGGATCACGTTTAGTATTGTAGGATGTCTATGTATTTAGCGACTAAACCAAATCATAGGTTATTGTTTTTATTCTTTATATTTGTTTCTTTTTTATTGCATAACCGCCAGCGATGATTAGCTGGCGGTTATGTTTAGTTATTTATTAAGGAAGTAACCGTCCTCAATGGTGACACGTAAAACGACTTTCTCAAGGTTGTCAGCGGCACTGAAACGGTGAGCTTGATGGTTTTCAAAAATTACCATTTGGCCTGCTTCTATGCGGTGGGTTTGGCCGGTACCAGCTAAGTATTCACGATCGGTTTCATCGCTGTATGGATGAACTTGCGTTAGTGTGTCTTTATCTGCACATTCAATGGTTTCACTGCCTGCAAGGTAGTAATGCACATCAAAATAACGACGATGACCGACAAAGTGCTCATTTGCGGTTGAAGGGCCATGTTGAAGTCGATAAGCCAGTGAATCACCCACAGAGTGGAAGACATTTGGCTGAATATTCGGGATATTTTCAATAGCCTCTACACAACGATTCCATTTACGACCATCGCGATATAGACTTTTGAACTGATCCAGTGATGCTAAAGTAATCATTATTTATCTCCACCGATACGTGTTGTGGTAAATGTTTGACTTGCTAAGTAACGACTATCGCAATCTGCTTTACTAAATGGCACTAAGCTTAGTTGGTAACTAAAGTCATTAAAGTAAACACGATATGAGTCAAGTACTTCTGAACCCCATGAGTTAGAGCCCAAGCCCATAACTTGATGATCAAGATTGACCGTAATGTAACCACTTGGCTCTAGCTCATTAATGTGTTGTGCTTGATGGATATGTTGATTGGTGTAATGCCATGCGCTGAAATTAATTTCTTGCTCAGGTTTAACCAATAAACCTACGCCATGGCGGTTCGTTAAACTTGCCCAACGCACATGTTGACGGTTGCCATTATTTTGTGGGAACGGGTAGTTCTCAAACATATTGCTAACGGTAGTACTGTAGATATCAATAATGTTACTTTGACGGCTATCTTGGTAACTTTCTTCAGGACCACGACCGTAATATTCAACCTGATCAAATTGATTATGGATCCCTAAATCCAGACCAATAACAGGAATGACATGTGGGTAATCACCGTACTTATTGCCACTTAACGTCATGTTAACTTGACCTTGAGGACAAATTTCAAAACGGTATTGGCAACGCATACCAAAATCTAATACTGGTGGTGCAACAATACTGTTAGTGGTAACAATCACCTTACCTGCAACGTGTTCTACATTAATGCTGCGGAAATGCTCTTGCATAATTTGCAGATGAGCAGGGTGCCATAAACCTTCATATTCTTGCTTATGGTTATCAATCATCGGCTTGAAGAAGCTCATTGCAGGTGATGATGCAATCAGTTCATTATTTTGGCGTAGCCATGATGTAAGCTTGCCGTCGACTTTAGAAAAGCGCAGGGTAAAGTCATAACCACTAATTTCCCAATCAAGGCGGTTTTCAGTGACTGACAGTGGTATAGCATTGTTATTTTCAAATATTTCAGGATGTGCAGTATTGGGTTTGGCTTGGTATTGGAAAATACCAAGTTCATGGTTTGCTTCACTGTATGTTGTGCGAGATTTTTTACGTATCGACACGTTTACAAACGTTTCACGCTGATCCATCACTGGCAGTGCTAATTCAATATCGCGTGATTCACCTGCCGCCAAACCTGTAACGGTAATTTGATTAAAGGTTAGCGTGTCGCCTTCAGTACGTACTGCGATATCAAATACCACGTCATCTAAGGTAGAGAACCAATATTTGTTAGTAACCGTAATGATACCTTTAGTGTGATCTTTAACGTTGATTTTTACCGGACAAATAACTTGTTTGTATTCACGTAAACCAGGGCCTGGAGTTTGATCTGGGTAGACTAAGCCATCCATGCAGAAGTTATAGTTATTTGGATAATCGCTGTAATCACCGCCATATTTGTATACATCACGGCCATTTTCATCTTGTTCGTAAATGCCGTGATCACACCATTCCCATACAAAGTGACCTTGAATATGATCATGTTTATAGAACACATTTTGATATTCAGTCAGTCCACCAGGACCATTACCCATAGCATGAGCATACTCACAAATAATTCGTGGCTTAGCATGTGGGAATTCACCAAACTCATTCATCATTTGGGCGCGAGAGTACATAGTACTAATAATATCAACCACTTCAGCATCACGATCTTCTTCGTAATGGACTAGACGGGTATCATCAATCGCTTTGGTTGCTGCATACATTGAACGAATATTACAGCCGTAACCTGATTCGTTACCCAGTGACCACATAATGATTGAAGGGTGATTTTTTTGGGCGTGAATATGACGCTCAATACGCTCAACGAATACTTGTTTCCATGCAGGATCATCTGTGATCATGCTTAAGTTGCCAACATTCGCAAAGCCGTGAGTTTCAACGTCCGTTTCAGCCATCACAAATAAACCGTACTGATCACACAGTTCGTAAAAACGCGGATCATTAGGGTAGTGTGCTGTGCGTACTGCGTTAATGTTGTGTTGTTTCATCAATACGATGTCTTTCTCGACACGATCCATTCCAACAGCGCGGCTGTTAAGGTGGTCGTTATCGTGACGGTTAACCCCGTGGAGCATTACGTATTGACCGTTTATTTCAAACAGACCATTACGCACTTTAATATCGCGGAAGCCAACTCGTTGTGGAATCACTTCAATTATGATGCCATCAGCATCTCTTAGTGTTAGAAATAAGTGGTATAAATGCGGGTTTTCAGCCGTCCAGTGGATTGGATTTACCATTTTGATTGCAAAATCGGTATGTGTCATACTGGCAATTGTTAGATTGGAAACGTTTCCATTGGCAACCTGATGTTGACCATCGTAAAGGGCATAATCAAGGCTATAGCCATTAACAATATCACCGCTGAGGTTTTCTAAATCAATTTTACAGCCCAAGGTTGCTGCTTGGTAATTATCATCAAAATCAGTACGTACAGTGAAATCACGTACGTGAACAGGCTCTTTACCGACTAAGTAAACATCACGGAAAATGCCCGCCATCCACCACATATCTTGATCTTCGATATAGGTTGAATCAGCCCATTGCATCACGCGTACAGAAAGTAAGTTCTTGCCTGTATTAACAAAAGCAGAAATATCAAATTCAGCAGTTAAACGGCTGCCTTTACTAAAGCCAACATATTGGCCATTAACATAAACTTCAAAATAGGTTTCAACGCCGTCAAACTTAATAATAGTTTGTTTTTCATTCCAATTATCACCCAGGAAGAAGGTGCGCTGATATGCGCCAGTTGGGTTATTTGAGGGTACAAAAGGTACATCAATCGGGAAGGGGAAGCCTTCGTCTGTGTATTGTAAGTTACCGTGGCCTTCCATTTGCCACATGTTTGGCACTTGAATGCTTGTCCAGTCACTCATTTCTTGATGATAGAATTCTTCAGGAACAAGCAATGGGTTAGTGAAGAAATTGAATGTCCACTGGCCACTTAGCAACATGAAATGCTGACTTAAATCACGCTGAAAGCGTTGTGCTTTATTTAATGCGTTGTAAGAGAAAAAGTATGCACGAGGTGCCAGTCTATTTTCGCTAAGTAAGTTAATGTTTTCCCAGTTATTCACGATGCCTCCAAGACATGTTTTAATTATCTGGAGTTATTATTAAGTAAAATTTTACTAAAAAATATAGGTAAAACTTTGTTGTATTAACTCGATCACATTCTGTTTTGAGCTTTGTGAGGTCGACAACAAAAAAACTATTACAGATGATTATTTGAGTGATCTTGCTCTTGTTTTAAACAGTCTATGAATTAAAAGATAAAAAAAAACGACAAGTAAATTGTCGTTTTTTATTTGTTATCAATTGGTTATATTATTTTTTGGTTGTCTCGCGTAAAATGAGTTGGCTTGGAACAAAGACTCGTAAGGGAATGGTCCGACCGTCACGACTGCGCTCTAATAATAGATTAACGCCTTGAGAGCCCATCAGTTCTGAGTGAATTCTAAAGGTTGATAATGGTGGATAAGTAAACTTCGCGGTTGGAATGTCATTGACACTGATTACGCTAATATCATTAGGAATATTGAGTCCGCTTTCATGTATCGCACGTAATACACCAATAGCGATTGAGTCTGATGCGACAAACAAAGCACTTGGGTGATTATTGGCAAGCATCTGTTTAGCTAATGAATACCCAGATTGACTACTAAAATCACCGCGATAAATATCATTATCAGATACAACGCCTTTAAATTTGCCATATTCAGTAAAAATTAATTCACGAATATCATATTTATCAGGGTTATCTTGACCACCAATAAATCCAATTCGCTGATAACCTTGCTGAGTAAAGTGGTTAATGACTTCTTTACTGATCCGCTCTAAATCAATATCAATACAATCAATATCAAGTTGGTGATCGGTGTAATCAATATAAACCGTGTTACTCGAAAGGGTACGAGCTGCGGCAAGGTTGTCTTCGCTTACTTGTCCTATTAGCAATATGCCATCCACGGTTTTAGGCGCAGCGGCAATATTACATTCATAAATATTAGTTAGTTTAATACCGAGTTTATCGCATTGGGTATCAATGCCATGTCGAATAGCGAGGTAGTAGGGATCATCAACTTCAATATCTTGTTTGTAGTTATACAAGGCAAGGAAATGTAAGGTGTTTTTTTTGGCTGTTTTTCGAGATTGACTGGTAGTGTATTCAAGCTGTTCAGCAATTTCAAAGATTTTGCGCTTAGTCTCATCTTTTACGCTTAGGGTTGGATCATCATTTAATACTCGAGAGACCGTCGCTAACGAGACACCAGCTTTGGTTGCTATTTGTTTTAATGTTGCCATTTGTCCTCCGGCAATCCCTGCAACCTAAATCATGTTTGCTGTGCGTTTAAGGGACATGTGATTATATTTTATAGAATTATACTATTTATTTTTAGTAAAAAACGCGAATAATTTAGTATCTATTATTGAATATTTTATCACCGAGATCGGAATTGGTGGATAGAGAAGTTTAAAGTATTGAGTGATTTGATGCAGATAAGCAATAACGATAATCTTATCCTGTGATGATTCGCACGTATTATTCTTTTAATGGAAACGTTTACACAATGTGTCATTGATCACGGAAGTTAGCCTGAAATCACTTTAGACTTTTTAGCATTAAATAATCACAAGAGCTGAATTATTATGTCTGAATGTTTTGATCCGATTGACCATCCTCATCGTCGTTATAATCCGTTAACAGGGCAATGGGTGCTAGTTTCACCACACCGCGCTAAGCGTCCGTGGCAAGGTGCTGATGAGCAGCCACAACCGGAATCGAATCTTGTTTATGACGGTTCTTGTTTTTTATGTCCAACCAATACCCGTGTGTCAGGTGATAAAAACCCCGATTACACTGGCACTTATGTTTTTAGTAATGATCATGCTGCATTAACTGCCGATACGCCAAGTGCTCCTGAAAACAGTAATCCATTATTTCGTTGCCAAAGTGCCCGTGGTTTAAGCCGTGTTATTTGTTTTTCACCTAATCACAGTAAAACGCTGCCGCAATTATCAGTTGGTGCAATTCGTAAAGTGGTTGATACGTGGAATGAGCAAATTGAAGAGCTAGGTAAAGATTACGTTTGGGTACAAGCGTTTGAAAATAAAGGCTCAGTAATGGGATGTTCACAACCACATCCCCATGGTCAAATTTGGGCAAATAGCTTTTTACCGAATGAAATTAGCCGTAAAGATACTTTATTACGTGAATATTATGCACAACATGGCACTAACTTATTAGTTGATTACGTTAATAGTGAGCTAGAAGACGGCTCTCGTACTGTGGTTGAAACTGAGCATTGGTTAGCAGTGGTGCCTTATTGGGCGGCATGGCCATTTGAAACCATGTTATTACCTAAAACCCATATTCGTCGAATGGATGAGTTAACTCAAGCCCAGCGTGATGATTTGGCGCTAGCGATTAAAAAATTAACCAGCCGTTACGATAATCTTTTTAAATGTTCATTCCCTTATTCAATGGGATGGCATTACGCTCCTTTCTTTGAATCTGATGCTAATTTTAGTGATACCTCAACCGATCATTGGCAGCTACATGCGCTGTTTTATCCACCATTGTTGCGTTCTGCAACAGTGAAAAAATTTATGGTGGGTTATGAAATGTTGGCTGAAAGTCAACGTGATTTAACCGCAGAACAAGCGGCTGAAAAATTACGCGCCGTAAGTGATGTGCACTATTTAGATTAAGTGCTGAATAGCACGAATAAAAATATGTTTCTTGATAATCTTTGGTAATAGTAGGTAAAAATAATGACAACGAATCGTACTCAACACCTTATTGATAATGTATCAGCTGTTTTCTCATCAGTATTAGGCTATGTCGCCAGCCATATTATTCAAGCGCCTGGGCGTGTAAATCTTATTGGTGAGCATACCGATTATAACGATGGTTTTGTGCTTCCTTGTGCGATTGATTATCAAGCCATCGTGGCTGCTGCACGTCGTGACGATAATATCGTGCGTGTGGTGGCGGTTGATTACAATAATGAAATGAACGAGTTTGATATTAGTCAACCGTTAGAATTTGACCAGCAATGCATGTGGGTAAACTATGTTCGTGGTGTGATTAAATGTCTGCTTGAGCGAGGCTATGTTCTTGGTGGCGCCGATATTGTTATCAGTGGTAATGTTCCACAAGGTGCAGGTTTAAGTTCATCAGCAGCGCTTGAAGTCGTCATTGGTCAAACATTTAAAGCATTATTTGGTCTTACTATTAGTCAGCAAGAAATTGCACTCAATGGCCAGCAAGCAGAAAATCAGTTTGTTGGTTGTAATTGCGGCATTATGGATCAATTAATTTCAGCTGAAGGTGAGCAAAACCACGCACTATTAATTGATTGTCGTTCGCTAGAGACAACTGCTGTTGCGATGCCTGAAGATATGGCGGTGGTAATCATTAACTCAAATAAGAAACGTGGTTTAGTCGATAGTGAATACAACACGCGTCGTGCACAGTGTGAACAAGCTGCTGCCTTCTTTGGTGTACCAGCCTTGCGTGATGTGACATTAGCGACGTTTATCGCGCGTGAAACAGAGCTTGATCCTATGGTTGCTAAACGTGCTCGTCATGTGATCACTGAAAACATGCGAACGGAACAAGCCGCTATTGCGTTAAGTAATGGCAATATGGTGTTATTGGCTGAGCTAATGGCAGAGTCACATGCATCAATGCGGGATGATTTTGAGATTACTGTGTCTGAGATTGATACGCTGGTTGATATGGTGAAAGGTGTTATTGGCGATCAAGGTGGCGTACGTATGACCGGCGGTGGTTTTGGCGGTTGTATTGTGGCACTGGTACCGCCAACATTTGTTGATGCTATTACCGCTGAAGTGAATGCGAAATATCAGGCTGCAACAGGCTTACAAGCAACTATTTATGTGTGTAAAGCTATGGCGGGCGCTGGTGTTATCAGTGAACAAAACTTAGCAATAGCGTAATTTAAGGCGATTGAATATGTTAACTCATTTACCTCAACACGCTATTACCTTACATCAATCCATGACTGTTGATATGGCAACTGATGGGTTACCTGCAAAACTGATCACCCTTGTTAATCAACGCGGTATGTCAGTTACGTTAATGGATATTGGTGCTACATGGCTTAGTTGTTGTGTACCTGTCATCGTGGATCACCAAACCCAATATCGAGAAGTGTTGTTAGGGGTAAGTACCTTGAATGACTTTTATCAGCAGCAAGCCTATTTAGGCGTAACCGTTGGGCGTTATGCTAACCGTATTGCTGCAGGTAAATTTAACTTAGACGGTGAAGATTACCAACTATCAATTAATCAAAATGGTAATTGTTTGCATGGCGGCGAAAGTGGTTTTAGTCATCGTCGCTGGCAGATGCAGCAAGTGAATGCCACCGAAGTGCAATTTAGTTTGTTATCTGCGGATGGTGATATGGGTTTCCCGGGGAATTTACAGGTCATTGTTACTTATACTCTGACTGAAAATAACGAATTAAATATTCGATACAGTGCTGAAACGGATAAGCCCACCGTGGTTAACCTTACCAATCATGGCTATTTTAATTTGCTCGGGGCTGATAATGGCAAAGATTGCTTATCACATCAGTTAATGATCAATGCCGATCATTATTTACCGACGGATTCAAGCGGGATCCCGCAGGATGAATTTAAGAGGGTTGAAGCAACAAGTTTTGATTTTCGCGAGCCAAAATTGATAAATCAAGATTGGTTAGTGGATAATGATCAACGGCAAGCCAAAGGGTATGATCATGCGTTTATATTACGCTCTGATGTGCATCGTGCCATCACTGCTTGTGCAACGGTCATTGCTGCTGATCATTCATTAACGATGGATGTATTAACCACTAAACCGGCAATGCAATTATACACAGGCAATTTTTTAGCTGGGTGCCCTAATCGAGTTGGGGGAGAGTATGCTGATTACAGTGGTTTTGCGTTAGAAACCCAATTTTTGCCAGATTCACCAAATCACCCACAATGGCCGAATAATAATTCGATACTACGCCCAAATGCGCAGTATCGTCATCTAACTTGTTATCGGTTTCGATAGTCATTAAGTCATTATCAATAACGCTCACAGTGTGAAAACTATATTTAGTTAATACTGTGGGCGTTTTTATTGGTGGTTACTTATTATAAAACGCATTAAGTTGCTGAATAATTTCATCTTTACCATCGATATTGTGTAATTTCTTAACACTATCATCGGGAATTTCAAAAATATGTTTAATCGCCTCAGCACTAGCATTAGAAATACCATTAGTTCGGTATTCTAAGCGTTGGTGAATTAACTTATCTGATGTGGTTACATAAATCAGATCAATATTATCAACATACTGGCGAATGTAATCGCGGTGTTTTTTCTTATATGCCCCTTGAGTGATCACCAGACGTGGATAAATAGCACGATAGTAGTGAATTTTATCAACAATACGGCTAAAAAATTGGTCACGCATTTCTTCTGTAAACGGCTGCTTCTCGGCAATAACCTGACGCATTTCATCAGTAAGATCATCATCTGCATGGTAAACAAACCATTCATGATGAGCGCCAATAACGTCACCGACAAATGATTTTCCTGCACCTGATAAGCCAAACAAAAACAACACTGATGGGGCAGAAGTTAGTTGGAGGCGATGGCTCATTAAATGCTCACTGTAGATGACAATTAGGTTATGGCAATTGCATTTAACATACAATTACACGTTAAGGGCGTTAATGTGCCAAATTATTGCTGCAGTTAAAAGTTTAAAATTACAAAAAATACCGCTAGAGAATAAAAAATAGACATTAGGTGCGGTTTACATTCATAAATGACTACTGACGATGGATTTCATGGTAAAACAGAAGTCGAAAAATCAGATAGGGATAGGAAAACAATGCAAACCATATTGATAATAATTAATGATGCTCCTTATGGAGCTGAGCGTCCGTTTAATGCACTGCGATTGGCCATAAAACTAAATGAACAAGACGCTGAGCCTGTTGCTGTGAAAGTTTTTTTAATGTCTGATGCTGTCACCTGTGCACTAGCAAAACAAGCCCCAACAGAAGGGTATGATATTCAACAAATGGTTGAGATTGTTCTAGCCCAAGGTGGTGAAGTTAAATTGTGTAAAACATGCTGCGCCGCACGCGGATTAACAGCATTACCATTAATTGAAGATGTTGTAATTGCAACATTGGATGATTTAGCAGAGTGGACACTTGCAGCTGATAAAGTGTTTACGTTCTAAAGTAGTGCTGCTAGATAATAGCCGCATCAGTGACAGTGTCACTGATGCGGTTATATAGTGGGCATATAGAAATTCAGTCAAACGAAAATTATTGAGGACTCATTACTGATAAACGTTTGACTAAGGTTGGCACAAACATATGCGTAATACTTGAATCAGATTTTGTGGTATTCGATGTTGATTGTTTTGCCGCCGCCGCTAATTGAAAAGCCAATTGCGTTGCTTGTTCTGCCATGATCTGAATGGGATAGCGGACAGTTGTTAGTTTAGGATGCAGATACTTTGCAATTAAGCCATCGTCAAAGCCAATTAAAGACATCTGATTTGGTACCGTTAAACCATTACCTTCAAGTACAGATAAGCATCCCGCTGCCATATAATCGTTATAAGCCGCAATCGCCGTTATTGGTTGATTTTTGGCGAGTAGGTTAGTCATTGCGATCTCACCACCATCTTCATCTGGTGTGCCATATTCAATATAGCTTTGTGGTGCAGCCAGCTGATGTGCTTGTAAAGCATCTAGATAGCCTTGCTTGCGCTGCTCAGTATCTTCAATATCATGATTGGAACAAATATAACCAATATGCTGGTGGCCATGTTTAATTAATAGCTCTGTCGCTAGATATGATCCTCGGTGGTTATCAAGCGCAATACAGCGATCAGCTATCTCAGGAATAAAGCGGTTAATAAGCACCATTCCCGGCACTTCTTGCGCGTAAGCGATTAATTCATCATTAGATAAACTTTTACTGTGAATAATTAACGTATCACAGCGGCTATTGATCAATAGTTCAATAACATCACGCTCACTGTCAGCATTATGGTAGCCATTACCTATCAATAAATGCTTATTGTGTTGGCGAGCAATATTGTCGATCGATTTGATCATCGCGCCAAAGAAAGGATCAGAAACATCACCCACTAACACGCCAATAGTATTGGTTGATTGGCTGACTAACGCACGAGCATTAGCATTGGGACGATAACCCAGCGCCTGCATTGCTTGTGTTACTGCGGTAATAGCAGCTTGACTTGCTTTTGGTGATTTATTGATCACCCTAGATACGGTTGCGACAGATACTTCGGCGAGTTTCGCCACATCTTTGATTGTTGCCATGATCACCTCTTTACTGTTGAAGCTATTAAACTACGCTTGTGTAAATAACGCAATTTAACTGTGTGATATAGCTAACTAATTTGAAATGATATTCTTTGTAAATCAATATTTAATTGGTAGTGTAAACGTTAACATAAAGGGTATATATACCACGATTAATAATGAACTTAATTGAGTATTAAATACAAAGGAGATTCCATGGACACTATTTCGTACGCAGATTTCGCTAAATTAGATATTCGTGTGGGTAAAATTATTGATGTTGTTCGGCATGACAATGCCGATAAATTGTATATTGTTCAAATTGAAGTGGGTGAAACTAAGCTTCAAACCGTCACTAGTTTAGTGCCTTACTACACCGAAGAGCAATTATTGGGTAAGCAAGTGGTAGTACTATGTAATCTAGCCAAAGCCAAGATGCGCGGTGAAACATCAGAGTGCATGTTGTTATGTGCTGAAATGGATGATGAATCTGAAAGCGTGTTATTAACTCCAGAACGTTTAATGGCTACGGGCGTTAAGATAGTTTAATTACTGTTTGTAAATATGTATAGCAACTGTAGTTAGTAAAAATTGAAACTAAACGATAGGAGCCCGATTTTTTGATTACAATCGGGCTTTCAAAGTAAAACATCATCTGATTTATAGTGCTTGTTAGATTATGACGAAGGGGTATGGGCGCGTGTTTAAAAATAAATTTGAGTAAGTTAGCCGTATAATAAGTTGTTAGTTTTTTGGACTGCCTTCAGTAATCTAGGTATATAAATGAAAGTATTGAGTAACAGAGCGAAGAGTCATATTAGTGGAGAACTGTATAATCCAGACTCAGAAGGGTTACCTGAAGATAGACTTAAGGCCGCTAAATTATGCCATCAAATAAGCACATGCTTTGAAGTCGATGAAAAAAATCTTTTGATTCAAAGACTGTTTGGTTGTTCAGATGAGACGACTCAGTTAAACGGTCATTTTTTTTGCGATTATGGCTATAACATAAAAGTCGGTAAAAACTTCTATATGAATACCAACGGTGTCATTTTAGACTGTGGCAAGGTCATTATTGGTGATTATGTAATGATAGGCCCAAATGTTACATTATGCACAGCTGGACACCCACTTGATGCTGCAACTCGCTATACCTATGAAGAGTTTGCTAAACCAATTAATATAGGTAATAAAGTTTGGATTGGCGCTAATGTGGTTGTTTTACCAGGTGTAAGTATTGGCGATGGTGCTGTTGTCGGTGCTGGGAGTGTTGTGACAAAAGACGTACCTGACAATACGGTTGTTGTAGGTAATCCAGCAAGAGTAGTGAAAAAAGGGATCAATGTAGCTTAGGTAAAGATTCGCAGTTAAGTGAAAGAATAAAAAAGAATAATGGACAGCCATAACCTTGCACATCAACCATGAGCTACTATAGTTAAGCTTCAAGTTGCTTATGGTGGAACGAATGACAATCTCAAGACGGAAATTGATAGAGCCTCAAATTACACCTTTTTATCATGTGATTAATCGCTGTGTACGTCGTGCCTATTTGTGTGGGGATGACCCGTATAACGGTAAAAACTATCAACACCGTCGAGGTTGGATAGTAAATAAAATCAAACAATTAGCTTCTGTGTTTTGTATTGATGTTTGTGCTTATGCTGTAATGAGTAACCATTATCATTTAGTGCTTAAAATAGATACCGAGCAGCAGCAAAAGTTAACTCCAGAAGCGGTAATATCTCGCTGGTTACAGTTATTTAATGGTCATCCTATTGCGGTCGAATTTTTAAAAGAGGGTCAAATTGACTCTGATAAACAACAAGCATTATCAAATTTAGTGGCTGAATGGCAGCAACGATTGGGTAGTATTAGCTGGTTTATGCGTTGTTTGAATGAAGAAATTGCGCGAAAAGCCAATAAAGAAGATCAATGCAAAGGTGCATTTTGGGAAGGGCGGTTTAAGTCTCAAGCATTACTCGACGAACAAGCGTTATTATCATGTATGATGTACGTTGATTTAAACCCGATAAGGGCGGGCGTTACACCGTCACTAGAGCAATCAGATTTTACCTCAATTCAGCAGCGTATTCGTGAATATAATCAAACGAAAACTCCCTTTAAACCATCCTCATCAAACAAAAGTCATTTCCAATTATTACCCTTTGTTGGCGGAGAACATCAAGCTAAAACCGCAGGGATAAACTTTGCTTTTGCCGATTACCTAGAACTAATTGATTGGACTGGTCGGTGTATTCGAAATGATAAAAAAGGCTTTATTGCACCTAATCAACCCAAGATTTTACAGCAAATGGGAATAACAGCAGATGCTTGGCTTGAGCACAGTGAACAATTTATGGAACATTATGCCAATGTAAGCGGTAGATGGTCCCGAATGTGTGCTTTTAAACAACGTATTGGTGGACATTGGTGTAAAGGAAAGTTAGCGAGTCATCAGTTACACCCTAATTAGACATAGTTTTTATAATCGAATGCAAATACCGCAATAACCGTTAGGATTGTGGGCTTTGTTGATCCTGAAATATAGAAAGAGAATTGATTTAACGGATAATTCAAATAATAAGTCGTAAATTTTAGATTCGAGAGTTTATTGCTAGTGGAATAAATTATTTTTTAAGATCGTTTTTTAAGAACTAAAATATATGGCTGTCCAAGATTAAAGAGATACATTATTTATTTTAACTAAAACAAGTTGCGTATGAGGATAATCTTGTCTAGATCTTTACGGGCTTTAATTGCGGCCTATTTTTAATAATGTATTAATTAATAAGACTTATTAGATGAAAAAAATATTATTACTTTCCACTATTTCTTTAACATTAATTGGTTGTGGTTCACCTCGTTATACTGGTAGTTCTGTGCCAATAACAAATATTAAACCAGAGGTTGTTATTGTTCAGGATAATGATACTCGTGCTGGATTTCTCGATACAATAAAAGTTTGGCTTCAAGATAATAACTATTCGTACATTATTTCCCCTGATAATTCAAAGCATGATTTGAATAAATTAACGATTGAATATGAAGGGCATTGGGGCTGGGATCTTGCTTTGTATTTAAAAGATGCGGAGATAAAAGCATACCAAGGTGGTCAAAGAGTTGGTGATATTAAGTTTAAGGTACCTTACACCGCTAACCCTAATAAATTTGGTAATGCGAGCAAACGAATTGGTTTTATGATGGATACGTTATTTGGTCAAATGACGCCAGCTCAAGCAACAAAGGCTGCGAATTCATCTACTGTAAATTAATACTATAGTTTGTTCGTATATTACAGTCGAAATAAAGATAATTTTTAGCTGTTATTCTTGATTTCGTTTGTAATCTCACAAGGTGATAATTTGGCATTGCTCACAGATTGATACATTAGTGACTAAAATCTAATTTGGTAAACTAATATTAGCGATATTAAGTGGTTATGATATTTATTCAGCGCTAGTGTTACAAAATATTAGCTGTACTAAAGAGGGAGTAACAATATGCCACATTGTATCGTGGAATATGCCAAGGATTTAGAAAACGACATTGATTTAAATGAATTAATGACTACCGCGCATTTTTCTATTTTTAGTTCAGGTATTTTTGAAGAAGAAGACATAAAAACTCGCCTTGTTCCTTATGAGATTTATCGAACGGGAACAACAGCCAAGCCATTTGTGCATATTACATTACGTATTTTACCCGGCCGTTCTGAACAGCAGAAAGATATGTTATCTGAATTGATATTGCATAATGTCGCTTCTATGTTTCATTCTGATATTGCCATTAGTGTGGAGATTGAAGATATTAATCAGCAATCTTATCGGAAATATGTAGTGTAAAGTTGCAAATTAAGCTTTTTTTTCAATTTTATTTGCAATGAACACTGTTTTTATGTTGTTATAGAGATGTCTACTATAAATAGGAAAAGTCATGAATAAGAAACTTCTGGTTGTTGCTTTGGGTTCATTAGCGTTAGTGGCGTGTAGTGCACAAGATGTTAAAACGACTAACGAGGCAAATATGCAAACGGGCTGTGACTATACTCACGCAATTCCTGGTGGCTGGCAACAAGGTGAAATCACACCTGAAGTAACGGCTGCAGCACAAGCCGCAGTAAAAGACATTGCTGGTGATCATCAGTTAAAAAATGTTATTCATGTTACTCAACAAGTTGTTGCTGGTATGAATTACAACGTTACATTTTCAATCGAAAATCATGACGTTTATACCGCTAAAGTTTTCCGTAGTTTAAAAAACACTTACACTGTTGAATCAG
The DNA here is from genome assembly GCF_900166965.1 of Photobacterium piscicola. Lineage (GTDB taxonomy): Bacteria > Pseudomonadota > Gammaproteobacteria > Enterobacterales > Vibrionaceae > Photobacterium > Photobacterium piscicola. Next base: position 456,271 of record NZ_FUZI01000003.1, on the reverse strand, counting down.
TAAACAAGAAAGTTGGCGCTGCTTCAAATTGTGATGTGCCTAATCATTTATAGCGTGTGGTTATTATTTAACCGCAACCTCTAATGAAAAAACAGCTGCTGCTATTGATTATTGATCAATACCAGCGGCTGTTTTTTTATGTCTATTTATAACACCCTAATAGCGCCTTTGTTAGGCGTTAATAAAAACAATAAACGTTCATGCATTTTATTTTAAATAACATGACTAGCACCCCTTAAAAACGCGAGATTTAGCTATTTAAGCTAATGTAAAAAAATATTTATTAGTTCACTGTTTTTACTGGTAATTAATGGTTTTTTGTTATTAATATAGGGCTGTTTTTAGACATTAATAGAGTAATAATTGATGCATGTTGCAAAAAAACAATTCGATGGCGAAGTCTTTTCCCATCAAGATTTAAGTGAAGCAACCTTTGAACAATGTCAGTTTTTTCGCTGTGATTTTTCACGTGCAAATTTAACCGATGCTTGTTTTATTGATTGTAGCTTTATTGAAGCAGGAGAGACTGACGGTTGCAGTTTTGCTTATACGAAATTAAAAGATGCCAGTTTTAAAGGTTGTAATTTAGCGATGGCAAATTTTCGTAACGCACAATGCTTTGGTATTGAATTGCACCAATGTAATCTTAAAGGTGCTGATTTCCATTATGCGTCTTTTGCTAATTACATTACGCATAATTCTTTTTTTTGTTCGGCATTTATTTCTGGATGTGATTTGAGCTATGCCAACTTAGAAAGTGTGATGCTTGAAAAATGTGAGCTATTTGAAAACCGTTGGCGTGGCGCTAATTTAATCGGCGTGTCATTTAAAGGTTCTGATTTAAGCCGTGGTGAATTTTCAAGTGAGCAATGGCAACAAGCGATATTTAATGAAGCTAACCTATGCCATGTTGATCTTGATAATGTTGATGTTCGCCGAGTGTCTTTGGAAGGGGCTCAAATTTGTGATTGGCAACAAGAGCAACTATTAGGTAATTTAGGTATCGTTGTTTTATAAATAGTTATGCTAATCAATGATCGCCACAGGAATACGGGATATGCCTGTGGCAGCATTGATTAATGGTTACCATTCACCAATGTTAGCTTGTGAAACCCACGGTTCAGCAGGGGATAACGGCTCACCTTTTTGCAGTAATTCAATTGAAATACCATCAGGCGAACGGACAAAAGCCATATGACCATCACGGGGTGGGCGATTAATCGTCACGCCGCTGTCTTGTAAGTGTTGGCATAATTGATAAATATCATCAACACGAAATGCAAGATGACCAAAATTACGGCCGCCAGTATAGGCTTCAGCATCCCAATTGTAGGTTAATTCTAATAATGGCGATTGTGTTTGAGCCGCCGTTTGTACTTGAGCGGGTGCGGCTAAAAATACTAATGTAAAACGCCCACGTTCACTTTCTTTTCTATTTGTTTCAACTAACCCTAATTTATTGCAGTAAAAGTCCAGTGAGGCATCTAAATCACTGACACGTACCATAGTGTGTAAATATTCCATTATTTCTCTCCTGATCAAAAAAATCCCCGCGGTTTAGTGCTATAGAATAAATCAAATAAGCACGAAAACGAACGAGGATTATCGTTAATAGCGGTTGTTGTTAATGAGTTTGTGTCGCTACAACGAGTTGTTGTTTCTTATCTTGGCGCACATGGTAGACACAACAACCGATGAACCAGACTGAACTTACTGCAATACCGATAATGGTTGAGCCTGTTATACCCATTGCAAGGTAGCCAAGGAAAGCACCGAAAGCGACAGTTAATGCGTAAGGTAACTGCGTCATAACGTGATCCATGTGATGACTGCCTGCACCTGTTGCTGACAAAATACTGGTGCTTGAAATCGGTGAACTGTGATCACCAAAGACAGAACCTGCTAATACTGCTGATAGCATAGGCATTAATAAGTTAACATCACTTGCAATCGCCATATCACCTGCCAATGGCAGCATGATACCAAATGTACCCCAACTAGTGCCGGTCGCAAAAGACATACCACATGAAAGTAAGAACACTAATGCAGGCAGTAACTCAACAGGTAGGCCATATTTTGTTAATGATGCTAAGTATTGGCCAGTTTCCATATCGCTGACAACAGTACCAATTGTCCATGCAAATAACAGAATGATAATTGCTGGCATCATCGCTTGAACACCTTGAGGTGCAGCTGTTAACCATGTCTTTAGTGGCAACTTTAAGCGCAGTGCTAACACAATGGATACTACAAGACTACATAATGCGGCATACACTAATGATGAACCTACATCTGTATGCTCGATTGAGCCAATTAAGCTAAATGCCAGACCTTTAGCGGCTAAAACTTCTGCGCCACTGATGATCATAAACACAACGCTAGAAACAGTCAGAGTAAGAATCGGTAAGACCATATCAATCATGGTGCCATTACCTTCACCTTCTGTGGTGATTTCTAGCCCTTTTGGGTGACCTTTTGATTCATCCCAAAGTTGGCCGTCACGTGCGCGCTCTTCGTGCTTACGCATTGGACCAATATCAAGTTGGAACGTGATAACCACAAGCACCATTAATAAGGTAAACACAGCATACAGATTCATTGGAATCATCTGTACGAATAATGAAATCGGACTCGTTTCAGTAATATCGTTGGTCACCAAAATACCACCAAGGATCGCAATGATATAGGCGCCCCACGATGAAATAGGGGTAATAACACATACAGGTGCTGCGGTTGAATCTAACAGGTAAGCTAATTTTGCACGTGAAATTTGAAAACGGTCAGTTACGGGGCGACAAATAGGTCCAACAGATAAGCTGTGGAAGAAGTCATCAATAAAAAAGGCAAATACCATCATACCCGTTAAGATATTGGCACTGCGACGATCTTTACAGCGACGAACACCCCATTCAGCAAATGCCTTGGTTGCGCCTGTTGCGGTCATTAAGCTAATCAAACCACCGAGTAATAACATAAATAATAACATGTTAACGTTACTGGTATTGATCGCACCATCAGCCCAAACTAAGCCAAGAATTTGATGTAAAAGATATTGTAGTGCTGCGAGTGGGTTGAAATTATTTAGAAGGATTGATCCTGCAACAATGCCCACGCCTAAAGATAACAATACGCGGCGGGTAGTAATTGCAAGAATAACTGCCAGTAGTGCGGGAACTACTGATAATAATGAATCAGAATATTGAACTAAATTCATGGATCTCTTAAACACCTATAATAAGGTGGAGATCTACCGAAAGGATAGAGAAACAGATTTCTTTAGAAATAATACTTCTTATCCCTTAGGGTAGCGCTCCATAGACAACATAACTATGGCAGTTCTGTACTTATTAAATACAGAACCAGCGATTATTGATGACTCAATAATTACTTCGGCGCTGACTCCTTTCTTCGGCTCTCATTGGGGATCTCCCTCCAACCGAATACTTTTAGGCAGCGCGCCTCTACTCAAAGGATTAGTCTTGACTATACCTAGATATTTCTCACAAGCAATAAAAAATAATGCTAAATTGTGTAATAGGTTTAAAATACAGCAGCTCAGCTAACTGATTATAGTTTCAATCAGTTAGCGTATGCTTATTTCGTTATTGTTGCATATTGTTTCGTTATTCAGGAGCCTCATTTATCGGTTGGGTCATATTATGAATATTGCCTGCAAATCCTGCTTTGATAAGATCTTGACGAATTTTAGTTACCTCTTTTTCTGTCACAGGGATATTTCTTCCCCCTAATTTTTGACGTACAAATGTAATTAATTGAGCCAAATCAGCATCATTTAAAACGGTGTTAAAACTACTCATTGGCATAAAATCTATTTCTTGTTCTAAGAAGTTTGGCATTAAGCCTCGAATAGTAACGGCAATAGTGTCATACGGATCTTTATGCATGATGATGCCATTATTAAGCAGTGCTGGTGCAATACCTTCGCGACCTTTACCATCTGGACCATGACAAGCACCACAGGTTTGAATGTACAGCCCATATAATTGTTGATCTTTAGTTTGTTGATCGGCAGAACCTTCAGCTAAATTAGGATTCTGAATATTTATTTGTGCTGGTGTTAAATCACCAAAGCCTGGTGGTGTAATTTGACCAACCGATTTATCTAATACGTTATATTTGTCGCCTGTAATAAGGTATTCCGCAATAGCACTGACATCTTCACGGGTTAAATAGCGGGTACTGTTTTTTACCACTTCCGCCATACCACCAAATGCGGTGCCTTTTTCGGAATGGCCTGTTTTAAGAAAATCAGTCAGTGAATTTACATCCCAGCGATCTTGATAAAGCTCGGTTGCGGTAATATCAGGAGCCATCCAACCATCAATTAAATTACCTTGAAAGAGCTTATCGGCAATTAACGCTTGAGCAATATTTCGTGGTGTGTGGCACTCAGAACAGTGACCTAAGCTCATGGTTAAATATTTACCCCGACGCCAAGTTTCAGTGCTGTTGGCTGGATATTGTAATGGGTCGGTATCAAGAAATGCGATATTCCAACCTAATAAGCCTAAGCGAATATTACTTGGAAACATCATTTGGTTATCTAAATTACGAGTATTCACATAATCGAGTGATTGCATGTATACCCACAATGCTTTGGTATCAGCATCAGTGATGTATTGATAAGAAGAGTAGGGCATTGCAGGATAAAGATAGCCGTGTTTGCCTTTACCTTTATGCAGAGCATCATAAAACTCAGTATATGTGTAATCACCAATTCCAAATTCAGGGTGCGATGAAATATTAGTGGAATACAATGTACCAAATGGAGTAACAAAACCTAATCCGCCACCAAATAATTCGCCACCTTCACCAGTATGACAAGCAACGCAGTCTCCAGCGTAAGCGAGATATTGTCCTTGAGTAATTTGCTCTTTGTTTAATTGGGCAATTTCGGTTTTACGAACAGTATTTTGATGACGTAGATAGGCGCCTAATGCTTGAATTTCAGCATCAGAAAGTTGCTGGGCAAAGGCTGGCATAACATTATTAAGACCATTGTTTATGGTATGCGTAATGCCCTCAATACTGCCATTATGTAACCAGATATTATCGGTTAAATTGGGTGCACCTAGTAATTGATTGCCTTTTGCATCACTACCGTGACAACTGGTACAGTTTTTATTAAAGACAGTTTTACCTTGCTGTAATGCAAAACTTGATGCTGAAAGAATACGATCAGCTTGTAACGAGGCAATATAAGTGGCGACATGATTGATATCTTCAGCAGATAGAAGAGTTTTCCAACCCGCCATAACACCATTACGGCCTTGAGTAATGGAGTGATAAATATCTTTATCTGTACCGCCATAAAGCCACACATCATCAGTTAAGTTAGGAAAGTGGGTTTGACCTTCCGCTTCACTCAAATGACAAGCGGCACAATGGGTTTGAAACAGGGCTTTACCCGTGGTTACTATGGTATCGTCTTGGCTCAATTGCAGATATGAACTGTCGTTGAGTTTTGCTTGTATGATTTGTGCTTCTAAATCAGTCGCATGAGGCTGAGTAGCTTCACTGGTTGATTTCCATGCCATTAAGCCTTGCCAGTTACCAAGTCCAGGGTAAAACACTAAAAATATAGCAGCGAATAGAAATGCAATGCCATAAGAGAACAATAATAACTTAGGAACAGCAGCATCGTTTTCTTGAATGTTATCAAAACTATCAACTGTTTTATCTTTATCTGCAGTATGATTTTTTCGCCAATAATACACCACGACGATGAGCATAAAAATTAAAAACAGTAAGGTCAATAATGTAACCCAATTGCTCCAGAAAGTGTTCATTGCTGTACTCCCTGCTCGTGTCCTAGACTTTGTAAATAAGCAATCAGTGCCTCAGCTTTGGTATGACCTTTAACGGCAAGGCGTGCTTGTTGTATTTCTTTATCATTATAAGGCACACCTAATATGTGTAATGCTTTGAGTTTTGCTTCTGCATCTTCTCCATCTAGCACCTGTTCAAATAACCAAGGATAGGCGGGCATGATAGAGGTGGGTACAACATCACGTGGATTATTGAGGTGTATAGCATGCCATTGATCAGAGTATTTGCGTCCAAGATTGGTGAGATCAGGGCCGGTACGTTTAGATCCCCATAAATTAGGAAATTCATAAATATCATCGCTTTCTCGGCTATAGCGGCCATAACGTTTTATTTCTGCATCTAAGGGGCGCACCATCATGGTATGACAGGTGTGGCAGCCCTCACTGATATAGATATCGCGACCTTCAACCTCTAATGCAGTCAGTGGTTTAGCACTGGATTCTGCAATTAGTTTGTCTTGATAAAAGAATGCGGGTAGCACCCAAACAAGAAAAGAAATACTGGCAACAATGACGGTGGAAATAATTAAGATAAACACCGATTGTGTGAAATCTTTATTAAGCATGTTCATTGATCTCCTCAGTTGAGGATGGGGTTGTTAATGGCTGTTTTAGGGTGCGATAAAGGTTATATATCATTAGTACTAACCCAAATACAAAGCTGACACCACCGATGAAACGCGCCAACATCCATGGTGAGGAAAAGTTCATTGCATCTACAAAACTATAAGTTAAGCTGCCATTTGGCTCTTGTTGTAACCACATATAACCTTGACCAATGCCAGCGATCCACAATGCTACTGCGTAAATAAGAATTCCTATATGTGCAAACCAAAAATGCCATTTAACTAAGCGATTCGACCATAATTGCTGGTGGCCCCAAAGGCGGGGAATAAAATAATAAAAAACCGCAATGGCAGACATGCCCACCCAACCTAGAGCCGCAGAATGCACATGACCGATGATCCAGTCAGTGTTGTGCGCAATCATATTAAACCAACGAATAGCCAGTAATGGGCCTTCAAATGTGGCAAGGGCATAATAGATAATGGCGGAGAAAAAGAACCACATAATGTAATCATGCTTGAGCTTAGGTTTGTTACTGAGTAAGGTCATAATGCTATTAAATGCACCACCCCAAGAGGGGAGCCATAAAATAAGTGACATTACGATCCCAAGATTTTGTAGCCAATCAGGAACAGAAGAATAAATAAGATGGTGTGTACCGGCCCATGTATAAAATCCGACTAGGCCCCAAAAGTGAATAATAGACAAACGGTAAGAGTAGATTGGGCGGTCGGATATTTTAGGAATGAAGTAGTAGTTCATTCCAATAATACCAGCGGTCAGAAGGAAGCCAACGGCATTATGCCCCCACCACCATTGTACGATTGCATCTTCAGCGCCAGAATAAATTGAATATGATTTCCAGAAGGTTACGGGCAATTCAAGATTATTGACGATAAAAATCATCGCAATAACTAAAATAAAAGCGCCATAAAACCAGTTGGCGACAAATATATGTGCCACGGTTCTTTTGGCGATGGTGCCAAAAAATAAAATGGCATACAGAACCCAAACAACTGCAATTAAAATATCAATTGGCCATTCAAGTTCGGCATATTCTTTTGAGGTAGTAAAACCAAGTGGTAGCGTAATAACAGCAAGGATTAATATAAGTTGCCAACCATAGTAAACAAACCAAGACAGGCAGTGGTTAAATAATGGCACTTTACAGGTTCGTTGAACGATATAAAGCGAAGTACCCATTAAAATATTCACCACAAAACCAAAAATAACCCCGTTGGTATGTAATGGTCGTAGGCGACCGAATTGAAAATACTCTGAGTTTAAATTGAGCGCGGGCCAATAAAGTTGTCCTGCAAGAATAACGCCTATCGTCATGGCTATTAGTCCCCAGATAACACTAGTAACCATGAAGTATTTAACAACTTTATAATTGTATTGAATATCCATTCTTAAAACCTTTGACTGTGTTATTTGTCAAAAAACAATTTGTTAAATTAATCGCGCTATGTTGCTATTGATATATGGTTACTAATTATTATCGTTTGTAGATTTTGATTTAACGTGATTAAAATAATACGCAATATCTAGCATATCTTGTTCACTTAATACGTCAGCCTGTGCATGCATAAGAATGGCTAACCCGTCATTACGTTGACGTAATTTATAAGCTTTCAATGCTGCGACAAAATACGCTTGTTTTTGGCCTTGAAGATTAGGGTAGGTATCAATGGTAGAAATGCCATCAACACCATGACACGTCATACATACCACTGATTTTTCTTTGCCTTGCAAATACTGTGTTTCCGTATTGGATTCTGTGGCTGTAACGGCTATCGAACAAAGGAAGGTGCAAGTTGTGAATATGAATCTAACGAATGAATGTTGTGTCATAGTCGATACTCTATTTTATCATTATGATCGTGTATTAACGGTGGCGTAATTAAATCTTGTTATTTAAAGATAGAGTAAAAGGTGCTTTTTTGAGGAGGAGATCGTGTGATTTTTCGAGCCCATTTCTTAAAGATAGGAATAATGACGTTCTATTTTAGTTATGGTTGTTTTAATTATAAATTATAATTTCAGGCGGTCTTCTTAATAAACAGTTGTTTAGTTGTATATCAATCAAGAGAATGGAGTTTGAAATAAGTGGTGGATATTAACTATGAGCTACAATGTAAATAAGCGATGATTATGATTATTTATATATTAGATGGTTATTGGTTATATGGTTATTAGTTATATAATGCAGCTATTATTATAACGAGTTAACAAATATGAAACTATTTAATGGTATTTAGTATCATAATCTAATATTTTATAGGTGTTTATAAAAAATAAGGATGTTTACTATGAACTTCTTCTTCCGTTCAAAAAAGAAGGCTGCAAAAGTAACAACAGCATTACAAGCAAAGGAAAGGCTTGTAAGTGAGATTACCCGCCACAGAACATCACGACATTTACAATTGATGAAAGAAGAGTTAAGTGCGTTGTTAGCGCAATTCTCTCATATTAAAGAGAATAAAATTGACGTAGTTGAGAACACAAAATCCCAATTAGTTTTAAAAATCAATGCCAAACTAAGTCATTAAATTATGATAAATATTATTGTATTTAGTAATTAAAAAGCCGACATTATATCGGCTTTTTAATCGAGGTAATATGCCGCTATTATTGAGCTACTATACTCAATCTTAACGTGCAGCTTCAAACGCAAGCGCTTTTTTCTCAAACACTCGAAACAGTAATGTCAGTAAACCATTAACCGCAAGATAGAATGCTCCCGCCACAGCAAAGACCGTCAAAGTATCATAAGTTTGTGCGTTAATACGTTGTGCATAACCCATAATATCCATAATCGTAATCGTGCTGGCAAGTGATGTGCCTTTAAATACTAAGATCACTTCGTTTGAATAAGCAGGCACTGCACGACGAATAGCAAAAGGCAGTAATACCCCCAATGTTGCTTTAGTATTCATACCAAGAGCGCGACAAGCATGCCATTGACCTTGAGGTATGGCATCAAAAGCCCCTTTAAATAGCTGGGTACTATAAGCTGCCGTATTTAAAGCCAATGCCAGCATGGCACAAAACCAAGGTTGGCTTAACCAATCCCATACGAAGCTTTGACGAATAACTTCAAATTGTCCTGGGCCATAATAGACTAAAAATATTTGTACTAATAATGGCGTTCCCGTAAAGAGGGTGATAATACCGCGGCTGATCCAGTGAAGAATTGGGGTACGTAATATCAAACTTGCCGTCATTAATAACGCCAAACTACAACCGACCAATAAAGAGGCTGCGGTTAACTCAAGGCTGGTAATTAGCCCTTGTACCATTAGCCAAAAATTTTGTTCATTCATGCGGTTGCTCCTTGGCTTTTATGGGTTTGAGTACTAGAGCCATCTTGCTCGCTGAATTTCTTTTCAATTATTTTAATCAGACGTTGCGTGATTAAGGTAATAATTAAATACACCGCTGCAGCCGTGGCATACCACGTAAAGCTTTCATGCGTTGCTGCTGATGCTAATTGGGCTTGCTTTAATAAATCAGTAACACCAATTAACGAAACAAGTGCGGTGTCTTTTAATAATACCAACCATTGATTAGTCAAACCGGGCAACGCATGACGCACTGTTTGCGGCAAAATAATGCTGAAAAAAGTACGTTGTTTACTTATTCCAAGTGCCGTTGCTGCTTCGCGTTGACCTTTGGGAACAGCTTTAAGTGCTCCTCGTATCGTTTGAGCGGCATAAGAAGCAAAGATAAGTGATAATGCAATGACACCAGATAAAAAGGGGCTGATCTCAATGAATTCGCCAGTGACATAAAAAATAATTTCGCCCGAACCAAAAAAGATAAAAAGTACAACTAATAGTTCAGGCAGACCACGGAGGATAGTCACGATAAATGTTGTTGGCCACGCGATAGCACGATATCGTGACATTTCGCCGCCTGCAAATAACATCGCTAAAACTAACCCTACCGCTAAACTGACAAAAGCAAGCTGGATTGTCATCCAGCTAGCCTCTAGCAGGGATTGTGAATATCCCGTTAATATCATAACTTACTTACCAAAATACTGTTCAAAGATTGCTTGGTACTGGCCATTTGCTTTAATGGCTGCCAGCGCTTTATTTAATTGTTCTACTAATGCTTGGTTGTTTTTATTTACTGCAATGCCAAAACCATTACCGAAATATTTCGCATTGGTAACTGGCTTACCGACATAAGACAGTTTGTCGCCGTTGTCTTTCTTAAACCATTCAGCCACAACAGCAGTATCACCAAATACAGAATCAATACGGCCATTTTGCATATCAATAAATGCATCTTGGTAACTGGTATAAGGTACCGCTGTTACGTCAGGCATTTGATCGGTGATATAGCTCTGGTGTGTTGAACCATTTTGTACACCGACACGCTTACCTGTTAGGGCTGCTTGATCAGCAACATGGTCTTTTAATGATACAAACGCAGCGGCATTGTCATAATAGGTATTACTAAAACTGACTTGTTGTTGACGTGCCTCGGTAATATCCATTGCTGAAATTGCAGCATCATAACGTTTGAATTTTAGCGCAGGAATTAGACTATCAAACGCTTGATTATGGAACGTACAGGTTGCTTTCATTTCTGAACACAAGGCTTTAGCAATATCAATATCAAAACCTTGAATTTGATTGTTCGCATCCATGTATTCAAATGGTGCATAAGTCGCTTCTGTTGCAAATTTAAGATCTTGTGCCATGACATGACCAGATGCTAAGCCAATTATTGCCGCTAATAACATTTTTTTCATCGCTATACTCCATGCGGATTGATCACGTAGTTTTCTATCTACGCAGTTTTAAAAAAGAGACCTATTAATGGTTAAGGTATTCTGCAAATTGGGTGGTTTTTGGTGTTGTAAAAGAGTCATGGTTACCATGTTCAATCACACGTCCGTCTTCCATATATAAAATGTGACTTGCAATTTTTTTTGCAAAATCAACTTCATGAGTAACGACAACTTGGGTTATCCCTGTGCCGCTGAGATCTTTTATGATCTTAACGATTTGACTAGTGATCTCTGGATCCAAGGCTGCGGTTGGCTCATCAAATAGCAACACGTCAGGTTTCATCATCAATGCACGCGCAATCGCGACTCGTTGTTGTTGGCCACCTGAAAGTTGTAACGGCCATGCATTTGCTTTATCTGCAAGGTGTAATTGCGTCAAAATATCCAATGCTTGTTGTTTAGCAATCGCTTTATCGAGACCTAATACTTTGGTTGGTGCTTCGATTAAATTTTCAATCACTGTTTTATGGGGCCAGAGATTGTACTGTTGAAAAACCATTCCCACTTTTTTTCTCAACGCTAAGCCTTTTTGTTCTGAAATAGGCTTTGAAAAATCAAATATATTATTAGCTATCGTTAAATTGCCATCTGTTGCGTTCTCTAGCAGGTTTAATACTCGCAATAACGAGCTCTTTCCTGCGCCGCTTGGGCCTAATAAAACGAGGGTTTCGCCAGTGTTACAAGTAAAGCTGACATCATGCAGTACTTGGTTTTGACCGTAAAATTTATTGATATTACTTACTTGAATACTCATGCTCTAATACTGCATTAATCATCACTTAATTTATATACTACTCATCACGATATCTTATGCAAGGAAAATGTATAAAAAAATAATATGTTGCGTATTTGTTTAATTACTAATGATTTAACCTGCTAAATTACTTAGTTACAATGTTTATTTTTAACAATTAATAAACCTTATCTAAATATTAGAGTTTGAGTGCATAATAGTGATTAGAAAGAGATGTTTCATTGTTTTAATGGAATGATTAATTAGTCATTGTTGTGTGAGTCATTATGTAAGTGGATTTATAGTTGGATGGTGGCGATATTATTGTTTTTATTTATGCTTAAATAGCACATATTGATAGGAAGATAGGAGGAGCCAATGAAAGGCGTACAAGTTCATTAAGCCACAACAAATAGGCAAAAAAAAGCAGCCGACGAAGGCTGCTTCTAATAATTAAAGAGAGCAAGTTATTACGCGGTTGCTATTACTGCTTGCTGGTGGCGTGCTTTTGTCACCAGAATGAAACCTATAATAGCGATAAAGCCTGTGATGAACATCGCTACTGTGACTGTTAATAAACCAAATCCAGCAAAGGCAGAGACTAAACCACTTGCCGCAAAACAGACCATTGTTTGCATAAAGTTCAGTAGGCCAGCAGCCGTTGCACTACAATTTCTAAAATCAGATAAGGCAGCACTAATAACCAGTGGGTAAATTGCCCCATTAGCAACCGCAAGGAAGCAGAATGGAATAAGAATTGGCCAGATAGTCGTTACATTGATTGAGATTGAAATAACAAACATAATCAAAACGCTGCTAAAGAACAATGCCAAAATCCATGGTAGAAGCTTTTTACTCTCAAAATGATTCAGCAAAGTACGACAGCCGTAACCACCGACAATAAAGGCAACTGTTTGTGGTGCGTAGCTTAAGCCAATATCAGTGCCTGAATAACCCATTGCTGACATAACAAAAGGTGAGCCAGTTAAATAAGCAAAGAAAGCGGCTGAACATGCAGCAAATATTAGCATGTTACCCCAGAATTTCTTTGAGCTTAGAATTTGGTTGTAGTCACTACGCAGTTTAACCGTTAGCTTTTCTTGCTGTTGGCTAAGGTTAGCGCTCTCAGGCTCTTTTAGTGTCATGATAGCTAGCACTGCACCAAAACCAACTAATGCGATGAAAATACTACGCCAGCCTAATTGATGCTCAAGCATGGCACCTAATAAAGGTGCTAAAGCTGGAGACAATGCAACCAACGGCATGATTGTCGCAAACACACGCTCTGATACTTTGCCATCATAACGGTCAACCACAACCGCTTGCCAGATAACCGTTGCACTACATGCGCCTAATGCTTGCACAAAACGTGCAGCAAGGAAGACTTCAATGTTGGGGGCAAAAGAACATGCAATAGAGGCAAGGCTAAACAGCACCATACCGCCAACAAGTACTTTAATACGTCCTACACGATCTGATAATGGACCGTAAATAACTTGTCCTAATGCCATACCAAGTAGAAAGACACTGAGCGAAAGGCCGATAAGAGATTGGGTTGTTGCAAAGTCGGCACGGATCGTTTCAAACGAAGGTAAATACATGTCAGTAGCAAGGAAGCCAAGCATACTTAAACATGCAAACCAGAATAGGGTAATTTTAGAAGGGGTATTTTTCATTTTATACTTTTCGTCAATATTTCAATATGTACTAGTGTAATACTGGTTTTAATAGCTGTGAAACGCTAAAATTTAAACCATGCTTTCAAAAAATTTGATGTGATATGTTTTCTTATAATGATCTCCAAGTTATAGACGTAGTCGCCCGTCGTGGCAGCTTTTCAGGCGCTGCGGAAGAATTGCACAAAGTGCCTAGCGCCATCAGTTATACTGTTAGATTGATAGAAGAGCGTTTAGCTGTCGAATTATTTGTTCGATTGCATAGGCAGGTTAAACTAACGCCAGCAGGGGAGTATTTCGTTGAAGAATCACGCAAAATAATCAAACAGATGCAATTAATGAAATATCAAACACAACGCGTTGCCAATGGTTGGTCACAAAATGTATCTGTCGCTTTAGATACTGTGGTGCGTCAAAGTCGCGTTAATATGTTAGTTAAAGACTTTTATGAACATTTCCCTGATGTCGAATTACACCTCACCATGGAAGTATTTAATGGTGTATGGGATGCCTTAGCAGATGGACGGGCTGACATTGCCATTGGCGCAACTGCTGCAGTACCAGTGGGGGGAAGCTTTGATTATCGAGATATGGGAACATTAACATGGAAGTTTGTGATTGATCCCCTGCATCCTTTAGCGACTTGTGATCATCCATTAGAACCGCATGAGTTAGCACAATATCCAGCCGTTTGTTTAGAAGATACCTCTCGTACGTTACCGAAACGGATCACATGGCTGATGGATAACCAACGCCGAATACTTGTTCCTAATTGGTACAGTGCAATGCAGTGTTTAAAAGCGGGGTTAGGAGTGAGTGTAGTGCCAAGTCACATGGCCATTCCACTAATTGAAGCGGGAGAGCTAATTGAAAAAGAGTTAGCCATTAAACCGTCAGTGAGTCCTTGTTGTTTAGCATGGAATACTGAAACCATGAATCCCGCGGTAAGTTGGTTATTAGATTATTTAGGAGATAGCGAACAGTTACATCATCAGTGGGTACGTTGAGTAACGGTTACTTGTGATAAAGAGAAGAAGTTGAAAAATGAAAAGAGATCGCTGGATGAGGTTGTGCTACATCCAGCGGTATTAATTTAATTTTTTAGAGTGTGGTAACCTGCCCAAATACGTGTTGCGGTGGTGATCCAGCATAGTGAGCCAAAAATCCAGGCAATAGTGGCAAAGTGCTGCGGAAGTAAACAAAACAAAACAAAACAGGCAATGGTTTCAGTACCTTCCGTGAGACCACCAATGTAATACAACGATTTATGTTTATATACTGGACTTTCTATATTGCGTTTCCCTGCCATAATTGCAAACGCAAGAAAGCTTGAGCCGGTTCCGATAAAAGAAAAGATCAAGAATGCGCCAGCAACGGCATTGTATTGTGGATCGGCTAATACAAAGCCAAATGGAATCAAAGAATAAAATAAGAAATCTAACGTAATATCAAGAAATCCGCCACAATCGGTAATGCCTTGACGGCGTGCCACTGCACCATCTAAGCCATCAAATAGTCGGTTAATAATAATGAAAAATAGTGCTAATCCATAATACTCAAAGGCTAATGCAGGGAGTGCAAACAGGCCAATCACAAAACCGCTGAGGGTGATTTGATTAGCACTAATTCCATATTTTTCAGGCAACATCGCCAGCTTTGCTAATGGCTGACGTATAAGAGTAATACTGTAACGGTCGAGCATGTGGTGTCCTGCTTGAATATTTATTGCCAAGGCCAGTGTAAAACATCGCCATTTGGGGGGATATCATCGTCGTCATGTGTGACCATCAATGCCGGAATATTGCGTTGTTGAATTTGATTAAACACAAATTGACGAAATGCTGCGCGTAGGGTTTTATCTAATTTACTAAAGGGTTCATCAAGTAATACTGCTTGGGGTTGCGACAATAATAATCGCATCATACTTATCCTTGCTCGTTGACCTCCGGAAATTTCATGGGCTTGCTGATGTTGTAAATGGAGTAAATTCAATTCGTCTAATGTGGCTAACGCTTGGTGCTTACGTTGGCTACCTTTAATATTTTGTGGTAACCCAAACGCGAGATTTTGCCAAATATTAAGGTGAGGAAACAGTAAATCATCTTGAAAAACAATACCTATATGGCGCATATTAGGTGCTAACGAGGTTATTGATTGTTTATTAAGCTGTATTTCACCTGTGACTGTGAAGTCAGGGGCTAGGTGACCTGCAATCGCACTAAGAATAGTGGATTTACCACTGCCACTAGGCCCCATTAACGTCATTATTTCTCCCGCTTCAACCTCAAAAGTTAACGGGCCTATCACGACATTATTATTACGATGACGTAAGGTTAATTGTGAAACAGAAAGGGCCATAAGATTACCTGCTTATTTGAGTTTGAGCGGGTGATGATTTGCGTTGTGCTAATACCATCGCGATAGTAAAAAAGACCAAAGGTAATAATCCTTGTAATAGCCCATAAATTGCACTGATGCGTCGGTCTTGGCCGCTAGCAAGCGTTACCGCTTCAGTGGTTAAGGTGGATACGCGCCCAGCGCCTAGCATTTGAGTGGGTAAATATTGTGCCAAACTGACACTACAGCCAACCGCAAAGGCTAACCATAATGCAGGTTTTAGCTGTGGAAACTTAACTCGCCACCATGTTTGCCAGCCATTTAAGCCTAAACTTCTTGCTGTTTGATCTAATCGTTGATCATAACTGCGCCATGGCCCATCTAACGTAAGATAAATATACGGGAAAACATAAAGCCAATGGCTCCAAATTACCCATTGCCAAAAATAGTGGCCAGAGACAAAAGAGACCGCTGTCTGCATACCAAATAATAGCGATAATTGTGGCGCAACCATTGGAATCGCGATCAGTACTGTAGGGATTCCACGTTGATACTTTTGGCGATATTCAAGGCAAAGAATCACCATGATTAAGGCACAACAGCTGCTGATTAATGCGAGAAAAATACTGTTACCGATGAGCTGTTGTAGTGGTTCAAATTGCTGTTGCCAAAAACGGACACTATAACGGCTGGGGAGTAAGTCAGGAAAACGCCACCGTAAAGCAAATGACCATACAGCCAAAATAGGCAGCATAATTAACGGTAACAATAATAAACCATGACTAAAAAAAGCGGCAATAGGCGAGGGAATACGACGGGTTGAGTGTCGAATTGCGCCGCGATATTGCCATGATGTTGCGTATGATAATCGCCACCATTCTATTAAACGTAATAGTCCAAAAGTAATGATGACAATACCAAATAATAACAATGTTCCTGCTGCTGCGCGTGGAAGTTGGGTTAAGTCACCATCAGTAAACCATTGCCAAATTAGCATTGAAAATGTGCTGGGGTGAGTGGGGCCAATAATTAATGCCACATCAACCACGGCAAGTCCGTAACCGGCAACCGCGAAAATCGCCAAGCGTAATTTTGGTAGCCATAGCGGCAGTATAACCATGTACCATATTTGTTGATGGTTGTATCCCAGACTCATGGATGCTTGATAAAGACGTTTTATATCCAGCTGTTTTAGAATACTGATGCTCATTAATAATAAAAAGGGTGTTTCTTTAATGGCTAATGCAAACAGTAATCCTAAACCAAAGCTATCATGAATAAGCACAGGATAAAGAGTATCTGCGAGGCCTGTATGATGCCAAATACGGGCAATCCAGCCTGTTGATGAGAACATCAGCCCAAAACCAAGCACAAAAGCAATATGAGGGAAAGCGAGTAACGGGGCTAGTAAGCGTTCAATTTTTTGCCACTTTGGGCTAAGCCAATAGCGGCGCAATATCAAATAACACCACCATAGTGCCAGTAATGTACTGCCTAAACCTGACAGTAGTGTTAAAGCAATTGAATGACCAAGATCAGGCCAGGCAAAAAGTTGCTGCCAACCTAATAGCGATGGTTGATGCATGTTTAATGCTGGTAGCCATGCAAAAGCAGGTGCAAGCATACCAAGAAAGCCAATGATCAATGGACTTGCAAATAGCAATAATGTGACAACAAATATAATGGCTAACATAGGGCTCAAATAAACATCAAACAAGGAAAGCTAACTTGCTATCATAATGCAAGTTAGCTTAATTTATAATAAATATAACAGTGAGTTAGTTACTGTAAATTAGTTGCCGTATCTTAGCTGCCATTGATGTTCAATTGCTGCTAGCCATGTTGGGTTTGGCTCTGCAATTGAAGGGTAAGGCGTAAAGCTCGGTTTGTTATATGATGGCGGCAATTGTTTAAACGCCTGCGGACTTAAAATAGTAGGATCTCCCCACACATTGGTGTCAGCTTTGTGCGCTTGTGCTTCTGGGCTTAATAAGAAATTAATCGCTACTAATGCACCGGCTTTGGCATTTGCGTTCCACGGAATTGCAACAAAGTGGATGTTAGTTAATGCGCCAGCACTAAAGGCATAAGTTTTTGCTTTATCAGTTAAATTACCATTCGCAATGGCTGCAGCTGCCGCATTAGGGTTAAAGGTGATCGCTAATAATAATTGTTGATCATCAAGTAACTGTACCGTTTCAGCTGTGCCCGCAGGGAATTGCTTTCCTTGATGCCATGCTACTTTGTGGAGCTGATCAAGATAATGCCATAATGGTGCTGTTACGCGATCAAACAGCGCTTGATCTTTAGGTAACTGTAAGGGTTGATATAATGCTTTTTTGTCTGGTGTGAGTTCTAACAGTGCTGCTTTTAAAAAGCTTGTTCCATGAAACTCTGGTGGTTTAGGGTAGCTAATTTTTCCAGGATGTTGCTGAGCTAAAGCTAATAATGCCTTGAAGCTTTTGGGTGGATTTTTTAGCGTTTCAGGATCATAAATAAACACCAGTTGGCCAACACCCCATGGTGCTTCTAGTCCTTGAGTTGGTTCAGAGAAGTCTTTATCAATAGGCAGTGATTTATTGACATATTTCCAGTTTGGAAGCTGATGCGTAAATGGCCCATACAACAGCCCATTTTGCTTCATTGAACGAAAGTTTTCGCCATTGATCCATACCATATCAACACTACCACCGCTGTTTTTGCCTGCGGTTTTTTCTGCCAATAAACGTTGTGTGGTTTCCGCTATATCGGTCACTTTAACTTGTTTTAAAGTGACACCATAACGCTGTTGTAATTGGGTATTAGCCCATAACAGATAATCATTTATTTCTTGGCTGCCACCCCAAGCATTAAAATAGACGGTTTCTCCCTTAGCTTGAGCAAGGGTTTGTTGCCATGTGGGCATAATATTAACGTTTTTATGCTGTTCACTGGCGTGTGCCGTTACACTACCAATGACCAATGCAGCAGTTAACGTCAGCTTTTTTAAAGTAGAAAATGCTGTTATCACAATCGATATCCTTATTGGCGTAATGATTAATTACGCATCCAGTGGTGATATTTTTTGACCCAAGCAAGCAGTTTTTGAGGGGCATGGGCTTGTTTCCATACGCCAGCGGTGTATTTTGCACCTTCACTCATGGTTGGGTAAGGATGAATCGTGCCTAAGATCTTATTTAGCCCTAAGTTATGACGCATTGCGAGCGTAAACTCAGCTAATAAATCACCGCCATGGTGACCAACAATAGTGGCACCCAGAATCTTATCGCTACCTTTAGGGGTTAATATTTTAATAAAACCTTCATCATAACCATCAGCAATAGCGCGGTCTAAATCATCCAATCCATAGCGGGTGATTTCATAATCAATCCCTTGCGCTTGCGCTTCTTTTTCATTAATGCCAACTCTTGCTAATTCAGGTGCCGTGTAAGTGACGGCTGGAATAACTGAATAATCGACTTTAAATTTTTTAATGGCACCAAATAGGCTATTAACCGCGGCATACCATGCTTGATGTGCAGCTACGTGAGTTAATTGGTAAGGGCCAGCAACATCACCGACGGCATAAATATTAGGATATTGTGTTTGTAGGTATTGGTTTACAGCGACAGTGCCACGCTCTGTTGTGGTAATGCCGAGTTCCTCTAAACCAAATCCTTGCACATTTGCAACACGGCCTAAAGCGACCATTACTGCATCAAACTCGATGCTAACTTGTTGGTTGTTATGTTCAACGATGGCACGTTGAATTCGTTGACCATTATCATCAAACGTTGATTCAAATTGAACAGCATTATGTTGCAGTAAGATATTAACGCCATCGTGTACAAGCGATTGTTCAACTAATTGAGCAGCATCGCGATCTTCACGATTTAATAGCTGAGGTGATCTTTCAACAATAGTGACTTCGGCACCTAATCGACAAAAACTTTGTGCTAATTCACAGCCAATAGGGCCACCACCAAGGATTAATAATCGCTTAGGCAGGGCAGTTAATTGCCACACAGTATCAGATGTTAAGTAATTAACAGTATCCAAACCAGGTATGGCTGGTACTAATGGACGCGCACCCGTTGCGATAACAATATTACGGGTTGTAATACGGGTGCCATTCACTTCAACTTCCCATGGCGAGACAATAGTTGCATCACCGGTAATACAATTTACGCCAAGCTTACTGTAACGCTCGATAGAATCATGGGGTTCAATTTTAGTAATGACTTTATGAATGCGGCCCATCACTTGTGCAAAATCGATATTATCAATGTGAGCATCGATACCAAGTGCTGATGCATTTTTGATATCAGCCGCAGTATGTGCTGCACGAATAAGTGCTTTTGATGGAACACAACCAGTATTTAAACAATCGCCTCCCATTTTGTGACGTTCAATAAGAGTAACATCTGCTTTTACTGCGGCAGCAATGTACGCGCTAACTAAACCGCCAGAACCTGCACCAATGACAACTAGATTCTGATCAAAGCGAGCGGGCTTTTGCCATTGTTTGTATTGTTTTTTAATAGCCATTGTTTTCATGATCCATTTTGTAAGTAATGGGAAAATGCCAAGTAGAACTAAAGAGAATAAAACGGGGGCAGAGATGATGCCACTGAGTGAATCTATTTTTCCAAGTTGAGTACCCGCATTAATATAAACGGCAGTACCCGCTAACATTCCTAATTGGCTAACCCAGAAAAAAGTACGGGTTTTAATTATGGTTAATCCCATTAAAAGATTAATAAGGAAAAAAGGGAAAACAGGAATTAAACGTAAACTCAGCAGATAAAATCCGCCTTCTTTCTTTATGCCATCATTTAAGGTTGTTAAGCGGTTACCAAATTTTGCTTGTACCCAATCACGTAAAATAAAACGACTAGATAGAAAGGCCAGTGTTGCGCCTATTGTACTGGCAAAAGACACCATAATTAGGCTGGCCCAGAAACCAAATAAAGCTGCGCCTAATAAGGTTAATATTGATGCGCCAGGAATAGACAGAGCAGTGACTAAAATATATAAACTAAAAAAGCCAATATAAGATGTAATTGGATTTTCAATAATATAGTCTTGCAGGGTTAATTGTTCACGTTTAGCCGCTTCAAGGGTAAGGTATTGGCCAAGGTCAAAATAAAACCAAGTGCCAATAATTGCCAATATAACGGTAAGCAACAAAAGTTTATTACTTTTCATCGTGGCTCCTTTGTTGAGGCTGAATAGGTAATGAGCAAAAACCTTGTGCAGGAACATCTAGCGCAGTATTAAACTTAGCGGATAAATTTTGAAAACTCACTAATGCGGTTAATTCAATAATATCATCGCTGCTATACCATGTTGCAAGCGCTGCTAGCATTTCATCACTGACATGTTGATCGCTAAGAGTCATTGCTTCGGTATAAGCTAACACTGCTTGTTCTTGCTCTGAAAAGTGATCAGAAGATTGCCAGTGTGCAAGTGCTTTAATTTTTTCTAATGAATGGCAGCGCTCTGCTAATTTCATGCCATTAGCGTCAACACAGAAAGCACAATCATTTAGTTGTGATACTCGTACACAGACTAATGAACGTATCACTGCATCAATCGGTGATTTTTTACGATCAAGGTAACCAAAGAACAAAGCCACTAACCAGAAAAGCACTGGTTTTTGTCCCCATAGTTTCGCGGGATTGAGAATATTGCCAAAATGGCGTTTTTGAAGCCATAGCAAAGGTTTGACCCATAATGAGAATGTTTTTTTGGTTAATATACGCAAGGTATGTCCTTATTAAATGAGAATCACATCGACTCTTAAGTAGCAAGACCGAGGGAAGTGATATTGTATTTCATTTAATGACAAAAATTTTTATTATTCAAAAAATTATTAGATATAACAAAGAACAAATAACAATAATGAATGTATGAATTGTTACATTTTATGTGGTGAATGATGCTTTAGTGTGGTATTGGATAAATATTCGTTCAAGAACGTTAAAAATACGTTTTTATGAAGGATGTATCTATGATTTTCGATATAAAGAATAAACAGGATCTTGGATAACTATTTTTTCATGGAATGTGTATTTTTAATTGTGCTGTATAATTAATGTACACAGTAAGATGTGTTCAGAGGAAGTGCAGGTTCAAGTAAGGATAGTTTGGAAAGATTATATGCAGATATCGAATAAAATAAATTAAAGAGGCACTGAGCCTCTTTATTCTTAAGCGTCACTTAGCCAGTTGACGAATATATTTATTATAGTTTTGCGAGCAGTTCGTTACGTCTACTTTCTGGTATTACAGACCAATGTTGGCCATGTATAGCACCTTCTAGAGCCCATAATAATTCTAAACTTAATGATGCCTCTTGTGTTTTTTGTAATGCCTTATAGGCGTTGAGTGCACCAAGATCGTATAGTTGATCAATAGTTTGAATACCTGCTTTTTTGAGCATTCTTTCATTTGATAGGCGTAAGTTAGGTAAATCTTTTATCCTAGCTGGCGCGCAACATTCTTTTGCTTTTTTATCAGCAAGTGCTGCTTCAAGAGAATATTTAGCTTGCTCTATTATTTTTTCAGGTTCTTCCCACCATTCATCAAGAATTGCGTAATGTTTAGTTATTACAGGAAACCCACGTTTCTTATAGATGTACGGTTCTAATCCCGCTTGTTGAAACTCCTCTTCAGTTTTAGCGTTTGCTCTTAGGTGAAGTTTATTATTAACCACAAGTGCGAACATTGCTTCGCCTGCGAAAATACCAAAGCCACCAAACATAGAACGCGATTTAACATTACCTAAATGGTCTAATAATTTTAATGAGTTTTTTAATATTGGTTTATCCATACTTCTACTCGGTGAATAAATGAGTGTCACCTAACATTAAAGTAGTCGTAAATTGACTTATTATTAAAGTTATTTACGAGAGAATTTTCCTACTCTAAATCATCCATGTATCACTTTATAAATAATATTATCAATATAGAAGTATTATTTATAATTTGTAAGTCTTTTGCTTACTATTATATGTATTTACAAGACCTATTATATTCGATCTTTTAAAAAGGTAAGTTTTAATATTAATTAAAGCTGATGAATCTGTGAGTTTGTTCATGTTTTTGAGAATAAGATATTTTTTGTAGGATCATCGAGCGAAATTCATTAGCTATAAAAAAGCCAATAAAAATATTGGCTCAATCAAAAGGGGGCGTGTTAGCGTAAATCCTTTACTGACTTGCGCTCAACGATGGCTGGCGTCATTTCAAAGATTTGAGGTTCATGATCTTTGTTCTTCATGCGTTCCATTAAAATCTTAATGGCGGTTTTACCTAAACGACGCTTTGGCTGATGGATAGTTGTTAATGGTGGCGCGAAGTAAGGCGCAAGATCAATATTGTCGTAGCCAATAATTGAAATATCACCAGGAACGCGTAACCCTGCTTGTTCAAAAGTACTGATCAGTGCCATTGCCATAATATCATTGAAACAGAAAATGGCGGTTGGGCGATCTGTCATTGCAATATACTTCTCAGCAGCTTCAACGGCTGAATCACACTCAAAGTCACCTTCAAGAATCCAGTTTTCGTTAACCGCTAAGTTTGCTTCTGCCATTGCTTTATTAAAGCCTTTTAGGCGTTCACGACACGTTGATTTATCGTTGTGGCCTGATAAACAACCGATACGGCTATGACCATGATCGATAAAATACTTAGTCGCAATGTAGCCACCTTGCTCAGCATTATCCTGAATTTTATCAGTATGTGGGCTTTCTGGACCCCAATCCATCACTACCATTGGTAGGTCTTTTTGACGCTCAAGTAGATCCAGTAATTTCTGATCAAGATCAGAACACATTACCAATAAGCCATCGACACGCTTTTCTGCAAGCATGCGCAAGTAATCATATTGTTTAGAAAGGTTACCTTCAGTGTTACATAAAATGAGCGTGTAACCTTCACGGTAGCAATACTCTTCAACACCATGTACAACCTCAGCAAAAAAAGGGTTGGTTGACTTAGTGACTAGCATGCCAATTGTACGGGTTGTATTACATTTTAGGCTACGCGCAACAGCACTTGGTGCGTAGTTAAGCTCTTCAACAGCAGCAAGTACTTTTTTCTGTGTTGCTTCTGCGACAAAGCGCGTTTTATTGATCACGTGTGAAACTGTTGTAGTTGAAACGCCAGCCATACGTGCAACATCTTTAATGGTTGCCATATTTATTCTTCTAATAATGGGTGCTAGAGATGTTTCTAGCTAATCGTGAGGTACCAAATTGAGTAATTACTGAGATGAATATAATTCAATGTTTTTCGGTAAAGTCTCTCGTTAATTATTCAATTTGGCACCAATAATGTGTCTACTGCATACTTAAATAGTATTAACACTAAAAGCCGCATTTATTCGCGGCTTTATAATTATTGCATATTTTTCAAGTGTAATCGCTTGCGTTCACATTTTACTGAGTGTTACGCGTAGTGCAACGTTTCAATTGTCTGGGAGTAAATTATTTGATAACTATCAACAAAAAATCGTAAATTTCAGTAATTTTACTGAAATTTACAAGAGATAATCAAAAAGACGATGAACTTTAATACTAGGATAGTAGATAAGGATAACCATGAACAGGGTGGAGATGTACGGAAATGTTCCAACCGTAGACATTGTTAATTATTTCAGGTTGTAATGCTTGCCATGGTGATCCATCGGCTTGAATCTTACCGTGTTGAATAATGACCATACGTTGAGCATATTGCGCAGCTAAGTTGAGATCATGTAATACGATGATAACCGCGGCACCTTTTGCTGCCATGGTTTGTGCCATTTGTAGCGTTTTATGCTGGTGGGCGAGATCTAAGGCAGATGTTGGCTCATCTAACATTAGAATACATTTATCATCAGCTTGACTGAGTTGTGTTAGCACGCGTGCGAAATGGATTCGTTGTTTTTCACCCCCTGATAACGTGGGATATAAGCGTGGTGCAAGATGAAGAACATCAGTATTACGCATGGTTGTGAGGGTGATATCGTCAATTTCTTGGCGTGACAAACATAGCGGCATAGTGCCAAGTTCAACCACTTCTTTACAGGTAAAGGCGAAAGACAGCGAACTGTGTTGCGGTAAAATACCTAAATGGCACGCCAATTCAGATCGTTGCCAATCTTCAATATCGCGATCAAAAAATGTAACCAGACCACTTTCAGGTGTCATTTCACCGCAGAGTATTTTAAGTAACGTGCTTTTTCCTGCGCCATTAGGCCCAAGTAGCGCCGTTATTTCACCCGCTTTTATATCAATATTAAAGTCATCTAATAATACTTTTCCTGCCAATGTTAATTGCAAATCACGTGCCGAAATGACAGTTGGGCGTGCAGAGGTTACCGTCATGCGATTCTGCCTTTTTGTTTATTCAATAGATAAATGAAGAATGGAGCGCCTAAAATAGCGGTAATAATACCAACGGGGAGTTCTTGTGGTGCAAAAGCACTACGCGCGATCATATCTGCGACAAGTAAAATTAAAGCACCTAGAATAGCTGAGATTGGCAATAACGTTTTATGATTAGGGCCTGAAATCATGCGCCCTAAATGGGGGATCACCAGACCAATAAAGCCAATAGGACCTGTAATAGCAACGGTAATCCCCACACCAGCAGCACATACAATAATTAAACTGCGCTTTAGATGTTGAACATTAACACCCATATGACGAGCTTCAGCTTCTCCTAATAAAAAGGCGTTCAATGCATTAGCTTGGCGATAACAATAATAATAGATAACAATGAGGCTCACAAAGGCAAGACAGATACTTGACCAAGTCGCCCCTGCAAGTGATCCCATTGACCATAATGAAAAATCACGTAGCGCTTGATCATCGGCAATATAGTTAAGTAGCCCCAAACCAGCACCAGAAATAGCACCAATTGCGACACCTGCTAATAGCATTACCACGACAGATGTGCCGTTTTTATCAGTGCCGAGGTGATACACCAAATATGTGCTCAGCGCGCCACCCAAAAAAGCGAAGAAGGGCACAGCACCAATATTCATTAATAAAGGGTATTGCGCCATTAATGGGGCAAATAAAATGATCGCAAACGCAGCACCTAGGCCAGCACCTCCTGAAATACCAATAATGCCCGGATCTGCAAGAGGATTACGAAACAACCCTTGTAGCACCGCTCCGCAGATCGCAAGTATGGCACCAATCGCAATACACAATAATGTTCGTGGTAAGCGTATTTGATGGATCACTAAATCAACATGGGTGGCGAGTTGATGCTTACCTGGTAATAAAGATAAAAAACTGTCTTTATAACTGATATCCATCGGTCCAATAGCGATAGAGCTTAATAGTGCAAAGAGTAATGCACCTAGACTAATCGAATAAATGACATGGGGTGAAATACGACTAACGTTCATGGTGACATTTATCTCAGATTACGATTGTGGGTAAAAAACATGATTAAGACGCATGGCTTCATTAATACTATGAATGCCTAAGCCACCAATTAATGCCGTACCATCAATCACGGCAATGGCATTATTTTTTGCCGCAGGAGTGGCTTCTAATACCGGCATTTTTTTGATGAGTTGTGCCATATTTTTAAT
Organism: Photobacterium piscicola; assembly: GCF_900166965.1. Lineage (GTDB taxonomy): Bacteria > Pseudomonadota > Gammaproteobacteria > Enterobacterales > Vibrionaceae > Photobacterium > Photobacterium piscicola. Next base: position 429,726 of record NZ_FUZI01000003.1, on the reverse strand, counting down.
TGAGGCTGTGGTGCGGCTGCTAAGTAAAATAATGTCGGGTTGCATTTGCAAAATAGCTTCGGTTGAAACTGGCTTATAGTTTGCGATAACGGCTGCCGCTGGGTTTATTGCTCCCGCTAAAGTAATAATACTGTCAGCGGTGGTATTTTTGCCAGCAACGCTTATTGGTCGTCCATCATGAATCATTAAGAACAATACTTTTTTCGGTTGAGTCTGATGAGTATTGTTTTTTTCGATGTTTTTTACTGTCGCTGCGATAGTTTGCTTAAGTTGCTGTGCTTGTTGTGAATGTTGGGTTAAGGCCGCAACTTGATCGATTCGATGCAGTAAATCAGACACCGTTTCGCCACCGTTAACAATATCCACCTCAATTCCCGATTGTTTTAAAAGGGTTAATGTCTTTGGTGGCCCCATTTCATCAGAGCCAATAATACGAGTGGGGGCTAAAGCAATCAGGCTTTCCGCTGACAGTTGACGGTGATAACCGACTTTAGGCATATCATCCGCTACAAGGGTTTTACTGGTAACATCGACAGCTATTAATTGCTTTTCAGCCCCTAAAGCGTTAATGATTTCTGTAATAGCCGCACCTGCACTAATAACTCTTGCAGAACTTGCTTGTGCATGGGCGAGAGGACTAAATATGCTTGAAGCTGTGATAAATAGTGTTGCTGATAACAGTATTTCTTGAGAAACATGACGCCAAGGTGAGGCGATAAAAGAACGGTAGCTGTCCATTATTGTTGATCTTCCATTAATAGTTGCGTGGCTTTAATGTCATTTTTTTGTAGAAAAGCTAATAACTTGAGCATTTGTTCTACGGATGCTTTTTTATCAGCACCAATAACGACAGGCTTATCTGAATGTGCTTTTACAGCGGCTAATAATTGCTGTGAAAAGTTGTCCCAGTTGTCGACCGATTGACCGTCTAATGCCCAATAAGGTTCAGTCGCAACCAGATTTATCGTGATCGGATCGGCCTTGGTTGTTTGTAATATTTGGGTTGAGGTCTGCGGCAATTCCACATCTAATGATTTAATTTTTACTGTTGCGGTAAGTAATAAAAACACCATAACAATAAAGATGATATCCAATAAAGGCGTTAAATCAGGATTGAGTTCGTCTGCATTTTGCTGACTATTATTGATACTAATCATGCTGATTTGCCAGTGTAAGCAGGGTTTTCTTCACAAGTATCACATGGCTTTACTGGGCTATTACCGACATCAATATTCATGCCTTCTAACCATAAATTACAACGGTTTAAGCTGTGCTCCAGTTTCGCCATAATGCTATCGGCCCATAAACCTAATAGCTGTGAGCCTGTAATAGCGGGCAGGGCAATAATTAAGCCAGCCGCTGTTGTACGCATTGCTAAACCTAAACCATCAGCAAGATCACTTGGCGTAACCGAGCCTGTTGATAGGGCAATGCCTTTAAACATTTCAATTAAGCCCAACACCGTACCAAGTAAACCTAATAACGGACTAATCACACCAATTAAACTCAGTAATCGTAGCCCTGAACGTAATTGCTGGCGCTGTTGAAGTAACCAAATACCCGCGGCATCTTCACGTAATGGTTTCGTGAAATGACGATGAGAAATAAGCATTGCAATGCCTTTACACAGTAATGGTCGTTGATGCTTAAGTTGGTCTGCTAACTGATCTAGCGCACGATCATCATGTCGATTCTGTTTATCTAAAAGGGCGGTGATTTTGGTTTTTCCAACGCCCGTGCAGAGTAGTACTTGTATAAAACGCTCGACGAGAATCATGATCGTTAGTGCTGAGCATGTAAGCAGCGGCCATGTCATAAGGCCAAATTGTTGGGTGAGGTTGTCGATAACAGTCATGGTTTAGTCCAGTTTAAAACGTACAGGGATCTGTACTCGGTGGGCAATCGCCTTACCGTTCACAATATGAGAAGAAAAATGCCATTTCTTAATCGCCGTAATTGCTGCGTTATCTAAGATATGAGCACCGGATGATTTGATCAGTTTTTGTTTGAGTTGTTGTCCTTTTATACCAATCCAGACTTCAATCAGTACTTGACCCTCAATTCCGCGACGTTTGGCTAATTTGGGGTAATTGACAGCGCCAGGTCGTGTCACAAAGGTCGGCTTTGATACCAATTGTAATGCTTGTGTTCCTGCATTATCGACAGCTGTGGCTGCTGTTTTATTCGATTGATTTGACAGTGCTTTTGTTGATTTCAGCGCTGTTTTTGTATCCGTCATCGTTGTTATAGCTGATGATGTCTGCTTTAAAGGTTTTTTATGCGTAAGCTGCTTCTTTTTTACTGAGGTGACGTTTTTTATTGGGGTAACGCTATTTTTAGTCGGCGGTGTAGTTTTCTTTTTCGGTGGTGCAGTTTTTTTAAGTGTTGGGGCTTTTTTAGGGACGGTTTTATCCACTGTTGCGGTCTTTGCTAAGCGCTTCATAGTCGATATAACTGGGGGCTTTACTGGCGCAGACTTTGTTGGTACTGATTCTGTCGGGGTGGATACTGGCGTTACCGTTGGTGGTGGTGTTTTCGCCACAGCAGGTGGAACTGCAACGAAGGTTAAACTAACGTGTGGAGTATCGCTTCCCATCGTCAGTGTGATTGGATCTTTGGCTGGCATAGCAGCAAGAAACATACTATGAACCAATAATGATACCGCCCCTGCGGCAACGTAACGTTTTGTATTCACTATTATTACCTAAAAATAACACTAAAAAGAACGTTGTCGATAGTGATTGAATATTGATGCAAAATACCACCCCTTGTGTGTACAGTCCGTTTTGTCAGCATTTTCATGTGGTTACTTAGATAACCATTAATATAGACTCTTTATTTTTAGCCATTATCCACGAAATGCGAATAATATCAATTATCATTTGCAATATTATTCAATGCAAAATATCATGGCCGAAAATGAGATAAAGAATCATTGATGGGAATGGCAATGCACCGTTTCTGCATTGAAATATCTTGAAATAAGCAGCTTGAAAAGTGATAGCAAATAATCATAAATGATGTGATGTGGGTCGATTTGTCGCCAACCTTATCGAAGTTACACATCACAAGTTACTGAAGAGGGGCTAGTGGATATAGCCATTAATATGATAAATGCCGAACAACCTATATTGCCTATAAATACGCCAGCTAGTTTGGATATATCTAGTTTTGGTGGTGATATATTTGGAGAAAATACGCCGGATCCGTTGCGATTTGGTTTTCGACGTAAATTATCGGCACATGCTGGTGGTGGCAGTCATAATCCTATTGCTCCAGACCAAATACAGCCGTTAGCACAGCAGATTTTGCAGCTAACAGACCCACCTTTTAATAAGCGTTGTTTATACGTTCATATTCCATTTTGTCGTGTACGTTGTACTTATTGTAGTTTTTTTGAATATGCATCAAGCCAACGTCTGATTGATGATTATTTTGCAGCATTAATGGTTGAGCTTAAGTATAAAGCCGCGCAACCATGGACGCAGGCTGCACCTTTTCAAGCGGTCTATATTGGTGGCGGTACTCCGACAGATTTAACTGCGGCACAAATTAAACAACTCGGCACCATGATTCGCCATCACTTTCCGTTAGCCTCTGATTGTGAGTTAACGCTAGAAGGGCGAATTAACCGTTTTAGCGATGAAATGTTTGAATCGGCACTTGAAGGCGGGTTTAACCGTTTTTCTTTTGGTGTGCAAAGTTTTGATACACAAGTGCGCCGTAAAGCAAAACGTTTAGATGATCGTGACATAGTGCTGAAACGCGTCAATGAGTTAGCGGCAACCGATCAAGCGCCAATTGTGATTGATTTACTCTATGGACTGCCATACCAGAATCTTGATGTGTGGCAACAAGATTTAAATGATTTTCTTGATTCTGGTGCCCATGGTGTTGATTTATATCAGCTGATTGAAATGGGCAATACGCCAATGGGGAAAATGGTTGAACAAGGCCGTTTACCAGAGCCGGCTGATACTATGACTAAAGCTTCAATGTTTGAAATGGGGGTAGATTATATGGCTAAACATCATCTACGCCGTTTAAGTGTTAATCATTGGGCGCGCGATAACCGCGAACGAAGTTGCTATAACAGTCTTGCTAAAACCACCGCAGAAGTCTTACCGCTAGGGGCGGGTGCAGGGGGCAATGTTGGCGGTTATGGTTATATGCAACATCGCAAACTTGAACGTTATATGGATGATGTTAATAACCAACGAATTCCACTCGCGATGATGGTTAAATCATCACCTCATGCTGCGGTTAATACGGCAATTAAAGCGGGCTTTGATCGTGGAGTGATTGTTGCAAAACAACTCGATAAGCAAGCCGGTTGGCCATTGTTTAGTTTTTGCATGCCATTATTTCAACAGTGGCAACAACATGGTTTTGTTGAAATAGAACAACTCGGGCATCACCGCTATTTAAATCTGACGTTAGCGGGGCAATTTTGGGCGGTAACACTGGCGCAAGCCTTGATTCAAGTAATAACGACTGCAACGGTAAAAGCACAATCTTAACCGTGTGAAAATTAAATTTATTAGCTAATTGTAATTAAAAGGATGATAACTGTGTTTACTCGCTATTCTCATGATGAATTAAAAACGAAAGTTGCTCAAATATTGCAGCAGGATGAAAAACTTCATGCAGGTGCAATTGCTGAACAACTACAGGTTACAGAAGGTGAAGTGGTGTTATCGCTGCCATCTGAGTTAGTTTTTCCATTGGCTGGCAATGTGGCACAAACCATCGTAGAGGTATTACCGAGTTGGGGGCCAGTTACGGCCATCGTGCATTCAATGGGATCTATCTTTGAAGTAAAAGCACCGTTTCCCAAAGGAAAATTAGCCCGCGGTTACTATAATTTAATGGGTAAAGAGGGTGAATTACATGGTCATCTACGATTAGATTTAGTTGAGCATATTGCATTAGTCAGTAAGCCATTTATGGGTCAGGAAAGCTATTTTATAGGTTTCTTTGCCGAACACGGTGAATGTATCTTTAAAGTCTATTTGGGGCGAGATAAACAGCGCAACTTATTCTCAGATCAAATTGAAAAATTTCAACAGCTCAAACTACTAGCAAATTAAATGTTTGGTTTATGAGACCCCGTCATTAGTTAAAAAGAACCATTATTTTAAAAACATGAGTTAAAAATATAATAACAATATAAAAATAGAATGTTAGTCAGTCTGCATTAAAAAGGAAGAAGGGAAATAAAATGGGTGAAGTAAAACAAGAACGACTGCAAAACCGTTTAGGACCAGAGATTAAAGAATTTCGTGAAGCGTGTTTAACACTGCAACTGGCGACGGTTGATATTAATGGCAAACCTAATGTTAGTTATGCACCTTTTGCGTTACTTGATGATGGGTATTACGTCTTAATTAGTCAGATTGCCAAGCATGCGCGTAATTTACTGGAAAATCCTCAAGTCTCTCTCATGATGATTGAAGATGAAACCACGGCCAAAACGTTGTATGCCCGTAAACGATTAACCTTTGAAGCTGATGTGAGTGTGGTTGAGCGTAATAGTGATCGTTGGACATCGGCAGTGGTAGCGTTACGGGATCGCTTTGGTGAGATAATTGATGGTTTAAGTGGCTTAGAAGATTTTGTCTTATTCCGCTTAGCACCAACGCAAGGGCTATTTGTAAAAGGGTTTGGTAAAGCGTTTCAAGTTAGTGGTGATGATTTAGTGGATTTTGTTCATTTAGAACAAGGTCACCGTCGGATTAAAGATGGCTCTGAAATTGAAACGCCAACGGATAAATTATAAATAGCATTTGTTCGCAGCCGTAAAATAAACCTACTCATGCCTGTCGATTTATCGCAGGCATGTGTTCGTTTAGGGCGTTATAGCAGACCCTAGCGACAGTAATGATCGAGAAGTTGATCCCGATCATCGTAATTTAGAGCGAAACTTGAACTCAAGTAAATATCAGTGATAATTAACTTATACATTGCTTATTTATTCGGACCATATGATGACGGAAGAACATAAAAAGGGTATTTGGTTTGCATATATTGCCAGCTTTCTAACCCCGTTTACTTTATTATTATCAGGGATTATCGCCATTATTTATGCTGGCTATAAACTTGATAAAGGCGCTGATGAAGTTGCCTATAGCCATTACTACACCATTATTCGTAGCTTCTTTTTGTTTCTTACTTTTTTTGTGGTGTTGGGTGTGTCGGCAGCAACAACAACGGGCATGATTGCAGGTGCTGAATACTGGATTCATAGTGAGATTCTGGATAAGGCGTTGAACGTATTACCGTTTATTGGTGGTGCTATTGCTATCGTTGCGATAGTGGTGTGGTTTGCAAAAATCATTAACGGCATGAAATTGTTAAGTCAAAATCAAGCGGTTAAACTGTAGTTATATATTCTATTCATTAGAGATAAAACAGTAGATATAAAAAAGGATAATCGTTTGATTATCCTTTTTTTTGAATAAAAGCTTATTCAGTTATTTTGCGCAATTATTTTTTAAATTGCATAACAAGTTGATCTAATTGTTTTAGTAGATCAGTTGTTTTTGAATCTTGCTTTTTCATTGCATCAATAACGTCATCTTGTACTTGCTTGTCTTGCTTGCTGATTGCAGGATCATTTAAGATTGAACGTTGTTGCTTCTCAAGCGTAGTACGAATAGTTGTGAATTCTTTAATCAACTCAGTACGCTTGTCATTTGAAATGTCTTTCTTCGTTGCTTCAACTTGAATTTCTTGAGCACGCTTGATTAGTTTTTCTGGTTGGTAGCCCATTGCTTTAACTTTATTGTTAAATGCTGTTTCGTAAGCTTTCATCTCAGTGATCAGTTGCGGGTTTGCTTTTAATGTTTTCACACGAATAGCAGCAAGTTCTTGCTGGATTTTACCAATTTCAGCGGCAACGTGTTGTTGCTCTGCTGTGATTTTTTGAGATGCTACCACAGAGGCATTCGGAGCATCTTGAGCCATCGCTACTGTTGGTGCAGCTGCAAATGCACAAGCTAACGCAACGGGTGCAGCTAATTTTAGAAGCTTGGTTTTTAAGTTAGATGTTTTTGTTTGCATTATGGTTTCTCTTTTGTTCGATGAATAACATTCTTATTCAAGAAGGCGTGAGAGAGCATTAAAAGCAAGTCTCATCGTGATTAATCTTGAAGTGCTTATGACATAACATACGCGTCAAAATTTAGGGTTATGTCATATCATTGTCATTAAGTCTGAAGCTAAACTGAATTGTAAACACATACTTTATCAGTTCATCAGTAAGGACGATATATATATATAATCAATCTAATGATCCGCTAAATAAATTATCACACAAATTGATTTATCCGCTTAAAGCATAGATAATCGACACTCATAATTCTCAGAATTTGAGTGTTCAATAATCTGAACTGAATCCTGTTTAATTTTCCTACCGTTTAGCCATTTTTTGATTAAAACGATAGCTGAAAGCCCCTCTATGCTGGAGTTCATATGTGCCAAGATTGCGGTTGTTCATTACCAAGAGGTGATCATCATCATCACCAACTACAAGCAAACCCTCAATTAAATGATAAAAAGACATTATCAGTTATTCATAAAATTCTAGATAAGAATGATGTGGAGGCTGCACATAATCGCGCCCATTTTGAAGCACAAAATGTGACTGCATTTAATTTGATGAGTAGCCCTGGTAGCGGTAAAACCACATTACTGGAGCATTTACATAAGTATACCGATTTAAAATATGCAGTTATTGAAGGTGATTTAGAAACTTCGCGTGATGCTGATCGCCTAAAAGCACACGGTATTGACGCATACCAAATTCAAACAGGTTCTGCGTGTCACCTTGATGCCTTCATGGTTCACGGTGCGTTACACCATGTTGATCTTAAAAATCTTGATATTTGCTTTGTTGAGAACGTGGGTAACTTAGTTTGTCCTGCAAGTTACGATGTGGGTACGCATAAAAATATTGTTTTAGTTTCTGTTCCAGAAGGCGACGACAAGATTGAAAAATACCCAGTGATGTTTCGTCGGGCGGATGTGGTTCTGATCACTAAATGCGATCTATTACCGTATTTTGATTTCAGCATTGATGAAGCGAAAGCACAACTGAAGAAACTGAATCCTAATGTTGAAGTGATTACGCTATCAACCAAAGATGAAGCAACTTTTGCGCCTTTAGTTAAGTGGCTAACCGCTAATCAACGTCCACAGGAAGCGTAATTATGTGTTTATCGATTCCATCGCAAGTTGTAGAGATTCACGAAGATAATACCGTCACGGTTGATACTATGGGCGTAAAACGTCGCGTAAGCTGTCATCTCTTAATGGACCCGCTTGCTATAGGTGAGTATGTATTGATCCATATCGGTTTTGTCATGAGCAAAATTGATGATAAAGATGCGCAAGAAAGTCTTGAAATGTATCAGTTTATTATGGATGAATCAGGGCCACTTCCAATATGAGTTTCGATCTAAAAAAACTGTATGAAGGCTTTCGTGATGCCGATACAGTATTGAGTTTAGCTGAACAGATTAAGCAACTTGCGGTTGATTTACCTGAGCCGATGCAAGTAATGGAAGTGTGTGGTGGTCATACTCATACCATTATGAAGTATGGTTTAAAGCAGCTATTACCCGAGAATATTGATTTTATTCACGGCCCAGGTTGTCCTGTGTGTGTTATGCCTAAAGAGCGCATTGATCACGCTGCGGCATTAGCGAGTCAACCTAATGTGATTTTAGTTACTTTAGGCGACATGATTCGTGTTCCTGGTTCAAAAGGCAGCTTGGCACAATATCGCGCTCAAGGGTGTGATATTCGACCAATTTACGATCCGTTAGATTGTTTAGCCATTGCGCTTGATAATCCAGATAAAGACGTGGTTTTCTTTGCGATTGGCTTTGAAACCTCAACCCCAATGACGGCTATTTTGATTGAACTCGCCGAGCAACGTCAGATCAATAACCTTTACTTTCATATTAACCATGTATTAGTGCCACCTGCAATTGATGTAGTAATGGCTGATCCTGCAGTGAAAGTAAATGCGTTTATTGGTCCTTCACACGTAAGTGTCATTGAAGGTGCCAAAATTTATCGCTCGGTAGTTGAAAAATACCAAACGCCAGTCGTGGTTGCAGGGTTTGAACCCGTTGATGTGATGGAATCTATTCTGCGCTTAACCAAGCAAAGAGTAGCAGGCATTGCTGAACTTGATGTGCAATACACACGCGCGGTAACAGAAGAAGGTAATACGGTTGCTCAAGCGGCGGTTAAACGTTGTTTTGATATTCGTGATAGTTTCCGCTGGCGTGGTTTAGGTCCGATTGCTAACTCAGCATTACAACTTAATGCAAAATATCGTCATCGTGATGCTGAAATTAAATTTGCTGCTTGCTTGCCAATGACACCGATTGATGATCATAAAGCCTGTCAATGCGGTGATATTTTGCGTGGTTTAGCAAAGCCAAAAGATTGTAAAGTCTTTGGTCGTGGTTGTACGCCACAAACGCCACTTGGCAGTTGCATGGTGAGTTCAGAAGGTGCGTGTAATGCGTATTTCCGTTACCGAGGTGTAAAATGAGTGAACAAGATTTCTCCGCTTTATCGACTACAAAATCTATTCAACTAAGTCATGGCGGTGGCGGTCAAGAAATGAATAAACTCATTAAAGGTTTATTCTTTAAAGCGTTTGATAATGCGATTTTGCGTAGTGAAGAAGATGCTGCGGTATTAACCCTTGAAGGCAAAACAGCCTTTACCACTGATTCATTTACAGTGTCACCGTTGTTTTTTGCTGGTGGTAACATCGGTAAATTAGCCATTGCAGGCACTGTGAATGATTTAGCGATGATGGGCGCACAACCGCAATATTTAAGTTGTAGTGTGATTATCGAAGAAGGGTTTGAAATCGATAAGCTTAAAACCATCGTGAGTAGCATGGCCAACGAGTTAAGCATTTCAGGTGCTAAAATCGTTTGTGGTGATACTAAAGTAGTGCCTAAAGGGTGTGCTGACGGTATTTTTATTAATACCACCGGTGTTGGTAAAATCATGCAATCAGGTATTTCAGTACGTAATCTTGCTGATGGTGATGCAATTATTGTATCGCGCGATGTCGGTCGTCATGGCGCGGCTATTTTAATGGCGCGTGAAGGCTTAACCCTTGAATCTGAGCTTATCAGTGATTGCAATACGCTATGGCCTGCGGTTGAAGCATTAATTGCGGCAGGGCTTGATATTCATGCAATGCGTGATGCAACCCGTGGCGGTTTATCTGCGGTATTAAACGAGTGGGCGCAAGCATCTGATGTGGGTATTAGCCTTGTTGAAGATGATGTTCCTGTCAGTGAAGAAGTGCGTGGCCTATGTGAATTATACGGGTTTGAACCGTTTGATTTAGCCAACGAAGGCACCTTTATTATTGCATTGCCTCAAGCACAAGCGCAAAAAGCATTAGAAGTGCTTGAAGCCTTTGCCGCTTGTGAAAACGCAGCTGTGATTGGTTCAGTTAATAATGATCATACTGGTCGTGTAATTTTAACCAGTGGTTGGGGTAGTCGTCGTTATCTTGACCTTCCTCAAGGTGAATTATTACCGAGGATCTGTTAATGCATGAGTATTCCATTGTTGGCGCTTTAATCGAACAATGCGAACAACATGCTCGTGATAACAATGCAGACAAAGTCACCCGTGTTGCGATTAAAGTCGGCATTTTAAGTGGGGTAGAACCTGCCTTACTTGAAACCGCTTTTCAGACTTTTAAGCTGGAAGGTATTTGCCATGACGCTGAGTTTGAAATGAACATTCAGCCGCTGGTGTTATCCTGCCTCGAATGTGGTCAAGAAACCATTCATAACGAGCGCAGCATTATTTGTCAGCATTGCGGTAGTAATCATACTCAGGTACTTGATGGTGAAGATCTAATGCTAATGCAGCTTGAAGTCGAGCAAAGCAAAGACGCATAAGTAGCGATTATCGCTAAAAAAAGGCTGTATCAGTTAATACTGATATGGCCTTTTTGTTGGAGGAAAATCAGGTTCGAGTCATCGAGTCATCGAGTCATCGAGTCATCGAGTCATCGAGTTACTTTACCCCCGCCATTCCCTACAACGAATGCCAACTTAACCCCGTCATTCCCTACAGTGAATGCCCGCGAGGGCGATAGGGAATCTACTATCCACGCGTTGTAGAATACTTTTTTTGCTGATGTCTGTAATGCTCAAGCACGCGGTGAATAGATCCCGGATAGTTTCGTTCCTCAACTTCCGGGATGACGGATAATAGGCTGTATCATTTTCAACAATAAATGCACTAACTAACCCCCGTCATTCCCTACAGTGAATGCCCGCGAGGGCGATAGGGAATCTACTATCCACGCGTTGTAGAGTACTTGTTTTTGCTGATGCCTGTGATGCTCAAACATGCGGTGAATAGATCCCGGATAGTTTTGTTCCTCAACTTCCGGGATGACGAGAAAATAACCTTTGTCATTCCTTTCGATAAATGCCACCCTCAACCCCGTCATTCCCTACAGTGAATGCCCGCGAGGGCGATAGGGAATCTACTCTCCGCGCGTTGTAGAGTACTTGTTTTTGCTGACGTCTGTAATGCTCAAATACGTGGTGAATAGATCACGGATAGCCCTCGTTCCTCGACTTCCGAGATAACGGATAATAGGCTGCATCATTTTCAACAATAAATGCACTAACTAATCCCCGTCATTCCCTACAGTGAGGTTACGAACGAGATAGGGAATCTACTAACCATACGTTGTAGAGTGACTGTATTCATTGGTGTCTTTTATGCTCAATCACGCGGTGAATAGATCACGGATAGCCCTCGTTCCTCGCCTTCCGAGATGACGGATAATAGGCTGCATCATTTTTAACAATAAATGCATTAACTAATCCCCGTCATTCCCTACAGTGAGGTTACGAACGAGATAGGGAATCTACTATCTGCGCGTTGTAGAGTGACTGTATTCGCAGGTGTCTGTAATGCTCAAACACGTGGTGAATAGATCACGGATAGCCCTCGTCCATCGACTTCCGATATGGCGGATAATCGGCTGTATCATTTTCAACAATGAATGCACTAACCAACCCCTGTCATTCCCTACAGTGAATGCCCACGAGGGAGATAGGGAATCTATTATCCACGCGTCGTAGAGTTAGTGTTTTCGGTGGGATTCTAACGTATTTTCATTGGCATCTTTGAGGCTCAAATACGCGGTGAATAGATCACGGATAGCCTTCGTTCCTCGACTTCCGAGATGACGGATAATAGGCTGCATCATTTTCAACAATAAATGCACTAACTAACCCCCGTCATTCCCTAAAGGGACTCTGCTCGTAATAATCTGCATATTTTTTAAGTTGTGATCGAACGTATTTATTGTAGTTTATTGATAATTCTAGTATTAATTTTTAAATGACGATATTATTTATCTGTTGGTTTTATGATTCATATCATGAATCAATCAGATTAATATGAAACATAATGTATTAGTCATTAATAGGTGGTAAATATAAAGTACAAATTAATAATTAGATCGTAGGATATATGACTAATAAACAGCAAATAATCAATAGATTTATGTCTCACGTAAAAGGGAAAATATTTGACCCTACAGGTTATAATTTACGTCATGATGGTAGGGAGGGACATTGGTTAGAAATTCAAATGGGTATTACACCAAATGGAGACAATCGTCCTGATTTATTAGGTTTTGAAATGAAAAATCAAACTAGTTCTGGCAAAACTACATTTGGTGATTGGTCACCAGATTTAAACTTATGGGGCCGAAACACATCAGATATAAATATTGGTAGGTTAGATAAAGATACTGAATTCCTTCCATATTTTGGTACACCAAACCCACTAAAAAACAACCGAATTTCTTGGTCTGGTTCAGTTGTTCCTAAAATTGGTAGTTATAATAATTATGGACAAAAGTTAATTATTACAAGTAACAGCGATATTCAGGCTGTATATTCATTTGAACATGATCAAAGAACAGATAAATATGAAATTATTCCTGAAAATTTACAACGATACATTGTTCTTGGGCAATGGACTAGAGATGTAATAAAAACAAAATTAGAAAGAAAATTCAATGACCAAGGTTGGTTTAAGTGCCTTAAAGATTCTAATGGCGTTTATACTGAGATAGTATTTGGTCAACCAATTAATTATGATTCATGGTTAAGACTTGTTGAAGATGGTACCGTTTACTTTGATTGTGGTATGTATCAAACTAATTCAAGGCCTTATGCACAATGGCGTGCAAATAATGAATATTGGGACTCCCTGATTACGGAGAGATACTAATAAAAGCAATACGACTAGTTTTATAAACTAGTCGTATTTTTATTTATAATCAAATAACACCAGAATTAATATTTTTTATTTTTTTTATTATAGAAGGGTCTAAATAACGGTAACTTTGCCCAGGAGAAAAACCATTGAATTCATCCCTCAACTCTTTTAGTGTAATTTTATTTTTATATATTACAAGTTCAGAAATCTCAAGGGCATGACATGATGATTTATCTATAAGATATTTTGACATTCTATTTGAATATTCTTCTGTAGCACTGATCTCATGCATGAGACTTGTGAAATCAGAATGGTAATGATGCTTAACAATAAAGCTACCAATAATAGCCATCACAGGTTTAGAACAATATATAAATATTTTTGATGATATATTTAAGTCATTTAAATTTGGAAATTTTTTTCTAAATTCAAATACTTTATCACCAGATATTATCTCTCTCACGTAATGAGGTCTAATCGATAATAAAATATACTTTTCCATAGAATACCTCATAACTTATTATTTGCTTCAAACACGGCCTTAGCAAATCCTCTCGGAGTTGCTGAGCGAATATTTTTTGTTTTTAAAGATTTACCACCAAGCTTTTTATGCTGATCTGAATAACCTGTTAAAATTGGCACTGGTTTTTTTTCTGGCATAATAAATCCATTACCTGACCAAATACATGTTTTTTTGGGATACGCATCTTGTGGTTTTATATAGTCAGGGTATAAAGGGTGATAATCATCAAATAAAAGATAACCTCCATATTCGTATGGATGGAATATATAATTTGGTTTACGCCACAATGTACTAATAACACTTATCGGATTCTCTAAAGCCCACGGGCAATCAAAATGATCACCAATGGCATCAACTAATCGAACTAGTTTCATCGCATCATTTTGAAAATTTGGATTTTTATTTCTTTTCTTCTCAAAGTGAGCAGCTCCAGAAACAGCTAAATCAGTACATTCAGGAAAGCCAAAAATAAAACTAATATCTTTCCCTGTAATATTTTCAATTTTAGACAAATCATCATCTAGCCACATACCAACTTGAATAATATTACCAAACCTATGAACACCTTCTTTATGTTGAGCATCAAAGCAATAACAAAGATAACCCGCATCAGCCCATGGTTTTGCCATTATTCCTGTGTAATCAAAAAGAAATATTGCTTTCTTCATGCTTATTCCGTGTTTATCCATAGATAATAATATATTACTATTTGCCTGTATATAGGTACAGTGATAAAATGCCTGGTCAAAAACAGGATAAGTGAAGTTATGACAACTGAAATTATAGATAAAGCTCAATATATCAAAGAATTAAGGGAGAGGCTTGGACTTGGAGCAACAGAAGTTGCAAATCTTTTAGGCTTAAACTCAACGGGTGATCGAACTGTTCGTGGTTGGGAAAAAGGTGAGCATGAACCAACTAAGGCAAAGTGGAATGCAATTTTAAATTTAGAAAATGAATTAGAAGAACATCATAACAATGCTCCCTTTAAGCAAAAAGCGCTGGTAGATTCAGATTTTAGCTTTATTGATCTATTTGCAGGTATTGGTGGTATTAGGTTGCCATTTCAAAAATTAAACGGACATTGTGTATTTACATCAGAATGGGATAAGTTTGCACAAAAAACTTACCTTGCTAATTACGGTGAAATGCCAAATGGTGATATTACTCAAATCAAAACGAAAGATATTCCAGATCATGATGTTTTGCTTGGTGGATTTCCTTGCCAATCGTTTTCACAAGCAGGTTTAAAACAAGGTTTTAGTGATACACGTGGAACCATGTTTTTTGAAATTCAGCGTATTCTCGCAGAAAAAAGACCAAAAGCATTTTTACTTGAAAATGTTAAGCAAATTCAAAGCCATAATAAAGGTGAAACGTTAAAAACCATTTTGGCTATTTTGCGTGGTGAATTTGAGCAAGAGATTCCAACTGATGTACCTATGAGTGAAGATGCACGAAGTGCATTATCTAAAAAGCTGAATTACTGCGTTGATGTAAAAGTTTTACGTGCAGGTGATTTTGGAATCCCACAAAATAGGGAGCGAGTCTTTTTTGTTGGATTTGATCGTGATGCATTTGGTTTAGATGAAAGTATAAAACTTGAAGATATCTTTACTTGGCCTATTGGTGAAAAAACCACAACTCGTGTAGGTGACATTCTACAGCCTCAGATTGAATTATATGTCGATAAAGACAAGCACGATAAAGATCGTTTTACTATTTCTGATAAGTTGTGGACTGGGCATAAAAAACGTAAAGAAGAGCATAAAACAAAAGGGAATGGTTTTGGTTATTCGTTATTCAATGCTGAAAGCGAATATACAAATACAATAAGTGCACGCTATTATAAAGATGGATCTGAAATACTAATTGATCAAAGCCATCTTGATAAAAATCCAAGAAAGTTAACACCAAGAGAGTGTGCAAATTTACAAGGTTTTCCTCATAACTTTATTGTTGATGCTGTATCACAAGGTCAAATATATAAGCAATTTGGTAATTCTGTATGTATGAAAGTTATTGATGCTGTAGCAGAGCAATTAGTAATTACTCTAAAAAAACTCGATAAAAAATAACCCCACAAAAAAGCCCCATCACTTAAAAGCAATGGGGCTATTTAATTCAATAGAATAAACCTTAACGGCGGCGCATTTTCAAGAACAAGGCACCAGCACTTAAGTTGCTGCCATCAAGTTCTAACTTGCGGTTTGTTACGATAGGGAAGTTCTTACCTACACGTAAGCAGATGCGATCTGCTAGCACTTCATTAGCAAAGTCACTACCTGCAAGGGTAACGGCTTTAATGCCAGTGGTTTCGTCCATACGTTCGATCCAGTTAGCAATATAATCAGCTAATGAGTCCATTACACCAAAGGCGAGTTTGTCATAGTCGACTTCATCAACCACTAAACTGAAGCTCATTAAACTGCCAAGCATTTTTGCCCAATCAATGGTGCGTTTGCTATTTACCATGTCTAATGAAAAATCAACACGATGACCTTGGTTACTATCATTGTGTAGTGATTTAGCGATCAGTGCATCGTTAAGATATTGAACGCTATCATGCCCCGATTTTGATAGGCCAAGAACCGTTGCGACAACAGCAAATAAGCCTGAAAGTTGATCATTACACTCATTCAAGACTAGCTTGTTAAGATCATTATAACTCACCGGTATTTGGTGCTTAAACTTAGCCAAAACATCCGCTTGCTCACCCGCAGCTAATACTGCAATCATTTCTGTGCCAGAATGTGGCAGGGTAGGCATCACTAAGAACGTATCTGTACGAGTGAATTTATCTTGGCTGACAATTTCACCAGCAGCATAACGACCAAAATAAATCGCGGCACTATGACGACCAACACCTGATTCTAACATTCCGCCATGCAATGCACAGATAGGCAAGGTATGAGCGGGAACATCATTAGCATGATTGGGTTGGTAATCAAACCGAATGCGGCGTTTGCTCCAATAGGCGTTTAGGCCATTGATGCAAGCTTGATCGTGCAAAGGCTCAACCGATTTAAACGGCACTAGAGGATGAATAGCAGGATCACTACAAACCTGACTCCACCCTTTATTAATGCGTGCAATTAACGGTTGTTGATGATTGGTTTCAATGTGTAAATAATCGATACCACGCACACGCAATATTTCAGTGAGTACTGTTAAGACGCGATTGTAGCTAAAGCAGAGATCATATAAAGGTTGATCAAGCTGAGCATGGTGACGTTTAGCGCGAACAGTGACACGGGGTTTTTCTAAGCTTGATAACGCTAATACATGGATTGATGGCACGATAAAATGCATCGGTACATTATTAGGGTTACAGATAATAACTTGTTGACGCTGGTGCTGTGTTGCAGCAATCGGACCACGGCTTAGATGAAACTCGTGTTGTTGGTTGTTAGGCAGCGGTAAGCTAAAGCTAACATGACCCGTGTTCATTACCGTATCAGCCCATTGCTGAATTTGTTCATTGCTAATCGATGAATCAACCAGTTTTTCACCATGGCAATGGGAACAGGTAATGCCAATCTCACCAAAGAGTTCAGATTGGTTATCACCAAGAGCGGGTTCGCAATAACTGCAAAACGGTAAGTGATGTGGCGTTGTTGTTAAAGGAACAATACGCCCTTCACGGTGACGAATTTCTTTAATTGAAGAGTCAATCAGCCAAATAGACAGTAAAAAATCTTTTGCTATTTTGTCTGCTAGTGCTTCAAGTTGTGGTTGGGTGCCAACGGCTTCAATGATATAACGATTTTTTTCATAGCCAATGGTAATTTCTACTGGCTGGCTCGCTAAATAATCGTTACATAATTGCGCATAGAAGGGCACAGGACGTGAACAGGTAAAAGAAAACTGAATTAATTTCATTGTTCAATACCTCGCTTGTAAGCAGTTGGAATCAGGCTATTAATATCAATATTGTTCACTTTTTCGCAATCTATGTCGAGTGCGGAAAGGTGTTTAATCAATGCAGACTCCATAATCGGTATTGCAGCATTAATTTTAGACGTTAAACCCATGTGCATAGGTTCTAAAACTGTTGGTGTTACCCCTAAAACATACGTTTTTGGACGATCGCCAACCAATTCCATCATGATTAATGTTTGTAGCATTTCAACTTCGTGAGCACTACCTTGCCAATCGATTTCAGCAGGGGCTTTATCAAAGTCAAAGAAATACACTTCACCAGCATCTACATCGGCGGCATTAACAGTATCAACCACAACCAGGTGGTCGTATTGGGTTAATGTCGGAATAAGACAATGTGCTAACGTGCCGCCATCAATAAGATCAATCTGATGGTCGGGGTGCGTAAAGCGGTAATTTTCTGTGAGATAATTGACGAAATGTACGCCGACTCCTTCGTCGGCGTACAAGACATTGCCAATACCAAGCAGCAATATCTTCATTTGCGCTAGTGGCCTTTATTTTTTGAATGACTATTGTGGTGAGCATGATGCTGGACTGGATGATTGCCTTTATCTGCTTTTTTTACGTTTACTGGGTGGTAATCGTAACCAGACATAATGGCATCAGCTGAACCGTTACGGAAACGGATCCCTGTCCAAATCACCATATACACGTGGATCAATACAAAAATAATGAATGCCCAAGTAATATAATGGTGCCATTTACGCACTTCATCTAACCCGCCCATCGCGTATGCGACCCATTGAGCAGGTTCCCACATCATGCCACCAATACCTAAGTGGTACACATTAGCATATAGCGTTAAGCCAGTCACACACATGAAGATGGCAGCGATAGAAATCCCTGCGTAAACCATGAGTTGCAATGGACCATAAGCGCCACGGTGGGGTGCATTACCCATCCAAAAATAAGCTTTGATCTGTTTTACCCAGCTCTTTGGACTGATGATGTCCTGAATTGAGCGGCGTTCAACATTACTGTGGCTGAAAAAGAACAGATAGACACGAATTAAGGTCACGGCAATTAAAATAAAGCCTAACACCTCGTGTACTAAACGGATCCAGCCTTGCTCAAGCACATTGGTGCTATTGGGTGCAACTAAAAACGGCCAAGCAATATAAAAGCCAGTAACAACTAACCCAAAAATTGCAAAGGCACGCAACCAGTGACATAAACGGATAATGAATGAAAATACATAGGATCGTTTATACAACACGGTATCTGTTGACATGATAAATCCTTAGTTACATTGCCTGAGCTGGAATACGGAATTCACTCAATGATTGGCCTTTATAATCCATTACGTGTACTGAACACGCCATACAAGGATCAAATGAGTGAATAACACGCAATACTTCTAGCGGTTTTTTCGGATCTTCAAGGTGTAAACCCACTAACGATGCTTCGTATGGTCCCACTTTGCCGTTACCATCAATAGGACCTGCGTTCCATGTTGTTGGTACTACTGCTTGGTAGTTTTCAACTTTTGCATCTTTAATGCGTAACCAGTGACTCAAGAAACCACGCGGTGCTTCAATGATGCCTACACCTTTGTATTCTTTATCAGGATCAATGGTAGGTTCAATGTAAGTTGTGTGGTCTGAATTGAGGTTGTGCACCATAGATTCAAAGGTTTCTAAACCATAACGAGAGATGGTTAGGGTATGTAACATACGACCAGCAGTACGACCTAGAGTGGTAAATAATGCACCAGCAGGAAGACCTGTTTGTTTTAGGAATTCATTTACAATCGGTGTTACGCGTGGGTTGCCTTGAGCGTAGTTAACCACCATAGTTGCTAGTGGGCCTACTTCTACTGGATCGCCATTATAACGTGGTGATTTAACCCAAGAATATTTACCCGCTTCATTGATTGTAGGGCGCTTACCAACAATGGTATCGCGCTCAATAAATGGCGTGTGCTCAGGGATAGTTGTGCCATCGTATGGATGTTGAGGCTTATTAGCGTCGTACCATGCGTGAGTCACGTCTTCCGCAATCAGATTAATATCAACCTTTTCAGCTTTAGATAAATCTTTATTACGAATAACGCCACTTACGAACAAGTGCTCATCTGGGTTAAGTAAAATAGATTCACTACACATGAAGGTATCAACGTTACAGCCACCAAGCACACTTGGCGCTTTACCGTAAGCGGCTGCCGCCATTAAAATATCAGCTTGATATGCACGTTCAACAAAATCTGCAACATGTTGATATTTTTGCTTAAATTCTTGTAAGCGAGCAGGGTCTAACATGTCGCGTACACAGGTTACGCCACCAACAACAATCGATTGTGGATGTGGGTTTTTACCACCCCAAACCGCCATACATTCTGCGGCAATGCGCTGAATTTCTAGTGCTTTAAGGTAGTGGCTTAAACCGATTAAGTTTTGCTCTGGTGTGAATTTGTAAGTTTTGTTGCCCCAATAAGCATTAGCAAATGGACCTAACTTACCGGTATTGACTAAGCCCTGTACTTTTTCTTGTGCAGCACGTAAATCACCTTCACCAGCAGCCATTGGTGTTGCTGAATATTTCATTGCCTCAACCGCAGCTTTTGCAGGATCAGCACTTAATGCAGAAACAACATCTATCCAATCTAGACCATGCAGAATGTAGAAATGCACAATGTGGTCATGCAATTGCAGGGTAGTTAGAATCAAGCTTCGAATGTATTTCGCGTTGATAGGCACTTGGGCATTGATTGCATCTTCAACCGCTAACGTACCACATAGGTAGTGTGATGATGTACATACACCACAGATGCGTTGCATTAATAGGCCAACATCGTATGGTGTACGACCTTTCATGATAATTTCAAGACCACGAAATAGGGTAGAAGATGCCCATGCTTTGTTGATCACGTTATTCGCATCAAGTTCAACTTCGATGCGTAAGTGGCCTTCGATACGAGTAATGGGATCGATAACGACGCGCTTGCTCATGAATTATTCCTCGACTTTTTTAGCAAAAATACTGCTGACGGCGTGTGCACCAATACCAACGGCAGTGACACCTAAAATAACGGCACCAATGGTATCAGCGGTAGCATCTAAACCATGGACAGGTTGACGGCTTAATGGTTTTTCGAAATCTGCCATGTCATCCCAGAAATCAGGTTCAGAACAACCAATACAACCATGACCTGCAAGTACTGGCCAGCTGGTGTGAGCATTAAAACGCTCTGTAGGGCAGTTGTTATAAGTGTAAGGACCTTTACAACCCATTTTAAATAAGCAGTAACCTTGTTTGGCATTATCATCACCAAACTGAGTTACGAATTCACCCGCATCAAAGTGACCACGACGCTCACAGTTATCATGAACACGTGCGCCATAAGCCCATTTAGGACGGTTGAAAATATCTAATGCAGGCAGGCGACCAAACATGATGAAGTACATTAATGTACCGGTAATGTTGGTCGGGTTTGGTGGACAACCCGCAACGTTAACCACTGGACGGTCAATAATCGTACCGACACTTTTTGCGCCCGTTGGGTTAGGGCGTGCGGCTTGGATACCACCGAAAGATGAACATGTACCCACACAAATAACCGCGGCTGCATCTGCGGCAACGCGTTTAATCAGTGATACACCCGTTTCAGCTTTGCTGCCTATAGTAAGGAAAGTACCATTGTTAGCTGTTGGTACGGCACCTTCAGCAGCAAGTAGGTATTGACCTTTGTAAGCTTTCATTGCGTTATCAAGGTTTTCTTCTGCTTGATCGCCAGCGGCAGCCATGAGCACTTCTTGGTATTCAAGTGATACATGTTCAAACAGTAATGTACTAATATCTGGTGTAGTACTACGTACTAATGATTCAGAACAACCAGTACATTCGGCAAGGCTCAACCATATAAGTGGTACACGATCTGAAAGCTCTGCAGCTTCGGCAACCATGGTACTAAAAGGTAGGGGTAGTGCCAGTAATGAAGTGATGGTTGCACTCCAAATCATGAAGTCACGACGGGTAATGCCATTTTTTTCAAGTTTTTTCTGAAAAGAACCCTCACGAAGAGGTTTCATTTTTCGAAGCTCGGCAAGACGTTTTTGGCCGAGTTCAAAAAGGGCTGCATGCGAATCCATCTATCAACCTTGTTAGCTATGATTAAATATACTTTGGAAGTATTACTATTTAATTTTATGACTTAAATCAACACAATTAATTGATCTACATCAGATTTTGAAAATTTGTGTGACAATATAAAAAGTCAAAAATGACGCTATGCATAATTTAACGATTGATAATGATAATTGCTATTATTTCAATGTATTACGGCACTTTTTGTAACTATAACACTATGATAAACAATGGTTTTATTTGAAGTTGTGATTTGGATAGTTGATCAACTAGATGCGTGGTTATGCAATATAAAAGCGAATTAAAATATAAATATTTCGCAGGGAGGTTGGGGGGAATTCTAAAATTAGATTTTTTTAGTAATACGACACAAAAAACGCCCTTATTTGACTAAATAAAGGCGTTTTTAATGGGCAAGATTGGCTAAATAAGCTTACTCACCAAGTAGAAATTTCTTATCAAGCATACAAAAAGCGAGCAATAGATTTGCAGCGGCAGCATAGAAACCAAACTGGTCTCGAAGCTGACATTCTTTAGCAAATAAGGGTAACCAGTTTAATAGCATGGTGTTGATGAATGACAGCTGTGATTGCATTAATGCTTCACGTTGTTCTTCTGTCTGTTGCTGATTACCCATGATGATTAAATTGCCCATAAAGTCTAATTCAATCGCAAGATGATCTGCAGGTTCATTAAATTCTTTGCGCTGGGCAATATCAAATGATGCCATAAGTTCATGCATTTCTTGTGCTGGCTTATCGTTTAGTAAGCCTGTTTTACCGACATACATTGATGCGTAAGGCAACGCCCCTGATTTTGGTGTACTTAAAAATAAACCACAAAAATCAGCAGCAAGTTCTAGTTGTTCGTCACTACGTGCATGTGATTTTTTAATAGCAGCACGGAAAGTATCGACAGGTGCTTTTAATTCCTCAGTCATACCAAGACCAGACAGGAACGTATACATCTCACCGCCATGGTATTCATGTAGATCTGCATCACTTAATTCACGGGCAAAAAGCGAAGACATCCACCAGTAGATTTCAGCACGTTGTTCGTTGAATGCGATAAATTCTTGCATGGTCACTCCAGACATAAAACATATTCAAATAAAGCAGTTAGGTAGAGTATACCTAAGGGTTATTAGAATAGGTTCTAAAAAATGAAATAAAGGCGATGAAAATAAGATTCATCGCCTTTATGGTTTGATTTACTATGCTAACAACAAGGGATTATTTATCCATTGCTGGGAATAGTGGGTCAATACCTGTTTCATAAGTTGGACCGTTAAAGCCCGTTACTTCAGGTACGGGACCAGTGTACTTCTCAATATCAACTACAGCAGTATGTGCTGATGTTGCTTGTGCTAGCTTAGAAGTACCGATATCTAACGTTAGTACGTTTGGATCGCCATAAGTACAAATTGTACCCGCTTTACCGCCATCAAGTGGGCTATACCAAGCACCCTCATGAATACGACATACGCCTGGAGAGTAGTCATCTGTTACTACTGCGCCAGCCAATACTTGACCACGACCGTTAAATACACGTACCAAATCACCTGATTTAATATTACGTGCGGCTGCATCTTGAGTATTGATGTAAATCGGCTCACGATCTGCAACAGCATAAGTTGCACGGAAGTCAGTTGATGAACATAACTGTGAGTGCAAACGGTTATTTGGGTGACAGCTCTGTAAGTGAAGCGGGTAGACATCAGAGCGTGGGCCGCCGTGACTACGTTCTTCTTTTTCAAACCACATTGGGTGACCTTGACAGTCGTTATAGCCCATATCTGCGATTGTCTTACAGTAGATCTCGATAAGACCTGATGCTGTACCTAGTGGCTCAAGATCCGGTTCGTTACGGAATGATTCGTGACGTACCCACTCTTTGCCCGCAGGGAATTCAATATAACCATCACCTTCCCAGAATTTAGCGAAGGTTGGCATACGAACGCCGATACCACGGCCTTGCAGACGCGCACCGTTGTAGATCTCTTCAATGATTTCCATTTTCTTTTTACCGCCAGTAAATGCTTCTTCACGGTTGAAGCGTGCACATAGCTCACGGAAAATATCAAAGTCATCTTTAGATTCAAACATTGGCTCAACAATCTTACGTAATGCAAGGATACCTTTGTTGGAGTGGTTACCAAACTGTTCGATATCATCACGCTCGTAAGTGGTTGTTGCAGGTAAGACGATATCTGCAAAACGACATGTCGCTGTCCATTGGTGCTCGATAGAAACAACCGTCTCTAGTTTTGTCCACGCTTTGATCATACGGTTACGATCTTGGTGGTGAGCAAATGGGTTGTTACCACTGAAGATTGCCATCTTCATGTAAGGGAAGGTAATTTCGTTACCGTTCCATTGAATCTTCGTACCTGGGTTAGAGATACAATCTACAAAACGTGCTACTGGGATTGTCTTAGCGTAACCTTTAAATGAACCGTTGTAGATTGGTTCTACGCCAGTAACACCACTAAAGCCAGACATTAACGGGCCAGCAGACGTGATAGTACCGGCATCGTTGTAGTGCCAGCCGAAACCGAAACCACCACCAGGTTGACCAATTTGACCAAGCATTGCAGCAAGAACAACCAGCATCCACGCCCATTGCTCGCCGTGTTGCATACGCTGTAGACACCAACCACCCACAAGCTGAGTACGACCACCCGCCATTGTACGTGCTAGTTCACGGATCTGACTTGCCTTGATGCCAGAGATTTTCTCTGCCCACTCAGGTGTCTTAACGATACCGTCAGTTTCGCCCATTACGTAAGGCATGAACTTGTCAAAGCCTGTGGTGTAGTTTGCGATGAATTCTTTGTCGTATAGATTTTCAGTGTATAGCGTGTGCGCAATCGCCAGCATCAACGGAATATCTGATTGTGGGTGTACAGGTAACTGCTCACCACCAACAAACTTCATGGTTTCGTTGCGTACTGGGTCAATGTGAATAACTTTAATTTCTTTGTTTTTCACTTTTTCAGCAAGCTGCTGGTATGAGCCGTATACGCTGTGATCAGGAACCAACCAACCTACTTGAAGGTTTTTAACTGGATCCGTACCCCACATTACGATGGTATCTGTGTTTTTAAGCACGATATCCCAAGAGGTTTGCTGTTCGTAAACTTCCATTGCACCTGCAACGTAAGGAAGAATAACTTGTGCAGCACCTGTTGAGTAGTCACCCATTTTACCAAGGGTAGTACCATGAAGGCTGATACCACGCTTCATCATTGTACCGGCGTTGTGTAGTTTACCTACAGACTGCCAGCCAGTATGACCTGCGTATAATGCACTTGGGCCGTAAGTTTCTTGAACACGGTTTAACTCGTGTTGGAAGAAATCTAATGCTTGTGACCAAGGCACACGTACAAAACGGTTGTTACCACGTTGGCTTGTATCAGAACGGTAGCCTTGCTTTAACCAATCGATACGTACCATTGGGTATTTAACACGTGCAGGGTTATAAACCACTTCACGTACGGCATCTAACATAACTGTTGGGTGTGGGTCTTTCTCAAACGGCGTGGTTTCAGTCCATACACCGTTCACTACTTTAGCGCGGAAAGCACCCCAGTGAGAGCCACAAAGCACTTCACCGTTAAAGCCTGATACTGTTTCTGTCGCAGCCATTGCTTTACGAGGAGCAAGTAGGCTAGTACCGACAACGGATGCAGCACTTGCAATCGCTAAACCTGATAGGAAGCGGCGGCGTGTAATGCCTTTATGATTGTTTTGAGTCGCCATAGTTGGAGAATCCTTAAACTTTAATTTTTATCGATGGGGCGGGGATAACCATTACCACCCGCCTATCATTTAATCGTTTATTGGTACGCTGGATTAATGCGCGCCAGCACCACCGGTATCGCTGCCGTGGTTCTGAAGATATTTAAGTAGTGTGCGTTCTTCAGTCTTAGTCAGACGGTAGTAAGAGCTCATGGCTTTCAGACTTGCGATCCAGCCATTTGCAGTAAAATGGCCAGGATCTGGCGCCGCGTGACAAGCGTTACATGTAGACGCGTACATATCTTCTGCATAGTTCCAGATTGGTTTGATACTATCAATCATGTTTGATTTAGTGATCCAACCTTGAACGCTGATGTTCTGCCACACAATGTTAGTTGCAGGATCAGTTTCTTCTTTAATGATTTTCTCGTTCGCTTTCACTTCGCCACGGATAGTTGCCTTAAAGACACGCTTGCCCATGTACTCAGTCATTACGCGACCTTTACCAGCTTTCTCTAGCCAGCCGTTAACTTCAACTTTCAGCATGTCGCCTTTACGTTCAAGTACAGTGACTTCAGAAGCGGGTAGTAATTTACCTTCTGACTTACCTTTAGCATCGTCAGTGGCAAAGATATCTTTCTCACCTAGAGAGTAAAGCTTCTCAGCTGTTGCGCCTTGAGAGGTCGCTTCAGCTTCTAGTGCTTGGTAGTCTTTTTGGAAACCGCCAGCCATGTTTGGAAGTTCGTGTGCAATACCTTTGTGACATTCAATACAGTTCATGTCTTTTGCAGCAGCGTCTGTCATTGCAGCTGCGGCTTCAGGTGATTGCTTAGCATGGTCCATCGCTGAATAGTTGTGACAACTCTTACATGTGCTTGAGTTTTGTTTTTCCATGCGCTTCCAAACCATCTGAGCTAATTCTAAACGGTGCTCTTCAAATTTTTCAGGCGTATCGATTTTCTTGGTAATGAACTGGTTATACACATCTTTTGATGCCATTAACTTTGTTTCAATCATACCGACTAAATCTTTTGGCTGGTGACAGTCAACACAGTCAGCGCGAACACCCGATGCATTTTTGAAGTGTACAGATTGAGTGTACTCTTCATAGTTCTGTTTCATGGTATGACAACCAATACAGAATTCATTGGTTGATGCGTGTTCAAAACCTTTGTGTACAGCAAAAATGCCACTCACGGCGATACCAATACCAACAAGCACCAGAGCAAGAATTGAGTACTTGCTACTTGGTTTCGTCAACATCTGCCAAATTTTCTTCATTTTGAAAGATTCCATTTAAAAGAATGCTCACCGTAGGCTACGGTGACGGTTAAAATTTTATGGGGTAATCTTATTGTTACGATATGAATAAGGTTAACGCTACGAATGAATAGCAAAGGCATAGTTATGACAAATTGTGAATGGTCTTAGTTTGTGCTACCGTTCAGCTAGAAAACCAAAAACTAAAAAGAGAACGACATGACCCATCACGTACTTGTTGTAGAAGATGAAATTGTTACCCGTACAAAACTGGTTGGGTATTTTGAAAATGAAGGATACAAGGTAAGCCAAGCAGACAGTGGCGCACAGATGCGCGAAGTAATGGCAACGGAAAAAATTGACCTTGTAATGCTTGATATCAACCTACCTGGCGAAGATGGTTTGATGCTAACGCGAGAGCTTCGTAGCCGCTCTGAAGTTGGTATTATTTTGGTGACTGGACGCACTGATAGTATTGATAGAATCGTCGGTTTAGAAATGGGCGCAGACGACTATGTAACCAAACCTTTTGAACTGCGTGAGCTATTAGTTCGAGTGAAAAACTTGTTGTGGCGCATGACGTTAGTAGAAAAAGCACGCGACGAAACTATGGTTGAAATGCAGGAAGATAACATCATTCGTTTTGGTGAATGGCAGTTTGATATTAACAAACGCGCACTGACTCATAATGGTCTTCCAGTGAAGCTAACTAAAGCAGAATATGAATTGTTAGTTGCCTTCTCATCACACCCTAATGTGGTGTTAAGCCGTGAGCGTATTTTGAACATGTTAAGCCACCGTGTTGAAGCGCCAAATGACCGAACTATTGATGTTTTAATCCGTAGAATGCGTTCTAAAATGGAACTTGATCCGAAGAATCCACAGATTTTTGTCACTGTTCATGGCGAAGGATATATGTTTGCTGGTGACTAATATTGGTCTTGTTTGGGTCAGAAAAACATAGTTTTAATAAAATAGTTATGACATAAATTGACATAAAAATGCCCTATTTGAAAAGAATAGGGCATTTTTTTTAGGCTCCATTTGGGGCTTTTTTTGATTTAAATCATCAATTAAAGATATTTTTTTTGGGTCAAAAAGGAACAAAACGTGGTATTGAGAATCATTATTAATAACAAGGCTATTTTGTAACATTATGAAAACATTTATCATCTTGTTGTGACATTGTTATTCACCGTTTAATAACAATGTCGTTGAAAAATGAAATCTTATGAATGCGTATTTTGCGCTATATTTTCTTGCAAAACCGTTTTTTACGAAAACGGGGCTTTTTACTGCTGCTACTTATGCGTATTAATAACATGAAAAAGGGCTCATTTATGGTGCTATTCACACTACAATCATCCACTGTTCATAGTTAAGTCGCGAGTTATTCATAAAATAGACATATATTGACTAGCGTTTTTGTAATGTTCAAAAACGCAAAATCATCAAAAAATGCGATATATCGTTAAATTTAGAAAAATACCGTATAGATATTTGCGCGTTATGTATTGGTTTCAGTTCTTTTTTCTATTATTTGTCCTGTCAATCTAACGATTTCAGGCAAGCTAATAGTGCTTTTTTGTGCAAGTTGCTGTTGTTCGATGAGTACATTTTCTAGAATTTCAGTGGTTGTCAGAGGGTTTGCGAGTACAACGCGAAACACGGTTGTTGCTTTTCGCTGCCACTTTTCTGGAGTAATACGCGTACGAGATACAAATGATTTACCTGATTCTCGTTGGCGTTTTTGAATAAATTGAGTGAGATCATTAAGCAATTCTAGCAATGTTTCACGCTGATCTGGGGTTGCGTATTGCAATGCTTGCTGTGTATTAGCAGGGACATAACGGTAAGTTAGTAAGCATAATTCAGGCTCTGTGACTAACTCAAAATCAGGATGCTGTTTAATACATTGTGCAAAGTAGGCGGCTTTTTCAATGCTGTTATTGATCAATAATTCATAGCCAGGGCGACTAATAATATTCATACTTGCAAACAACAACATCGCCATACCACTGCGTGATCCTTCCAGAGTATGGCTGCCTAAATCTTTTGAACCTTCTCGAAGAATATATTCAGCATGATGCTCAATTGCGGTCATGAGTTCTGGATTTTTAAATATCACCATGCCAGCACCCATCGGAATATAGAGCTGTTTATGAGCATCAATGGTAATGGAATCTGCGCGCTCAATCCCTTTCAATAAATGGCGATATTTATTCGACATTAAGGTTGCACCGCCCCAAGCTGCATCAACATGGAAGTGACATTGATGTTCTGCGGCAATATCTGCTAGTTGTTCTAGAGGATCGATGTTGCCCGTTTCTGTGGTGCCTGCAATACCAATAATCGCAAAAGGTTTAATATTTTTACGCTTTAGATTCGCGAGTGTTATTTTTAATTCATTGAGATCTATGCGATTGTTGTCATCAGTTTTTATGGCAATCAGGCTATCTCGGCCAATACCTAAAACATCTGCGGCTTTCTTTAAAGAATAGTGTCCACGCTCTGATACCAGAATCGCCAGATCATCATAGCCATAGTGCTTCATCGCCCGCAGTAAACCTTGTTGGCCTACACCAGTGAAGTCACCATCTGGTTGCAAAGCAGCATTACGAGCAACCCATAATGCGGTGATATTGGCGATGGTGCCACCCGAACAAAAAGCCCCTAAAGAATGGTCAGCACTGTGCATCCATTGTTGGTAGAAACTTTCTTCTTGATTAAAAATTAATTTATGCAGCATGCCTAATACTTGGCGCTCAAGTGGCGTAAACGCTTTTGATGTTTCTATTTTTACAAGGTTTTGGTTTAACGCGATCATGATTTTAGATAAAGGCATCATGAAGTAAGGCAGAGCAGAGGTCATATGACCAATAAACGTAGGCGCAGCAGTATGAACAGACTGAGCAACAAGTTTATTCAATAAGAACTGGGTATGTTCAGAGACAAAAGAAGGGACTTCAGGAATATCCGCAGTAGAGAAATCTTTTTCAATTTCAGCTAAGGGTTTTTCGATTGCTGCTATGTGGGTTCGCAGAAACTCGTTAAGGTTTTCTGAAAGCTCTTTTTCGATTAATCCTAATGTTGAATCAGGTGCTTCTGGTATTGTGAATATGCGATGCAAAGATTCTAGGGATGCATCTGCTGTACGATTATTAGCCGCCATAATTTATTTAACGTTTCCATAACGTTGGCAAAGTATAGTCAATTTAATCGATATTTTGAGTGATGTCTCGCATTATTTCGGTGTAGTTAAAATATAACTACCCGAAATAAAATCGAGGGTTTAGAGAGTGTGGCTATTTACTACATTGTTATTAGAATTTGTAATTTAAGCCCGCACTAACAAAGAGATCGTTGCTGTCATAGAAATCAATATTTGATTGGGTTGAGCTATAGCCAATCAAAGACACTAAGCCCCATTTTTTCCAATTAAAGGGTTGGTTATATTCATAGGCGAAGAAAGCACTGTATTTATTATCTTGTTGTTTTTGATTAAATACAGGGTTAGTTAAGTCAAATAGAGCACGTTTATAGTTGACGGTAAAGGCAAAACTAGATTGGGGTAATATCTGAATAATCGTTGCAGCCACACCATAAATATTATTACTCATAGCATTACCGTCAGCATCGATGTTGGTATAGTTAACCGCTGTGCGTAACATCAGACTGCGACTAAACGGTTGTACATAAGTACCTTCTGTAAAAAGAACTGTAGCATTACGATTGAGGGCGGCTTTTTCATTGGGTGTAAGTGCAAGTATAGGATCGTTGCCACTGCGTTCTTGATCAACACTAAACTTACCATAAGCTAACTGGCCTGAAAAACGTGAACCGCGAATATCGTTAAGCTTGACGCTAAATGCATTAATACTGGTTTTTGTTTTGCTGCGCTCTACATTTTTAAGGTAAGGATCTTGCCATGTTTTCTGGGTCAGCAAACCGGGTATATAGCTCAGGGTTAGCATGGAATTATCAGCAAACTTTTGTCGATAACCTGCTTCAACATGAAATCGACCCAGAGCAATATCAGAACGGTTAGTACCTAAATACAGTTGTTTATCACCTGCATTAAAGGTGTAACTGAGGCTGCCAATAGGAGCAACAAACATTTTATCTTGTTCATCACCATGGCTGTTTAAGTTTGAGGTAGTGTGGTTGTCGCTATTAAACTGTGAGTTTGATCTATTGTAACCAACCATTAATGAAATATCACCGCCAATTCCCGGGGTCCAATCGACGGGTCTAGCTTGTGTCACGGTGGAGATTATTGCAGTAGCAATTAAGCCGACAGTGAGTAGTGGTTTCATTATTTTTCCTATGAAATAATCCGTTTAATCTTATAGATTATAAGCACAAAAAGAAGATAAGTGAGATATTTATATTCATATTGTAGCATTGGAAAATAAGATGTTTATTGTTGAAAATTAATGGTGCTAAACGGTAACAGGATGTGCTTGATAGCATATGAGGTATCTTGCAATTTAACGATAGTATTGATCATGAAATAATGCGCTAAATAGTGTGATAGCTGTTGTAATTATCGCGATGAAGATTGATTTTATTGATAATCTGACCATAAACTTAAGTTAACATTATGTTATATATGGAGGTCGTGATGAATATTGAATTCAAATTTACACTGATGACGGTAACCGTCATACTCTTTACATTAGTAATTTATGGATTGATTGCTATACATGCATAGTTATTGAAAGAGTAATGTTAGAGAAATTAGGGTGATATTTTCTAACATTATTTCCCATTGGTATGTACAAATTGTATATTCGACTCTCTTAGATATATAAATATATGTTTTGTGCATATTTAACAGGGAGAAGAAATGAATTATCTTCCGTTTAGCTTACGTGACGTTAATGATAAATCCATTGATGATTTTTCTTCGGTTATTCATACCGCATCCACTAAAAAAATAGCCTTAATAGTTCAAGGTGGCGGCCAGCGCGGTATATTTTCTGCGGGTGTGCTTGATAGCTTCCTTGAACATCAATTTGATCCGTTTGAGTTGTATATTGGTACCTCTGCCGGTGCGCTTAATTTATCTTCTTTTATTAGCCGTCAACCACGATTTGGGTATCATTTTATTCGTAATGTTTCGATGGATGATCAATTCTTTAATTTATATAAATATCTCAGTAAACAACAGCCGATGAACTTGGAATGGGCATTACAGCAAGTGTCAGCTTCTGGTTTATACCCGCTTGACATTGCTACCGCTCATAAAACACTGGCCCATAGAACGGCTCTTGCATGTGCTACTCGTAAAGATACCCTACAAGATTATTATTTACCTATGTATCAACAAGACTGGAGTGAAGTCTTGCTGGCAAGCTGTGCGATTCCTCTGCTTTATAACCAGCCCGTTAATATGGATGAACTGCAATGGGTCGATGGTGGTGTGAGTGCAGCTATTCCTGTTAAAGAAGCGTGGCGACGTGGTGCTGACCTCGTGGTTGTTATTCGCACTGAGCCATTAGAAGACAGTGTCGCTGAAATGAACCGTGGTGAGGAGCGGGGGATTTTAGATGATTGGCGAGAAAATATTGAAACACAATTACCGTATTATATTGATAAATTAAGCTTAAATGAGTCGGTTGATAAAATTAAGAATATTCATCAAGAGCTAAGTCAACGGTTTGAACAATGGCGACAACAGCATTGGGACGATAAGGAAGATAATGATCAAAACACAGTCAGTAAAACGAAGACGATATCCAAGAAAAGTTGGTTCTCACCGCTGAATGTTGAACGATTATTAGAGATCACAGGGCAGGGAACAAATTCAGAAATATTAGAAATGTTGGCGCGTTATCATCATACCTATCGTGATGTGAATGATTTTCTTGTCAATCCACCGCAAGGGTTACAGGTTATTCAAATTGCACCAGAAAAAGCATTGAATAGTAGTGCGCTATTAAGTAGCTATGAAGATTTAGAGTTGGATTATCAGCAGGGTAAACAAATTGGAGAACAGTTTGTGACGTCTTTTTCACAGTTATTGAATCAAAAGACTAGTTTGATGCAGCATTTGCGTTAGGCCTAGTATATAAAAAAGCACATAAAATAAAGCCTTGATAACTTGCGTGGTATACACAAGATTATCAAGGCTTTTTGTTAGGCTAGATTATTTATTTAAAAAATCAGCCATATCTTTTTGCATACTCTTTGTTGTTGCTTTAGACGCTTCAATGGTAAAGCTATCATTTGCTGTTGGCATCGTGACATCGAGTAATGATGTATGGCTGCCTGGTGTATATTCTTTCCAACCTTTAGTTGCATTGTTTAATGCTAAATCTAATTGCTTAATCAGTGGTTCAGTACCGGTGAACGGTGAGTAAGGTAGATTGTTTGGTGTAGTAATATTTGGAATCGTACTATCACCTTTAACCATTTGAACATACACGGGAACCGATGCTGGAATGCCGTTAGCTAGGTTAATCGGATCAACGGGATCCATTACTGTTTGTGCCGCATAGGCAAACTTAACGTAAGTCTGCGTCCATGTGGCGAATAGGCTAGGGTTGTTATTTTTAATCGCTGTAATGTTATCAACATAACACTTGTTCAAATCTTTGTGCTTATCATCTTGGGCGATATAACAAGCATTCAACGTTTGCAGAAATTTACCTGTTTCAATGACATCAGGTGTTATTTGTGTTGGATTAGATACAGTACTTTGAAGCACGCCTGCTTTTAGAAGACCACCAAAACTGCCAGAGTTTAATAGTAGGTAAGGGATCTCTGCGCCTGGGTTTGCTAACGCCAGTTTATTAATCGCAAAATATTGTTTATCAAATGCTGGGTTCATCGTTGGACGGTTAGCAATATTACCGACATTGGTACCAACAATCGCACCTAGTGAATGACCCGCAAAACTTACGCCGTTATTAGGATTTAACATCTCTAACGGTGAAACATTGCTTGTCGTTTGATCTTCTTTTTGTTGTTGCTGAATATGAGTAAATAATTTACCAATAGCCGCTCGTAGGTTGACGACATCAATAGTACTTTGACGTAGGTTATCTCGCGCAACGGTTAAGTTTTCAAGATTTAAGTACATTGATGGATCTATTGCGGCATTTTTATATTGGCTATTACCTTGGCTGTCGATGGTATAAATACCACGATCTTCACCGTGTAGTGGTTGGTTTATTGCAAAGATTGCGCGGCATTGATTGCCAATTAACGTTTCAGCTAAAGACGGTAAACCATCGCTGTGCGCTGTTAATACACTCTTATCTGCGGTAATACCGTGTTGGAAAATAGTGACATCATTAGCACCAAGAGTTTGGCATTTTTTACTGTTAGGTAAAACTAATGTGTAATCAATTGTCTGCACTGATTTAAGTTCAGGTACAGCACTGTAGCGGGTAATTAGACGCTTAGGATCGAGTTGATTACCATTCGCTAAATAAAGTGTTTTACCCATTAAGCGAGTGAGCACTTTAATCTGCACTTGTGGGTTTGTCGCCACTTGTGCCATGTCTGCTAATGTAACTTTCACATCCGCCAATTGAGCTAAAATAGTCGCTTTATCCGCCTCACTGCCATTGCTTAATACATATTTAATCTTAGCAAGGCTTGGCATACCACTTTGCCAAGGGGTATTCATGAATTTATTAGCGCGAATATCGAGGTAGTATGGTAATGAAACAGTGCCTTGATAGATTGTGACATTACTTTTATCATCAACTTTATTTGGATCGTCAACTTTTATGGGTTGAGAAAACGTAAATAATGTTGAAAGTTGCTCTGGCGTTACTGTCTTTGCAATAGCAGAGCCTTGCCATACATTATTAGCCCCTAGCGCCATAGCTTCTTCTGTTGCCATCTTCGCTGCAAATAACACATCACCAGATGATAATGTCGTAAACCATGATGAGAAGATAATATCGCGTTGTTGCACAATACCATGGAACGCTTCTTCAGTGGCATGAGTGATCTTTTGTGCTGGTAATAATGCAGGTGCTGGTGGCAGATTATTCGACTTTAATAATGCGTATGAGTTACTCATGCCTACAGCTTGGCCGTTTACATCTTTTAAATCATCAGTAACGGCATACATGTAGTTACTCGCAGGATCTAACGGTTTTAGTAATATCACAATTAAGTTATCACCTGAAACCGTTACCATAAAGTCACCCGCTTGTTGAGTTAAGCGGGTTGGTTTTGTGGTATCTGCAGGGTTAGTCGGATCGCCTGATTTAATTAGATAGAAACCACGCGCAGCTGTCGATGGATCTAAATTCTTACCTGTAAAATTAATTGTGATCGGCTGGGTTGTGCTCCAACCATCGGTTTGCCCCATAGCAACCAAGGGATCTGAAGTATTGGTTTGATCTTGCGCCATTGCTTCTGTTGCAAGGGTACCGTCTTGTACATCCATTGCTAAATATGTGGGTAATATAAGCTTCTTATTAGCAGACAAAAGGTCAAAATTAATTTGAGTTTCAGCCTGTAAACTTGCTGCGATATTCGGATCAATCGGCGCTTGATTTTCTAAGGTACCGTTACCCTTACAGCCAATTAAACTCAGTGCCGAGGTGACTAATAATGCTATTGAACGTATCTTCATTGTTATTCCTAATGATTTTATAGTTTAGTACGCATTAAAAGCGGTAATTAACTTGAGCGGCTGCAAGGTAAGCTTTACCGAATGAAGTAAAACTATCATTTTCACCTGTTGGTGTTTGCTCGATAAAATCAGCTTTCTTACTGTGAATATAAGCAACGCCTAGATCGACAGATAGAGCAGGGTTGTAATGATAAGTCGCACCTGCTGAATACCAATAACGATCAGTATCAGGAATACTCAGTGTTGCTTGTCCTGCATTTTGATCAATGGCAAAACCATAACGCAGTGTCCATGTTGGGTTTAGCGTATAAGTTGTACCTACAGCCCAACGGTAAGTATCTTTGAAGTTTTCTTTTTTAACGAAACAGGTGCCAGTTGCACATTGAGAACTTGTTGCTCTAATTTCTTTAAACTTATTGTATTGCGTCCATTGAACACTATAACTGATAGCCCATTGTTGATTCAGCTGATGGAATCCAGAAAATTCAGCAATGGCAGGCAGCGGAAGGTTAAGCTGTGCTGCAACAGTTTCATTTGGCTTTGAGGTTGCTTGTCCCAAGTAGTCAGTAAAATGGCCATGAAAATTGAGATCGACTTGTGAACGGTAGCTTAGTCCAAAGCGGTTATTATTATCGAGTTCATATAAGGCACCAATATTCCAGCCCCAACTCCAGTCGGTGCCTTCCATATTGATCAAGTTATGGCTAGGCGCGGCATAAGACAAAGAGCCCAAACGACGATTAAATTCTGCTGTGCCATAAACAAGGCTAACACCAGCACCAATACTTAATTGTGGTGTTAGGCGATAAGCAATATTGGGATTGAAGTTAACCGTTTCTAATGATGTTTTACCCGCTAAGCTACCTGCTTGCATTGCTTTAGGGTAATCGGTTGTTACACCATAATTACTGAAAATCGCTAAACCAATGGCAGTTTTATCATTAATCGGCTGAATATAGTAAGCCGCAGGTACAATACTTATTGGCGAAACATCTTTTGCGGTTTCATTATGAGTATGATCATCAATATTAATCGATGGGTTGATGACACTCATTACACCTGAAACTTCAGCATGTTTAAAGCGAGTCATTGCAGCAGGGTTACGCGCTAGTACTGCAGCGGTATCAGCGACGGCAGCTTCACCTGCATATGCACGGCCAAGACCTGCAGCCGAGTGTTCTGATACTTGATAGCCAGCAGCATGTGCTTGGTTTGAAAGTGTGGCTGTAATAATGAAGGCGATATATTTTTTATTTATGGACATTAAACTGTCTCTCTATAATTTCTAGTAGCTTCTTGCTGTCTCACCCTTCAAAGAAGGTTGGATTTAAAAGAGGAAGAATTATAGTTATACCTCAAGAGAATAATAAGCAAATATAGACAAATATCACAATAAAATAGTTTGTTTGGTTATACTTTGTGCATATTGATGCTTTATAGATATATTTCGATTGATAAATAAATTAAAGTATTTGCTCTAATATCGAAAGTGTTGTAATGAATAGTTGACTAAGCGGGGATTATTGAACCGTTGTTGGCGGGATTTTTCAGTGATTAAAACAAAAAAAAGGCTCTAAAAAGAGCCTTTTTTGTTATCAATAATTAGTTGAAATAATTATTTTGCAAGTACTGTTTGTAGCCAAGGCCAGCCTTGTTTTTTACGACTTAGCGTGTTTTCCATCATTAATACACCGTCAGTTGCGTGTGTATCAAGGATGTGATTCCAATCACCAGTGTAAAGTAGGCGAGTTGTACTTGTTGTGATGTCAGTTAGCATTAATGCAGCCATACCTAGGCCTTCTTCGTCGCAACGACGTTGAAGATCAGCTTGAAGCTCTTCAATCATGCTATCTACTTGCTCAAGTGTTGCAAGTTCGATTTGACCAACAACAACATCACGATTGTTGAAAGGGTAACCTTTAAGGTCTTTTTCAACTAATTGTGCAGCGGTTAGACCTTCGATATCAGTCTTAGCAATTAATAGTGCTTTGATGAATGCTTCTAGATCTTGTACGTCAGCGATTTGAGCAAGCTCATGCACTGCATCTTTATCTTTTTGTGTACAAGTTGGAGATGCGAAACCTACAGTATCAGATAGGATAGCTGACATCATTAGAACCGCTAGTTCACGTGTAATTTCGTGACCTTCGATTTTAAATAGGTTAAAGAGTACTGTACAAGTACAACCTACAGGCCAGATCCAAGCTTCCATTGGGTTGATAGTCATCACATCACCTAAACGGTGGTGGTCGACGATACCCACAACTTCTGCTTCAGCTAGGTCATCAGGTGCTTGAGCTAGATCTGAGTAGTCAACTAACCATACTTTCTCACCAGCAACACTTGTACGTAGCTCAGGAGCTGTAACGCCAGCTAGCTCAAGAATGTGTAGAGTTTCACGATTCATTTCGCCTTGACGAATTGCTGTCGCTTCAAGACCACGAGCTTTAAGAAATGCAGTACAAACGAGTGCAGAACAAATACTGTCACTATCTGGGTTTTTGTGACCTACAACTTGGATCATGATATTTCCTTTACTTTATCTGTCACAGCATGTGCTGTGTAACATATATAAGACTAACTTGGTTCTTTACTGATTATACCTAGAAGAGATTGTGTTTTACAGGAATAAGAGTAATCAAGAACTGTGGTGCGGGAAGATTGTAGAGTATTTTGCAGAAATAACAATTATGGATAAAAAATAAAGGCGCAAGTGTCTAATCTTGCGCCTTGTTCGTTATTTGAAGATAAATTTTATTTAGCTACGTAGCTTATGCTTTTTGAGCTTGCTCAATCGCAACAGCAACAGCAACAGTTGCGCCAACCATTGGGTTGTTACCCATACCGATAAGACCCATCATTTCAACGTGAGCTGGTACAGATGAAGAACCTGCAAACTGAGCGTCAGAGTGCATACGACCCATAGTATCAGTAAGACCGTAAGAAGCTGGACCTGCAGCAACGTTATCAGGGTGAAGAGTACGACCAGTACCGCCGCCTGATGCTACTGAGAAGTAAGCTTGGCCTGCTTCTAGACGTTCTTTCTTGTACGTACCAGCAACAGGGTGTTGGAAACGTGTTGGGTTAGTTGAGTTACCAGTGATTGAGATATCAACGTTTTCGCGGTGCATAATTGCAACACCTTCACGTACATCATCAGAACCGTAACAGTTGATGTCACCACGTTGTGTTTTAGAGAAACGACGCTCAGAAACAACGTTTAGTTCGCCAGTAACGTAATCGAATTTAGTTTCAACATAGTTAAAGCCGTTGATACGAGCGATTAGGTAAGCAGCATCTTTACCAAGACCGTTAAGAATAACGCGTAGTGGGTTAGTACGTACTTTGTTAGCGTTTAGGGCAATTTTGATTGCGCCTTCAGCTGCTGCAAATGATTCGTGACCAGCAAGGAATGCGAAACATTGTGTTTCGTTGCTTAGTAGACGAGCGCCTAGACGACCGTGACCAAGACCTACTTGACGTTGGTCTGCAACAGAACCAGGAATACAGAAAGTTTGTAGACCAACACCTAGGTATTCAGCCGCTTCAGCTGCTGTTTTAGCACCTTCTTTAAGTGCGATAGCTGAACCTAAAACATAAGCCCAAGATGCGTTTTCAAACGCGATAGGTTGTGTTTCTTTAACGATGTTGTATGCATCAACACCATGTTCGTTACAGTAATCACGAGCTTCTTCTAGTGAAGCAAAACCATATTGCTCTAGTACTGGAGTGATTTTTTCAATACGACGATCAAAACTTTCAAATAATGCAGCCATGATGGAGTTTCCTCTAATTCGGTAAAAACAATTTCAGTGACGCTGTAACTCTTGAGAGAGTCGAAATAAAAACGTCATTTACTTGTGTGATATAGGTCTATGATTACTCGTGGCGAGGATCAATAGTACGAGCAGCTTCATCAAAGCGACCGTATTGACCAGTAGCTTGTTCCATAGCTTCTGCTGCAGGAACGCCTTTACCAATAGATTCCATCATCTTACCTACGTTTACGAAACGGTAGCCGATGATTTCTTCGTTGTCATCTAATGCAACTTTAGTTACGTAACCTTCAGCCATCTCCATGTAACGAGGGCCTTTTGCACGAGTACCGTAATGTGTACCTACTTGGCTACGTAGACCTTTACCTAGATCTTCTAGACCAGCACCGATTGGTAGACCGTCTAAAGAGAATGCAGTTTGAGTACGACCGTAAACAAATTGAAGGAAGATTTCACGCATTGCAACGTTGATAGCATCACACACAAGGTCAGTGTTTAGTGCTTCAAGGATAGTTTTACCAGTAAGAATTTCTGAAGCCATTGCTGCAGAGTGTGTCATACCAGAACAACCGATAGTTTCGATTAGAGCTTCTTCGATGATGCCATCTTTAACGTTAAGCGTTAGTTTTGCAGCACCTTGTTGAGGCGCACAAGCACCAACACCATGGCTTAAACCAGAAATAGCAATAACGTCTTTAGGGCTAACCCAACGACCTTCTACAGGGATTGGTGCTGACTCGTGTTGTGGACCACGAGAGATAGGACACATGTTTTGAACTTCACTTGAGTATTGCATTGCTCTGCCTCATAGACACCGCATTATAAGCAATAAGATAATACAAATGGTATGTATTAACCTATTACAGTTAGCAGTGTAGAATTGATAATTCGTTATCGTGCAGATAATAAGAAGAGGACGTTATACGCAAACAACGCGACGTGTTTAAAAACAAATATCATCAGATATTAAGTAACAAAATAACACGGTCCTCGACTATTAAAAGCCGAATGTTGTCAGACGTCATTATCCTTAAAGAATCCAATAAGGCGGTTAAAGGAGGAACATCATCTCCCGCTATAAAGATTATTATAATAAGTTATCATTTATAGCAACAAAATAGATTTTATTGCCTATTTTGTGAATGGAATAAATATACGCTTTTTTTTATAAATAAGACTATTTAATTTTTGGAAAAAAGATTTCAAATATGAAATCATTAACTGATAATTATTATTATTAATGTTACTGAATAGCTTTCTGGGAATGGTGAATATTTAACTTATTGATAATTATTGTTTTTATTTATTGATTTTAAAATGAAAGAAAAATACGGAATAATATTATTGTTAAATGTATTATTATTTAGACGATGTTAAATGATAATTGTTTTTATTATGGTAAAGGAGAAAACCATTGCAAGACTTTATTAAGAATAATGAACTTTGCTTTCGAAATATAAATATTAATGTGCCGGTGAATTATGAACAAATAACAGACGGTACCTTGACTATTTTTGCTCGAGAGGTTGTACATAAATCAAACATTGATGCAGATCTTCCGTGGTTGGTTTATTTACAAGGCGGTCCAGGTTTTGCTGCACCACGACCTGAGGCGAACAGTGGTTGGTTAAAAGCCGCATTAAAACATTATCGTGTTTTCTTGCTTGATCAACGAGGCACAGGTGCAAGTAGTGCCATTACTCATCAAACGCTAGCTTCAAAGTCAGCTCAGCAACAAGCTGAATATTTAAGCCATTTTCGTGCAGATAATATTGTTCGTGATGCCGAGCAATTACGTCAACACCTTAATATTAAACAGTGGGCGTTACTTGGACAAAGTTTTGGGGGGTTCTGCGCATTACATTATTTGTCTTTTTATCCGCAAAGTTTATCCAAAGTGTTTATTACTGGCGGAATACCTTCAATTACGGCAACAGCGGATGAGGTATATCAGGCAATGTATAAAAGAGTTGCTGATAAGAACAAGGCATTTTTTAAGCGTTTTGCTGGCGCACAACAACAATGTAATGCCATTGCTGAGTATCTTTCAAATAATCAGACCTATTTGCCAAATGGACAATTGTTCACTGTTGAGCAATTTCAAACATGGGGTATAACATTAGGGGGTACAGGTGGTGATTTAGTCATGTATTACACTATAGAAGGTGCATTTGTTGATATAGAAGGGCAACAAGTGCTGAGTTATGACTTCCTTAATACAATGCTAAATCAACAGAGCTATCAAACAAATCCTCTTTATGCGATTTTACATGAAGCTATTTATTGTCAACAGTGTGCATCTAAATGGGCGGCAGAGCGGGTACGTCAGCACTATCCTCAATACCAATATCAAACAGGTGGTGATGTAAGCTTTACGGGAGAAATGGTTTATCCGTGGATGTTTGATCAAATGACATGCCTGCAACCATTACGTGAAGCGGCACATTTATTAGCAGCAAAAGAGGACTGGTCTCCATTATATTGTGCGCAACAATTAGCTAAAAATACCGTACCTGTTGCAGCAGCTGTGTATGTTGAAGATATGTATGTTGAATATCGTTATAGCTGTGAAACCTTAGCTTTATTGGCAAATGCAAAATCATGGCAAACGAATCAATATGAGCATAATGGCTTACGTGTTGATGGCGAGCATATTTTTGAGCAATTGATGGCCTTAGCCGATAGCATTTAATTATTAGCTTTGCGTGGACATTAAAGATGTATTTGTTTTATCATTTTAACGGTAATACAGTTCATCAGTGAAAATTGTTATAATATAACATTTATATTTAGGGTGCTAAGTGGTAATGTAACGCATTCAGAACTGATAGGATCAATAATCCTGATTGATTTTGTTGTTGTTAGTACCCTAATTTCGGTATTATTTAGTCATAATTAAATATTCCTCTACGACAGGGGTATGAAGAAATGCATAGGAAGAATATGGTAAATGTTAGGGCAAGAGTGCCTTTTAAAGTAGGTCTTAGCAGCAATATCCCCGCTGAATTGCTTTCGTTCAATGGCCTTGAGTCAGGAAAAGAACATGTTGCTATTATTTTTCAAGGTGCAGATAAAACGTTAGCCCCGTTGGTTCGTATGCATTCAGAATGTTTAACGGGTGATGTGTTCCATTCTTCACGTTGTGATTGTGGTGAACAACTTGATGAAACCATCGAAAAAATGGGTAAAGTTGGCGGTATCATTCTTTATTTACGCCAAGAAGGGCGTGGCATTGGTTTATATAATAAAATCGATGCCTATGAATTACAGACTCAAGGTA
Organism: Photobacterium piscicola; assembly: GCF_900166965.1. Classification (GTDB taxonomy): domain Bacteria; phylum Pseudomonadota; class Gammaproteobacteria; order Enterobacterales; family Vibrionaceae; genus Photobacterium; species Photobacterium piscicola. The sequence goes on along the minus strand of NZ_FUZI01000003.1, from coordinate 387,212 downwards.
TGAATACCTATGAGGCTAATAATCATCTTGGTTTTGGTGATGATTTGCGTGAGTTCTTTGAAGCTGCGCAGATGTTGCGAGCGCTAGGTATTAATGAAGTACGTTTAGTGACGAACAATCCCAAAAAGATTTGTGACCTAGAAGCAAATGGCATCAACATCGTTGAAGTCGTTGGTACAAAAGCGCATGTTAAAGACGGCAATGAAAATTATTTAAAAGTGAAAGCTTCACATGGTAAGCATCGCTTAAAATTTGACTAATATTTATAAAATAAAATAGCCTCATGATATTTTCTTGTTGTTGAAAGTATTATGAGGCTTTTTTTAACTAAAAATTGCATCTAAAAACCAATATTTGCTATGGATTAGTTTTTCTAATGCACTTCATAATAAACTATCGTGCGTTATCAACAAGATTCACTTGTTAGTTACTGATCAGAAGACTACTATTTGCGCTGATTTTACAGGCATAGATACTATTTAAACGAACCAGCTTCGTCTTCAATAGCAAAGATACTCTATTCTATATTTTTCTTCTTATTTAATATGTTGATTATCAATAATTAACTGACAATATTAATCTTTTTGAGGGTGATGGTTGTGATTAAGCAATCTTCGGCTAGCAACATGGGTAAGTTATTATTCTTACTTATTATTTTAGTTGCTGTGGGACAAATGACACAAACAATGTATGTGCCAGCTATTCCTGACATGGCAACATTTTTCTCGATCAAATCCGCTTATTTACAAGCGGTAATGGCTGTATACCTTATCCCTTACGGGTTGTCACAGTTTATTTATGGCCCATTATCTGATCGTATTGGACGCCGTCCGGTCATTATTTCTGGCATGGTGATCTTTCTTATTGGTAGCCTTGGCGCATTATTGTCATCGAATTTCCATTGGTTCCTTGTTGCTACGTTTATCCAAGGTTGTGGTACCGGTTGTAGTGGTGCAATGTGTCGTACTGTGCCTCGTGATAGTTATGATGGTGATGATTTACACCAAGCAAATAGTTTAATTAGTATGGGGGTTATTTTATCACCACTGATTGCTCCTGTGTTAGGCGGTTATCTTTCTAAGCATTTTGGTTGGGAATCGGTATACGCATTTCTATTAGTCTTTGGTGCTATTGTTACTGTTGCGATGATGAAATACTTTACCGAAACATTGCCACCAGAAAAGCGTCATGCTGAGCGTGTACTTGTAAGCTACCGTTATGTATTAAGTAATCGCCGTTTTCAAGGCTATGTGATTTGTCTTATTGCTACCTTTGCGGGTATTGCGGTATTTGAAGCATCGGCGGGTGTGTTATTGGGTAGTGTATTAAAGCTAGATCCGATCACCGTGAGCTGGTTGTTTATTTTACCTTTACCTGGATATTTAGGTGGGGCATGGTTGTCGGGTCGATTAGTACGACGCCTTGGTATTGATCGAGTGTTGGTTATCGGCATGATTGCACTTGTGCTGGGTGCGGTGACGATTATTATTCCTGGCTTTGCGGGCTTAATTACAATCAAGAGTTTGATTGGTGGTGCGTTCTTGTATTTTGTTGGTACAGGTATGCTATGTCCTGTTGCGACGACAGCTGCAGTACAACCTTTTCCTAATCATGCGGGAACCGCGGGCGCCGTGCTGGGTGGCTTACAAAATGTAGGGGCGGGTGCCGCCACACTAACTGCATCATTTTTAAATGCACAAAGCCAATTTAGCTTAGGTGCTGTTATGACGGTGATGGCGATTATCGTTATCATGAGTTTATGGTGGATCCGTTACAGCAAACAAGACACTACAATTCTTGCTCGTTAATCATATTTACTGGTTATAAAGTTGATTAGCTAATAGCAACGGTTAGATAAATGAAAGGCGCGGAATATGACTTTTTACTAGTTAATATCTAGTTGAAAGTGTATCTCGCGCCTTTTTATAGATAGCGTATTGACTTAGTCACGCTTCCATAAAATATGACAGCCTTTGTTTTCAGGATCGCGGCTGATCAATAAACGAGCAAAAACATCGTCAAGTTCGTCATTTTCTTCGTTAACTAGGCCGACACATACTTCTGCGTAAAGGTCTTTATCGATTTCACACGCTAAATGTTCTTCCCAATCATCACGGGTTTCAACAACCTCAGCAGCGCCGCGATCATCAAATTGCATGGTAAAAAGCAATACATCAGCTGGCTCTAAGTTATCCGCTGCCATTTCTAGAAAAATATCGTATGCAACGTCAATAACATCATCGTATGAAATAAGGTTTTCTGTTTCCATGATACTGATTGATCTCTATCTGTGTTTAGTAGTGTTATTATACCGAAACCCTTGGAATATGCGATATTTAGCGATAATCGTTAGCGAAACTGATGATTGTCATGCTTGAGGTCGATATAGTAGGGGAAAGAGTGGTGTTTATTTAGTAAGTTAATGACCGAGATTGATAATAAAACGTCATTAATATGTGTTAGTTGATGTAATGAGTATGTTTTGTGGCTAAGTTTTTACCTCGGTTGGATAGTCAAACCTCTTTTCAATTAGATTTTATGCCATTGCTTATGGCGGTTGTTACAGATTTACAAGCGCAAGTAACAGCCTTACACAGTATTTATCTGAATGGCAGTATTGCATATCGGCAGGCAACAAGTGGTGTTTCCGATTTGAATCTGACCGTAGTGATCACATCACCGTTAACAGTGGAAGAGCAACATCGTATCGCCTGTGTGTCGCAGACATTAAGTCGTAATTATCCTGTGATCTCAGCGGTTGATATTACATGGGTACTGCTTGATGATGTGTTATCTATTGCATCTATCTTTAAATGGGGTTTTTGGCTAAAACATTGCAGCGTGTGTTTATATGGTACTAATCTCAGTGAACAATTTGGTGATTTTGAACCTTGTTGGGAAATAGCAAAAGCGTTTAATCACGATATTGCCGCGGCTTTAGTTGCTATAGAACAACAGATTAGACGCACTAAAAGTATCACTGAATACCAATATTATTGTCGGTGCGCGGGTAAAAAAATGCTAAGAAGTTGTTTTATGCTGGTGGCTATTGATGTTGATGGTTGGGCATATACTGATCAACAATGTGCGAATTTTTTTCTGGCACGTTATCCAAATAAAGTAACAGAGATTGAACGGCTATTTGTGTTAATTAATGGCCCACAAGTGCCAAAGAAAGCGTCTATTTTTATGCTATCGCAATTTGGGGCATGGATTGTGAGTGAGTTTAATAATATCGAACGAAAAATTGGTTAACACTTATTTTGTCGTATCAAGGTTAGATTGAGGTTTCTTTGCAGTCACATTCAACCGGGTTTGTATTAACTCGTCAAAGTCGAGACATAAAAGGACAAACGGAAATTGTTCTGTGGGTGAAAACCGCCACGGGTCCTTGTCGATTATCTATTATTGGCGACAAACCTGTGCTTTTTATTTGTGCTCATCAGCAACAGCAAGCCATGGATATTATTCGAGCGATTAATATTCAAGTGCAATGGAAGCCATTAACCTTAAAAACATTTCAGCATCAGGATATCGTTGGTTGCTATAGCGATACTATTCGTGATAATTACGCCATTAGTAAAAGCTTACAAGCTGAGGGTATTCAGGCGTTTGAAGCGGATATTCGATTAGCTGATCGTTTTTTGATGGAACGTTTTATTCGCGGTGGGTTGGTTTTTACTGGTGAGGTAAGGCAGCGTAATGGATACCATGATGTATTGTTTACCAAAGCCAAAGCCGCTGATTATATTCCAAATCTGACCTTGGTTTCTCTAGATATTGAGTGTTCAGAAAAAGGTGTTTTATATTCGATTGGTTTTCATAGCCAGATGGACAGTCGCGTCATTATGGTGGGAGATAAGCCCGTTGATTATCAACCTAATTCTGAACTTAATATTGAATGGGTGGCTGACGAAAAAGCATTATTGTTGGCGCTAGAAGCATGGTTTATTGAGTACGATCCAGACATTATTATTGGCTGGAACGTGATTGATTTTGATTTTCGATTACTACTGCATCGCGCGGAATGGAATAAAATTAGCCTTCGTATCGGCCGAGGTAAACAAACCCCGCATTATCGACGTTCGACTCAAAATGCCAATCAAGGCTTTATCAGTATTCCTGGCCGAGTGGTCATGGATGGCATTGATACCTTAAAAACTGCATCTTATAATTTTCGCTCGTGGTCATTAGAAGCGGTGGCGCAAGAGTTATTAGGGGAAGGTAAAGCCATTCATAATGTGCATGATCGTATGGCGGAAATTAACCATATGTTTAAGCACGACAAATTATCACTGGCAACATATAACCTACAAGACTGTAAGTTAGTGACACGCATCTTTAAACTGACACATTTGTTAGAGTTTGCAATTGAGCGAAGTCGTCTTACGGGAGTTGAGCTTGATCGTATTGGCGGTTCAGTGGCCGCGTTTACCAATCTTTATATGCCGCAGTTACATCGTGCAGGCTATATTGCTCCTAATCTTGAAAGTGATAATTGGATCGCTAGTCCTGGCGGTTATGTTATGGACTCTAAGCCTGGATTATATGATTCCGTATTAGTGTTAGATTTTAAGTCACTGTATCCCTCTATTATTCGATCATTTAGGATCGATCCAATGGGGTTAGTGGAAGGATTACTATTAGAAGAAGGTAAGGCTGATCATCAAGCGATTGCTGGTTTTCGTGGTGGTCAATTTCATCGAACACGTCATTTTTTACCTGAGATGATTGAATCGTTATGGGCTGCTCGTGATCGTGCTAAAAAAGAGGGTGATAAAGCTTTCTCACAAGCAATTAAGATCATCATGAACTCGTTTTATGGTGTGTTAGGTTCATCGGGTTGTCGTTTTTTTGATCACCGCTTAGCGTCATCTATTACTATGCGTGGTCATGAAATAATGAAGTTAACCCGTGAGTTAATTGAAGCGAAAGGCTATGAAGTGATTTATGGCGATACCGATTCAACCTTTGTTTCGCTAAAAAAAGCCCATTCTCAGCAAGATGCAAATCATATTGGTAATGCTCTGGTTGAACATATCAACCAATGGTGGCAACAACATTTACAGCAGCAATACGGCTTAGTATCAGCATTAGAAATTGAATATGAAACGCACTATCATAAATTTTTAATGCCAACAATTCGCGGCCAAGAAATGGGCAGTAAAAAGCGTTATGCAGGACTTGTGTGGCGAGGTGATAATGAACAAATGGTATTTAAAGGTTTGGAAACTGTACGCACAGACTGGACACCATTAGCTCAACATTTTCAGCAAACATTATATTCAATGGTCTTTCATGATCTCGATGTTGATGATTATGTGCGTGATTATACCAATCGAACGTTGGCTGGGGAGTTTGACGATCAGTTAATTTATCGTAAGCGTTTACGTCGTAATTTAGATGATTATCAGAAAAACATTCCGCCTCAAGTGCGCGCGGCAAGGTTGGCAGATGAAATGAATACTAAGCTAGGGCGTCCGTTGCAATATCAACATAAAGGTGCGATAGAATATGTGTTTACAACATCAGGTGCTGAGCCTGTTGAATATCGCCAAAACGTGATTGATTATAATCATTATTTAGAAAAGCAATTAAAACCTGTAGCTGACGGCATTCTTATTTTCATAGGAAAATCGTTTGACAACATAACGGCACCACAGTTAGGTTTATTTTAATAAACAAATGAAAACGCGCTATATTGAGTGAGCGCGTTTCTATTTTTAACTATTTCTATTTTGAACTAAAGATATAAAGAAGTTAGTCAAAGTAGGTGACATGTTTTACATTATCACTGCTTGCTAAAATAGGGTCAAAATTAATAACACCACGATTTTGAGTACAAATTTTATAAACATTATCACATTCAAAAATCGCTAAAATTTCGTCATTAGCACGAAAAACTTCAGGTGGTAATTTTCCAATTTCACCAATACATTCAACGCCTTCATGAGTCCAGACTAATTTTTGAATACGTTTATCATTTGTTGGTTTTGGCGCTGATACATGTTCTGCAATTGATGAATAAACAGATTGTGCTTGATCAACATTTTTAGCCAATGGTACGAAAAAATCCATGGTTCCCTCCAGTTAATGTCTTTATTTTCTAATCAATAAATAGAAACATTTAAGTGATAAATAATTATCTGCCGTGATAATGCTAATAACCTTAGCAGAATTAGTGACTAAAAATCAACACACAAAAATAACAATTAATATTAACAATAAACACAATATTACTGCTTTAATAACATTATTTGGTGGTATATACGGTTACGATTTAAATGCGAAGTGATGAGAATGGTTTATGATCAAGAAAGGAGAATAGAGTCATTCAAGAGTGAAGCAACATGGAGCAACTTGATTTTTTTGATGTGCCAAGTCCTTGCGTTGGCTGTTGCCAAGTCAATAATCGAGGTTATTGTAAAGGATGTTATCGAAGTCGGGATGAGCGATTTTATTGGCAACAGATGACTGCAGATCAAAAGATTAACGTTATAAAATTATGCCGACAACGCTATTTACGTATTATGCGTCGTCAGCGAAATACTGATACTCAAGAGAGTAGTATTTCATCACCGCAACAACAATTTATATTTGATGATATTCAAAAATCGAAGCCATAAAAAAAGCACTCCGAAGAGTGCTTTTTTGAAGAGTTTTATGAACACGCAATTAGATGCGTTTAAAGTCCATGTGCTCAACCTTTGGCTTGTACACGTGACGTTGGATGTCTTGAGGCTTAACCTTAACTTCCTGGCCATCGATTACAAGAACAAAACCTTCGTAGAACTCAGGCTTATCCATTTGGTTGATGATATCACTGTGCTTAAGAGTGATAGCTACTGGTGCAGCTTCGCCACCGTAAACGATTGCAGGGAAGTGCTCAGTAAGACGTAGGCGGCGGCTCGCACCTTTACCAAGGTCTGTACGTACAATTGCATTAAATTTCATAATCAATACTCTTTGATTTAATAATTTACTAAGTAATGCGACCTTACTTAGTATCGTAAAACGAGCGCGCATACTAACAACCAATATTGTTATATGCAAGAACATTGGCTGCGATTTTATCAGTTTTTATTGTTTTCGTCTGCGACAAATGGATATGTAATCAGCTGGTTTATTTTCATTCATTCAAATAGTTAATTAGTTTAAGAATCTGCTTATTTTTAATCGATAATACCAATGATAATGATAGTAATTATCATTTAGATATGTATAATCATCGTCGAATTACATTGTTGGATTATTGTTAAAGCAGGGAATTATGAACAAACAACTGACACTTATCGCTAGCTCACTCGTTATGGCATTTTCTTCACCATCACTTTATGCGCAAGATAGCGTTTCTCAATTTGATGAAATTGTTGTTTCTGGTACTCGAACAGAAGAGTCGATAAAAAATATACCCGCCTCTGTTGCTAAAATTACTTCTGAACAAATGAATAAAAATTTAGCGACTGATGTAAAGCAAGCATTGAAATATGAACCCGGGGTTTCAGTCAATGGTCAGGGTCGATTTGGTATGGAAGATATTACTATTCGCGGTATGAAAGGCAGTCGCGTTAAAGTATTAGTTGATGGTGTTGAACAACCAACATCTTATAACCCCGGCGCAAATGCAATGCGTAAAAATAGCAACAATTATGAAATTGATACATTAAAGGCAATTGAAATCAATAAGGGGCCAACATCAACCTTGTATGGCAGTGATGCTTTGGGTGGCACAGTGATCATGCGTACTAAAAATCCTGAAGACTTATTAAACGGTGAATCATCGCATGTAGGTTTAAAGAGTGGTTACGCAAGTGCTGATGATCAATATAAGTTAGGTGTTGAAGTGGCTAAGCAAATTGGTGACTTAGAGACAATGTTCATCTATACCTACCGTAATGGCCATGAGACCGATGCTTATGATACTCATGACAACAGCAAAGGGATAAACCGTAAGTCAGCTGATCCATTGAATATAGAGTCGCATAATGTGTTAGCGAAAGCGTTTTATCAGATTAACAACGCTAACCGCATTGGATTTACGGGTGAGTATTATACGCGTAGTGCTAATGGCGATATTTTGTCTCGTGATGGTTATAGCGTTATGCCTGGGTTTACTTATACTAAAACTCGCGGTGTCGATGAGGATAATCGTAAACGATTTGGTTTTGAGCATGAATGGCTAGCAAATAATGCCGTGTTTGATTCATTAAAATGGCAAGTCAATTGGCAACAACAACATAGCCAACATGATAATTATGATCATACCGATATGTTTGGTAATCGTAACCGTTATCGTGAAGGGGAAGATACCAGTAAGCAATTTGATATTCAGTTTGCTAAAGCCATTGAGTTAACGCAATCACGCCACAAACTGACTTACGGTGCGACGATCGTCAATGATGAGTTTGATTTAAATTACATTGATTATAATGTAGACAATGGTACTTCTAAGCCTGGGCCGACGGAAGTGCCGAAGGCGAAATCTGAAAAACGTGGTGTGTTTATTCAAGATCAGATCTTCATGCTTAATGATAAAGCCGTGGTAACAGCTGGCGCACGTTATGATGAATTTGAAGCTAAGCCCGATTCAAATTCTGGTTTGGAAGATCATAAAAGTGAAGCGTTTACTGCCCGTTTAGGTGCGGTATATCATTGGAACGATAATTTCAGTACTTATGCTCAATACAGTCAAGGATTTAGAGCGCCAACACTGTATGAAATGTATTACGATAAAAATAATATTGCACATGGGTACATTATTAAATCAAACCCTAATCTTAAACCTGAAGAAAGTAATTCTTATGAGTTAGGATTACGTGCAGAAAATCGTATCGGTAATGTAACGGCATCTGTTTACTATAATGATTATTCTAATTTTATTCAGAAAGTGACAACAAACTCTAATAATATCGATATTACGACCAATGAAAATATAGATAAAGCCCGTATTTACGGTGCAGAACTATCGGCAAACGTGTGGTTAGATGAAATTATTAATGCCCCTATGGGTACCTATGCTAAAGCTACTATTGCCTACCAAGATGGTGAAGATAAAGAAACGGGTAAAACACTTGATACAATCACGCCGTTAACATCCGTTGTTGGTGTGGGTTATGATGCACCAAATGAAACGTGGGGTACTGCGGTAGATATTAAGATGGTTGCAGCAAAAGATAATTGGCAAGATAAAAATAATCTAAATGTTGCTGGCTACACCGTAGTTGATTTAACGACGTATTATCATCCAGTAAAAGATATGACTATTCGTGCGGGATTGTTTAATGCGTTAGATAAAGAGTATTGGGAATATCAAGATCTGGCAGGTGCAAGCAAAACGACTGATGGTATCGATCGTCGTAGTCAGCCTGGACGTAACTTTGGTATCAACCTTAACTACGATTTCTAAGCTTTTATGGGCTAAAAAACAATAAGAATAAAGCCGTGTTATGATCTTTTTAATGTAAAGTTCATTAACACGGCTTTTTTGATTTTAACAATTAAAGTGTTATAGATTTTTTAGAAATGCACTGTCTTCGAGAACAATTAATGGTTCAATATCACTGTCTTTTTTGATGACCAATGAATTATCAGAACGCAAACAAACACCACCGTAATTACCATCGACAGTAAAAGTACAGACTTGAATATATTTATTAGCGACTTTTGGTAAACACCATAATTGCTGATAAATGTTCTTCTGGTCGTTAAATTGACCATCGGTTTTATCTAACACAGATTCATTATGGCTGACTAAATCGATATTACTGCCACAACGTCCTGCAATTGGTTTAATCGCATAACCTGTTTGGCTGAGTTCATCAGTGATACTAAAATCGGTATCCAATAAGTAATGATGATGAGGGAATAATGACCACAATACGGGCAGAATCGCTTTATTGCTTGGGATCACCGTCCATAGTGGCTCAAATACTTTGATTTCAGGGCGCAATAACACGTCAATTAAACGTACTTTTGTATCTGGATAGCCAGTATGAATCGGCACTGCTGCATATTCGGTAGAGCTAACTTCACGCACTTGATCTATGGCTGTTTCCCACGCCCATGTTTTCCAGACACATTCAATTAAACGTTCATTATCATCAATTAATTGTCCGGCTGGATTCCAGTGAATACCGTCTAATCCTTTCAGTATTTTGCTATCAATGCCTGCTAAGGTCAGTGCTTTTTGCATGAATAAAGCATGATAATCTTCCTCGTCATCATCGTCTTGCATTATGTGGACGAAGGAATATTGTTGGCTATATTTCCATACACTGGCAAGCTCATTGAGCAAATCTTCTGCTGGGCTATTTTCAGTCAGGTCGCCACCTTGTTCGGCCCACTTTTGAATTATCAAACAAGCTTCAGTATGACAAGAAGCTGAGTCAGCATTGTATTCATAAACTTTTAAGCCATTTTCATCCATACAGAAATCTAAACGACCTGTTAGCATGCTATGGCGGTGTTTTTGCCATGATAAACGTAGCCGTGGCCATAGGATTTCTGGAATATCAAACAGTGCTAATAAATTATCATCTTGCAGCACTTTATCTGTTGCATGTAAGTACATCAGATGCAATTCATTGGTTGCTTTAGCCAGCTCTTGTTCCGCACTTTCTGAAATAGTGAAATAGCGGTAGATATCATCATTGAGTAACTTGTTAGCATTAACGCGCGAGTACGTTTGTTCTAGCTCGTCATTGCTATCTAACCAGTCGTTTGCAAACTGACCGCTATTTAATCGCCAAGCTGCTTGAATGTTAAGTAACTCAGGGGTAGGTGAGGGTTGGGGTAGGCTATAAGTTGCATCTGCATTGTAAGCCATCCAACCTAAAATTTCGGTATCATCAAAGGTATCTTCAATGGTGTAACCACCATCTTCAACATGTAACGTAAGTTCACGGGTCCATTGTTGACCTAGTGGTAAGGGAGCAAAAGTCACATTCTGTTCAGCAATCATTATTTTATTATCTTCAATATGAGTAATAATCGCAACGTGGCCTGTGTCTTGGAATTCCCCTCCTTTTTGCCAAATCAATAATGATCCAACAACTGGTTTTTGACGTGAACCATTTTCAAAAGCATATAAGGGTAAAATTTTATCGTTAACCACTTGGCGTAAGAACCGTAACGAGAAAATTTCATACGCCATTCCTACATCGGTAAACACCAATCCATAGTTGATATATAAAAAACGACGCGCAAACTCAACACACTGCCATTTATATCCCATGTATTCACCATGAACATAACTCCTCATTGCAGAGTCATCAGCATATTCATCTTCATCTATCGTACTGTAATCAGAAGAATAAATAGCGATACCCCCCGCTGCATAGCCGAGTAAAGTACCGAAAGGGGCATTGTTAGGATTATCTATATTCATGTTCTTGGCCTAGTTGATGGTTTAACCTTTTTCGACCGATGATGTGGCTCAGAATAGTGAGCGTTATTGAATGCATACGCATCAGGGGAGTGTTGAAAATAAAGGCTTTTCTATAAGCTAAAACTTTTATGAAGCGTTTTCAATACAGAACATAGGCTTGTAAATATATTTCAATGATATGGACGTTTTACGCAATATGATGGGTGTGTGGAATTGTTAAAAATAGAAGTGTGGTCGCAGTTTATTAGCTTGTTTTTTCTTATGATTCATTAAGGTGATGTGTTGCGTGAAAAATAGACGTGGCGATGCTTATTGTTATTTAACGTTATTGGTTTTGATATAGGTTGAGAGGAGCTAAAAAATGACAGATAAAAAACAAAGAGACATTGAAAAACATTACTCAAATGCTGAGTTTGCGGCCAAATTACGCCGTTTAGCCGATGCTGTAGAAAGTGGTAGCCGGTTTGAAATCCAAATTGCAGGTGAGCGTATTTATGTACCTGTTCGTGCGGAATATAGCGTAGAGCATGAACGTGAAGGTAACGAAGAAGAAATCGAATTTCAAATTAAGTGGTGTAACAAAGATTAAAAGATTAATGGACAGCCATAACCTTGCAAGTTACGTCGTCTTGCTGATGCGGTAGAAAATGGCACTCGCTTTGACATTCAAATTGTAGGTGAGCGTATTTATGTGTCCGATCGTGCGGAATACAGCATTGAGCATGAGGGCGAAGGGATGGAGAAGAATCGCATTCAAAATCAAATGGCGCAACGAGAAGCTATAAATACTCAACCTCAAGGGTTGTGTTTGGAGCGAGTAACCTTTTTAATATCTAGATATTTATCCATGAGCAATAATCAATTTCAAATCCCATTCTCCTATAATTTGATTCAAGTATGGGAGAAATAACATACGCTGTCACTCGTTTTATTGTTGTGTTATTGGTTCGTATATCTCTAATAATGCTTCTAATATTATCCACACTGGCTCTTTTTACTGCGCCTTGTAGATTTAATCTATTTTTTAAAATGTTATCTGGGTTTGACATCACTAGGTCTACTTCAAGTGTATTAACATCGCTCAAATCTTCATCTATTTCTGTCCTTGAAATTATTACATTTTCATCATTAACCTTAGTAAGGTAATAGTTAATATTACTTTCTATTTTATTTTCAGTGAAATCTTCATATGATGATTCTAAAAAGCGTTGATTGTTAATAAGATCACGCTTAGTATCAAATTTTAAATCATCATCGGGTATAACGATTTCGCCACTGTTGATTTTTTTTATTAACTCTCTATTTCTTGCAATATAAGATTTAATTTTTGTTTTCAACATTCGGCGTGATTCATTTTTTTCGTTTGGTTTATCTAATGAAACCTTCTCGCTAATAAATAGCGTGTCTAAAATAATTTTATCACCATTACTATCTAATGTTATCGGGTTGATAGAATGAATACTTTCTTCCGAAACCTTAGTGAGATCTAGAAACAATGAATTGTTTACTGCAAAGCATAGTGAGGGATTAAAAATTAATATTACTAAAAAGTATTTTAAAAATTTGGCCATAATTATTACTCATTTTTATTGATGTGTGTGTGCATGTTCTCTTTACATATTTATAGTCGAGGAATTAATAGTTATCTGTTAGGCGTTTTAATTACAATATAATGATGTCTTAAACCCTATTCTTCTAAAATTGGTGATTTTACATAAGCAGATAAATGTCTAATTGATGGATAATTAGAACGTATATCTCTGGCGATACTTCTGACATTTTCAATACTTGCACGTTTTATTGCTCCAGCACGATTTAGTCTGGTATCAACGATGTTATCAGGATTTGACATAACCAAATCAATATCAAGTGTGTCTAATGTATCTATAGAACGTGTAAGAACAACAGGTTTATTGTTATACTTTGTCGTGTAGTATCTCACTTCAGTGTTAATTTGATCATATTTAAAATCTTCATATGCTGCTTCCATGAGTACTTTATTTGTTTTTAAAGTCGATTTAATTTCATTTTTTAGTGCTATATCTTCTATAAATATTTTTTTCTTTTTTATATTGTTTAATAATGCTTTTGTTCTCTTAATATATGAGCCTAATATGTCTTTTAACTCTTTCCTTGCTGGAGATTCTGCTTCAACACGATTCAAAAAAAACACTTCATTACTGAAGGGTGTTGTTGAAATTACTTTTTCAGCATTGCTATCAATAATAACCGGATACATCAAAGCAATATCATTTTCTGATAAAGAGCTTAGTTTTAAGTTAAGTACTTCATCTATAGCAAAACTTTCTATAGAGAATAAAAGGATTATTAAATATAAAAATATTTTATAGTTGTATCTTAACATTTGATCACCAAGATATTAAACACAGCATGAAGTTGGAAAATTAACATCCCTGCTGAATATGTTTAAATCCCATACGTCTCAAATTTGATTCTAAAATAGGGGAGACGACATAGGCTTCAACTCTACCGACAGAGGAACTATTTTTTTAAATCACGTATTATATTTCTGATGTTTTCAACACTGGCTCTTTTAATTCCTCCCTCCATAGATAAATTATTTTCGAACCATTTTTATCTATTACCAACGGCATAATGGTTGAGATATCTTGATCTGATACTATTCTTATATCTAGTACTAGTGTTTTACCATTACCATTACCATTACCATTACCATTACCATTACCATTACCATTATAGACAAGTAAATTCAGTGAATCCTAACCTTCGGTAATTAGCCTCTAATGTTGATGATACTACATAAGTTTTCATTTTTTTTATTACCGGATTATTAGATATTACATCACGTCCAATACTCCTAATGTTTTCAACGCTTGCTCTTTTTATAGCGCCTTCATTATTTAAAATTGTATTTAAAATATTATCAGGGTTTGACATGACAAATTCTATATTTAATTCACTTCCAATTAATTCTGCCTGTGTAATAACAACGGCCTCATTATTAAACTTTGTCACATAGAAAACATTTGCCATATCAGTTTTTTTTAAATAAAGATCATTGAAAATATTTTTCAGGAAAGACTTATTCAATTTTAGTTTATGTATTATTTTACTTTTCGTTACTTGATTAGGAATTTCAATAATGTTATTCATTATTTTATTTATGATAACATTAGATTTCGATATATATTTATCAACAGTTGCTGTTAGTAACCTACGAGCTTCATTTTCTGCAGGTATTTTATTAAGTAAAACTTTTTCATTAGTGAAATTAATATCAGAAATAATTTTTTCTCCATTCTTTCCTATTAATACTGGGGGCATTGTTGTAAGACTCTCTGGTGATAATTCACTTATATCTAATTCTAGATCAACTGCTGCCTGTAATAAGGTAGGAATTAATAATATAAGATATAAAAATTTTTTTAATAGAAACCTAGCGCTCATATAAAATACCATAGCTGTATTAAAACATTATAATTAATGATAGTTATATTTAATAAATCAGTATCTTAATTCCTTAATGTGTGGTATCTTAAATTTCTTTTTTTTACTTTTTTCTACTTTTTTCTACTTTTTTCTACTTTTTTCTATAGTATCTTTAATCAAAGCATCAAGAAATGACAATAGCATTCGATGTTCTGTTTCTACGTATGGTGTGCTAGTAAATGTCAACCAATCAAAATTAGTTTTGGTATATTTATGAATTTCAGTTGATGTATAATTTACATTGTTATGATTTTTATGTATGGCAATTAAGCGTTCACGTAGCTCACTGAGACGTGTTGCTGCGAACATCTTATCATTGCTATTTTTAATTTCTGATATTGTGCGATTAATATTATCTACAACAACTTTAAAGTAATTATTCTGAATTGAACTTGCACGTTGAGCAAGATCTAACAGTCTGTATGAGGTATTAATATTATTACCACCAAATGGAAGTTTTAAAGAAAGTTGTTCTTTAAGTTCTTTATTAATTTTCTTTTTTAGGTTTCCATTTTTTATGTTTTCATCTATCTTTTTTAGTAAAGCATTTAACTTAGTTTGGTTAATTGGTACTAAATTAATGTCAGATTTTGAAACTAGTTTCTTTGTATATTTGTCAGCGGCTGTCTTATGAGCTTTAACCATCTTATTATAAACATCATGCGAAATATCACTTCCACCAGAGTTGAACCATTTATTTAATATTTCCATAAACTTATCCTTGTCAGTTATATCAACATTTTGGTCTATAAATAACTTGGTAATTGTAAAGACTTGTGGTGCTAGGTTAACGTCATTTGAAATTCTTTTGACTAATGGAATTTCGACAACAGAACCTATGATAGGGTTGAGTATATTTACCATGTCAGCAATTGCTTCAGTTGTTTTAGCATCGCTGTAATCTAAAGTGTTAAGTACTTGGTAGCCAAACTCTTGCCAAGCAACGTATTTTGTAATTGCTTCATTATATGGTGCTATCATTGAATTTTGAATACCATTTAGAAAACTGGTATCTGTTAGTATTGTCTTAAAATCATTCATAATCTGTGCGTGATCATCATAGATTTTATCCACAATAACATTAAGAACAGGATATAAGGTATTGTGAACCCATATAAAAGCATGATTAAAGGCATTCTTAAAGGCTTCAGATTTGTAGATGGCATAAACACCATCTTGAAACGCTGTCCAATTAACATTATTTAACTGTACGTAAAGCCCGTTACCGTAAGGTACAAATTTTTTAGTAGTATAATATATAAGGTCTATTTCATTCGCCACCCATTCTAGCTGTCCAGTAATTGAACTGATATCTGTATATTTTCTAATTTGATAGTTAGGATAGGTTACAAGTGGCTTTATATTTTTTTTTAAACGGTACTGAATACGCTTTGTAAAGTACTCGTTCATTAAACGGTTACTAAGTGTCTCAAAACTATTTTTATGAAGTTTTACTACAATTTCTCCAAAATCGTCATATTCATAATTATATATTTGGTCATAGTTACCAACGATAATTTTTTTTAATTTGTCTAACTGTTGGTCAGTTTTTCTTATTGAATTTTTGTATATCTTCATGAGGTTATGATCAGCTTCGATCATCTGATTGACCTTCGATGCTAATTTTATTTCTTGATTAATAGTAAGTGCTTCAGCAACGATTACCGCTGTAACAGGGTTTACGGCCTCAGCTATTGATTGAGAAAATAAAGTACCAATGACTTCTCCCGCGACTTCTGGTGCGATATAAGTACTTATCGTAACTATACCTTCTGTTGTTTTATCTGTGTTGCCTGTTTCAATACCTTTAATTAGGTCGAATCCTCCAATGGAAAGACTAATAGCGGCAGCAAATTTATTCGCAAATTCTGTCACTCCGGACGCAAAATTAGGTAATTTCTCATTCACGTTTTTTTCAAAATTATCTGGAATAGAAGCGATAAATTCAACTTTATATATATCAGCAATATCATCTTGGAAATCCATTAATTCCATTTCTAGTTCAGGAACTTTGCAAGTGCTGCTAACTGGAAAAAATTCTTGTGCACTAACTGTCGTATTAAAAGTGTTAGCTAAAAGTATTGCAGTCAATACCGTGTTGTATTTTTTCACCATGCTAATACCTCCTAATGTATTAACAGTGATACTAGATTGATATTTTTAAAAGTGTTAATTTTATTTATAATAAATAACTTGATATTTTATTTATAATTTTATGTTTCAAGAGTGGGGAATAAATAAATTATTATAGATTTATAAATTACTTTGTATTTATTAATAGTGTTATTTTTTCTTTTGAATTAATTAATAAATGCCTTATTAATTTTTGAGGAATATTAATGAGACATATAAGAACTACTAATGATATCTGCTTAATTTGATTGTTTTACTGGTTGTGAGGCGATGATGATGAGATCTTTTTTCTCAAGCTAAATTTACCGCTTGTTAGTCCTTTATATCGGGACATTGCAGTCTCAGAAGATTAATCAGAGATTAATGGACAGCCATAACCTTGCACATCAACCATGAGCTACTATAGTTAAGCTTCAAGTTGCTTATGGTGAAACGAATGACAATCTCAAGACGAAAATTGATAGAGCCTCAAATTACCCCTTTTTATCATGTAATTAATCGCTGTGTACGGCGTGCATATTTGTGTGGGGATGATCCGTATAATGGCAAAAACTATCAGCATCGTCGTGGTTGGATAGTAAATAAAATCAAACAATTAGCCGCTGTGTTTTGTATTGATGTGTGTGCTTATGCTGTGATGAGTAACCATTATCATTTAGTGCTTAAAATAGATACAGAGCAGCAGCAAAAGTTAACTCCAGAAGCGGTAATATCACGCTGGTTACAGCTATTTAATGGTCATCCAATCGCGGTCGATTTTTTAAAAGAGGGTCAAATAGGCGCAGATAAGCAACAAGCACTATCAAAGTTAGTGGCTGAATGGCAGCAACGATTGGGTAGTATTAGCTGGTTTATGCGCTGTCTTAATGAAGAAATTGCGCGAAAAGCCAATAAAGAAGATCAATGTAAAGGTGCATTTTGGGAAGGGCGGTTTAAGTCTCAAGCATTACTCGACGAACAAGCGTTATTATCATGCATGATGTACGTTGATTTAAATCCGATCAGGGCGGGAGTTACACCATCACTAGAGCAATCAGATTTCACCTCAATTCAGCAGCGTATTCGTGAATATAATCAAACGAAAACTCCCTTTAAACCATCCTCATCAAACAAAAGTCATTTCCAATTATTACCCTTTGTTGGCGGAGAACATCAAGCTAAAACCGTAGGGATAAACTTTGCTTTTGCTGATTACCTGGAACTAATTGACTGGACTGGTCGGTGTATTCGAAATGATAAAAAAGGCTTTATTGCACCTAATCAACCCAAGATTTTACAGCAAATGGGAATAACAGCAGATGCTTGGCTTGAGCACAGTGAACAATTTATGGAACATTATGCCAATGTAAGCGGTAAATGGTCCCAAATGTGTGCTTTCAAACAACATGTAGGTGGGCATTGGTGTAAAGGGAAGTCAGCGAGTTATCAGTTACATCCTAATTAAATATAGCTTCTTTGAATGAGATAAAAATACTGCAATAACCATCAGGATTGTAGGCGTTGTTGATCCTGAAATATGGGAATAGAATCGATTTAACCAAGAATATAAAAATAAGCGGTAATTTTCACAGTAAAAGAGTCTGTTGTTGGTGGAATAGTTTATTTTTTAGAGGCTCGATTTAGAAACTAAAATATTTGGCTGTCCAAATTGTTCTTCAAATTATTAAAGTAATGACTAACACAGTGAGATCATAGTTTACGAAATCGGACCGTTTTATTTAGTACATTAATCAGGTTTAATAAGACGTATTTTATTCATAGATTATTCTATTTACACAGTTTTTGGGATTGAACATGCTTTCAGTATTCAACGCAGCAGAATTGTTCTCACTTATTCTTACTCTTGCGACCTTAATAACAGGTATTGTGTTCGCGTTAGATAAGTTTGTATGGCAACCTAAACGAGCAGAGCTAACACAGGAGAGTGCATCAGGTTGGGTGACTCAAGCTCGCTCATTGTTTCCTGTATTGTTTGCTATTTTGATTATTCGATCATTTATTATCGAACCTTTTCAAATTCCAAGTGGTTCAATGCAACCAACCTTGCTTCCTGGTGATTTTATTGGCGTAGAAAAGTTCGCTTACGGACTACGCGATCCTATCTTCCATAAAACATTAATTCCAACGGGTAAGCCACAACGTGGTGACATTACCGTATTTATTGATCCGTCTAACCCAAAGATCGATTTAATTAAACGTGTAGTTGGTTTACCTGGTGACACCGTTATTTACCAAAACAAAACTCTGTATATTAAACCGGCTTGTGATGGTCGAAAAGTATGTCCTGTCGCGCAAGAAGTACCCAAACAATATGTTGGTTTAACTAATTTTACAGAGCAAGGGGTGCGATTAGATGAATACAACGAGCAACTAGGCAAAGTTAATCATCACATTTTGCGAGATCCTGCATTACCTGAACAACTTTACCGTTATTACCAACAACCAGGTTCACCAATGGGCGTATGGGTTGTACCAAAAGGTCATTACTTTGCGATGGGTGATAACCGAGATAACAGCTTAGACAGCCGTTACTGGGGCTTTATGCCAGAGCAGAACTTAGTTGGTAAAGCGACCTTTATTTGGATCAGCTTTACCTTCAATCATGATGCAGGTTCAATGTGGCCGCATTGGTTACCTAATGGCGTTCGCTTCAACCGTATTGGTCGTATTCATTAGAACGACGACAAACAGTAAGCTCAGATAATAAAACCGACGTGCAAATAACTCGTCGGTTTTTTTGGATTATATTTTATTTCAAATAAAAATATATGGCTGTCCAATGTTTTCATTAGATTTTGGTGTTTAAGGAGGTAAAATTCAGGTTGGTTTGTGCAGTAGCAAACGTGTTATTACAGCGTTAATTCTATTTTGGTAAGTGTAATGGTTTTTAAAATTATAAGTTATATAGTTATTTTTTTACTTGGTGTGCTAATTGAAGCTACTGATTATCAAGCTTTGGTTAAGGATGTTTCATGGACTGATATAGTAGCAGCAATATCAACGTTCGCTACAGCTTTAATTGTATACAAAACATACTCAATGTGGCTTGAATCAAGAAAAAGGGAAGATTCTTATCAAACTTCAAAAGATTATATATCGGCTTTGGTTGCAATAGGGGATCACGTTGTTGAACTAATGTACCCGTTTAATCTATCAGTCCCACAAGCTGGAGGCATACCTATTGATTCTGAGCAGTGCCAAAAGTTATTAACAATGAGTAGCATTGCATTGCATAAACTTGTCACAGAAAGAAGAAAATTGTTTCTAGTTCATGCTGAACTCGCTTTTTGGGGAGTTTCCTTAACCTCACAATCTGAAAAAACGCATCAAAAAATATTACAAGAGCTGCAAAGTATTATTGTAATTACCGAGTCATTGCAAAGCCAGATTAATTATTACTATACTATGGATACAAAAGATATATTAGGAATGGTGGATGAGTTTTCTTTATTAAATGAAAAAGTTGAAAACTTAACGAAACTCCTGAATAGTCGCTATAATAATAAATATTCTGATTTTTTTGTATATAAAAAATAAAGTTAACAGATAAGGATATGTGTCGCACAGCCGACACCTATTCAAGTGTTGGACAAGACAAATATTACGAATATCATGAAGGGTGATGCTGAAAAGAAGCGAATGTTATCCTTAGCGTGAATCAATCAATTTAATTTATTGATTTATAATTAGATCCTCTTTAATTATTACGCGTTAATGCCATTATCCTTATTTTTTTATGTTTTTATGTTTTTATGTTTTTATCTGGGTCGAAAAATCCCCGACAATTGCATGACATGCTGACAGCATGGACAAAAGGGTTATGCAGTTAAACGGACAATTTTTGTTGTGAGAGTAACGTTAACATAAAGGCATATTGGATCAGTTGAAGTTTTTTCTTCTCATGCCCTCGTAATATCACTAACTAACTTCTAGCCAACTATAAACTTCAAAAACAGTAAATTAGCTGTAAGACGAGTAAAAGTCAGTACAGCTAATCAGTTATTACTTCAGCCTTTCTGATACTGATCCAAATCGAATAATTTATCACGAATAGCCCAAAACCGACCGCTTTTACGGGCAATAATGATTTCTGGTGGGCGTAATCGATGTTCGTTATTTGCCACTTTTGTCGGGGCGGTATCAGTAAAGGGGCGATGCCTATCCACTAAGTGCGGATTAATGAACTTGGCGAGAAAGTCACTTTTTTGGGTCTTGGTTGATAACTGCCAAATCTCGTTAATTTCGTTGTCTTCATCGCCAATATAAACCACTTTAAGTTGTGGTTTACCAAACTTATTCTTACCCGGTTCTAAGCGCATATCGGTGCATTTCATTATCATTGCATCTTTGAGCTTTAATGCTTCACGTAGCTTTTTATCAGGGTCAACCATCACCGCATCACATTGATGACAGCGGCGAGCGGCAATGTCGTTATCTGCGCCACATTCTTCGCAATATTTTGCGCGGAAACGGTAGCCACATTCTTCACGCTCACCCGTATCGTCATCTTCAAAATAGCCTTGGCAACGACGACCATAATGCTCAACGAGGAAGCCAGCAGGATCAAGCTTGCCCCAAAAGCTATTATTGAAACCACATGCAGGGCAGGGAACCATTACCACTTCACTGTCGCCATTCGGTTTAGGATCACCTACTTCAGGTTGATAGAGATCGTAACAGTTACCCGCATATTCAAGAATAAGGCAGTCTTTTTTACCTTCAAATAACCGTAAACCACGGCCGACGATTTGTTGATAAAGGCTAATTGATTCTGTTGGGCGTAATACGGCAATAAGATCAACATGGGGCGCATCAAAACCGGTGGTTAATACGGATACGTTAACAAGGTATTTGATTTTTTGTGCTTTAAAATCATTAATGATTCGATCGCGTTCATCAAGAGGAGTGTCGCCAATAACAAGCGCGGCATTTTCATGTGCGAGATAACCCATGATCTCTTGAGCATGATTAACGGTAGAGGCAAAGATCATAATACCGCGGCGATCTTTGGCGTAATCGATGACTTGTTCGATGATCATTGGTGTAGCGCGGCCTGATTGTTCGATCACACTATCAAGATCTGATTCTTTATAATGACCTGTATTGGATGGTGTCAGTGATGAAAAGTCATAACCTAATACCGCCATATCCATTACTTTAGGTTCAGTTAAAAAGCCTTCATCAAGCAAGTAACGAATAGGTAATTCAAAAATACAATCGCGAAAGAAACGCTCGGTTTCCGTTTTTACTTGACCACGGGTATGGTATTTATAGATCCAGCCTGTACCTAATCGATAAGGGGTGGCAGTTAATCCAAGCACTTTGATATTGGGATTAACGGTTTGTACATGTTTGATAACTTTGCGGTAAGCGCTATTTTCATCATCAGGCACGCGATGACACTCATCAATAACCAGCAATGAAAATTGTTCATGAAATTTATTAAGACTGTTTGCCATTGATTGAACTGAAGCAAATACCACTTGTTGATCGGTTTCTTTTCGTCCTAATCCCGCAGAGAAAATAGCCGCTTTAAGACCATAGCTTTCATATTTAGCGTGGTTTTGTTCCACCAGCTCTTTTACATGAGTGAGCACCAGAACGCGGCCTCTAGCAATACGTGCTAATTCTGCGACGACGAGGCTTTTTCCTGCGCCAGTAGGCAGAGCAAGAACGGCGGGTGTGCTATGTTTGCGAAAGTAATGAATAGTAGCGTTAACGCTATCTTGTTGGTAAGGACGTAAAGTATACATACAGCAAATCTATGACAAATGAACTGTTACTAGTGTACATTTAACCAGTATTTTGGCAAGTGCTAACGGTTGCTAAACAGAGAGCAATAATTTACTGAATGAACGTCCAATTGGTTAGAGTGCGTAAAATAAAACTTGTCAAGGAAATAAGGTTTATTTTGAAGTAATAGCCGTGGTCGTTATTGAATTTATATATTGCATAAATAGGGCAATGTAGCACTAATAATAATGTTACATTGTAACTTAGCTATAATCTTTACTTATAATTAAAAATTCGACCAATGCTTTATATTTTCAGAATTATTATCGTTTTATCGGCATTTTTATCATGGTATGCCGCTGCGTCGACGACGCGAACGACTGCTCATGTAACAGTGCATCATGCTCGTATTCATCGTCATTACTTACATAAAAGTAAGCGACAAGGGCACACATTACACTATAAACACCATGTACGTAAGGCTCATCACCTTACAAAGGCACAAGAACGACGACATGTTCGCTTGGTGAAACGTAAAATTTTCCATGCTTATTATGGATGGAAAGGGACACCTTATCATTTTGGTGGCTCAAGCCATCGAGGGATTGATTGCTCTGCATTTGTGATGAAGATGTACCGTCAGGTATTTCATCGATATTTACCTCGAACAACGTTAGGACAGGTAAAGCTAGGTCGACGAGTGCGTAAGGATCAAGCCAAGTTAGGGGATTTAGTCTTCTTCAAAACAGGACGTAATGAACGTCATGTGGGGATTTATCTTTCTAATGGTGATTTTATGAACTCAGCAAGCTCGCGAGGGGTGTCTATTTCAAATTTACATCATACTTTTTGGAAGCGGCATTTCTGGCAGATTAGACGATTAGTTGCCATATAATATGTAATAAAAACGGAAGCATTGAGCTTCCGTTTTTTTATGGCTGCAATCTATGACAGGTTGTTATGGCTTTGTCCAGATTCGAGTATTGAGGTCGAGTTCATCAACGATATTAATAACAAACTTTAGATCGTAATAAATAGAAGCAATAAATGTTAGTGAGTCAGCTTGTTGGAACAATTTAGGTTCAAAATAATTTTTAGAGCTTGAAATTGCAATATACAGATGATCATTAACAAATGAGAAGGCTATCGTATGATCTGAGCGGTTACTGAAATTGATCAGCCGCTGCACCATTGCTGGCGACAGTAAATAACGTGCTTCTACTTGATCGTTACTGTACACATTGAACAGTTGCGTAAACTCTGGATCTTCAAGAATAACTTGTTGTTGGTTATTGCTGAAAATATCGGAGAGTTTTTGTCCCATCGCTGAAAAAATACTATGATTTTTCGGCATGATGGTCGTTTGACCTGAGAAATGTTTATTCGCATCAGCAACGAAAAAGAGCCCTTTAAAAATCGTGTGCCATTGGTCTTGGCTTTTGCCATTGTTATCTCGACCTTGGGTTTTATATTCCGTGTGTAACTCAGAAAAACGTAACGATGTTTTATCAATTTGGCCTTCAATAAAATCTTCACCGCGATAGCGATCATAGTGGCGACCAAAGAGGGCACTATTTTTATAATCTAGTTTATCAATACATTGTGTTGGCTTATAACTAAAGCTGCTATCAATAGAACTGATTAATTTGGTGACAATTTTATGCTTATAGTCTTTTTTATATTGATCCCATCGCTTGCTGTATAAACGGTGCATAACGATGGCAATAATAATCGAAAAAATAATACCAAAAGCTTGAAAGTTATACATAAAGCTTAATGGAATGATAATAGCGGCAAACCCGACACCAAGCAGTAATGATAGCCAATATTGTTTGATGACTTTTTTACGATCCTGATCAAGCGCTTCTAATTGAGGTTTAAGATGGGTTTCGTAAAGTACAGTAAGTTTACTATCCATAAATACTGATGTCCTACTGCTTAAATAAACGTGCCGCATCAATGTTAGTGCGTTCTACGTCTGTAATTTCAAATAACGGTAAAGTGGTTAACATCATTTGATTGGCGATAAAGCTTGATGGAAACATTTCAATGGCGTTGTTATAACGTGTTACTGCGGCATTAAAACTACGACGAGCGGCTGAAATTTGCTCTTCCGTTTCATTAATTGAACGCATTAACAGGGCTGTATTCTCACTTGCTTTTAAATCAGGGTAGGCTTCAACCGCAATTTTAAAGTGAGAAACAGCTTCTGATAGCTGTTTATCTAATTGTGGTTTATTTGCCGTATCGACATGCTGTGATTGTTGTCGTAATGCGGTTAACTCAGTTAGAACCGACTGCTCATGCTTCATGTAAGCTTTAGTGGTTTCAATTAAGTTGGGGAGTAAATCAAATCGCTTTTTCAGCATGACATCAATGCTTGCCTCTGCATTTGCTACTTGGTTCTTTTTACCAATAAGGCTGTTGCGCATTGCAATATATAACCCAGCAACCAGTGCTATAAAGACGATTATACTTATTAACATTGTTATTTTCCTTTATATAAACCAGTAGCGAGGAACAAGGGGTGTGGCTACCTGTATTTAGGTTTCCTTTAGTTATAACGAAAAAAGCCTTGTCAAAACAAGGCTTAAATGCAGATTAATCGTCATTATTAGGTTAATTTATGAGGCAAGAGTGGCTGGTACTGGAGATTCTGTTAAGTTTTTTGTCATCATGCAAAATTGACGACGTGGTGTAAAGCCATGCTTTTCATAGAAATTACGTGCACCCGCATTACCGATATTGACCTCAAGTGATAATGCTTTAACGCCATCTTGAATGACCAATGCTTCAAGTTGTGGTAATAATTCAGTTCCAATGCCATGTTGACGCCAATCTGCTTTTAAATAGAACTGATCGATTAAACCAATTTTACCACCATGCTCAAGACTGAAGCTGTAGCTAACAATAATATGCCCAGCAATATGTTTAACGCCGTGCTGTTCTACTTCAATGAACCATGCCTGTCCCAATTCTGGATTACTTAGCAGTTGCTTCGCCGCGATCATGGTCTGCTCTGCCTTTTGAGGTAAGGCCTCATAATCAAATAATTCATCGATTAACTGAAGAAATTTATCTAATGAAGAAAGTATTGGTGTGCGAAGAGAAATGTTCATACTGAGTCCCTAAGTTAAAGCCTTATCTTGAAAGCTTTATTGATTACAACGTGTGAGTAAGTTGTTGTATTTGCATAGAGTGAATATTTTTTTAATTTGTAATCTAGCAGATATATGACAATTGAGTCATAGAAATGTTCATATTTTTAATTAAATAACGGCAGCGTTAACTATTTTTATTGTTGTTTGTTGCCGTTTCAATGTGTTTAAAGCATGAATGTGTTCGAAAATGAAGTTTTTAATGCATATCTGTGATTTGCTTCCTATAATACCGAATCTTTTGTAAGTAGCGGAGCCAGTCAATGAGGCTTGATAAATTCTTAGGTACCACTTTAGGTATCACCCGTAGAGAAGCCGGTAAACTTCTTCGTGATAAAATGATTGAAGTTGATGGCGAAATTGTTCGCAGTGCTTCTTTCTCTGTCGGTGACGATAACAATGTAGAATTTAACGGTCGTCCACTTCGCCTGCAAGGGCCTCGTTACTTCATGTTGAATAAACCACAAGGTTTTGTGTGTTCACATGTTGATGATTTCAATCCGACTGTTTTTGTATTGTTTGATGAAGTTAGCCCTGAAAAAATGCATGTGGCTGGACGTTTAGACAGTGATACAACCGGCTTAACATTATTAACAGATGATGGCCAATGGTCACACCGTATTACTTCACCACGCCATGTGTGTGAGAAAGTATATTTTGTAGAAACGGCTGATCCTATTGTTGCTGAAAATATTGCGCAATTTGAAGCTGGTGTACAACTGAATGGTGAGAAAGAGCTTACTCGACCTGCAAAGTTAGAAATTGTAGGTGAACGTGAGGGTGTCTTAACCATCACTGAAGGTAAGTATCATCAGGTTAAGCGTATGTTTGCTGCGGTAGGTAATCGTGTTGTCGGTCTACACCGTGAGCGCGTAGGTGCGGTTGAACTAGATGAAGATCTTGAACCTGGTCAATACCGTCCATTAACGGATGAAGAGATTGCATCATTTCTAGCTAAATAATCTTAATGATTGTTTTAAAAACTAAAAAGCATAAATAGCCTTATTTGTGCTTTTTTTATAAGTGATATATTAAACAACAACATCTCTTTGGGTTACAACCGTTAGAAATTTTTTATTTCCTATTAGGAAAGAATGATTGTTGTTTTTTAGCGTACAATAGGGTCATTGTCTCTTCAATAGCAATTATATTCGGCCTATCGTTGTTATTTTTATAAAAAAGAATCCTTATGACTCAACAAGCCTCATCTAAATTGAGTTTACAGCTCATTCTCATTCTCGGTGCAATTGCCGCTTTAACTCCTTTTGCTATTGATATGTATTTACCGGCAATGCCCAATATTGCCAAAGACTTTTTAGTTTCTCCTGGTGCTGTTCAAGTCACCTTAACCGCTTATACCGCAGGTTTTGCTTTTGGTCAGTTAATTCATGGCCCATTAGCTGATAGTTATGGTCGTCGTCCGATGCTCATTGCTGGTACGGTGAGCTTTTTAGTGTTAACTATTTTAGGTGCATTAAGTACTAATATTACCGAGTTAACTATTGTGCGTGTAGCGCAAGGTTTTGCTGGTGCGGCTGCGGCGGTTATTATTGGCGCACTTGTGCGTGATATGTTTGAACGCGAAGAGTTCTCTCGAACCATGTCATTTGTGACACTGGTTATGACTATCGCACCATTAGTTGCCCCAGTGTTGGGTGGTCATCTTTCCGTTTGGTTTGGTTGGCGTGCGGTTTTTTGGGCGTTAGCTGTTTTTGCTGTTATTGTTTTAGTGTCTATTCTTTTCCAAATTAAAGAAACGTTGCCCAAAGAAAAACGGATGCCGTTTCATTTATCGTCAATCATAAAAAATTACAAACGACTACTATCTAATCCAGTTGCATTTGGCTTAGTGTGTTGCAGTGGTTTTTCTTTCGCTGGTATGTTTACATTCTTAACCGCTGGCTCTTTTGTCTACATTGATATTTATGGCGTCAGTGTTGAGAATTTTGGTTACTACTTTTGTTTGAACATTCTTTGCATGATTTTGTTTACGAGTATCAATGGCCGTTTTGTGAAACGAAAAGGTACCCATTGGATGTTGCGGTTTGGGTTAGCGATACAATTAACCGCTGGTGTGTTGCTATTTTTGGGGCAATGGCTAGGGTTAGGCTTATGGGGTGTTGTTATTCCGGTTGCGTTATTTATCGGTACACTCTCTACTATTGGTAGTAACACCATGGCGTGTTTATTATCGAGCTATCCACAAATGGCGGGTACTGCTTCTTCTTTAGGTGGAACGTTCCGGTTTGGTATTGGTTCTATTGTTGGTGGTCTGGTTGCATTAATGCCGGATAGTAATGCATGGCCAATGGCATTGACCATGGCATCATGTGCTATATTATCGGCTGGTTTTTATTGGTTCCTTGCCCGCACAGCTTAAAGGTTGTGTGGTGATTTGATATTTTTGGATTGTTTGAAATAAATCATGACCATTTTTTTTAATGAAATTTACAATGTAGTTAACAGCGGGTTAGTGGCTTTACAAGAGGCACAAGCAACAGGTAAAGCACAGAAGAACCCTGTCAGTGAAAGTATTTTTTTGAGTGCTTGGGTAACAAAAGTGCTTAAACAACATAGTTTTGATCGCTGTGTAGTGAAAACATTGCAGGAATGGCAGCAACAATCACGAACCATGGGTAAAAATGCACAGTTAAAATTGCATTTTGAACGTTTAGCGGAAACTTACGCTAAAGTCACTGATGAGCAAGGACAATCAATTGCGATTACATCAGCAGTAATGACAACGTTTTATACCGCGTTAGAACAGCAAGATTGGCTAGTGACTAATGAATACGAAGTGAATCGTAAAGTGAGTCACCATACAGACGGTAAAGCATCATTAGTTGTTTGTTCAGCGCAATATGCAGCATCAATGAGTGATGAGGGTGAGTTAGTTAAACCTCTATCTTTGTACGTACGTGGTAATGTGCAGCAGTTTATTGATACGGCTTACCAACATGGAATTTTGTTATTCAAAATTACTGACTATAAGTCTAAAGTTAAATTTCATGGGGAATACATTATTTACCCATCAAATACCGGTACTCATTTGCCAGAGCTACCGACTCGAATCTTATAAACTAAATTGATTTTACCCCCTAAGCCGCATTATTGCGGCTTAGTTGTATTTGAGATAAACGAAGAAAGAGAGGGTAAATAGCGTTAGGTGGTTATCGTGCTGGTTTTATTAAAGCCATCTATTAATATGATGAAAGAGTGCCAGTGTTATCGCAAGGATGGCACAGACGATAAGTGTGATACCAAGATCGCCCACTATAGCGGCTTTATGTAAACCTGCTCCAATGACGAGATAATAAAATAACCCCAGTAATGCGCCAGCAGTGCCTAAATGATCACGGTAATTATTTAATGCGGTACTTAATAAATTAGGTAAAGCCAAACCAAATGACAGTGATATAAAAATCATCGGTAAGAAAAACCAAATTGAGGTTTGTAATAGATAAACGCCAATACTACTTATGAGCAGTATGATAGATGCAATGGTGATGATAGTTTGTGACATAACGTGTCGACGCAGTAACCGCATATTAAGCATTGCGCCAAGGATTGAGCCTAACGCCAGTACAGCGCTGGTATAGCCGAATAATTTAATGCTGACATGTAATTTTTCAAACATAAAAGGGGCAAGGCTATAATAGGAAAATAATGCAATGTTAAAAATGGCAACCATCAACATGATGTACCAAATGTGAAGATCTTTCAGCATTTTGGTGCCGATAAAGAGCAAGCTATCTCGTTGGGTTTGAGTTGGTTTTGTTTCGGGTAATTGCAATAAGCTCCAGCAGAGTAAGCCACTGGTTAGTATTATCATGCCGATAAACACCCATTTATAGCCGCCATTAACGGTTAACCAACTACCCGTTATCATGCCAATAATAGGGCTGATGCCAATGGATGTTCCAATAATAGAAAATACCCGTCCGAGCTCTGGACCTTGGTAACAATCACGAAGGATCGTTTGAGTACAGACTGAACCCACCGCCGCTCCAAAGGCACAACAACCAAAGCCTATAAGAAGTAATGTAAATGTCGATGCGTATAAAGTGAAAATAGCAGAGCTGATAAAAATAATGAGTCCAATCAGTGTCGAATAACGACGACCGATGATGTCACACATTCTACCCCAAAAAACGACCCCAACAGCAAAGGTGATAAAGAACACCGACATGCCTTGTGCTGCAGTTGAACCCGTAACGTTAAAATGGGTTTTAATTGACGTTAATGCTGGGCTATACATGGTTTCGATGATTTGTGGAAACATTAATAATGTCACCGCTAACGGCATTGATATTTTATTAATATTGTTATTCATATGATTTTTTATAAATTCCATGATGTCGTTCTAAAAATATAAGCGAAAACGATTCTTTTTATTAATGCGTAGGATTGCTATCTTGAATATACGTATTGTTTCAATATGGTAATTATTATAAGGTGCTCATTTTTGAACTTATATTAATATAAAGACTATATATATTAAATTAAGGACAGGTGACGTCAGTAATGGCATATATTGAAGAAGGTCAACAATTTTGTCCCAATGACTTTGATGGTTTAGTTGTCGGTCTGGCGGCGAATGTTGGTGATCATAATTCTGGCGAGCATCGGCATGACAAAGATCAACTATTATTCTCACACCATGGTTGTATGGTAATCACTCTTGAAGGGGTTAAGTGTGTATTGCCTCCTATGCGCGCAGCTTGGATCCCTGCTGGGATGTTGCATAATGCGCAGATGACCAATGTAACTCAGTATCGCTCGTTGTATTTTGATCTAGCTTTACAGTCACAACTAAGTCGTGAAATGAAGATTATTGATATTAATCCATTGATGGCGATACTGCTTGAAAGAATGTCAATGTGGCCGTTTGATAAACCCAATAATGAACAATTAAACTCAGTTAACCTATTGATAGAAGAGCTTAATTCTGCTACTGAAAGTCATTTAAATCTGCCGTTACCTGATGATGTTAGATTATCTAAGTGGCTTGAAGGGATTAATGATCCCGATTTTATTGCACCGACGTTAGCTGATCTTAGTCTGTTAGTGGGGGCGAGCCAGAAAACCATTACCCGCATTTTTAATAAAGAAACAGCAATGCCATATCAGAGTTGGCGTCAACAATGGCGATTGTTAACCGCAATTGAATTATTATCGCAACATCAGCGTATTACTGATATTTCATACCGTTTAGGTTTTGCGAATGATAGTGCTTTTATTAGTTTCTTTCGTCAAAAAACAGGATTCACGCCACTGAATTTTATGCTTGAATCTAAATCGTAATTTTTAGAGATGATATATTTTAATTGTCATCGCGGTAAGATGAATATTTGTTATTATTGACTCGTTTTTTGCGAAGATTTAACGCCAAATAAACATTTAAATAACCTGTAATATTGTAGAATATCTATTCTACGCAAAGCTCTCATCTTGATATTTTTTAAGTTGAATATTGATATTAATAAGTCATGATAGACTTATTAATTACCGCAGTAATACAGATAGTATTAAGATAATAATTATTGTCACTGTGAGAGGGATAACAGATTAATAGGGACATCTATGCCTGTTTGTTGTACTGAACATCAGTCTACTCATATTTCTACACCTTTGATCTTATCGTTTGATGAGACATTAACTTTCTTTCCATTTGTATTGGAGTTCTATGATTGGCGAGATGGTTTGATTATGTATCGTGCTTATCGTGATGGACACCGTGAGTTATTAGAAGGCAGTTGTTCGTTTTATATCGAACATATTGAATCACTGGCTGGTGGTAAAGCGTGGATTGAAAGTATTCCCGCAGGATTGGTTGATAAAGCCCGCGCTTATGCTGATTTGGGGGTGTACATGCTCAAGATGGCGGCAATGAGTGATAAAGCTCGCCATTTATTAGCCCAACGTCCAATATTACTTTATCTGATGTGTGAACGTTATCCATTAGATCATGAACAAGTATTAGCTTTATGTGAACTAGGCCAACGTAAGATATTAGCTCATTTAGGCTTAGCATCGTGCCGTTCAGCGTTGCGTTTTATTGATCGTATTCAAAGTGATTTTTCCACCCGTTCTGTGGTGATTGTGATTCATCGTTTGCTCGATCCTGAAATGATGACATTTAAACTGTTTCGGCATTATTCAGCAATCACGACTTTAACGTTGCAAGTGTATTTACAATGGCCAACATTAACGGGCACAAAATTAGGCTTTTATTTAATTAAAGCGTCACCGCGAGAACGACTGCGAATTAATCAGATATTATCGGATGTGTTTCAGTTAGGTTATCGTGTGCTTGATGTTGATTCAGTGCGACGTATTCATGCTGTAACATCGTATGATGAATTGAAAAAATTACATGATCGATGGTTAATTGCTCAAAAAACAGCAAAAGTTATACCAGATCCAAGTTGCGACAAGGAGTATGAGATTCCTTATGATGGCAATAGTAATATTGTACCGATTCGAAATTATCAGCAGCTTGAGCTTGAAGGTATAGAACAAAATCACTATGTCGCTATTTACCATCATCGGATTATTAAGGGTGAGTATTTAGTGTATAAAATGCATATGCCAGAACGCGTCACCATAGGGTTAAAGCGACACTATTTAGCTAATGGACGGGCGAGTGATATTTATACGGTTGATCAAATTCAAGCGCGCAATAATCGTTTACCATCGTATGAAACCTTAGAAACGGTGTATAGCTGGCTTGATAGCGTTAGAAAATAATGCCGAGATTATTGTCGGTATATTAAGCATAAAATTTAAATCGCATATCATGTATTTATCAATATGCGATTTAAGCTTTAGCCGTTAATTTTTAATCAAGATCGGATCGTTTAAGAATCAAATTAGGGTTAGGGCAGTTATTGCGGTAAAAATCTAATTCAATGGGATTAACAACGCCAATATAATCATCAGTGTTAGATTCCATATTCTCAATGATCTGTAAATGAAGATGCGGAGCCCAGCCGCCATTTTCTGCTGTGGTGCCGATTGCCGTAAATTGTTGACCTGCATTTATAAGATCGCCAACCTGCAATTGTGTATGTGCGGCTTGGTGAAGATGACCATATAAAGTAAAAAAGGTTATTCCCTCAAGCTGGTGGCGTAAAATAATAGTGGGACCGTAATCACCTTCATTTTGATGATTAGCAATACTATGGATTTTGCCATCAAGCGGTGCAAAGACAGGTGTTAAAGAGGGGACACCCAAATCGATTCCCATATGAACGGTACGATTTTTACTGTCACTAAAATTTTCTTTATCTTGATAAATTAGCCGTTGTTCTGCATAACGACCAATCACTATTTGTGCGTTCATTGCTGTTGACTGACGGGCTATTTCATCAGCAAAACTGTGATTGGTGCTAACACTTTGCCAAAGCGCACTGGCAGGGGAAAGATCAACAATGAGTCCACGCCCAAATTGAAGTGGCTCTGGGATCACCGCATGAAACTGATGAGCTTGAAGTGCACTGGTTAATGGTGTCATGTATGTTGTCCTATTCATCATCTTAATTAGCCGCCGTAATGAGCGTTGCTGCCTTTTTAGGGACGATAATCATCGCAATCACATAACCGATGGCGGCAATCGCTGTCGGTAGAATTAAATCAATATTGACAAATACACTGGTTAAATAGCCGCTTAATGTCCACGCAAGGCCTACCATTGCACTCGACATTGCCATAACCCAGCCTTGATCTGCTTCACTGGCTCTGTCTGATAACGCCGTAATGTAAAATGGAAATGCAATCGCCACCATAACGGCGGTAAATATCATCGCAGCAATATGTGTATTAGGTGTAGGCGTTATTGCTAATAAAATCATACCAATCGCAGCAAATAGGGTCGTGATCCGCAATGCTGAGAGTACGTTAATACGCGCTAGAATGAGTCGAGGAAGCAGTAATAGCGAACAGATCATGACTACACCGATAGCCATCATAAAATATTGGTAGAAGCTGCTTTCTACACTAATGCCCCATTTTTGAGGGAAAATAAACGCGATATTTTGAAAGTATAAACTCCAACTAAACTGGCAAATAAAAACGATCGCTAAACAAGCCAATAAGCCCGGTTGGCTACGTTTTAATGGGGCAACAAAAGAGAGTGGATTTTCATTGTGTAAGGCGATTTGCGGCGGTAACCGAACAAGATTTAGTAGTATTAAACAAAAGATAGCAATAATAAGACAAGCGTAAAATGGTGCTTGAGTGCCATAGGTTGCTGACAATTTACTGCCTAATGCTGGGCCAAATGACATCGCCGCTGTCATTACGATCGCCACCATACTCATTAATGTCGCTTTGGTTTTGCCACTGCTATTATCAGCAAGAATCGCTTGTGCAATCGGCTGGCTAGCAGAGCCAAGGCTATTGATCATGTTACCTGCAAATAATAATGCAATAGATCCGATGACAATGGCATAGATAGGTATCGCAAAACCAACCGCAGCAATGATCAAACATAAGACCATGGTTACTTTACGGCTAAAGCGGTCAGCAAAACGGGCAATGAATGGGGTGAAAAACATGGAGATAAAAGGAGCGGCTGACATTACCGTACCAAATAAAGTACGACGTTGTTCGATTGGCATATTTTGTGCGATAGCAAGTGAGTGATCAGTTAAAAATAAACTCACATACGCTGGGATCGTAATAAAAAAGCCCGCAGAGCCAAGGAAGATAATGCAATAGAGCGTAAATAAGGTGGTAGGTTTTAACGCCAAATGGTGAGTTGTCGTTGGCATATGCTGTGAGATCCTGACTGCGAGAATAATCGACTATTTTAATCAGGTATTACGATGAATCAAGTTATTACTGGTTCAGATATTAATAAATAAACAACGCCTTGTGGGTAAAGACCAATCACAAGGCGTATGTTTAAGCGACTAACGAGAAGAATTACTGGTTAATAGTAATCTCATTGTCCAAGTCTTTTAATGCCATTTTTTGAATGTTAATGCCAAACATCATCATGATTAGGCACCAGTTTAAGTAAGGTAATTTACCTGCACCTAAACTTTCAGTGACGTTCTCTGGTTTCCAGTTAAATAATGCCGCGATATTTTCAGTGGTCATTTCTGCAAATAAACCGCTGTCGATCAATTTTGCGAACTGATCGCTAGTCGGGCAAACAAACGTATTTTGACTGCCAAATGCAGAAGGCTTAAATAAGCGTAATACACGTTTGATTTCGTCAACTTCAATCACTTTACCATTGGTTGCGATGTTAGGTCGGCCAATCAGTGCGGCAATAAAACACCAGCAAGGGTAAGGAATTGAAGAAACATCTAGTGGCTCTTTTTTATATTTAGCAGTCCAATTACAGATGTTTTTTTCTTGTAGACCTGTTGCTAAAGTAAGTTGCTTGGCATCATACCCATTATCTTTTAATAGGTTAATTGCTTCTGCAACTTCAGAAACTAAAGGTTTGCTCCAAGTTGCAAAAGGGGTAAAGACATTTTCTCTAATCAAAACGATATTCCAATTGACAGTGTAATACAGGTGTTTTGCTAATTGTTGATGATCATACGTGTTCAGCGCTGTATGTCTATTAATATCCGTCGATATAAATAAGATAGAAACAAGTTATTCATTACCAGCGGCAACTGTACTATTTAAAATAATTAGGCCATAGGACTAGACGACTGGTCTAGTCGCGTTTATAGTTATCACATGAAAACAAAAACAAACGATACACGTCAGCATATTTTAGATATTGGTTACCAACTTGTGGTCACCAAGGGATTCACGAATGTTGGCCTGTCTGAAATTTTAAAAACAGCAGCGGTACCAAAAGGTTCTTTTTATCATTATTTTAAGTCAAAAGAGCAATTTGGTGAGGCGTTAATTCAACACTATTTTGAGCAGTATTTAGAACACGTTAGCGCAATTTTAGAGCAAGGCACTGGAACCGGTTTTGATCGCGTAACTGATTATTTTTCACGTTGGTTAATTATTGATAATGGCACCTGTAACGTCAATAAATGTGTGGTGGTTAAGCTCAGTGCTGAAGTTTCTGATTTGTCTGAACCAATGCGTGAGGCCTTGAAAAAAGGAGCTTATAGCATTGTAAACTTGATTGCATTATGCATTGATGATGGTATTAAAGACGGCTCAATTACGGTAGCCGACAGTCAATTAACGGCTCAAACCTTATATCAATTATGGCTGGGTGCGAGTTTGTTTTATAAACTTAGCCAAGATGTCACAGTATTACAGCAAGCGTTAATCACGACTAAAACGCAGCTACAGCTAGTCGTTTAATGGCGGTTGCTTATTAATTATCCCATTATTTTATGATGGGATTTTTTAAAACCTAAAACTAGACGACTGGTCTAATATTTAATAAAAAGAAAAGGATAGCTCAATGACAAACCTAAACCGCAAAATCGTATTAGCATCTCGCCCTGTTGGTGCTCCAACAGCTGATAATTTTCGTCTAGAACAAACCGTTATTCCTACGATAGCGGCAGGGGAGATTTTATTGCGTAGTGTGTATTTATCATTAGACCCTTATATGCGTGGTCGTATGAGTGATGCTAAATCCTATGCTGATCCTGTTGCGGTAGGTGAGGTTATGGTTGGTGGTACGGTATGTCAAATTGAGCAGTCTAATCATGCTGATTTTGCACAAGGTGAGTGGGTGTTATCTTATTCAGGTTGGCAAGATTATGCTGTTTCAAATGGTGACGGATTAATTAAATTAGGCATGCAGCCAACACATCCATCCTATGCGTTGGGTGTGATGGGAATGCCGGGTTTTACCGCTTATATGGGTTTGCTTGATATTGGTCAACCTAAGCCTGGCGATACGATTGTTGTGGCGGCTGCAACAGGTGCCGTGGGTTCAATGGTGGGCCAGATTGGTAAAATTAAAGGTTGTCGCGTTGTGGGTGTCGCAGGTGGCGAAGAAAAATGTCGCTATGCCAAAGACGTGCTAGGTTTTGATGATTGTATTGATCACAAAGCTGATGATTTCGCAGTACAATTAGCAGCTGCTTGTGATAAAGGCATTGATATTTATTATGAAAATGTCGGTGGTAAAGTCTTTGATGCAGTATTACCGCTACTTAATACGGGCGCTCGTATTCCATTATGTGGTTTGATTTCTCAATATAATGCCACTGAATTGCCGCAAGGGCCTGATCGCATGTCGATGCTAATGGGCACGCTATTGATTAAGCGTATCAAGATGCAAGGTTTTATTATCTTTGATGATTATGCAGATCGTTATGATGAATTTGCCACAGATATGAGCCAATGGTTAGCGGAAGGCAAAATCCATTATCGTGAAGATTTAGTGCAAGGGCTAGAAAATGCTCCTCAAGCGTTTATTGGTTTATTAGACGGTAAGAATTTTGGCAAATTGGTTATTCAAACCAATCAAGCTCAATAATAAGGTGAATAGAATATGATCACACTTCATCACTTAAATAAATCACGTTCAAAGCGCATTATTTGGTTATTAGAAGAACTTGACTTAGCATATGAAGTTAAGCTTTATTTACGTGACGCTGTCACGTTTTTAGCGCCACCAGAATTGAAAAATATTCACCCGTTAGGAAAATCGCCAGTTATTGAAGACAATGGGGCGGTGATTGCTGAATCTGGCGCTATTACTGAATATTTAATTCAGACTTATAATCCTAATTTAGCACCTAAAGTGGGAACACCAGCTTATATTGAATATTTACAATGGCTTCATTTTGCTGAAAGTTCAGCTATTTTACCGTTATTATTAAAGATGTTTGTTGCTAAAGATGGCGCGAAAACTAATTTCTTAGAAGTCTATGCAGACGTAGAAGCTGAAAAAGTTATCAGTTATTTTGAGCAGAGCCTTGAAGGCAAAACGTATTTAGTTGAAGAACGACTCACCGGAGCAGATATCATGATGTCGTTTATTGCTGAAATACTGCAAAATAACGGAATGATTGTGAATTATCCTAATATTCAACGCTATCAAGCTCAATTAGCAACGCATGATAAGTTTATTAAAGCGGATCAGATTGAGCAGCAATTGGGTTAACCGTTATTATGGTTTATTAAAGGTCACTTTTGAGTGACCTTTCTTGTTATAAGGAGTCATTAAATAATGTAGGCTCGATTAAGACTGATGTCGGGGGTGGGTATTATCGATAATAATATCGTTGCCTGTTTGTGTGCGTATAATAATTTGGGGTCGACCTGCATACAATGCCAATAAAGCCCATACCACACAAACACTTGTGGTCATTAATAAGGGCAATGACCAACTGGCTGTCATTTCGTGTAACGAACCAAAAATGAGAGGACCACTGGCCGCTAATAGATAACCCATACATTGTGCCATGCCTGATAATGCTGCGGCTTGATGTGCATCGTGAGTACGAATACCAACAAAAGACAGACCAAGAATAAAGCCTCCACCACAACTAAAACCAATACAAATCACCCACACAATAGCGTGTTCAGGCATCAATAACAGTCCTAGAATACTAGAGAATGACAATATTGCGATTATGACACTCATTGTGCGTTTATCTTTTATTTTTGCCATTAATGGAATAAGGATCAGTGCCGGCATTGCTGTTGATAATTGAAGAATACCGTGAATATAACCCGCTTGATTCTCTGTATAGCCATTATCAACTAATATGCTTGGTAACCAACTGATAAATATATACATAATAAATGAGTTAAGGCCGAGAAATATTGTCACTTGCCACGCAGCAGCTGAACGCCATAAATAACTATGGCTATCTATATCTGCCGTATCGACTGATGGTCGAGTATGAGTACTTAATTGTGGCAACCACATCAAGATAGAG
The DNA here is from genome assembly GCF_900166965.1 of Photobacterium piscicola. Classification (GTDB taxonomy): domain Bacteria; phylum Pseudomonadota; class Gammaproteobacteria; order Enterobacterales; family Vibrionaceae; genus Photobacterium; species Photobacterium piscicola. Next base: position 348,495 of record NZ_FUZI01000003.1, on the reverse strand, counting down.
ACTACGGGAAAGATAATAACGCTAGCTAATGAAAATGCCCACGATGGTATTGCTGTAATGTGGAGTTTTTCTGCTAAGTTCAACAGCGGAATAGCAGTACTAGAACTGATGGTTGAGCCAATCCCCATAACAAGTACATAGATGGCTGTTAATGTTGGTACTTGAGTTGGAAAGTCTCTTTTAAGCAAACTGGGTAATAAAACATTACCAATAGCAATACCTATCCCAATAATACAAGTCCCTAAAAAAAGTGTTGCTATTGAGCCTGATGAACGAATGATAATCCCTAATGAAATCACTGTCAGGGCGATCATCAACGAAGATTCAAGGCCTATTTTTCTTGCTAGCCCAGAAGATATAGGTGAAAAAAGCGCAAAGGCAAGCAAAGGTAGTGTTGTTAACATGCCTGCTTGTGTGGGGGATAAGTGAAGATCATGCGAGATAAACTCTAGAATAGGACCTAAACCGGTAATCGGGGCGCGAAGGTTACTGGCAATTAATAAAATACTGATAATCATTAACGCGGGGTGCGCGACTTTACGAATGGAGTGTGACATATCTGCCTCCTATAAAAATATGAAGGTCATAATAGACTTTACATTTATTTCTTTATTTGGTTGTATTGACATTTTATAGCCTAAAACGGTCATATTATGAATGTTAAAACCAATCTTATGGGGTTTGATACCGATCTATACCCACAAAAGGTACTAGCATTACGGGTTGCAGGTATTGAAAAAGAAGAGGAAGCGCCATTCCACCATCATCATAAAGGGCAATTAGTGATGCCGTTAACTGGGTTTGCTAAATGTTATATTGACGATGCAGTGTGGATGGTGCCAGCACATTGCGCTGTTTGGATTCCGAGTCAAGTACCGCATAGCAATCAAATTTCGATGGATGCTGATGTGTGTATGCTGTTTGTTGATCAAGATATTATTGGAATGCCAAATAAAGCGTGCTCACTGTCTGTTACCCCATTATTGCGTGAATTAATTATTCGTTTAGCACAAGAGCAGCAAAATTATGCTAAAGAAGGCGCAGTAGCACGTTTAGTTGATGTGTTGGTTGATGAATTGATAGTAATGCCAACCGAGCAGTTTGATTTTCCTATTCCATCTGAAGCTCGGTTATACCAAATTGCGCAACGTTTACTCACAAATCCTGGTGACAGAAAAACCGTGGGTGAGTGGGCGGCACAATTTGCAATGAGTGAACGAACATTAGCACGCTTGGTTAAACAAGAAATCGGCCTCACTTTTGGTCGCTGGCGTGGGCAGTTACATATTGTAGTGGCATTACAAAAGCTTTCGATGGGGGAGTCGGTACAACGGGTAGCGGAAGATTTAGGTTATGAATCAGTGAGCGCATTTATTTTGTTTTTTAAAAAAACCTTAGGGCGACCGCCAAAGCAATACATGAAGCAACGATAATTAATGACTATTATGATGAATATGCGTATTGAAATAAGTGGGTTGTGATAAACGATATAAGCATAGTGATCAGTGGTTGTGCGTGGTAAATTAAGTAACTTGTTTAGTCTGTATTGTTTTGAGTAAGGAATACGTTATGTCCCGATGGTTAGCCTATCATGGTGATAGTATCTATTTGGATGAATTGATTTATCAGCCAGAGCATTCATTAATTCAGCAAAGTGTCGAATCGAATAAAAAGCGCACTGTTCGTGCGAATGGCGACGGCTTTGGTTTAGGTTGGTATTCTCATCGTGCATTGCCGGGCTATTATCATGATATTTTACCCGCATGGGGTGATGAGAATTTACGCTCACTAGCGCATCATATTAGTTCACATCGTTTTATGGCACATATTCGCCATTCAACAGGATCCCAAGTATCTCGAGTTAATTGTCATCCGTTTGTGCTCGATAATTGGATGTTTTTGCATAATGGTCAGATCAGTGGCTTTGATCAGGTAAAATTCACGTTAGTACGTCAATTAACGGAAGAATTATTTTTAAAACGAGTTGGCACGACTGATAGCGAATTAATTTTCTTAATGATGATTAAAAATGGACTTCGCATTGATCCTATTGCCGCGATTAATCAGACTTTATATGAAATTGAACAAGCAATGGAAGATAAGTCGATAACGGGGCCGCTAAAAACGTCGCTTTGTATCTCTGATGGTGAGCAATTTTGGGTGGTGCGTTATAGTTCTGACCATCAACCACCACCAGTGTTTATCCAGTGTTCAAACAAAAAAACTATTATTGCTTCTGAGCCATTAGATCATTCTGGTTCATGGCAAAAAATTCCGCGTCAAACCATTACACATATTGTTAATCATCACTGTACGCAGTATGACTTAATTATTGATTAACCTGTGGTGTGTAATATTGAAAAGGCAGTCTAAATAGGCTGCCTTTTTAATATCGGTGGTAATCGTAATCAGCGATGTTTACTGTTCTATTATATTTATTGTTCAATTATAAATATTAAACAGTGTTAATTAAGCCCCCTTGAATGGGTAAATGGCATTGGTATCTGATGTCATCTTGGTAATAATTCTATTTTGAAGATTATTGGCTGTTGCCATTGCTTGATTAGTGACGGTTAATTCAAAATTATTTAACAGTGTTTGTGCTTTTTGAGGCTCAGTTTTATAGATTGCTAAATAATCTTTTTGTGTTTGTGCCATGAGTGCAGTTTGTTTCTTTTCAAATTCGGCATAGGCTTTTTTCACCATTGGTGCAAACTGATTATAGTCTGTCATTGCAAGGGTCTGTACCTTACGTAATTGCCAATAAGCTGACATATTATCAGCGATGGTGCCAACGCCTGTTTTGTAAATAGCCGGAATTTTTGCACCTTGATAAAATGCGATATAAGGGGTGAGATCGGTCATGCCCCAGCCAATGTAAGCCACTTCGCCGATCGCCTGAGGTAATGCTGGGTTAATTTGAAGAATATGGGATTGATAGGTTCTAAATACTGAGATAGGACGATAAGTTTCTTTAGGATTAACGTTAGCATAGGGATCATGTGAGGTACCTTGATAATGATTTCGTAGTCCTTGTTTAACATCCTCGACCGATAATTTATGTGCAGGCTCAGCAAAGACAGGAAAAGCCTGTGGATCGGCTAAGGTTGTTTTAATGCCGTTACTGTACATATGTTGTAAGGCGTGTACGCGTGGATAATTATAAAGACGATCGTTGTTGTTATCGATGGAATAGGCGCGATGAAAATTAAACTTACCCTCTTGTTTAGGCTTATATACACCTTGAGCAATCGCAAAACTGATCAACGTTGGGCTAGAAAGGTATTTATCGGTGTTGTCAGGATCAAAATGTTGTAATCGCCCTTGATTAGCAGAAACAAAATAATTGTTATTATCGAGTTTGGTTGCCATCCATTGGTGACCGCTGCCTGTTTCTAAATACCAGATCCCCGTTTTATCAACAAAAGCCACCCCAAAACCTTCTGCAGCACCTTGTTTTTCAATAATCTCACCTAAGAGTTGTACGCCTTCTTTGGCTGATTTTGCTCGCGGTAAAATAACATTAACAATCGAATCTTCATTGATACCGGCTTTTTCATTGTAAGGATCAACGGCAAGGACAGTGGGGTTGTTATAAATAGTTTCCGTGGCTGACATTCCAATTCCAAGCTCATTAAAGCCCGCAGAACCAAAAGAAGTGTCATGCGTTTTTGCTTTAGAAAAACTGCTATAAGCAAGACTGGTTGCAGGTAAAGGGTAAGTAAACGCATTGCTACTAGAGCGAAATTCACCCGTTTTATTCGTTTGATGAGGATGATTAAACCAGTGTGGATTGACTAATGGGCTATGGTCTGCGTTTCTCGCAATAATATAACTGCCATCAGTTGTGGCTTGATTACCGATAAGAATTGTTGTGCAAGCTAAAATTGACGGGGAAACTGTTGCCGCGACCACAGCGTAAAGTAATGTGTATTTCATAAGATACCTCTCCATTGCCGTTAAAAAAGTGCTTATTACTATAGGGCATAGAAATAGGGGTATTTGCGTGAAATATCACACTCATTACATCGTTTAAAAGCATTAATTGATAACTAAGTTTGCATCTATTAATTTGAAATTTGTTTGTTCAGTAACTATTTTATTGTTCTTATGCAAGTAAAGCTTAATGAGTTTTTTTGATGGTTTCGATTATTTTTATTTCTTAACGGGCAGGTTTATGTAACAAGTTATAAGTTTCTGTTTTCAAATTACAATCCTATTAAATGACGGCTTAAATCCTTTTTCCTTTGAAAATCATAGGGAAAATTTAACTAGCGTTACGGTTTGGATGCTGATAGTGTGTCTTCCCTCACACACAGCGTGAGACATTTATGCGACGCAATACAAGTCAAATTAGCAACAACGTAGCTCCAAATATTGTTATGGGACTAAAAGGTTTAGACAATAAACTCGTTCCTGCTCTAACGATTGGGTTTATCACCTTATTCGTTCTTTCTGCTTTAATTGATATGCCTGCTTTTACCTCAATGATTCAAACATCATTCAGTTCTGCTGCAAATAACTTCGGTTCAAGTTGGCAGTGGTTGATGTTGGTGAACTTTTTTCTAGCATTAATTGTAGCGATTAGTCCATTAGGTAAAAAAGTGATGGGCAGTGTTGCTAAACCAACCATTGGCACTTTCCGTTGGTTAGCAATGATCATGTGTACGCTACTTGCTGGTGGCGGCGTTTTTTGGTCTGCCGCAGAACCTATTTATCACTTCATGACCCCGTCTCCATCATTTCCTGGTGTAGAAGCGGGTACGCTTGCCGCAGTAACACCAGCACTAGATCAAGCCTTCTTACACTGGGGTTTTCTTGCTTGGGCTGTACTCGGTACACTTTCAACGATTGTTTTAATGTATGCTCACCATGAACATGGCATTAAACTTCGCCCACGCGCTTTATTATTTCCGCTTTTTGGTCATCGTTTAGAAAATCATTGGGTAGGCAGTGTTATTGACGCATGTTCAATTATAGCTGTGGCTGCAGGTACTATTGGACCTATAGGCTTTTTAGCCTCTCAATTAGGTTATAGCCTTGAGTTATTAACGGGCTTAGAAAACAATACCCAATCACAGCTGATTATTTTAGCTGTTGTTGTCGCTATTTATTCTGCTTCAGCGGCTTCTGGAATGGACAAAGGTTTACAGTGGTTATCACGCCTTAATGTTATCGGTGCATTTGTACTGTTAGCGGCAATGCTAATCTTAGGGCCAACAACTTTCTTATTGAAAGAGTTTGGTTCTGCGTTTGGTAGCTACTTACAAAACATGGGTTCAATGAGTTTGACGACCGTAAAGCCTGAATGGAATTTATGGTGGACATGGTTCTTCTGGGGGTGGTTCATTGGTTTTGCACCAATGATGGCGATCTTTATTGCCCGTATTTCTGAAGGCCGTAGTATTCGCAGTTTAATCTTATGTGTTGCTGTTGGTGCACCGATTGCGACTAACTTTTGGTTCGCTGTGCTTGGTGGTACAGGTATTTCATTAGAACTGAATAACCCAGGTATGATTTCAGGGCCATTGAATGATGGTGGTCTACCTTCAGTATTGTTAGCAACACTGTCTAATTTACCTCTGAGTTATATTCTATTACCTGCGTTTTTAGTGCTAACTACAACCTTTGTCGTCACAACAGGTGACTCAATGGCATACTCGATTGCGATGGTCGTTTCGGGTGATAATGAACCTAGTAGTAAGCACCGTTTGTTCTGGGCGATTACCATGGGTGTCGTGGCTGCAGTATTGTTATTAGCCGGGGATGGTGGTTTAAATGCACTACAATCCTTTATTGTTATTACCGCGGTACCTGTTTCATTGCTGATTGGATTAACACTATTAAGTGGTCCTGTTGCGGCATGGAAGATGACATGTGCATCTAAAGTAGCCAAGGCGGCTTAATGTGTGTGATGTGATTTTTACATTCAGTTAGTAATACAAAAAACCGAAAGTGTCATACTTTCGGTTTTTTTTATGTCTCTATTTTAATGACTATCTAATCATCACCACATTGATACTAGCGATAAGTAATGTGGTTGATAATTAGATAAGCCGTATTATTTTGTTTCGATATTGCCTTGTTGTATTTTTGCTTTACAGCGTTTCACTAAGGCATGGGTCATGCCTCGAAAAATAAACAAATGAGCTGGCATCATTGCAAACCAATAAAGTAGCCCCATAAAGCCTTTTGGGTGCCACCACGCACGAATGTCGATAGTGCGATGATCACCACAATCTTCAATGGTAAACTCTAATCGACCTAAGCCAGGGGCTTTCATACCAAATAATAACGATAGGAAATGATTTTTTTCAAGACTGATCACTTTCCACGAATCAATTTGATCGCCCAATTGTAATTGTTGAGGATCACGCCGATAACGCTTGAGGGCATCACCACCAATCATGGCATCCATCCATTCTCGTACTCGCCATAATCCATTGGCATAAAAGTAACCTTCTTCACCGCCAACCAGCTGTACTTGGCGCCATAAGTCTTCACAACTGGCATCTGTTTTAAGCGTGTAACCTGCTTGTTTCGGATAGTAGCCATAACCTGTTTGCCAGCGTAGTAGGGCATCAGGATCAAATCCCCAGATTTCGCTTTTAACGACTTCAGTATTCATTATCAGTGTTTCTTGAATGGCTTCTTCATAACTGATCAAATGTTGAGGTATTCGACGTTGAAGTTCACTGCCGTCAGCGGGAAGATCGCAACTTAGTCCTCCAATAAGTGCGCGGGCAATATTAGTTGGAACCGACGTTATAAAACGAAGCCAATAGGTCGCCATTTGAGGGCTTAACCATTTTAATGGAATAACTCGGATTGTTTTGCCATGAACTTTGCTTAAGCGAACCATTTGATCTTTGTAGGTCATTTGTTCGGGCCCCGCGACATCTAAGATTAGATTTTTGTCTTGAGGGCAATCAATAAGCTGAGTGAGATAATAGAGTAAGTTGCGTAGGGCAATAGGAGAGTTACGTGAAGTGACCCAACGCGGAGTTAACATTATGGGTAGGTGATAAACAAAGTCTTGCATGACTTCAAATGCGGCTGATCCTGGTCCGATAATAATACCCGCCCGTAATTCAGTAACACATTTTCCACTATCACGAAGAATATTACCGGTTTCTTTGCGTGCCATTAAATGTTTCGATTGGCTGGTAGGTGATTGTAAGGCGCCAAGATAGATAAGATGCTTAACGTTACTGAGGGCAAGATACTGACTAAAATGTTTAGCACAATCGAGTTCAAATTCAATAAAATCATGACCATGATTCATACCATGAACCAGAAAATAAACGGTATCGATATCTGCAAATAGATCCGTTAAGTCTTGGTCAATATCTAAATCTAATTCAACCAATGTTAGATTATCAATATTTCCCCAGCCACGTTTCTCTAAGAGCTTGAGGTTCCGTCCTGTTGCTGTTACGTGATGGCCTAACTTTAATAGTTGCGGCACAAGATGACTGCCAATATAACCTGAAGCGCCAACGACAAGAATATTTCTGCTCATTAAATAACCACTCTGAATTCCGTGTTGCGATATAGATAGGCAAAAAATTCTGTTATTAAATTTTTTAATATCGCCTTTAAAGATAATGGCTTTTTATTGATTAAAAGCAATAATAAACTGCAAAAGATGATAGTTTTTACAGGTTAATATGATTATTATCACCACAATTATTATGGGTTTTTATGCATATGGTTGTGATAATTCATTTAATAACAAAACCGAGATATATAATTTAGCTAAATCAGATGGATAATTAAACAATCCGTATGGTTGTTAGTTAATTTATATGTGTTTTTATATAATAGTTATTAAATTCAAATTAGAAATATAAAAATTGTATTTAATGACGGCTTTTTAACCCTAATGGTAGTCGATTGTTGTTAAAGAAGAATATTCAAATAAGAAAGCGTGATAAATGGTAATACTTATATAGCTAAGCTGTTCTGTGAGGAATAAAATAGGTAGTATTGAATAACTATTTATTTTAATTATTCGATTATTAAAATAAATAGTGGTTAATTTGTAATGCAAGCAAACGTTGGTGATTGAACATGTTACGACTATCTAAACTCTGCAAAGGGTATCTAGACGGTACCGAGTTTCATTCTGTGCTTCAGGGCGCTAATTTGGCTTTACATTCTGGAGAGCAATTAGCACTGATGGGAGAAAGCGGCTCAGGGAAAAGTACATTACTGAATTTAATTGCTGGGCTTGATAAACCTGAATCAGGTGAGATATGGCTTGGTGATACGGCAATACATGCAATTTCTGAACGTGAGCGAACAGCCTTTCGTCGTGAAAATATTGGCCTTGTTTTTCAACAATATAATTTATTACCAACCTTAACTGTGGCTGATAATATTCGTTTTTGTCGACAGCTAAAAGGATTACCTGACGACGATAAGTTATGGTTAAAGCTAATTTCCGCATTGGATTTAATGTCATTATTATCACGTTATCCTGAAGAGATTTCAGGGGGACAACAACAACGTGCGGCTATTGCACGTGCAATTTATATGGAACCGATATTGTTATTAGCAGATGAACCAACAGGGAGTTTAGATGAACGAAATGCAGATGCTGTTATTCGGTTACTTATTACATTAACAAAACACCTTAATTGCACTTTATTAGTTGTTACCCATAGTGAGAAAGTTGCAGCACATATGCAAGGCTGTATTCGCTTACAGGGAGGTCAGTTACATGTTACGCCCCGTAGCTAGTGCACTTTGGGGACACTATCGTCGCCACCCATTACAAATTGTTTTAGTGTGGCTTGGATTAACACTGGGTATTGCATTATTAGTCGGTGTAATGGGAGTTAATCAACAAGCAAAAGAAAGCTATCGTAAAGGCGAACAACTTTTTTCTAATCCTTTTCCATATCGTATACGCCATGCTCAAATAGGCATGAATGTACCGCAAGGTTTTTACATTCAAATGCGTCGAGCCGGGCTTAAGACATGTGCGCCATTAGTTGAACATCGCATCATTACAGAAAAACAACGTGACTTTCAGCTACTCGGTATTGACCCTGTGGCGATTTTTGGCGCGTTACAAAATAGCGCCATTGATGAAAGTAAAATTCAATTATTGCAACTAATGCGTCCTCCATATCCGATTATGTTAGGTGAAAATTTAGCTAATTATATTGGTATCAAAAATGGAGATATGTTGACACTTAATTCTGGGCGTCAAATAGGTCCGATGAAAGTGATCAATGACAGCCGTATGAATGATTCACGTATGATTGCTGACATTGCTTTGTTACGCGAATTACAACCTAGTTCTGGATTTAGCGCGATTGTTTGCGGTGAAATGAGCAGTAAGCAGTTAATGAAACTGACGCATATTTTACCACCAGGATTAACACTTGAACGTCAACAAAACGCCAAGCTAGAACCCTTAACCAATGCCTTTCATTTGAATTTGTTTGCGATGGGAATGCTGGCGTTTGTGGTGGGATTGTTCATTTTTTATCAAGCAATGTCGCTCTCGTTAGCACAACGACAGCCGTTAGTTGGTATTTTACGTCAATTAGGGGTTAATGGTACGCAACTCGCTGGAGCGCTTATTGGTGAACTGTGTTTGTGGGTGTTCGTTGGGCTAGTTGGTGGTAATCTTATTGGGCTATTATTAGCTCAACAATTACTGCCATCTGTTGCGGCATCATTGAATGATTTATATAACGCCAATGTTGGTTTACAAGTGCACTGGAATTGGCAATGGGGTGCTGCAAGTTTAGCAATTGCGATTTTTGGCTGTGCATTTGCCTGTACATGGCCGGTTGTGCGTTTAATTAAATCGCCACCCGCACGACTAGCGACACATTTATCTTTAGTTCGATTTAGTGGACGAGAATTTGCGTGGCAAGCCTTATTTTCTTGCATCTTTATTATTGGTGCGGTGATTGTTTATAAGCTTGCTCATGGACAGTTAACAGGTTTTGTTTTAATCGCCTTTATTCTTATAGCCTCTGGCTTGATGATGCCTTATTTACTGTGGTTGCTGTTCCATTTTCTCGGTAATATCAGCAGTAAAGCGCGCATGCGATGGTTTTTCTTTGATGCGGCTGCCAGTTTAAGTTATCGCGGTATAGCAGCAATGGCGTTTATGTTGGCGTTAGCTTCTAACATCGGTATGGAGACTATGGTTGGCAGTTTTCGTAATACAACGGAAAACTGGCTTGAACAGCGTTTAGCTGCGGATATTTATATTCGCCCATCAATGAACATGGCACCACGAATATCAAAATGGCTTCAACAACAACCCGAAGTGGATCAAGTGTGGTGGAGCAGACAAAAAGCCACTCGCTCAAATAATGGCACGATTCAAGTTATGAGTATTGGCCAAACATCCGGTGAGCAAAAAGCGCTGTCGGTAAAAGTGGGCCTTAATAATTATTGGCAGCAACTGCATCATGATCGTGCAGTAATGGTCAGTGAGTCTATGGCGCTGAAACACCATTGGCAGCCTGGAGATATTATTAATCTTCCCGCTCCCATGAATCAGAAATGGCGAGTGGTGGGTATTTATTATGATTATGGTAACCCTTACGGACAAGTATTAATCTCTCAGCAAAAATGGCAACGTTTTTGGCCGCATTCAGGGCAAGTCGGATTAGCTATTCATTTGAAAAAGGGTGCAAAATCCGAATTATTATTAGCAAAGTTAGGTGAGCGATTCCGCTTACAACCAGAACGTATACGCAATAATGCCGCGTTAATGAAACAAGCAATGACCGTATTTGATCGTACGTTTGTCGTGACATCAACGTTAGGTAATCTAACGTTATTCATTGCTATTTGTGGTTTGTTCTTTTCCACTATTGCTGGTGAAATTTCACGACAACGACAATATTCATTATTACGTTGTATGGGAATGACAAGCATTGAATTGTCGTTATTGGGCGGCGGTCAATTGTTAGTTATAGGGCTTATGACCGCACTGATAGCATTGCCTTTAGGTTTACTTTTAGCACAGCTTTTGATTGATGTTGTGTTGAAATATTCCTTTGGTTGGACGATGCAAGTCCAATATTTCCCTTATGATTATTTTATGACATTAGGCACGGCTTTATTAGCACTGCTTGTTGCTGGAGCATGGCCAGTATGGCGTTTAGTTCATCGATCTGCGATTTTATCTTTGCGAGAGTCATTTTAATGAAAGTTTCAACTCAGCAATCTCGTTGGCATGTGTTTTCTTTATCTATAATGTTAATGGGAATGATGTTGTTAAGTGGTTGTGATGAACAACCAACGAGAAGTAATTCAGTAAAGATATTAACGCAGTCTAAAGATTTTGTGTTTGAGCCAGTGATAAAAGGAGAGCCGATAACGTTTCCTCAAGATCATGGCGAACACCCTGAATATCTCGCTGAGTGGTGGTATTTAACCGCTAATCTTAAAACAGAAACAGGAAAAGAAATTGCGGTGCAGTGGACGTTATTTCGCATGGCGACCAATGATGAAGATTTGAGTGGTTGGAAGACCCCACAAATGTATATGGCACATGCTGTTATAAATACGAAAGAGAAAACTTGGGCAACAGAAAGGTTTGCGCGTGGTGGCATTGGTCAAGCAGGGGTTGATCTTAAACCGTTTCGTGCGTGGTTAGATAATTGGTCATGGCGTGCTGCGACCAGTGATCCATTTCCTGGACGACTGAAGTTTTCAGATGATGACATGTCTGCACGATTAAATATCAAGCAAAAAGGTGCCATTATTTTACAGGGCGATAAAGGATATAGCCAAAAACATCCATTATTGGGTATCGCTTCTTATTATTATAGTGTTCCCTTCTTAGACCTTGATGGGACGATCACACTGGACGGTAAACCATATAAAGTGAGTGGCCGTGGTTGGTTTGATCGTGAATGGAGCAGTAGTATGCTTAGTGCCAAACAACAAGGTTGGGATTGGTTTGCGATCCACCTTGACGATGGCAGTGCTCTGATGGTGTCGCAATTGCGTGAAGAAGGCCAAAGACCCTATTTTATTGGCTCGCGATCGTGGCCTGATGGTCGAGTGGTAGAGCTAGATAATAATCAAATTCGAATGAAACCGATGCATTTTTACAAGGTGAGTGGTATTTCATTTCCACTTAACTGGTTAATTGAAGTGCCATCACAAGGACTAAAACTCCAAACCAGTGTTGTACGCCAAGATCAATGGTTACCTTTTATATTTCCTTATTGGGAAGGCCCGATTAATGTCACAGGCACACAAGGTGGTAAAGGATTTATGGAACTCACTGGTTATGAAAATAAATAAGGAATATGGATAAATGTTGAGTAAAAAAGCCCAACGGATAAATAATCAAAATAATTTTTTCTACTTAACCTTAGCATTGGTTTTTTTATTGATTAGTGCATCTTTAGATAAGGTTATTACGTCCGGTTTTTTGCAATATATACTAGAAGTTTTTACGTTTATCACTTTTGGCATTTGCTTATTAAGCTTACGCTTTGATAAAAATTGGTTCCGTTTTTTATCGTCATTAGTGGTTGCATGGTTGATTGCTGTGATCACTCGAACGGTATTAGGCATTGAAGAAATTGAAATTATCATGCTGTTATTGATGTTTATTTTCTTTTATGGGACTTTTCGTTCAATTATGCGTCAAATACTCTTTACCGGTTCAATTAATAGCAACAAAATCATTGGCTCAATGGCATTGTTTTTATTGCTTGGTTTAATGTGGGCCATAGGGTATTTAATTCTTATCCATTTCTTACCGGGATCATTTCAAGGCCTCAATAAAGGAGCATGGCATGAGAATTTTGCTGATGCTGCCTACTTTAGTTTTGTTACCTTAACCACCTTGGGATATGGTGATATTTTGCCAATAATGCCAATTGCTAAGGTCTTCGCCTACCTTGAAGCGATTGTTGGCGTATTTTATATGGCGATTGTAGTATCAAGCTTAGTCAGCTCAAGTCGTGAGCAATATTTTATTGATCATCTCGATGACTAATCTGTAGCCAGAGATAGCGAACATTGCATTATAAATAAGAGAATAATCATTAAGGTTATTCTCTTTTTTCATTTAGTGCTATTTTGCTAAGACTGACTAAATAGTGATATATACAAATTTACTATGTCACTGGTTTATTATTTTGTGGTGTGAAGGTGATATGAATCGCTTCTTTAAGAAAGTTTACCAATATATAAATCCCTCAGTTAATCCTGATTTGGCTCCTGCGTTTGATGAATGGCAGAAACATATTCCTACATTGTGGTTATTGGGTAAAACTGGGGCGGGAAAATCAACTCTTATTCAAACGCTCACAGGTAGTAGTTTGGTTGAGATTGGTAATGGTTTTCAACCTTGTACACGTACTGCTCACCATTATCTCTATCCAGCAGAAAATCCATTAGTGTGTTTTTTAGATACACGAGGATTAGGTGAAGCGGATTACGATCCCACTGAAGACATTGCAATGTGTAGTGGTAAAAGCCATGCATTAATGGTGGTGATGAAAGCGGAAGAGCCTGAACAATCAGGTTTATTGGCGGCATTAAAACACATTAAACGCAGTGGTATGATCAAACATTTATTGGTTATTCATACTGCGGTGAACAGTATTGTTGATACTCAAGAACGCCAGCGTGCGATTGAATATAATCATCAGCGGGTAATGGACGTGTGGGGCATTAAACCTGCACAATGGCAATCAGAAACGGCAACTATCTATCAGCCGATTGTGGTTGATCTCATTCCAGATGAAGCACAGTTTATTGGTATTGATATATTACATCATGCCTTAACGGATGCACTTCCGATGTTGAGTTTATTATCAAATCAACAAGCGCATACTAACCGTGAAGAACAAAATTTTTATCAATTACGTCAAGAAGTTTTGTGGTATGCAGGAGTTGCGGGAGCCAGTGATGCTATTCCTGCTGTTGGGTTATTCAGTGTGCCAGCTATTCAAGGCAAGATGTTGCATAGTCTTGCGAATCAATATGGTGTCAGTTGGAATAAAAAAGATTACGCAGAATTTGTGGGCATGCTGGGATCGGGTTTTTTGTTGCAATATTTATCTAAATTGGGGCTTAACCAGTTAGTTAAATTTATTCCTGCGTACGGTCAAACGGTGGGCAGTGCAACCGCTGCTGCGATGAGTTTTTCATCGACTTATGCGATTGGCCGTGCGGCTTGTATGTATTTATATCATCGCAGTAAAGGTGAGTCGATTTCAAAAGACCAAATTAAATTGGCTTATCAACAAGCATTTACGACCGTCAAGCAGGTTGCTGATCGACAACAATTGAGTAAATCATCACCGAAAAAGGATCATGCATGAAACGGGTGAGCAAAAGTTATCAGTTAATTAATCAACTCTCTGAAGGTTTGTTTCCGTTACTGATGTTAGCGGTGTGTTTGCCCATCATGGTATTGGCGGGGTTTGGTGTTGTTGATCTGATTCAACAAGGACAATGGCTGTTATTTTTTGCCATTATTGCTGGTGGTTGTTTAGTGGCTTTTCTTCCTTATTGGTGGTTGCGCCGTAAACGGGTGGTTGCAAATGCTGTTATGGATGATATTGCACCATTACATGTCGCTGCCAATCCACAATGGAGTGAGCACGATCAGCAAGTGTGGCAACAAATGACACTAGTTATTGATAAGCAGCTAGCAGATGACTCTGCATGGGAAAGCCTACAAGCCCATGCTTATGTTTTGGTGGCTGATGTTGCTGCGCAGTATCATCAACAATCGAGCTCGCAAAAGTTGGCTTTTACGGCGCCTGAATTTTTAATGATGGTTGAAGAGGTAAGTCGTCGTTATCGTCACTTTCTACAACAACATGTTCCTTTTTCAGAGAAGATCACCTTAACGAGCCTTAAACAAGGTTACGCGATTAAAGATAAAATGGGGTATGCAAAAAGTGCTTATGATGTTTATCGATTATTCCGTATAGCAACGCCAACAGGCTGGTTAGCCGAAGTACGCGGTTTGGTTGTTGGTAAGTTGTTTGATGATGTTAGTGCTGAGGTACAAAGCAAACTAAAAGCGACGTTATTACAAGAAGTCGCTTCAGTTGCTATTGATTTATACAGTGGTCGTTTTAAGCTTGATGATGCAGCGGTGCCACATAGTCAACTACAAGACCACGATCAGCAAGCAACCGCCATTGCCGTAGAACCATTGCGGGTAGCTGTTGTTGGTCAAGTGAGTGCGGGTAAGTCATCGGTTATTAATGGGTTATTGGGTGAGATTGCGGCTGAAGTAAGCGCGTTACCATCAACAGATAAAGCCACAACCTATAAATGTGAAGTTGACGGGCTCGATTTAATCAATCTGATTGATTTACCCGGCATTGATGGCAGTGCTGAAATTGAGAAGAAATTACTAAAACAAATGACCGAAAGTGATGTGGTTATTTGGGTATTGAAAGCTAATCAATCATCACGTCAATTAGATGTTACCCTAAAAAGTGCTTTTGATTCGTTTTATAAGCAACCTCAAAATCAGCAAAGAAAAGCGCCTAAATTGATCATGTTGGTTAACCAAGTCGATAAACTTAAACCTGTTGATGAATGGTTGCCACCGTATGATCTTGAGTCACCACAAACGGACAAAGGGCAAATTATTAGTGATGCAGTGAAGTATAACCGAGAGGTCATGCACGCTGAGTATATTTTGCCGTTTTCCGTGAGTAGCGATCGTATTCCTTATAATCTTGATAGCTTACAATCACAGTTACAGCAGGTGTATCAAGATGGGATCAATACTCAGTTAAACCGTCGTCGCGCTCAAGGTGAAACTATTGATTATACCGAGCAAGCAAAACGGTTATATCGTTTAGGTAAACTAGTATTTGATGCAGCAACTAAGTAGTTATTGTTATCCTTGTTTGTGATAAAAAATGGCCTTGATAGGGTTTAATTTCCCCGTCAAAGCCATTTTTATTGAGCAATAATAATCAGTGGCTTAACTTAATAATATTGTTAAGGCACGTGTTAAGGTAGCAATGTCCACGGATCACCTGCTGTTGGTGTATTGCCTTGGCTCCACCATTTTGCTTGATAAGTTTTGTTTTGGAAGCTGACTTTATCATTACCACCATAAACGGCAGTAGTACTCCACGTTGTTACATCTGTTGGTAAAGAGATTGATGGCTTATCATCTGTTGGTGGTGTTATTGCATCATCTGTAGATGTTGCAGCTTTGATTAACTTCCATGGGCCGCCTAAATCAGGCTGGTTACTTTGTGTCCACCATTGCGCTTCATAAATAGCGCCTTTATATGTGACTTGCTCACCGCCACTGTAGACTTTGTTTTCGTCCCAATTCGCCACGCCATCAATCGGTGGGTCTGTTGGATCTGTGGTGCCGCCACCCGTGTCAGGGTCTAATTTATCAACCACACGCACCGCGGGCCAGTTCGCATGTGAACCATAGAAATTGGTTACACATTTTTCATAATCGCCTGCAACTAAAGCAGAATAAGCGGTTTGGAAACCAACTAGCTCACATTCAAACGAAACACCACCTGGACGATCAGGATAGTATTTCCAATTTGCATCCCAGTTTGTATAAAGCACATCGGTTGCACCATTTAGATTCAAACTACCATAAGGTGTTTGTTGCCAGCAGGTGTTAGTTTCATCACTCTTTACAGGAATTTGGTAGTTTTCAACTAAACCTTCCCAGTAACGAATACGGTTAACGGGTTGACCTTTATCTTTGTTTTGTTCACCACATTCAATACCACCATTAATAACATTAATAGTGGTGCCAAAACCATAACCGATGCCTGCATCTGTTTCACGTTGGGAAGGGACCCATGTGCGGTCAATCACATGTAACATGGCAGGTTTAGGGGCTTGTGGCGTTAAGAAGAACCAGATAGCAGATGCTAAATTTAACCAAGAATCAGCAACTAACCCTGGATTATTCAATAGTACTGTTGCATCACCATTAAACATCACCTCAGAAAAAGCACCATAGTTAAAGTGGTATGAGAGTTGTTTTGCGCCACGACCAAAGTAACCTTGTCCTTCCGCACAAGGCCAGCGTTTATTTTGCCAATCATCTTGACCACAGCCTGTGGTATAACCCGGTTGACCTTCAGACCAGCCCATTTCACGTACATGAACTAATGCTTGTTGCCATTCTTCAAGTCCTAACGGGTTATCAGAGACGTTTTCAATGCTAATATGGCCGCCCGTTTCCTGGGCAAAATGAGCAAAAGCAGTGACGATAGATTTCTTACAGATAGCATCAGCATCGCGGCCATCAGTATAATCGCCACAGAACGCAGGAAATTTTCCTATCGCACGTAAAAAGCGGGTATAGGTATATTCAGGGGCAGCCATTTGAGTAAGGTAATTCCATTCAGTTTCAGGAAAAACACGCTCAACCCGTTTTACATTATCAGGGTTAGTGCTTAGCCCTGGAAGAATAGCTTCAACAACGGTATTTGAAGCCGTTGCTAAGGCTTGTGCCCAAACATCGTACATTGGGTCCATTGTTTTAGCATTTTCAGCTGCAATAATTTCCGCACGTTCAATGACATAACCACCTGTAGTATCAGGGTCGGGTTGAGGCGTCATAGCATAACTGTTTGCGGCAAATAGGCTGCCAATTAGGATGGAGAGAGGGTGTAGTTTAGCCATTCATTCATACCTTTATTATTATAGTGCACGATAGTTGATAATAAGGTTATCGGCATGTGGCAATATTATGCAATCACTGACTTTTAAAAGCGTGTTGGCGTGTGGAATTTAAGTGTGGCCCTAAACATTTTTTGCATTGAAAATGATGTTTATGGCGATCTTTATCAATACTATCAGTTGAGAATAGGCAAGGAGTGCGGTGATGATGAAGATAAAAAAGTCCTTATAATTAGATGATAATAAGGACTTTTAATTAGAATATTAAGTATTGGCTAGCGTACTAGACATCTTGTCATTGGAATTTTACGCAGGCATCGAACAATGATGATTGACACAGTTAACACTACAGGTACTGCAAACACACTGGCAATGATCGGGTTAATATTCAAAATACTGATGATATTGAGGTAATAAATCACAATAAGTAAATGGCAGAGGTATATACCCAGAACATCTTTGCTTAATGAGTGAATGATTTTATAGTCACCTAAGTTAGGTTTGGCTAATAAAATAAAGAAAATACCTAATGCCCATAATGGGGTACCAAAGAGAAAGTCATGGAAAAAAGAACCATTTTCTTGCAGTGAAAGGTAGTTTGCTTCACCGATAAATAGACAAAATCCAACGATCATCATAATAATGCTGTATTTGAGACTAATACTGATATTACGATGGCGAATTTCAAATCCAAGCATGATCATGAAAGTGCTAAAAAATGGACCATTACGCGTAAATATCGGTGAACTTAATTCTGTTATTTGAGCATAGCTACCAGCCATTAAGCCAAAAATAAATAACAGAGTAGCAACGGGAATAATCAACCGAGATAACTTCAAACGCAGTAAAACGGTAATGGTAGTTAAGCCACTGAGTAGCCCTGGAATATACCAAAGATGCACTAATCCACCTTCAAACAAGGTATTTAAAGGGGTGGTGAGCAGTTTTTGCCAATAGAAGGTACGCTCAGCAACATATCCCTCAGAGGTCACAAGGTGAAAGTTAAACGGCAAAATAAGGTAAATAATACTCCATAAGACCCACATGATGAGTAATGGACGCGCATAGCGCCAGAGATAAGGGACACGCTCGGCGGTTAAACGTGGTTGAATAAAATAACCCGCCATAATAAAAAATAACGGTACAGCAAACCGACTAATTTGATTGAGCCCCATGCCTAACAAGGGTTGACCATCAAATAAAGGTGCCTGCATGAATATTTGGCTATGCAAAGCAATAATGGCAATTGTGGCAATAATTCGACCAAATTCAAAGCTGGCTATGCGGTGTTGAGGCATGACGATAAACTCACAAACGAAAGTGGGTCGAAATTATATGGAATTAAGGATTTTGTAAATTGTATTATGATAGTGAATTACGTTATTGATCACAGAATTAAATTTATGATCAATAAAAGTAAATATTTTAATCATGTAAGGAAGATTAAAGAGGTAACAATACGGGGGTAGAGTTACCTAACTATTTAAATTAAAGCTGTTTTTATAGCCCAAGTTGATCCAGCAAATCTTGATTGTCATAGGGGCTTACTGCATTTTTGTTGACAGAAGTGATGGTTTTTTGTTGTTGTTGAGCATCATAAGCCGTTTCAAAAATAGTATCTGGATCTTGCTCATCAATCTCAAAGTCTTCTAATTGAATAAATTCAGTTTTATCCATCGCGAGCTCAAGATAGAAAATATTATTCTTTTCTGTTGTAAAACTAACACGACGTACTTGAGGACGATCAAGATTAGTATCAACAGAGAGGATGATTTGTTTATGCAGAGCGAGCATTTTTGGCTGGTTTTGGGTAATTGATATTTTTAATTCTCTGCCAATCTTACCTGTAAAATCACCAACAACTTGATTCATTAACTCACCTAAAATATTAGCAACATCATCAGCGGTATGATGAATAGCAATATCTGTGTCAGGAAAGCCCATTCGAATCATGTAGTTTTGATAAAGTTCCATTGCTGCTGCGGCGGAGAAATTAGTTACGACTAACCCTGTGAAGCCACCATCAAATAAAACAAAGCAACCAATATCCGGTTTTAAGCTTGTTTTATTGATCTTTTGTACCATCGGCGAATATTTTATGTGGCTTTCTGTTGCTCGTGATAATACATCAGCCAGAGAGTGGCATAATTTAATTAAAATATCGTCGGTAGTTATCGTATGATTCTTGCGCATATGCAGCCCTGTAAAACGTATTTGTAACCAATAAATAAAAATTCAGTAGTTAAAAGCCGATAGTGATACCTCTTTTATACTACAACTTTAAAGTGCAATAAGAGCTATCGGCTTATACGTTAAGGACTTAAATGGTTATTTGATTTTATTGTGTGGATTATTGGTAATATTAAGCAAAGCGCTTATCTAAATACGCCATAATGTCATTTGATTCATACATCCAAGTTACTTGCCCATCTTCTTCAATACGTAGACAAGGAACTTTACGTTTGCCTCCTTGTTCTAATAATTCTTGGCCCCAAGGTGACGTTTTTGCATCACGGGTTGCAAGCGGTATATTAAGGCGTTTTGCATGACGACGTACTTTTACGCAAAAAGGGCATGTTTCAAATTGATATAGCTGCATATTAGCGACAGCAGCATCAACTTCCTGTTGAGCAGTGGCTGAGCGTTGCATACCGCGTGGTGAAAAAAGGGAATTGAGTATGAGAATAATTTTACCGACGAACCAACGAAGCGCTTTCATATTATTTTCCAATGGCTGATATTATAAAGTTATGCTGAGATTCTATTATAAAATCGTCAGTGGGTAACTATCTTGTCCGCCATATATTTGATTTATTATTGAGTAGTAATTAAATATGAAACAGTACATATCGATAAATCATCAATGTTGACGATTAAAAAAGACAATTACCTTTTTCTTTTAGTGGTTATTGATTGGAACTAAGATCAATATTTAGATGTATGTCACTGAATGCATAATTTTACATTACTGCATAATGTTGCTTTGCTTTATACTAATGTGAAGTTCAATGGGTAAGTGATTAGTCTGATGATTAACAAAATAAATATTCTCATTTGTGACGATTCAGTCTTAGTACATAAATCTATTACACGATTGCTACAGTCATGCAGTAATGCCACTTTCTTCTATGCTGAAAATGGAAAAGAGGGGCTTGATTGTTTAAAAAGCACTGATATTGATATTATGTTTTTAGATTTAACCATGCCAGTAATGGATGGTTTTAGTGTCATGAAGTCCTTACCTGTCCGTGACTATAACACCACGATTATTGTTTTATCTGCTGACGTACAATTAACTGCCGTGGAAAGAAGTTTAGCGTTAGGTGCGGATTATTTTTTATCTAAGCCATTTAATCATGATGAGTTAATAGAACTGTCGCAACGATTAGGGCTAGTTTTTGATAATGCTCCGTCTATTGTTGTTGATACTCATTTAGAAAATAATTCAATTGAGATCATGCGCGAGCTTGCCAATATTGCATTAGGTCGAGGGGCTGCAATTATTTCTGATCACCTTGGTGATTTTATAAGAATGCCATTGCCAAGTGTTGCATTTATGAAAAGCAGCGATCTATCCATGGCGATTGCAGATATTCGTAATGATCATGAATTAATTGCCATTACACAACGTTTTGTGGGCGGTGGCATTCACGGTGAGGCGTTGGTTGAATTACACGGTAAAGATGTACATTTATTTGGACAGAAGCTGGGATTTAGCCAAACGGATGAATATAAAAATGAAGTCGTGATTGATATTGCCAATTTAATGGTCTGTTCTTTTTTAGTCGCGTTATCAGAACAAATTTCGATTCCATTTTCTGTTCGGCAGCCGATCGTGTTAGAAGAGTACATGAACTTGCATCATACACATTGCGATACTCAGACCTTTTTCACAATTGAATATACTTATAAAGCAGAAATACTAGATGTTGAGTGTGAAGTCTTATTTATTATGGATAATCATTCTCTAGCAATTATTAATAATAAAGTGATGGAATCATTACATTGAACGAAATATCTTTAGCTGATTTTCATTTAACAATGCAAGTATTAGATAATTTTGATGCTGGCGTTGTGATATTAGATGAAAACTATAATGTTTGTGCATGGAATACCTTTATGCAAGCTTATAGTGGTATTTCCAGTGTTCAAATAATGGGGAAATCCTTGTTTGAGGTTGTACCTGATTTACCCGAGTCGTGGTTACAGAGCAAAATACAATCGACGTTTAAATTACGAATGCGATCATTTTCAGCATGGGAAGATCGACCATGGGTATTTCGTTTTTTGAATTTTTGTCCTATTTCGGGCAGTTCAGATATCATGTTTCAAAATATGACGTTAACACCGTTACGTTCTCTTTCTGGAGAATATAACCATATTTGTTTAACAATCACTGATGTTACTGATATAGCCAAAAATAAAAACCATCTCCATGAGTCAAATAAACAACTAACACATTTAAGCATTACAGATCGACTAACTCAGCTTTACAATCGCGGCCATTGGGAAAATTGTTTAGCGGATGCTTTTGATTATTGTCATCAGACACAAATACCAGCCACGTTGATTATGTTTGATATTGACCATTTTAAACGAGTTAATGATACTTATGGCCATGTTGCGGGTGATGGTGTTATTAAAGTTATCGCTGATGTGTTACGCCGTACTAAACGCCAAACCGATATCGCAGGCCGTTATGGCGGTGAAGAATTTGGTATTATTCTACCAGGAACACCTGCTGAACTCGCTGGGTATTTTACCGAACGATTGCGCAATCGTATTGAACGAGAAACGGTATTTGATGATCAGCGTGGCGTTGTTAAAGTCACGATCAGCTTAGGTGTCTGTGAGTGGGATTCGACGCTAACTGATTATAAATCATGGTTAGAAAAATCTGACTTAGCATTATATGAGTCAAAGAAAAGAGGCCGTAATACCACCACCATTATTAATAGCGATAATTGTTATAAAAACAGCAAAGGCGAGTTTATTTTATCGGATTGCCATGAGCATATGCCGATAAAATAAACAAAAGCGAGTTGGCAATCTTATAATACGGATAATGACTGTATGTTTCGTGGGGGTTTCGGTAACATGCACGCGTTTTCCTGTTTTTAGGTTAGTCGCTATGCGCATTCATGCTATACATACTCTTTATGAGGAACGTCTTGCACGTTCAACTCGTCCTTTTCTTGCTCGTGGCTGTAAAGTCCAACGCTGCCGTCAATGCATGTTACGTACGCATTTGTGTATTTGTGAACATCGTCCATTAGCGACATCAAATGCCGCGTTTTTATTGGTCATGTTTGATGATGAGATTTTAAAACCAAGTAATACTGGCCGTTTAATTGCTGATGTATTTGAAGATACTTTTGCTTATATTTGGTCGCGTACTGAGCCTAACGCTGAAATGCTGGTATTACTTGATGATCCTCAATGGCAACCTTATGTCGTTTTTCCTGCTGAATATGCGCCAGAAAGAGAAGTGACAGCAGTAACGCTTGAAGCGGGTAAACGTCCATTATTTATTATGCTTGATGGTAGTTGGGCAGAAGCGAAAAAAATGTTCCGTAAGAGCCCGTATCTTGATCGCTTCCCATTATTATCCATTAATCCAGATAAGCCATCTCGATATAAAATGCGTGAAGCATCAAAGGAAAATCAATTAGGTACGGCTGAAGTTGCAGCACGTATTATCGATTTATTTGGCGAGCATTATAATGCCGAGCTATTAGATTTATGGTTTGATGTTTTTCGTGAAAATTACATCGCGGGTAAAATGAATCGCACATTACCAGAGCAATCATCGTTATCGCTATTGGAAAAATTCATGTCAACTGATGAAAACACACTATAAAAGATGTGATGTCAGTTAGATAATATTAAACCTCATTTAAACAATAATTGATGAATTGGTCGTAGATCACAGTCATTTTTGGCATAAATGTGGATAATTTTCAGTATATTTAAAGAGTTATGAACTCACGGTGTGGTTAAACATTATTTGTAGGAGAATAGGATGTACTACGGCTTTGATGTAGGCGGAACTAAAATTGAATTTGGTGCATTTAATGAAAAACTAGAGCGCGTAGCAACAGAACGTGTGCCGACACCGAGTGGCGATTACGATACACTTATTAATACTATTGTTTCTATTATTACCGCAGCTGATGTGAAATTTGGCTGTGAAGGTTCAGTCGGTATTGGTATTCCTGGTATTGAAGATGCACGCGACGGTACTGTATTGACATCAAATATACCTGCCGCTAAAGGCCGAACACTGCGTAAAGATTTGGAAGCCAAACTGGGTCGTAGTGTTAGCTTAGATAATGATGCTAACTGCTTCGCTCTTTCTGAAGCATGGGATGATGAGCATCAACATTCACCATCAGTGCTTGGCCTTATTTTAGGTACTGGCTTTGGTGGTGGAATGGTTTTTGATGGTAAAGTTTTTTCTGGTTTGAATCATGTTGGTGGTGAGTTTGGGCATATGCGCTTACCGTTAGATGCATGGTTACATATGGGAGAGAACGCACCATTATTTGATTGTGGTTGCGGTCAAAAAGGGTGTATAGATAATTATCTATCAGGCCGTGGATTTGAACAAATCTATGCACATTATTATGGCGAGAAACTAAAAGCGATTGAAATTATCGAACGTAATGCTGCGGGTGATGAAAAAGCACAACAGCACGTTGATCGTTTCATGGAAGTACTTGCAATGTGCTTTGCAAACTTATTTAGTGGTGTTGATCCTCATGTGGTGGTGTTAGGTGGTGGTTTATCTAATTTTGATTTGATTTATGAAGAATTGCCAAAGCGTTTACCTAAATACTTATTGTCTGTTTCACAAGCACCTAAAATTGTGAAAGCAAAACATGGTGATGCTGGTGGCGTACGTGGTGCTGCTTTCCTTAACATTAAATAGCCATTATTGATCTGTAACGAATATTTATTGCGTAACTAAAAGTACTTCATAGTGAAGTACTTTTTTTTTGTGTTAAAATCCGCGCTTGTTTTCTTATGCCGCTATATTGGTATAAGCGTATTTATTGCAAGGAATACACTATGTCGTTTGAAACCCTTGGCCTTCACCCTAAATTACTGCAAGTTGTCGCAGAATTAGGTTATGAAAAACCAACGGATGTGCAATTACAAGCCATTCCATTAGCGCTAGCAGGGGATGATGTAATGGCTGGGGCTCAAACGGGTACCGGTAAAACAGCCGCATTTGCACTTCCTATTTTACAGCGTTTAATGACATTGCCGTCATTGACTGAAATGGGCGCTGAAGAAATAAAGCCTCAACAAGGTGCAAAAATTCGTGCGTTGGTGATTACACCGACACGTGAATTAGCACAACAAGTTTACGATAGCTTTATTGCGTACAGTAAGTACAGTGATTTGAAAGTCGCGGTTGCTTATGGCGGCACTAGTATGAATGTGCAAATTAAAGCATTAAGAGCAGGTGTTGATATTCTTATCGCGACACCTGGACGTTTACTTGACCATGTTTTTGTTGGCAATGTATCACTTGCGAATGTAGAAACATTTGTACTTGATGAAGCTGATCGCATGCTTGATATGGGTTTTATTATTGATATTAACCGTATCATGAAGCGTATGCCGGCTGAGCGTCAGACTTTATTCTTCTCTGCAACCTTTTCAAAGCAAGTTAAAAAATTAGCTTTTAGTATTTTAACTGACCCTAAGATGGTGGAAGTGACACCGGATAATATTGCAGCAGATACTGTGCAGCAAATGGTGTATCCCGTTGACAAAAAGAGAAAATCAGAATTATTAGCATATCTGATTGGTTCACGTAATTGGCAACAAGTATTAGTCTTTACTAAAACGAAGCAAGGCTCAGATCAATTAGCTAAAAGTTTAGGTTTAGATGGTATTAAAGCGGTGTCTATTAATGGTGATAAAAGTCAAGGCGCTCGTCAACGTGCGCTTGATGATTTTAAAGCCGGTAAGGTACGTGTGCTTGTTGCAACAGATGTTGCTGCTCGTGGATTAGACATTCAGCAGTTAGAATATGTTGTTAACTTTGATTTACCGTTTAATGCTGAAGATTATGTACACCGCATTGGTCGTACAGGGCGTGCTGGTAATACTGGCCACGCGATCACGCTAATGAGTTTAGATGAAGAGTGGGCATTAAAAGCGATTGAAGAGCTATTAAATACCCGTTTACCACAACAATGGCTTGAAGGTTATGAACCTGATCCTAGCTTAATTGAAACAGTCTCTGTTCATCGCGGAGCATCTGCTGAAAAACGTCGGGCCAAAGCAAAAAGTAAGGTACATCAAAACCGTGGGAAAAACACCCAACGCCGTCGTTAAATAAAAAGTTATTACGAACTCAAAATATACTAAAACACCGCCTCTAAAGCGGTGTTTTTTATTATTATGCAATCAATTTAAAAAATGTTTGATTATAAGCATAAATCAGTAATTAAATTAGTTGTTTAAGCTAAAATTGTCTGTTAATTTGTCGTTTTTAGTCGTAATGTTTTGCTTTTATTTTTATAAGCTCTGGTGTTTTGAGGGATTTATGACGGGGTTAAATAAGTGGCTTCGATTAATCATCTTGTTTTTAGTTTGTTTTACTATTGCTAGCTATAGCTGGTTTCTTCTTGGTGGCGCAAAAAAGGAATATATAGTTACGCCTAAAAATAGCACCTATAGAATTATTGACGATTCAAGTCAAAATGGAGCATCGATCACAAAGTTAAATATTAATAATCACAATGTGTTATTAGAGTGTAATTTGGTTAATAAAGCTAAATGGCCATTTTGTGAAATTGCGGTTGCATTAACAGACTCTATTGATGCTGGTTTTGATTTAAGTTCTTATGATTCCGTTGGGCTTGATATTGATTATGCAAGTCCACTTGAAGGGGAACGCATTCGTATTTATTTACGCAATTTTGATCCTATGTATTCTAATATTAATGATCCATTATCATTAAAATTTAATGCGATTGAATATACGCCTGGTGTTAATGAAGGTTTGAAAATTTTCCCATTAAATTCATTCCAAGTTTTATCGTGGTGGATCGCGGAGAATAATATTCCTGTTGATAAGTCGAGTCGACAATTTGATAATATTTCAATCATTGAAATTGCGACGGGAAGTTATGTCAAAGAGTCATACTATGCAATTAAATTAAACCGCTTAGTCTTTTATGGTACTTGGATCTGCGAATCATCGTTAGTGAAGTTACTATTATTATTATGGGTAGCAACCGCCACCATTGTTATTTTGGTTGATCGTTTTGTTCTTAGCCAGAAGATTAAAACATCAGAAGAACGTAGCCAACGTTTACGAGATGCAAATCGCGTACTTTATAATAAAAGTTTAAAATTTGAACATTTGGCTTGTACTGATTCATTAACTCGTATTAGAAATAGGCACACAGTTATTGAATGGCTAGAAGGTATTGTTCTTCAGACACAATTAAATAAGATCCCTTTCTCAATGATTTTTATCGATCTTGATCATTTTAAAGAGGTTAATGATAGATATGGTCATAGCTTTGGTGATGAGGTTTTAATTAAGTTTGCAGCGACAGTTGAGGGCTTAACTCGCCGTTCTGATGTATTTGTGCGTTGGGGAGGGGAAGAGTTTGTTATTTTCTGTCCTGAAACGAATATGAGTGTTGCAGTTGAAATAGCAGAGCAGATTCGAGAAACAATCATGACAAAAGCGTGGGGGTTTGATCAGGAATTTAGCTTAACATGCAGTTTAGGTGTAGCTGAGTTAGTTGATGAGTCCTGCGAAGATTTGATCAAACGGGCTGATTTTGCGTTACTAAAAGCGAAAAAAATGGGACGGAACCGAATTGAAATTAGTTGGGAACATCAACAACTTAAATAATTAAATATCCAAATGAAAAGCCGTGTATGTTATATGCTTTTAATTATAAAAAGCATATAACATACACGGCTTTTTAGGCTCTATCAGAAATTAGCTTTCTAGTACGATATGCCCAGTAGCAACCATATAAATAGCAAATATAGCTAATATTACTAATAGCACTACAAAAATACGCTCTTTACCTACAAAGTAAGGTTGGTTGAGCTCTTTCTTTGCTTTAATAAAGAAATACAGCCCAGGCAAATACAATAAAGATGCTAATAATAAGTGACTTAAACCCGATGCATAAAGTAACCAAATACCGTAAATCGTTGCACCTAAGCCAATAAACAACAGCATGCCGCGATTTTTGTTTTTGATCGCCAGTTTTAGGGTATATGCAGCAACAAGGAAATAAGGCACTAAGATCATTTCAGATGCAATAATCAGTAGTGAATTATAAGTACCACCAGCGTAAATCACTGCAAACAATGAAATTTGAATACAAATAATGGTCAGGTTAAGCGCTTTAATCGATGTACCTGCACTATTTTCTTTCGCATAAGACTTTGGAAACATATTATTTTGTGCGGCAAGTAAAGGTGCTTCTGTTGCTAAAACCGTCCAACTTAAAAACGCACCACTTACGGAAACAAGTAAACCACAACCAATAATAATTGAGCCCCATGGACCAATAACATGTTCTAGTACAATTGCCATTGATGGGTTTTGAAATTTCGCGAGTTCAGGAGTAGAAATAACACCCATAGAAAGTAGGGTAACGAACACATAAATAACAAGTGCCGTTAGTAGGCCTAGAATCGTTGCTCGACCAATGTCACGACGATTACGTGCACGAGAGGATACGATAACCGCACCTTCTACACCAATAAACACCCATACAGTGATTAGCATGGTACCTTTAACTTGGCTTAGTAGGTCATGCTGAGGGCCAAATTCTAAGCCTGTAAAATCAAATGTAAATGTGTGCCATTTAAAGGCAATTAAGGTAACGAAGATAAATAGTACAAGTGGAATTAATTTAGCAACTGTTGTTATAGTGTTAATGGTCGCGGCAGTTTGTACCCCACGTCTTACCGAAGCATATACAAGCCATAATAAAACCGAAGCTCCAACAATAGATTGCCATGTATTACCCATGCCAAAAATAATATGACCGGGTTTATCAAAAAACATACCTAGGGTACTAAATACAATCACTAAGTAAGAAACGTTAGCGAGCATCGCACTTAGCCAGTAACCCCATGCAGAACAAAAACCAACGAAGTCACCAAAGCCTGCTTGTGCATAGCCAAACACGCCACTATTAATATTGGGTTTTAATAATGATAAAATTTGAAAAGACATTGCAAGGAAAATCATGCCAACACCCGTAATGGTCCAGCCAATCATGACGGCTGCAGGACTTGCAACAGCAGCCATATTTTGTGGCAAACTGAACACTCCCGCGCCTATCATTGAGCCGATTACAAATGCAGTTAATGCACCAAATCCGAGCTTATTATCCATTCTGAAACCTAGTATTTAAATTTGAATTTCCTTGATTATATGTATTTTTATTATGCGTAAAAGCTATTTTTACTATTTTTAATAATTAATTAAATATAACTTTAAATAAAAATACTTTTTTTGTTTGTATATCATTATTAACTTTATGTAATATTGAAGTTATTGCAACTTAATAATAACATTATCGTTTACTAATTAACTCAATGGAATGTTAATTGTGCTTTAACGTTTTGATTTAGCACAAAAGCTAAAGTTTTACTTTGTTCAGCTGCCATTGTAATTAATGGGGTGTTAAATGTTTCAATTTCACCGGAAACAATAACGGCAGAACAATTTCCCATCTCTAATGCTTTAACCATTAGTAAATGTTTACTTTGGTTTTTCATATTTTTAAGTAATAGCACTTTATTAATATCGATGCCTGCATTTATTAATAAACGTTTATCTAATAATGCATCTTGTCCAATAAACATTATCCAGCGATTTTCTTGATTTGCTTGTTTTAGCAAGCGTAAGAAATAAGCTAATTGTGCTTGTTGTTGCTCGCTATAACTTACTTCAATTGGAACGATCCTTGGCGGAGATTGGCAAATACCTACATGAGAAGTCAATGTTGCTTTATAAACATCAGAAGCTGTAGTAGATCCTTGAGTATGCATTAGTGATTTCATGGTGCCATCTCCGACAGTGGTTATATATACATGCTGTATGTACATACAGTAGTTTTAAATGAATTCGGATGCAAGCATTATTTATCGATATTTGGTTGTTGAATATAAGTCTTAGAATAGATTTTCGTTGAGGGTGCATTGTCTTAAGTTACTGTTTTTAATTGTTATATCTCTATGTCAGTATGTTTTTAATCTACACTTATTAAATGGGTTTTAGAAAATAATAAAGTTACATTACAAAAATATGCACTATCTCACGTTCAAGCTATACAGTGGTTTTAGTAAGTATTTGATGATTTATACAGTACTTAAAGTTGGATTTTTATCAGCGTGGCTTATTCTATTTAAGACGGTACTAATAAAATAGGAGAAGTGTATGTCTTGTTATAGCTGTCAAAGTTTCATGATAGAAAGCTATTTAAGTTACTGTTATCTCAAGGGGTAGAGGCATATTGCGAGCGTTATTTAGGCGTAATACATGGGTTTTCTCAATTGGCTGGTGTGAGTCAGTCTGCTAAACGTTGTATATTGAATTTAGCTAACGAAATTAAAAGATAATAGTGATGTTGCCGTATCTAAAGGCGGTATTAAAAATTTGATACACGAAAAGATATCCGTAAATTACCGTTAGTTTATGGAAAATAATAATTATGTTTTAGAGTGCATCGTATTATTTTTAAATAGATATAATAAAAAAAACAATTAAATAAGGTAATACAATGTTAAATAATCCAATGATTTCATTAATGGTTAATTTCGTTGATTTACAATCAGATCAAAATATTCTACCAGTAAGAAAGTATATTACAGGTGATAGCTTATCTTATTTACCAAAAGTTGGTGATGTTCTATCTGTGGAAATTGATATTGATAGTCAGTTAGCAGTTTCTTTATCTATCAATGATTTACGTTTCTTTAATGATACCCATGAACAAGCTCAAGTGCCTGCTAAATGTTATGTTGTAAAACAAATAACAACCAAGTTAATGGTTAATGATGCTTGTGATAACGTTGATTATTTATTAGAAGAAGTATCTTTTGTTGCAGCAAGAGAAATGCTACTAAAATAAGTTTCCAATAAAGGATATGGTTCTTATCAAGAAGGGATCATACTTTTTGAATGGTGATCAACTTAAGCTATTTATTAACCAATGAGTAAATTATCAAAATTTACTCATTGGTATTTTTATAACACAACAATGTGATGTGATTTTATAGTCTAAACAATTCAACGCGAAGGTGACTTTCATCTTCATATGCAATTACAGATTGGAAATAACCACTTTGGTCAATTGCAGCAGAAAATATATCTTTATGTTCATTACTGCCAATAAATAAAATCTGAGTTGATTTGATCATTAGCCCATCATCATCAAAACTAGATGTTAAGTCTTCATCAACCACACACACTAATACTTTACCAAAGCGTGCTTTAAGGTTGATATTGTGTGCTAATGAATATTGCACTTGTGTATGCAATTGAGCTTCAATGTCTTCAATAAGATCAACAAAACGATAAAGGTCTGTTGAGCTAGTTTGTAATATCCGCTCACGATCATTATTAAGTATAGATTCTAGACATGCGCCAGTTTTTCTTCCGCGCAATAACCAACTTTTGGTTGATTTCTTAACCGTACGATATCTATCATTCTTGATAATTTTCTTTAGGTACTGAACAAGTAGGTTGTTTTGCTCAGTCTGTGTTAGCCGCTTATCAAGTTTTTTGAATTCTAGATGCAGTAAGGCATTCGTACTAATATCGAGTAGCTGTTGAGACTGGTTCATTGGTGTACCGAGTTGGAGCGGGTTTGATAATAATATCATACTATTACTGATGTAAGATAATAGATAAATGCGTTAATTGTAAATTATAGAAATTAGCGCAATCATTTGTTTCATTGCGTGATATTACACCTTTTAATCTAATTAGGCATACTTTGTTTCGCTAATAGACCTAGATGACATGTTGTGTGTTTATGGGCTTTTATATCTGGTGGCTAGTTTATTTGAGGGTTAAGTCACAATCAAGAGCCTTAAATAAGGTGTCAATTTCGTCAAAGGTATTGTAATGCATGCACCCAATACGGATAACACCACCATTATCGATAAGGTTTAATTGTTCACATAAACCTTGAGCATAAAAATGACCATGCCAGACGCAGATATTTTGTTTTCCTAATGCGATTGCAACGTCTGCTGGTTGGATGCCGTTAATACGAATAGCAAAGGTGGGCGTGCGATGTTGCTCATGCGGTAGGCCAAACAGTTGTACATTATTATAACGATGTAATTTATTAATAAAGTAGTGGCTTAGTGTTTGTTCATAGGTTTGATAAGCGTCAAAACTTCGACGTAGATGCTGGCGTAATGACAATGCTTGTGTGTCTAAAGTTCGACTATAAGCAGCTAAATAATCAACGGCAGCAATAAAACCCGCTAAACTTTCAAAATTTTGCGTACCTGTTTCAAAACGTGCAGGCCCATCATTAGGCGCGGGTTCTACTTTATAAGGGCGTAATGATTGTACCCATTGTGGTGCGATATAAGCAATACCGAGGTGAGGGCCAAAGAATTTATAGGCTGAACAGACTAAAAAGTCACAACCTAAAGCTTGTACATCAATTAGTCGGTGTGGTGCATAATGCACAGCATCCACATATACCTTGGCACCGACGGCATGAGCTGCTGTAATAATGCGTTGCACATCAATAAGTGATCCTGTCACGTTTGAAGCGTACGTTACTGCGACTAACTTAGTTCGAGGTGTGAGTAGGGCATCGAAATGCTCATAATCTACATCACAGTTAGTTTTGTTGATTCGTACTTGATGTACAGTCGCTCCTTTATCTTCAGCTGCTTGTTGCCAACTTGAAACATTGGAATAATGATCGAGTGCGGTAACAATCACTTCATCGCCTTTTTGCCAATCACGACTGATTGCACGGCTTAATTGAAACGTCAGTGTGGTCATATTTGCGCCAAATATCATGTTGCTTGCTGATGGTGCATTAACAAATGTTTGTGCAGTATGACGCGCGGTTGCCATTAACGCCGATGTTTCAACACTAGAGAAAAAAGCCCCGCCTAAGTTTGAATTGTAATGACCTAAATAGTGACTCATTGCATCTAGAACAGATTGAGTAACCTGTGATCCGCCTGGACCGTCAAAAAATAATACCGGCTGCTGATTAATATGCTGATTGAGAGCGGGAAAGAGAGGTCGCACCATCATGGGATCAAATGTCATGTTTGATCTCCTTAGTGGTGAGTACGAATACATCCCAATAACCTTGTTGGTGTTTTTTTATCGCCTTAATTGGGTGAGCGTTATGCCATAAAATATCATCAGCTAAAATTGCCATTTCGCCATGTTGCAAGGTAGTACAGAGAAAAGGTGATGCTGTTTTATCTTTATAAACTAAGAATTCACCTCCTTTAATATTGTGGCGATCAATACCGATCACGGCAATATGCTCAAATCCATCTTGATGAATACCTTCAGGAGAAGTCGGCGTTTCACCGTTGAGTGCGGCAATGCGCATTTGGTGGATTTCAATCGGTTGATCATCTGGTAAGGCATTAGCACTCTGAAATAACTCGCACATTTCTAACATACCATCACAATGAATGAGTTCATCATCTAACGCTTCAAAGTGGCGTACAACGTTGCCTTGAAAATGATTTATATCGTTAGATTGTACAAAATCTGTAGGGGGTAAATGTTCGATTTTCCCGTTATGCATTTGAACAATGGAATAGCGACGTAAACGGTATTCTCCATCAGCATGTGAAGTGTGAGGTAAATATTGAAATGAGGGAGCAAGTTCAGTCACGGCATGATCACTCAGTTGTGTTAGTTGTAGGTTACACATTAATGGCGTGTTCATCATACTTCTCCTGTTACTTTGCTACTTATAATTAAGGTTGTCTATAAAACTGAATATTACAAATTTAATCGACTATATAAGCATGTAAAAAGATAACTATGGAATTTACATCTACAAAAAAGTTAATTAATAAACTTTAATGTTGTAGCAAAGTAACGTGTTTGTGGTGTGTAAATTGATAAATGAGAGTGAGTAGACGAGCATCTTCTGAAGTAAATAGGACACGAAGGGTAAATTAGATGCATGTAAAAATTCGCATGTGTAACAATGTGTGTCTTTTATTAAAAAGGTTGTTTTTTATTTATTATATATCATATGGTTATAATATATATAAGTTTTTATTATTAATTGTGTGGTGAAAATAATTTCTTATCAATAGGATAGGTTGGGTATATTCCCGCACATAAATATGAAAACGATAGCATCGTTATTTTCTATATGCTCAATAGATAGACGCTGCTTATTATTAATAAAAGAGATCAATATGCCTTTAAAATTAAACAAAATATCAATCGCCGTCGCGCTTATTGCAACAAATTTAGCTGTTATTGGTAGCGTTAGTGCGCATGGTTGGGCTGAGTTCCCACCATCACGTACTGAAGTTTGTGATCGCGATGGTGGTTATTGGCAAAATAAAATTCCTAATGCTGCTTGTCAGGCACTATGGGATAAATCAAACGCATTTCCTTTTACACAAAAGAATGAAAACGCAGCATTAACCGCAGATTACAACAATATTGAAGCGGTAAAAAAACAAGTTATCGATGGTCTGTTGTGTGCTGGTGGCGATCAGAAAAAAGCGGGGCTAGATATTCCGCATAACGAATGGCAACAAACAGAAGTGATTGTTGATGCTAACGGTGAGTTTGATTTCAAATGGGTTGCTACGGCGACTCATAATCCATCATTTTGGCAGTTCTACATTACTAAACCTAATTATGATAAATCACAGCCATTAACATGGGATGATTTAGAGCTTGTTGATGAAGTAGGTAATGTTGAACCAACAGAAGCAACACCTTATGATACTTATAACTTTAAAGTGAAATTACCGACAGATCGTATGGGTGAAAAGGTCGTTTTATTCTCTCGCTGGCAGCGAATTGATCCTGCAGGTGAAGGCTTCTATAACTGTAGTGATATTACGATTAAACAAGGTAATGGTGAGATAACACCGCCACCACCTGTTGTGGAAGGTGACTTATTCCCTATATCAGGTTTCTTTATTAAGCCTGGTTTTGCACCAGTCATTGGTGATACGATGCGTTTCCGATTAATGGCTCCGGTTACAGGTGCTGAAGTGGTTGATCAGCGTTTAGTGATCACTGCTGCGAATCAAGCGACATGGGCTCAAACATTAGCAGAGCAAGTCAACGCGTTAGCATCAGATAAATTATTTATTGGTGTTTGGAACCAAGCTGCCGCTAAATATGAATTTAATACTAAAAATATTCATGCCAACCAAGTATGGGTAGAAGCTGAAAAGTACGGTTTTGCGTTAAGTATTTTCAAAGATCTTGAGCCATTACCGCCGATTGTGGATCCTGAATTACCAGATCCTGAGTTACCTGAAGGTAGCTGGAGTAAGTCTGCAACCTATATTGCAGGTGATAGCGTAATACATAATAATAAAAATTGGAAAGCGGGCTGGTGGACACAAGGTGAAGAACCGGGTATCGCAAGTGTATGGACACAAATACTAACGGAAGGTGAAATCCCTGATATTTCAGCTTGGTCGGTTGCTAAAACATATAATGAAAATGATGTTGCTATTCATAATGGTATTCAGTGGAAAGCACATTGGAATACCGTTGGTGAAGAGCCAGGAACAACCGGCGAGTGGGGTGTATGGCGTAAGCTATAGTCGTCCCGCGTAACAATGTTTATAAAGGCCTGCCACTGTGCAGGCCTTGTTCGTTTTTATTACTCTTGTTCTTTTACGATGCGAAAAGTAATAGCTTGATGCGGTTTACCTTGTAGTTTTACGATATAACTTCCCCATTCATGGGTATTAACATGATGTAAAACGAGATTTTTCTCAAGACAATAGTTATTAGTAATATATTGACCTTTTATGTCGGCATCCCTAATGGTGAATGTAATATTAGGATCTGTCGCAAAAACCATCTTTTCATTCCATTCTTTAATGGCTAATTGAACATAAGCTTGGCCTTTTGCATTAAGGGTTAATGCATAACCTAATGATGTCTCAAAAATTTGTTCTAGTTGGATTGCTTCTTCTGCTGTATTTGCTGTTTCTTGATATTGAAGATCAATATTACAGATCGCTTTATAAGGTGTAATAAAATAGGTATTTCGTCCTTGAATTTCAGCCTCTGAGGGACGTTGTGGTGTTGCAATTGCAGATGAACTAGCGATGAGAGAGAGCAACACTGACAGTGTTTTTTTCATTATATTATGCTTATTTTTGGAGTGGAAAAGGGGCAATACAATTAGGTAAGTCTTGCTTAGTTTTTAGTGGAACAATTTGGCAAAAAGGGTTTTGATGCGCAAAGTCATGACTCATATCTCGCGTATTTAAACTTGAAAAAAAAGCCAATAATGCCTGTTTTTCTGTTGTTGTTAATGTGAAGCCTTGCAAATGAGGATCTTTATTTGGATGTTGACGCCCGTCGCCTTTATTTGGGCCAATAGTGATCACTCGACCGCCTGCCGCATAACTATCGAGAACGGCTCCAAGGTGATGAAAACTGCCATCATGTCCCCATGGACCTGTATTAGTGACATTGATCAATGATGGAATACGGAATTTACCATCATCAAATGTTTGTTGAGTAAAGTAACGTAATCCCATTTCATGCTGAGGATAACCATATTCACCAGCATTATTTTTAATACCATAAAGACCGGTGTTGTAATAGAGTGAACTATGGCTAAGAGGCTGATTTAATAGTGATCCGCTATGGCATTGAAAGCAGTTAAGTCGTTGACTTGTAAATAATGCTAACCCTTGTTGTTGCTGATCATTAAGGGCTGTATTGTCACCATCAAGAAATGCCTGATAAGCCGTATTAGTATCACTAATCGTGGCGACATAATGACTAAGGGCGGTGAGCACCCTGGTTGTGGTTATGCGGCTATCTCCAAAACTGGCCTTAAAAAGAGGTTGATATAAAGCTGGTGCTTGTTGTAATCGTGTCAGTAATAATGCATCGGTCATTCCCATTTCAGGTGGATGTAGTGAAAATAATGGTAATGTAATCGCATCTTCTAACGTTGTTAAATATGGTTGACGTTGCATGAATGTCGTTAGCATGACGCTATTTAGGAGTGACGGCGTATTTAATGTGGTTGGGTTACCGTGAATATCTGGAACTTTAGCAAAGCGGTTTGTCCAGCCTAAATCGGGAGCATGACATAAGGCGCAGCTGCGATTTCCTGTTTTAGAGAGTCGATTATCATTAAATAGATAACGCCCTAGTGTCTGTGTTGCGGTAAGTCGAGTGTCATCGATGGTTTTTTGAGCCGCGTATAAAGGTGATGATAAAACGAAGAGCAGACTTAACAATAACATTGGAACAGTATGGAAGATAACACCCATAATCTATATTAAATTTTACGGAAAGAAGTGCTGATTGTAATTGAGATGGGTGGGGTTCGCATGTGATTTTATGTATCAAGTTGCAACAAAAAATGCGGAAAAAGAATTGAGTGATCTTTCTCTATTTTTGATACTAATTACACCAGTATTATTAGAGCAATCAAGCTCGGCTGTGTTAGTTTTAATTTAACAATATCAAGGTGATAAATTAAATAATGATAGTTAATCCTGAAGATAAATTACATAGCCAACAAGTTTATGCTTGTGATGATGCTCTTGCAGAACGACAATTAGCATGTTTAGAAGTGCTTTATGATTTTAATCATACTCGACCTTCTGAAATAGAAAAACGTACTCAACTGATGCAGCAATTGTTTGCTGAAGTAGGTGAGGGATGTTATATCGAGCCGCCTTTGCATGCAAATTGGGGTAAACATACCCATTTGGGTCGAAATGTGTACGTGAATTTCAATTTAACCTTGGTTGATGATACTCATATTTATATTGGTAATGATGTCATGATTGGTCCGAATGTGACTATAGCAACAGCAGGGCATCCTATTGATCCCCTGCGACGTCAGCAGGTAACACAATTTAATATTCCGGTGACAATTGGAAATAATGTTTGGATCGGTGCTCAGTGTGTAATTTTACCCGGTATCTCAATTGGTGATAATACCGTCATTGGTGCAGGTAGTATTGTGACAAGGGATATTCCAAGCAATGTGGTTGCGATGGGAAACCCGTGTAATGTTAGTCGTGAAATTAATGAGCATGATAAAATTTATTTTTATAAAGAGAAAAGGTATTAAACAAATTAATGGTAGTTATAAATATAAATAAGATCTGCATAATATAAAAATACGATCTGTTATTGAATCGAGAATATTATTTCTTGAATTTTTTTATAAATATCAGAAGAGTCACCGGTTAATATTGGTTCTATTTGACTATTTTTATCGAGCATTTTTACTTTTTCTAATGTGATATGTCGCTGATCTTTTCTAATTTGAAATCGATCTTGTAGTAATGACTGGCTCATTACTATATTTGCTTTAAAAACAGCACGATAAACACCATTAAGAGGCATGTTACTCATGAAATTAATCCTTTGATATCTATATTTTTAAGGTAATGCTTATGGGTGTTAACAATCACCTAGTGTGACTCGGCGAATTGTAGACAACTACAGTCTATATTTAAAGGTTTATAATCACAAAAATAGTATTTAAATATTTTTCTTATATATCATTTAAAATAATACATAAGGAATAGGAATATATTAAAATATTTCATTCTAATAAATTATCAATCAGGCCTGAAATGAAAATATAATTAATTTAGTCTGCTTAATTGTATTTTAAATTGTTTTTGTGTGATCAAACTAGTGGAAAATTTATATTGTAGTTTAATTTAGATATCATAAATAAAAAACATATATCGTACTTATATTATAAAAACAATATTCAGTAGTTTTTAAATTCTATTCTGAAATACTTAAATTACAAATTATCTAGTTATAATTCCCTCTATATGGTCATTTATTGATAGATGTCAATTAACAATTATATTGCGTTTTTGAGTGACTCCTTAATGGATAAACAAGACTATTATATTATTAGTTTTTTGTATGGTAAGTCTAACTAAGGATAAATAATGAAGATTTTAGCGATACCGGGAAAAATGCCAATTACTGAATCGTGGTTATTTAAAATATTATCAGCAACGCAGTGGCGTCAAGAGCAAGTCGAAATGCATCGTTTTGCAGCATGGGACAATGAACAAGCTTTTAGCGTTGATAAAGAACTAACTTATTTACCATCAGGGCATTTTGATGTAGTGATTACTAAATCGATAGGGACATTAATTACCCTTAAAGCACAAAATACCATTAGCTGGGATCGGTTAGTCTTGATTGGTGTGGCATGGAGTCTATTTTCTGAATCCGAACATGATTTATTGCCAGCACTGGATGAAAAAGGTCAGCCGGTATTGATTATTCAAGAAAACCACGATCCTTTTGGATCATACGCTGAAATCGCAGCAGCCGTTGCGGGTAAGCATAATATAAGTTGTGTCGAGATCATGGGTGATAGGCACCAATACGCAAATACAGAAGCTATCGGTAAATTGATAAACCATTGGGTAAAAGAAACCCGTCGTGTTGCTGCATTATAAATGGTGTCTGTAACACAGAAAATGAGTATAACGCTGTTTTTCCTTTGTCATTATAGATAACGTCACTTAATATGATATCTGTTTCTTATTGTTAATGACAAAGGATGTTGGTATGAACAAACATATAGGTATAGCGATGATTCCTTTTCTCGCTGGGTGTACAGAAATACCTAATGACACCATATTAGAACACGCCTTTTATTCCGCAGCACAGTCCTCAAAAGCGAGTTCAATCTTAACTGTTGATAATTTCGTTAAAGTTAGTGGTTATAAAAAATATGATCAATATGTCGCTGAAGTGAGTTACGACATTCGATTTATTCAAAATCAAGAAAACCATGTGATCAGTAAAGATACTCAAGACTCAGGTTTAGGCTTGCATGCATTGTCTATGGAATATGGACGATATAAAGCAGGGGATATCAGTAGCAACCAACAGCAAGTCATCTTTATTAAAACGCGTTCGGGTTGGCAAGTTAAAGCATAAAAAAAGCAGCCTGAAATGAGGCTGCCTTAGTATTTGTCTTATCAGCAGTACTATTTATTCTTTACTGTCGCAATACGAGAACATACTGGAATGTTGCTTGCATCAAGACCTGGTGCTGTATTGTGGAAATCAAACTCTAGCTCTACTTCTGGTTTGAAGATTAGGCAGTGTGTAGAACCACCAAAGTGGAACATACCAAGTTCATCACCTTTATTAATATGTTGGCCTTCTTCAACAGTCACAGCACAAGAAGACACTTCAGCCATACCAATAGCAATAAAGCACATCAAGCCAATGTTAGGGTTATCTGATTCAATAAAGATAACAGCACGTGTCGCAACCGCAGTTAAGAATGGTTGTGAATTGTTAGGCGCACTATCGTCGGCACCGTCTGGGTTATTAAAGCCTTGGTAACGGTTACCTAAGTAATATGAGCCGTTAACCATGTAAGTCTTTTTAACAGTACCCGTTACTGGACTGTTCCAGCGGTGGTAGCTTAATGCACTAAGGAATGCTTGATAAACTGTACCGCCAACAAATTGTTCAGCTAGTGGATCAAAATCCATCATGTTTTCTAATGAATAGGGTTGACCTTTAAGCCAGAAATTTGAAGATTTAGCGACGTTGGTAACAACCTGTAATGGTGCTGACTCACAGGCGTTAGCAATAACATCATCACCTTCAGCAATAGGTCTTACGCCGTCTTTAAATGTACGAGTAAAGAAGTCATCCCATGATTTAAAACCATAGTGTTGATCTGTTGGATCACAGTTAAAGAAATGCTCAAACGGCTTATCATGATTTTCTGAATCACTGGCTTCTGCCTGACAAGCGACAGTGACCATTTCTTTTTGGGCGTTATCACTTAACCAACCAAAGACTTTTGGTGTGCGATCTGGATGGTTTTCAATTAATACTGAGCGTGATGCTGGAGATGAAAGGTATAAACTCCAGTAAGTCAGAATTTTCTTAAATTGTTGGTTAACAAGTTCGTTTGCAAAGAACGCATAACCTGAATCTGTTGCCATTGGCCAATCAAGTAGCGCATTAATAGGGAAACCAATTAAACCACATGGTTCAAGTGCGCCTGTTTTAGGATCTAAAAACTCAGTGCACTCTGGTGCTTGCGTCATTATATGATTCAGTAAAACTAAAAATTCATCAAAGTCATTCACCTCTGGTGTTTCTAAAGGCGTTAATTCTTTGTGGCTTTTAGCTTCACTAAACATATCTTGTGAAAGGCGTAGTAGCGTAGGGTCATTCTCTACCAATTCTTTAAAATCGATAATAGGCTGAGCAATAGTATTAGATGTTAAATGCGTACGAGTTTTTAAATCTTTAATCCAAGCTGCAACATGGGCTTTATTTTTAGGAAGCCAATTGCCTTTTAATAGAGGGTATGTCTGATTCATAATTCTATACCAATGATAATTTAAATTTAAAAACGCTAAAGCATAAATCACATATTAAATATATATGATGCAATCACATTAGCCGTACTATCTATTTAAGTCATTATCTAAAACCTCAAGGTTAAAACTCAAATTTATGTAATCAATTATTATAAATAGGTAATTAAATAAGATTTAAACATTAGTGAGATAAAACATAGACCAGATCAATCATTTAGATCTAATTTTATTTAAATATTTTTTTTCAGAAAAACCAAGGAGATAGAAAGATAGATAAATGGTATTTTTAATGAACAGTTATTTTTGTTTGTGATTGTTTTTTGCACTATTTGTGATTGTTTGTAGTTGATTTAACAGGTTTTATTAAATATATGTTCAATAGCTATGATTTGAAAGCGTGATCTATGTCACGTTTTGTTTTTTAATTTAGGTTCATCTTAATAGCACAAACAATAAATAACTTAATAAATTATTGGTGGATAAAAAAATGACTTTAAAAGTAACTGCTAAAGGTTTTGAATTACCTGACTACATGGAAGCTCATATTGAATCTGAGTTTGCTAAATTTGATAAATTCCAAGTGGCTTTCCATAGCCGTAATGTATTTATGAAGCTAGAACCAGGCCGTCAATTTATTGTCGAGATTGCGGTTAAGACTAGCGTAGGTGATATTGAAGCATCTGCTGATGAAAAAGAATTAAGTGAAGCACTAAGCGCTGCATTTGCTCGTTTAGAACGCCAAATCATCAAGAAAAAAGAGAAGCCACTTGCTCACCGTTCTGAATTAAATGAACGTGACAAAGAAAACTTCCTTAAAGAAGAAGAAGCGTCAGCAGAAGCTGCTGCCGATGTAGTTATTGCTGAAAACGAAAAATAATAGCGCTTTAACGTGTTGTGTTATAACAATACGGCACAGTAATATTATTATTAGTTAAGCAAATGAAGCCTCGATCAAGTTATATTGATCGAGGTTTTTTTATGCGGCTTGTTGATTGATGATGACGTTTTCTTTTTTAACACACACAAAAATAGCATTACCAGAACGGCCATTCCAAGGCACTATTTTGTCGTAGCTATGTTCAAACATGGTCACATCAAAAAAGGGTGCTAATAACTGCTGTAATTGAGCATAGTTGATTGCCACCATTGGGTGATTATCACGCCAAGATTGCGTTACATTGTCACTTGTTTTTTCAATGTGAAGTTGTAATTGTTGATGCTCTCCTTCACCACAGTAATTCCAGCCTGATTGAAACATAAAATGGCTGTCTTCAAATTCAGTTGTATGGCGAACAAAAGAGTTGTTATCGATTTTATCTTTATCAACGGCATTGAAACAAAAAACACCATCTTGAGCTAAGGCATTATATGCACTTTCAATACATTGCATCAGCTTTTCAATATTGGCGTTGTAATGCAGCGAATATAAGAAACAAGTAATTAAGTCTAATGGAGCATCAACAGTAAAGTTACACATATCGTGCTGAACAAATGTTGCTTGAGGGCAACGCTGTTGAGCAATGTTCAGCATTGGTTGATTAATATCTAAGCCACTTGCTTGATAACCATAACCAATAAAATGTTCAACATGAGGACCAGTACCACAAGCAAGATCAAGGTAACGTGTGCCTTGATTGCCAAATAGCTGGTGGAGTCTACGGACACAATTACTTTGTTCTTGGTAATCAATATCAGCACACATTAAATCATAGTAGCCAGACAAATCAGTGTATAAAGCGTTATAAGACATTATTAACCTAATGATTATAAAGAGATTATCTTGGTTATGGTAATTGCAGTATTACCAAAGTTGCGCGATATTAGCCTAGCTTTATTATTGCGACAAACAATATTTTGTAAATTAATAAAATTATTGAGATAGATCGCATTTTATTCTGTGTGGGTATATTTAGATGGGCGGAAAATTAAGTGTTCGAGATTAATGCAGCAGGGTACTGTTTAAGTGCTGTGTGATGTAAGTAAATATGAATAATCGTTATCATAAAGGTTTCATAGTGAGAGATTAAATATCCGTCTAACAGTTGCTTATTGCTGACGGACAAGGATAATAATCGCTTTATAAATAGCGATGTTTTTATGCGTCTTGATAAATTTATTTGTAAAAGTACAGCATTGACGAAAGCACAAGCTATTGCTCATATTGAAGAGGGTGATATTAAGGTTAACGGCAACGTGATCTCTGATATTTCAGCTCAAGTTCATGAAAATAATGAAGTAATATTTTTAGGTAAGCAACTTTTCCCTCGCCCATTTCGTTATCTATTAATGAATAAACCTGCGCAAACAATTTGTTCTAATATTGACGAAGTTTACCCATCACTTTTCAATTATATTGATATAGAACGACCACAAGAACTGCATATTGTGGGGCGATTAGATGCAGAT
This sequence comes from Photobacterium piscicola, assembly GCF_900166965.1. GTDB lineage: Bacteria > Pseudomonadota > Gammaproteobacteria > Enterobacterales > Vibrionaceae > Photobacterium > Photobacterium piscicola. The sequence continues at coordinate 304,848 of NZ_FUZI01000003.1, read as the reverse complement.
ACCACAGGATTAGTCTTGATTACTGATGATGGTCGATGGTCATTTAATATTACTTCGCCTAATAAATTATGCCCAAAAGTGTATCGCGTACACCTTCGGAAATCGATAGATATAAGTGCCAAGATATTGTTTGCTAAAGGAATTAAGTTGCAAGGTGAACCGCAGTTAACTGCGCCAGCAATATTAACTATCGTTGATGATAAACAAGTGCTATTAACGATCACTGAAGGTAAATTTCATCAAGTGAAACGCATGTTTGCCAGTATTGGTAACAAAGTGGTAGGTTTGCATCGTGAGAGCATTGGTTGCGTAACGTTAGATGTTGATGAAGGTCAATGGCGTTATTTAACGGTTGATGAAATTAACGATCTCAACCCATAATGAATACATTCAATATATGTTGTGAAGCGCTTACGTTAGATAGGTATGACGACATATATAATTAAATGAGGATTAATCTGTGAAAAAAAGTCAATTAGGTTTTATTGTGGTGGCAGCAACAATGTTATTAGCAGGGTGTAGTGAACCGACGGTTACAGCAACGCCTGTTAAAAATGTTGATACTGTATCGGTCACATCACCTGATGATATTGATGTATTCTGTCCAACTGGTATTTGTACTTTTGAACTATCAACGACAGCGCCGACTAAAGTAACGGTAACTATGCATTATGATTACACTAAGCTTTACACCAAAATTGAAGGGGTGAGCGTTGTGGGTGAAGGCGCTAAAGATGCTAAAGTGGTCGATGAAGATCAATTTACAGTTGAACTAACGAAAAAGAATACCCCAGTAAAAATTGAAGTCATTGATTTTTACCGTAACTAAATAGCTTTCCTCGCGCTATTTCTGAAGCAGTCTTTAGACACATAAGGACTGCCTCTGTCTTATCTCCACACTTATCATAAAATATCTTGGCTTTTAAATATCATCATCAATGACAAAGAAATTATTATTAGCGGGCGTTTGTCTCTTTTATTTCTTGTTTAGTAACGCTTTTCTTTTTTGATGGTTAGAGAGCATTTCTTTGTTACGTTCAGGTATCGTTTTTTTATCATGAATTAAGTGCTTAATGGCCATTATTGGATGCTTAACGATCATTTTAGGGCCTGAATAGCGCATAATCGTTTGTGACATAATTTTTTGTTGTGGCTTATAACAATGGATAGGGCATTGCTTACAACTGGGTTTATTTTCTCCATAAGGACAGCGATCAAGTCGCTGTTTTACGTAAGCTCTAAATTGGTCACAATTATTACATCGTTGAAATTTTAGAGTATTGATTTGATGATGTTTTGCACAATAAATATCAATCATTGCGGTTATCGTCTTAAATTCACTGTCAAGCCGACCTAATAGACGAAAGTCAGTTTCTTTATTCATGTTTTATGACCACTATGAGTAAAAGGAATTATTCTAACTCGTATAAAGATGTATTTTAAATAAAACTTTATCAAAATGACAAAAAATGAAGATAAAGACGAATTTTTTTAGTGATAAGTATTAATAATGTTATTAAAGTGAAAAATTTAATGATGAAACACAAGAAACATGCTGAGATGGCTTGATTTAACGGGAGTTGAGCAGTAGTATCCACGCCTCGATTTTTATGGTGGTGTATATGAGCAGATTTGAGTGCCTTGAAAGAATTGTCGACGAATATCGTAAGAAAGTTCGTGACGCAGAGTTTAACCGTCAGAACGATAGCGAAGTTGCTAAAGTTCTAGTTTTATTAGTCGGTAACTCAATGTTCAGTCTGGCTGATGAATTTGCTGATTGGGTTAATCGTGGCGGTGATCGTAGCTATGGCGGTAAGTTTTTTGTTTCTAAGCAACTAATGACGTTGTTAGAGCCAGTAACTTTCCGTGGCGTAACGGTTCGTCGTGATTCGATTAAACTATTCAGAATTTCATAACCTGAGTGGCTTCCAATCGTTATTCAATGACTCTCCGATAGAAAAATTGAAAAACAGATTTTTGATCTAGCTATCAGCGTGGTCAATAAAAAGGGGATGCTATGGCATCCCTTTTTTGTTGATTATTATAAGCAACATATTTACCTGAATTAGCTTGTTTGCCTTGTTTGCCTTGTTTGCCTTGTTTGCCTTGTTTGCCTTGTTTGCCTTGTTTGCCTTGTTTGCCTTGTTTGCCTTGTTTGCCTTGTTTGCCTTGTTTGCCTTGTTTGTCTTGTTTCGCTTGTCTATCCTGCACTTCCTGCACTTCCTGCACTTCCTGCACTTCCTGCACTTCCTGCACTTCCTGCACTTCCTGTACTTCCTGCACTTCCTGCACTTCCTGTTTTTCCTACTTCATCTACACTTAACCCTTGAGTCTCAATAGCGACTTATGGTCAACTAATGCCAAATAAAAAATATATAAAGAAAGAAGGTAATACATGGACGCTGAATTTTGGCATAGCCGTTGGGCTGAAGATCGAATTGGTTTTCACTTAACCGACGTTAATCCATTATTAATAAAATACTGGTCACAGGTGAATGCTCAACGTGATGATCGCGTGTTAGTACCAATGTGTGGCAAATCAGAAGACTTAGTTTGGCTTGCGGCGCGTCATAACGATGTGGTTGGGATTGAACTGAGTGATATTGCTGTAAAAGCTTTTTTTGCTGAGAATCTTTACACGCCATTAGTCACCGGGATCGGCTGTGAGCACGTGTATTCATTTGATGAGATCACAATCTACCAAGGGGACTATTTTACCGTTCCTGTTGCACCGGTTGATGTGGTATATGATCGTGCGGCATTGGTTGCGATGCCACAATCAATGCGTGAACGTTATGTTGAGCGTTTATTGCAGTTGGTTAAACCTGGTGGGCGTATTTTATTAGTAACCTTAGATTATCCACAACCACAAATGGATGGACCTCCATTCTCAGTGCCTAGAACTGAAATAGAAGCGTTATTCAGTGGTTGTAAAATAACCCACTTAGAGCGTGATGAAGCGGATGCCACCCATCCTCGTCGTCAGCGTGGTGTTGAGCGTTTTGCTGAAGAAGTATGGCTAATTGACGTTTAATAAACGAGTAATAGCGTAGTTGGAAAAACAAAGGCGTCTATGTGACGCCTTTATTGTCTTTAATTGCGCCGCTAAGGCTACAGAATGATGTTAACGTCTGCTGCTGTAGCAATGGCATCAGTGATAGCTGTATCAATGTTATCACGGCGTGTAAGCGCAACTCCAAGACGGCGGCGACCATTGATTTCAGGTTTGCCAAACAGTCTTATTTGCGTTTGTGGGCGAGATAACGCGGCGGTTAAATTATCAAATCGAATATTGGTAGAAATACCCTCAGCAAGAATAACCGCAGAAGCTGATGCCCCATACTGTGTAATCGTGGTAATTGGCATGCCTAAAAAGGCACGGACATGCAATGCAAATTCAGATAACTCTTGAGAGATCAGGGTTACCATTCCAGTATCATGTGGGCGAGGGGATACTTCGCTAAACAGCACTGTATCGCCTTTAACGAACAATTCCACGCCAAAGAGGCCATAACCGCCTAATTCATTCACAACCTTCTGAGCAACATCCTCAGCCGCTGTTAAGGCTGCCTTTGACATTTGCTGTGGTTGCCACGACTCGCGGTAGTCGCCATCCTCTTGACGATGACCAATTGGCGCACAGAAATGCACTCCATCAACCGCGCGTACTGTGAGAAGTGTGATTTCATAATCAAAATCGACAAAGCCTTCAACAATCACTCGGCCTGCACCTGCACGTCCACCTTCTTGTGCGTATTGCCATGCTGATTCAATGTCTGCGGCAGTTTTAATCACGCTTTGACCTTTGCCTGATGAACTCATGATCGGTTTTACAACACACGGCATGCCAATACGATGCACTGAGGCTTCAAAATCGGCATATTGATCAGAAAATTCATAAGGCGAGGTTGGAATGGCTAAGGTTTCAGCGGCAAGACGACGAATACCTTCACGATTCATGGTCAGTTTAGTCGCGTTAGCGGTGGGTACGACATTGACACCTTGGCTTTCAAGTTCAACTAAAGTATCTGTCGCAATTGCTTCAATTTCAGGCACAACAAAATGGGGCTTTTCAAGGGCAATAATACCTTTAAGTGCATCACCATCTAACATATCAATCACATGGCTACGGTGGGCTACTTGCATTGCTGGTGCATTCTCATAACGATCAACAGCAATCACTTCAAGACCAAGACGTTGACACTCAATAGCAACTTCTTTGCCTAACTCACCAGAGCCAAGCAGTAATACACGGGTTGCATCAGAACAAGTAGCTGTACCAAACATTGAAATTCCTTACGATTTGTCATTAAAGGTGAAATCTGCCGTTAATCATACCTTATTTTGATGTTTGCGCAATCGTTTGCTTTTAGTGGGTGTTTGATAGGAATCTCATAATTGAAGAACGGAAAGCGAAAAAAAACCGCTTATCATAAGCGGTTTAAATGATTATTTTTTGCGATTTTCCCAATGGGTAATAAAAGCAACTGAAAGAATAATAATTCCAGCGCCAAGCCATAATCGCCCTGGTGGTGTCCAACCAAAGACTAACCATCCACCTAATACGTTTAAAGGTAATTTTGCGTGATCAAAAGGTTGTACAAAAGAAGCATCAGCTACGGCATAGGCTTTAGCGATTGCCCATTGCGCTAAGCCTGTTAATAAGCCCGCAATAATTAATAACCACCAGCTAAAACTCACTGTTGGCATCGTAAAGTCAGGCGCAGCTAAAATAAGATTGAACGGTGTCATTAGAATGAGCAGGTACATCACAATCGTGGTTGGTGATTCATGGCTAGATTGCTTCTTCACCATCAATGAATAAGCCGCCCAGAAAAAAGCCGCACCTACAGGCAATAATGTCGCGATGTTAAAATCTTCAGACCATGGCTCAAGAATAATCATGGCACCAACAAAACCGCCTAATGTTGCCAACCAACGCGCTTTACCGACAGTTTCTTTTAGAATGAGCCCTGAACCGATTGTTGCAAATAGTGGGGAAATCATTAGTAGCGCAATACCTTGCCAAATAGGGACAGGGTAGGCTAATGCCCATAGCCATAACTGGATACCGATAACCGCAAAAAACACCCGTAAGCAGTGTAACCAAAAGTGGTTGGTTTTAAGCGATTGACGAATACCTAATGTACGTAGCCAAGGAAACATAGCGATTAATGCAATAAAGTATTGGATCAACGCAACAGACGTGGAAGGAACATGCATTTTGATACTAAGGTATTGAGCTAAGCTGTTTACGATAGCAAACGCGAGCCCAGCCGTGAGCATCCATGCTGCTCCTTTCAAAGGATTGTGTGTTTGAGACATTGTCATTGGCTTCTAATAATAGGTGGCGAGATAATACGCTTTTGATGTTTGATAGCCAACATTGATCAAGTTTAGATAATAAAAAACCGCCAGTGAGGCGGTCTTTTTAGAATATTCAAATCAATTGCCGACTTAATAAGCAACATATGTTAGTTGAATATCAGGATTCAGTGCTTCTAATAATGCTTGTGTACGTGCTAATTGACTAATTTTACTTTCTGCACTTTCTACCAGTGCCGCTTCTGCAATTTCAGACAATGAATAGTTAGACATATTCATATTAATTAATGCAACTTGCAGTGGAGGTAAACTTGGGTTGAATGCTGCATTTTCTGCATACATACCTTCAAAGATACGGCCATCTTGTGCTTTTAATGCAACACCACTGAAGTTCTTTGAGTAAGGAGCATGAGAACGGTTAGCGGCATTACACGCACTGATCGCAAGCTCTGAACCTTCTTCAATGCAAATACCATTATTTAAATCACTTAATAGACCATCTTTAACCCCTAAATCTAGCGGGCCGAATGAATCAGGTAAATATTGTTGCAGTGTCATGGGTTCGCGTTGTGGCAGTTGAATCATCATGTCGTTCGCTGATGTTAATTCATTCATAAACTGACGACAGTGACCACAAGGACTGTAGTTAATAGTGACATCTTTAATGCCCACTTCGCCCTTGATCCATGCATGGCTAATGGCAGATTGTTCAGCATGAATAGTACAAGCCATGCTTGCGTTTTCAAATTCCATATTAGCACCAAAATATAAGCGGCCAGATGTGCCACGTACAATTGCACCAACATAGAAATTAGAAATAGGGACTACAGCATAGGAAGCAGCAAGAGGAAGGAGGGCCAAGCGAAGTTCAGTATCAGTCATGTGCGTTGTTGATAATAAACATTCGAATTGCTCAGGACTGATCGTTGAGTCGAAATTTGAATCTTCGATAATAGGCTTTAAAGCTGACGCCAATTCAGCAGGTAATAAGCTTAATGCTTTTATAACACGTGCGTACATTGGGTGTTACTCCTTCATTGTTTATGGCAAAACATTCTATGTGAATCACAATGAGTTAGAAGTGATCTTGATCACACTGTTGGTTTTGCCATTACACCTATTACATTACTGAGAGTGGCGTCACACTTGTTTCTGTAACAAAGCATACAATATTTCAATGACTTAGTAAAAATTGACCGTTTTGTATGCTTTGTGCTCAACTGTGCTATTGCTGATCAAGCATGTCCAAAAATACGTAATAGTAGAGGAAACATCAGTGGGGCTAATAAGGTGGTCATAATGCCGCAAATAACCAAAGCTAAAGAACTAAATGCACCTTCTTGATAGTTTTCTTCTACGGCTTTTGCTGTACCTAATGCATGTGACACCGTACCAATTGACAAGCCTTTTGCTAGTGGATGTTTCACGCGGAATAATTTCATGATCGGATAACCTAATACCGCACCAAATAACCCCACAATAATCACCATTGCAGAGGTAATCGCAGGAATCCCTCCAATTTGCTGAGAAGCCGCCATTGCAAGAGGGGTAGTGATAGATTTAGGTAAAATACTTGCTGCAAGTTGAGCATCCGCACCCATTGAAAAAGCAATCGCAGTACCAAAGGTCATTGATAACACGCTACCGACAAAACAAGAGGTTAAAATGGTTTTCCACTTACTGCGAATAAGCCCAATTTGTTGATATAGCGGGAAAGCTAATGCAACAACCGCAGGACCTAATAAATAGTTAATCACTTCATTTTGTGCAAAATAGGTCTGATAAGGCACTTCCAACCATTTTAAGGCCAAAATCATAACAATAAGCGTGATTAAAAGAGGGTTGAAAAAAGGATTTTTAATTTTCATTGCTAAATAACGTGCAACATAAAAGCAGACTAAGGTTGCCACTAACCAAATCATGACTGTTTCTCCTTATGGTGTACCGCTAGGCCAATAACAATTAACACAATAACGGTGCTGCCAAGGGTACTTGCAAAAATGATCGCTGCGTTATTTTCAATGACACCTAAATAATTCATTAAACCAACACCAACAGGTACAAATAACAATGCCATGTGTTTAATTAATAAATTACAGGTACTTTCAACCCACTCTGCACGACAAATGCCAGTGACAAGAGCAATAAAAAGAATAAATAAGCCGATGATACTGCCAGGAACCGGTAATCCAGACCAGTGCTGAATGCCTTGTCCTAAAAAGAAACAGATCATGACGATAGCAAATGAGCGTATATAATTCATGGATGGTATGACTCTTAAATATTTCCAATCATCATACAAATAAACATGATAATTGTCACACTAATTAATGGCGGTTAATGAACTATATTGGTTTCTGTTGATAAAACAAGCATTAATGTTACTGGATTGTCAAAATGTACCCACCAAGCAGTAGTGTAAATGTAATGATTATTAAGGTGCAAATAGTTGCGTAATTAGTCTTTATTCCCAAAGGGAACGGTTTTCTGGTGTGCTTTTTTGCGATGTTTGACCATGACGGTGCTTTTTTTAATGCAGGTGTTTCATTACGCACTGCTGCGGTATTGGGTAATGACACGCGAAAGCCATAACTAGGGATAATATAGATAGGTATCGCCATTTTGCCATTGCGAAGTAATTTTTTAGACAGTGATAATAATAGAATATTGAGATCATAATGATGATCTCCGCTATCTTCGTATGCATTGGGGTAGGTGAAGGTATAACGATAGACCGACTCAATACTGACAACTTCTCCCGCAAGATGGCAAAGAGAGGCTAAAAAACGGGATTCGTCATTAGTTAACAAAGTTTGTTGATTATCATGCCATCGAAGTAGCCTATCTTCAGGAATAAAATCAATACCTTCAAAGCGATAGCATTTTATTGCCGTTTTCGTTGTCATTATCCACCTACTTGTAAGCCCTTCGAACACAACCTCACTCGATAGCATTAAGTGTTGACGGAATTACGATAATCATCAAATAACAGATCTCATTAATAATAAAAAAGCCCATCACAAGATTCCTGTGATGAGCTTATTGTATTTTTAAATATGTAACATTATGAATTACATCAATTTACTAATATAGTCATATAGTGATTTCATGATCTTCATTTTGTGCTCATTTGACTGACAATCGAGCGCCGCTGCTTCAAAGTTCTCCATGTATTTGGTCATGTTCTCTTCAAAGAAATCTTGGCAATGATGCTTCCAACGCTGTTGTTCTTGATAGGTGAGTGTTAATGGGTAATTTCGCGCACGATAGCGGAACAACAGCGGTTTAATACGCTCATCTTCAACATTGATTTCCAATGTAGCCAGCGAATCAACCTCAGTTTCACGAATAATATCCATCGTAGAACGATCAGCGGTTGAGAAGAAACCATCGTAAAGCATGGTATCAACGTTATCACTATTGGCGTATTCACGTTTAACACTGAACATTTCCAGCAATTTAGCCCGTATTTCAGGGTGCTGCTTTAATAACGCCAAATTTTTAAGGCATAACTCACGATCAATACCGAGTCGCGCTGCATCTTCTGCTTTTAATGTTTTGGCAGGGGCAAGCACAGGACACTTGTTTAAATGCACTTCTTTAATCGGGACGGGTAACTCATCAGGACCAAGATCGATACGCTTAGTGTATAAACGCTCACGCAGTTGATCAGCATCAAGTTCAATTAATGGGGTCGGATCTTGGGCTAAATTAACGCAGATCACCGCATTTTTATTATCGGGATGCCACGCCATCGGCACGATCCAACTGGTATTGCCACATTCAGTGCCAAACATACCCGATACATGCACAATCGGGGTGAGATCTACAATATCAATCAGATCTTGTAATTTACGCTTATGACGCAACTCAAACAGGTAATCAAACAGCTTAGGTTGGTTTTGCTTTAAAATCTTCGCCAGTTCAATCGTGGCGTATACATCAGCCATAGCATCATGGGCATTCGCGTGTTCAATGCCATTGGCGATAGAGAGCTTCTCAAGCTTAAAGCTCGGACGACCTTCATCATCTGTTGGCCAGTTAATGCCATCAGGACGCAATGCATAACAAGTACGCATGATATCGAGTAAATCCCAACGAGAGTTACCGTTTTGCCACGCCCAGCCATAAGGGTCATAAAAGTTACGGTATAACGTATAACGGGTAACTTCATCATCAAAGCGAACATTGTTATAACCAATAACACAGGTATTTGGCTTTGATAACTCTGTATGAATTTGCGCAATAAACTCAGGCTCTGATAAGCCTTTCTCCATTGCTTCTTGTGGCGTAATCCCCGTAATCAAACATGCTTCAGGTGAAGGTAGGTAATCGGCTGGTGGCTTACAATAGATCACCAAAGGCTCACCGATGATGTTCATTTCCATATCGGTACGCACCCCTGCAAACTGGCAAGGGCGATCATTCGCTGGACTGGCACCAAAGGTTTCGTAATCAATCCAGTATAAGCTTGGTTCGTTGGTTTTTTTCATAGTTTTCCCAAAAGCCGTTGGCTCAATATTAAGTTACCGCAATCCATGACACGCTGCATATCAACTTAATATTTTCTTAAAGCAATACGTTATAAAGCTAAGTATCCCGTAACTAACCTAACAGAGGCAAGTTTTTAGGGAAAATAAAGCGTCCCCCTCGTCATTATCTACAGTGAATGCCCGCGAGGGCGATAGGGAATCTACTATCCTCGTGTTGTAGAGGTTATTAGTAGTGGTATCGTTATTGCTGTAAGAGCAAGTTCATTATTGAAAAAATCGACTTAGACCGTATTAAACGACAACACGTAGGTAAAGCACCTGAAGTCGGTACTCGAGTGCCAACGTTTTCAGAACTCAGCATGATTTGGTTGGCCATCGAACGCAGTCGCGCCAGCTCATCCAATAAAGCGTTGCATCAACTAACTATGTTGTGGGGCAATCGTCTTTCAGAGTTGCGGCTTTCGCGTCGTAGCCACTTTGATATGGAAGCGGGTATATGGACGGTACCGAAAGAACTAAGTAAAACCAATACGCCAATAAGACGCCCAATCCCAACTAAAGCAAAAGCGATATTAGAGCGAGTAATGGCAACTTATGATGATGTGCTTTTCCCTGGTGGCGATCTTGATAAGCCGATTGCTATTTCAGCAGCTAACCGTTATATCCGCAGAATTAGAGATGGTTTACCCATTGAAGATTGGCGTACTCATGATTTTAGACGTTCGCTATCCACCGGTGCATCAGAACTCGGTGTAATGCCACATGTAGTTGAGAAGATGCTTGGTCATGAGCTAGGTGGGGTATTAGCGGTTTATAACAAACATGATTGGTTGAAAGACCAGTTAGAAGGGTATGAGCTGTATGCTGAGAAGCTAGATAGTTATTTGAAGTAGGTGGATTGATTTTTTATTCTAATGGTTGGTTTGGCGTTAACACAGAATACCTATTATCATTTTAAAAAAAATACTCATTCATATAGAGTTACGTGATTTAGCATTTGTTCAGGTATAATTAAATATTCTTAATAAAAATGAAATCAATTTTTTATTTTCACTAAAAGATGGATGTTTTATTTTTCTATTTGTTGTTATTTCTTTGGGGCATTTATGATCAATCTATCAAAATGTATTCGAATTTTTTGTGAAACCTATAAAGATGAAATTGATATGCAAGGATTTCGTTCTTTTCCTAAAAACAGTTGTCAAGGTGCATCAATTTTATTAGGGATGATGTTGAAAGAGAAATATCCTTCGTCACAGGTTATTTATGTCAAAGGTGAAGATACTAATAACTATTGTCACTATTGGCTTGAGGTCGATGGTTTTATATTTGATATAACTGCAGATCAATTTGATGAAGTTGAGTTACCAATATATGGTGAAATATCCCAGCCTCTTCTAACTAAATTCCCTATATTATCCAAAACCTCAATTTCAAAAGAACTATTAATTTCTGACGTAACAAATGAAACATATAACCAGTTTATGAAAATGAATTTGAATGATTATTTGGAAAAAAATTGTCAAAGTATTTAAACAGACTAAAACAGTTGGCTAGGCTCCTCTTAGCTACACATTATAGCTAACTATTTTAGTTTGCTTAATGCGGCGTTAGTTACTTTCGTGGGAAATTAAAATGAGTCGATTTTTTGAAGTAGAAGTACATACAGAAGGGGGACTTCCTCCCATTAATACTAATTTTCCAAATGATGGTGAAGTTCCAATTAAAATAGTTATTATTTGTGAATCTCCCTCATATGATGAAGTGCTTTTCGGGTTTCCATCTGTCTCAAATACAGGTACTAAAATCTTTAACAACCTAGTCCGTAGCGGAATGTTAGGCTCAAATATTGGTGATTATTCTTATGAAACCAATTATTCAAAGTTTGCTCAGGCTGGTATTTACTTGACTAACCTTGTTAGATATCAAGCGGACTTAGGCCTGAAAGGCCATAGAGCTAAGAAGGACAAAAAAGTCCTTGAGCTGTGGGAGAATTATAAATATCAGTTGTTTGAGGAACTTGAGAAAATTCATTCTAAGTACCCCAACTCTCCGGTGCTTATAGCATGTGGTAGTGCTTTTAAAACCCAGATTATTGAAGTTATCAAAAAAGTTGATAATTTAGGTATGCCTTGGTTTGTTACAAGTCATCCTTCGTACTCCAAAAAGGAGTATTTATCAAACTATAATCCTAATAAGTGGAATGATTTGAATATTCCTAAAACTGTTCTAATGCATAGTATTGAGAATAAATTATTACGTAGCAGCTAAAGTATTTTAGAGTGATTAGCAACGCGTGGTATTTCAGTTCAAGGTTTGGTTTCGTATTTGTTTTATTTCGGTGATAACATTGTTCACATTTTAATGCAGCTTTGCTATTCAAGTTTTGATTTGTATTTTATTTTTATTTGTAAGTGATTGATTTATAATGTCAGTATTATTCAGATATATTGATATTTTAGAGGTTAGATTTCGTGCAAGAGTGGTTACTGTCAAATCGAGAGTGGGTGTTTTCTGGTGCTGGTATATTCGCTATTACTGTTATATTTAGTATTTTAAGTGCAATGATTACTTTGTATCTAAAGCGTCGATATCAAAGCAAATTGAGGAAAAAGCTTCAAGTGGTAACTAACATTGTCCAGTTTGATCTATCAGCGGATGAAAGTGGCATAGATAACGAGTCCCTTTTAGTTTCATATAAATCTAAAGAATATAGAAATTTATGTTATTACTCAGTAAAGGTGACTAATATTGGCGCTTCAGCTATCAATAACCAGTCACTATTATTTACAATTCCCAAAATAGCACAGGTCATTGAGTCATCAGTTCAACCAAGCAATTCTTCTATTTCTGTCATGCGTAAAATTAATGATGATACTCAGGATGAAGTACATTCAATAGATAGGTTGGAGAATTCAGAGTCCGTATCTATTACTTATTTGGTTAACTTAGAAAAAGTTGATGAAATGAAATGTATTCCAAGAGGCATTGATAATATTGATTATAGTTATGATAATAAGCAATCAACTACAAACGATACTGAACTTCTCGTGATGTTCATTGCTGTATTTATATTTGTTGATATAGTTCCTGTTATCGGAAGCGCATTACAGGGTTTAATTGTATTTGTAAGCGCTCCTTTAATAGTGAGAATTGTTAGAACTCTTTTAGTTAATCGCGGTAGTATCAGGAATTCAGTCAATATTACTGGTGGTATAAGCATGAAGGAAAGAGCGAATTTGATAATAGACCAGAAGAACTAACTCATTTTTGTATAATTATAAGTCAACCTAATACAAACAAAGCGATCTCTCTCCAAGATCGCTTTGCTTCTAAAACCGCTTTCCAAACCGACTGGTATTATCTTTCCATTCTTCAACGGCCGAACGTAACCAACGCAAAGGCATTAGTGTAATTGGTTCAGGGAACCCGCGTGTTTGTCGCCACTTATAAATTGTTGCTCGGCTTGTGATTTGAAACATCTCTAAAACTTCAATGTGACTAATTAAAAGATGTGTTGATTGCTCATTAAGTTCAGCATAAGTTTTTGCTGGTGGCGGTGAATCTGGTAGTTGCTTTTCCTGTTTACTTTTATAGTGTGACGGTGTCACGTTTAAGCTATTTTCTGTGGTATATGAGACGTTTACAGTAGGGTAGCTGTTGTAATCGAACATGTTTGATTCCTTATTCGCATGTTGTACTAACAAAATTAGAAATACGAACCCGATTCATGGTGTGCCAGCAACGGGCATCACCTTTAAATAAGCCTCCTGCCTTTAATTTTGCACATCCTTCCTGTAATGACTCACCACAATGTTGGCAAGTACCTAGTGATTGTTTGATTTGTTCCATCTCACCATGAATACGATGGATCACCGATCAGCAGTGGTGATCACCGTTGCCGAGTTGATGCTTAAATTTCGTGATACTTACCGTCAAGATTCAGCAACCAGTGAAACAGCACTTATTCGTTTTCTGAGTAATGTCGATTTGCTGGTGATAGATGAATTGGGCGTTCAGCACAACAGCAATAACGAGCGAGTAATGATAAACCGCATCATTGATGAACGTTATACCCTAGAAAAACCAACAGGGGTGATTACCAACCTTCAGAGTGATGAACTTATAACAACCTTAGGCCGCGCAGCTGTCGACCGCATTATGGAAGACGTTAAGTGGGTAACGTTTAATTGGTCCAGTTTTAGAATTAACAAAGGAACACAACCAGCATGAGAATCGAAACCCTGTTGAGTAAATTTGCGATTAAAGGGATTAACTACGATCCTCAGTCTGGTGGTGGTAAAGCGTTATTGTCTGCAGAAGAACAATTGGCGGTAGTCGGGTTATGTTGGCATGAATCGCCAGTAGGGTGGTTGGTACTGTTTGTTGAAGGGCTAAGAGATGTTCATGCACTTAAACAGCTACAAATAGCGACCAGGGGTGAAATATTACGGTTAATGGAAGATTGGCGCGGTGTTTATCCTGAAAAGGCATTAACAGCGTTATGTGCGACTGCGATTGCTGAAGCGACTCAACAGAATGGCCAAGTATGTCCAGAGTGTAATGGTAGTGCGATTGTGGTGGATAAGAACCGCAATCGTTGTAAGTGCCAATGCTGTAAAGCGGGTCGTATTGTATGGACTCAAGAAACTCGCTTTGCGTATTTTGCTCAAGTCCTTCCTGTTACTTATAGCCGATTTAAGCGTTATAACGTGGTGTTGAGTTTGTTGATACTTTGGTTGCTAGAGAATCGGACGGTGGCAGTTATGGCGATGGAAGAGCAAGTTGAAAGGGAAGGTATAGAGTCTAAATTTGTCGTTTGATTATTAAAATCAATATAATTGAATTGTAAGTATTGTATCAATGTGCACTGTATCATATTTTTAACTATATATTGGGTTTGATCTATTGCATGTTGGTATAATAGATAATTAAAACAATATGTTGTTACTTCATTTAAGGATAGTTAGAGTGTTAATCAATCAAATTGATTACGATGGAAAATTAGTCAACCTTTGTGAAGGCGATATTTATGATGAAGAGAATGTTTTTTCTATTATTATTGGAGTAAATGCATCAGGTAAAAGTCGACTGTTAGCAAAAATTTGTAATATTTTTTTATCTACAAAAGAACGAATTAAATATATATATCCTTTGAGTGATTTAAGTAAAAAGAAATTTTGTAGAGAGAAATATATTAGTAAGCAATATTGTGAAATAGGTTCTATAAAATATAAAAACAATTCTAATAATAATTATATTGAATATTCATATAGTAATACTGAAGTGGATTTATATGAATATTCAAAACAAAACTCTAGTGATTTTGATGTTGTTTTTAAAGTTAATGATAATTATTGTTTAGTAGACGTCCCTGAAAAGATAATTACAGTCAGTAATAGTTTGTTTGATAAGTTTCCTGAAGTATTAAATAAGGAATTACGCGATTTTTATATAAATAAAGGTTCTTCATGTTTTAATGAGAGATATGATTCAAAATTGAATCTAAATATTATAAAAACAAGGCAAATAAGTAATTCAATATTAAATTTAGTAGTCTCAAAGTATGATTTTATTGAGGATGTTTTATATAGTTTAAATATTGAATGTAACTTGGAGTTTAAATTAAAATTAAAATTAAAAACATCTAATAGTATTAGAGGAGAAATGTATAACATTGATAATACAATCTTATCATTAATTAAATTTAAATATGATAGGAATAATGAATTGTTAATGATGAAAAAGATACGCAAGCACTTTCAATTGTTTTTAACTCTATGTTATGGACGTGGAGATATTCACAATTTAAAATTTGATTATAAGAAAGAGTTTGAAAATAAAGACATTACATTTAAGTATAATAAGAATGATAAAAATGGAGATCTATTGGAGGCTGTAAAAGAATTATTAAGTATAGGGTTGATATCTGTAAATGATGTTTTATTTTGTAGTGGAAGAAATAAAGTAAGTGTTTCAGAAAAAAGTTCTGGTGAATTGTGCTATCTTCATATGGTTACAGCTATTTCTAGTGAAATTAAAAATAATTCAATAATATTAATTGATGAGCCAGAATTAAGTTTACATCCACGATGGCAATCAGAATTTATACCATTTATTCAAAAATTATTTAAAAAATATAAAGGATGCCATTTTATTTGTGCAACACATTCACCACATATAGTATCCTCCTTATCTGGGAATAATACGTTTGTTACAAATATATCGTATAAACCATTAGTTCCAATAAAAGGTACAGATGTTCATCATAAGTCAATGGATTATCAAATATCTAGAGTGTTTGGGATGGATAATCCAAATAATGAATACCTAATAAGAATTGCACTTAATTTATTTACTTATATTAGTAAATATAAGATGTTAAATGATGAAAAAAGAGAAGAATATAAATTTCTTTTGGATATATCTGAACATATGGATAAAAGTTCACCATTGTATGATTTAATTCTTACTTTAAAAGAAATGAATGAAGTTTATGGCTGATATAAAAAATGGAATAATATTTGATTGTGAGCAAAAAAAGTTCATAACAGAAAGGTTAAATGATATTAATTTTACTTATCAAATGTGGGGGGATGATAGCTTACTTGAGATAAGATGTTATATAAGAAACTATTATAAAGACTTACAAAATGGGGAGTGCTCTTTTTGTAAAAGAGATCTATCACTTGTGAGTGTTTTAAATTCACATGTTGAGCATATTATTCCTAAATCTATTTATTCTAAATTTATATTCGAGCCGAAAAATTTGTGTGTTATATGCGCTGATTGTAATCAAATAAAAAGAGGTCAGGAAGTAATGCATTCGATTCCAAATACAGTGAAAAAGGAATATAAAAGATATCCTCGAACATCAAAATCATTTTTAATTGTACATCCTCATTTTGATAATTGGCATGATTATATTGAAGTTTATAATGGTGCTTATGTTGGTAAAGATGATCATAAAGATAGAAAAGGGTCTTTTACTATTTATGCCTGTGGTTTAAATAGGAAATTATCAAAATTTGGATATGAAAAGGAAGTTTATAGTGATAATGATTTAATGGAAGCTGCTCGGCAACTAGTGGATGGTAGAGATCTGTTAACAAAAGCATCTGCTATTAGTATGCTAAAAAAAATTCTTTGTGATAATTAATAAGAGTAAAAAGTTTCATTAAAATGAGTATTATATTATGAACTTTAAAATTAAAGCAGCTCGTTCTGAAGATATTATGCAGGCATTTGTATGGGTAACTAATACTAGTGGCTTTGATAAATTTCAAATTGTAAAGATTAAGAATTTATCTAATAAAAAAATCATATGGGTTACATTGCTACATGCAGATCAATCTTTTATAAAAAATTATAATAATAAAGAAATAAGAAATACAATATCTATTACTAGTGATGAACAGTGCTTAATAATTAGTGAATGGTATCGAGATTTATTGGAGATAGAAAAAAATAAGATTCATAAACTTGATATTAAACAGTACAGTATAGGGTGCATTAAGTCTCTTTTGATGAGTAAATATCATCCAGATACAACTGTTCGTTTATCGGCGACTCTTGGTTTATTTTCAATAGTATTAGGAATTATCGGTATATCTCAACCAATTAGTGATTTAATAGTAAATT
The DNA here is from genome assembly GCF_900166965.1 of Photobacterium piscicola. Classification (GTDB taxonomy): domain Bacteria; phylum Pseudomonadota; class Gammaproteobacteria; order Enterobacterales; family Vibrionaceae; genus Photobacterium; species Photobacterium piscicola. The sequence continues at coordinate 287,389 of NZ_FUZI01000003.1, read as the reverse complement.
TTGATCTTTTTAGGATAAAAGAAGTTATGGATTGTCTAATACAAAAAACATTTAACAAATTATATTAATAGATATAAATTAATAATATCGGCAGCAATTCAATATTAACTACTCGGCGAGATTTGTTGTTTAGGTATCTATAATTACTTAAAGGTAGTTTATTCTATATTAATTATCTGATGATAATTTTGATATTATAGATACAATTTTCTTTGTTTTTATAGCTATGTTGTATATAACAAATTGAAAATAAAAATAGCAATATCGTCATGTAATTATACTGATGGATTATGTTATGAAAAACTTAGTTACCTTACAGATAATAGAACAGCTAAAAGACACAAGTCATCCTCCAATTGTTCTATTAGATGGAGCATGGGGGGTCGGTAAAACTTACCTTATTGAAAATGGAATAAAACCACAGATAGAATTAGATAAAGCATGTTTTGGTGATTTCCATTATTTATCTGCATATGGAATGAGAAGTGTCACTGATTTTCAAGATCAGGTTGTATCTTTGTATTTAAGTAAGCAAAAGGAATGTTCTGATTATATCAGAAAGACAGAGAAAGACAGGACAGCCATAACTTTCTCTTCATAAAACTGATAATTCTTATGCTATTATCTAGGACTGATCATCGTCATGTCCTATAGTGAATGCTCTCGCAATGGCGAATCTACTTTCAATGGGTTGAATTTTAGTTAATATATGGTTGTCCTATATTTCGATGCGTTCATAATTAGTAAATCACGTCTTGCCCAATTGTTTAATGAGCCGAACTTATTCAGTGTGGATGAGCTACTGGCGATATCGAGTAATGTGAACAAAACTATTGCAGAAATAGCAAAGCTGCAAGATGCGCGGTTAAGCAGATGAAGAAGCAGTGAGAATAGAAGAGGCCCTGTATGGGCCTTTTTGTGAGCCGCCGACTGAAAGACGTTAGCTTTATATTTTCTTAAAACCATAACGCATTAATAAAAGCGAAATAATTAAAGAGAAGCTTTCTTAAGAAAATTAGTATAATCAGTTACTGTACGTAGACTTACCTGATCATTACCTTCTGTATATAAGCCTAATTGACCTGTTGATTTATTGTGGCCAAGAAAACGACCATCATAAAGATTACTTAACTTATTAGAATTTTTCACCCACAGCCAGCGCTGACTTAAACTCATATTACAGGTTTTTAGTTGACTCAATGATTCGCCATCTAAGCATAAATTAGTATTAGAGGCACTCACATAACGACTATGTTTATCATAAATAAAGGATTGTGAAACATTATTTTCAATACATTTATTACTAGTTAATATGCTTCCCATTGGAGATATCTCAATACATCGATCATTAAAGCTCCCTAGCTGTAAATCAACTAATCGACTGCCACTAAATACAGGATGTGCCCAATCAACAGTGAATTTAATATTTTTATTAACTCTCCTACGAGGCGTATCCTCTAAACCATAATATGCCTGATGTGCGCCAACCATATAATAATAGATATAAGTTCCATGATAGATAGGGCGTATATTAATAGAAGAATTAATATTAAAGTCTGTAGTACCTACTGTATCGGGTTCAGCTTCAAATATAACATCCATTTTAGGAACGAAGCTCTTATAACCAATTGGATTTATACGATTTTTATCCGCAGGATAAGTAGTAACCCATATCGCATCGCTAGAACGGTTTAGTAATGACTCTGCAGTAGAATAATGGTGACGATTCCATTTAAAACTCACATTATTACTATCTGTAGTACTTCTCTCAACACGGTAGTCTTTTGTTTGAAAAGTTAACCATCTTGATTGTGTATAACTGGCATTTGCACTTGCCGTAGCTTTAGGCCCGGCCTCAGCACCTACTGTAACCCCTACAGTAAACCCTGATATTTCTTTAGTTTCATAATTAGCATTTAGATTACTGCGTGGCACCGTCCTTAATATTGCCGCTTTTTTATTTGAAGTATTAAATGAAAAAGTATAATCCTGTGCAATCGCATCTGTAGCCCATTCAGTGGCATACCCTATATATACAATATATTTTGCATAACTATATACCGATGATAATGAATTATTTAGGTGAATACCTGATCCTGAGCTATCATCATCTAAACTTATACGGACAATTTTTGCGTCTGGTGTTTCTATCCCCTCAGTTCCATACGCAAATGAACGTTGCAAATTAACTCTGTAAATTAGTGATATATTTGCATTTTTACAAAAATATCTGTAACCATACTCAGACCAAAGTGTTGACCTCCTAAAAAGACATTCTCTACCGTTAATTGCTCTGTTTACATTCAAATAGAATGATAAATGAGGTAATGAAGTATTCTCATTTATATTTTGCACATCTTCTATACGTGCGGTTAAATCAACCTCATCAACATTGTCAGCCTCTAATAAACTGATGGCAGGGGCATTATCATCTTCAATTGGAGAAAACATTAAATTCCCTTTGTGCTTCGTCACAATTAAATAATCATTTGGAAATGAAATACCTATTTGTGTTCTTAATAGCGCTTTTGCTTTTTCTTTTTGAGATTCATCAATAATACGACTAAAGTCAACCAACGTCGGTTTGTTGTATTTTAATACATTTGTCTTTATCTGTTTCAAACTAGATTGAGGGTTTTTATTTATATACTGATTATTATCAATCAACCAGTTTTCTGCATTAACATAATTAACTTTTCTACTATCTTGAAGTTGACTCAATATTTGAACAGCTAACCCTTGTGGTAAATCATCGTTGGCTTTAGTTTCGGGGCTAAATATTCCAAAAACTGCATAAGTAACACATAAAGCCCATCTTCTACTTATTAACATACAACCTCCTATAAATATAAACTTTATAAATATATAAAGAGAGATAGAACTATATTGTTTATAGTTCTAATATTTATCAATGCAAATAAATTGTAAAAAAGGTTAACAAATATTGACGAACATGGAAGTGTGTTGCGATAAGCCATCATTAAATAGGGGATTACCTTACTCATGTTTCCTAATAAGTCAGTTGTAAGTAACAACCAAAATCAATGGCTGCATCGTCTCGATGATATCGGGTATCAGGCGGTAATATGTTATTTAGCAAGCGAAGCTATCGCGATTATTACTGAATACATGAGGCATTATGAGCAGAGCAATTGAGTTCTTCGCAAGAATGCATGAAGTACGTAGTGTGACTGCAGACGAGCGCGGTCGCCAAACATTAACTGGTGACGTTATCTTAGCTGTATTTGGTAAGGTCCAACATAAGATGCTATTGGGAATGGATTTGTTGATGGCCAAGTACGTTAAAAAAGACAGGACAGCCATAATATTCTCTTTATAAAACTGAGCATTATTACGCTATTATCTAGGGCTGATTATCGTCATGTCCTATAGTAAATGCTATCGCGATGGTTAGAGGGAATCTATTTTTAGCGGATTGAATTTTCAAAGTAAATATATGGCTGTCCTATATTTTTTAGAACCAAATGATCCGCTATTACGGTTTTTTATCAATGCGTCGTCGTGGAAATCTCTGCCGAAAGTTTATGCTGCTTTAGATATGAAAATTGAAGCAGAGCCAAAGATGCCATGTTACGCATCAATGCTCAAATGGTACGTGAAAGTCGATCCTTACGAATGTATTTTGTGTAAAAGCCGTTTGGTATTTAGGAATTTCCGAGTTGGTAATTCGGTAGCAGATTGGATCATGCCATGATCCAATCTGAATTAAGGGCCGCGTAATCATAGAAAATAGGGTAAGTGTATCTAGAAATCGCGAAATGAGGCTAAGGTTAAGTACTTCTCATCATGAAGTAAAGCCTCTGTGTTCTGCCTGTATTTGGTTAAACATAGGGGCTTAATTATCCTCACCCACCTAATTATCACTTTATCTACATTTCCATAGTAGCCATAAAAGGCACTGATAATACTAGTGCGTTATAGCCATAAGTATCACTGTTACCCTAACAGTAAGGACTAAGCTTTTGATCCAGATATTCTTATTGAAAAGGATTCGGAGATGATTCCTTGCCATTTTAATATTAACAGCCACTACTCATTTTTTTCTGCATGGGCAGCTAGGATATTACATCTATCACCCCAAGATACTTGAAGATTAAAGCTTGGGTTCTCGGATCCAATAATAACTATATTTATACCTTTCTGGGAGGAGTATAATAACTCACATGAAGGCATTCCCTCCACCGCAGTCAAATCTTCATTAAATTTAAAATCTACTCCACCATCCATATCTGAAGCTGTCATATGCTTAATGGTAACAGGAACGAACTGTAGTCCTTCTGTAGATAATTTCGAGTGATCAGGTGCCGCAAACACTGATGTAGAAGCTAACAACGACAAAAGTAGCGTTTTTTTTATGTGACATATCATAATAATCTCCTTAAACATAATTCTCATATGCACAGTGCAATTGAGTTTATATAAATTACAATCTGCCCAGTAGATACTAGTACAGGTAAAGAGAATTACTATTTTTATGCATAGCGATTTATTGTTAGAAGCTGCATCTAAATTTGAATAGTATATAGAAGCCATCCTAATGATGGCTTTTAATCAATTTCTTTGGTGGATGTTATGTAGAGTATTTTTTATTTAACTATTTATTTATACACTAAATATCAAAATGTAAATTCTTACTTATAGTGTGTAAAAGCGATAGTTGTTTATTTTTTTTGTGATATATATGTAATAAAGAAATAAAGTTCAGTTATGAATTCCAATAAAAATATTATCAAAATAATAAAGGAACTGTCATGAAAGACTATTTTAATACTGCATATCCATCCATCGATCTTCTAAGAAAAAAAGCCAAATCACGGTTACCGAAGTTTGCGTTTGAATACGTAGATGGCGGTTGTAACAATGAAATTGGTTTAAGACGAAACACTGATGATATTCGTAAGCTTGAACTTATTCCTTATTATTTAAGAGATTATAAGGATGTGTCTTTAAAAACCACATTGTTTGGTGAAACTTACGATGCGCCATTTGGTGTAAGCCCCGTTGGACTTCAAGGCTTAATTTGGCCGCAAGCACCTGAGATTTTAGCTAAAGCGGCTTTTGATCATAATATACCGTTTGTATTGAGTACGGTTTCTACTGCGTCGATTGAAACTATTGCTGAAATCACTGAGGGTAAAATGTGGTTTCAACTTTATCACCCTGTTGATGATGCTATTACGGATGATTTACTTGCCCGTTGTAAGGCGGCAGGGGTTAAAACCTTAGTATTATTATCGGATGTTCCCACCTTTGCTTATCGTCCTAAAGAAATAAAAAATGGATTGGCGATGCCGCCAAAAATGACAGCAGAAAATATGCTGCAAATTATGCTTTCTCCTGAATGGGCATTGGAGACATTAGTTAAAGGTAAGCCGGAATTTAAATCGTTAACCAAATATATGTCTGGTTCAATGAATATGCACCACTTAGCGTTGTTTATGGATAAAACATTTAATGGACGTTTAAGTGAAGAGAAAGTACGTAAGTTACGTGATAAGTGGGACGGTAACTTAGTGCTAAAAGGGTTATCTACTGTTGAAGATGCGAAAAAAGCGATTGAAATCGGTCTTGATGGGATTATCGTTTCAAACCACGGTGGGCGTCAATTGGATGCGGGTCCATCAACCATTAGTAAAGGTATTGAAATTCTTAATGCTTGTAAAGGCCAAACAACTATTATGATGGATAGTGGTATTAGAGAAGGTTCTGATATTGCTTGTACGCTGGCTGCGGGCATGGACTTTACATTTATGGGCCGTAGTTTTATGTACAGTGTGGGTGCTCTTGGTCAAAATGGGGGCTATCACGCGATGAATATGTTGAAAAAGCAACTTCAGCAAGTAATGGAACAAGTGTGTTGTGAAAAACCACAAGATTTGCCGAATCATCTGGCTCAAATTAAAAATCTTTGGTAATTAACTGTTTATTGATATTACAAATAAGCATGATAAGAAGGTGTACTGAGTGCACCTTTTTTATTGGTTAATGATGAAACGGTTAAATTCTATTTTTATCTTTAAATGAAATATTTGTACACTGCACCATTGCGTGATGTTCTTGCTGATGTTGGTGTAACAGAAGATATGGCACACTATAAAGTGCAACGTCGCTGTAAAAAATCACAGGGTGACGGCAGTATTTTATGTGACGTTTAAAACGACACTAAAGTAGTTGTTAACTACTGCTTGAATATAATCAGCATCTTTAAATTGTGAAATAAGCATAGAACCTTCTAATGACACAAAATAAAGGCGTGCGGCATCTGTGGCAATTAATTGTGATGGAAATTCACCGTTGTTAATACCTGCTGTTATTACTTGTTCTATCCATTGCTCATTAAAGGTAACGAATCGATCAAGCTGAATTTCTAAGCTATTAGTGAGAGAATAAAAATCCGATGCATACATACCACATAAACAAAGTTTATCTTCATCACGCACTGTAATAAAAATATTAGCTAACGCTTTTAATTTATCGGCAGCGGTTACATGTTGTTGTTCGATGGTTATTAACGCCGTTTTATACCGTGTAAGGTAACGTTCAAATACAACGATGGCTAAATCTTGTTTAGTTTTATAATGATAATGAATGCTGGCTGTTTTTATACCCAGTTCATCTTGAATATCACGAAAACTAAACCCGTTAAAACCACGACATTGAATGTATTTTTCGGCAATATCAGCAATTTTTGCTGCTGTAGGATTAATGTCTTTCATCATTGATATTCACATTACTAAGAAGATCAATAATCTATCATTTAGAATTAAAGATCACAATTTTTTCTACCTATGAGTAGAAAGGTAATGGCGACGTATTCATCGCCATTATTCAATAAAAAATGACTGTTATTGTTTCTGTGTATTAATTGCGTCCCGCCATCACGCCGCCATCGACGTCAAGCACCGTACCTGTGATCCATTTTGCTTTATCTGATAATAAAAACTCAATCGCATCTGCAATATCGGTGGTTGAGCCGATGCGTCCAATAGGGTGAAAATCATTAAATCCTTGTAGAGCGGTTTCAATTTCATCTTCAGCAATGAATGACTTATAGATAGTTGACAGTACAACCGCAGGGGCGACAGCATTAGCACGAATATTGTAATCTGCTAATTCCATCGCTAAATTGTGGGTGAACGCATGTAAGGCTGCTTTTTGCATTGAATAAGCCGATGATGGGGTTGCTTTAATTGCTTGATGTGCCCACATTGAACCAATATTTACGATTGAACCACCACCATGTTGTTGCATGTTTTTTGCAACGGCTTGAGTAATGAAGAAAAATGCTTTGTTGATATCTAATTGAAGATTGTAATCTTTTTCAGTATGTTCTAGAAAACTTACCGGTTTAAAAAAACCAGCAGCGTTAACTAGATAGCCAATATGGCGGTTTTCGTTTTCAAGTTGACCAATAAAAGTATTCACGTCTGCAGGGTTATATAAATCAACTTGTGCTGTTTCAACAATGCCGCCTGTACGTTGTTCTAAATCGGCTTTTGCAGTGGCTAGGTTTTCTGCATTGTGAGATAAAATCATAACAGGAATCCCTGCGGTTAATAAGCGTTCTGCGGTTGCTTTACCCATACCTGATGAACCGCCAACGATGAGTGCAATTGATGATGTAGTAAACATAATGTATCCCTTTATTATTTGACTACCTACTAGTTGGTAGGTGTGTGGCTAAAAAAAGAAGCGAGCATCTAAGTTAAATAGTTTGTGCTTCGCTTCATTGGTTTTAAATATAAGGTGATTTGTTTTTAACGTCAAATCATTTATCTACCTATCAGATGGTAGGTTTGTTATCATTTTGATTTTTAAAGAATTAAAATTATTACCTTTTGGCGCAACTGTTTTGTATTTTCGACTAAGATCACACTGCTATAAAGTGACTATGTATGCTCACATCCAATATGTATAACTCAAATAAGAGTGAAAAGGCATCGTATTTAAATTGGGCTTGCTCTGTTTCTTGAGATGTTAAGGTAAGTTATTAATGGTTTTATGCTAGATCATTGGCACTAACCGAAAGCTAGTGCCAATAGTATTAAGACTCTTTAGTTTATTGAAACACTGGTAATAATTTTTTGAGCAATATATTTGTGCATCGCTGTGGTTGGGTGGGTAACACCCCAGAAGACATATTTATCTGAACCGTGTTGTGCGCAATCATTGGTTAAACTATGGCTGATGAGATAATCCTTTGATGAACTACGATTGATATCCATACAAGCATCTTTTGCATTCACAAAACCATATTTTTGAGGTTCAGACGTGACGTTTTCAAATATCTGATATGCATCGACAAATGTAATATTGATGCCTTTTTGTTTATAATAAGCCGCTTGTTCTTTTATGAAAAGATTGAATTGTTTAATTTGCTGACTGACTAAAGCGACTTTATCTGCGGTGGCGAATTTAAATTGAGGCGCTTTACTCGCATCAGGTAATGTCATCAGTAAAATATTTTTGGCTCCGGCATCGGTTAAACGAATCAACGCTGTACTGTAATCACTTTTTACTTCAGTCACATTACGGTCGTAATTCATAAAATCATTAAGGCCAAACTCTAGAGTAAATAACGTATTTTCAATGTGATAATTTTTTGCAGATTTCATGTATATGTTGAACGATGAAATCTGATCATAAATACCAGTAAGAATGCCATATTCATTTACACCTGCAGCACCACCAACAGCCCAGTTATATAATGGCAGTTGTTTTGCGTTGGCAAGATATTCTGTCCAAACTAGACCATTACTGAAATGGCCTAGGAACCAGCTATTACTATTTGGAAATAGCCATTGTGAGCCATTAAAAGTATTTCCTGCATCTGAAAGGCTATCACCAAAAGCGACGATTCTATTGATTGTATTGGCTTGATTCGCAGTATCATTAGTCCAGATTGTATGACTATAAGATGCCTTTATATCTGAAGCAAAGAACGTAATGTCAGCATTTTCATTATGAGTATCGATAGATGCAGCGCAGCGTTGTGCGATTGCTTTATTTGATACATCAGTATAGAACATATTCTTAAATGAAATAGACGACCACCAGTAACCTGGCAGTTTATAATAACTATTATCATTATTTTTAGCCCACACCCAATCTGCGGCGGGTTCATCATGGCTGACACTGGTGCGATACCAGCATTTTACATAGGTATAAGTATTGTTAGTATCGGGTGTGACATTTTGTTGTGATGGATGATTTTCAATATGTTGAACGTTATCAGAAGCAGTTGTAGCAAAAGGGGTTAATAACGTTAATAGTAAATATGCCTTGTTCATGACAGTCCTTTATTTTAATAATTCTTTTTTAATTACAGTTGTTAATTACAGTTGTTAATTACAGTGATAAATAACATCCACAGGCAATGTCAGTGGTTGCATTGTTTTGCTACATTAATAGAGCCAGCAATAAGAGTCATATTTTATATTCCATAGTGGGATATTCTTCTAATAAATTGATTAATTAGACTATTTTGGTTTTGATATGCAAGCATATCGTATCTTTATTTAATCAACTGTAAATTGACATTATTCTTTATGTGAATAAATGAAGGTATGGTTTGCGGTTAAAGCGCTAAGAAAAGTGGTTGTGAGCGATGTTTTACCATGATGGCTAAATTATCATGGAAGATAACTAATATGCTGAAATATATTATTAAACAGTGATGATATTGTTAATTTTATGCGGAGTAATTGGGTCAGTCACGATGGGGATATGACAATTCTGTTTTATGTTATAATACCGTCAGTGTTTCCAATTAGATAAATGAACTATGCTTGGCTATTACCTTCATACAAAAAATGCGCAACAGGCATTAGATGCCATCAAGCAAGGACTTTCTAGCGTCCGAATATCGACAGATCTTAATCTCACAGAGCAAGACTTTATCGTAAATGATCAAGGTTTAATTCTTGATGAAGAGAATCATCTTTCTATTGCTGATCTGAAAAAAATCGTTAAAAAAACGCAAAGAATTTATCTTTGTAATGATGGCGAGATGGATCCGTTAGAAGATCGCAGTGTAGGTTATTACAAATTAGCACCAACAGAGGGTGCGCCACTGCTTGAGATAAGTGGTGTTAAAATGCATATCTCGAAAGGAACCGATCCTTTCAAAAGTGCATCAGAGATGGCGCAACAAGCGGTTCGTTGTGGTGATAATGTACTCGACTGCTGCAGTGGTTTAGGCTACGCCGCGATTGCCGCACACCGTTTAGGTGCTAAAAAAGTATTAACCATTGAACTAAGCGAATCTGTAATGGGTTTACGTGCTCAGAATCCTTGGTCAAGTGATTTGAACAATGATGGGATTGAACAACGTCAGGGCAGTAGCTTTGAGTTGATAGAGACAATGCCTTCGATGTCTTTTGATGCCGTTATTCACGATCCACCACGTTTTTCTCTTGCTGGTGAACTGTATAGCGAAGAGTTTTATAGTGAGATTTACCGTGTGTTACGTCAAGATGGACGTCTTTTTCATTATACGGGTAATCCGCATATCATGAAAAAAGGCAGCGGTTTTGTTGATGGAGTTATCCGTCGATTAAAAGCGGCTGGTTTTAAAAACATACAGAAGATTGATCACTTAATGGGTGTGAGTGCCCAAAAGTAATGCGGTAGAGTAGGAGCCGAAAATAATTATGCGCAGTTGCGAGTAATTGTCACGGCTCCTTTTTTATTGGTGCTTAATCACGATTATTTGTTTTTGTTTTTCTTTATAACATGATGCGCTTTATTGCCAGGATGATGAAATTTTGAATTGATCACTCTATTGTCAATAACGGTTGGTATTTCTATTTTTTGGCTGATCTTTTTGTTATTTGGGTTATGGAATTTTGAATTTATAACGTCAGTACTAGAGAAAGCAGATGTTGAAACAAATAATAAACAGAAAATAAAAGAAAGTTTCATATGAATTGTCCTTTTTTCATGTGCATACTTATAATTCTATATGTTATAGCTATATTAAATTATAGCTGTTATACATGTATGCGAATAAACTTACATTTATCCTTATGCCATTATAATGATTATTATCAAAGACAATTATTATTGATATGTGACCGACGTCAAACGTGAAATTATTTAAAATATGACATTATGGAAAGAGGCTAGATGGCCATTATGTTTTTATAATGGCTATCTCATTAAAATAACTACTTATTATCATTAAGAATAATATTGATATACATTTCTTTTGCCATCGGAATTAAATTGGTGTTTTTTGTTATTTGTAACGATGCAAGTAGGCCATTAAAGATTAATTCTGCTTGCTGTGATTTAAGTTCAGCATTATTAATATTATTTTCAATTAACAACGCTTTAATCATATCGACACGCATATTCTTATAGCCACTGCATATATCTGCAATACCATCGTCAGTATGGTTAAATTCACTATAGGCTAATTGAAAATAACACCCATTAAATAAATCATCTTTTACTAATGCGACTAAGAGATCAAACCGTTCTGATAGCTTTTGTTCGAGTGTTAGCGATGGGTCAGAAAACGTAAGATCGAGGTGATTCAAGGCGCGTTCACTGAATAAAATAAGCGCTTCTTTTATAAGATTTTCTTTTGAAATGAAATACTTATATATGGTTGCTTTTGATACTCCTGTTGCAGCCGTAATCGTATCCATGCTGGTGCCATGGAAGCCATATTGCGCACATAAAGTGATTGTTTTATTAATAATATTCAATCGCTTTTCTTGTTGTTTATTCATGGACCTTACCTCTTTTGTCATTCCCTTGATCATAACAAAATAAACTGTTTAGTTCAAAACTCTTGACAGGTAAACGCTTACACACTAGATTGAACTGAACAGTTTAGTTTAATCTAGTTAGGTAGGATCAATATGGAAAGTTTAAGAACAAATACAGTAGCACCACCAGCAACAACGGTAGGGTATAAATTAGGTGTTTTCGGCGTTGTGTTAGTTTTATTGTGGATTGGTATTTTTAAATTTACGCCAACGGAAGCGGCAGCAATTGAACCGCTTATTAAAAATCATCCCTTAATGGGGTGGACATACCATTTCTTCTCAGTCCAAACCGTGTCTAATCTGGTTGGTTTAAGTGAGATAGTGGTGGCCATTGGGCTTATTTATGGTTTCTTTAATCCTAGAGTAGGTTATTTTTCTGGTCTTATCGCTAGTGCTATTTTTATCATGACACTTAGTTTCTTATTTACGACACCTAATACTTGGAAAATAGTTGATAGTGTTCCTGTAGCGAACTTCTTTTTAGTTAAAGACATTCTATTTCTAGCAATTGCAATAATGGTTGTTGAACACAATAAAAAACTATTATCAGCGGCAAATAAACAATTATAAAACTCAACTCATTCTATAATATATAGCGATGCTCTTTGAACATAAAGAGGGTCGCTGTTATATGCTAGTTGAGACTTTAGGGGTAATATATTGTCACTTAATTAGTTTACATATAATCGGAGTAATAATAGTAATGGCATTACCGATAAAATTTATTGCAACAGATATGGACGGTACTTTACTGAATGATGTAAATGAGCTTCCGCATGATTTTTTAGACGTATTTAATGCGTTAGATGCCAAAGACATTTTATTTGCTGCCGCGTCTGGTCGACAATATTTCACGTTATTAAAAATGTTTGAATCCATAAAAGATAAGATACTTTTTATTGCCGAGAATGGCACTTTAGTGATGTATCAAGGTAAAGAACTTTACAGTGCAACCATTCCTAAAATTGAAACGGATACTATTATTAATACCGTCCGCAATATTGAACATACGCACATTGTTTTATGTGGCAAAAAATCAGCTTACACAGAGACTAAGGATAAACAGGCTCAGCAAGAAATCATGAAATATTGTCATCACATTATGTTTGTTGATGACTTATTAGATGTCGATGATGAGGTGATTAAAATATCAGTATTAAACTTTAACGGTACTGAAGAACATGTTTATCCATTCGTCACCCCTTTATTTTCTGATACCCATCAAGTTGTTGTTAGTGGTAAAACATGGCTAGATTTTATGGATAAACAAGCATCTAAAGGGCAGGCGATTAAGGCTATGCGTGATCAATTTGGATTTACATTTGAAAATAGTATGAGTTTTGGTGACTTCTTCAATGATGTTGAAATGCTTAATGAAACCTATTTTAGTTACGCAATGAGTAATGCCCATCCTGATATTAAAACATTAGCTCGGTTTATTGCGCCAAGTAATAATGAGCAGGGCGTTGTTACTGTAATTAAACAGCAGGTGTTACAGTGTCACGAATGATGGGTAATAGATGCCCTTTTTACGCTTAAGTGAGGCGATAAATTCCATTGACAAATATTGGTAATGAATTACATTCTTATTTGGGTTGTTGATACGTTGCATAACCAAGGCGCATTTTATGAATACAGATGAACTATTTCCTTTATATGTCATTATTTCTGTCGTTGTTTTTTTATTCTTTATGTTCTTTTTATTTATACAGTTATACCTAAAAGCAAAAAAAGAAAATATTGGGGGTTGCTGTAACGCAGAAGTAAAATCATCATCAAAGAAAAAAAGGAGCAATCATCATTAATTTTTCCGTTGAAAGAACACCATTATGCAATGTGATGGTGTTTTTTGTATTGAAAGATAAATAGATAATATGATGTGTTCGTTTTACTATAAATTTTGAGCATATTATTTAATGTAGATCAGCTTTTATCGCTCAAGTCATTGGCTTTTTGATTAAAATTAACCTCATTAACAGGTAGAATATTCAATATTAATAATAAAATGTTGGAATAATTACTGTTTATGACATCTTCAATCAAATTTATCGCAACAGACATGGATGGCACGTTACTGAGTGATGATAAGGTACTTCCTGCTGATTTTTACGAAGTATTTAATCAATTGGATGCTAAAAATATTCTGTTTGCTGCGGCGTCTGGCCGACAGTATCAGAGTTTAGCGAATACGTTTGAGCCAATTAAAGACAAGATGTTATTTATTGCTGAAAACGGTACATTAGTGATGCACCAAGGCAAAGAGCTTTACAGTTCAACCATTCCTACTCCTGAAATTCATGCCATTATTACTAGTATTAAAACGATTGATAATACCTTTATTGTTCTCTGCGGTAAAAATTCTGCTTATACTGAAACAACAGATAAACGCGCGCTAGAAGAAATTAAAAAATATTACCATAATCTTGAATTCGTTAATGATTTACTGGCTGTTAACGATGAATTTATTAAGATTGCGGTACTTAACTTTAATGGTACCGAAGCGCTGGTATATCCCATTATTGCGCCGTTATATTCTCAAACTCATCAAGTAGTGATCAGTGCTAAAGTATGGCTTGATGTGATGCATAAAACCGCCTCTAAAGGTGCTGCGATTAAAGAATTACAACGTATTTTTGATTTTACGTTTGAAGAAAGCATGAGCTTTGGTGATTTCTTAAATGATGTTGAAATGCTAAAAGAAACCTATTTTAGTTATGCGATGGACAATGCTCATCCTGAAATTAAACAACTAGCGCGCTTTCATGCACCGAGCAACAATGACCAAGGTGTAATGACAGTGATTAAAGAGAAAGTATTAAACTAAATATTGGGACAGAGTATTGATTTTATTTAGATATTAACAAATTATTCAAACTGTTTTGATGATGATGTTTTTAAATATAATGAAGCAATACAGTGAGTTGTATTTGTATACTTAAATAAAGGGAAAGGAATGTCACCTCAACGCATATTTGCCAGTGTTGCACTTGTTATTGCTTTAGGATCGCTAGAAAAAAGTATTGTTACTACACCATTATCTCTTATTGGTCAGGATCTCAATGCAGGACAGGCATTAACTTGGGTCGTAACGGCTTATTTATTAGCAGCAACCGCTGTTCTTCCTGTTTACGGTAAATTGAGTGATATTTTCGGCCGTGTAAAGATGCTCAATGTGAGTATTGTCTTATTCATGTTAGGGTCTATCGCATGTGGATTATCTGACACGTTAGGCCAATTAATTGCAAGTCGTGTTTTGCAAGGACTGGGTGGCGGAGGCTTAATTGCATTAGCCTTTACGGTGATTGCAGACAGTATTCCTGCTCGTATTGTCGGTAAATATCAAGGTTATATTTCGATTGTTTATGCGGTATCCAGTATTGCAGGGCCATTACTGGGTGGTTTTTTTGCAGAACATCTTAACTGGCGCTGGATCTTTTGGATCAATTTACCATTAGGTTTACTGGCTTTATTGATGGTTAATCGTACTTTATCTCATTTAAGTAAAGGTCGAAAATCGCCATTTGACTGGAAAGGGGCGGCATTGCTTATCAGTGTGACGACACTGGTGTTATTACTGTTATCTCCTGAATCTCAACTTCCAATAGGTTGGGTGTCAGGTGCGTTATTGTTATCGTTAATACTGCTTTATATTGTGGAAAAATTTGCGAAAGATCCAATCCTTCCTGCTCGTTTAGCGCGTTTGCCTGGTTACTTAGTTAGCGTGAGTTTAATTTTATGTTCACAGTTACTGATGTTTGCCGTGTTGGTTTATTTTCCTTTACAGCTTCAATGGCAAAAAGGATTAACCGCATCAGAGAGTGGATTATTTATGATGATCTTCATGTTTAGTATTACAACCGGCGCATTTATTGGCGGTAAGTTAATCGCACGTTGGGGTAATTATAAAATTTTCGTCATGCTTGGATTTTTAATGACTGCCTTGGCTTTATGGCAATTACATTTTGATTTTGAAGTGAAATTAGCACTTATTTTTGCTGGTCTTGGATTGGGTTTTACATTGCCAGCTTTAAGTGTGGTTGTACAAAATGTATTACCACCGCGAGATCGTGGTATTGGTATGTCATTATTTAATTTTGGACGTGAGTTAGGCGGTGCTATTGGTGTTGCTGTTTGTTCTGCGGTTTTCCATTTCCAATTGCCTGATAATGTGTTGGCGAGTAGTGAAAATGGTTTAGCGGGGGTTGATTCTCGTCTGTTAGAGTCTGGGTTTACTTCAACTTATCTTATGATGGCAGTCGTCGCTGTCGTTGCCTTGATTTTGGCTGTGTTTGCCTTAAAGAAACGCCCATTATCAGATGAAGTTGAGATAGATTCATAAATAAATCAATTGTGGAATAATGTGATACAAAGACTGAGGGTAATATCTAAATAAAGCGGGTTAATCACAGTATTATTATTCAGAGGCGAATGTTGCCAACTGAAAGTGATACAAATCTAACTATTGGGATTATTGAGTATCTCCTACAATTTGATAGGAGTAATGTCTTTATTCAAGAATACTACTATTCAGAGGTGATTATGAGTTTGTTTTATGTTGATAAAAATGCGCAAGATAACGGCGATCATGAAATTCATACAGCAACATGTAGCCACAGCCCAGGTTCAAAAAATTGTGATGCGCTTGGTTATCATACTGCCTGTAGTACTGCATTAGAGGCAGCTAAAAAGATATATCCTCAATCAAATGGTTGCTATTACTGCTCATATTCCAGTTATACATCTGAAAGTAAGTAAAATATTACTAGTGACGTAATAATACTGATTATTACGTCACTATTTTTTTGCCTGTAATTTCCTCCCTGTATTTCATCTTTGAACCTTATAGCAGTAAATTAATTGTTGATATTGGCACGTTATAATCACAATCTAGTGTAGTATTCACGCCATAGAAAGCGTTAGTGTCAAAGGGTTAAAATGGAAATCGATTATAAAGTTAATCATCCGATTACAGTAAATCAATACATTGAATTAATGAACAAAACAGCACTAAATGAATGTCGATCAATTGATGATGAAGCGATTGTCCAAGGCATATTAAACAACAGTAATTTAATTGTAACGGCATGGGTTGATGAGCAGCTTGTTGGTTTGGCGCGTGCAATGACAGATTTTTATGATTGTTGTTATTTATCTGATCTTGTGGTTGATGAAAGTGTTCAATCGATGGGCATTGGTAAATACCTTATTTTAGTGGCTGCAGAATCTGTGGCTGAGCGTTGTAAAATAGTTTCATTATCCGGCCCAAAAGCAGCAGGCTATTATTCTAAAATTGGTTTTAAAGAACAGAATAGTGCGTGGGTATTAACGGATATTAGTGAGTTAGTCCTGCCTTAATATAATGGTTATATTGCTTGTTATGAGTAGTACGTTATATAAAGTCATAATTACAGTGTAATAAGAAGATCTGATTATTGTCTTGTCTATCTATTGACCATGTTAGTAGATCAATGCAAAAAAATAGAGATTGGACTATCATATTACTTGCTATAAATCTGTATCTTGGTGTAATTTCTCACCACTATTTATTTTTGGAATAATGATCATGCCAAAGGCTAGTGATATTAAAAAATTTGCTGCTATTGAACTTAACGGTAAAGTAGCTTTAGTTAAAGAAATTACTAAGCTAACGCCTAGTGGTCGTGCAGGCGCAAGTCTTTACCGTATGCGTATTTATGATGTTGCAACGGGCTCAAAATCAGACGTTAGCTTTAAAGCTGATGAAATGATTACATTGGCAGATTTCCGTCGTCAAAAAGCATCTTTCTCATACATCGATGGTGAAGAATATGTGTTTATGGATGATGAAGACTACACTCCATACACTTTCACTAAAGAAGCAATTGCAGAAGAATTACTGTTCATCACTGAAGATACTAAAGGTATTGAAGTATTGACTGTAGACGGTGCACCTGTTGCACTAGAACTACCAGCAACAGTAGAACTAACAATTGTAGAGACAGATCCGTCAATTAAAGGCGCATCTGCAAGTGCTCGTACTAAGCCTGCAACATTGTCTACAGGTCTTGTTGTTCAAGTTCCTGAGTACATTGCAAATGGTGAAAAAATTAAAATCAACACCGCTGAACACAAGTTCATGAGCCGTGCTGATAAATAATAATTAGTTATTATTGTTTTATAAAGCCAGTGTCGTTTATTCGACGCTGGCTTTTTTATACTCATCGTAAACATAATGCATAGGGAATAATGTGGTTCAGACAATAACGATTGGTGTTGCTAAAAAAGAAGATTTATATGCGGTGTATCAGTTAGAACAGCGGTTGTTTGGTGAGCATGGCTATCCTGATTTTTTTATTCGCCAAGCTTATGATTGTTGGTCCGCTGGATTATTAGTCGCTCGTGATCTCGATAATGTTGTTGGCTATGTGCTGTGTGCGCCTCAGTTTAATGATCTGTCATTAACAGCATCAGAAGGGTGGATATTGGCATTAGCAGTTGATACTAGCGTACAGGGACGCGGTGTGGGTAAAAAATTAATGCAAGAGGCCATGGCTACATTAGCTGGATGCAAAAAGCTCTGGTTAACGGTACACCCGAATAATCATGCTAAAAAGCTCTATCAACAGTTGGGTTTTAAGGACGTTGAACAAGAAAGTGATTATTTTGGTCTCGATCAACCACGCGTAAAAATGGTACACGCAGTGGTGTGATCTGCGGTTACATAAAGAATAGTTATAAAAAAAGGGTATCTAAGATACCCTTTACTTCTTTCAACTGTTCGTTGAAAAATTAAACGCGCTCAACGTTAGCAGCTTGAGGACCTTTTTGGCCTTGCTCAACGTCAAAAGAAACTTTTTGACCTTCAGCTAGAGATTTGAAGCCTTCACCAGTGATAGCACGGAAGTGAACGAATACGTCAGCGCCGCCATTGTCTTGAGTGATAAAACCGAAACCTTTCTCATCGTTGAACCACTTAACGATACCAGTTGCTTTAGACATGTTATGTCTCCTGAAAAAATAAATTAATAGCGTGCATTACGCTGTTTTACTTATGTACAAAAGAATAATGAACCGCTTCAGGACAACTGTGAACATTTGAACAGTGTATCGAAGTTTTCTCTTTCAATTTGTTGCATAAATAGGCCTTTAATAAAACCATGAGTATTAGGCCATTTTCACTTTAAAAGGGCAAGTTTCTCTTGTAAGAACAAACCAATAATGTGACCCCTTTAACAAAATAACATGTTGGAATATTATGCTATTTCATGCTTATGGTGAGAAAGGTGGAAGTGGTCAAAAAAGGATAAGGTTTTTATGCTATATCAAATAGTATTAGTGTTTATTAAGCTTGCATTTATGCGGAGATCTATAACCAAAGAAGGTTTTTTTTATGCGTATTATAATGGCTGAAATAGAAAAAAGGGCCTAATGAGCCCTTTAATATTGTTACTGTTCAAGGTTACGTTATTAGACTCTTTCAACGTTTGCTGCTTGAAGACCTTTAGGACCTTGTTCTGTTTCGTAAGACACCTTCTGGCCTTCAGCTAAGGTTTTAAAGCCATCACCACTAATCGCACGGAAGTGTACAAATACATCAGCACCGCCGTCATCTTGAGTGATAAAACCAAACCCTTTTTCTTCGTTAAACCACTTAACGGTACCTGTTGCTTTTGACATGTTGTCTCCTGATCAATCTATTCATCACACGGTATAGCCAATATTTGATTACGGAGCGATTTGAGTGTTGAACTCTGTTGCTGATCATGAAGATGACAGCGAAGATATCCTTGTTCAGATTGCTTTAAATGTAAATAAGTACTGGTCTACTATGAAGATTAGGCGGTGATTGGTGATTTGCAAATCAAATTGATTATTTTTATGCAGAAAACATCATTAATTGTCGTGTCATCATTATTTCTTTGGTCTTTCATCTAAATGTCTTGTTTGTCAGTAATTATCTCAAATGTTTCTTGAACGAAATCAAAGCAAACTTAAATAAGAAAGGGCATAATTTAGCCAAGGAAATATCTTTGAGCGTATGTTAACGCATCACCTAGATGATAATCTGCGGGTATTACTTGAGTTTACAGCAGATTTTCTGTTATAACGATTTTAGAAAAAAACTGAGACTCGACGGTTATGTACTAGGAAGTGCATTTTTCCTAATTATTAGCATTAAATCAGTTTCACAAGGCTTTATTTTCAGACTAAGGACAAAACATGAACAACATCCTTGAACTTGTTCGTCAGACTCGCCGTAAAAATAAACTTAAACGCGAGATTCTAGATAACGATCGTAAAATTCGTGATAACCGTAAGCGTGTAGAATTACTAGAAAACATGCTGGATTATATCAAACCAGATATGAGTCACGATCAAATTTTAGAAATCATCGAAAACATGAAAGGTGATTACGAAGATCGTGTTGATGATCATATCATCATCAGTGCTGAGCTATCTAAAGAGCGTCGTGACGTTAGCAAAAACGTTAAAGACCTTAAAAAAGCAGAAATTACAGCACACAAACATAACTAATTTTATGTATGTAGGCTAATAAAGACCTGGGCTATTATGCTCAGGTTTTTTTTGCTTATTTTTTATGGCAATGTTTAGGTAAGAGTAAGCAAATAATGACAAGCCATAAAAAGAGCCCGAAACGATTCCTGTGTCGGGCTTAGGGGAATGGCTCACTAATGAGCCTTGCGCTAACTGGTTATGTCTGGAATTTGATTACACTATCAATATTAGTTTAGCTTTGACGATTTTCCAGTTTTTATGACAAGCTATTGCTTATTTCATCAATAAACGGGTGGTTAACTTTGGCGCATTGAATAAAATTAGATATCAAACAAGTTAGTATCGCGTACTAATTCGCGAGGTAAACCATTTTTAATTCGATTTCCAACCCATTTACCGATGCCAATAGGGTAATCACGGTAAGTGACAATAACTTCACCTTTACCTGTTAAGTCTTCAGGGCGAATATCTCGTCCCATAAACCACTCTTTAGCTTGTGCTGCGGTTAATGCGATAACAACGGACTCTTGACCTGTCGCCAGTGTCATGATCGCTTCATGCTGCCAGCGATAACCTTTCTTATGTTGTTCAGCAAGCTTAATACCGATACGTTGGAAACGAATTTCACCAATTAATGGTTTAATTTGTGACGGGAATAGCCACACTTCTTTATCACGTAGCCAAATATCACTGTTTGTCGATAAATGGATATTAAGATCGGTATTGAGTTGGTCAGCAATCAGTTGTTGTTCATCGGCTTTAACTTGAGTAAATGGGAATTTACCCATGCGCTTTTTAACTGGATCGGTATCAACGGAAGCATGTTTACGAATCCGTGCAACAAAGAAGCCTTCACTATCAAAAACCTGAGGATAAACGTGTAAGAAGCCTTCAGTCGTTAATGCTTTGGGTGCGCTTTCAAATAACCCCCCTAAAGATTCAAATTCAACGGCATCACCAAAGGTTTCTTTTAGGTAATGACAGACTTCTTGGTTTTCACGCTGGTTAAGGGTACAGGTTGAATACACCATAACGCCGCCTGGTTTTAATGCTTGGAATGCACTAACAATTAATTTGCGTTGTACTGCGGCAATTTCATCGATGGACTCAAGGCTCCAGTTCGCCATAGCATCATCGTCTTTACGAATCGCGCCTTCACCAGAACACGGTGCGTCGAGTAAGATTGAGTCAAACGCTTCAGGTGCCCATGTACCAAAGACACAACCATCAAAGTGCGTTAAAGCTGCGTTATGGACGCCACAACGCTGTAGATTGGCGTGTAATACTTTAATGCGGCTTGCAGCAAGTTCATTTGCTACTAATGCGCCTTTGTTTTGCATCGCACAAGCAATTTGAGTTGTTTTAGAACCTGGTGCTGATGCCATATCAAGCACGCAATCAAGGGCGTTGTTGTTATCAAGTAAAGCGGTAACCGGCATCATTGAACTGGCTTCTTGAATGTAAAACAATCCAGCCATATGTTCAGCAGTGTTACCTAATGAAACGCTTTCTTCATCCTCACGTTTGATCCAAAAACCTGTATCACACCAAGGAACAGGGGTTAAGGTCCAATCTTTATCAGCAACGCGAGTAAGAAAGTCAGCTACAGTTATTTTAAGTGTATTAACGCGAATGCTGCGACGTAGCGGCGTTTTACAACAGCTAATAAACTCATCAATACTCAGATTTTCTGGCATTGTATGCTTGATGAGATCAATAAAAGCGTCAGGAATATAGATATTAGGATGCAAGGTAGCACTCTCTGTCAAACTAGCAATGTCGGGATTCTATACTAAATAGGAACAAATATATATCAGCTATCAATGCTTCTAAGTTTGTTATAGATAAGGGCTGATTATCAGTTTTATATTGTGTACAAAAACCGTATTCATTTGCGTTAAGCGATCAAAAAAGGAGCATTAGATGCTCCTTTTATATAGGGTGTTTATGTGATTATTTAATAGGAATAGCGGTGCGCCAACTTACCCATTGTGGATTCACTTCTTTATTAAGTAAAAAGTGTTTACCTTGTTTTGCCTGTGGTGCCAATGGTTGTGTTGCAGGTGTTGCAAATGAAATCCCACCGCGTAGTAAGCTATCAAATGTTCCTGCTTTGACTTTAGCACCTGTAATACCTACATCAACATTTAATCCAGAAGCATTCCAGAAAACGCTGTTAGCACGAACAAGGTGACGATATTTTTGTTCAATTTGAACGGTAATTAATACCCGATCAGCCAATGTGCCTAAAGCAACATTAATGACTTGTCCAACTTGAATGTCACGGTAAAGTAGTGGTGTTCCTTCACTGACTGAGCCTCGTTGTTCACTTTCAAGAATAAAGGTTTTTCCTGCGTCAAATAATTCAGCAGAGCCTAATGTAAAACGATTAGCGCTGACACCATTACCCGGTTGCACTGCAATGTAGGAGCTTAATAATGAGTCTAAGTTTTCACTGCCACTTAAACTGATTTTTGGCTTCACAATCCAGAAGTAACTATCTTTACGCGCAATGATATTGGCATATTGAGGGAATAAGCGTGCTTCTACAGTGACATTATTATGGTTAAAGTTTGGCTTGATATTATCCACTTTACCAATGATGACACCTTGGTATTTGATCGCGGTTGATTTTGAAATCGAACGCGCATCATCAGCCGTTAAGGTGATCATTACACCAAAATGTTGAGCATCACTTAAACTTGAGTAAAGCTTATAATCATTACCTGAACGATTAACTACACCTTTAATTGAATCAAATGCAATGCCACCTTTTAATAGCGTTGAGAGTGGATCTGCTTTGATTTTAACGCCGTTAAGTCCGGCTTCAACTTCAACCCCTGAGCGGTTCCAAAAGACGGTATTACTGTCGATTAGATGGCGGTATTGCTTTTGTATATTGAGTTTAATTTCAACCCCTGAGGTTGTAAGTGAAAAACTGGTGATTTCACCTACTTGTAAATTACGATAAAGCACGGGGCTACCTTCAGAGATAGGTGGCAAGTTTTTCGCTACAAGTGTTAGTGTTGTAAAGCCTTTTAATTTATCATCAGCAAGTTTAGCTAAGTGTCTATTTTTAAATAGAGAATATTGCTTTTTAATCCCCGGTTTGCCACTTGCAGTAAAGCTTATTGCACTGCTTATTAGTTGGTCTGCTGCGGGAATAGAAACGTCGACACCTTTATTACTGATATTGGCTTCAATACCCCCATCAATAAAGAATCGACTGTGAGATCGAACTAAATGAGTATATTGCGGTTGAATTAATGCATCAAATCGAACCTGATCACCATCGAGTTTTACTGCTGTTATATGACCAACATTAATACCACGGAAACGCAGTGCTGTACCGGATTTTAAGCCATAGCTCTTGTCTGCAAAAAGAGAGAATACAGCAACACCGGGTTGTTGTTCTTCAAGTGCATTTTGGGTAATAGCGGTAAAGTGACGGGCTTTTTTACCTTCGCCGGGAATTAAGCGTAAATAGTTACCGCGTACAAGGTTACCAATATTTTTAACTCCAGAAAGTGAGACTTGTGCTTCTTCAAGTAATAATCGAGACCCACTATTGAGCAAATCACTCATGCTTGGCTCAATTGCAGCGTGAGCAATAATTTTATTGGTTTTATCATCTAACTTTAGATCGGAAATTTTACCAATTTGTAAGCCTCGATACATAATGGGCGCGCCTGAATTACTGACGTCATTGTTATCTGGCAATGTAATAGTGATCGCAATACCACGCCCAGCAGTATTAATGTCTGGATAGAGGTTAAATAAGTGTCCTTCATCAATCGGTTTGCCAGCATCAGGTGAATCAAAGGCAATTGCTCCGGCAATGAGTGCTGATAGACTTTCAAATTGAACATCAACACCATTAAAACCAATATTGGCATTTACACCGCTAACATTCCAAAAGCGACTTTTATTGGTGACTAAGTTGGCATAACGAGGCTTGATAAGTGCATCAATTAAGACTTCTTTTTTATTAGCACTAAGTGTGTAGTTATAAATTTCACCAACAGGGATCTTTTTATAAAAAATTTGGGAGCCAATACTTAAGGAACCTAAATTAGGGGCTTTTAATTGCAGGGTTAAACCATTGTGTGCAGGTAAGTTAGAGGGTTGATTTTCAAGTGCAGTAAACTTGGTCGCAAACTCACCAGTACCTGGTTGAAGGGCAATGTAGTTACCAGATACAAGGGCATCTAACCCGGAAATACCAGTAATGGATGCTTTGGGTTTAACGAGCCAAAATTGAGTATGTGTGTGTAACGTTTTGACTGCTTCCGGATAAATATCAGCAGACACATAAATACTTTTAAGATCTTTTGATAGTGTCACATCTCGAACGATACCGACTTCTAAGCCTTGATAACGAATTGTTGTACGGCCTGCAACTAAACCGACAGCATCATTAAAGTGAATTTGGATACGTTCGCCACCTTCATTAACTGCTTTATATAATAACCAGCCTGCGACAATAATGGCGAGAAGAGGTAATAACCATAGGGGAGATAAGCCGCGGTCACGACGAATATTAACCTTTTGGGGTTGTGTGTTATTTGCTTCGTTGTTCATATTTGTCCCAGATTAGACGAGAATCTAAGCTCTCTGCTGCTAACATTGTTAAAATAACGACCATGGCAAAAGCGATTGCTCCTGGTCCTGGCGTGAAATCAAGAATTTGTCCACGATCGATTAAAGCGACCATAATCGCGATAACAAAAAGATCCATGACTGACCATTTTCCAATCCAATGCACAATTCGAAAAATACGCATACGTTGTAGGCGGTGTCGATGCTGTTTAAATTGAATGCATAACAATATATATGCTAATCCAATAATTTTAGCGACGGGAACAACAATACTAGCCACAAATATAATGATGGCAATGCCTGTCATTCCTGTTTTAACGAGCCCAGCGACTCCTGAAAAAATAGTATCTTCAATACGCTTGCCATTATTCATAAAGATAGAAATAGGATAAAGGTTTGCGGGTAAAATGAAAATACTGGCGGTAATAAGGTAAGCCCATGTTTTTTGTAGCGACTTAGGAATTCGATGATGCAAGTGGCTATTACAACGGCGGCAATTGGGTAATGCTTCTTGAGTTAATTGACAGCAATGGCAAACAGTATCGAGCTTATCACTGATATGTTCATCTTCTGGCTGCCATGCATCCCAGTAACGACGAACACTAATTTTCGTTAGTAATACTGACAGTAAGATTTGCATACTGATTAAACAATATAACCCTACACCAACATAAATTTCAGCGACTTCTTGTACTTTAAAACATGAAATAGCCAAGCTGACTAAAAAGACTTCCAACATTGTCCATTGTTTTAAATGGGATAAAATCCATAACGATACTTTAAAAATACGGAAATGGCGAAAACGTAATGAGAACTGTGCCCCTAAAACAGCGCTGATAAGTAACAAGGGGGCAATGGCGCTACAAAAAAGTATTAATATGGCGACGGCGGGAAAAGTTGGAGCAAGTGCAATGGTGCCAGATGCCAATGTAGCAGGGATCATTTGACCAACAAGACGAATAGTAATTAGCGGTAAACTAATAGTGGGGATATAAATAATAAGACAAGCAACCGCAAGCGCTAATTCTGCATTAAAGTGTGCAATACCACCGCGATAGAGTCGAGTATGACAACGTGGGCAATAGGCACTGTGTCCTTGCGTTGCCATTTCGGGCAGCACAAGTAAATCGCAGCCTGGGCAGCGTCGAGCCTTCGACATGGTGCGTTTCTTCCTTTTGTAATTAGGTGCACAAAAGCGCTCATTGAGTGACGAGTTATCCATTGTTTATATAAACGATGAATACTCTCAATGAGCGCCGATCGGTGACACTATATTATTTTGCGTTGACGCTGGCTACTGCTTCGTGAGAATCGATATGATGAGAAGGGACGTCAGCTGATTGAATTGATCCATAAAGTGTTTGATACAGTCCTTGTGTATTGACTAATTCTAAGTGTGTGCCTGACTGGCTAACTAAACCATCTTCAAGTACATAAATAATGTCAGCTTGTTTTACTGCAGATAAACGATGAGCAACAATAAGTGTGGTTTTGTTTTTCAAAAAACCATTGAGTGCGGAATGTAGTGCTGCTTCTGTTGAGGTGTCTAATGCTGATGTCGCTTCATCAAGAATAACAAACTCAGGATTGGTTAGCACCATACGCGCAATGGCTAATCGTTGACGCTGTCCACCCGATAAGCGAATACCTTGACGGCCAATTTCAGTATCTAAGCCATGGGTTAAGCGTTCTGTTACATCAGCAAGTTGAGCGATATCTAACGCTTGCCATAATTGCTCATCACTAAATGATGCGCCAAGGGTTAAGTTATGACGTAACGTTTCATTAAATAGTACGGGTTGTTGTAATACCACCGCCATTTTTTCACGTAAGGCTTCATAGCTAACGGCTTCAATAGGATGGTTGTTTATTAAAATATCACCACTGCTTTTTTGATAAATACCTAATAGCAATTGAATTAATGTCGATTTACCGCCGCCAGAGGCACCCACCAAAGCCACACGCTTTCCTGCTGGAATATCAAGGTTTAAGCCGCAGAGCACTTCTTTGTCGTTATCATAAGAAAAATGTAAGTTACGAATTTTAATTGCGATAGTTTGATCGTCATTAAAAGGATAAACCGTTGCTGGTGGACGAGTTTCTTCTTCCAGTGATAATAAACTATTAAGGCGCTGCATTGCTGCAGATGCGCCATACCAAGCGAATTGAATACCCAATAATTCTTGAATTGGTCCTAGCATAAACCATAGATAACTAAAGACAGCTAACATTTCACCAATGGTTAAATTACTAAATAACACCATCAGCATGGCGGCAGCACGAAATATTTCAAATCCGATTAAGAATAAGAGAAAGGAAACACGACCAGCGGCTTCTGATTGCCATGCATATTTATCAGCGCTGTGGCGAATATCACTGGCATTACCTTTTAATTGATCTAAAAAATCACGTTCACGGTTAGATGCTCGTAATTGGTATAAGCCATCTAAAACTTCAATTAAACGATGTTGAAAGACTTCATAAGATTTGTTTTCTTTACTTTTTAAATTCTTAACACGACTTCCCATGAGCTTAGAGGCATAGACAACAATAGGGTTGATGATCAAAATAAAAAGTCCAAGCTTCCAATCTAGCCATAAGAGAACGCCAGCAGTACCAACGACGGTTAATAGCCCAATAATAAAGCGGCTTAGTGTATCGCCAACAAATTTATCAATCGTCTCGACATCAGTAATAAGGTGGGAACTAATACCGCCGCTGCCACGCTCTTCATACTGACGCATACTTATACGACCTAATTTATCCAGTAAATGTTGGCGTAAGTTATAGGTTATATCTTTTGATACTAATGTAAATTGTCTACTTTGCAGTATATTCAATGCCTGACTCGCCGTACGCATTAATACAACCAAGACTAGTACTAGTAGAATATACCCCGTCGCATTGTGCCAAGCCGAAGGTAATAGGGCGTTGAGATAAGTGATGCCTTCACCGGGTTTATGTAATAAAACTTCATCCACCATTAATGGCATTAAAAGTGGAATAGGGACACTGATCAAGGTTGCGATAACCGCAATAATGTTCGCAACAATTAATCTTGGTTTATGTAACGTCGCTTGTTGTAGCAACCAAGACCAATTAATCATAAGATGGTTCTTATCTTTCACTGTGAGAATAATTCCTATTATCAATTTTATTCTTGTTATTCTAACGGCTATATACGGAGTAAGCTATGGAAAATACACCCGCTTTTTATAATCGTCTCACTCAACAGGCATTGGCGTTGATTGAAGGTGAAACGGATCTTATTGCTAATATGTCTAATATTAGTGCGTTATTAAATATGGAGTTAGAACAAATTAACTGGGTGGGGTTTTATTTACTTAAACAAGACCAATTAGTCTTGGGTCCATTCCAAGGAAATCCAGCTTGTGTTCGTATTCCTGTTGGACGAGGTGTGTGCGGTACCGCGATTTCTGAGAATAAGGTGCAACGTATTGCTGATGTACATACTTTCCCTGGGCATATCGCTTGTGACGCTACAAGTAATTCAGAAATCGTAATTCCGCTTACAGTGAAGGGGAAATTAATCGGCGTGCTGGATATTGATAGCCCAAATTTGTCAAGATTTGACCAAAATGATGAACAAGGTCTAGTTTCTTTTGTAGAAGCACTACAAAAAGTACTCTAATTTCATGCTTTCGGTGGTTTTTCCTCGTTAGGTAATTATAATAGCAGCACTATTTCTTTTTGAACAAAGCACAAATAACGAGCAATCCTCGTTTATGTCAGGAAACTCCATGGAAAACTCTGAAAAGTTAACGAACAGTAAAGAAGTTATTGCATACATCGCTGAGCGTTTCCCAAAATGTTTCACTGTTGAAGGTGAAGCGAAGCCACTTAAGATTGGTATCTTCCAAGACCTTGCAGAGCGTCTTAATGAAGATCCAAAAGTAAGCAAGACTCAGTTACGTACAGCTTTACGTCAATACACATCTTCTTGGCGTTACCTTCACGGTGTTAAAGCGGGTGTGAACCGTGTTGATCTAGATGGTAACGATTGTGATGTTCTAGAGCAAGAGCACGTTGATCATGCGCTTAAAGCTTTAGAAGAAAGCAAAGCTAAAGTACGCACTCGTCGTAAAGAGCAAGCAATTGCAAAAGCGGCAAAAGAAGGCGAAGCTAAAAAAACACGAGCAAAAACAGTTAAATCTAACAACACTAAGCCAAAAACAGCTACTATTAAAAAGAAGCCTGTAGAGACAACACGTGTGCTTAATGCTGATGAAGTAATCGTAGGCAAAAATGTTCAAGTGAACATGGGTTCAGGTAACATGCCTGCGACTATTGTCGAAATTAACAAGGACGATGTGCGAGTTCGTTTAAATAATGGCCTAGTAATGGCTGTTAAAGCGGAGCACTTGCGTTCATAAAGGAGAATGCGCGACACATGAATTGTCGATTCCGTTTCTCACTGATAGCTGCTGGCATGGTACTAGCAGCTTCGGTTCAAGCCTCTGAGGCTAAGTATTCATTAAGTGATGTGCCGCATCTTGCTTCTGAAAAGCAGCATGCAACGGCGAGCACTAGGGTGGCTTCGCGTTATATGCGTTCTCACTATAAGCATTTTACGCTTGATGATCAGTTTTCTGGACAAGTATTCAATCGTTATATTGAAATGCTTGATTATAATAAAAGCTTTCTTAACGCAACAGATGTCAAACAGTTTGGTAAATGGAAAAGCCAGTTAGATGATCAACTGAAATCAGGGAATACATCAGCTGCGTTTGATATTTTTAATAAAGTCCTTCAACGTCGTTTTGAGCGGTATCAGTTTGCGCTTACGCAATTAAATACTGAAATAAAATTCGATGGTAAAGATGATTTTGTTATTGATCGTTCAGAGCTTGAATGGCCAAAAGACAATACTGAACTGAATGAGATTTGGCGACAACGCGTTAAATATGATGCGCTAAATCTTAAACTAGCAGGAAAGAAGTGGCCTGAAATTCAAAAGACGTTAACTAAACGCTATAACAATGCGATTAAACGTCTAACACAAACACACAGTGAAGATGTATTTCAGTTATATATGAATGCTTTTTCACGTGAGGTCGATCCACATACAAGTTATTTATCGCCACGTAATGCTGAACAATTTCAGGCAGAGATGAATCTGTCATTAGAAGGGATTGGTGCGGTATTGCAGGTTGAAGACGACTATACCAAAATTCGTTCTTTAGTTGCTGGTGGACCAGCGGCAAGTTCGAAAAAAATTACAGCAGGTGATCGCATTATTGGCGTAGGTCAAGAAGGCAAGAAAGTTGTTGATGTTATTGGTTGGCGTCTTGACGATGTTGTGCAGTTAATCAAAGGGCCGAAAGGCAGTAAGGTTATTCTGGATATACTACCTGAAGGCAATAATGCAAAGAGTTACACCGTAACTATTGTACGCGATAAGATTCGTCTTGAAGATCGTGCAGCGAAGTCGGAAGTGAAGACTGTCGATGGTAAAAAAATTGGTGTACTTGAAATTCCAAGCTTTTATGTGGGACTGTCAGAAGACACCAAAAAAGAACTGGTCAAATTAAACGATCAGAACGTTGATGGTGTTGTGATCGACTTACGTAATAATGGCGGTGGTGCATTAACTGAAGCGACAGCATTAACAGGACTCTTTATTGCAAGTGGACCTGTCGTGCAAGTTCGAGACAGTTATGGTCGAATTAAAGTAAATGGTGATTCAGATGATCAAATTTCTTTTGATGGCCCATTAACTGTATTGATTAACCGTTATAGCGCATCAGCGTCAGAAATATTTGCTGCCGCTATGCAAGATTACGGACGTGCTATTGTTTTAGGTGAACAATCTTTTGGTAAAGGTACGGTGCAACAACACCGGTCATTAAATCATCTGTATGATTTATTTGATAAACCATTAGGCCATGTTCAATATACTATTCAAAAATTCTACCGTATTAATGGTGGAAGTACTCAGAATCTAGGTGTTGTGCCTGATATTTCTTTTCCTTCAGCTATCGATCCTGCTGAAACAGGAGAGAGTGTTGAAGATAATGCATTACCTTGGGATAGTATAAAACCAGCAGGTTATAAGAAGTTACATAATTACACTACGCTTGTACCGAGACTAACCGCTGACCACCAAGCTCGTATTAAAAATAATATGGAGTTTGGTTTTATCAATGAAGATATTTTGACCTATAAAAAGGAAAAAGATATCAATACGATTTCATTGAATGAAAAGACACGTGTAGCTGAACAAGATAAAGAAGATTCAGATCGTTTAGCCCGCTTAAATAAACGTCAAAAAGTATTAGGTAAAAAACCTTTTGCTGATTTGGATGCGGTGCCAAAAGATTATGAAGCACCAGATGTTTATCTTGATGAAGCTGTCGCGATAACAGCAGATTTTAGTGATCAGAAACAATCGTAATATTGAGTAACGGAATGACATTACTGTGTTGATGTCTCTATTATTAAAGCGCTCTTAGGAGCGCTTTTTTTTGATCGTACTTTTAGTGTCTTATTATTGAGATAGATGAAATCACAAACTGTGATATTCCGCATATTTTTCATCGAGAATTAGGTTTCCCAACTAGCTTTAAGTATATGACCTCTGCAATTTGAAGAGGTGATACAAAAACTAAAATCTTCACCAAGGGGAAATGCGTATGATGAAGGCGTTTTATTTTTTCTGGTTATTTATCTTAAGCTTGTTTAGCTTTCATTCTTCTGCTGATGATATTACTGAATTTGATTATCCTTTCTTATTAGGTAATTGGTATTGGTTTAGTGATCAACAAGAAGGTATTGAAAGTGATGGTGAACGATACCGAGCAATGCATGTCATGTTCAAATCAGATTATCAATTTGCAATGCGTTTATTACGTATAGATGGTCAAGTTGAACAATGGACAGGTGGTTATGATATTGATGACACCAACATCACTTTTATTTCAGCGGGTGAAGATGATCAAATTCATACTTATTTACTAAGTTACAATCGATTTATTCTTGATGGTGCTCAGTTTACTAAATTAGCGCCTGAACATTTAGCGGGTAATTGGAGAACAAAAGATATTTCAGGCCAAGATGTTGCTGATAATATTTCAGAATTTGCCTTGTCATTACGACCAGATTTTTTATTTTCTGCTGAAATTTCTAATCAGGCAGGTAAAACGAAAGAGCACCGTGGCGTGTATTATTTAGAAGATGATCAAATTGTATTGTTATATGAAGAAGGACAACATGATAGCCGTTTTGTATTAAATGGACATAATACCTTAACGTTGACGAATAAACATTTTGGAATGGAAGCGATATTAAATCGAGAATAATATAATTAATAAAAAGTATTAATTATGGGTTTGGGGAATAATAAAAGAGCGAACAATAACTTGTTCGCTCTTTTAATTAAATAATGATGAGTAGGTTATTATTCGTTAACTAACTGAAATGCAGTACGCAATTGATCAAGATAGTCTTCATCACGACAAATACTTTTACCTGGTTCATCTGATATTTTGGCAACCGGTCGACCTTCACACTCTGTCAGTTTTAAAACGACATTCAATGTTTTTACATCAGGTAGATCACAAGTAAGTTGCGTACCAATACCAAAGCTAACATTGATGCGATCATTAAAGTGTTTATAGATCACTAAAGCTTTATCAAGTGTAAGGCTGTCTGAAAAAACCAAAGATTTTGTTTTTGGATCAATACCTAATGCTTGGTAATGTGCAATGGCTTTTTCACCCCAAGAAATAGGATCACCACTGTCATGGCGTAAACCAATAAAACGCTCAGATAAACGCTGATCGAAATCACGTAAGAAAGCATCCATATTGATGCAGTCTGTTAGTGCTATACCTAAATCATGTGGATATTCTTGTAACCAGCGGTTAAGTGCTAACTGTTGAGAATCAGCCAATTCACCAGACAGTTGTTGATGTGCTTGGAACCACTCATGAGCTTGAGTACCAACAGGGGTTAATCCGCGAGTATAAGCTAAATAGTAATTCGATGTGCCTTTAAATTCAGGCATATTATCTTTAAGATAATCAACAACATGGTGATGAACGTCTTTTGAAAAACGACGACGCGTACCAAAATCAACTAACGCAAATTGGCTCAAATCACAATCTTTTGCATCATGATAGAAACGGTCAATTTTTGTTTTTAGTTGTTCAATAGCAATGGCGGCTGTCGCTTGTGGATAAAGATGCTTACAGCGCGTTTCACAAATAATGGCAAGTAATGGTACTTCCCATAAAATGATGTCTAGCCATGTACCACGAATAGTAATCGCCAGTTGATCACCTGAGATATCAATATCAACGTTATTTGCTTTAAGTTTAAAATCTTTTAAGAATGCAAGGTAATCAGCATGAAAAAAAGTTAGAGTCGATAAGAAGTCGAGTTCACCTTGGGTGAAAGATAAGGTCGCAATGTGATCAATTTGTGCTTGAATTTCAGCAGCGTAAGGACGTAGATCTTCTTCGCTACGGCAATGAAATTCTGCCACAGCTTCAACGCCTGGGTATTGATGGAAAACTGCTTGTTGCATATGCAATTTATAAGCATCCGTATCAAGCAGGGAGTCGATAACCCCAATATTGTGTCTGTTATTATTCATACCTGGTAATAGATACTCAAATTAATAAACTTAAAGAATTTATTTTTATAATTATAGGATCTTTAAATTCAATGTCTTGGACATGGTTTATAAGGTTTAGTAAATAAATAACTAAACTATTTAACTGGTGTGAGATTGTGACCTAAGAGGTGAACTACGTCAAGGAATATCAAGTTTACGCCTTGTGACTGTTGCATTAATCATCTCAACGTGTATCACGAGTAAAACACGGAAACGATTTCGTTTGTAATAATATATATTGTCGATTAAGTCATGCTTGAAAAGTGTTAGTCGTGACACAATATTAATATATGACAGTCAACATTAATCGGTCGCTCATGCCTATCGCATTTGAGCAATCATAAAGGATATAAAAATAATGACAGAACATTCTACAGTGACTCAACCTGCGGCAAAATATCGTTCAGACTATCGCTCGCCTGATTACACCATTACGGATATCGATCTGACATTTGACCTTCATGATACCAAAACAACAGTTGTTGCTATTAGTCATGTAGTACGACTTAGTGAGCAAGAAAATGCTGAGTTAGTGTTAGACGGTGATGATTTAACATTGATCAGTGTGACTGTGAATGGCCAAGCGTGGTCAGATTACCACCAACAGTTAGGCCATTTGACGTTAACTAATCTTCCTGCTGATTTTGAATTGGCAATTACGACTGAAATTAATCCTGAAGCTAATACGCTACTTGAAGGTCTATATAAGTCTGGCGGTGGTTTTTGTACTCAGTGTGAAGCAGAAGGTTTCCGCCGCATTACGTTCTATTTAGATCGCCCTGATGTTTTAGCACGTTTTACTACTAAAATTATTGCAGATAAAGCCGCTTTTCCTTACATGCTAAGTAATGGTAATCGAATTGCGGAAGGTGAGCTTGATAATGGCCGTCATTGGGTACAGTGGCAAGACCCATTCCCTAAACCATCGTACTTATTTGCACTTGTTGCTGGTGATTTTGATGTATTGCGCGACACATTCACCACTATGAGTGGACGTGATGTTGCACTAGAAATTTTTGTCGATAAAGGTAATCTTGATCGTGCTGATTATGCAATGACATCATTGAAGAATTCCATGAAGTGGGATGAAGAACGTTTCGGTCTTGAATACGATCTAGATATTTACATGATTGTGGCGGTTGATTTCTTTAATATGGGTGCAATGGAGAATAAAGGTCTCAATGTCTTTAACTCTAAGTTTGTATTAGCAAATCCAAATACCGCAACAGATACTGACTATCAAGGTATTGAAGCTGTGATTGGTCATGAGTATTTTCATAACTGGACAGGTAACCGTGTTACTTGTCGTGATTGGTTTCAATTAAGTTTAAAAGAAGGCCTAACCGTTTTCCGTGATCAAGAGTTTTCTTCAGATTTAGGCTCTCGACCTGTTAACCGTATTGCTAATGTGCGTATTGTTCGTGGTCCACAATTTGCTGAAGATCGTGGCCCAATGTCTCATCCAATTCGTCCTGAAAAAGTCATTCAAATGAATAACTTCTACACATTAACTGTGTATGAAAAGGGCAGTGAAGTGATCCGTATGCTACATACTTTATTGGGTGAAGCAAATTTCCAAGCGGGCATGAAGCTATACTTTGACCGCCATGATGGTACAGCAGCAACCTGTGATGATTTTGCACAAGCAATGGAAGATGCTTCTGGGATTGATTTAAGCCGTTTCCGTCGTTGGTACAGTCAAGCAGGTACACCGGTCGTTAGTGTATCAACCGCTTATGATGCATCAGCGAAGAGTTACGCTGTCACTATTAAGCAGCAAACCTCACCAACAGCCGAGCAAGTTGAAAAGCAACCACTGCATATTCCGTTTGATATTGAATTATACAATAGTAAAGGTGAAGTGATTGCCTTACAAATCAATGGTGAAACAGTACATAATGTACTTGATGTAAAAGAAGCAGAGCAAACATTTGTATTTGAGAATATCGCAGAGCAGCCTGTCATTTCGATGTTACGTGAATTCTCAGCACCTGTGATCTTAGAATATGATTACACTGATGATGAGTTGATTTTCTTAATGGTTAATGCATCGAATGAATTTGCTCGTTGGGATGCGGGACAAATGCTATTAGCGAAATATATTCGTCAAAATGTAGCCCAAGTACAACAAGGTCACAGTGTAACGTTACCTGACGCTGTTATTGATGCGTTCCGTGGTGTATTACTGGATGAAAATCTTGATCCTGCTTTTATTGCTGAAATGCTAACACTGCCAAGTGAAAATGAAATTGCAGGTTGGTATACAACTGTTGACGTTGATGCGATCAATCAGGTTGTAGGTGCATTTACCCAGTTACTTGCTTCTGAAATGGAAGATGAGTTTAGTGCGATTTATCATAGCTTAACGCAAGGTAGCTATAGCTTAGATCATGCGGCAATGGCACAACGCGCACTGCGTAATAAATGTTTGTCATACTTGGCATATACCGCACAAGGTAATGCATTAGTTGCAGCACAATATAAAGCAGCTGACAACATGACAGATACGATGGCCGCAATGTCAGCAGCCAATAATGCGCAACTTGATTGTCGTGCAGAGCAAATGGCTGATTTCAGTGATAAGTGGAGTCATGATGGCTTGGTGATGGATAAGTGGTTTATGCTGCAAGGCACTAATCCTGCGGCAGATGCATTAGAAAATGTGCGTCAGACAATGAATCATCCTACATTTAGCTTGAAAAATCCTAACCGTACTCGTAGTTTAGTTGCAGGTTTTAGTGCTAATAACCCAGTACATTTCCATGCTAAAGATGGTTCAGGTTATGCGTTTTTAACTGAAATATTAACGATTCTAAACACCAGCAATCCACAAGTAGCGGCACGTTTGATTGAGCCTTTACTTAAACTTCGCCAATACGATGCTAACCGTCAACAACTGATGCGTGAGCAACTTGAAAAGTTAGCCGCGATGGATAATTTGGCTAAAGACTTGTTTGAAAAAGTCCAAAAAACACTTGTTCAAAAATAAGTGATTGATGTTTTAACGTGAGTGTAAGCGAAAGCCAGTGACTGATTGATAATAGTCACTGGCTTTTATTTTATCTTATTGTTTTAAAGATTTTATATAACAACGAATGGGGGATTAGCGATGCGCAGTTTTACGTTTACCATTAATATTAGTTACACTCTTTTTCTGCAACATTATTCAGGTGCCACCAGTAGTGTGGTGGTTTTAACTGATACTGGCTTAAAACTTCAACTTCCTGCAGTAAGGTTGCGAGGTTTTTTAACTCATGCAGGTATTACAGGGAAATTTCGTGTCATCGTTAACAGTGATAATAAATTTGAGGCAATCGAACGCCTTTAACTGTGGTTTTACCTATTTTTAATAGCGACAAATAACGAATGGAAATAATCTTATTGCATGCTATTTTACAAAGTGATCATTGTTCTCACTGCATTAAATGCCATCATTAATCTTGTTTGTTTAAATAAAAAAAATAAATAATAGCAAAAATGAAAAGTAAGGAAATACACGTTTGTGGTTAACCGTTTACTCAATCTTTCGTCTACACCTTATTAAAATAAAAAGTATATTTGTTTACTTTTAGTGTAAATAGAATGTATCAGTTAATATTATTGTGTGTTTCAAATGTTACTAGATAGTGCGTTTTACTTGAACTCACGAAAACGTTTGCTTTTGATGATAATTATTTGAAATTAATGCTACTCATAAGCCATTGTAAATATTGATATAAAATATAAGTCCATGTTTTATTGATAATAATCAAATGAATAGGGATTGTATTTAGCCTTATAACTGTGAATAATACCACCCCGTTTATACGGGATTTTTAATGGAGTTATAATGTTATATCGCATCGCACGATCCGCTATTTTCCAGTTGGATGCAGAAAAAGCACACGACCTCGCTATTCAGAATTTTTCTCGCTTTACTGGTACTCCACTTGATCTCTTTTATCGTCAACATGTTCCTGAGCGTCCTGTTGAAGTTATGGGTATTACGTTTAAAAATCCTGTCGGTCTAGCGGCTGGCCTAGATAAGAATGGCGAATGTATTGATGCATTTGGCGCAATAGGATTTGGTTTTGTTGAAGTTGGTACTGTAACACCTCGCCCTCAGTCGGGTAATGATAAGCCGCGTTTATTCCGTTTGATTCCTGCTGAAGGTATTATTAACCGTTTTGGTTTTAATAACCTCGGTGTCGATAATTTAGTTGAGAATGTTAAGAGGTCGACTTATGACGGTGTGATTGGTATTAATATCGGTAAGAATAAAGATACACCGATTGAAAAGGGTGCTGAAGACTATTTAATCTGCATGGAAAAAGTTTATCAGTATGCAGGTTATATTGCCGTCAACATCTCATCACCAAACACACCAGGATTACGTTCGCTACAATATGGCGAAGCATTAGATGATTTATTATCACAACTAAAACACAAACAAACTGAGCTAGCTGAATTACATGGCAAGTATGTACCGCTAGCACTTAAGATCGCCCCTGATCTTGATGATCAAGAAATTGTTCAAGTTTGTGAATCACTCATTCGCAATAATATTGATGGCGTTATTGGTACTAATACCACATTAGATCGTACCTTAGTTGAAGGTATGGATCATTGTGATGAAATGGGAGGCTTAAGTGGCCGTCCATTACAAAATAAGAGTACTGACGTTATTCGTAAAATGGCAATTGCGTTGAATGGTGCATTACCGATTATTGGTGTGGGGGGTATTGATTCTGCAATGTCTGCTCGTGAAAAAATCCAAGCTGGTGCGCAATTGGTTCAAGTTTATACTGGCTTTATTTACCATGGTCCACGTTTAGTAAAAGACATTGTTAACGGCCTTTAATATAAACAGCTAAGCTCATCCATCATACGATATTTATTGATAAGCCAAATTGGATCATGCATTCAATTTGGCTTTTTTATATCTACAAATTAAAAAATTAATAAAACTACATAATTAATGATGAAATATTGTCATCATTTTTCCCCTTTTAATTTGTCATCTGTGACGTAAAATTTTATCTATAATCGTTGATACAGAGTAAGAGAGCGAGGGATCCATGCTAACTCCAAACAATTCTTGGCACTGGCGGTTTGATATAAAGCGCAATACATTGATGCTCGATCTTGGCAATGAATTATTATTTTGTGTTTCTATACCAACAAAAAAATTAGTTGAAGAAGCTAGATCAACATTAAAGCAAGTCTTTACGGTAACCGATGTTGCTGCTTACCAAGCGTTTAAAGAAGGGATGGATGAGTTATCACTATCTGAAGCGCGTAAGTCTGAACTGGCACTAAATGCCGTAGCAACGTATCGTTTTCAAAAACCGATAATGGCTAAAAGCTGGTTCTTTACGCCGCAAGTCGGAGCTGATCCTCATTGGGGTGAAGTGGTTATGTTACAAACTGAACATGGCTGTGCTCGGTTTATTGTTATTGAAAATGACGGTAATTCAAGCCTTTGTATGTTAGCTGATGTGACACCCATGGCATTAGATAATAATAAAGTAATGAGCTTTTCTGATACGATCCGTGTGATGAATAATCGAATAACGTCTTATTTAGGCTCTAAGTCAATGAACTTTGCTTTAGTAGGGTAGGGAATAGTTATTTCGTTATTCTCTATCTGCTTTAGTCAGCTGTTTGTAACATGCTTTATCACCTATTTTCGAAGTTATCCTCACGTAATAACATGCCTTATTCATTGATATAATAATAACCTGATCCTATCTCTTTTTACTCTTCCTGCTTTGTTTATATTTTATCACTGTTATCACTGTTATCACTGTTATCACTGTTATCAGCTTGGTTATTTTCAATCGGTGTTTGTTATACCGTCCTACCTACAAACCATCATTTCTTAATTTCTTAATATAGCTATATTGGCTTATATATTTAGCGATATAGTCTTGCTCTTATTTTACCTATTACCTTATTAGTGTGCTGGTGGTTTTAATTAAATTGCGCCAAAAAAGTGATATTAGTATCAATATCTGTGTGATCTATGTCAAAAAAATGATCATTTGAGTGTGAAAAATGAGCAATATAGAGACGACTATAGCCAAATAATCGCTCTATATTGTTACAAACAACCTCATTATTTATCTGTTAATTTCCTTATTTTAAAAACACCAACCTTGTGGTTGCAAAAGAGTAAGTTAAATTATTCCAATTATTCCCTTTGGTCGGTTTTACGTAACTATGGTGTTTTGATTCGATGTGGTATTTATTATTTTAATGTGGTTTTTTGCTTATTATACTTTTATTAATCAACATCCTAGAAATTGTCTTTGTGTGGGCACAATTGTTTTTTTAGTATTTTGTTTAATAATAAATGGTTGAGGTGAGCTATATTGTTTCCGTGAGGGGTTAATGCTGTTTTTGATAGGGTGAATGATCTACTAGTAAAAAGATGCGCTGAATTTGTGTTCAAAAAACGAGGTTAAAAGGCCTATCAGTTATCAAAGGCTGGTTTTTTCATCTAATTAGGAAATTGATTGTGGTAAAAGCGAGGTATTTAATGTGATTTCAGTTATAATTCGACGCAATATTAGTGTGAAAAGAACGCCATGAATCAATATTTAGCGATTACTTCCCGCGGCCTAGAAAACTTGCTTGCGGATGAACTAGAACAATTAGGTGCACAAAACATTCAAGTTGTGCATGCCGGTGTCCGTTTTAAAGCAGATCAAGCAATGGCTTATCGTTGCTGTCTATGGACTCGTATTTCCTCTCGAATCATCCAAGTGTTGAGTGAGTTTAATGTCCGTGATGATATGGACTTATACTTAGGTGCAACGGCGATTAATTGGATGAGCCACTTTGATAGCAATACCCGTATTGTGGTTGATTTCAATGGTACTAACCGTGAAATTCGTAATAGCCAATACGGTGCGATGAAAATCAAAGATGCGATTGTTGACCGTTTTACTAAAGCGGATCTTCGTCGCCCTAATATCGATCGTGAAAATCCAGATCTACGTATTCATATGCGTCTTTCTGGTGAGAAAGGTATCCTTGGCCTAGATATGGCAGGCAGCGGTTTACACCAACGTGGTTACCGTAGCGAAGCCGGTCGCGCACCTCTTCGTGAAACTCATGCTGCGGCATTAGTGATGAAAAGTGGCTGGACACCAGAAACTGCATTGTTAGATCCAATGTGTGGTTCAGGTACGTTAGTGATTGAAGCCGCTATGATGGCTGCTGACATTGCCCCTGGCCTTAAACGCAAGCGCTGGGGTTTTGAGTCAATTAAAGACTTTGACAAAGAAGCATGGTTAGAGATTCATGCTGAAGCGACAGTGAAAGCGCGTCGTGGTCCTGCAAAAGTAACCACAAAGTTCTTTGGTCGTGAAATGGATCAACGTGTATTAGCGATTGCTCGTGATAACGCGGGTCGTGCTGGTGTGAAGAGTTTGATTGATTTTGCCTATGGTGATGCAACACAACTGATTCGCCCAGAAGGCTTTGATACTGGCATCATTCTTTGTAACCCTCCTTACGGTGAGCGTTTAGGTACAACATCTGAACTTATCTCATTGTACAAAGAGTTTGGTAACCGTTTAAAACTTGCCTTTGAAGGTTCAGTTGCGGCTATCTACTCAGGTTCAAATGAATTGCTAAGTTGTATGCGTATGCGTGCAGACAAACAATTTAAATTAAGTAACGGTGCATTAGATTGTGTACTTAAAACATACTTAATTACGGCAGGTAGTGTTAAGAAAGAAGACGGCGAAAAAGAAGGCGTTATTGTTCAAGAAGACGTAGCCCCTGATTTTGCCAACCGTTTGAAGAAGAATATTGCTAAGTTAGGTAAGTGGGCTAAACGTGAAGGCGTTGAGTGTTACCGTATTTACGATGCGGATCTTCCTAACTACAATGCTGCTATTGATAAATACAATGATTATCTGATCATTCAAGAATACGCAGCACCAAAGACAGTTTCTGAAGAAACCGCACGTCGTCGTATTATGGATGTATTACGTGCCACGATTGAAGTAACAGGTGTTGAGCCAAATAAAGTTATTTTAAAAGTACGTGAGCGTCAAAAAGGTCGTAATCAATACCAAAAGCTATCAAGTGCAGAACGTCACATGACAGTGGATGAATACGGTATTAAGTTTAAAGTGAATCTTTATGATTACCTTGATACAGGCCTATTCTTAGATCACCGTATTACACGTCGTATGCTAGGTAAAATGGCAGCAGGTAAAGATTTCCTTAACTTGTTTGCTTACACTGGTTCTGCAACGGTTCATGCAGCAGTCGGCGGTGCTAAGTCGACAACAACGGTTGATATGTCGAATACTTACTTGCGTTGGGCTCAAGAGAACATGGAGCTTAATAACCAAGTAGGTGATCAACATGAGTTTGTTCAAGCTGATTGTCTCCAGTGGCTACAAGAAGTTGATGATACGTTTGATCTGATTTTTATCGATCCACCAACGTTCTCAAACTCTAAGCGTATGAAGCAGACGTTTGACATTGAACGTGATCACATCATGTTAATGGAAAACTTAAAGCGTATGCTGCGTCCAGAAGGACAGATTGTATTCTCTAACAATAAGCGTCACTTCAAGATGGATCTTGAAAAACTGACTGAACTTGGTTTGCACGCTAAGAATATTTCAGATAAGACTTTACCACTTGATTTCGCTAAGAATAAGCAAATCCATAACTGTTGGATTATCACTCACAAGGAAGACTAAGTGTTAATAACACTTTATAGCACACAAGGATGTCATCTCTGCGAGCAAGCTTATGGTTTGCTGGTGGAGATGGGTGTGCAGCATCAAGTAAGCATCGTTGATATTGCCTTTGACGATGCTTTATTCTCTCGTTACGGTGTAACAATACCCGTACTCTCAATTTCAAATCATGATGATCACACTATTTCGAAGCCAGAACTTCATTGGCCGTTTGATCGGAATAGGTTAACAGCATGGTTAACTACTAATGAGCTTGGTTAAAAAAAGATGGCACTAATTAAAATCAGTAACGCCCAACTAGC
The DNA here is from genome assembly GCF_900166965.1 of Photobacterium piscicola. GTDB lineage: Bacteria > Pseudomonadota > Gammaproteobacteria > Enterobacterales > Vibrionaceae > Photobacterium > Photobacterium piscicola. The sequence goes on along the minus strand of NZ_FUZI01000003.1, from coordinate 244,848 downwards.
CTATGGCGATCATGCTTTACTTGATAAAGCAGAATTTCTTCTTCATTCTCATGAGCGTGTTTGTCTTGTTGGTCGTAATGGCGCTGGCAAATCAACATTAATGAAAGTGATTGCTGGTGAGGTATTACTTGATGACGGTAGCATTCAACGTCAAAACGAGCTGGTGGTTTCGCGCTTAGAGCAAGATCCACCACGTAATGCTGAAGGTTCAGTATTTGATTATGTTGCTGAAGGTCTTGCTGACGCCGGTCGTGTATTACGAGAATATCACCACCAGTTAGATTTAGTGACAGAAGATCCTAGTGAAGCAAATATTAATAAGCTAGCACGCATTCAAGAACAAGTTGATCACCATAATGGTTGGCAGCTTGATACACGCATTGCCGCTGTACTAGAAAGTTTAAAATTAGAACCACATACATTGTTAACTGACCTTTCTGGTGGTTGGCAACGTAAAGCGGCACTTGCTCGTGCGCTTGTATGTGATCCTGATATCCTTTTATTGGATGAGCCAACAAACCACCTTGATGTAACAACGATTGAATGGCTTGAAGGTTTCCTAAAAGATTTCCGTGGTTCAATTATCTTTATTTCTCACGACCGTGCATTCATTCGTTCAATGGCAACACGTATTATCGATTTAGATCGTGGTCAATTAGTGTCTTTCCCTGGTGACTATGAAGCTTACTTAGATGCTAAAACTGAACTATTACGTGTAGAAGAAGAACAAAACGCATTATTTGATAAGAAACTAGCGCAAGAAGAAGTATGGATTCGTCAAGGTATCAAAGCTCGTCGTACCCGTAATGAAGGTCGTGTCCGTGCGCTTAAAGCATTACGTAATGAGCGTAGTGAACGTCGTGACGTTGTAGGTAAGGCTGATATGCAGCTACAAGATGCTAACCGTTCAGGTAAGATTGTCTTTGAAGCTAAAAATATCGGGTATAGTTATGGTGAGAAGCAAATCGTTAAAGACTTTAGCTTTAATGTTATGCGTGGCGATCGTATTGCACTGATTGGTCCTAACGGTTGTGGTAAGAGTACGCTGATTAAAGTGATGCTTGATAAATTACAAGCAACAGAAGGTAACTTCCATTGTGGTACTAAGCTTGAAGTGGCTTACTTTGACCAATACCGTGAAATTTTAGATCCAGAGAAAACGGTAATGGATAACCTTGCTGATGGTAAGCAGGAAGTGACCATTAATGGTAAGACGCGTCATGCATTAGGTTACCTACAAGATTTCTTATTCCATCCTCGTCGTGCCCGTACACCGGTTAAAGCACTGTCTGGTGGTGAGAAAAACCGTTTGTTACTCGCAAAATTGTTCCTTAAACCTAATAATTTATTGGTTCTCGATGAACCAACAAACGATTTAGATATCGAAACATTGGAACTTTTGGAAGATATTCTTGCCAATTATCAAGGGACATTGCTTTTAGTGAGTCACGATCGTCAATTTGTTGATAATACTGTGACGACAAGCTGGATTTTTGAAGGCGATGGCGTTGTTAACGAATACGTTGGCGGTTACCATGATGCCCAATCTCAGCGTGCTAATTCTTATGCAAATCAAGCAAAAGAGCAGGCTGCTCAAATTGAATTAGCAAAAAAGAAAAAAGCAGATCAAGAACAAAAGCAGCAACAAGCAACACCTAAACGTGCAGGTAAGAAGTTATCTTTTACGCTTCAACATGAGCTAGCAGGCTTACCGCAAAAAATTGAAGACTTAGAGAATGAAATCGCAACATTGCAGGAGCAAGTTAATGATCCTGCGTTTTTCTCGGATCCGAAAAAAGATACTCAAGCGACGCTAACAGCTTTAGCTAAGCTTGAAGAAGAATTTGAAGTAGCTTTTGAACGATGGGAAGAGCTGGACGCGATGCAAAAGGAATCCTAATGCCACATAAGATGTTAAAGCTTTCTACACTTGCTATTTTAATTGCAGGGGCATCACAAGCGAGTGCTGCTGTATATACTGTTGTACCTGTTGCAAATGCTGATAGTGCCGGCGTTAAGCAACTCGCTAATCAAGATTATTTTGCAGAAGCTCAAGCTAACGCAAACAGTACGCCGATCACTGTATCAAGTACGGGTATTAAACCATCAGCTGAGAATGCTAACTGTTTTACAGGTACTGAGTGTGCTGTTGATGATTACACTGTTACAGGTGTTGCTCGTCGTGGTACAGAAGGTACACCGATTGCAGATGTAACGCCGTATAATCAAAATAGCCAAGAAATCGTTAATCAATATGAATTACGCCGCTATTGTGATGATTACTTAGGTTATGGCACTTGTGATGTTTGGGCTGAAAGTCAGTTTTTTGGTCTGAAATACACTGATGATGACGAATGGAATGGCCAAGGCGTAGGTGGCTTACAGAAAAAGTTAGCCGCTTGGGTATACGGTTACCATTCTAATGCTCAAGGCTTATTGAATGGTGAAGCTGTAGATTCTTTTGCTACTGATGCTACAAAATACGATGGTACTCAAAAAGCAAACCTTGGTAATATTATTGCCGACACTACAGACACGCTTGTAAAGGGCGCTGTAGGAACTAATTTTGTTTACGGTATTACGTCATCGTCATTATTTAAGAATGGCTCTGGTATGCCTCGCGCATTTGAAAAGCGCGGTTTTGTTAATACTAACGGTGAGTCTGTTCAATTAGCGCCTGTAACTACATCAAATGCGCTTGTTTCAAATATGGGACAAACACAGGCTAATGATGCTGTTGCTATGACTGACGGTAAGTTACTTGTTGTTGGTTCATCGTCTTATGCGCCTAGTTTCTTTGCTAAAGATAGTGATGGTAAAGATCGTGAAGATGATAATAAATTACCAAGCTCTGATGATATTTTAAATAATGGCTCACATCCGCTAAATTTTAACACAATGAAGCAATGTGCAATTAAGTCATCAGATAATCTGTATGCAAATTGGGAATGTCAGTTTAGTACGTTTGCAAACGAAGCTGCATATTGGCTGGTGGATACCGATGGGACTGTAACATCTCATGCCATTACGGCGGGTAGCGGTGATAATCGTGATGGTTTAGCTGTTATTGATAAAGACAATGACGCATTATCATTCCAAGCATCTGCTCAAGCGGTAGCACTGGATACTAATGGTGCTCCAATTGCTGTTGGTTATTCAACAACAGATGTTAGAGATGACTTTTACGCAATACAAGCAGCATATTTTACTCCAAAATCGGCTGATTTAACGTCATGGACACGTACTTTAATTCCTGGATTAGATATTAAGCCAGGTGATGATCGTGACTTTACTTACACTATGGCAAATGGCGTTAACAATAAGTCTGTAATTGTAGGTGATGCAAAAGGTAATGGTGAAAAGCCACAACGTGCATTCGTTTACAAAGCAGGACAAAGTAAAGCGCAGTTTTTTGATGATCTAGCTCCCGCTATTTTCTTCAAAGATTCAAACAGTAATGCAGCCGCAGTCAATGATAATGATCAAGTTGTAGGCTGGGTTGATATTGAAGCAAGTAAAGGTAAAGAAGCACGTCATCGCGCATTTACTTATATGACAAATAATTCTGTTATTAAGAATGCCAATGGTGAGGTTGTACTTGCTCCAAATAAAGCGTGGATGCTTGATGACCTAACTAATGATCCAAATGCTGGTGCGGGTTCTGTAGCAAACTCATACCGTATTTTAGACGCGACTGGTGTTAATAATGCGGGTGTAATTGCGGCAACTGCTTATTACTGTCAAGGTGGCTATGCGAATCTTAGTAACCTTGCACACTGTAATGGTACAGAGCAACGTGTCATCGTTAAGCTAGTGCCTAATGCAAATGCAACCGCTAATGATATTCAACCTCGTGTAAAAGATGAAGATGAACCGTTGAAGCGTTCTGGTGGCTCACTAGGTATTTTAGCTTTGACAGCGTTAGGCTTTATTGGTTTCAGAAGAAGAAAATAATTTTTTAATTAAATTGTTTAATTGCAACGGGCTCACAATTTGTGGGCCCGTTTTGTTTTTGAGCTTGATCAATTTTAGAATTTGACCCATTTTTAATAAAGGAGTCATAACACTCCGTCATTACTTTATTGTAATGAAAAGTACCAAACAGATAAGGATGAGGATCGAACTATGAAGAGACAAAAGCGGGATCGTTTAGAACGCGCACAAGCTCGAGGTTATCAAGCCGGTTTGAATGGCCGTTCTACAGATGATTGTCCGTACAACGGTACTGACGCCCGTACGAATTGGTTAGGCGGTTGGCGAGACGCAAGAGAGGAAATGCAACAAGGTCTCTATAAATAAGATAACCTCCCTCATGGTTAACCTTTCTGAGGCCCCTTAGGAGAAGGGGCTTTTTATTATAACAAGTATTATTGCTATCATTTTTGCGTGGCGTTGATGATTACCCTTGCACAATAAGCTATCTATTTTTGATTTATTGCTGTTGGAATTTAAATTAGCTAGCATTAATGTTGAAAGACAGTATATTTGTAGAAGTATTGCTTGAGGTAATTGCTTGAGGTAATTGCTGGTGGATGCGATAGAATATTAAATATTGTTCATCAGTATAAAACGGGTAAAAAAAAGCCCTGAAGAAAACTTCAGAGCTTTAATGTGTTAGCTTCTAATCGAATTAGAAGTTATCGGTATCTTTGAATAGACCTACTTTAAGATCTTTAGCAACATAGATTTCTTTGCCATCAACAAGTACGCGACCATCCGCAACTCCCATAATAAGCTTACGATTAATAACACGTTTAAGCTGAATATCGTAAGTGACTTTTTTAGCTGTTGGTAGTACTTGGCCTGTAAATTTAACTTCACCTACACCAAGTGCACGGCCTTTACCTTCACCGCCAGACCAGCCAAGGAAGAAACCAACAAGTTGCCACATAGCATCTAAGCCAAGACAACCTGGCATTACTGGATCACCGATAAAGTGGCAGTTAAAGAACCATAGATCAGGATTGATATCTAATTCCGCATGGATAAACCCTTTGCCGTGGTCTCCACCTTCTGCAGAGATATTCACAACACGGTCAATCATCAGCATATTATCTACTGGTAGTGATGGAAATTCAGGACCGTATAGCTCGCTTTTACCACATGCAACTAGTTCTTCGTGTGTATAAGAATTCTGGCGTGTCATTAGAATCATTTACTCCTTCAAAAGTATGCAAGCAATTTAGCTTACACGTGTACGCTAAACAACTCGGATCAGTTCTGGCCCAACCAGTTGGATATCATTAATCGAAGTCGATTCACAATACCAATCTCACTTGAAAGGTCACCATGGTGGAAATAATCGATGCGTTCTTCAATTAAAGAGAGGATAGTTTCGTCGTCCTCATTTTCACTGCGGAACGCTTTATTTGTAAGACGAGGGATTGCCTCATCAACATTATTTACCGCCCAAACATGGAATTGTTTCGCTTTAATTGCTTCAATCACTTCGTCGTTTAAGCAAAGACTAGATAGATTCGTATGCGGTAAAATCACACCCTGATTGCCAGTAAGGCCACGATGAACACAAACCTTATAGAAGCCTTCAATCTTTTGGTTGATACCGCCAACCGCTTGTACACGACCAAATTGGTCAACAGCACCAGTCACTGCAATCTCTTGATTAATCGGTTGCAATGATAATGCAGACATTAATGCACAAAGTTCAGCTAATGATGCGCTATCACCATCAACTTCTGAATAGGATTGTTCAAAAACAATCGACGCAGAGTAGGGAAGCGCTTGATCTAAATCGAGTGCTGTCGCAACAAAGGCTTGCATAATCATCATGCCTTTTGCGTGAATATTACCGCCAAGTTCAACTTTTCGTTCAACGTCAGTAATATCACCATCACCAAAGTGGACCACACATGAAATACGAGCCGGTTCGCCATAAGCGCTCGGGTGTCCTGGCATTTCAACAACAGTTAAGCCATTTACCTGACCAATTTCTTCGCCTTCAGTGGCAATTAATACTTGGCCATGATGAATATCTGCAATAGCACGTTCAGGTAAATATGACTCGCGGTATTCTTTTGCCCTTAACGACGCTTTAATGTTACCCGCAGTAATAGGCTTGCCTTCTGATTCGACTGATGCTTCTGACAGTAAATTTAAATGCCATAATGGACATAAAGGTAAACGTGTTTGATCTTCTGCGTGGCGAGCACCTGCCAGTAATAAAGCATGGATCGCATCTGAGTCAGCAAGAGCAGGTAAGTTATAGTATTGGCTAATACCTTTAACATAACGGATGTAATCGGTCAGCGTTGCTTCATTAAGCAATAGATCTTGCTCAAATTCACCATACATTGCCATACCATCACTTAAATCCGGCTCAGCAGCATCAAGCTCAGCCATGAGATAACGTTCGCCTATAATTATAAGCTTAACGTTAACTGTTTCTGATACTGGTATTTCATAGAGACGTTTATTCGTGATAGGTTGCCATTCAAGTTGGCCATCCATCAGAACATTTTTTAACTGTGGCCATAAGCTAGGATCACTTAAAATGGCTGTAATAGATAAAACAAGGTAACCGTTATGGGCTTGATGAAGTAGACCGTGTTTTAATTGTGGTTGTGTTTCACCGTCTTTAGCCGGATAAACTGCGCCAAATAACTTCTCATGAGTGACGTTGTCACCAGCAATGATGATGGGTTGTTCTACTGTGTTTCCATTATTTACACTTGATTTATTAATACTTTTTTTTAGCAATTCAATAATGTAATCACGATATAACGTGTTATCAGAAGCTGTAATGCGTAGAATGCGTGGCTGTAAATTCATCGCGGTGAAGCGGCGTATAGCATCTGACAAGCGGGACTGAAGGATGCCGACCAGAGTAGGTTCTAGATCATCATATTGATCTAATACGTGCTGATACGGGCTGTAATCTGGAAACATGTTACGCCAAGATTCTTCATGCATAAATTTATGATTTCTATTGTTACTGTGATAAAGATGTGCAGTATAAAGCAATCAAAGGGCTCATAATAGACACTTATCGTCTATATTTAAATTTCAATATTAAGCCGACTTAATATTAAGAGAATTGATTGTCATTTTACCGATCAAGAGTTACACTGTAACAGTTAACCTAAATAGTTTGAGAATTATCAATCCTATGAAATATCAGCAACTTGAGAACCTTGAAGCAGGTTGGAAATGGACTTATTTGGTGAAAAAATGGAAAGAAGGAGAGGCAATAACAAGCTTTATTGATCAAAGTGAAGCTGACGCAGCAATACAAACCTTGCTTGCGATTGAGCATGAACCAACCAAGGTTATCGAGTGGATTAATAATAATATGGCGAATAGTTTAGAAAATAAACTAAAACAAGCCATTAGAGCCAAACGAAAGCGACATTTTAATTCTGAACAGACGCATACCAAAAAGAAATCGATTGATCTGGATTATCGCGTTTGGGAAAAATTAGCTGAAAAATCACAAGAGTTAGGTTCAACGTTATCAGACACAATCGAATACTTGATCAGTGAAAGCTCTCGAACCGAACAAGCAAGTAAAACCGTTTCAAATTTGAAGAACGATCTTAACCAACTACTTAATTCAGATTCTTTTGAATAATATACTTTTTGATAAAGTCGTTGGGGCTTTTCTTTCAAGCTAAACTTTATTATTAAGGAGTGTGTAATGGAATATGTTCTTTTATTAGCTGTTGTGGTCATTTTTCTTGTATTTAAAGATCGACCTATAATGGTACTAGAGTTTAAAGATGGTGATCTTATCAAGACAAAAGGGCAAGTACCTACGGGATTTCAAACTGCGTGTCGAGATATTGCCCATAAAACCCCATTTTCTGGACGTGTAAAAGTATATAAAACACGATTTGCTACCAAATTAGATTTTTCAAATACAATTCCACAAAAAGTAAAACAACGTATAAAAAATGTTTTCCCTCATAATGTATCTACATCTAAACGTGGAAAAAGAGCGTAAATGTGGATTTTAAATAAAAAACGCTATCATTAACGGTGCGTTTTTTATTTAAATAAGGTTTAAAATGATAACTCCTTACGCAAAACGATTATTAAAAGGGGATGATCTACGTCATTCACTATTAGAATTTATTCAATTAAATAAGATACAATCTGGTTCATTATTAACAGGTGTTGGTTGTTTATCTCAAGCTAAAATCAGATTAGCAAATGAGCAAAAAATATTACATCTCGATGGACCATTAGAAATTATATCTTTGTCTGGAACATTAACACCTAAACATGTTCATATACATATATCTGTAGCTAATGGTGAAGGGCGGGTATATGGTGGTCATTTAGTTCCTGGTTGTATAGTGTCTTATACCGCAGAGCTCTGTATGATTGAATATAATAATTTAAGATTTGAGTGTGAATATGATCGTCAAACTGGGTTTGATGAATTGGTTATATCGAACAATAACTAATTAGCCCAAGTGATGCATTCTTGGGCTGTAATTGTTATCTAATAGATTTCATTAATGCTTCTTTACTTTGAATAAAAAAGGCTATTTTTTCTTTTAATTCAGCTAGTTCATTTTCTGCTTTTAATCGTAGAATTGTTTCTTGTTCTAATTTTTCACCTATTTCAACGGCTAAATAACCACCCTTAATTAATGCCTTTGTTGTTACATTTGTTTCTGTCAGAGATTTTAATGCTTCAATCATGTAATAATGCTGATCGATATCTCTAATTGTAATTGCCATAGATACTCCTTTTGTTATTAATAATATCAAGAAGATAGCAATCAGTGAACCTTTTATTCTAATGCACTATAACTTTTAATATATCTTATAAAAAAGCCACCTCTCGATGGCTTCAATACTCTAACTTATTGTTCTTTTGCCTATTAAAATCTCTGAGAAATCCGTGTTTTGACAAGAGAAAGGAGAGCGTGATATATAAATAGCATCACCAGAACGCAATGAATCTATAAAAAAGTTACTAAACATTAATTGTGAATTATTATTATCTAAATGTTCCATTCCTAATAAGTAATAATGATTTTGGAATCGTAGAAATAAACCATTAAAACGACTAGAATAATAATTATTCGTACTACATTTTCGTGAAATCACCATTGATGCATGACCATCATTTAATGTTAACTGTAATGTATCTTGTGTAGCGTTATTATTTTTTGTTGAAAACTCATATGTAGCTTTCGTATTTACCGAGCTGATAATTGCTTGGATTAATAAAAAAACAATAGCACTAATAATGCCAATAAGCGCTTTATTTAACACTACAAATTTCCTGTTTAACGGTTGATGAGAAATCAACAAAATGGCCATTACTTATGCTAAACAATTGATAATAATTACATCCTTTACTCATCGGGAAGGCATACCATTGGCTTATACTGCTATTATCATTCTGTAATATTGCATTCTGTACTGGCTTAGGTAAATCAATACCATTATAAATAACAGGTAAGCCCTCAACAGAAGTTGTATCAACAAAAAACAAAAAACGATAACAAATTATTAATGTAGTAAAGAAAAAAGCAAGGCCAATAATAATATCAAGAAGTTTAATATTGCGACTACGTGTTTTTTTAACGGTCACATTATCTAATTCTTGATGAATCAAATTTTCTTTTTTTTCTAAATTAACAATAGGTTGAGTTTCATTTATTACATGTATATTTTTGTCTTCATTACTTACAACATTATTTTTCGGAGGGTGAGAACCATCGTCAATCAGTGCTGTTTGCCGAATACAGTAACCTAATTTAGGCTCCGTTGTTATTATTTTATGTTCACCAATTTTAGTAAAGGCAGTACGTAAATTTTTAATTGCAACCGTTAATGAATTATTGGTAACAATTTTACCTTGCCAGCATTCAGCTAATAAAACTTCTCTATATATTGTATTATTAGCAGCTTCAGCAAGAAGAGTGAAAATTAAGGTTTCCGATCGTGATGCTTTAATAAAAGCACCATCACTAATCCGCGTTATGGTTCTACGTGCAAAATCAACATCGAAACGCCCAAGACGTTTACAACCGCCGTTTACTTCATCGTTCATTTTTATTCTTATCTATCAGTTTTAGCTATAAAACAATAACTAAATTGTCATCAAATACACAATATCAAAGTAGAGACAGTGTCTTAGTATTCTATACAAAACCGCTAAATATGCAATTGTGAAACGGGTATAACTATCATAAAACCTATAACTCTTCGACATGATTTATTCTCTTTAAAAGATAATCTATACATTATTGTCTTAAATCTAAGTATTTTTATCGTAAATGTTAATTTTCTGCCTGATTAATGCAAGATAACTTATATTTTATGATACTGATAGTGCAGAAAATTTAAATACGAAGAGCAAAACGCTGGTTTTTTATGGCTAAAAATAGGCAATAAAAGGGGATATTATTCATAGAGACTGATATATTTTGTTGAATTCTGCCTTAATCAATGGATGTTGATTACGATAAAAATAGTGTTAAATAAGCTATAGTGATAAAGCTAAGATTATAAAGCAGGGAAGTTAGGCATTTTTCAAACATCTAAAAAAAAACCAATTTCGATGACCATATTGGATCGCAATGGTGCCATCTGGACGATCAAGAACCTTAACGACTTGATGCACAAGCCATTGGTTTTCTTCAGTTGGATCAATCAAATAGATAACTTTGTCGTATTGAAATGTCAGTGATTTTGATACTTTTCTTGGCTCTTGCCATGCAAAAATATCATGTAATTCATCTGTAGATTCACGTAATGGCCGATGCATGTCTTTAGGATATTGAGCAGCTTTAGCAAAACGTTGGTTAAAATCAGTGATAAAGTCGGGGAGCCACGCATTAGCTTGTTCAATATTATCAATGTGTTGTAAACGCATTTCTTTGACTAAGCGATCTTGTAAGGTTTTGTTGGCACGCTCAACACGACCTTTGGCTTGAGAGCTGTTTGCGCAAATCAATTCAATGTTTAAGTCATGTAATACACGACCAAACTGAGTCACGCGGTTGGTTTTCGCATCCCGTTTACTGACATGAAACACCGCATGTCGATCGCTGTAAAAAGCAGTGGGCTTACCATGGTGTTCAACATATTCACGCGTGGCGACCATGTAATCAAACGCAGATTCTGTTTCACTAAAACGTAAGTTCATCAGTTTGCCGGTGGCGTCATCAATGAAAACCAACAAACAACATTTGTCGCTGCGGCCTTCAAACCAATCGTGATGTGAACCATCTATTTGAATTAACTCGCCATAACAATCACGACGATGACGAGATTGATAAACACGAGGCTTACGTTTGAAATGTGGTACCCAAAAGCCATCAGCGATCATCCATTGTTGGCGTAAGGTTTCTAATCCAATTTTAATGCCGTGACGTTCAATCAATTTTTCACGTGCCAATGTGGGTCCAAAGTCTGAATAATATTCGTGGATGAGATTTAAAATACGCAGCCTAAGATTATCATCATAGCGATGATTACTTGGCACACCGCGTTGTTGTGAAAGTAATCCGCTAGCACCGAACTGAGTAAAGCGTTTTACTAATCGAGATACTTGACGACAGCTCAAGTTCAGTCATAGTGAGCAACATTTATTGATTCCAGTTCATAGCAAAACCTATGATCTGAAGATAGTTCAACATGACATTTCTAAATGGGACCTACAACTTAAGTGCGCATTATGTTCAATGCAATTATGTTGAATGCTTGGCTTTGCTTGACCATAGTCAAACGTGGGCGAGGGACGAGAATCGTTTTTCTTTGGTCAACATTTAATATAATTCCATAATGCGAATTGGAGGTTTGGTTTTTGCTTGGAACATCGTAGATACTAAGCCGCTTATCTTTCACGTCATTATTGCATCCTCGATATATCATCACTGGGTGATTTTTTAGTAACTAAATAAAATCACCATCCTGCCAAGCATCTTTTGCTTTTAGTTCGTCTCTACTGCAATAAAGGTTTCTTTAAAGTAGTAGGGAATCTGTTAACAATTTTCAAATTACCAAGCAATAATAAAAAAATGCGGAGGGAGGCAAGCTTTAGCGCCATTCGCATTTTTATGTCACGTATCTGGTTTTACTTCATTAATTGGTTCATCAATCAAATTAATTCTATTTAAGAATAATCGGTAAATTATTCTTGTGTATTTGGCTCTTTTTGGGGCTTTTTCACCCCCCGCCTAGTAACACGGGGGGAAAGGTTTCGGTGTTGCATATTGAAACACTATGTGCCAAGATGAAACATCTTTCTTTTTAGGGTTTGGTTATGGCTGATTTAGAGCGTTTTATGGAGTTTCAAGGTATTCGGTTGCTTTTAGGTTTGAATCAATCTCAATTTGCTGAGCATCTTGGTATTTCTCGAACAACAGTTTATCGACTTGAAAAGAATCTTATGGAAATTGATAACCGTACACTTTATGCCGCTCGATATTTACAATGTACGGTATCTGCTGAACGGCGTGGCGAAAGATTACCTGATGGGTGGTCTTTAGGGATTACTGGAGGTCAGGCTGTTCAATATATAGATACTAAAATGCCAGTTAGAATAAAATCAAATGTTCCAGCTAGAAACAATGTTTCAAATCGACACAATGATTCAGATTGCAACAATGATTCAAATCGAAACATCAAACCAGCAACTAATGAACCTAAGCCGTCATCAAAGAATCAGGCTAAACGAGCTAGAAAGAAACGTAAATAATAATCTGATACCTCAGTGCGCATTATGTATATTATGTTAAATACGGTATTAAATGTTCAGTATCTGATGTTATATTGTATGAACCTACGTTTAAGTACTCCTCTCTATCTTGTGCTTTATCAACAAAACCTGCTATTTAACAGTATTGGCTATTTACCATAAAATAGGTAATTAACACTTAATTTAAATACTGCCGCACATGTTCATTTTGCTTGGTACTTAAATTAAGTATTAATTACTCATAGATCAAAAACCAAAAAAACGGACAACCATTAAAATTGTCCGTTTAGTTCGTCTGTCAATAATCGTTTATGAAGATACTTTGCTAATAGATTTCAGATTTTGGTATTTCTCTAACATTAAATCTAGCTCTTCAGGCTGTATTGGTTTGGCTAAAAAACCATTCATACCAGCTTGCTGATAAAGAAATTGATCGCTTTGCATTGCATTTGCCGTTAAAGCAACGATTGGAATGTTAATATTGAGCTTTCTGATGTGTTTTGTTGCTTCTAACCCATCTAAAACTGGCATTGAGATATCCATAAGCACTAAATCATACGTTTTGTGACACTGTAACAGTTTTAAAACGGCTTCTTGCCCATGATTGGTTATGGTAACCTTATGTCCTCGACGCTCTAGCATTAATTTAGCGACTAACTGATTAGTTGGACTGTCTTCTGCAAGTAATATATCTAGAGGCCGTGTTGAATGTGTTAACTTATCAGTCGTTAAACTCGTAATCTGATCAATGGCTGGATTAATTGGAAAGATTATTTTAAAACAACTGCCAACACCCAATTGGCTATTAAGTGTAATGTTGCCATGCATTTTTTTAATCAATAGCTGACTGATCGTTAACCCTAATCCTGTACCACCATACTTACGAGTGATGCTACCATCTGCTTGATGAAATGGATGAAATAGATTTTCTTGAGCATCTTCTGCAATACCAATTCCGGTATCAAAAACAGAAATTTCAATATCGTTATCTATTTTATTGGCCACAATTTTAACTGAACCGTCATCTGTAAATTTAATCGCATTACCAATGAGATTAAACATGATTTGAATAATTCGATTCTTATCGGCAAAAATGTATTCAGGAATTGATTTAGAAATATTACATTCAAGGAGTATGCCTTTTTTATTAGCCTCTGGTTGAAGTTGGTTCTTTACTAAAACAATACTATTAGAAAGATTTATATTACTGTTGAACAACTCAAAACTGCCTGATTCAATACGTGATAAATCAAGGATGTCATTGATAATGGTTAACAGTAAATGTGCTGATTGCTCCATTTGCCCTAGCCATTGTTGTTGCTCATTTTCCAAACCTGATGACGACAACATATCCATTAAACCTAATACAGCATTTAATGGAGTGCGTATTTCATGGCTCATCATAGCGATAAATTGTGATTTAGCTTTGTTAGCCGCTTCTGCTTGTTGGCGGGCTTGCTGTAAATCAAATAGCCGTTTTTTCCTTACAGTAATATTCTTTACCGTACCACGATAGCCCAGTAATACACCATGCTTACTATAGTAAGGTGTTCCACTAAAACTTAGCCATTGTTCTTTTTCATCAATAAATAATTGCCATTCAAGATCTTCAAACGATTTATTTTGCTGTAATTGTGTACGAAATTTTTGCTTGAAATCTTCATGGTCACCAAAAAAATCTAATATATTATCTTTATCTATTAAATGGTTAGCAATTTGAGGGGCCGAAATATAGCTAAATTTATAGTCTGTATCAATTTCCCAGAACCAATCACCAACAGTACGTGCAAAATCTTTAAATCGTTGCTGACTATGAATTAATTCTTGAGTCCTGGCGGTCACTAATGACTGTAATCGTTCACGGTAATCAATATCTATAATCGCTCGTTCAAGTAATGGTCTGAATCTATTAAGAACCCGACGACAACTTGATGTGAAATGCCCTTTTTCACAGCTCATAAGAATGATCATCGCATCGCCTGAGCTGATTTTTACGCCAGTGATTAAACTAGAATGACAAATATTTAATAAATCAGGACTTTTATTTTTAAATTCTTCAATGTCTTTAGGTGAATATAAAGCAATACATTCTCCGTTTATGCAGCGATTAAAGGTGCTGCTTACTTGCCAATGACTTAAATCAAGGGCCGTTACTGTACTCATTAATACTTGTAAATCAGATGCTTCGTCGTCACGCGTTAAAACTATTGCATTATCAAAGGCAATGAACTTTCTTAATACTTCTAATAAGCTATTAAATACTTGTCGTTTATTATTGGCGCCAGCCATTGCAGAAACACCTTCTAGAATAGCCGCATTCTCTATTCGTAATTGTGTTTCTCGTTCTTGGGTACGCTGAAGATCTAATAATGTTTCTTGTAGTTTTTCTGAATCACTACTAATCATAATTATTAGTCCCTATGAAAAACAACAGCTGAAATCATTAAATTGCCATGAGCATTCTCACCCGTAACAAATTGTCCTTGCTCTCCAAAAGTAAATGGACAAACAAAAGGTTTATTATGCATGGCTATATTTACATAAACAGCAACTTCTTTCATACGTTGTTGAACTTTAAGCATACACCCAGCACAATATATCGTTAGACCGCCAATAGGATTTAATTTAATACCATTAGTTGCCGTAATTACTCGTCCAGCTCGCGTTATTAAGCGCGCATCTGTACCCGTCATAAAATATAAACGCTCGCCTTCAATAATTGAGGCAAACATTTTCAATCCATTCGTTTGTGTGACCATCAAAGGATGCGCTAATTTAAAATACGGTAAATCATGAATAGTTCCGACTAAACGACCAAGAGGGTTTAAACTGCTTTCGTTTATAATACTGCTGTTCGCTTCAAATTTTTGTTGGATCCATTTTTGGTAAACATCAGCTGCAGGTTGATGATCTAATTCAATAACGTCACGACCACGTACTTTTGTTGCAATCGCAGAATACTCTGTTGCGGCATAACCGGAGTGGAAAGAAAAACTTATTTCACAATTAGGATAAAATACTGCAATACCTATACCTTGTTGTGTTTGTTGTTCTTGATTAAATATCTGCCACTTACCTTCTACATTATTATCTGCCGCACTACCACCTATGATTGCAATGTTTTTTCCGACAACATCTTCTATGCCTCGAATAACCTCTTCTTCATTACCCGGTGTTGCATGAAGTAATATTAATGCCGGAGCTTCACCAATACGTCCACTATTATTAATTGCTTTGAGTATTGCCTGTCGCGCTATATTAAATATAGAACTATT
The DNA here is from genome assembly GCF_900166965.1 of Photobacterium piscicola. Classification (GTDB taxonomy): domain Bacteria; phylum Pseudomonadota; class Gammaproteobacteria; order Enterobacterales; family Vibrionaceae; genus Photobacterium; species Photobacterium piscicola. The sequence continues at coordinate 228,891 of NZ_FUZI01000003.1, read as the reverse complement.
AGAGGAAACAATAGATGTTCCATAAGTACCAACGATGTCATTAATAGCCCAAAGTGCGATACCTTGTCCTTTTATATATCCCTCTTCTGTCATAAAACCCTGACAAGATGAACATGCAAGAAAAGGAGTATTTGGGTAATGTTCAGTCAACGTTGCTTGTAAAATATTGCAATCGTAATCTTCTGAAAAATACAGCAATAATAATGATGGTGGTGCTATTTTCTCATCTAATTTATTGATAGCTTCAACAATTGCGTCGTGAGAATTATTTAGCAAAGAAAAACTTGTTGCAATATCCATAGCCATATCTTTTTAATTTTCCCCTATCATAATCATTTTTCTGAATACGATCAGTAAGCAAATCATTTTTAATTGTTATTTTTTATCTTATTATTAAGAATTAACCCGTTATCTCCTATCATAGTACAGTTAATCGACGCATGGAGTGTTATGTCACATTCAATTACTCAAAATGTTATCTTGGTTACAGGTGGTGCAAAAGGTATTGGTAAAGGTATTTGCCAATATTTATCCAATAAAAATAATATCGTCATTGCTATCGATATTGATATTGATGCTGGTCATCAACTTGTTGCCGATAATCCTAAAATACGTTTTTGGCCTGCGGATGTAACTAATAAAAATGACCTCACAACAATTATTAATGAGATCACATTACAATTTGGTCAACTCAATGGCCTTGTTAATAATGCCGCGATTGCCAATCCTTATAACACACCATTAGATTTATTACCCATTGATGAATGGCAGCGTATTATTGATGTTAACTTAACAGCGCCGTTAATGGTCACGCAACAATGTTTATCTTTATTAAAGGCCTCACATGGAAGTGTTGTTAATATTGCTTCAACACGGGCATTACAATCAGAGGCGAATACCGAGGCTTATAGTGCAACTAAAGGAGGCATTGTTTCTTTAACGCATGCATTAGCGGTAAGTTTAGGTCCAGAAATAAAAGTAAATTGTGTTTCACCTGGTTGGATAAATGCTACAAACGACATCCTAAGCCAATCAGATCATCAACAACATATTAGTGGGCGTGTTGGAAATACTGATGATATTGCTGAGGTAATAGAGCTTTTAATTTGTACTCAATCGGGATTTATTACAGGGCAAAATTTCGTTATTGATGGCGGAATGACAAAGAAAATGATTTATACAGAGTAAAAAATTGTGACAATACTTTTACTCTGTATAAGGTATTCGGCGCAAAATAGCGTCGAATTGCATTTATTTAATGACAGTAAATTGTGATGAATAAATATCGTTATTAACTTTAAGATCAATAGCCCATGTCATCTTATCGTGGGTACAATTAGGAACAGTAAACTTACCAAGCCAACCATCCTTTTGTTGCGTAAATTCAATCGGCAATATACCCATATTCATAGTAATACCGCTAACAGTTGCGCTTGGAGCTACATCAATATTACTAATATGCAGTTCAAGTGGTGTATCTGCTTGTGGTTCTTTTGATAATAATGTGACCGTAGCCTGCTTATTATTAATAGTAAATACACAGTTTCCAGCATTCAAATTACAGGTGGTTATCTGCGCTTGATTCGGTGTTTTTGGTTGGTATGTTACTGTTCTCCAAACAAAAGCAGAGATTAAAATAATCATTAAAACAATAATTTGAATTAATCGTCCTCGTGTTAATTTTTGTGCTGCCATGTCTATTTATTCCTTAGTTACTATTCTGATATGTTCTGAAACTAAAATACTTTATACGTGATATTAAGTGCTAACCTTATAAGGAGCTAATTTTTTTCCTATTTAATTACATGGGTATAGCAATAAATGACCTCAACAAGTATAACACCACCCATGATTCAAGGTTGTTATCATTGTGGTGAACCAATACCTGATAAATGTGAATTTAGCGTTGAAGTTCTCGGCGAATCTCGCCATTTATGCTGTGCTGGGTGTAAAGCGGTTGCAACAATGATCGTTGAAAATGATTTAACTAATTATTATGAATATCGAACCCAACCCGCTCAAAAAACTGACTTAATTCCTAATCATTTAAAGACATTATTACTTTATGATCATCAAGATATTCAAGATGATTTTGTGAGTGAAAATGCACAACACCATAAAGAAATTTTGCTTTCTGTCGATGGTGTTTCCTGTGCTGCATGTGCATGGTTAATCGAAAAACAACTATATAAACAAAGCGGTGTTATTACGGTTGAAGTTAATATTACAACTCATCGTGCTTTATTAGTGTGGGACGACTCATTGATAAAGTTAAGCCAATTACTCACGATTATGCATCAACTCGGTTATAAAGCAGCACCGTTTGAAGTTGATAAGCAAGAACAACAATACCAACAAACGATGCGTCATTATCTTTATAAATTAGGCGTAGCAGGCATTGCAACGATGCAAGTAATGATGTTGGCCATTGCACTCTACTTTGACGTTTTCGATAAGCATGAGAATAGTTTTAGGCACTATTTACGTTGGATAAGTCTGTTTATTACAACACCGGTATTATTATATTCAGCATTACCTTTCTACCTTAATGCATGGCGTAATATTAAAGGGTTCACATTAGGGATGGATGTCCCCGTTTCCATTGCCTTACTCTGTGCTTATAGTGCGAGTATATATGCCACAATTACCGATCAAGGTGAAGTGTATTTTGAATCAATTTCGATGTTCACTTTTTTCCTACTTCTTGGTCGCTTTTTAGAAATGCGAGCACGGCGTCATGCAACAGCCATCAGTGCTAACCTATTAAAGCTTATTCCAACAATGGCCACTCTCGCATCTGGTGAACAAGTAGCTGCTAAAACATTAAAAGAAAGTGACGTTGTCACAGTGCTGCCTGGGGAATATTTACCAGCTGATGGCGTTATCATTCAAGGCTCAACGACTATCGATGAATCAATGCTGACGGGAGAATCAATCGCGGTTAAACGATCTAAAAATGCCCATGTTTTTGCAGGAACGCTAAATGGCAATGGCAATATAACCATAAAAGTAACACATAACCGTAAAGATACCTTTATCTCTAGTATCATACGATTACAAGATCATGCTTTATATTCTAAGCCCAAAATTGCAGTAATGGCTGACAATGTTGCTCGTTATTTTGTGGCCGTTATTCTCGTTGTTGCTTTAATGACATGGCTATACTGGCAAGTTTATCGCCCACAAGATGCATTATGGATAACATTGGCAGTGTTAGTTGCAACTTGTCCTTGCGCACTGTCACTTGCAACACCAACGGCTTTAACTTGTTCAACATCAAGTCTTGGTCGATTAGGGTTATTGGTTCGACGTGGTCACGTTCTTGAAACTCTGTGCAAAGTGAACCATGTCATTGTCGATAAGACAGGCACTCTAACCGAGGGCAATATTCAATTAGTTACAACAACCGTTTTTGGTCAATATTCCACATCTGATGTGCTTACTTATGCTGCTGAATTAGAACGTTATGCTAATCACCCATTAACTAAACCTTTTCTTCCTTATCAAGCACAAATGCCTCTTTTTAACAGTGTTGAAAATATTGTCGGTTATGGTTTGAGCGGCATAATTAATAACCAACAATGGCGCATTGGTAAGTATGAATTTGTACGACATCATCAACCCTATTTAGGTCATCCTACTGATATTGAATACTCTGATGCCTATTCAATATGGCTTTCGTGCGAAAACCATATCGTTGCGGCATTTAAGCTTGAAGATCCACTTCGACAAGATAGTAAGCAACTGATTGATAGCTTCAAGCAACAAGGAATAAAAGTGACAATGTTAACAGGAGATAATTCTATTCATGCCCAACGTGTTGCTAAACAAGTAAATATTGATAATTTACATGCCAATATGACCCCGATGAGTAAATTGAATTTTTTAAAGAAAATACCCGCAACGGATGTTTCATTGATGATTGGTGATGGTATTAATGACGCCCCTATTTTAGCAGGATCTCACCTGTCTATCGCCCTTAGTAGTGGGACTGATATTGCTAAATCATCAGCAGATATGGTGCTATTGGGCAATAATTTATTATCTATTATAACTGCGCGTCAATTAGCTTTACGTACTCGTAATATTATTCGAGAAAATTTAGCGTGGGCATTAGGCTATAATTTAATTATTCTTCCATTGGCTGTCGCTGGGCTTGTTGCACCTTATATTGCTGTTATAGGTATGTCCGCAAGTTCGATTATTGTTGTATCAAATTCTTTAAGGTTATTAAGATAAATGGCAATTCTTTACATATTAATACCTATAGTGCTCATTTTTATTTGCCTTACAATCATGGTTTTTTTATGGGCTGTACACAATAATCAATTTGAGGATTTAGAGCGCCAAGGGCACAATATTTTGTTTGATGACGATGTCGAAAAGCCTCAACATTGTCCTAAAACATCAATAAAAAACACTACTACAATATCTGATTCTAGTAATGACCGAACTTAACTTTGTTGCTGCATTACTCATAGGTTTAACTGGAGCTGGTCATTGTATTAGTATGTGTGGCGGTATTGCTGCGGCGGTAACCATCGGGATGCCAAACAAGCCCCAGCACCATTGGATATATTTACTTTATTACAACCTTGGTCGTATCAGTTCTTACATGATCGCTGGCTTGATTGTTAGTCAGGTCGTGGTTGAAGTTACTGCCTTAAGTGGGTTAACTAATATATTGATTTCACTGCGAATATTAGCTTCTATCATGATGATTATATTGGGGTTGTATATTGGTAAATGGTGGTCAGGTTTGACGCATATTGAGCGTATAGGACATGTTATTTGGCGTTTCATTTTACCGCTAACAAAACACTTTCTACCATTAACATCACCGCTAAAAGCGATCCCTTTTGGTTTCCTTTGGGGATGGTTGCCTTGCGGATTAGTGTACTCAACATTAACGTGGGCGGCAGTCTCTGGTAGTGCTATTGATGGTATGATTATTATGCTTGCTTTTGGCTTAGGTACTTTACCTGCAATGCTTGCTCTTGGATCTATTGCTGACAAATTCAAATCATTATTGAACAACAGTTATTTCAAACGTATAAATGGATTATTTATCATCATTTACGGTATTCATACTGGTTACATTGCAATCAATCAAATATGGTAAGGTTTTTAACACTCGTAATATTGCTTCATAATATGTTAAAATATTGACCTACATCAAATTGGTTAGATAGGCATATGATTTCAGACAAATTTACCACAAAACGTATCCAATCAGGTGGATGTGCTATTCACTGTCAAGATTGCAGTATTAGCCAGCTATGTATTCCATTCACGTTGAATGAATCAGAGTTAGATCAACTGGATCAAATAATCGAACGTAAAAAGCCAATCCAGAAAGGTCAAGAGCTCTTTAAAGCGGGTGATGAGCTGAAATCATTATATGCCATTCGTTCTGGTACTATCAAAAGTTATACTATTACAGAGCAAGGTGATGAGCAGATCACAGCATTCCATTTAGCGGGTGACTTGGTTGGATTTGATGCCATTAATGAAATGCAGCACCCTAGCTTTGCGCAATCACTTGAAACATCAATGGTCTGTGAAATACCGTTTGAAATTCTTGATGATTTGGCCGGTAAAATGCCAAAACTTCGCCAACAAATCATGCGCTTGATGAGCAGTGAAATTAAAGGCGATCAAGAAATGATTTTATTGCTGTCTAAGAAAAATGCGGAAGAGCGTTTAGCTGCATTTCTTTACAACTTATCACTGCGTTTTTCTCAACGAGGCTTCTCTCCTCGTGAATTTCGTTTAACAATGACACGTGGTGACATTGGTAATTACCTTGGCTTAACGGTTGAAACAATTAGTCGTTTATTGGGACGTTTCCAAAAGTCTGAAATGTTAAGTGTTAAAGGTAAATACATTACAATCTTAGATCATGATGAACTAGCCAAGCTTGCTGGTGTGAGTAAGAATAACAATTTATAACCTTATAATACCCTATCTAATCTATTTATAAGCAGGTGCTATTTTAGTGCCTGTTTTTATATCTATCACTACTACATATAACTGTTCATTTATCCCATTTTTGCATTTTATTGCTCAAACTACTCCCCATTTTGGTGAGTTTAGAGTACAGTAAATATTATGTTAATTTTTTAATCACTTGATTTGAAAGTGTATCTGATAAATATAACGGTAAATGTGTTTCTTTGTTCTTGCTTATTCAGAAAAAAGATTCTGCCGTAGGGAGACATTATTATGCAAAAATATAAAAACATACTTGTTGTCGCTGATCCTGAACGTGAGCAACAACCAGCAATATCTCGTGCTATTCATTTAGCGAAGACTTGTGATGATGTGAAAATTATTGTTTTCCTTGCTATTTATGATTTTTCGTATGAAATGACATCAATGCTTTCTTCTGACGAACGTGACGCAATGCGTCGTGGTGTCGTTATGCAGCGCGAAGAATGGCTAAAAGAAATCATACAGCCACACGCTGAGCTTGGTCTTAACATTGAGATTAAAGTCGTATGGCATAACCGTCCTTACGAGTCCATTATTGCCGATGTGTTCAGTCAAGATATTGATTTATTAATAAAAGCCACACACGAACATGCAAAATTAGGATCAGTTATCTTTACACCAACAGACTGGCATCTATTACGTAAATGCCCTGTTCCTGTTTTATTAGTAAAAGGTGAAAACTGGCCAGCAAATGGTAACGTTCTTGCTTGTGTTAATTTATCTGCTGAAGATGAAACTCATGACGATCTTAACGATAAGATTGTAAAAGAAGCTATCGCCTTCTCATCAATCACACATGCAAACGTGAACTTGGTTAACGCCTACCCTGCAACGCCTGTCAATATCACGATTGAACTACCAGAGTTTGATCCAGCATCATACACAGATGCAGTACGTGGTCACCACTTAATGACAATGAAAGCATTACGTCAAAAGTATGCCATAGATGAAGAACAAACCTATGTAGTTGAAGGTTTAGCTGAGGATGTTATTCCACAAATTGCCGATGAGATTAAAGCAGAGCTTGTTATTCTTGGTACGACTGGACGCACTGGTTTATCTGCGGTCTTTATTGGTAATACGGCAGAAAATACAATTGATAGTCTAAATTGTGATTTATTGGCTTTAAAACCGGATGGTTATATTAGTCCATTAGCACCTAATTCTATCGACGAATAAATGTTTCGTTTGATATACATATACCAATAAACGCCTCAACAGAGGCGTTTATATTATTTAGGTTCGGCTTCTTTTTCATTGGCAAGCCATTTAGCAAACTTCGTTAAATACCATTCATTTTCTTGTTTCGAACAGTAAGCTCGACTCAATTTACGGTGTTTCCACTCCGCAGCGATTGACACACGCGTTTGATTTGTCGCTCGTTTACCTAGATATGTTTCACAAAGCTGACTGTTAGACATTTGTCGTGCATAGCTATTAACACTGCTTCCCTGTATACCCATCTGCTGCGCTTGATGTGAACTACATCCCACAATTACACAACACAGACCAGTAAGCATAATTAGTCGTGGTTTTATCATTCTTCATATCCTATAAAGCAAAACAGCATCGGCTCAATAAAGAACCCGATGCTGTTTTGTGACTAATTGTGATTATATTTAAACGTTAGTAACATCAATAAACATACTTTCATCGATGTTAGTTGATGATACTTTTGCTTCAGTGAAAGCATACTCAGCCCTCTCACCTTCACGATCTAATGGTAAATTAACAAAATCAAACAAGTTCTTATCTGCTAATTGGCTTGGGCTGATATTTTGAATTGATTTAAAAATCGCATCGACACGACCTGGGGTCTTTTTATCCCAATCAATCAACATTGCTTTAATGCTTTGACGTTGTAGGTTCTCTTGTGAGCCACAAAGGTTACAAGGAATGATCGGGAACTGCTTATATTCAGCGTATTTGATCAGGTCTTTTTCACGGCAGTATGTCAATGGACGAATAACAACATTTCGGCCATCATCAGAGCGTAATTTAGGTGGCATCGCTTTTAGACGTGAACCATGGAACATATTTAAGAATAATGTTTCTACGATATCATCTAAATGGTGACCTAGTGCAATTTTAGTCGCACCAATTGTTTCAGCAAAAGAATACAGCGTACCACGGCGTAAACGAGAGCATAAGCCACAGGTCGTCTTACCTTCTTCAACTTTTTCCTTAACAACAGAATAAGTATCTTTATCAACAATGTAGTAAGGAATATTTAGGCTTTGGAAATACTCTGGCAAAATGTGCTCAGGAAAGCCTGGTTGCTTTTGATCAAGGTTAACCGCGACAACGTCAAACTTAATTGGCGCTGCTTTTTGTAAATTAAGCAGAATATCCAGCATCGCAAATGAATCTTTGCCACCACTAATACATGCCATTACCACATCACCTTCTTCGATCATGTTGTAATCAATAATGGCGTTACCCATATTGCGGCGAAGACGTTTTTGCAGTTTATTATATTCAAGTGTTTCTTTACGGTTATCTGTCTGATTCATTACTACTTCTCGAACTACCGACAACATCGATAGTAGAATTGCGGGATAAGAATTTATAGGGCATGAATTATACGTATTTTATTGTTGACTGGAAATAGCTATCCACAATAAAAAAGCCCAGCACATAATGGCTGAGCTTGTTTAATCAAAATGATTGAAGGATTACTTAAAAAATCCCATTACAAACTTTTTCACTTGGTCAATTAAACGACTAAAGAAACTGCCTTCATCAACCGCTTCTAAAGCCACAAGTGGTTGTGTGCCGACTTGTTTATCATTTACAGAGTAAATAATCTCACCCACTTGTTGCCCTTTCGCAATTGGAGCCTCAAGTTCACTGTTTAACTCAACACTAGCAGTTAACTTTTTTGTATCGTTACGTGACAATGTCACATAACTTGTTTTATCAACACCTAGCTTCACTTGATCTTTATTACCAAACCATACATGTTCAGTAATGATCTCATCACCCGCTTTATGAGGCGTTACTGTTTCAAAAAAGCGGAAGCCATAGTTCAAGAGTTGTTTACTTTCAATCTCACGCGTTTTAGTACTTTTAGTTCCCATAACAACCGCAATTAAACGCATGTCACCTTCAGTGGCTGAACTGGTTAAACTATAACCTGCACCACTGGTGTAACCGGTCTTCATACCATCAACGTTCATACTTGGATCATAAAGCAAGCCATTACGGTTACGTTGGGTAATATTGTTATAGGTGAATGATTTCTCACTATACAGTGGGTAAATACTTGGTAAATCACGGATAAGCGCCTGGCCTAACAAGGCAATATCATAAGGTGTGGTATATAAATCGTCATTGTCTAAACCATGTGGGTTAGCAAAATTAGAGTTATTCATTCCTAATTTTTTTGCCCATGAGTTCATTAAACTTACAAATGATTGCTCAGATCCCGCTACGTGTTCTGCAATTGCCACACTTGCATCATTACCTGATTGAATAATCAAGCCACGAAAGAGATCCATTAGTGGAACTTCGCTACCCACTTCAATAAACATTTTGGATGAATCAGGAAAATTTTTCGCCCAAGCATTACGGCTAATAACAACAAGATCTTTCTCATTGATATTACCTTGCTTCATTTCTTGACCGGCAACATAGCTTGTCATTAATTTCGTCAAGCTCGCTGGGTTTAACTTTTCGTTTGCATCCTTCTCTACTAAGACCTTACCTGTATTGTAATCCATCAATACATAGCCTTTGGCACTTAATGTTGGTGCATCAGGTACGACTGTTGGCATTGCAGCAAACGCTGAAGATGATAAAGAGTAAAGCGCAGTAGCACCGACAAGAGACAAAAAACGAGTAGTCTTTTCCATGTTAGGCAAAATTCCTTTAAAAAACGATAAAATCAATCTACATAGCTATTAAGGACTTGCAGAAACCTAATAGGTATTGAGATTGGCTGCCAGTATATCGAAAAAATATAATAAAACAGGTCTTGGTAACATTGTCTTACGAATTCCTATCACTGATTACATTTATAACGTTAATTGCTTTAAATATAAATCATTACGAGCAATTAACTACTGCTTATTTGATTTTAAATTAATAAATACTGCTGTGTTCGCATTTTTATTACTGCACTAACAGAGAATCTCTATTAAATAGTTATAGGTTAGGTTAAATTTATTCTATTGCTGTTTATCAATTAGGAACAAGTATGAATAATTACAATAAATTAGAACGTCATGCTAAAAAGCTATCTCGACTTGGGCATCTTAGTGCTATTTGTGGTTGGGATCAGGCTGCAATGATGCCTAATGGTGGTGCACAAGCGCGTTCAGAAGCAATGGCTGAGCTTGCTGTTATGTCACATGAATTGGCCACCGCTCCTTATTTAGAAAATTGGTTTGCAGAAGCAGAAAAAGAACATCTTACCGCAGAACAACGTGTCAGCCTTGCTGCCCTTAAACGTCATTGGATGATGCATAATATTTTACCCGCCGATCTTGTCGAACAGCAATCACTTGCCGGTTCTCAATGCGAACATGCTTGGCGTTCACAACGTACAGAAAACGATTGGGATGGCTTTAAAGCTAACTTAAAGCCTGTGGTTGAATTAGCTCGCCAAGAAGCCGCTATTCGCTCACAAGCAACAGGCTTAAGCCGTTATGATGCTTTACTGGATATTTATGAGCCAGGAATGACATCTGCAGTACTCGACGGTATTTTTGCTGAAGTAAAATCATGGTTACCTCAACTAATTCAACAAGTCGAAGCTAAACAGGTAACAGAAGAAATATTACCGCTAACGACTCCATTTGCTATCGATAAACAACAAGCACTAAGCCTTGATGCAATGGCTTTACTGGAATTTGATTTTGACCACGGACGACTAGATATCAGTACTCACCCATTTTGTGGTGGCGTACCAACGGATGTTCGTATTACAACCCGCTATGATGAAAATGATTTCACTTCTGCATTGATGGGGGTCATTCATGAAACCGGCCATGCACGTTATGAGCAAGGCTTACCACAACAATGGCGTGATCTTCCTGTCGGTGAAGCACGTTCAATGGGCATTCATGAATCACAAAGTTTATTTTGTGAAATGCAATTAGCGCGTAGTCCTGCATTTAGCAGTTTATTAGCGCCAATGGTGCAAAAATCATTTAATTCAACAACAGCATCATTATCGGCTGAGAACCTTCGTTTGATTAATACACGCGTTAAACCAGGATTTATTCGCGTTGATGCAGATGAAGTGACTTACCCTGCACATGTTATCTTACGTTATGAAATTGAACGTGACTTAATTGAAGGTAAAATTGAAGTGGATGATATTCCAACGATTTGGGACCAAAAAATGACCCAATATCTTGGTATTTCAACGCAAGGTAACTTCACTAATGGTTGTATGCAAGATATTCATTGGACTGACGGTAGTTTTGGCTATTTTCCAAGTTATACCCTAGGTGCAATGTACGCAGCACAATTTATGGCGACCATTAATAAAGAAATGGATGTTGAACAGCTTGTCACTCAACGCAATCTAACGCCAATATTTGAGTGGTTGCATGACAATATTTGGAGCAAAGGATCAACATTATCAACCGATGAACTGGTGGAACAAGCAACTGGCGAAACACTTAACCCAGAGCATTTTAGAAAACATTTAGTGCAACGTTACTTAAATAATTAGTGATTGTTTTTTATGAACGACAAACAATGAAAACAGTAATTATTTTATTTAGTTGTAGTATTTATCAAAATAATCTCGATTAGATCACGGTTTAATCAGTATTGTTTTTTATACTCATTAACAATAAAAATAACAATTACCCTTTAAGGATTTAAGAATGACTTATAAAGCAGCAGATCTCAATTACCATGGCGAAAATTGTGGTGTGCATAACTGGATCACAGATGGCGGCCAATCATTCTACTGGCATCCTGATTGGTTACACATTGCGGAAGATGAAACAGGCCTTCACAGTCGACATGAAATTGAAGTTGAAAAAGGTGGAGAAATCACTAAAGGTCATGCTATTCATGCGATTTTGAAGCGTTTAAATGAAATGTTAAGCAACGATCACGCTTAAATTACACACTAGAAATTATTAATGTTTCATAAAAAAGCCACTATAAGTATTGATGATAGTGGCTTTTCTTTTATCTGTTAATTAGCAGAATTAAGCGTATCGATTCGCTGTATTCTCAGCAACTTTCACAATAACTTTAACTGCAAGTTCCATACCTTCAACAGTGATAAATTCATGAATACCGTGGAAATTATAACCGCCAGTAAAGATATTAGGACAAGGTAAACCCATAAATGATAGTCGAGCACCATCAGTGCCACCACGAATAGGTTTTATTTCCGGCTTAACATCACAATCAAGCATCGCTTGCTGAGCAATATCAATGATATGTGGGAAAGGTTCCACCATTTCACGCATATTATAGTAAGAGTCCGTTAAGATCAGTTCTACTCGGCCCTGTGTCAACTTGCTGTTCAGCTCGTCTACTTTTTGTTGTATGAAGGCTTTACGCTTCTCTTGACCATCACGATCAAAATCACGAATGATATAACCCAATTCAGTACGAGCAACAGATGCTTCCATTGATTTAAGGTGGTAAAAACCTTGATAGCCATCAGTGCATTCTGGCGTTTCATCAGCAGGCATCATTAATTGAAATTGTGCTGCAATGTTCATGGAATTAACCATTTTATTTTTTGCAGTGCCTGGATGAACGTTGACACCATGACAAATAACATCTGCAGAAGTTGCATTGAAATTTTCATATTCCAACTCACCAATTGGGCCACCATCGATAGTATAAGCCCACTGTGCACCAAACTTTTCAACATCAAATAAGTTTGCGCCACGACCGATTTCTTCATCCGGTGTAAAACCAATACAAATATCGCCATGCTTAATTTTAGGATTGGCAATAAGATAAGCGATAGCTGTCATGATCTCAGCAACCCCCGCCTTATTATCAGCACCAAGCAGCGTTGTACCATCTGTCGTAATTATATTGTGACCGTGTAACTTATTAAGATCTGGGTATTGAAATGGAGAAAGGATTTCATCCCCTATTCCTAATGCAATATCGCCACCACGGTAGCTCTCAACAAGCTGTGGGCGAACATTTTTACCTGAAGCATCAGGTGCGGTATCCATATGAGCAATAAAACCAATTGCAGGAATATCACCTTCCATATTTGCAGGTAATCGTGCGGTAAGGTAGCCATTGTTATCTAGAGCAACGTCACTAAGCCCTAACTCAACCATTTCTGATTGAAGAGCCTCAGCAAATACACGTTGCCCAGCTGTACTAGGGCAAGAGGAAACTGCATCGTTAGATTGAGTGTCAAAACTTACATATCGTAAAAAACGTTCTATTAACTTATCCATAAAGTCGCCTTTCTTGCTTGAGCTGACAGCTTATACTGCCCTTATCTATTATTGGCTACATTATGATTATATAGAAAACAAATGACATTGAGATACATCATCATTAAGGCTTTTTTTTTGTAAAATGAGTCTCCATTTTTAAATGAATATTTAATTAAACAGCATGATTTATTTGAAATTAAGTATTATTGATGAATTTAAAAGGTGCGTTAGTTTTAATAACAAACATATAAAGTTATAGTGCGTTAGGTTGTAGATCTAAAAAAAAGCTCCTATATAAAGGAGCTCTTTGTACCTATCTTAATAGTATTACGCATTAAATGTGTCATTGTTAAGCGGCTCACTGACATTATCATCAGATTTTGGCTTATTACTATCATTTGGATTAGATACAGAAGTGACCTGTAGAGTAATACCAAACATATTACGATAGATAATTGCTTTTACATTAAAGAAAAATGGTAATGTCCAAATTAATCCAATACCTGCCGTCGCAATAGACATGAAAAAGAAGATCATTACGATTAAGTAAATTGCAGTCATTGGCATTACTTTACGCACTGTCGCCATGAAGGAATATTGAATGGCTTTAATCGGTGTAATGCGCTTCTCACACACAAGCAAGATAGCCATGCTTAGCGCCATTGTTAAAAACAACCCAACTAAAGGGAAAATGCTGCTACCAATCCCCTGAATAGAAGAAATTAATAACATTGTAATAATCGATACGAGTGTAAACGAAAATCCTTTAACGATTTGACTTGGTTTTGTTGGCAGCCCTACTGAATGATTAAGCGCCATTAAGCTAACCCCAGCATATAATGGAGCAATCAAAACATCAGACCAAAAGTTGGCCATAAAGCCTGCTTTTAGAATATCTGCGGTAAACCCCTTCCCAGTTATAAAAGCGTCAAAAAACACATTAGGATTACCTAACTGAACTTTTAAACTTAATAGCAATAATGCGATTTGTGCAATAAATAAACAAATAACAGCAGGCAAAAACTTAGTGAAATTCTTTGCTGTAATTTTGAACGCTTCTTGAAGAACGGCAATCGGTTGTAGATCAACATCACCCTTCATTGCTTTTTCAATTGAACCGCCAACGTGAAAACTTTTTTTAGTTGTCTCTTTCATACTCATATCATCATTATTTGGGTACTTGTATTGTACGTCACTCATCATGGTACAAAAACACTATTCACGTAAAAATTTATTTCAAAACCATGTTACCGCCTGAAAAACAGACAATAAATTACTTGCAAGGCGATATCTACCGCTTTTTTATACTTTGTTACACATGTCACCAACGATAATTGAACGTAAGTAAAAGAATTTTGAGCTTAAAAATAAAACATTTTGATTATCACTTTAATCGTAATTTATTTTTTCAGTATTATTTATAATAGCGACCATATTGCAACGGATCGACGTGCTATCATTAAAGTAAGCAGCGTCTAATCTATAAATTTAGTGAGAAAATGCTTTAAATTGAAAGACTACAGGTCTATTATGCGCCCCTAATTTTAGCCAAAATATTGGGGCTTAACCAATCAGTCCCAAGGTGGAGATAACGTAGAATTGAACGTTGCAAAAACATCTAAGAAACCTGTAATTCAGCTGAAGGGTCTTAGCAAAAGCTTTGACGGTAAGCAAATCATTACAGGTTTGGACCTAGACGTAAACGATGGTGAATTTTTAACCATTTTAGGTCCATCAGGCTGTGGCAAAACCACAGTGCTTCGTCTTATTGCTGGCTTTGAAACTGCCGATAACGGTCAGATTACTATTGCCAATAAAGATGTTACTGACATTCCAGCTGAACAGCGTCTCGTTAATACGGTGTTTCAGAGTTATGCACTGTTTCCACATATGACAGTGTTTGAGAACGTCGCGTTTGGTTTACGCATGCAAAAAGTGCCATCGAGTGAAATTGAACCTCGAGTTATGGAAGCATTGCGTATGGTGCAACTTGATAAGTTTGCCCCTCGTAAACCACATCAATTGTCCGGTGGCCAGCAACAACGTGTTGCTATTGCCCGTGCAGTTGTTAATAAACCAAAAGTTCTTTTGCTTGATGAATCACTTTCTGCACTTGATTACAAATTACGTAAACAGATGCAGCTTGAACTGAAGCAGCTTCAGCGGAAACTTGGTATTACTTTTATTTTCGTTACTCACGATCAAGAAGAAGCACTATCAATGTCTGACCGAATTATCGTTATGCGCGATGGTTGTGTTGAACAAGATGGTAGCCCTCGTGAAATTTACGAAGAACCGACGAACCTCTTTGTTGCTCACTTTATCGGCGAGATCAATGTATTTGATGCCATCGTTAAAGAACGTTTAGACAGTAAACGTATCATGGCAGATGTTGAAGGTCGTCACTCTTTAATCCACTGTGAGCTTGATGTTGCTGTTGGCGACAAAGTGAAAGTGCTATTACGCCCAGAAGATATCCGTATTGAAGAGATTCATAACGGTGAACAAGCGACGGGTATTTTAGGTAAGGTTAAAGAGCGTACTTATAAAGGTATGACGCTTGATTCTGTGGTACAGCTAGATTCAGGAAAATCGGTAATGGTTAGTGAATTCTTCAACGAAGATGATCCTGACGTAGACCACTCTCTTGATCAAAAAGTTGCCATTACTTGGGTTGAAAGTTGGGAAGTGGTGCTAGCAGATGAGCAAGAAGTTTAATCTCCAAAACATCATCATAACGATTGTTGTAAGTTGGTTACTGCTATTTGTATTTGTACCAAACCTTATGATTATCGGCACGAGTTTTTTAACCCGTGATGATGCAAACTTGATCAAAATGGTGTTCACGCTAGATAACTATGAACGTCTTTTCGATCCAATGTATGCAAAAGTACTTCTGCATTCATTTAATATGGCAATTACAGCAACGCTATTGTGTTTGTTGATTGGCTACCCTTTTGCGTATGCTATAGCTAAAATGCCTGAAAGATGGCGACCATTTATGTTATTTATGGTCATTGTTCCCTTTTGGACTAACTCGTTAATCCGTACATATGGCTTAAAGCTGATGCTCGGTACGCGTGGTATTCTGAATAATGCGTTAATGTACTTAGATATTATTGATAAGCCCATTCGTATTATGTACACCGAGTACGCAGTAATGATCGGCTTAGTTTATATACTATTGCCGTTTATGGTATTGCCTTTGTACTCCGCGATTGAAAAGCTTGATAATAACTATATTGAAGCGGCTCGTGATTTAGGTGCGAATAAAGTTCAAACATTTATTAAAGTCATTTTTCCATTAACAATGCCTGGTATTATCGCCGGTTGTTTATTGGTACTACTTCCAGCATTAGGCATGTTCTATGTGTCTGATTTACTTGGTGGTGCTAAAAACTTGTTAATTGGTAACGTGATTAAGAGTCAGGTACTCAACGCTCGTGACTGGCCATTTGGCTCTGCAACCAGTATTGCACTGACGTTAGCAATGGCAATTATGTTATATGCCTACTATCGAGCAGGAAAATTACTGAATAAAAAAGTGGAGCTTGAATAATGGGTCGTTTTTTTAAATTCAGCTTTATGTCGGTGGTATACACTTTTTTGTATGCTCCGATTGTCATTCTGATTATTAACTCATTTAATGCTAGTAAGTTTGGTATGAAATGGGGCGGATTTACCACTAAATGGTATGAAGATCTGCTTAATAACGATAGCTTAATGCAAGCTGCCGGACACTCAATTACGATTGCAGTTATTTCAGCAACGGCTGCATCGTTAATTGGTAGCTTAACAGCTGTTGCCCTATTTCGTTATAACTTCAAAGGTAAGAAATTTGTATCAGGTATGCTATTTTTAGTCATGATGTCACCTGATATTGTAATGGCAATTTCGTTACTAGCTTTGTTCCTCTTAATTGGCGCAAATCTTGGTTTCTTAACGTTATTACTATCACATATTACTTTTTGTCTACCGTTTGTTGTAGTGACTGTTTACAGTCGTTTAAAAGGCTTTGATGTAAAAATGCTTGAAGCAGCACGTGACTTAGGTGCGAGTGAGTGGGTAATCCTAAAACAAATTATCCTACCGCTAGCTAAGCCTGCTGTCGCTGCTGGTTGGTTATTAAGCTTTACATTGTCACTTGATGACGTAATTGTGAGCTCTTTTGTTACAGGACCTAGTTATGAAATTTTACCTTTAAAGATTTACTCGATGGTTAAAGTCGGTATTTCACCAGAGGTTAATGCATTAGCAACTATCATGCTGATCATTTCATTGTTCCTTGTAATTTGTTCACAATTACTTGCAAGAGAAAAGAAATAACATCACCGCTTTTAGCGATATTAAATGGCTAACTTATTTAAGTTAGCCATTTTTTTATCCCCGCTTTTATCGCATTATATAAACTTTTAATGTTCGTCAGCACCTCAGCCCCCTTCAATCGCACTTATTACACAACTAACCTCACATAACTATTCGAGTTCTGTTTTTAGTTTTAATTGGTCATAACATTAATTTGTATAACAATATTATCTAAACGTTAACTACCTGTTATTAATCAATACTCTGTAAATAAATATCTTATCAATGTGTTCATATTTGTGATGGCGGTATGATTTTATCTGCTATACTAGCTACGTTTACCAATTCATATTTGTTTTAAAAGCACACTCTTTTTAAGTGCTTATAAACGACATAAAATTAGGAGAGGCGGTTAAAGCCGCTAGAGAACACTCTCGATATCCTGTTTAGTTAGGAGCTAACAACGATGAAAAAATGGTCTTTAATGATGGCCGGTACAGTTTGTGCGATGTCAATGTATTCAAACATTGCCACTGCTGCAGATTCAGATAGTAATGAATTATACTTTTACAACTGGTCTGAATACATTCCAAATGATGTATTAGAACAGTTCACAAAAGAAACCGGTATTAAAGTAATTTATTCGACTTATGAGTCGAATGAGACCATGTACGCTAAATTAAAAACTTATGATAAAGGCTACGATTTAATCGTTCCTTCAACTTACTACGTTTCTAAAATGAGTAAGGAAGGCATGCTTAAGAAGATCGATAAATCAAAAATTCCTAATTTTGCAGGTATCGATAAAAACTATTTAGATAAGCCTTTTGATCCTAACAATGATTACTCTATCCCTTACATTTGGGGTGCGACAGGTATCGGTGTAAATACTGATGTCATCGATAAATCAAAAATCACTAGCTGGGCTGATTTATGGGATCCTAAATGGCAGGGTCAGCTAATGATGATGGATGATGCACGTGAAGTGTTCCACATTGCATTACGTAAACTAGGCTACTCTGCTAATACTCAAGATCCTAAGCAAATTAAAGCTGCTTATGAAGAGCTTAAAAAACTGATGCCTAACGTATTAGTATTTAACTCTGACTTCCCTGCTAACCCTTATATGGCGGGTGAAACATCACTAGGTATGTTGTGGAATGGTTCTGCATACATGGCGCGTAAAGAAGGCGCTCCTATTGATATCGTATGGCCAAAAGAAGGTGCAATCTTCTGGATGGACAGCCTAGCAATTCCTGTTAATGCAAAGCACGTTGATAATGCATACAAGATGATCAACTTCTTACTTCGCCCTGATATTGCAGCTAAAATTGCACTACAAATTGGTTACCCAACACCCGTTGCAGCAGCGAAGAAATTATTGCCTGCTGATTTCGTTAACGATCCAAGCATCTACCCACCACAATCAGTGATGGATGCGGGTGAATGGCAGAACAGCGTTGGCCCTGCAAGTGAACTATACGAAGAGTATTACCAAAAGCTAAAAGCTGGTGAGTAATAATTATCGTTAGAAAATAAAAAAACCGAGCTTTAAAGCTCGGTTTTTTTATACACAAGATAAGTGCTCTATTTAATGATAATAAATATTACAATTTAACCATCAGAATACTCACCTCTTTACTAATAGGATTAACTTCAAACTGATCACTTATTTTAAGCGACTCAACTTGAGGAAATCCCCATGCTTCATAATTCACAACGTTCCCATCAGTGCTAATATTAATAGGATCACCGCTTAATACACGACCACTCCATGAAATTGATGTAGCAAATGTCATTGAACTAAAAATTGATAATATTACCAACAATAAATATTGTTTCTGTTTCATATGCAAGCAATGCTATGGTTATTGAATCATTACGTTAACTATAGTATTAGCATTTTACATATTGAATATTTAAATATGCCAATAGGTATTTTATTGCTTCTTATCAAAAACACCTTATATCCCATATAGAATTATTCTCTTTTTATATAGAATAAATAGCATACCATTTAAGCTCTACTTAACCGCCTTGATAATATCGTCTACGAATTTAGGTACTAGCTCAGATGCTTTACCATAATGTTTTTCTTCAAATTCATTGCCAACATTACTCGGCTCTAAATTAAGCTCTACTGTATGAGCGCCTTGCAATGCAGCCTCATGGACAAAACCAGCTGCCGGATAAACATTCCCGGAGGTGCCGATAGCAATGAACAAATCAGCCTTCACAATCGCGTCATGGATTTTATCCATACCAATTGGCATTTCTCCAAACCATACAATATCAGGTCGTAGAGCGGCTGGAATTTGGCAACAATGACAATGATCACTTGTATGCAGATCGCCTTGCCATTCCACTGTTTGACCTGACTCACAACAACGTGCTTTTAATAGCTCACCATGCATATGGATCACATTATGACTACCTGCCCGCTCATGAAGATTATCGATATTTTGTGTCACAATCATTACTGTGCCGTCTAATTCAGCTTCTAGCTTTGCTAATGCATAATGAGCAGCATTAGGAGCAACAGATCCATTCTCTATCTGCGCTCGACGAGCATTATAAAACGCTTGTACTAACTCTGGATCGCGCTGATAGCCTTCAGGAGTCGCAACATCTTCAACTCGATGTTCTTCCCACAATCCATCTGCTGCACGAAAGGTACGTATCCCTGATTCAGCAGAGATACCCGCCCCCGTTAATACGACAATATTTTTGTAAGGAAATAACATAGCAACATCCCTATGGTGATAATAATGGTTAATCTTTATATTATATTTATACCACTGATTTTATATGGATTAACGGTGTTTTTTATTAGACGTTAGTCTGAGAGTTCATGTATTGCCACGAATCTTAAATTATGCTCATAAAAAAAGCCGATACAGTTGACTGTATCGGCCTTCATTTTGATGCTTAATCGTTAACTATCTAGCGATGGTTTTGATTTTCCTGCATCCTGTTTTTCTGGTTCATAACCCGGTTGGTTTTCAGGTAAATCTTTTACTTCATCAAACCACAAATTATGGTGCTCACGTGCCCATGTTTCATCAACATCGCCAGTCACCATGCCATCTAAACCCGCTTCCATGCCAAATAAACCAATATAAATATGGAATATAAAACCACAGATCAAAATCAGTGCCGATAACATATGCAGTAAATTTGATAGCTCCATATCACGACGGGTTTGATCAAAAATAGGGAAATCTAACACAAAACCACTGGCCGCAATCGAGAAACCAAATACGATCAATAGCCAAAAGATAACTTTCTCACCACCGTTAGAGAAACCCGCTGATGGATGTGATCCTTTATGTTTACCCACCATGCCGCCCATCTTTTTAAACCACTCAAGATCGACTTTGTTAAAGGTACTTTTACGCCACCATTTAACCAAGACAGCAAGTAATAGGATCGCAAAAATAGGTCCCATGTAGTTATGGTATTGCTTAGCAGCAAGAATAACCCATCCCCAAATTTCAGTAGGCACAATAGGCTTAATAAAATGTTTACCATAAACTAACGTTAAGCCACTGAATCCTAATGTAAGGAAAGTGAATGCCATGCTCCAGTGCAATGCACGATCAATACGGCTCCAGCGTTTGATTTTACGGCCCGTTTTAGGCTTACTTAGCTTTAGTGGTCCAATAACCACATAAGCTAGCGTTACCATCACCAGACTACCAAAAATCGCTAAAGCACCTAATGGTGACATCCACTTTTCTTTAAGGATATACCACGTTTGTCCTGGCACACTGATTAAAACATCATGCTCAGGCCAACCAGATGTGGTGTAACCTTTCTCGCCATCTTTTACCATGCGCCAGTAATCAGCCCCAGCAAAGCCGATCACTTCTTTTTTAACTACGGCTTCACCAGCGGTTGTTGTATCACTATCACTTGCCATCGTGGATACTGAAAACACCATCATTAAAGCGGTAACTATGATAGTTAACCAGCGTTGAATTCGCTTAGTCATTAAAGCTCCTATCCACTTTAAAAAGTAGATTAATTGGCACACCTATCACAACGGTGTGCCTAACTATTACACGCGTCGATAAATGGACTTAACATTCCTCATTAAATCCATTTAAATATGATTAAGCTTTACGTACTTTACTTGCGTCGTAAGCTAAATCATCAGTGCTTGCCCAACCCGCATCTTTTGCACCACGAGCCACAACACGCTTACTGAAAATTTCAGAGATTTTTTCAGCATCACCAGCAAGTAATGATTTAGTCGAACACATTGAAGCACACATTGGTAACTTACCTTCTGCAATGCGGTTTGCACCATAAAGCAAACGTTCTTTTTCAGAACCAGGTTCAGTATTTGGACCACCAGAACAATAAGTGCACTTATCCATTTTGCCACGCTCAGCAAAAGCATCTTGCTTAGGAAATTGTGGCGCACCAAATGGACAAGCAAATAAGCAATAACCACAGCCGATACATAAATCTTTATCGTGCTGCACAATGCCGTCTTCTGTTTGGCTAAAGCAATCAGCAGGACATACCGCCATACAAGGCGCATCACTACAGTGCATACAAGCAACAGAGATTGATGTCTCTCCCGGAAGACCGTCGTTTAAGGTTACAACACGACGACGTTGAATACCCCAACCAACCGCTTCTGAGTTGGCATTTTTACAAGCTGTTACACAACCATTGCACTCAATACAACGCTTAGAGTCACAAAGAAATTTCATACGTGCCATCAGGTGACTCCTTACGCTTTAGTGATTTTACACAAAGTAACTTTGGTTTCTTGCATTTGGGTAACAGGATCATAACCATACGTTGTTGCCGTATTAGCCGCTTCACCTGAAACATAAGGCGCACAACCTTCAGGGTAATGCTCACGTAGACTCACACCCTCAAATTCACCACCAAAGTGGAACGGTAAGAAAGCCAGACCTTCACGAACACGTGGTGTTACCATCGCCTTCACTTTAATTCGGCCTTTTTCTGCACCTTCAACCCACACCATCTCACCATCTTTAATACCACTATCGTTGGCATCTTTGAGGTTGATTTCAACAAACATTTCTTTTTGAAGCTCAGCAAGCCACGGGTTTGAACGTGTTTCTTCACCACCACCTTCATATTCAACAAGGCGGCCAGACGTTAGAATAATTGGGTATTCTTTAGATACATCTTTCTCTTGAATAGACTTATAAAGTGTTGGCAAACGGAACATCGCTTTGCTGTCGTCCCATGTTTGGTACTCAGGTAATAAGTCACGACGCGGTGTATACAATGGCTCACGGTGAATAGGTACTGCATCAGGGAAGGTCCATACAACAGTACGGGCTTTCGCGTTACCAAATGGAATACAACCGTGTTTAATCGCAACACGCTGAATACCACCAGACAGGTCTGTCTTCCAGTTTTTACCTTCAACTGCCACTTTTTCAGTAGCAGTTAGATCATCCCACCATCCCAGTTGCTTTAGCATCTTCGCGGTAAATTCTGGATAACCATCTTCAAGCTCACAGCCTAATGAATAACTATCATCCGCCAACAAGCTCACACCATTACGCTCAACACCGAAACGGGCACGGAAATTACCACCACCTTCTGCGACTGTTTTCGAGGTATCATAAAGAATGTGTGTGCCTGGGTGCTTCATTTCTGGCGTCCCCCAACATGGCCACGGTAAACCATAGGTTTCACCATTAGCTGGTCCGCCAACCGCTTCAAGCGTCGTAAAATCAAACGTACCCCAGTTTTTCTGATGCTCTTTCAAACGCTCAGGGCTTTGACCTGTATAACCAATTGTCCACATACCCTTGTTGTATTCACGAGTAATGTCTTCAATGTTTGGCTTATTATTCTCAACCTTAATGTGTTTGAATAATTGATCAGAGAAACCCAAACGCTTAGTCAATAAGTACATGATTTCATGATCGGGTTTAGCATCAAACAACGGTTCAATTACCTGATCACGCCACTGAATCGAACGGTTAGTTGCCGTTACTGAACCGTAAGTTTCAAACTGCGTAGTTGCAGGGAAAAGATAAACGTTATCTGTACGGCCATTCATTACTGCAGCAACGCCCGGGTATGGATCGACGATCACCATCATATCCAGCTTGCCCATCGCAGTTTTCATTTCAGGACCACGCGTCTGTGAGTTAACAGCATGACCCCAATAGAACATCGCACGAATATTATCGCGTTGTTCAATATTATCTTTGTTTTCTAAAACACCATCGATCCAACGAGAAACAGGAATACCTGCGCTGTTCATTGGCTTTTTACCGTTATAGGTATTTTGATCAAAACGGCCTTGTAGCCATGAGTAATCAATGTCCCATACTTCAGCCCAATGCTTCCAAGCACCTTCAGATAAACCGTAATAGCCCGGTAAGTTATCAGATAACACGCCAAAGTCAGTTGCACCCTGAACGTTATCATGGCCACGGAAAATGTTTGCGCCACCACCTGATTTACCCATGTTGCCAAGGGCTAATTCAAGAATACAGTAAGCACGAGTGTTGTTATTACCTGTTGTATGTTGAGTACCACCCATACACCAAACAACACAGCCAGGACGGTTTTCAGACAGCATTTTTGCCGTTTGATAAACTTGATCTTCAGGCACACCCGTTACGCGTTCAACTTCTTTCGGGTTCCACTTCGCCACTTGTTCACGCACTTCTTCCATGCCATAAACACGTTGACGAATAAATTCTTTATCTTCCCAGCCATTATTGAAGATGTGATATAGCACACCCCAAACAAAAGCAACGTCAGTACCAGGGCGTAAAGAAACATAGTGATCAGCTTTTGCCGCTGTACGTGTACGACGTGGATCAACCACCACAATCTTACAACTGTTAGTTTCTTTAGCGATCAGAATATGCTGCATTGCTACTGGATGAGCTTCGGCTGGGTTAGAACCAATAAACAGAATCGACTTACAGTTATGCATGTCGTTCAGTGAGTTGGTCATTGCGCCGTAGCCCCATGTATTTGCAACACCTGCAACCGTGGTTGAGTGACAAATACGTGCTTGGTGATCGACGTTATTTGATCCCCATAACGACACCATTTTACGGAACAAATACGCTTGTTCGTTGTTGTGTTTCGCTGAACCTAAAAAGTAAACTGAATCAGGGCCAGATTCTTGACGAATTTTAAGTACCTGCTGGCTAACTTCATCTAATGCTTGCTCCCAGCTTAGTTTTTTCCATTTACCATTAACCAGCTTCATTGGGTATTTTACGCGTTTAGCACCATGGCCATGTTCACGTAATGCCGCCCCTTTTGCACAATGTCCACCAGCGTTAAAAGGATGATCGAAAGCGGGTTCCTGATGGGTCCAGACACCATCTTGCGTTTCAGCATAAATGCCACAACCTACAGAACAGTGAGAACAAATGGTACGTTTAACCACTTTAGGTGCGTTGTAATCGGCTTCTGGGAAAGCTTCCGCCTTGCGCATAAAACCAGGCGCAAAAAGGCTTGCCCCAGCAACACCACCAGCGGCAGCAAGAGAAGAATTACGAATAAAAGAACGACGAGAAATACCTAGTTGGTTTTCATCTTTGCTCACTTTATCGGAACGTTTAGTCAGTTTCATTTCAGGCTCCGCTTATAGGGTATTGTAGTAATCACGAATATGTTGGGTTTCGTGATACCCTTTTTTTGTTTTAGGATCTTTCTTTTCAGTGTCGGTTGTTGAAGCGTGAACGGCAGTTGTCGTTCCTGCTACTACAGCACCAGCCGCTACAGTTAAACCAATGTTTTTTAACAATTGGCGACGGCTATCATTTGTTTTTTGCTCACTCATTGCGTTTGCTCCTCTATCGACATTTTTATGAACAAATGTCGATTTTTTATTATCGCGAGTATCTTTTTTACTGGGACTCTAAAAAACGGGTCTTTTCTATTGTCAAAAATTGCCAAGCTAATTCACCGACAGCGGTATAAAACACAGCACTCTTAGCCGCTTTTAAATCGGTACAAAACTTTTCACACCATTGTGCAAGATGACGATTAAAAAACGTCTGTTGAAGGTGTTCATCGCCACCTTCCACCAGCATAGCCATAACCTCTAGCAATGCAGATATATGATCTTCTGGTTCAATCACAGATTGAGCACGTTCAAAACCCATTTGTTTTAAGTCTTGACGTAAATAAGCCAGAGGCATTTCCATTAAAGAACCGGTTAAATACCATGAACCAAATGGAACAACTTCCCCACGGCCAATACCAATAAATACATCTTGATATTCTTCTTCAGCACTCAATAATGTTGTTTTCTGAGCCGCTAGTTTTAGTAAAGGCCAAGCTGAAGCCATGGTCTGACGTTGAAATGTTTGTGCCGTATCAACATCAAGATTTGCAAGAAATTCAAGCACAGATTGTTCAGGGGCTTGACGACATAGATGTGCCAACATGTTATAAATTTCAATACGTAGCAAATCATCTTGATCAGTAAGATTTGTGTGAGCATTCATAGCTGCGTTTTCCATATAATGACCTTATACCCTTGTCTGACTTTGTGGATCTTGTTCCATCTTTTCAAAAATATCGCGAACACGGCAATCTTCACACATAGATAAACGACGAATCGCTTCTCCTTGAAAATGTGAATGACGTTGAAGTTTTTCGGTCAACATTTTCACCATAGATGCTGGGGCAAAAGGCTTTCCACAACTAATACAACATGCAGCAGGTTCTTCATGAATCAGAGCATCGGCTTTACGCGCTTGCCAATCCCAATTAAAACCGGCTTCAAGTGTTATAACTTTCTCAGGACATGCGGTTTCACACATTCCACATTGAATACAATCTTGTTCTACAAATAATAATCCAGGGCGATCACCAATGGCATGTAAGGCACGGGTTGGACAAACAGCAACACAACTCATACATAACGTACAATCATCTGTCTTACATGTTACAGAACCATAAGGGGCATTAGCCGCTACAGCCGAATGGGTAGGTTGCGCTGGACTTGTCTGATTAAGTGCTTCCAAAACAGTAAATAGCTTTTCACGCTTAGTGCCTGTTAGTGCAGTTTCAATCGGAGTAATAAGTGCAGCTTCATAAGCTTCAAAATTCGCACTATCAGCAAAATCAAATAAACAAATACGATCAGCGTCATAACCCAATTCAGTTAAGAAATTTTGAGCAATCGCTAATTCATTAGTCAGAACAGCATCAATCGTTGCAGGGATATATTGTGTATTTGTTGCCAATAGAACTTGATGCGCACCATAAGCTAAGGCACTAAACCAAGTATCAATACCAACCGTCGCCAGTTCTTCTAATGCAATCGTAATAACAGAACTAGGTAATGTCGCCAGTGCCTTTGTTACAGCAGCGGTATCACGATCACCATAAAGAAGCAGTGTTGGAGATTGACCACCTTCTTGCTTATAACGTGCTAAAACACTATGAACAAAATTTTGAGTGATTTGAGGATCTGGCAATGCATAACTGATAGCTTCCGTTGGACATGCCGTGGCACATGTTCCTACCCCCTGACAAAGGTAAGGATCAATCGCAATAGCGATACCATCAGAACTTAATGCTCCCGCAGGACATGCATCAATACAACGATCACAGCCTTTTACACTTCGTGATGAATGTGCACAAAGATCATGATTTAGACGAAAGTATTTAGGCTTATCAAAAGTACCAATCATGGCTGGCAGTTCATCCACCAGCGTCGCTAGTTTTTCAGCAACACGTTTTTCCGATGCTTGAGATGCAGAAGCTTGACCAACGGCATAATAACCCGCAGCTGGAATTTCAACATTCATAACCCCAGTTGCTGTCATATCAAGCACAATATCAAAGCATTGACGTCCAATAGCTATTTTGGCTAAGTTCGTTTCAAGTGCATTAATATCAAGAGCTGTCGCGTCATGTCCTATACGACAATGAACATCAAATGCGCCAAGGTATCCTTTTACCGTAATAGCTTGACTGTAATACAAGGTATGTGATGTTTTGGTATCGCATGTATTTGCATCTGTCGCCAATAACGTCACACTGTTTAGTGCTACAAATTGATCGGCAACCTGAAGTAATTGTTCAGCGTCACCAATAATCAATAAATTACCACGACTTTCATACGTCACTGTTGGCGGAATAAGATTGGCAAGTTCTACTGTTCCTGTAATGGCCGTTGCACGAGCGACGCCATTAATATCAGTAAATGCATTTAATGTACTTTTTAACATTGTTATTCCTGTTTGCTCACTACCGCTAATCAGTATCGTTAGAAAATAATGACTTTTCTTCTACTCTCTATAGAGCAATAACCGATCCAACTTTTCACGGAATAAAATGACTTAAAAGGAACTAAAATCATAACGACGATATTGCGTAATTAACTAATGAGACATTTTGTCTTACTTGTAGCGAACTAACGCGCCAAATTGTCTCTCTTTACGATTTTATTGATCTTCCCTTTTTGTCCCAGTCTGTTTTTATGATTAGTATTAATAATTCTCAAACGTTTTTATTTTTTTACGTTAGGATTTCTGTTCATTACTTTCATTGTCACAATTAAGAATCGGTGTTAACGATAAATCAGCCGTAGGGAAAGCCTCTTCATCGGTATGTGTTGTATCTAGGTGATTAACTAATCCATCCTCCTCGTCATCCTTACTGGCTATGGCTATATGATTAACTGACAAATCAGCTGTTGTTACATCAACAGTCGTAGAATCAACCGTATTAAGATCAGACGTTGATGTTAATGCTGTTATTCCCTCATCTTTGAGAGCTTCCGTTGCCGTCTCCGTAACCGTATTTATCCACCCCCGCATTTGTGATGCAATTTCTGGTGCTAAACCTTGCATATTGCTGAAGTCTTCAGTGCTATCATCCATATCACTGATATAGTTAAATTCTTCAGAATGAAATAATTTTCGTAATGCCGCCTTTTTCACTGACTTAGTCACTTGTTGCTGCATAAATGACGCAACACCTGAGTCATAAGTTACTTTATCAGCGTCATCAATCGTCAATGTAATGACAGGCTCTTCAGCTATAACATTTGGTGACGTTGCTGAGGGAACAATTGATGTTTGTTCATGATCACTGGTCTTTGTTACTTCTTCTTCGGTTGTATCTATAGCATTAAGAGTCAGTGACTCATCAACCGTTTCAGTTATCGTTTCCGAAATAGCACGTTCCGTATTATCAACAGGAGTTAACTTACGGCTTGACCAACGCTGAAAGAAATTAGTTGCCACTTGAACGTCCTTTTTTCTTATCGCCGCCACGTTTACGTTTAAATTCAAACAATTCCCCATGACGACCTAAAAAGGCTTCCATCCATGCTTGAATTGCTAATGGAACATCAATATGTAAAACCACATAATCACCATCCATATAACGAGCCGCTACACCTTGCGCTGCGGTAACTAAAACAGGTTTTAATTGCTCATTCTCTTCAGCACAAATAAAGAATAAATGCGGACTCTGTGAATTTAAGTTAAATCGATATTCCATCCGTTCATCACGAAAAAGTTCTAGAGGCATCATGTAGTTACCAGCCCCTATATCAGCAATTGTCATATCAACGGCGAGATCTTCTTCATACAAACAAATGTCTTCAATCGTCCATGCATAAGTTGTCCAACGACCCACTTGGCGTTCTTCTGCTTGTAAGCGAAAATTAATTGGCCAAACATGTTCATTTTTCTTTAATTCAAGTTCTGCTTGTTTTGGCACATTCACTCCTACTGGCGGGTTCTATTTCGCCTTTATCTTGTTATTTAATCACTTTTTACGTTAAGCGATATTTCACTTAATAAGCAGACATAAGCAAATATTAGACCAATAACAAGAAACCACATTAAAAGTGCGCATTTTTATCGATCTCAGCCTATTAACGATAGATTGATGAATGTTAGTAATATTGGAACAATCTTTGCTTAATTTAGGTTTCAGTATCCATAATTAAATACACCACAATTATTATGCAGGGATCTCAAATGGCGACATTGCCTAAAATTATAAAAACCAAAGCGACAGTGCAGCAGACGATGTCGGTAGAAATTATTGATGAATATGGTGATCCACAAACAAAAGAGATCGCCTGCGAGCATCCATTAACGGTGTACCTTAATTGGGTTGAAGTAGTAACACTGATGACCTTAGGTGAGCGCCCATCCGCATTAGTATTAGGCTATTTAAAAAACCAAGGCTTTATTAATGACCTTAGCGCTATTGAATCAGTAATGATCGATTGGGAAACCAATGCCGCGGTTGTTATAACTCATGAAAATACTGAAAACTTAGCGCAGCAATTAGAAAAGAAAACCGTCACCTCTGGCTGTGGGCAAGGCACGATGTATGGCAATGTAATGAAAAAGCTTGAAGGTATAACCCTGCCACAACCGCAAATTAAACAATCGCTGCTATATGGTTTACTTGAAGCATTGACTCATCATAATGAAACCTACAAAGCCGCAGGTGCTGTTCATGGTTGTGCCGTCTGTAAAGGCACTGATATTTTATCGTTTGTAGAAGATGTTGGCCGACATAACGCAGTAGATACCCTTGCCGGTGAAATGTGGCTGCAACAACAAACAGGTGAAGATAAGATTTTCTACACCACAGGTCGCTTAACCTCTGAAATGGTCATTAAAGTCGCGCAAATGGGCATTCCTGTACTGTTGTCTCGTTCTGGAGCGACACAAATGGGTTACGATCTTGCTAAGAAACTTGGTATTACTATGATTGCTCGCGCTAAAGGGCTGCGTTTTCAAATCTATAACGGTAGCGACAATATAGAACTTGATGTTAAAGGCCACGAGAGTAAAGGTACCCAAGCATAATGGCTGATTTCCCTGAATTTATGAATGCCAAATTAGTAGCCGAATATCTCGACCTTAATGAAAAGAAGGTTTATGCCTTAGCCAATGACGGCCTATTGCCTGCAACAAAAGTAACGGGTAAATGGCTTTTTCCTAAGGCAATGCTGGATAAATGGTTATTAGAATCTTGCCATAATGGCGTATTAACCGACCGATTATTGATTGCTGGCTCTGATGATCCATTACTGCAATGTGTGGTCGGTAAAATGGCGAACCAGTTAGGCAGCACGGCCCTTGTCGGTTATACCTCAACAGGCACACGTCAAGGATTGGCGATGTTAAGCAAAGGTCATGTTGATATCTGTGCTATCCATTGGGGTAATGTAGAAGAAGCCAGTTTGCGACATCCGGCCTTATTACAACAATATCCAGGGCATAAAAACTGGGTCTTAGTCCATGCCTTTGAGCGTAAACAAGGCTTAGTCGTAAGCCCAGATCTAGCGGATGCCGTTAATAGCCGTTCAATTCAACTGCATGAATTACTATCACCTCGTTGGCGTTGGGCTTTACGTCAGCAAGGCGCTGGAAGTATGCGAGCATTAGAGGAATGGATCCATGGTCATGGGTATAACATGACCATGCTTAATCAAGTTGATTGTTGTAATAGTGAACGAGAGTTAGCTTCAGCCATTGCTAGAGAGCAAGCAGATATTGGTTGTGCAAGCCAAAGTACCGCTGGTGAATTTGGGTTAGGCTTTATTCCACTATGCACCGAAGCATTTGAGCTGGTGATCCCTAAAAATATTTACTTCCGTACCCTACAACAACAATTATTACAGTCATTAACCAAGAGTGACATTCAGGCTCATGGCGATCAACTAGGCGGTTATAATTTTATTCGCACGGGCCAACAAGTGTGGAGTGCTAACTAATCTAAGCATTACCAAGTAAGGTCATCAACGGGTGACCTTGCCTTTATCTTAATGATTGCATTAATAACAGCATATCAAGAGGCGTCACGCACAAAAAGTCATCTAATTATCATGTAAACCAATAACCATCAGTAAAAATGCACTCATAACCAACACGTTCGTTCATCACACGTGTTCTTGAAAGAATCCTTGCCACCCACAATTATCATTAAAAGTAATTAAATGCGATAAAACCACCTTCACAATGAATATATCGAACAATTATTTTATTGAATGTTGTTTCATTAGCAACTTATGTTTAACTGCTGCTTTTATAATCTATTATAAATAGGATTTACACAAACATGACTTGCTTAACCACAATTGAAAAGATGACAATATCAGGATAATTATTCCCCTCTTAAATGGGATCCAAGGAGCCATTGTGCGCAACGCTTTAATTTTATTTTTTACACTTGCAAGTGTCAGCTTTTCTTCTTTCGCAAGTATCAACACCAGTAAACTCAAACCAAGTAATCTTCAGACTGCTTCTGTGAGTAATTATGTTATCGATCTAAGCTCAGGGAAAACGCTTTATCGCAAAAATTCCAATGTCGTGATGCCTATCGCGTCATTAACAAAGCTAATGACCGCGATGGTGACATTAGACGCTAAGTTACCGCTTAACCAAAAAATTACGTTCACTAAAACGGATAAAGAGCATATGTACAATACATATTCTCGCGTTCGTATTGGTTCACAATTAAGCCGTGGCGAGACAATGCACATTGCATTAATGTCATCTGAAAACTTAGCTGCTGCTGCACTTGCGGCTAACTACCCAGGTGGTTACAACGCGTTTATTCGTGCTATGAATGCTAAAGCTAAAGCACTCGGTATGACGAATACTCACTTTGTTGATAGTTCAGGTCTTAACCCTAAAAACCGTTCAACAGCATCAGACGTTGCTAAGATGGTACGGGCTGCTTACAAGTATTCTGCCATTCGTAACTACAGCACTAATGGTGCAGTTCACACCGCTTACTTTACTAACCCTCGTTATAAATTAGGTTACACCAATACCAATGCGCTTGTACGTGGTAAAAAGTGGACCGTTAACCTAAGCAAAACAGGCTTTCTTGATGAAGCTGGTCGTTGTTTAGCGATGGTAACAACGATTGATGGTAAGAAGATCCTAATGGTGATGCTTGATTCACAAGGCAAAATGACACCAATTGGTGATGCTGGCCGTATAAAGCAATGGCTACAAACAGGTAAGAGCACATCAATTACTGCTGATGCTAAATACTACCAGCAGCAAAAATTGAAACAATTAACCAAATAATTATTGTTAGTTGATAACGTAAGAAGCCAGCATTTGAGATGCTGGCTTTTTTTATACACCACATTTAGCAATTTAACATCTCACTTTAGTCACTATTAGTAACCAAATCATTTGGTTATCATTAAAAATTAACCTCCTATTTTTGTATTTTTAACCGATAAGAATCACCTAAAAAATGGCAGCTTACGTTTACATTTTATAAAACATTGACTATCGTTTACTCTCTTGTTGAACAATAAAAAAGGCGGATGATAGCTCTGTTCATTCAATATTCATCAAAGCCGTTAATTATGAAAATGCATTCGAAACACTCTCTCGGAAAAAAGACAATTCTTGCATGTATTATCTCACTTGCATCTGTTAGCTATGCCAACGCATCAGCTTCTGAAACACAACATTTAACTCAATACCCACCCAAACTATTACTTGAACAAATTACAGCACCTGTGACTGGGGCGTTATACCAAACTAAATTAACAGAGCAACAACAGAAAATTGTTGATCAAGCTAAATTAGTGAAAAAAAATGGCTGGTGGCATGTTGGTATTAAAGGCAACGCTTTTGATCGTGGTTTCCAATATGGTTATCTTATCGCGCCTGATTTTAAATTAGCGTGGAAAGACAGTTGGAGCATGACCTACCTAACAACAGGTGTGCCTTATAGTGCATGGCAAAAAGCCGCATTAGAACAAACTAAAGGGAAGATTCCCGTAGAACTTCGTCAAGAAATGGAAGGTATTGCTAAAGGCTTAAATGCTGCAGGTTTGCATGTCACTCTTGCTGACATTATTACATGGAACGACATGATTGAGCTTACAGGTTACTGGTGGCCTTCAGTGGGGATGCATAATTATACCAAGTGGGTTGATCCTGGTTTAATTAATACATCCGCATTCCCTGCCCCGTATACTAAAGCTGAAATGAACACCAATAATGTTGAACTAAGTAAAAACAGTGCCAACATTGAAGGTGCTAAAGGTAATTGCAGTGCCTTTATCGCAACAGGCACTGCGACAAATAATAAAGGTATTGTCATTGGTCACGAAACCTTTAATGATTTCTGGTCTGGTCAATTTTCTAACGTCATTTTAGATATTACACCAGATAAAGGTTACAAAATGGCCTTCCAAACAACACCTGGTATGATTGAATCTGGTACCGACTTCTGGGAAACAGGCGCAGGTCTTGCCGTTGTAGAAACCACATTAGCCAACGTGATGGATTGGAAAGCCGGTGGCACTCCTGAATTTATTCGAGTTCGTGAAGCAAGTCAGTATGCTAATAACATTGATAGTTGGATCAAGCTTGAAGAAAAAGGCAACAATGGTGGTTATGCTAATACATGGCTCATCGGTGATATTAATAACAACCATATTGCTAAGTTTGGTCAAGGTCGTGTTTATCAATACTTCAATGAATTAAAATCAGGCTACTTCACTGGCGAAAACGTCTCTGTTGATCCACGTTTACGCTATATTGAAGGTTCTGATGTTGACTACAACGATATTCGTCAACAAGAAGGTGCTCGTCGTTTACGTTGGATCCAACTGATGCATAAATACAACGGTAAAATTAATGTGGCAACAGGTCAGAAAATGCTCGGTGATACTTATGATGTCTACCTAAATAAAATGGATGCATCATCACGTAATATTTGTGCTGAGTATGATAAAGATTCACAACCGTATGTCTCTGATCCAGCAGCAGTATGGAACGTACCCTTTACACCAGCAGGCTCTGTTGATGGTAAAGTTGCCAACAGCAATGATATTAAAAACTTAACCATCAATGCGCGTTTTGGTCGTGCGAATGGCGCACCCTTTGATGCAAAAGCCTTTATTAAAGCCCACCAGCAATGGGGATGGCAATCAGGTTATTTATTAAGTCGCCCATCTGAACCATGGACAGAGATGAAATTTATCTAATTAATAGAACCTCATATCGCGGTCATTAGTCACCTTTTTGATTCAATATGACCGCGATTATTGTTTTAATTCTCATTTTATCGAAAAAATTAAACATTAAAACAATATGATACAAACATATAAGCTATGCTTTAAAGGGTCTTCAAGCAAAAGGAGCATCTATGCCGCATACCGAAATGATTATCCCTTCCTCATTCGGACTTATTAGCCGAATATCTCTTACCGCATCACTGTTTCTTGTCGTTGGTTTATCCATTATGTAACGATGGCTTATATTACAATCAGCTAAAAACACAACGCGACAAAAAAGCCCCTTGGAACTGCAATGAACAAGCAGTTACCAAGGGGCTTTTTGTTATTCATAAATCTGGTTTTTGTTACGCTGTCACATGAAGATCCAGTTCACTGGGCGATTCTTTCTTATGTTTAAGATATACAGTAAATGTGGAACCTTGACCTTCTACAGAATCAACCGTTATTTCTCCACCGACATTAGCCACAATACTCTGACTGACCGATAAACCTAATCCCGTCCCCGAACGACGAGTAGTGAAAAAAGGATCAAAAATACGTTTCATATTTAGTGCTGAAATACCGCAGCCATGATCGGTAATAATCACCATCGCTCCACGCACCTCACCTTGTTCATCAATCCAATCATCGGTAGCTATCTTTAATAATCCTTTATCATCCATCGCATGGATACCATTCATCTGTAAATTAACTAACACTTGCAATAATTGATGACGATTGACTTCAACACTGCATTTAGCTTCAAGGTTAACCTCAAATTGAACATCCATCTTTTTAGTACCTGAGCGTACAAGTGTTAAGCTTTCTTCTACAATCAAATTTAAGTGATGCCATGTCACTTCATCTTGCACACCACCTTGACGGCTGTATTGCAATAAACTGCGAGTGATATTACGAATACGATCAATTTGAAGGTGAATGGCAGCCAGCTCTTCTTGAACATCTGCCGTATTATCACCAAGTTCTAGCTGAATTAATTCAATATTACCCAAAATAACTGCCGTCGGATTATTAATTTCATGCGCAATACCTGCGGTTAACTCACCCAATGCGGCTAATTTTTCTGTTGCCACCAGTTTAGATCGTGCTTGATGCAATAATTGAATGTGGCGCTCTAGCTCTTCTGTTTTCTGATGTAAACTCTGAGTACGCTGTTCGACTTTATCTTCGAGTTCTATCGCGGTCAGTTTAATGAGTCCGTTACGTTGCTCTAATTGATCTAACATAGAATCAAATTGTTTACCTAATATTTGTAATTCATGCCCTTCTGATAGATCTAACTTTCCCACCCGCCGCTTTAATCCCATTTGTACCGCTTTAGCAACCTGATAGATTTTTTCAATCGGTAAAAACAAATCACGCGAACCACGATACACAATGACACTGGTAAATATCAGTACCAATAAGATACTCACACTCATTTCAATAATGTTGGTTAAATGACGATAGATGAGAGGCCATTGTAAATAACCCGTATAGAGCATGCCAACGACTTTACCGTCATTTGCATGTAACGGCTCATAAGCAGAAACATACCAACTATCATATACAAAGGCACGATCAACAAACGTTTGTCCTTGTTGTAAGACATGTTGTTTAACGTCTTCAGAAACACGCGTTCCCACGGCTCGACCAATAAGGTTGGCACTGTCTAATGGTACATTAGTACTAATCCGCACATCCCCCATGAATAAGGTAACAGTGCCAAGGCTACCATTTGGCAAAGTGCCTTCGGCATAAACCAAATCACGAATACGATCCACCAGCGAGGTGCTATTGTTTAATAAGATACCGCCATCTAAAATCCACTTAAGATCGCCTTGTTGATTAAAAATAGGCACCAAGCTACGGCTAATCAGACCTTTTTGCTCAATCGTGCCTTCTGTAAGTAAGGGTAATTGCGCTTTGGCTGGCAAATTGGGATTTAAATCATAAAGTTCAGCACTGTCTAATACTTGAAAAAACGTTTGTTCTTTACCTGATAGTAACAACGTCTGCTCTTGGCTTGAAAAGCGATTCAATTTACTCACAGGATGCAACACCACAAAATCTAATTGATAATGTTTATTTTGCTGACGAACCCAATCGAGTAGTGTTACTTCATTAAAACGTAATCGACGTTGAAAGTCGTAAGAGTTAGCAAAGGCTTGTAGTTCCATTCGCTGCTCTTTTTTAAGCAATACCATACTATGGTGCGCAACGGCTAAATCGGCTCTTACATTCATTAATGCATTTTGCCAAGTGTAGGTTATCGTCCAGTAAAAAGTAATGGCAATTAAGGTCAATAATGTCAGAAAAATAGGCACAGAAGTCAGCACTAATAACCGATAGCGCACCATGGTCTGAAATCGTCGTAACCACATCAAAACAAATGCTTTTGCTTTCATAGTATTAATTTCATTGTAATTCTTCTGTCCATTCTTTGTATTTGCGCTCTAATGTTTTTCTTGCCACACCGAGTTGGCGAGCTGCTGCTGATTTATTACCGTCACTGGCATCAACAACTTGCATAATATGTGCTTTTTCAACTTCTTTTAATGTCCATGTAACGGGATAACAATATTGATCTTCTCCGTCCTCATGGCATTGACAGGGTCGTTGAGGATGAGCGCTATTAAGTTCAAGCTCTTCTCCCGTCACCCCTTGCTCATTTGTAATAGCAACAGGTAATGCATCACCTTGTAATTCACGCCAATAATCAGCTGGCGGCTTACCCAATAAAATACACCGTTCCATCATATTTCGAAGTTCACGAATATTGCCGGGCCATGAATAGGCTTGCATTGCTAAAATATCTTCATGAGTCCAACTGATGGCTTTCATACCCAAGTCTTTTGATAGCTGTAGCGTAAAATGATGGGTTAATGACGGAATATCTTCCACGCGTTCACGTAATGATGGCAAATCAATAGTTAAAACATTTAATCGATAATATAAATCTCGACGAAAACGGCCTTCTTCTACCTCAAGTTTCAAATTACGGTTTGTTGCAGCAACGATACGAACATCAATTTGA
This sequence comes from Photobacterium piscicola, assembly GCF_900166965.1. Lineage (GTDB taxonomy): Bacteria > Pseudomonadota > Gammaproteobacteria > Enterobacterales > Vibrionaceae > Photobacterium > Photobacterium piscicola. The sequence goes on along the minus strand of NZ_FUZI01000003.1, from coordinate 191,171 downwards.
ATTTCTCGCTCAGATCCAACAGGACGAATGGCTTTTTGCTCTAGTGCGCGTAGCAATGATGACTGCATTGCTAATGGCATTTCACCGATTTCATCTAGAAACAATGTGCCATTATTAGCGACACGAAACAGACCTTCGCGGCTTTTCTTTGCGCCAGTAAATGCACCGGAGACATGACCAAACAGCTCACTCTCTAAAAGTTCAGGCGCAATAGCGCCACAGTTAATAGGTACAAAAGGTCCAGTACGCTTACTTAACTGGTGTAATGCGCGAGCGACCAATTCTTTACCCGTCCCCGACTCACCTTCGACTAAAACCGCAGCAATCGATGGTGCAACTTGGGCAATCAGTTTTTTCATTTGTTGTGTAGCAGGCGCATCACCAATGATATTGACGGGATAACTACGCTCAACGTCACGTTGCAATGCGAAATTTTGGCGTTCCACTAATCGACGTTCAATACAACGATTAACCGACTGCATCATTTGATCAAGATTGAAGGGTTTTAGAATAAAGTCAGACGCACCAGCACGTAGGGCTTGAATTGCCATTTCTAAATCAGCATAACCGGTCATAAAAATCACATCACTACGACGGGTTGTCGGATCAAACGCTTCATGCCATTCAATACCAGAACGGCCGGGTAAGTTAATATCAACAATTAACAAATCAAAATGGCAGCGTTTACGAATTTCTTCAGCTTCTTCAATACTTCCTGCGGTATCTACTTGAGCAAATTTTTTACTTAACGCTTTCTTTAAAATCGTGCGCATTCCTGGTTCATCATCAACCACTAATACAGAAACTGCGGTCCAAGATGAAGACAAACTAAAATCAGACATAGATACCGAGACATTTTAACCAAACCAAAATTTGCGACATTTTGTCTCACTATGAATCATTAAGTCAAAATTGTTTTATCATTCGGTATAATTTCGGTTACCTTTAACCTATTTTAAGTAATATATGATACCAAAATCACATAACCAGTCCTTTTTATCAACATTAAAAAGATGGCACTTTATTTGCTTATAGCTGACCTACGCAATTTATTTCGATGATCTGGGTCATTTTGGCGCATATCTCGTTAGCAAAGTTTCGTGACTTACTATCTCAACATTTTTTAATGCAACCCAATCGATCAGGAACGTTGATGAACTTATTAAAAACAACTTTAGTTATTCTTGGCTGCGCATCGGCAACGATGGCTTATGCGACCACAGAAACAGCAATGAATAAGACTGTGCGCCTAGCAACGACCACCAGCACTTATCATTCTGGGTTGCTAGATTATTTACTGCCTGTATTTACTAAAGACACTGGTTATACCGTCGAAGTGTTAGCTGCTGGCACAGGAAAAGCATTACGCATGGGTGAACACGGTGATGTTGATTTAGTCATGACGCATGCACCACAATCAGAAGCACAGTTTGTTGAAAAAGGCTTTGGTGTATTACCACGTAAATTAATGTACAACGATTTTGTTTTAGTTGGGCCCAAAAGTGATCCAGCTGAAATTAAAGGTGATAAAAATGTTGCTGATGCACTAAAAGCGATTGCCACTGATAACGCCACCTTTATTTCTCGTGGTGATGATTCAGGTACAAACAAAAAAGAGCTGAACATTTGGGCTCAAACAAAAATGGAGCCTAACTTTGGTGGCTATAAAGCAGTCGGTCAAGGTATGGGGCCAACGCTAAACATGGCATCAGAATTACAAGCCTACACCTTAACAGATCGTGGCACATGGCTAGCGTATGAAACCAAACTTGATCTTGAAATCATGGTTGAAGGTGATAAACGCCTCTTTAACCCTTACCAAGTGATTTTAATCAACCCTAGCCGCTACCCTGATCTTAACTACCAAGGTGCGAAAACATTCAGTGATTGGCTAGTTAATCCTAAAGCACAAAAACTGATCAATAACTACCAGCGTCATGGTAAGCAATTATTCGTTGCAGATGCACAAACGCAATAAAAGATAACATTCTAATTTAATGTGACATTTCGCTGATGGTTGTTTATTTAGCTCATTAACTATAATGAGCTCACAGTTATAACATAACGTTTTAGACTTACTGTTAATAACGTGAATGATAGCTCCATCGGCGTATTTTTTTAGGTTAAAAGAAACACTACCATGAATATTTGGCAGACAACGCAACAAGCGACCCAACTTCTTTTTAGCGGCGATAGCGCACTTTGGGGCATTGTGGGCGTGTCATTTTCTGTGTCTCTTTTTGCCATTGCCTTAGTGATTATTCCCTCACTATTGATTGCATTTGCTTTAGCTTACGGTAAATTCCCTGGCCGCTGGTTAACCCTTTCGTTAATGAACACACTACAATCAGTGCCAACGGTAGTGATTGGTTTACTGCTTTACATGTTGCTCTCTCGTGCTGGCCCTTTAGGTGACTGGCAAATGCTGTTTACTCAAAAAGCGATGATTTTAGGTCAAGTGCTGATTTGTTTTCCATTACTTATTTCGATGATGCATGCCGCATTTCAAAACAGTGATCGACGTGCATGGGAAACAGCACTCACTTTGGGCGCTAGCTATCCTCGTGCTTTACTCAGCTTAATGTGGGAAAGTCGATTTCCATTACTTGCCGCTATTATTGCTTCTTTTAGCCGCGTTATCACTGAAGTTGGTTGTTCGATGATGGTGGGTGGCAATATTTTAAATTCCACTCGAAATATTCCAACTGCCATTGCACTTGAAAGCTCAAAAGGTGCATTTGCTCAAGGGGTCGCACTAGGAATGGTGTTACTTATTTTAGCCTTAGGTCTAAACTTTATTTTATCTATCGCGCGTGGCAAAGCCCATTTGCGAACTAACTAAGCGAGGTCTTCTTATGATTCATGCTTCTATTCAGGCACTCGACCTCTCTGTTCGTTTTAAAAGCCGATTGCTGTTTCACATTCCTCAACTAAATTTAGCCCCCAAAGATGCCATTTATTTAACCGGCGATAATGGTGTCGGTAAAACAACCTTATTGAAAGTTTTAGCTGGCCTACAAAAACCTACAACAGGCAGCGTTAATATTCATCAGCATACTTTTTTTAAACGTCTCTTTAGCGGATGCTATGAAGGGAGTATTATCTACTTACACCAAACACCGTATATGTTTGATGCAACAGTATTTAACAATGTATGCTATGGACTAAGGTTTGCGATTAAAGATCGCCAAAAACGTAGAAATGAAGCCATTAATGCACTACGCATGGTCGGCCTTGAAACCTTAGCTGATGAACATGTCTCTGTATTGTCTGGTGGTGAACGTCAACGCGTCGCAATGGCACGCGCATGGGTACTTAAACCTAGCGTATTATTAATGGATGAATCCAGTGCCAGCATGGATCAAGAATCCATCAATCGCCAAGTTATTTTAGCGGAAGATTTATTGTCACGTGGCACCAGTTTAGTGATCACTAGCCACCAACAAAATGCACTTACCGCACTTTGTCGCCGTCAATGGACAATCAATGACACCCAATTAATTGAACGAGCCGATCTCCAACTCGTTACAGATATCAAAAACAATAAGGATAATTATGCCTACGCCTGAACAAACCCATTGGGTCATTTTAGCGGGTGGCCAAGCCAGCCGTATGGGAGGCAACGATAAAGGCCTGATTGAACTTGCAGGTCAACCCTTTATTCAACATGTTATTGATACACTGACCCCCCAAACATCTCATATCAGCATTAATGCTAACCGTAATCAGAATATCTACAGCCAATATGGTGATGTGTTTGGTGATAGCATTGAAAACTATCCCGGCCCGCTCGGTGGCATGCATGCAGCTTTACACCACATTGATAACGATTGGATTGGTTTTGTACCTTGCGATTGCCCGCAACTACCCCATGATTTAGTTTCTCGAATGGCAGCAGCATGTCAGCCTGATACTGATATAGCCGTTGCACATAATGGTGATTACATTCAGCCTGTTGTTACTCTACTGCATCGCCGTATTTTACCTAAGCTAGAAGCTTTTTTAGCTAATGGCGATCGCAAGATCATTTTACTATATCGTCAATGTAATATGATCACCGTTGATTTTAGTGATCAAACAGATGCTTTTATTAATCTCAACACCCCTGATGAATTATCACAATTTGGAGCACGCCATGACTCAAATTAACGCATCAGTGCCATTATTAGGCTTTGCTGCATTCAGTGGTACTGGAAAAACGACCCTTATTGAAGCGATGTTACCTAACTTAGTTGAACAAGGTCTGCGCATCGCTGTAATCAAGCATGCTCACCATGATTTTGATCTTGATGAACCAGGCAAAGATAGCTACCGATTACGCAAAGCAGGTGCAAGCCAAATGCTTATCTCCTCGCGTTACCGCCGCGCATTGATCACTGAAACACCAACAACGGAAGCAACCTTAGCGTATTTAATTCGCCAATTAGATCAAACCCAACTCGATCTTATTTTAGTGGAAGGTTTTAAAAACCTTGATTTCCCTAAAATTGAATTACACCGTCAAGCGATCAATAAACCGTGGTTATTTCAAAATGATAATAATATTATTGCCGTTGCGAGTGATATCAAAACCGATACAAGCTTGCCGCAAATAAGTATTGATGATATCGAACAATTAACCAATTTTGTGGTTAAATACAGTTCAAAATCACAACAACAATCAATAAAAACAGCCAGTTGTGATGAAGTTCAACCACAAGGTATGTTATCGGTTGAGCAAGGTCGTCAGCGTATTCTTGCGCAAATAAAGACCATTGATAACCCACTGACCGTTGAGCTTAAACACGCACTGGGTCATATCGTACATACTGATATTCTCTCACCCGTGAATGTGCCACAACATACTAATTCCGCGATGGATGGTTACGCTATTCGTGGCGCAGATATTGATCTCAATAGCTATACCGTTGTCGGTCAAGTGCTTGCTGGGCATCATTATCCACACCCGCTACAAGCAGGTGAAGCAGTACGTATCATGACAGGTGCCCCCGTACCTCAAGCTGCTGATACCGTGATTATGCGTGAACAAGCACACCAAGATGGTGACACTGTCACGTTTAATCTTGCTATGGGTGCCATTAAAGCGGGTCAAAATGTCCGTCTAGCGGGTGAAGATCTTGCCATTGATCAAGTTGCGGTCGCAAAAGGACAAACCATCACAGCACCAGAGCTTGGCATGATCGCATCACTTGGGCTCAATGAAATAACCATTAATACTCCTCTTCGTGTCGCTATTTTCTCAACCGGTGATGAAGTACAAGCTCCCGGTGAAGCACAACGACAAAACTGTATTTATGATTCCAACCGCTATAGCCTATTTGCCCTGTTAACTCATCTAGGTTGTGAGGTGGTTGATTTAGGTATTATTGAAGACAGTGAAGCCACACTTGAAGCAACATTAAATCAAGCCAGCCAACAAGCAGATATGATTCTATCCTCTGGTGGTGTTTCTGTTGGTGATGCTGATTACATCAAAACGGTATTGGATAAACTTGGGCAAATTAACTTCTGGCGTATTAATATGCGCCCAGGACGTCCACTCGCCTTTGGTCATATTAATGACATTCCATTCTTTGGGTTACCGGGAAATCCTGTCGCTGTTATGGTGACATTCTTACAATTTGTTGAGCCAGCAATTCGCAAACAACAAGGCTATCAAGATTGGCAGCCACAAACATATACCGCTATTGCAGCAGAACCTCTGCGATCTCGTATTGGCCGTACTGAATATTTGCGTGGTTATTATAACTGGGATGCCAATGGTCGCCTTTCAGTGAAAACAATAGGATCACAAGGCTCTGGTATTTTACGTTCAATGAGTGAGGCTAATTGCCTAATAGAAATTCCGCCACAACAAGAATATGCCCATATTGGTGATAAAGTCACCGTAATACCACTTGATATACGTCTATAGCACATTCAACCTTATGAAGCCCTCGCTCGTTTGCAAGGGCTTTTTTATTTCCGCTATTATTAGTATGTATTTTATCAATATATGTATTTACATTAATATCATCTGGCTAGACCATTAAAGTGATATTTATGTTGTAGAATAGCGACAGTCTTATTTTTAGGTATTATAAGTAAACATGTTTTTAGATTCATATTATTCAGATAACAGCGGTGAATTATCTTTTACTCGTGCACAAGCAAGTCATTTTGCAAAACGCGTAGCCGGTGACTTTAACCCTATTCACGATGAAGATAACAAGCGTTTTTGTGTACCTGGCGATCTGCTATTTTCGGTTCTGCTAGCAAATGTTGGCCTTAGCCAAAAAATGCGCTTCGAATTTGCAGGCATGATCAATGAATCAAGCTGCCTACTTATAGATATAAAATCCCCTACAGAGCTCTCAGTTATCGACTGTAAGGGCAAAGTATACATGGATGTCACACGCAGTGGCGAAACCACAAAAGATGAGGTGTTAATTTCACAAGTCACTAAAAACTATGTGCAATTTTCAGGAATGAACTTTCCTCACATCATGGTTCCGTTGATGAAATCTAAAGACATCATGATCAACCCAACACGCCCATTGGTGATCTATGAATGTATGGAACTTGATTTCACTCGCTTAGACCTTACTGCGCCCACTGTTGAGCTAACCAACTCTATTATTGAAGTAGAAGGCAAGCGTGGCAATGTTACTCTTCATTTCTGTTTTAAAGAAAATGGTGAAATTGTAGGTACAGGCAGTAAACGTATGGTAATGAGTGGCTTAAAACCTTATTGCCAAGACGGTATTGATGATTTAGTGTCACGCTTTAATGAACGCAAAGACAAATTTAACGCGATTAACAGTTAATAAGTAATCAGTCTCATTGATTATTCAAGAATGTATTGCTAAGAAAAAGCCCAATCGACTATTGATTGGGCTTTTTTGATGTTAACGATCTTTAATTATACTTCATCAATCTTTGCTGCTAATTCAGACGCGAGAGGTAAATACAGTCGTGATCGCAATCCTGGATTATTATCACTGAAAACTAACTCACCATTATGACGAATAACCACAGCTTCAACTAACGACAGTCCCAATCCAAATCCTTGATGAGTTCGACTACGATCAGCACGGAACATGGGTTCACGAATACGTTGTTTGTCTTCATCAGATACTCCCATGCCATTATCAATCACAACCACACCAAAATGGTCAACAATCACATCAATCTCACCCTGTTCTGGCGTGTATTTAATTGAATTTTCAACTAAATTATAAACTGCTCTAAATAATAAACTTGGTTCACCTTGTAAACGGTATGGTTGATCTTCTCTAAAGCTCAGTCGTTGTTGCTTTTCATCTGAAATGGGTAATAAAAACTCAACCACATCTCGACAAACTTGAGACAAATCAACCCATTCTTTATCAATATGCTGTTTACCACTGTTTAAATTAGCAATTTCAAGCATACCATTAAACATACTTAACAAGACTTCCAAATCATCATGACATGCTTCTAATTCTTTGGTATGTGGCGCCGTATTTTGTGTCAGTAATCGTTCTAAGCGCAGCTTCATTCGAGCAATAGGGGTACGTAAATCATGCGCCATACCGACCGACAATGCCTTTAACGATGTTTCTTTTTTCTCTACTTGCTCAATCATAAAATTAAGGTGCATTGCTAGCACATCAAATTCATCATCATTAGAACTAACCGGTAACTTAACCCCTTTTTCACCCAATATAACGCGGTTCATTCCCTGATTAACTCGTGCTAATTTTTTTAAAATAACCACCGCAAATAATGAAGCTCCAGCCAACATAAGAATCACAGGCACCGCTATACCAGAAAGTAACATCGGAATAACAGTTTGTCGGTACGATTGCATAAATTGAGGATTAATCTTTATGACTAATTCCATTCCTAAAGGCAACGGTATCACCTGAGATAATTGCGATGTTTTACTACCATGACCAAAGATAAAAGACGCTGTTGGATAAATTAATAATTCTTTGTTAATACGCTTTGTTGGCTGTATGACGTAGCTAAATGTCGTATTACTTAGTTTACGTTGCGCTATCGTTCGATATAGTGCACCACTGTCACCTTTATTAACTATCATCGAAAACAAATTAGCTTCATTAACTAAATCACGTTTTAATTGCTGGTGGTAAAACGTTTCAGAACTAACCACTACCTGATTGATAAATAGAATAAATATAAAAGCGACACAGGTAATAAAATACATCAACACTTTAAAAATAGTTGATCGCGACAGGTTTTCAGACCCGGCGTAAGACATAACCAGCCCCTCGAACAGTATGGATGAGACTCGGCTCTCCTTCTTGTTCTAACTTTTTACGCAAATTAGCAATATGCACATCAATAACATTTGTTTTTGGATCAAAATGGTAGCTCCAAACTGATTCAAATAGACTCATACGAGAGACAACACTTTCGACATGCTCCATTAAATATTGCAGTAACAAGAACTCTTTTTGCTGTAAATTAATCAGCCGAGAACCACGCCATACACGATGTGATTTAATATCTAATCGTAAATCATCATAGCTATATTCAGACGACACCGTCGCAGCAACGAGTTGATTACGTTTAACAAGAATATTGGCACGAGCAACAAGCTCAGCTAAAGCAAAAGGCTTCGTCAGATAATCATCACTTCCCGACGTTAAACCGACAACACGATCTTCAACGCTATCCATTGCACTTAATATCATCACAGGCGTATGGTTTTCCGTTGCTCTTAACGCTCCTAACACTTTCAAGCCATCTAATTGCGGTAACATACGGTCTAAAATAATCAGCTGGTATTCACAACTTGTTGCCATCATTAAACCTTGATGACCATCCTCAGCTTCGTCTACTACAAATCCATGCTCGCGTAATCCTCTCGCAACAAATTCTCGAGTAGTAAGATCATCTTCAATTATTAATATTTTCATTTCATGCCTAAACCTAGATCTAATCACTTATTCATGCTTTGTTCGTAACGCGCCAGTATTATACACAGTCCACTTCTATTTTTTAGCTATAAAAAAACGGCCTACCAGAGGTAGACCGTTTAACGCGACCATAGGGGGAAGTTATGAAATCGCGAAGACTGTATTTTACTTAACTAATGATGACTTAAAGTGCTTTCATTTGGTTAGCAATAATTTCAGCTTGTGGACCTAAGATAACTTGAAGGTTATTTGAACCTACGTTAACCACGCCCTTAGCGCCTAACTGTTTAAGTTTTGCATCATTGATGATTGAGCGGTCAACGATACCTAGACGAAGACGAGTGATACAAGCAGAGATATCGGTTAGGTTATCTTTACCACCTAGCGCTTCTAGGTATTGTTCTGCTAAATCAGCCTTGCTATCTGAAGTTGGGTTTGAATCTTCTTCTGGTGCATCTTCACGACCTGGTGTTTTAAGATTGAACATCTTAATCGCACCAACAAAGATCACGAAGTAAAGCGCACCAACCACTAGACCCATTGGGATAATTTCCCATGAATTATGCGCTGCTGGAGCGTTAAAGTTCAGGATGTAGTCAATCAAGCCAGATGAGAAGCTAAACGCCATATGGATATTAAGCATTGATGCAACAACAATACTAAGACCCATTAAGATAGCGTGAACAACATATAAGCCAGGTGCTAGGAACATGAACATGAATTCGATTGGTTCAGTGATACCAGTTAAGAATGCAGTTAATGCCACACTCAATAACATACCACCAACAACTTTCTTGTTCTCTTTCTTAGCCGTTACATAGAAAGCCAATGCCGCACTTGGAAGGCCGAACATTACTACTGGGAAGAAACCACTTAGAATACGTCCCGCAGATGGATCACCCGCAAAGAAGCGTGAGATTTCACCCGTAACCACTTGACCCGTTGCAGGATCAGTGTAATTACCGAATACAAACCAAACCATACTGTTAAGAATGTGGTGTAGACCAAGTGGAATCAATAGACGGTTAGCAACACCGTATACGAACTCGCCAGGTACGCCACTGGTTAGGATCCATTGACCTAAGTGGTTAATACCACCTTGGATTGGAGGCCATACTACACTGAATGCAAAAGCAAGAATCAATGCAACTAAACCAGTAATGATAGGAACAAAACGTTTACCACCAAAGAAACCTAAGAACTCTGGCAATTTGATTGCATGGAAACGGTTGTATAGCAGGCCTGCACACACACCAATAATGATACCACCCGCAACACCTGGGTCGACATCAGCATTAAGTGTCTTAATCGCAGCCATCATAATGAAATAACCAACCGCTGCCGCAATTGCTGCTGCCGCTGAGTTATCTTTTGAGAAACCACCCGCAACACCCATTGCAAATAGAAGTGCTAAGTTGGTGAAAACCGCCTGACCACCTGCTGCAATAAAAGGTATATTTAATAGATCGGGTTGTCCAATACGCAATAAAATACCAGCAATAGGCAATACTGCGATTGGAAACATTATCGCGTTTCCGAGCTTTTGGAAATGTCCAAGAATACTCATTCCCTTCTCCATATCATTACATCAAAATTAATAAACAACATATGTCGTTTAAGCATGTGCTAACCATACAGTAGTTAGCTAAACTTAGTTTAAGATAAACATTAAGTTTTCTTAATGTTGGCGCATTTTCACGTGACAACCTTCACAGATTAAGAAAGAACACTAAAACACACTCAGTAAATTTACAAAATTAACATTACAACAACAGCTATAATTGTAAAATTTATGAGGGTGATTTATTATATTATTGTGTAAAAGACAAGAAACATGAACCTTACCTGACAAATAAGTATAGAAGTTGTTATTCAACGATTTTCTTAATGACATTTTGTACAATTTGTGCGAAAAAGACAGCCGTTTTAAATCATGAAAAAATGTCAATTTTATGACACTCGACCGCTTTTTTTATGGCTTACTTAATTATTATTAAATGACAAGATTGAATTCTCTCCATGATGACTTTTATATCTAAAAAATTACCTAATTTTTTTGCATTAGGTTTATTTGCTATATTACTCTTTATCGCCATTCATATTTTCCCGATACCGGCATTCACTACACCTGTCAGCAATCCAGCAGGCATCTCATTTGCATTACTTACTGATAGTGCAGGCAGTCCATTCTTCCTTATTACTGCAGCATTACTGTGCTTATCACCTGTTTTTATGCGGTTACCAAAGAAAACAATCACTAAAGTATGGATTCAATTTGGTATTTTATTAGTATTAAGTTTTGTCACTAAAACAGTATTAAAACACGAAACGGCGATTCCTCGCCCTTACAGCTATGAATTACAACGCCTACATTTAGTGGAATCTCCTGAAGCTTTCTACGCATTAGATACAACCGCTAAAGATAATGTTGTAAAAGAAGCCTCTGCTTATGTAAGTTCTTGGCGTTTACGTAGCTGGGAAGGTGAAACAAACTACTCTTTCCCTTCAGGCCATACTATTTTTGCTGCTATCTGTGTTTTATTCTGGGGTGGTTTCTTTATTCGCCGAGGTAAATATCTTTTAGCAGGAGGGTTAATTGTCTGGGCAACAGGTGTGGGTATTAGCCGTTTATGGTTAGGAATGCACTTCCCTTCTGATGTCATGGGCTCAATACTTGCCGCGACGGTACTTTATTTCTTTGTTCCTGAGTGGGATGAAAACGCGAAGAAAAGTAAAAAATAATAGTCAAGTAACTACCATTTAAAAAGGCTCATCGCATTATGCTATGAGCCTTTTTTTATAGAATAAATAACGCTATATCATGCATCACTAATGCTAGGCTTATGTTCATACTCAACAACAAGTTGATTACCAACATACGTTACCTTCTTTATTTCACCATCAAATATAAAAGTATTCTTAACAATAGAGTTTGCTAACGATCCTTTTTGTACCGCTTCACGTAACGAAGGAAGTATTAAAACAGGATCAATATTTAAAATGCCACAAAAATCATTAACAAACTGATGTTGAATAACAGCATCCCCTCGCAGAATGTCTGAAAATTCAAGTTGCGTTAACTCTAGCTTTTTAGCCATTTCAATTTGAGTTATACGCATTTTTGCTTTATAGCTCATCCATGTATCGTGCAAAACTCGACGATCTTTTTCAGTATATTGCATTTTCTTTCCTAAAAGCGCTTTCAATACATTAAATAAACCCAACGTTATTCATCACACTGCGCAAGGGTGAATTTAAACGAATTGATTTTTTTCATCCATAAATTAGCTGTAAGAATATGTGTCAGCCATTCATACAAGCAATATAATATAGATATATTTAATACTTTATTACAAGTTATTCGTTGTCGAATTGCGTATTAAACCTATAATGCACAAAAATCATAGAAGGATAATAAAACTAAAAATGCTACGTTCTTGGTTATATTTTATTGTACATAGTGTGCTAATCATCACTGTATTCACCAATACAGCGTATGCACACATGACACCAATAACACCAATGACGCATTGTAGTGAGATAGAAATAGCTAGCTGTTGTGATAATACAAAGGTTGTAACCCTCTCACTTATCGCTAATTGCAGCGATGACTGTAATGATAGTGATTGTTCATCACAGCATCAGCCAGCATTGCTCTCTAACTTTAGTTTTCAATCTCTCCATAGTACCGAAATACTCATAAGTGCTTTGTGTCACTCTCCTCGTTATTATCATGAGCCCTTGCTAAAACCGCCAATGGCGTAAGTATTTTCTCCACGAACACCACGTTACTTACCTTATTATATGTCACCATCTCGTACTGACTGGTGTGCATCGCGTTATTTAGGAATATCATTATGATCATCAAACATACTTTACTAGCTTGTGCTCTTTTTGTTTCAGCAACAACGGTTGCGGCAACTACACCAACAACATCACCAATAATCAAAGGCACGAATTACTTATCTCCCTACTGTGGCTGTTGTAAAGAATGGGTCGCACATATGAAAGATAATGGCTTTGAGTTAGAAAACATTTATCAAGAAAACCTCACGCCAACCAAAATAAAACTGGGTGTATTGCCTGGATATGCGTCTTGTCATACCGCCCAAATTGAAGGTTATACTTTTGAAGGTCATATTCCAGCTGCGGATATCAAACGCTTTTTAGCAAGTAAGCCTACACGTATGAAAGGATTGGCTGTTGGTGGAATGCCAGTAGGATCACCGGGTATGGAATATGGCGATCAGAAAGACAGTTATAATGTGGTCGCTTTTGATGATAAAGGTCGAACAATGGTATGGGCTCAACATAATTAATCATACGCATCTATTGCCTTGTCATTAAACAGTAATAATGAAATAAAAAAAGCCCGTTGACCTTGTTTACACTCAAAAGAGATAAACACATCAACGGGCTTATTTATTGAATTCTGTTACTGAAATAAAACTCGATTAGGATCATCATTTTCTGCCCATAATGGATCTAATTCGCGTTTTTCAAAGTAAATTTGTAAGCCATTAAAATAAGTAAAAGCTGTCAACTCTGAATCTTTACCAAAATGTTCAAAAAATACGTCTTCGTGATCCGCTAACTCGACTAGCGTTTGAATACCCCGCTCTAATGCCCATTGAATCGCAGGAGGTGCAATAATAGTTCGATATAGCATCAATTGTTTAATATCAGCCAATGCGATTTTACGTCGTTCTTGCACTGCACGGTGTGACACCTGCGCATTCGCCTGCTCTTCTGCCAATAACGCTCGTAGGCTAGCTAAACTTGATTCTCGTTCTGCTGTCGAATAGCCATAAGTCGTTTTACAAAAACGTAAGGCATAAGTCATTTTTTCACGCCCCACCAACTCAATTACTTGCTCAAGGTAAGGCTGTGGAATCGCATACAACGCAGCTAACTGAGTTACAGCATGGTTTAAGCTAGTATAGATAATGCCATCATATTCAAATTGAAATGTTGTCGTCACATCATAGCAAGGCAAGCCATCAATATTAATTGCCCATCCCGCGTAATTGACCCGATCTTTAGCAATTTCAAACATTTTCCAGCCACTAAGACGGAAACCTTCTAGAGCTTTACCATCCATTTCTGATGATTCAAGTTCTTCTTTGGTCCAATTAACACCAATTTGAAGATGCTTATGGTATTTCTTATGCAGTTGTTGTTTCACTTTGTCGCGCAATAAATCTAAGCTACTGACCTTTACCGCGTTAGCAAAAGCAAAACACTCTTGGCAACACGGCAACATAATCGGTAAGGATTGATTATCATAATTTGGAACAGCCATAAAAGCATGGCTATCGAAATACGGTTCACCGCAAAACCAGCAGGTATGACGGTAATCAAAAGGCACATCAATATTATGGTATGAAGAAGTCATTTATCTGCTATTTGTAAGTTAAAGTACGTTGAGTATTATGCAAAGACTGATCCCCAACAACAAGGTTATTTATGACGAAGATTATCCGTCATTTTATCGGCTAACTGTTGAAAGACAGCTATCTCATCAGAGCTAATATGCTCTGTTATTTTTTCTTGCATTGCATTATCAATCACAGCCAACTTTTCAACAATTTCCATACCACGCTCGGTAACACATAAATACGAACTGCGCTTGTCTGTTGGATTCGCTATTTTAGTAATAAATTCTTTTTCTATTAATGTGTTAACTAAACGAGTGATTTGTGCTTTATCGCGTTCTAACATTGTTGCTATATCAATAGCAGTACAGGGTGTCATTTTGTTAATGATCTTAATCACTCGAACATGCATCGGCGTCACACCGAGATCAAGTTGTTCAATCTGTTCATGCAATTGACGTTTTAACGCATGTACCAATTGAAATAAGTTATCTAGCATTTTGTTATTAACCATTACATTTCCTGCGCGCCCATAAATATATAGTTGACAATATCAATCAAAATACAATATAGTTGACATTATCAATCATATTTCGTTTTATTTCAAATAAGAATCCAATTATGTCTAATAAAAAAAACTATCGAATTACCATTGAAGAAGTAGAATCTCAATCAACTATCGCCCAAACCATGCAGTTTGAATTTCAAGATAGAGAAGATCTGTTTAAGATAGTTAAAAACTTAGAGAAAGGCAGTAAATTAGATGCAATACAAGCAACAAGAGTTGGTGTTGCTCTGCGATTATTAGGTCCTGTTATGATGATGAATCGTAAACACCCGCTTTTTGCTGACTTTATGCCTCATTTTAAAACATTTATGCAGTCACTTAAAAATACCGTTAAACAATCATTAATTGATAAGTAATTTCATCGGGTTAAACCCCCTTCTGTACAAGCTAAAAATATCAATACCGAGACTAAGTTGCGCATAATATTAAACGACTCATTAATTAATGTTGTCGCGATCTGAATATTGGTTTTATTTACTTGCTAATGATCTTTTTTTAAATACACTCGCGCGACATTTATTTTGTCCGTGATCCTTACATGAAAAAACTAATGGTTAGCTCAATGTTAGCCTCAACACTGTTATTAAGTGGCTGTGTCACTTTTCCTACGACAGAATCAGCCAAAGTTGGTGTCATTTGGGATGATACAAAAGCAATTGAAAACTGTGAGCGTTTAGGTATTGTATATGGCTCAGAAGGCCATTTTTATGACTATTGGTTCCATGCTGACAAAGACATGGTATGGGGAGCAATAAACCAAATGCGCATTAAGGCGGCAGCATTAGGTGCAAATACCGTGTATCTCTATCAACCACTAGATTTTTCTAGTTCTGTGACTATGTTTGCTAATGCCTATCTATGCCAGCAACCAAAAACCGCCTCTGCCACCAAACTTGAAGTAATGCCTGACTCTAAATAACACCATAACGGTTTTTGGTTTCGCATTCTTGTGCCAAATTGTGAATTTAGGACAGCCATTATTTTTAATGACTGCCCTAATATTAACTAAGGCTTCTGTGATAACACTTCTGTAATATCTTGAGCGTCATGACGCTCAGGCAATTGTTCCCACACTTCACCCCAGGTACGATTTACAATCCGCCCTCTTTGTACCGCAGGACGATTAAGTATCATTGTTGCCCAGCGTTGAACATGGACATAACTTGCCACATCAAGAAACTCACTCGCACTGTAAAGATGGCCTAAAACTAAATTGCCATACCATGGCCACATTGCAATATCCGCAATAGTGTACTTATCACCGGCAATATACTGATGAGACGCAAGTTGCTTATCTAACACATCTAATTGGCGCTTCACTTCCATCGTAAAACGATTAATTGGGTATTCTAGCTTTTCTGGTGCATAAGCATAAAAATGACCAAAGCCACCACCTAGATAAGGCGCAGAACCTTGTAACCAAAATAGCCAATTCATTACTTGTGTACGATCATTTATTGATTTAGGCAATAATAGATCAAATTTTTCAGCTAAATAAAATAAGATTGAACCCGATTCAAAAACATTAACCGCTTGGCCTTGTGAATGATCCACTAATGCTGGAATTTTAGAGTTCGGGTTAATAGCAACAAAGCCAGAAGAGAATTGATCACCTTCAGAAATATTAATCAAATGCGCATCATAATCAGCATCATATTTACCCGCCGCTAACAACTCTTCAAGCATGATCGTTATTTTTTGTCCGTTGGGTGTCCCCATAGAATAAAGCTGCAATGGATGCTTACCTATCGGTAATGCCTTATCATGTGTAGCACCTGACACGGGACGATTGATCTGTGCCCATTGACCACCATTATTATTATCAAATTGCCATTGTTTAGGTGGAATGTATTGATTGGTCATGTTAACTCCTAACAATTGTTATTTGTTTACTAATAGTCGAGTTGATTACGTTATTGTTTATCTGCAATGATCATATCAATAAGATCCATCATTGAATTTGAATACATTTTTGGTTTTAAATACAACGGATTATACGGTATACCAGTTCTATCAATATAAGCTGCATTCAAGCCTGCTGATAAAGCGCCATGTGTATCCCAGTCATGAGTTGCGACTAAACATAGCTGATCTATCGGTTGTTGTAATTTTTGAGCGGCAAATGCATAAACACGAGGATCCGGCTTAAAACTTCCGGTCTCTTCTACTGAAAGAATGTCATCGAAATAGTCAGTTAATTGTGCGTATTTCATTTGTGTCGCAATGAGCGTTGATGATGAGTTAGATAAAGCGACAACTTTAAACCCATGTTGACGTAACCGACTAAGCGCAGGTTTTATATCAGAATAAGCTGATAAATTTGAAAAAGCACCAAGTAATTCGGTTCGCTGACCTTCTGTTAATTGAATCTTATAATTAGCAGCAACCGTATCAAGAGTAATACGGGCTAGCTCTGCAAAATTGCTTTTAACTGTTGTCGTAATACAGACCGTAGAAAGATGCAGTAACTTTGAAAACCAGAGAGACAACGCATCTTCGCTACCAAAAACGGCCTTAAATATTGACTTTAAAGCTCCTAAATTTAAAACCGTTTCATTTATATCAAAAAGTATCACTTTCTTGTTCATATAATTACTCTTTACAATAAGTTAAAACGCATAAACGATATCCTTATCGTAGAGTAACTATACTTAACATTGATAATTCAACTTGTCCAATATTCTATATACCGATTAATCAGATGATATATTCTATTTATAATAGACCATTGTATTGGCGCGTTAGATGTTAGCCTTACATTTTTTGATTGCTCGATACTTAGGAAAGGATACTTCTAACATATTCATAATCAATCCTTATTAAATACATCTCTATAACTACACTAATATCCTTAAATATCAGACTATAAAACAAAAAAACTCGACATAATAATGCCGAGTGTTGTTTGAAAGCGCATAAGTACTTTTTGCAACCATCACCCCTTTTTATATTTGATATGAGCACATTTACCCGGTTTTTCTCCTGTTGTTGCCATTATATCTTCTCCATATTAAATCAAGGGTATCTATCAAACCCACTGAATATAATTTCATTATACACTTAAAAATGACGGCGTTTTACGAAGTTACTCCAAATAATCTTCATAAGAACACTCTGGACAGCCACATCTTTTACCATTGAATAGTGCCCCATTTCACCAACGACAAGTGCTTTAGCTATTAGAATGACAGCTTAATATCTATATTATCCACTAAACCTGTCTTATTCCTATATTTCAGGATCGACAATGCCCACAATCAAAATGATGATCGCGGTATTTCTGCCTAAGAATAAAAAGTGTGGTTAGTTTCTTCTTTATCTATCTGATAATAATTTTTCGCTTAACAGTTCGATTTTTTTCTGTTGTTCTTGAACAACCTTTACAAGCATATATATTAATGGTGTTGATTTATCAGCTAAACAATCTTGAATTTTATTGCCATCAGCTAAAGTTAAATCTCCAATATTATCCACTAAGGAAGGAAATACTTTCTGTAAATCTGATGCTAATAAACCAATTTGTTTATTACCAGTAACCTTAGAATGATAAGTACCTATACGCAGTTTCATAAAATCTGCGGTGTAATCTCTCGCATCGATAAAATTTGTTTTGGTTCTCGGATCTGATATCACACCATAAGATCCAGTTGCATTTAATACCGAACCATCAGCCTCAACTGTATATTTAGTTGTATGGTTACGGTCTTTAACATAAAAAGGTTTATAGTCAGGAAGATCTTCCACCATCCAAACACCATAACCATAACCACCATTAGCTAACTCTGTACTACTAGGTAAAACAATATAACCATATTCAGTACCATTTTGACGATATTCACCGCCTCCCGCCAAATCACCACCAATGAGGATCTCTTTATGACGAAAAGATGCTGAAAAATTAAACTTATAATCAGTAATATCAATGGTTACCGGGCAATTACGCGAATATTGAGTATACCCATTATTATCCATAATATGAGATAACTTTTTCTCATCGTCTTCTTTTCCTACCACATGCTCAATAACATGAGTCTTTACATTCACTACGCCATAAGAACCAAAAACTTGTTTCCCATATTGAACATTTGGTGATCGAGCCTCATCTATTGCAACATCACCACCAACAAATTTGACATTATTACCTAAAACAATTCCCCAGCGAGATATATGCGTAGCTGCTTGAAAAACTTCAAAATCTGTATTTGATATTTTTAATGAGTTATGAAGAATATTTTCATATGAACCAGAAGTAACAAAGTCAATAACCTCGCCACTCATCCCCTCAAAAGCACAGTTTTGCATGTGCACATCACAGGCTTCAAATTTACCAGCACTTATGCATAGATGACCTCTAATCCCTTCCAAAAAAGTCGTTGTAGTAAGATTATCATCTGAATATAACGGCTGTTTAAACCACACAGGATAATTCACATCGTAAAAATTAAACCCAATAGAATGATAATAACTACCTGAACTACGTCCATCTACAGATGCTGCAGGTTGAAAAACAACACAAGAGTATCCTCCTGAAAATGATATGTTTGTAGATACATAACAAAATTGTTGAGATCCTAATTGTGATTGATTCATATCATTCGGAATAAAACCAATATGTAATACATTTCGAAAACCAGATGAAAAAGCACCAGTACCACAAATTCGAGTAAAATTATTAGACGCACGTAAAATAATCATATTATTTGATAACGCTCTAATTTTAGTGCCCGAACTTAAAATAAAACAAACTCCTTGTGTTTGTGATTGTCCTTGTGCTGGCGTAAACGGCACATGCCAACCAGTTTGATAACCATCATCTTGTCTTAATACAGCATCAACACCATAGTCATAATCACCTAAAATAATATCACCACCACCTTGTGATTGTATTTTTCGAATAAGTTCATTCATTTCTTTTGATGAACATTGGCGATTTTTTATATAATCAGGTGCATAATATTGACGTGTATTAACATTTGTCACCTTCCCTAACTGTCGTAAATCCTGAAAACTACCATCTGAATTTATATGACAAAGGTTATATATTTTATGTTTATAACCATTACTATCTACATAATCATCCACTCGTTGCTTACTTGATCTAAAGTTCAATATTGCTTTTTTTTCACCAAAATCTAACTCTTCATAATAAACATCCATATAAACATATTTATCATTAAAAAAATCAAGCACTTTATCTGCATTTAATTTAATTCTCATGCCATCTAAATATACTGAACCTGATTTTATTTTTACACTCTCTTCATTTTTTGTAACTAAAAAACTATCGTCAACAAACCAATCTTTACCATTTTGGTCAATGACCATTTGAGATAAATTATAATCAATTTGATCAATACGCTTTGCTGTATTAAATTGCCAACTTTTAGGGTCATTTGTAATATTAGTAATTTTAGCTAATCCTTTATAATCTAAAATAATAGATTGTATTAAAACCCCAGCATTTATCGTTTTCACAGTAACATCGGGATAATTAACTGCAACAATTACATCATATTTAGTAGAATATAAACCAACCCAATTAAATACAAAACCACCAATATTATTAGAAAGTATTGCCGTAAATATTACAGAATTATCATTAATACGGGCTTGTTCAGTAACATCGGCACGATAAACTATTTCATCATCATTAATATTTTCATTTTCATTAGGGAAATCACTTCGATATGGTTTATAACCAAATATGATTTTATCACATATTATTATATTACCATTGTCTCTTAGTTTAGAAAAAATAAGCCTACCACTATCTGTTATAATAACATTAGCTGGATCTTTTTTATTATTCTCTTTTTTCGCAACTACAGTATAAACTTCCCCCGCAGAAGCAGAGCTACCGACAACTACCCCGCCAACCAACATTGATGAATTTTTAATAAATGAACGTCGAGAAAGACTAGAGTTATTTTGTTTCAAGATGATATACCTATTTAGAATAAATAATAATTATATATAAATTACTTTAATCTATATATCAAGAATTAAATATAATTTAATGTTATCCAGAGATTTAATGAAATATAAAATGTAAAAATTCACAACCGAAAATATAAAAAAAGCACATATATTATAAAAATATATGTGCTATGATTTGTCACTGTTTTTTAAAAATATTCATAAATTAACAATTACAATGTTAGAGATCCCATATTTATTCTCACCATTAACATAAGCGCAACAAATACATCAAAATTAATAAGCTACGTATTTTTAATTATCATTACATGCTTAGTTTACACAAACTTCCAATACAAACTTAATATAACAATAATATTTATACTTATATTGGGTATGCTTGAATTAACATCTTAGTTTATAAAGTAAAAAACAACACTTAATAATCAGTGCTTACCTTATATGTAAGATCTCTTTCATAAATGAATTTATAATATAAAATATGTATAAATTAGTTACCCAGAATATATTGTATAAATAT
This sequence comes from Photobacterium piscicola, assembly GCF_900166965.1. Taxonomy (GTDB): domain Bacteria; phylum Pseudomonadota; class Gammaproteobacteria; order Enterobacterales; family Vibrionaceae; genus Photobacterium; species Photobacterium piscicola. The sequence continues at coordinate 169,865 of NZ_FUZI01000003.1, read as the reverse complement.
AGCGCTCTTATCATTGGCGTCAAAATTATCTTTAGATAACTTCACACATGACTGCGATAACTCTTCAAAACTGTTTTTATCAAATGATGATAGCTGGATGATTTTTTTACTCATAGAAAGATAATCACCATATTCAAAAATAAAACCGTTGATACCATCAGTAACACTATCAATACATCCTGGTACGTTATAACATAAAACAGGTATACCTAGAGCATTTGCTTCCATGACAACAACAGGAAAACCTTCTCTTCGCGATGGTAATACGAGAACATTCATTTTATCAATATACTGCATGATTGGTTGTTTAAAACCATGAAAAAAAACCTGTTCTTTAAATTTATTTTTAAATTTTAAAATATCTTCCCCATTTAATGATGATGGATTAGATGGATATATATCACCAAAGAAATGAAATTCAAACTCAAATCCTTCTTGATTTAAATCACCTATAATCTTAAATAAATCATCAACACCTTTCTGTCTTATCAATCTACCAACATAACAAATTTTAATTTTATTGTTTAATATCTCATTATTATTTTTTTTATATTTATCTAATTCAATACCAATACCATTTAAAACCAAATCATCTTTTTTACCAAGCTTAGAATATTCATCTGCATTCATGAACACTCTTTTTACTGATATTAATGATAGAATTTTTTTTATTAAAAAAAGAAACCGACGATTTAACTCACCTAATGTACCTAACCCTTCAACAACTACAGTTACTTTCTTTCTAAAAATAAAAAGTATCGGAGATAATAAAATTGAACAAGCTAAGAAATGTGATATTATCACATCAGCCCATTGACCTAATTTCAACAATTCTTTATATAAAAAAAACGTACTCAGTCTGCTTTTTTTTATCAAAACTAACTCAACGCCAATTTTTTTCAATTTTTCCTCAGATAGATAATCATCAGATACTGATAGTAATTTAACTTTATGTCCTTTACTAATTAATGATTTTATATAGTTAAATCTGAATAAATAAGCTGTTTTTGTTGAATTATGTAGAATCAATATTTTTTTCATTTTATTTGCTCTGATATATTTTCAACCATGTTTTTGTAATCGCCGAAATAGAGTAATGATTAATAATTCTATCTCTTCCTTTTTTTATTAATTTATCTTTTTCTTCTTTCGGTATAGTTAATGCAGTTATCATAGCTTCTGCTAAAGCTTTAGAATTTTGTGGTGGGACAACAAAACCGCCATCACCAACACCTTCTTTTACTCCGCCACAGTCAGTAGCAACAACTAAACACTGCGTTAATAATGCTTCAGCAGTAACCAAACAAAAACCTTCATATTCAGAAGACAAGACAAAGCAATCCGCACCTGATAACCAACATTCAACATCACGTTGTAATCCAAGAAATACAACAAAATCATCTAGACCAAGCGTTTTAGTTAACTGTTTCAATTCTTGTTCAAGATAACTTTGCCCAATAATTGCAAGCTTAACTTTTTTTCCTTGAGCGATGGCATTATTTACAACAATAGACATTGCATTTAGCATATTTGGATAATCTTTTTGTTCTTCTAATCGTCCAACAGCTAAATACAAAAAAGTATCATCATCAATATTTAATGCTTGTCGTTTCAATATTCTTGCTTGCTGTGAAAATGTAAATTTCTTATCATCAAAACCATTGCCTACAGCTATCATCTGATTTTCTTTAACGGCACCAGATTTAACAAAAGCTTCTACTGCTTCATCACTAACATTCGTATTAATATCAGCTAAAAAATTAGTATATTTATATGCTAATACACGCCCTTTACCACCCTCATTTGTATTATGTGCAGTACAAACTAATCTTGGCATTTTAGTAAACGTTCTTAATAAACGAGCAAACATATTGCCGTGAATCATATGGCTATGAACAACACTTGGATCAAACTTCTTTAAAATATGATGAGCAGAATAAAGAGCCTTAATTAGCCCCAATAATGTTTTTTTCATTCCAAGTTCAATAATTTCAATATCAGAATTTTTAGGTTTAACGTCTAATTTGCCTGTTAATGAAATAATCATAATTTTATTGCCAAGATTATATAATTCATCCGCTAAATCACATATCTGCCGTTCTGCGCCACCCATTCCTAAATCTGTTGTGATAAAGCAAATTTTATTTTTCATAATTTAATAATTTCATCCATTGATTCATAATCGGTTCAATAGCAAATTCTGAACGGCATTTAGTAATTGCAGCCTGGCTATATTTTGCATATTCAGAATCATTCTCAAAGGTCGTAAATGCAGTTAACATTTTATCCGCTAATGCAGTAATATCACCATCTTTCGCTAACCACCCACACGTTGAATCAATAATTTCTTTTGGTCCAGTTTCACAATCAAAAGAAACTAAAGGTAAGCCAGAAGATATAGCTTCTAATAACACCATCGGCAATCCCTCAAAACGAGAGCTCATTACATACAAATCTGCCTGTTGATATTGCTCACTCATATTACTTACATGAGAGACCCATTCGATATAATTATTTATACCTAACTTTTCTGCCTGTGTTTGTAGTGCTCTCTGTTCTTCTCCACTACCGACAATACGTAATTTCCAATCTTGTCGCTGCTTAATGACTAAAGACCAAGCATCTAATAAATAATCAAAACCTTTTTGATAAGTTAAACGTCCTGCTGAAATGGCAATTTTTGAATTTACGCCTTGTCGAGGAAGGCTTAAATCAAAAGATGCTGGATTTGAGATAGCAGTAATATTAGCTCTGCATCTTGCATTTTTTAACCAAAGCTTTTTGTCCGTTTCAGTCAATGTAATGACATCATCACAAAAAAATGCAGCAAGTTGTCGAGATACTTTTCTAAGTTTCAACCCAAGGTCGACATTAAAATTAAAGTGTTCCCAACAAATATTTCTTATATTCACACCAAAGCAAGCAGGGACTGAATATAATGCCAACATTGACTCAATATTAATTAACACATCAATATTATTATCTTTAATATATTTTCTTAATTTAATAATAACTTTGTGATAATGTTTTTTAAAATTTAAATTATGTTCAAATAGTGTATCTTTTTTAATGTTATCATTTAATGGAAATACAGATTGTTCTCCATCATACAAACTTAAAAATTGAACAGAAAATCCATTATCAGCTAGTTTATTAGCGATAATAGCTGAAACTCTTTCTGTACCACCAGAACGATTTAATGAACCTGTAAAAAAAACAATTTTTTTCATTACTTATTCTTAATAACAAAATATGAAGATTGGACCCATCGAATAATCGTTTTAGCTAATGCTACTGGATTACGTAAAAAATAACGAATTGGTATATTTTTTAACATCGCAGTACGAGAAATTAAATGGCCTTTAGCATGTTTTTCTAAGCTAGAACGACTCAGTCTATTATCCCCATGCTCATCAAAGAAAACTCTTAAAAATTTATTTACGTACATAAACTTATACTTTTTTGAGATCATTGAATAAAACCATATTTCTGGTATAAATTTGATATCATCAGTAACAGGATATAAATAATCTTTTAAAATATTTGTTTTTAAAATATCTATCCTCTCACCATAAATTCGACTACCAAACTCATCAAACCACGAATTAATAGAATATTCATTATCAATAGAGTAAGTGCTATCTGCTTGTTGTGATGATTCTTTTTTAGATAATGCACGTATTCCAATTACTTCTTTATTATTTTCAATTATTGAAATATATTTGTCAAAGAACAACCCTAAAGCATCTTCCATTAAAGCATCATCAGAATCAACACCGATAAAATACTCTCCATTAGCATTTAATACCGCACGATTCCATGCAGCTTGCTTACCCGCATTTTTTTGATAAATATATCTAATAGTGATTTTTTTTTCATTTTGAAATGCTTTAACTATTTGTTTAGTATTATCCGTTGAACCATCATCAATAATGAGCCACTCAAAATCACTATAAGTTTGATTTAATAAACTGTCGTAACATTTAATTAAATGATCACCACGATTAAAGGTAGGAGTAAATATTGTTAACATTTTATTTTATCCAATATGGTATATAGTCATAAACAATCCCAGATGATAAATTCCTATAAAAATTAAGAATAAATACAACTGCAATTGCAATTTGAAATATATAATTACCTAACAATGATTTTTTCATGAAAATATCATATAAAATTGCAGGAAAAAAAATAAATCCAGTAAAACATAATAGCTGCATTCTCATTAATATCGGAACTCCATTAAACACTAATGCAATACAGGTTGAGCCTAACATAGAAATATAAAGATACTTATAACCAACACTTCTCTTTTCTTTCTTCTTATAGTAAAAAGCCAATAAAATAGCCAAACTAATAGAAAAAATAAAATTAATTCCTAATGTTGCACCATTTAAATCATTTGTGCCTTGATAGCGTGTTAATTGAGATGGCATAAATGGCAATGTTATTAAATAATTTGCCGGTTTTAATATTGATAAAAAACCGCAAATAGATATAATTAATAATGCAAACTTAATATTGTATAACTTATTCTCACTCATAAATTTAATGGCTAATAAAACACCAAATACAATTAAAGATGTATTATGAAACATCACAGCAAACAAAAAGAAAATAACACTTTTGTAGGGTTTGTTATCTATCATCTTCAATATTGATATTGCAGATAACAAGCAAGCAAAACACAATCTAATTTGAGTAAAATCTCTAAATAATAGAAACATAGAAACATAGATAAAATATGATATGATTCTAAACTTGCCTGGAATATATTCAAACAATATATAAAGCAAAGCTATTACACATAAGAAATTAAATACAAACCTAAACTCAAAAAAATTCAAACCACATACATTTGCTATTTTTTCAAATAACAAAAAACCTACCTCTTGCCCCATTTCTGATGAATATTGTGAGACTTCTCCAAATGATATATTCTGAAGATGATTAAAAACAGAATAATAAACTAATGCATCACGATCTACTGTTAGCCCTCGAGAAGATACAATAAGATAAACAATTAGAGCAACAATAAGCAAACAAAATCCATTTGCTTTTTTATTAACACAAGAAATACCTAATAATGTAACAATTACAAATGGTATAACATCGTAAATATAATCAAAATGATACATATTAAAAATCATTAATATTAATAAACTTAATTATTTCGTATAATGTGAGAATTCACAATTAATACTAGACTTTTGATCAATACCATTAACAATAAAGCCTGTAATATCTATATCATTTTTTAAAAATATTTTTTTCAAAGTCATGATCTCTTTTTGAGATGTTTTACTAAAATAACCAACAACCAAACGTAATTTACAAAATTCACTAATGAGTACACTATCTGACGTAGCTAGACTTGCGGGAGTATCAATAATAACTATATCGTAATCAGATGATACTTTTGTCATTAAAGATTCAAGTTTAGGTGTCATTAATAATTCAGAAGAATTATCAACAAAACCACCACAACAAATAACATCAAGATTATTAACCAATTGACTTGATGTGATAATTGTGTCTAATGTGATATCCCCTTTTAAATAATCACTTAATCCTAGTGTAGCTTTTATTGAAAAAATACTGGCTATAGATCCATTTTTCATATTAGCATCAATAACTAATACTTTTTTTCCTGACTTTGCAAATAAAATAGCTAAATTCGTAGTTATAAATGATTTACCAGCACCTACATCAGGACTACATAACATTACAACTTTCGCATCCATTTTTTTTTGTAAAAAATAAATATTAGTTCGTAATAATCGTAAAGCTTCAATAGCAATATCATCATGATACTTAATTGCTAATAAATTAGTATCTTCATCATTTTTATTTTTAACTATCTTTTTTTGATTTTTTGAATATGGGATATTACCATATATTTCAAAACCAAGATCATTGATTTCATTAGTAGATATAATACCCTTTATCATCATGTATCTTAAAAGCACAATAACGGTTGATATAATAAATCCCAAAAATGTAAACATAATAACAATAAGAGTTTTTTTAGGCTTTATTGGCTGAGAAAAACTATGCGCACTATCTAATATAGTTACTGTACCTATTGCTGTTTGCTTAACAACACTTAATTCTTGTTCTTTTTGTTTTAATTGGTTATAAATTTGAGAATCAGATTTAACAACTCGAGTTAACCGTAATATTTCACGTTGAGTTGTTGGAAATTTATCAATCTTCTTACTAAGCCTTGCTTTTTCAGTTAACAGTATTTTACGTTTATTAATCAAAGCAATATAAATTGGATGCTTTTTAGTGTATTTTGTTGCAACATTACTCTCTTCATACACTAATTCATTTAACTGAGTTTCAATATTTGTTAATGAACCTAAAGCTAATTTTGACTCTATACTAAGATCAACTGAACCATTACTTTCACGGTATTTTTCAAGCTTATTTTCAGATAAAACTAAACGCTTTTTTACTATTGGTATTTCCGCATGAAGAAAAGCCAAACTACGTTCTGCTTCCAATGCATAGCGTTTTTTATTAAATAATAAATAGTTATCACTAATATTAGCTAAAATATGTTGAATTTTATTTTTATTCGTTCCTGTTAATGATATTTCAAGTATACCAGTACCACTAAGACTACTCTTACCTATTTCTTTCACCTGTAATCTGTTTTGTAAATTAATGGCTGCTTGATAGCTATCAATTTTACTGATATTAAAAACATCACCTTTCTTAGCATTAATTGATGAAACAAAAATAGTAGAATCGGAATTTGTTGCTAACTTCCCAACTTCACCATTTAATTTCCTCTTAGTTGTCATATTAGTTAATGTATAACGACCTAATTTTTCATTAGTAACAACTAGTTTAAATTTCTCATTATCATTTTTTATTGTCACTAATTTATCAATAGTAATAACTTTAGGATCTCGAGACAATCCAGCCATAATTGAATTTAAAAATGATGTTTTTTGTGGTGTCACAACTGTTGTTAAATTCAATTCATTGATAGTTTTACGCAAAAAACCACGTGATTGAATAATCTCACGCTCAATAGTAGTGCTTGATGATAATGAAAATAAATTAGCAATATTTTGGCCAAAATTACTTATTCTAGATTTATCACTATCAATTTTAAATATAACATTTGCTTGATAAACAGGTGTGGACAATTTTACATAACAAACACCTACAACAATAAAGATAGCCATACACAATATAATAAACCAACGATTATCTTTGATTACTTTAATATACTCAAAAATATCTATTTCATCTTTATCAATCATTGCAGTGTTTTTCATACCAGGCATAACCATAAAAACCTAAATATCCATTATATTAATAATGGATATATTTTCATTATAAAATAAAAGCTATTAATTACATTTAAAAATATAGCTAAAACAAATTAAGTACGATATTATTTATGTATAATAACGATAAAGTATCATGATTACAATCCTTATAGTACATTTCAATATACTTTAATGTCATAAAAACCATACATACAAAATAATAATAATTAACTACGGATTCATAATAATACAAATTATATAGCCATACTTATAATACTATTTATTCAAAATTAACAATAATCTTTTCTTGTCACTATTCGCAACCGATAAAAAACCATTTTATTTAACACTCTAAATATTATCGCTTTTATATTTTTTGAATTTATCATCATATTTATAGTAATTAATTTATTAGCTTTGTCTATTGTCTTTGTTACATTTAAATGATCTAAATGATCTGCTCTAGCACATTTTGATAAAAACGATATGTATTGTTCTGCCAAAATCTTAGAAAAATAAGGTTTATCCTCACTATATTTTTCAGCATAACGATGCAAGCCAAATAATGCATCATCAATATAAGATAAAGTAACCAGATTTGTTATACTTAACTTTCTAACTCGATAATAAACAATTATATAATCAATTAATTTACATGTTGCTGCTTGATATATAACTAAAGGTATAACTAATTGGTCCTCAAAACATCGACCGCAATCAAATTCAATACCATTAAATAACTCTCGTTTAAACACATATTGCCAACAATAAAAATCATTATCTTCAATGATTTTATTCTTACTTACTAACAAATCATGCCCAAAAGATAAACAAGGTTCATGATCTCTTTCCCCATCAATAAATTTCTTATATTTAAATTTATATAAATCAATTTTAGATATGGTTAGTTCTGTTATTATTTTGTTAATAACCCCTTCTGCTAATATATCATCAGAGTCTAAAAAGGAAATATAGTCTGCTGATGATTGCTTTAAACCAACATTTCGAGTAAATGATATTCCTTGATTAGCTTGATTAATATATTTAAATTGATATTTACATTTATATTTTTCAATTATTTCATTTGACCTATCTTTAGATCCATCATTAATAATAATAACTTCAACATCGTCGGTTACTTGATTAAAGACAGATTCTAAACATTCATCTAAATATAATTCAACATTATATACTGGAATAATTATCGACAATAACTTAGACACATTCACCTCTAATAAATATTTTACGTAAAAGGTTTTTTCTTATAACCACAAATAATAATATTATAAAAGTCAAGGATTCGACAAAAACAATTGAAATAGCGCCGCCAATTGCACCATATTTAGAAGATAAGAAAAAACACAATGGAATATGAATAACAGCAACAATCATAGGTAAAATTGTATATTCTTTCTTATACCCATGAGGTAATAATACATAATTCCCTAATACAGTTGACTCAACAGCTAAAAATATTGTAAATGATAGTACCATTAATACTATGCCTGAACTTTTATATTCTGCACTATAAAATATAGAAACAATTTCTTTATTAAGTATAAAAATAAACATAATTATTGCTATAGATAATAGTCCCTGAACAATAAAAGTTGCTCTTATTATTCGATAAGCTTCATTTTTATTGGTTGCCAGTAATTTATTAACTCTAGGATAGATTACATTTCCCATAATAAAAAACACACCCAATACTGCACCTTTTAATCGATCAGCGGCAGAAAATAAGCCAACTTCAGTAATATTAGAAGATAAGCTAATAATGATCGTTGTACTCATCGTATACAAACTTATAGCAAAAGAGGCTAAAAATATTGGAGAAGCTTCATGAATTGATTTATAGATACTAAGATCTTTATATTTAACATTTACCAATAGTTTATTTTTAATAATATAAAAAATCGCAAACAAGCCAACAATAAAGTTTGTTGATGATTGAATAAATATTGCGATGCCAATATCTGAACTATCTTTAACAAAAATAAAAAAGAACGGTAGTGAAGCTAATTTAGTCATTACCATAAAAAAAGAAAGCACGGGTATTTTTTCAATTCCTTGAAAAAACCACATAGGTAATAAAACAGTACCAACTAACATTATTATTGAATAATATAACGTTGAAGAAAAAACATTATCGAGGTTGATCGATACTAATACAACAATCGTTAATATAGAAGCTAAACAGATTGCTATTTTAGCTATCATCGTTTCATAGAAAACAATTGATACTTTTACTTTATCATTTTGAACATCAGCTATCTTTTTTGTCGCTGATAAATTAAAACCAAAATCAATTATCATTACAAAATATTGAATTGTTGATAAGGTTAAACCATATTTACCAAACCCTTCCACACCTAAAACTCGGCTTAAATATGGTAATGTTAACAATGGTATTAAATAATTACTCCCTTGAACAAATAACAAAGAAATCATACTTTTTAACATAAAATAACTACTTTAATAAGATAAAACCCAGAAATAATCATTAAATACATAACTGCATAACTAATTTTTTACTAACTCTATTACTGATACTTAGTATTAAAAAATATATACTTTATATAAAACGTTAATATGTTAAATATATTATTATTTAGATAACAAACTGAATCATAAAAATAGCTATTCTATCAGCTAGATAGCTTCCCTACAAGTTATTGATACTTGTTTTAAATTTAAAAATACGTATTAGTTATAAAATTTTACTTACTAATTATAATTAATAATTATATTTAAAGCACCTATTATAATTACAGTCAATTACACACCCAAATAGAGCATATAATATAGAACATCTATATAGCAATTAATTCCAACAGTTTTATTTCATAAATGTTTAAATAATATAATAACAATCAAAATTTTTGTTTTAAATATAAAATCACGATAAGTAAAAAATAATATCAAATAACCTATTTTTACACTTCAAGCAGGATCTTTACTGACTAACATATCAACCTCCTATTGAATTTAGTCCCCATTCGCACCATTATCACAATTACGTACTTGTAGTATGAGGCCATAAAGCGGTAAAATATGTGCCCTCTTTTAGTCATGAGAATGTTTAATGTCAGAACAGAAGCGAAAGGCCCTCAAGAAAATTGCAAAATGCCTTGAGTTGGGTAATTCAGCAAATGTAAACGAAGCAGCCCAAGCCATTCGTATGGCTCACCGCCTCATGCTCAAATATGGTCTAGAAAAAGACGATATTGAATTCATTAAGATGGGCAAAACTAAGTCAAAAACATTATTGCCATCAGATATTAGTCCACAAATTCTAAAAATTATTCGTGGTATTAATCGTCGTTTTGGAGTTGAGTGCGTTCTAACTAATTACAAAGGTTTAAAACAAGCAGAGTTTATTGGTACAGCTGAGCGTGCTATTTTTGCAGCTTTTGCCTTTGATATTGTTTATCGTGAAATGAACCAGCAAACAGGCCAATTCCGTAATAGCTTTGCAGGAACAGGCACGAGTACATCTGAAGTTACTCGTCGCGTATCATCATTTTTAGCAGGTTGGCTTGAAGGGGCATTAGAAAAACTGCCTGTATTAAATACCGATGATGATCACGATCAGCGTATGGCAAACTATATTGATAAACAGTTTGAAAATTTAGATCGTGAAACCTTTAAAAAACAACTTCAAGAAGCGATGAAGGCACTAACTGATGATTATGAAAAAGGCATGAAAAAAGGCCGTTCTATCTCAGTTAGCCGCCCAGTAGGTGGTACAAGTGCACAACAAGAGCTTAAACGCTTGAACTAGATTTATCGTTTCTAAACAAAAAAGCCGCTTTTGCGGCTTTTTTTATACATCGTTCTTACTATAGCCAGTTATAGCAAGAAAAACTGCATGCTTTATTTATAGTTTAAAATCCCAATTGAACAATAAAAGCACCATTAAACTTACCTTATTAGCATCTAACCGTAGCTTTTTGAACAAGTCGTTTAAAAAAACGGCAAAAGAACCAATTTCAACGTAAGAACATCAAAGAAGTGAGATTTATCTCTCATTTTTATGATAGAATGAATCAAAATCCCTTATTTCTATAGCCTTTAGACATGAAATTTCCTGGTCAACGTAAGTCAAAGCATTACTTCCCTGTCAATGCTCGCGATCCATTGGTTGTTCAAATTCAACAAGAAAACCCACTAGCTAAATCACATCTTGTTGGCGTAGGTCAAACAATTGTGGATATTGAAGCGCGCGTCGACGATGACTTCTTAGCCAGACATGCTCTAAGTAAAGGCCATTCTTTAGTCCTTGATGAAGATAAAGCAGAACTTCTATACCAAGAGTTAAAAGAACGTAAACTGATCAGCCATGAATATCCTGGCGATACCATTGGTAATACGTTACATAACTACTCTGTTCTTGCTGATGATAAATCCATCTTACTGGGCGTAATGAGTAAAGATCTAAAAATTGGATCTTACGCTTACCGCTACCTTTGCAATACATCTAGCCGTATTGATCTTGATTATCTACAACCTGTTTGTGGTCCTATTGGTCGTTGCTACACGTTGATCACTAAAGATGGTGAACGTACATTTGCAATTAATGAAGGACAGATGAACCAATTGCGTCCTGAAAGTATTCCTGAATGTGCATTTAAGCAAGCTTCTGCATTAGTCCTTTCTTCTTACTTGGTTCGCGGTAAACCAACCGACCCAATGAAAGATGCAGCACTTAAAGCGATTGAGTTTGCGAAAAAGAATAATGTACCGGTAGTACTGACGCTTGGCACTAAATACGTGATTGAAGATAAACGTGAATGGTGGATTGAATTCATCAAAGAACACGTAACTTGTATCGCTATGAACGAAGAAGAAGCTGAAGCCCTTACTGGCGAAAAAGATCCATTAATGGCTGCTGATAAAGCACTAGAATGGGTTGATATGGTGTTGTGTACTGCGGGACCTGCAGGTCTTTACATGGCGGGTTACACTGATAACGAGCTAAAACGCGAATCAACATTGCCATTATTACCAGGTCGTATTCCTGAATTTAATAAATATGAATTCAGTCGTCCAATGGCGAAAGCTGATTGTATCAACCCTGTTCGTGTTTACTCTCACATCTCCCCTTACCTTGGTGGCCCGATGGAGATAAAAAACACTAATGGTGCTGGTGATGCCGCTTTATCTGCCCTACTGCATGATATGTCAGCTAACCGTTTCCATAAAATCAATGTTCCAAATTCAGCTAAACACACTGCACAATTCTTGTCTTACTCTTCGTTCTCACAAATTTGCCAATACTCAAACCGTGTAAGCTATGAAGTGCTCATTCAACATGCTCCTCGTCTTTCTCATGGTTTACCTGAACGTGAAGACTGTTTAGAAGAAGCTTACTGGGAACGTTAACCAACACTGATTATCTTTTCCTAAAAAAGAGCGAATTGTCGCTCTTTTTTTATATCTCTATTTTGCTATAAATAACCCGTAGCTAATTATTCACCCCTCCTTCTGTAATATATTGAAATAAATAATAAAGATAAAGAAACACGCCTAATAATAGTCATTTTTAGTGACTTTTCTGTCATATATACGATCAAATAACAAATTTTAACTACATCACATCGTCGACATTCAATGAACAACAAACTGTGATCAAGTTAAAGGAAAACGTTTTCATCGCTACATTTTAGTAAAAGTTTTACTAAAATCCATTCCATGTTAACTGAGTTCATTGCTTTAGTGCTTTGAGTCGGTAATTTATTTCTCGCATCCTTTGATAACCAGCTTATTTCTATCTACGTTATCATCGATCTGATTCATGGAGGATATTATGTCTGAATCTATGCGCGGTACAATTGGAAAGTTTGCTCTACTGTCGATGACATTTGCAGCTGTATTCAATGTCCGTAATATCGTTAACAACAACATTGAATTAGGATTAAGCTCAGCACCTATTTTTCTTTTTGCTACATTGGTTTATTTCATTCCTTTTGTTTTCATTATTGCTGAATTTGTCTCTGCCAATAAAAACTCTGAATCAGGTATGTATGACTGGATCAAAAAACCGCTGGGTACAAAAGCGGCTTACATGGGCTCATTCTTATATTGGTTTGTAAATCTATTTTGGTTTATCTCATTGTTGCCGAACGTTATTGCTTATGCTTCATACGCCATGCTTGGTTATGAATATGCGTTCTCACCAATGGTAACGTCAATGATTTCAATTGTTTTATTTGCCGCAGCGACGCATATATCAACCAAAGGTGCATCGTGGTTAGGTAAAATTTCAGAAATCGTTGCTTATGGTGTCTTTGCCCTATTTGCGGTTTATGTTATCGGTGCCTTAATGGCATTAAATGGTGACGCGCCGCCAGCTGAACCCATTACACTTGAAGCCATGACGCCAACCATTAATTGGGCAACATTGGGTATTATGTGTTGGATTTTCCAAGCAGCTGGCGGTGCAGAAACCGCAGCTGCTTATCTGAACGATGTTAAAGGCGGTCAGAAATCATTCATTAAAGTGATCATTGTTGCTGGAGTGCTGATTGGTAGCATGTATGCCATTGGTTCATTATTAGTTAACGTATTTGTGGCTCGTGGTGACTTAACCTATTCAGGTGGTATGGTTGAGATCTTCACCGGTATGGCCCATTACTTTGATATCTCAGCACCATTAGTCGGTCGTTTTGTTGGTGTCGTACTCTTTATTGCTATGTTTGGTGCAATGATGATGTGGACAGCTGCACCGGTTAAAATTCACTTCTCTGAAATTCCGGAAGGTGTTTACGGTGAGAAAACAACTCAGCTAAATGAACATGGTGTACCTGTTCGTGCTGCATGGTGGCAGTTTGGGTTTGTATTAGTGATGCTAATTGCTAACGGTTTTGGCTCTGAGTCTGTTCAAGAAATGATGAGTACAGCAATTAACTTAACCGCAGGTACTGCAATGTTACCGCCAATCTTTATCATGGTGGCGTATTTTGTGTTCCGTCTTAAGCATGATGATACCCCACGTGAGTTCCGTATGGGCTCGCGCCTATTTGGTATGGGGATGGTGTCATTATTGATTGTTATCTTTATGGTAAGTATGACAGCTTCTGCTTTCCCTCCTGGTGTCGATCTTGTTAAGGCATTCTTTATCAACGTGTTTATGACCGCTGTATTTGCAGGATTAGCTTACTTGTGGATCTCTCGCTTTGAGAAAAAAGCAACTAAAGCATCAACATCAGTAAAGACTAAAATTACCACACAAACGCACTAATTTGACATGTTCCCCCAAAAACAAAAGGCCGATGCGGTTATCGCATCGGCCTTTTCATTTATAAGGTTTATATTGCGGCTAAACTATAAGTGACTAGCACTCATTAATCGCATTACGAACCCGCTTATCAGAAATCGGATAAGGCGTACCCAGCTGTTGAGCAAAGAAACTTACACGTAGCTCTTCTATCATCCAGCGAATTTCTTTGACTTTATCAGGTACAGGTTGACCTTTAGGGATCTTGTTTAACAACTCGTTGTAGTCATTAACCACTGATTCAATTTTTAGAATATGAACCCGATCTTTATTAGGATCAATAGGCAGTTTTTCCATACGACGTTCAATGGCACGCATGTAACGTAAAATATCAGGTAAACGCTTCCAACCACATTCAGTCGCAAAGCCTTTAAATATTAAACTTTCAATTTGTGCTTTAATATCTGACATTGCAAACGCCATACGTAAATCAATACGGCCTTTTAAACGCTTAGAAATATTAAATGCCGTTGTTAGAATGGCTTCCACTTGCTTAGCAATCTCAACTACAGTATCACCAAGCTCTGCACGAACATATTCTTTCAATGCTTCAAAGGTTTCAGGCTGCCACGCTAAACCACCTTTTTGTTCGATAAGCTTATCAATACCACACGCAATGCAGTCATCAATCAAATCAAGCACACGACCGTATGGGTTAAAATACAAACCTAACTTCGATTTATTCGGTAGGTTTGCATGCAAGTATTTAATTGGTGATGGTACGTTTAATAAAATCAAACGACGTTGACCTGCTTGCATAGCGTTGTGCTGTTCTTCTTCGGTTTCAAACAGTTTAATACCAACAGAGTCTTTGTTATCGGTTAACGCAGGGAACGCTTTAACTTCAAACCCACCACGTTTTTGTTGGTAACGCTCAGGTAATGCACCAAAGCTCCATGTTTTTAAACCTTCTTGCTCAATATCATCATCAGCCACTTGTGATAAGGTCTCTTGTACCTTTTCTTTCAAGTTTTCTTTTAAGCCATAGATATCTTTGCTTTCACGCAGTTTACGATTGCGATGATCAACGGCACGATAGGTAATTTTAAGGTGATCAGGGATCTGATCTAAATTCCAATCTTCGCGCACTAAGGTTACGCCACTCATTCGCTTTAACTCTTTCTCAAGAGCATCAAGTAATGGCATTTCCATTGGCTTAACACGCGCAAGAAATGCATCTGCATAATTAGGTGCAGGCACAAAGTTACGGCGTAACGGTTTAGGTAATGATTTAATTAATGCAATCACTAATTCCTGACGTAAACCCGGAATTTGCCAATCAAAACCATCTGGTTTCACTTGGTTTAAAATTGCTAACGGCACATGAACCGTCACACCATCGTTATCTTCACCCGGCTCAAATTGATAACTTAATTTAAGCTTCAAGTTTCCTTGATGCCAGAAATTAGGATAATCAAGATCCGTTACATGGCTTGCATCACCACGGAAAAGCATTTCACGTTCAAAGTTAAGTAGCTCTGGGTTTTCTTTTGAGGCTTTTTTCCACCAGCTATCAAAGTGACGCCCAGAAGTTACTTGTAAATCAATACGTTGATCGTAGAAGTTAAACAGCTCATCATCATCAATCAAAATATCGCGACGACGAGACTTATGCTCAAGCTCTTCAACTTCACGCAATAACTTACGGTTTTGTTGGTAGAACTTATGCTTGGTTTCCCAATCCCCTTCAACTAATGCGGAACGAATAAATATTTCACGTGATAACGCGGGATCAATATTGCCATAGTTAACTTTACGCTTACCAACAACAGGAATACCGTAAAGAGTGACTTTCTCAAACGCATGCACTGCGGCTGATTTTTTCTCCCAATGCGGTTCACTGTAACTACGCTTGATCAAATGCTCAGCTAATGGCTCTACCCATTCAGGCTGGATTTTGGCACCAATTCGGCCCCATAAACGCGAGGTTTCAACCAGTTCAGCCACCATTACCCACTTTGGCTGTTTCTTGAAAATGCCCGATCCAGGGAAGATATTAAAGCGAGCATTACGCGCACCTTGATATTCGTTCTTCTCTTGATCTTTCATACCAATATGAGACAGCAAGCCACTCAACAGTGCGATATGAATGCCGTCATAGCTAGCTTCATTACCATTCATTTTTAACTCAAGCTCTTTGACTACTTGATTAACTTGGTAATAGATATCTTGCCATTCACGAATACGTAAATAGTTTAAGTATTCTTTCTTACACAAACGACGGAAATGGTTATTAGATAATTCTTTCTGCTGTTCTTGAATGTAATCCCATAAATTCACAAACGTGACAAAGTCAGAATCTTTATCGTAAAACCGACGATGCTTTTCATCTGACTGTTGTTTTTTATCTGATGGACGCTCACGTGGATCTTGAATGGATAGCGCACAAGCAATGATCATCACTTCACGTAATGAACCTGTTTTAGGTGCTTCTAGTACCATACGAGCTAAACGCGGATCGATAGGCAAACGTGCTAACTGACGACCAAGATTTGATAAACGCTTACGTGGATCGGTTGCAGTAGGGTTAATTGCCCCTAATTCTTCAAGCAGACGAATACCATCTTGAATATTGCGATTATCAGGCGCTTCAACAAATGGGAAGGCTTGAATATCACCCAAACCAATCGCAGTCATTTGCAAAATAACTGACGCTAAGTTAGTACGAAGAATTTCTGGATCAGTAAATTCTGGGCGTGATAAGAAATCATCCTCAGAATATAAACGAATACAGATACCTTCTTGCACACGACCACAACGCCCCATACGCTGATTAGCACTGGCTTGTGAAATTGCCTCAATCGGTAGACGTTGAACTTTGGTACGGTAGCTATAACGGCTAATACGCGCAGTACCGGGATCGATAACGTATTTTATACCAGGTACAGTTAGCGAGGTTTCCGCTACGTTAGTCGAAAGCACAATTCGACGACCGTTGTGAGACTGGAATACTCTATTTTGTTCATTAGCTGATAATCGTGCATACAGCGGCAGAATTTCAGTATGACGTAAATTACGCTTTTCTAATGCATCAGCAGTATCACGAATTTCACGCTCACCGTTCATGAAGATCAGAATATCGCCCATGCCTTCATCGCACAGTTCATCAACCGCATCAAAAATAGCATCGAGTTGATCGCGATCTGTATCATCGCCATCTTCAACTACTGGGCGGTAACGCACTTCCACAGGGAAGGTACGGCCTGATACTTCAATAATAGGTGCATTATTAAAGTGCTTTGAAAAACGCTCAGGATCGATAGTGGCCGATGTAATAATAACTTTTAAATCTGGGCGCTTAGGCAATAATTCGCGTAAGTAACCCATGATAAAGTCGATATTAAGACTACGTTCGTGCGCTTCATCGATAATAATGGTGTCATATTGACTTAAAAAACGGTCGTGCTGAATTTCAGCCAGCAAAATACCGTCAGTCATTAACTTAACGTGGCTGCGCTCAGAAACTTGATCATTAAATCGTACTTTATAACCGACATGTGAACCCAGTTCACACTCCATTTCCTCGGCAATACGTGTTGCAACAGAACGTGCAGCTAAACGACGAGGCTGGGTATGACCAATCATACCGTGAGTACCACGACCAAGCTCTAAACATATTTTAGGTAACTGGGTCGTTTTACCTGAACCAGTTTCACCTGCAACGATAACCACTTGGTTATGTTTAATCGCTTCTGCAATGTCATCTTTTTTCTGACTAACAGGCAGTTGAGCAGGATAAATAATTTTGGGACGATGATTTCGACGTAATTCTACCGTCTGCATTGATTTAGCAATATCTAACGCAATTTCATCAAATACTGCATGCTTAGATTTTTCATTTTTAATTCTTGATGCGCCTTGTACACGTTTGTGTAGACGAAAACGATCGCGCATCATGCAATCTTTAATCGCAGACTTTAATGTTTTTTCATTATTTAACACGTCTGCTTGAGTTTGATTCGACTGACTCAATGTAATTCCTGTCTTTTCAATGACTAATGATACCGACCATTCAAATACAATAATACTATCGGTATAACTTGGCGATTCGAAATTTTGTTAATTCTATCACAAATGAAACGGTGTGAGATCTGCTTAAAAGACAATTACTCATAACGACCTAATCAGCCATAAAAAAAGCCCATTTGTTGGCATTCAAATGGGCAAAATTTTATTTATAAACAGTATGTTTACAAACAATCACACCGATACTAATACTTGGTCAGTATCATTAATCAAATTAGCTAGCCACTTACGACCTCGAATACGATAAGTCGTCAGTGCAACTTTCACTACTTCCTCAGCTAAAATAGCGGTTAACACCCAATGTAAAGGCCACCCCAGAAAAATGCCGGTAAAGATAGCCAAAGGAATACCCACACCCCACTGACCGAACAAATCAATGAAAATGCTGAATTTGATATCGCCACCGCTGCGCAATACCCCTCCAATACCCACCATATTAAACACTTTTAAAAATAGCCCCAACGCAAGCACCATGGTGACATTTAATGACATAGCTAAGTTCGGCGTATCTGCCCGTTGAAGCCACAGACTTACCGTATCACTCGCCAGCCAAATTGAAATACCCAACACAAAAGCCATCGACACACTCAACCCAATAAAGAACCATGACTGATGCCAAGCCCGTTGGTAATTCTCAGCGCCTAATTCATGCCCTAAAATAGTCGAAGCGGCCACGGCAAAACCGATAAAAGCAGAAATCAATACGCCCTCAATCGGTGCAAGTAGGCTAATGATTGCTAATTCAGTGACACCTAACTGAGCAAAAATAATACTGTAAACCAAAACGCCCATCGCCCAACCTGCATCATGAATGATCATTGGTAATGCAATGGTTAAATAACGTTTACGCGCTTGAGGTGTTTTTGCTGTTTCGATATCAATCGCTAACGGCAGAATTTCACGATGTCGGTAATAAGTCACAGCTAATAAAATTACTGTT
The DNA here is from genome assembly GCF_900166965.1 of Photobacterium piscicola. Lineage (GTDB taxonomy): Bacteria > Pseudomonadota > Gammaproteobacteria > Enterobacterales > Vibrionaceae > Photobacterium > Photobacterium piscicola. The sequence goes on along the minus strand of NZ_FUZI01000003.1, from coordinate 150,331 downwards.
TGAATACCGCGTGAAATCGTTGTTCCTAATGCGGCTCCAGCAACCCCCATTTCAGGGAAACCATATAGGCCAAAAATAAATAGCGCATTTAACGTCGCGTTTAATAGCACAGCCACTAAACCGACATAGGTTGGCATTTTTGCTTCACCAACAGCACGTAAAGCCGCCTCTAAAGGCACGACAATCGCAGTAAAAATGATGCTCCAACCACAAACGTACAAATAGTCTTTAGCATGTACAACAAAATCAGCCTGATCGCTAATAACGCTAACAATTTGTTGTGGAAATAAACGATAGATAATCGCAAAAGGTAACGTAAAAACAATCGCACACACCCAGGATTGCAATAAGGTGCGACGCACACCGTCCATTCTACCAGCGCCAAAATATTGAGCGGCTAATACTCCAACGGCACCACTGACACCAACCACCAGCAATAAGTTAAAAAAGAAGATACGGTTACCTATACCCACGGCAGCGACTGGCGATTCACCCAGTTTTGACACCATTAGTACATCGACTAACCCCAGTAATGCGAACAACATTGACTGCATCGAAACCGGTAATGCCAACCGCCACGTTTTTTGCCAAAAAATTCTATCTGCTGATGTGCGCCATGTCGTCATAGTTAAATACTCAATTAACGGTTACCTTGTGATAATGATCATACCTAGTGTTGTTAATTTACGGTTATTCTAAGCAATCAAAAACGTTTGCCAAACTATCAACTTTAATCAAAAAGGATTTTATAATGGCATGGTTTGAACATTTAAATATTTCACCACAATGCCACTCCATCATTATTGACCAAGTGCAATCATTAGCCTTGGAACAAAAGCACATCATTCAGTGTGGCATTAATTATGGTAAAGAAGCATTTACTCTTTACCGTCGTAACCCTGACATGCACATGTTGCTATTTACCCTCAAAGGCCGCGGAATACTTAACACTCCAGCCAAGCAATGGGATTTGCAACCCGATCATGTGATTTATGTGCCACCAGGGTATGAGAATGGATTTGATATCAATCCCAACGAGAATCATGATCTTATTTGGGATATGGCGTGGGTTATGCTTGAACAACAAAGTTATTGGGATAATAAGTTACCTCATGAGATAACTTATTATCCAACCCAATCAGGCTCATTATTATTTCAAACTATCGGTTGTCTTCAACAAGCACTGTGTTTGGGCTATCCCCTTGCGGATCAACTTTCGGCAAATATCACTGAACAACTATGCCTATTGGTTGCTAACCGCACTTCGCCTCATTCACCATTAGCATTACAACGTTTAGAGCGTGTATTTCAGCATGCAAAACAGCAATTACACCACCCATGGCAAGTAAAAGATCTAGCTGCACTGTATCCATGTTCTGAACCACATTTACACCGTTTATGTCAGCAATATTATAGCCAAGCCCCTATGGCACGTTTAACGCACTTACGCATGGAACATGCCGCCGGTTTATTAACCACCACTTCCTGGCCAATTCAACATATTAGTGACTTTTGTGGTTATCCAAACCCAACTAATTTTAGTACCCGTTTTAAAAGCTGGAGTTCTTTTAGCCCACGTCAATTCAGATCACGGTTTCAGAGTGAATCTTAAGCATCAACAGCTCAATCAATAACCATCAAATATTTTATTTTCTATCGATGACTTATATCGGTTAAGCTTATAGTCATAAAATAAATAAGACTTAAGTACTTAGTGCTCTAAAAGGGACCCTCCATGCCAAATTGTTTTGCTTACTGTTATCAACTTAATGGCGATCATTCCAAACCCGCACTGACCCTTGATAAAATTAATAACTGGCAATCCACTGATGGTCTACTTTGGCTGCATCTCGACTATACCCAACCACAAGCACAGCAATGGATTCAACAAAGTCAGCTACCTGATATCGAAAAGGACTCCCTAACCAATGATCGTGAACGGCCACGATTAAACCAAACCAAAGATGGGTTCTTCTTAGCATTACGTGGTATCGATATTGATAAAAATACCCAAAATAAACCGTCAGACAGTATGGTTTCTATTCGTGGCTATTTTACTAAAAACTTGATTGTTACCACGTCAAACCAGCCTATTGTCGCTATTTCACGTATAGCCGATCATATTGAAGGTGGCTTTGGTCCCACAACTATTGGTAACTTTATTTTAAGCTTATGTGATCATTTGGTAAGTCATAAAATGACGGTGATTGATACCATTGATGAACAATTGACCGAGCTTGAAGAGCAAGTCATGACGGATAGCGATATGAACTTACGTAATAATATCGCTGTATTACGTCGTGAAACAGTAAAGTTACGTCATTCAATGACACCTCAACGTGATGCATTAGCTAAATTAATAACCATAGAGACACCACTACTATCTCTGGCGGAACGTCAAAAAATTCATGAAGTAGATGAAAAAATCAGTCATGCGCTTGATGATCTTAATGCTATTCGCGAACGTGCTAATGTAACCCAAGAAGAGTTAATGAGTCTGCAATCAGAAGCATTAAATCAACGACTATACTTCCTCTCACTTATTACCACGGTATTCTTACCGCTAGGATTTTTAACAGGTTTATTTGGGGTTAACCTTGACGGTATTCCCGGCGCAGAAGATCATTTGTCATTTTCAATCTTCTGTGGATTATTAGTTGGCGTATTGATTCTGCAACTCGCATTATTTTATCGTCGAAAATGGATATAACAGATAAAACTGCAAACGTATTTTTAGTGGCTTTTATTTTTATCGTATATCGATATAAACTTAGGTATTAGTTATACGTAATTATCATCAGAATAAGGGCTACAATGTTTTCAACATTACGAACTTTGTTTAGACAAGTTATGAATGAAAGTGCCAGCGCTGGCGCAGTAGATACACCCACACTTAATTTAGCGATGGCGTCATTGTTATGTGAAGTGGCAAATGCCGATCATGATCGTGACCCGCGTGAAGAACAAGCAAAAGTGCAGCTACTGATTAAATTACTTGATACCACAGAAGAACAAGCAACGGTATTACTGAGCCAAGCACAACAACAAAGCCAGCAATCTATTTCTTTATATGAATTTACTAATAAACTACGCGAATTATCACAACCACAACGTTATCAATTAATTGAAGCAATGTGGCAAGTTGCCTATGCTGATGGCGTAATAGATCCTTTAGAAGAAGCGGTGATCAGACAGGTGTCTGATTTGATCTATTTAGATCACTCTGAGTATATTCGCGCCAAGCTCAATGCGGGTAAATTAGCCTCATAATCTCTGTATGCTTTCCATATAACGCCTTACTTCTCTTATGATCAATCAAAACACTACCACGGTAGAAATTTGCTACCGTGGTTGTTTTTATGCTGATTTATCTCGTCCTATCAATGAATATCAATAGTTCGACTCGCTTTCTTATATTTAATTCGCCATCCTTGCCAACGTGGTAACTCCCATCGCTTAGGATCTTGTTTACGATTTCCATGAAGATAATGCGCAATCACGGTTTTTCGGCTGATCTGATACTCAATACGGAGCTCAAAATCATTTAAATTCACACTGTGTGGATATTGATTGTCAAACTCTTCGCGTTCCCATTCAGGAATACCATTAAATACAAAATCGTCGGCACTGAACAAAGCAATATCATCAATTGTTTCAATTCCAATATCTACAATCTGTTGTGATAACCATTCTGTCACCTCAACAATTTCAGGTTTTCGCTGACAAATATCAGCTTGATAACGTCCTAATCCAAGGTACAAATTCCATTGGTGTATATCTGTCGTTAAGCGTGCCGCTAATCCTGCTAAAACTTCGTTAGCTAAAATCAAATCGACAATAGCAGTACTGGCTGCTGCACCGCTAACATCTTGCCATTGGGTATCAATCACCCGCCCAGCATAAATTCGTTCAATTGCCGTTTGAAAATGACCTGCACTGGTTTCAATGGTTTGTCCGTATTGATTGTCACCGAGATCAAGCGCTACTATTTGTGACAACGTCACAGGTGCGATACATGTGGCTAAGACTAGGTTTTGTTTAACACCCTTACCCGGTAAAGCAAATTGGTCAAATACCACCGCAGCCTCTGCCATTTGATCATGTTCTATTGCAAATAAAGTATCACGACTAAGTGTCACTTCATTAAAACCATTACCTAAAGCTTGTCGACGCCGTTCCCGACGTACATAAACCAGCTCTGGCACTGCCGTCATAACAGCATCAATCCACGGCTGACGACGAAAGGCACTAGCAGCTTCAAGTTGCGGTAATTGCAGTACTTCTCGCATTTTAGATGCCAATAGTCGTGCTTCTGTGCGCATATTGTCATCAACGGTTAGCCATTTGGGTACAACATCTGCCCTTACAATTTTAATTAACGCTGTCGCATCACAATATTGTTGCCCTAACCATAAAAATAACGCCTGTTGATCTTGTTCTGACTTAGGAGGCTGCCACAGTTTTTGCGGAATCGATAATGCAGCAGCTAAGTCAACCATAGCTTCTTGATGACGGCGCTCAGGCATTGCAGTAATCAAATGGGCAAATAAACTATCAATCGGTAATTGATACAAACGTCGCCCATAATCGGTCACCACTTCATCATCCGTTACCGCTTTCATCGTTTGTAATGTTTGAAAGGCACTCATTAACGTTTTTTCTGGCAAAGGATCAATAAACGCTAATTGTGAAAATTTAGCCTCGCAGCACAACGCGGCTAAATAGGGTTCAACTAACTCTTCACGTTGTAATTCTGCGGGCGTTAATCGCTCAAGTGGTGCAGCTTTGCCATATAAACGCAGACAAACACCATCTTTCACGCGACCTGCGCGACCTTTACGTTGCTCAGCACTTGCTTTTGAAATGGCATGTAATGCTAATACAGTACGACCATTACGCTGGTGGGTTCGACGCTCTAACCCTGAGTCAATAATGAGTGTAACACCCGGAATAGTCAGTGATGTTTCAGCAACATTGGTCGCCAAAATAATACGTTGTTTCTTACTTGCGGTTAGCGCCCGTTGGCGTTCATCATCGGTAACAGAGGCATGCAATGGAATTACATCTACCGCACCTGCGGCAACCGCATCAGCAAAATAACGTCGAAGCGCTTGAGTTGCTGCGGTAATTTCCTTTCTGCCGGGTAAAAATACTAAGATATCTTGATGATCACGATAATACTGACTGGTTAACTTAACGATCCGTTGTTCCAAATGTTCATTGCTGGGCATGGTTTGAGTATCAGCCGCATGATGACAAACATTCACCATAAAATTACGCCCTGTCGCATGCAAATGCGTGGCACCTAAATACGTCACTAAACGTTGGCTATCCATTGTCGCCGAGGTGGCAACTAAACGATGACTTTGGCGCTGTTTTAAAAGAGCGAGCAGTAAATCGGTATCCCAACGACGTTCATGAAATTCATCAATGATCACCGTATCAAACAAAGCTAACTGATTATCACTTAACCAACGTAATGCAACCCCCGGTGTCGCAAAGATCACTTGAGTATCTGCATCAAAATGTTGTTCAAAACGAATCGCATAGCCAACGGATATCTGCTGGGGATTAGCAACATCAGTGGTTAAATATTCAGCTAATGATGTACAAGCCACTCGTCGCGGTTCAACCACTAATACTCGGCCTAATTCGGCAGCCCACAAGGGTAAACGGGTTGATTTTCCTGATCCGGTTTCAGCCTCTACGACAATGTGTTGTTGAGATAATGCGACTAAAAAATCGGACTTAATACTATCAATAGGCAATGAAGCGTACATAATTCAATCTATTACTGATTCTGACGTGGTTATTGTGACAATATTCAACGATGTTGTCATTGACTAGCCTTGATAGTTGTTGATTCCATAAACAATCAACACTAATTTTCAGTAAATATGTCAGTTTACCGCTACAATAATTGACTTTTTGCTGTAACTCCCTAGCCTTACAGCATCAACTTATGGAGGCTGTGCCGTATGACTAGCAAAACCATTTTTAACCCTGAATTATGGGAAGCCGTTCCAGGCTTTAACTTTGAAGACATCACTTACCATCGTGCTAAAGCGCATGGAACAGTACGTATTGCCATTGATCGTCCTGATTGCTTAAATGCCTTTCGCCCAAAAACTGTCGATGAACTTTACACAGCGCTTGATCATGCTCGTCAATGGTCAGATGTGGGTTGCGTATTAATTACCGGTAACGGCCCATCTCATAAAGGACAGTGGTCTTTCTCATCGGGTGGCGATCAACGTATTCGTGGTAAAGATGGCTACAAATATGAAGGTGCTGAAGAAGGTACTGCTGATGTTGCTCGTATGGGTCGTTTGCATATCCTTGAAGTGCAACGTCTTATTCGCTTTATGCCAAAAGTCGTGATTGCAGTTGTTCCTGGCTGGGCTGTTGGTGGCGGTCATAGTCTGCATGTTGTTTGTGACTTAACTCTTGCCTCTAAAGAGCACGCGGTATTTAAACAAACCGATCCTGATGTGGCATCATTTGATTCTGGTTATGGCTCTGCATACTTAGCGAAAATGATCGGCCAAAAACGTGCGCGTGAAATCTTCTTCTGTGGCTTTAACTACAGCGCTCAAGAAGCTTATGACATGGGTATGGTTAACAAAGTGGTTGATCACTTTGAACTTGAAGAAGAAGCACTACGTTGGGCGAAAGAAATTAACAGTAAATCACCAACTGCAATGCGTATGCTTAAATATGGCTTTAACTTACCAGACGATGGTTTAGTCGGTCAGCAATTATTTGCAGGTGAAGCAACCCGTTTAGCTTATGGCACCGCAGAAGCGCAAGAAGGTCGTGATGCTTTCTTAGAAAAACGCGATCAAGATTTCAGCAAATTCCCTTGGCATTATTGATACGCATTACAAAAAATAGTAACAAGATGATCTTATTGCGTTAGTAACACAGATACATATCTCATCTTATAAGCAAAAGCTCTTATTCAAGGGCTTTTATTTTGTCCAAATTATTAGTTGCCATAAAAAACAGGCCTATTTTTGCTTATTAATAAAATAAACATCAGAAACATGACCGCTTTCTCGAAATAAATCACTCTACCCTTTGAATTATCAACGATGAAGTTCTAGCATTAGCAGCATAGAAATTCTCAGTCCAGTTTCTGGCTTAATCGCAACAGAGTTTATCGTATGAACAATAATAAAAGACCTCTATATATTCCTTACGCCGGCCCAATACTCCTTGAGACGCCATTACTAAATAAAGGCAGTGCTTTCTCTATTGAAGAGCGCATGTTTTTCAACCTAGAAGGTCTTCTTCCTGAAGCTATCGAGTCAATAGAAGAACAAACTGAACGTGCTTACCAGCAATATCAGAAATTTGATAACGACATGGATAAGCATATTTACTTACGCAATATCCAAGACACCAATGAAACGCTTTTCTACCGTCTTGTAGAAAACCATATCACAGAAATGATGCCGATTATTTATACACCAACGGTTGGTTCTGCCTGTGAAGATTTCTCAAATATCTACCGCCGCGGCCGTGGTTTATTTATTTCTTACCCAAACCGCGATCGCATTGAAGACATGCTAAACAACGCTTCTCGCCAAAACGTGAAAGTAATTGTTGTTACTGATGGCGAACGTATTCTTGGTTTAGGCGATCAGGGCATCGGTGGTATGGGTATTCCTATCGGTAAACTTTCTCTTTACACCGCTTGTGGTGGCATTAGCCCTGCTTACACATTACCTGTTGTACTAGATGTTGGTACCAATAACCCACAACGCCTTTCAGATCCAATGTACATGGGTTGGCGACACGCACGTATCACAGGCACTGAATATGACAACTTTGTTGATGATTTCATTCAAGCAGTTAAACACCGTTGGCCTGAAGCATTAATCCAGTTTGAAGATTTCGCTCAAAAAAATGCGATGCCATTACTTGAACGCTATAAAGATAAAGTATGTTGCTTTAACGATGATATTCAAGGTACTGCTGCTGTGACTGTTGGTTCATTATTAGCAGCATGTAAAGCAGCTGGCACCAAATTATCTGATCAACGTGTGACATTCTTAGGTGCAGGCTCTGCTGGTTGTGGTATTGCTGAAGCTATTATTGCTCAAATGGTCGCTGGTGGTATTACTGATGCACAAGCGCGTAGCCAAGTATTTATGGTGGATCGTTGGGGCTTATTAGTTGAGAACATGCCTAACTTACTCAACTTCCAACAAGCCTTAGTGCAAAAGAATACTAATATTGAAGATTGGGAACTATCTGATACCAATATTTCATTATTGGATGTTATGCGTAATGCTAAACCAACAGTACTAATTGGTGTGTCAGGCGTTCCAGGGCTATTTAGCGAAGAAGTTATTCGTGAAATGTACGCTCATTGCCCTCGCCCAATTATTTTCCCATTATCAAACCCAACTAGCCGTGTTGAGGCAACACCGTTTGATCTCATTCATTGGACTGAAGGTAATGCATTAGTCGCAACAGGCTCACCGTTTGATCCTGTCGTTTACGAAGGCAAAACTTACCCAATCGTTCAATGTAATAATAGCTACATTTTCCCAGGTATTGGTTTAGGCGTTCTGGCTGTTAATGCGCGTCGTGTTACCAGTGAAATGCTAATGGAAAGTAGCCGCGCGCTTGCGGAGTGTTCACCATTAGCGATTCACGGTGAAGGTCCACTGCTTCCAGGGCTTGAGGATATTCAAAAAGTATCCCGTAAAATTGCTTTTGCGGTTGCCAAAAAAGCGGTTGAACAACACAAAGCACCTAAAAATTCTGATGAACGTATTCGTGAGAAAATTGATGCTAACTTCTGGCAATCAGAATACCGCCGTTACAAGCGTACCTCATTTTAACTAACCGTTAATTTGTCACTAACATTCGAAGTATTGAATAATGCTTCGAATGTTTATTTCAAGCAGTTTAATGCATGATATCGCGCACAAAACATACAAACCGTCATGATTGAAGCTTACGTTTGGGCTTTTTTAAACAAAAACATCATTTATTAAGGTAAGATATTAATAAAGCATTATATTTTTTTATTGGATAATTATGAAACTGCTCAACATAATTCGCATTACTGCAGTTCTCTTTATCATCTTTGTTGCCACGTTATTATTACTTGATCGTTGGGTTTCAGCACAAACAGCAAACCAAATTTACCACGATCCAGCAAAACTGCCTGATTATAATGTTGGATTGGTTTTAGGCACCAGTAAATACATAGCTAAAACACTCAATCCTTATTATACCTACCGCATGTCTGCTGCCGTCGATTTATATAACAAGCATAAAGTTGATGTTTTCTTAGTCAGTGGTGATAACGCACATCGTTCGTACAATGAGCCTCGTACAATGAAGCGCGACTTATTAAAGGCTGGTGTAGCTAAAAATGAAATAGTGCTAGATTATGCTGGCTTTCGTACCCTTGACTCTGTTGTTCGAGCAAAAGAAGTCTTTGATACTAATCGTTTTGTTATTATTACTCAGCAGTTTCATTGTGAACGTGCATTATTTATTGCCAATCACTATAATATCAACGCAAGCTGTTTAGCTGTTAAAGAGCCTCGCCGTGGTATGGCAAGTTTTAAAATTCGTGTACGTGAAGTGTTTGCTCGCATAAAAGCAATGATTGATTTGTTTATATTACATGTGCAACCTAAATTCTTAGGCCCCAAAGAACCCATCATTGATCCATTAATTACCGCGCCTGTGGAACATATTCTTGCACCAATAACTGATCAGGCTCCAATTAAAATAATCGTCCCCTCTGCCGCGATAAAAACAATTTCACCACCACCAGCATTAAAAACTGAACATTAAAAAAGCCAGACCCGTACTCATGAGGTATCTGGCTTTTAATCAGTCTTTTATTAAACTATTTGACTGACTTTATTTCTATTATTCATATTATCAAAAACCCGCTGTCGAACACATTTCATATGCTCTTGCGCTTCTCTATGAATTTTTTTAGTTAAGCTGATCTTTTTTTCTTTCATTATCCACTAGTCTTTATACTAATAAGCACTCCATTGCAGTACTTATGATAGCATAACCTAGATCGCGCAGCACTAGTTATCTTAAGCCAAATTATATAACGCTAAAAAGCATTATTTCAGCAATATATAGCCTCCAGAAAATACAACCTAGCACATTAAAAGCCACATAAAGATCACAATACACACAAATAATCAACAAACACACCTTATTAATATACTTTCATCACATTCATACTACCGTAACCCATCGTATGATCACTTCCGCTTACTAAAAGCTAACTATAAAAATAATGTAGTCTCAACATATGGAAGATTCACCTATGACAACACTTGCTCTTACACTCAAACATTGGCTATTCAATAGGAATAGTTTAATTCTGATTGGCAATAGTTTAATGATGTTTATACTCATCAATACATTACCTTTTGAACGTAATGTTGTGATTGGTTTAAGCATATTATTCTTCGTTGCTGTAATGTGGTTGACTGAAGCCATCCATGTCAGTATTACAGCCCTACTCATTCCACTGCTCGCTGTAGGGTTCGGTGTTTTTGATACATCTAAAGCATTAACGAGCTTTTCAAATCCAATCATATTCCTATTCTTAGGTGGATTTGCACTTGCAGCAGCATTACATAAACAGCAACTCGACCAAGTAATTGCAGATAAAGTGCTGATTGCAGCCAAAGGGCGTATGTCTGTGGCTGTATTTATGTTGTTTGGTGTAACTGCTGGATTATCAATGTGGATCAGTAATACCGCCACCACAGCGATGATGCTGCCACTCGTATTAGGTGTCTTAAGCAAGGTCAATACAAAAAGTGGCCATAAGACCTATGTTTTTGTGTTATTAGGTACAGCTTATTGTGCCAGTATTGGCGGTATCGCAACCATTGTTGGTAGTCCACCGAACGCTATTGCTGCCGCTGAAGTGGGTTTAAGTTTTACTGAGTGGATGGCCTTTGGCGTTCCCGTTACTATTATTCTATTACCACTCACTGTCACACTGCTATACATCATCTTAAAGCCAGATCTAAACCATCAGTTTGAACTTGACCATACTCCCATTCAATGGAGTAATGGTAAGCTAATCACAATGGCTATTTTCATGGTGACCGTGGCCTTATGGATCTTCAGTAAACCCATAAATACCTTTTTAGGCGGCTATGCTAAATTTGACACCTTGGTTGCTTTAAGTGCCATCATCATGCTTGCGGTATCTAGAGTTGTTGAATGGAAAGACATCAAGAATTCAACCGATTGGGGCGTATTATTACTGTTCGGAGGTGGCATTTGTTTAAGTAACATACTTAAAGTAACGGGAACAAGTGTCTTCCTTGCCACAGCACTCAGTGACATGCTACATCAAGCAGGGCTTCTACTCACTATTCTTGGAGTGGCTATTTTTGTAGTTTTTCTTACTGAGTTTGCGAGTAATACGGCAAGTGCCGCATTATTGGTCCCAGTTTTTGCAACCGTAGCTGAAGCGCTAGGTGTATCACCCATTGTATTATCAGCATTAATTGCTATCAGTGCGTCTTGTGCGTTTATGCTACCAGTTGCCACACCACCCAATGCGATTGTGTTTAGTACCGGTTATATAAAGCAAAGTGAAATGATGCGAGTTGGACTTTATTTAAATATTGTTTGTATTATATTTTTAACTGTATTTACATGGCTATTTTGGTAAATCGACCAATAACTGCATAATATACTGAAAAATAAGAAAGGTGACATAAACCGTCACCTTTTTTTATGCGTTATTTTAATCGAGAATAAATAATAGTTGTTCCGTATTGTCTTTGACGAAGTCAACTGTTCCTTTTATTTCACTTTTTAATTCAATTAATTGTTGTTCTTCAAGCGAGTATGGAAGATAAACGACAAGCCGCATAATACCTTCTTGTTTTGCTAAAGAGGACAATCGAATTAAATTATTAATATCACTTGTATGGCTTGATAATATTTTTAATGCTTTTTTTTCTAGTCGCTCAGCACAAGATAAATTATTTTTACCCATTGTTTTTACTGTCGCTTCAAATAAAGGAATTAAATATTTTAAAGCGTCCATAAATGATAAACGTTGCTGGCATGATTTAGATAGAAACTCCGTGTAATCAAAAATCACATCCTTTTCTATGGCTTTATCAACGATTGTTTCCATAGCTATCCTTAGTCAGAAACATAATATTCATTTAAATATCATTAGTGGAACTACCTAATGTAATCACTATACGTTGATATCAATTCTAATTGTATATTTCACAATTAAAGTCTGTGATGAATATCTCATTCTATTTACACTTAAATTCACAAAAACACAATAAAAACAAATATTTAACAAAACGATCACAGTTAATACTTTATAAATAACTCTATATCTATAAAATCATTCTATACTTACAATAAATCGTTACTAGCAATAATTCCTCTTATCTCTGCCAAACAATTTATAGCAACATCACCACTAATAAATAAGCAATCATTCAATAATCTAACATCATATGATTATTCTTAACCTACTCCCTGCTGTAAGTAAAACATCCTTTATTGGCACCAATAATTTTATAATTGATTACATTTAATAAACTCACCACCTTACGAGTGTGAAACATCACCAATTATTATTAACAACCTAAAATAATGATTTTCACCACCCCAATAAAACGGTAATTTATTCACCATATTGATAATTAATTGCTTCAAATTAACGCTTTTTTAAATCTTATGTAAAATTAACCATAAAAACGACTGGAAACTTATGGGCTACAAGTCTAAAATTGCCTCGTTTGGGGAGTAGTCACAATTGTTCGCCTGTCGTCATCTCGAAGTCACAAACTTCCGGCAGCCGTGAATGGATTTGCTCGCAGTAACTTTTTGTCTGCAATAGACACCACTGCCAGCACCATTTTGACGAGACCAATGCCATTATCGTTTACATATAAATGTATTCGAACCTATGCAACATAATTGCATGGGTTTTTTTAATGTGCGGAAGGTTTTGTTTAGGCTCGCCTATGGCATACCTTTCGTATTTTATTCTATGCAATAACATATTGTTATGATTACTGTTTCATTTAATTCGATTTTTATAAATATCATTAAATAAACAATAAAACTAATAGCAATAAATTATCGCACTAGATATTTATATAAAGAGAGAACTCTATGAGTATTTTTAGTTATGAAGGGTTTGCTGTATTAACAGTATTAATGTTTGCACTCGATCTGTATCAAACACGTGGTGGTAAAATATCGATTAAAACAGCCGCACTTTGGAGTGTTTTTTGGGTATGTTTAGCTCTTATTTTTATGGGCTTTATTTACCTATACTGGCCTCAAATGGCACCAGAGAGTACATATACAAATAAACAAGCAGCAACATCATTTATTACTGGCTACTTATTAGAGAAATCGTTAAGTGTTGATAACTTATTTGTTTTTGCATTAATCTTTGGCCAATTTGCCGTACCTGAACGTCTACGTCCTCGTATTCTTATGCTGGGTATTGTCGGTGCACTCTTCCTACGTGCTGGTATGATTGGTGTTGGCGCAAAACTATTGGCTGATTATCATTGGATCCTATACATCTTTGCTGTTTTCTTACTTTATACTGGTTTTAAACTATGGCGCGAAGGTGAAGAAGAACAGGAAGATTTCTCAGATTCAGCACCAGTGCGTATTGTGAAGCGCTTCTTTAGAGTCTCTGATGATTATCATGATCATAAAATGTTTATTAAAGACAGTAAAGGTTGGCTTGCAACACCACTATTAGTTGTCGTCGCAGTTATCTCACTAACCGATGTGATGTTTGCACTGGACTCAATTCCTGCAATTTTCGCCGTTACCCAAGAAGCATTCTTAGTCTTTACAGCTAATGTGTTTGCCCTACTGGGTTTACGTTCACTGTATTTCGTATTGGAAGGCATGTTGACTCGTTTCTGCTATTTACGCGTCGCTTTAGCATTTATACTGAGTTTTATTGGTATCAAAATGCTACTTGTTGGTTCACCATATGCGATTCCAACAGTGATTTCACTTTGTGTGATCATTCTTTCTATTACGATTGCTATCAGTGCATCGCTATGGAAAACACGTAATATTGAAACAACTGAACAATAATCACTGCTGATTACTGATTAAATAAAAAATGCCACTGCTAACTAAAAATGATAACCAGTGGCATTTTTATTCTTTACTTTATCACTACTAACTATTCACTAAGCAAGATGTTGTGTTATCACATTCAAGAGCTGTTGTGGCTGAGTCACAATATATGACGGTATGATTTGCGAAAGCTTGTCATGATCGCTCTTCTTGCCTGTATCAACCCACACACTAGCAATACCAGCCCCATTTGCACCTGCAATATCAGCCGCTAATGAATCTCCCATATGAAGGGTTTCACTTGGCTCACACTTCACCAGATCTAATGCTTTTTTAAAAATACTTAATGCAGGCTTCTCTTCTGGCTCTTCCCCACCAACAATAATATAGTCTACATGTTGATCCATAGCGGTAGCTGCAAGTTTAGGATACTGAGAAAAAACAGGCCCGTTAGTGATCACCACCAGCTTATAATGTTGACGAAGCGTCGCAAGCATCGCTTTAACTTCAGGAAAGAAATCAAACCCAGCCATACGACCATCATCAAACGCTGCTTGAATAGCTTTTGCTTGCTCAAAAGAAAGAGAGATCTGTTGCTGAGCAAATAGTGTTTGTACTAATGTTTGACGAAACAGTAATTCATTATCTAATAACGCCACTAATTGTGGAAATTCACTATTTAACTGTTTATAAATTCCGGCAATGTAACGTTGGCAAAAAACATCAGCATTCAATGTCGGAAATTGTGATTGAACATAGTGTGTTAATGTCGCTAAAGCTTGTTTATCTGCAACTGATGTTGCACATAACGTTTCATCCATATCTAAAAAAATAGCTTTTAACATTACGTCCCCATTGTGCCGTACATCATGACACTCTAACTATGTAGTTTTAAAAATAATAATTAAATTCTACCCTGAGTTACCAAATTGCGCACATAAAAAAGCCAGCATTCAAGTGCTGGCTTTAACAGATTACGCAATCAATAATAATTTAGTGATTCACAAAATCTTTCATTGTAATAAATTTAGCTTTAATTGGCTTAGCTTGTGGTGAGTCATAGCCATAAATATCACTACGCATTTGTAGGTGACCATCTTGATCAACCCATGCAGTTAAGTACACAAAATCAACATCAATACGCTTAGATAGGCTTACCACTTTATGTTGCTTGGTATCTAACATTGTCTTAAACGGTGCAATACTACTACGATTTTGATAATTAATTACATAATTAGCTAAATCATCAGCACGCTCAACACGTACACAACCAGAGCTTAAATCACGCTTATTACGGCTAAATAAACCATGAGCAGGCGTATCATGTAAGAAAATAGCATAATCATTTGGCATTAAGAATTTCACATTACCCAATGAGTTATGAGGACCAGGACCTTGCTGGAATTCATGAGGGAATGTTTTTGGATTTACTGTTGCCCAATCAATGCTACTTGGTGGAATAACAGTACGATCACGCCAGCTATTTAGAATTTGCATGTTATGTGCTTTCAAATAATCACGCGATATCTTCACTTTTGGAATAACATCGTTCTGTTTAATGGTGATTGGCACATTCCAATATGGATTCACAACCATGGTTGTAATCGCAGATGAGAACAAGTTTGTTGGGCGAGTATCACGACCGACGATAACTTTAGACTCAAATACTTTTTTACCGTTGTCGAACACTTCTAACTTGTAGTTCGGAATATTTACCCAGATATGTGCACGGGTATCATTATGACGGTTTAAAGCCGATAAACGTAACGTATTCAATGCAAGAACACGTGCGATATCACTATAAGGCATTACTAACTGTTTAACAGTACCAGCACCAATAACACCATCAACACTTAAGCCATGACGCTTTTGGAAAGTCTTAAGACTCTTAAACATTATACCTGTGTTTGTGACTGTTGGCTGAGCCAATAAGGTATCACGATCTGCAGCTGACATATCGCCAAGGTTATATAGAACCTGAACAATTTCATGTCCTTTTGGCAATACAGCGCCTTGACGATATACGCCTTTAAAATTTGATGCAACTAAATGATGCGGCGCTAAATTTTCAAACTTCTGAATAACCTTTATCGTTGGCTCAAAATCAACATATGTAGGGCGGTACATTGTTAATTTAGCCATCGTCATTGGATATGCGTCATCCCCCTTCGCATATTCCAACATGCTATGGGTCATATTAACGGGTTTAGATAAGAATAAAACATTACGGTGTTGAGCAATGTAATTCTGAAATGCACGATAAACATAGTAAGTATCTGTCGCTAATAAATCATAGCCACGCAGATTACCGTCTTGTTCAAGTTGCTTCATTTCAGTTAAACGCTGTGCAATACCAGGGAGCATTTTACTATCAGCAAGTACTTGAAGTTGTAATGCTAACTCATTACGCAGTGCGACTGTATTCCAAAGTGGATAAAATTTATTTTGCGCATAAGCTTGTTCAATTTGCGGAGCGAAACACACATTACTGGTTGTATCACCACATAGCATTTTCGTGCTTTGCAAATGCAGGTTATTCAATGAAGACCAATCAACACTGCCAGCAGTTAACGGTGCTTTTCGTGTATCAGTAGGCATTTTAGGCAATACTGCACTAGAACCGACAATGGGCACATTATTATTTTGTGATACAGCTGCGACATTGTGTGGAACAGCAGAGCTTACCTCAGCAGCAAAAGCACTACCGGGTACCATCAGTGACAACACTAAAAGTTTGCTAACACGCTTAGCAACAACACGTTGAGGATTAAACATCGTCAAAGCGATCCTTACCTATAAAATAGAACGAAAAATACCATACCTAGCATTACAGCTTATCTTATTGATATGCAATGACGGCAATCCATAGTTCATAAAAAAAACTAACTAGGTATATTTAGACAAATTTTGACAAATGATACAATTCAAAAAATGAAACTTTAAAAATTAATTATGCCGCATCATAATTTTTTATTTAGAAATTGCACAAAAAACATAAATAACACACTGATTAAAAAGAACTTAAAATTTATTTTTTCATTTCAACACTAAAAAAACAGTTTTTTATTAAAAGTTTTATATAACGTAAAAAAATGGATTTTTCGCTTTTCTGCTTAATATTTGTTCGATAATTAAGCTGAATTGTTATTGTGTCGATACAACATTGCCCCTTCCATCGCCTTCTATTACCCAAAAAAGCAATTACCTTTCGTTATGGTTGTTATAATTGCATAACCTCACCTTCACTTTGAACTCAATTCAATATTGGCATCTATATTTAACCACACAAACATTGATTCACTATCATCACCACGGATTTCCTTTTTAGAAAAACACCATTCCTTCTTTTTCACTTCTGGAAAAAATAAACATACGCTAGATTAGCCACATAAAACCTATGGATATAAGAAGAACATAGCAATGACATCACAAAGCAAGATCAAAAACATCATTACTGATGCAACACTTAGTGCAAAACAAAAAACATTGTTCCTGTCATTAGAAGCTGAAGCTCTTGTAGATTACATGCCTATCTCTGATTCGGTGTTAGCTGCAAAAGAAGCTGGTATTATTTGTGATATGTTTGAAGGTAATGCCCCCTTTAAGCCACGTTATGTTCTTCCTGATTACGCCAAATTTTTACAACAAGGTTCAGAATACTTAGAGCTTGAACCGGCAACGAATTTAGATGAAGCCATCAACCTGCTGACTATTATTTATCATCATGTGCCTTCTGTTACCAATATTCCCGTTTACCTTGGCCAACTTGATCAAATCTTACTGCCTTTTGTTAGTGACATCAGCGAAGACGCTCTTTACCGTAAACTGAAAAACTTTTGGATAATGTTAGATCGCACCCTTCCAGATGCGTTTATGCACGTTAATATTGGCCCAACAGACAACATTGTTTGTCGTATGATTTTGAAGATTGATGCTGAGCTTAAGCAAGTCGCACCAAATTTAACCTTTATGTACGACCCCACAACCACGCCAGATAGCCTGCTACAACAAGCATGTAATAATATCTGTGAGTGCAGTAAGCCACATATCGCTAACTATCCAATGTTCTCAGATGCTTTTGGCAAACAAGGATTCGGTATTGTAAGTTGCTATAACTCTCTTCCGCTTGCGGGTGGTGCAAATACACTTGTCCGGCTTAATTTAAAAGAAGTGGCATTGCAAAGTAATAGCATTGAAGATTTTTTAGCATCGACCTTGCCTCATTATTGTGTACTAATGTTTGAACTTATTGATGCGCGTTCAACATTCTTACATCAAGAATCAAACTTCTTTACTGGCTTCTTAACCACAGAAGGTTTGATTAATGAAGATCGTTTTGCCCCTATGTTTGGTATTTATGGTATGGCAGAAGCCGTTAATATTCTGATGGAGAAATCAGGCTCAACGGCACAATATGGTCATAATGAAGATGCTAATGCCATTGGGTTAAAAATCAGTGCAACATTAAGTGACATTGTAACAACAACCCCAGTAAAATACGGTTTTAATGGTCGAGCATTATTACACTCTCAAGGTGGTATTAGTTGTGATCACGAAGTCACACCCGGCATTCGTATTCCTTACGGTACTGAACCCGATCCTGTAATGCACATTAAGGCATTAGCCGCTCATCATAAATACTATACATCGGGTATCAGTGAAATTTTAACTCTTGAAGAAACCATTAAGAACAACCCACTCGCATTAATGCAACTATGTAAAGGTGCATTAGCGTTAGGTTTCCGTGAGTTTACAGCTAACGTTGCTAGCAATGATCTTGTCCGTGTCACGGGTTACATGGTTAAGTTGTCTGATATTGCAAAATTCAAACAACAAGGCTCACGCACAAATACAACCTGGTTAGGTACAGAAGCATCAGAAAATACACATATTCTGGAGCGTCAACCACGTGTCGTTAGTCGTGAAATGTCACCTGTTTACCCATCAAAATAAATAAAGAATACTTACTATGATTTCTGCTACCGTCAGCAAAATATTGAACTACTCATGTGTTGATGGGCCGGGTAATCGAATGGTGCTGTTTTTGCAGGGGTGTAACTACCGCTGCAAAAACTGCCATAATCCACAAACTATAGATATGTGTAATCAATGTGGTGATTGTGTACCAAATTGCCCAACACAATCATTACAGCTCACCACACAAAACAATAAACCGTTTGTAATATGGAATATGACAACTTGTACTGAGTGTGATGCATGCCTAACCACGTGTAATAAACAATCAACACCAAAAACACAGCAGTTAACTGTCACTGATACCTTGGCATTAATTAGAGATAATTTATTCTTTATTAATGGCATTACGGTAACAGGCGGTGAAGCAACATTACAATTACCGTATATAATTGCCCTTTTTAAAGCGATAAAATCCGATCCTAGCTTGCAACATCTTAGCTGTATGATCGACAGTAACGGTAGTTTAAGTATTACAGGGTGGCAATCAGTCTCCCCTTACCTTGATGGGGCGATGATTGATTTAAAAGCATGGAATAACACCACTCATCGGTGGTTAACTGGCCGTGATAATGACCGAGTATTGGCGAGTATTTGTTGGTTAAGTCAACATCAAAAATTATATGAGATACGCTTATTGCAGATTCCAAACGTCACCGATTACGAGCAATACATCGATGATATTGCAGGATATTTAGCAACATTAAATAATGACGTTCGTATCAAGCTTAATGCGTTTCAACATCATGGTGTCACAGGCGAATCATTAAATTGGACACCGTGTAGCCAAACCGATATTGAAACATTAGCAATGCAGCTAACCGAACGTAATATCACTAATCTAATACTGCCAACGGTTTATGTATAGCGACCAATTTTATGTCCAACGGTTGTAATTTGCTGGTACAGCCACCGTAACGCAGGATCGTTCATACTTGGCTGATACCACACTAAACTATAACCAACTTGGCCATAATTAAATGGCAATTCTTTCATGGTCAACGATTGTGCTTGCGCTGCCACTTCTGCCCACCTCTTTGAACACGTAAACAATAATTTAGTATTTTTACACAATGTCGCTGCTGCACCAAAATCAGCAACGTTGACCATAACTTTACGTTTTCTATGTTGCTGAATAAGCTGCATTTCAAAAAATGGTACACTGAGATCATTATCAACAATTCCAATATGATCATAATGTAAATAATCATCAATGGTCAGTGGTTGAGTCGCTAATGGGTGTTCATTAGACATTAAACACACCATTTCATCAGTAAATAAGGTTTCCCAAACTAAGTTATTATCGATATTTGGTGGCTGACTAAGATCATGAGGCAGAATAATAAAATCCAATACCCCTTTTGCTAGCCCACTAACACCAATATTATCTTTAGACCAAATATCTAATCGAATATTGGGTGCTAACTTTAATACTTGCTCACATAACGGTGCTGCAATTAACTCAAAAGTGCTTTCACGCATCGACAATAAAAAACTCCCCGCATAATGCGCAACATCAAATTGTTCTTGAGTCATGATTTGATTCATGTCATTGATCATTTGATGCACTGTCGGCCCTAAACGACGCGCTAATGGCGTTGAAACCAACCGATTACCATTACGATAAAATAGCTCATCATTTAATGTATCTCGAAGCTGAGTGAGCGTTTTACTAACGGAAGATGGACTAACACATAATCGATGAGCACACGCTGTCACACTGAGGGTATCTAACATAACGTGCAAGGTAATAAGGTGCTTCATGCTAATGCGTGATAGCTTAATTAAATCCATTTACTATCTCTTGAATATAAATAAAAAATGCCAGCCAACATTCATTGACTAGCATTTAAATAACAATCAGTTACAGCAAACACTGCGCTTAACGAATACCACTTAAAAATTCAGCACGGGTAGCAGGATTACGTTTAAAAATCCCGCCAAGTGCCGTCGTTGTCGTTACACTGGTTGCATCCATTACGCCGCGAGATTTAACACAGTAATGAGTTGCATCAATAGTCACGGCGACATCTTCACTTTCAAGTAGTGTTTGTAGTGCTACTAAAATTTGTTGCGTTAAACGCTCTTGCACTTGTGGGCGCTGAGAAAAGAAACGCACAATACGGTTAATCTTTGATAAACCAATAATTTTTCCACGTGGAATATAAGCAACTGTCGCTTTACCATCGATGGTAATTAAATGGTGCTCACAAGTACTGGTTAATGTAATGTCTTTTACTCGCACCATTTCATCACAGTTCATTTTATTTTCAATCACTGTGATTTTAGGGAAATTGGTGTAATCCAAACCTGAAAAAATTTCATCGACATACATTTTTGCAATACGGTGCGGTGTTTCAACCAAGCTATCATCCGTAAGATCTAACGCTAGTAGTGAAAGGATCTCACGCATATGGTATTCAATTTTTTCTTTCTTTTCTTCTCGACTTACAACATCAGCCGTCATCGGGGTTTCTAGATCACGGGCGGCTAAGGCGTCACGTACTTGTACTGCAGATACACTTAATGCTGTCATTCTTTTCCTCCAGCTGACCTAGGTAGAATAAAAAAGACATACCCTTCTGACCTTGCCAGCGCTAAAATCCTTAGCAGAATACCTCCAAATGAGAATAATTTCACCACCAAATTACCTCCTAATACCGTCTTCCAGCGTATTTTAGTATATTCAATCCCTTACAGCGGTAGTCAATAAAGGGTAAACTACCCAATAACGAGCAATCTGAACAATACTTAGTAAGAAACTGAGTAAAACATGCAACCTCAAACTGAGAATTTTTCAGACCTGCTCACTTTCATTATCACGAATAAATAAAATGGATACGATTATGGGATGCTGCGACGTACCAGGTTTAATGACTGTTGAAACTGCGTTAAATAATATTCTAACTCAAGTTTCACCACTAACGACAATCACCACGATAGCATTAACTGATGCTATGGGTATGGTGCTTGCTGAAGATATTCTATCACCTATCAATGTACCGCCTTTTGCTAACTCAGCAATGGATGGCTATGCTCTTCGCGCCGCAGATCTTGAGCATACCGATACTTTAACCATGATAGGTAAATCATTTGCTGGGATCCCTTTTACTGGCACTTGTGAAGCAGGTCAATGTGTTCGTATTATGACAGGCGCTGAAATTCCAGCAGGCACTGATGTTGTTATCATGCAAGAAGAAACACATGTTGATGGCAATAGCATTCAGTTTACGATCAAGCCAAAAGCAAACGACAACATTCGCCCAGTTGGTGATGATGTTCATTTAGGTGAAACAGTATTAGTAAAAGGCACTCGCTTAACTGCACGTGAAATGCCACTGCTCGCATCATTAGGTATTGCTTCTTTTGCTGTATACCGTCGTCCTAAAGTGGCCTTTTTCTCAACTGGTGATGAATTACGCCCTGTCGGTGAAGCATTAGCAGCGGGTCAGATTTACGATAGCAACCGTTATGGTATGAAGGCTTTATTAGAGAAGTTTGGTTGTGATGTATTAGATCTTGGTATTATTCCTGACTGCCCAGAGAAACTACGTCAAGCCTTTGTAACCGCGTCAACAGACGCCGATGTGGTAATTACCTCTGGCGGTGTAAGTGTCGGTGAAGCCGATTACACCAAAGACATTTTAGACCAAGAAGGCAAAATTGGTTTTTGGAAAATTGCCATGAAACCGGGCAAACCATTTGCATTTGGTACGATTAACAATGCATGGTTCTGTGGCCTTCCTGGCAACCCAGTATCTGCAATGCTGACCTTATATCAATTAGTACAACCAATGCTGGCAAAACTAGCGGGTCATAGCCAATATCAACCCCCTGTTCGTTTACAAGCTAAAGCAACTTCAATGTTTAAGAAGCGCCCAGGCCGTACTGACTTCCAACGTGGTATCTATAGCATTAATAATGGTCAATTTGAAGTAACAACAACTGGCAACCAAGGCTCTGGCGCGTTCAGTTCAATGCACCACGCTAACTGCTTTGTGGTATTAGAACAAGATCGTGGCCGAGTTGAGGCGGGCGAACTCGTTACTATTGAAATGTTTAACCACACCATGTACTAATTTGTCGTTAATATACGAATAAACAGCTAATAACGGTAATTTCACTTATGACAACAGAACAACACACCAGTGCTGAATTATCAGATGCAGAAATGCTACGCTATAACCGCCAAATTATTCTGCGCCAATTTGACTTTGAAGGCCAAGAAGCATTAAAAGCCGCTTCAATGTTAATCTTAGGTGCCGGCGGTTTAGGTTGTGCCTCATCACAATACCTTGCGGCTGCTGGCGTGGGTAAGATCACCCTTATTGATGACGATAAAGTTGAAGTTTCTAATTTACAGCGCCAAGTTTTGCATACAGATGCGACGGTCGGTATGCTTAAAGTTGAATCAGCAAAACAAGCATTAACGGCAATAAACCCTTATTTAACCGTTAAGACAATTGCAAAACGTTTAACTGATGACGAATTATTACCACTCATAAAACAACATGATTTAGTGTTGGATTGCTGTGATAACGTTAATACACGTAATCAATTAAATCGCTTATGCTTTGAGACTAAAACACCCTTAGTTTCAGGGGCTGCTATTCGCATGGAAGGCCAAATAAGTGTTTATAACTACCATGATGGTGAACCTTGCTACCAGTGCTTAAGCGCCCTCTTTGGTCAACAAACATTAACCTGTGTTGAAGCTGGCATTATGTCACCCGTTGTTGGTATTGTTGGCGCGGTACAAGCCATGGAAGCAATTAAGGTTGCCACCAATATTGGCACGCCATTAACGGGCAAGATCTTGATGCTCGATGCTATGAGCATGAGTTGGCGTGAAATGAAATTGATGAAGCAACCAAACTGTTCTGTGTGTAGCTAATCAAATAGCGTCAAATAGCGAAGTAATGATGATGAAACGTATTACCCTGTTTACTCAGAAAAACTGTGCGCATTGTAAAGATGCTCAGCAGTATATGAAAACAAAAGGTTATCCTTTTCGTTTAGTCGATGTAGCAAGTCCACAAGGCAGAAAAGAATTAAGCCGAACAGGCGCTCGCTCTGTCCCTGTCATTAAAGTTGGGGATAGCGTGCTTATGGGCTGGAATATGACTAAGTTCGAAAAGCTATTGCACGACAACGATTAATATAGCTACAACAAAATGCATAAAAAAACCGACATTATTTACTATTTCTAGTTAAACGTCGGTTTTTTTTATGTTCACTAATCGTGAAACTAGTAGTGATTAATCGTTATCATTCAGACGAATACCGTCTTTTTCGATCACAATTAAGCCTTTTTTGTATAAACCACCAATCGTTTTCTTAAACGTTGCTTTACTGGTACGGAATACACGGAAAATATCTTCAGGGCTTGATTTATCACTTACTGGAATAAAGCCACCTTTGATCTCTAAAGACGTAAGGATCTTATCCGCTAAATCGTCAACTTTGCCTAAGCCTACTTTTTGTAGTGATAAGTTAATTTTGCCATCTGGACGAATTTCTTGAATATACGCTTTTAGTTGCTTACCAATAAATAGTTTACCAAAGGCTTCTGTTTTAAAGAACAAACCCCAATGCTCACCATTAATTACCGCTTTGTAGCCAAGTTCTGTCGTTTCAGCGATAACAACTTGTACTTCTTGGCCTACTTTGTAGTTTGCAGGTGTTTTATCAAGAAAACGGTTGAACTTAGTAGAGCCAACAATACGACCTGATGCACGATCCGTGTAAACACGAACCATCACTTCTTCGCCTTCTTCTAAGCGACGACGTTGCTCACTAAATGGAATCAGTAGGTCTTTACGTAAACCCCAATCAGCAAATGCGCCAATTGTCGTTGCACCTACAATACGTAATTTAGCAAAACCACCCACTTCAACTAATGGTTCATCAGTCGTTGCAATGACTTCATCTTCAGAGTCAAAGTAAATGAAAACTTTAAGCTTGTCGCCGAGCTTAGTACCTGCTGGCACTGTGTTCTTTGGTAACAAGATATTACCGAAATCATCACCACCATTTAGGAACACACCAAAATCTACCAATTTGATAACTTCTAGAGTGTTGTATTGTCCAATTTTAATCATGTATCAGGTACTCTCTTTATAGGCAACAACACGCTTACAGTGCAGTTGGTTCAATATCTTTATCAATCAATTTTTTTGCCGCAATAATTAATTCACTATCGCTGACTAGGCAATACGTTATAATGAACGGGTTGCGCTTATGATATCGGCATTATACGTGATGTTGCGACCCTTCGCCCAACCTATCTGCAATTATTTGATGTTTTTTCATTCTATTAGCATCAATAATTGCGATTTATAAATAATGGACAAAAAAATATTCTCATATACTCTCAATGACAACCAATTTATGCCATTTAGCATTTGCCTAGGAGGGCTAATTAAAAGTGATTACTGTCGATAAAAAAGATGGGCATAAACTCAAAATATCTCATGTGATTCAAGAAACAACTAATCGACAGCTTGATATGTACATCTTTATCCCAGGAGAGCTGGGTTTAAATGCCAATATCATCTCTGAAGAAGAGTTTTATCACAATGCCATTCATGGCAAACGGACTTATTTCAGTGATATAAACCATCTGCCTTTAGTGCATAGTCGCCTTGCAAGTCGAGGCAAGTTATCTATTGAACAATATCGTTTAAGTTTAAGCCTCTATGCCTACCAATATGCATTAGCCTTGGAAAAAACAACCCAGCAATTATTAGGCGATAGTAGTGAGTCTAAACAAGAAGAAATTGAAGAAGCGGCACAATTGGCTGTTCGAATTTTAAAGCGATTACGTCGCAACATTCCAACAGATAAAAAGCTGCTCAAATATTACGAGAATATTGATAATTATTTATCTTGGTTTACAGAACAACGGCTTCTACAAATCATCGCCCATCTACCCCGTGGAGCTGAGTACAATGAAATTAAGCCACAGCTATTAGAAATCTGTCAAAAGGAATCCCAGCACCGAACTGATAACAATTATAACTCAGTCAGGGCGATGCAAGATCCAACACGTATGTCGAATAAAATGCGTTTATTACGCCGTTTAATTGAATACCCTGTCACCATGAATGAAAAAACCATCGAGCTCGGTAAAAATACCCGTAAGATTGTAACGGGTGCTGCCGCGGGTATTGTGATGATTTTTGTTACTTTAATATTAATAAAAGCACGTGGTATGTTGGGTGATATTACCGCTTCTTTCATTGTTGTACTGTCATTCATTTATGCCGCACGTGAAGTGTTTAAAGATGACTTAAAAACCATGTTATGGCGATGGATGAGAAAAGGTAAAGCACGGTGGAAGAAGCAATTTTTTGATGCTAATACAGGTAATGTTATTGGACAACAACTTGAATGGTTAGAGTTTATAAACTACGACAGTTTACCCGAAATTATTCGAAAAACCCGTAAGCATAATGTCTCTCACCGTGAAGAAACCATTTTGCATTACAAAAGTACCACCAGAATGTCACCCACAAAGTTTTTAAGTGGTTACGAGCAAACGCGTGAATCTATTATTCTTGATATGCGAGCGGTGGCGACATTAATGGAAAAAGGTTCACAACGTCTTTACCAACTCAAAGATGGCCAAGTAACCAAAGAATCGGTAGAGAAAAGACATCTAATTAACTTGATCACCAAAGAAACCGACGAAGATAAAACAGTACGTATTCAACGGTGGAAGATCATTATGAGTCGTTCAAAAATTGTTGATATTGAGGCCATCATTACGCCAGAGCCTAAAAAATCAAAACCTAAACAAACACTCAATATAAAGAACTAACCTACAAAAATGCCCTCATCTTGAGGGCATTTTTATCAGTTATGCATTCTATTCAAATCTTAGTTAGAACGTACACATAACGGTAATTCAGCACCTTTTTTCGTTAAACCAAATTGCCAAACATTAAGATCTCGGCAACGAAATGCTCCTGCGCATGACAATAAATAATAACGCCACATACGATAGAATTTCTCACCGTATTGCTCTGATATTTTAGGCCAATTCTGTTCAAACTTATCGTTCCATGCGACTAATGTTTTATCATAATCAGGGCCGATATTTTGCACATCTTCAATATTAAAATAATCTTCTGCAGCAGAGCCAATCTGCGTCATTGATGGCACAACACCGTTTGGAAAAATATATTTGTTTATCCACGCGTCTGTTTCTGTTTTAGAGTTTGGGCTACCAATGGTATGTAATAAAAAGATTCCATCATCAGCAAGATAACGGTAAGCAGCGTTGAAATAATCAGGATAATTATCAGGACCTACATGTTCCATCATTCCAATAGAAACCACCCGATCATAAGGCTGCTCTGGTTCATGTAAACGATAATCTTTAAGGATGAATTTCACAGGAAGGTTTAAATCATCAGCACGTTGTTGACCTAATGCGGCTTGTTCTTTGGACAGCGTTAAACCATCACAAATAACCCCGTAATGTTCTGCAGCATAATTCATAAAACTGCCCCAACCACAACCAATATCCAATAAGCGCATACCTGATTTAAGCCCCATTTTACGGCATACCAAGTCAAGTTTAGCCTCTTGAGCACTATCAAGATCGATTGCATCTTTCCAATACCCACAGGTATATGTCATTCGCTTATCAAGCATTGACTCAAATAAGTCATTACCTAAATCATAATGGAAAGGTACATCCTTAGTAACTCGATCAATACTTTGATGATTAAAAAGGTGTTTTACTTTTGATGCGCCAATTTTTAAACCAACAGCAAGTTTAGTTGATAAATCCAGCTTTTCATCAATACGAGCATGTAAAACGCGATTAATCATTTCATCAATCGCATTACAGCTCCACCAGCCATCCATATAGCTTTCACCAAAGCCTAATGAACCATCCGTTAATACTCGATCATATAATCGTTCATCATGAACTTGCAGATCCCAAGGGCGAGATCCATTAATAATAATATCAGCATGGGATAATAGATTTTGGAAAAACTTTTCATTTGTCATCGCGAATATTCCTTATATAACAATTTGTATGACAAATTGCCTTTAAATAAGGTTAGCGACAAGATGAATTCTTGAAAAATAAGATTTAATAAATTATTAGATGCATTATTTAAATCTAAAATTACAAAAAATATTAGCAGTCAAATCCTATAAAATAATTCCACATATAGAGAAGTGCGTTATTTATAATATATTTTCAATGAACATCATATGAATGGTTAATAAATACATGCTTATTTTGTTTTTTATTAAAAGAGCTGTCAATTTTATAAAAAATAAACTCTGACATGATTATAACTAATACCCCTACTTTTCATCCCTTGTTTATTTATCATAACTCGATAAGCTTAAATAACGCCCTTTTAGCTTTAGGTATGCCCATGAAAACATTATCGACACTGACATTTGCTAATAGCTATTGTGATCTTCCTGATAATTTAGGGACACGGGTTACTCCACAGCCTTTAGATAACCCTTTTCTAGTGCATTTTAATCCACTTGTAGCAGAAAAACTTGAGCTAGCTTCCATTACCGCACTTGAGCCAACCTTTGTTGATGTATTTAGCGGTAAAGCAACATTGGCAGGATTATCACCTTTAGCAATGAAATATTGTGGGCACCAATTTGGGCAATATAATCCCGATCTTGGTGATGGACGTGGACTTCTACTTGGTGAAGTCATTACCAGTGCTGGCGCTAAGTGGGATTTACATCTAAAAGGCTCAGGCAAAACACCTTATTCTAGAATGGGAGATGGACGTGCGGTTTTACGCTCATCTATTCGTGAATACCTTGCCAGTGCCGCAATGGAAGGTCTAGGTATTGCAACAACACATGCTTTAGCCATTATAGGTAGCGAAACATCGGTTGTACGAGAAAAAATAGAAACAGCCGCCACACTGATTCGAGTTGCAGAAAGTCATCTTCGTTTTGGGCATTTTGAATACTTATTTTATAGTAACCAACATACCGAACTACAACACTTAGCGGATTATGTAATTGAACACCATTTTTCTGAATTAACCACTGCAAGCTCCCCTTATGCCGAAATGTTTAAACAGATCTGTCATCGCACTGCAACAATGATAGCAGCTTGGCAAGCAGTAGGATTTGCACATGGCGTCATGAATACTGACAATATGTCGATACTCGGACTAACATTTGATTATGGTCCATTTGGTTTTCTTGACGATTATGACCCTCATTATATTTGTAATCATTCAGATTATTCTGGCCGTTATGCTTTTGATCAACAACCTGCCATAGCCTTATGGAACTTATCGGCTTTAGGTTACGCCCTAACGCCACTTTTAGAAAAAAACGCTATAGATCATGGTTTAGAGCATTACCAACACCAGTTACAGCAGCTATATAGCCATAACATGCGTCAAAAATTAGGATTAACATTAACTGACGATGTCGACAGCGTCTTATTTTCAGATCTATTTCAATTGTTACAGCACCATCATGTTGATTACACTTTATTCTTTCGAACATTGTCATATATTACGGTGACAGACTTACCTCATAGCAATCCTTTGTTCAGTGAATTATTCCAATGCACTTCAGATCTTAAAAAGTGGCTAGATCGTTATCAGCAACGGGTGCGACTTGAACCTAATGATAGCCAACGTTTAGCTATTATGCAGCAACACAATCCTAAGTATATTTTACGTAATTACCTTGCCCAACAAGCCATTGAAAAAGCACAACAAGGTGATTATAAACTCATAGATCAATTAATGACGGTATTAGCCCGCCCCTTTGATGAGCATGAAGACGCAGAAATATTAGCTCAACTGCCGCCACATTGGGGTAAGCATCTTGAAATCAGTTGTTCATCATAATAACGCCAACAGTTAAATTTATGCATAAAAAAACCTCACTTCAACAATAACATGAAGTGAGGTTTTATTTTTGACATTAACTCATTAAGTACTTAGGTACTTAGGTACTCTTATAAATAATAATATTTTATTGCTTTCAAATTGCTGTCTAATTCATAGACTAGCGGTACTCCAGTAGGAATTTCTATCTGTGTTATTTCATCATCAGCAATATCACTAAGATGTTTCATTAACGCCCGTAAACTGTTGCCATGAGCAGCAATAAGAATATCAGCTCCGCTGTTTATTTTAGGAACAATTTCCTCGCTCCAAAATGGTATAACACGTTCATAAGTGTCTTTCAGTGATTCGCCAACAGGTAATTCGTCAATAGTAAGATTTGCATATCGCTTATCGTTACCTGGGTAATAGTAACTGGTTTTATCAACGGCTGGTGGTCGTGTATCATAGCTTCTACGCCACGTAAACACTTGTTCATCACCAAATTTTTCTGCTGTTTCAGCCTTATTTAAGCCTTGCAAATTACCATAATGGCGTTCATTTAATTGCCAACAATGATCAACAGGCAACCATAATAAATCAAGCTCTTCTAAAACAATTGATAACGTTTTTATCGCACGGTTCAGCATTGAAGTATAACAAAAATCAAATTTAAAATTATTTTCTATTAATTTTTTACCTGCTATATGTGCCTCTGCTTCACCTTGTTCTGTTAATGGTATATTAGCCCAACCTGTAAAACGGTTCTCTTTATTCCACTGACTTTGACCATGACGGATTAAAACAATTCGAGTGTTTTTCATAGCAACCTCTATATTTTTATTTTTGATATTAAGATCGGCGCTAATTACTGTTATTGGGATATATGTGTTAATTAATAATCTTATTAATAGTAATTAAAAATAAAAAAACCTAGTATGAAACAACAATAAATAGTAAACAATTATTACCTTATCACGCTTTCATATGCTTCATTAGGTCATGATATTTATTAATAACGGGTTCTTAAATGCTAAATCTTATTGATAATCATTCTTATCTATACCAAAAAAGATACCACTCTCGTTTCATCATGGCAATAGCGCCAATACTGGTAAATTCCGTAGCAAGAGCTAAAAACAGAATAAATAAGAATAGCTACCCATTGATCAATATCAAAAGTAACAATAAGAATATGATTTTAAATGAATAATAATATTTTTGAGGTAAATAAAAAATAGATAATGCAATACAAAATTTATAGCTATTGTTGCAATAGCTAAAACCAATTAAACGTCTTAACATACTGATGCTAAGACGTTTAATTTATAAAAGTTAAGCAATACGCATTAACCCTTGCGCAAGATCATCAAGCAAATCGTCACAATCTTCTAATCCTATATGAACGCGTACCAATGTACCCTCGAAATCAACCTTACCCGCAGGGCGAATACGATTAAGTTCTTCAGGTTGATTGGCTAAAATAAGAGATTCATAGCCCCCCCATGAATACGCCATACTGAAATGTTTAAAATTATCTAAAAAATCCGCAATCTGATGACTATCAAGACGTTTTTTTAACACAAAAGAGAATAAACCACAGCTACCATTAAAATCACGTAGGAAAAATTCGTGCCCCTTACAGCTAGGTAACGCGGGATGGTTAACTCGTTCAACTTGAGGGTGTTGTGCTAACCACTCTGCAATTTTAATACTACTTTCATGGTGTTGCTTTAAACGCACTCCCATCGTACGTAAGCCACGGGCTGCGACATAAGCAGTGTCAGCGTCCACCATTTGCCCCATCAGATATGATCGTTCTTGCAATTGATCCCAGCAACGGCTATTTGCAACAGCAGTACCTAACATCGCATCAGAATGGCCCACAATATATTTGGTGCCCGCTTGAACAGATATGTCTACATCATGATCAAGTGCTTTAAATAACACTCCAGCAGCCCATGTATTATCAACAATGATCACCGCTTCAGGGTTAATCGCCCTAACCGCTTTAACAATAGCCGGAATATCTTGCACTTCCATGGTAATAGAACTTGGTGACTCTAAAAATACCACTTTAGTATTGGGCTGTACTTTGTCCGCAATACCAGCGCCAATGAGAGGATCATAATATGTAGTATCAACATTAAGCCCTTTTAATACCACATTGCAGAAATCTTGAGTTGGTTCATAAGCCGCGCCCGTCATTAACAAATGATCGCCCGCTTTTACAAATGCTAAAATTGAATTCGCTACAGCTGCCGCGCCACAAGGATAAAGATAACACCCAGCACCACCTTCTATTTCAACCATCGCTTGTTGTAATGAGAAATGAGTTAATGTGCCTCGACGACCATAAAACAATTCACCATTAGCACGATTGATCGTGGCTTGCTTTTTATCTGCGACAGAATCAAACACTAATGAAGATGCTCGTTGAATAACACTATTCACCGCTCCTAAACCAAATTTCTTCGATCTTCCTGCCGTAATCAGTTGAGTATTTATTTTATGACTAGACATGTTACTCCCTCAATGTGTCGTCAGTATGTTATTGAATATTCATTGTATAGCATGAATAACCGTATCTAACTAGAAACTAAAAGTTATTAATTACTACTCTTCGATCATCACAACAGAACTTTAATAATGTATATTGTTCATATTCTATATTGATGGTCATAATCCAATGAAAAAAATATATCATCTAATCCTGCTCACCATACTATTTTCTAGCCATGCTTTCGCTGAAAGTAATATCTGGTTAAATAGCAACAGTAAAAGCATTACGCCAAATGCAATAATAAAAAACAATCAAGTTTGGTTACCGACTAATGAAACTCAAACACCAAACTTTATTATTTTTCATCAAATGGATCAAAATAAGATCATTCAAGCATTAACGAATAACCAAGGTGTTGTGATCCTTAAAAACAACCATCTTTGGATTAATGAAACGAGCACTCAACCTCCATTTGCAATCTTGCGTAGTGGTAATCAAATTTGGTTACAAGATAATCATGGCACCGTTGCCAATGCAGTAATTAAACCTGATGGAACCTTATGGTTATCAACCAATAACAGTACAATTGCGAATGCTTATATTGAAGGCAATAATCAACGTCAAGATGGTTTCATTGTCGCTGCACTATTGTTATCTCAACAATTAGGCTAGTGTAATTGGTCGTTTTTCCTTAAAATACGCTATCGCAACATGTAATCACGTAAAAGAGAACAAAAATGATTAATAATGAACTAAGTGTTATCGATAGTCTTGAAGAACTAGAAGCTTTTTTGCTTTCAGTTGAAAACGGCGGTCTAGGTTTACAGGGTGTCGAAGGTATCGGTATGGCAACTAACAATACTGATGGTCGTCACTTTGTTGCTGTTTTTAATAACCAACATCAGCTTATTTATGGGCGTTGGGTGAGCGATGCTGTATTTGAAAACGGTAAAGAATTAGTGAGCAAAGGCCCCCGCCGCACACATTAATTGATACGATTATCTCTCTTTGATATACAAAAACGCTTGCTCAATAATGGCAGGCGTTTTTATCAATAAAAAAAACCAATATACAATGGTTTGCAATTTTATAAGTTAATAGACTATTATCAGACAATAATATAGAAATATATTCATCTTATAAATATCGTTATCCGTTTTAATATTAAATACATTATTTTTTACCTCTACGGCAAGATAACGCCAAACATCACTTATAGAAATATTAAGGACATTATCATGCCATTATCCTCTTACAAACCATTATTACCTTTGGTGATGATGGGTAATGCTCTTATCATTAGTTTTAACGTTAATGCTCAAGGTCTGCAATGCAATAGCCCAGCTTCTGCAATAGAAAAAACGATCTGCGCTTCCTCAGCATTAACCAAAATGAATAACCAACTTGAACAAGCGTATACACAATTAAAAAAAACACAGTCCCCTGTTGATCAAGTGGTAACAACAAATACGCAAAATCAATGGCATGAACATATAAAAAAACAATGCAACCAACAAAAATATATGGAAGGTTGTATTCAACTTAATATTCAACGCCAATTATATGATATAAAGCATAATGCAACAGCATTAATGACAGTAAGTAAAAAGTGGCAACGTTTAAATGGGTCATTACGAGAATATGCAAATAGCGTAAAAAATAATACTCAACAATGCTCAGGTATTACCCGTCGCCCTCCTAAAAATGTGACTCAATTAATTCCAAGTCAATACGTTTACGCTAAATCTTTGGTTAATGCTCAATGTGATACTGTAGTGAGAACATTCGTTGGATGCAGTGCACTTAAAAATAACCGTTGCAGTAACTGGCAGCTCAAGCTCGTTGCTTCTGATGCAAAAAATCAACATCCATATATTATTGGTACATTAGCCACCACTAGTAGAACAGGTAATAGTAGTGCTATCTTTATTCCTTATAAATTTAGTCCTAATGGTAAAAACATCATTCTAAAAGCGATGATGAGACCATCTGGTGCCGGTGGTGGTAATATTAATTATGGCTATGACGTACTTATTCATAATGATAAACAACAACTATCAACAACTACACAACATTATTTAGCACCGGCTAATGCACATTTCTATGCTAATGGTACCCGCGTTGCCTATTTAGAGAACTCCCCCTTATTACCTAACTACCCCCAACCAGGCGGTGGTTCTAATAACGGAAAACTAGTCATTAAAAATGTAAACACAGATCAAGTGTTAATGACGAAAGAGCACTCTGATACCAGCTATGCGATTAAAAATATCAACATAGCAAGTCACACAATGACAATCACTACAACCCAACATAGTTTTGGTAGTCAGTGCCCAAGAACAGAAGATTCTCTTAACTGTAGTACTCGCACTACGACCCAAGAAAAAATAACATTACCTTAATTGCCATAACTGTATTAGACATAAAAAAAACCGCATATTTGAAATAAATATGCGGTTTAAATTTAATAACTTAATTAGATAATGAATTTATTACGACGCTTGTAAATCAGCGTACTGATCAAGATCGGCAATAGTAACAGCCGTAATAAAGTTACCATCTAAATAAAAATTAACGGCATCACCTGCTTTTTCTCCACGTAATAATGTTGTTGTGCCATTATTGTGAGAAACCTGCATTTCTAAACTATTATCATCAAGCTGTTTAAACGTCGCCGCTTCAATATCACTTTGTTGAACACTAGCCAAAGGAACCGTGGTTAAAGAACGATCTAACATACTATTCAGTTTGATATATGTTTTTACTTTCATATCTGCAACGGCTGGTGATTTACCCGTAATTGGATTCTTACCCGTCCAAAACTCAATTGAGTTAAAGATAAATAAATCAGCAGCAGCTGCAATACCATATACAGGACTTAAGAGTACATATAATCCAGCACGCCCATAACGGTTATCAACAGCAGATAAGTTAGCTTTAGTCACGACCTTTGATACACCCATTTGACCAATACAGCCTGTAAGTGTTGTAGCCAATACTGTAATTACTACTGCTTTAAGTACAAATTTTTTCATTTAAAACCAACTCCGAACGTATAACTTGATGAGATCAAAAACGAGCGGATTATAGGGTTTTGAACATTGATTACGAGCAAATAAGTAATAACAAATGTTTCATTTGAAACAGCATTGTCACACTTTATAAATTCACTATTTATGCTTCATTATCACTATTTGAGAATCTAATAATTATTTTATAAAAAAAAAATAAAAAAATGAACTAATTATTTAATCAAAGTGATAATAAATTCAAAATAGCTATTAGATATACATAAGTTTCCCTTACTAAATTATATTCCAATAAAGAATTAATCAATACTTAATAGCACTTTTAATAGGTGTCCTATTTTTAATACAAAAACAATTTTTAGCTATTATTTTATTTAAAAAAAACAGAAGCATATTGTAGAATACACAAATATTCTGCTAGCTAATAACTTTAAAATGAATATAAAAATTCTTAGGCTTAGATATTCATTAAAACTGTCACAAAGTGATATGGCCTTGGCTTTAGGCATTTCTAGAAGTACCTTAGTTAGAATTGAACGTGGTGATATATCACCTAAAGCAGATATTATAAAAAAACTATCCATTTTATCAGGAAAGAACATCAGTTATTTTTATCACACGAAAGATAGACATATAGAAAAAATTCAAAATATTCTCATTGAGAAAAACGTTAGTAATGATATTTTATCATTATTAATCAAACAAATAGAAGAAGAGCTCATTAGCGACAGTTTATGATAGAAAGACATTATGATAAAAGCGTAGTTTCTGTAAAAATAATGCGAAACTTCATACAACAAAAAATATTAAATGATGATTTATCAGATATAGAACAACTTCTCGATCTATACTATTTAAAAATTAAAGAATTATCATCACTTATTGATTTAACATCTGGAGATGCCAACTAATTTACATGCATAACAATATAAAAACGGCTCGAATAGTATCAAAAATATCACAATTAGAAATGTCGGAACTGCTAAATATTTCAAGACAATCCTACATTGATATTGAAAATGGAACCCGAGTGCCACGGTCCGATATCTTATTTAATATATCTTTAATAACTAAAAAAAATATCACCTTCTTTTATAATGAGTGTCATCCAAACCAACTAGATACACTTATCTTTTTATTCCAAGGAAAAACAGATATAGAAAAAGCACACTATATTGAATTACTAGAGTTACTCATCGAACAAAACAAAAATAATCCTTTGTCTTAATGGCCAAAAATGAACAGCATTGCTACTCGAAAAGCACAAATTAAAAATGCGATTGCAACAGATAAAATACAACCGTTTATACAACCAATAGTTAATATAAACAAAAAGTTAGTTGGATTTGAAGTACTTGCTCGATGGATTGTATCTGAACACGAAATTCAATTACCCTTGAAATTTATCCCAATAATAAAAGATGATCAACCACTGTCTGAAAGTTTAACCATTAGTTTATTACAACAGCTCATTAAGCATTTTACAGTACATCAAAATAAGGAATTATTTCTATCTATAAATATTTATAGTCATAGTTTAACTATATCTGTAATTAATCTATTAACAGAATTAAATGTTTTTATTAATATTGTTATTGAAATATTAGAAAACGATGACATTAGTAATGCTAATGACTTTAAAATAATACTACATTATTTGAAAATCAAA
This sequence comes from Photobacterium piscicola, assembly GCF_900166965.1. GTDB lineage: Bacteria > Pseudomonadota > Gammaproteobacteria > Enterobacterales > Vibrionaceae > Photobacterium > Photobacterium piscicola. The sequence continues at coordinate 113,197 of NZ_FUZI01000003.1, read as the reverse complement.
GGTATAAAAATAGCACTTGATGATTTTGGTTGTGGTAATAATATCAATGATAGATTATTTGACTACCCTTTTGATTACGTCAAAATTGATAAAATGTTTGTCAGAAATATTGATAATGACGTTCAAAAACGAGAGTCCTTGCAGTCAATGATACAATTAATACATTACTTTAATTTACCGATCATCGCTGAAGGTGTAGAAAATGAACATGTTTTTAAAATATTAGCAACATTAGATATAGAAATGTATCAAGGATATCTATTTTCCAAACCTGTACCTCTAACTGATACGCAATATCAACAACCACTGTTAATAAATAGTAATTTAGAAAACAAATGACACTTTATTAATTACGGTGCTTTACTCTACTAAAATAGTATAATTAACAACAAAGCACCGCTAATCTTAAATACAATTTGACACACATAAAATCCCCCAAAGGCATATTGTGAGCATTTTATTTTACAGTAGCAACATCACGATCTGGTGTGCACAACATTGATTATGCATAATATATAAATAAAATCTTTAGATACTATAACCAAAAATGAGAATCACACTTAATGGAATAATATAGCATCGCTAACACACAAAATGACCTCTATTCTATGCTTTCAGTGATCATTCTTAAGTAAGCCTTAAGTTACGCTCAAGATAATAGCAGCATTCGTTATTTGACACAGAGTAAACAATGCGCAATATTTTCCACTTAAAAATGACAACTTTTATAGTATGGTTATCCCTTTATTTTTCATTATGTTTTAACTTTCCGACATTAGAAAAGATTTTCTCATTAAGTAATACAGTCTCTAATCCTGTATTTCCTTATACTGCGCCTATTGTTTTAACTGCTGCTTTTATCATCATTTTCAGCTGCTTATGTTGGCCATATATTTTTAAAGCCATCATGATTTTTTTAGTTATAACATCATCAATGGCTTTATTTGCTGAAGTCAATTACCACACCTTATTTGATAATGCAGTTATCGAAAGCATCTTCCAAACACGTTCAGATGAAGCACTATCGTATGTTAATTTGCACTCGATAACCTATATTATCGTATTTGGTTTACTACCCAGTATTTGGATCGCTTGTGTAAAAATCACTAAGCGTGAAAGTATTTTTAAAGAAATTATTGCTCGAATTATACTTATTGGCATTGCAACAACAGCACTGCTAATTATTGCTCTGACTAACTATAAAAGTTATGCCGCGGTTGGTCGTAATAATCATTATTTAAACCGTATGATCATTCCTGGTCATGTATACGCGGGCGGAAAATACTTATACAAAGAGTTTATTTACAAACCTCTACCCTACAAAAAACAAGGCTTAGATGCAAAACTACTGCCAACTAAAAACCACAAACCAACCTTATTTGTTATGGTGTTAGGCGAAACCGCACGTACTTATGATTACGCTTACAACGGCTATAAACGAGATACTAATCCTTACACTAAAAACGAAGGCATTATTTCATTTAAAAATGTTGAATCTTGCGGTACTTATACAGCACTATCTGTTCCTTGCATGTTCTCTAATTTAACGCGTGCTCACTACAATCAAGATCGCGCTTACAGCCAAGATAATGCCGTTGATATTATCCATCGCGCTGGCGCTGAAGTATTATGGATTGATAATGATGGTGGTTCAAAAGGCGTTGCAGCGAGAGTACCGTATGTAGCAACTGACACGTCACAACACAATCAATACTGTGATGGAACAAGTTGTTACGATGGCGTAATGCTAAAGAAAGCCGCTGATTTTATTAATAAAGACGATAAGAACAAATTATTAGTCTTACACTTAATTGGTAGCCATGGTCCAACGTATTTCCAACGTTACCCAAAACAGTTTGATCGATTCAAACCGTCTTGTAACCGTAGTGATATTGAAAACTGTACTGACCAAGAAATTAAAAACGTTTATGACAATACTATTCTCTACACCGACTATGTCGATGAACAAGTGATTAAATTATTGAAGAAAAACGAAGCTAAATACAATGTAGCAATGCTATATATGTCAGACCATGGTGAATCACTTGGGGAAAATGGATTCTATTTACACGGAGCACCTTTTCCAATCGCACCGAAAGAACAAAAACATGTACCATGGTTATTATGGATCCCAACTCAATATGCTCAACAAAAAGGCATTAATCTTAGTTGCTTAAGAAATAAAGAGGATATTGGCCATCTATCACATGACAATTTGTTCCATAGTCTATTAGGGCTTTATGGCGTCCAATCTAAAGTGATCAACCCCGCACTTGATATTAGCGCAAGCTGTAGAGTTCCATCTTAATCAACTAAGATAACATTATGATTTAATGTATACTTATACATCTCGTATAGGTATACATTTTCAATTTGAGTATATAATGAAGCTATTGATCATCGAAGATTCATCCGCATTACGCCGCAGTTTAGTTGTAGGATTCAATAACTTAGGCATTACAACTGATGAAGCTAGTAATGGTACTGATGGACTCAGCTTAGCACTCAATAATCCTTATGATATTATTATCTTAGATCTCATGCTGCCCGGTATCGATGGCATGGATATACTCAAGCAATTAAGAAAATCAGCGGTTCAAACGCGGATAATTATTTTATCAGCCAACAATCAGCGTCAAGATCGTATTGATGGTCTACTTCAAGGTGCTGATGACTATCTTACAAAACCATTCTCTTTTGATGAATTACATGCCAGAATCCTTGCTGTCTCCCGCCGTGGTTTAATTAATAACTTCACAAACACGATCACTATTAATGGCTTTATATTAGATTCAAATAAAATGACCCTACGTTATGAGACCACAGACATAGAATTAACACCGAATGAATTTAAAATAGTTGAATACCTTTTCAACCATAAAGATCAAGTGATGAGTACATCAATGATCAGCGATAATATTGCTAATAATTTTGATTATATCTCTAAAAATACTATTGAAGCGCACATATCAACAATACGTAAAAAAATAAAACTAAAGATGATTGATGCTACCTTTCCAATTAAAAACAAACGCGGTTTTGGCTATTATATTGAGGGATAAGTAATAATGAAAACACGCTCAATAAAAAGAAATCTCATTAATTCTATCTCAGCGATTTTTGGTTTATTTATTATCATTGTATTTACCTTTGTTGATGTCAGTGTTGATGACTGGGTTCAGCAACAATTCAAAATAGAATTAAAAGAAAAAACCAGCCAAATTAAAATCTTAGCTCATGAAGACATCACATCCCGACTGGATAATCCTGGGAGTAATTATGTTTATCAAATCTGGAAGAACAACCAAACAATCAAACGTTCAGCATCCCTTCGCCCTTATCCTGAATTAGACTTAGTTCATCCTAAAATCCCAGTAAATTCATATCGATTGGTTGATGTAACAATGCCAAACAATGAGTCAGGACAAGCACTACTATCTTCATATATTCAACGAAATAAAGATGGTTCAAGTGACTATATGTATATTACAGTCTCCACATCAACGAAGAGTCTGGATCGTATTACAGGTATATTAGATATATTACTCATTGGCAGTTTTTTATTATCTATGATAATCATGAGGATCGTTGCTAAAAAAATTGTTCAGCAAGGCTTACATCCTTTAGAATCGTTAAATAGACAAATTAAAAAATTCAACAATAATAACGCTTATTCAAATAGCAACTTTTCATTTTACGAGCAGAAACATTATTCAGAAATAGATTTAATCATTAAAGAATTAAATAACTTTCTTATAATTCATCGCAATAGTATTGAAAATGAAAAGCGAATCACATCTGATATTGCTCATGAGATAAAAACACCTATTGCAGAGCTCATTACGTTAACTGAAGTCCACCAGCGCTTTCCTAATGATGCTAGATTAGCAGAAACATTTACTGATGATATTTTACAGATTTCTAATAGAATGCGAGTCATTGTTGAAAATTTATTATTACTTCAACGTACATCATCAACCATTGAACTCTACAAAGAGCCAATTGATATCACCTTATTACTAAATAGCATTCAGCATGAACTTACGTTTAAATATCAAAATATAACTAATAGAATACAACTTAAAATACAACTAAATACAGTAATTATTGCCGATGAATTTAGCTTAAAAACCATTCTAACTAATATTATCGATAACGCATTATTTTACAGTCCATTGGCCTCAAACATTCAAATAAATGTACTAAATAATCAATACAATATCATTATCGAAGTGATCAATGTTGCAACGATTAACTATTCAGAAACTGAGATCAAAAAGTTAGTTCAACCTTTATATCAATACGATAGTTCAAGATCAGATGATAATCGCTACGGCTTAGGGCTATCTATTGTTAATAATATTTGTAAGATTAATCAATACCCATTATCAATCACACAAACAACAAAGGGTGATTTTATCGTTACAGTATCTATTGCTAAATAAAGAGAATAAAACCACACCTTATCGATAGGTATCTACAGATTAGAATAATCACCGTTAGGATCTATTCCGATCATTTGTTGGATCCCTATCGTCATGACTTCCATAAACAACCGCAATCTTTTCGAATAATAATTTGAATAGGGATAAACAAAATAAATAGGTAATGGATCTGCTTGCCAATGTTCTACCATATGGACAAGTTGGCCGGTCAGTAAATAAGGTTTAACTAACCATGATGATATTGCACCGATACCAAGCCCACCTTTAATACACTCCAATGCTGAATAAAGATTATCGGTTGATAGAATCGGATCAAGCCCTAATACCGATAACTCATTTGATAGCGTATTCTTTAGTATTAGCTCATGATTATAAAATGTACTAACCGCGATCCAAGGCCATTGCTGTAACTCAGAAATATTCTTAATATCACCGTGTTTTTTTATTACCTTCGGTGCTGCAACAATAATACGTGGCACATAGCCGATCAGTTTTGCCACAACATTGGGATTTGTAATCGCACCAACATGAATAGCACAATCAATATTGTCAGCAAGAAAGTCAGGTGATATATCATTCAAGAGCCAATCAATACGCATTTCAGGATAAAGGGTTAAATATTCCATTAACGGTTTGATTAATTGTTGCTGTCCAAAAGCATGTGGCGCTCTTACTCTCAATCGGCCTTTAATTTTTGCAGTATCACTCCCTACCGAATCTTCTAATATCGACCACTGCTCTAATAACTGCTTAGCATGCTGGTAGCAAGTGTCTCCCTCATCGGTTAATTTTAACTGGTGCGTCGTGCGTAGCATTAGCTTGCACTTAAATATCTGTTCTAACGATTGTAACCGTCGACTAACGGTAGGTTGAGTCGTCTTTAACTGTTTAGCTGCAGCACTTAAACTTCCAGCTTCAACAATTCTCACCCACGTTGTCAGTAACAAAATACGATCGAGATTTTTAGGGTTATTTATATTCATACGCTGAGTGTATAACAATATTACGATAACGCCCTCTATAAAAGCACGTTCTGTTCAGGCATATTCCTATCGAACATTTTTCCACTCATGGATACACAATGACAGCGCAGACCAACATAATAAAAAACAATGAAATATTACCGCTTAAACAGCTTTTTGGCTTATCCGTTGGCGCAGGGTTTAGTGTCGCTTCAATTTATTATAGCCAACCTATCATTGGCTTATTATCACATGCATTTCAGTTAAAAATCAGTGAAGTCGGACTGGTTCCAACGTTAACGCAAATCGGTTATGCGCTAGGTATTTTTTTTCTAGTTCCTCTTGGTGACATGATCAATCGAAAAAAGCTGATCATTACTAAATTAGGGTTGCTTTGTGGTGCACTGGGCTTATGTAGCCTTAGTGCCACTTTTCCAAGTTTATTAATAACAAGCTTACTCATTGGAATATTAGCAACAACAGCACAGGATATCGTGCTCGCAAGCACTGCAATCGCACCACCCAGTCAAAGAGGAAAATCAGTTGGTATTGTCATGACAGGCTTATTGTCAGGCATACTCTTATCGCGCGTCTTTAGCGGTATTATTGGTCAATTTTGGGGATGGGAAGCTATCTTTCAACTAGCCGCTGCCTCTATCATGATGTTAATGGTGTATTTTTGGGTTTCATTACCCACTATGCCGGCTCAAAACACACTTACTTATCAACAGATAATGCGATCATTAAAACCATTATGGCATCAATATCCGCAATTAAGACAATCAGTTATCGCTCAAGGATTACTATCAATTGCATTTAGCGCATTTTGGACAACCCTCGCGGTATTTTTATTACATAACTACAACTTAGGCAGTGCCACTGCGGGGCTATTTGGATTAGCTGGAGCCGCGGGGGCTATCGCAGCACCGTTAGCTGGCGGACTAGCCGACCGTTTAGGTGCAAATAAAATACTCTTCTTGACGATTAGCATTGTTATATTATCGTTTATCGCGATGTTCTTTATTCCATTACTCGCCATACATTTTCAGATCGCGTTTTTAGTTGTGTGTGTCATCTTGTTTGATTTTGGTATTAACGCATCGTTAGTATCACATCAAACGATTGTTTACAGCCTAAAACCTGAAGCCAGAGGACGCCTTAATTCGATCTTGTTTACATTTGTATTTATCGGCATGGCAATAGGATCAGCTTTCGGCGGCTATCTTTACCAGCATGTAGGATGGAACGGCGTTTTAGTGCTTGCTATCGTAACGCCATTAATCGCATTAATTGTTCGATTAAAATCAAACTCAAGTACTCACGCAGTCTAAATCTTTCTAGCAATGAAGTGATGAGGTAATACTCTTCACTTCATCTTAAATAATACATCGTATATTCTATATATCCAGTATGTTGATCCCATTACTCACTGACTATTTTAAAGCCTTGTGACACATAAAATTATGTCACTCGCTTCATTTTGTTTATAAAATCATTATTATAGTATTTTCTTGTCACAAGTATCACCTAACTATATGAAATATAAAAGAAGATCATCTACAAAATAAGATAATCATTATTGCTTTTATCTGTGACTATAATGCATTTATCTTCGTCAATTCAAAGTGTTACCAAGATCTTTCTGAATTATCTATTTTGACATTCCTATAAAGAATGAGATTATGCACGCCGATTATATAACGTCATCTTGATATCGGAGTATCAAATGCAAAATAGAGTACATAATATGATGACGTGGCGTCAGGATATTTTTGCAGGATTATCCGTCGCTGCCATTGCCCTCCCCGCTCAAATGGCGACCGCACATTTAGCTGGGTTTCCTGTTATTTATGGATTATACGTTTTTGTTGTATCCAGCCTTGGCTTTTTCATTTTTGGTAGTAACCGTTATTTATCTTGTGGTGCAGATTCAACCATCGCCCCTATTTTTGCAGTGAGTCTTGCCAGTTACGCCACATTATTCAGCGTGCAATATATGGCATTAGCGTCACTATTAGCATTGCTTGTTGGAGCGATATTATTGGGGGTATATATATTTAAATTAGGTTGGGTGGCTAATTTATTGTCTTATCCGGTCACACTAGGGTTTTTAGCCGGTGTGTCGATTCATATTATTGTTAGCCAATTACCGTCAATATTAGGTTTACCACACAGTTCAGCATCGCCATTTCAAACGCTTTACCACTTAGCGCAACACATCACACAACTGAATCTTATCACGACATTCATCGGTGGCGGCGTGTTTGCCTTTATCTTCTGGTTTAGTCGCCAATATAAACGTTTCCCCGCAGCACTGATTGCCTTGGCTATCAGTATCACCATTGAAATGGCCTTAAATGCAAAGAACATTCATATTCCAACCTTATCAAACCCGGCTGGCTTTGAACTTCATTGGGCTTTTATTGGTTTACCTTGGCATCAAGCATTAACGATTTTTCCATTAGCATTATTAATCGCAATGATTTGTATCGTTCAAACCTCTGCGGTATCAAGTACCATTAAAGATCGTAATACGACCCCTAACTTTAACCGTGACTTTGCTGGCATCGGCTTAGGTTCTGTATTATCAGGTTTAATTGGTGGCTTCCCTGGAAATGCGAGTCCACCACGTAGCATGTTAATTCAACAAGGTGGTGCGCATTCAAAATGGGCGGCGTTATTTTCAGCGGCGGTTATTTGTGTGGTTTTGTTATATGCACAAAGCGCTTTTCATCTGATACCTAAAGCAACATTGTCCGGTATTTTAGTGTATGTCGGTTTAAGTATTTTCAAATGGAATGAAATTAAACGTATCTATCATCAAAACCGTCAAGAATTCTATTTATGTTTAACAACCATCTTGATGATCGTGACTTTTCGTATCGATATTGGCGTCATGTTTGGTGTTTTCTTATCATTACTACATAGTATATTTATTATTACTCGCCCAAACTGTGAAGAATTATTTCGAGAACCACACTGTGATCACTGGGGACACCGTTCACGTTTAAATCCAGAACATAACTTATCCGCAGAAGAAGATGTTGCTGTACTTCACTTTTCAGCACCTTTATATTTCACCACTTTTTCATACTTTGAAGAGCGTATTTTAAACTTAGCCAATACCCGTCCTCTATTGCGTTTAGTCATTATTGATGCCAGCAGTATTAGTGATATGGACTTAACTGCTGTTGATAAAATTGAAGTATTGAATCAAAAACTAGCTCATCGAAACGTCACATTACTGTTTGTTAATATTGAACATCCACGATTTAGGCGTTTAGTTAAGACAACTAACTTATTGGCGATATTAGATCAAAAAACAGAATATACCAGTATTGAGGCTGCAATTACTGCGTATCGTTCAATATAAGAAGAAACAAAAGAGATAAGAGATGGGACAGCCATAACTTACGCTGCATAAAGTATAACCAATTAAAATGCCTTAAAATTGGTTATCACAAAATAGCGATCTTATGGGTGTCCTGTCTTTAAGCATTAACTGTCTTTTTTGATGTGTTTTACATCGCTAATAATGCGAGGAGTTGTTGCGGCTTATCTATAATATAATCAGGATTTTTATCGAGAAGCGCTTTTCGATTGTTATATCCCCATGTAACCGCAATACTTTTAATATTAATTTTTTTAGTTGCTTCAATATCACGGGTTTCATCACCAATGTAGTACACATCATCGGCAATAAATTTATTCTTATTGATGATCTTTTTTATGATCCCAGATTTACCAAAGATACTTGACTTAGAAAAGACAGCATCAAACTGAGTAATATTATTTAAACCAAGAAAAATATTAATATTTTCTTCCGAATTAGAGCTCAATATAAAGAGTTTATGCCCTTCTTGTTTTAAGCTTTCAAGAACAGAAGCAACCCCTGTAAATATTTTTTGCTCTTTCATTCGTTTAGTAAAATCACCACGAATTCGATGAGCAATAATGGGTATTTGTAATGGTGATATACCGAGATAGTGAATTATCTCTTTGCTGGTCATGGCTCGACATAGTTCAATATCCTCATCATGAATATATTTAAAATCATATTCATGGTGGATCTTTCTCATTACATCAATATACAAATTAAATGTATCTGCAATTGTTCCATCAAAATCAAAAATTAATACCATTTATAGCAACCACTTACACTTAACTTAACTTAAAAAATACAACAAGGGTTAGGATACGTGCCAATGTTGCGGCACATATCCAATCTAATACGTAATATTAGCTATTTGCTTGTTGTTGCAATACTTTCTCAGCTTTCACTAAATCAGCAAAAGTCCAACCTACCGCTTCAGTTTTACTCATTAATTCACAGATATCAGCGATTTGAAATACATCTTCTGAGTTATCAGTATAAGTAACCACTAATTGCTGACCTTTCATATCCCAAGCTTCGGGATCTTTTTCACCAATTAGGCCGTCTAAATAATCACCTAAGCAGCAATGCACCACAAAAAAGTGCTGCATTTGTTCTTCTGAAACACCAAGGATGATAGCGGCTTCAACATAGTCATACATATATGTATCTGATTCAGTATCCACAAAAAACTTAGAACCTTCAGCATCCCAATACTCAAAGTCTGTCACTTTAGCCGCTACATAACACTCAATCGCATTAACAACGACACAGTAATCACCAACCATTGACTCATATTTGTTAGACATAACGACCTCTTAAATGATGTTTACACATGTAAACACCTAATGACCGAGCAATTATACCCAATACAAACAGTGATGAAAGCTAACATGAATAATTAAAATAATAAAAAACACACTAACCTAATGAATATTAATCGTTTTAACATTCAAGTATCTAATTAAAAGACGAGGAAAATATACATAAAAGAGGATTTTTATAAATATACAGATTAATGAAATAAATATAGATGTCAGCTCAATTACTTATCATTTGATATTTATCATACAATATTGCTCGTGCTTCACTTATATTGCTTGAGATTTATATCATTACATAAAGAACAATCATTATGACTAATAATAAGCTTGGCCTACTTTACAGTAGTATTACACTTTTATTCTGGGGAATATTGCCTATAGCACTAAAACTTTCTGAAAAATTTATTGATGCAACATCATTAAGTTGGTTCCGTTTTTTCATTGCTTTTATTGTTATTTTTATTCTTCAACTAACCTCTAATAGTTTGCAACAATTTCGAAAAATAACACTAAAAGAGATAATTAAACTGCTATTTGCTGGTATATTTTTAACACTTAACTACGTTACTTTTGTGTTAACATTAAAATACTTATCGCCAGGTGAAGCACAATTAAATTTTCAAGTTGCCCCTTTTTTCCTTGCTTTTGGTAGTCTGTTATTTTTTAAAGAACGCTTAACGGCAATCCAACTTTCTTGCCTCTTTACATTAGCCGTTGGCATTATTCTTTTCTTCCATCCCAATCTTAGTGGACATATTAATACAGGAAGTAAAGTTCTAATTGGTGTTGGCATTATTGAATTTTCAGCATTATCTTGGGCGTGTTATACCCTATTGCAAAAGTCATTAATGGCGAAATTATCAACGTCGAACGTTTTACTGTGCGTATTTGGGGTGGGTATGGTTCTCTTAACACCATTGACTGATTTTACGCGACTATCAACATTGTCAGGCTTTGATTGGAGCATTGCTTTATTTTGTGCACTCAATACGTTAATTGCTTATAGCGCATTAGCTAAAGCGTTAGTTTTCTGGCCAGCAGCTCAAGTGAGTGCTGTTGTTGCCGTAGCGCCAGTGATCAGCTTTATGTCAAGCGCATTTGTTGTCACCATGGGATGGTGGCCAAACATTATCAAAGCGCATTCTCTAAGCTCATTATCAATTTTAGGCATTATTGTTATTGTTGGCTCAGTTGCAACCATGCAATTATTACCGCATTTATTGAAAAAAAGTAAGCCTATTGAACAGCTTAATTAATTATTCATCACATCATAATTAACAACAAAAAGGGTGGCTCATTAGGCCACCCAGCAAACATGCCATTAAAAAGTGTGAAAACGACTACATCGCTCTTTCTACATTAGATACATAATCTGGCAAATTTGTTACATAAGGTGCAAACCATGCCCCTTTAATACAATGTGATTCACAGTCTACAATACAAATATCTTCACTTTGGCTTTCAACAACACCGAGAATAAGACCATCGGCTTCACCAGTAACATTAATTGATACATCAAACCAATATGTAGAGCTCTCTTTATTACAATCTTTACCAGAAAAAACAGCCTTCATTTGTCTCTCCAAATCACAAATTTATTAGCGTGACTATCAAGCTAAAAGATAGGAATGATCTCGTGTAACCATCTGAATATAATAATTATCATGCTATCCATTCGCTTGAACTGGCATCAGTTTATACCTTGAGAGAATCACCAACTTAGTCATTGATCACAAAATAGAAGAAGCATTAAAAAACGAGTAATCTTATGGGTGTCCTATGTTTATTTTCTCTGGCGTTCTTTTTTAGCAAATACATATTCTATTTTTATCAATGGTCAATTAGGCCGTTGATATGATAATAATGACTATCAGTAGTAAAACTCACTAAGGACATCGTATGTACATTGCAATGAACCGTTTCAAAATTCGTTTAGGTTCTGAACAAGAATTTATCGATATCTGGAAAAATCGTGATACTTATCTAGATACTGTCCCTGGTTTTCAGTCATTTGATTTACTGCAAGGGGCGTCTAATGATGAATATACTCTGTTTGCATCTCATTCAGTGTGGCACTCTCGCCAAGCATTTGAAGATTGGACACAGTCAGAACAATTCCGCAAAGCCCATGCTAACGCGCGAGGCAACAAAGAGATCTATTTAGGTGCACCAAACTTTGAAGGGTTTGAAAGCTGCCTTTAATCTATAAAAATCATAGCTGACATAAAGCCCTTACTACGTAAATGAACTGAAGATCCCATTTAGAAATGGTCAGTTTATTCATTAAGGGCTTTTTATTTATCCAATATCCCCACTTCCTAGTTCTAACAAGGTTGCATTTCCCCCTACCGCAGTAATATTAATCGTGCGTGTACGTTCAGTAATAAACCGTAAACAATAACGCTGACTGCCAATAATAGGCAGTGTGATACCATCAAGTTCAACAACTAATTGAGCCAATAATCCCTCTCGTTGTGCTAACTGCCGCGCCAATTGCTGCGCACCTTGAACATCACCACAATAAGCAACACCAACCGTTGATGGGTGCTGAACTAACGCATCTAGCGCGCTATCACTGACCACGGTGATCACATTAGTGAGGCTCTCAACGTATTCAAGTTGAGCAACAATTCGTTCGGCATACTGAGTATCCGCCAAACACACTAAGACTGAATTGCCACATACCAATGCAGCGGTTAATTGACCGACAATTGCTTCTTCGGTTATGCCCTCTTGCGCAGTAACAATAAAGACACCTCGCCCACTACAATAAAGGGTATTGCTCTCACCTGTTGGTCCTGGCATTAATACATGTTTAGCGGCATATTTAAATGCATTAGCACATTGAAATTGCACCATCGCGGCAGACTTTAGCGGCAGTTGTTGCGCCCAACCTCGTAAAATTTCAGCCCGCAGTTCAAAACCAAGCTGATTCCATAAGATCATTGCAGCATGACTCGTATCAATTAACCGCTGCACTGTAGTTACATTATGCTGCATCAATTACTCCTTATGATGAATAGGTTGCACACACTCTTGAGTAAAACGGTATAAATAATGCGGTCCACCCGCTTTAGGGCCTGTTCCTGATAATCCTTGCCCACCAAACGGTTGAACGCCAACAGCAGCACCGACTTGATCTCGATTGATATAACAATTTCCCACTTGGGCACGTTGCTCAATATCAAAATAGGTACATTCATTGCGACTATGAATTGCCATCGTTAATCCAAATCCGGTCTGATTTATTTGGTCAATAACTTGATGTAATTCACAGGATTTAAAGCGCACCACATGCAAAATAGGGCCAAAATGCTCTTGTTGAAGTAAATCAAGATTATTAATTTCAATGGCTGTCGGAGGAACAAAATCACCAAATTGACACTCTGCGGGCAAGGGTGTTTGTGCAATTAATGTTGCTTGATGAGTTAATGTTTCAATATGAGTTAGTAGCTTTTCACGAGCGACGGCATCAATCACGGGGCCAACATCGGTGCTATGGTATTGAGGACAACCAACACTCAGCTCAGCCATTGCGCCTTTGATAAGCTCAATCACTCGATCTGCAATATCAGCTTGAACAAACAATACCCGTAAGGCAGAACAACGCTGACCCGCAGAAGCAAATGCCGAACGAATAACATCACGCACCACTTGTTCAGGTAATGCAGTGCTATCAACAATCATGGCATTTTGCCCTCCCGTTTCAGCAATCAACGGTACTGGTGCACATTCCCTTGCTACTAACATACGGTTTATTGTTTGTGCTGTTGGGGTCGAGCCTGTAAATACCACACCTGCAATACGTTCATCAGATAATAATTGTGAACCTATCTGCGCGCCACGCCCAGGTAACAGATGAATAACCCCTTGTGGTAGCCCTGTTTCCAACAATAATTCAATCGCGCGATAAGCAATTAATGACGTTTGTTCCGCAGGTTTTGCAACCACAGTATTACCAGCAGCGAGTGCAGCACTGATTTGACCAATGAAAATAGCTAATGGAAAATTCCACGGACTAATACAGACAAAAACACCCCGTCCTTGATAACGTAATTGTTGTTCAATACCGTCATAAGTAGTGATCTGTTGTGGTGATTCAAAATTAAGGATTGCTTGTTGGGCGTAATAACGACAAAAATCCACCGCTTCACGTATTTCATCAATCGAATCTTGAATGGTTTTTCCCGCTTCACGGTGACATAACGCAACTAATTCATGCTGGTGTAACGCTAATTTATCAGCTAGTTGTAATAAATAACTGCATCGAACAGAAGCGGAAGATGTAGACCAATTAGCAAACGCATCAGCCGCCTGTGTTATAGCCATCTCGACATGTTCTTCATTGGCAAAGATGACTTTACCGACAACTTCACGGCGATCATAAGGTGCAGTTACTGTCATTATTTCTGCGGTAACATCACTCATCAAATGATATTGAGGTAACGGTGCAGCTTGCCAGTGATGATCAGAAAAAGCCGTTACTGCCGCATTAAATGGCTGCCATTGCGATTCAATATCAATATTAATCGCAACTGAATTACGACGCGCAGCACCAAAAATATCAGGTGGTAAAGGAATCAAATTGTTATGTAATGTTGAACGTTTTTTCAGTGTCTCAATAGGATGCTCAATGAGTGCTTCAATAGGACAATCAGCATCAACGAGCCGATGAACAAACGAACTATTAGCCCCATTTTCTAATAATCGACGTACCAAATAAGGCAATAGATCTTTATGGCTACCAACGGGAGCATAAATACGCACCGCAACATTGTGCATCGCCATCGCATGGTTATACAGCGCATCTCCCATACCATGTAAACGCTGAAACTCAAACTTATCATGTGTAGCCATCGCAACAATAGCACTCACAGTATGGGCGTTATGGGTAGCAAATTGCGGATAAATAACCCCGTTAAGCGCGGGAGATAACAACAGCCGTGCACACGTTAGGTATGATGTATCAGTCGCTTCTTTACGAGTAAATACCGGATAAGCGCTATACCCTCCTTGCTGACTTATTTTCAGTTCACTATCCCAATAAGCACCTTTTACAAGTCGTAATGGAATACTATCACCCTGTTTTTTGGCTAGTGCCGCCACCCACGCTAATACAGCTAAGGCTCGCTTTGAATAAGCTTGAACAACAATGCCAAATTGCCCCCAACCTTGCAGTTGTGGTGACTGATATAATTTTTGAAATAATAACAGTGAAAGCTCCAACCGATCGGCTTCTTCAGCGTCAATCGTAATTCCAACATTATGTTCACGCGCACAGCACAATAATGACAATAACGCGTCATACATTTCAGTAACGACACGTTCGGTGTTAGCAACATCATAGCGAGGATGTAATGCAGATAACTTAATAGAGACTGTCGAATTTAAGGAATGATGAAGCGCCCCATCGATGGTCGAATAACTGTCACGCCCGACTGCAACAATCGCCGTCATATAATCTTGATAATACTTAGTGGCATCATCAGCCGTTAATGCTGCTTCACCTAGCATATCAAACGAATAACTAAAGCCTTGATCGCGCTTTAATTGCCCTTGCTTCATTGCCTCGGTTATATCACGCCCTAAGACAAACTGATGGCCCATAATTTTCATTGCTTGGTGCATAGCTTGGCGGATCACGGGCTCCGACATTTTATTCACTAATCGATTAATAACATCCGTTGCAGAACCATCTTTCGATATCTCTAATCCGACAACTTTTCCAGTTAACATCAACCCCCATGTAGAGGCATTTACAAACAAAGAATCTGAATGTTTGAGGTGAGATTTCCAATCCGCAACGCTTAATTTATCTCGAATCAAAGCATCAGCCGTCGCAGTATCAGGAATACGCATTAATGCCTCAGCTAAGCACATTAATAACACTCCTTCTTTGGTGTCTAAGCTATATTCAAGCAACAATGCATCT
The DNA here is from genome assembly GCF_900166965.1 of Photobacterium piscicola. Taxonomy (GTDB): domain Bacteria; phylum Pseudomonadota; class Gammaproteobacteria; order Enterobacterales; family Vibrionaceae; genus Photobacterium; species Photobacterium piscicola. Next base: position 97,160 of record NZ_FUZI01000003.1, on the reverse strand, counting down.
ATCATTTGAATCGCATTTTTGTCCGCGCGAACACGAGCAATTAATGCCGTCGCGTGCTGATCCATATCTAGATGTTCTTGTAATGACGGTGTTGCTAATGGTATTAATTGCGCTAACCACTCTGACTCATCAACCGCATAGTGAGGAGAAATCAACGCCCACAACCGCTCAAGAGGCTGTTCAATAAAAGATGGCTGTAAAACATCAGCGGCATTAAACATAATAAATCCCTCGATATAATCTGCGTTATAAATCAGCGTTTGTGGCGTGATTATCCTTCTCTACTATGACATTACCTTTTAATTACTACACTACATAACAAAAAGGTAACAATATGAGGTCAATATCAAAATATTCCAATAAAAGATATTTGGGTTTTTATTTAATTAGCGAGGCTTTCATTCATTACGTGCTGGCTATTTTTTTATAAACATGCAAACTATTATCATTATCAACAACTGGACTGTAATAATGAATAATATAGCCATATGGGGTGCAAGCAGTGGATTAGGTGCAGCCATGGTCGACTACTTCCATGAGCAAGGCTTCAATGTGATAGCTATTGCCAGAAACCCAACCAAAAACCCTCACATTGCACAGTACGATCTTATGTCTATTACTTGCGATGCGACAGATAAAACACAAGTTGAAAATACGGTTGCTATGCTGCCTGACAATACGCTCAACATTTCAACAATGGGCAGCTTTCATGCGGATATCCCTGTGGATTATATTGGTCATCGTTATTTGATTGATACGCTTGAAAAAAGCACCTCAAAGCGCCTATTACTGATTACATCTTTAGGCTGTGGCGATTCATGGCAATTTATGTCAGATCGCGCTAAAAACGTCTTTGGTGGAGCATTACGAGAAAAAACACTGGCGGAAGCATGGCTTAAAAGCAGTGCATTGAATTTTACGATTCTGCGTCCGGGTGGGCTTAAAGATGGAGCGCCAACACACCACGGTCAGTTATCACAAAATGAAGAAGTACATGGAGCGATTACTCGCGGAGAAGTGGCGCGATTAAGCCATGAATTACTGTTAGATAACGATAGTATTCATCAAACATTTCAGTGTGTAGATCCTAGTATCGCGCCTTACTAAACATCACAACTCACAGCAGTAAAATACAAGGAGGTAATGCCATGCTTACCTCCTTTATGAAGTCATCACTTTAACGCCAAAGGCTGCAAATAACCCACCAGTAATATAATTAATTTGCCCAGAAACACGCGCATAAACGTTTTTGGCTGATTGATGTGAAAAGGCGAACACTAAAAACAAATGCCAACTAAGTGTGATTAACGACATTGTTAACATTATTGCCAAAAGCAACATCGAATTCATATTTTCAGGTATAGAAATACTAAACAAACTAACCACAAAAAAGCCTGTTTTCGGATTCAAAATGCTAGTAATAAACGCTGAACTAAACACCTTTTGTTTTGATAGTGATATGCTTTGAATGTTTTCAGTATCCTCTCCTATTCTCTTTATTTTACGGGTTAAATAGATCTGGCGAATACCAAGATATAATAAATAACTACCGCCTACCAATTTCATCAAACCAAATAGTGATGGAAAATGAGACAAAAGAAGCACTAAACCAGAACCACCAAAAAATGCCCATAATAATGTTGCACAACTCACTCCAAAAGCTGAGAAAATCGCAACTCGACGTTCATAATTAAGTGCAGCATTAATAGTTAAGAGTACATTCGCTCCCGGTGTCGCCACCGCTAGCATCCAGATTAAAGCAACATGAAAAAGTACTAATAAATATTCCATTACTTACTCCCTAATTACATCGTTTATGAGTTATGAAAGACATCCAATAGTACGTTAAACAATGTCTCATTGAATAACACTCATTTTATAGCTGTATGTACTAGATACTCTTTTTAATATCCTCAATTAAGCCTTGTTTCTTTAATTCCGATGTAATTGCTCCCTTTGTTCGACCATGTATCTCTGAAAGCTCATTAATTAAAGCACCATTATTGAAAGCGGCGATTAATTCATCCCTTTCATTATTAGTCCAAGCCAATCCTGCATTTTTAGGAAGCCCCTTCGCAAGGTTGATCCTTCGTTTGTTATCAATTGACATCTTCCCCTTTTGGGCTGTTTTAACTAAAGTCATCATCGTAAATAATGACCGAATAACCTCCGGATCATTATAAGGAGAGTATTCTGGTAACGTTTCACCTGTTATAGGATTCACGCCATTGGCTAATGCTTCAACGTTTTTTAAAGCCGTAATAATGTCCATATATCCTCGATTTTTATTGTATTAAACAACCAGCCCTAGATTTATTTTTTACAATATAAAAAGCAGTCTCAACCAGACACTATTTATATTTAATAATCGATGGAAGTCACAAAACAATGACAACATATAATGGCGAAGCATAGAGAAACATGAACATAATATAGAACACAGTATGGACACAACATAGAAGCCACAACATAGGACAGCCATATCTATTCTATTAAATATCCAATAGCAAAAAAGCCCCCATCTTTAAAATGAGAGCTTTTGGGGACGAATTTTTGATCGTCAAAATAATATTTATCTAACGCCATACTATTAATAACAAGGAAACTCTGGTTATCCCTGCTATTTTTAAGCGCTATTTTTTCTTACCCTGCACTGCTTTAAATCTTGGATTAGATTTACAAATCACATAAATACGACCACGGCGTTTAACCACCTGACAGTCTTTACTGCGATTTTTTGCACTTTTCAACGAACTAAGAACCTTCATTAACTTTCACCCTTTAACATCATAAGAAAAATTGTTGTCTTAACGAGCCGTCTTATCAGCCAATTAAACAGCGTGTAATTGCCATAGTATTGAACGCTAATAAGACCCCTCAACAATGGTTATGTTATAACATAACAACAAGCACACTGTAAACATAATAAAAAGGGGCAAGAAGAAAACGAAGGCAACCATGATAACAATCGTTATGGTTCCCTACAGCTCTTACTAAAGCTTTATTACAGGAAATAAAATTAATAGATGTTTACCTAATGGCAGATAATAATGAGGATTATCCGTTTTCTGGACTGGGATTTAGAGACAATTCTGTTTGAAGGTAAAATTATGCTACAAGTTGTTTTTTATTATTTTCAAACTAACACTAACATTTTGCTTATTCGCATTAGATAAGACCATATCATCTCTCTTTGTCGTTATTTGAGAACTGTATAGTCGCATATATTCATTTAATGTAAATATCAACTTACTATTTACACTAATACTTCCATTTTGTTTTATTGTATTTAAAGAATATGTAATTAACACTTCATCATTCTTAATTGGTATAATCATAATTGAACTAGTACATAACTGAGCATCACCACAAGTCATAAAACTTTCTTCAATTGCTGATTTTAAAAAAACATTAACGTTATGATTTACTATATGATCCTTATCTTCATAACTAATGTTAAACATCGCGATATAATCAGATCCTTTAGAAATCCCACTATCAATTATAGATTCTTTAAACTCTTTCGAGAAAGAAAGAGATGAAAATAAGAATAAAAACACATAAAATATATTTTTAGACCATATTAATACATTAATCATAAATATATCCCCCATCATAATTATGCTTATTTACTACATATAATAACAATTATTATTATTTATTTTTAACACAGATTTCAAAATACATTTGTCGGTAAGAACGATGTTCTAGATCTATTTCACTCAAACCAAACTTATTAGCTAATATAACCAATTCAGCTCGATAACCATCAAGTAAACTTTCATCATCAGTCATAATGGCAAATTCAGCGAAGTCACCTACCCCATCAAGATGATCAACAGTAATATGAAACTTACCCACAAAATAAATACTGCGGGTTTTCTTCATCGCCAATACAATTTGATAACCCATTGTGGTAAGCATACTTTGTGCTTTATTGACATCAGTAATATTTACGGCTTCACAGCGATCAGTTTCTGGTCCTTTTACGATCCAAAGCTTAATGCCTGACGGTGCCATTTCACGAATGCAAAGGCTTTTATTTTCAGCTAAAAGCTGTTGTTTTGAGGTATCAAAATAACAATCAGATTCTATATTATCTTGAAGCATAATTTCATGCGGCATTGATTTTAATATCGCTAAGAACTGAGATATAGACTTCAATCGATATTTAAGTTCGACTTCAAATTTACCACTAAAATGATCTGAAACCATCATTGCTACTTACTGAATTATAAAGAGCGCAGATTAACACACCAACCCAAAGGTTTATGTTAACTATGTATGATTACTATTGATAACAAAAAACCAGTTGCTTTAAATAAACAAAATAGCAGTGATTAAACCTCATTCGCAAGCTGATCTAAATAGCTCTGCATAAAGCTCGTTCTTTTTGTAGCTTCTTCTTTCGCCGAATGGGTTTGCATTGTGTCTGCAAGTTTTAATAACTTGGTATAAAAGTGATCTATGGTGTAAGTACCATCGTCAGGTTCTCGATTGGCGCAGAAAGGATCAACTGTTGAATATAATGTTCGCCCAAGAGTTGTACTCACTTGAAGGCACCTTACAATTCCCACCGCACCTAGCGCGTCGAGCCTATCCGCATCTTGAACAATTTTAGCCTCAATCGTCATTGGTTTTACATTGGCGCTGAAACTATGAGCGACGATTGCGTGATGTATCTCTTGCCAATATTGTTTGGGATATCCAATTTCATTCAAAAATTTAATTGCCTTTTCTGCTGCGAAGAATGAACTTTGATTACGTTGAGAATGTCCTTTGGGGAAGGTGAAGCAGTCATGTAAATATGCAGCAGGAATAGCAATGTCAGCGTTTCCGCCTTCTTGTTTACTCAACTGTTTAGCTGTCTTAACGACTCGCAGCACGTGATTAATATCGTGTGCCGCATCAGTAACCATTTCCGTTGAGATGAACTCAAGCAATTGTTTTTCAAATACTTCTAAATTACCCATATACACCTCAAGCCGCTAACCAACAATACAGGACACCCACATCTATATGCTTTCAAGTTTCAACACTCTAATAATAGATTCCCTACCGTCCACACAAATATTCACAGTTGGTAATGACGATAGGCAGCTCTAATATTACACCAAATAATAACCTTGGTTCTGCCTACTTTATTGCATAAAGAATTATGGGTGTCCTATGTTTCTGTTGCCTTTGTTTCAATTAGCTACTTTGGCCATTCAATGCCAACTTAATACGTTGATGTGTACGGTAGTTTGGAGTCGAAATAAATTGATTCTGAATTGGTTTAGCTCGAGGGTTATCATAACCGTAGATATCATGGCGCATCTCTAACTGGCCATTAGGTGTTACCCAAGCTGTTAAATAAGCCACATCAAGATTCACACGCACCTTTAAGCCAATCTCACGGTGCTTGTTCGAATTAATCATATCGTCGACAGAGGGCAAACTTGGCATATTTTGATAAGACAAAATAATTTTCGCCATCTCACGAGGTTTTTGTACACGCATACAACCAGAACTCAAATCGCGATGATGACGTTTAAACAATGGATATTCTGATTGTGACTCGTCATGCATATATACAGAGAACGAATCAGGCATCAAGAAGGCTACCCGTCCTAGAGCATTCTCAGGGCCGGGATCTTGACGGAATTGGTGCGTAAAGGTACGCGGATTTACCGTTGCCCAATCAATTGAACTAGGTGGCACAACAGAACGATCACTCCAACTGTTAATCACATCCATGCGGTTATTCTTTAAGAAATTAGGATTAGCTTTAGCTGATGGAATAGTGTTCTGCACTTTGATGGTTTCAGGTACATACCAGTAAGGGTTAATCACAACCGTATTAATGTATGACTGGAACAAATTGGTTGGGCGTTTGGGCATCCCATCGATAATTTTCGATTCAAATATTGGCTTTTGATTATCGTATAGCGTCATTTTGAAATCAGGAATATTAACAATAATTTGCGGGCCATTCCCTTGCAATTGCGCAAAACGTTCTCGTTGTAAATTCAATGCCGTAATACGCGCTAAACTTGAATACGGACGTATTAATTGACTCACAACGTCAGGTCCTATAATGCCATCCATCTTCAAACCATAATTACCTTCAAAGGTTTTTATCGCTTGGTTCATCACTCCGGTATTTGTAATCGTCGCTTGAGCAATAATCTGTTGATACTGAGGCTGAGTTAAATAGCCTAAATTCCAAAGCACTGTCGCCACTTTAGGACCATAAGGGATGGTGTCACCGAGGTAAACAATCTTATCAAAGTGAACATTACTCGAATCAAGTGGATTAGCAGGTAAACTTAATAGATGGTTGATCACTCCCATTGTCGAAACAAACTGCGAAGAAGGAATAAGAGAATTGATCTTTTGAGCCGTCAATGGGAAATAATTCTGCACCATTTTTAATGTCAAAGGCGTCAAAGTTACTGGATGTGAATTGTATAATGGTCGAGGATCTTGCATTAATTGATGCACATAATCCACGTAAACTAGATACGTATCAGTTAATAACAAATCATATCCGCGCTGATCTGGCAATGCCTTTAATTTCTTCAACTCTTTTAGACGCTGCTTCATACCTGGTAGCGTATTGGAATCTGCCAGCGCTTGTAATTGCGGCATGATCGCATTGACAAGCACTGGGTTTAACCAATATGGCATGAAGTTATTTTTGGCATACAGCGCATTCAAAATACTACCGTTACACACTTTGACCGTTGAGTTTGAACACAAAGATGCGGTGCTATTCACTGTAACGCTATCTAGAACATGTAAATCTAGCGCATTGGTCACCGCATTATCGGCAGCCAAAGCTGATCCACAGGTTAGTAATGCTGAAACGGTCATTACTGAACGAATCAATGTTGTCATTTTTTTTCGATTAAATTTCATTCAACGGTCCTTTACTAAAAAAGTAAGAATATGCTTTTTTAGAATTAAAAGCATTCACCATTAAAAGTGACAAAGATTTCAAGAATGATGAGTAAAAAGTTAAAAAGGAGTCGATTACGATCTATTTATAACTAAATCGAACATAAAACACATACAGTTATAGCTATTTGGTGAAACACTGGTGATCGGCACTCCACCTTCTAGCGAGTATTCATTGTTCAACTAAAGCTTATTCACAGAGCACCGTCAGTATTAAACATACTGAATTACAGTTTTTCTTTAAGGAATTACTTCAACGAATTGGAAGTAAAGAATTATGCATAACAGCGTCAATATGACATTGGTTATTATACGTCATCTCGGAAATTGAGAAACGAAACTATCCGTGATCGAGCCTTAAAGACGCCAATGAAACACCTTACGTTTTACGGCTAAATATAAACTCAACAACGCGTGGACAGTAGATTCCCTATCGCCCTCGCGGGCATTCACTATAGGGAATGACGAGGTTGGGGCTTGGCATTCACTCAGCCTAATATTCGTCATCTCGGAAGTTGAGGAACGAAACTATCCGTGATCTACTCACCCCGTGATCGAGCCTTAAAGACGTCACTGAAACACCTTACGTTTTACAGCTAAATATAAGCTTCACAACGCGTGGACAATAGATTCCCTATCGCCCTCACGGGTATTCACTATAGGGAATGACGGGGTTGGATGAATAGTTTCATAATAGCTCTTGCAGGATATTCAATATTTGATATAACAAAACGGAATAGAATTATAGGGCTAAGTAAATTTAACAGAGAATAACAACAGAAGTGAATACAACTGAAAGGAGAAAAAGAGGTAAAACCAAGTTCACCTCCATTGCTACAACTTATTGTATCTTATGATTTTTAGCTAAGAAAGCATCAAGTTTATTAGCGAAATTTTGGCGATCAGCTTGCGTTAATGCAGACGGTCCACCTGTCTGAATGCCACTACTCCGCATGGTTTCCATAATATAAAATAAAAACCTGTTCATACATACAGTCATTATTGTTTTTGCTAACTTCTCGTAATCGATAAGGCATTGAATTTATTGATAAAAAAGTTAGAGTATTAGTAGCGATTTAATTATGAATGATTACGTAGATAATGAATTACTATTAAGAAATAGATTTGTTTTAATGCTCTGACCTTAAAATAGTCTCATCTGTTAAAAAGATACCTCACAAACAGAACCACGAATAAGGTACTTTTTGAAACAATTCAATTCACAATTACTCATTAAATACTATATGATATGCACCGTATTTATTATTCAATGACAAAAAGCACCACATATAATCAATAATAAAAAACAAAGAGAAACATAATGATAACAAACTTTGCGATGACGAATTTTAAATCCTTTGCATCTTCTGAAATGATGCGTTTTGCTCCAATTACATTGATATTTGGACCAAACTCATCAGGTAAAAGTTCAATTATTCAAGCATTAATGATGCTAAAGCAAACATTAGAAAAAGAAAATGGCCAAGGAAAATTAGAAACTGACGGAGAATCTATTTCTCTTAGCAACTACAGCAATATTATACATGGACAAAATGATAAATTACCTATGGGATTTGACATTCAATATACAGCTAACCATAGTGCTCAAGAGTTTAAAAATAGGCATTCATATAATATGCCCTTTGGTAACGATGATTTAAGAACAGCAAATTTTAGCTATAAAAAAATGAAGAAAGCTAATAAACATGCCTACCTTAATAAATTTTCATTTAACTGCTCTGATAGAGTAAATTTTTCTGTGGATATAGGTAGAGAAAGCAGTGAAGGCTATCTTTATTCATTAAAACCTGATCATAACCTCAAAAACGCTATAATAAAGAACAAGAAAATTCTTTCAGATGATGGAAAGTCCTATATTGAAATTGATGACTCCTTATCAAAACCATTTAAAATTGATAGTAAAATAAATCTGCCTAAAATTTTTAGTCATTTACCATACGAAACACTTTCGAGTAGTTACTCTGATCAAATACTAGATGATTTATCATATATTTTAAAAAAGACAAAATATTTAGGCCCATTGCGTAGCTCTCCCAAAAGATTCTATTCTAGTGAGATTAATGCTTATCAAAAAGGCCAAGGCAAAGGTAATCTAGGGTTTGATTTATATAATGCAAGTAATATAACAAAATCTAAAATTGATAAATATCTGTCTAACTTTTCTATTCCTTATGAAATTTTTGCTAAAAACATTGGTGATAATCAAACGGGAGACATTATATCTATTCTGCTTAAAGACAAGCGGAATGATACGATAGTCACACCAAGAGATGTGGGTTTTGGTATAGGGCAAGTATTGCCAATTATTCTAGAAGGTACCGTTTCAAATAAACATCTGATATGTGTAGAACAGCCAGAAATTCATTTACATCCAAGGCTACAAGCTCACTTAGCTGATCTTTTTATTGATTCAGCTATAGATAGCCAAAATCAATGGATTATTGAAACACATAGTGAAGCTTTAATGCTTAGAATACAACGCCGTATAAGAGAGAAAAAAATAGATCAGAGTATGATTTCTGTTTTATATGTTGATGTAGGTGAAAACGGAGCTCAAGTAACAGAGCTACCTCTTGATGAAGATGGTGATTTTACTGTGCATTGGCCAGATGGTTTTTTTGAAGAACGTCTTGAAGAAATATTTGGTAATACTCTATGATTACAACATTTTATTTTGATGAGGAAATGTTCCAAGATAATATATTTCGGGATCATCCAACTACTACTGATCATATTTTAAAAACCTGGTCTAAATATGGCTGCTTAGCTTATTGTGAAAAAGATAAAGGATATATTCTAAAATCACTACAGAATGTTCCTCCTAAATTCTCACAAAGATGGTCTGCTGCTATTCAGCATTTAAAAAAAACACCAATAACATTGGAAAATAGTAAGCTCTCAGACTTTGAATCTTACAATTTAGTTGATAAAGCCCTAACTCAACAAGGTGTCATGATAGGTATATTGCCTAATGATTTTTTAGAACTTTTTCAAGTCGATAATACAGGCAAACTTGAAATAATATCACCACTAGGTATACATGATTCAAAACACTTTGCTAATAGTGAAAAATATTCATCTCTTGATATTGGAGTCGACGATAATATAGACGACATATGGAACAGGAGTTTAAAAAATTTATCCTTATATTCAAAATCAATAATTATCATTGATAGATATTTAATTCAAAACATTATGGATGATTATGAACAGGGAAAAGAAACTTCTATTGAGAAATTCTCAAAATATCTTTCAAAAAACAATAAGCCTTATAATATAAATATATTATCTGCATGTGACATAAATGGTCAAAGAACTAACAGTGATAAGATAAAAGCTTATTTAAATGATATTTTGAGGAAAAAAAATTATATCGTTACGTCTAAAATTACATTCACAGTTGGACTTTGTAAAAATAAGTTTTTTTCGCAACATGCGCATGATCGAATGATTGTCATGGATAAGCATGCAATACAAACAGGTAATGGGTTAGATATTTTCAGAAATCAACCTCTTGGTTTTTGCCAATTTAATATTAAGAACAAAGAGCTCACGAAGTTTGACGAAATAAACAGTAGGCTACAAAAGAATAGAGAGCCAGGTTTATCTTCTCTTTAGATTAACGTTACGCATCACGCTTTACCCTTCACCACCGAAAATGGTCTAAATCACCAACCTCGGTGGTGGTGGCTAAGAAAGCCTGAAAATTTTTATTTCCCAAGAGTCGTACTCGTTTGCAACATTTGACACCCCCAAAGTACCTATTTAAAATAAACACTGTTCGTTTATACAGCTATTTTTTATAAAAATGGAATTACATAATGAAATGTAAGTTAATGATCATAAGTATCAGCTTCATTGTTTTAATCGTTTTTTCTATCAAATTCTTAATAGATAAAAATTATCTTTTATCTCTCATTTTTATTCTCACCTCGTTAGTACCAATAAGATTGTTATTTGTAAGTTTCTCTGATTATTTTTCTGATCAATATCTAAATATAATATCTGTAACTATTGTGGCTTTATCAATCCTTAATTCATTTAATGATTCACCACTGGTTGATACGAATAGCATAACAAAAAACTATGAAATCATCGGTAATTCAGTAAATATCCCATATTGCACAGAAAACGAACAACCAGATAAGATGAAAAGGGATCTTTTCAATTCTGAGAAAGATAAATTACTACAAAAATGTGCATTACAACACATAGCTGATGGGGCAAAACTAACAATTAATATTGCTAAATCTCTTTATTTAGACCCTATAGCAGGAGCTGCAGATTCAATCTATAGTGATATTCACCCAGATCATAAATTAACATGTCAAGAACTAAATATTTACCTACACAAACTCTGCCCTAAAGTTATGCCAACTTATAATTAAATAAATACCCACCGCTTCCCCGCGTGGAGGCGGTCCTCACTAAATACCCTCTCTCCCAAACCGTCTTCAACATAGTACTCGCCCACGAACTCGACAAATTACAACGCTCGGCAATCTGCTCTGCTGTTACCTTTTCACCAGGCATAATCGACTGCAGAACTTTCAACTGGGTTTTACTCAATTTGATTAGACCAACTTGGTGAGGAACTGCTCGTGCAGCTCCCATCAAATTTGCGTTAATTTGTTCATTTTTCGTACACATCTGCATTCTTATTATCATCCGCTGAGGTTTATAATGAAAAGTGGCTTCAAGCCAGTCTGGATAAGGGTTTATCGATGATTGGATTTTGAATCGAGACAGGTGCTAGACAGGTACACCATCCTTTTTTAAGCCATTTATGGTACGTTTCTAACGCTTCTTTCTTCTGTAATTCCATATGTGTATGGATATAGGCTTGATCTAGCTTATCCCTCGCATGATTGAGCAAAGATTCACAGACAATGTAATCAACACCCAATTCCACCCATATTGATCGTGCTCGCTTTCTAAGATCATGTGCACTCCAAGCCTTCTTAGATACTCCTCGCACCCATTCACTGGCTTTAGCACTGTGTATTGGCTGATTATTCCAACGAGATAACGGGAACAAGTGATCACTGTTATAGCCTAGCGCACGTTGCCATGCTTGATATGAGCGTAATAGTTCAATCATCTCGGCAGTTAGTGGATAGCTCATTGCTACTCCGTTTTTGGCGTCTTCTTTAGGGATCAACCACCGCTTTTCAAATAAAGCCTTTCTGGTTTCACCAATACGAGAACCATGGGCTAACATCATCATTAGTAGTAATCGTTGTGGTGGTTGTTGTTGGCCAATCGCCGGCAAGATATCAATCAGGTCTTCAGTATTCACTCGGCAGCCTTTGATTTGAGCTTCTGTAACAGAGAACGTCTCAGGGAAAAACGTCTTAAATTGGACCTAGGATAATGGATTAGTTGTGATGTATTTCAATCGTCTAGCAATAGAGAAAGCCGTTTTCAATAAGAAGAAATTTGCCCTCACATAACTCACTGAATAGCCTTGCTCAAACATCGGCTGAATCAACGCACTATCTATCTTTTGATGGTCTATATCCATGATAGCAACCCCATGAAATAGGCTCATTACATGGGGTTCAGCCATACTTTTTAAGTTATTCAATCGCTCTTTCGTGGAACGTTTTAAGGTATATTGCCGCTGAACATGCCAATCAACCAGCTGATCTACTGTTTCAAATCGATTACATTCAATCGCTTTACCTTTGGCTATTTGAACTGATACCGCACTCACCACATCCATGATGTCTTTGGCCTGAGTACCAGGATATTTCGTAATCCGATATGGGTATTGTTTACCCGCTTCATAACGATAAAACCACCACGTTCCACCGGTTCGAGATGCGTTAAACCGCAAGTAAAGTGGGCATCGAACATCTTTTAACTGACGAACATGTTGATCATTAATATGACGTTTGATTTGAGCATCAGAGATTTTTACGGGGAGGGTTGCAGAAAAGAAGGCATGTTGATTAAAGCGAATTTTACTGTTTGTGATCATTACTCACCTATAAACGTGGCTTGAATACTCATTCGATTGGGTTGTAATCCTTGGCCAGAGAACGACACTTGATCAACAGAACATTGACCTTTAAAAGCGCGAGGGAAAGTGTCATCAAGCAGCACTAGCCCTTCGGCAAAAATGGTGGGATTAGGCGGTGCTTCAATGCTGATTTTCCGTCCTTGGCGTTGCATTTTTCGAAGCTCTGCAGCATACGCTTGTTCTTCTTCCTTCTTGGTGTTCTTATCTTTGCCTAATGACTTAAACGGTCTACTCCCCACTTTGACCTGTTGTCGGCTTCCATCTGCCGTTGAACTATAAAAAGCCTTAACACCATTAAAATCTTGGCGACCATCTAATTCTGCAGACACATTAACAAAGTCACTATTGCCCGGATGATTCACCACATGGAGTGACAGTGTAACGCTTTCAATACGCTTACCTGAAGCACTACGTTGTTCACCCATTGGCACAAAGATGAACCGCTCTTCAACAGGTTTCGCTATTGCATCATAAGACTTGGCCAAGCGGTTCATAAATGCTGGCGTACTTTCATCAGAACGATCTATATGCTCGATTTCAATTTTTTGTAATCGCGGATGAACAAAAACATCAAAGCCATGAGGGGTAAGACAGTCATACACGACTTGTCCTACTGTTGTTTTATCCCAACTGCACGACTTACGTTCACGATAACCACTTTCATCTTTGATAGAGAAAGGCGCAACAGTGAGAACTAACGTGATCTCTCTGGGGTATAAATTCACTGATCGTTTTGATATCTGAAAACTATCACGGACAACATCCCCCAATCGCACCGAATAACGTTCACCTTTGGGTGGCAGTCCATCGACATCATCAGAGCTCACCACCAAAGTGACGTTATCGCCTTCGGTTCCATTGCCATCATTCAACCGCCACGACTTTAAACGGTCCAAGATTAAATCAGCATTATTGCCTATTAGATGAAACATTCTTTAATCCCATGATTTAATAACACGTTGAGTTTTAGGTATCTGCTTGACTTGAGGTAACACCACTTCGGTATCGACAAAAAAAACCTCACGCCGAAAGTGAGGATTTAATTGATAGAAGGCTTGTTCTAATTGGTCATTATCTTGACCAGTGTGCTTATAGAGTAAATCCGTGATCAATTCACCGGCTTTGGCGCTTACCTTCACTCGCGGTACTCCTTCAATTGCAGTATGACATCTGTCACCATAGCTTGGCCGTTATGGATCAATGCCGACTTACCTTCTTTCAGTTGTTGGATCGTCCACTTACCTAAGTTAATACCTTGGCCATCACTGACTTGTTATGGTAATTCAATCAACATTCGCAGCTTTTCAACCGACTCTTGCGCCCCTTGATATAACCACTTAGCGGTTATATCAAGGGGCGCAAGCGGTTTTCCTGTCATTTCAGAACGATACTGCTCAAGGGGCAGTAAAACTCATTAAATCACGTAATAGTGATTGGCAAGAATGTTGGGAACTGTTGATCATTTCAAATCCAACAACTGGTTGGGGTGTCTCAAAATCTTATCCACTTGAAACCGACATCACCCAAGAACTTGTCGAGCAATTTGCTCATGAAGCTATTCACTTTCTATAACGTATTTCGGCTTATGACTACTAATGATAAAAAACGTGAACAAGCACGTAAACGCGCCCAACGTTTGAGAGATAACCGCAAAACCAATGGCGTGACCAGTTTCCCTCTCCCATTAAATAATATGGAGATCGAACGGCTAAATGAGATCTGTAAATTCTTCTCTTATCCCAATACAGCTTGTGATAACACAGAAGCATTACAACTAATGATCCATCGTATTCATGGTGAGATGGAACAAATCAAGCAATCACTAGGTACTTGCCAACATTGTGGTGAGTCATTACCAGAAGGATGTGCAAAATTAAAGGCGGGAGGCTTATTTAAAGGTGATGCCCGTTGCTGGCACACCATGAATCGGGTTCGTCTTTCTCAACCATCAAATAAAAGGATTTAATCATGCAGAATCTAATTATTACCTCCCCTGAATTAGTAGAACTAACAGGTTATAGCCGCGCTGCAGATCAAGCTTCTTGTTTAAGAAGCCACGGCATCTTTTATGTTGAAGGGAAAGATGGTCGTATAAGAACAACCTGGTATCACATTAACCATCCAGCTTCACACAGCAATAATAATGATGGCTTTAACTTAGAGGCATTAGCATGAGAGAACGTAATAACAAAGGCGATCGTAAACTACCACCTCGTGTTTATGCTCATGGTAAAAAATACCGTTGGCACCCTAAATCAGGAGGCTCAATTGCTATATGCCCTATTGAATCACCTTTGTCATTAGTATGGCTCGAATATGAAAAGCTGATTAATAAGCATAGAAGAAATATCGCTGAATTATTTCATGAGTATTTTGATTCACCACAATTTAAAGCACTTGCACCATCAACACAGCGATCTAATTTGGCACGAGTACCAATATTAATAAAAGTGTTTGGTAACATGAATCCTAACGCTTTATTACCTAAACATATTCGTGCATTTATGGATAAACGTGGTGAACATTCAATATCAACGGCAAATAATGACTTTTCATTGCTTTCTAAAGTTATGCAGTGGTCATATGAACGTGGCAAGATAAATAAAAATCCATGCCGTGGCGTGAGAAAATTTTCAGCTAATCAACGTGATCGCTATATTACAGATGAAGAGTATCTTGCTGTTTACCAATGCGCTAATACCATCACTAAAGTTGCAATGGAACTGGCCTATTTATGTGCAGCTCGTAAAGGTGACATATTAAAGCTTGAGTACTCACATTTATTAGATGATGGTATTTTCATTACTCAATCTAAAACTGGCAAAAAACAAATCAAGATGTGGTCACCACGCTTACGTGAAGCAATTGCCCTATCTGAAACATTAGCTGAAAAACAAACTAACTTTGTACTTCGTCGCCCTAATAGTCAAAAGGTTCACGATCGTTCACTACAAGATTATTGGCAAGCAGCAAAAAAGAAAGCCGCTTTAGAATATGGCATTAATACGGATTTCACGTTTCATGATTTAAAAGCTAAAGGTATTTCAGATTACGAAGGAACAATGGCTGATAAACAACGGTTCTCTGGCCATAAAGAATTTGCTCAAGTTAATACCTATGATCGTAAAGTGGACATGGTGCCACCACTTAATCTAAAAAGTATTAATCAGCCTAAGAATGATCAATAGCAAAAATCCCTCATTAAGGGAGGGACTTGTATTTATAATTAAAATCTAAAGTTCACTTCAACATAAAAAATAGAAGATCATTCAGTCTTATGGACTAAACTATTTAACACTATCAGCTCTTCAAAACCTTTAAATAGAGCAAGATACTTTTCTTCGTTTTCAAGATCTGAATTCAGTCTCCAAACAATCGTACCTTTATAATAAATTGTGCAAATAATGTCTTGCCGCTGACGATAAGCTGCAATATCCCACAAAAGCTTATGACACTTAACGAACAAGATGTCGAATTTTTGCCTAAATAGATAATTGTAAATATTAGACAAACTATTGATATCTTGATCTTTAATGCGATCATACATACCACTATCTACTATTGCTTCGTACTTATAAATAGTAGCCCGACAATAATTATAGCTGCTCCTACCTGACTCGATGACTTTATCTAATTGTTTGATTTTTTCAACATTAGTGCGCCCATGGTTAATTTCAAACAATATATTATTCGCTAAAGTAGAATACCCAAGCTTTCTTGCACGCTTCTCTAATCTGACTAACGTTTTTAGTTTTTCATCGATATTTTTTGTCCCAGCAAGAACTACATCAGATAAGATGAAGGCTACCGACTTCTTGTGATAGTTGTTTTTTCGAGCTCTGGCTAAGGTAATCGCTGCATTAATATCAGTCTGCTCAAGAAGATGTAAGCGCTCAACATAAACACTCTCAAGTGTGCCTTTATCCTCAGGACATAGATCCTCACAAAGATTGAGGTACTTTTCTGCTTCGGAATAATTCGCCCTCATTCTGTATGCTGAAGCCATATGCTCGTAATACTTGTATAGGTTGTCTTTATCAATTTCTTTAATAGTGTCAAGCAAGAGATCTACAGCTGAAATTGTTTCAGCGTAACGACCAGAATTACGTAGTATGTAAATATAAGAGCTACTGTAGAAACGGAGTTTATTTAACCTCCTTTCGTTCATCTCATTGCAGTCACCTACTCTTTCGTTATATCTGATGTTTTGCAAACATGATTCAATCGAGTAGAGAAGCAATGTCCCTGTATTGTCTTCTTCTGTGCTATATCCAGTTTGGTATACCTTACGATTAAGTGAACTAAGTTTGACTCCCGTCCTAGTAGGAATTACAGTTACGTTCAAATAAGCATTAGAGATACTGAAAATATCCTCCTTAGTCATTTTGCTAAGAATATAATCTTTAATGATAGGATTGATTTTTATAATCGTGGTAGATAGATCAATCTTCACAGTCGTAGCTAACTCAAATCTAACCAACTCTTGTACGTGTTTAGGGTTTAATCCTGCTCCCAACTTATCTTGCGAAAGATTGGTTAACGTCTCTCCATTTTTTAGAATGGAAAGAATGTTCAACATCTTTAGAGTCAATTCTTTCGAACGATCAGTAAACAATAAATCTATTTGGTTAAGAGTTGTTTTTGGTATGTGAGCGAGGTGAAAATCATCGTCAAAGAGTTCATCATGAGCCAGAACTTCTTCTACTGAACTATTCTCGAGGAAATCCATTATTTGTTCAAGCTTATCAACCACTCCCTCGGAACGCTCATGGATTTGTGCTATTTGAGATTGGGTAAATTGCATCGAGCCAAATCTATCATTCAGAATCAGCTGACTTTCGTGCAAAGTAAGTGCATCTAGCTCTACATGAAAACTTCTAAATTGCTTTATTGTTACACTCGATGAAAAAATGAAAAAAGTATTTTTACCAAATTCAGGAAGTGAATCAGGCAAGTTGGTGAGATACATAAGAGCATCAGCATTTATTTTACTCTTTATGTTGTCGAAAATAATAAAATATACCTCTTCCTCCACTTTTGTACTGAAAAGATATATTAGCTGAGACAATGGTTGATTGGTATCTGCCTTAATCTGATTTTCAACTTGTGCCTTTGTCAAAACTTCAGAGCAATCGATTCGTAAAAATCTTGGCTTCTGCTTCTCAAGAGCATTCTTAAATGATGAGATAAAGTCATAAACACCATAACCAAGAGGAGCACGAATAGACAACGCATTACTATCATGGAGGAAAGTTAATGAGTCTCGAAACGTTTGTTTTCGGACATTACGATTGTATCCTCTGTCTTCTATATCATAGAAGTTTACTATTTCTAGGCGTTGGCGCTCAAGTTCGTTCTTTTCAGCTCTTTTTTTTTTAACTCACTAATATGGCCTAGTTTCTCAAACGTAGTATTGCAATCTATTCCACAATAAAACTGAACACGACCACAAGAAATAGCATCTTCTAGAGAAGCAAACAAATCTTGTCTGTCATACTCGATCTTCGCAGGTTCAGACTCATAGAAACTCCAAAGTATATCGTAACTTGCATTGGGATTAGTGACAACTGTTGCTAATGAACGGGTGAAACTATCTTCCCAACCGCTATATCCTATAACAACAACAAGATCATCGCCTACAAGGTTCTGTAGAGACATTTCAATACGCGCTCTACTCTGCTGCAATTGACTAGTTGTATGCATAGTATCACCTTTGTCCCAGATTCCATGTAGGTGATAAATGTTGATATTTTTATTAACTTTCTTTGGTAGTTGGGTATCAGCAACAACACTAAATGAATTGTAATCAATACCTTGATTAGTAAACTCTTCTTCCAATAAGGTATCAAAATTCGTTGTTATGATATTATCAACACGAAAATTCTTATTTTTGATACCTGAGACAAAGTCTTTAACTGCTTGCGGAATAATATGATTCCCATTGTCATCTATATTGCTTTCTACAACACTTCGAACAATTTCATTAACAGCCTTTTGGCCATAAGAACCAGCAATAATTCTGAAAGCCTGCTGATATTTTTCTTGGGGGGCTACCCCTTCTAATTCTTCTTGATAATCAGCTAAATCCTCCAAATCATCTTGCTTTTGCAAGTACTCTTCTATGAATTGAAGAACACCAGTAACATTGGGAATACCTGCACCACCATTATGAGCTTGACTAAAAGCAGCCCCAAAAAGGAATGTAGTTCCGTCTTTATGCTTTTTTATACGCTTAACGAGTGAACGTTCAAGATGAAATTCTAATGGCATGGATTACACGTCTCTAAACAATTTGAAACACTTCAAACAGTCAATTCCAAACAAATCAGCTTAATACAGCGATTTTTAAGCTTAGAATAAGTAATATAATTTGTTCTATGAATTACTGCTTGGAACAAACAAGCAGATTACACCAATACAAGTAAAATTTCACTGCAATAGGTTTTATATTAACTTTTAGTAACAACTTATTTTGTATATGAAGTAATAATTGTACAAAGATGAAGAAAGCAAAAATTTAATATGTTCTTATAGAGCCCAAAAAACATAACTCCTAATATTAGCCAGAATTAAGCCCTACCTATTTAAATAAACAATTTCGGCTATTACACTCAGAATAAATAGCTAAACCCCACCATATTAAATTCATTTATTTTAAATAATTATGCATATTCATTTTCTAAAAAAACTCAAAACAATCATTTATATTAGCAATTCATATTAGCAAAACGTTAGCAATTGGGATTTAGCAGGAAAATAAGAAGAAATGTGAATACAACTGAAGGGAGAAAAGGAGGTAAAACAGCGTTCACCCCCCATAGTTATAACTTATTGTATCTTATGGTTTTTAGCTAAGAAAGCATCTAACTTATTAGCGAAATTTTGGCGGTCAGCTTGTGTTAATGCAGACGGTCCACCAGTCTGAATTCCACTACTCCGCATGGTTTCCATAAAATCACGCATTTGTAGGCGTTGCTTGATGGTGTCTTTGGTGTACATTTCGCCGCGTGGGTTTAATGCGTGTGCGCCTTTGGTGATCAGTTCATCAGCCAAAGGAATATCAGCGGTGATCACCAAGTCCCCTACTTCGCATTCCTGAACAATATAGTTATCTGCAACATCAAAGCCTTGCTCTACTTGAATCGAGCGTAAAAATGGCGATGGTGGTGTGCGGATATATTGATTCGCCACCAGCGTTACACTTATTTTGGCGCGATCTGCTGCGCGAAAAAGAATCTCTTTTACAACGTTTGGACATGCATCTGCATCAACCCAAATTTTCATAGGTTTCCCTTAAATATTGAGATTACGTGAATGAACACGTTAAATTTATCTATAAAAAAACCGCCCTTAATAAAGGCGGCTTTTATTTAATTCTTTGGCTTAGGCCGCTTGATTAATAGTGAAACTTAACCAATTAGCGCTTTCTTAGCAATGTACTCATCATAAGTGCCGTGGAAGTCTTCTACGCCATCTTTAGTGATCTCAATGATGCGTGTTGCAACAGAAGTTACAAATTGACGGTCATGAGATACGAACATTAATGTACCTTTGAAGTTCTCTAACGCAAGGTTAAGTGCTTCAATAGATTCCATGTCCATGTGGTTTGTTGGTTCATCCATTAATAGGATGTTAGGACGTTGCATGATTAGCTTACCAAACAGCATACGACCTTGCTCACCACCAGAAATCACTTTAACTGATTTCTTAATGTCGTTTTGTGAGAACAGCATACGACCAAGGATACCACGAACAACTTGCTCGTCGTCGCCTTCTTTCTTCCACTGACCCATCCACTCAAGTAGTGTAATGTCTTCAGCGAAATCAGCACTGTGATCCTGTGCGTAGAAACCGATATTGTTGTTTTCAGACCACTTAATCATACCTTCCATTGGGTCCATTTGGCCCGCTAGTGTATTTAGGAAAGTTGATTTACCAATACCGTTTTCACCGATGATCGCAATGCGCTCACCCACTTCTACCAATAGGTTAACGCCATTGATAAGAATGTTATCGCCGTAACCTTGTTTTAGGTTCTCAACTTCAAGTGCGTTACGGAACAGTTCTTTTTCCTGATCGAAACGAATGAATGGAGATTGGCGGCTAGATGCTTTCACAGCTGTTAGCTGGATCTTGTCTAATTGCTTTTGACGAGATGTTGCTTGCTTAGCTTTAGATGCGTTAGCAGAGAAACGGCTTACGAACGTTTGTAGTTCAGCCATCTGTGCTTTCTTCTTCGCATTATCAGCTTGAAGTTGATCACGAGATTGCTCTGCTGCGATCATGTATTCGTCGTAGTTACCAGGGAACAGACGCATTTCACCGTAATCTAGATCAGCCATGTGAGTACATACGCTGTTTAAGAAGTGACGGTCGTGCGAGATAATGATCATTGTGCAGTTACGTGCAAGAAGGATCTGCTCAAGCCATGCAATGGTGTGAATGTCCAAGTTGTTCGTTGGTTCGTCAAGCAGCATGATGTCTGGGTTAGCAAACAATACTTGAGCCAATAACACACGCACTTTAAGACCAGGAGCAACGGCGCTCATAAGACCAAAGTGTTGATCTTCAGAAATGCCAAGACCTAAAAGAAGTTCGCCTGCACGTGCTTCTGCTGAGTAGCCGTCCATTTCTGCGAATTCAACTTCAAGATCAGCAACACGCATGCCGTCGTCTTCAGACATATCAGGCATCGCGTAAATACGATCACGCTCTTCTTTAACAGTCCATAGTTCTTTATGGCCCATGATTACAGTATCGATAACACTGTAGTTTTCAAATGCAAATTGGTCCTGACCTAATTTCGCCATACGCTCGTTAGGATCAAGTGAAACAGTGCCACCAGATTGCTCTAGTTCGCCACCCAAGATTTTCATGAATGTCGATTTACCACAACCATTTGCGCCGATCAGGCCGTAACGGTTGCCACCACCAAATTTAACTGAGATGTTTTCAAATAATGGCTTATCGCCAAATTGCATTGTGATATTAGCTGTTGAAATCAATGTACTGTTTCCAAAATTTGTGAATATATCAAGCATTAAAAAAGCCGCTCAATATAGGCGACTTTTTCTCTAAATTGTTGTCTAGTATAGCAGCTTTCGTGACATACATCACCCTAAATTAGTGCTGCTATTTAGTAACTAATGATTAACGACGCGATCGACCGCCGTTATTGCGGCCACCATTACGACCACTGTTAGAACGTTCTTTATGTGCTGATGCCGCTTTGGCTTGCGATAACAAAATAGACTCAACAGTGAGTTCCATTGGTGTTTTTGGTGTAATGCCGTGGGCAAATGTACGCATACGTGGCGGTAATTCAAATTCAGCCGCAGAAGCACGAGGCATACGCTTAAAACGAGACAGGTAAAAACCTTCTACTTTTTCACGTGCCCACTCTGTTTTCTTCAGGTATTTAACGCTACTTGCAATAGACGGTTTGGTATTGAAACAGTTCATACGCATTGCTGTATCAAGAATTTCCCAACCGTAATGATCAACAAGTTCTGTTAGCATTTTCTCTAAGCTAAGACCATGTAATGGATTATTTTGCAGTAATTGCTGCTCTAGCGTCAGTTCTTTTACTTTTTTTTCTGATTGTGGTTGTTGATCTAATTCTTGCATGTTAATTCCTAACAGAGACTCACTGAGTGGCGCGCATTATACTGATAATAGCAAAATAATCATTAATAAAAAAAGAGAATAAAAAAAGCGAGCACTATACTCGCTTAATAATAGATCTCGATTTTATCGTTTAGAAAGCCAACGACTTATTCCCAATCAAGAATAACTTTACCCGACATGCCAGAACGCATAACGTCAAAGCCTTGCTGGAAATCATCAATCTTGTAATGGTGCGTAATGATTGGGGTTAGATCTAGGCCTGATTGAATCAAGCTTGCCATCTTGTACCATGTTTCAAACATTTCGCGACCGTAGATACCTTTAATGATTAAGCCTTTAAAGATAACCTGAGTCCAGTCAATGCCCATGTCTGATGGTGGAATGCCAAGTAATGCAACCTTACCACCGTGGTTCATACTTGATAACATGCTGTTAAATGCCATTGGATTACCTGACATTTCTAAACCAACATCAAAGCCTTCCTTCATGCCTAACTCATCCATAACATCAGTTAGGTTTTCATTTGCAACGTTAACGGCGCGAGTTACACCCATTTTACGTGCAAGATCTAAGCGGTATTCGTTAACATCGGTGATCACAACATGGCGAGCACCAACGTGTTTTGCAACCGCAGCTGCCATAATACCAATTGGACCAGCACCGGTGATCAAGACATCTTCACCGACAAGATCAAACGATAATGCAGTATGAACCGCGTTACCAAATGGGTCGAAAATCGACGCTAAATCATCTGAGATATCACCTGGAATTTTAAATGCATTAAACGCAGGAATAACCAAAAACTCTGCAAACGCACCTTCACGGTTAACGCCAACACCAACGGTATTACGGCATAAATGGGTACGACCACCGCGACAGTTACGGCAATGTCCACAAGTGATGTGCCCTTCACCAGAAACACGGTCGCCTAAGTTAAAGCCACGCACTTCTTGTCCCATGCCTACAACTTCACCCACATATTCATGACCCACAACCATTGGTACTGGAATGGTTTTTTGTGACCACTCATCCCAGTTATAGATATGCACGTCTGTACCACAGATAGCTGTTTTCTTAATACGAATAAGTAGATCATTATGCCCCATTTGCGGCTTATCTACTTCAGTCATCCAGATACCTTCTTCAGGCTTTAATTTAGACAGAGCTTTGATTTTCATAACACTTATTCCATAAAGCTAGAATAACCATTTAATGGCATTCTATACAATGACCTTAACCAATGGCTAAAGTCGTGCCGATGTTAACAACGAAAAACGAACTAGATAATAGCCATCTCTTTGCCTACTTCGATAAAGACATCAATGGCTTTATCAAGTTGCTCACGGGTATGTGCTGCTGACATTTGAGTACGAATACGTGCTTTACCGTTTGGTACTACTGGGAATGAGAAACCAACCACATAGATACCTTTTGCTAATGCGCGCTCAGCAAATTCTGCTGCTACTTTTGCATCACCTAGCATAATTGGAATGATAGCGTGATCAGCACCTGCCATAGTAAAGCCAGCATCTGTCATACGGGTACGGAAATGCGCCGCATTAATCCATAGGTTATCGCGTAAATCACCACTTTCAGCTAATAGATCAATAACACGGTTTGATGCAGCTACAATCGCTGGCGCAACAGAGTTTGAGAACAAGTATGGACGTGAACGCTGGCGTAACCAATCAATCACTTCTTTCTTACCTGACGTGTAACCGCCTGATGCTCCACCCATTGCTTTACCCAGCGTACCTGTAATGATATCAATACGATCCATTACATTATGGTGCTCATGAGTACCACGACCATTTGCGC
This sequence comes from Photobacterium piscicola, assembly GCF_900166965.1. GTDB lineage: Bacteria > Pseudomonadota > Gammaproteobacteria > Enterobacterales > Vibrionaceae > Photobacterium > Photobacterium piscicola. Next base: position 72,727 of record NZ_FUZI01000003.1, on the reverse strand, counting down.
CCATAAAGCCGACAGCGTGAGAGTCATCCACCATCACAAGTGCGTCATATTTCTCCGCTAAATCACAAATAGCAGGCAGGTTAGCCACTACGCCATCCATTGAGAACACACCGTCAGTTACGATCAATGTATTACGTGCGCCCGCTTCTTTAGCTGCGATCAATTGTTGCTCAAGCTCTTCCATGTTGTTATTTGAGTAACGGAATCGCATTGCTTTACATAAACGTACACCATCAATAATAGAGGCGTGGTTTAGTGCATCTGAAATGATGGCATCTTCAGCACCAAGGATCGTTTCAAATAAACCAGTGTTAGCATCAAAACATGAGGTATAAAGAATGGTGTCTTCCATTCCTAAGAAATTCGATAGTTTTTGCTCTAATTCTTTATGCGCGTCTTGTGTGCCACAAATAAAACGCACCGATGCCATACCAAAACCGTGTTGATCCATACCCGCTTTTGCAGCAGCAATCAGTTCTGGGTGATTAGCCAAACCTAAGTAGTTATTTGCACAGAAGTTTAATACTTCTTCACCAGATTGAATCTTAACAGCAGCTTGTTGTGCAGACGTAATAATACGCTCAGATTTGTATAGTCCTTCAGCTTTAACATCTTCAATTTGCTGATTAATTTGCTTATAGAATGCAGAAGACATGTGTTCCTCACAGATTTATTGGATGGTAACTAAGCGCAATCGCCGATAAAACCTAAAAGCTCTTTTATCTAGACTAGAACATACTGCAACGACAGCATTAAATATCGAAGTCTAGGGAGTAGCTTTCGTTTTACACCTTTTTTATTTGAAAATCGCCAACTATTTGGTGCTTTTTATCAACACTTTGAACTAGAACTTAATTGGTCACTTTTCAGCATTCTAATTCAAACCTAACCACAGTATTATCCCATACCATGGAAAATGATTATTGACTCTCAGGCACAAATGAATGGAAACTAATAAGCTAATCGCACTAATGCCAGATCTGGCTGTGTTTATTGTCGTCGTTGATGAAGGCAGCTATACCTCGGCTGCCAAAAAGCTCAATGTCACCCCTTCTGCATTAAGTAAACAGATATCACGCTTAGAGAGCGCGCTTTCCGTTAAATTATTAGAACGTACGACTCGAACCTTGGTCATCAGTGAGTCTGGTAAACGCATTTATAGTCAATGTACAGCGATGTTTGATGCCGCAAAACAAGCGATTGAAATCTCCCATTCAGAGCCGATTGTGCCTGCCGGTATGATAACAGTTGCTGCACCCAAAGCATTTCTATCGATAGTATTACAGCCATTAGTGACGCCATTTTTAACTCAATACCCTGATATTCAATTAAAGCTTAAAGCCCGTGATGGTGATATTGATATTATAAAAGAAGGGATTGATGTGGTATTTAGACTAACTGAAAAGCCAAGTGAGGATTTAGTCTTAAAACAAATAGGTAAAGTTGATCTAATGCTATGTGCCAGTCCTGAATACTTAGCACAACGTGGCACACCCCAAACGCCATTAGATCTTATTCATCATGATTGTTTGTATTTAGGGGAAACTAATACAGACAATATTTGGGATTTTGAACAACAACATACACGCCATCGCGTTACCGTAAGTGGTCGTTATGCGGTTAATCACTCTCAAATGCGACTTAATGGTGTAAAAGATAACTTAGGGATTGGTATCTTCCCTGATTTTGTGATTAAAGATGCTTTGCTCGAAGGTGCGGTTATTCAAGTATTACCTGCATGGACGATACGCGGTAATTATCATGGTGATATTGCGCTGCAATACGCCCAAACTAAATTTATGCCCGCCCGACTAAGAGCATTTATTGACTACATAACAGCAAATTTTAACTCGTAAATCATTGATTAAATAAGAAAATGTGCGTTTTTGTCACTTTTTGTTTTTTTTGACACTTATTTTTGTAGTAACGCTAAAGTTATCATTTTCACTGAACTGATACACTTAGTGCATAAAAGGCCATCACAAAATAAAGGACAATCGGTCCTCTCAATGTATGCCTCCAATGCAAAAGGATCAGTGTTTATGCACTCAAAAATCATAGAAAATCATGATGAATTAATCCACTGGATGCGTTTAGTCGAGAATACATATGGTCGTTCAATTCTAACCGATACTGCCATTCATTTTGTTTCTGGCACTTATGATGACGGTACGATAGGTCATATGATTGAAATTTTCGATCTTGATGATGCAATGATCGCCAGTTCAGCAGTGAGCCTCGAATTAGCTGAGTTTGCGAATAAAATGAACAACGTCGTTCAACAGCAAGGGGCTAATAGTCTTGCCGCTTCTCGTAGTGTCATGCATTAAAACAATTAACGTAAATATTCCATCGCTACTTTATTTCTCAGTCACTTCTGATTAGAGTGACGGTATAGTTTATACTTCGAACAGTATAATTAACTGCTTAACGGCCATGATAAACAGCAGCCGTTAAATTGAAATACAGTGGGAACAGCGATGGAAAAATATATTGGTTTAATGTCAGGGACGAGCATGGATGGCGTTGATGCTGTTCTCGTAGAAATTGACAACAATAATATTCGATTACTTGGTTCGCATCCCTTTGCTATGGGTAATAATCTCAAACAATCATTGTTAGATATCTGTTTAGGCCAACCAACAAATTTACAAACATTAGGTGAACTAGACCACCGTTTAGGTCATCTTTTTGCTGATGCTGTATTAGCACTGCTGAATAAAACCCAAACAGATGCTACAGATATCACCGCTATCGGTAGCCACGGTCAAACCGTCTTTCATTCTCCCCACACAGAATATGCGTTTACAATGCAAATTGGTGATGCCAATATTATTGCCGCCAAAACAGGCATTACTACCGTTGCTGATTTTCGTCGTAAAGACATGGCATTTGGTGGTCAAGGTGCACCGCTAGTTCCCGCTTTTCATCAACAACTATTTAGCTCAACCCAATGTACTCGAGTTATTTTAAATATTGGCGGTATTGCTAATATTACTGTCTTAGAGCCTAATAAAGCAGTGACAGGCTTTGATACTGGTCCTGGTAATATGTTGATGGATGCGTGGATCAACCTCCACCAGCAAAAAAGTTATGATGAGAACGGTAATTGGGCCCGCTTAGGTACGGTAAGCTCAGTGTTATTAACCCGCTTATTGTCTGAGCCGTATTTACAACTACCCGCGCCTAAAAGTACTGGTCGAGAGTTATTTAACCTGCCATGGTTAGAACACTATTTAGCCGAACCAACGATTGCAGAACTGCAACTCTCTGCTTGTGATATTCAAGCAACACTCACTGAATATACCGCGCAAACTATTGCAAATGATGTCAAAAAAACAGGCCTCACCCCTGCCGTTACGCCAAATGAACTATTAGTCTGTGGCGGCGGTGCTCATAACCCGATTTTAATGCAACGACTGGCAGAATTGCTACCAAGTTGGCAGGTTATGACAACCGCAGATCGTGGTGTAGATATTGATAACATGGAAGCAATGGCATTTGCATGGCTTGCATATCGCACTATGCACCATCAATCAGGTAATTTACCAGAAGTGACTGGCGCTAGTCGTTTAGCCCAATTAGGTGCGATTTATCCTGCGGATTAACGATAACTAATCAGTAAGCTTTAATACGCCCTGACTAAATGGGGCATACCTTAATGAAAAATAGTAGGTATCCCTGTTTATTACTTGTTGCGTCACTTGTTGATAATAAGATAATGGCAATCGTTGAGCGACAAAAGGCGTTGCTGAAGATTGTTTAAAAATTTCTCTAATAATGCCACTTTCTGAGGGTAATAATGACAGGTATTGTTGCCTCACCTTCTCAGTTAAGGCTTGCGTACCATGCCCATCTTGCACGATCACTTTAATACCGGCCTCTGTTAACTGCTCAACCCACTGAACAATAGCTGGTGCATCAATAGTGGCAGATAAATATAAACTTACCATCAGTGGTTTATTATAGTTATGTACTTGTTTAGCTAATAATACAGTGAGTTGCTGTCGCTGTTGCAATGTTGGAAAATCATAATCACTCAACTCAAGCGGCAAATAAAAGCCTTTAATCGATGCTGAATGCTGAGTTATCCATGGCTTCCAGCGCTGATATGTTTTTTCAAGCTCAACAAAATAATGATTCAAATAATCCGCTTGTTGCGACAATGATTGCGTATGAATGCGTTTAAAATACGTTGGATCTGAATACAAGCCAAACCACACCGTTCCGCCTTGAGCAAACCATGCTTCAATACGTTTTGCTAGCCAGCCCTTTGTACCATCAAATTTTTCTGTGCCATACTGCGACCACTGAATCAGCAACAAATTCATACGTTGCTGTTGAATATCAACCAGCAACGTTTTCCATTCCTGCATTGTTATTGGTTTATCACGATTCAAAGGCTGATACAGAAATCCAACATCAGCCTTTGGTTTAGTTAAATAACAACCAGTAATAATCAGTAATACAATGCATAGCGTAATAAAAAGGCATTGTCGCCCTCTTTTGCGGTACTGCTTTGCCCTACATACTGCCATTCCATCCCCAATTCGGATATGAGTTTATATCCATCATAATGGTTACTCATCCATTCGCTTAACCACAGCACGCCTAATCCATAACGCACATCGTTATCTGTTGTTTTGATATTTAATGTCTCTTCTGCATCATATGAAGAGTAGCTATATTGCATAAAACCATAGGGGACAATACGCTGCTTATGGTTATCAGAAACTTTAACAACACGGCCTAAATCATAACGACCAAAGAATGATAAATTATCAATATGAGCAAGGTTGGCAACCCCTTCGGCATATAATTGTTGAAACCACCATTGCTGTTGATCATATTTCCACGCCTTACTCCATGCATCATTGGCAAGTAGATCGCCACGAATAGTTAAATATGGATTTACTTGATAATCATTCATGGTTTTCTGTGATTTTAAGCCGCCGCGAATAAATACCGTATATTCTTTTAATGGTTTCCATTCCAGACCAATCTCAACTGCATCATTAAATCCTTTACCATAATTTTGCTGATCGCCACCAACAGATACGGTATCAGTAAAGTTGGTACTGTAACCATAATTTATATATAAAGCAGACCGCGGTAATCGCCATTGGTCTTCATTAAAATAGTATTTAGCTTCAAGTTGTTGGTAATAATCCCCCGTTTGACCGGTAATTAACGACGAGCGACTACTTGCATTTTGACCAACCCATCCAGCGACAGAAAAAGCCCAGCCCTGATACACATTACGATGTGAATCTTGAAGATAATGCTGCAATTTTTTCTCTGTTTCAGTTAATGGTTTCTTGTCTTCCAATAGCAAATCTATCGCTTGCTGATAACGTATTTTAGCTTGCTTATTATGGTCTAATTTAGCGAGTACATCCCCATATGCGGTCAATATAAAGACATTAGGTTGATAGTTTGGTTGTTCAAACAAGCGTTGCATAACATACGCAGCTTGCTGGGGCTGATGTCGACTCAAATAAAATGCATATTCTTGCGTTAACTGATTATTGGCACCATATCGAGCCTGAATCTGGTTATAAACTGAGGTGACCTTTGCTGTTTGCTGGGTCTGTTGGTAGACATGAAACAATGCGATCGCTTCTGGCTCTTTTTTAAAAGGATCATGCGCTTGTGTCAGTAAACGTTCGGCTTCGGCTACATTACCTAAACCTAGAGCAATCCTACTGCCATCAATGCGCTGCCACTGCGAACTATTAATAGAACGCTGACGCCATAAACTTTGCGCTTGTTGTAATAATTTAAGATCTAATAAACTATTAATATACTGATGAAATTGATAATCATTTAATTGCTGTTGAGGAACTGATTGCCAATATGCAACGGCTTGTTGATTATTATTAATATCTGCATACCAAGAGCCTAATAGCAATTGTTCCATGATCCCTTTAGGTTCAATCGCTTCAACCATCGTGATAGCTTGCTGCTTATTTGTTTCAGCTTTACATTGAGCAACAGCCATAATAGCGAATGGGCGCTGAGCACTAAGATCTGTATTGATTACATCGTTACATTGGTTGGTATTTACCCAGTAATCGCTCTTTATTTGTTTACTCATTGAAAGATAATGATTTAATTGTCTAACTTGTGTCAGTGAATAAGCATCGCTTGCTGCATAAAAGTCATCAACAAATGCACCAGTAATCGCAGAATACCGTAATGCAACACTGTTTTGTTTCAATAAGCTAGATAACAACTGGCTCATCTCATTATGATTGTTAGTCTTTGATAACGCATAAAGAGCCGATTTCAACAGGCTAATTTTCCCTTGCTGCTGATATAATTTAAGCCAAATTGTTGCCGCTTGTGGGTATTGCTTAAGCTTGTCATAACTCGTAGCAAGAACAGGTAATTGAGATGGTTGTTGCAGTTGTTTTGATAACCGTGCTATCGCTTTCCAGTTATTTGTTTTTACATAACTATTTACTAAAATATTAATTCTTTTTTGCGCTAGGCGATGATTAGAAAATGATGTTTTTTCTAATAAGTTTATCGCATTACTCGCTTCAGCCAAATTAAGCCATTGCGCAGAATGGGTTGTAGGATCACAACCTGCGAGTAATATTCTGGCTTGGTGTTTATTTGGTAAGGCCTCAACCACTTCTTGAGTACACGGTGTATATTCAAGCGCTGCTTTCTGGGCTATTTGCTCGGTTGTTAATTTTTTCAGATCCTGATAAGCAACGGAAGCTTCTGCATTTAGCCCTTTGTTTTTTTCAAGATCACTAAATACAGTCATCGCTTTAACATAATCTTTCAGACCAAGTAGATGGAAAGCATATTCAGTTAATATTCGATTCGAAGTATGACTATTAGGATCAGTATTCGCTAATGCTAACGCAGGCTTAATTTGCCCAAGTTTCAAATAGGAAAGCGCAAGCATGTAACGATCATCCCCAGAAAGCTTATCGATTTGAGCTAAATGAGCCAAAGCATCAATAGTCCCAGCGTAATCTTTCTGAGAAAAAGCAAGTTGTGCTTCAGGTGCTATCGCTGATTTTACTTTAAGATTAAAGGGAATTGACTGACTCCAAGCCAGCGTTTTCTTAGCACCATAATGATGCAAATTCGCATAAAATAAGGTTTGATAACCTAATTCTTGATCGTGTAGTGATAGCCCTTCTAATAACTGATGTAATTCAAAGTAAGTCATTAACTTAGGGTGATTAAGCTGCGTTAGCTTTAAATGTACACTTAAAGCATTTCGTTGTACTAATGGTAATTTTTCAAGCCAAGGCTCCATCAGTTGGTAATCATCCATTTTTATCGATAATTCAATGCCATATTTTAATAATTCATGGTTCTCTGGTGCTTTTTTTAACGCATGCTCTAATTCAGTAAATGCTTCCTTGTACTGGCCATTCTTTTCATCACGCATTGCTTTATCAATAAAAGGATAAGTAGCGAAATGTTGATATTCCGTCATACCCTTACTAATATTTAGTGCTTTATCATCATCGGCAAACGTCACAGTTGATGCCATTAGCAAACATAAAGATAAACTGTGTAATTTATTATTCACCTAAACCAGCTCCTTGTGCTTGTATCAGTTGACTAATACTGATTTCCTGCTTGGTTTTTAATTCCATCGCAGCACTAATAGACGCTGATGAAACATATTGCTGAGAAACTAAAAAGTCACCAAACCTAATATCTGATGTACGAGCAAATGCTAACACTGCTTGATTTAGTACGGTTGGTTCTATCAGTTTTAACGCTAACAAATAGTCACCCAACTGCATACGAGAAGCATAATATTGATCTATAACATACTGACGTTCAGATAAAGGAAGTTGTTTCTCTGCCACCACTTGGTCTAATTTCATTGATGGATTAGTCTCTTGCTGATCAAAATACCAATAGCGTAATCCCAACATAACAGCACCATTGGTAATAATGACCCAAGACACTTCACACTGTAACTGGCGCTTAATAACATTGATTGCAACTGGATTTAGACGTTTATTACAGCCTAAAATAAGTGTTCCATTGTCATACTTAATGGGCAAGACTGAATATTTTAACGCTAACATTTTAGGCAATCGCTCGATGGTACGAGGATCTAATTCAAAAGGATCACAAGCTTGATACTCGGCATCAACCTGAACTGCAATTGCCGCACTTAATTTTTCATTAGTGACATAATGTTTTAATACCAAATGTGTACCAAAAAGCATATTCGTCGGTTTAGTCACCAACGCTTGTTCTAATTGCTTTTCAGTGATCTGCCCTTTTTCTATTAGTATCTGACCTAACGGTATACGGCGAATGGTGTCATCAACGATAGGAAAATCATGAGTAGTTTTATCCCAAGCAACACGACGAGGGTCGCCTTGTTCTACAACCTGACGGATCGCGCGAACATTAGCAAAAAAGTTAATAATATTGCCCCATACCATCCGTGGAAATGACAAGAATCCTTGCCAGAAACCATAATACTGAGTGACAAAGAAAGCCCGTTGGAATGTACGATTAAAAAATAAAATAAAATTAATATAGAGCAATACTTTGACCATAGGATCATCACTTAATAATGATAAAAAGTGATAGCTATCAGGGACCAATGTACTGTATAGCGTTAATGCAACCATCTGAAATAAAAGTAACATAGCTAAAAATCCGCCAAGGTTACTCATCGCTCCACGGCGATCACGCCACAAAAAGTAATTAATTTTCCAATCTTTAGTCCATTTATGGTTTTTCATTCCCTGAAAAACGATGCCGATGATCCAACGTGTTTTTTGTCGTACGGCGGTGTTAAAAGTGGTTGGAAAATATTCACGTACGCATACAACACTTCCTTCGCGCTTTGATACACCGATATGAGATTCACGTAATGTCACATGATCTTTTCCCATAACAGGAAAACGCACGAAAATTTCTTCCATTCCCCACTGCTTTAAACGAAAACCAATATCGTAATCTTCTGTTAAAGATTGCACATCAAACGGCAGACCATCACCCTCTACGGATAAACGTAAAATAGCCTGACGACTAAAGCATGTACCAACCCCCGCGCTAGGTACTTGCCCAGCTAGCGACTCACGTACAATAACGTCTTTACCATGTAATTCTGCGAATTCATCTACATAGTGAGCAGGCGTCATTTGATACCATTTACGTGCATAAGGATAAACAGGTAATTGAATAAGATCTTTTCGTGGTAATAAATGATTAAATAAACGCAGTTCTAAGGCTGAAATAACATCTTCTGAATCATGTAAAACAAAGCCTGCAAATTCTATTTTAGCCTTCTTTTCAAACTCAATAATTGAGGCAATAATATTATTCAGACAATCAGCTTTGCTTGTTGGACCGGGCTGAGCACAAACAACTTTATGCACATGTGAAAATTGCGCACAAACATTATCGACATCGGCTTGTGTTTGTGGATCATTCGGGTAAGTGCCTACAAAAATTTGATAGTTTTCATAGTCTAAACCAGTTGCAGCTAAATGGGCCATTTTATCAATAACCCCATGCTCTTGCCACGCAGGTACCATAATAGCGATAGGTTGTTCGGATTTAACCAGTAATTCATCCGCGTCCATATGATCATGACGGCGATATACCGTGACTCTACGCCACAATTTTCTGGTCCAAAAATAAATATCAATAAACAGATCATCAATGCCAAAAATAGCAAGAACAAACATCAGAACTAACGATATATACTTAAGGACATACAAGTAATTTATAAATAGATCAAAAAACATTAAGCATTCTCACTAAATCATCAGCTATTTTTAATGATGCTTTACCATCACCAAAGGGGTTTTTCATCTCATTAGAGATTGTTTTATCTAACATTAATAAACATGCTTGAATTATTTCTTCCTCACATTCAGCGCCAGCTAAAATAGAAAAACCCTCATTAATCGCCTCTGGTCGTTCTGTTGTTTTTCTTAAAACAACAGTAGGAATACGGTATGTCGGCGTTTCCTCTTGAATGCCACCAGAATCTGTAATAACAAGCTTAGCGGATGCTAATGACTTTTGTAATTCAAAATAGTCTAATGATTCGATAATATGTATTTTATCTTGACCTAATAATGCCTCTTCTACTTGATTTCTTACAATAGGGTTAGGGTGAACAGCAAATTTAAAAATAAGATCAGGTCTTATTTCTGATAGTTTAATTAATGCATTACAAATAATTTTAATATTATTCCAATTTTCACGTCTATGCGCAGTTACAATAATAATATTGCTTTTTTCATTCGGTAATAACCCTTGTTCTAATAAATAAAGTTGTGCATCAACAACGGTATTACCCGTTAATATTATATTCGATGCAGGCACTCCCTCAGAAACAAGAGCAGCATAAGCTAATAATGTTGGAGCATAATGTTTTGTTGCTAACTTACTGACTAATATACGATTTGATTCTTCAGGAAATGGATGGCGTAAATCACCAGAACGTAAACCAGCTTCAACATGAGCAATAATAGGAATTTGATTATAAAATGCCGCTTTTGCTCCAGCTAATGTCGTTGCTGTATCACCATGAACCAATACTGCCTTATAGCTTATCATTTCAAGGATTTGCTGAACATTATTCATTAAACCTGACAATAATGACGTCACACTATTGCCTTCTGGTCTCGATAATATATAAGTAGGTTTAATATTAAATATATTAAATGCTTGCATAGCTAATTCATCATGTTGTCCGGTATGACACCAATCAACACGAATATTATTTGTTTTTAATGCATGAAAAACAGGAGCCATTTTAATAACTTCAGGCCTTGTTCCTGTGATAATTAATATTTTCTTATTATCTTTCACAGTAGATCCTTATTATTTGTTTTAGATTGGTTTAGTTAATATATATTACTATAATGATAAAAAACACAATAAAAATAATAAGGGTAATAATAAAATTAAATATCACAACTATTATTTATATATATAATAAAAATAATAGACTATAAATTTAAATAAAATACCAGTAATGCATTCCCTTATATTTTATAAAAACAAAAAGATACCACCTTGGTATTTTTATTTAAAAAACGGCTTACTTTACGTGCTTATTTTATAAAATAAACTTTAATTTACAAGTAAGATTAATACCCTTAAAATAATCACATTCTTTATTTTTGAGAACTAAAATGAAAAAAAAAACCGTACCTTTGCCAAATAAAGAGCCTTGTCATTATAAAAATGTTGCCTTAATTGCTTGCTCTACTCAATTTGACCCAACACAAGTACCACAAGTGGTTAGCGTTTTAGAGAGTCATGGCTATCATGTAAATTGCCATTATTTACAACAAAATATTTCAGATTTTGGTTATGTTGATACTGATCAAGCGCGAGCCCATAACTTAATTAAAGCATTACTTGATTCAACAATTGATGTGTTGTGGTTTTATCGTGGTGGTGGTGGCGCATTAAACTTACTTCCATATCTCCATCGTTATAAACAACAACTCTTAGCAATACCTGCAAAAATAATTGTAGGATTTAGTGATGTAACTGCTATTCATAGTTTTCTAAATGATGAATTAGGATGGCGCTCAATTCACGGTGTTAATGCCAATAACCACCTTGATATGGGTACCACAAATCAGCAACCATTGCCTGATATCTTCGAAATAATGAATAACGGTATAGTTTATAACAATGCACTGCCACTTAATGCACTAGCACAACAAGCAGCTTCTATTACGGGAATTTTAATCGGTGGTAATCACACCCTTGTTGCTGCAACATTTGGCACTAAATATCAGCCTGATTTCACAGGTAAAGTATTATTACTTGAAGACATTGGTGTGACTTTTCGTCAATTAGATCGTTACTTACAACAATTATTATTTCTAAATGAATTTAATGTAGAAGCGATTATTTTTGGTCAATATTATTCTACCGATCCAACAGATCAAGAACGAATGATGTACAAAGCAGTATTACAACGATTTGCTGATCAATGTAATAAGCCCGTGTATTACTTTCCTTTCTTTGGTCATGGCAAATATAACCAACCATTTATTCTTGGTGAAAGCATAACGTTACAACGTAACCAAGCTTCAACGGAATTAGACATGACTGAATACGTAATATGCATTCAACCCCCCTTTCACAGTAAATAAATCGTCATCATTTACCAATAAAAAAGGCTGCTGAGTAGTTCTCAACAGCCTTTCAATAGCTATAGCTAAATGATTACTTTGCTTGAGTCTTCAAGAATTTCTTCACTTTCTTCATTGCCATTTGGCGCTTAAGAGGTGATAGATAATCAATGAAAAGAATACCTTTTAGGTGATCAATCTCATGCTGGAGTGCGATAGCAAGAAAATCATCACGCTCAAGGTGAATATCATTACCATCACGATCAAGCGCAGTTAATTCGATTTTCTCGAAACGCTCTACATCTGCGTAGTAATCAGGAACTGATAAACAGCCTTCTTGGCCAATTATTGGGTTTTCACCACGAACAATCTTAGAGTTAACGAATACCTGTGGTTCATTACGCTCTTCAGATAAATCGATAACAATAATAGACTCTTTGCGACCTACTTGAGGAGCAGCTAAACCAATACCATTACCCGTTTCGTACATGGTTTGTAGCATGTCGTCGATAAGCGTTTGGATATGTTCAGCTTTTACATCTGTTACTTCTTCAGCTTGAACGCGTAGCTTTGGATTTGGTTCGGTTAAAATTTCTAAAACTGCCATTTTATCTCTTACTTAATCGAGTACTTAGGTTACTTTGCAGTAACTTATCAGATTACCGCAAAGGATCAAAATCCTTACGATATTCTGTTGATGACGCTACTTTACCTAAAAAAAAGCTGCAACAACAATTGATAATAACAATTAATTTAATAAGTGATCCTAATCCAAGGCGTAAACATTATAAAAAACACCCATTTTATTAATATATATTCATAAAACCCTTTCAACGATAACAATCTGTTTCTGAGACCTTTTTCATATTTACGCTTATTTTATTCATCATTTATTCCAAAAAATCGCCACCTAATAAACCATTGTTCAATTAAGAATAAATAACGACAGTTTTCAGACTAAAAGTGATATTCATACGCCAATTAATTGACACATAAGCAACTGATTTAAATGTTTTTTGTTACACAATCACGCTTCTCATCTCCTACCCTTGTGGTAGCATTTATTCGCTTTATTATTACAACTCTTACCTCTTTTTAGGGTCAAATAAATGAATAAAAAAACAACGTTTCTCACATTAAATGCTATTGCTCTCGCGTTAACCTCTATGAGCTTCACCGCCAACGCTGGTGAAAAGATGGTTAACCCTGAAAATGGCGTTGTCGTTGGTTACTGGCATAACTGGGCTGACGGTCGTGGTTATAAAGCAGGTAATGCTCCCGCTATGAGCCTTAAAGCCACGAACCCAATGTATAATGTGGTTGCTGTTTCTTTTATGAAAGTTTATGACACTGCCGAAGGTCGTATCCCTACTTTTCATTTAGACCCTGCAACAGGTTTAACTGAATCACAATTTATCAACCAAATTAAGCTACTAAACGATCAAGGCCGTGCCGTTATACTGGCACTTGGTGGCGCAGATGCACACGTTGAGCTGCAAAAAGGTGATGAAAATGCTTTTGCCGCTGAAATTATTCGCCTCACTGATGTTTATGGCTTTGATGGTTTAGATATCGATCTTGAGCAAGCGGCGATTGATGCAAAAGATAACCAAACCGTTATTCCAGCAGCACTGCGCATCGTAAAAGATCATTACCGTGAGCAAGGTAAAAACTTCCTTATCACTATGGCTCCTGAGTTCCCATACTTAACTGCTGCGGGTAAATATATTCCTTATATCACCGCTCTTGATGGTTACTACGATTGGATCAACCCTCAGTTTTACAACCAAGGTGGCGACGGTGTTTATGTTGAAGGCCCTGGTTGGATTGCACAAAATAACGATGCACTAAAAGAAGAGTTCATTTATTACATTGCGGATTCATTGGTTAACGGTACGCGTGGCTTTACTACTATTCCACACGACAAATTAGTGTTTGGTATTCCAACTAACATTGATGCCGCGGCAACCGGTTTTATTAAGAATCCTCAAGATCTGTTTAATGCTTTTGTACGTTTAGAAAAACAATCACAGCCTCTTCGTGGTGTGATGACATGGTCTATTAACTGGGATATCGGTACTGATGCTTCAGGTAAAGCATACAACAGCAGCTTTATTGAAACCTATGGTCCATTTGTTCACAGCCAAACTCCACCTGTTGTTCAACCTGAAAAGCCTACTATTGCTGGAATAACAGATACTCGCGTACAGCATAAAACATCATTTGATCCAATGGCTGGTGTAACAGCTAACGATAAAGAAGATGGCAATCTAACCGATTCAATCGCGGTAACGGGTAATGTTGATACTCAACGTGTTGGTGATTATGTGCTGACTTACTCAGTAACAGATTCAAATGACAACGAGACCGTATCACCACGTAAAGTCACTGTCTTTAGCGCCTTTCCTACTTTTGCTGGTGTAGAAAACAGTGTGATTAAAGTGGGTGACATTTTTGACCCAATGGCTGGCGTTTCTGCAACAGATGCTGAAGACGGCGATCTAACAACAAACATTTCTGTTTCTGGCACAGTAAACACAGCTATTGCAGGTTCATATGAACTGATTTACCGCATTACAGACAGTGCAAACCAAACTGTAACTGTAAAACGTGTTGTGGTGGTTAACGATGGTTCTATCGTATGTACGCCAGCATGGAAAGCAGATGCAACTTATGTTGAAGGTGATGTTGTCAGCCATAACAATAAAGAGTGGCAAGCAGGTTGGTGGACACAAGGTCATGAACCGGGTACCACTGGCGAATGGGGTGTATGGCGTGAAGTTGGCGACACAGATTGTGGTGATACAGAGCAACCTGAGCTTGATTTTACTGCGAGTTTAACCGGTATTAATAGCAACTACACCATCACTAATGGTACTGCAAAATTAACCCTTAATTACACCGCAAATAAAGCAGCTTCAGTACAAATCGATGTCATTGATGCAATGGGTTACCCTGTTTCAGGTGGTCAATTTACGGCTAAGGTCGATAACAGCAAAACCATTAATATGGTGCTTGATAATGTTGTTGCTGGCACATACTCATTACGTATGATTGCTGAATCAAACAATGACAGCGTAGAACAACGTGCACATTTCACTTTAGAAGATAAAGGCACAGTTGAGCCACCAGTTACAGATGCACCAGCTTATGAAGCAGGTAAAGCTTACCTTGCAGGTGATAAGGTATTAGCGTCTGATGGCAATATATACCAATGTAAACCATGGCCATACACAGGTTGGTGTGCAAGTGCATCATACGCACCAGCAACAAGCCAATACTGGGCTGATGCTTGGGACAAACTGTAATTATCTAGATAATAACTATGAGTAATTAATAATAAGCCAGCGGTAAGTAAATAACTTATTGCTGGTTTTTTTATGATGACAAAATCAACTTTCTAGCCCTAATACCAATCAATTCATCTGTCCAATAATACCCTTTCATAAGATAAACATGGTTATTTTAACTATGCTTAATTAGAATACCAATTTAGCCTAGATACACTTGATACCATGAATAAAAAACCTGATCGTCAAACGGCAATGCGCCAACTTCTGACTGAGGTTAAGCAGGCATTTCCACTTTATGAACCTGAAACCTTTGTTTGTGGACCTGATAATAAATGTATTGGCTGTCCTAAGAAATTATTAGAACTAGTCGATACCGAAGTTAGTTACTGGGAACATGCAATTGAACGTGGTGTAACGCCACAGTTTGATGAAATTCGCCAGTTTGGAAAGTTATGTAAAAACGTCCGCCGTGGCTTAATGCGAAATAATATAATGACCTAAGGTAGCCGTGCTATAATCCACGGCATTGTTCGTCGGCTATTACTTTAACTTTTAGAGATAGCCGTTATTTGATTTATTTATCTGAGATTCTACATGCCTTTCTCTAAGCTTGGATTAAGCGACGCTATCGTTAAAGCAGTAACCGATATGGGTTACACCACTCCTACGCCGATTCAAGAAAAAGCCATTCCGGTGGCACTAACCGGCAAAAACTTACTTGCAGCAGCACAAACAGGTACCGGTAAAACGGCTAGTTTTGTTCTTCCTATTCTGCAAATGCTTGATGATGGCCAGCAAGTGCGAGCTAAACGCGTTCGTGCATTAATTCTTGCGCCTACACGTGAACTTGCGGTTCAGGTTGAAGCAAATATTGTTCAATACAGCAAACACACCAATTTAACCTCAATGGCAATGTACGGTGGTGTCGATTACGAACCACAAAAACGTCGCCTAATTGAAGGTGTTGATATTTTAGTAGCAACACCTGGTCGTTTATTGGATATGTACACCAAACGTGCTATCCACTTTGATGCGATTGAAATTTTAGTGCTTGATGAAGCTGACCGTATGTTAGATATGGGCTTTATCGAAGATATTAATAAGATCATCGAACGTTTACCGCTTGATCGCCAAAACATGTTGTTCTCAGCGACCTTATCAGCTCAAGTACGTCTTCTTGCAAAAACAGCAGTACGTAATCCGGTTGAGATCAGTGTTGCTAAAGATGAAGCATCACAGCCGAAAATTGATCAATGTCTGATCACTGTTGATAAAGACATGAAGTCTTCTCTATTGAGCTATTTAATTAATGAGCAACAATGGGATCAAGCATTAATCTTCATCGAAACCAAGCACGGTGCCGCTAAATTAGTAAGCCAACTTGAAAAACGTGGTATTGCCGCAGAAGCAATCCACAGTGGTCGTAGCCAAGGTTCTCGTGCGCAAGTATTAGAAGATTTTAAAGCGGGTAAAGTAAAATACTTAATCGCAACAGGCGTTGCTGCTCGTGGTCTTGATATTGATGAGCTAACCCGCGTTGTTAACTATGATCTGCCCTTCCCTCCTGAAGAATATGTTCACCGTATCGGTCGTACTGGTCGTGCAGGCTCTAAAGGTGAAGCGATTTCATTTGTATCACGCGATAACTTCAAAAACTTATGCATGATTGAACGTCTGTTAGGCCACTTAATCGTTCGTAAAGAAATTGAAGGCTTTGTACCAACTAAAGAAGTGCCTATTTCTATTTTAAACTTCAAGCCTAAATACCAAAAGCCTGAAAATGATAATAACAACGGTGACAAGCCACGTCGCAATAGTAAACCGCGAAGCAATGCACCAAGCACTGATAAACCAAAGGCAAAGAAGCCGAAAAACCGCAAGCCAATTACGGATCGTGATACGGGCATTCCACGCGGAACGCGTAAGCCTAAATCCGTTTAACTGATATAAATCGCCATAAGATCTGTTATACAGTTTTATGGCGATATTTTCTAAGACGGGACAGCCATATCTTTTCCAAATCGAAGCAATAACAATTCAACAACATTTTGATATTAGACAGCCATAACTAAAATGGGACAGCCATATCTTTCTAGCATCAAGACCACCACACACTGAGACAATAACAACCAAATACCATTTACTTCGGTTTTTAATGTAACAAAAACCAACCTCACAATAATAAAATACCTTATTTATTGTTTAACAAGATCGCCAAATACCACAATAAACGATTATTGCGGTGATAAGCATCTTTATCAAAAATAGGTTTTTAATTAGGGTGTAATCTTTGACTCGCTACCTTACCTTTACACCAACGGCCACCAAAATGCTGTTGAAACGAACACATTCGCGACCATTTACCACTTACATTGGTATAGTGCTCCATAAAGACATGGCTATTATCTAACCACGCATCTCCATTAACCCCCATTTGTTGTAACAGTTTAGGTTGAGTGGCAGGAATAAAGCCTTTTTTATCATCGCGAATACTACGTCCAGTCCAATCAATCAGCTCTAAGTAATCTTTAAAATCAAATTGTATCCCTACCTGTTTAGCCTGATGTTCAGCACCAACAAAAGGTAATAATCCAATTTTAGAGCGCTTAATTGATGATGAATTTAAGGTTGATTTTTTTGCTATAGACGTTTGATGGCACTCTACTATTCGCTGTTGAATTGAAGTGAAATCAGAATCTTGTAACGATGTTGCGAGCCCTGCTCGAATAGGATTTAAATCAACATACATCATGCAAGAGAGTAATGCTTGTTCGTCTAACAACGCTTGAGATTTAAAACGCCCCTCCCAAAAAGCACCAGTACAATCATCTTCTTTGTTGGCTTTACGTGCAATTTCTTCATTTAAACACCGCATAAACCAGCTAATACTACCTAATCGTGACTGCCATTCTGCAACCAATGTTGATAACGCTTGTTTCTTATCTACACCAACATCACCATTATTAACAAAATCTACCGCAATCGGATGACCATTAAATAACTGTAACCAACGCGAAATAACCTCTTGAGGTGATAATGCCTGCTGTTGTTGTGTATCAATTTTCAAGACTAAATGATAGTGGTTATTCATGACGGCATAGGCGCAAACATCAATACAAAACACCTCAGACAATTGCTTGATTCTATTCACGATCCAGCCACGTCGATGCTGGTAATTCTTACCACTGTACGGATCCTCACCACACAAATAAGCCCGCCTGACACAGCGATTAATAATATGATAATACGGAGTAATTTGAGGTTCGATCAATTTACGTCTTGAGACAGTCATTTCTTCCACCATAAGCAACTTGAAGCTTAAGTGTAGTAGCTTATCGAAAGTCTGCAATGATTTGGCTGTCCCGTTTTTTGTTCGGTATTAAAAGGTATGGCTGTCCTTGCTATTTAGCTGATTTTCAAGACTAAATGATAGTGGTTATTCATGACGGCATAGGCGCAAACATCAATACAAAACACCTCAGACAATTGCTTGATTCTATTCACGATCCAGCCACGTCGATGCTGGTAATTCTTACCACTGTACGGATCCTCACCACACAAATAAGCCCGCCTGACACAGCGATTAATAATATGATAATACGGAGTAATTTGAGGTTCGATCAATTTACGTCTTGAGACAGTCATTTCTTCCACCATAAGCAACTTGAAGCTTAAGTGTAGTAGCTTATCGAAAGTCTGCAATGATTTGGCTGTCCCGTTTTTTGCTCGGTATTAAAAGGTATGGCTGTCCTTGCTATTTAGCTGTCCTTGCTATTTTAAGAGCGCTAACTGAACAGCTTCGAACGCATGAATCTCAGTGGTGTCATATAACGGAATGTCGGTATGTTGTTGCTGAATCAATAACGCTATTTCTGTGCAACCTAAAATCACAGCTTCAGCACCACTTTTATATAATTCATTGATAATGTTTAAATATTTCACTCTAGATTCAGCACTGATGATTCCTTTGCAGAGCTCATCATAAATAACATTATGAACAATAGCTCGACTCTCAGCACTTGGAACAATAACATCAATTTCAAACTTATTCGTTAACCGACTTTTATAAAAATCTTGTTCCATTGTAAAACGAGTACCTAATAACCCAACTTTTTTAACGCCATCACTGACTAATTTTTTCACCGTTGCGTCTGCAATATGAAGAATAGGAATCGATATTTCGGCTTCAATTTCTGAAGCAACTTTATGCATAGTATTAGTACAGATAATTAAAAAATCAGCACCGCCAGCCTCAACCGCTTTTGCTGCCTGTGTAAGAATAACAGCAGTATCATTCCACCGCCCTTGGTGCTGTAATTTTTCAATTTCCTCAAAATTCACACTGTATAAACAAATTTTTGCTGAACTAAGCCCGCCAAGTTCAGCTTTTACGCCTTCATTAATCGCTTTATAGTAACTTGCCGTCGATTCCCAACTCATACCACCTAACATTCCGATTGTTTTCATACTGCACTCCATGCTTTTAAAAATGATATAGAACTGTTATGGCTGTCCTACCTTTACTACCTTTATGCCGACGTATACTCATATAAATTGTTTTGAGAACCGTACAACGCCATTGTTCCTTTAAGCTCAAACCCTATTTTTTGTAATAACCGATTAGAGCCTTCATTATCAAGTAATGTAACCGCTAAGACTGTGTTTAAAGAGTGATCTTTCATTCCGACATTAAGCACAGAAGAAGCCGCCTCAGTTGCGTATCCTTTTTTACAAAACTCGGTCAAAAATGCATAGCCTAAGTCAGGATAATCTAATTCTTCTCTTTTTAATAAACCACAGATCCCAATCGGCGTTGCTGTCTCTTTCAGTAACACTAAATTCAATCCAAAGCCATAATCACGATAGCTGGCTAATGGTCCATTCGTTAAATAATTCACAGCATCCGCATGTGTTCGAACATTTTTATCTGCTATATAACGAATAAACGCTTCTTCATTTAATAACTGTATAATAAATTCAACATCATCTAGCGTTAATTGTCTTATTATTAGTTGTTCTGTTTCAGATATTAGTTTCATCAAATAGGTTCCTAAAAATAGTAATACTGTTCAAACATCTTTTTAACGAACCAATTATTTTTGGTTTAATTGTAACAAGTCCCACTTAGTGCCATATAAGTCTTTAAACACAACAACCGTACCGTATTCTTCTACACGAGGCTCTTCTGTAAATTCAACACCTTGCGCTTGCATAAACTCATAGTCACGCCAGAAATCATTCGTTTGAAGAAACAGAAATACACGGCCACCCGCTTGATGACCAACAGACTTTAATTGCTCATCATTACTTGCTTGTGCGAGAAGTAAATTAGTTCCTGTAGAGTTTGGTGGCGAAATTTGAACCCAACGTTTACCACCGCCTAAATCTGTGTCTTCGATAAGCTCGAACTGCAGTTTCTTAGTATAAAAATCAATCGCATCATCATAGTTTTCAACAACTAAAGCAATGTTACCTATTTTTTGTTCAACAGACTTATTCATAATATTTTCACCACGATTTAAAAACAGAATTTTACCTGATTTCAAACATAAACTCATTGATCATCTAGAAATATACAATCACGTTTAAGAAAAACAATGTATGTATCTTCTCTATAAAATCTAAATGAATTGATAGTTATTATTCAGACTTACGGCCGCCCTAAAATTTGCTAGTTTTCAATTCTAAAACACCTAATTTAGCCAGTCGACTTAGCATTAGTAAAAATAAAAAATATAAAATGCTATCTCAATAAAAAGTAAATGTAGTTATCATATAGAAAATAACTATAGGTTTAATTCAATGAAAAAGATTAGATACCCATTTGATTTGCAAGGTAAAATAACAGTAAACTTCAAGAAAAATTTCAAACCTATTTTTATTGATACTCATAATAATAGCGCTGAGATATCAATTGATGAATTCGCAGTACATTCCTTTAATTATGATTCAGAATCTCGATTATTAAGTGTGTCATTACAAAAGGCTATTAATGCAATATCTAACACTGAAGTTGAAGAATTAATTAATGGCGATGAATTAGAAAACAATATAATTAAGGTGGATTTAGTTTATTGTTTATATAATGCTGCGATTATCAGTTCTCATATCTCTTACCCTTTAGATATTAACTCTTTTATCGAATCTATCTCTGTCTCTAAATACTTCACATTACAGTTAAATTAATCATATAAAACATAAAGATACTCGGAAAACTAACAGTACCGAGTGTCATCAACAATTCGTATTACCCTATCAAAGACTACAACATAAATATCCAGAAACTCTTGATATAATGATATACATTTTTAATATTAATCATTATTTCGACAAATCATCAGATGGCTAAATAAATAGAGATTAAAACATTAATTAATATTTAAGTAATAATAAAAATAAATTGATAAATTTAACTATTATTTGTGATAATTATTTCTTTTCTTTAGAATACTGCACTACATAGAATGATAACCAATAACCATCGCATGGTGATGAATGAAACTTTTAGCGGATATAACAGGTGAAAATTTTTTAGAAATCATTGAAGAATCTGGTGATTCCGTGATTGTTCAATTTATATCTAATGAAGGAAAAACGAAAGGAAAACCTTTTAAAGATTCAATGTACGGCTTATCTTTAGCTGGATGGAAAGAACGTACAACATCAACGGCTATCGGATTAAAAAACTTTAGAGATGGCAACATTCATGATCCACAAGTGAGCTTTGCCTTACATCAGCTATACCCTTTAGGACGAAAAGTAAAATTACCCTCTGGTGATATTGCGACTATTGCAAGTTATGCCAATACCCATGCTGATGGCTATTATATTTACCTAAAAAATGAAGGCAAATTGAAGCGTTTTAAAATCACTCCAGAATGGGAACTACTACCTTCAGAAAAGTTACTTGCACTACCCTATTATCCTGCACCAAAAACACAAAAAGAGATTGATAATATAGATGAATTTGATAGATGGGCTGCCGGATTTTAATATCAAGCATCAGGTAATTCTTTGCCGTATACGATCTCTATATTCATATGTAAAATCAACAATATTATAGCTAATAAAGCACAAACAATACTAAACCAAACAGTGATTTTAACCCCCTTTACTTTATTGCTATTTTTTATTCCTAACGATAAACAACATGAAATCGTTCCAATACCAGTACCATATCTTCGCTTGGCACAATATTGAACGCTGAGCATTCAGTCGCAAAGTAGTGCCAATGCGTTTCACGCCACCATTTTAATGACCGATCACCTTCACCTTCTGCATAAGCAAACTCTGCTGATACTTCGTTATATTTACACGTTTCTACTGAATCAATTTCAATAATACAAATAGGCTCACCGTTCCAATCAACAACCACTTGTAAATGGCCATTAACTGGCATTAACTCTTTTTCTGACACATACCAATAATTAAGGCTACATGTTGCTGTCTTTTGCCCACTTCGAATTAATTCTGCGCACAAATTAGCATTATGTTCATCAGCACAAAAATAGTCTGAACTGAATGATTGGTATTTTTTACGCTCAATTTCAGACAGTGAATTGAGATATTTATTTAAGTAGATTTGAGATTTTTCTTCCATGAAATTTTCTTTATTAATAAAAACGGAAACAAATGAAAAATATATGTTAATAGTTAAAAAATAATATGGATACATCTTTTCTGTAAAATAAGTGCCGATAATTCGACACATATATTATCGATCAAGTTTTAATAATTATTTTTTAACAGAAACAGTCTCATCAACTTCATAATCATTTAAAGAAGGATTAGAGCTGATATTCAACTCAACTAACGGATTCCCAGTTGCCCATAATGCTCTTAATCTAGGATTATGGCTAATATCTAACTTAGTAATTTTATTATCTGTAATATGTAATTTTGTTAATTTAATATTCTTACTTATATCTAATTCAGATAATTGATTATACATTAAGCTTAAGTTATTAAGTTGACCATTATGACTAACATTGATTTGAAACAACTGGTTATCAGTTAACCCGGCTTGAATTAATTCAAGATTGTGGCTAAAGTCTATCTTTTTTAAATTATTTTCTTTTGCCCACAAATACATTAATTTAGTATTTTCTGATAGATTAATATCTTCAATTTTATTAGAAACGATGCTCAGATCTGTTAATTGTGGGTTTTTTGTAAGATCTAACTTAGAAATATGGTTAAAAGAAACATTCAACTCAGTAAGTTGGGAGTTATTATTCAAATTTAAGTTAGCTAGATTTGATTTAGTTATAGATACCGATGTTAGCTCAGTATTTTTACTCAAATCTATGTTCGTCAATTGTGATCCTGATAACCATAACTCCTTAAGAGCAGGAAAATAACTAACTTCATTTGCATGATCTATATTTACCTGACGACACACTAGTTTAGTTATATTTTTCGGATTCATAATTTTTTGCGCTAAAACACAGTTCTTAAAATTATTATCTTCAAATTTAATATTGTTAACATCCAGCATTTCACCTGAAAATGCATTTAAAGATACTACTAAACCACACGTAGCCACTGTAAATAGTTGTTTATAACTGCTCATTTTATACTCTTTATGAAAGAAACCTATATTTATTACCTTGATTGATTACAAGCTAAATATTACTTTCTTATTTTAAAAAATACAATATAAACATAACCTTGTATTTATAACTTCACTTGGTGATTCTAATTATTCACTTCGCCATCTCATGAAGTCATCAATCCTATATTACTAATGCATCTTAATGATTGTTAGGGTAATAGTAGAAAAAACCATATTTATACTCACGCTAAATAGACACCTTATCGCCCTCACAGACATTCACTGTAGAGAATGATGATTATCAGGTCAGATAATCGCGTTAATATTATCTATTTTTGAAATAAAAAGTTATGGGTGTCCTATGTTTCTTTTACTATTGATGGCTATAGTCATGCACTTCGTCGTATTACTCACCATTGAATAAATCCCCCGATACATTAACCACTGATGATCTCAAGCGATACTTTGCTCAACTGATTAAAATCCATTCATCGAGCACCGTTAGAATTGATCGTAATGGATTACGAAAGTTATGAATGTCCTATCCCTTACCATCTCTTACAGCGTGCCAAAATGGCACAAAACTTGTCAGCGTATAATAATTAAACTACAATTCACCTGTGCCACTTTGACACTGAATGGAGATTATTATGGCTACTACATTACCTCGTATTACAGCACGTGTAGATATTGATACACAAGAACTACTATCTCAAGCTGCTGCTATTGCCGGTATGTCTAGCATTAACTCATTTGTGCTTAGTGCTGCTGTAGAAAAAGCAAAAACTATTATGGAGCGTGAACGAACCCTACAACTAAGCCAGCAAGATGCTATGACTTTAATGACTGCGTTAGACCAACCAGCTAAGCCAAATAGCAAGTTACAAAAAGCAGCTTCACGTTATATGGATAAAACTCAATAATGAATACTGTCCAATTAGAAAAAGCTAAACATGACCGAAATCGTTTTGATTGTGGTATTACCGCACTCAATAATTACTTGAAAGTTATGGCAAGCCAACAAGCTAAGAAAGACAATACTCGTACTTTTGTTCTTGAAGATAAGCAATGTCCTGAGCACATTATTGGTTATTACACATTAACAATGACACCGATTGATATTCAGGATTTACCTCCTAAATTACAGAAGAAGCATCACAGTGTAACTTCTGGTGGTTTAATTGCTCGCTTAGCCGTTGACCATAGATACAAAGGTCAAGGTTTCGGTGAATGGCTTTTGATTGATGCGCTTAGAAAACTATTAATGGCAAGTGAAACGGTCGCCTTCCCTGTCATCATTGTTGATGCAAAAGATGGCGCTGAGGATTTCTATGAAAAGTACGGCTTTACCGCATTCAAAGATACTGATAACAAACTGTTTATTACAATTGCAGACATTAGAGCTAGTATCTGTGAATTAATTTAAACCGAGAAGCAGTTAACGCCACCATAACACGTGCTGACGACCAACTTTCAAAACCAATTATACTTCAAACCAAAAACGCCGAATGTTATAAGTATCGTATTGATGCATTTGTTGAACGAAGCCGCTGCGCGGCAGAGTAAAGTAGACAACGATTAAACTACCTTTAATACTCCTTTTAATAGGGTATTAATGATGAATAACGAACAACAACAACGTTCAGATTATCTTTATGAACAACATGTTACCCACCTAACCTTACAAGGTAAACGTCCAGGTACTATTGATGGTTATAGTCGTGCACTTCGTCGCATTACTCACCATTTAGATAAATCGCCTGATACGTTAACCACGAATGATCTCAAGCGATACTTTACTCAATTGATTAAAACCCATTCATGGAGCATCGTCAGAATTGATTGTAGTGGTTTACGAAAGTTGTGGGTGTCCTATGTTTTTCCCTATGTTTTTCCTGACGTTGCCCTCACAACAAAAAGTTGTCCGTTTAACGGCACAACCCTTTTGTCCATGCTGTCAGCATGTCATGCAATTAGCGGGGATTTTTCGACCCAGATAAAAATGTAAAATAATAAGGATAATGGCATTAACGCGTAATAATTAAAGAGGATTTTATTATAAATCAAAGTATTAAAATTATTGGTTCACACCAAGGATAACGCTCGACTTCTTTTCAGTATCACCCTTCATGACATTCGCAATATTTACTTATATAAGGTTTGCTAGGGCTTGTCCAACACTTCGGATAGGTGTCGGCTGCGCGACACATATCCTTATTTGTTATGCAGCTATACCCAACGAAATCACCTTAACGAAATCATTAAGCTTTACTTAACAAGTTAGTTAAGTTAAATTTAAGAGTATTGTTAAGACACCAACTGTCGGAGGATATCATGTCAGGACAATCACCAGATCCGTTAGAGCAAATTATGGCTACTGTTGTTTCCGGTTTTCAACAGACAACAGATGCTATTAGAGAGCTACAACTAAAACAAGAAGCTTTAGAACGTCAACAGCAACAACAAGCCAAAGCTGCATATCAAGGTATGACTGGCTGCGGAAAATCAAGATACGTAGCAGAGTTGGTCGAAATTGAAAAACAAAAGGACCCAACCAATACACGCGGTGCTCAAAAAAGAGTTGCTGATACAATTGGCATTTCATCCGCTCGTGTAACACAACTTCTAAACTCTGATAAAAACCGAAAAAATGGCAAATAAAAGCAGAGGGAATACGTACCATCCGTATTCCCTTTTTGCTGCATAACGCCTGCATAACACGTTTGCTACCATACAAACCATACCTAAATTTACCACTTAATACAGTAAACTCAAAGAAACCCAGAATGCCGAATGTAGCAAATCGTGTTGATGCGATTATTAGGTTTATTCAGATATTGTTTAAGGATATTCCACTCTCATCCAGAATAATATAATCAGAGTTACTCAAACCAGACGCATCATACTTTCCACAAAGTTTAGCCTCATCTGTAAACAACTGAATGTTATCATTTAACGTTAAGCAACATGAGTCAAACTCATCACTTTCTTTGAATTTTTCACCATGGCTTTTATATTTCATTTCATTATACTTTGGCATTAAACTTGAAATTAAAGACCTTTCTACCAAATCGATTACGTCATTAAGTTTAGTTTCTCCTAAGTCGTATTCTTTTGGATTTTGTATTATATTTACAGCATCAACTTCAAAAGCCAATATTAATAACTCTTCACTTAACAGATTTTGTCTATTAATTGGTTCTTCTGAACTTAAAATATTAAGCCTAGCATGATGTCCTTTTGATAGCCTTTCATAGGTTGACTTTGATGTTTTACCTACATAGTGAATAAATAATTTTAGAAAGTCTTTATAATTATCAAAACCAGAAATATAACGCTCCCCTCTGCTTTTATAAAATAAAAGCTGCCAAGCACTAATTTCGATCATTCCTTCTCTGATCATGTTACCAGTATCTTTTTCTTTAATACCGATAACAAAATAGCAATTTGGATCAGAATATGTTTTGAAATTTAACAGCACATCACGACTTAAGATAGCGTCAATATACTCTGGGTAGTTAACTTTAAAAAGGTAAAAAATATCAATATAACCAACAGATTTAAACTCATCATTTGAAATAGTAATTTCAATACCGTTTTCCTGCATCTTAAAGTCAATTCTAGGATACCTAGCTTGAGCTATAGCATATAATTTACTATTTTCTAAAGACGACTTTAAATTATTTCTCTGTTGCTTATTACTAAACTCATTATTAGTAATTGGATGACTAACCAAGCTGAATGAACAGGCTTGCATCTTTCTCATGGGCATCGTTGCCTCCTATATAAACCTAACAACTTATTATATTAACAACTTGCCCGAATTTGTTCTTTGAACCTGTGCCCGTATTTAATTCGTCATTATACAAAAAACATTATAAATCAAAAACATTATTACATTGGTTGCCCGATAGAAGTCACAAAATCGGGCACCTGCCTTTTAGTTTCCACTTTTTTTACTAATACTAATTGCTGTATGTATTAACAGTATAAAAGGTGCGCAATGGCTTCTCTCTTTCTAACTTACATAAAAGAATACATGTATCAAAAAAACTACGCAAAACGTACTGTTGAAAGTTACTTATATTGGATAAAAAACTATATTTTATTCCATGATAAAAAACATCCTGATAAATTAGACAATGATGATGTTGAACAATTTCTGTCTTATTTAGCCTATCAATTACATTCATTAAATAATAATTAATAACGATTCAACACGCTGTAAATAGACTCCCTATCGCGTTAGCAACCTCACTGTAGGGAATGACAAGGTGGGTTTTGTATTCACTCTCAGAATTTTCAGTGAGCGTTTAAAAATATCAAAATATAATAACGCTACAACGTGCTGTAAATAGACTCCCTATCGCGTTAGCAACCTCACTGTAGGGAATGACGGGGTGGGTTTTATATTCACTCTCAGAATTTTCAGTGAACGTTTAAATATATCAAAAAATAATAACACTACAACACGCTATAAATAGATTCCCTATCGCGTTCGTAACCTCACTGTAGGGAATGACGGGGTGGGTCTTATATTTATAATTGGAATTTTCAGTGAGCGTTAAAAAATATCAAAAAATAATAACACTCAACACGCTATAAATAGATTCCCTATCGGCGTTTGTAACCTCACTGTAGGGAATGAAGGATTGTTGTTTTGTGGCTTTAATATCACAACATGCGCTGTTCCTAAACCCTAGTCCCTAATAACCTGTTTCCTATCCCCTTTCTCCCCCCAAAAAAAGCCGACAATGAAGTCGGCTTTAAATAATAATCTATTCGCGATTAATTAAGCGTTAGCTTGTGCCGCTTCAGCCGCAACTGAGCCTTCTTCTGGACGCTTTAATAATGCGTACATCACACCTGTTACTACCGTACCCGCAGCAATAGCGACTAAGTAAAGCAATGCTGGTGAAATTGCGTTTGGAATGAGCAGAACAAACAAGCCACCATGAGGTGCCATTAGTTTTGCACCAAACAACATTGATAATGCACCTGTTAATGCGCCACCAATCATACAGCTTGGAATAACACGCATTGGATCGCGGGCTGCAAATGGGATCGCGCCTTCAGTAATAAAGCACATACCTAATACAAACGAGGCTTTACCTGCTTCATTTTCGCTGGCTGAGAACTTACGCTTCGCAAGGAATGTCGCTAAACCCATACCCATTGCTGGCACCATACCTGCTGCCATTACTGCTGCCATTGGGGCATAGGTTTGTGAAGCTAACAAGCCAACACCAAAGGTATAAGCGGCTTTGTTTACAGGACCACCTAAGTCGAAACACATCATACAACCAAGGATAATACCCAGTAATACCGCGTTGGCTGAACCCATGTTGTTTAAGAATGTGGTTAAGCCTGCCATTGCTGCTGATACTGGACCACCAACGATGTAAATCATTACCAAGCCGGTAATTAAGCTGGCTAATAATGGCACAATCAAAATCGGTTTTAACGCTTCCATTGATTGTGGCAGTTTAATTTTTTCAACCAAGAATTTAGCACTGTAACCGGCAAGGAAACCTGCAACGATACCGCCTAAGAAACCCGCGCCTGTGGTACTAGCTAACATACCGCCAATTAAACCCGGTGCTAAACCTGGGCGATCAGCAATTGAGAATGCGATGAAACCCGCCAATACTGGCACCATTAACGCAAATGCTGAACCACCACCGATGGTCATTAGGGCTGCGGCTAACGTGCCTTCTTGTTTAAAGGCTTCGATACCAAATACAAACGATAAGGCAATGGATAAACCACCAGCTACCACTAATGGCAACATGTAAGATACACCCGTCATTAGGTGTTTATACGGCCCTGCTTTTTCAGTTTTTGTATCTGTGTTTTGAGCGTTAGTATTTCCAGAATGTTGATATACAGTAGCGGTTGCAAAGGCTTTTTCAATTTCTGGTTTGGTTTTCTTGAGCGCTAACCCTGTGCTGGTTTTGTAAAGCTTTTTGCCATTAAATCGGGCTAAGTCTACTTCAATATCGGCAGCGATAATGACTAAATCAGCGGCTGCAATCTCCGCATCTGTTAATTGGTTTTTAGCGCCAACTGAGCCACGGGTTTCAACTTTAATATCATAACCCTGACGCTGACCTTCTTCTGTCAATGCTTCTGCTGCCATAAAGGTATGAGCAACACCCGTTGGGCAAGCGGTGATCGCGACAATTTTCTTAACCGCATTATCGATTTCATCAGCGACAAGTTGAGTGCTGGCTGCTGTTAATAATTGTGCTTGTGTGACAGCGTCTGTTAGCCATGCTTTGGTATTTTCAAAACAAGCTGTGATATCGGCTTGATAAACTTTTTTACCCACAAAGCGTGAGTTATCAATCGCTGTGCCCGTCGCAATGATGATCACTTCAGCGTCATCAATCTGTTGTTGAGTCAGTTCTTTGGTTGGATTAAATGCAGTTTGGCATTCAATGCTTGCTTGCCATTGTAGTTCTGCGGCGGCTTTTTCTAATAAACCCGCTGCGATAATGGTGGTTGCGATGCCGCTAGGACAAGCTGTTACTAATGCTATTTTCATATTTACACCTTGGTCAATGTTGCTTCACATGTTCTTCTGTCGTTAAGCAATGATGTGATTAAGCTCTATGTACTTAAGCTATTGAGTTACAATGACATGTTTAGCAATATCATTAACTTTATTGATATTATCAACACCGACACCCACTTGTGTCACCGCTACTGCTGATAATGCCGTCGCAAATTGTAATGACTGCGCTTTTGAATGTTGATTAAGTTCACCCCAACATAAACCAGCGACTAAAGTATCGCCTGCGCCAACAGTGCTCACGACGTCCATTTTTGGCGGTTGGGCATGTAACCAGCCTTCATGGTTAAGCCACATTACCCCTTTTGCACCGAGTGATACCACCACATTAGCAATGCCTTTCGCTGCGATTTGTTCAGCAACTTCCATGCATTGCTGCTGAGTCTCTAATGCTTTCCCTGCCCATTCAGCCAGTTCTTCATCATTGGGTTTAACCAACCATGGATGAGCATCTAAACCTGCGGCAAGGGCTGATTTACTGCTATCAAACAACACTTTTTTGCCTAATTGATGTAATTTTTCTAACCAATTAGCGCACATATCAGGGGTAATGCCTTGTGGCAAGCTACCAGCAATCACAAACACATCATGGGTGACTGCTAATTCAAATAATGTCTTTTCAAAGGCTAAAATATTGGCCGCAGTAACCGCAACACCAGGGAAATTAATGTCACTTACCTGACCATTTTTTTCGACTAATTTAACGTTAATTCGGCTTGCGCCCGCCACGCGGATAAACTTATCGGTTGCGCCGATTTGCTCAAACAATTGGCAAAAAGGTTCTTGGTTATCAGCACCTAATAAACCCGTTACTGTCACATCAGCACCAAGCTCTGCTAAAACTTTAGCAACGTTCACACCTTTGCCCGCAGGATGAAGACTTCCGCTATCAACCACATTGACGCTGCCTAGCGAAATGGCCGTTAAACTGCCAGTAAGATCTAATGCTGGATTGAGTGTTACCGCAACAACTTTGGGTTTAACAACATGGTGCATAGTTTGTGTCTCTGTATGTAAGGTTGAAATTGTCATTGCTGCGATCCTTATAGTTTTTCGCCTAAGCCATCAGCAATAGCTTGACCGATTGCCGTTAATGCCGCGTCTGCATCACTACCATGTGCGGTAAATTGCAGTTCATTACCGCATTTCACACCAAGGCCAATAACTTTCATTAAACTTTTCGCATTAACGGGCTTACTGTCGCTGGTGATATTAACCACTTGAATATCCGCATCGAATTTCTTGGTGGTATTAACTAACATTGCACCAGGGCGAGCATGTAAACCATGGGGATTACGAATCTTAAAGATTGCTTGATTACCTTCTAAGGCCACTTGCGTCAGTGCGGTTACCATTTCTTGTGCTGAAGATGCTAACCATTGCGCAATCTTGCCTTGATAAATCAAAGATGTGAGGTATTCAAGGTTCGCTTTATGGGCAGTATTATTGGCCGCGATCATGATCATACCCGCCACAGGGTGACCTAATTCTTCAAAAGGCTCTTGAGGTGTTACCACTGCAATCGCGGTACGTTGCACTTGTTTATTACTTTTAACCAGCCATAGCCCTTGACCTAAATAAGTCGGACCTTGATTAATCGCATCAGTGACGGTGGCTGTTTCTGCAAATCCTTGGTATTTAATTAAGCCTGCAGCAACAGCGGTTAACTGTAATAAATCTTGTGCTGGAAATTGCTTTAAAATAAGCTCAGCATTACATTCAGCCTCTTGCTGCTCATCACCACTTAATAAGGTAATGATCGCTTGCTCAGACTCACAATGGCGTAATTTTTCTTCAATACCATCAGCAGATAACACTTTGGTTAACTGTTTTAGAATGCCTAAATGCTCATCCGATTGAGCCGCAATCCCTATTGCAATATAAGCCGTATTATCATTGCCCCATGGCACACCTTGTGGAAAGTGATGAATTTTCACTCCGGTATGGTTAACTAAATCACGGGTTTCAGTCGTACCATGTGGAATCGCAATACCGTTACCTAAATAGGTTGAATTCTGTTGCTCACGGGCAAGCATGCCATTGACATACCCTGTCTGTACTAATCCCGTTGCTTCAAGATCAGCCGCCAACGCTTTAATGGCGTCTTGTTTGTTCGATGCCGTTTGTTGCATCGCAATATCATTTTTAGACAGTGATAACATGTAACTCTCCGATTCAATGCTCTGTGAGATCGTCGCTATTTATAATGCTGTTCATTAAGCTATTGATAAACCCTATTCACTTCATCGCAGTATGTGCTTATCAATAGCTGAATCGTTTCAGCAAAACGGGAAATAAAAAATGTTCACAACGGGTGTTTATCGTTTAACAACACCCTGCTGAAACCTTTCAGCTTGCATACTGAATCGTTTCAGCTAGAATTGCAAACGCTGATAAGTATGCATTAAGTGAATATATGATCAAGCGCACAAACTTATATTTAGTAAATAACAATCAGCCCGATTAAATCTCTGATGCTTTCCCTAACATGAATTCACAACGGATAACGATAATGACATTGGATGAAATCGCAAAACTAGCAGGCGTGTCTCGAACAACGGCAAGTTATGTTATTAACGGTAAAGCAAAACAATATCGTATTAGTGAAAAAACTCAGCTCAAAGTAATGGCTGTTGTTGAAGAACATAACTATCGCCCCGATCATGCTGCGACCTCGCTTCGAGTTGGAAACAGCCATTCACTTGGATTGATCATTCCTGATTTAGAAAACAGCAGTTATGCCAAAATTGCTAAGTTATTAGAGCGTGATGCGCGCAAAGCGGGTTATCAAATGATTATCTCTTGCTCTGATGATGATCCTGCAACCGAAATGAAAGTGGCCGACATGCTGTTAAGCCGTCGAACTGATGCGTTGATTGTTGCCAGTGCCCTTACTTCTGACAACGCATTTTATCGAAAGATTCAAGCTAATGGCGTGCCTGTTATTGCCATTGACCGTGCATTAGACGATGAGTTTTTTATCTCCGTGATCAGTGAAGATTTAGAAGGTGCTTATCAACTGACGCAATCATTGTTGAGTAAGCCAATTAACAGTATTGGCCTTATTGGTGCCGTTGCAGATTTAGGAGTATCGAAAGAACGCCAGCAAGGCTTTACCGCAGCGATTAACCGCCATTCACAGCCGATGACGACTATTATAAGTTATGGGGAACATTTTAGTCAGCAAAATGGGCAACGTATGGTTCAGCAATGGATTGATGATGACTGTTTTCCTGATGCGATATTAGCAACATCCTATACCTTGTTTGAAGGGGTACTGGATTGTTTACTTAAAAATCCACAACTGATGAGTCGTACTTATCTCGCAACATTTGGTGATAACCGCCTATTGGATTTTTTACCCAATAAAATACAGTCGTTACCACAACAATTTGAAGTTATTGCTGATCATGCGCTTACATTGGCACTAAAAGCGATAAACGGAAGTTATGAGCCAAATATTGAGGTTATTCCGCGCCAAGTCATTCATCGTTAATGATATTGCTATTATTCTATTGCGGAATAATAGCAATAATGAAAAAATACTCGATTACACATTATTCTCTCTTTCTATTAGGTTGCTATAGGCTCCACCATGTATTTACGTCTTAAAGCATTATTAATATCGCATGCACAATTTTCTCATGCTTTACGGGTAACATTGGCGATTGCTTTTACGCTTGCCTTTTATGCTGTTGTCCACGTTCCACATTCAATGTGGGGTCCTGTCACCGTGGTTGTGGTTATGATGCAGCCTTATGCAGGAGCCATTGTTTATAAAGGTTTTCAGCGTATTGGGGGCACATTATTAGGCGCAGTGTTGGGGTTATTGACAGTTTTATTCCCCGATAAGCTGGACTACCTGATTCCGGTGTGGATGTTGGCATGGGTATTTTTGCTATCACTAAAATCTTACGGTAAAAATATCTATTTCTTCTTTTTAGCCGTGATGACACTCATTATTGTTTCTTATCAAGGAGACACCGCGCTAGAAGTAAGTGTGGCATTATGGCGCGTTGCCAATATCTTAATTGGTAGTTTAATTGCCATTGCCTTTTCGTTGCTATTACCTATTCGCGCGATAACAAGTTGGAATACCCTGTTTAATCAAAACTTACGTGCATTACGTCAGCTTTACCAAGCACACGCTTCAGCCCACATGCTAAGTATTAAACAACTTAATGCCATGAAACGTGAAGTATTAGAACGCCACATGAAGATGATCATTCTATTACCTAATGTACAAAAAGAAAGGCACAAACTCGCCGGCCATTATCGAACAATCATTACCGTGCAACGTTCATTAATTAGTGTAACTGAACAATTAATTGAAACCCATTGGAGTTCAGATATTAGCCGTCGTCAATTACTGGCTCAGAATGATTTAAAAGTCTATCAGCAGCATATTATTACGATTCTAAGCCAATTAGAACAAGCATCAACGCCGCATGTGGATTTATTAAATATTGAACCATTACCTGATATTGATTTGTTATCAACGATGGCTGAAGAAATTTCCCCGACGGATACAGCGAATGCTCTGGGTATTTACGGTTATTTTTGGCTAACACGTCAGTTTATTGGTCGCCTAGAAGCGTTGATTATTCAATTACGTATTATTAATCAGAAGTAAACGATCCATAATAAAAAAACCAGCGCTATTAAAATCAATAGTCGCTGGTTTTTTATGACTAAATAACAACTACTCTCTCATCATTATGATTAGCAACTAACTGATGATTACAAATAGCCTTAATTAACAAATAACAGTGTTAACTTCATGATCCATCAGCCACCGTTGTAAACGCGGAGCTTGTGAAATTGCATCATAATAAATATCACATTCTTTGGATGCACTGCCCGCAACTGCTAACAACATTTTTAATAGCTGTATCACCGCATCATTTTGAGTATCAACCCGATAATGAAGCTTGGTATTGGCAAAATCTTGTCCTAATGCCAATTGTGCTAATTGCGTAACATCTGCGACAAAACCATCAAAGTAATGAATAAAAGTATCCGCTAGCAATGCATTTGCAGGTACTGAACAAAGCATATGCACTCTTAAGCCATTTGCACCACGACATAAACCTTGTTCAGCCAGTAAATCAATCATGGTTGCCGCTTCACTAAAGGTACGCACAAACGGTACTACCAGTTCAATAGTATCACCACCAACAGCTGCACGAGCCCGCTTAATTGCTTCACATTGTAATGCAAAGCTCACTTTATAATGAACATCAGCATAAAAACTTGCACCGCGTAACCCTAATAAAGGATTAACTTCGGCACTTTCTAATTCAGCACCGAGTAATTGATAGCGACATTCAGCATTAGCCCCTGCTAATTGTACTTTTAATGGTGCAGAGCCTTGCTGTCTCGCTGCTGATATTAATAACTCAGTCAGCAGAGCAACATAATATTCAGCTAATGCGACACTCTGTTGTCCATACTGATCCGCTATTTTTTGTTGTAACGCTTGTTGAGTCACATCAGATAAAAGATTTTGTTGGGTAAAAACTAACGGATGAATACCAACTTCTGTGGCAATAAGATCATCTAAAGAAACTAACCCAATCCCTTCATGGTCTAGCGTCGCTAATTGTTGTGCATTGTGTAACACCGCGGTTGTTGCCAGCATTAATTCGGTTTGTGTTGTCATATTCCACCTCGACCTCCATGTTAAATAGCCTAATGTCTATCCCTTT
This sequence comes from Photobacterium piscicola, assembly GCF_900166965.1. Classification (GTDB taxonomy): domain Bacteria; phylum Pseudomonadota; class Gammaproteobacteria; order Enterobacterales; family Vibrionaceae; genus Photobacterium; species Photobacterium piscicola. The sequence continues at coordinate 36,485 of NZ_FUZI01000003.1, read as the reverse complement.
GCACCAATAAAATAGACCGTTATTGACCTTACTGTGTGTTTAATTTTCAAGCAAGAATAAAACGTTATTTGATAACAATTATTCAACTTCATGAACATATGCTACCAAGTTTATGCTGATGCATAATTGCATGTAAAATCACCCTTTCAGCTAACAATATCCACAATTACTCATTAAAAACCTATTTGTTATCACAAGTTTGGTTTATTCCAGTGCTGATTTGGGCTATCTTAACGGGGTTATTACAGGAATACCAAGGTAGGCAAACTATTATGCCAATGAAAACAGATGAACTTCGCACAATAAGTCTAGGTCGAATGCCGACCCCAGCAGAAGTAGAAACAGCCTCACCAATGACAGATGCTATTGCAGTGCATGTTGATAGTGCACGTAAGCAAGTAGAAGCAATCTTATCAGGTAAAGATTCTCGTCTTTTGGTGATTGTAGGTCCATGTTCAATTCATGACACCGACGCTGCTATGGACTATGCGAAACGCCTTGTTGCTGTACAAGAAACATATAAAGACCAATTATTTATCGTTATGCGTACTTATTTTGAAAAGCCGCGTACTGTTGTTGGTTGGAAAGGTTTAATCTCAGATCCACATTTAGATGGTAGTCTCGATTTGGCTACTGGTTTGCATAAAGCGCGTAAATTATTAATTGATATTAATGCGCTAGGGCTACCCACTGCGACTGAGTTTTTAGATATGATCACCGGTCAATATATTGCTGACCTCATCACATGGGGAGCTATTGGTGCCCGCACCACTGAATCTCAAATCCATCGTGAAATGGCTTCTGCATTATCTTGCCCTGTTGGTTTTAAAAACGGTACCGATGGCAATATTAAAATTGCGATTGATGCTATTCGTGCCACGCGCGCATCTCATTTGTTTTGCTCACCCGATAAGAACGGTCAAATGACTATTTATCGTACTGCCGGCAATCCATATGGTCATATCATTCTTCGTGGTGGCAAAATGCCAAATTATCACCACCAAGATATTGCAACGGCTTGCGAAACATTGGCTGAATTTGAGTTAGCACCAAAGTTAATTGTCGACTTTAGCCATGGTAATTGCCAAAAACAACACAAACGCCAGCTTGATGTTACGGCTGATATTTGTGAGCAAATTCGTAATGGTAGCCAGTCAATTGCAGGCATTATGGCTGAAAGCTTTATTAAAGAAGGTAATCAAGCGGTTATCTGCGGTAAAGAAAACGAGCTTGTTTATGGTCAATCGATAACAGATCCCTGTATTGATTGGAAAGATACATTAGTGATGCTTGATATGCTAGCCAGCGCAATTAAAGATGCCAATGCATAATTTTGCTTTACTATTTTAATACAATAAAAGGAGCATCAATATATTGTCGCTCCTTTCTTCGTATTAAATTAACAGTATAATGTACTCATTAATTCATAACGGGATAGATTCCCACATTTAGGTTAGAGGCCAATAACATGCCATCTTTTGATATTATTTCTGAAGTAGATACCGTAGAAATTAAAAATGCGGTAGATAATTCAATCCGAGAAATTAGTACTCGTTTTGATTTTCGTGGTGTTGAAGCCAACGTAGAATTAAATAAAGAAATCGTCAAGATCACATCAGAATCAGAATTCCAAGTTGATCAAATCGTTGCTATTTTACGTGGTAATCTGGCTAAGCGTGGCGTTGATGCCAATGCTCTTGAGCGTAAAACCGTGACGTTTTCTGGTAAAACAGCATCACAAAATATTGAATTTAAGCAAGGCGTCGAAACAACCAATGCTAAGAAGCTAGTTAAAGAAATTAAAGACGCAAAGCTAAAAGTTCAAGTGTCTATTCAAGGTGAAAAACTCCGCGTTACCGCTAAAAAGCGTGATGATCTACAAGCAACAATGGCACTTGTTCGTTCTCAAGAACTGGGTCAGCCATTCCAATTTGATAATTTCCGCGATTAATCGCAACAAATATAAAGAAGGAAGCGTCTTACGCTTCCTTTTTTTTGAATAAAATATTAAACTTTTTTTGAATGAATTTAAAAAAAGTAATAATATTTAAACTGTGTTTATCAAAATTATACTTTACTGTTATGCGCAAATACGTCATACAAATATAAATTAACACACAACACAAACATCAATTTATCAAAAAACCCCACCTTAAAAACGCATCAATAACAGTCGCAACATAAAAATCACACTGTAGAATACTTTTTAAGCAAACGAATTTTTTTTATTTGCAAAAATTGTTGCGGAGCATGCTTATACCCTATAATTCACGCACTTCAATAATGGTTAATTATTTTTCATTCTCTGTAACTAACATAAGTAGGTAACAACAACAGCAACGATAACTAGCACGGAATGCTTATTACGATCATGGAACGCTCACCTCTTACAACAATTATCCTTGTTGTATATCACTATCTATTTGCTTGCTTGTACGGCTTCACTTATCTCGGTATGCAGTGACTGAAAAGAAAATAAAGGAGATGTCCATAATGGGCACCGCACAACAGAAAACAACTGCAACAACCGAAAATACCCAAAAGCTCGGCTGGAGTAAAAGTGATACCGTATGGATGCTAGGTTTGTATGGCACAGCAGTTGGTGCTGGCACTTTATTTTTACCGATCAACGCTGGCGTTGGCGGTTTAATTCCCCTTATCGTAATGATGATTCTAGCATTACCAATGACCTTTTTTGCTCACCGAGCGATGATGCGTTTTGTACTATCAAGTGCTAACCCTGGTGCTGATATTACAGAAGTGGTTGAAGAGCACTTTGGTAAAAATATGGGTAAGATTATTACTGTCTTGTACTTCTTTGCTATCTACCCTATTTTGCTTGTTTATAGTGTGGCTTTAACTAATACCGTTGAAAGCTTTATGAAGTTTCAGTTAGGTATTGAGCCACCAGCACGTGCAATCTTAGCTTTGGTTTTGATTCTTGTATTAATGGCCATTGTTCGTTTAGGTGAGCAACTGATCGTAAAAGCGATGAGTATTTTAGTATTTCCCTTTGTTGCGGTTCTACTGATGCTGGCGTTATACCTTGTTCCGCATTGGAATGGTGCTATTTTCACTGATATTATTCCTCAAGGCGGCGGCAGTAATACCGTCATCATGGCAGTATGGCTAATCTTGCCTGTAATGGTGTTTTCATTTAACCACTCACCAGTTATTTCTTCATTCGCTGTTGCTAAAGAAAAAGAATATGGTGTTAATGCAGAACGCCAAGGGTCTCGTATTTTATTACGCGCCCATATTATGATGGTTATTACGGTGATGTTTTTTGTTTGTAGTTGCGTGTTAAGTTTAACGCCTGCTAACCTCATCGAAGCTAAAGCACAAAATGCTTCAATTTTGACTTACCTAGCGAATCATTTTGATACACCCGTTATTGCTTATGCTGCGCCGATTGTGGCAATTATTGCTATCACAAAATCATTTTTGGGCCACTACTTAGGCGCAAGTGAAGGTTTGAATGGTATTATTCATAAAGTCGCGCGTGATAATAACAAAACACTTTCAGACAAAAAACTTAATCGCTTCACTGCTTTGTTTATGCTGCTTACCACTTGGGCAGTTGCAACATTAAACCCAAGTATTTTAGGTATGATTGAGAACTTGGGTGGACCCGTTATTGCGATGTTGTTATTTATCATGCCAATGTATGCAATTAAGAAAGTGCCAGCGATGAAAAAATATGCAGGTTCAATTAGTAATGTTTTCGTTACTGTTATTGGTTTAATGTCTATCTCTGCTATTTTCTACTCATTAGCACAGTAATATTGCACGCCATCATACAAAAAAACCGAGCCCTAAAAGCTCGGTTTTTTATTTTCTCACATCAATGGCTTATGAATGATATAAGCTCGGCTCACCTTCAGGACGGGTTTTAAACCGTCGGTGTAACCACATATATTGACTTGGTGCAGACATAATAGAACGTTCAACTGCTTTATTGATATACACCGCAGCAGCATGAGGATCCTTATGTGGAAACTCAGTTAATGGCGGAAATATTTTTAACGTATATTTACCACTGTTACTATTACGAATCATCGCAAAAGCCAAAGGCACCGCACCTGAAGCATCAACCAACAAACTGGTGCCAGTTGTCGTACAAGCCTCTTTTACTGCAAATAAAGGAGCAAAGGTTGAGTTACGACCATGACCATAATCTTGATCAGGCGCATACCATAATATCTCACCATTCTTTAAGCCTTTAAGCATGCCTTTCACATTTTTACGATCAAGCATATATTTATTGGAACGTACACGACCTTTAAACTGGAAGTAATCAAAACAGGGATTATTATTCGGTCTATATACGCCAACACCTGGAGTCTTTAAACCAAAAGCACGTGCACCTAATTCTAAGTTCATAGAGTGTACTGCTATTAGTAAAATACCCTTTCCTTGCTGTTGTAACTGTTCTACATGCTCTAATCCTTCGACCTCAACATGCCGTTCTACACGAATATCAGGCCAAAACCACGCCATTGCCGTTTCAAATAAGGCCAGCCCAGCGTTATCTATATTCTGCTTCATTATATGTTGTTGCTCTTCTTTCGCCATAAAGGGAAAACACAGAGCGATATTTTGCTGGACTGTATCGCGGCGACCGGACATCATCTTCATGACTAATCGGCCAATACATTGCCCTAAACGAAACTGAATAAAATAAGGCAGCCAACTTAGCAAATACATTATTCCTATTAATATTAAAACAGGCCAATAACGCGGATGTAAGAAAGCTTTACGAAATGCTGGCTCAGTAAATCTACTCATAATAAAATACAGGGTTCCTCTGCTCATATTTTAAGAATACGTATTCTAAACAGTCTCTTAAAAAACTCACATAACTAATCGTGCCATTATATTATGTAAAATACTTTATTGAATGCAAGTCAATGTAATATCCCAATAATTGCTATACAGCAAAGATTAAGTTTAGTTATTATTTGGTTAATAAATCAACTTTAATTATTGGCTATATATAAAATAAAAAAAGCCCACTTAAAAAGTGAGCTTTCGCAGTATTTTTATGATGTCGCTTTAATTAATAAAGACTTGGCTGTCCTTCTGGACGATTTTTAAAACGACGGTGTAACCACATATATTGACTTGGGGCTGCCATGATTGATTGCTCTACAATCTTATTAATAAACCCAGCCGCAGCATCAGGATCTTTATGCGGGAAGCCCTCAACAGGCTGGCATATCGTTAACGTATAATGACCAGAATCATTATCTCTCACCATAGTAAATGGCACGACTGCACAATCTGTCGCATCAACTAATAAGCTCGTTCCTGTAGTAGTGCATGCTTGTTCTACCGCAAACAAAGGGGCAAATGTTGAACGTCGAAGACCATAGTCATGATCAGGCGCATACCACACTCGCTCACCAGATTTTAGCGCTCGCAACATGCCCTTAACGTCTTTACGATCAATTAAAGTACGATTAGATCGTGAGCGACCTTGATATTGGAAGAAATCAAAACACGGATTATTATTGGGACGATAAACACCCATACCGGTTTTTTTAATGCCAAAAGCACGCGCGCCAAGTTCAAGATTCATTGAATGCACCGCAACCATTAATGCACCTCTGCCCTCGCGTTCAAGTTGTTCCATATGCTCCATTCCGTTAATCGTAACGTGACGACAAACGCGAGCATCAGACCAAAACCATGCCATGCCTGTTTCAAACAATGCCAAACCCGTGTTATCAATATTTTCTTTAACTAAATTTTCTCGTTCACTTTCACTCATCAGAGGAAAGCACAACTCTAAATTACGATAAATAGTATGGCGACGCTTTTTCATTAACTTAATCGCTAAACGGCCAATATGCTTCCCTAGAAAATGTTGCACTGAATAGGGTAATAAACTCAGCGAATACATTAATCCCACTAATGCTAATGTACCCCAGTAACGAGGGTGAAGTAATGATCGTGTAAATACAGGCTTATTTTTAAAACTCATGCGATATTGTGACCTATTTTTTCGTTATTTTTTATCCTAAAAAATACAAAAAATATAATAATTAGATAGGCGTCTATAATAAAGCCTAACCATGATAGTAAAAAGTAAAACTCGTCTATTTGTGATGAAAATTGACGCAATACAAACTTTCCAATAAAAATAAATAAAAATCTGTTTAACATGCGAATATTCTGTATAAAAAACAACCACGATGTAAAATTAAAGATAACTAAATCTTTTTATTATCAAACTGTTATTTATTACTAATGTCAACTTTCGCCTCTCATAACGAGTAATATGTAACAACCCGTAACAGAGACTCGTTCAATACGTATTTTTCCGTATAATTGCCCTATCTTTCTTTACTCTGTGGATCATGCATTGGAATTATTGGTAATCGATTTTTTAGGTAAGCCGTTACGACTTGAAGGCTCAATGGCAGGATGGCAACAATTATTTTGGGACAACACTCTCGTTTCTCAAATTGCCGCTGCACCAACCGATACAGATCAGTTTATACACCAGTTTGAGCTTTCTAATAATGAACAAACTATTCAATGCCAATTGAACGGAAGCTTGAGTTGGCAACCTTTTCTGATCCAATATCACGCGACGGCTAATGACCAAATGATTGCGCAAGGCGAGCGGGATGTTAAAGATATTGAACGCCAACACCCTCAGCAACCGATAAAACCAGAGAAAAAATTCAGCCTGATTGGATTAGTGTCTTTAGGCATGAAAGCCCTCAAAAGTGCTAAATTAATTAAGGTCGTACTTGCCTCTGCAAGCCTTGCTGCTTATTCATGGTTATTCTCAATTCAATTTGCATTAGCGTTACTGGCTTGTTTAGTTTTCCATGAATATGGGCATATTCGTGCCATGAAATATTTTGGCATGAAAACCAAAGGTATTTATTTAATTCCTTTTCTTGGCGGTTTAGCATTAAGTGATGAGAAAATTAACACCCGTTGGCAGGATGTGGTGATTTCTATTATGGGGCCAGCATTTGGTTTAATCATGTCATTAGCCAGCATGATCGCTTATTGGATCACTGGCGAAATGTTTTTTGCGGGTTTAGCCGTCTTTAATGCACTATTAAATCTGTTTAATTTATTACCTATTCTACCTCTCGATGGTGGTCATGTTCTAAAAAGCATTAGTTTTTCGATGAACAGTAAAATTGGCATTATTGCTTGTGCATTGGCGGCAGTTGCTGGGGTAATTTTAAGCTACCGTTTAGGCCTGACTCTATTTGGCTTCCTATTGATTATGGGCAGTTTAGAGATTATTTTTGAATGGCGACAACGTCATCAAAGTCATTTATTGCCTTTAGATCGCTATGGTCAAATATTCTCAACCGTATGGTATGTCAGTCTTGTTGCTGCCTTTATCGGTATTATTGCCTACTTTGCGAGCCTAGGTGACAGCTTATTAAGTCTGCCGCTACAAATTTTAGGCACTTAATTACGTTGGCTTAACCATATAGAGCAACACAACAAAAAATAACAATAAAAAATAACAATAAAAAAGCCAGCATTCAAATAACAATTGCTGGCTTTTCTTGGCTATTATAATCAATAACAGTCGCTAATCTTATTCGCGCATTAGATTATTTTTTCTTTTCCATCATCGCTTTAAGATCTGCAAAAGGGTTAAATGTCGCAGCTTGGTGATCATCTTCACCCGCACGAATTACACTGCCTTGACCATTATCAGCATCGGTGTATTTCTCATGCTCATGATCATGACAAAATAAGCATAATAACTCCCAATTACTACCATCTTGAGGGTTATTCGTATGATCATGATCGACGTGGTGAACGGTTAACTCACGTAGATTTGAATAAACAAACTCACGCGAACAACGGCCACACACCCAAGGATATATTTTTAATGCTTTTTCACGGTAGCCCGCTTCTTGGCGAGCATAAGCAGCACTAGTACCAGTATAATCAGACGACATATCTTGACCTATTTTATAAAGAAATAAACCGCTAGTCTCTCTAGCCGTTTAGGCAACTCTCTGCCAATGGTCGTATTGAACCATCACCGAACAACAAATTTCAAGTAAAGTTTCAGCTCTTCTGTTATCTATCACATTTTAATCTAGGTTGATCTTTTAATACAAACAGTTAGCTTGAAATCGTTTTTAAGCGCCTCCATATATAAAGCAGGCAATCTTTTCCGTTAAAAATCACACAGAAATTCATTGTATTTAACTTAATATTTTGACTGTAATTTAAGCGAAGAGACCTTTTATTCGAGATTTTAGAGGATAAAACCTTGTATAGATAACACGTTTTTAAAAGGTCTATGCTAAGATTCATTCAATTATTTGAAGCTGATTCTAACAGAACGTTTCACGAATCGACCTTTAACCGCTAAGAGTAAACAAATATGGCTTTTGATTTTTCCAATATGCTCACTGAATTATCAGCGATGCACGTAGATTTGTCGGCGATGCCAAAGAGTATCGACATGGGGCACGCTATCTTAGGCGCATTAGCAGTGATCTTTTTGTTAATGTATCTAATGAAAAAAGGTAAACCTGTTGAGATCGAAAAAATTGTTGAAAAAGAGATTGAAGTAGAAAAAATCGTTGAGATTGAAAAACCCGTCGAGATAATCGTTGAGAAGATCGTCGAGAAACCTGTTGAAAAAATTGTTGAAGTAGAAAAAATTGTTGAGAAAATCGTTGAAGTAGAAGTTGAACCAAAACTTAAAACATCAACACCCGATTCAGCTCTCCAGCTACTGTCACTTTTACAACAAGACGCGCGCTTTATTGATTTTATGCAAGAAGATCTTAAAGGCTTTGCCGATGCTGATATTGGTGCCGCTGCTCGTGTTATTCATGAAGGTGGTCAGAAAGTACTTAACGAATACTTTAGCTTCGCACCTGTTCGTGCTGAAGAAGAAGAATCACGTATTACCCTACCCCAAGGTTTTAACGCATCTGAAGTACGCCTAACGGGTAACGTAGTTGGTGAAGCACCATTTAATGGCACTTTAATCCATCGCGGTTGGAAAGTGACAAATGTTAAATTGCCTAAATTGGCAGAAGGCCATGATGTACATATCATCGCAGCCGCTGAGGTAGAACTATAATGCAAGAAGCACAACAACATCGCTACAGCGTGGGTATTGACTTAGGCACAACACATTGTGTGTTGTCTTATGTCGATCTTGAAAATGAAAACGCTGATGTCACAGTAATGGCTATTCCACAATTAACCACGCCTGGTAATGTGGAAGAGAAAAACCAATTACCGTCATTTATGTACCAAGCCCATGAATCAGAATTAGCTGAAGGTGATACTGCACTTCCTTGGAATGCAAAACCCAATGCTATTGTTGGTGCGATGGCACGAAATTTAGGTAGTAAGACCCCTATCCGTCTTATTTCCAGTGCAAAAAGTTGGCTTTGTCACGGTGGTGTCAACCGTCGCGAAGCATTTTTGCCACTCAATAGCCCAGAAGAAGTCGTTAAAGTATCGCCATTAGAGGCAACACAAAAATACCTTGAGCACATGGCTGATGCGTGGAATTTCCAACATCCTGAAACGCCTATTTGTGATCAAGACGTTACAATCACGGTACCTGCATCATTTGATCCTGCTGCACGTGAATTAACCGCAGAAGCAGCACGCAATGTTGGCTTTAAGCACCTAACCTTGCTTGAAGAACCACAAGCGGCAGTTTATAGCTGGATCAAAAATAACGACGAAAACTGGCGTGATCAAGTAGCTGTTGGCGATATCATTCTAGTGATCGATATCGGTGGTGGTACAACAGATTTATCGTTAGTTGCTGTTACTGAAGAAGACGGTAATTTAACCCTTAACCGTGTTGCTGTTGGCGATCACATCCTTTTGGGTGGTGATAACATGGATCTTGCTCTCGCTTATCGCTTAAAGATGAAGCTTGCGCAAGAAGGTAAACAATTACAACCATGGCAAGTACTCGCCATTACTCATGCATGTCGTGACGCTAAAGAAGCATTACTGAACGATGCAGAATTACAATCAATGCCGATTGTTGTTCCTAGCCGTGGTTCTAAGCTATTAGGCGGTACGTTACAAACTGAACTGACCCAAGAAGAAGTACAACAAACGCTAGTTGAAGGTTTCTTCCCTCAAACAGCGATTGAAGAACTGCCAGTACAAACAGCACGTGGTGCACTGACTCAAATGGGTCTGCCTTATGCACAAGATGCTGCGGTATCACGCCATGTTGCAGGCTTTTTAAGCCGCCAAAGCCAAGCTGTTGAAGAGCTATTTGCACAATATGAACAACAGCATGAAGGCTTTATTCGCCCGACGGCTATTTTGTTTAACGGTGGTGTGCTTAAATCTTCATTACTATCAGATCGCCTGTTATCAACCATCAACAGCTGGTTAACAACGGCAGGTTCAACTGAAGCGAAACTACTTTCAGGTCTTGATCTTGATCTGGCGGTAGCAAGTGGCGCGTCATATTACGGTTCGGTACGTCGTGGTAAAGGTGTCCGTATTCGTGGTGGTATCGCAAGTAGCTACTATGTCGGTATTGAAAGTGCAATGCCCGCTATTCCTGGCATGGAGCCGCCACTAGAAGCATTATGTGTAGCTCCTTTTGGTATGGAAGAAGGCAGTCAAGCTGATGTACCAAGCCAAGAGTTTGGTTTGATTATCGGCCAGCCAGTACAATTTAAGTTCTTTGGTTCAACTGTACGTCGTGACGATGTTGCAGGTACACACCTTGATTGGTGGCAGCCAGAAGAAATGGAAGAATTACCGACAATTCAAATGACATTACCTGTCTCTGAAGGTCGTAGCGCTGGCGAGGTTATTCCTGTTAAGCTAGCGTCACACGTGACCGAATTAGGTATGTTATGCCTTGAAGCTATTGCGACTGATAATGGTCAGAAATGGCAAGTCGAATTTGACGTCCGCGAAGCTTAATTGTTCGCACAACGGCGCACTTTATAGTGCGCCGTTTATTTATCTAATCACTAGCCAATGAAGCATGTCAGGGGTACATTCTTATCTGTTTCTTACCCGCAACACACTGACACATCAAACGTTTCTCATCTGGCTATGTTCTCATCTCAATTATTTTATGGAGCCAGCATGTCTTCATCTTCTCCACGTTATCTCGTTGGTATTGACCTTGGTACAACACACACCGTTGTCGCTTATTGTGAAATCACAGATACGTTAGAAACAAGTCCGATGCATATTTTTGAAATTGATCAATTAATTGCACCGGGTGAAGTTGCGCGTAAACCACTATTACCCTCATTCCGCTATCATCCCGCGGAAGGCGAAATGGACGCCACTCAATTAGTATTACCTTGGAATGCTGAGCCTGTAAACGGTGAAATTCCAAGTGTGATTATTGGTGAATTTGCACGTGAGTTAGGTGCAAAAGTTGAAGGTCGCCAAGTTGTCAGTGCGAAAAGTTGGTTATCACATCAACATGTTGATCGTAATGAAGCAATATTACCTTGGTCATCAACGGCCTCAACGTCTGATGTAAAGAAAGTCTCGCCAGTTATTGCTAGTGCAAGTTACCTTAACCACGTGCGTCAAGCGTGGGACTATCATCATAAAAATGACAAACTTGCCCAACAAGAAGTGGTCATTACCGTTCCAGCCTCTTTTGATGAGTCAGCACGCGCACTGACACTAGAAGCTGCAGAATTGGCAGGATTAAAGAAAGTATTACTACTGGAAGAGCCACAAGCGGTGTGTTACGACTGGTATGCCCAAAACCGTCAACAAGCTGATGAATTATTAAAAGACATTCCATTATTGATGGTGTGCGATGTCGGCGGTGGTACTACCGATTTAAGTTTAATCAAAGTCGGCACTGATGAAGGTAAATTGACCCTTGATCGTATTGGGGTTGGCGATCACTTAATGTTAGGCGGCGATAATCTCGATTTAGCATTAGCACACGTTGCCGAACAACGATTACATGGCGAATCTAAAAAACTCAGCCCTGCCGCGTTATCAAAGCTAATTCAGCAAACGCGAAAAGTGAAAGAAAAGTTATTATCAGGCAATGCACCAGACAACGCCAAAGTAACCATGCTAGGCAGTGGCTCACGTTTGATTGGTGGTGCTAAAAGTATTGAGCTGAACCGTGAAGAAGTGCATAGCATCGCCCTTGATGGCTTTTTCCCTATCACCGCATTTACAGATCAACCGAACCAACGTCAAGCAGCGATGGTTGAGTTTGGACTTCCCTATGCAGCGGATCCAGCTATCAGTAAGCATGTAGCACAATTTATTGATCTGCATGACAATGTCTGTCGTGAAGCGTTTAATGATTTTAACCTGCATCACCCTGATTCAATCATTATTAGTGATGATCAACCTGCAATTCCAGTTGCCGTACTGCTCAATGGTGGTGTGTTTAACAGCCCCCTACTGTCAGCACGTACGCTAGATATTATTTCTCGCTGGCGCGGTACTCCAGTTACTGAACTTAAAAACCTCCACCCTGACTTAGCGGTTGCCTTTGGCGCTGTTGCTTATGCCAAAGCACGTCATGGCGCACAACTCAAAATTGGTGGTGGTTCTGCTCGTTCATTCTTCCTCACTATTGGTGAAAATAAAGGCACTAAGCAAGGAATTTGTTTATTACCTAAAGGGATTGAAGAAGGTGTCGAAGTTACGCTAACTCACCGTAAATTTGCATTAACATTAGGTGAGCCAGTACGATTTAACTTAGTTTCTTCTACCAATGATAAACATCACGATATTGGTGAACTGATTGAAATCGTCGGTGATGGTTATGTTAGCCTGCCGCCATTCATTGCAACCTTAGACAGTGATCGTGATCGTGACCAACTGGCTGCGAACCAAAAAGATCGTGAAGAAGTAACCCTAGCTTGCCAGCTAACTGAAGTAGGCACCCTGCAAATTGAAGCAGTTAGCCTTAATGATAATGGCAAACGTTGGAAAGTTGAATTTGCTATTCGTAAAGACTTAGCCCGATTAAATCGTACTAACAATGACAGTGATAGCACGCTTGCAGAAAGTGAACTTCCAGCACGCATGCCAGATGCCATTGATGCGATTAAAAAAGTCTTTGGTGGCACTAAAGCCGCAGATAATAAAGCAGTAAAAACATTACGTAATGATCTTGATAAAATCTTGGGCAAACGTGACGCATGGGAAACGCCATGTTTACGTGAACTAGCAAATGCGTTACTTGATAGTAAGAAACGTCGTCGCCGATCTGATCTTCATGAACGTAATTGGTTAAAACTTACTGGCTTTACTATGCGTCCAGGCTTTGGTTATCCGGCAGATGAGTACCGTATGGAGCAAATCTGGCAGCTATATCAACACGGGATTCAATTTGATACCAATACTCAAACTTGGTGTGATTGGTGGACTTTTTGGCGTCGTGTCGCTGGTGGCTTATCGCAAGAACAGCAACTTGTTATCTATAAAGACATCGCTAAATACATTACGCCAGGGGCAAGCCGTAACGCTAAGTTGAATAAAGAGCTCCAAGAGCGTAGCTACGAAGACATGGTACGCTTAGCGGCTTCTTTAGAGCACTTACCGTTTGATAAGAAGCTACAGCTGATTGAGTGGTTATTTGGTCGTTTACAGAAAACCCAATATGCACAAGCACATTGGTGGGCTATTGGCCGTATTGCAACACGTTCGCCGTTCTATGGCAGTGCTCATAACCTATTGTCAGCTGAGCATGTCTCTTACTGCTTACCAGAGCTAATGAATTATGATTGGCGTAAAGAGTCATACATTGGTTTTGCTGCAGTAATGATGACGCGCATGACAGGCGATCGCACATTAGACATTAACGATGAGCTACGCCAACAAGTCATTACTAAGTTAAAACAAAGCAAAGCCCCTGATAGTTGGATCGAAATGGTATCTGAAGTCAAAATATTGACAGAAGCAGAAACCAAACGCGTATTTGGTGATGCGTTACCCAATGGATTACGCCTTATTGGTTAATTAACTTAAAACAATGCAATAAAGGGAGGTTCACCCTCCCTTTATTTAACTGCATATATTCAATCTAATATTCCTTATTTAAAAACAAGCTGAAATTAGACGCTTATTGATTAAAAACAGAGGCTTTTGATTTTATTTTTCCATTTTAAATACAAAATTAAACCATAAAAATAATTCTATTAATCTTCTGTTAAGGTTCACATTGCTATTGTCTTGCTAACAGCATTTGTTTACTTGTTATATATCTAACAAGTCGACCGTTTTTCAAGCATTGAGTGGACGAATTGGAAAGACCATTATCCCACTCTTAAAAATTCAAATAGGCAAGACTATGACAAATACACAATATGATTTAATCGCACAACGTATCTTTAAATCAGAAAACCAACGCGTTGCTGTTGCTGCAGTCGTGTTTGATGGGCTTTCAAGCTACGAAGCAGAGAAGCGTTATGAGCTACCAAAAGGCACACTATCTCGCAACGTTCGTAAATATAAAAATGAAGTACAATACATTGAGTCTGTTTCTGCAGCTTAATTGTTAAATATATTATTTATAACTGTTCCAATATACTTAGGTATATATGAAATAAAATAATCATCCTCAGTTATAAGTTAAATAAAAGAGAATGTAGCTCTACATTCTCTTTTAAATAACATTAACAATAACAACAAGATTTCAAATTTAATCACCGCTTCGTAAATAAACACTCGTCTTAAATAGACCTACCGCAGCAATTAATAACCCCAATAATGTTATTGATCCTACACTCGCTAATGTATGCCAAGGCTGATCGCTGGTTAAAATATTGAACGCCAAATTACTGACACTGTTTAACCAAGCCCCTATCGCCATTGAATCAAACAACATATAACTAATGAACTTAATGAGTGTTATTGCAACAAACAACACTAGCAATGGGTGCTCTGTTAACTGAGAAGTACAAAAAATTATGCAGGCAATCGGCAATAACGCTAAACTCATTGCCGCCATCATTGAGATAAACTGGCTCCAGTGCAATACAATAGCAACAAAGGAAAGTGAATTCTCAGCCAACATATCTGCAGGCATCATCCACATTGCAACAAGCCATACAGTTACATCAACAAAGAGTAAGAATAATGATGAAAGTAATGGAATAACGACAAATGCCACCAATAACTTAATCGCTATTGCTTTACTATCACTCACGGGCATTGAATGCCAAAAAGCCAACGTGCCTTCTTTACGTTCTTTTGCAAGCGCTCGCGCTGAATAAGTAAAAAAACTCAGCAAAGAAACAATACCAGCAATAAAAAAAGATACCGATCCAACAACACCTGCAAATGATGAGGCGACAATTGGTGGTTGCCAACCATCAATATCATTCATCTGAATATTAAAAGAGAAATCATTAATATTACTTAAAACCATAACCACTAATAGCGTTGCAAATAACGCTAAAAACAGAGGTAATCGTATAATTATTTTATGCTCTAATAATTCATTTTTTACTAAGGTATAACTCTGTTTCATTGTACGGTCTCCTGCTGTTTCGCTAAAAATATATCAGCAAGACTGGGTTGGCTAATATCACCTAACAATGCCAATTGAGAAATATCAGCACCTTCAAATAACAATCGATATTGGCCTAATTGACAATTAACCGTCAGTGGGTTGAGTTGTTTGGCTGCAGCAATATGTTCATCATTCACCGATAAGATAGTAAATTCGCTCGCTAATGAAGAGAGTGGTGCTTGTAATACCGTTTGACCATTTTTAAGTACTAAAACATCTGTCAGCAAATGTGCAATCTCATTCACTTCATGGCTCGCTATGATTAATGCTCGCTCACCTTCTGCAAACCATGCCATCAAGGTACGATAAAATGTCGAACGGTACATAAGATCAAGCCCAAGTGTCGGTTCATCTAAAATAAGTACATTGACGTTCGTTGCCATCACCAACGCTAAATGTAACTGCACTTTCATACCTTTTGATAAGGCTTTTATTTTACTATTAAGCTTAATCTTAGTTTGCGCTAAATACTGATCCATCTTTTGTTGTTCAAAGCGCGGATGAACACCCATGGTATATGCCATTAATTGCTTTACTGTCATCCATTCAGGTAAAGACTCAGCATCAGAAATATAAGCAAGATGTTTAACTATTTTGTCGCGATTTTTTTCCGGTGATAAATTAAAAATACTCAATGTGCCAGTACAACTATGCATACCCAGCAAAGTTTTAATTAAGGTTGATTTACCTGCACCATTATGGCCAAGTAAACCAAGGACTTGTCCACTAGATAAACTAAAGCTAATGTTTTCTAATGCTTTTTTATCATGATAAGACTTAGTAATGTGTTGAGCTTTAATAAAAGGTTCATCACAGTTTATATTACTCACATAGAATCCTTAGTGGCCAGTAAATCGAAATAATGTTTATTAATAACACAAACAATTTGCTTTATAAATTGATGGCTTACAAAATAGCACCTTTAAAATAAAACAACGTTTAATTATAAGATGCCAATAATCAACTGCAAATAATAAAATACACTATGCACAATAATATGAGTTAATAATGGGAAGTAAGGCGAGAGTATACAGAACTAATATAATTAGCTCTGTATACTAAATAAGTGGTTAATATAAAAATGCAACTTACTATATAAAAATAAGAAGGCTGTAATCGAAATTACCAATAAATATAGTATTAAAACATCGGCAGTATGAACATAATTATATTGCAACAATTAACCGTTAAAACTAAAGTTTAACTATTGATTTATATCGTTATTCAGCTTCGTTAGATAACTCTTCAACAACAAGATCATGTGGTGACACGTCATCTTTTTCCATCATAGCTAAGATCTCAATCATACGAGAATGACGTGACTCTTGTTTAAACTCATGTAATACGGCAATTAGATTATTTATTTTTTGAAGGGGAATGCGCTTGATTACTGCTTTTTGGCGACCTGGTACTTCATCAGCAAAATCAATTAAAATTTGGCGATAGTCAACACGTGCTTCCTTTACCTCACCTGTTGCTTCTACGCTTTTTAACATCGCACTGAGCGCTTTTTCTGCAGCCGCGAAACTGTCCATTAATAACCTCGGATAATAATACAAATTTGCTTTGAACATGAAATTGCAAAGCATGCATTGATAAAATGAACAACCTTAATATGAAAATTTAACATTGTTCTATATTTAGCTAAATGAAATTAATAACCTCAGATGAATAAATGAGATTGGTGTTTCCCACCAACACACTTTAAAGTGATATTTTCACATTAAAGACTCTTTTATTATAATTGATCTTTTCATTTTCGTGTAACAGGGGACGCTACTTCTGTGAATATTACTCTGAGTTCGCTTTATTGTGAACACTAATTTAAAAAAATCGTCAATTTATTCACTCGAAATTGAATATACGTCCTTTTTTGACTCGATTTTTAGCACAACATCACAACTTATTATCACGTTCGTTATCTTGTTCCCCTTAATAAAAGCGTAATAATCAACTATAGTTAGCCCAAATTTATCATTTTATAATAGGCAAATTGTGCGTTCATACCCTCTTTTAGTTACCGTTGTTGTCGGTAATATCATTTCTTTATCTAGCTTTGCTGCAAACGCATCAATTCAATCATCAGGCAGCTTTACCTCAAATGGCAGTTGTGAGGCATACCAATCTTTTCGTAAACAAACCAACCCTGATAACACTCAGCTGGTTAACAACAAGCAATATGCAATAAAAGCCATTAATAAAAAAGAATTTGATTGGGTACAAATACTTATCCCAAATGCATCCCCTGCTATGCGCTGGGTTAATAAATCATGCGGAACCGCGCAGTTAACGGATAATATTACAACACAACCTTCGGCATCTACATCATTCAATACCTCATCAAAAAGCTGTAATACTCGCAATGAATTTGATTCATATGTATTAGCATTAACCTGGCAACCTGGTTTTTGTGAACATTTCCACTATAAAGGTAACAAACCTGAATGCACTGCTATTAATGACGGTAAGTTAAAGATAACTAATTTAACATTACATGGATTGTGGCCAAACAAAGCCAGCTGTGGCACAAAATATGGTTATTGTGACCGTTATGCTCGTCTCGATCTTTCTGCATCGACAATCAAAGAAATAGCACCATGGATGCCTAATTTTTACTACCAAACAAAATTTGGCGAATATGAATGGAAAAAACATGGCGTTTGTCAAAACCTCGATGCAAATGACTACTTTTTAACAGCAACCAAGCTGGTTGAAAAAGTCGATACTTCAGCTATTGGTCAATTTATCAAAGCAAATATTGGTAATAATGTCTCAACGGCCAGTTTTAAGAAGAATTTGATCTCTCACTTCGGTGCAAATGCGGTAGATCGCATAAGCCTTTCCTGTAGCCAAGGTAAGTACTTAAATGAAGTTAGATTAAATATCGGTAAATCATTTAATGTTAACAATAGTGTTCAAGCGTTACTAGAATCAGGTCCTAAAGGCCGTCCTTTCTACGGCAATTGTCATAAGAAAATACATATTGAAGCTGCTGGAAAGTAAGCATTCTCATATTTAATTTATCACTATGATAAGAGAGCAATTTATTCACTTGCTCTCTCTTTTCTTTAATGTCTTATTTTCTATACCAAACGCCTTAATTACTGAAGATTATATCTCTAATCTAATTCTAATATAGGAAACACCACCGTAATAGAAAATACGAATAGTCTTTTTTTTAATGGTAAAATCTCAACATACGATAATGCACATCGTTCAATAGCTTTTATACGGCTCAATTCACACATTTTTACAACACATTGATTATAAAGAATAAAAATACAAAAAAACACAGCCAATGTAACGTGTTACATAGTAATAATTCTTTTTTTGTGATATAAGTCTCCTAGGATTTTTCATTTTTTGTGCTACCTTGCATCGCCTTAGATGGCAATGAAATCGGTTACATGTTTAATAATTGTAATAAATAATAGCGGTAAATATTACAAATTATTATCAATAAAAAAACCTATTATAGAAACCGATAGCAAGAGCACTCACAAATAATGAATGTTCCTCTTCACTAAGTAACCCCTCAAGGTTGCATAGTTTTATTAACAGGAAAAAATATGACTTCTACGAATGGAAATATACTGAGTTCAATCAATGACACCTTAATGGCAATTATTGGCTCAGTAAACGGCGTTTTATGGGGCCAACTTCTCGTTTATTTATTAGTTGGTGTAGGCATTTACTTCAGTGTTCGTCTTGGTTTTATCCAAATACGCCAATTCCGTCATTCAATTGACGTATTAAAAAGCGGCCGTGAAATAGAAAATGGCATTAGCTCTTATCAAGTTTTTTGTACATCAATGGCAGCACGTGTCGGTACCGGTAATATGGCTGGCGTTGCGGTTGCATTAACCATTGGTGGTCCTGGTGCGATTTTTTGGATGTGGTTAATTGCTATCTTTGGTATGGCAACCGCTTTTATTGAATCAACCTTAGCACAAGTTTACAAAGTAAAAGACGTTGACGGTCAATACCGTGGTGGCCCCGCTTATTATATGGAGCAAGGTCTTGGTAAACGCTGGATGGGTACTCTTTTTTCAATTTGTCTTATTATAGCTTTCGGCTTTGTCTTCAATGCCGTTCAAGCAAATACCATCACAGACGCACTGCACCACTCTTTTGGTTGGGATGAAACAACACAAGGTATCGTTATTGTTGTCTTTACTGCCTTCTTTATTATGGGTGGTTTACGCCGTGTTGCGACCGCATCAACAAAAATTGTTCCTATCATGGCGGTTGGCTATTTAGCGATTGCATTAGTTATCGTTGCAATGAACATTACTGAACTACCAGCAGTGCTTGCTCTTATTGTGAAAAGTGCCTTTGGTTGGCATGAAGCTGTTGCAGGTGGTGTAGCATTCACAGCTTCACAAGCAATGCAAAGTGGTATTGCTCGTGGCTTATTCTCAAATGAAGCCGGTATGGGTTCTGCGGCGAACGTTGCTGCAAGTGCAACACCAAACCCTAACCACCCTGCTTCACAAGGCTTTGTACAAATGCTTGGTGTGTTTGTGGATACTATTGTTATTTGTACCGCATCAGCAGCTATGATCATGTTGTCAGGCGTAATGAACTCACCTGATGCTGCAACAGGTATTGGTTTGCTTCAACAAGCGTTGAGTAATCAATTAGGTGATTGGACAACCTATTTTATTACCTCAGCTATATTACTATTTTGTTTCTCATCGATTATTGCAAACTACACCTATGCAGAAACAAACATTATGTTCCTAAACGGCAATACCAAAAAAGGCTTATTCCTGTTCCGTCTTGCGGTATTAGGCATGGTAATGTTTGGCGCTGTTGCTTCACTTCCTGTTGTTTGGAGCCTAGCTGACGTTTCTATGGGCTTAATGGCACTGGTTAATATTGTTGCTTTAATATTCCTTTCAGGATTAGCCATTAAAGTTATCAAAGATTATGAAGAACAACTTAAAGCGGGTAAAACACCAGAATTTGATCGCTCTAAGTTTAAAGAGCTGAAAGATATTGAAGGTGCATGGCACCCAGATACTATTGCAGAAGCACGTGAAGCCAATGGCAATACGTTTAATAAATAGAATAATTAAGTAGTATTTATCTATTGAAACCAGTCAGCAATGACTGGTTTTTTTATCTTTATTTTAAGCATTAATTCTAGCCCGATAAAAATAAAAAAAGGCTAAAGAAATATATTCTTTAGCCTTAGGCATATTTATACATTATAGGTAACCATGTTGGCTTTTCCAGCTTTCACTCATTTGTGCTAGAACACACGCAGGAAGTGGTCGATGGGCTTTTGCAGGCTGAGTAGCGATTTTTCGATAACCACTTGCTTGCAGTCTTAAATCAAAGGCTTTATCAATTGGCTTGCCAGCACGTGCCAAATCCCAACGGAAGACACGCAGTGCTGTATATTCATGCTGTTCAATTTCACCACCATAAGGATACATTAGCACTTTAGCATATGCTTGTTTTGCCAATTCGAAGTTCACATTAATCATGAGTTTCTCCTTAGCACCTATTTGGCTATCACTACTGCCAAGGGCTAAGTTTAACGTAAAACGTTACAGTGTCTCATGCAAGCCATTTCTCAAAGATCTTGATGTAAAATGATATATATAACTGAATTATGTGATACTCACCTCAATATTGTATAGTTAAGCAGCATTTTCTGCGGTAAAAACAGCCAACTATTATTTAATTCACTCGATGATATCACTTTCTAAAAATTGCACTTTAAACCCGTTATAAGCTGCATTACTATGCTAGGTATAACCACTTCAAGGACAACATAATGCAACCAATACAAGTGCAACCTAACCCACAACTTGCCGTTATTTTTAAAACATGGTCTACGGAGTGGGCTAAAGATGTTGAAGCTGGAAAAAAAGACACTGCGAACCAGTTTCATACGGTATATAGCATTGCAGCTAATTTGTTTGCAAAAGGTGGTGAAATAGATATTGCCGTTATTTCT
This sequence comes from Photobacterium piscicola, assembly GCF_900166965.1. GTDB lineage: Bacteria > Pseudomonadota > Gammaproteobacteria > Enterobacterales > Vibrionaceae > Photobacterium > Photobacterium piscicola. Next base: position 14,991 of record NZ_FUZI01000003.1, on the reverse strand, counting down.
GCATTATTTAACGACTGTAAACAAAAAACAGAAATGGCTGAACAGCTGGTTAAAAAAATAAGCATCAGCTTAAAAGATGATGATGAACGCGCACAACAATTAATTACTAAAGTAAATACTGCGGCACAAGATGCGGCTTTTGCAATGAATTACCTTGGCCAGTTATTAATAAAATCAGCATAAATTTATAAACAAGCAGTGCTTCGGCTGATTGCACTGCTTATTTTTTAACTAATACCATTCTGTAACATTACCAATAACGCATTACTTGTATTGCATTATTTATTATATTCTACGCCTCATTTTAGCTTATTTTATCGCTATATTTTGACGTATCAGCATGCTTTATTATTAACAAGCCGCCATCATGAAAATAACAACGTTAACGACTATGTTTAGCCGCTGGTTTTCCAATGCAGCAGACATTCCCGACTCTATTCGTATAACCGTTCCAATGCTAGTCAGTCTAGGTGTGTTTTATAGCTTAGGTTTTACTAGTGCCGGTATATCAGGCTTGATTACAGCATGGTTACTTGGCGTTCAAGCTCGCAATCTACCCTATTTAAAACGATTACAAATACTGTCTATTTCTATCATAATCACCGTTGTGGCAACTTATTTGGCGTTTTTAGTATTTAGCTATATGTGGTTAAGTGCTATTACATTATGTTCAATCGCCATTCTTTATGGCTTAATGTCTAATCAACGCCCTCATATTCGTTTATTTGGCTATAACTTTGGTTTTATCTACATTATGGCGATTCATTTTGCCTCTGTAGGCGATAGTTTAACTATTGTGCTGATGGCGAATGTCTTTGCTGGCTTATGTGTCATGCTCTCATCTTTAATGCTATGGCCTTTTTTTAAAGGACGTATTTTGCATCAACACACAGTAACAGTGCACAATGCATTGGCTGATTGGCTTGATGAATTACGATTATCTAATGATGAAACACAGTTAGCGGCAAGACGACAATTCTTTTATCAAAGTGCCCACAATTTAGCGTATTACAGCAATTCTGTTTCATCGTCTAAGCGTGCCCTACAAATAAAAATAGAACTGCAACGTTTATTAGAAATGTCTGAGTATATTATTTGTTTAGAGCGGGTACTCAGCTTTGATATTCATACAACCACACGAATTAAACTATTTGGTTGGATAGAAAAAGCAGCCGACCAATTAAGAAAAAAACAACAAATCACTGCAACATTTGCAACTAATGAATACAAAAATACAGTTTATATTATTGATATAATAGAAAATTTTAAACGTTGTTATAATTTTGATACTTTTTCATCACCCGATAATAGTAAAAATATCTATTTATTTACTAATGACAGTGAAGCATTTATTAGTGATTTTCGTCTTGCTCTTAAATTTAATTCTAAAGAGTGGCGTCATGCTGGAAAAATTGCGGTAACATTAGCTGTAACGCAATTTTTAACTGAATTTTATCATTTGCCACAAGGTTATTGGATCTCACTAACAGCCTTTATTGTGTTGCTGACATCATCAATGGCAATCACTAATCATCGCATTTGGAATCGTTTTTCTGGTACGGCTTTAGGGGGGATTTACTGCTTCATCTGTTTATATTTTGTACCACCACAATACCTTCTGTTATTAACCAGTATTTCAGTCTTTTTCTCTTTTACGTCTTATCATAAAGAACGTTACGACATCCATGTATTTTGGTTAACATCAATGATTGTATTCGCGATCAGTTTGTTATCTCCTGATAATACTTATGTGTCATTTTACCGAATTATCGACACATTATTTGGTGTAACTATCGCATTTTCGGTGAACTACTTCATTGCACCAAGTTGGACAATGACATGGTTAGATCGCCACACAGCTAGCATGATAAAGTCTCAAATATTGTATGTTGCAGTATTAAACAAACCGCAGTGGGAACAAAAAATTAACTTATATCAAAGCCAGCAACGTTATTATGCGCTAAACGGCGAGGTTATGAATTTACTCAAAGAGCCTAACTTAAGCCCTCGAACATCAAAAGACTGGTTAAGCTTATTAGTATTAATTCAACGCTTAAATGATGCGCTATTATTGGCAACAAAATTGGGTATTCAATCTGAGAAGCCACAGTCAACAACACGTTGGATTAATCAATTACAATGGATAAGACAAACATTTCCTGATCGTTGCAAACATGGCGGAATGCCACCGTTTTATGTAGAAACGACGCCTATCCCTGAAGATATGTTATGTGCATTAATCGAAAAAGACATTCAACAACTTACCGCATGGATGCTATATCAGCGAGCTTTTGTGGTATAGCAAACGTGATATTTAGTTATTAATAAAAAAACCGCGCATCATTCAGATACGCGGTTTTATTTTTTCGATGTCTATTTACGTTATTTAATTCATTTGGCGTACAGTCACTGAATTAATTTGTAATGGATCATGCGTTGGTTCATCAAGCTTTAATGCTTTGACTGCCGCATGTCCAGCAGGTGTAACCCCCCCTTCATAAGAAGGTTCTGTCGCACCAGGGATCATATAAGCTTTAGAGCCTGGTGACCAAGCACTAAAGAAGCCACTTAAATCAGTTTGTGCTGCATAAGAGGCACATACCATTAATTGATCGCCTTTACTCAATCCTTGTGTTGATTGACAAGCATTCGGGGTTGGTAATTGCATATTGTCTTCTAAACCGCCACGCGTTAGACGGTGCATTAATTTAAATAAATTCCAGCCCTTCATGCCATCAACATCAGTGACGTAATAACGAGGTAACTTTCCAGTAATAACTTTAGCAATATCAAACTCAGTTTCAGCCCACTCTTTTAATTGAGCAAACATCACTAATCGTTCACCGTTACCACCAGCCGCCCAAGCATTAGGTTTTTCTAAGTTAACAAAAGCAGGTGCGATACGAATATCTTGTTCAACACGCGCCATTTTACCAAGGTGTTTATCCTGCATATAAAGTGCAAGAATATTGTTAGTTACCTCAGTTGAACCTTCAACACTAAATGGTGCTTCAGCTGCGTTATGACCTACCTCGTGCCATAACAACCAACTATTTAGCGGTGACATTTTTATATCACTACTATTAGTCTCAAAGCTAATATTCATAACCGGATAACCAGAGTGTGCCGTACCAATTGAAATAGCGACATCATTAACCACATGATGCTTATTATTTGGCAGTGTCGCATCCGTTACTTTACGATGATGCCCCGTACCTTCACCCTTCACTTCATCACGCGCATAAAATTCATTTAAATCTTCGGCAAAAACATCTAACTCTTGCGCGAATTGTTGTGGTTTACCACCATAATTACTCGCTTGAAGATTTTTTGATGCCGCAGTATAGATAAAGCTATCAGATTCAATTTCACCAATCGGAGCTGCTGACTCTTGCGAGTTTACCCAAGCATTATCTTTATACCATGGCGCGTCAACAGTGCCGTTTAAGCTAACACTAACCTTTCCTGTTTCATTACCTGATACATAGATCAAACCACCGTATGGCGCAGTAAATTCTGTTGAACCACCAGCAAGCAATGTGAATGATTTAGAAACACGCGGAGGACGCTGTAAACCCAACTCATGTTTTTCACGTCCGGTTAGATCGTCAGCTAAAGCCACCGTAATTGTTACTGGGTTACTATTTCCTTGTACTGAGATAGTAAATGGCTGATGTGCCACAGCCCATTGACCAGTTGATTGACGATTACCTGCGTACCATGCGACGGTATTACTTGATAAATCAACATCCACTTTGGCTGATGATGAACCTTTGGCTTCACCCGGATATTGACGAATATCGGCTTTAATATCTAAATCAAAATATGAACGACCCAGCATTAAACGCGTTAACGGTTTTTCCATATAATTAAGTGGATAGCTTGGGTTCATCCAACCTTGGTATTCCACATTTACGTCGCTATTAGCACCATAAACCATGTTGTTATCAACAAGGCTTTGACCTAACTCGGCACTACACATCGTTTGGTTTGGCGCATTATCACCATAACAATTTAAGAATTCAGTAAAACGTTCAAAACCTAATTCATCATTATTAACACCAGGCTCATAACGGTAATCAAGATTATTCCACAGCCATACCGTCATATTTTGATAAATACGATTGAGATCAACACTGTTTAGACGCTCACCTTGTTTTCCTTTAGTACGGAAATACAATTCATGCTGATATAAACGTTCGATGTTTGTCCCAAGATCAGCCGCTTTCACCATTGCTTTAGCTGTCGCTTCATTCAGATCTAATTCTTGGTAACGTGGTGTATACATGCCACCATCAGTCGCAATACCGGTTCCAGGTCGATATTCTAAGCAGTTAACCTCATAGTGGTAATCGCTAAGCTGGCATTCTTGATAACCAAACTCACTCAATAACTGCTGTTTTGCAATATCAATTTGTTCTGGCGTTTTATTAAATGTATCAATAAATGCAACAACAGTTTCGTTTTTTCCTTCATCGTTAGTAATGACTTTCTTCGCAACTTCTAATTTTGGTTTATCATCAGGTTTATTATTAGTAATGAAATCCCAAATAACGATGCCATCTTTAATTGTATATGGTGGTTTTATCTCGCCACTAACTTCATCTTTTGCTGACTCATAACGTTCAATAACCCAAAAACCATGCTCTCGTTGTGCACGCACACGATCAGGATAACCATAACTAGGGCCACTAGTAACCACTGAATGACCATTTAATGCTAAACCCGCACCATCTAATAAACGCGCAAAATCGTCTTTAGGTTGAGAAGTAATACTTTCCATAATAAGTATATTGCCACCACGCTCAACATAACTAAGTAAACCAGAGACATCTTGCTCTGTTAGTTTAGGTTTGTTGATATCAGCAACGGTCGGAATAGTATAATCACTTGTAATAGCATTAAATTCATATCCATTAATAATCACTAATGGCATTGTTTCCGGATCAATCGAACTAAAATCAGTCACTTGTTCAATATTTAACTTAAAACGTTTATCTGCTTTAAATTCTGCGGAGCGGCCAACCTGCTGCCCTGCTTGACGGAAATAAACATGTGATATATTGGTTCCAACAGTAATAGAATCAGCAGAATTACTATAACGCTCGCCTAATAAATAACGGAACGTATTAGTAAAGAAATTACCCATATCAGGGCTATCCTTTGAATCAGCATCGCGCTGGCTACACACACCATTCTTATCAACACTACCGTTCCAACTGTAGCTATCAGGGCAGACCAAAATGCTGTTATAACGGTTATGTCCCACCATCATAACTTTACCGGTTCCTAACTCACCGATACTGATAAAAGGTAAGTTAAACGTTGCAGTCTCTGCACCAACATTTTCTGGTTCAACCGTTGATGGTGCTTCGGTGATATACGCTAGGCTCTTTTCATCCCATGCTTTTTTATCACCGAACTTAATCCAATAGTTATTATCATTACGCGCCATTAAAATAGGAAAAGCGCGATTAGATATATTGATCGAACTTTGACCTCGAGCACCACCAGAACTGCCATAAAACCATGTTGAATCAGTAAACACGTGGAATTTATTAACGGGTTTCCAGCCAGCTGTAATCGCGTCGGCCCCTGCCCCCCAAAGCTTATTAATATCTGCTTGAATATTTGGCTCTGTTACTGTTGCTGTACGTGGAAATGACAATGGTGAAAATAACAGGTTTGATTTACACGTTTCACCACAAATTGCACTATCAATCTGTTGTGCTAAGCCTGATTCAAATTGCTTATCAAATTCACCAGCAACAAGCACCTCTTTACCTGTACCATTATCCAATTGTACGGACTCAGACAACTCTATATTTAACGCTTCATTAATCACATTAGGGTATTGAGCAAATATGTTATGAACACGCTCGGAAATCTGAATATGATCAGTAGCGTCAGAATAACGTTGTAACAAACGTGCAATATTACGACCAGCATGCCCTTCGGCTAGATCTGTCACTGTAAATTGGGTTTTATTAGCTTTAAATTCACCGAGCTCAAAGGTATCAATACCAAAGGCAACACTTTCGCCCCAGCTAAAGCTAAATTTACCGTCAGCATCAGTTTGTCCACGTCCTGATGGACTATAATAATCAACACCGACAACAGGCTGACTATCTAAATCACGTAAAAAGCCTTCCGTTAAAATTACTTTAGTTGGCTGGTAACTTAAATTTTGCTCAGCATTAGCACTTACAAAATGACTGTTTAAATCATTACTCGTTCCTGGTGTAACAACGGGTTGTGATTCAGGTTCATGAGTTGATGGTTTACTGTCAGTTTCTGTACTTTCATCAAGTTTATCGCTAATCAACGCATTAAATTCAGCGGTTGGTAGCAATATATCATCAGTATTATAGAAGTTATTAAACCGTAATTGCTCAATATCTGATAACTTAAAATCAATCACTTTACCACTAACAACCGCCATTTTATTCAATAATGCTTGTGTATTAGCAACTGCATTTTGACGTTGGATATCATCATCAAAAGCAACAAAGCGATCTGATTGAACGAGCGTCAGTAATTTGATTTTTTCTTTAGCGTTGGACTTAGTTGTTTGTAATTGAACATCACTAAAAGTCGCTAATTCGATGCTATCAAATGAACATACGATAACTTTATCATCCTCGATGATAAAATCCGTCGCGGGTAAGCCATTACAAAGCACACTCGCACCAAAATTCATATCACCATTAAGCGAGAAAATACCGAAGGTAGGAGGAATATCAGGATCGACAGGCGGTAAAATTTCTGGTTTATCCGGATCAACCGGTGGAATAATTTCAGGTGTTTCAGGATCAACAACTGGTGGTGGTGGAATAAGATCACTTGAATCACTACCGCCATTGCACCCCATCAAAAGAGCTGATGATATAGCCAACGCAATCAACTTTTTATTTGCCACAATATACGTCCAATAAGTTATTTTTATTATAAATATTAGCCGTATATATATATTGAGTTATCGCTATAAGCAATAGTCATAATAAGGTAAATAAGCAAATCTAAAAAGAAATCCTTAATATTATAACTCACTTAAAATCAATGCATTACACCCTTACTCTTTGTAACAAACAGATACACTCTTTATATTGAAATAATGGAGTTTCTTATTGTCACGTCGTTAGATTAAGGATATGGCATTACGGTTTTATCATCAGTATTAACGGATAAATAATAATTTTTATCTGACTCTTCATAGCGATTAAAGCTAAATAAGAAACACTGCTGGCAATCGAAAATAGGTTGTGAATAATTGAGTGCTAAATTACTACCACCATTACGGTAATATTGGCTATCTAATGCTAACCCTACCGCGACTAATGCTTGTTGGTGATTATTAAATTCAGGCGCTTTACTTAGATCGGTAAGGTAATGGCCTGCATTATATTTCAGACGGTACATCTTATTATCATCAGCAACTAAAATATCACGCCATCCATTATGTGATTCATCTGCAACCAGGATGGGCTGATAAATGTTTTGCCATTGTGCTAATTTTTTTTGAACATGACTAAATAAAAAACCTTGGCAGCCTTTTTCAGTACAATACTCTTCCGTTTGCATAAGAATAAAGACTTCATCACGCCCATTGTTATTTAAATCAGCATATCCATAAAGATAAGGAAATAAGTCACCTTCAGTCACGGGTAATGATTGATCTGGCTCTAATATGTATTTATGTACGATTTCCGAAGCAAATTCCGCACGCTCTTTATCATTATCTAAATGCAATGAATCTTTAGTCTGTGTTAATAAATGATCATTATGGATTCTATCTACAACTAATATTGCACCGACAAACACTATCGCAAACAATAAATACAACGCCCCATATTTAATCATGCCGACACCTTTTATTCGCTTATCCTCCTATAGTGTACTAACTGTGATACTTTTTGCAGGCTCTGTTGTAATAAAAACCACTTAAAAGTGAGGCCAAAGAATAATTATGCGCCTATCCATTTAGGTTCTTTTTTCTTCCACCTTTTGGCTCATGAAGAACACGTCGATGCCAAATTGAATAATGCCGTAAAGCCGCAGGCCCATGAGCAATAAAGACTGAAAGTAATAATACTGTAATATAGATATTAGGTTGTTGCTGAGGAACCAATATAATTGAAGCCAGTAAAGCTAACTTAACAAAAGTTAATACGCCTTTAAGTTGAATTAACCACAACTTTGAACGATAAATCTCTTGTGACATCATCAAAAGACCACTGAACATGGCCAGTAACCACCAATTAAGCCATAGCGCTTTATCAAGATCGAAAATAAATCCGCCACTCGATATAGCAACACCTAAGATATGTAGTGCACGAATAGACGTTTTACTTAAACGCTGAATCCAAAAACGGGTTTCAGAAAGAGAATATTGGTTGTCGTTGTGCGATGAAGCTTTAGTCATTATGGCATCACTAGTAAGTAAAAAAACACTACTAGCATAACGTATTTATTTAAAAGGCTAAACCTTAGGATTTAAACGCTATAAATTCACAAATCACACCATCTCTAACTCGATAACAATCCATTCCTGCCGCATATGCAGCTTGGCAACCTAATTCAGTATCTTCAAATACCACACATTGTGCTGTTGGTACATCAAGTAAACGTGCCGCTTCAATAAAGGTATCAGGTAATGGTTTATGACGCTGGACATCATTTGCAGTGACCACTGCATCTAACAAGGGAAAAATACCTAAGGTTGTTAATATATCTAAAGCGTGGTGACGATAACATCCTGTCCCCACAGCAATACGTTTATTTACGTTTTTTTGTTGCTGCAACACAGCAAATGTAGCTGGAATAATATCGCCCTTATGCTTGATCTCATCAAAATGGCGTAATTTACTCATCACAAGTAACTGGGGATCGGCATCAATCTCGTGTTTGTTTAATAATGCTATCGCTGTATTTATCGTGGGTGAGCCTCCCATTGAATAAAACCAATCGTGCTCAAATGGCAACCCAAAATCATGACATGTGTGCTGCCATGCTTTAATATGTGCGGGCATTGAATCAACCAATGTGCCATCCATGTCAAAAATAATCCCTTGGTATAACGATAAATCCATTAAACACTCCTGATTTTGATTCTATTTATGCATATTTTAGATAATAGCCGTTACCACTAAAAAGGCGTGGTATTACTGCATACTGAAGCTAGTGCTAATGCACTTGATTGATAGCCATTATTACTAAAAATATTATCATTAATAACAAGACTCTTGCTATTTAACCATTGTTGCTCACTAGAACCATTACCATAAGGTATTCTATAGACTGAAAATTGACGATCATTAGTGCTAAAAATTAAATTAACAGGTACATGTGCTGTATTATGTATACGGTTAGAATAATAGCTAAAAGTTCCCTGACAATCTTTTACAATATAAGAGCCATTAATACTGCGTACTGCAATATAAGGTTGTCGAGTACCTTCATAGTAACGTTGTTGCCATAAACCCGTAGTATGCATCATCATTATTCGAGCTACATTATTTATAGAATCGGCATAATCAACAGTTGCAAGTTGAGTGGCAATAACATTTTTAACTTGAGCAGCAATAGGAACAGGAACCAAATCTGGAGCCTGAGATAGTGGCTGCTGATGTTGTCTTTGATAATGAAAAAATCCTCCTGTCACGACAATAATGACAAAAAGAATAAATAACATAACAAAACAATATTTTTTATTCGACTTTTTAGAGATGGAATTTTTATTCTCCCCTTCATCTAATTGGCGACGTAAAAAAACCAGTTGCTTATTAAGACTATTATTCGCCGCTTGTAGTAATAACAATGTTTGCCGTGCACTGTTTTCACCCGCAGTAAAAGCATGCTCAACATTTTGCTTATGTTGTTCAAGTAAATCTTGTAGTTTTTCTTTTTCTTTAACCAGTTCTGCTATTTTACTTTTAAAATCATTACCTTGATCATTCTTCTCTGCCTGTTTAAGGATGGCATCTGAGCATTTTTTATTACCCTCACCTTTAATTACTTGTTGATAGGCCATGCTCAACATCTGCATTAATGCTTGAGAGCCTCCTTTATCAGGATGTAGCCTATTTGATAATTGACGATATTTTTTCTTTATCTCTGTTGTCGAACAGCTATCATCAGTACCAAGTAATTCATGAAATGTTGTCATTAATCAAATCATCAAAAGAAGTATAATATAATTATAAACAACTCCTCTATTACCTGTAAATGATGATCCACCCGCTATGATTCTTTATAATTATTTGATCGAAACTTTCCCGGAGAACAACCGATGTGTTTTTTAAATACTCGAGAAAAATACGAAACATCTTTAAAGCCTGCAGAAGTTGCCACTGATGCGATTTTTTCATGATCAGAACTTAATAATCCACAGGCTAAATCTAATCTTTTTTGAATAATATACTGTTTTAATGTAACACCCATTGTTGTATGAAATAATCGAGAAAAATAAGTAGCTGAAAAATCACACGCTTTCGCTAATTCTTCCTCTCGCAGTGGCGCACTAATATCATTATCAATAATAGATAATGCAGGTAATATAGATCGTTCACGTTGTGATATATCATCATCAATAACAATTTCTTCTTTATGAGTATGTAGCCGACTTAAACAACTATCAATTTTTTGTCTATTAGCACTAGCAACTAAAATATCTTCCGCACCAGCTCGTAATGCAACAATCGCTAACTCAGAATCTAAATCATGATAAACAATCACAATTTTAACAATAGGGTAATGTTGTTTGATAATTCGTAATAATTTAAAACCATTAGATTGTGAATTTTCAATTTCAATGAAAATCAATTCATATCCAGTCATCGTTAATAACAATTCATAAGGTGATATTTCTAAAACATTATGATATTTAACAAGATTATTTTTAACACTGGTATATTTTTCTTTATGGCAGCAATTAACCCAGATCATATTACCCCCGAACACCACAACTAACACACTTGGTTATCCAACTTTACGTCTTTAATATAAAGCGTATTTATACCTTTAAATAAGAAAATAATTACATGCTATTAATAAAATAATTTAATCTTATTAATTCTGCTGTTCCAAATATTAGATTTCAGCACTATTACTTCAATATACCAATGGAAAATAAAACGATAATCAAAAAGAATATTCAACAGGTTATAGCGTTACCTGACTCATGTCAGCGATTTGAATAAGTCATTGTTTTGTGATGCATATCTAATAACAATAACAAACGGTTATCGGGATATTATAGATACGGTCAATAATAGCAGCAGTTCTTATATTTTGATTAAACGTAAATGACTTCTTTTTTAGCCTCAATTCGTTCTTTTTCTGTATACCCGTTGTTAGCCTGTAGCTTAGTATCTCAAATAAATATTGCTCATGCTGCTGAACATGATCGCCCTTATGTCGTGGCCGCTTATTATCCTGATTGGAAAGTCTATACACCTAACAACCCATACTCTGCTAGCATGGTTCCAGCGGAGAAATTAACTCATCTTATTTACGCATTTCTAGCAGCCTGTGGGCCCGTCGACTCTTCACCTGATAACATCAAAAAAATAATTAAAACCCAATGTAAAGATAAACCTATTGGCACAGCCATTATTTTAGATGAATATGCCGCACTACAAATAAAACTTGCGGGTAAAACGGCCAAGAATGTCAGTTATAAAGGTAATTTTGGCCAATTAAAACTACTGTCAGAAAAACACCCTCACTTAAATATCCTTCCAAGTTTTGGTGGCTGGACCCTTTCAGAACCCTTTCATACAATTGCCGTTAATTCTATTTATCGTCAGACATTTGTAAACTCTGCCATAGATTTAATCACGAAATACGATTTTTTTGATGGTATCCAAATTGACTGGGAATATCCTGGTGGGTACGGGTTATCAGGAAAAGGCAAGGATACAGTATCGCAAGAGCGAGAAGCCTATAGCCTTTTAATTGCGGAATTACGGCATAAATTAGATAGCTTAGGAAGTAAGAATAACCGTCATTACCAACTTTCAGCGGCAATCAACGCCGACAAAAAAACCTTACCCGGTATCAACTGGGCCCATGTTGCTAATCATTTAGATCAACTCTATTTAATGAGTTTTGATTTCTTAGGCAATTGGAGTAACGTCGTTGGCCATCACAGCAATCTATACAGTACCTCCAATACACCAAATAATAATTCTGTGGATAATCTAGTAAAAACACTGATAGAAAAACAGGTTGATCCACATAAGATTATTATTGGTAGTGCTTTTTATGGCAGAGGATGGCAAGGTGTTGATGTTATATTCCCCGACAAACTTGAAAATTTACAGAGCTTAGGTGGATTAGGTAAAGGTTCTGACATTAAAGATCCTGGGTATTTTACTTACAGTGATATCAGCAAATATTTTATTAACAATCCTAAATTAGGCTATCGTTATTACTATGACCAGCATGCAGAAGCTGCTGTACTCTATAATCAAAAAAATAAAGAATATATTAGTTTTGAAGATAAACGTTCTCTCAAAGCTAAAGCGGATTATGCAAAGCAACATAAACTTGGCGGGGTGTTTGGTTGGGAAATTACCTCTGACGCTAATAATGAACTGATCACCATACTCGATAATAATTTAAATCCTTAGTTATCAAGTATAACTTACTATTAATATCAATTGCGCTAGCATAACTGATGGCTCTTTAGCTGGTTTATTTTTATACGGAATATTCCTTTTATTGTCCTCTGACGCTTATTTTATTTCGCTAGCGCTTTTTTTTTTACTTTTTTGCTGACAATCACATTTTTATCCCCTAACATTGCGGGCGAAATGAGTTCCGATGAAGATAGCAGGAGAGCGGCCATTGACGAATACCATGATGGTATAACACGTCGGCCCGCCGAAGAAGTAAGCGAAAAACAACATGATCCCATCAGGTTGTCACTCGTAAATCTTTCAGGCACCAGGTTGCAGTAATGCAATAGGTATGGACTGTTATTGGAGGAGCCTCTGGAGAGACTCGTTAAATCGAGCGCCGAAGGAGCAAACCGTTGCAATATAACGGTGAAACTCTCAGGCAAAAGGACAGAGGAGATAAGAGCAGCAACCAGAAGCCATTCTGTAACTAACATTTACCTGTTGTTCTGTATCTCTTCCTTTGTACGTTGAAGGAGGAATAATGAATCCACTACATGACACAATTTTTAATTTTCTACGCACGTTAGATAGCTTTGTTTGGGGACCGCCCCTATTAATTTTATTAGTAGGCACAGGTTTATACCTCACAATTCGACTTGGTTTTATCCAGATCCGATACCTACCACTCGCATTACAATATGTTTTTGGTGGTAAAAAAGATCCAGATAGCCGTGGCGAAGGTGACGTTTCAAGCTTTGCTGCTTTGTGCACTGCTTTATCTGCAACAATTGGTACAGGTAATATTGTTGGTGTTGCAACCGCAATTAAACTCGGTGGGCCCGGTGCACTATTTTGGATGTGGCTTGCTGCTTTATTTGGCATGGCAACAAAATATGCGGAATGTCTATTAGCCGTTAAATACAGAGAAGTTGACGCTAATGGTCAAATTCTTGGTGGCCCAATGTACTACCTTGAAAAAGGGGTTGGCAGTAAATGGCTTGCTAAACTGTTTGCAATTTTTGCTGTGGGTGTTGCTTGTTTTGGTATTGGTACCTTTCCACAAGCAAACGCTATAGTAGAAGCTGCACATATTTCATTTAGCGCACCTAAAGAAATTACGGTTGTTATATTAACGCTCTTAGTTGCAACAGTAACATTAGGCGGTATTCAATCAATTTCTAAAGTAGCAAGTACGGTTGTACCACTGATGGCTGGCTTTTATATTATGGCTTGCTTAATCGTTTTAGGTACTAACTTCCATGCACTACCCGCTGCCATTGAAACGGTTATTCAATCAGCCTTTACGGGTCATGCGGCTACGGGTGGTTTTGTTGGTGCCGGAATGATGCTTGCGATTCAATCAGGTATTGCCCGAGGTGTATTCTCAAATGAATCAGGACTAGGCAGCGCGCCTATTGCTGCCGCTGCGGCGCAGACAAATTCATGTGTACGCCAAGGCTTAGTCTCAATGACAGGTACGTTCTTTGATACGATCATCATCTGTACAATGACAGGCTTAACCCTTGTAGTAACAGGTGCATGGACTGGTGATTTCGCTGGTGCAACCATGACAACACATGCCTTTGCTGCTGGTTTGAATTCTGATTACTATGGTCCGTTAATGGTCTCTGTTGGCCTAATGTTCTTTGCCTTTACTACTATTTTAGGTTGGAACTACTACGGTGAGCGCTGTATTACGTATTTATTTGGCGTAAAAGCAATCATGCCATACAAGTTAGTTTTCTTAGTCCTCATCGCAAGTGGCGCTTTCATGCAACTTGATATGATTTGGGTTATTGCTGATATTGTTAATGGTTTAATGGCTATTCCAAACCTGATTGGTTTAGTGGTATTACGCCATGTTGTTATTGCTGAAACTCAGCAATACTTCGCAAGCCTAAAGTCACAGCGCGAAAATAACGATCCAATCTCAGTAAGCTAATTAATCTTAGCTCACAATAAAAAGCCTCAGTCCATCACTGCAACGTGATACTGAGGCTTTTTTGCTTCTTATTAATCCTGTTTTACTTATTAAACCGTCTCTCGCTTGCCATAAGCAGTCCATCATCATCTCGCTCAGCTCTAACGCCCCTCTTATTACATCGATATCTATCACATCCTTAGACTCTTCAACAGTAACACCATTAACAAGCTAATCATTACCACGTTACCAACATCAATACAGATGAATGTGACTCTTCTATATTTGATACTAATCTACGCAATAACACATACCCTGCCCTTCCTGCTCTTCCTGCTCTTCCTGCTCTTCCTGCTCTTCCTGCTCTTCCTGCTCTTCCTGCTCTTCCTGCTCTTCCTGCTCTTCCTGCTCTTCCTGCTCTTCCTGCTCTTCCTGCTCTTCCTGCTC
>NZ_FUZI01000027.1 GCF_900166965.1 Photobacterium piscicola | reverse complement strand
ACCACCACGGATGAGGCGGGCAACAGTGCCACGGCGACGGACGATCACCCTTACAACATTGATACTGACATTGCGGCAGCGATCACTATTACCTCGATTGCTACCGATGATAATGTAACCGGACCTGATTCTGAACAGTCCCAAGCGATCATCGGTACGGTTGGCGGCGATGTGAAAGCGGGCGATTGGGTAACAGTGACCCTTGATGGAAAAACGTTAGGCACCGCCGAAGTACAAGCGGATAAGTCATGGCGTTTGTCTGTTGATGGCAAGGTCTTGTTGGATGCGAATACGGATCATGTTGGCGCAACAGTGACCACCACTGATACCGCAGGCAACAGCAAAACCGCCACAGCTGAGCATAATTATACGGTGGATGTTAACGCGACTATCGATATCGATAAGATCACTGGCGATAACGTCATTACTCAACAAGAAGGCCATCAGCAGAGCATTGCGATCACCGGTACGGTGGGCGGTCAGGTGCAAGTGGGTGACAAGGTCGTGGTGACGATCAATGGCACCGATTACAACACCCAGGTTGAGGCGGGTAACACATGGTCAGTGAATGTCACGGGCAAGGATGTGTTGCATGCAGATAAAGCCACTGCCACAGTCACAACGTCATACAGTTCACATAATGACACCGCAAACAGTGAAGAAAATTATCAGGTTGGCATCAATGCGGGTGTCACCATCACCACCATTGGTGGTGACAATGTAATCAATGAGAATGAGTCCCACGGCAAAGTGCCTGTAACCGGTACCGTTGGTGGTGATGTCAAAGTTGGCGATACCGTTACGATCACTGTAGATGGTAAAGCGGTAGGTACGGCCACAGTAGAAAATCACAATGGCAAGTTAACGTGGACGGCTGAGGTTGACGGCAGCGTATTAGATAACGCTACCACCGATAATGTCACCGCCACCGTGACAACTCATGATGAAGCAGGTCATAGCGCTACTGCGACAGATGATCATATTTACAACATTGATACTGACATTGCGGCAACGATCACTATTACCTCGATTGCTACCGATGGTGTTATCAACGCAGATGAAGCGCACAGCAAAGTCCCGGTCACGGGTACCGTGGGCGCAGATGTTAAAGTCGGCGATACCGTTACGGTCGTTGTTGATGGTCAAACCGTGGGCACCACAAAAGTTGTGGAGCAGGACGGCAAGTTAACGTGGACGGCAGAAGTTGACGGCAGTGTTTTAGACGGTGCGACGGCTGATAGTGTGACGGCAACCGTCACCACCACGGATGAGGCGGGCAACAGTGCCACGGCGACGGACGATCATCCTTACAACATTGATACTGACATTGCGGCAACGATCACTATTACCTCGATTGCTACCGATGGTGTTATCAACGCAGATGAAGCGCACAGCAAAGTCCCGGTTACGGGGACCGTGGGCGCAGATGTTAAAGTCGGCGATACCGTTACGGTCGTTGTTGATGGTCAAACCGTGGGCACCACAAAAGTTGTGGAGCAGGACGGCAAGTTAACGTGGACGGCAGAAGTCGACGGCAGTGTTTTAGACGGTGCGACGGCTGATAGTGTGACGGCAACCGTCACCACCACGGATGAGGCGGGCAACAGTGCCACGGCGACGGACGATCACCCTTACAACATTGATACTGACATTGCGGCAGCGATCACTATTACCTCGAT
>NZ_FUZI01000062.1 GCF_900166965.1 Photobacterium piscicola | reverse complement strand
TGTTGCCCGCCTCATCCGTGGTGGTGACGGTTGCCGTCACACTATCAGCCGTCGCACCGTCTAAAACACTGCCATCGACTTCTGCCGTCCACGTTAACTTGCCGTCCTGCTCCACAACTTTTGTGGTACCCACGGTTTGACCATCAACAACGACCGTAACGGTATCGCCGACTTTAACATCTGCGCCCACGGTCCCCGTGACCGGGACTTTGCTGTGCGCTTCATCTGCGTTGATAACACCATCGGTAGCTATCGAGGTAATAGTGATCGCTGCCGCAATGTCAGTATCAATGTTGTAAGGGTGATCGTCCGTCGCCGTGGCACTGTTGCCCGCCTCATCCGTGGTGGTGACGGTTGCCGTCACACTATCAGCCGTCGCACCGTCTAAAACACTGCCATCGACTTCTGCCGTCCACGTTAACTTGCCGTCCTGCTCCACAACTTTTGTGGTACCCACGGTTTGACCATCAACAACGACCGTAACGGTATCGCCGACTTTAACATCTGCGCCCACGGTCCCCGTGACCGGGACTTTGCTGTGCGCTTCATCTGCGTTGATAACACCATCGGTAGC
>NZ_FUZI01000002.1 GCF_900166965.1 Photobacterium piscicola | reverse complement strand
TCATTTCAACGATACCGCCACCTTCGTGACCAAGGATCGCAGGGAAGATACCTTCTGGATCGTCGCCAGATAATGTGAATGCATCAGTGTGACATACGCCAGTTGCAACGATGCGAACTAATACTTCGCCAGCACGGGGTAACATTACATCAATTTCTTCAACAGAAAGAGGCTGTTTTGGCCCCCATGCGATAGCCGCTTTTGATTTGATAAATTTGTCAGTCATAATCTTCACTCTAGTTGTATTTATTTCTACTTCGTCAAAAGTAGATGAAAATTGGGTGAAAAGGAAAAATAATTATTTTATTGCCCCGTTTCGATGCTAGCTATTGTATTTGTTTCTTGAATAATGATAATTACCTAAAAGTGCAAATTACTTTTACACGTGTGTAATAATAAGCAGCGTAATCGTCATTTTTGCGATCGTTCATGTTAGTAATAGGTATTTAAAATGTTTCTATGGGAAGGGGTGACCGAGTTTGTTGCTGTCGCGGAAACGGAAAGTTTTACTGCAGCATCAAAACGATTAGGTATTTCGACTGCGCAAGTGAGTCGCCAAGTCAGTGCGTTAGAGAACCGACTTAATACCAAGCTATTCTACCGTACTACACGTAAGGTTTCATTAACGGAAGAAGGCAATGTTTATTATCAACATTGTCGTCAAGTATTAGACGGCCTTGAAGATGCTGAGCGTGCAATCAGTAATTTACGCGGTAAGCCACAAGGGTTGATCAAATTAACTGCACCGGTGACTTATGGCGAAAAATACATTATGCCGTTGGTTAATGATTTTATGCTGCAATACCCTGAAGTGGAAGTAACGATTGATTTAACTAACCGTCAAGTTGATTTAGTGGAAGGCAGTTTTGATCTCGCAATTCGTTTAGGGCGTTTGACCAGCTCATCAATGATGGCGAAGCGTTTAACCAGCCGCACCATGTATGTTTGTGCTTCACCCGCTTATTTACAGAAATTTGGTATTCCACATTCATTATCTGAATTACGTCAGCATAATTGCTTGATTGGTAACTACGATCACTGGCGCTTCCAAGAATCAGGTAAAGAAAAAAGTATTCGTGTTAGCGGTACCCTTAATTGTAATAGTGGTTATGGTTTACGTGATGCGGTGATTAAAGGGATCGGCTTAGCGCAATTACCTGACTATTATATAGATAAGGATTTAGAATCAGGGGCTATTGTTCCTATTTTAACGAATTACCAAGAGCCAGATGAAGGCATTTGGGCGCTTTACCCGCATAACCGTCATTTATCACCCAAAGTGAGAATGTTGGTGGATTACCTTGCAGAGCAATTACCTCACATTAGCCATTATGATTTGTAAGTACTTATACGGATGTTAAATAAAGAATTAGATGCTGAGGATTCAGCAGTAACAGACGATGTTTTTATGCGTCGTGCAATGGAATTAGCCGCTCTAGCTGAAGCTGAAGGCGAAGTGCCAGTTGGTGCGGTAGTGGTACATGATGGCGTGATCATTGGCGAAGGCTGGAATCGCTCTATTGGTCATCATGATGCGACCGCCCATGCTGAAATGATGGCATTACGTCAAGCAGGACAAATGCTACAAAACTACCGTCTTATTGATACGACATTGTATGTCACTTTAGAGCCGTGTCCGATGTGCGCTGGGGCTATTGTTCATAGTCGTGTTGGAAAAGTGGTGTTTGGTGCTCATGATGCTAAAACTGGAGCGGCGGGCAGTGTTATGAATTTGCTTAGTTATGAAGGTGTTAATCATCATGTGCTATTTCAGGGTGATGTATTAGCAACGGAATGCCGAGCGCAGTTACAAGCTTTTTTTAAGCGCCGTCGTGCCGAGAAAAAAGCGGCTAAATTATTAGCAAGGCAACAGCAACATGATGATTGAGTTCAGTTAAATCGAATAAGCTTGGTGGTGATTTATTATTAGATAAATGATTCCAAGCTTATTAGCTTATTAGCTAATAGCTTGGGCTGCTATGTTCTGCCGTTGCCGTCAGAATACAACTGCGCTGACGCCATAGAATTTTTTTACGGATATTACTACTTAGACGTTTGCGACGTGTTGCTGCGGTTGTGAGGTGTTTAGCAATGCGCGGTGTTTTTGATCTTAATTTGATAACTTTCATGGTTCCATCCATAGCGTTGACATAACGGTCAAAGCATTCTTCAGCAAATAAGATATCGCTGACGCCGTTAATAATGTCATTGTTGATACAATGTATTTATTATGCATAACAATGCATCTTTTGATAGTGATCTTTATAGGTTCATCATCAAACGTTGATCAAACTCTCATTGTGTAAAAAATGAGTCGATTATTCTAAATCGACGTCGATAAATACGATTAAATCACTATCTCTGATTCAGAAGAGTGCATGATTACTCAACGATGATCGATGGTGGTGATGGCGTTGGTGTAATCGTTTGTAGGCCATCAACAATTTTTAAATTATCACTTTCAAATTGACGACTATGAGCCCGTTCATAACCAATAATACTTTGGTAGTAACGTCGAATCCCTTCAACATAATTCAGTGCTTCATTGCCACGTGCATAACCATAACGTGATTGAATATAATATTTACGTTGACCTAATAATGGTAAGCGTTGCTTAACATCGACCCAAGTATCAGGATTTCCTCCTTGTGCTTTGGTGAGTCGACGAGCGTCCATTAAATGTCCAAAGCCAACATTATAAGAAGCGAGTGCAAACCAGACTTTTTCATGTTCTTCGACACTGTCAGGGACGCGGGCGATCATCTTTCGCAGGTACTCACTGCCGCCACGAATGCTTTGTTCAGGATCTAAACGGTTAGTGACCCCTACTGATTCTGCCGTCGGTAAGGTGAGCATCATCATGCCACGGACACCCGTTGGTGATATTGCCTGCGGATCCCAATGTGATTCTTGATAAGAAAGCGCGGCTAATAAACGCCAATCAAAGCCATTAGCATATTGTTTAAATAAGGCTTCCCACTGGGGTAAGGTGGTATTAACTGCGCGTAAAAAAGCACGAGTATCAACATAATCAAATTGATCGATATGACCGAAATATTTCTCTTCCAGCAGCGTCATGGTGCCGTTTTTCTTCATCTGTCCAAAAAATTCAATCATTAATGCATACAAACTGTCGTTACCACTTTGTTTTACAAACCAGCTTACTGGCTCGTCTTGTGTCAGTTCAAGAGCGATAGCAATATCAGGATGAATACGTTGCAATAACGCCACGTCAACAGAATCGGCAACGGTATAATCAAGTTCACCTGTCGCGACTTTAATTAATAGATCGTTAATGTCTGATTCTGGAATTGATTGCCATTTCAAGGTTGGGTGAGTGGTACGAATAAGCTTTAATTTTTGTTCATGACTTGAGCCTTTGACAACAGCTAAGCGTTTATTATTTTGAGCTAATTCATCAAGATTACGCGGTCGACGTTGGCCTTTTTTATACACCACGATTTGGCTAGCGTAATAATACGCTGGTGCGGGATGATAGCCTTGAAGACGATCGGGCGTCACTGTAAGCCCTGCGGCAATAATATCAATATCGCCGCGTTCTAATGCGGGAAATAATTCAGAGAGGGTAAACATCGCTGTGATCTCAAGTTTAACCCCGAGCTTTTTAGCAAAGGTCTGTGCCAGTTCATAATCTAGCCCGGTTGGACCTTCTGCGCCGATATAATAAGACAGTTGATTATTTAACGTTCCTACTCGTAATACACCACTATCTCGAATTTTCTCAAGGCTGGTGGGCGTGTTCTCTTGCCATTGACAGCCATTGGTTAATATCGCAAGTAACAGCAGACTTATAAAACGACGAAGTAGAGTGAACAACTGAATATTTATCAACTAAGCGGACCTAATCTGAACATTAATGTTCTTTATATCAAACCCTGTTAATTGCGCAAAGTTGAACTGTTCAGTTAATGATCATAATTTAGAGATCGGAATGGATTAAGTGACATTATCCTATTTCACGGTTAAAAAATGACCCAAAAATAAGAGGGAATAGCGTTTTTTTGATATTTTGATTAAGATTGAAAAAAAAACACGCAAACGGTTGCGTCAGGTGTTACGTCACAAATTTTTTTCCCTTATACTAGGCACTCGTGAATAACGTTGTGATAGTTAAGCAGTGAATAGTCTTGTACTAGGTGCTATTGAGATAAGTTTCTACGGTTTGAAATTTACCTCAATATCACTTTTTTTAATCTGCTAATCGAGAGACCTTTGCACATGGAAATTTTGCGTGGTTCACCCGCTTTGTCTGAGTTTCGCGTTAATAAGTTACTTGAGCGTTGTCATGAGTTAGATCTGCCAATTACTCATATCTATGCTGAGTTTGCCCATTTTGCTGATGTGGTGACAACGCTAACCGCTGATGAACAAGCTAAACTTACCCGTCTACTCACATACGGTCCAACGATTGCAGAGCACGAGCCTAAAGGTTTATTGCTACTTGTTACTCCTCGTCCTGGCACGATTTCTCCTTGGTCTTCAAAATCGACCGATATTGCACGTAATTGTGGTTTAACAACGATTAAACGTCTTGAGCGTGGTACAGCATATTATGTTGAATCATCATTACCACTTACTGCAGCACAATTGGATGACTTAAAAGCGCTACTTCATGATCGGATGATGGAAGTGGTGACCGATAATGTTGAAGCCGCGGGCGCATTATTTATACAAGCACAACCGGCAGCAGTGAAAAGTGTTGATATTCTAACGGGTGGCCGTCAAGCATTAGAGCAAGCGAATCTCACCTTAGGCCTTGCATTGGCTGAAGATGAAATTGATTACTTGGTTGAAAATTTTACCAAGCTTGAGCGTAATCCCAATGACATTGAATTAATGATGTTTGCTCAGGCGAACTCAGAGCATTGCCGTCATAAGATCTTTAATGCCGATTGGACGATTGATGGTGTCGATCAACCAAAATCATTATTTAAAATGATCAAAAACACCTATGAGCATAACCATGAGCACGTGTTGTCTGCTTATAAAGACAATGCTGCGGTTATGGAAGGGTCTCACGTTGGGCGTTTTTTCCCTGATCCACAATCACGTCAATATACTTATCATCAAGAAGATACCCATATTTTGATGAAAGTTGAAACCCATAATCACCCAACAGCAATTTCACCGTGGCCGGGCGCAGCAACAGGCTCTGGCGGTGAAATTCGTGATGAGGGCGCAACCGGTATTGGCGGCAAACCCAAAGCGGGTTTAGTTGGTTTTACTGTATCAAACTTGCGTGTGCCTGGTTTTGAACAGCCGTGGGAAACCGATTTTGGTAAACCAGATCGTATCGTGACAGCACTTGATATCATGTTAGAAGGCCCACTGGGTGGCGCGGCATTTAATAACGAATTTGGTCGTCCTAATCTACTGGGTTATTTCCGTACTTACGAAGAAAAAGTCACTTCTCACGCTGGTGAAGAAATCCGTGGTTATCATAAGCCAATTATGATTGCGGGTGGCATGGGTAATATTCGTGCTGATCATGTGCAGAAAAAAGAAATACCTGTTGGCGCCAAGTTAATTGTGCTTGGCGGCCCAGCAATGAACATTGGTCTTGGTGGCGGTGCGGCGTCATCAATGGCATCAGGACAATCAGCAGAAGATTTAGATTTTGCTTCAGTGCAGCGTGAAAACCCAGAAATGGAACGTCGTTGTCAGGAAGTGATCGATGGTTGTTGGCAGATGGGCGATGACAACCCAATAGCTTTTATTCACGATGTAGGCGCGGGTGGTATTTCTAACGCTTTACCTGAATTAGTTAACGATGGTGAGCGTGGTGGTAAATTTCAATTACGTGATGTGCCTAATGATGAACCAGGCATGAGCCCACTTGAAATTTGGTGTAATGAATCACAAGAGCGTTATGTATTAGCAATTGCGCCTGAAAATATGGCTACGTTTGATGCTATTTGTCAGCGTGAGCGTGCCCCTTATGCGGTGGTAGGTGAAGCCACAGCTGAGCGTCATTTAAGCCTTGAAGATAGTCATTTTGATAACACCCCGATTGATATGCCAATGGATATTTTATTGGGTAAAGCGCCGAAGATGCACCGTGATGCACAAACGCTGACAGTGGTTGGGCTGCCGCTTGATCGCAGTGGAATCACCATTGAAGCTGCAACGCAACGTGTTTTACGTCTGCCTGCCGTCGCAGAAAAAACGTTTCTAATCACCATTGGTGATCGTAGTGTGACAGGCCTAGTTGCACGTGATCAAATGGTCGGTCCTTGGCAGGTGCCAGTGGCTAACTGTGCAGTAACAGCGGCAAGCTATGATAGTTACCACGGCGAAGCGATGTCGATGGGCGAGCGTACGCCTGTTGCGCTGCTTAACTTTGGTGCTTCTGCGCGTTTAGCGGTTGGTGAAGCAATTACTAATATTGCAGGTACTGATATCGGCGATATGAAGCGGATTAACTTATCGGCTAACTGGATGTCACCAGCAGGTCATCCCGGTGAAGATGCTGGTCTATATGAAGCAGTAAAAGCCATTGGTGAAGAGTTATGCCCAGCATTAGGGTTAACGATTCCTGTGGGTAAAGATTCAATGTCAATGAAAACTAAGTGGCAGCAAAATGGTGAGGAAAAAGAAGTCACATCACCATTGTCATTAGTGATCACTGCTTTTGGTCGCGTTGAAGATGTTCGTAAAACAGTGACACCGCAATTACGCACTGATAAAGGCGCATCAAGCTTATTGCTGGTGGATCTTGGTTGTGGTCAAAACCGTCTTGGTGCGACCGCTTTAGCACAAGTTTATAAGCAGTTAGGTGATAAAGCCGCTGATGTTGATAGCCCTGAATTATTAAAAGGCTTCTTTAATGCGATGCAAACCTTAGTGCGTGACGAGAAGCTATTGGCTTATCATGATCGTGGTGATGGTGGTTTATATGTCACTTTAGCTGAAATGGCATTTGCAGGTCACACTGGTATTGAAGTTGATATTAATACCACTACAACGGATGCATGTGATGATGTGCTAGCAGCGTTATTTAGTGAAGAGCTAGGTGCTGTGATTCAAGTGCGTAGTGATGATGTTGAAGCCGTACAAGCTGTATTAGCGGCAAATGGTTTAGCAGCATGCAGCCATATTATTGGTACTGTAATAGATGAAGACACAGTCCGTATTTGGAATGGTAATGATTTAGTTCTTGAACAGAATCGCACTGAATTACGTGCAATCTGGGCTGAAACCACGTATCAAATGCAAGCGATGCGTGATAATCCAGCCGGAGCATTACAAGAATTTGAAGCCAAGAAAGATACGCAAGACCCAGGCTTACATACTCAGTTAACATTTGATATTAATGAAGATGTTGCAGCGCCATTTATTGCACCAGCGATTAATTTTGGTGCGAAACCACAGATGGCAATTCTACGTGAGCAAGGTGTTAACTCTCACGTTGAAATGGCGGCTGCGTTTGATCGTGCAGGCTTTGAAGCGAAAGATGTTCACATGAGTGATATTCTTAGCGGTAAGGTACAACTTGATGGCTTTAATGGTTTAGTGGCGTGTGGTGGCTTCTCTTACGGTGACGTATTAGGCGCGGGTGAAGGCTGGGCAAAATCAGTGTTATTTAACAATATTGCCCGTGACCAATTTGCTGCATTCTTTACTCGTTCAGATACTTTGGCATTAGGGGTGTGTAATGGTTGCCAGATGATGTCTAATCTGCACGAGCTGATTCCAGGTGCTGATTTATGGCCGCGTTTTGTGCGTAACGAATCAGAACGTTTTGAAGCGCGCTTTAGTTTAGTTGAAGTACAAAAGAGTGATTCATTGTTCTTTAATGAAATGGCAGGTTCACGGATGCCAATCGCAGTTTCACATGGCGAAGGTCGAGTTGAAGTACGTAATGGCGAGCATTTGGCGGCGATTGAGCAGTCAGGCACGATTGCGCTGCGTTATCTTGATAACTACGGCAATGTTACTCAAAATTACCCAGCTAACCCTAATGGTTCGCCAAACGGTATTACAGGTTTAACCACGCAAGATGGACGAGTCACGATTATGATGCCGCACCCAGAGCGAGTATTCCGCACCGTGGCTAACTCTTGGCACCCAGATGATTGGAGTGAAAACAGTCCTTGGATGCGAATGTTCCGTAATGCGCGGGTTAACTTAGGCTAATAGATACATTCATTAAACATATAGAAGCTGTCATTTATTGGCAGCTTTTTTTATACTGTAACTGTGACACTTATAAATTTAAATATGAAGTTGATATTGATCACATTAACCGGGAAAGAACATTGGGATAATTAACGTAACGAATACGTAAAAATGACCACGGCGTCGTTACAAGGATGAAACAATGGGATGGGATGTTCCCAGTAGTTACCGTCTAATCGGTGCAACTAAATTACTTGCAGTGTTAGTTGTTATTGGTCTTATTCAACATTTTGATATGATCATTCAAGCCTTACGCTTTGATTTACTTAGCATGGTACCGATGAGTGTCACTATATTGGTATTGATCTCAGGAATACTTGCTTGTATTGGATTATTTCGAGGTAAGAAATGGGGGTTTATACCACTTTATTTTTACATTCCGGCTGCAACGTTATTTCTTCAAGTGAGTTTAATTCCTTTTATTCCTAATATTTTTCCGGTTAAACATCATGATATTGTTATTATGGTGATCAATGGCTTGGTATTACTGTACTCCGTGTCGCTACTTTTGCGACGAATGGAGACTAATTACATTAAAGAATATTAAATGGTATTAAATTACTGCATTGAATCTGTGATAATAGCTTTAATTTAATCAAGTCGGTGTTCGTAATCACGATCCCGATCTTCTGCTCAGCAAAGGATGATGATAATGAAAAAAATTGAAGCCATTATTAAGCCATTTAAACTTGATGATGTTCGCGAAGCGTTAGCGGAAGTGGGTATCACAGGCATGACAGTGTCAGAAGTCAAAGGATTTGGTCGTCAAAAAGGCCATACTGAGCTTTATCGTGGTGCCGAATACATGGTCGATTTTTTACCTAAAGTGAAAATTGAAATTGTAGTGACTGATGAAGTTGCAGAGCAATGTATCGACACCATCGTAGAAACAGCCCAAACAGGTAAAATTGGCGATGGTAAAATCTTCATGTTTGATATTGAGCGTGTGGTACGTATTCGTACCGGCGAAGAAGATGAAGATGCTATTTAATTTGTGATGGTTAATCATGATGAAACATCAAGAGGAGTTGCCACAGTGCAGCTCCTTTTTTATGGCTGTATTTTATGTCAATAAATAACCATTGAATCATGACGTCAATTTAGTAACTGATTACTGTTACAACAAAGAAAACCACATTTAGGACTTTCTGATTTAGATCAATTTATGTAATATAGACTGCAGATAAGAAATGAAAACGGAAACGATTGCGCCCGCGTGGCGTCTAGGTTTGTGACTTTTCGTTCATCACTAAAAATAGTATAAAACTTTGCCGAGTCAGGAGATACAGATGCTAAAGCGCGATATGAATATTGCTGATTATGATGCGGAACTATTTGCAGCTATTCAGGAAGAAACAGCCCGTCAGGAAGAACACATCGAGTTGATTGCTTCTGAAAACTACACCAGCCCACGTGTAATGGAAGCACAAGGTTCTCAGCTAACAAATAAATATGCTGAAGGTTATCCTGGTAAGCGTTACTACGGTGGTTGTGAGTTTGTCGATAAAGCTGAGCAACTTGCGATTGACCGTGCGTGTCAGCTATTTGGTGCAGAATACGCGAACGTTCAGCCACACTCTGGCTCTCAAGCCAATAATGCGGTTTACATGGCATTATTGAATGCGGGTGATACGGTATTAGGTATGAGTTTGGCACACGGTGGTCACTTAACGCACGGCTCACCTGTAAACTTCTCGGGTAAGTTATACAACATCATTCCTTACGGTATCGATGAAAATGGTCAAATTGACTACCAAGAAATGGAAGCATTGGCGTTAGAGCATAAACCAAAAATGATCATTGGTGGCTTCTCGGCTTACTCGCAAGTGGTTGATTGGGCAAGAATGCGTGAAATCGCTGATAAAATTGGCGCTTACTTATTCGTTGATATGGCACACGTTGCGGGCTTAATTGCGGCCGGTGTTTATCCAAACCCTGTGCCTCATGCACATGTTGTTACCACAACAACCCATAAAACATTAGCTGGCCCTCGTGGTGGTTTGATTTTGTCAAACGAAGGCGAAGATCTTTACAAAAAGCTTAACTCTGCTGTTTTCCCAGGTGGTCAGGGCGGCCCGTTAATGCATGTTATCGCAGCGAAAGCGGTGGCTTTTAAAGAAGCGATGGAACCTGAGTTTAAAGTTTACCAAGCAAATGTGGTTGTGAACGCTAAAGCAATGGTAGCTGAATTTATTAAGCGCGGTTATAACATCGTTTCTGGTAGTACAGAAAACCATTTATTCCTTGTTGATTTAATTGATAAAGGTATCACTGGTAAAGAAGCAGATGCAGCATTGGGTGCTGCAAATATCACTGTTAACAAAAACAGTGTACCCAATGATCCACGTAGCCCATTTGTAACTTCAGGCATTCGCGTAGGTACACCATCAATTACTCGTCGTGGTTTTGATGCCGATGATGCACGTCAACTTGCAGGCTGGATGTGTGATGTTTTAGATAACATCAATGATGCTGCTGTTATTGAAGCGACTAAAGAGAAAGTGCTTGAAATTTGTAAGCGTCTTCCCGTTTACGCATAATTTAGTCATGATACGGTATTAAATACCTATTATTGCATATCAAGATAAGGCTTGCCTGTTTAGAGGTAAGCCTTTTTTGTTGTCTAAATAACATAAAATGTACCATTATTGATGATAATTGTTACTTTTAAGGCTATTTATTATAAAAAAGGAAGGGGATAGTCTCATTAAAGTGATGAAATGAGTTACACTGAGTCGATTGAATGTAGGAGGCTAAATGCATTGTCCTTTTTGCGGTGCAAATGACACCAAAGTAATCGATTCTCGATTGGTTGCAGATGGCCACCAAGTGCGCCGACGTCGCCAATGTTTAGCGTGCAATGAACGCTATACTACGTTTGAAACGGCAGAACTTGTGATGCCTCGCGTAGTAAAAACGAATGGCAACCGTGATCCGTTTAATGAAGAAAAATTACGCGGTGGTATTCAACGTGCGCTAGAAAAGCGTCCCGTGAGTACTGACGACATTGAACGTGCGGTAAATAGTATAAAATCTTGTCTTCGAGCAACCGGTGAACGTGAAGTACCATCTGAGATGATAGGTAATTTAGTGATGGAAGCTTTAAAAGAATTGGATAAAGTCGCTTATATCCGCTTTGCTTCTGTTTATCGTAGTTTTGAAGATATCCGTGAGTTTGGTGAAGAAATCGCTAAGCTGGAACGTTAAAACAAATAATCGTTAAGACCAACAATAATGACACACACTGATCAACAAATGATGTCGCGAGCAATAGTACTGGCTCAGCGCGGTCGTTATACCACAGCACCTAACCCTAAGGTAGGATGCGTGATTGTAAATAATGGCGACATTGTTGGTGAAGGGTATCATTATCAAGCAGGACAACCCCATGCTGAAGTGTTTGCATTACGGCAGGCACAACAACGTGCTCAAGGGGCGACCGTCTATGTTACCTTAGAACCATGTTCTCATTATGGTCGAACGCCGCCCTGTGCTGAAGCATTAATTAATGCCAATGTGGCACGGGTTGTGTGTGCGATGGTGGATCCTAATCCTGCTGTTGCTGGGCGGGGTATTGCATTGTTGCAAGCGGCAGGTATTCAAGTCGATATTGGTATTTTAGCTTTGCAAGCACAAGCATTGAATCCTGGCTTTATTAAACAAATGACCCATCAAATGCCCTATGTTGAGCTCAAACTTGCCGCGAGTTTAGATGGGCGAACTGCGTTAGCAAATGGGGCCAGTAAATGGATCACTGGCCCTAAAGCGCGATCGGATGTTCAACAATTTCGTGCCTGTGCTGGGGCTATTTTGTCGACCAGTGCGACGGTTATTGCTGACGATCCTTCACTTAATGTACGCTGGAATGAGCTTGATGCATCTGTTCAGCAACAATACCCTCAGTCAGCGTTACGCCAGCCTATGCGGGTTATTATTGATAGTCAGAATAGATTGACGCCTGAATATCAACTTTTCAATTTACCCGGAGAAACCATTCTTGCTCGTACTATGCTCGGTACTGAAGCGTGGCCCGATTCCGTGCAGCAATGGAAAATTCCAACTCAACCCAACAGTAACCAACTTGATCTGGTGGCTTTATTGTCGCGGTTAGCCGACTATGGCATTAATCATATTTGGGTTGAAGCGGGGGCTAGTTTGGCAGGAGCATTATTGCAACAGCAATTGGTTGATAGTTTGATTTTATATCAAGCCCCTAAACTAATGGGCAGTGATAGCCGTGGCTTGATTGATATCACCGGATTAACATCAATGACGCAAACACCACTGTTAACCATTACTGATGTGGGGTTGGTTGGTGATGATATTCGTATTATAGCAACAGTACAAAATAATAAATAAAATAGTGAAATTAAGGGTTTATCATGTTCACTGGAATTATAGAAGCTGTCGGTAAAATATCAGCTATGACGCCAAAAGGTGCTGATGTTTCTGTTACTGTTGATTCAGGATCGCTAGATTTATCAGATGTTAAATTAGGCGATAGTATTGCGACTAACGGTGTTTGCCTTACCGTCGTTAAATTAACGGGTAAAGGTTATGTTGCTGATCTTTCATTGGAAACATTAAACCGTACTGCTTTTGTGAATTATAAAGCAGGCCAAGTGGTTAATTTAGAAAAAGCGATGTTGGCAACGACGCGTTTTGGTGGTCATATGGTTTCAGGCCACGTTGATGCTGTTGCTGAAGTGATTGAGCGTCAACATATTGGTCGTGCGATTGAATTTTGGATTAAAGTGCCACCGCAACTTGCTAAGTATATTTCAGAGAAAGGCTCTGTGGCTGTTGATGGCATTAGTTTGACCGTTAATGCTGTGCGTGGTGACGAGTTTAAGTTAACGATTGTGCCTCATACAGCGGCTGAAACGACCATGGCTGATTTTAAAGTTGGTCGAAAAATTAACCTTGAGGTTGATGTTATCGCGCGCTACCTTGAGCGATTAATGCTCGGTGATAAAGCGGCGGAAAAGCAATCTCAAGTAACAATGGATTTATTGGCGAGAACTGGGTTTCTCGGTTAAGCATTGCTTTATGCTCAATAAAGCAACATAAGATTAAGGGTAGTATTATGATAAGTAGTGCAAAAGAAATCATTGATGATATTCGCCAAGGAAAAATGGTTATCCTGATGGATGATGAAGATCGTGAAAATGAAGGCGACCTTATTATTGCATCACAACATATCACCCCTGAAGCGATTAACTTCATGGCGACAAATGGCCGTGGCTTAATTTGTTTAACATTAAGCAAAACCCGTTGTCAGAAATTAGGCTTACCGTTAATGGTTCAAGATAACACTGAACAATTTGGAACGCCTTTTACTATCTCTATTGAAGCTGCAACGGGTGTTACAACGGGTATTTCAGCGGCAGACCGTTCTCGCACAGTGCAAGCTGCTGTGGCTGCTGATGCAACCGCGGCTGATATTGTTATGCCTGGTCATATCTTCCCATTAATGGCGCAAGAAGGCGGTGTACTTACACGAGCTGGACACACTGAAGCAGGTTGTGATGTTGCACGTCTTGCTGGTCTTGAGCCTTCAAGTGTTATTGTTGAAATTCTAAATGATGACGGCACCATGGCGCGCCGTCCTCAATTAGAAGTATTTGCTGAAAAACATGGCCTAAAATTAGGCACGATTGCTGATCTTATTGAATATCGTAATTTGCATGAAACGACGATTGAGCGTGTCGGCGAGTGTAAGCTTAATACCGAGTTTGGTGAGTTTGATATGATCACGTATCGCGATAAAATCGACGATCAAGTTCATTATGCGCTGCGTAAAGGCGATGTTGAAGCCAATGCACCTACGTTAGTACGTGTGCATTTACAAGATACCTTTAAAGATATTCTTCAATCAGGTGCGACTCAGTGGACATTGCCAGCGGCAATGCAGCGTATTAGTGCTGAAAATGGTGTACTAGTCGTGTTGAGTAAACAAGAGTCAACCGATAGTATTATCAATAAAGTGAAAAATATTGCAGCTGAAAATGAAGGTCGCCCACAAGTAAAGGCGAATCCATACAATCCTTCACGCCAAGTAGGTATCGGTTCGCAAATTTTATCTGATTTAGGTATTGGTAAAATGCGCTTATTGTCATCAAGTACACAACGTTACCATTCATTATCAGGCTTTGGCCTTGAAGTGGTTGAATATATTTGCGAATAATAGCGTATTGTATTTGCTGAGATGAATTCACGGAGCATTATTATTATTGATAATGCACACTTATTGGTTGGTTCTACAACGAATAAGCAATAAATATTAACAAATCCACTGAAACCGACGGTTGTGCGTAGCAGACATATCGTAAAGTGTGTTAGACTCCCGCGGTTTCTCAAACTGGAAAGACATAGTCACAGGAAGGCCCATGAAGGTAATTGAAGGCGCCATCGCGGCACCAAACGCAAAAATTGCTATCGTAATTGCACGCTTTAATAGCTTTATTAACGAAAGTTTACTTTCAGGTGCATTAGATGCGCTGAAACGTCAAGGTCAGGTTAGTGAAGATAATATCACTGTTGTTCGTTGCCCTGGTGCTTATGAACTACCGCTTGTTGCCCAGCAAGTCGCGAAGAGTGATCGCTATGATGCTATCGTAGCTTTAGGCTCTGTTATTCGTGGTGGAACACCTCATTTTGACTATGTTGCCGGTGAGTGTAATAAAGGTCTAGCACAAGTAGCACTAGAGTATAATACTCCAGTAGCTTTTGGTGTGTTGACTGTTGACTCTATAGAACAAGCCATTGAGCGTGCCGGTACCAAGGCTGGTAATAAAGGGGCAGAGGCTGCACTAAGCGCGCTCGAAATGGTAAATGTCCTGTCCCAAATCGAATCCTAATGGGGGTTACTGTGAAACCAGCCGCGCGTCGTAATGCACGTCAATTTGCTGTACAAGCAATTTATTCTTGGCAACTTACTAAAGGTAATGTTGCGGATATTGAGCAATATTTCCTTTCAGGCGATAAGTTTGAAGAAGAAGAACATCAAGCTGATGCGCCTGTGTGTAAAGCGCCTGAGACTGATGTTAGCTACTTCCGTGATTTATTTGCAGGTGTTGTATTAAGCCATCAAGAACTTGATAGCAAAATGCGCCCATACTTGTCTCGTCCACTTCAGGATCTAGACCAGATGGAACTTGCTTTACTTCGTCTTGCAATGTACGAAATGGTTAAGCGTGAAGACGTACCATTTAAAGTTGTGATCAACGAAGCCATCGAATTAGCAAAACTTTTCGGTGCTGAAGATAGCCACAAATTCGTCAATGGTGTGTTAGATAAAGCTGCACCATCTTTACGTAAAAAAGATAAATAATTTTTTTACGTTAAGTACGATGAAAGAAGTCAGCTTATTAGCTGGCTTTTTTTTTATTAAAGGAATAGAAAATCATGGCAAAAAGTGAATTTGATATCATCAAACAGTATTTCGCACACCAACAACAGCAGCGTGATGATGTTGTGTTAGCGATCGGAGATGATTGTGCGCTAGTGGATGTTCCCGCCAATTACCATGTTGCAGTAAGCACCGATTCATTAGTTGCAGGCACACACTTTTTAGCTGATGCCGATCCTGCGTTAGTGGCTTATAAAGCATTAGCATCTAATATCAGTGATTTAGCTGCAATGGGAGCCACGCCTGCATGGGTATCCTTAGCGTTAACATTACCGACAATTGATGAAGCGTGGTTAGCGCCTTTTTGCCATAGTTTTTTTGAACTTGCTAATCGATATAATATTCAATTGATTGGTGGTGATACCACTAAAGGCCCGTTAAGTATTACCTTAACCGTACAAGGTCTCGTGCCCCAAGGTCAGGCTTTAACCCGTAGTGGCGCACAAGTGGGTGATGATATTTATGTAACGGGTAACCTGGGTGATAGCGCTGCAGGGCTTGCTTTGATATTAAATCAGTCTCAATGTGAACCATCTCTCGCGGCAGTGCTTGTTGAACGCCATTTCAAAGCACAACCTCGAGTGAATGTGGGTGAGGCTTTACGTGGTATTGCATCGGCGGCATTGGATATCTCTGATGGCGTGATTGCGGATGTAAAACATATTGGTGACCGATCTCAAGTTGCGATTGAGATTGATGTCGAAAAATTACCAGTATCTGCTGATTTACTGACATTCTGTAATGGTGATCGTCAACAAGCGCAACAGTTAGCTTTAACCAGTGGTGAAGAATATGAACTTTGCTTTACTGTTTCAAAAGCTAATCGAGATGCATTAGCGATGGCTTTAGCGCATACTAATGTTAAATATAGCTGTATTGGTCAAGTGACTACGGGTCGTGGCTTATCGTTATTACAGTTAGGTAAGCCATTGAGTTGGAAATTATCCGGTTGGGATCATTTTGGTGTAACAAATAATTAGGGTATTAACGTGAGTACAAATCCAAAAGATTTATTAAAAATGAATAATCCTTGGCACTTATTAGCCACAGGATTTGGCAGTGGTTTAGCAAAATATATTCCTGGTACGATGGGAACGCTGGCCGCCATTCCGTTATACCTTGTTCTTGCTCAATTGCCTTTTGGTTGGTATTTAGTGGCGGTTTTGGTTGCCGCTCTGATCGGGATCCGTATTTGTCATATTACCTCTACTGACATGAAGGTGCATGATCATGGCAGTATTGTGTGGGATGAGTTCGTTGGTTTTTGGATCACGATGGCTGTTGCACCAACCGTATCATGGCAGTGGATATTAGCAGGTTTTATTCTATTCCGCTTTTTTGACATGTTAAAGCCATGGCCGATTAGCTGGTTAGATAAACATGTCGAAGGTGGCTTTGGGATCATGATTGATGATGTGTTAGCTGGCTTTATGGCAATGATTTCGTTGTGGTTTGTTGGTTACTGGTTAGGTTTCTAAGTTTCAGTTTAACGAACAAACAATAAAAAAGCCATGAAGTGTATGCTTCATGGCTTTTTTGATTGTTGTAAGTGTAAATTAATGCTTATTTAGCAAGATATTCAACAATTTGTTTTTCAATGCCAACACCATCGATTTCTAACATATGGTGTAATTCAGCTTGCGTCCCTTGTTCGATGAATCGATCGGGCAGACCAATGTTTAATACTGGTTTCATGCATTTTTGCTGCATTAAGAACTCAATAACACCGCTACCTGCACCGCCAGCAATCACATTTTCTTCAACAGTAACTAGCACATTATGATTCGCTGCTAGTTCAAGAATTAATGCTTCATCAAGCGGTTTCACAAAACGCATATCGGCAACGGTTGCATTTAAGTTTTCAGCTGCATCCAAGCTATAACCTAGCATGGCGCCAAAGTTTAAAATGGCCACTTTCTCACCGTGACGGCGAACAATGCCTTTACCAATTTCCAGTGCTGTCATGGTAGTTTCAACTTCAGTGCCTAGACCACAACCGCGTGGATAGCGTACAGCACTCGGACCTTGATGTTGATGGCCGGTATAGAGCATTTGACGGCATTCATTTTCATCGCTTGGCGCCATGATCACCATGTTCGGAATACAGCGCATAAAGCTAATATCAAATGCACCTTGATGGGTTTGACCATCAGCGCCAACTAAACCTGCACGATCGATCGCAAACATGACAGGTAAGTTCATAATAGCAACATCATGAATCAATTGATCATAGCCACGTTGCAAGAAGGTAGAGTAAATTGCTACAACAGGGTGATAACCACCAATTGCCATACCGCTTGCAAGTGTTACTGCGTGCTGTTCTGCAATAGCAACATCAAAATATTGGTCTGGGTATTCTTTTGAAAAGCGTACCATGCCAGAACCTTCACGCATGGCGGGGGTAATTGCCATCAGTTTGTCGTCAACTGCCGCCATATCACATAGCCAATCACCAAAGATTTTAGAAAAAGTTGGGCTGGTATTTTTTGCTTTTGGCAGTGGTTTTTCACTTAGATCAAATTTTGGAACCGCATGATAATTGATTGGGTCGGCTTCTGCTGGCGCATAACCTTTGCCTTTTTTAGTCATGATATGCAGAAATTGCGGTCCTTTAAGATGACGCATATTCTTGAGTGTTTTAACTAACTCATCAATATCATGGCCATCAATTGGACCAATGTAATTAAAGCCAAGTTCTTCAAACATCGTGCTTGGCACAACCATGCCTTTAATGTGTTCTTCTGCACGTTTAACGATTTCTTTAATTGGTGGTGCATTTGAGAGTACTTTTTTACCGCCTTCACGAATGGAAGCGTAAAAGTTACCTGCCAACAAATGTGCTAAGTGGTTACTTAAACCACCCACATTTTCAGAAATCGACATTTCATTATCATTAAGAATGACTAACATATCGCTATGTATATCACCGGCATGGTTCATGGCTTCAAATGCCATGCCTGCCGTAATCGCGCCATCACCAATAATGCTGACAACTTTACGATCAAGGCCTTCTTTCTCAGCCGCAATCGCCATGCCTAAACCAGCACTGATTGATGTTGATGAGTGGCCGACAGATAAGACATCGTATTCACTTTCATCACGCCAAGGAAAAGGATGTAATCCACCTTTTTGGCGAATGGTCGACATTTGATCGCGACGGCCCGTTAAAATTTTATGCGGGTAAGCCTGATGGCCAACATCCCAGATTACATGGTCAAACGGAGTATTATAGACATAGTGAAGCGCAACGGTAAGCTCAACTGTACCGAGTCCGGAGGCAAAGTGACCGCTGGTTTGGCTAACCGTCTTGAGTAAATAAGTACGTAACTCATCACAGACTTGAGGCAGACTTTCTGCGGGCAATAATCGTAATTCATCTGGCGTGTTAGCTAATGCGAGATGCGGGTATTTTGATATATCCAAAGTCATAACAGTTCGGCGCTTTTACTGATTTTAGTTGTTGCGCTCGATAACATATCGGGCAAAAACTTCCAATTGATAGGTATTGTAAGGTATTGCTGCTAATGCTTGTAGTGCTTCTTGATAAAGTTGCTGCGCTTTTTGTTGCGCACCTTCTAACCCAAGTAGTGCAGGGTAGGTACTTTTATCTAACTCAAGATCTGAACCTTGAGGCTTACCTAGCGTTTCAGTGTCGCTGATTACATCTAAGATGTCATCTTGAACTTGAAATGCAAGGCCTATGGCATCGGCATATTTGTCGAGCTGTGGCAGAATTTCACGTCCTTTTTCACCAGCAGCCAGTGCACCTAAGCGAACCGCACAACGGATCAAGGCGCCTGTTTTGTGTTTATGAATTAATTCTAGTTGCTCTAGTCCAACGTGTTGGCCTTCAGCTTCTAAATCGAGTGCTTGTCCTTGGCACATACCAGCAGCACCAGAGGCTTGCGCTAATTCGCTAACCATGGCAATACGTTGTTGATGTCCTTCTGGACTTAAACGACCTTGAGCAATAATTTCAAAGGCTAACGTTTGTAATCCATCACCAGCTAAAATAGCAATCGCTTCATTAAAAGCAATATGACAAGTGGGTTGACCGCGACGCAATGCATCGTTATCCATTGCGGGTAAATCATCATGAATTAACGAATATGCATGAATACATTCAACAGCCGCAGCGGCAGTATCCAGATCATCATAATCGACACCCAACATTTCACCGGTTACGTATGTCAGGTAAGGACGAGCACGTTTTCCGCCCAATAGGGTACCATGCTTCATGGCCTTTAGCAGGGTTTGGTCTGAAAAAGGTTGTTTATTTAACCAATCGATTAGGCATTGGTTGTTACGTTGTTGCAGCGTTTTAAGCGTCTGCGATAGCGGTACACTATTCGTCATGGCTTGGCTCAAAGTCGGTTAATGGTGCATTATCATCAGCATGTAATAAAATTTCTACGCGCTGTTCTGCTTGAGTTAACTTTAGCTGACTGTTGCGAGCCAATGAAATACCACGCTCAAATTTTTTCAGCGCATCTTCCAGTGGGATATCACCCGATTCTAGTTCATTGACAATGGCATCTAGCTCATCAAGTGCGGCTTCGAATGCCATATTTTCAGGTTTTTTTGCTGCCATATCATTTTCACTCTTATCTAAGTGCAAGAAAAATAACGTAGTGACTATCTAAGGTCAAATTATGTCACAGTAATCTGTGCCACAGACAGTAATTTTCATCGTTGGGAGCAATAAATATCACTCAATGATGGAAATAAAACCCTAAATGAAACGTCATTATGGTCGATAAAGAGTTAGCTTGCGATAGATAGTACTGTTGACGTTTTATTCTATGATCGCAATGTTTTATTTTATGGAGCGATATGGTGCTGCGGTTTAATGAACGCTGAACATTATCCTTATAAATTCTTGTCCTATGTTAATTGGCTGTCAGATCGTTAAATTAAAAATTAAAAACGGCAGCGAAGGAGTTCTTGCGTGGATTTGGCAACACTTATCGGATTGGTTGGGTCATTCGCTTTTATTTTAATGGCAATGTTGGTGGGGGGCGATTTGGTGATGTTTGCCGATACCTCCTCGGTATTGATCGTTTTTGGCGGCAGTTTGTTTATCGTGCTGATGAAATACAATATCAGTCAGTTTTTTGGCGCTGCTAAAATTGCGGCTAAAGCGTTTATATTTAAAACCGATAAACCGGATGACCTTATTGCACAAATTGTCACTATGGCCGATTCTGCTCGTAAAGGCGGTTTTCTTGCATTGGAAGAGATGGAAGTAGAAAACCCGTTTTTGCGTAAAGGTATTGATTTGCTGGTTGATGGCCATGATGCTGACACAGTAAGGATGATATTAAGAAAAGACATTGCATTGACCAATGAGCGCCATGAACAAGGGGCAAGTATTTTTTCTGCGTTAGGGGATGTTGCACCTGCAATGGGAATGATAGGAACACTCATAGGTTTGGTGGCGATGCTATCGAATATGGATGATCCTAAGTCAATTGGGCCAGCAATGGCAGTAGCATTGTTAACCACATTATACGGTTCTATTTTGGCTAATATGGTGGCATTACCCATAGCGGATAAATTAATGCTGCGTAAAAATGAAGAGCGCTTGAATCGGTTGTTGATTCTTGATGGTGTGTTAGCGATTCAAGAAGGTCAAAATCCACGTGTGATTGATAGTTATTTGAAAAATTATCTGCATGAGAAAAAACGTCGGATCAATTTTGATGAGTAAGGGTGGATGATGGATTCTTTACCACCACAACAGAAAAAAGGTGCACCAGCATGGATGGCTACTTTTGCTGATCTTGCGACCTTGTTGATGTGTTTTTTCGTATTATTGTTATCGTTTTCTGAAATGGATGTACTTAAATTTCAGCAAATTGCCGGCTCGATGAAAAATGCTTTTGGGGTTCAAAATGTATTAAACGTGAATGATATTCCCAAAGGTACCAGTGTTATTGCGCAAGAGTTTCGTCCAGGACGGCCAGAGCCAACGCCGATTGAAGTGATTATGCAGCAGACCATTGATATTACTAAGCGTTCATTAGATTTTCATGATGGCGTCAATGAACGTGATGGCGGAAGGCGTAAAGAAGATACAACGTCAAATAATGGCCCCAGTGACCATTCTGAACAACAAGCACAAATGCAAGCGCAGTCGCAAATGGCTCAAGTCTTAACCCAAGCCTTAGCGCGAGAGATCACTGATAATACGGTGGAGATTGAATCGTTTGGGCAACAATTGGTGATTCGTATTAAAGAAAAAGGCGCATTTCCTGAAGGCTCTGCCTTTTTACAGCCTAAATTTATTCCTCTTATTCAGCAGGTTACTGAGTTGGTAAAAGATGTTCCAGGTATTATTCGAATTAGTGGTCATACTGATAATTTGCCGCTAGATTCTGAATTGTATCGTTCCAATTGGGATATTTCATCACAACGAGCAGTATCCGTCGCTCAGATTATGGAACAAGTAACAGGGTTTGATCGTAAGCGAATGCGCGTTGTGGGTATGGCCGATACCTCGCCCATTGCGAATAATAAAACTGCTCAAGGGCGAAGTCGTAATCGACGGGTTGAAATTTCAATTGTACAAGGACGGCCTCATTATTCTAAAGAAGTGAGCGCTGAAGTAAAATAAGTGAGTGGTCTTTTTTCGTGATGGTATTTGCTGGTTGGTGTGATTGTGACTAAGGTAAAAACAGCATAAACACCAATAATAAGTGCGTGACTGAGTAAGATAAGTTGTGCTGTTCGTATATCCTTGTTCCAGTGGCAGACACCTTGCTGTATAATTCGCGCCTTTAATTCCGTTTGGTACTTTATTCTGTTTGGTACTTTAGACCCAGTAAAGCGAAGTGTGTTATGAAATTTATAGTTAAACCACATCCAGAGATTTTTGTTAAAAGTGACTCAGTACGTAAGCGTTTTATCAAAATTCTTGAGTCTAACCTGCGCATTATTTTAAAGCGTCAGTCTGAGTCTGTTAGTGTTTATAATCGTCGCTTTTCATTAGAAGTGAACGAACCTGATGAAACTAAACGTGAGATGGTGCTTGCCGCTCTAACGCAAACACCTGGTATTCACCATTCACTTGAAGTTCAACAGACGGAATTTACTGATCTTCATAATATCTTTGAGCAAACACTACAACTTGTTGGTGACAGTCTTGACGGTAAAACATTCTGTGTTCGCGCAAAACGTGTAGGTAAACATGATTTTACCTCGATTGAAGCTGAACGTTATGTTGGTGGTGGTCTTAACCAAGCGATTGAATCTGCAAAAGTTAGACTGAAAAAACCTGATGTTACTGTTAACATTGAAATTGAGAATAACTTACTTAACCAAGTATTATTCCGTCATAAAGGTCTAGGTGGCTTCCCTCTAGGTACGCAAGAAGACGTATTAAGTCTTATTTCTGGTGGTTTTGACTCCGGTGTTTCAAGTTACCTTCATATTAAACGTGGCAGTAAAGTCCATTACTGCTTCTTTAATCTTGGTGGTCCTGTCCATGAGATTGGTGTTAAGCAAGTTGCACACTTCTTATGGAAAAAATACGGTTCATCTGCCAAAGTTAAATTTATCGCTGTTGATTTTGATCCTGTTGTTGGTGAGATCTTAGAAAAAGTCGATGATGGTCAAATGGGCGTGATCCTTAAGCGTATGTTTATGCGTGCTGCGGGTCGTGTTGCTGAGAAGTTTGGTATTCAAGCATTAGTGACGGGTGAAGCATTAGGCCAAGTATCTAGCCAAACGCTAACGAATTTACGTCATATTGATAATGTGACTGATACTTTGATTCTGCGTCCGCTGATCAACTGGGACAAAGAAGATATTATCGATGTCTCTCGTCAGATTGGTACCGAAGACTTTGCTGCAACCATGCCTGAATTCTGTGGTGTGATTTCAAAGAGCCCAACAGTCAAAGCGGTAAAATCAAAGCTTGAGATTGAAGAAGCGAAATTTGATTTTACTATTCTTGATCGCGTTATAGATGAGGCACGAGTGATGGATATTCGTGAAATCGAAAAACAGAGCCAAGAACAAGCCCCTGAAATTGAATTAGTTGAGCATATCTCAGCTGATGCTGTTGTACTTGATATTCGTAGCCCAGATGAAGAAGACGAAAGCCCGCTAGAACTTGATGGTGTGGAAGTTAAACATATTCCATTCTACAAGTTAGCGACTCAATTTGGTGATTTACCAAAAGAGAAGACTTACTTACTTTACTGTGCTCATGGTGTGATGAGTCGTTTACAAGCGCTGTACTTGAAAGAGAATGGCTTTGAGAACGTAAAAGTATATCGCCCATTATAATTAATGCCATGTGCGCGGATCTTATGCCGTGCTTATGACATCAAAAAAGCCCTCAATGATCTGATCATTGAGGGCTTTTTTATGCTGGTGGTGCCGTTAACGTTCAGGCATAACATCGTAATGCATATTTGGCCACACAACCATTGATTCGGCGATAGCGGCAGTTGTGGCTTTATTGGTTAACTGAGTAACAAGATCAAGTGCAAATTCTTGTGCTGTACCGGGGCCTTGACTGGTTAATAAGTGAGCATGTTTATCATACACAACACGTTTAGGGCGTAATTGAGGTGCTGGAATTTGATCATGAAAAGCAGGGTGACAAGTCATTAGTGCTTTAGGAAACATGTCATTGGCGGCAAACATGATAGCTGGCGTGGCACAAATTGCGGCAATCAATTTACCATCATAGTGGTGTTGTTTTACAAATTCGACCACTAACGGGCTATCACGAAAATGCTCTGCTCCTGCAACGCCTCCGGGTAATACCACGGCATCAAATTGTTCATCGGCTATTGTAATTAGTGCGGTATCCGCAACCAGTTTAATGCCGCGTGAACCCTCAACAATTAATGCGCCATCTTCTGCTGCACTGGCAACAATAACCTCAAATTGAGCCCGTTTTAAAATAGAAATGGTATTAATTGCTTCCATTTCTTCACTGCCAGGGGCAATACAAACAACGACGCGAGGACATAACTCAGGCATGGTCTAGTGACTCCATGTGTTTAATAGCCTGCCATAATTGATAATTAATTGGAGTATCAATGTTATGGCGTTGGGCTTGTTGAACTAAATATCCATTAATATAATCGATTTCAGTGAGTCGATGATGAAAAATGTCACGATTCATGGATGAATAGTTACTGGCTGTTGCTTTAATAACATTATCAACTTGGTGGCGTAGCTGTTGTTGAGTAGTTGTAAAGCCTTCCGCTGTCATAACTTGTGCCACTTCTAAACAAATACCATCGAGTTGTGATTGGTAGCAAGGACGGGCTAAATCGCCATTACAGCATTGATGGATAGCTGTCAGTGGATTGATGGCACAATTGATGGCCAGTTTTTGCCATAGCGGCTGATAGATATTAGCTTGCCATTGGGTTGGCGCTAAAGCGGCACCAAATAGTGCCGCAATATGGGACAGATATTGCGCATAATCATTGATAGCGCCCAGTGATGTTTGCCCTAAACCAGTATGCTGAATGGTTGTTGGGGTGGGTTTAAAGGCAGCTTGAGAGGTCGTGGCATAGATAATCGGGTTATGAGGCAATAATTGCTGAATCTGCGACTGAGTACCGATGCCATTATGCATAATAACCACTACGCAATCGGTGTTTAAATAAGGCAATAATGGTGTAAGTGCTGTTGTGACTTGAAAGGCTTTGACCGTAACAATTAACAATTCACAAGCGGCGAGATCATCTGGGCTATTACAGCTAAAAGAATAGCTATTCGTGGTTGTTGGCGTTGTTAATTCATTAAAGTGCAGCGTTGCTTTGGTTTCAGCGTTTCTGGTCCATAACTGCACATTGTGTCGTTGTTGGGTTAATTTTATGGCCCATAATGCACCAATAGCACCAGCACCTAGCAGGGTTATGTTCACAGTTTAATCCGTTATTAGCCTAATTTGTTGCATGATAACATTGTGGCTAATTACAGCGATCAAAAAAGGCGCTATCAGCGCCTTTTTTATGGTGTTATACCGTCAGCTTAGAACTTGTAAGATAGGCTGAAGTATTGTGAAACACCTGATGACTTAAGACCTGCAGAGTCTTTAATACCGTAAACATTATGGTAAGCTTTTAGACCGTAACCGACTGCGTAGCGATCAGTGTGCCATACGATACCGTTGTACATCACGCCACCATTACTTGCCGATGCGTATTCTTTCTTCATACCAAATTGGTAATCAATGTAACCTTGGTAAGAAATGAAAGTACCATTTTCAAAGGTGTAAACCGGCTTGAACCAGTTAGTCGATACTTGGTAACCGTTCCAGTCTTTAACGTTCATGTCATATAGTGAGTAAACGTTAAAGCCCATTTTACCTAACCATGGCACTTCAATATCAGAGCCTAGACCAACGAAGTAATTGTTTACGCCGCCGTTGTTACCGCCCCAGTTAAATAGTGTTGCTACATAAAGTTCTTTTACTGGGCCGAAAGATAGATCTTTACCTGTTAATGCGTCAAGAGAGATGCGTGGTGCAAATTTCATGAACATTTTATCGTCTGCAGATGTTTTATCGCTGCTATCAGAGTTTGTTAGGTTAAATACATCAACATAACCATAAAGGTCAAAAATTCCTGAACGACCACCAAACTCCATCTCTAAGTAATCGTGACCTGTATGTGCATCTGCAGGGCGAGGTAATTCTTTTAACGCGTACATTAGGTTGAACTGCATCCACTTATAATCATTTTTGTGGATGTTGTCAGAGTAATCTGCTGCATTAGCTAACGAAGGAAGTGCTGTTGCTGCTAAAACGCTGAATGCTACTAGTGATTTGCGCATCTTTTTATCTCGCTCATGTTGATCTAGATAGATGGTGGGATTTGGCCGCCCCGTTTGTTGGCGCTGATTCTAGTGCTTTATTACACGTTTGGGAATGAAACGTTTGCGCAATCCTTTACCATTTGTGATCGCGATCTAGTGTAATCGATTACATTAACTAAGAATGTGATCTTGATCCATTGGATATCAATAAGAATGAACTTTAATCTGTCTTGATAGACTAACGGCAACGCAATAAAAATTGTTGGTTTTAGCGGAGAGTATCGAAAGCTAGCTGTATCGATCTAGCTTTCGAGATCAGATAAATTAAATTGATGTTTTTATCAAGATGGGCGGGTAGGCTCAGCGATAATATTAAGTGCTGAATTCTTGGCTAACATTCGGATCAGTATTAATACGGGCACTCCCATTAAGGCCGTGGTTAAGAAAAATACGTTATAACCAAAGTGATCGATATAGACGCCAGAAAAGCCTGCAAGGAATTTAGGGAATAATACCATTATCGAACTGAATAAAGCATATTGAGTTGCTGAGAATGCGACATTGGTTAGGCTTGACATAAATGTGATAAATGC
This sequence comes from Photobacterium piscicola, assembly GCF_900166965.1. Taxonomy (GTDB): domain Bacteria; phylum Pseudomonadota; class Gammaproteobacteria; order Enterobacterales; family Vibrionaceae; genus Photobacterium; species Photobacterium piscicola. The sequence continues at coordinate 564,350 of NZ_FUZI01000002.1, read as the reverse complement.
AGCTGTAGCAATACCAGCACCAAGATTATCGGCGGAAATAACCAGTGTTAGCATTTCAAGGTTATTACCAACATAGCTAAACATAATAAATAATAAGTTAGTGATTGCCGATAACATTGCACCTAATGCCAGTATTTTAAGGGTGCCAAACTTACTGACTAAAATACCGCCTAAACCGGCACCGGCAATGGTCATCGCGACCCCAAATACTTTTGATATTGATGCGACTTCACTTTTAGTAAAGCCCATATCGACATAAAATACATTGGCCATTACACCCATCACAATATCTGAAATACGGTAACAGCTGATTAATAATAATATGAGTAGCGCATTTTTACCGTAGCGTTGAAAGAAATCTCGAAATGGCATGATCACCGCAGTGTAGAACCAAGCACTTAAATTGGCGTGATGCTTATTGTAACCGTTATTAATAAGTTGCTGTTTGTAGTTGGTCTCAATGGTGTTGATAGCGCTGTTATCTATGGTGGGTTCTTTGACGATAAGGGTGGTGACTACACCGATAAGCATCATTGCTGCCATGATGAAATAGGCGCTTTTCCAACCACTAGGATCGTAACCAGAATCAGACCCAAACCAAGCGGCAAAAGCAAGAGCACCAGCACCTGCCATGATCATCGCTAAACGGTAACCCGCTAAATAAGTAGCTGATAATGCAGCTTGCATGCGCTCTGTTGCAAGTTCAATACGAAAAGCATCGATAACTATATCTTGGGTTGCAGAAGCAAAAGCAACCATGATCGCAAAAAGGGCAAATTGAAACAGATCCGTTTGTGGATTACTTAATGCCATGCCGCACAATGACAAAATAATCACAATTTGTGAAAATAGCATCCACCCGCGACGGCGACCAAATAAAGATGAAAAAATGGGTAATGGGAAACGATCGACCAGGGGTGACCATGCCCATTTAAAGCCATAAGCTAAGGCGACCCAGCTGAAAAATCCAATGCTTGTTTTACTCACGTCGGCTTCACGTAGCCAAAAAGATAGAGTACCAAACACTAATAAGATTGGTAATCCTGATGAAAATCCAAGTGCTAACATGATCAAGGCTTTAGGGTTGGCGTAAACTCGCCAACCTTGGGTGTTTTCTTGAGGTGTCGCTTTATCCATATATTCCTCTGAAAATCAAGGTCACAATACTTGTTGCTAGCGTACTGAAGATTTAAAATTTTATTGTAAAACGAAAGCTTAGCAGCTCTCAAATTTTTACGCATTGACTTGATGATTCTCAGACAAACATTTTACAATTTAATTCTATTTTTAGTGTTATTTACGCAAATTAATACTATTAGGGACGATTTATCAGCGTGATTTTAGGGCAAGGACCAATATTGAGTAAGTAACAGCTGAGGGTAGCAACCTTATGTTGGATAAAACGATCCCCCATTAATTGATAATCACTAATACCGCTCAATGTTTGAATTAACGACCAATAACCGGCTTCATATTGGTTAGCTGGTTGTGGGTTATCATAAGGAAGTGTCCACCATTGAGCTAATTGGTGGTTAAATAAATTTTGCAGTTGGATATAAGTAATTTGTCCGTGGCTAGCGGCAATGGCATTGAGCGCAAGGATGGGGGCATTATCAACAACAAATTGTTGTAAATACCGTTCTTGAGTTGGAATAGCTGTGCGATTATAAGCAAGTGTTAACATAGATGTCACCTGTTACGTGAGTGATCACGCACAGGTGACGTGATCACATTATTTAATGACTTTCATGGCTTCAATAATAATCGGTTGTTGTGGAATATCACTCATGCCCGTTTGTGGGTTTGAGGTTGTCGGTATCGTTGCCATTTTTTCAACAACAGGGAAGCCTTTTATTACCTTACCAAATACAGCATAGCCTGTTCGGTTGCCTTGAGTATTTAAGAACGCATTATTTGCGAGGTTGATATAAAATTGGCGCGTAGCTGAGTTTGGATTTTGAGTACGTGCCATGGCGATGGTCGCAATATCATTAGGTAAGCCGTTATCCGCTTCATTTTTGATTGGCGGGTAACTTGGACGTTGTTTTAATGCTTTATCAAAACCACCACCTTGCGCCATAAAACCAGGAATGACACGATGAAAAATAGTGCCCACGTAACTGCCATCATCGACGTAACGTAAGAAGTTTTTAGTTGTGATTGGTGCTTTTGCTTCATTTAATTCAACGGTAAAGCTACCGATATTAGTGGTAACCAATACTTTAGTTGCGGCACTAACGGGTAGTGCAACCAATAAGCATAAAGCTAATAAAAAACGCGACATTATACATTCTCCTTAAGGTATTTATTTAATTCACTATCATTAGCGATTTCATGAAGTACAGAATTCATGAGTTTATTCATGCTTGTTGCAATTTCTTTATTTGATGCGGTTAGTGCATCTTCACGACTTGAGCGACCTGAATAACGTTTAGTAAATTGACCACTAGGGGTATTTACCACCAACTGTAATTGCAGTTCACTGCGCATGTCATATTTCACCAGTCCTTGTTCAACAGTAATTAATGCTTTTTCAACGCTAATTGCCATGGTGGACGTTGCATTATTAGTGATGCTAAATCCTTGACCTGTTAGCTGTTGTGCTAATGCTTGACGTAATGTTAATGCTATTGGCTGTTGAGGTTGAATGACCTGCACATTTTCAGTGCTGCCATTATCAATAACGGCGATATAACTATTTGGCGCTTGATCAACACAAGTTAGGTTAAGTGCTTTGTTATTGGCCCATGGCTGTGATGTGAAGACGGCTGTGGGCATTAATGCAACGGGCGCTGGTGGTGTCGTAGCACATGCACTTAATACCAATGTTGATACTAGAACAACGTATTTTTTGATCATAAAGCATTCCCTTTGCTTATTTTGTTAATAAAAGTTGTTACTGTCGTTTAAATCTTGATTTAGACGACAATACATGAGGTTTATTTTATTGCACGTAATACGACAAATTTATCATTACTGCCAATGGTGTCGACTTTCGCGAAAATACGGCTTAATTTCTCATGGTATTTAAGTTGGCGATTACCAATGATTATTAACTCTCCATGTTGACGTAATATTCGCTGAGCATCACAAAACATTTGCCAAGCAATATGATCTGTAATGGTATTATTCTGATGGAATGGTGGATTACATAACACCAGATCTGCACTTTGATTGTCAAAATTATCGAGGCAGTTTGATGCCATTACGTTAAATTTTTCTGTTGTTGGCAGGTTTAATTGCGCATTCTCACGACAAGAGGCTACTGCCATAAAGCTTTCATCAACACAGGTAATGTTAGCATGTGGGTTTAATCGAGCCGCTTTAATACCAATCACACCATTACCGCATCCAAGGTCAATAATATCGTTATATTGTGACTTTGATGGAATGAAATCTAATAAGAATCGGCCACCGATATCTAAGCTATCACTTGAGAAGACATTAGCATAATTAGTCATCGTTAAATTATGATCAGGTACTGTCCAGCTTGTTGGCTGTGGCATTGGGGCTGTTAATGATTTATTGACGGAAGTAAAAATTAACCGTGCTTTTTTAACGGCTAATGATGTCTTTGTTTCACCTAAATATTTTTCAAACAGCTTTAACGTTGAAGAGTGAATTTCTTTTACTTTACCCGCGGTAATAACCATACAATCTTGTGGCAATAGATGGCAAAGTTGTTGTAGCTGCCAGCTTAATAGGCGGTTATTTTTCGGTTGCTTAATAATAACTAGCTGTGGCTCTGCTGGTAAGTCTGCCAGACAATCAATAATAGTGACTGCCGGTAAATTATTGACACTTAGGTTATTAGTAATGGCTTGCTGAGTAATAAAGGAATCTGTCACCGTTGTTACTGGTGCTTGATCTGCAAACCAACAACTCAATGCACCAAAATTATCATTGAGGATTAATACTGGTCGTTGAGGATCAATATCCATCGTATGACAATGATTGATCAAATATTCATCTGCGGCATCCCATGCTTGCAGGGTTTCATTTTTGCGTACAGGGAAACGGGTTAACGTTAATGTACGTTGGTGCAAGGTTAGCTCTGGTTTCATTAAGAATAACTTTCGAGTATGTTGACGAAGAAATAGTAGAGTATTTTCGCAGAACAGTGAAAAGCTTGAAAGGAAATCTAGCAAGTTAACACCATAATAATGAGGAATTGTTATTATTGGTGTTGAAAAGCTGCTTTTTTAGTTGAGGACATTATGATTCAACCCCAAATCGAAGCAAAGTTAAATCACAGTTTTACGCCTGTGCATCTTGACGTCATTAATGAAAGTTACATGCACAACGTTCCTGAAGGTGCTGAAAGTCATTTTAAAGTCGTTGTCGTGAGTGCTCAGTTTGAAGGCCAACGTCTTATTTCCCGTCATCGGGCGGTAAATCAGTGTTTAGCCGATGAATTAGCAAATCATATTCATGCACTTGCAATTCATACTTATACTGAATCAGAATGGCAGCAACAATCACAGGCACCCGCATCACCACACTGTCATGGTGGTTCAACATTAGATAATTGATAAGGGTGTCTATAATTATAAAAGTCGTTAACAAAACGGCTTTTTTTATGACATTTTGAAGTGGTTACTGTTTTGGCTATTAGTTAGCGGTGTTGTTATCTAGTTGTTAATGTTATGGTTAAAATACAACTGACTATCACATGGTTATTGATAAGTTTGTATTTATGTTGACATGATGTGTTTTTGGGGGTGTTTTTTTACAATAATGTTAAATAAATCATTGGATTTGAAATTTAATATTTATGTGAAAAAATCCCGTAAATGTGCAGTTGATCATGTTTATTAGTTAATAAACCTATTGCGTCTTATTTGTTGCTTGGTTTTCACACGGAATCGCGTGGATTACCATAGAAAAAACGAGTTAATTAATGGTAGAATCGCGGGCTGAAAAATTACTCGCGCATTAATGTTTGTGGCGCGATAGTTAACTGGATGTTGCGATACGGAGTCGTTCAGTGGTTTCTACCACTGCCTGTTCATCGATATCAGGCCAAGGAACGTAGTATCTTAATTACGCAATATGAAAATTCTTTTTTCCCTTTAATGTAGTGCAAGTGCGTATGATTACAATAAAAAAGGGTTTGGATATCCCAATTTCAGGGACTCCAGCCCAGGCGATACATGATGGTAATGCCATCTCTAAAGTCGCCTTGCTTGGCGAAGAATATGTTGGTATGCGTCCTACAATGCATACTCGCGTAGGGGATGTAGTGAAAAAAGGTCAGGTTCTTTTTGAAGATAAAAAGAACCCTGGCGTTAAATTCACTGCACCAGCTAGCGGCAAGGTAATAGAAGTTAATCGTGGTGCTAAGCGCGTTCTACAATCAGTTGTTATTGGTGTAGAAGGTGATGAGCAAATCACATTTAACAAATATGATGCAGCGCAATTAGCACAGTTAAGTCGTGCGGTTGTGGTTGATCAATTAGTTGAATCAGGTATGTGGACAGCGCTTCGTACGCGCCCGTTCAGTAAAGTACCCGCTGTTGGTTCAGAGTCGAAAGCGATTTTTGTTACTGCAATGGATACCAATCCATTAGCGGCTAACCCTGAAGTTATCATCAATGAGCAAAATGAAGCGTTCATTGCCGGTTTAACTGTGCTTTCACGTTTAACCAGCGGCAAAGTTTACGTATGTAAATCAGGTGCAAGCCTACCTCGTTCAGCAGAAGCGAATGTTGAAGAGCATGTATTTAACGGCCCACACCCAGCAGGTCTAGCCGGAACACATATTCATATGTTGTTCGGTGCAGACGCGAAGAATATTGCATGGAATATCAATTACCAAGACGTGATTGCGTTTGGTAAGTTATTCCTGACTGGTGAAATTTTCACTGATCGTGTTGTTGCGTTAGCTGGCCCTGTAGTGACTAATCCTCGTTTAGTACGTACTCAGATTGGTGCTTCTATTTCTGACTTAACTGATTCAGAAATGATGCCAGGTCAATTACGCGTGCTATCAGGTTCAGTACTTAACGGTGTTAAAGCTGAAGGTGTTCATGGATACCTTGGTCGTTACCACTTACAAGTTTCTGCTTTACGTGAAGGCTATGAGAAAGAATTCTTAGGCTGGATTGTTCCTGGTAAAAACAAGTTTTCTGTTACTCGTGCCTTCATGAGCCAGTTCTTCCCAGGTCAGTTGTTCAACATGACAACAACGACAAATGGTAGTGAGCGTGCCATGGTGCCAATCGGTAATTACGAAAAAGTAATGCCGCTTGATATTGAACCAACATTATTACTGCGTGATATCTGTGCAGGTGATATTGACAGTGCACAACAATTGGGCCTCCTAGAACTAGATGAAGAAGATCTAGCACTATGTACGTTCGTGTGTCCTGGTAAATATGAGTTTGGTCCAATGATGCGTGAGTGTTTGGACAAAATTGAGAAGGAAGGGTAATTCATGGGTTTCAAGAATTTCCTCGAAAGTATTGAGCACCACTTTGAACCAGGTGGTAAGCATGAGCGTTGGTTTGCGTTATATGAAGCGTTTGCCACTCTTATGTATACGCCAGGACAAGTGACGCGTTCATCTGCGCACGTTCGCGACAGCATCGATCTAAAACGTATCATGATCATGGTATGGTTTGCGGTATTCCCAGCAATGTTCTGGGGTATGTATAACGTAGGTGATCAAGCTATTGCTGGTCTTAACCACTTATACACAGCAGACAAACTAACAGCAGTCATTGCTGCTGACTGGCATTACTGGTTTACCCAGATGTTAGGCGGCACGCTATCAGCAACTGCTGGTTGGGGTAGCAAGATGCTACTTGGTGCAACTTACTTCTTACCTATCTACGCAGTTGTTTTTGCGGTAGGTGGTTTCTGGGAAGTGTTGTTCTGTATGGTGCGTAAGCATGAAGTTAACGAAGGTTTCTTTGTAACTTCTATTCTTTTTGCATTGATCGTTCCGCCAACACTACCACTTTGGCAAGCCGCTTTAGGTATTACTTTTGGTGTCGTTGTCGCAAAAGAAATTTTTGGTGGTACTGGTCGTAACTTCCTTAACCCAGCACTTGCTGGTCGTGCTTTCCTATTTTTCGCATACCCAGGTCAGATTTCTGGCGACCTAGTATGGAATGCGGCGGATGGTTTCTCTGGCGCGACACCACTAAGTCAGTGGTCTCAAGGTGGTCAAGCAGACGTAGTTAACACTATTACTGGTCAATCAATCACTTGGATGGACGCATTTGTTGGTCATCTTCCAGGTTCAATTGGTGAAGTATCAACACTCGCTATCCTTATCGGTGGCCTGTTTATTGTTGTTATGGGCATTGCTTCATGGCGTATTATCGCTGGTACAATGATCGGTATGATCGTTGCTGCAACGCTATTTAACATCATTGGTTCTGATACTAACCCAATGTTCAACATGCCTTGGCAGTGGCACCTAGTGTTAGGTGGTTTTGCGTTTGGTATGATGTTTATGGCGACAGACCCAGTGTCGGCTGCGTTCACCAATAAAGCAAAATGGTGGTATGGCGCACTGATTGGTGCAATGGCTGTAATGGTACGTGTAGTTAACCCTGCATATCCAGAAGGTATGATGCTAGCGATTCTATTTGCTAACCTATTTGCACCTCTATTTGACAACCTAGTTGTTCAAGGCAACATCAAACGGAGACTGGCTCGTCATGGCAAGTAATAAGGATAGCTTCTCAAGAACGCTGATTTTTGTAGTTGTATTGAGCCTTGTGTGTTCAATCATCGTATCTACAGCAGCAGTTGTTCTGCGTCCAAAACAGCAAGAAAATGCAGTACTTGACGTACAACGCAACATTCTTGCTGTTGCAGGTCTGCTAAATAAAGACACTAACATTAAGCAAACATATAACCAGTTTATCGAGCCTAAGCTTGTAAACATTAATACGGGTAATTATGTTGCGGAAGTTGCTGGCGAAAATGCAGCTAAATATAATCAACGTGACGCTGCGAAGAATGATAAAGAATCTATCAAACTTCCAGCTAACGAAGATTTAGCAAAGATCATTCGTCGTGCAAATGTGGCGACTGTTTATCTTGTTAAAGATGCAGCTGGTACGTTAACTAAAGTGATCCTACCTATTCACGGTAACGGTTTATGGTCAATGATGTATGCATTCGTTGCGGTTGCAACCGATGGTAATACTATTGACGGCATCACTTACTACGATCAGGCGGAAACTCCTGGACTTGGTGGTGAAGTTGAAAACCCAACATGGCGTGAGCAGTTTGTTGGTAAGAAGTTGTATGATATGAACTTCAAACCTGCAATTAAAATCCTTAAGGGTGGTGCACCTGTAGGTACTGATCACCAAGTTGATGGTCTTTCTGGTGCAACGCTAACAAGTAACGGCGTACAGCATACCTTCGATTTCTGGTTCGGTGCACAGGGCTTTGGTCCTTACCTTGCTAAGTTACGTGCAGGAGATCTGAATAATGGCTGATACTAAAGAAATGAAAAAGATCCTATTTGGACCTTTTATCAGCAATAACCCAATTGCATTACAAATTCTTGGTGTTTGTTCAGCGTTAGCGGTAACTACTAAGTTAGAAACTGCGTTTGTAATGACAATTGCAGTGACATTGGTAACTGCATTTTCGAACTTCTTCGTATCATTAGTTCGTAATCAAATTCCAAACAGCGTGCGTATTATTGCGCAAATGGCGATTATCGCATCATTGGTAATCGTGGTTGACGAAGTATTACGTGCATACCTTTACGATGTATCAAAGCAGCTATCTGTATTCGTTGGTTTGATCATTACTAACTGTATCGTAATGGGCCGTGCGGAAGCATACGCAATGAAATCTGCACCAGTACCTGCATTTATTGATGGTATCGGTAACGGTTTAGGTTACGGTTTTGTACTTATTACTGTGGCTTTCTTCCGTGAGCTTTTAGGCTCAGGTAAGTTATTTGGTATGCAGGTATTGCCTCTAGCTTCTGATGGCGGTTGGTATCACCCGAACGGCCTAATGCTGTTGGCTCCTTCTGCGTTCTTCCTAATTGGTTTCATGATCTGGATTATTCGTACTTTCCGTCCAGAACAAGTAGAAGCGAAGGAGTAAGAGGAATATGGAACATTATATTAGCCTATTGATTCGCTCGATCTTTATCGAGAACATGGCATTATCTTTCTTCTTGGGTATGTGTACTTTCCTAGCTGTGTCTAAGAAAGTTAAGACCTCTTTTGGTCTAGGTGTTGCGGTAATCGTAGTACTGACACTATCTGTACCGTTAAACAATCTTGTGTACAACTATGTACTTAAAGATGGTGCAATTTTCCCAGGTGTTGACCTTAGCTTCTTGAACTTTATTACGTTCATTGGTGTGATCGCAGCATTGGTTCAGATCCTTGAAATGGTTCTTGATCGCTTCTTCCCGCCACTATACAACGCGTTAGGTATTTTCTTACCGTTGATCACAGTTAACTGTGCAATCTTCGGTGGTGTATCTTTCATGGTGCAACGTGATTACAACTTCACAGAATCAATCGTCTACGGCTTCGGCTCTGGTGTTGGTTGGATGTTGGCAATTGTTGCGCTTGCGGGTATCCGTGAGAAGATGAAATACTCAGATGTACCTGCGGGTCTTCGTGGTTTAGGTATTACCTTTATCACTGTTGGTCTTATGGCGTTAGGCTTTATGTCTTTCTCTGGCGTACAGCTGTAATCAGGATAAGGAAGGAATAGTCAATGGATATTATTCTTGGCGTAGGCATGTTTACCTTGATTATCCTGGCTCTAGTTTTAGTGATTTTATTCGCTAAATCTAAGCTAGTACCATCAGGTGACATTACTATCTCAGTAAACGGCGATCCAGAAAAAGCGATCACTACAGGTGCGGGCGGTAAACTACTGAATGCACTTTCTGCTAACGGTATTTTCGTATCATCAGCATGTGGTGGCGGTGGCTCTTGTGGTCAGTGTCGTGTAAAAGTTAAATCTGGTGGTGGTGATATTCTACCAACAGAGCTTGATCACATTTCTAAAGGTGAAGCACGTGAAGGCGAACGTCTAGCGTGTCAGGTTAACGTTAAATCTGACATGGACATCGAGCTTCCTGAAGAAATTTTTGGTGTGAAGAAGTGGGAATGTTCTGTTATTTCTAACGATAACAAAGCAACCTTCATTAAAGAGCTTAAGCTTCAAATTCCTGATGGCGAAACAGTACCTTTCCGTGCTGGTGGTTACATTCAGATTGAAGCACCGGCTCACCACATTAAATACTCAGACTTTGATGTACCAGAAGAGTACCGTGGCGACTGGGATAAGTTTAACTTGTTCCGCTACGAGTCTAAGGTTGATGAAGATATCATCCGTGCTTACTCAATGGCTAACTACCCAGAAGAGTTCGGTATTATTTTGCTAAACGTACGTATTGCTACGCCGCCGCCGAATAATCCTGATGTAGCTCCTGGTCAAATGTCATCATTCATCTGGTCACTGAAAGAAGGTGACAAGTGTACTATTTCTGGTCCTTTCGGTGAGTTCTTCGCGAAAGACACTGAAAATGAAATGGTATTCGTAGGTGGTGGTGCAGGTATGGCGCCAATGCGTTCACATATCTTCGACCAACTTAAGCGTCTACACTCTAAGCGTAAGATGTCTTACTGGTACGGTGCACGTTCTAAGCGTGAAATGTTCTATGAAGAGGATTTTGATGCACTAGCTGCAGAGAACCCTAACTTTGTATGGCATTGTGCGCTATCAGATCCACAGCCTGAAGATAATTGGGATGGTTACACTGGCTTTATTCACAACGTTCTTTATGAAAACTACTTACGTGATCATGAAGCACCTGAAGATTGTGAGTACTACATGTGTGGTCCACCAATGATGAACGCAGCTGTTATCAGCATGCTGAAAGATCTTGGTGTTGAAGATGAAAACATTCTATTGGATGATTTCGGTGGCTAATTACTAGCCCTTCGCCTTGAAAGAAGGCTGGCCTATTAAGGTCAGCCTTTTTCATTATTAATGAATAATAATGTTATTTTTATTGTGGTTATTATCAGTTAGTAATGACTAACTATGGTCCCTAGAGTAAAAATTACCTTTATTTCATTGGAGTAGTTGAATGAAAATGTTCCTTATTCGGGCTGTATTTGTGATTACAGCATTGTTAGCGCTTGCCGGCTGTAGTGATCAGCGTCAGCAAATCACTATTAATGGCTCGACAATGGGAACCTATTATTCAATTAAAATAATAAATCAAGATGGTTTGCCAACAGCAAAAGAAATTCAAAAAGAGATCGATCGTCGTTTAGAGTTAGTTAACGATCAAATGTCGACTTACCGTCCAAATTCAGAATTAAGTTTATTTAATCAAGCGCCAGCCAATAAAGCTTTTCCTGTCTCTGCGGCAACCGCGAAAGTGATCACTGAAGCCTTACGTATCTCTAAGGTTAGTAATGGTGCTTATGATGTGACTGTTGGACCTGTGGTTAATTTATGGAGCTTTGGCCCTGAAGCACGCCCTGAATCAATTCCAACCGATAAAGAAGTGACGACTCGCTTATCTGAAGTGGGTTATCAGCATGTGAAAGTTTTACCTGATAATAAACTTATTAAAGATGAAGCTAAGTTATATGTCGATTTATCATCAATCGCTAAAGGCTATGGTGTTGATGTGGTTGCTGATTATCTAAAAGATGATTTACACGTTAAAAACTTCATGGTTGATGTCGGTGGTGAGCTTCGCTTGCAAGGTAAAAATCAAGCCAATGTTTTATGGCGTATTGCTGTTGAAAAACCAGTAGAGAATGAACGTGCGGTACAAGAAATTCTTCAGGCGGGTGATATGGCGATTGCAACATCAGGTGATTATCGTAATTACTTTGATGAAAATGGCGTACGTTATTCACACTTGATTAACCCTAAAACTGGCCGTCCTATTGATAATCATGTAGTGTCGGTAACTGTTATTGCGCCATCATGCATGACGGCAGATGCTTATGCGACAACCTTCTCTGTAATGGGTGAGGATGAATCAATTGCACTCGCAAACCAAGAAAATATTCCTGTTATGTTGATTGTAAAAACCAAAGATGGCTTTGTTGAATACAAATCAAAGACTTTTGAGCAATACGTAGATAAAAAATAATAGAGGCTTCCATGGCAATTTATTTAGTAACATTTGCTGTTTTTCTACTGGTTATTATTGCAATGGCAGTAGGGTATATTTTTCAGCGTAAGTCTGTTAGTGGTAGTTGTGGCGGTTTAGACGGCATTGGTATCGCAAAAGAATGTGATTGTCCTGAACCGTGTGATGCACGTAAAAAACGAGAAGCTCGTGCTGCACGTCAGGCTGAATGGAAGAAAAATCAGATTATATAATCGGTTTTAATCACACAATGTAAGTTATTACTTACTCTGAAACCTAGGTACGACAACGAAATTGTCATACCTGGGTTTTTTTATGAGTGTAATTTAAATGAAATCCAAGCCGATAAAAAAGTGCTGTGATGTAGCTTCTGTTACATTCTCCATCGCCCCATTTGGAAAAATGGTCATTGCTATATTGGCACTGATTCAGTAAATTGTCGTATAATGACTGTATATAAAAACAGTTATTTGCTGTGTTCATCAATGAGTATTTGCTGTGACCAATCCATTGTCTATCCAACGTAAAATTATCCATGTTGATATGGATTGCTTTTATGCAGCTGTTGAAATGCGTGATAACCCGGCTTTACGTGATATTCCAATCGCTATTGGTGGGCGTTCTGAGCAACGAGGGGTGGTGAGCACATGTAATTATCTCGCCCGTAAATATGGGGTGCATTCAGCAATGCCGACTGCACAAGCAATGAAACTGTGCCCGCATTTAACGTTAGTGCATGGACGAATGGAAATATATCGTCAAGTTTCTCAGCAAATACGGGCTATCTTTGCTCGCTACACCGATAAAATTGAACCGTTATCATTAGATGAAGCTTATTTAGATGTCAGTGATTGTGAGATGTTGCACGGCTCTGCAACCTTGATTGCACAACATATTCGACAAGCTATAGAACAAGAGTTGCAACTAACGGCATCTGCTGGCATTGCTCCGGTTAAATTTATTGCAAAAGTAGCATCTGATCTTAATAAGCCCAATGGTCAATATGTAGTAACCCCCGAACAAGTGGATGACTTTGTCGCAGAGCTAAAACTGGAGAAAATTCCAGGGGTTGGGAAAGTCACTATTCAAAAACTACATCAACAAGGATTGTATGTCGGCCGTGATGTTCAAAATTATGCACAACAGCAGCTACTGCAACAGTTCGGTAAGTTTGGACAATCATTATGGTTACGTGCCCATGGTATCGATGAGCGTGAAGTGATTGTGGAACGTCAGCGAAAATCTGTTGGCGTTGAACGTACGTTTAGTAAAAATATAGCCAGTTATGACGAATGTTGGCAGGTAATTGAGCACTTACATTTAGAGCTTGAACAGCGGTTGCGAAAAGTACGGCCGCAACTGAATATTGCTAAACAAGGGGTAAAATTAAAATTTGCCGATTTTCAGCAAACAACAGTAGAGCATAGTTACCCGTTATTGGATAAACAGCAATTTATACCACTGTTAACAGAAGCACTGACACGTCAACAAGGACGAGAAATTCGTCTTATTGGATTAAGTGTGGGTTTAGATCAAGGATTAAAAGCCCAGCAGTTATCATTTAGTTTTGATAATAATAAAGATTAATACACCCCAATAAAAAACGGGCACGAGGCCCGTTTTGAATTCATACTTCAATTATTCGAGTTATTTTTTAACAGGAATATTTTTCAGAATCGCTAGCATTTGATCCCAGAACATTTGTACGGTATCAATTTTCACTTTCTCATCTGGAGAGTGAGGGAATTTGATTGTTGGGCCAAAAGATAGCATATCCATTTCTGGGTATGGTTCTTTAAATAGGCCACACTCAAGACCAGCGTGGATCACCATGATGTTAGGTTTATTTCCATACATCTGCTGATAGGTATCACGGAATACTTGCATGATTTCAGAATCAGCATCAGGTTTCCAACCTGGGTATGCGCCAGATGAAACACACTGTGCGCCAGTAAGTGCCGCTAATGATTGCAACATACCTTCAACGTAGCTACGACCAGAATCGATCAATGAACGAATCAGACATAGGATCGTTACTGTGTTTGTTTCAGTCGTGATGACACCCATGTTTAATGATGTTTCTACTACGCCTTCAATATCATCGCTCATGCGAATAACACCGTTAGGACAAACATTTAACGTATGCATTAAACGTGTTTGGTCAGCCAGTACCATAACATCGCTAGGTTGTGCACATGCTTCAGTAAATAAGGTAATGTCAGTTTCAACATGGCCTAATTCAGCACTAACGATTTGTTGGTAATGAGCAAATAACGTATTAAGCTTATCGATATTTGCCGCTGGTAATGTTGCAACAACGCTTGCTTCACGTGGTAGGGCATTACGTAAGCTACCACCAGTGAAATTGTTGATACGTAAATCAAGCTCATTAGCATGACCCACTAAGAAACGCGCCATTATTTTATTCGCGTTACCACGACCAGTATGAATATCACAGCCTGAGTGACCGCCTTTTAGGCCTTTAACAACTAATTTAATTGCTTGATGTTCAGCCGGAACAGCTTCGCGTTGAATATCAATGGTCAACGCAACATCAACACCGCCTGCGCAACCCATGTAAACTTCGCCTTCTTGCTCAGAGTCAGTATTCAATAGAATATCACCCTCAAGCCAGCCTGCTTCCAAACCAAAAGCACCTGTCATGCCTGTTTCTTCATCGATGGTTAATAATACTTCTAATGGACCATGTTCGATGTCTTTAGCCGCTAGAATGGCAAGGCAGGTAGCCATACCCATGCCATTGTCTGCACCTAGTGTTGTGCCTGTCGCCGTTACCCATTCACCATCAATAAATGGCAGAATTGGATCTTGAGTAAAGTCGTGGACAGTGTCTTCATTTTTTTGTGGCACCATATCAATGTGTGCTTGAAGTACAACGCCTTTACGGTTTTCCATGCCAGCTGTTGCTGGTTTTTTAATAATAACGTTGCCGGCATTATCACGACGAACATCTAATCCTTCCGCCTGTGCGAACGACACAATGTATTGTGCTAGTTGCTCTTCATATTTAGAAGGGTGAGGGATTGAACAAATCTGATCAAAGAAATGCCAAACAGCTTTTGGTGATAGTTGAGTAATTTCAGACACGGTAGCCTTCCTTTTAATATACGAGACTGGGCTAGTGTCATTTTGTAGGGTCTTAGCCGTAAAATGACAAAATAGGTAGCGAGTGTTTTTATCGCTTTGGTTTTAGCATATCACTCTGCCTTTAGGGGAGATAGGGCAAATAATAAAATCTTATAGCACTGATTTCTGCGATTATTACGGCACTGATGCCGTTATCCTCAATCATAATTGTGGTTATGTCTTTTATATGATCAAATGTGCTGAAAAACATCCAAAAAGAGAGGGATTGAAATATAACCAAATAATAATGTAATAAATTTACACGAAAAGCCATATCTCAAGTTAAAAAAGCAGAAAATGTGATCTACTTAAAAAAAACGTTGTAAATTTATTTCATTTTGGCTATAGTTTAGTCATGCCCGATTGATAGGCACAATGATTAACACGACACGTTCAGGATGAACCCGAGATATCGCCTCCAAGGAACCGAGAATAAGTGAGCCGCGATGGCAAGCCACTAACGATGACGTTGGTGTACTTATGACTAAGGTGATTTAAATGAAAATTTTTTCTTCAATGACACATTTTTGGAATAACCGTACTGTATATACAAGTAACTTCCATTACCCAACGCCGTACCGTTACTAATTAGATTTTATTGTTTTGTTGCTTTCAACGAAACAAATGCAAGTTTGTTCATCCCCTTAAATTAAGAATATCTCGATAACACTATCCAGTTATCTGCAACATTCTGCCGCCACTTCCCTTTGAAGTGGCGTTTTTTTAGCTGCTTTTTATGTTATACCCTCATTTTTATTCTGGTTATCGGCCTTTATTAACACTTGTTTAGTTATTTAAAAAGTAAATGTTCAAAAAATAGCCATGGATGTTTTATTTTTAATTAACTGATAAATATACTTTAAATAGACGTTACTTAAGTTATATCAAGACTGATAGTTATTGTTTTACGCTTTTCAACGATAAAATCTGGAAATTGCGTGATCGCATGATTATAATCAGCCCCGAAATGGATTGCGCAATCGTTTTCTATTTCTTGGCGTTGTTTGTTACTTTATTGCGTATCTCTAAGGAACCGAGAAGCATGCTAGAAAAGTTATTTAAACTCACTGAAAATGGCACAACTGTGCGCACTGAAATTATGGCAGGTGTTACTACCTTCCTGACAATGGCTTATATTATTTTTGTAAACCCCACTATGCTAGCCAGTACAGGAATGGATCAAGGTTCAGTGTTTGTTGCTACTTGTTTAGCGGCAATGATTGGCTGCTTTGTGATGGGTTTTTATGCTAACTATCCTGTCGCACAAGCACCGGGCATGGGACTTAACGCCTTTTTTACTTATACCGTTGTTTTAGGTATGGGTCATACATGGCAAGTGGCATTAGCAGCAGTATTTTTATCTGGCTTATGCTTTATTGCATTGAGTGTTATGCGCGTCCGTGAATGGATTATCAACGCGATTCCTCATTCATTACGTATCGGTATTTCAGCCGGTATTGGTCTGTTTTTAGCGTTCATTGCTTTGCAAACATCAGGCATTGTTGTGGCGAGTCCTGCAACATTAGTCACCGCCGGTGATTTAACCAGTTTTCCAGCAATAATGGCTGCACTCGGTTTTTTCCTGACGATTTCTTTAGTACAACGTGGTTTTAAAGCGGCGGTATTAATTGCGATTTTAATTGTAACTGCAATCAGCATTATTGTTGGTGAAGTGGATTACAACGGCATTATGTCAATGCCACCAAGCATTGCTCCAACCTTTATGCAGCTTGATTTTTCAGGCGCGATGGAAGTGGGGTTAATTTCAATTGTGTTTGCCTTTTTGTTTGTTGATTTGTTTGATACCGCAGGCACATTGGTCGGTGTTGCAACTAAAGCAAACTTAATTGGTGAAGACGGAAAATTACCGCGTTTAAACCGAGCACTATTAGCCGACAGTACTGCAACCTCGATTGGTGCACTATTGGGGACGTCAAATACCACATCTTTTGTTGAGAGTGTGTCGGGTGTCGCAGTTGGCGGTCGTACAGGTCTAACAGCCGTAACAGTTGGCGTGTTATTCTTATTAGCCTTATTTTTTGCCCCATTGGCTGGAATGGTTCCAGCCTATGCAACGGCGGGTGCGCTGTTTTATGTCGCGATTTTAATGATGTCAGGTTTGGTATCGATTGAGTGGCGAGATTTAACAGAAGCGGCGCCGGTGGTGGTTGTGTGTTTACTAATGCCTTTAACTTATTCAATTGCGGAAGGTATTGGTCTTGGTTTTATCACATTTGCGGTCGTAAAAGCATTGAGTGGCAAGGGACGTGAAGTAAACATTAGTGTATGGGTTATTTCAGCGCTATTTCTTGCGAAGATTATTTTCTTATAAGCGTAATGTTATATACGTTTACATAAATTTATGCGGTTTTAAATCGCTGTTTCAGAGGTTGTTTTACTATGAGTAATAAATTCGTCATCACTTGGGATAACATGCAAATGTACACGCGCCAGCTAGCAGAAAAATTGCTACCAGCAGAGCAGTGGACAGGTATTATTGCAGTTAGTCGTGGCGGTTTAGTGCCAGCTGCTATTTTGGCGCGCGAATTAGGCATTCGTCATGTTGATACCGTATGTATCGCAAGCTACGATCATGATCACCAGCGAGATATGAAAGTGATCAAGCAAGCTGATGGTGACGGTGAAGGCTTTATCGTGGTTGATGACTTGGTTGATACTGGTGGTACTGCTGAAAAAATTCGTGAAATGTACCCACGCGCTAAGTTTGTAACAGTATGTGCTAAGCCTGCGGGTCAGCATTTAGTTGATGATTTTGTTGTTAGTATTCCACAAGATACTTGGATTGAACAACCTTGGGATATGGCGGTTACTTTCGTCGATCCTATTGCGAAAAAGTAATTCGTTTATTTCAGCACTGATTCAGCAATCAAGTTGTGTTGCGGTAATCATCGAGCTTGAAAACTAAGTTTTATCAAAGACGTCACGTTGTTGACGTCTTTTTTTATGGATTTTAGTTATTGGCAGCCGTTTAGGTATATTATCTAGGTCTATTAAGAGAAGTGATATATACGTTGGAGGATGCCGTGTCGGAACCATCAAAACAAAATTTATCAGAGAAGCTATTTGCTCCACGTCAAACCAGCAAAGAGACATCGAATATTGTTAAGATTGCGCATGTCCGTAGTGGGGATGTAAACAATGCTCTTGATGGTGAAAGTCAGCTTGAATGGTATCGTGTCTTACGTCGCCCACAATGGATATGGCAAGGTGTTGATCCTGTTGAGCAAGAAGCTGTTTTAGCGCGTATAGCGGGTTCTAATGCCCCTCGTACCAGTGATCATTTACTTGATACCGTTATTGGTTATCGTCCGGGTAACTGGACCTACGAATGGTCACAGTTAGCTTCAAATTATCAGCAATTAGCCCGTACGGCGGCTAATAATGGCGAGAAGCTAGCAGCATCAGAGCTATTATTTAAAGCCAGTACCCATTATAGCATTGCTGCTTATCCTTATATCAAAGGTGATCAGCTGGCTGATCAAGCTGAGTTACAGGCCAATCAAAGTTACCGAGAGGCAATTGAACTACGGCCGCATGATATGCGTAAGATTGATGTTAAATATGAAAATAAGACTTTTGAGGCATTCATTCATCTTCCACGCACTGACAAATTATTACCGACAGTTATTGTCAGTGGTGGTTTAGCAACATTACAAAGTGACTTGTGGCGTTTATATGAAGATTATTTAGGCCCTGCTGGATATGCAATGGTCACGCTTGATATGCCATCTGTGGGCCACAGTGATCGCTGGAATTTAACCGAAGATACCAGCCGTCTGCACCAAGCGTTACTGCAACAAATCCGTGATGTGCCTTGGGTCGATAACCGCAATGTAGCAATGTTAGGGCTGCGTATGGGTGGTAATGCTGCAATTCGACTTGGGTTTATGGAGCCAACACGACTAAAAACCTGCGTTAGCATCGGGGGAGCTATCAATAGCTTTCTTACACAGCCGAAGTTATTAGATAAAATTCCACGGATGTATTTGGATGTATTGGCATCACGCATGGGTAAGAATGGCCAAGCTGAAGCAAGTATTAAATCTCATTTACCTGCGTGGTCATTAAAAAACCAAGGAATACTTGGTCGTCGCCGCGTTGACATTCCTATGCTTGGTATTGGTTTAAAAAACGATCCTGTTTGCCCAGAGATGGATAACCAATTGATTGCGTTATCAAGCTATGGTGGTAAAGCGATCACTTTACCTGCAAAACCTATTTATGATGGTTACCATCGCGTAATGACTGAAGTGGTTAAATGGCTTGATGATAAAATGAAATAATTATCACAGCGACAATATGAGATTTAACAGTAACGGAATCGTACTATTGTGCGATTCCGTTTTTTTATAACCAAATATATTGTCATGATATTGTTAGCAAAATTGATAGCTATGGTTTGTTATTTTGTTAAATATTATCCATACTATAATCAATTATTATTGTGCTAAGCGTATGTTTTAATGCGTTAGGGATAATACCAAAGGTAGTAAGTATTACTTGCGAATTCAATACCGCTGACTATGGATGGACAAAACAATGACAATAGCAACAAGCTTTCCGCCGCATGGCCGTTTGATGTCTAAATTGACAGCAATAGGTCCTTATCTTCGTGAGAAAAAATCACAACCTCAACGGTTCTTTTTTGACTGTTTAGCCAGTTGTGTCAATGCTGAAAAAGAACCCGAACTACGTGAGTTTTGGGGCTGGTGGTTAGTGATGACGGCAACCGATACTGGCTATGAATATGAGTATGATTTTGGTCGCTTTAATGCCGCAGGTGAGTGGGTTGATGGTAAATTACCTGCAAAACATAAAGACGCTGTATTAAAAACATTAACGGATTTTTACTCAAAATTAACGCCCTTTATTATTGATGAGTGTCAATTAACATTGTCTCCCGCTGCAAAATTAACTCAAACCCCGCTAATTGAGTTATCAGCTAACTAAGCTAATTGATGGTTTAAGTTGACTCAAATGACCACTGGCGACATGAAATGCTGCCGTTGTGAAATTCTCATAACGATGCACTGATATTGTCGCTACGTGGTATAGGGGTTATTCATTAAGGATGTTTATGCTTAAACATCCTTCTAAAGCCGATTAATATTGATTTTGTCATTGTTTTTTTCTTGTGCTTTTCGGTAGGGATTGATACAACAAAGAACATTTATTATTTCAATCTATTTGATCTCATGGCTGATTCAAAAAAATCTCAAGCACAACAGCAAGACGTTGCCGCAGGTGCCGCAACACATACAATTGTCGTCAAACTAGGAACTAGCGTGCTAACAGGTGGCACACTAAAACTTGATCGTGCCCACATGGTTGAGTTAGTGCGTCAATGCGCGATGTTACGTAGTCAAGGCCATAAAATTATTATTGTTACTTCTGGTGCGATCGCGGCTGGTCGTGAGCATTTAGGTTACCCCGAACTACCCAAAACGATGGCGAGTAAACAATTACTTGCCGCAGTTGGACAAGGCCGCTTAATTCAAGAGTGGGAAACCTTGTTTGGTATTTATGGGATCAATATTGGTCAAATGTTACTAACGCGCGCTGATTTAAATGATCGCGAACGCTATTTAAATGCGCGCGATATGTTGGTGGCGTTACTAGATAATGGCATTGTACCGGTTGTTAATGAAAACGACGCTGTTGCAACCACTGAGATCAAAGTCGGCGATAACGATAATCTCTCTGCGCTGGTGGGCATTTTAGGCGGTGCAGATAAACTATTATTAATGACAGACCAAGCAGGTTTATTTACTGCCGATCCACGTAGTAATCCTGATGCTGAATTGATCCATGAAGTACATACCATTGATGATAAATTACGTAAATTAGCCGGTGGTACTGTTGGTGGATTAGGCACTGGTGGTATGGCGACTAAGTTACAAGCCGCAGAAGTGGCTTGCCGTGCAGGTATTGAAGTTATTATTGCTGCGGGACGTCGCGTTGATGTGATCGTTGATCTTGCCGCTGGTAAAGCGGTGGGAACACGTTTTCTACCTTTAGAATCACCACTTGAAGGTCGTAAACAATGGATCCTTGCCGGTCCACCGCCAGCGGGTGATATTGTGATTGATGATGGTGCTGTAACCGCAGTGCAGCAAAAAGGCAGTAGTTTACTTGCTAAAGGGATCACTCAGGTAAAAGGCACCTTTGAACGTGGTGAAGTAGTACGTATTTTTGATAGCAAAAACGTCTTACTAGCACGGGGTATTAGTCGTTATTCAAGTGATGATATGACTAAAATTGCGGGTAAGCACAGCCATGATATTCATCAGGTTTTAGGTTATGAATACGGTCATGCTGCTATTCACCGTGATGATATGGTCGTTATTTAGTCGTCGTGATAATTCACCCGATAACTTATCAGGCATTGAATTTGAATTTAAGTAAGGAATTATTGTGAATCTTGAAATAATGGGACAAGCGGCGCAGCAGGCTGCGTTTGAATTAGCGACCACTGCAACCTCGATAAAAAATACTGCACTAGCGATTATTGCAGATGAATTAGAAGCAAACCAAGCGGCTATTCTTGCGGCTAATAAGCAAGATACGGACGCTGCTGTAGCGAGTGGTATGTCTGATGCGTTAATCGATCGTTTATTACTTAACGATGAGCGTATTTGTGCTATTGCCAACGATGTGCGCAATGTTATTAACTTAAATGATCCTGTTGGTGCAGAACTTGATAGTCGTGTACTTGAAAATGGTATGCGTTTAAGCCGCCGTCGAGTACCGTTAGGTGTTGTTGGTGTTATTTATGAAGCACGTCCTAATGTAACCATTGATATTGCAGCTCTGTGCCTTAAAACGGGTAATGCGAGTATTTTGCGTGGTGGCCGTGAGACGTTCCATTCGAATATGGCATTGGTAAAAGTAATTCAATCTGCATTAGCTAAAGCGGGTTTACCTGCAGCGTCTGTGCAATATATCGAACAGCCTGATCGTGAATATGTTTCGCAATTACTTAAGCTTGATCAATATGTTGATATGATCATTCCTCGTGGTGGTGCTGGTTTACATAAGATGTGTAAAGAAAATAGCACTATTCCCGTTATCATTGGCGGCTTTGGTATTAGCCATATGTATGTTGATGACAGTGCAGATTTATCCCGCTCATTAGATGTGGTTGAAAATGCGAAAGTACAACGGCCTTCTGCATGTAACTCATTGGATACGTTATTAGTTAACGAACAGATTGCGGCGACCTTTTTACCTCGTTTAGTTGAGCGCATGAATAAAGCCCAAGTAACCTTAGTGGCTGATGATGCTGCGTTTAATCTACTTGAAGGTAAAGCAAGCTTACTGCGTAAAGCAGAAGCGGGTGACTTTGATACTGAATGGTTAAGTTATACGTTAGGCGTTAAGGTTGTTGCTGATGTTGATGAAGCTATTGCGCATATGCGTAAACATAATGCTAGCCATTCAGATTCAATCTTGACCAATAACATTCAAGCGGCTGAGCGGTTTGTTAATGCAGCCGGTTCTGCGGCGGTATATGTGAATGCATCAACCCGTTTTACTGATGGTGCGCAATTTGGTTTAGGTGCAGAAGTTGCGGTATCTACGCAAAAACTGCATGCACGAGGTCCGATGGGCTTAGAAGAATTGACCAGTTATAAATGGGTTGGTATTGCTGATTACCTGAGTCGTCCGTAACTAATAACATAATATAATACATATCAAAAAAGCTGCCGATAAAATGGCAGCTTTTTTATTGGTGTTAAATTGCTTGTTTAAGCTTCGCAAGCCCATATGCGGCAATGGTGACGCTATCTTTTAATTCACCGTTAATGATCATTGTTTCAAATTCAATAATAGAAAAAGATTGGCTGATGAGATCTTCTTCTTCAGCATCTCGGTGTTGCTCTGGTGCTGAGTGGAGTTGGGTCGCGAGATAAATGTGACAGGTTTGATTTAAAAAACCATAAGCAATAAATTGGCTGCCAAGGTAGACCATGTTATCTGCAATTAATCCAGTTTCTTCTTGCAGTTCACCTTTTGCAAGATCAAGATGATCCGCATCCGGGTTTGCTTCCCATGCCCCTTGTGGAATTTCCCAACACCGTTGTTGAATACTATAGCGAAATTGCTGTACTAGATGAATGCGGCCATTATCAATCGCTAAAATAGCGGCACAATCGGGCTTTTCAACCACACCATAAATGCCTTCGGCACCGCTTTGACGCTGGATTTTATCTTCGCGTACTGTCATCCATTTATTTTGGTACACAATACGGCTATCTAATGTTTTTATATCAGTCATTTTTATCCTGTGAATGGTTGTTGTCGTGAGTGTTATGAGTATCCGTGGAGTGTGATGACTGAGAGTCGTCAAATGGTGTTTGCGGTGGGTGTCTTTTTTTGAGTCCTGTACGCATATAAGCAGTGTATTTTAAAGCGGCAATATTGCTGGCGATCACCGCAATAATAATCACACAGATAACCCAAGGATTAAAAAACCATTCCATATTCACCTCACAACGATAATGTCTATATCAATTCACTGCATCTTATATGCGTGATTGATCATGAGTCTAAATCATTGTTATAGAGTATCAAGAATGCCGGTTAGCTTCGATGGTTTCATGATAATAACAATGCATAATTATCTATCAAATATCGCATTATTAGCTGTTCAATAGTGTTATCTGAACAGCATTAATGATGAGGAACGTCGGTGGAGTGTAATTATAAAATATTGTTTAGAATCTGTTGGTACATGTCAGTTAGCCGTTCAAGATCGGTGACTTTAACGCATTCATTCACTTTATGAATAGTGGCATTAACGGGTCCTAGTTCTACCACTTGTGCGCCTGTGCGTGCAATAAAACGGCCATCTGAAGTACCGCCTGTTGTCAGCAATTGTGGCGGAGTATGGTTAATGCCAGTGATGGCAGCAACAACGGCATCAACTAATGTACCACTGTCAGTTAAGAAGGGATGACCACTTAAGGTCCATTTTAAATCGTAGTCTAAGCCATGTGCGTCAAGGATTGAATGTACACGACGTTTAATATCAACATCGGTTAATTCTGTGCTGAAACGGAAATTAAACTGTATATCACATTGGCCGGGAATAACATTTGATGCGCCAGTGCCAGCGGTAATATTGGGAATCTGAAAGCTGGTTGGCGGAAAGAAGTCATTACCATTGTCCCAATGGGTTGCGGCTAATTCAGCTAATGCGGGCAGGGCTTTATGAATCGGATTATTGGCCAAATGTGGGTAGGCAACATGGCCTTGAATGCCCTTAATGAGCAGATCACCGGTAATAGAACCACGACGGCCATTTTTGACAATATCACCAACAGTATCAGTACTTGATGGCTCACCTACAATGCACATGTCTATTTTTTCATTACGTGCTTCAAGGGTGTCAATTACGCGAGTGGTACCATTAATAAATGGGCCTTCTTCATCAGAAGTGATGAGCAGTGCAATTGAACCATTATGATTGGGATTTTGGGCAATAAAACGTTCAATCGCAACAACCATACAGGCCAGTGAACCTTTCATATCAGCAGCACCACGTCCGTGTAAGTAGCCATCAATAATAGTGGGTTCAAAAGGCGGTGTATGCCATTGCTCGACAGGACCTGAAGGCACGACATCGGTATGACCTGCAAACACAAACAGTGGTGCTTGAGTGCCACGACGAGCCCACAAATTTACCGTATCTTCAAATACCATGGTTTCAATATTAAACCCTAATGTTTGTAAGCGCGCGATCATAACTTGTTGGCAACCTGCGTCTTCAGGTGTGACTGAAGGACGAGACATTAAATCTTTTGCTAGTGTAATAACGGGACTGTCAGACATCCTTGTATCCTTGTTATTTAGTAAGAAAAATAGCGTTATATTGGTCAGGTTTAAAACCTAAGTAGTAATGATTATTATGCTGTAATAACGGGCGCTTAATCATGGCGGGTTGTTCTAGCATTAATTGTAATGCTGTCTCTCGATCAAGGTTGGCTTTTTGTTCTGCGGTTAATTGACGGAAAGTTGTACCGCGTTTATTGACCATGGCTTCCCAGCCAAGTGCTGCTTCAAAGATTTCAAGTTGTGCAAGATCAAGCCCATCAGTACGGTAGTCATGAAATTGATAAGCGATATTTTCAGCAGTAAACCATTGCTTCATTTTTTTGATGGTGTCGCAGTTTTTAATGCCATAAGCGATAGTGTTCATATTTGACTGACTTTTTTATAATAAGTAGATTATCTTTTATAGCGAGATTATTAGGTTATCGCAACCGTTGTACTTTTATTGGGAGTATTTACGGTAACTTACTTGAATGATGATAATCAGAATAATGCGAGCAAGTTCACCTTTATTTGTATCCATAATGATGAAACCGAATGTCTCGTTGATCAAACGCAACATCCTTGTTTGAGAACGGGCAATAATAGATACAGTATATTATGGAGGCCCCAATGGAACTGAATCCGGTTTTTGCCCGTAGACTTTATCTGGCTTTACTTGTTGAACACACGGAACGTCCTAATGTTCCTCGTTTAATTGAACAAACAGGTTGGCCCCGACGGACGATTCAAGATGTATTAAAAGCCTTACCTGGGCTTGGTATTGAATTGACTTTTATTCAAGATGGGCGACGTCATAATGATGGGTATTATAAATTAAGTGACTGGGGACCTTTTGACCTGCAATGGGTTGAATCGCGAGAACAGGATTTAATTACATCTTTAGCGTTGTAAGCTAGTACTATCATAATGATTAATGACCGCAGTGTGTTTATCACTGCGGTTTTTTATGTATCTAATAACCTAAGGTTTGTAGATAAAGTACTGTTGCTGCCGTACGAGATTTGACTTGCAGTTTGCGTAATAAACTTTTCATATGCACTTTTACAGTGGCTTCTGAAATAAACAGTGAATCTGCAATAACCTTATTACTATGGCCTTTGGCTACTTCTTGTAATATTTGATTTTCTCTTTCCGTTAAGCTTGAAAATAATGTATTTTCAGTGCCATTGTTATTAAGAAATGCCGTTACAACTTCACTGTATGCTTTACCCCCCGTTAGTGCGGTTTTTAGTAAAGCGACTAATTCATCAGGCTCGGTATCTTTGAGTAAATAGCCATCAGCACCTGCATCGATAAGTGTTTTAATATCAGCATGGTTATCCGACACTGTAAGGATCACAATACAAGCATCTATGCCTTCATTACGAAGCGTAATCAGAGTATCTAAACCTGAAATACCTTTCATGTTTAGATCTAACAAAATTAGATCTACGGGCAGTTTATGGGCGAGGGCAATGGCTTCATTACCATTACTGGCTTCACCAATAACATCAAATTTAGTATCGAAACTCAATAACTGGCCAATACCTCTACGCATTAATGGATGATCATCGACGATCATTACTTTCCAAGGTGTCATCTTTTTATCCTTCTGATAATGCGAATTGCAACTTAACTTGACTGCCAACGCCGATTTGAGAGTAAAGGGTTAATTCGCCCTTTAAGCGAGAAGCACGCTCTTGCATGATGTTTAAGCCATAGTGATTAAGTTTTGAGTTTGAGGGATCAAACCCAACCCCATCATCAGCAATTTCAACATTAATAATGCCGTGTTGTTGATGACATGAAATTTTGATTTGCTTGGCATCAGCATGCTTGATTGCATTTAATACTGCTTCACGAATAATCTGTAATAAATGGACCTGATTATGTGCAATTAATGCCATTGATGGTAAGTGATTTTCAATGTTAAATTGCGCTGGCGTTTGTTCCCGTAATGGTATTAATAATTGTGTTAATGCTTCACTGAAATTGGCTTCTTTGATGGTTAATCTAAAGGTACTCAATAACTCGCGTAATTGGGTGTAAGCATTTGATAGCTCTTCATCAATAGTTTGTATGGTTTGTTGCTGGCGATTGTCGGTGTTAGTAAGTTGTCGTTTTAATAGTGTTAATTGAATTTTAAGATACGATAATGACTGTGCTAATGAGTCATGTAGCTCACGAGCAATTGTCGCTCGCTCTTCCATTAATAATAACTGCTCGGTCTGTTTTTGAGTTCGGTTGTAATAAATTCCACGGCTTAAAATATTAGCGATATTTTCAATCAATGCCAGATCAGGACAAGGTAATTGATATTGCCACCATAGTTGCCCCATTGTTTCACCATCAATTAATAATTGCTGTCGGTGCCAAGTGGTTGATTGTTCTTCACCGACGGTAATTTCAGTGGTGGTGCCATTTGATTCTTCAATAATTAACTTAGCTGCAGTTAAACCATCAATCGCAATTAATGTTTCCAACATCTGTTGAAAATGGTGATGAGTTAAGCGGCTAACTGATAGTTGTTGCGAGCAGTTATATAACACTTTCAACGATTCATTAGCATGGCGCAGACGGTGAGTTTTTTCATTGACGCTTTGTTCTAAATCGTAATAAAAATTATTTAAATCTGCAGCCATTTGGGTAAATGTGCGCGCTAAAATTCCTAATTCGTTTTTACTCTTATTATTGATGGTTAATGAAAATTGATGTTGCTTAATTTGTTTACATCCCGCCATTAATTGATTGAGCGGGGCTACAATTTGGCGCTGTGTAAATTGGATTGTAAATAACACCACCATCAAAATGAGTAATAAACCTACCGCACTAATAAGTGCTAAAAGATGTAACTTGTTTTCGGATGATTGTTGTAATTCAAAGACAAATTGATCGATACGCTCTACAAAAGGGGCGACTTGAATTAAATAGCCATCCTTATCTATTTGATCTAATTCTGAACGTACAGCCTGCCATGTTAAGAGTAATTCTGTGTAATGGTGCTGTATTGTTTGTGGAGTGTACCAACGATGTAATTCCTGCATTGTTGGCGATGTCAGTGATTGATCAAACTCAATAGTATGAGAGTTAAGTAATGGAGATTGAGTTTCGATATCAAATGCCAAGCGATAACTTTGCATTCTTAGTGAGCCTGCTGTGTTGATTGCTGCCGCATCGTTAAGACTCGAAACTAACATACATAGCGCTAAGCTCGTCGTTGTCGCAACTAAAAATAGAATAGTTACCATTGAACGACCAATTGTGGTGGTAACGGAATTAACTTTTTGCTGTTGCATGAATTGCCGCCAACCTATAAATATGAATGATTGTTAATGGAAAGGGATGCTAGGTATTATTTATTAGGATTATATTGAGTTTGCTAATTTTGCACTGACTGATTAAACGATAAATTTGCAAATGTTAGATATTATCCACTATGTTTTATTGATCTAGATCAAAGTATAGGGTCAATTACCCCTTAGGGGGTATGTTCGCAGTTATGACGATATTTAAAAATAACGTAAAAGAACATTAATAGAAAGTGAATGACAGCAAGAGAGATTAATTGGTCATCATATAATGTTTACATATATAAAGGAGAGCGCTGTGATTAATCGTTCTCGTCGAGTTTTTTTTACTCGTAAGCAGCTATCTCCACAGCCACGCTTGCCTTGGATAAAGGACGAAAATACCTTCACTGATCATTGTCTACGTTGTAATGCTTGTATTGATGCTTGCCAAACAAAGGTGATTATAAAAGGTGATGGTGGTTTTCCAGTGGTGGATTTTCATCATGGGGAAGGTGAATGTAGTTTTTGCTATCAATGTGCAGATGTGTGCCCTGAACCTTTATTTGAGCTCCAATCCCAACCTCCATGGACACAAGTGGCTACGATTAATTCATCGTGTCTCGCACTCAATAACATTGAATGCCGTAGTTGTGGCGACCAATGTGAAACACAAGCAATCACTTTTTCTTTACAAGTGGCAAAGGTTGCTCAACCTGTTATCAATCAGGCTGATTGCAGTGGATGTGGTGCATGTATAAGCGGTTGCCCTGTGGCTGCGATTGAAATGATAACGCCTTAAATTTAAAGAATTATAGAGAGTAAACATGACATTAAATGAAGTGCATACCTCAAGCCTTATCGTTCACGTTAAGCCACAATATTTAGCAACGATTAGCCAACAGATTTTAGCAATACCGAACACCGAAATTCCTGCGACAAGTGAAGAAGGGAAAATTATCGTAGTACTTGAGACAGAGAACCAAGGCTACGTAACAGATGCAATTGATAAAATTAATAATTTAGATCATGTATTAATTACTTTTTTGGTCTATCACCATATTGAGCACTACGATACACAAGCTGAGGGTAAGCTATGAAAATGACAAGAAGAGCATTTGTGAAAGCAAATGCTGCAGCATCAGCTGCTGCGGTAGCGGGTATTTCGTTACCAGCATCAGCGACGAATTTAATTGTGAGTTCTGATGAAACGAAGATTAAATGGGATAAAGCGCCTTGTCGTTTTTGTGGTACGGGTTGTTCAGTGTTAGTCGGGACTCAAAATGGACGAGTGGTTGCGACGCAAGGTGATCCCAAAGCACCTGTAAACAAAGGCCTTAACTGTATTAAAGGCTATTTTTTATCGAAAATAATGTACGGTAAAGATCGTTTACAAACGCCATTATTACGCATGAAAGATGGTGAGTACCATAAAGAAGGCGAGTTCACGCCTATTTCATGGGATCACGCGTTTGATGTGATGGCTGAGAAATGGAAAGCAGCATTGAAAAAGCAAGGCCCTACAGGTGTTGGTATGTTTGGCTCAGGCCAATGGACTGTCATGGAAGGCTATGCGGCATCTAAAATGATGAAAGCTGGCTTTCGTTCAAACAATATCGATCCCAATGCCCGTCACTGTATGGCGTCTGCGGTAGTTGGCTTTATTCGTACCTTTGGTATTGATGAGCCGATGGGGTGTTATGATGATTTAGAGCATGCAGATGTGTTTGTACTTTGGGGTTCAAACATGGCTGAAATGCACCCTGTATTATGGACACGAATGACTGATCGTCGTTTAAGTCATCCCCATGTAAAAGTAAATGTGTTGTCGACTTATGAGCACCGTTCGTTTGAATTAGCTGATAATGGCATGATTTTCCATCCGCAAACTGATTTAGCTATTGCTAACTATATCGCTAATTACATCATTGAAAACGATGCTGTGAATTGGGATTTTGTTAATAAACATACTCATTTCAAACGTGCTCAAACGGATATTGGCTACGGTTTACGTGATGATAATCCATTACAAAAGCAAGCTGAAAACCCTAATTCAGGCGAACTATTCCCAATGACATTTGACGAATATAAAGCGTCAGTTGCGGAATATACCCTTGAAAAAGCATCACAAATGTCAGGTGTTGAACCTGAAAAACTGGTTGAGTTAGCTAAATATTATGCCGATCCTAAACTCAAAGTAATGTCTTTATGGACCATGGGAATGAACCAACATACTCGTGGTGTATGGATGCAAAGTTTGGTTTATAACTTGCATTTATTAACCGGTAAAATTTCAACGCCGGGTAATAGTCCATTTTCATTAACCGGTCAGCCTTCAGCATGTGGTACTGCACGTGAAGTAGGTACGTTTGCTCACCGTTTACCGGCTGATTTACTGGTTGCTAATCCTAAGCACCGTGCTATTGCTGAAAATATTTGGAAGTTGCCTGAAGGTACGATTCCACCTAAACCGGGTTACCACGCCGTGCAGCAAGATCGAATGCTGAATGACGGTAAATTAAACGCGTATTGGGTGATGTGTAATAACAACATGCAAGCGGGTCCTAATATTAATGAAGAGCGTTTACCGGGTTACCGTAATCCAGATAACTTTATCGTCTGTTCTGACCCTTACCCAACGGTTACCGCTCAAGCGTCTGATCTGATTCTACCAACGGCTATGTGGGTTGAAAAAGAAGGCGCTTATGGTAATGCTGAGCGTCGTACTCAAGCTTGGTATCAACAAGTTAAAGCGCCTGGTGATGCTAAGTCTGATTTATGGCAGATCATGGAGTTTTCAAAGCGGTTTAAGGTTGAAGAAGTGTGGGATGAAGCATTACTTAATAAGATGCCTCAGTACCGCGGTAAAACGATGTACGATATTTTATTCCTTAATGGTCACGTTGATAAATTCCCATTAACCGAAGCGCAACCATTGAATGATGATGCTCAAGCGCAAGGTTATTACGTTCAAAAAGGGCTCTTTGAAGAGTACGCAAGTTTTGGTCGTGGTCATGGGCATGATTTAGCACCTTATGATACTTACCATAAAGTTCGTGGTTTACGTTGGCCTGTTGTGGATGGTAAAGAAACCCAATGGCGCTTTAAAGAAGGCACTGATCCCTACGCTAAAAAAGGCACTGGCTGGGACTTTTATGGCAAACCTGATGGTAAGGCGTTAATCATTTCAGCACCTTATGAAGCGCCACCGGAAGTGCCTGATCAAGATTATGATATGTGGTTGTGTACTGGACGTGTGTTAGAGCATTGGCACACAGGTACCATGACGCGTCGTGTACCAGAACTATATAAAGCGGTGCCAGATGCATCGTGCTACATCAATCCACAAGATGCAAAAGCCCGTAACCTTCGTCGTGGTGATGAAGTGTTATTGTCATCGCGCCGTGGTGAAGTACGCTGTCGAGTAGAAACGCGTGGTCGTAATCGTCCACCGGTTGGATTGGTCTTTGTACCGTTCTTTGATGCCAATATTTTAGTTAATAAATTGATCTTGGATGCAACTGATCCATTGTCGAAACAGACAGATTTTAAGAAATGTCCTATCAAGATCACCAAGATCTAATCAATTAATTCAGCGGACGAGGGTTGTCGTTCGCTGTAACTAGAATATGTACAGAAACGGAGAACAGCATGAAGAAATTAATTTTTGCAGTATTAGTTGCAGGACTGATGCTCACCGGCATTGCACATAGTGATGATAACAATGTTACGACAGCAACTGAAACCGCGAAGACAACGGCAAATATTGCCGCTGCAGCTAAATTAGATAATCCCGGTGGCATTGGTGGACTTGAGTCATTACGTGGTTTGGCTGAAATTGAAGCAACACGCCCAGCGGATCTAATGAAGCATTATCCAAAGGATCAAGGGGTAATAGACAGTGATTATATTTATCAGCCACCGCTGATCCCACATACCATTCGTCACTACGAAGTGTCACTTAATGCTAATAAGTGTCTTGCTTGCCATAGTTGGAAAAATGCCAAAGAGATGGGGGCAACCAAGATCAGTGTGACCCATTATGTGTCACCACAGCAAGGCCAAGTGTTGTCTGATGTATCACCAAGCCGTTATTTTTGTTTGCAGTGCCATGTGCCTCAAGCAGACGCTAAGCCATTAGTTGAAAATGACTTTAAACGTGTAAGTGCATTACGTTAATCGTGACTGAATAGTAAAAAGGTTGATCTATGAAGTTGTTAAAAACATTTTGGTTACGACTAAAAACACCCAGCAAAGTCGCTGTCGGGCTTGTTCTCTTTATGGGATTTATGGGCGGACTATTATTCTGGGGCGGGTTTAATACCGTAATGGAAAAAACTAACTCAGAAGAATTCTGTGCTGGTTGTCATGCGCCAATCGTAAAAGAGATTCAAGAAACGATACACTTTTCTAACCGATCAGGGGTAAGGGCAATTTGTTCTGATTGTCATGTACCTCATAATTGGACGGATAAAATTGTGCGTAAGGTACAGGCTTCAAAAGAAATTGTTGCTCATATGATGGGTACAATTGATACCCCTGAAAAGTTTAATGCTCGTCGTGGTCATTTAGCTGAACGAGAATGGCAACGTATGAAAAATAACGATTCTCAAGAATGCCGTAATTGTCATCAGTTCAATTATATGGACTTTTCTGAGCAAGCGCCACGTAGTGCAAAACAGCATTCGACCGCATTAGCATCTGGCGATAAAACCTGTGTTGATTGCCATAAGGGGATTGCCCATAAGTTACCAGACATGAAAGATGTGGCTGGGTGGCAATAAACCAAAGGAGAAATGATGAGTACGCTAGAATCAGTAATTTGGCATGTGTTGGGTTATGCAGCAATGCCTGTGATTATTTTATCTGGTTTTGTGGCCGTCGCAGCTGTGAGTGTGTGGCTATTGTCGCTAGGTAAAGATAAAAAAGTAAATTAAATAGCGTTAACAACACCATAATGAAGCCATGACAATTCAAATAAACATTTGGATTGTCATGGTTTTTTTTTGAGTCGAGTTACGATGTGTGAATTTGCGGTATCGTATTAATCGCTGGTGGTCGATGTGTCATGAATTAATTGTTGTTCGACTAATTGGGTTCTAAATTGGTGTGCTCGTTTACGGTTGACGCCAAAATCAGAATAACCACTGCGAGAGATAGATCTTACATGCAGTTGTTGTGCGTGTTGTTTGACTTCAAAGTCATCCACAAAGCCAAATACAGCACTGGTGACTTCAATATGAAAGTAAGTATCATCATGTTCGATTAGCTTTGCTCCTGGTAACGTTTGGGCGACAGCAATAATATCAGACCAACGTTGAATACCTTTGGCGGTTAGCGTGAAGGGAGCAAGCTTAAACTTTTCACGTTGTTCAAGTGTTGATACACAATGGGATTTATTATCACAAGGCATGTCTATTTGACGTTGCCATGGTGTCGCTTGAGGATCGGCACAACCACTGATTAAGCCACCAATCGCTGTTATAAAACCAATAATTTTCATATTTGCTCTCATCATAGTGCACTGGTATAGGCTAAATAAGCCCCAAAGCCAACCCAAGAAACAATAATAAGTCCCCATGGTAGCCAATGTTGCTTATAGATAATTTGTGGGGCTGATGATGACGTATTAGCGGTGGTTTCAAGTTGAGTATTTTTGACTTGCTGAGTTTTCTTCTTTAATTTATCACGTTCTCTGGCTTTGGCTTTCTGTTGTTTTTTATATTGTTCAATCCCTTTTTGAATTCCTTGTGCGATAAGTTTTGTTTGCTCTTTTGTTTGACCTTCTTTTTGCGTGGCTTTAGCAACACGTAATGCTTCTATCTGTGTTTCTGCAGAAGGTATTGTATTTTTTTTCATGGTCGTCATACGCACTAGTGACCTTATTGATAAATGGTTATTAAGAGTGATTATATCTGATTACTTTATTTTAGCAGCAGTGTTGCTGTATGTATGGTTGTTGGTATATATGTTGAAATTTATATATTTACGGTTTTTTGTATGAAAATTCCAGTTTTAGATGAACATGGTGTTAATACTATATTCATATTGTAACTTTATGATTAAAAAGAATTAACCAACCTATTTGGGCCATAGGTATTGGTTGAGAAATAACCTGTTTTTGTTGGTTTTAGATCAAAAAACGTGACTTATACGGCAATATGCATAAATGAAAAGTGCGGTATTCCACAAAAATAGCGCTTAAATAGTACTTAATATGCAGTGATCGATTAGAGTCGAAATTAAGCCATAGTGTATTGATGTTATCTTAATTGATGCGTATTGAGTTAAACAGGTAAGAGGGAAGTTGTTTGCTTTATCCTATCAATGCTTATGATGATCATGGGCAGTTAAAACTAAATAAGATGCTATGGCTAGCGCTGATTTTTAATGCGAAAGCATTGGTGATTTTTATCATGGCAGGGGTGAGTCGAACCCAAGGCGGACAATTGCTTGAGTTGATTTATCCTCTTCGAGAGACACTTTATATAGGCATGGTATTGGGAAGTCCTGCCTTATTATTAATGTGGTTATCGGGTCAGCGTAATAGCAATAATAAAGTTGTACATTATCTGTGGCAGCATGGAAAAAAATTATTAATAGCTGCTTACAGTATCGATTTTGCTTTGCAAATATATCATCTCGTGTTGCGTCAAGGTGCATTCTCTTGGGTTGGTGCATTAACCTTGTTATTAACGGTTTGGCTAGGGTTATATCTAGTTCGAAGCTCACGAGTCAAAGATGTGTTTGCGTATTAGCTTGTAGAGAGGTAATCGCAATGGAAAAGTTAACAATGGGTAAAGGGCAATTATTTCTTAGTTCATTATTGAGCCCACTGGCGATGGCTGATTGGCTGTTGGATGTCAGTTTTGAAATACACAGTGCTTGTCGATTACGACAAATGGTTAATACGTCATTGTCTTTATTGCCAGGCGAAGAAACCATTTTTTTTGAAGGCTTAAGTGAAAATAATCATCATTCATACCGTGAAGTGGTAGGCAGTGCGCAATTACTCGATGTTTCAGCTGAAAGTGTTAGCATTGCGTTACAAGTACAAGAACGACTAGATGATGGTGGCTGGCGAACTATTTTGGCACAAACATTATCGACAGGATTAAATATGCCAATGCTGTTTGAATCTGGCGAACCCAATTGTGAACATGTTAAATTACAAGTTGAGGTGATGACAGCATAAGCCATCAATTAAATATGAATTATGATGATATATAAGAAGCGCGACTATTTTATAGTGGCGTTTTTTTATGGCTGCTCATAAATAGTCAGTAATAATGTCTATAGTATTATGCCGTTCACAATAAGTTTTTGACCTAATGTTTTTAAAGGATAATCACTTAATTAATGGGGCTAGTATTACCTATGAGCGGTTTAATAAATTGAGATGTAATATATCAAGATGAATAGAGAAAGTGGCACAGAGGCGATTTAGTGTGTTTTTATAAGCAAAGATGGATTTATAATAGACATAAAAAAACGCAGCTAGAAAGCTGCGTTTTTTATTAAGATAGTAACTATCTTATTTCTTGATGCGTAGTACTGGTGTTTCACCAACGTTTACAGCACCAGATAGCTTGATTAGCTCTTTGATCTCGTCCATGTTAGAGATAACTACTGGCGTCAATGTTGACTTAGCTTTCTCTTCTAGAAGTGCAAGATCGAATTCGATGATAGTGTCGCCAACTTTAACAGATTGGCCTTCTTCAGCGATGCGAGTAAAACCTT
The DNA here is from genome assembly GCF_900166965.1 of Photobacterium piscicola. Lineage (GTDB taxonomy): Bacteria > Pseudomonadota > Gammaproteobacteria > Enterobacterales > Vibrionaceae > Photobacterium > Photobacterium piscicola. The sequence goes on along the minus strand of NZ_FUZI01000002.1, from coordinate 528,215 downwards.
CGCCTTTAAGTTCAACAGTATCAATACCGAAGTGAACAAAAAGCTCGATGCCATCGTCAGACTCAATAGAGAAAGCGTGGTTAGTTTCAAAAATCTTACCGATAGTACCGTTTACTGGTGCAACCATTTTGTTGCCAGTTGGTTTGATAGCAATACCATCACCAACAATTTTTTCAGCAAATACTACATCAGGCACATCTTCGATGTTAACGATTTCGCCAGAAAGTGGTGCGATAATTTCAATTACACTAGCTTCACTGCTGTCGTCAGAAACCATTTTCTTTAATTTGTCAAACAGGCCCATATCGTTGCTCCTAAGCGTTGTTATTTTATCTGCAGCTATATTTTATTAGCAGATGGTCTTTTCTGCGATGAATTTTTCTACGTGCTCTTCAATCTCAGCCGCTGTTGGAAGAGTTAAAGCATACTCTGCCATTGCTTTAACGTCAGCAAAGTTAGCATTACGGATAACTTTCTTAACGCGAGGGATAGAAATAGCACTCATGCTGAACTCGTCCAGACCCATACCTAATAGAAGTAGGGTTGCACGTTCGTCGCCAGCAAGTTCACCACACATACCTGTCCACTTACCTTCAACGTGAGAAGCATCAATAACTTGCTTGATCACAGTAAGTACAGCAGGCGATAGTGGATTGTAGAGATGAGAGATAAGCTCATTACCACGGTCAACTGCTAGAGTATACTGGGTTAAATCGTTGGTACCAATACTAAAGAAAGAAACTTCTTTCGCTAAGTGGTGTGCAATCGCTGCGGCTGCTGGTGTTTCAACCATAACACCGATCTCGATGTTAGTGTCAAACGCTAAACCTTCAGCGGTTAATTCAACCTTAAATTCTTCAATAGCAGCTTTTAGTGTACGTACTTCTTCAACCGAAATAATCATCGGGAACATGATACGTACTTTACCGTGTGCTGACGCACGCAGAATAGCACGGAATTGGTCACGAAGGATTTCACGACGATCTAGGCTGATACGAATTGCACGCCAACCCAAGAATGGGTTCATTTCCTTAGGAAGATCTAAATAAGGTAGATCTTTATCACCACCGATATCCATAGTACGGATAATCACTGGCTCGCCATGCATTGCTTCTGCTACTTCTTTGTATGCTTGGTACTGTTCTTCTTCTGTAGGTAGAGAATCACGGTCCATGAACAAGAATTCAGTACGGTATAGACCAACGCCTTCACCGCCATTACGGTTAACGCCAGCACAGTCTTTAACTGTACCAATGTTGCCGCATACTTCAACTTGCTTGCCATCAAGTGTAATTGCAGGAAGATCTTTTAGCTTAGCTAGTTCTTCTTGCTCTGCTTTATTAGCATCACGGATAGCTTTAAATTTGTTTAATTCATCATCAGTTGGATTGATAACAACCTGATTATTGATTGCATCAAGAACTAACATATCGCCGTTCTTAACTAAAGATGTAATGTTATTTGTACCTACAATTGCAGGAATTTCTAGTGAACGAGCCATGATAGAGGTGTGTGAAGTACGACCACCGATATCAGTAATAAAGCCAAGAACGAACTCTAGATTAATTTGTGCTGTTTCTGATGGTGTTAGGTCGTTAGCAACCAAAATCACTTGCTCATCAATAGCACTTAAATTAATAACATTAATACCTAATGCGTTTTTAATAAAACGGCTACCGATATCACGGATATCACTTGCACGTTCTTTTAAATACTCGTCATCAAGTGATTCAAGGGTTTGCGCTTGTTCTTCAATGATAGAATAAATCGCGTAATCCGCTGAATGCTTATCTTTAATAAGGGCTATGATCTCTTCTTCTAGCTCCTCATCTTCAAGCAACATGATGTGACCTTCAAAGATGGCTTCTTTCTCTTCACCAAAGGTGACACGTGCTTTTTCTTTGATAACTTCAAGTTGCTCAGAAGATTTTTTTCGAGCGTCGAAGAAACGTTGAATTTCGTTATCGATCTGGTCTGCAGCGATTGGAGTTTTGTTTAGAACAATCTCTTCTTCTTGCAATAGCAATGCTTTACCGAAAGCAATACCAGGAGACGCCAGGATACCTGAAATCATAGCCTTACCTTTAAATTAACTAAAAACTGGAAACTCGTTTGTATACAAACTTAGCTTAGATTTCGCGGAACATTGCGATTTCAGCGCCGTCGTGTAGCTCTGTAAGAGTTACTAGCTTATCTACTGCTTCTTGAGCTTGTGCACCTTCAGCTGCAATAGTAATTACTGCACCTTTAACTAGGCCAAGAGTTTGAAGCTTAAATAAGCTCTTAGCGCTTGCGCTTTTACCGTTTGAAGTTACTGTGATGTCAGCTTCAAATGATTTTGCATCTTTAACGAACTGTGCCGCTGGACGAGTGTGTAGGCCGTTTGGTGCAGTAATTTCAACTTGCTTCTGATACATATTTCACCCCGATTTAGATATATTTGTTATATTAATAGTTTGCCTTACAAGCTATAACCGCTGTGATTATAGTCTCAGCATGTTGTGTAAGCAGTATAAACTACCTAATAACATACTGTCTTAGCTTTAATCCAAGTCAAAGTTTTATGAAAAACTTTTTTTAGTATTAATCAAAATTGACTAATAATTGTCCTTTTATTTTGATGCTAAAAATAAAGCGCATCAGCTTTATAGTAAAGCTAAGAATAAAATGCAACAAAAAAGCCCGCAAAGGGCCTTTTTGAGGGTAGATATACCTAGATAACATCACAAAGTGTGATCACTGTTGGGTTTCTTTTTCTGTAAAGATACCCGCAAAAAGTGCTGTAGATAAGTAGCGTTCGCCAGAACTGGGTAAAATAACAACAATGTTTTTATCAGCAAATTCTGGTCGAGCAGCAATATTATTTGCAGCAACAACGGCGGCTCCTGATGAAATTCCCGCCAATATACCTTCTTCATCCATTAATCGACGCGCCATATCAATCGCATCTTCCGAGCTAACTTGCTCAATTTCATCGATCAGTGCTAAATCAAGATTGCCAGGAATAAAGCCGGCACCAATACCTTGAATCTTATGCGGTGCTGGTTGAACGGTTTCACCATTAACGGTTTGAGTCATCACTGGGGATTCTGATGGTTCTACTGCAACCACTGTAATAGCTTTGCCTTGCTGTTGTTTAATATAGCGACTTACACCTGTAATTGTGCCGCCTGTACCGACACCTGAGACAAAGACATCAATTTCGCCATCGGTAGCATCCCAGATCTCAGGCCCTGTGGTTTTTTCATGAATAGCGGGGTTAGCCGGGTTATTAAATTGTTGTAGCAATAGATATTTACTTGGATTTGAATTGACAATTTCTTCTGCTTTATCAATTGCGCCTTTCATACCTTTAGCCGCTTCAGTGAGAATCAATGTTGCACCAAGTGCTTTTAATAATTTGCGGCGCTCAAGACTCATGCTTTCTGGCATGGTGAGAGTAAGTTTATAGCCACGAGCTGCAGCCACAAAAGCCAGCGCGATGCCTGTATTACCACTGGTCGGTTCTACAAGTTCAACACCTTCTTTTAATAAGCCATTTTTCTCTGCTTCCCATACCATATTGGCACCAATGCGGCATTTAACACTAAAGCTTGGGTTACGTGCTTCGATTTTTGCGAGCACCTTACCGTTACTGACACGATTAAGACGTACCAGCGGAGTGTTACCAATAGTGAGAGAGTTATCTTCGTATATTTTGCTCATACTTCGTTCCTTCGTGACAAATTAGACTCAATGTTGAATAGATTAAGCATATACCTGTCTCAATATTTGCAAAGTAATTAATGGTTATATCTTATTGTTATTATGTGACAGTTAATACTATTAAGGGTGTTTAGGTTGTAAGATCTGGTGGTGTTTTGTTGTTTAAGTGGCATTTTTTTTATTAGAAATAAAAGCAAAAAAGGTCAATACAGTAATCGTGATTGACCTTATTTGAGTAATAAATTTAGATTAATAACGTTTGAATTGATTTCGGTAATGATCAACCCACATTGCCGTCGCGCCACACACGGCAATTGGCATTACAAATAAATTAATAATAGGTACCATGGTTAATAACATCACAACGGCGCCAAAACTTAATGCTTGGCCTCTTTTTTGTTTAAGAGCATCGCGCATTTCAGGGAAGGATACTTTATGGTTATCAAATGGGTAATCTACATATTGAATGGTCATCATCCAAGCATTGAATAAGAACCATAATACTGGCGCTACTGTTTGGCCTATAGCTGGAATCCACATTAAAATGAGTAATCCAATCGCTTTAGGTAGATAATACTTAAGCTTGGTCCATTCTCGACCCATGGTACGAGGAAGATCTTTTATTAATGCTTTTAAACTATCATCAGGCGGTGTTTTTCCTGTGAGTTTGGCCTCAAGGTATTCAGCTAGCAATCCATTAAATGGTGCAGCAATCCAGTTAGCTATCGTACTAAAGAAGTATGAGAAGGACACCAGAGCGGCAATTGCCAGTAATGGCCATAAAATATAAGACAGCCAATCAAGCCAACTTGGTAAGTAGCTTAGCCAATGGTTAATCCAACCACCAAGATGATCTAATAAGGTGGCAAAAGCACTACCAAGTAATACAATATTGATCAATAAAGGAATAAGAACAAAACGTCGCGTTCCTGGTTGTGATGCGAGTTTTAGGCCTTGAAAAAAATAACCAGCACCGCTGGTTGTTGGTTGTACATTATGCTGTTGTGGCATTTCTTTCTCCTGAACAAGCATTTTTTAGTGTTTTACTGTTCATTTGTTTAGGTTTCTTTATCAATGTTAACGGTAGCGGTAGGATGGAATCAAACCACAAAATTGTTGTCACTACTTTAACAACAAAATAAAAAGGATGAGTCATAATACAAAAATGATGTAAATTTGTACAAAAAACGTCAAGCTGGCACTATCCTTGATGGAATCTCGATATTCATCTTCTCATTGCCAAGTGAGTTTTGGTACAGTAAGTCATTCGGTGAGAAATTCTAACTAGATATTAAGTTTCCTAGTAGATTTTTTTCTATTATTAACCCCGTAAAGGGACAACGAGTTAATTTAGAGTATTCATATGCAGGAATTGCGTCTGGTTCTTATTATTGTTGGTGCGTTAGCAATTGCAGCGCTTCTTTTTCATGGTCTATGGACAAGTAGAAAAGAAAAACCAGCTAAATTTGGTGAGAAGCCACTAAGTAAAATAGATGAAGCAAATCTTGAGAGTCAAGATATTGCCCAAGAGAGTGTTAGTGACGTCCGTGTTGTGAATACTGCGCCGGAAGTAACTGAGACTAAGTCAAACCAAGCAGACACTATTACAACGACAACAAAACCAGTGTCAAAACGTAAAGAGCCTGGTTTTAGTTTTGGTGAACGTCCCCAACATGACCCATTACTCGGTGAAACTGCGCCTCAAAGTACAACCGCTCCTGTAAAAGTGGTTGCAAATGAGCGTATTGAACCACAAATGCACATTGGCTCAACACCTAAGCCTACTGTTGCAGTTCAACCAAGTGTTGCGCCTCAGCCCACTGTTGCAGTTCAACCAAGTGTTGCACCTCAACCAAGTGTTGCGCCTCAGCCTACTGTTGCGCCCCAACCAAGTGTTGCGCCTCAACCAAGTGTTGCGCCCCAACCAAGTGTTGCGCCCCAACCAAGTGTTGCGCCTCAACCAAGTGTTGCACCTCAACCAAGTGTTGCACCTCAGCCAAGTGTAGCGCCTCAACCAAGTGTTGCGCCTCAGCCAAGTGTTGCGCCTCAGCCAAGTGTTGCGCCTCAACCAAGTGTTGCGCCTCAACCAAGTGTTGCGCCTCAGCCAAGTGTTGCGCCTCAGCCTACTGTTGCGCCTCAACCAAGTGTTGCGGATGTTAAGCCAGCAATTGCAGAAGATGTAACGACTGCTCCAACTCCTATTTTTACACCAGCAGTTGAAGAAGAGATCAAAGCGGAGGCTGTTGCAGTAGTGACACCTGAGCCTGAGGTTATTTCTGAGCCAGAAACGATCATCGAACCTGAAGTATTACCAGAGCCAGAACCTCTACCGCCAAGTTATTTATCTGTTTGTGTACATGCTCGTAAGGGTAAGGTGCTGCGTGGGCCATCATTATTTGCTTGTTTAGAGCGTAATGGATTAATTTTTGGCGAAAATTCAGTTTTTCACCGTCATGCTGATTTAGCGGGTACTGAGCCTGTTATTTTCTCTGTGACTAATTTGCTTAACCCGGGCACATTTCCAGAAACAAACTACCAGCATTTTGAAACCCCTGGTATTGGCTTTTTCTTAATGTTGCCATGTCATGGTAAAGCATCAAGTAACTTCAATATGATGTTGCAAACAGCGCAGCAAATTGCTGATCAACTTAATGCGGATGTGATGGATCAAGATCGTGTCATGATCACGCCAAATCGTATTGCAGCATATCGAGAAAAATCAGTAAAATATAATCAATGCTAAGTTGATAAACTATTATTATTGATAAAAATTCAGGCTCCTTCGGGGGCCTGAATTTTATTGTATCTACTGATATAACTATAATGATTTACTGTTTTGTAATCAGAGTCATTAATCGACATTTTCTTCAGGTAGGAATTGAAATGAGCACCGACCTTCAGCAACAACTTGCCAGCTTAAAACAACAATTAGATTATCATGGCCATCGTTATTACGTTGAAGATAACCCTGAGATACCGGATGCTGAATATGATCGTCTGATGCAACAGTTATTGGCGATAGAAGCTGAATATCCACAATGGGTAACACCTGACTCACCAAGCCAACGTGTTGGTGGCAGTGCCCTAGACGGTTTCACTCAAGTAACCCATGAAATTCCAATGTTATCATTAGGTAATGCATTTAATGATGATGATTTACGTGATTTTCAAAAACGTCTTCAAGATCGATTACGAGATAACAGCAGTATTCATTACTGCTGCGAACCTAAGTTAGATGGCTTAGCGGTAAGTTTATTGTATGAGAATGGCATTCTGGTGCAAGCAGCAACACGAGGTGATGGTACAACGGGTGAAAATATCACTCATAACGTACGTACGATTGGTGCAATCCCATTACGTTTACGCGGTGATGATTGGCCGCAGCGTTTGGAAGTGCGCGGTGAAGTCTTTATGCCAAAGAAAGGCTTTGACGAGCTAAATGCCAAAGCACTTAAAAAAGGCCTTAAAACTTTTGCTAACCCACGTAATGCTGCAGCCGGAAGTTTACGTCAGCTTGATCCTAAAATTACCGCAACGCGTCCACTTAGTTTTTATGCTTATGCGGTAGGAGTCGTTGAGGGACATGAATTAGAGGACACGCAATATCAACGTTTATGTCAACTTAAAGCATGGGGCTTACCTATGTGTCCAGAAATTAGAATGGTTGATAGCATTGAGGCGGTGATTGAATATCATCAAATGATCGGTGATAAACGCCAATCATTAGGGTATGAAATTGATGGAGTTGTGATCAAGGTTGATCAGTTAGATCTACAGTTACAATTAGGTTTTGTTGCGCGTGCACCTCGTTGGGCGATTGCTTATAAGTTTCCAGCCCAAGAAGAAATGACCATTTTAAACAATGTTGAATTTCAAGTTGGCCGCACAGGTGCAATAACACCAGTAGCAAAACTTGAACCAGTATTTGTTGGCGGAGTCACCGTCAGTAATGCGACGTTGCATAATGCTGATGAAGTGTCACGTTTAGGGGTCATGATTGGTGATACGGTGATCATTCGTCGTGCTGGCGATGTTATTCCTCAAATAGCCGCGGTGGTTGAGTCTCGTCGTCCAGCTGATGCTGTTGCGATAGTCTTTCCAACACAATGTCCTGTGTGCCAATCTAAAGTTGAACGGGTTGAAGGAGAGGCTGTAGCGCGTTGTTCTGGTGGCTTATTTTGCCAAGCACAACGTAAAGAAGCACTAAAGCATTTTGTTTCACGTAAAGCATTAGATGTTGATGGCTGTGGTGAAAAAGTGATTGAGCAATTGGTTGATCGCGAGATGGTGATGACGCCTGCTGACTTGTTTAAGTTCAGTGCAGGTGAAGTAACGGTACTTGAGCGCATGGGGCCTAAATCTGCGCAAAAATTAGTTGATGCTTTATCTGCGTCGAAGCAAACAACCCTTGCACGGTTTATTTATTCATTAGGGATTCGTGAGGTGGGTGAAGCGACCGCTGCTAATGTTGCTAATTATTTTGAAACATTAGAGGCGATCAGTCTGGCCTCTAAAGATCAGTTAATAAAAGTACCTGATGTCGGTGAAGTGGTTGCCGCTCATTTGTTCAATTTCTTCCGTGAACCTCACAATACAGCCGCTATTGATGATTTATTGGCACAAGGTATTCATTGGCCTGTGATTGAAAAACCGCAAGCAGGAGTTGAATTACCGCTAGATGGCAAAGTTGTTGTGCTAACAGGATCATTGTCACAATTAACCCGTGGTGATGCTAAAGCGGCATTACAGGCATTAGGGGCGAAAGTGACGGGCAGTGTTTCTAAAAAGACTGATTTATTAGTTGCAGGTGAAGCCGCTGGCTCTAAATTAACCAAAGCTCAAGAATTAAATATTGAAATTTGGGATGAACAACAGCTCGTCGATTTAATAAATAACGCCTAAAAAGACCAATATTTGAGACTGAAGCCCCACCTTGTGGGGCTTTTTTTTGGGTGGAAATCGGTAATTATTATTGATGAAAGACTTAATTTTTAGCGTTTATTTAATGGTGCTCATAATCAAATTTTCATATAAGCAACAATGAGAGTGTTGTTTTGTATATTATTAATCATTGTATTTATAAAATACGACGCTGTTCACAATAATATCTCGTTATCGTATTAAGCTTTTGTTTTTATTTAATTATTTGTTTGGTGTGAAGTGACGTATCAAACATATGACATTGATCACGATAGCGTCAAAAGTTTGCACTCAATCATATTTTCAATATTAAAAAGTAAGTTCTTATTGATGTTTTGCGCCGCGAAAGTAGTCTTAATGCCGAAGTAAGTTAAAAGTTCAATTTAAAACGAAATAATATGCATTGGTCGAATTGATTCGGCTGACATATAGGAGATTTACTTGCCACCTTCGGCGGCCAACCTTTCAGGGGCAAGTAAACAGCTAATATCTTTTAGGAGTTATTCCATGGAAATTAAAAAATCTTTACTTGCACTAGCAGTATCATCATTAGTTATGTCTGGTTCTGCTTTTGCTGCAGATGCTGATGCTGTATCTATCGAAAAATTAAAAGAATCATTTTCGTATGAAGTATACGGTGTTATTGCGATGCAAGCCTTAACTCGTGATTACAATGATGCGGGTAAAGCTCTTTGGGCTGAAGATAGCAACTGGAAATTAAATAACGAATCACGTATCGGTTTCCGTGGTAGTAAAGATTTAGCTAAAGGACCAACATTTATTTGGCAAATTGAATCTGGTTATGTTGGTGGTAGCAGTGCTGCACCTGGCGCAGATGGTAAATTAGGTGTTCGTGATACTTTCGTTGGTTTTGAAGGCGATTCTTGGGGTAAAATCCGCGTAGGTCGTGTACTAACACCAATTTATGAAATCATTGACTGGCCTGGATCAAACCCTGGCCTAGGTGATGTTTACGACTGGGGTTACGGTATCGCTGGTGCACCATACCAAGATCGTCAATCTGATACAGTTCGTTGGGATTCTCCTACTTGGGGTGGTTTTAGCGTTGATTTAGCATTCGGTCGTGGTGATAAAGTTGCTGAAGCAGATAGTAACTGGGCTGGCGCTGCAGCACACTACACTTTTGGTGGCCTTACTTTACAAGGTGCTTACGAGCATAATAATACTGGCGACTGGAAAAACGACACTTACTTAGTGGGTGCTCAAGGTAACTTTGAGAACGGTCTTGGTTTCTTTGCTCAATATAAGATGATGGAAGCTGAAGCTCAAGTCGCTGGTGTTGATGATCAAAGCCAAAACTCATACACCGTTGGTGTTATGTACAATGTATCTGATTACCAATTCAAAATCGGTTACGCAGCAAATGACAAGTTAGAAGATGGCGGCCAAAAAGTAGCACATACTGATGACTCTGTAATTTCTGGTCAAGTAATGTACTTCATTGATCCATCAGCAGTTGTTTACACTCGTGTTCGTCATGTTGAACGCGGTGAAGGTGAAGCTAAGCGTGTAGATAACGCAAACCCAGAGTTCATGGAATACTCTGTAGGTGTTGAATACTACTTCTAATAATCAATTATTAATTATTAGTCTTATAAAGAACGAGCAAATGCTCGTTCTTTTATTTAAATATAAGCAGGGTACTTTGTATGAAAAAAAAGATAATTTGTTGCTTGTTACCGCTAGTATCGCTGTTTTCTAGCAATATTTATGCTGATGTTAAATTACAATCGGCGAAAGAAATGAATGCCGTTGTTGTTAATGGGAAAGCGGAAGGTTGGTCTTTTATTCAAGGTACTAATAATATTATTTTACCAAATGGTGAAAATCAGATTTTATTCCAGATGGGTAAAATTGTTTTAGAAGATGCCGCTAAGAAAAAATTTAACTCAATACCACTATTAATTAAATTTGAAAGTCAAGATTCAGTTCTTACGCTAAGTTACCCTAATATTAGAACATTAGATCAAGCTAAATCATTTGATAAATCACCACAGATAAAATTAAAAAACAGTAATGGTGAGGATGTTGCGTTTGAATTAAAGCAATTAGATAATAATGGATTACAGAACTTCCGTGACTATGAAAGAGAAGTTGCTAATTATAATAAATTAGGTGGTATTGCTGCGTTAACTCAAGTGTCACCTGAACCGCAGTTGCAGACTAAAGCAGTGTTCACGCCTTCAGATGTGAAACCATCACCAGAAGCGAAAATGGTATTTTTGAAAAATGCCTTTACATCTTTAAGCCCTGAAGAGAAGCAACAGTTCATGTCTTGGGGATTAAAACATTTATAATTTATATTAATGAGATAAAGCGTCTTTGAGTATAATTTGACGCTTTACCTCAATCATATCAAAGATGATATGTGCCATTATTATGCTGACAGAATACAACGGGCATATAATCTTTAGTCCCATCAGGTAAGTGGCATTCAACACTTGGTCCTGTCGCACTATTCCCACTGTTTGAGTAACCTTCTGCCTGCAAAGTAAATGGCATAATCAAAAGTGCTCCAGCGCAAAGTCCTAAAAGTTTTTTCATATTTAGTTCCTTTTTTTGAGAGGTTGCTAGCAAATTTACACTTCCAGTCTGGTTTAGGTATTGTAATTTCGCAAGTTAAAGTAATTAATTTTTATATTGAATAAAGTATTAGTCATGTTTTCATTCGTAATGACGTCAATAAGTACTTCATCGTTGCAATGATCATGCTTTTTTATTTTTAGCTGTCTTACTTTTTAAATTTGCAGAGTTCAGTAGTAATAACGTCATAATTATCAAATTGAATTTTGTCTTGTGAAACAGATCAAAGATTGTAGATCTTGGTTACAGTGCTAAAATACCTACCAATAGATTCAGCACAGTAGCTTTTACTGTGTCATCCATCATTCATAAGGTAATCTCAATGACGGTTAAAACTCGCTTTGCACCAAGCCCAACAGGCTTTTTGCACGTTGGTGGTGCGCGTACAGCATTGTATTCATGGCTATTTGCTAAGCACATGGGCGGTGAATTCGTATTACGTATCGAAGACACAGATCTTGAGCGTTCAACGCAAGAAGCGATTGATGCGATCATGGAAGGCATGGAGTGGTTAGAATTAAATTGGGATGAAGGTCCTTACTACCAGACTAAGCGTTTTGATCGTTATAACGAAGTGGTTGATCAACTACTTGCAGAAGATAAAGCATATAAATGTTACTGCCCAAAAGAATTGCTTGATGAAATTCGTGAGCAGCAAATGGCTGACGGTGTAAAACCGCGCTATGATGCTAATCACCCAAAAATTGTTGCAGCAAATGCAGCAGCAACAGCTGATTCTCCTTTCTGTATTCGTTTCCGTAATCCAAAAGAAGGCACAGTGATCTTTGATGATAAGATCCGTGGCCATATTGAGATTGCTAACAGCGAGCTAGATGATTTAATTATTCGTCGTACAGACGGTAGCCCAACATACAACTTCTGTGTTGTTATTGATGACTGGGATATGGGTATTACGCAAGTTGTTCGTGGTGAAGATCACATCAACAACACTCCACGTCAAATCAACATCTATGAAGCATTAGGTGCACCAGTGCCTGAGTTTGCACACTGTGCAATGATCTTAGGTGATGATGGCGCTAAATTATCTAAGCGTCATGGCGCTGTTGGTGTAATGCAATACCGTGATGACGGTTTCCTACCGCATGCTCTACTAAACTACTTAGTTCGTTTAGGTTGGTCGCATGGTGACCAAGAAATCTTCTCACTACAAGAGATGATTGATTGCTTTACGCTTGAGTCTGTAAGCAAGTCAGCATCAGCATTCAATACTGATAAATTGTTATGGCTAAACAACCATTACATTAAAACAGCAGCACCTGAATATGTTGCTAAATACCTACAATGGCATTTAGACCAAAAACAAATTTCCATTGAAAATGGTCCTGCTATTACTGACGTTATCACGTTAGTGGGTGAGCGTTGTCATACACTGATCGAACTAGCAGAGCAATCACGCTACTTCTACCAAGACTTCAGTGAGTTTGAAGCGGGTGCAGCTAAGAAGCACTTACGTCCAGTTGCTAAAGATGCATTGGCACTAGCACTTGCTAAAGTTGAAGCATTAGATGAATGGACAACTGAAAATCTACATGCGGTAACAACACAAGTTTGTGAAGAGCTTGAGTTAGGCATGGGTAAAGTAGGTATGCCTCTGCGTGTTGCAGTAACTGGTCAAGGCCAATCGCCATCAGTTGATGCGGTAATGCAATTGATTGGTAAAGAGCGTGTCATTACACGTATTAAGATGGCATTAGATTATATCGCAGAGCGTGAAGCTAACGCTTAAGTATTTGTTTTTATAAAGACAAGCGGAAGCATCACTGATGTTTTCGCTTTTTTTATAACTAGCGTAAAGTAGATCACATTTTTTGTTTTATCGTCGTGACATTTATTAAAAACATCAATACTATAAGCATCATATTGGGGCTATAGCTCAGCTGGGAGAGCGCTTCGCTGGCAGCGAAGAGGTCATCGGTTCGATCCCGTTTAGCTCCACCAAATTTAAAACCTCGTCAGTTATCTGACGAGGTTTTTTGCGTTTAGTTATATTTAAAAACGCGCATTAATAATTGGGAAAATTGGAAGGTTTTTACTTACAAAAGTGCCTGATTTATCATAGTTAATTAAACCTATCTGCACTCCTTTATTAATGTGGTCTGTCGCATTAACTAAACCGAACTGAAGTCCATTAAGTGATCCAGCGTAGTTGAAGGTACCAAATTGAGCGCCAGTAAAATTATTGGCTGTGTAGTTTACTAAACCAAAGTCAGCACCTGTAGCTTTGCCTTCGTTCCAGTTAGCTAAACCAAATTCTAAACCTTTCATACTGGATGTAGTATGGTTAACACCAAAGGCTAAACCAAAGTTAAGTCCGGTAAAATCATTGATAGTCGATAAGCCTAGCAATGAAAAGTTAACACCTTTTACTTGGTTTGTTTGGCCGTAAAGTATGTTTAAACGCGCTCCAGAGACATTACCAGCAGGTAAATTTACACCAGGTACAGAAAGTTGTACGGGTGTGTTAGCCATTGCTATTGGTGATAAAATAGCGGTTGTTAAAGCGATCATTACAGAAGTTATTTTCATATGAATACCCTAAATATAGATGACTGATATTTAGAAAATCTTATATCAAATATAATAAGACATATATAGTAAAGCCCAAAAAACAAATGAAAATAAGCTTTTGAAATTAGCAAAATTCGTTATTTAAATTATAGGTTTTTTTAATTTATTAGATGATATAAGTAAAAGTTTTATTAAATAATGAGTTTTATTTGATGTAGTATAAGTGTTTTTTATTAAGTGTATATTTATTTCTTTTATGTCGTATTTAATTATAGTTAATAATTGTCGTTAATGTATTCACTGTGCAAATAATTGACATGGTAAACATTGTAATAATTATTGCTATGCTTGTTTTTAGTACTTAAATTATTTTTTTTATTTTAATATTCTTTTTGATTTTAATTTATTGTTAGTGTTCACTATTCTTTATCATGTTGATTCTTATGTATTTTATTTTTTTATTTTAGGTTTTCTTGTTAATTCAAAAGATTTAAATGGTGTTGGTTTATTATTTTCTTTATTGTTGTCACGTTTGAAAACAATTGTATCAATGGAAATTAATTAACCATTAAATGTTTATTGGTTAATTAATTTTATTATTTAATGTGATTGTTAATTAACCGCCATATATATCCGTGATTTAAAGGTTTTTATATGGTCATAAATAGATTTAACACGAAAAAATAAAAGATGAAGTAAGATAAACGCAAATGAGGGGCTGTAACCTTAGGGCGGTAGCGTATTTGATTATTGGCATATATCTTCATTGTTTGTCTGTCTGAGAACTCATCGATAGAGTAAATAATGTCTTAGATGTAGTTAAATACTCTTATTATTTAATCGAAAATTTTTAAAAATTCCTTTTAGTTAACCATTTCGGATTGAAATCATTCATGACTGCCATTAGTAATAAACAAGTAAAATCCATTTCGACAGCGAATGAAGAAATCGACTTAGGTAAGATTTTTGGTGTTTTGCGAGATAGTAAAAAATCTATTCTTGCTTTAACCCTAGTTTTTACTTTATTAGGTCTGATTTATTCTGTTTTTGCTACTCCTATTTATAGATCTGATGTATTGATTCAAGTTGATTCAAAAAGTGATGGCTCTCCTGCTTTTGGAGAAGCGATGGCAAAAGAATTTACAACTGAATCATCAGCAGTTACCGAGATAGAGTTAATTAAATCTCGTCGCGTTATTGGTAAAACAGTCGATAAATTAAACCTAACAACGTCAGTTACTCCTGATTACTTCCCTATTTTTGGTAAAGGTTTTGCACGATTAACTCATACTCAAAGTAGTGCAACTGTAGCGCACTTCTCTATGCCTACTAACGCACAAAAAAATGTTTACCAGTTAAAGATTGTTAATATAGATACTGGTGAATTTGCATTAACTGATGAAGATAATGCAAACGTTAAATTAACGGGTTTTGTAGGGCAACCAGTTAAAGAACAAGGTTATGATTTATTGGTAACAGCGTTAACTGGTGCGAATAATGACACTTTTACAGTTAAACAAATTTCTCGCTTTGATATTATTACTTATTTCCAAGAATCATTAATTGCAGCTGAAAAAGGTAAAGATACCGGTATTGTTGAAGTTTCACTAAAGGGTCAGAACCGACTAAAGACTCAACGTATTCTGAATAGTATCAGTGAAAACTATTACTTATTGAATGCAGACCGAGCTGCGGCAAGTGCAGATAAGAGCTTAGCGTTTTTAGAAGGACGTCTACCAGCAATCAAAGCGGAATTAACCACGGCTGAAAATAAGTTAAATCAATACCGTGAAGCTAATCAATCAGTTAATATAGAATTGCAAGCAAAATCTTCACTTGACGAGCTTGTTGCTTTAACGGGTCAAATTAATGAATTGAGTTTCCAAGAGGCCGATATTTCACGAAGCTATACTAAAGAGCATCCACTTTATAAAGCATTAATTGAAAAACGTAATGATTTACTGGCTCAAAAGAATCGTTTAACTCGTAAAATTGATCAAATGCCAGAAACACAACGTGAAATTATTCGCTTAACGCGCCATGTTGATGTTAACCAGCAAACATATATGCAAATTCTTAATAAAATTCAAGAGCTTGATATAGTTAAAGCTAGTAGTTCTGCAAGTGTTCAAATTATTGATACAGCATCAAGTAGTGTTAAGCCTATTGCACCTAACCGTGTAATGCTCGTTGTTGCTCCTGCTATTATTGGCCTGATTCTTGGTGCATTAATCGCATTATTCCGTGTTATTTTAAATAATACTGTTGTTGATCCTCAGCAATTAAAACTAATGGGTTTACCTGTTTTTGCTTCAGTTCCAAAAACGAAGAAGCTGCCAAATGCGATTTTAGCGGAAGTTGATTCAGATGATATCTCAATTGAAGCACTACGTATGTTACGTAACCGCATGTTGTTAGCAATGAATAATGCAAGTAATAATACAGTATTATTAACAAGCGCTAGTTCAATGGTTAAATCAGGAAAAACATTTGTTATTACTAATGTTGCAGCATTAATGGCTGAAGCAGGTAAGCGAGTGTTAATTATTGATGCCGATATGCGTAAAGGTAAAATTGCATCAACACTAAATGGTAAGCAAGCAAATGGTTTAGCTGAGCTACTTAGTGGTAAAAATGATCTGAAAACAGTAATAAAGACATCTACAATTGCTAATCTAGATTATATTTCTGGTGGCGAACATGTACATTCACCTGCCGAATTGCTAATGCATGATCAATTTAAAACATTATTAGCATGGGCTTCTGAACACTATGATGTTGTTATTGTTAATTCACCACCAGTATTAGCTGTTGTTGATGCTGCGATTATCGGTGCTACTGTTGGTACAACAGTAATGGTTGGCAGTTATGGTGAGGATACTTTAAAAGATATCGAACAAGCTAAGCAAAAGTTTGAAGATAATGGTATTGAAGTTGATGGATTTGTTTTAAATAACGCAATGAAGAAAACAAGTAATCAAGCTATCTTTAAAAAGTATTGATAAGTTATTTTTAATTTCAAAATAATTATGGCAAGTAATTGCCATAATTATAATTTCCCTTTATATAAAGATATAAGTAATGCGTAAAATAATTAATCTCATTTGTAATAAAAGTAAATTAGCTAGAGAATTAAGATATAACTTTAGTTTTATACGTGAAACTGGTTATATACCATCATTTAAAAACCCTAAAACATATAATGAAAAAATAAACTATCGCAAGCATAACCCTAAACATGAATTATTTAGTGTTTGTGCTGATAAGATTAAATCTAAAGAATATGTAGCAGAAAAACTATCTTCAGATTACATTATTGAAAACTATTATGTTGGCGATAGTATTACTGTAGATAAAATTAAAGAAATTCTTGCTGATAAAGGTGATTTGTTATTAAAAGCGAATCATAATTCTGGACCAGTTTATTTAATCACAACTGAAGCTACAGATGATGAGATTACTCGTAAGGTTGATGATGTAAATAATCAATTAAAAGTAGATTATGGTAAGCAGCTAAATGAACCTTGGTATAGTGACATAAAACGAGGTGTATTAGTTGAAAAAAGGTTATCTCCTCAAGAAGGCGAAACTGATGTTCGTGATTATAAATTCCATGTTTTCAAACAAAATGATGGTAGTTTTAAAATCATTGTACAAATAGATTTTGACCGTAGTGGTAATCATACTCGTTCTTTCTTTGATGATGAATTGAATTGGCTTCCATTCTATACTTTGTACTCAGATACTGGCGTATGCATTAAAACATCAATTGAAATGCCTAAGAATTACGATCTAATGTTAACTGCAGCTAAAACATTAGCTGAACCATTTAGTTATGTTCGTGTTGATTTCTATAATGTCGATGGTGCTATTTACTTTGGTGAATTGACTTTTGCTCAGGGAAGTGGCCGTTCAGGGCTTACAAATAAAGCATACGATCTTTGGTTAGGCCGCTTATGGGAAGGCGACCCCTCTTATTAAATTCCATATTGATTAAATATAAAGTTAAATACTTAGTTCTGTTTTTCATTATATTTACTGATTATATATACAATAAATTACCAAATTATAATGTATAACTTGGTAATTTATTATACATCTCACTTCACATTATGATTTAATAAATATGATGTCAAATACTAAAATAAGCCAAGTTGTATTTTGGATATCTGTAGCAATTATCTTTATCGGATTTATGGAAAACATTAATGAGTTAAGATATGACTTAATGATTCCATTAATAGCTATAGGGTGGGTATTACACTTTACTTATAGTGATCATAAGATTGATAGTCAGAGTACTAAGTCCTTTATATTGCTTTCTGGAATTATTGCACTAATTGCGTTACCTTCACTACTTAAAATTTACCCTCATATACATAATCTAATAAATTATACTTATTATAGTTTTACTGTGGGTATGATCGTAAAGTTATTCTCGGTATATAGTACTTTTGTATTTTTAAAAGGGGATACCGATAAATTAGAAAGAATGATTAAATATGTTTTAATTCTTAATTTATCGATGTTCTTTATTCAATTTATAATAGTATTCCCTACTGGTATTTATATTGATCCATTAAAATTAATAACAGGGGAGTCATCACGATATGGCAGTGATATCTTTGTCCCTCTTATTGGTAATATATATCGTTGTACTGGATTCTATGAAGAACCATCAACGTATGCCGGATTTATTGTTGTTCTTTTAGCATCCAAACTTTATTTAAATCCGAAAGTAGATAAATTAGTTATTTTCTCTGCTTTATCTATTATTTTATCTTTTTCTGTTGCCGCAATTGTTTATGGATTAATCATTATTGGTTATTTCCTTTTACGCAGTAAAGCGAGTTACTTGAAATATATTTTGTTTTTGTTATCCCCATTACTTGTGGCTGCTATTATAGGTATTGCTATTCAGCGCCTAACTTCATTGGGTGGTGATGCTCAAGATATTCGTAGTAATTTGAATGATATGGTATTTGATCAGAATTTAATGATCCTTATCTTTGGCAATGGTGCTTTAGGTATTATGCCTGAAGCTGCACATATAATGAACACAACAGGAGATATATTTAAATTAGGTATAGCTTCGTTGAATGATAATGGTATGTGGTTATTCTTTATCATTAAATTTGGATTTGCTGGATTAGCAATAATAATATCTTATTTATTTATTAAATCTAAAACATTACTCAATAGAATTATGTTTTTAGTTATATTATTAACTAAATTAAGTTTTTTATACTTTGGATTTATATTCTATTTCTTTTTAGTCTTTAATAATAAACCAGAATTAGAGGAGTCAGACAATGGAACCAAAAGTGAAGTCGAGTAAACAAAGGGATCTGTTTTTGTGAATATTCGAGAATTCAAAGCTTTTTTTTGGAGCTTTATTGATGGTGTTGGCTCTCAGGGTAGCCAATTAATTATTACCATCATGTTAGCTCGACTACTGACTCCTGCTGATTTTGGTGTGATTGGTTTAATTTCAGTCGTTGTATATTTATCGAATGTTATAGGTAACGGTGGTTTAAATAGTAGTCTAATTAGAAAATCTAAACCATCTGCCGATGATTTTACATCAGTATTCATTTTTAATATAACACTTGGTATATTGCTTTATGTTATTATTTTCTTATCATCAGGATTTTTATCGCATTTTTTAAATTTACCTCAAGCTGAAATTTACCTCAAAGTATATGCATTAAGTATTATATTTACTGCATTGGAACAAATTCAACGTGTAAAATTAACAATCGATCTTAATTTCAAAACACAGGCTAAAATTACATTATTTTCGGTTATTTTCAGTGGTATAGTTGCATTAATTTTAGCTAAACTTGGCTTTGGTGTATGGGCTTTAATTGCACAAGCTGTTGTTTTATCTATTATTAGATGTGCTATTTTTTGGTATGTGATCGGTTGGAGACCAACTGGGCATTTTAAAATGCCACTATTATTAGAACATTTAAATTTTGGATATAAATTATTACTAGGCAATGTTGTTGATGTTGCGTATAGATATATGTTTAATTTGGGTATTGGTAAGTTTTATTCTGTAACGGATCTTGGTTTTTATAATCAGGCTACAAAACTTACAGAAGTACCATCTATGACGATAACAACAGTTGTTCGTCGTGTAAATTACCCTATTATTAGTAAATTAAGAAATAATAATAAGTGTTATTTTGATAATTTAAATAATATAGCTTCTTATATTGTAGCTGTTTATTTACCTATTACATTATGGTTATCATTTAATTCTCATAATATAGTATTGAAGTTATTAGGTGAAAGATGGATTGATGCTAGTCCTTTTTTATCAATATTAGCTATTGCTTTCTTTATTGTGCCATTATCTAATTTATTTGGTAATATTTTATCAGTTGAAGGACGGACTGATTTATATTTTAAAATAAGATTGATTGTTAAATTTATTCTTGGAGTGTTATTTTTCATTATCCATTCTTATGGTATTTATGTTGTATTATTTTTCATAATATTTGCAACCATATTTGAATGGTTTGTTAATATTATAGTTTCATATAAATATTTCAATTTTCCTGTATTAAAATATTTCAAGAGATTATTATTAATCACTATTCCAATAGTTATTTCTAGCTTTTTGGTTAATCATTATATCAATATAGATTCAACAATAGGTGATTTAGCTATGAAGCTAATAGTAAGTATGATTATACCTGCTTGTATCTTATTTTTATTATCGAAAGAAAAGGTTTAATTAATAGCCTTTATTGATTACTTACTATTATTTATTTGGTTATATTATGTCACAAAAAAGTATAGATTTATTTATTGATGCAATAAGGAAGGGTGGCGCTGAGCGCGTTTGTGTAAATTATGCAAACTATTTGGTAGATAATGGCTATAAGATACGAATTGTTATATTTAAAGAGTATGAAGATTCTTATATTGATCTTGTAGATAAGCGTGTTGAGATTATAACTTTAGGTTGTCATGATGCTTCATCGATGATTAAAAAGGTAAAGGCTATAAACTTTATCTTTTCTGATACAGTTATAGTATTTAATCATCAAATGTCTATTGCATTATGGTTCTATCGCCAATTTGGCTGTAAACAGAAATTTAAGTTAATATCTCGTAATGTGAATTATCTAAGCCGAGATTTATATACATCTAAAAATTCAATAAAAAAATGGGTGACTATTTTATTAACTAAAATAATATATCGTCGTATTGATTGTTTTATTGCCCAATGCAATGACATGAAAAATGACATGGTAAATTACCTTTCTGTACCTGAGAGTAAAATTACAGTTATATATAATCCAGTATCTACTAGTGTTTATAAAAAAGAAAATGTAGAGAAAGATATTGATATTTTATTTGTTGGTAGAATAAGCAAGCAGAAAGGGTTGCCGTATTTAGTTTCCGTTATCGATAGCATTATTAATAAAGAGCAAGCTAAAGTTTGTATTGTTGGTAAAGGTGTTCTTGAAGAGCAATTAGATAAAGAATTATCTGTCATAGAAAATAAATATAATATTAAAATATTACGAGTTCGTTCAACTAATGATGTTAATAGTTATTATAATCGAGCAAAAGTAACGATATTAACCTCTCTTTATGAAGGATATCCAAATGTATTGGCAGAATCATTAACTGCAGGTACTCCTGTTGTTTCTTTTGACTGTCAAAGTGGTCCTGAAGAAATTATTCGTGATGGAATTAATGGCTACTTGGTTCCATGTTTTAATACGGAAATATTTGTTGATAAACTAGAATTAATTCTAAACGGAAAGACATTATCTGACGTCCGTGATTTTAATAGTGAAAACAGTTTTAACCTTTTAGAAGAATTGATTAATAAAGAGTAAATAATAATGAGTAAAAAAATTCTGGTTATTAGTGATCATCGAGGAGGTGGTGCTGGACATGTAGCAACACAGTCTGGATTATTATTCTCAGATCAAGGTTATAATGTTGATTATATTTTTGGTGATGATTATTTTAAGTTTAATGCTGTAGGATATTGTTGCAATTATAGCGCGATTGATATAATTAGAAAAAAATTAGCAATTAGTAAGCCAGAAATTATTTTAATCCATAACTTTGATCACTTATGGAGTCCGTTTTTTTTAGTTGAAATTAATAAATATAAAGAAAAAACTGGAGCTAAAGTAATTATGACTGTTCATGATTACCATATAGTTTCTGCTTCAAATTCTTTATCTTATTATGAAAATACAGAAAAAAAATTCTTTAAAGATCCACCTTCATTTAAACAATTAGTGACTAAAAAACTTGATAGACGTAGCTATATTTATGGATTGGCAAGGTTAGTGCAGTGGTATCCATATTATTCTGTATTGAATTTGCAAAAAACGTTTGATCATTTTATGTGTCCGAGTGAATTTATTTATAAGCAAGTAGTCAAGCGATTCGATCCTTCTATTGTAAGTGTTGTACATAATCCGACATCTGCAACTATTTCATCGTGTCAACTTGATAATGATGACGTTGTTATTACCTTTGCTGGGCGTTTAAGTAAAGATAAAGGAATTTATGATTTTATTAAATCGATAGCTGACTCAAAATTAGTATCACCTAAGCATATTACTATCAACATTATTGGAAAAGGTCCTTATTTTGATGATATTGAGAGACTAGTTGATACTCTGAAAGAGCAAAATATTACTATTGTATTACATGGGTTACAAAAATTTGAAATTGTAAAATCTATTTTTGAAAACTCTTCATATGTATTATTACCGTCATTATGTTATGAAAATGCACCATTAACCTTGGTTGAAGGTGTTTTTGCTGGCTGTAAAGTATTAACTATGAATTATGGTGGTATGGTTGAGATTGCAGATAAGCTTAATCTTTCAATATTGATGGATGATTTTAGTCCGAAATCTATTCAATTTGTTTTTGATAATTTAAATACAAAAAAAGAAGAGCAATCGACTTTAGATAAATTTTATCAGGATTATTCAAATGATAACTATATCTCTAAGGTCAAAGAAATTATTTCATGATTTAATTTATTATTATGTAATGTTGAGTAAGTAATTAATATAAATACAAATCTAACTTGGATTTTGAAATGTTTACTAAATTATTTATTATAAATAATTTAGTAAAGTTAAGGTTTAAAATGAAAAATAGCTTTTTACGTCGTCGTTTTTTTGAGCTTCGTGTAACAATAAAAGATTTAATTTGGGGTGTTAAGAATCCTGAGTCTTTTAAACGGAAAAATAATTTAAGCCCAATAATGGGACGTTTTTCATCTTATAAATTTGAGCAACTCTCTGGAATACAGTCAAATGATTATGTATCAGATTGTTTTTATTTTAATAAGATAGAAGCAAAAATAAATAATTTTGAATTAAGCGATTATTTTAATCATAAAGGCTATTTACCTTCGATCTTACAGTCAAATGCAATTCCATTACTGTTTAATTATATTTCTGGTATTGTTTATGATGCTGAAGATAAAGTTATTGATGCAAGTATAGTTGCTGAACGATTACGTAATGATCCTAATAATACTGAATTTGTTATTAAAAGAAGTGTTGGGACTGGTGGTGGTGAAAGTGTAGAGATTGGAAGTGCGAATGAAATTATTCCTTTTTTTAATTTATATGCAAAAAAGAAATATGATTTCGTTATCCAACCATTAATTAAACAACATGATTTGTTAGCTGCTTTTAATCCATCATCACTAAATACTGTACGTATTATGACATTAGCTTATGACAATAATGTTCATCATGTTTCAAGTATGGTAAAAATGGGTGGACCTGGCGGCCGAATTGATAATGTTAGTGCCGGTGGTTTGTGTATTGGAATTAAAGATGATGGTTCTTTAACTACTTTTGGTTTTGACTGTTATTTAAATAAAACTACTCGTCATCCCCAAACACAACTTAGTTTTCCTGATAACTACGAAATACCATATTTTAATGAAATGGTTGAAGTGGTAAAAGATAAGCATAAGTTATTTAAAAGTCATGGAATTATCTCCTGGGATGTAAGTGTAGATAATGATGGCTATGTTACTATTGTTGAATGCAATACTGCTTGGAGTGGTTTGGAATCACATCAAGCTTTTCATGGCCCTGTCTTCAAAAGGCACATGGAATACATAAAGAATATCAATTGATAGTGGGTATTTTTGTTGTTGAAATAATGTAAATTATCTTTTTTTATAAACATTTACACTTAATATTATTTATTCTCCTGAAAGTTGGGCATAAGTCTAAATTATTAGTTATTTTATCGAAATCTAGATGCTTATAATAATAAACGACAAGATTAGTCGTTTGCTTTGATAGTCCACCTATCGAGCATTTTATGAAATGAATTTAAATATAATTTCTATTCATTATTGTTATAAGTTGTATAAGGTTTCACTAGATATGAAAGATAGTAATGTTCGTCGTTTAGCTTATTCTGTTTTAGCCAATGCTAAATACGTTAAGTATGGTATAAAAAATCCAGAATCGTTAAAGTGTAAAAACTTACTTAGCCCAATTACAGGACGCTTCTGGAACCATCGATACCAATCCGTATGTGGTATTGAATCAGATAAATATTTATCTGAACCTTATTTTTATAATAAAGTTGAATCTAAGGTTAATGATTTCAGCCTTAATGATTTTCTTGATCATAAAGGTTATATATCAAATATATTAAATAGCCATACAGTACCTGATATAGCTAATTGTATTTCAGGCACTATTTATAATAGCAAGAGTGAAGTAATTAAATTTGATGATTTAGTTATATTATTGGAGCATGAATCAGCGGATAATGAATTTGTAATTAAACGCAGTATTGGTACTGGTGGTGGAAAGAGTGTTGAGATTGGTAATACAAGCCACATTATTCCATTTTTAAAGTCTTATTTCGATAAAAAGTATGATTTTGTTGTTCAGCCGGTTATAAAACAGCATGATGATTTAGCTATTTTTAATCCATCATCGATTAATACTGTTAGAGTTATGACTTTTTCTTATCATGGCAATGTTTATCCCATTTCAACAGTACTAAGAATGGGAAATGGTGGTAGAGTCGATAATTCTTCATCTGGTGGCATATCTATTGGTGTTGATGAGACTGGAAAGTTACGCGATTTTGCAATTGATCATCATTTTAATAAATATGAACAACATCCAGGAACATTGATTAATTTCTCTGATGGTTATGTTATTCCTTATTTTAATGACTTATTAGAACTTGCTAAAGATAAGCATAAATGGCTAAAAAGCCATGGTATTATTTCGTGGGATTTGACCGTTGATAATAATGGTAATATGTCAATTATCGAATATAATGCAGGTTGGGGAGAAATTAACTTCCATCAAGCAAATAATGGTCCAATATTTAAAAATCATATTGAATATATAAAAAGTATTAATGGTTAATAGTTGATGTGGATAATATAATAAGTATTTATTATATATTTAGATCGTTCTTTTAATTTATTCAATGTTTTTAATATATTCAATGTTGTTAACGATTGATAATGTGGTTACCTATATCTGATTATAAAAAATGGAAGTATTTCATTTAATAGGTAGTCACTCTCTTCTCCTACGTTTATAATTGGAGGTGAAAGTTAGAATTAGTGTTTTAAGTTATACCACTCTTTTATGATTTAGAAGTAAATATGAAAATTGATAAATATTAGCTTATTAAAGCTATAATATTTTCTTTTATAAGAGTGTTTTTCTATTTAGTGATTTAAAGTGAAAAGATAATTGAAGTGCTAAATATTTATTAAAAAGTAGATGTTGATGTTAACAAAGCGGTAAGTTGTAGCGTTTAACCATAAATATGGTGACTAAAAATATTATCAATATCCGTAATGTCAATATAATTTTGATTAGCTATATTAAAGTCTGTGCTAATAAATGCTGTTTATTGAAGGACAGTAAGAGATAATATAGTTATGTTTCGTCTTATAGAATAGAAAATATTATCATAAATTAACTATACAATTTATGAATAAAACATCTTTCAACAATGGTAATTATTTATTGTTGAAATGACAGATATTCTATATTTATAAATCATATTAAGTAAATAAAATGTATTAATAAGTGAGGGTGTAACGTGGAAAGTCTAGAATTTAGATTGTTCTCCAAGATCATCTCTAAAATACCAATTAAAACAAGATTGCAAATCTTATTTTTTCGTAAATTTAAGCGATTTATTAATTTTGATAATCCTCGGACATATAACGAAAAAATTCAGTGTAAAAAGATTGCAGATCGCAGTGAATTATTAACAATTGGTGCTGATAAAATAAAAGCCAAAGATTTTGTTAAAGATATAGTTCCTGAATTATATCTACCAAAAATGCTTTGGGTGGGGGATTCTCCTGAGTCTCTTGATAATTTAGATTTATCAACATTACCTAAAGATTACGTATATAAAGCTAACCATACTAGCCAGACAATTGAAATTATTCGTCATGGTAATCATCTTCCTAAAACAAAGATGAAAGCGTTAGCAAAAGATTGGCTGAAAAAAGATCAATCAGGTGCATTAGGTGAGTGGGCATATGAAAATATTCCACCACGGGTGTTTATTGAAGAGTATTTAGAGTTTGATGGTCATGAGCCTGATGATTACAAATTATATGTATTCAACGGCAAAGTCGGTTTTATCCAGTTAGATTCTGGCCGATTTACCAGTATGACTCGTAATCTTTATGATGCTAATTGGGAGGAGCTTGGGTTTGAATATCATCATCCTCGTTGTCATCCAGCACCAGAAAAACCAGAATACATCGATGAAATGATCCGTATTGCAGAAAAAATTGGTCAACAATACGATTTTGTACGAGTCGACTTATATTTTTATGATGGAAAAATAACGTTTAGTGAGCTGACAATGTATTCAGCCTCCGGATTTTTAACGATGCCTGATGATTGGGACTTAAAAATCGGTGATCTATGGACTCAAGATTATAAGGTAAAATAATGAAATATTTAGTAACGGGCGCGGCCGGTTTTATTGGTGCAAAAGTAAGTGAAGAATTATTAAAAAAAGGTCATGACGTTGTTGGTATCGATATTATCAATGACTATTATGATGTAGCGTTAAAAGAAGCACGTTTAGCACCATTATTAGAAAATAATAAATTTGTTTTCAAGAAAATTGATATTGCTCATTCGCAAGATGTACTTGATTTATTTGCTGATGAAAAATTCGATCGCGTTGTTCACCTTGCCGCTCAAGCTGGTGTACGTTACTCGATTGAAAACCCAATGGCATATGCAGATAGTAACCTTGTTGGTCACCTTAATATTTTAGAAGGTTGCCGTCATAATAATGTTGGCCACCTTGTTTATGCATCATCAAGTTCTGTATACGGTCTTAATGCTAAAACACCATTTTCAACATCAGATACAGTAGATCATCCTGTATCTCTTTATGCAGCAACGAAAAAATCTAATGAGTTAATGGCGCATTCGTACTCTCACCTGTACAACATGCCAACAACTGGATTACGTTTCTTTACTGTGTATGGACCTTGTGGTCGCCCAGATATGGCTCCTTATATTTTCACTAAGAAAATTTTGGATGGCGAAACAATTGATATCAACAACAATGGTGATATGTGGCGCGACTTTACTTACATTGATGATATCGTTGAAGGTGTTATTCGTATCGCTGATGTTGTTCCTGCCCGTAATGATGATTGGACAGTTGAAGAAGGTACACCAGCATCAAGCTCTGCACCTTATAGCGTATATAACATTGGTCACGGTAGCCCAATTAACTTAATGGAATTTATTAAAGCCATTGAAACTGAATTAGGTATTGAAGCAACTAAAAACTTCCGAGGCATGCAACCTGGTGATGTATACCAAACTTATGCAGATACTCAAGATCTATTTAAAGTAACTGGCTATACCCCAAAAGTTGGTGTTAAAGAAGGCGTTGCGAACCTCGTTCGTTGGTATAAAGAATTTTATAATAAGTGATCCCATGGCAAAGATAGCTATATCAGCCAATACAAGTTGGTATTTATTTAACTTTAGAAAGAACACTATATTAGCGTTAATTGAAGCGGGTCATACTGTAGCTGCCATTTCTCCTCGAGATGATTATTCAGTGAAACTTGAACAATTAGGTGCTCGATTTATCCACATTGATATTGATCAAGGTGGCACAAATCCAATTAATGATGCTAAAACGTATTTTTCTTTTAATACTATTTTTAAAGCTGAAAAGTTTGATGTTGTATTAAACTTTACACCTAAAAATAATATTTATAGTACTGTGGCTGCGTCAAAAAATGGTACTAAAGTCATTAATAATATTGCTGGACTTGGCATTATTTTTATCAATGAAAATATGACGGCAAAAATTGCACGAGCTTTGTATAAGTTTAGTCAACGTCGAGCCAGTAAAATTTTCTTTCAAAATGAAGATGACCGCGGCTTATTCATTGATAACAAACTGGCAGATATTTCAAAGACGGATCGTTTACCTGGTTCTGGTGCCGACCTCTCACGCTTTGCAATATCACCAGCGGCTGATGATGGCGTTGTCACTTTCTTATTAGTGGCGCGTATGCTTTACGATAAAGGTATCGGTCATTATGTTGAAGCTGCTCGTGAACTAAAGCAACGTTATGGCGATAAAGTACAATTTAATTTACTTGGCTTTCTTGATGTAAATAACCCATCTGCTGTTTCAAAAGCTGAAATGCAAGTATGGGTTGATGAAGGCATTGTTAATTATCTTGGTTTCTCAGATACTGTTGAAGCTGAGATAGCAAAAGTAGATTGCATGGTGTTACCTTCTTTCTATCGTGAAGGTGTACCTAAGTCGTTACTTGAAGCGGGTGCAATGGGTAAACCTATTGTGACAACTGATAATGTTGGTTGTCGTGAAACGGTTGACCATGGAGTGAATGGTTATCTTTGTCAAACACGTTCTACGGCAAGTCTAGTGGAAATGCTGACTAAAATAATTGAACATACTCATCAAGAACGTCTTGAACTGGGATTAGCGAGTCGCAGAAAGATTGAAAGCGAATTCGATGAAAAAATCATAATCAATAAATACCTAACGGCTATTGAAAGTATTATCTAAGAGAGATTTCATGAAAATTACTATTGCAGGTACAGGCTACGTAGGTCTGTCAAATGCCATGTTATTGGCACAGAACAACGAAGTTATTGCTATCGATATTGTTGAAGAGAAAGTAAACCTTCTTAATAATAAAAAATCACCAATTGTTGATCGTGAAATTGAGTATTTCTTAGAAAACAAAGAACTTAACTTTGTTGCTACTTTAGATAAAGAGTTAGCATATAAAAATGCTGAATATGTCATTATCGCGACACCAACAGATTATGATTCCGTTCACAACTATTTTAATACTTCTTCAGTAGAAGCGGTCATTAAAGATGTTATGGCTATTAACCCTAATGCTGTGATGATTATCAAATCAACAGTGCCTGTGGGTTATACTAAAGAAGTTAAGGCAAAGTTTGGTTGTGAAAATATTATTTTCTCTCCTGAATTCTTGCGTGAAGGCCGTGCATTATACGATAACTTGTACCCATCACGAATCATTGTTGGTGAGCAAAGTGAACGTGCTAAAGTATTTGCTGAACTACTACAGCAAGGCGCGATCAAAGAAGACATTAATGTTCTATTTACTGATTCAACAGAAGCTGAAGCAGTTAAACTATTCTCAAACACTTATTTAGCAATGCGTGTGGCTTACTTTAATGAGCTAGATACTTATGCTGAAACACATGATTTGAATGCGCGTCAAATCATCGAAGGTGTAGGCTTAGACCCTCGTATTGGTAGTCATTACAATAACCCTTCATTTGGTTACGGCGGCTACTGCCTACCAAAAGATACTAAGCAGTTACGTGCTAACTACCAAGATGTGCCTAATAGTATTATTGGCGCTATTGTTGATGCAAATACAACTCGTAAAGACTTTATTGCTGACTCAATCATGAAGCGTAATCCAAAGCGTGTTGGCGTATATCGCTTAATCATGAAGTCAGGCTCTGATAATTTCCGTGCTTCAAGTATCCAAGGTATTATGAAGCGTATTAAAGCGAAAGGTATTGAAGTCGTTATTTATGAGCCAGTATTAACTGAAGATGAATTCTTCCACTCTCGCGTTATTAAAGATTTAAATCAATTTAAAAATGAGTGTGATGTTATTGTTTCTAATCGCATGGCTGAAGAATTGAATGATGTAGCTGATAAAGTATATACTAGAGATATCTTCCAAGAAGATTAATAACGGAGACCAATGAATTATTATATTTATATATAATTTATTGATCTATGATCGCAAAGAATAGAAAAAGTAGGAAAGTAATAGTTCACTATTATTATTCCTATTTTTTCTTTTTTATATGCGGAATGTATAAGATTTAAAAAAGTGTTTGTTATGTTTAT
The DNA here is from genome assembly GCF_900166965.1 of Photobacterium piscicola. Lineage (GTDB taxonomy): Bacteria > Pseudomonadota > Gammaproteobacteria > Enterobacterales > Vibrionaceae > Photobacterium > Photobacterium piscicola. Next base: position 498,014 of record NZ_FUZI01000002.1, on the reverse strand, counting down.
TGGATATTGTTTTATCTTTATTTCATCACTGATTTTCTTGTTTGTGATGAGAGTAGTAGCCAAAAGAGTGGGTTTAGTTGATAAACCTAATGAACGAAAACATCATAAAGGTGCGATTCCTTTAATTGGTGGTATTTCTATATTTGCGGCCATATCTGTTACCTTTTTGTCATTTCTACCACATACCCGTGACTTATATTTATATTTAGGCTCTGCTTTAGTACTTATTATTCTTGGTGCATTCGATGATCGTTTAGATATTAGTTTCAAATTACGATTAATTGTCCAAGCTGCTATTTCTATCGCGATGATTGTAATTGGTGGCCATAGTCTTCATAACCTTGGCTTTCTAATGGGCAGTGAAACCATTCAATTATCGGTGTTCACTAGTTATATCATCACTATTGTTGGTGTGATTGGTGCGATTAATGCATTTAATATGGTCGATGGCATTGATGGCTTATTAGGCGGGTTAGCGGCGGTAACTATTGGCTCGATGGGGTTTGTTTTCTTTTTATCTGGCAATACGTATTTAGGGACCGTTTGTTGTTTAATTGTGACTGCGATTATCCCTTACATTATGCTTAACCTTGGTATTCCATTTGGCTCTAAAGCAAAAGTGTTTATGGGTGATGCTGGCAGTATGTTTATCGGCTTTACTGTTGTATGGTTACTGATAAAAGCAACCCAAGATCCTGAGCTATATGCTTTTAAACCTGTTACAGCGCTATGGTTAATTGCGATTCCATTAATGGATATGGCAACGATTATGATCCGTCGTATTCGTAAAGGTCAGTCACCATTTAAACCCGATCGTGAACATTTACATCATATTTTTCAACGTCTTGGGTTATCATCTCGTCAGACATTATTGACGATTTGTTCAATGGCATTAGTCTGTTCGATCATTGGTCTGTGGACTGATTATCTTGGTATTGCTGAGTCAACGATGTTTGTTGCTTTCTTAGTGATGTTTGTATGTTATTTCACTGCAATTAGTCATATTTTCCGTATTGTTGCCTTTGTGCGTAACACACTCAGTCTCAAGACGCATAAGTCTACGTCTAAATAATAATATACTGTTGTAAATACAAAAAAGGTCGAATAATCATTGATTACTCGGCCTTTTTTATATGCTTTTTAATAATAGTCTATTTTTACTCCGGTAAGCAACGAGCAATAATTTGTTCAGCTATATCATCCATCACGTTTGATTGAATATCTGGTTTTAAATACAGAGGATTGTATGGAGCACCGCCACGCTCAATATAAGCTGCTTTTAAACCGATAGCTAAAGCACCATGGGTATCCCAATCATGAGTAGCAACTAAACGAAGATTTTCTAATGGCTCTTCAAGAATATTAGCGGCATATTTATATACATTTGGATCGGGTTTAAAACTTCCTGTTTTTTCGACAGATATAATATCGTCAAAAAGATCAATTAAGCCAGCATTTTTAATTTGAGTAGTGAGAAAACTCAAGGATGAATTAGCAAAAGCAACGGTTTTAAAGCCGTTTGCACGCAATTTTTGCAATGAGGATTTCATATCTGCATGGGGTGGCAAGTTTGCAAAAGCACTTAATAGCTCATTACATTTTGATTCTGTTAATTGACAATGATAATAATCAGCTACTGATTCAAGCATAGCACTGGCTAATACAGTAAAGTTGGTGCTTACATTTGTGATAATACAGACTGTTGAAGTATGTAATAATCTTGAAAACCATAATGGTAAAGCATCTTGGCTACCAAAAGTCTCTTCAAATTTAGGCTTTAATGGTTCTAAATCTAGCGTTGTTTGAATTATATCAAAAAGAATAACTTCTTTGTTCATGTCAATTTCCATTACTATTTATAGCTAATATTATGTGTAATAAATAATTGTTAATTAGCTTTCTATATTCACTCTACTACGAAGATATAAGAGTAATAAGTTCTTAAATGACAATCAGATATTGCATATTAGTTACTCATTTAATAGCAGATAAAGTGTCTAAATAAATACACAAAAGACTAAAAATAAAAAAACATACATTTGTTGCATGAATATTTATGACTTATTTATATGTGACCTGAGTTATTAGATTCTGAATTAAAGAGGGAATGTTGAAATGTTGACTATAGAAGGTAACGATATATTGAATGATAATTTTTGATGTAAAAAAGTCAGCACAGAGGCTGACTTTTTAGAATATGGTGTCCCCTACAGGATTCGAACCTGTGTCTAAGACTTAGGAGGTCCTTGTTCTATCCAGCTGAACTAAGGGGACAAAGTAGTAAACTCTCGTTACTGATTAACACATTTAGATAATATATCTATTGGTTAATGTGACACTATTTATTTAAATCAAATAGGTCAGAGCGATAGTGTACACGAAAATCAACAGAGTTTAAGAAAATAGTGTTATTGATTCAACTGCTTGGTCAGTAAATCGCCAGGTTGAATGCTAGATGCCAGTTGTGGTTGATTAACACTAAGCTCTGCAGACTTTTCATAGACTCGATTAACGGTAAGTGTGATCGCTGTTTCAACCATACGGTTGCGTGGAATACCTTTCTGATCGATAAACCCTGCGCTGTGCCATAATTTAAGTTGATCACCGTTGTGAACCCCATGTACTCGACCAACATTGATTTGAGCGACGCCTTGATGGATATTAATTATTTCAGGCAGGCTAGCGCGGCATGAAAGGGCACTTTCAATATCTAACATCATATTTTGAGTGACGCGTTGAATACTTTGCCCATACGGTGATACCCAAAAACGTGCCGTTTTAGTATCAACATAACTTGTACGAGCAAAGGGCCATAAACCAATATCACGGTAACTATTTTGGTAGATTGTCTCACCTGTTTTACCGTCCATTATATTAAGAGTTAACGCAAATTGACGATTAATGGTGTTGGGTTGTAATAGATGATCATCAACGGTAGCGGAAATATCCGTGATCTCACCACTGACCAAATATTGTGCGTCATTATCTTCAGCTAACATCATCATCGCATCTGCATGGTTAGCACTAACAGGCACTTGGGTAACACCTGTTACTAAAAAACTTTGCGAACGTTGCTGAATATTTTTTTGTAAGACCTTTGAAAAATCATCCCCTAGCTGATAAATACTGCCCATCGCTGCTTGTTGTGGCTCCGCGAGTGAAAATTTCCCCAGTAATAATCCTTTCTTATATTGTACCTTGTGGCAACTTTTTGCCGATGGGTAAATATCTATTCTGGCTGTAACATACATTTTGCCGCCAGCATCTTTCTGTTCTAGCACGCTAATATGTCGAATTTCATTACCGCTAAAACGGTATTGTTGCCGATCTTCTTGCAAATAAGTTTTAAGCATCGGTAGGCTGGCAATCTCACCTCCCGTAAATGTCATTGCTTGAAAGACCGCATTTTCTAAGGCATTGACGCGTGCGGTCGCTTTACTTTCAAGAATGTTAGCTTCACCTGTCACCTGTACCCATTGGGCATGACTTGAGTGTGATACGAACAACCATAACGCACTTAAACAGAGTAATAATTTTTTATTCATAAAAGGCCAATTTAGGTATGTTTTTTGCTTTGATCAGGACATAACCACAACGGAATGCAAAGAGTGTTCCCAATTGGTGCTTCTCATTAAAGAAATTGTATTCGTGAACGATATATCCCTTATCACACGTAGCAAGAGTGACCAACAATGAACAAATTTATACTGGTGGTGTGTGCGCTACTATTAACAGCTTGTACAGGACCCCAAGTTTATAACGGTAAAGAGCCATTTTCTTCAGCGGGGTATTCGCTAACAACGACGCCTCGTCATACGGTCGATTATTTTGTTGAAGGACTCACAAATCAACTTATTGAGTCCAATCAATATTTAACAGCAAGTACGCCTTTGGCTGTGACGTCGTTTGTTGATCTGCAAGATATGGGGGTCACTAATTGGTTGGGTAATGTGGTTAGTGAAAATTTTATGTTTCAGATGCAGCAACGAGGATTTACGGTCGTTGATTACAAATCAACAGGGGTGATTAAAGTAACACGTAATGGTGATTTTAGTATTAGCCGTAATTGGCAAGAATTGTCAGCGCAACAGCCGGTTGATTATGTGCTAACGGGGACAATGTTACGTCAAAGCGGCGGTGTGCTTGTGAATGCAAGAATCATCGGAATGCGATCGCATGTTGTTATTGCCACGGCACAAGGCTTTTTACCTGCAGAGCGTATTGGGCGTGATTTGGATTTTATGAATAAGATTCAAATCCGTAATGGGGTGATTATTCGAACGGAACAACAACAGCCTACTACCAATAATATTGTGTTACGACCTTAAGGATAACCGTGATGACTAAATGGCTAATAATGGTGTTATTAATCTTAATATCTGGGTGCTCTTCTTCAAATAGTGGTACTCACCCGAATTTAACCAATAGTAATGAAAGAGTATTTGCCGTTGGTTACGCGTCAATTAGTGAGCAAAATGGGCGTACTCAAGAAGAAAAAAGTTTACGGGCAATGCGTGCATCAAAAGTGGATGCGTACCGTGAATTATCAGAACAAATTTATGGATTACGAATTTCAGCAACAACATCGTTATCAAATCAGCAACTAGGCCCTGAAAATACGAATGGTGCTGTTGATGGTATTATTCGAGGGGCCAAAGTGATCCGTAGTTATCCTGTAGGTGATAGCTATGTAACTGAAATGGAATTAAATTTAGGCTTAATGGAACGTATGAAGCAACACGGCGAAGTGTTTCATGTACCCAATAATCAACAAGTGATGTTTTAACTATTAGGCTTTAAGGTTGGTGCCTAATGAGCGAACATTCTGCGCCTTACCATCACAATTATAGGTCATCTGGTGGCGACCTCGACTTTGTTGAAATAGGTTATTGAGTTTATGAAAACTTAATTGCGCCCGTTGTAATACTTCGCCATTGATGTCATTACGTTGTTTACATAATGTCACGAGCTGTTGAATTTCTTCAACATGCTGACCGAGTAATGCATCGTCTTGTAATTGTTGCCGCTGTGAATGATGAGCAATAAGATAATCATGTTGTTGAATACTATTGATCAGTGTCAGTTTTTCTTTTGCAAATTGCTCTATTTCTAACGCTCGTCGATGAGCTATGGCTGTTTTTTCTTGGTTGAGTAATTCAGCAAGAGAGACCAAAGCCGTGTGTTGAAGCTCAAGCAATTGCTCAATAGTGTGTTTCATAACCAAGATCCTTACAGTGAATGCGCAATAATATTAGTCTATTAATAACATCAGTTCTTAATAATAACAGCATTAAAGATCGTTAAGTTCATCTTCAAACTTGATTATATTATTAGCGAGTTTGTCGGCATCAATAGTATAACTGCCATTAGCGATGGCTTGTTTTATTTCAGCAACTTTTGCGGCATCAAAACTGGTTTCTGCTGCTAATTGTTGATGAATTTGACCAACCGCTTTACCTTGAGAACTTAAAGATACCGCGTCGTGTTGAGGTTCAATCGCAGTGGTTGATGGCGTATTTGTTGTTGCCGTTTTGGTATGGTTAACCGTACGAGCTGTATTTAGTGGTTGCCCACCACGAAGATGATCAATGTTTGTCATAATGTAGTACCTGTCGATGCCAATAGCGTTATAGTCAATTATCGACGTATAGACTATAAACTTTAGCTTTTTTTGTTTACGAATACCAAAATATTATGACGTATTATTTTTGATTTTTAGCCGCCTATTGTCGGTTGTTGTTAATATTTTACCGAGACTTCTCCTACCGCTGTAATGACCCCATCAATGATTCGCTTTGATTTGCTATTTTGCACGCGAATCTCATCACCAATAGCCCCATCTGATAATGCTTTGCCGGTGGTAACTATGGCTAATCCTGTTTGCCCGGCTCGAATTAACACACTGTCATTGCGGCACACTAAGCAGATATCATTTGCTTGAATGACATCACCTGCTTTCACGGTACGTTTTACTTTTGAACCAATAATTTGTTGAGGATCATTAAAGCTGACACCACGTTGAAAGCGGCTTTCCACCATGGCAACTTTTACGTTAGCAGCACTGAGTAAAGCGCCACGGCCGAGGTGGGTGGTGGCGATCACTTGTGGCAGAGTCTGTTGAACATTAACCGGCACATAGAGCTGCCAATCTTCACTATTACACTGTACCAGTACCGTAACATTACCTGATAACGTTTGTTTACCCGGAGTGGTTGCTACTAGGGGACTTGAGCAGGTAGGAAACCGTAATCGAGAATCTAATGTTGCAGCGGTAATATTAACACTACCAAAATCAGATGGCGCTAACGAACGTTTTATATGCTCTGCTGCTGTTTGCTGAATAAGGCTTTGTTGTGAGATAGATGTGGCATGAACATTAATACTAAAGTTCAGCAATAGACTGCCGATAATAATGCAAATTAAGTTTAAATATCGATGAGTGATCACGGCGTTATGCTCTCTGTCGGTGGTAATCATGCGGTTATTAAGCGGCTTATCATAAGTAATTATTTGAAAAATTGCTTGTATTGGTGTTGTTAATATTTTCAGACAGGAAGCCCTTTCACATGTCAGGCATTTTAGATTCCGTTAATCAACGTACGCAGTTGGTAGGACAAAATCGATTAGAATTACTTACTTTTCGACTTAATCGGCGTCAGCGATATGGGATTAATGTCTTTAAAGTTAAAGAAGTTTTACAGTGTCCTAAGTTAACATCGATGCCGAATTTACATCCGTTTGTTAAAGGTATCGCTTATATTCGAGGACAAACAATATCAGTGATAGATATGAGCCTTGCCACAGGCGGACGACCTGTCGAAGATATCAGCAATTGTTTTATTATCATTTCTGAATTCAACCGCTCGGTGCAGGGCTTTTTAGTGTCAGCAGTTGAGCGAATTGTGAATATAAATTGGGAGGCGATTTTACCACCCCCAAAAGGCGCAGGACGAAATAATTACCTTACAGCCGTCACTGAAATTGATAATGAACTGGTAGAAATTCTTGATGTAGAAAAGATCCTTGATCAAATTTCACCTGTTGATACTCGGTTATCGAGCGAATTACTGAATGAAATTAGCTTAATAACACCAACCGTAAAAACGGTACTCGTTGCCGATGACTCCATGGTAGCGCGTAAGCAAGTGCAGCGTGCGATTGAATCTATCGGTTGTGATTGCATTTGTGTGAAAGACGGTAAAGAAGCCTTTAGAACATTACAAACCATGGCTGCAAAAGACAGTATTTATCAACAATTAGCTTTAGTGATATCAGATATTGAAATGCCTGAAATGGATGGTTATACCTTAACGGCTGCGATTCGTAATGATTCCGCGTTAAAAGATCTGCATGTTATTTTACATACTTCACTGAGTGGGGTCTTTAATCAGGCGATGGTTGAACGTGTGGGTGCTAATGCCTTTATTCCTAAATTTAATCCTGATGAGCTAGGTCGAGCAGTAAAAAATGCCATGACCACAGCGACTGCTGCTTGCGTTAGTTCTAAATAATAAATCTATTTAATATGCAATAAACGACAAAAACAAGAAAGAGTAATTGATGACAACATTAACGGTAAATGATCAAGACTATTATGACTTTTGTCATTTTCTTGAAGCACAGTGTGGCATTGTTTTGGGGGACAGTAAGCAATATTTAGTGCGAAGTCGTTTAAGTCCTCTCATTAAACGTTTTGGGTTGCCATCTTTGTCTGATTTATTGCAAGGCGCATTGAAAGGGCGTAATCGAGAATTACGGGTTGCAGTGATAGATGCAATGACAACGAATGAAACACTGTGGTTTCGTGATAGTTATCCTTTTACTGTTTTAGCCGATAAGATCTTACCTGAACTTGCAGCCAACAGAAGGCCATTAAAAATATGGTCAGCGGCAAGTTCGTCAGGACAAGAACCGTATTCAATGGCGATGACTATTTTAGAACAGCAATTGAAACGACCGGGGCTACTACCCAGCATTCAGATCACGGCGACTGATATTTCACAGACCATGCTTGATATGTGTCGTGAAGGAGTATATGACAACCTTGCGTTAAGTCGTGGTTTATCTGTTGAACGTCGAAGACTATTTTTTGAATCACATATTAGTGGTGGCATGCAAGTTAACCAACGCGTAAAACAGCTGGTTAATTTTCGGACTCAAAATTTAAAAGACAGCTACGTTCTATTGGGTAAATTTGACGTAATATTTTGCCGTAATGTACTCATTTACTTTTCACCTGAAACCAAAGTAAAAGTGTTAAATCAATTAGCAGCCAGTTTAAACCCTGGTGGTTACTTATTTCTGGGTGCTTCTGAATCATTAACCGGACTCTGCGATCGGTTTGAAATGGTACGTTGTAATCCCGGTATTATTTATAAATTAAAATAATAGCAAGAGCAGGTGATTTAGGGGCGAGGATTCAAGGTTTCTAGATTCGAGGTTTAAACTCGAACTGAAAAGATTGGTACTACATTGTTAGCTATCAAGCTTTTATTCTCGTCACCTGCTCTTCCTCGTAACTCGCTCCTTTCCTCTGCTTTCCCTATTTTTTCCTCCTCCCTTTTCCATCTTGGCATTGTCTTTGCTTTACTGCTGTTGTCACTGTGACAGTAAATAACACCGTAGAGGCAAAGCATGTCGATTTCTTTTGATAAAGCATTAGGTATTCATCAGTATACCGTTGGTGCACGAGCAACACGTGCAGAAACATTAGCGAGCAACCTTGCGAATGTTAATACTCCAGGCTTTAAGGCAAAAGATATCGACTTTAGCCGCGTCCTGCAATCGGCAACCGCAGGGGCAAACGTTGGCCTTAATCGTACCAATGGGCGGCATATTACTGCCTCTCCAGCCGCCAATGGCGAACAACTTTATCGAGTGCCAACTCAGCCTGATACTGGTGATGGCAATACTGTTGATGCGCAATTAGAACAAAATTTATTTATGCAGAATAGTATTGAATATCAAGCATCGCTCGATTTTTTAGGCTCTAAATTTAAGAATTTAACCAAGGCATTGAAAGGGGAATAATGGATGAGTTTATTTAATATCTTTAATGTGACCGGTTCTGCCATGAGTGCTGAATCAGTACGACTTAATACCACCTCTAGTAACTTAGCCAATGCCAACAGTGTCAGTAGCTCAGCGCAAGAAACTTATAAAGCGCGTTACCCTATTTTTGCGGCAGCGCTTGATAGTGCTAATCAAGGCGATGCTAGCGTGCCAGTACAACTGCAAGGGATTGTTGAAAGTAATGAGCCATTAAGTGCGGAATATAATCCTGAGCATCCATTGGCGAACAGTGCTGGTTATATTTATAAACCTAATGTCAATGTGATGGAAGAAATGGCGAATATGATTTCCGCATCACGCTCTTACCAAAATAATGTTCAAGTGGCGGATGCAAGTAAGCAAATGCTGATGAAAACCTTGCAGATGGGCAAATAAGCTAAGGAGTTTGTGTTATGACAACCATTAACGGTGCCGGGCAATCTCTTTCTTATCTTGACCAGTTAAAAGGTATGCAAGATAAAAAGATTGCCCAAGAACAACCTACAACGGGCACTAATCAATTAAAACAAGACGATTTTTTATCGTTGTTAACTAAACAGTTAGCGCAACAAGATCCGTTTAAGCCTGTGGGTAATGATCAGATGATCGCTCAAATGGCATCTTTTGCTACCGTTGATGGTATCAATAAAATGAATGAACAATTTGGTTCACTCAATAGTGCTATGACATCAAACCAAGCGTTGCAAGCCTCATCGTTAGTTGGACAAGATGTGCTTATTCCAAGTGCATCGGCATTGAAAAACCATGACGGTGAAATGGCGGGCATGGTACGCATGCAACAAGGGGTCGATAACGCCATTCTGCGGGTTGAAAATGAGCAAGGCGTATTAGTAAAAACTATTACTCTAGGTGCAAAATCTGCAGGGGAACATCCGTTTGCATGGGATGGAAAAGACGATGCTGGCAATGTGATGCCACAAGGCAAATATAACTTTTCGGTATCGGGAACTGTTGGCGGCGAAAGCCAACAATTTGAAGTATTAACTCACGCTAATGTTAACAGTGTTTTATTAGGTAATAGTGACGGCAAAGTAATGTTAAATCTGGCGGGGGTGACCAAACCTGTCAACTTAGCCGAAGTTTTACAAATTGGTAAAAGTGCACAATCCGCGGCACCACTTAGTACACAACAAGGATAATTTACGATGAGCATGAATATCGCATTAAGTGGCTTGGGTGCTGCGCAAAAGGATTTAAATACCACCAGTAATAACATTGCTAACGCCAATACTTTTGGTTTTAAAGAGTCACGGGCAGAGTTTGGGGATGTGTATTCTAATTCCATCTTCTCAAACGCTAAAACCACGACGGGTGGTGGTGTACAAACTTCAACCGTGGCACAACAGTTCCATGAAGGTTCAAGCATTTATACCAATAACCCATTAGATTTACGGGTATCTGGTGCGGGTTTTTTTGCGGTGGCAGATAATAAAAATGAAGCTGCAAACAGTAATTTAACCCGTAATGGTGCGTTTCAGTTAAACAATGAAAATGAATTAGTTAATGCGGAAGGAAAGTTTTTACTCGGTTATCCTGTTAATCAAGATTCAAATACTGTTGCTTCTTATGAGGCTAAATCTTTAAAAATTGATGATGTATTTGGACAGCCAACGGCGTCTAAAAATATCAAAGTTTCGCTTAACTTGCCTAACAAAGAGACTGCACCTAAAACGCAGCCATTTGATTTTACAAATAGTGACTCATTCAGTCGTTCTACCTCATCAACTATTTATGACTCACTCGGTAAGCCATATAAAATGACCACTTATTATGTGGCTAAGTATGATCCTAATGCCGTAGCACCAGAATCAACCAATGCCAATACATGGGAAGTCTACCAAACCGTGACTGATAATAACGGCAAAGAAAAAGCATTAGATGCTAAAGCAGAGTCTTTACCTACGGGGTATTCAGTCGCAGGTTCAAATGGTCATCTGGGGTATATGATGAAGTTTGATGCTAATGGACAACCACTAAAAGCAACACCAGCAGTACCGCCTGACGCTGCTATTCCTGGAACACCATTAAATATTCAGATGGAAAGTTTTGCCGAGGCGGCTATTGATGTGGGTGGTGCGGATGGCACTCAAGCAATCACCATGAATTATGAAGATCCAACGCAGTATGCGTCGGCGTTTGAAGTGCGTAAGTTTCAGGATGTTGATGGTGCATCAACAGGGTATTTATCTAAAGTGGATATTGATCCTGAAGGTAACATTATGGCGTCTTATTCAAACGGTAAAGATTTAGTTGTTGGTCGCGTGGCGATGGCTCGAGTTGCCAATGAGCAAGGGCTTACGCAACTTGGTGGCTCGCTATGGAATGCAACCCAAGAGTCGGGTGAAGTGGTGTGGGGGGATGCATCTCAAGGTTCATTTGGCGCCATCAAAAGTGGTACTTTAGAGCAATCCAACATTGATATGACTCAAGAGCTGGTGGATTTGATCAGTGCCCAGCGTAACTTCCAAGCCAGTTCTCGTGCCTTGGATGTTAATAACCAGCTGCAACAAAATATTCTTCAGATCCGTTAATTTCAAATGCGTTAATTATTATTAATCGCTCGACGCCACCGTTATCGGTGGCGTTTTTGTATCTTCAGTTCTCAATTCTTAGCCGTTGTTATTCTTTACCCACATCTTGGCGTAGTTTTTGCTTTAAATCGGCTAATGCACAGAGGAGTGTCAAAAAAATGGATCGGGCGCTGTTTCTCGCTATGAGCGGGGCAAAACAAGATATGCAAGGCATGCGAGTACATGCCAATAACCTTGCTAACGTGAGCACTACAGGTTTTCGTGCTGACTTACAGCAAGCGCGTAGTATGCAGGCTTTTGGTGATGGAGTGCCGAGTCGTGTGTTTACTATGGCAGAGCGCACGGGCAATGATTTTGCTCAAGGTTCGATGATCAATACTGGGCGTGATCTTGATGTTGCGGTACAAGGTGATGGTTGGTTGGCTGTTCAAGATGCGGGTGGTCAAGAAGGATATACTCGCGCGGGACATCTTAACGTTGATCAGATGGGCATGCTGCAAAATAGTAATGGTCAGCTTGTTTTAGGGCGCAATGATAGCCCGATCTTTATTCCTCTGCCGATTAATAAAATTGAGATTAGTCAAGATGGTACGGTCTCAGTAATCCCTAAGGGAGCACCATCAGATGTGATGGTAACGGTTGATCGTATTAAGTTAGTCAAACCTGAAAATCGAAGTCTGTTTAAAGATACAGATGGTCTCTTTAAGGTGATTGGTAATCGTGATCCATTAGATGCCGATGCTAGCGTCAGTTTAGCTAAAGGCATGCTTGAAGGCAGTAATGTTAATGCGGTGGCCGAAATGACCAGTATGATCGATTTACAGCGTCACTTTGAAATGCAAGTGAAGTTAATGAAAACAGCCGAAGAAATGGATAAATCTTCTTCTTCTCTGATGCGTATCAGCTAATTACTAAAGGACGATCATCATGCATCCAGCATTGTGGGTCAGTAAAACGGGTTTAGATGCCCAACAAACCAATATTTCAACCATTTCTAATAACTTAGCTAACGCATCAACTATAGGTTTTAAGAAAAGTCGCGCGGTTTTTGAAGATCTGTTTTATCAAAATATTAATCAGCCCGGCGGTAAATCAACCCAAGATACCACATCGCCAAGTGGCTTAATGCTGGGTGCTGGTTCAAAAGTGGTTGCGACTCAAAAAGTGTTTACTCAAGGTAATACTCAAACCACCAATAATGCCATGGATATGATGATTGAAGGTGATGGTTTTTTCCAAGTCTTACTGCCTGATGGCAATATTGGTTATACCCGTAATGGTCAATTTACGATTAACGATCAAGGTATTTTAGTCACCAGTGGTAGCGGTTATCCGGTGCAACCTGAAATTGTAGTGCCTGATAATGCGGTGGGTATTACTGTCGGTACTGATGGCGAAGTGTCGGCGCGTATTCGTGATCAACAAGAAAATGAAGTGCTAGGGCAATTAACCACCACCGATTTTATTAACCCCGCAGGTTTAGAGCCGATTGGACAAAATTTATTCTTACCCACAGGAGCCAGCGGTGATCCGCAAGAAGGTACACCAGGTTTAGAAGGTTTTGGCTCTATTCGTCAATCAATGCTTGAAACATCTAATGTCAATGTGACTGAAGAGCTAGTGAATATGATTGAAGCGCAGCGGGTCTATGAAATGAACTCCAAAGTGATTTCAACCGTTGATCAAATGTTGAGTTACGTTAATCAGCAACTATAAGTTTATTAGCTAGGAAATCGCTGTGAAAGTACATTCAAATCACCATGGACGCTGGCTATTGATTGCTCTTGTTTGTAGTTTAAGCGGGTGTATGTCAACGCCAGATTCAGTGGGCAGTGATATTGAAAAAGCCACGACTAATGTTGATGCTGTTGAAGGTAAACAGCCTGAATCAAAGAGTTTAATTGACCGTTTACGCGCGCGTGATGATGCTCAAATGAATGATCCGGCATGGAATCCGGTTCGACCGCAAGCTAAGCCTGAACATTATGCAACTGCAACCGGATCGTTATTTAATCAAGATCAAGCGCAAGATTTATATGATGACACCAAGCCGCGCGGTATTGGCGATATTGTGACAATCTTGCTTGAAGAAAAAACCACCGCGAAGAAAAATGCCAGTTCAGATCTTGATAAGAAAACCGATCTTCACATGAATCCGATAGAGCTAGGGGGTAAACCTGTCACTCTGCATGATTATACCCTGTCTTATGCGATGGCAAATAATAATACCTTTGAAGGATCAACATCGGCTGATCAAAGTAACAGCATTAAAGGTTCCATTTCTGTTGAAGTTATTGATGTGTTGAGTAATGGCAACTTAGTTATTCGCGGTGAGAAATGGTTAATGCTCAATACAGGTGAAGAATATATTCGTGTAAGCGGCAATATTCGTCCGGATGATATCGATCAAGATAACACTATTGCTTCAACCCGTATTTCTAATGCGCGCATTCAATATTCAGGTACTGGCGATCGCCAAGATGTTCAGCAGCAAAATTGGTTATCCCGCTTTTTTAATGTTGCTTTTTAATAGAACTTTTTAATCTCATTATTCATCTCGCCTTTGTATAAGGTTGGTTGCTTTATCGTTTTAACTTGTCTTGGAGAATCGCTTGAGAATTTCGACAATATGTTTACTGGCATTCACTTTCTTCGCCACAACTGTACAGGCGGCACGTATTAAAGATGTTGCAGCGGTTGCTGGCGTACGGAGTAACCAATTGGTCGGTTATGGCTTAGTCGTGGGTTTACCGGGAACTGGTGAAACTACCCCTTTTACAGAGCAAACTTTTAATGCAATGCTGCAAAATTTTGGGATTCAATTACCTGTAGGTACTAAACCTAAAACCAAAAATGTCGCGGCAGTTGCGGTGAATGCCACCTTACCTGCGTTTACTAAACAAGGGCAGACCATTGATATTACCGTGTCTTCTATTGGTTCAGCGAAAAGTTTACGTGGAGGCACATTATTACAAACGTTTCTAAAAGGCCTGGACGGTAAAGTGTATGCGATTGCACAAGGCAGTTTAGTGGTCGGCGGTTTTAGTGCCGAGGGGGCTGACGGTTCTAAAGTTGTCGGCAATACGCCTACCGTTGGTCGAATCACGAATGGTGCGATGGTTGAGCAAGAAGTTTCAAATCCCTTTGGCCGTGGTGATTATTTAACTTTTAATTTATATGAGTCTGATTTTACTACTGCACAACGAATGTCCGATTCTATTAATCAATTTTTAGGGCCACAAATGGCGTCTGCTGTCGATGCGACTTCGATTCGTGTGCGTGCTCCACGTGATGTCAGTCAGCGCGTTGCGTTTTTATCGACCGTGGAAAATTTGGAATTTGATCCTGCTGAAGGCTCAGCCAAAATCATTGTTAATTCACGTACTGGCACCATTGTTATCGGACAACATGTCAAATTACGTCCAGCGGCAATTACCCATGGTGGCATGACGGTATCAATTAAAGAGAATGCACAAGTGAGTCAGCCTAATGCCTTTGCGGGTGGCGATACAGTGGTGGTGCCTAATTCTCAGATCACCGTTAATGAATCAGATGCACGCATGTTTAAATTTGAACCCGGAGTGACATTGGATGAATTAGTGCGAGCGGTCAATCAAGTTGGCGCGGCACCATCAGATTTGATGGCCATTTTACAAGCATTAAAACAAGCTGGTGCCATTGAAGGCCAGTTAATTATTATCTGATATTTAAGAGAGCGGCAATGAAACAAATAGAGCCTGGTTTTATTCATGATTTAAGTAGCCTTGATCGCCTACGGGCAGGCATTGGTGAGGATAAAAAAGGCTCTTTACGTGAGGCCGCGGTTCAATTTGAATCTATTTTTACGCAGATGTTATTTAAATCGATGCGTGAAGCCAATAGTGCGTTTGAATCCGATTTAATGAGCAGTAATAATGGCAAATTTTATCAACAAATGCATGACGAACAAATGTCGTCGCAGCTAAGTACCACAGGTAGTCTTGGGTTGGCAGATATGATTGTTAAGCAGTTAGGTGGTGAGCAACAAGATAATAGTCAGCACCAACCAACAACAGATTTATATCCACAACAACAGCCGCAGCCGTTTTTAATTCGTCCAATTAATACTGATGTGATTGCGTTGCCATTAGCAGAGTCACCTGCCAGTAAGCTGAGTCCATCAGATAAGCAGCAATCACAGCCAACAATGCTCACTGTTATTGCCAAAACACAGCCAACGATAACCACAGAATCACCACTAAAACCAACTGAACCGACAAGTTTTTCCTCTGCAGAAGCATTTGTGAGTTATATGAAGCCTTATGCTCAGCGTGCAGCACGTGCGCTAGGTACTGATCCGTCATTATTGATTGCACAAGCAGCATTAGAAACTGGGTGGGGAAAGAAGGTGATTAATAATGCTCTGGGTTCAAGCAATAATTTATTTAATATTAAAGCGGATCCGCGTTGGCAGGGGCAAAAAGTTGCCACTAAGACATTAGAATTTCATGATGGTATTGCCGTACAAGAGCAAGCGGCGTTTCGATCTTATGATTCTTACCAACATAGCTTTGATGATTTTGTTAATTTCTTACAGCACAACCCGCGTTATTCAAAAGCATTAACGCACAGTAACCAGCCGCAGCAATTTATTCGTGAAATTCATCAAGCGGGGTATGCCACTGATCCGAATTACAGCAATAAGGTGTTAGCTGTCATGAAAAAAGTGCAGAGCTTATTGTGATACGTGGTTATTGTGATTAGGAATGGTAATCAAAGTTAATAGTGATCAAAGGGGATAACAATAGCAGAAT
This sequence comes from Photobacterium piscicola, assembly GCF_900166965.1. GTDB lineage: Bacteria > Pseudomonadota > Gammaproteobacteria > Enterobacterales > Vibrionaceae > Photobacterium > Photobacterium piscicola. The sequence continues at coordinate 481,618 of NZ_FUZI01000002.1, read as the reverse complement.
GAATCGTTAATACCGTAATAAAAATATTACACCACAATATCAATTAGACTTGATACCATCTTGATCAGATCGTTACTTTCAAATAACGCTCCTTCCACTTCCTTATCAGACACTGGTTTTTTATCTTGCTTATCATCAACGCTATCGGTGATTAGTGGCACCACCACTTCTTTTATTGCGTAACCAATCAGTCCTGAAAGTAAAATATTCATTAACGATATCCTTTATTTTGAAGGCTGTTTTGCCATTGTTTTTGATGGTGTTTTATCTATATCGGCAGCAACGGCAAAAGTATAAGTAAATAAATGCCAATTAACAGTATTTATTTAAACAATGCCGTTAAAGATAGAATTTATTTAAAAGTGGTTCAGATCTTGCTTGTTAGCAACAGCGTTATCGCACGATTGTTGCCGATAATGGTTTGAATTTTAGTGGGGAGCAAACAGGCGATGGCGGTAGATTTGATGCAAATTGGGGTGAGTGGCTTACGCACATCTCAAAAACAATTGGATGTGACAAGTCATAATATTACCAACGTCAACACGCCAGGATATAGCCGCCAAGTTGTTGAACAAAAAGCCGATGATGCGCAGTGGAATGGTAATAGTTACTATGGTACTGGTGCTTATATTGATAATGTCAGTCGTGCTTATGATCAATTTGCTGCTCGCGAACTGACGCTTTCCACCACTCAACTAGAAGAAGCTAATGTTAAACAACAGCATTTAGCAATGCTGGATGATTTTACCTCTAAAAGTGCAGTTAATAGCGTTAACAGTATGAACGATTTTTATCATTCTGTGCGCTCTTTAGCTGATAATCCTAATGATCTGGGTAGTCGTCAAACGGTACTGGAACATGCCAATCAAGCCGCGGTGAACTTAAATAATGCCCATGAAACTCTAACCAATATTCGTACTGATGTTAATCAGCAATTGAGTGTCTCTTTAGAGCGGGTGAATGCATTAGGGCAAGAACTTGCCGCGGTCAATACCAGTTTGCAGCAACAATCTAGCAGCGATGGTAGTAATGATCTGTTTGATCAACAACGTACTCTGATTAATGAATTAGCCCAATATACGCAAGTGACCGTGTTGGCAGATAAAGGCAGTTTAGCCAATACAGTTATCATTGGTAGCGGTGATACCTTGGTGTCAGGTGTAAGTGCTTCACAACTTAAATTAGTCGATGGCGATCCTGATATTGCCAATAAACAAATCGCGTTAATTAATGGCAATAATAGTAAACCGATTAAAAGCGACACCATTGGTGGCAGCTTAGGTGCAATGCTGACAGTGCGTGATGATGTTATTGATAAAAGTTTGGATCAACTCGGACAAATGGCGCTTGGCTTTGGATCGCAAATGAATGATCTTCAGCAACAAGGGGTTGATCTTAATGGTCAGCAAGGACAAGCGTTGTTCAATGATATTAATAGTCCGAATGCGATGTCACAACGGGCACTTAAACCCTTTGGTAGTAGCAGTGATATTAGCGTTAAAATTGATGATATTAATCAACTTAAAATCGGTGATTATCAATTAATTAGTGATGCAACCAGCCATACGCTGATTGATCAACAAGGTAATAAAACGGCCTTAACAGCAAATGTAAAAGGTAAATTTGAAGCGAAGGTTGATGGCTTAGAAATCACCATTAATCAACCACCCACGTTGATGGCTGGAGAAACTGAAACCGCCATCATTCAACCTTTACGTCGTGGTGCAGCGGATATTAGTTTAGCCTTAACTGATCCTCGTGGGCTGGCGGGACACCGTCAATTAACAGCAATAGCGGCTGAATCCAATCTGGGCTCGGCAACCATCACCAAAGCGACTGCTGTGTCTGATAATGCCGCAGGTCGGTATCAATTACAGTTAAACGCCGCGGGCGATCAAGTTACCGTTACTGACTTAAAAACCAATACCAATGTTGAATTAGCAGATAATAAATATTCAGCTGAAAATGGCGCCACCATTGCTTTTAAAACGGGTGCTACTTCCTCAATTCCCGTTATGAGTTTATCTGCTGGCGCAAAAGCTAACGACAGCTTTGAAATTGAACTGGGCACTCAAAATGCTCAAGGCGGTAATGGCAATTTCTTGGCGATGCAGCAAGTGCAGCACCAAAAAACCATGGCAGACGGTAAATCAAGTGTGATTGATTTATTTGAAGGCTTAGCCACTGATATTGGGATGCTCAAAAAAAATGCCGATAAATTAAGTGAAGTGAATCAGCTTGATTTTGATTCAGCCTCAGAGCGAGTATCGAATTTATCTGGGGTTAACCTTGATGAAGAGGCCGCTAATCTAATGAAGTTTCAACAATCGTACATGGCGTCATCACGAATTATGTCGGTGGCGAAAGAAACCTTTGATACCTTAATGCGCGCAGTATAACGAGGAGTTGTCATGATCAATCGCGTCTCAACCGCCAGTCAGTACCAAAATCTGACCTCCAACTTAATGCGTAAGCAAGGCGAATTGAATCAAACTAACGGCCAATTATCTAGCGGCAAACGGGTCGAAACCGCAGGGGATGATCCGGTGTCATCGGTGACGATTCAAAACTACCGCCAACAGTTAACTCAAATCGATCAATATAATAGTGCCATCACCCTTGCAAATAATCGTCTGCAAACCATGGAAACCGCGATAGCTGGTGTTGAAGATAACCTTGGCGCAACCAAGCAAAAAGTACTTGGTATGATTAATGGTGCGATGGCAAGTGATGACCGCGCCGCATTTAAAGACGAATTAATTAGCTTACGTGATGGTTTACTTGAATTAGCCAATAGCCGTGATGAAGCGGGTAATTATGTATTTGCGGGTAATCAATCTGACACTAAGCCGTTTATGGAAGCCATTGATGGCAGCATGGATTATCACGGCGATAGCCAGTCACGTTATGCTCAAATAGATAAATCAGTTAACGTAAAAACCAGTTTACCAGGCGATCAATTATTTACCGATGTCCCTAATAGTTACGGTGATTTTCGACCTGTCTTTAGCGATGGTGCTGATGGCTTAACCGACGGTTCTAAACTGCATCTCCTTGCTGCGACTACCAGTGATTTTAGTTCAGCTGAAGCTATTGAAGTAAGTTTCAATGAAGTTGATATCGCAGCTGCAGATGGTACAACAACCAAAGAGATGCAATATAACTTAACCGTTGGGGGCAAAGTCGTTGCTGCAAATCAAGCTTATGATTCAGAACAAGGCATCGTTTATAAAGATCCTGTAGCTGCCGATAGCGCCACCTTGAATTTAAAATTTGGTGATATCAGCAGTGGCGATAATATTAGCTTAAAGCCAGCCCAAACCATTAATATTTTTGATTCGATTCAGAGTGCGATTGATAACGCAGAGCGTCCAACTTCATCGCCTGCGGCAGAAGCGAATTTACAACGAGTGATTGATGATCTTGATAGTGGTTTTGTGCATATGAACCAACAGCGTTCAGAAGTCGGCACTATTATGCAGCAGGTCGATCGCCAGTTAGAACAGCATCTTGATTTTGAGTTAACTCTAAATCAGGCGCAAAGTGGCTTAGAAGATCTCGATTACAGCAAAGCAATCATGGATATGAATCAACAAATGATGGCATTGCAAGCCTCGCAGCAAGCGTTTGGGCAAACCAAGCAATTGTCATTGTTTAATTATATTTAGGGGGGAGAGGTAAGAGCAGGGACGAGTTTGCTAGGGGCGAGGAAGAGCAGAATATAGGTAAGAGCAGGGACGAGTTTCGAGGAAAAGCAGAACAAAGAGTCTGTGGCAGCCCATTATGCGTCATCTCGGAAGTCGAGGGCCGAGGCTATCCGTGATCTACTCAACGCGTGCTTGAGCCTTAAAGACGCCAGTGAAAACCTATTAACAGATACCGCAACACATTCATTCTACAACGCGCTAATAGTAGATTCCCTATCGCGTTCGTAACCTCACTGTAGGGAATGACGGGGGTGCGTTAACCTCGCCTACAAAAACCTAAAAATAATCCTAAAGCTTCGCCAAAAGGTGCCGTTAACTTTAGCACTAAGTTAATTAAATCTCTTTTTAACCCGGCACCACGTCTGGGAAAGATCATACCAAGGAGTGTCACCTTTATGGCTATTACAATTAATACTAACGTAACAGCAATGACTGCCCAGCGTAACCTTAACAGTGCAAGCAGCAGTGTTGCCGACAGCATGCAAAAACTATCATCTGGTCTGCGCATTAACTCTGCTAAAGACGATGCTGCCGGTCTGCAAATTTCAAACCGTTTGACCAACCAAACTAATGGTCTAAACGTCGCAATGCGTAACGCTAACGATGGTGTGTCAATGGCACAAACGGCTGAAGGTGCGATGTCAGAATCAACCACTATCATGGAGCGTATGCGTGAGCTAGCTCTTCAATCTGCTAACGGTTCAAACTCAGATAAAGACCGTGACGCAATGCAGAAAGAAATGGGTGAATTGCAAAGCGAAATGAACCGTATCGCTGATACAACCAGTTTCGGTGGCCAAAACCTTCTTGATGGTTCATTTGGTTCAAAATCTTTCCAAATTGGTTCTAATTCAAATGAAACTCAAAGCCTAGAGTTGATGGATGTATCTTCACATGCTATTGGCCGTTCATATTCAGGCGTTTCTGATGCAGCTGATGCAGTTAAGTCTGACTTTGGTGGTGGTATGTCAACTGGTTCATCAGAATTTGGATTTAAGCTAGGTGACGCTGAACATAAAATTGATGTTACACAAGATATGACCGCTGAAGATTTTCAGAATAAAATCAATAATGTTGATGGTGTTAGCAATGTATCTGTAACAGAAAAAACGGCAGGTATAAAAGGCGAAGATGCAGTAGCAACAACTCAAACAATATCAGGCTTAAATACTTCAGGTACAGGAGCCTTAACTTTAACTGTTGGAGCAAAAGAATTTTCAGTAGCTAAAGATTCTACTGAATCTGACCTTGTTGCTGCAATTAATGCTGATGCTGATTCAAAAGCCGCAGGTATTACTGCTACTTTGAATGCAGAAACAAAAGAAATTACTTTATCTAAAGCTGATGGTACTGATTTAGCTGTTAAGGCTGAATATAAAGCAGCAGCAGCTGGAAGCTCAATTACTATTGGTAGTGAACCTGCATACGCAGGGGCCTCTGCGGCTGTTGCTGCTAAAACTACAACATCTGACAATGGGGTAGAAAAGGTTGATGAAGTAGGTGCAAAATTTGATATCGACTTCTCAAAAGCAAAATTCGATACAGATATCGCAACTTATGATATTGGTGCTGGAAGTAAAGGTGTTGCCACAGGCACAGTAACCACTGAATCAGTAGCAAGCCTAGATCTATCAACTCAAGAAGGTGCTCAAAACGCTATCGATGTACTTGATTCAGCAATGGAGCAAGTAGACGAAAAACGTGCGGAAATCGGTGCGTTCCAAAACCGTATGACGCACACCATGAGCAACTTGGCGAACATCAACGAAAACGTTAATGCGTCAAACAGCCGTATCAAAGATGTTGATTTCGCTTCTGAAACTATCAACATGACTAAAGGTCAGATCCTGCAACAAGCGGGTACTTCTATCCTTGCGCAAGCAAAACAAATTCCACAAGCGGCACTTAGCCTACTAGGTTAATCCGCTCTAAATATCGTGCCCTGTTGATACCATCAGCAGGGCATTATTGTATTTTAATCGCTAACAAATATGCTCAAGGAACTAGCTATGGCGATCACTTCTACTGCTGCAACAGGACAATATACCGCGCTACAGACATCATTAAATAGTACGACTTCAGCGACGGTCAATACTGCTCATCAGTCTAAATCTGATCCAACTTATAGTGAGTTACAACCTAGCGGCAAGCCATTGCCATTGATAACCACGTTAAAGGATGTTGATGATGTTAATCCTCCTCTTGATGACAATCTGCTTAATTCATTTACGCCTGATCCTATCGCAGAGCAAGAACGCATTAAGCAGATTGAACAAGTATTACAACAATGTAACCGCAGTTTACGTTTCCACCAAGATGAGGAAACAGGTAAGCAGATTGCCACCATTGTTGATAATAAAACCGGTGATGTGATTCGCCAAGTTCCGGCACAAGAATTGCTAGAGTTAAACAAAAATTTAGCCAAGCATGCTCTGGGCTCTATCAGTAAAACAGTGTAGAGGACATAACTATGGGGTTAAGTGCTGCCGGAATGGCATCTGGGCTAGATATTGCAGGCATGACACAGCAATTAGTTGCCGCTGAACGTAAACCAAAAGCAGATCGTATTGAAACACAACAGAAACAAGTTAATGTTTCCCTTAGTGCTTATGGTCAGGTCAAATCATCTGTCAGCGCAATGCAATCAATGCTAGAAAAGTTTGGCAAAGATGAAGCCTTTAATGGTCAAAAAGCCTCGTCTGATAACAGTGATTATTTATCGATAAAAGCCACCGCTAAAGCCAAAAGCGGGGTGTATAACATTAACATTCAGCAAATGGCACAGTCACATAAATTGATGGGTAAAGAACTATTTAGCGCTGATCCAGAAGCCTCTCTTGGTAGCGGTGAAATGGTAATTAAGGTCGGTGATAAATCGATGACCTTAAATATCGGTGAAGACAATGATGATTTATCGTCAGTGGTTGATGCGATTAATAATGCTGAAGATAACCCCGGTGTTACCGCAACCTTAATCAATACTGGTGAAGACGGCGGTTCAAAAATTGTATTTTCAACCAAAGAAATCGGTGAGAAAAATACCATTGAGATTGATACCTCTGCCATGACGGGGCAATTAGCATCACTTGCTTATAAAGACGGCATGGTGGACAGTAAAGTTGATGAGATGCAGGCAGCGCAAGATGCCAAAATCATGATCGATAACTTCACTACCGTTAGCAGCAGTAATAATACCTTTGAAGATGTGATTGAAGGGGTGACGTTAGATCTTAAAAAGCTCACTGGTACTTCAGGCTCAAGTAATCCCGAAACCGATGATATCGATGTTAAATCGGTAAAAATCACTATCGAAAATGATGAGAAAAGCACCAAAGATTCACTGAAATCGTTTGTTGATAGTTATAACAGCTTAATGGGCACCATTGATAAGTTAACCGGATTTGATGCAGATAAAGAACCAGATGATCCTAATCGGGCAGGGGCATTGAACGGTGATAGCTTAACCCGTTCAGTGACCACCCAAATGCGTAACTTACTCAATGAGCCGATTGAGATTAATGGCAAGCTGTATCAAATGTCTGATTTTGGTATTTCTATTCAGCGTGATGGCACACTAGAGCTTGAAGAAGACAGCGATAAGCTTGATGACATTATCAGCGAAAATTTTGCGGTTATCGGCCAATTTTTTGCTCAAGAAGATACGGGCTTTCTAGCTAAAGCCGATAAGCTGTTAGACAGTTTTACTGATAAAACCGATGGTTCATTGTCTGTTAAAGAAGACACGTTAAAAGAGCGCCAAAAATCACTAGACGATGACATGACCGATCTTAATAAACGTATGGCCGCTTATGAAGATCGTACTTATAAACAGTTTTTAGCGATGGATGAAGCCATCGGTCAGATGAATAATCAACTCAGTAGCATGATGAGTTTGATGATGTCGTTTGATTAAGGATATTAATGCAGCCACTCATAATATTAGAGCAACTAACCCAATTAGAACACCAAATCGAACAGTTATTACTTGCGGAAGATTACCCTGATGATTTTCCGCAGCAACTTGAAAACTTAGTCGCTTTGCGTCATCAGCAAGTGGAAGTTGTGCTTAAACATGCGGATTTATCACGGGCGGTATTTGATGACGTTGTTGCTCGTACCCAGGCCATGAAAGGTTTATTACAACAGCATAAAGATCGTATAGGTATGCAATTGGTACGATCGAAAAAAAGTCAAAAATCATTATCGCTCTACAGCAATATTCAACAACATGGACAATAACCTCTAAACCCAATGTTTATTGATAAATGTCTCGCTACTAAACAAAGGATAATAACATGCGTGGTTCTCTTCAGGCATATAAGCAAGTTTCAGTGAATGCACAACTCGCCAGCGCCTCACCGCACCGTATCATTCAAATGTTATACGCTGGGGCGATAGAACGCCTTATTCAGGGCAAAGCGGCGATGGAACAAGGTAATATTGCGGTTAAATGTGAACGTTTAACCAAAGCATTAGATATTGTACTAAGTTTGCGTGATTGTTTATCAATGGAAGATGGTGGTGATATCGCTAAAAACCTTGATGCGCTTTATGATTTTATGGGTAGCGAGATTTCACGCGCCAATGCTGAAAATGTCACTCAGCCTATTGATGATGTGATTGGTATGCTACGCGAAATAAAGTCAGCTTGGGACCAAATTCCAGCGGAATATCACCATCTTACTGAAACAAACTAACTGTTTTTGGGCGTCGGTAACCGTAATTAGAGTTGCCGATAACCATTTTTTTTTGCGTTTTTAGTCTTAAATTGGCATAAAACCTGATCAAATACATTGTTATTTGTATTGGTGTCACAGCTTTTATACGTCAAATCTTGCCTTATGGTGCACATTAATTACAATGTAGCTACTCTCTTCTTGATTGTTGTTCTGTTCGCTACATTGAATATACCGTCAGGGTGTACTCTTATAAAGGCAATATCCATCTATGCACGGTTTAGTAAATACGCTTGTTATTGATGACGACCCACAGCAACGTCATGATTTAGGTGTCATCCTCAACTTTATGGGTGAGCATCATAATGCGCTGTCATCACAAGATTTAACCGTGTCATTATGGGAGCAACCGTGGGGTGTTTGTCTGCTAGGAACAATAACCAATACCAAAAAACTCACTAGTATTATTGAGATGTTGAGAGTGTACCCACAAATTCCTGTGGTTGCGTTAACGAACCATCATGAGTTATTAGCTGAATTACCCAATTATATTGGTGATCTTAAATTTCCGCTGCATTACAACCAACTCGCCGATGCTTTTCGTCATTGCCAAGAATATTTAGGCAAGCGCACTCATCAAGTACCATCTTTAGGCCGTAAGAACATGCTATTTAGAAGCATGGTTGGTCGTAGTACAGCAATTAGTGATATTCGTCGTTTAGTTGAACAAGTCGCTGCTTGTGATGCAAGCGTGTTGATTTTAGGTGAATCAGGCACGGGTAAAGAGGTGGTTGCGCGTAATGTGCATTATCATTCTGAGCGTGGCAAAGGCCCATTTGTACCTGTTAACTGTGGCGCTATTCCAGCTGATTTACTTGAAAGTGAATTATTTGGTCATGAAAAAGGGGCATTTACAGGGGCAATTTCAACCCGTAAAGGCCGATTTGAATTAGCCGAAGGCGGTACTTTATTTTTAGATGAGATTGGTGATATGCCAATGTCGATGCAAGTGAAGTTATTACGTGTCTTACAAGAACGTAGCTTTGAACGTGTAGGTGGCACTCAAACCATTAAAGCGAATGTACGTATTGTAGCGGCAACCCACCGTGATCTGGATAAAATGATTGCCGAGAGATTGTTCCGTGAAGATTTATATTACCGCTTAAATGTATTCCCAATAGACATGCCAGCGTTGCGTGATCGTATCGAAGATATTCCGTTATTATTACAAGAGCTGCTTACCCGTATGGAAGCAGAAGGTGCTAAACGGATCCACTTTACACCACGTGCGATTGCATCATTAATGTTGCATGATTGGCCGGGCAATATTCGCGAATTGGCGAATTTGGTCGAACGATTAACGATCCTTTATCCTGGTGAAATGGTTGATGTTAATCATTTACCAATAAAATACCGTTATAGCCAGCTTCCTGATTTTGTGCCGGAAAGCAGCATGATGTCTATTGAAGAACAAGAACAGCAAGCGTTAGCAGATATGTTTGCGGTTGAAGAAACAGATACCGCATCATTAGGTAATGACTTACCGCCAGAAGGATTAAACCTTAAAGAGATGCTGGCTGAACTTGAAGTTGAAATGATTCGCCAAGCATTAGATGCACAATCAGGCGTTGTTGCACGTGCTGCTGACATGTTGGGTATGCGTCGTACAACGTTAGTAGAAAAAATGCGTAAATATGGATTATCGAAAGACAGTTAATTTACCTTAACTTGCTTTCAATATAAAAAAAGCCACTGCCATTAATTTGGCGGTGGCTTTTTTTATGTTGTTTTCAACATAATCGTTTAATCAATGCCCACTAAATATAACTCTCAGCCATGATGAAGAGGCAGAGTTACTAATAAATATATCCTCGTAAGCTAAAAATGGTGTCCACAAACACAAATGTGTTATTAGTGTCATAAAAATGACATTAATAACTCGTCCGTTATTTATCTAACTGCATGATAAATATGATTTATTAGTGGTATGTTATTTGCATAATCACTGCTATTGTTGTTCGTAGTAGATTAATCATGAGTGACTCATCCATAACATTATTAGCGTTAAACCAGCAAGTTGATCGTTATCAGCAAGTATTACAAGTAATGCCTGTTGCCGTTATTTTATTGGATGAAAAGGGCGTAATTAGTGAAGCTAATCAAGAAGCCTTGCGGTTACTTGGTGAACCATTAATCGGTCAACGTTGGGGAGAGATTATTCAACGTAGTTTCGCACCTCAAGATGATGATGGACATGAGGTTTCATTGCGCAGTGGCCGTAAAGTGAAGCTTGCTATTTCAGCTTCTGCGGCAGGGCAGCTTATTGTGATCACTGATTTAACCGAAACCCGTCAGCTACAGTCACGGTTAAGTGAAATGCAGCGTTTGTCGTCGTTAGGACGAATGGTTGCATCGTTGGCACATCAAGTGCGTACTCCGTTAGCCAGTGCGTTATTGTATGCCGCTAATTTAGCATCATCAGGGTTAACTCCAACCACGCGAACACGTTTTCAAACTAAGCTGGTGGATCGATTATATGATCTGGAAAAACAAGTTAACGATATGCTGTTATTTGCTAAAGGTGGCGACAATAAAGTGGTGAGTGAATTTACTATTGAAAGTTTACTCAACAGTTTAGAAGCAATGATAGAAGCTCAAGTTTTGAGTCATGATGTCGATTTTAGCATTGACTGTGACGATGAAACATTGCGTTTAATGGGCAATGAAAATGCATTAGCGAGCGCGGTGGGTAATTTGATCACTAATGCGATTCAAATGGCTGGCAAAGGTTGCCGAGTTGCAGTGCGCTGTCAACAGCAGGATCAAATGCTATTACTTAGTGTGACAGATAACGGCCCAGGAATTGCGGCAGAGCATCATCAAAAAGTGTTAGAACCTTTTTTTACCACTCGTAAACAAGGCACCGGATTAGGACTGGCTGTGGTACAGATGGTGGTATCAGCCCATCACGGTAGTTTGATATTAGATTCACAACTGGGGCAAGGGGCCACATTTACCTTGCAGTTACCGTTAGTCACATCAGTTCAAGCCGCATAATGGTTCGAGTTAACTATGGAGAGTGAAGCATGAGTCAAACGCGAGTATTAGTCGTAGAAGATGACGAAGGTTTGCGTGAAGCGTTAGTTGATACGCTTGCATTAGCGGGTTATCAATGGCTAGAAGCGGAAAGTGCAGAACACGCATTAGTGCTATTGAAATCTGAATCGGTTGATATTGTGGTTTCTGATGTGCAAATGACGGGCATGGATGGCTTAGCTTTATTGCGTAGTATTAAATTGCAATGGCCGAAAATGCCAGTGTTATTAATGACCGCTTACGCCAATATCGAAGATGCTGTTGCAGCAATGAAAGAGGGGGCACTTGATTACATGGCTAAACCATTTGCCCCGCAAGTTTTGTTAAATATGGTTGGTCGCTATGCACCGATCCGATCCAACGCTACCAATACGGTCGCAGCGGATCCTAAAAGTTTGCATTTGTTAGCAATGGCAGAAAAAGTCGCTAAAACAGATGCCAGCGTGATGGTCTTAGGTCCTAGTGGGTCGGGTAAAGAAGTGTTGTCACGCTATATTCACGACCATTCTTTACGCTGTGATGGACCTTTTGTGGCGATTAACTGTGCTGCTATTCCTGAAAATATGCTAGAAGCGATGCTATTTGGCTATGAAAAAGGGGCTTTTACAGGAGCAATACAAGCCTGTCCGGGCAAGTTTGAACAAGCTCAAGCAGGTACGATTTTACTGGATGAAATCAGTGAAATGGACATTAACTTGCAAGCTAAATTATTACGGGTATTGCAAGAACGTGAAGTTGAACGTTTAGGTGGACGTAAAAGCATTAAATTGAATGTGCGCATTATTGCAACCAGTAACCGTGATTTAAAAAATCATGTTGCGAAGGGGCGTTTTCGTGAAGATTTGTATTACCGCTTAAATGTTTTTCCAATGACATGGCCAGCATTAATGGAGCGTAAGGGCGATATTGTGCCGTTAGCGCAGTTATTTTTACAACGCCATGCGAGTCAACAAGGGATGGCGATCCCTGTAATAGCACCATGTGCGCTCAACAAATTATTACAATATACATGGCCCGGAAATGTACGTGAACTTGATAACGTGATTCAACGCGCGTTAATCATTCACGATAACCTTATGATAACTGAGCAACATATTTTGGTTGAAGGACTTGATTGGTTACAGATGGTTACACCTTCTACCGCGCCTGATTGCGAAATATCACCGTCGACCACAACGACAATTGACTCAATATCATCCACAGTTGCGGAAAGTTTAGGCCATGAATTACGCGGCCAAGAATTTAATATTATTTTAGATACCTTAGTTGCTTGCCAAGGTAATCGAAAAGATATGGCCGATAAACTGGGTATTAGTCCACGTACATTACGCTATAAATTAGCCAAAATGCGTGATGCTGGCATTGAACTCCCCGCATAATCGATGGGTTATAGATATAACAAACCTTTTTTAGTAGCGATAAACACAGTGAGACTTTGCAATGAAAGTTAATGGATTAGCGGCTGAAATGCAGGCAATGCGTTTAGATGCTCAAAATAATATTCGTCCCGCAACAGGACAACAGGTTAGTGCTGATTTTGGCAATTTACTTAACGACGCCATTAAGTCGGTGAATACGCTTCAAGGCCAGTCAAGTGATCTTGCTACTCGGTTTGATCAAGGTGATCGCAGTGTGTCGTTATCTGATGTGATGATTGCCCGTAATAAATCCAGTGTGGCGTTTGAAGCGACGGTGCAAGTGCGTAATAAAATGGTACAGGCTTACAAAGAATTAATGAATATGCCGGTATAAATATCGTTGTTATCCGTCGATGTGATAGCGCATCATTAGCTATATGTGTGAGAAATAAATAGTGTCAGATCAAATTGTTAATCAACCCGTTACGGTTGCAAATAATAATACTTCACCGATATTACGCGATGCTGCTCAAGATCCCGATCTTGCTGAAAAGAAAGCATCGCGTACTGACAGTATTTTAGGCAATCTTGATCTGTTACGGCAGGTGATTTTAGTGCTATCGGTTGCGATTTGTGTCGCGCTAATCGTCATGGTCGTGGTGTGGATAAAAGAGTCCGAAATGCGACCATTGGGTAGCTATGAAACCGAAGAATTGATCCCTATTTTAGATCACTTTGATCAAAAGAAAATTGATTACCAACTTGATGGCAATACCATTCGAGTACCTGCTGATAAATATAGCAGTATAAAATTAGATTTAACCCGCAGTGGTTTAAACAGTCGTATCGCTGAAGGCGATGATATTTTATTAAAAGACATGGGATTTGGTGTTTCACAGCGGCTTGAAAATGAACGTTTAAAATTAAGCCGTGAACGTCAATTAGCGCGTGCTATCGAACAAATTAGTCAAGTACGTAAGGCGCAAGTGTTGCTTGCGATGCCAAAACAAAGTGTGTTTGTGCGTCATAATCAAGATGCTACCGCGACGGTTTTTCTGACTTTAGCATCAGGCGGAGCACTAGGGCAGCAAGAAGTTGATTCCATTGTTGATATGGTGGCAACGGCGGTGCCTGGTTTACGTCCTACTCGCGTTACGGTGACCGATCAACACGGGCGTTTATTAAGCTCAGGTACTGAAGATCCTTCCTCAACCGCTAAACGAAAAGAATACGAATTAGAGCGTAAACAAGAGCAATCTTTACGGGAAAAAATCGACGCTATTTTGATGCCTGTTTTAGGGTTGGGAAATTACACCTCACAAGTTGATATAGCGATGGATTTCTCCGCCTTAGAAGAAACCCGTAAACGCTATGACCCTGCCACGGCGGCTACTCGAAGTGAGTTTACGCGTGAAGATAGCAATGGTGGTCAAGTGGTAGCGGGTATTCCTGGAGCATTAAGCAACCAACCTCCTGTCAGTAGTGCTATTCCCGAAAATATAAAAGACATGCAAGCTGGCACAAGCAGCGGTAATGGTCGCATGCACCGTGAATCTACCCGTAACTATGAGTTAGACACCACGATAAGCCATAAACGCGCGCAAACAGGTGTTATTGATCGTCAAACGGTGTCGGTTGCGATTGATTATAAATCAATAGTTGATCCTAAAACGGGTGAGATCACACGAGTACCAGTATCTGAAGCTGAAATTGTTAAAATTCGTCGTTTATTAATGGGCGGTATTGGTTTTTCAGAGGCGCGTGGTGATTTATTGGAAGTACTATCGGTGCCATTTGCGCTGCCTGAAGAACTATTATTGGCTGATGTGCCCATTTGGGAGAATCCGAATTTTAGCAGTTGGATTCGATGGCTTGCAGCGGCCTTGGTGATTATTGTGGTGATCATCGTCTTGGTGCGTCCAGCAATGAACAAGTTGCTATACCCAAATCAAGCGGCTAATGGCACACCGTTAGATGAAAATGGTTTACCGATTTTAACCCACAATAGTCATAGTGATGGCACCAGCTTAATCGGTGGTGACTTAGATCCAAATGAAAGCTTTGAATTAAGCAGTAGTAGTTTAGATCTGCCTAATTTACATAAAGATGAAGATTTACTGAAAGCAGTGCGGGCGTTGGTTGCCAATGAACCGGATCTTGCTGCACAAGTCGTGAAAAGCTGGATGAATGAAGATGGCTAATGATGTAGCACCAATCGATAATAAATTTGATATTAAAAGCCTTAATGGCACGGAAAAAGCTGCGATTTTATTATTAAGTCTTAATGAACAAGATGCCGCCAGTATTATTCGCCATCTTGATCCGAAGCAGGTGCAGCGAGTCGGTGGCTCGATGGCAAGCATGAAGAACTTAAATCAAGATAAAGTCTCGAGTGTGCATCGTTCATTTTTAGAAGAAATTCAAAAATACACCAGCATTGGTATGGGTAGCGAAGATTTTGTTCGTAATGCGTTAGTGGCAGCATTAGGTGAAGATAAAGCCAATAATTTGGTTGATCAAATTCTAATGGGTAGCGGTTCGCGTGGACTTGATTCTTTAAAATGGATGGATCCGCGCCAAGTTGCCAGTATTATTTTAAATGAGCACCCACAGATTCAAACCATCGTGTTGTCTTATTTAGAGCCTGAACAATCCGCTGAAATTTTATCGCAATTCCCTGAACGCGTGCGATTAGATTTGATGATGCGTATTGCTAATTTGGAAGAAGTTCAACCTGCGGCACTGCATGAATTAAACGACATTATGGAAAAACAGTTTGCGGGTCAAGCGGGTGCACAAGCAGCTAAAATTGGTGGCTTAAAAGCAGCAGCAGAAATCATGAACTATCTAGATAATAACGTTGAAGGGCTGTTGATGGATCAAATTCGTGAAAACGATGAAGAAACAGCGACTCAAATTCAAGACTTGATGTTTGTGTTTGATAATCTGATTGAAGTTGATGATCGTGGTATTCAAATTCTATTGCGAGATGTGCCGCAAGATCTATTACAAAAAGCCCTTAAAGGTGCAGATGATATGTTACGTGATAAGTTCTATCGCAACATGTCTAAACGTGCGGGTGAAATGCTACAAGAAGATTTAGAAGCCATGGGGCCTATTCGTGTGGCTGATGTTGAAGCGGCTCAGAAAGAAATTTTATCTATTGCGCGTCGTTTATCTGATTTGGGTGAATTAGTGCTAACTGGCAATGGTGGCACTGATGAATTTTTATAATAGTAATGCGGTGGTTCAATGTAAGTTGAAGGAAAAGGTGTTGCCATGAGTGATGAACGTCGTCGTGGTTTTATGCGCGTGTCAGAACATCAAGCCCAAGAACTTGAACGCTGGGCATACCCTGATTACAGCCATGACAGTGATCATGAACCTGAAAATGCGCTTAATTATGATCATCAATATTATCTTGAGCAACAACAATTACAGCAACAGCAATTAACTCAACCTGAGCCACCGCCGCCACCATTAACCGCGGCAGAACTTGAAGCCATGCAGCAATCTGCTTATGACGAAGGGGTTGAGCAAGGGCGTCAAGCTGGGCATAGCGAAGGTTTTTCTCAAGGCCATGCTGAAGGGGTTACAGCCGGCCATGCTGAAGGGCTGGCACAAGGCTTACAGCAAGGGCTAGAACAAGCTCAAGCTCAAATTGATCAACAAGTGGCATTATTAACGGCGGTGATGGATAAATTTGCAGATCCTATTGCTAAAGTCGACACTGAAGTTGAACAACAATTATTATTATTGGTGAATGGTTTAACCAAGGCATTGATTCGCGTTGAAGTTAAAACCAATCCTCAAGTATTACTCAATACTGTTCGCGAAGTTGTAGCAACGCTACCGATAGCCGAGCGAGAAATTAAAATGCATTTACATCCAGAAGATGTTGCGTTAATTCATGCCAGCTTTGATGAGGCTGATCTGCAACAACGTCAATGGTCATTAATTGCAGAGCCGAGCTTACAACGAGGGGATTTACAGTTGACGTGTGGCAGTTCTAGTGTTGATTATTTAATTGATGATCGTATTTTGCATTCACTGACCACCTTTAATGAACTCAACAGTAATTTGCAAGAGCCAGTGTTATGACCCTCGCACAACGCCTCAGTCGCTACCAAACTGCAAATACCGCTTGTAAACCTGTGGCTTCAGGGCGGTTGGATCGTGTTGTTGGGCTAACCCTTGAAGCGATAGGCTGCCGCGCCCCTGTTGGTAGTGTCTGTAAAGTAGAAACCCTCACTGGTGAACTAGAAGCAGAAGTGGTGGGTTTTGCTGGTGAAACGCTTTTTTTAATGCCAAGTGAGCAATTATCAGGGGTGATGCCAGGCGCTAAAGTTACCCCTATTTTGCATAACAGTGGTATTCCAGTCGGGCCTGAATTGTTAGGGCGTGTTATTGATGGCATTGGTAATCCACTTGATGGCTTAGGGCCTATTTTTACTGAGCAACGAGCAGCGTTTACCTCGACTCCCATTAACCCCTTATCACGCAAACCGATTAAAGAACCCCTTGATGTTGGTATTAAGGCTATTAATGGTTTATTAACAGTCGGAAAAGGACAGCGGATTGGCCTTTTTGCTGGTTCTGGTGTGGGTAAATCGGTCACGCTGGGTATGATGACTCGCGGTACCAGTGCGCAAATTGTGGTGGTGGGGCTTATTGGCGAGCGTGGTCGAGAAGTAAAAGAATTTATTGATGAAATTTTAGGTAAAGAAGGCCGTGAGCGAGCCGTTGTGATAGCCGCGCCTGCCGATGCTTCGCCATTAATGCGTCTAAAAGGCTGCCAAACCTCACTCACCATTGCCGAGTATTTTCGCGATCAAGGGTTTGATGTGTTGCTGCTGATGGATTCATTAACCCGCTTTGCTCAGGCGCAACGTGAAATTGCATTGTCCGTTGGTGAACCACCTGCAACCAAAGGTTATCCACCATCGGTGTTTGCTAAGTTACCTGCGCTGGTGGAACGGGCAGGTAATGGTAATGAAAATCAAGGTTCGATCACCGCTTTTTTCACGGTATTAAGTGAAGGTGATGATCTGCAAGATCCGATTGCCGATGCTTCACGTGCGATCCTCGATGGTCATATTGTGTTATCGCGTGAAATGGCGGATGCGGGGCATTATCCTGCAATTGATGTTGAGCGTTCTGTTAGTCGTGTTATGCCAGCCATCGTTAGTGATGACCATATGCTGATGTCGAAAGCCGTACGTCAAATTTTATCTATTTGCCGTAAAAATCAAGACTTGGTTGCTATTGGTGCCTATAAGTCGGGAACTGATGCAACGATTGATCAAGCTTTTAGTTTTAAACCGAAATTAGACAATTATTTACAGCAAGAAATGAAAGAAGCGGTACCGTATGAAATGTGCGTCAATATGTTGCGATCTACATTAGGTGGCTAATGGAACTTGGCAATAAGGTAATTGAAGACAAGGTCGTTATAGTATGCCATTGAGAACATTTGAATTATTAATCGAACAAGCACAACAACAAGAACATCAAGCCAGCCTCGCCCTCAATCAAGCGCAACTTGAACAGCAAAATTATTTACAGCAATTAGCTCAAATTGAACAGTACCGATTAGATTACTGTCGTCAGCTTTCTGAGCGTGGGCAACAAGGGCTGAGTGCAAGCCAATATAGCCATTTACAAAAATTCTTAACTCAACTTGATACCACATTAGAGAAGCAAAAACAGGCGGGTGGCTATTTTGCTAATCAAATTGAGCAATGCCGTCAGCATTGGCAAGCCATGCAGCAAAAAAAACGTGGTATTGAATGGTTACTGGAAAAAAAACAGCGTGAACGGCAGCTTTTTTTGAATAAACAAGAACAAAAAATGATGGATGAATTTGTAACGTTACAATTTGCACGGCGCCAACAACGCTAGAACTAAAAAACTGGTTTACTTTTTGCATTAGGATAGAACATTAGTTTTGAATGAAACGTTTTTTTGACGCTTTAATCAAACAGTTATTCATTTATTTGTCGTCTGTCGCGACACGTATTAAAAGAGTTACTATGAATCTATTTAATGTGTCATCTGCGCAAACGCCAAAATTGGTGACGGGCAGTTCCGTTGCCAGTTCAATACCTGACACGACGCCATTCGGTGATGGTCAGTTTTTAGAGCAATACCAGCAAGCGCTTGATGAAATGCCTTCGTTAGCGGTGGTTGATGGCGAACCCACATTACTTTTTGATCAAGCAGCGATGAGTGCTGAACAGATGAATATTGAGAGTGAAGTAAACATTCCCTCTACCACTGACGTTATTGATGATGAAAGTGAAATATTAATCGCAGATTCAATAATTGCCGATACCGCAATTGATAAATCATTAATGAACGCTGATGACGGCGAGAGAGTCATTGATGGTGCAGTAGAGTTAATGGCTGCAGGCAATGTCTTTTTACAGCAACTCACACAATCTAACCAGCAGCTTAATTCAGTTGATAAAACACAAACTGAGACTGTTGATGCGAGCGGCAAAAGCTTGCCATCGGTCGTCATGCCAACAACAGATGCTGTACTGACTCAAGATGAATTGGTAGCAGCTCAAACAGCCATTAAAACCACCAATGAAAGTGCTGCGTTTATCATGCCAGCTATGGCCGTAGCGACAACTGCGGCTGAGGCTCTGACGGCAAAAGCGACAGCAAATAGTGATGGACAAAAATCTGGCGCACAGAGTGATGCCGAGCTTATTTCTGATATTAGTGTCAATAATTTGCCATTGCCAGCCTCTTATCGCTCTTTATCTACCTCAACACCTAGTACCGATATGCTTATTAATCCTGCTGTGTTTGATGGTGCTTCTTTGTTGGTAGACGATAATCGACCTCAACAAGGCGTAAATAACCATTCTCAAGCTGATTCATTGGTTCAACAGTTAGCGGGATTAACGACAGCATCAACAACACCAATGCTGAAACCTGAATTACCGCCCATGACCAACGCTTTGCAATCGTCATTAGTTCTTACTCATGAACAGGCTGGCGAAGAGGTTCATGAACGGATCAATATGATGATGGCAAAGAACCTAAAATATGTCGATATTCGGTTAGATCCACCAGAACTTGGCAAACTTCAGATTAAATTGAGTATTAACCAAGATCAAGCTTCGGTGCAATTTACGGTAAATAATCACCAAGCCCGCGATATTGTTGAACAAGCGATGCCACGTTTACGCGAAATGTTACAACAACAAGGGCTACAACTCGTACAAAGCTCGGTACAACAAGAGAATAGTCACCAATTTACGGGGCACAACTCTAATAACTCTGCACATTCACAGTCACACTCAGGGCAGCCATCCTCTTTAACAATAATGGCTGATGATGGATCTCTCATCGCTGAAAGTGATCAAGGGGATTTGCCCATCAGTATGTTCGTAGCAAAACACAAAGACCAAGTTGATTATTACGCTTAGCGTTTTTGGTCATATTAATCGCGTAGGTTTAATCAATAAGGAAAAACATGCAGCAATGTCATGTCGTAATAAAGACCGCAATAAATAGCGAGCAGGATAAATAATGATGGCTAGAAATAGAAAAAAAACAATTGTCATTAGCTTGGTTATTTTGCTTGTGAGCGTTGTGATTGGTGGTGGCATTTGGTTTTTCACCACACCATCAGCAGAAGCTAAAGCGGCAGAGGTTGGCTCAACATCAACTCAGTCGCCGTTGAAAATGTCGGCTTATTATATCGTGTTACCTGAACCATTTATTTTTAATGTTAGTGGTAAAGAACGTGATCGCGTGGTGCAAATAAAAGTACAGCTAATGGTTCGTGGTGAACAAAATGAAGCGTTGGCTAAAAAACATGTGCCATTGGTTGAAAGTGTATTGCTACAAACTTTTGCAGCAGCCACGGTTGAGCAATTACGCCAACCACAAGGGCGTGAACAGTTACGTCAACAAGCATTGACAACCGTACAAGCAACGATGAACAAGATGACGAACATGCCTGTGGTTGAACGGGTGTTATTTACTGGCTTTGTGATGCAATAGGTGTGCTGTGAGTGATTTATTAACCCAAGATGAAATTGATGCGCTATTGCATGGTGTTGATGAACCTGATGATGATGCGAGTGATGGTGATCAAGGCTCTGGTATAACGGCTTTTGATTTTTCTTCGCAAGATCGGATTGTTCGTGGCCGAATGCCGACCCTTGAATTGATCAATGAACGTTTTGCGCGCCATATGCGGATCAGTTTATTTAATATGTTGCGTAAAACGGCTGAAGTGTCAATCAATGGCGTCCAAATGATCAAATTTGGTGAGTATCAAAATACGCTTTATGTGCCTACGAGTTTAAATATGGTGCGTTTTAGACCATTAAAAGGAACCGCATTGATCACCATGGAAGCACGATTAGTGTTTATTTTGGTTGAGAATTTCTTTGGTGGTGATGGTCGTTTTCACGCCAAAATTGAAGGGCGTGAATTTACCCCAACGGAACGCCGTATTGTACAAATGCTACTGAAGTTGGTGTTTGAAGATTACCGTGAAGCATGGTCACCCGTGATGTCGGTTGAGTTTGAATATATCGACTCTGAAGTTAACCCAACCATGGCCAATATTGTCAGCCCGACCGAAGTGATTGTGGTGAGCTCATTCCATATTGAGATTGATGGTGGTGGCGGTGATTTTCATGTGGTGATGCCGTATTCAATGGTTGAGCCGATTCGTGAATTGCTCGATGCCGGTGTACAAAGTGACAAAATGGATACCGATGTCCGTTGGAGCCATGCATTACGTGATGAAATCATGGATGTACCTGTAAATCTACGCGCTAAGTTATTAGATATTGATATTTCATTACGTGATTTGATGGAGCTACAAACGGGAGATGTTATTCCAATCTCGATGCCAGAGTCAGCCACGATTTTTGTTGAAGATTTACCGACCTATCGCGCCAAAATGGGGCGTAGTGGCGATAATGTTGCGCTGAAAATTACCGATAAATTAAAACGCCCAGATATGGTGAAAACCGACTTGGCTTTTTTAGATCGTGAACTTTTAAGTTCGACTTTATTAGAAATGAATAACACTGATGACACTCATTAATTGACTCTTTAGTAGGAAAAATCATGTCTCAAAATGATCAACAAATGGCAGATGACTGGGCGGCAGCCCTTGCCGAACAACAAGACAGTGTTCAACCAGCACCATTGGAAGAGTTAATCGATGATACCGCCCCGATCTCTGATGATGAGCGTCGTAAACTTGATACCATTATGGATATTCCGGTGACGATTTCAATGGAAGTTGGCCGTACGCAAATCAGTATTCGTAACTTGCTGCAACTTAACCAAGGCTCTGTGGTTGAGCTTGATCGAATTGCAGGTGAGTCATTGGATGTGATGGTTAATGGTACTTTGATTGCTCACGGTGAAGTGGTGGTGGTCAATGATAAATTTGGTATTCGTTTAACCGATGTGATTAGCCAAACCGAACGCATTAAAAAATTACGGTAAGAGTTAACGATGGATCAGTCAGTGACTTTAGGGCAAGCCCCCGATCTTAATCTAGCCACAACCTTAGCGTCATTGGTGTTGGTGATTGTTATTATTCTGTTTTTGGCATGGGTGCTAAAAAAAATGCGCTTAGTGGGCGTGCACAGTAGTGACCAGCGACTTACGATTGTAAAGCAATTAACGCTTGGACAGCGAGAGCGAATTGCGCTGATTCAAGTGGGTGATGAACAGCTGTTAGTTGGTATCACGCAGCATAATATCTCGTTGCTGAGTAAGCTTGAGCAACCTTTAATCATGGAAGATGTGCCAGCCAATGATTTTGCATCTCAGCTGAGCCGATTGATGACCACCAATGATAAAAAATAATCCCGCAATGTATTTTAAAATCGCTTTATTACTGTTGCTGAGCAGCGGTTGGATCATAACAACCCCTGCTTGGGCAACCGAGAGTGTTACTCAAGCGGCGATGACAGCGGAAAGTAGCGCATCACATTTAATTGCAGGAACTGGCCATGGTGGTATTCCTGCATTATCAGTCACCATGAACCCTGATGGTAGTGAAGATTACTCCATCACCTTGCAAATATTAGCGTTAATGACCGCGTTGGGATTTTTGCCTGCGGTGGTGATTTTAATGACATCATTTACCCGTATTGTGGTGGTGATGTCGATTTTGCGTCAAGCGATGGGTTTACAACAAACACCATCAAATCAGGTGATTATTGGTATCGCAATGTTTTTGACTTTCTTTGTGATGTCGCCTGTTATCGATAAAATTAATAACGATGCAGTGCAGCCTTATATCAATGAACAGATCAGTGCTAAACAAGCATTAACTAAAGCTGAAGCGCCGATGCGACAGTTTATGTTGAAGCAAACGCGCGTTAAAGATCTGGAAACCTTTGTTAATATTTCAGGTTCTACTGCGACGGATCCACAAACTGTTCCTATAACGGTGTTGGTGCCTGCCTTTATTACTTCTGAACTTAAGACTGCGTTTCAGATTGGGTTTATGCTGTTTTTACCGTTCTTAATCATTGATTTAGTGGTGGCATCAGTATTGATGGCGATGGGTATGATGATGCTATCACCGATGATTGTGTCATTGCCGTTTAAATTGATGTTGTTTGTTTTGGTAGACGGCTGGAATTTAATTCTGTCTACGTTAGCCGCCAGTTTTGGCACCTTATAAAGCCTACTTAAAGAGTAAGGATAAATAGACGATGACTCCTGAAGCGTTTGTCGGTATTTTTCAAGAAGCGCTGTACATGGTGTTGATCATGGTGTGCGCAATTGTTATTCCGGGCTTATTAATTGGTTTGGTGGTCGCGGTATTTCAAGCGGCAACCTCGATTAACGAACAAACATTGAGTTTCCTGCCACGTTTAGTGGTGACGTTATTAGCACTGATGTTCTTTGGGCACATGATGACACGCATGTTGATGGATTATTTTTTTCGTATTATCGATCAGATACCACAACTGCTGTACTAATTGTATTGATAGCAGCTCGCCACCGTGTTTGTCTCGTGAGTAGTCACCGTTTATGCACTATACCTCCAGCATATTATTAGAGTGGATTGCCAATTATTTTTGGCCGTTTACTCGTATTTCTTCAATGATGATGGCAATGACCTTTTTTGGGGCGCGTTTTGTGTCACCTAAAATTCGGCTATATCTGGCATTAGCGATCACTTTTACTGTGATGCCAATGCTACCTAAAGTGCCGACTGACATTGAGTTACTTTCTTTGGCCGGGTTTATTGTTACTACTCAACAAATCATTATTGGAGTGGCGATGGGGTTAGTGACCCAGTTTATTACGCAGACTTTTGTATTGTTAGGACAAATTTTAGGCATGCAATCAAGCTTAGGTTTTGCCTCAATGGTGGATCCTGCTAATGGTCAAAATACCCCCGTATTGGGACAATTTTATATGTTTCTGGCGATATTATTGTTCTTAGCCACTGACGGTCATTTGACGATGCTGAATGTGGTGGTGTTGAGTTTTACGACCTTACCTGTGGGCAGCAGTATGTTAGTTGCTGCTGACTATCACCAATTAGCAGGGTGGTTTGGGCATATTTTTAAAGCTGGGGTTGATATGGCGCTGGCTGGTGTTATTGCACTATTAACCGTTAACTTGTCATTTGGCGTGATGACCCGTGCTGCGCCCCAGTTAAATATTTTCTCATTAGGCTTTTCATTTGCGTTGTTACTTGGGCTTGCGATCAGTTGGTTTATTGTGCTGGGGATCGTGCCGCAATATGAGGCTATTTGGCAAACAGGGCTCGATCAAGTTTGTCGTTTAGCTCGGCTAGATTGTTAACCGTAAATTCCGTTTTATAACGGTTTATTTGGCTGTTTATCTTTTCTTACATTCACTTTCTTAATTCACCATGGACGAATCACAATGTCGGATGCTGACGGTCAAGAACGTACCGAAGACGCCACCGCGCGAAAACGCGAGCAGGCGCGAGAAAAAGGTCAAGTACCGCGCTCAAGAGAATTAGCCTCCGTTGCTGTATTGGTTTCCGGTGCTGTGGGTTTAATGTGGTTTGGTGAAGGTTTAGGAACCGCATTAGCCAAGGTTATGAGTCGAATGTTTACTCTCAGTCGTGAGGAAGCATTTGATGTCCACTTACTATTTTCGGTAATTTCTACGGCGATATGGCAGGTGTTTTTACCACTGGTTATTATTCTAGTGTTTTTATTTACTGCCGCCTTGATTGGAGCTGCGGGGCTCGGTGGCGTACGTTTTTCTTCTGAAGCGGCTATGCCGAAATTATCAAAAATGAACCCAATGAGTGGCCTTAAACGCATGTTTGGCAGTCAAAGTTGGGTTGAATTAATTAAATCGATACTTAAGGTTGGGTTAGTTGCCACTGTGGCAGGATATTTAATTTATTCAAGTTTAAATGATTTTTTTCAACTCAGTATCGAAACCTTTCCAGCTAATTATTTTCATGCCTTAGATATTCTATTGAATTTTGTATTGCTGATCTGTTGTTCGTTGTTGATTGTGGTCGCCATTGATGTGCCTTATCAAATTTGGCATTTTAGCGATCAATTAAAAATGACCAAGCAAGAAATTAAAGACGAATATAAAGACTCAGAGGGAAAACCGGAAGTTAAAGGTCGTATTCGTATGCTACAGCGCGAAATGGCACAACGCCGTATGATGGCGGATGTTCCTCAGGCAGATGTTGTGATCACTAACCCTGAACACTTTTCTGTGGCATTACGTTATGATCCTCAATTAGATGCCGCGCCAGTAGTGATTGCCAAAGGGGGGGATCACTTAGCCCTTAAAATTCGTGAAATTGCCAATAAACACAATATTGATATTGTTCCTGCCGCACCATTAGCACGTGCGATTTACTATACCACTGAATTAGAACAACAAGTGCCTGATGGGTTGTTTGTTGCGGTTGCGCAAGTGCTTGCTTACGTTTTTCAATTAAAAGCTTATCGACGTGGTAAAGGACAAAAGCCTACTTTATCGGCAGCAGCAACAGAGATTCCACCAGAGCTACAGCATTAATAAAATAACAATGGCCGCTAACAGTATAATTTTACTGTCAAAATAATGGCATAATTATGCGGCATGATAATTGCTTAACCATAAATCTTCGTGATGGTTTATGGTTCTATCTAGAGTCATAACCTCACTTTTATGTAAATAATCGTGATTTGATGACAATAGAATGAAGCTTTCAATTCCTTTTGCTTCGCGCTTACCGTTAGCGCGTTTACAGAATATGCCCGCTATTGGTGCACCAGTGATGGTGTTAGCCACCTTGGCGATGATTATTCTGCCAATGCCACCATTATTATTGGATATGACGTTTACCTTTAATATTGCGTTGTCATTAGTGGTGTTGTTAGTGACTGTTTACACCCGTCGTCCTCTCGATTTCGCCGCTTTTCCTACCGTATTACTTATTGCCACCTTATTACGTTTAGCCCTTAACGTAGCTTCAACACGGGTGGTGTTATTGCATGGTCATGAAGGTTCTGATGCGGCAGGACAGGTCATTGATGCCTTTGGCTCGGTAGTGATTGGCGGTAACTATGCTGTGGGTTTGGTGGTATTTCTTATCCTTATGATTATCAATTTCATGGTTGTTACCAAAGGTGCTGGGCGTATTTCAGAAGTTAGTGCTCGCTTTACGCTAGATGCGTTACCCGGTAAACAAATGGCGATTGATGCGGATTTAAATGCGGGTCTTATTGATCAAGAGCAAGCACGAACGCGTCGTTTTGAAGTGACCAAAGAAGCGGATTTTTATGGTTCGATGGACGGTGCATCTAAGTTTGTTAAAGGGGATGCGATCGCTGGTATTTTGATTTTGTTTATCAATATTATTGGTGGCTTGATCATTGGTATGACGCAATATGGCTTAGGCTTTATGGAAGCGATGGAGATTTATAGTCTACTCACTATTGGTGATGGCTTAGTCGCACAGATTCCATCGTTGTTGTTGTCTATTGGTGCCGCGATGTTGGTTACTCGTCAAAATACTGACGAGGATATGGGCCAGCAGATGTATTTTCAGATGTTTAATAACCCTCAAGCCTTGATTATTACTGGGGTTATTTTATTTGTAATGGGGATTGTTCCTGGCATGCCCCATGTGCCGTTTTTACTGTTAGCTGCCATTATTGGTGGTGCAGCTTATTGGCGTTATAAGAAAGATAAAATAGCAGCATTAGTTGAAAAAGAACCACCAACACATGCGATGGCGCCAGCGCAGCCAATGAAAGAATTGTCATGGGATGATGTGCAGCCCGTAGATACCATTGGTCTTGAGGTGGGTTATCGACTTATTTCAATGGTAGATAAAGACCAAGGTGGTGAGTTGTTAGAGCGCGTTAAAGGCGTGCGTAAAAAGTTATCTCAAGATTTTGGTTTTCTCGTGCCTCCTGTCCATATTCGTGACAATTTGGAACTCCCTCCTAATAGCTACCGTATCAGCCTGATGGGTGTTACCTGTGGCGAAGCTAATATTCATCCCAACATGGATTTAGCCATAAATCCCGGCCAAGTGTTTGGCAATATTGATGGTGAACGTACGCTCGATCCTGCTTTTGGTTTAGAAGCTGTGTGGATTCAAGTTTCTCAACGTGAACATGCACAGGCGCTAGGCTACACAGTGGTGGATTCAGCTACTGTGCTGGCGACCCATTTAAGTCAATTACTCACTAACCATGCTGCTCAATTACTGGGCCATGAAGAAGTACAAAACTTACTTGAAATGTTAGGGCAATCAACACCGAAATTAGTAGATGGTTTCGTGCCTGATCAATTGCCATTAGGGGCGGTAGTGAAGGTAATGCAAAACTTACTTAATGAAGCTATTCCACTACGAGATATTCGAACCATTGTTCAAACCCTGTCTGAGTACTCCAGTAAGAGTCAAGATCCTGACATTTTAACCGCCGCTGCACGTATTGGATTAAAACGCTTAATTTGTCAGGAAATCAATGGAATAGAAGCAGAATTACCCGTCATTACTTTAGTCCCTGAGTTGGAACAGATATTGCATCAAACGATGCAGTCTGCTGGGGGGGAGTCATCGGGTATTGAGCCTGGATTAGCCGAGCGTTTACAACGTTCACTAACAGAAGCAACACAACAACAAGAATTAAAAGGTGAACCTGCGGTGTTATTAACCTCCGGTGTTTTACGTTCTACCTTGGCAAAATTTGTCAAAAATACCATTCCGACCTTGAGAGTACTTTCTTATCAAGAAGTGCCCGATGAAAAGCAAATTCGAATTGTTAATGCGGTAGGTCATTAATAATGTTGAAAGTGAACACTAATTTAAGCACTTGCTGATAGGGAACTAAGTTTGAAAATTAAACGATTTTTTGCCAAGGATATGAGAACCGCACTTAGCGAAGTCAAAGAAGAACTTGGCCCTGATGCGGTGATTATGTCAAATAAAAAAGTCTCGGGTGGGGTTGAGATAGTGGCTGCAGTTGATGCAGAAACAAGCCAACCAGTTGCAAAAACAAACCATGCCGTACGTGATGAATTAGAACAAGGTTTAGGCCAAGCAAGGCGAAAACTGGCGGATGATAAAGTTAATGTAACGCCTTCTGTTTCAAAGCAGTTTGCCAGCGTACTGCAAAATTATGCCGCAGCAACAGAGGGGAGCGATAATATGGCCTCAGTGGATTCATTAACTGCCTTGTTGCAACGCCAATCTAAACATCAAACCCAGCATCAGCAACAATCAGCGCTAAATAGCACTAATGAGTTAAGTCGCGATCAAGCTCGACAGCATTATTACCACAGCGAGAGTCATGAACAACAGCGTCAACACGCTAGCACCGACAGACAACGGTCGTTATCTCAGTCGAAACAGGCTCGTCGTTATGATGATTCGGCACAAGATCTCAATGTGGGGAATTATGTTCGTCCATCATCAAAACATTATGAACACGAGACAAATGTTGGGCGAAATGACTATGCTAGTACCGCGCGTAAACCTCGTTTAGATCCGAGTCGTTATGAAGCAAAAAATGTCAAAAAAGATGATGAATTAGATGCGATGCGAGCCGATATCGTGTCTATTCGACGTTTATTAGAACATCAATTATCAGGGTTAATGTGGCAAGAAGTTGAACGCCAAGAACCGATGCGGGCGATGATGATCAAACGGCTTGAAAAGATGGGATTATCCGATCAATTAGCTGATCAATTAGCGTGCTATATACCGGAAGATTTGCCTACCAATGAAGCCTGGCCCGCTTTACTTGATTTATTAGCCGATCAATTAGTGACCACGGACGACTGTATTTTAGAAAATGGTGGCGTGGTGGCATTACTTGGCCCGACAGGGGTTGGAAAAACAACCACGGTTGCCAAATTAGCGGCACGAGCTGCGATGGAGTTTGGTCCTCAACAAATAGCGTTAGTGACCACCGATAATTACCGTATTGGCGCCCATGAACAATTGGCCACTTATGGCCGAATTATGGGGTGTCCTGTAAGAGTTGCTAAAGATGCACAGGAACTGGCCGATATACTTCATCAGTTGCGTCATCGTCGATTAGTGCTGCTTGATACCGCCGGTATGGGTCAACGCGACATTCGTTTGTCAGAACAATTAGATACCTTAATGCAAAATAGCGGCGCTAAAATCCGCAGCTATTTAGTGATGCCTGCGACATCCCAACGACGAGTACTACAAGAAACACTTGAACATTTTCGTCGTATTCCATTATCGGGCTGTGTATTAACCAAGTTGGATGAATCGTTGAGTTTAGGTGAAATCATCGGTGTCGCTATTCAAAATGCGTTACCGATTGCCTATTTAGCGGATGGTCAACGGGTTCCTGAAGACTTGAAAGTAGCGACCGGGAATTATCTCGTTTCGCGCGCAAATGAGTTGTTAGAACTAGAACTGTCACAGCAATCTCATCTCTGGTCTAGTGATAGCTCAGATAACATTTCGGCTGATTTTTATGACTGAGAACATCATGTACGATCAAGCGAGTGGTTTACGTCGAATGACCCAATTAACGTCGACGAAGGTCATTACGATTACAGGTGGTAAAGGGGGCGTAGGTAAAACCAATGTCACTCTTAATATGGCAATTTCAATGGCGCGCCAAGGCAAGCGGGTCATGGTACTTGATGCTGATCTTGGATTGGCGAATGTTGATGTAATGCTTGGTTTACGTGCAGGACGCAATCTGTCGCATGTATTGGCGGGAATGTGTGAACTTGAAGACATTATTATCGAAGGCCCTTACGGCGTAAAAATTATACCTTCGGCTTCAGGTACTCAAAATATGGCTGAATTAACCCCGACGCAACATATAGGGTTAATTCGAGCATTCAGCAACTTACAGTATGATATTGATTTTTTCTTAGTTGATACTGCCGCGGGTATTTCAGACATGGTGCTGAGTTTTGCTCGTGCTGCTCAAGACATCATTATTGTGGTTTGTGATGAACCGACTTCGATCACAGATGCATACGCATTAATGAAAATTTTGAGTCGTGAGTATGATATTCAACGGTTTAAGATTGTGGCTAACATGGTACGTAGTTATCGTGAAGGGCGTGATTTATTCATTAAGCTAACTCGAGTAACCGAACGTTTTCTTGATGCTAACCTTGAGCTTGCGGCATGTATTCCACTTGATGACAATGTTCGCCAAGCGGTTAAACGCCAAAAAATAGTGGTCGAAGCATTCCCACACAGTCCGGCGGCATTAGCATTAAATTCATTAGCATCAAAAGCAATGACATGGCCACTTCCGCATCACCCCGGCGGACATTTAGAGTTTTTTGTTGAACGATTGTTGGTGCACAAACCACGAGCCATGGAGGCTACTTTTCGTGAATAAAACGTTAACTTATAGCCGTTACCAACAAAGCCCACAGGCGTTTATTGAGCGTTATTCGACGTTGGTTAAACGAATAGCTCATCATTTAATGGTGCGTTTGCCACCCAGTGTTTTGGTCGAAGACTTAATTCAATCTGGCATGATTGGTTTATTAGAAGCGCAACAGAATTATGATCCTACTAAAGGGGCTAGTTTTGAAACCTTTGCTGGAATTCGTATTCGTGGTGCGATGCTAGATGATATTCGACGTGGTGATTGGGTACCGCGATCTGTATACAAACATAGTCGGCGTATTAGTGATGCGATTGCAAAACTAGAGCACAGCCTTGGACGAGATCCAACGGACATTGAAATATCACAGTTTCTAGAGATGCCGCTAGAGCAATATCATCAAGCATTAAATGACGTTAATTGTGGCCGTATTGTGGGTATTGCCGATCTTGCTGGTGGTGAAGAAACCATGATGCATGAGGATGATATTGATCAAAATATGCCGTTGCAGAATGTTGTTGATGATAGTTTTCGCCATAGTTTAGCTGCGGCGATAAAAACCTTACCAGAACGTGAAGCCTTGGTGTTATCGCTGTATTACGACGAAGAAATGAATTTAAAAGAAATTGGTGCTGTTATTGGTGTCAGTGAATCACGTATTTGTCAGATTCATAGCCAAGCGATGCAGCGCTTACGAGCTAAATTACAAGCTTGGGCTGCCTAATTTCAATAAAACATAAACCATAATTATTTTATAACTAAGAACAACACAGGTTTCGCTGTGGAGGCAATTTTGAATACAAACATGAAAATTCTTATTGTTGATGATTTTTCAACAATGCGTCGAATTGTAAAAAATTTACTGCGTGATTTAGGGTTTAATAACACAGTAGAAGCAGATGATGGTCTAACAGCACTACCACTATTAAAACGTGGTGATTTTGATTTTGTAGTAACAGATTGGAATATGCCAGGAATGCAAGGTATTGATTTGTTACGTCAGATTCGTGCGGATGAGCAATTAAAGCATTTACCTGTGTTAATGATTACAGCTGAAGCTAAGCGTGAGCAAATCATTGAGGCCGCTCAAGCTGGCGTTAATGGTTATATTGTAAAACCATTTAATGCAGTGACATTAAAAGAAAAACTAGCAAAGATTTTTGAACGATTACAATAGTGATTGTGTTTTGGCATAGGGAAATATAATCATGATTTCATTGGAGCAAGCACAGCAGTTAGTGGTGTTGCTTGAACAAAACCAGCAACAACAAGCCAATACACTCGTGCAAACTTTAGTTGAACGTCATCATGCGCCTATGTATGAGGAAGTTGGAAAAATGACTCGCCAGTTACACGATTCATTGGTGAGTTTTCGGTTGGATCCTCGCTGGAACGATTTAGCGAGAACCGATATTCCTGATGCGCGCGACAGTTTATCTTATGTAATTGATAAAACAGAAGCAGCGGCAAACCGAACTATGGATGCGGTTGAAATAACCTTGCCGATTGCTGAGCAATTACAACAAACATTACATAGCCTGCATCCGCAATGGCAGCGCTTAATGGTGGGGCAAATTGCGTTAACTGATTTTAAACAGCTTTGTCATGATATTAATGCGTTACTGCTTCAAGTTGATCAAGATAGCTCACTATTACGAGAGCATTTAACCGATATTTTAATGGCACAAGATTTTCAAGATCTTACTGGGCAAGTCATACGACGAGTGATCACCTTGGTGCATGAAGTTGAAGATCGAATGTTGGATATTCTGCAAGCATTTGGAATAGAACAAGCATCATCTTCTAGCGTAGAGCTGCTGCCATTAGGGGTTACTGCGGAAGGACCTATTATTAATCCTCAGCAACGTAAAGATACGGTTTCATCGCAAGATGATGTTGATGATTTACTTTCAAGTCTTGGATTTTAGAGGGAATTTATGAGTTTTAATTTAGATGAAGATATCCTACAAGACTTTTTGATTGAAGCCGGAGAGATCCTTGAATTATTGTCTGAGCAATTAGTTGAACTTGAACGTAGTCCAGATAATAGTGAATTATTAAATGCTATCTTCCGTGGTTTTCATACCGTAAAAGGTGGCGCAGGTTTTTTATCATTAACTGAGTTAGTTGATGCTTGTCATGGCGCGGAAAACGTCTTTGATTTGCTACGTACGGGTAAGCGTAAAGTGACATCAGAATTGATGGATGTCATTTTAGAAGCGCTAGATTGTATTAATGTGATGTTTGCTCAAGTACAAGAGCATCAACCATTAAGCAAAGCCGATCAAACTTTGTTGGATCAGTTGCATCATTACAGTTTACCGCCAGCAGTTGTTGCAGCGACAGTCGATATTGTTGAAAAGACAATGGCTGAAACTGCTGTGGTTAGTCATCAACCTCTTGCGGCTGCTGCACCGACAAGTGCGATTGCGGCTAATTCTGTTGACGATATCACTCAAGATGAATTTGAACGCTTATTAGATGAATTGCATGGTGTAGGTAATTCACCATCGTCGTCATCAACCGCTGTTATCGCTAATACTGTTACAAGTGTTGAAAGTAATGATATTACCGATGATGAGTTTGAACGTTTATTAGATGAGTTACATGGTAGTGGCAATGCGCCCGGTGCTGGCAGTTCGTTTGCTGCGGTTGATATTTCGACGACCACATCAGTTACGACCCCCATGCCGTCTAGTGAAAATGAAAACCTTGCCGTTGTTAACGATGATTTAATGACTGATGATGAATTTGAAAGCTTATTAGATGAATTACATGGTATTGGTTGTGCACCTCAGGTTGATCATGCTGCTAGTGTGAATCAAGCGGCAGTCAGTACACCTGTTATTGAAGCTCCAGTCACTGAAAACCCAGTGTCAGTCGCGCCAACAGTGGTCAGTGAGCCTGCTAATCGTTCACCATTACCAGCAGCTAAAGATAAACATAAGCCTCAAGCGGAGACAACGGTACGTGTTGATACTTCGACTCTCGATATCATTATGAATATGGTGGGCGAGTTGGTATTGGTGCGTAATCGACTGGTTAGCTTAGGTTTAAATACCACCGATGAAGAAATGTCAAAAGCGGTATCAACATTAGATGTTGTGACTGCGGATCTTCAAGGGGCGGTAATGAAAACTCGCATGCAGCCGATTAAGAAAGTCTTTGGTCGTTTTCCGCGAGTGGTACGTGATTTAGCCCGTAGTCTCAATAAAGAAATTGTGCTTGAGATGGTGGGTGAAGATACCGATCTTGATAAAAACTTGGTGGAAGCACTTGCTGATCCATTAGTACACTTAGTCCGTAACTCAGTTGATCATGGTATTGAAATGCCTGCAGAACGAGAGCTGGCAGGCAAATCGCCAGTGGGTAAAGTGTTATTATCAGCCTCGCAAGAAGGGGATCATATTCGATTAACTATCGCTGATGATGGTAGTGGAATGGATGCCAATAGATTGCGTCAAATCGCGATTGATCGCGGCATGATGGATTACGATGCAGCTTCACGCTTGAGTGATAATGATGCTTATAATCTGATTTTTGCACCGGGTTTTTCAACTAAAAAAGAAATTTCAGATATTTCCGGACGTGGTGTTGGTATGGATGTGGTTAAAACCAGTATCAACCAACTTAATGGCTCAATCGTGATTGATTCTACCTTAGGAAAAGGGACACGTATTGACATTAAGGTACCGTTAACATTAGCGATTCTACCAACATTAATGGTCGGCGTAGCTCAGCAACCTTTTGCCTTGCCGTTAGCAAATGTGAATGAAATTTTCCACTTAGATTTGACTAAAACCCATACCGTTGACGGTCAATTAACCATTATTGTGCGTGATAAAGCGATTCCATTATTTTACTTACAAGATTGGTTATCAAAAAAATCAACAACGAACAAACAACATAATAGTTTTGGTCATGTGGTGATTGTACAAACGGGTCATCAGCGGATCGGGTTTGTAGTTGATAGTTTGATTGGTCAAGAAGAAGTCGTGATTAAACCGTTAGATAAATTGCTCAAAGGAACGCCAGGAATGGCAGGGGCTACCATTACCAGTGATGGTCATATTGCGCTTATTTTAGATGTACCTAATTTATTAAATCATTATGTAAGACGTTAATTATTAACAATGATACCCCGTAAACCGCCAGTGTTTAGGCTTGCGGTGTTGTTTATGTAAAGGAATGAAAACAAATGGCAATAAAGGTGTTAGTTGTTGATGATTCAAGTTTTTTCCGTCGGCGTGTCAGTGAAATTATTAATGCAGACCCTCGATTAACTGTTGTAGGTAATGCAACTAACGGCAAAGAAGCGTGCGAGTTGGTTAAAGCGTTGCAACCTGACGTTATTACGATGGACATTGAAATGCCGGTGATGGATGGAATCACTGCCGTCCGTGAAATAATGAAAATAGCCCCAACACCTATTTTGATGTTTTCTTCTTTAACCCAAGCTGGCGCTAAAGCAACGTTAGATGCTCTGGATGCTGGTGCATTAGATTTCTTACCGAAAAAATTTGAAGATATTGCCCGTAATCGTGATGATGCTGTCGATTTATTACAAAAACGCGTAGCAGAATTAGCAGGTAAACGGTTTTATTTGCGCCGCAATAGTAGTGTCGCAGCGATAATCAAACCCGCATCTATTCCGTCGGTGCGTCATACCGCAGCGACACCGACTAAGGTGATGGCAACAGCAACCTCCACTGTTACTTCAAGTGTTGGACGTACATTGGCTGGTTCAGCAATAGCGAGTTCGGTAATGACGCCATCAATGCCATTTCATTTTCGTGCATCAGGGAAAAAATATCAGTTATTAGCCATTGGTACATCTACGGGGGGCCCGGTTGCTTTACAAAAAATATTAACTCAATTACCGGCTAATTTTCCTCACCCGATTGTGTTAGTGCAACATATGCCCGTGACATTTACCGCCGCTTTTGCCGCTCGATTGAATAACTTATGCCGTATAGAAGTAAAAGAAGCCCAAGATGGCGATATACTACGCGCTGGTGTTGCTTATTTAGCGCCAGGTGGACAGCAGATGATGGTCGATGGACGTAACGTTGGAGCACGGTTACGAATTATTGATGGTGGCGATCGAATGAACTATAAACCTTGTGTTGATGTGACGTTTGGATCAGCGGCAAAAGTGTTTAATGATCGGGTGCTATCGATAGTGCTGACAGGCATGGGTGCTGATGGGCGTGAAGGTGCGCGGATGTTAAAAGCCAATGGATCGACCGTTTGGGCACAAGATGAAGATAGCTGTGTCGTATATGGTATGCCACAAGCAGTTGCTAAAGCTGGCATTTCTAGTCATGATCTTCCCCTCGACCGTATTGCTGAATGTATTTTAATTGAATTAGGTTTGTCGTGAGGAGTTGACGGTGGTTGTTTGGAGTATTGCAAACCAAAAGGGTGGAGTAGGGAAAACGACCACTACCATAGCATTAGCTGGATTATTAAGTGAACAGAACCAACGGGTATTAGTGGTTGATACCGACCCGCATGGTTCATTGACAACATATTTAAATTTTGATGCTGATTATGTACCAGCCAGTTTGTTTGATTTATTTCAACTGCCTGAGATCACGCGTGATGGCGTCAGAGAATTGATTTTAAGCACCACATTTAAAAATATCGATATCATTCCAGCCCATATGTCATTAGCGACTTTAGATCGTTCGATGGGGAACCGCAGTGGCATGGGGTTAGTATTAAAAAAAGCCCTACACAGTGTTGCTGCTGATTATGATTATGTATTAATTGACTGTCCGCCAATTTTAGGGGTGATGATGGTCAATGCATTGGCAGCCAGTGATCGAATTTTAATTCCAGTACAAACGGAATTTTTAGCCATGAAAGGCTTAGAGCGAATGTTGCGTACCTTGCAGATAATGCAGCGTTCTAAGCCATCAGGATTTGATGTCACTATCGTACCAACGATGTATGACAAACGTACTCGTGCATCATTACAAACGTTACAAGACTTAAAAACACGTTACCCAGATCAAGTGTGGATGTCTGCTATTCCTATTGATACTAAGTTCCGTGATGCCAGTATTAAACATATGCCACCGTCATTGTATGCTCATAATTGTCGAGGGGTTTTTGCTTATAAAACCCTCCTGAGTCATTTAACAAGGTTGGCCTACGATGAATAAGAAACCGTTAACCAGTGAACAGGCATTAGACGATTATTTTGGTGATTTGTTGTTAGACGCCGAGCCACAACCTGTGTCTGCTACTCAACCAACAGCCTTTTGTGAACCGGTATCGACACAGCAACTACAACAGTTATTAGATCAAATACCAACACAGGTTGATGTTGAACCTCAAGCTGTGATTGTGATTAATGCAGAACCAGAACCAGAACCAGAACCAGAACCAGAACCAGAACTAGAACCTGCGGTTGTCACATGGCAACATCTCGGCCAGCAACAGCCATTCCAAGCGCTGTTTTTTGAAGTTAATGGCATGATGTTTGCGGTGGCATTAACCGAGTTAGGTGCCATTTACCAACTTGGAGAACTGAACCATATTGTCGGTCGTCCTGCTTGGTATTTAGGTTTAGCACCGTTACCACAATACCATGTTGATGTGGTTGATACCGCGCGTTGGGTGATGGCCGATAAGCTAACCAATAATGATTATCGCGATAATTATCACTATATGGTGATGTTAGGCAACAGTCAGTGGGGCTTGGCTTGCGATAAATTACATGGCACGCAAACCTTGATGCCAACTGATCTCCGTTGGCGAGAACAAGCGGGTAAACGGCCGTGGTTAGCGGGAATGGTAAAACAAAAAATGTGTGCTCTGATCCATGTTGATGCATTAATTCAAATGTTGAATAAAGGCTTAGATGTTAATAGTGGCGCGAGTTGAGGCATTAAAGAGGAAAGACTATGTCCCAAGTAAATATAACGGAAATACAAAAAGATGGCGTTAACGATCACGTCTTGCAATGGGTGACTTTTCAATTAGAAAACGAAACCTATGGCATTAATGTTATGCAAGTGCGAGAAGTGTTACGTTACTCAGATATCGCGCCAGTCCCCGGTGCACCAGATTACGTGATCGGTATTATTAATTTACGTGGCAATGTTGTTACCGTTATTGATACTCGTGCTCGTTTTGGCTTACAGCG
Source organism: Photobacterium piscicola (assembly GCF_900166965.1). Lineage (GTDB taxonomy): Bacteria > Pseudomonadota > Gammaproteobacteria > Enterobacterales > Vibrionaceae > Photobacterium > Photobacterium piscicola. Next base: position 443,776 of record NZ_FUZI01000002.1, on the reverse strand, counting down.
TGGTGATATTTCAGATAGCACGCGTATTGTGATCATTGAAGCGGAAACACAAGTGATTGGCATTTTAGTCGACAGTGTGGCGGAAGTGGTTTATCTGCGTAACTCTGAAATTGATAGCACCCCTTGTGTTGGTACTGAAGAAAGTGCCAAATTTATTCAAGGTGTGAGCAACCATGATGATCAGTTATTGATATTAGTTGATTTAAACAAACTGTTGTCAGAAGACGAGTGGGATGAGGTCGCATATTTGTAATGGATATAATACTTCAACAATGGTTACCTGTTGCGATTTCAGTGGTGATTGCGATAACGGCGGCGGTATTAATTAACCGTGAACGTCAAGCGCGAAAAGCATTAGAAGTGAAATTTTCAGCTATTGAAAAAGTATTAAAAAATAGCCGTTTACAGCATGAAAGTTTAACGAAACAATTTAATGAGTTACGTACTGGCAGTATTGGTATGAGTAATAAATTGGTTGATATGATTGAGCAGCTGGAACGGGTTGAAGAACGTCAAAATGAGATCGCCATGAATGATTCTGGTGGGCGATTATACAGCCGTGCCAGCAAGATGGTTGAATTAGGGGCAGATGTTAACGAGTTAATGAAAGAGTGCGACTTGCCAAAAGCAGAAGCAGAATTAATGCTGAGCTTACAAAAAAGTATGCCGCAACATTATCGACGTTAATGCCTCGTTCTAAATATTGAACTATGCCGTAATATCAATATTTTCAAACCCTTCCCATCCCGGAGGGGTTTTGCCGTTTAGATACCATGAAAATGCAATGAGTTCGGCAATAATCAAATACAATTCCTGCGGTATATGATCATTGAGATCAAAACTATTGAGATACTGTGCGAGTATGGGATCTTGATGAATTAAGCCGCCTTGCTGTTTTACTTGCTCAATTATGTGCTGTGCTAATTTATCATAACCTTTAGCGGCGACATAAGGAGCTTGCTCACCATCATAACGCAGTGCGATAGCTTGTTGAGCATTCGGCGTTGTTTTGTTTGTCATACCATACCTTTTGTTATTACACCTTTATTGAAAGACCAGATGCGACAGCTGGCTGATGCTGTTGCTGGGGAGGTGCCAGTTTATATTGGGGTGGTGTGCTATTTATACCTAATTGTTGTAATCGTGAAATTAAATAAGGCGTTCCCCGTTCAATATGATGTAATAACGTTTTATTGGAGCATTCAAAGCATGTACTCAACTGTTGTTGATGCCAACAAGCGATAACATTCATAATATCTATTGCACCAATAGGTAAACTCAATTTGACGGTCCATTGACTATTGTTATTCTTAACAGCATTTGTTTTCTTTTGTGAACGATTGTTTATTTGTAGTAATACTGTTTGGCCGTTGTCTTGCACCCACTGTAGATGGATATTGTTATTATCGGGTGAACGTTGATTTTCAGGTCCTCGTTGTTCACCTGCAAGACGTAACAATGCGCTGAACTCTTGTTGCTGTTCAGGACCTAGTTGGCCCAACCATTGATTAAGTAGGCTTGAGGGCTGTGACAGTTGCTGTAATAAGGTGGCCAAGGTCTGATGACCGGTATTGTGCTGTAACCATGTAATTAATGTTGCTTGGTTATTCGGCAATAATAATTGGTTAAATAACTGTTGAAGTACGTGAGGCGTTGAATGGGGTGACTTAACTGTACCTAAGTTTAACGGAATCAATAAATTTGTAACTAATCGTTGCAAGCTATTCATAGATAATAATAATTGCGGCAGTTGAGATATAAATTTTGAGTGGTTGGTAGCAATTATTGGTAGTGATTCTAAATGTGAAGGTTTAGACGTTACGTTAACTGTTTCAATTGTCGAAAGTTTTTCTAAAAACGCAGGCATATTAGGTAATGTTTTTATTTGCATTTGTTTCACATTTACTTACGTTAGTTAACGATTAAGAAGCTGAGCAGTTTAGTCAATTTGTTAGCCATTGTGGTACTATGCGGCTATTTTGTGACACCTAGGATACATCATTTTATGTTGTCAGTAGCAAATTTGAGCTGTGTTCGTGATGAACGCGTATTATTTGATGAATTAAACTTCACTATTTCAAGTGGTGAGTTAGTTCAAATTGAAGGTCCAAACGGTGCAGGCAAGACGACCTTATTAAGGATTATTGCTGGTTTAGGCTACCCAGATAGTGGTGATGTGCTGTGGTGTAATGAAAATATTGCGACTGCACGTGAGGATTATCATCAAGCTCTATTATTTTTAGGTCACCAAACAGGCGTAAAGCGAGAGCTTACGGCCTTTGAGAACTTGGCTTTTTTTCAGGCAATGCATACCTGTGAACAAGGCTCCGATCTCAAAGGAACACCTAAAGTAAGTGGTGATGATGCACTATGGCAGGCGTTGGCACATGTTGGTTTAGCTGGCCGTGAAGATATTAGTGCCGGACAGCTATCTGCGGGTCAACAACGTCGGGTTGCTTTGGCTCGATTATGGCTAAGTAATCATAAATTATGGGTACTTGATGAGCCATTAACAGCAATAGATAAACAAGGTGTAAAAGTGCTTGAAGCGCTGTTTTTATCCCATGCAGAGCGTGGAGGAATGGTGTTGTTAACCACTCACCAAGACATGTTTGTCGATAGTGACCGTTTAAGAAAAATTAAGCTAGGATAATAACAATAATGCTTAACACCCTTATGCAAATTATTCGTCGTGAGTTGTTAATTGCTTATCGTCGACAAGCGGATATTTTTAATCCGCTGTGGTTTTTTATTATTGTTATTACGTTGTTTCCATTAGGTATTGGCCCTGAGCCTAACTTATTAGCCCGTATCGCCCCAGGTATTATATGGGTAGCTGCATTATTAGCAGCATTGCTGTCGATGGAACGGTTGTTCCGTGATGATTTTTTAGATGGTTCATTAGAGCAAATGTTGCTCATGCCAACGCCATTATCCGTTGCCGCTTTTGCTAAAATGGTCGCGCATTGGTTGTTGACTGGATTACCGTTGATTCTTATTAGCCCGTTATTGGCGATTTTATTGTCACTTAATTTACATACTTGGATCGCGGTATTATTAACGTTGCTGATTGGTACGCCAACATTGAGCTTTTTGGGCGCAATTGGCATGGCATTAACGGTTGGATTACGAAAAGGTGGCGTTTTATTGAGCTTACTCATACTGCCTTTATATATACCTGTGCTTATATTCGCCACCTCTGCGATTGAGGCGGCAAGTTTAGGCATGGCTTATGATGGCCAATTAGCCATTATGGGCGCGATGTTAGTGGGATCGTTGACCTTAGCTCCTTTTGCTGTTGCCGCAGCACTAAGGATCAGTGTCCATTAACCAATGAATTTTTTCTTTAATGCGTCGGCCTCAAAAGAGGGGAGCGCAGTGAAGAATGCGAGAGTGATGATGTTGCTCTCAGTGACGTATTTATTATTGATTATAAGTTGAGAGCATTATGTGGAAGTGGCTACATCCTTACGCTAAAGCAGAAAACACCTACCGTCTATGCGGTAAGTTGTTGCCTTGGTTTTCTATTATCGCTTTGATCTCCATTTTAGTGGGATCTGTATGGGGACTATTGTTTGTTCCCGCCGACTATCAACAAGGCGATAGCTTTAGGATTATTTATATTCACGTACCCGCTGCAATTTGGTCGATGAGTATTTATGTAACAATGGCGATTTCTTCTTTCATTGGTCTTGTGTGGCAAATTCGAATGTCAGATATGGCTGCTGCTGCAATGGCACCTATTGGCGCCGTGTTTACCTTTATTGCTCTTATTACAGGGGCTATTTGGGGTAAGCCTATGTGGGGTGCTTGGTGGGTTTGGGATGCTCGCTTAACCTCTGAATTGATTCTATTGTTTTTATATCTTGGTGTTATTGCATTGTATAACGCGTTTGATGATCACAAAACAGCCGCAAAAGCTGCGGGGATTTTGTCGATTGTGGGCGTGATTAATATTCCAATTATTCACTATTCAGTTGAATGGTGGAACACCTTACACCAAGGTGCAACGATTTCTAAATTTGGCAAACCATCAATGTCAAACGATATGTTATGGCCATTGTTGGTGATGTTACTTGGTTTTGGTTGTTTCTTTGCGGCTGTTACGCTGGTGCGGTTACGTAATGAAATTCTATTACGTGAGAGTCATCGCCCTTGGGTACAGAAACTGGTGAAGTGAGATAGCTATGTATTTTGATTCTATAAATGATTTTTTTGCGATGGGTGGATACGCAGGCTACGTTTGGAGTGCCTACGCAATTTCTTTTCTATCCATGTTATGGATTTTATTTTCGAGCTTAACAACTAAACGACGTTTGTTACGAGAAATAAACAATAAAATGGCGCGTGAGCAACGTATTAAAGAAGCCAAAAAATTGGAGAACACCCTATGACCCCAAGACGTCAAAAACGTTTAGTGATTGTACTGGCGTTAGTGCTTGGACTCGGTGCAACGGTTGGACTGGTGTTATACGCACTTAACCAAAATATGAACCTATTCTACACGCCATCAGAATTAATTAACGGTAAGACCGATGGTGGTGCTAAGCCTGAAGTTGGGCAGCGGTTACGTATTGGTGGCATGGTAGTGAAAGGGTCGGTTAAGCGTGATCCTCAATCATTACGAATTACATTCAAAGTGGCTGATATTGGTCCTTCTGTTACCGTTATTTATGATGGTATTTTGCCGGATCTGTTCCGTGAAGGCCAAGGTATTGTGGCGCAGGGGGTATTGATTAACCCGACCACAGTTAAAGCAAGTGAAGTGCTTGCAAAGCACGATGAGAAATATATGCCACCAGAAGTGGCAGATGCAATGAAGATAAACCATAAACGACTTCAGTACACTGAAGAACAACTACAAGGTAAGTGATCAATGATCCCTGAATTAGGCCAATTCGCACTTATAGCCGCATTAGCGCTATCGGTGCTGGCCAGCATTTACCCATTGTATGGTGCCACGGTTGGTAACCAAGCAATGATGCGTATGGCACGTCCACTGTCCTACGGAGTATTCGGCATGCTTGCATTGTCGTTTGGTATTTTGAGCTGGTCGTTCTATAGCAATGATTTTACGGTAGCGTATGTTGCCAGTAACTCAACCAGTTTACTGCCATGGTATTACCGTTTAACCGCAGTATGGGGCGGGCATGAAGGTTCATTGATGCTATGGGTACTTATCCAAGCGGGTTGGGCAGCAGCTGTTGCTCGATTTAGCCGTGGTATGCCTCTAGAAGCAGTGGCGCGTGTACTTTCCGTTATGGGTATGGTTGCAGTGGGTTTCTTACTGTTTATCATCGTAACATCGAATCCATTTTTGCGTACATTGCCAGACTTCCCAGTACAAGGTCGTGACTTAAACCCATTGCTTCAAGATCCCGGTTTAATTGTTCACCCACCAATGTTGTACATGGGTTACGTTGGTTTCTCTGTTGCATTCTCATTTGCTATTGCCTCACTAATGACCGGTCGTTTAGATACGGCTTGGGCACGGTGGTCACGTCCGTGGACAATCGCGGCATGGTCATTCCTAACTTTAGGTATCGCACTAGGCTCGTGGTGGGCTTACTACGAACTTGGCTGGGGCGGCTGGTGGTTCTGGGATCCAGTTGAAAACGCATCATTAATGCCATGGCTTGCGGGTACAGCATTAATGCACTCATTATCAGTCACTGAAAAGCGCGGTACATTTAAAGCGTGGACAGTATTACTGGCGATTTCTGCTTTCTCACTAAGCCTATTAGGTACGTTCTTAGTCCGTTCTGGTGTGTTGGTTTCTGTACACGCATTTGCGTCAGATCCGTCACGCGGTATGTTTATTCTTGGCTTCTTAGTGGTGGTTATTGGTGGTTCATTACTGCTTTATGCACTGCGTGGTGGTCAAATTCGTTCTCGTGGTAACTATGCATTGTTCTCGCGTGAAAACTTCTTATTAGCCAACAACTTATTATTAGTTGCTGCGTTATTAGTGGTATTAATTGGTACGTTACTACCATTAGTTCATAAACAATTAGGCTTAGGCTCTGTTTCTATTGGTGAACCGTTCTTTAATACCCTATTTACATGGTTAATGGTGCCATTCTCATTCTTAATGGGTATCGGTCCTCTGGTTCGTTGGAAACGTGATAACTTTGCTTCAATCGCAAAACCAATGTTGTGGTGTGGTTTATTCACCGTTCCATTCTCATTCTTGGTTATTTACTTAACTGCAAGTGTGGTTGAGCCGTTAGCGGTTGTTGGTGTGATGATGGCAGTGTGGATTATTGTTCTTCACTTGGTTGAAATCTACCGTCGCGCAACCCACCGTCACTCTTTCCTTGAAGGTTTGAGTAAGTTAGGACGTAGCCACTGGGCGATGATGTTAGGCCATTTAGGTTTAGCGATTGCTATCATTGGTATGACGTTAGTATCGAACTACGGTATTGAGCGTGATTTACGTTTGTCACCAGGACAATCAGTTAACGTTAAAGGTTATGACTTCCACTTTGCAGGTTTACGCGATGCAGATGGTTCTAACTATGACGGTTATGTAGCTGACTTTGAAATCAGCCGCCGTGGTATTGATATCACAACACTACACGCTGAAAAACGTTACTACACCGTTGCGGGTTCAATGATGACAGAAGCGGCAATTGATAGTGGCTTTACCCGTGACTTATACGTTGCAATGGGTGAGCGTTTAGGTAATGACGGTGCATGGGCAGTACGTATTTACTACAAACCATTTGTTAACTGGATGTGGATGGGTGCGTTCTTAATGGCACTTGGTGGTGCGTTTGCTATCAGCGATAAGCGTTACCGTTTCCGTAAGCCTGCTAATATTGCTGCAAATGATCAAAAATCGGAGGCGAAGCTAACTAATGAATAAGAAGCTATTATTTATTCCTTTAGTATTGTTTTTGGCGTTAGTTGTGATGTTTATGGTCCAACTAAGCCGTAACGCTGCTGGTGATGATCCAACAAAACTTGAATCAGTATTAGTGGGTAAGCCTGTTCCTGCCTTTAAGCTTGAAGATTTATTTGAGCCGGGTAAAGAATATCAGCAAACGATTTTTAAAGGTCAACCGCTGCTATTGAACGTGTGGGCGACGTGGTGTCCGACTTGTTACGCTGAGCACCAATACTTGAACGTGTTGGCGAAGCAAGGGGTGAAGATCATTGGCTTAAACTACAAAGATCAGCGACCTAAAGCGATTAACTGGCTTAAAGAGCTGGGTAATCCTTACATGATTTCTTTGTTTGATGGTAATGGCATGTTAGGCATGGACCTTGGTGTTTATGGTGCGCCTGAAACCTTCTTAATTGATGCGAACGGTATTATTCGTTACCGCCATGTGGGTGATGTTAATCCAGAAAACTGGAACAAGACCCTTGAGCCTCTTTATAAGAAACTACAAGCCGAGGCAAAAAATAACAACACTCAAGCGGAGGCAAAAGCATCATGAAACGCTTTTTTGCTTTGATGTTCGCACTTGGACTGACTTTTTCAATGGTTGCGCCAGCATTGGCAGCCATTGATGTGTACGACTTTAAAAATCCGGCACAAGAAAAGCAGTTTCAAGAGCTAACAGAGACTTTACGTTGTCCTAAATGTCAAAATAACAGTATTGCCGATTCTAATGCGACCTTAGCAGAAGATATGCGCATGAAGACGTTTGAGCTGTTAAAAGAAGGCAAAACCAATCAACAAGTCATTGATTACATGATTGCACGTTACGGTAATTTCGTAACCTACGATCCCGCAGTGACAGCATCAACAATGATCCTATGGGCCGGTCCTATTGGTTTTATTGTGATTGGTTTTAGCATCTTAGTTTATCGCTCACGTAAAAAAACTGAGCTAAGCAAAGATGAGCCACTTGATGATGTTGAGTCGGAACGTTTGCAGGGGTTGTTGGCTGAAATGGCGCAGCAAGATACTGAAGCTACCAATAATCAGACAAAGGTAAATAAATGACGCTGTTTTGGATTTTAACCGCTGTTTTGGTTTTAATTGCGATCGCCATCTTTGTAATTCCGATGTATATCGGCAAAGAGTATGACGATGTAGCAAGCCGAGATGAGCTTAATAAAGCCTTCTTTAAAGATCGTATTCATGAACTTGAAGAAGAATCACAAGAAGGTTTAGTCGATAGCCAGCAAGATATGGTGACGGACTTACAACAAACATTATTGGATGATTTGCCTGTTACTGAAAAGCAACAAGCAACATATGTTAGCCCTGCAATGGTTGTACCTGGCCTTATTTTAATTGTGGGTATTTGCTATGGTGTTTATGGTGCTGTAGGTAGCAGTGCTAAAGTAGAAGCATGGCATCAAGCCGTGAATCGCTTACCAGAGCTAACACAACGTTTAATGGGTGATAACGCCGCTAATGAGCCACTGTCTGATCAAGATATGTCGGATCTTACTTTAGCGTTACGAACTAAATTGCACAAAGACGGTGATGATCCTATGGGATGGTTACTGTTAGGTCGAATTGCGATAGCTAATCGTGATGCAGCAACGGCTGAAATGGCAATGAAACGCGCGTATGATCTTAACCCTGTTGATACCGCTATTCGCTTAGGTTATGCACAAACATTAATGTTAAGTGGCAAACCTGGTCAAAGTGAGCTTGCGCGTCAAATTTTACGTCAAGTAATTAAGACTGATCACACTAACGTTCAAGCGCTGTCATTACTCGCATTTGATGCGTTTGAGCAGAAGCATTACCAGCAAGCTGTTGATTATTGGACGATGATGAAAACCCTGATTGGGCCAAAGGATTCTCGTACACCGATGCTAACCCGTAGTATTGCGCGTGCAAAAATGCGTATTAACGGTGCTGATGGTTCAACAGTTGCACCAGATCCAACGGCAATTGATGAACAAACAACACCAACTGAAACGCAAAATATCGATACAGGTAAGCAAGTTACTGCTACTATAGCGTTAGGAAAAAACGTAGTATTACCAAAACAAGGTAATATTATTATTTCGGTACATGATGCTGACGGTTCACCAATGCCGATTGCGGCTGTGAAATTACCGTTGTCGACAACATTCCCATTAACGATAACGTTAACGGATAAAGACAGCATGATTCCACAACGCCAGCTATCATCATTGTCAGAAATGATCATTAAAGCACGTGTTGATAGCGATGGTAACGTGATGACTAAACAAGGCGATTGGTATGGTCAAAGTAGCCAGACCCCCTTGGGTGGAGAAACTGCGTTTGTCATTAATAAGCAATATTAAGTAATTAATTGCTAAAATGAATGAAGCAGGCTGAATATTGTGTTCAGCCTGTTTTTTATTAGGTGTATGTTTTGAATAAAAAGCTATTACTGATAATTATTTTAAGTATCGGCATGGTGGGCTGTGCTCAATCACCCGATAAGGCGACTGAGCAAACGGTATCAACAAATGTTGTTGATCATATTGATGGCGATAATACTGCGGCGGATGCAGTATATGATCCATTTGAAGGCTTTAACCGCGCGATGTGGGATTTAAACTTTAATTATTTAGATCCATATGTTGCTCGTCCTGTTTCACTCGCCTATGTGAATTACACGCCGTCATTTGCCCGTACTGGTATTGCTAACTTTTTATCAAACCTTGATGAACCAGCAGGGATGGTAAATAGCTTACTTACCTTGCATGGTAAAGAGGCGCTAACCCATTTTAACCGCTTTTGGATTAATACTGTTTTTGGTTTGGCGGGTCTGATTGATATTGCATCAGCTGCGGATATTAATAAGGTTCAAGATCGTGAGTTTAGCGATACCCTTGGTTATTACGGTGTTGGTAACGGTCCTTACTTGATGTTACCTGTTTATGGCCCGATTACCTTTAGAGGCTTTACTGATTCTGTCGATGATCTCTATTTGCCATTGAGTCTATTAAACTTCTGGGAAGGCTTAGGTAAGTGGATCTTTGAAGGTATGGAAGATCGTGCAGCATTAGTCAATCAAGAAGCGATGCTAAAGAGCTCACCTGATCCGTATATCTTTACCCGTGATGCGTATATTCAATATAAGAATTTTACCGCCAGTGATGGTAAAGTCAGTGATCAGCCAGCAGCTGAAACATTTGATGATAGCTATCTAGATGAAATTGATAGTGATTAATTTTATTGATTAGTTCATGCTATAAAAAAGACCGCCATTTTGGCGGTCTTTTTGTTGGTCGCTAGTTACGTATCAAATTAGAAACGGTAGCTTGCTTGTACACCCGCTAACCAAATGTGACCTGATGTTTGGCCTTCAAATTTACCTAATATTGGCATCTCTTGCTCTTGCTCAATCATTTTTGCTTCTTTGGCAAAGATGTAAGTAAAGCCAGCATCAAAGGTTAGGTTTTCAGACCAAGCATAACCTGCACCCACACTTAACCATGTACGGTCAGTTTCAGGAATAGTTTGAGTACGGTTTGCTTCATCAACCGCGGATGTATCATAAGCAACACCAGAACGCAGTACTAACTTATTCGTTGCTTGGTAAGTGGTACCAATCGCGAAACGGTAGTTATCTTTCCAATATTCATTTTTAATATGGTGGTTACCACCAAGTTGTGGAATATCAGCTTCTAGTTTTTCAAAGCTGCTCCAATCGGTCCAGTTAACACTCGCATGGATAGCCCATTGGTCATTTAACTGATGGAAGCTTGCGATTTCAGCAGAAGCGGGAAGCTCAAGCGGTAATGTGCCCGCATAGCGACCATTTTTAAAACCATCAAAAGCAACACCATTTGCATGGCCTTCAAGGTTTAATTTAACCGCTGATTGGTAGCTAACACCAATGCGGTTATTCGCATTAATCTGCCATGCGGTGCCTGCTTGCCAGCCCCATGCATTATCTTCACCTTCCATATATTTCAGGTGCTGACCTTTTTGGATCATACCCGGTAGTGCGATAGGGCTTGCCGCACCAAAATGGCCGCTTGCCATCACATAACGCACACCTGCACCTACGCTTAATTGGTCATTAATTTTGTAACCAAGGTTAGGGTTGATCTCTACTGTGTGAACTTCAGCTTGGTTACCAAACATAGAGGCTTTGAAATCGGTGCCAAGATCGGTGCGCATACCAAAGTGAGTACCAAACGCAATACCAATTGTTGCTTTATCCGTTAATGGGCGAGAAAAATAAAAATTAGGAATAATAGCGTTATTAGCAAAGTCAGATGTGCTTGTTTGACCAAATAGAGTATGGCGACCATCAATATCAATGTTTGGATCAACATAAATAGCACCCGCTGAAACTTGGATGCCTTTTAAATACGTTAACATTGCAGGGTTACGGAATTGGGCGCTGGCATTATCAGCCATTGCTGCTTCACCAGCAAAAGCACGTCCTAGACCTGTTGCAGAATATTCTGCTAATTGAAAACCTGCGGCAGCGGCTTGATTGCTGATACCAATAGCAGCAGTAATCGCTAAGGCTAAAGTAATTTTATTTTTAGTCATGTTAGATAAATATATTGTTCACGGAAATAATTACGCAAATAATACTCGCAGCAATAAAACGCGTTAAAAGCTATCTTATAAAATAGCCTTATTAAATGTATTATGCTGTGTTTTTGTATTTTTGTGGTTTTTTATCGGGTAGGCTTTGTGCGATAAGACCAAGCTATTAATATTTGAGCGTACACATGTACGAGAACTCATGCTAATTCAGCGGTTTATGTTGATGGTTATTTGTGCGTTATTCTTTGTTTTTTGGTCGGTTATCATGAGTAAAATAAAGATTGGCTATTATTTCGCGTATAAAAAAAGAAGCCACTACGGCTTCTTTTTTATAATTGATTATTACTGTACGCTCAAATTAGAATGAACGGCTGTATTGTAGACCGTATAGCCATGCATCAGCACGGGTAGTCGCATTTACTGACATACCAATAGGATTTGTTTCTTGTGCATTAACATCTTTACCAATCAGGTAAGTTAGGCCGAAATCGATAGTTGATTTGCTATCAACGTGGTAACTGAAGCCACTTGATAACCAGTCACGTGCAGAATCAGGAACTGAAATAGAGGTATTACTCTTTTGTTGAGCACTGGTGTCATGCATGTAACCTGCACGTAGTGTCCAATCATTGTTTAGGTAGTAAGTGCCACCTACAGAGTAGTGCCAGCCATCTTGCCATTGGTAATTATTCAGCTCTACGTTACCTGATGTCTCTAAGACGTCGAACTCGCTCCAACGGATCCATTGAATACTATAGTGAACCGCAAATTTATCGTTTAGTTTATTAAAACCAGAGAATTCAAGCATATCTGGCAGTGGTATTTTTAATTTTTGGCCGTCAATATTAGCGCCCGCATAATGCATGTCGCCTTTAGCTTCTAGTGTTGGGCTGTAACGGTATGATAAACCAAAACGGTTATTGTCATTGAATTCGTAGATTGTGCCAAGATTGAAGCCAAGTGCTAGGCCGTCTGCATCAATATCAAGTAGATTTACTTTAGGGGTATTTATATTTCCGATAGGCGTTGAAATTGTGCCTGCTGGAATATAACGTTTTAATTTACCGCTACCATGAATAATATCTAAACCACCACCAACGCTAAAATGTTGGTTTATACGGTAAGCAGCGCTTAAACCTAAATTAACGCTTTTAACGTCAGTTAAACCACCGAATGCATTGGCTGCATAATTATCATCAAATTCAGTTTTAGTGCCGAAGTTTGAATATAACGAAGCACCTACTGAAAATTTATCATTAATAGGTTGAATGTAGTAGATGTTCGGTGCGTAGCTAGTGCCACCAATTGATGTGTCATTTATAGATTTATTATTATATTGGGCATTGGTAACATTCACATCTGTATCAATGGCAATAACACCTAATGATAATGCTGGTGCGTCAAAAAGAGCCATTGAAGCGGCGTTTTTGGCCATAGTCGATGCGTTATCAGCAATAACACCGTCACCAGAGAATGCACGACCTAAACCTGTTGCTGATTGGGCATTCAATTGGAAGCCCGCAGCCATTGTTTGTGACGATGCTAAGGCGATGGCTACAGTAATAACTGAGCGTGTAAATATCTGCTTCTTGTTCATGCTTTTATGATTCCTGATCATGATTTTTATATTTATTAGTCCAGTCTATATATGACTGATTGGCGATGATTGTAGGGGGGGGGAGAGCCGTATCAAAGCTGACCAGTCGTTTAGGCTGGGAAACATATTTTATCATGTTCATTTGGGTTATTTTTGGATCATTTGAATATATATCATTAAAAATAAGCAGATTAAGTGACAACTAAAAATCGATATTTTACTAAACATATCGATTTTTAGGTCGTTGTGTAACGATTTATTGGCTAGATTTGCCAGTAAAGCTCAGATTTAAGTTTTTCTGCAATTGGCATTAGTTTTTGATCTTTGTCTCCAACAACAATTAAGCTGGCATCTTGTAGGGGTAATAATAAACTTTTATTGGTATGGTCACTGTCTGTCGCCATCTGCGTACTGGTTTGTGGCACGATAAATACCGTCATTTTCCCTTTATCGGTACCTACAACCATGTGCAAGGCACGGTTACCTTCAAAACCACAATAATTGAGATAATAAATATGGCCGGGTAGCTGATTCATACTGGTACCAAAAGGTTTAAGTTTGGCATTAACCTGCTGCAACGTTACTGCTTCATCTGTATGCTCAACAAATTTCGCTTCAGCATTAACGTGTTGTAAAGCGATACTCGACATTGATATTGGAGTAAAGACCTGCTGCGTAGGATGCTGTGGTGAAAACCCATATTGTTGCCCTACCATAACTCCGACAAAAAACATTACAGACGCGGCTAACCCGTAAGATAGATAGCGTTTATAGTGAGACTGTTTTGGGGGATGTACCTGACTTGATTGATGGAATAAGATCCTATCAGCCAGATTATCAGGAATATCAACCTGCAATGCTTGTTTTAGTTGTTGATCTAATTGCTGTAATTCATTGGAAAAATGGCGATTAGTGATGGACTGATTTTTAGTTTTAATCAGTTCTGGGTCATTATCATTAGGATCTGCCAGTAAACGGCGACGAAATTCTAGATCATCCATGATGATTCCCCTTTTGAGTCGTTTTCTTTTCAAGTTGTTCTTTTAGTTGGTTACGAGCACGAAAAAGTCGCGTCATAACAGTATTGCGATTCAGGTTTAAGATCCCCGCGATTTCATCGCCATTAAATCCAGCCATCACTTGTAAAATTAACGGTTCTCGATATTCGGGGGCTAGCTTCATGATTAGTCTATGTAATAAATATTGGTCAGCATCCATTTCGACACTGGGTTTAGTGTCTGCAATATGGTGATCATCAATATCGACTAAGTCAAATTGTTTACGTTCAAATCTACGCGCATTTTCACGGCGTAAAATAGTGATCAACCATGCTTTAGCAGCATTATCATCTTGTAAATTATCTAATGATTTCCATGCGCGTAGACATGTTTCTTGCACTAAATCTTCAGCAATATGGGGATCATGAGATAACCAATAAGCATAGCGATATAAATCTTGGTGCCATGCTCTAACAAGGGCTTCGTAACGTTTTTGTTTATCCATATTTAAACAGACCGTAGCAGAAGCTTTTTTGTTACTAAAAAATTTTTTTATCATTGATGAGCCTGTTTAGCGTTATTGCACCAATTAATGATGCCATCTGATAACTTTTTTGAATGATGCACTATCTTTTTGTGTATAAGATCGTATAAATAGCAATAAAATTGATCTGGTTCAAATTCTGTTCTGAGTGGTAGGTTATAGTTGTCGGGTCATCTGATGGTTGAGGTTATGGTTAAGTTGAATAACTTAATAATAGTTAATACCGTCTGTTGAGCAAGATGACAACTTCCTTTTGAAGGCTGACTTTACTTTCTCCTATCAGGGGTTTTCCTGATTTGCAATTGGCTTTATGTTAATTGATTATTTTATTACGCTGATTGATTGCTTTCTGCGTGAATTCAAACCATACCTAAGGGTGTGGTTTTTTTTTGCTTAAATTTAGCCCCCGCGACATTATCCCTTTAAAATAATACCTATATTTTATGAGTATTTAGTCACAGAGTAATTGTTCTTTTTTATACTACAACCCATCTTAAAGTCGAAGTGTTTTACGTCAAAAACGTCATTTAAGAAGCATTTTTAAACAAATGTTTTTTTTTGATTACTTTGTGGTTACAATTATGTGGTCTGACCTCGCAATTGAGGTTAATTATAATTGTGACAAGGAGTTGCGATGACGGGTCTTCAACATATCACCACACGTAACGGTGAACGTATTGCTATTGTTAGCGGGTTACGGACACCATTCGCACGTCAATCAACCGCATTTGATCGTTTATCCGCCCTTGATTTGGGTAAGTTAGCCGTTAATGAAATGCTACAAGTGGCTGACTTTGATCCACAGTTAATTGATCAAGTTGTGTTTGGCCAAGTTGTGCAAACCCCTGAATTACCAAATATTGCGCGTGAAATCGTACTGGGTACGGGAATGAATATTCACACTGACGCCTATAGTGTCACGCGAGCCTGTGCGACCAGCTTTCAAGCTGCCGTTAATGTAACGGAAAGTATTATGGCCGGCTCGATTGATATTGGTATCGCGGGCGGTGCTGACTCAACCTCAATGCTACCTATTGGGGTCAGTAAAAAAATGGCTGCGACGTTATTAGCATTAAGTAAAGCCAAAACCATGCCGGCACGCTTAAAATTACTCAGTGCATTAGGCGTCAAAGATCTGATGCCAGTACCACCTGCCATTGCTGAATACTCAACGGGATTGAGCATGGGACAAACGGCAGAACAAATGGCAAAAAGTCATGCGATTAGTCGAGAAGAACAAGATGCTTTTGCGCATCGTTCTCATATGTTAGCGGCTAAAGCATGGCAAGATGGATTATTGAATGATGAAGTAATAACTGCATTCTCAGCGCCTTACCTGCAATGGATTGATCGTGATAATAACATTCGTCAAGATTCAACATTGGCAGCATACGCGCAACTAACCCCAGCATTTGATCGTTTACATGGCAGTGTTACAGCTGCTAATTCAACCCCATTAACCGATGGCGCAGCGGCAATATTATTGATGCGAGAAGGGCGAGCAAAAGAATTAGGCTTGACTCCGCTTGGGTATATTCGCTCTTATGCATTTACTGCGATTGATGTTGCAGAAGATATGCTAATGGGGCCGGCCTATGCCAGCCCATTAGCCCTTGAACGTGCAGGATTGACTCTTGGTGATTTAACCTTAATTGATATGCATGAAGCATTTGCAGCTCAAACTTTAGCCAATGTAAAAATGTTCAGTTCTAAACGGTTTGCTCAACAAAAACTGGGTCGAGATAACGCGCTTGGTGATATAGACATGGATAAATTTAATGTTCTTGGTGGCTCGATTGCTTACGGTCATCCTTTTGCTGCGACAGGCGCAAGAATGATCATTCAAACATTACATGAATTGCAACGTCGAGGTGGTGGTTTTGCATTAAACACCGCTTGTGCTGCTGGTGGCCTTGGTGCAGCAATGATTTTGGAGGCAGAATAATGACCCAATCAGCATTTAGTTTATCTTATGGCGATAATGGCATTGGCTGGCTTAAAATTGATGTTGCCAATGAAAAAATGAACACCTTACAAGCTGCTTTTGTTGATCAGGTTAATGATGTCTTAGCTGAATTAACTCACCATCCCGAACTTAAAGGTTTGGTGGTGTATTCAGGTAAAACGAATAACTTCATTGCTGGTGCTGATATTCGTATGTTGGCAAAGTGTGAAACAGCCACTGAGGCTGAAGCGCTAGCAAATAAAGGTCAACAGCTATTTAATGCCCTTGAAAATTTACCAATGCATGTCGTGGCTGCTATTCATGGACCCTGTTTAGGCGGGGGATTAGAGCTGGCATTAGCGTGTCATAGTCGAATTTGTACCGACGATGATATTACGCGTTTAGGCTTACCTGAAGTGCAATTAGGCTTATTACCAGGCTCTGGTGGAACCCAACGTTTACCACGCCTCATTGGTGTTGCAAATGGCTTAGAATTAATGCTCACGGGTAAACAGGTACGAGCAAAGCAAGCCTTAAAAAAAGGGTTGGTTGATCAAGTTGTGCCACAGACTATTTTGTTACAGGTAGCAGAACAAGTGGCTTTAACCACTAAGCCAATTCGTACCCATTCATTTCAAGATTGGGCGATGGCTGGTAATGCTTTTGGCCGAAGTGTGGTGTTTGATCAAGCCGCTAAAAAAGCGCAGCAAAAGGCACGTGGATGTTATCCCGCCATTGATGCGATTTTAGATACTGTAAAATATGGTTTAGAAAAAGGCATTGAAGCCGGGCTTGAACAAGAAGCGAAAGTGTTTGGTGACTTGGTAATGACTGCGGAATCAAGCGCATTACGCGATATTTTCTTTGCTACGACGGCGATGAAAAAAGAGACAGGTGCCGATGCTGAGCCAATTAATATCGAGCGTATAGCGATACTGGGTGGCGGTTTAATGGGCGGTGGGATCGCGCATGTGTCAGCTATGAAAGCGGGTTTAGCGGTACGAATAAAAGATATTACTAATGATGGTATTCAGCATGCACTCGCGTATAACTATGCCATTTTAAATAAACAACGTCAGCGGCATATTATTCGAAAACCACAACTGCAACAGCAGATGTTACGTATTACTGGCAGCACTGATTATCGTGGTATAGCTCATGCTGATGTGGTGATAGAAGCCGTATTTGAAGATATTGCGCTTAAACAACAGATGGTGCAAGAAATCGAAGCCAATACATTCGAGCACACAATTTTTGCAACTAACACGTCCTCGATTCCGATTCATCAAATTGCAGCAAATGCGCAGCGCCCACAAAATATTGTTGGTTTACACTATTTTAGTCCGGTTGAAAAAATGCCATTAGTGGAAGTTATTCCACACGCCACAACCTCCGCCACAACCATTGCAACTGTGGTTGCATTAGCTAAAAAACAAGGTAAAACCCCGATTATCGTTGCTGATAAAGCAGGTTTTTATGTTAACCGTATTTTAGCGCCATATATGAATGAAGCGGCTCAAATATTATTAGCGGGTGAGCCTATTGAACATATTGATACGGCGTTACTTAATTTTGGTTTTCCGGTTGGACCAATAACATTACTTGATGAAGTTGGGGTTGATATTGGTGCTAAGATCAGCCCTATTTTAGTCACAGAGCTCGGTGAGCGTTTTGCGACACCAGCAATGTTTGATGTATTACAACAAGATGGGCGTAAAGGTCGTAAAAGTGGTAAAGGGTTCTATTTGTATAACACCAATAATAAAGAAGTGGATAAATCGGTTTATACCTTACTTGGGATCACACCAGAACAGCAATTAACTGAAGCCAATATTTCGATTCGTTGTACGTTAATGATGCTTAATGAAGCGGCTCGCTGTTTACATGAAGGGGTGATTCAATCTGCTCGTGATGGTGATATTGGCGCTATATTTGGTATTGGTTTTCCACCATTCCTTGGCGGCCCATTCCATTACATGGATCACCTAGGCATTGATTTGGTGGTTGATATGATGCGTGAATACAGCGATGCTCATGGTGAAAGATTTGCACCTTGTGATTATTTAGTCGAGATGGCGCAACAAGAAAAGCGGTTTTATTAGCGTTGATCGTGTAATTGATGTTTAAAAATAACCGTAACAAAAAAAGCCTGTTCAATGTAGTGATCCTTAACGTTGGATACTTCATCATGCTGGCTTTTTTATTGTTATGAGTTCGATATTAGTACGTACAGCGAATTAAACGAAAATGAGATTCAAATAATTTGCTGCGGCAAAGACGATAACCCACAGCGGCAAAGACTAACGCGATGAAGGTGTTCACATGGCCCACTAATATCAGCAATAATGCGCTCAATGCAATAAAACAGAAAGCATAGAGAAAGATATCAATCTGACTGTGAGATAAAGTGGCAGCACAGTGCGGGCAAACAAAATTATCTTCATACGCGTTCAGTTTTGGCGCGTGTATTTCAATTTGGCAATGTGGGCATTGTTGAGTCACGTGAGTCCTCTTCTAATCTATTCGTTACTATCGTAAGCATTTCTATCTATATTAATTCGTGATAGTAATAGCGATATATTCGAGATAAACATTATGGTTTGAAGAGGGCTTAATTGGCTACTGAAATCTTATGAAAGTGATTTTTATCATAATAAAAGTAGATCAGATTAGAGTGCAAAATAAAAATCCCATTTATGTTGAACTCTTTCTTGTTGAAAGTACATAAATGGGATTTTTTATTTAGTAAGCGTTCTTTTGAAAATCAGCTATAGATTCAATGGCTTTGCCGATTGTTAATGGTTCTGCATCATGGTGGGTTTTCCCCGTGTAATACATGACTAACCGGTTTGCGGTACGAGGCTTAACCGTATCAACAATAAACTTAATCATATCAACACGGCTGAGTTGTTTTAGCTTTTCAACCACTAATTGGCGCTGATTGAAGTTTTCATCTTTATTGCCAATGCTGACCCAAAACCGTTGTGCACGTGAACGTAGGTTAGTATCGGGCTCAGAAATTTGTGCAATAAGTCCTTTTTTACTCGCTTGCCATTGTGCTTCACTTAACTCTAATAACACAAGTGCAAAAGCATTGGTGAAATCATCGATAGCATCGGATAAATAACTTGGCTCAGCCACAGGAGATTGAATATACAAGATCAATCCTGGGTGACGATTTAGTGGCAAATTACCCGTTCCCACCATATAACCAAGCTGTTGTTTGGTCCGTAATTCATGGAAAAACGTGGTCGACATTAAATGATTAGCGAGTGTATAAATCGCAATTTTGTGTGGCGTTGTTTGACGAGATTGGTAATACATCAAAATCGCTGAGTCTTCATGATGACAATCTAACTCGTAAGTTAAGGTGCCACTGTTTTCTAAATGCACTAATGGACGTTGTGATTCACCGTATAATTGGTCAGTGACTCTAAAGGCATCTTTGAGGGTTTCAGCCAGTGCCAACGCATCTTTTTTGACCCAATTACCATAGACAAAAGCATCAATGTGTATTTCGGCAAACATCGCCTCAACAAATGGTGGTAGTTCATCAATAGTGATGGTTTCCAGTGCTTCGATAAGGTGCGGATAAGGCGGATTATTCGGCTGTAATAATCCTGTAAGTTGATTAAACAACTGAGATATTGGTTTATCTTCTGCTGCATTGCGCCAATTACGTAACATTTGGGCTTTGATATTATCAAACCGTTGCTGAGTAAAATGGCGGTTTTTAAAACGCGCTAAAATCAGTTGCATCAATTGAGGTTGTTTTTCACTAAAGCCAGAAAGCTGTAGGGTTACACCGCCTTGATGAGCATAAAGATTGTAAGACATTCCTGCAATTTCAGCTGGGTAAGCCGATTCATTGATTGCTTCTAATAACAGTTCGACACACAACCGTGTTTTAACAATATTTTCCGTTGAACTCACGGCATGTGGGCTATCAATAGCGACGTAAACAATGCCTTTCGGTACGCGAAAATCATGTTCTTGTTTATGCCATAAACGAAAACCGGGTAAATCTTGAATTAATTGTGGGGGTAATTCAGATCCTGCTTCAAGTGGCAAGGGTTCAAATTGTTCACACAAATAAATATTAGGCTCTGGTAATAATAATGCGTCATCAAGGCTGACATTGGTCCAGCTTTCAATTTGTTGTGGTGTGAATGGTGTCACTGAATAAGGGGTGTCATACCAAGCAGCAACCCGATCGTAGTGTCCACCTTGGGCGACTAAGGTTAAGCGCATATTACTCACGCTAAGGTAAGCTAATAGTTGTTCAAGTAGATCTTGATCATAGCCTTCCATCATATAATCGCCGTAGATAATATCTTCCGCGTTGTAATGCAGCAGATTCATCACTAAATAACTGACAGTATCCAGAGGGCGGCTTTTCTCTTGATAACGGAATGCCATTTCCAAGACGGATTTCTTCTCTTGGTAACGCCATGCATTTAACCCTTGCTGTTTGATTAAAGTAATAAAGGCAAACACGCACTGCACGATTTCATCTGTGTGTTGCTGGCCTTTAGGGGTTAAATTTAAACCAATGGTAAATTCACGGAAATTATTACCACTGACACCACCGCCAGCGGTAAGGGTATTGATTAATCCACGTTGTTTTAATATTGCCATTAAACTGCCCGTGCCTTCATTTCCCAGTAGGTGAGCAATGTATGACAACGGCTTAATTTGATAATGCGCATCAACAGATGGCAACGCAAAAGATAAAGTTAATTTACGTAATTCTTTAATAGGTTCAATTTGAATGAACTTCTGACATTCGTTTTCAGTAACAAATGGCACGTCTATTGCTGGTTTTTTAGTGGTAGCATTAGGAATTTCACTAAAGAACGTTTGAGTGAAGTGTTCTAGTTCATCTAATGATTGTGGGCCTAATAGCACCAGCCCCATCACATCAGCTGAATAATGTTGATGATAAAATGCCAGCAGATCATCACGTACAGACTGGCCATTACGATCATCAAGCGTAGTGAGATCGCCAACCGAAAATTTAGCGAAAGGGTGGGCTTGATTAATGGTTTCTTTTTGCACTTGATACAAACGACGCACATCGTCTTTTATTTTTAGTTTGTATTCAGAATCAACAGCTTGACGTTCTTTATCAACCGCGTCTTCATTAAATAATGGGGCGGTAAAAAATTGGCCAAAGCGATCTAATCCCTCTTCAAATGCATGGGGACTGATTTCAAAGAAAAACGTAGTGTTTTCAGTGCCTGTCCATGCATTATTGCTACCACCATTACGGTTGATAAAGGTTTGGAATTCACCGACGCGTGGGTATTTTTCGGTGCCAAGAAAAAGCATATGCTCAAGAAAGTGTGCCATGCCTTGACGATCCGTGGGATCATCAAAGTGGCCTATCTCGACAGACAATGCAGCAGCAGAGCGAGGCGCTTCAGCATCATGAACGAGCAGTACTCGAAGTTCATTCGCTAAAGTGAGATAGCGATACTGCTTATGATCGTTAGGGCTAGTATGCACAGGAAGAGCCTATTTTTGAGGGAATTAGGTTAAGTATGACGTTCAATATTAAGGCTGGCAAATTGAAGATGCGATTAGATGAATTATAAGTCGCATTTCTGTTAATAAATTAAATAAATAAGTGATGAGTTAACCAATTGAGCCATTAAAAAGTAAGCTTAGCCACAGAATTAAAACTCTATGGTTATGCCAATAATAAAAGCATGTAATAATGATCGACCGACTCGATGATGTGAGTAGGATCTGCGATTGTTTAACTGAGGTTATCGAAATATCTATGCAAATTTATATTATGCGTCACGGTGAAGCCGAAAATTTTGCTGCAAGTGATGCTGAACGCCCATTAACGACGCGTGGCATTGCGCAATCACAGCAAATGGCAACATTATTAGCATCACATTTGAAGGGAGAATTAGATCAAGTATGGGTTAGCCCTTACTTACGAGCCCAACAAACATGGCAAGCAATGGTAAAGAGCTTACCTACCGCGACTCAAGTCGGTAGCGTTGAAGATATTACCCCTTATGGTGATGCTGAAACGGTGGCTGATTTTATTAAAGCGACCATTGAAACCGAGCAACCACAATCGTTACTGTTGATTTCACACTTACCGCTAGTGGGCTATTTAACAGCAGAGTTAGTTCCCGGATTACAACCACCTATGTTTTTAACCTCTGCGATTGCCGCGATTGATTATGATCCACAATCAGGAAAGAGCAAATTGTTGTGGCAGCATCAACCACATAAATAATAGGTAATAAATGACCATGACGAAGTGTGAGATTATGGCGCTGGCGGGTGTCTTGTTTATGGCTGGATGCAGTGTGGGTGAGCCAGCCCATATTACAGCTAACGGTATGGTGAAATGGTCTGATGGGCAAACTGAAGGCATGCATATTTCACAAACGGGCAGTAGCTTAACATTCGCTAACCATTCCAATGAAGTCGGTGCTCCGCCATTGGTCATTTTTGCGCGTATTGATAGCGCCCGTAATGATGATTGTGAGTATTTCTATGTTGAAACCGCAGTTAAAGAACGCCTTAAAGTCTGTGAGACAGGAGAAGTGACGTTATTTAACCGTGGTAAAGTAATCAAAGTTGGCCATATGGTAAAACCACGGTATTAGCGCTCTGGTATATCAATTAAGACGAGCAACGCGCCCGCGCCACCAAATTCTAAAGGCGCTTGGTGAAAAGCCATCACATCAGGATGTTGTGCTAACCACATTGGTGCTTTTTGTTTGAGAATATGTTTGCCAATGCCATGCATAACACAAGCACATGACACGTGTTCTTTGATACAAGCGGCAATCATTGCGGCTAATTCACGTTTTGCTTCTTGTTGTGTCATACCGTGCATATCAAGATAAATGTCAGGCACATATACACCACGACGTAATTTCTTTACTTCATATTTAGACACGCCAGTTCGCGCATATTGGGTTGGACCTGTGTCGCTAAGGTGGGGCTCAAATTCATCTGAGAAATAAAACTCATGATTTTGAGTCTCTTTGCCCATCACTTTTGCTTTATCTGCTTTTGAGTTCTGTTGACGGGGCGTGATTATGGTATCATGCGTGAACTTTTTTACGCCTTTTACCTCTGCCTTGAAGAGATCAAAATCATCTTCAAGCGGTGAATTTTTATTACTCATAATGAAATTCCAACAATTATATAGTGGTATTGTAGCGTTTATCGGAGGCTATTTTGGATAAGATTTTTGTCGACGAAGCTGTCAGCGAACTTCACACATTGCAGGACATGCTACGTTGGACGGTTAGCCGTTTTAACGCTGCTGGCCTATTTTATGGTCATGGTACAGACAATGCGTGGGATGAAGCCGTGCAACTGGTACTACCGACAGTTTACTTACCGTTGGATGTTCCACCGGAAGTGCGTAATTCTCGTTTAACAAGCAGTGAGCGTCATCGTATTGTTGAGCGTGTTATGCGTCGAATCAATGATCGTACACCCGTATCATACTTAACGAATGTTGCCTACTTTTGCGGTATGGAGTTCTTCGTTGATGAACGTGTATTAGTACCACGTTCACCGATTGGTGAGCTCATTGAAAACCGTTTTGAACCCTTTTTACAACAAGAACCAACACGTATCATGGATCTGTGTACGGGCAGTGGCTGTATCGGTATAGCTTGTGCGCACATGTTCCCTGAAGCAGAAGTCGATATTGTTGATATTTCGACTGATGCACTCGCTGTTGCTGAGCAGAATATAACGGATCATGGCCTTGAGCAGCAAGTGATTCCGCTTCGTTCTGATCTTTTACGTGATATTCCAAAAGATAAATACGATCTTATCGTGACCAATCCACCGTATGTTGACCAAGAAGATATGGACAGCCTACCAGAAGAATTCCGTCATGAGCCAGAGCTAGGTTTAGCCGCGGGCAGTGATGGTCTAAAATTGGTACGTCGTATTCTTGCAAATGCACCGGATTACCTTAAAGACGACGGTATTTTGATTTGTGAAGTGGGTAACTCAATGATC
Source organism: Photobacterium piscicola (assembly GCF_900166965.1). GTDB lineage: Bacteria > Pseudomonadota > Gammaproteobacteria > Enterobacterales > Vibrionaceae > Photobacterium > Photobacterium piscicola. The sequence continues at coordinate 419,221 of NZ_FUZI01000002.1, read as the reverse complement.
CACATGGAAGAGCAATATCCGCATATTCCATTCTTGTGGCTAGAGTTTGCGAATGGTGGTCACGGTGTGTTCATGTTAACTCGTGAGCAGCTTGTTGATTGTGCTGCCGATTTTGCACTTTACCGCGATTAATCAGTACCCAAATAACGCAAAATAAAAAGCCGACATCAATAGTATTGATGTCGGCTTTTTTTATATTATTTGCTATTTAAATCAATGCGATAATGATTACGCTTTATGTTGTGCTTGCTTGGCTTTCAATGCAGCCATAACCGTCGCTTGATGCTGTAAGTAATCTTCTAAGCCGGCACGACGTAAATCGCAAGATGGGCAGTCACCACAGCCATCACCGACAATACCGTTGTAACAAGTTAATGTTTGTTCGCGAATATAATCTAGCTTGCCATATTGATCAGCAAGCGCCCATGTTTCGGCTTTATTGAGCCACATTAATGGGGTTTCGATAGTAAATTGACGATCCATACCGAGCACTAACGAGTGGTTAAGTGAGCGTACAAATTCATCACGGCAATCAGGATAGCCAGAGAAATCTGTTTCACAAACACCTGTGATCACCGCTTCTGCACCAATTTGGTAGGCATAAATACCCGCTAAAGTTAAAAATAAAATGTTACGTCCTGGTACAAATGAATTAGGTAAACCATTGGCTTGTAATTCATGAGAAACAGGAATGCTATCGCGGGTTAATGAACTGATTGCAAGCTCACCAATTAAGCTGACATCCATGACTTTATGTGCGGCAACACCAAGATCTTTGGCAATGTGCTCGGCAATTTCAACCTCTAGTTTGTGGCGTTGACCATAATCAAACGTAATACAGTGCACTTCATCGTAGTGCGCTAATGCTTGAATGAGACACGTGGTCGAATCTTGACCGCCACTGAAAACAACTACGGCTTTTGCCATGATGAATTATCCTTTGTGAGTGATTACCGAGAAACAGTCGGTACAATAATAGTCTAATGATGATTTCATTAGCATGGGGATATGCTAACTCAGCTGAAGGCGATAGAAAAGTAGCGATGACAAATAGCACCGATAAAAAAAAGCCGTACAAAGTGTACGGCATAAAATAAGCGTGATACGTTATCCATATAAACCTAATTGATAAAATGCAGAGCACAATTAGTTTTATCCGTATTTGCTTAAAGACACAAAATATAACCGGGTTGTAAATAAAAATAGGGGGGTTGGCGCTGTAGCTAACCAACCCAAGGGGTTGTTCTTTATTCGTTATACTGGCCACTCACCCGTTTGTTGTAAGTGCTGCAATTGAGCTAGGTGTGGATTAATATCGCCAATATTGGCGGTGATCCAGTCGTCGTTATAATAGGTTTCTAAATAACGTTCACCGCTGTCACATAACAAGGTCACAATTGAACCTGTTTCACCGCGTTGTTTCATTTCTGTCGCTATTTGCAATACGCCATACAAGTTAGTACCTGTTGAAGCTCCTGCTTTACGACCAATGATCTTTTCTAACCAATGGACGGTTGCCACACTGGCTGCATCAGGAATTTTGCGCATTTCGTTAATAACATTGGGAATAAAACTGGGTTCAACGCGTGGTCGTCCGATTCCTTCAATGCGGCTTCCTGTTGTTAACGTAATCGCAGTATCTCGTTCCTTAAAATAGTCGTAGAAGACAGAATTTTCAGGATCAACCACACATAATTGAGTGGGGTGCATTTGGTAACGAATATAGCGACCAATTGTGGCCGATGTACCACCTGTTCCTGGGCTCATTACAATCCAGCTTGGAATTGGAAATCGCTCAAATTTCATTTGGTTAAAAATACTGTTCGCAATATTGTTATTACCACGCCAGTCAGTTGCTCGTTCAGCATAAGTAAATTGATCCATATAATGACCATTTAATTCTTTGGCTAAGCGACGAGATTCTTCATAAATAGCGGCTGATGAATCAACAAAGTGGGCTTTACCACCGTAAAATTCAATTTGCTCAATTTTTTTGCGTGCTGTTTTCCGTGGTACTACCGCAATAAACGGCAGTCCGAGTAAACGTGCAAAGTAGGCTTCTGATACTGCGGTGCTGCCTGATGACGATTCAATTACCGTCGTATCTTGGTTTATCCAACCATTACAGAGCGCATACAAAAATAATGAACGTGCTAAACGATGTTTTAGGCTTCCCGTCGGATGCGTACTTTCATCTTTTAGATAGATATCGATACCTTCAAGACTGGGCATATCAAGTTTAATCAAATGAGTATCGGCAGAACGTTGGTAGTCTGCTTCAATGGCTTTGATTGAGTTACTGATCCAAGCATTGTGTTCTGGTACGGTATTTACAGTCATATTCATTACGTATTACCTCTTTGCTTAATTCGAATCCATCGAGTGTTTACTTAATCAACTCCCTTGATGCAACATGGGTATATAGTAAACAATGGTAATAAAAAAATCTTTGCTTTATTTGTTGTTTGTTTGATGTTTTATAGAAAATAGTTCTACTTTTGAAAATTAAAGTAAAAACTTGTTCTATTTTATATTGTTTTTATAGGAAATGGTTCTTAGTTCCGGTAGTGGGTTTCAATGACATCTACCACTGTAGATTTAAAACCCATAGTTGTCTATTGTGAGATTACATAAATAAAGTGGTAGCGATCGTTATTATTAGTAATTTTTTTGCCTCTTTGCTGAATAAGAGGTATTTTTTAGGAAGTATTTACCTTTTTTATCCTACTTGGTGGCATTAATGGCAGTTTTAGATAGTGTTGATAGAACGTTATTACGTTTATTGCAGAATGATGCAACCATGCCGTTGGCAGAACTTGCGGACGCTGTGAATTTAACAACCACTCCATGTTGGAAACGATTAAAGCGTCTTGAAGAAGACGGTATTTTACGCCAACGGGTGGCACTGCTTGATCCTGTAAAATTAGGTATCGCCTTTACTGCATTTGTACAAGTTAAGACCAGCAACCACTCACAAGATTGGTTTAATCATTTTGTTTCAACGGTAACGGAATTTCCTGAAGTGATGGAATTTTATCGCATGGCTGGGGAATATGACTACATGATGAAAGTACAAGTGGCTGATATGCAAGCTTTTGATAATATGTATAAAAAACTAGTCGCGTCTGTATCTGACCTGACTAATGTGACGTCCACCTTTGCAATGGAACCACTAAAATACACCACAGCATTACCCGTTTAACTGCGCCTGCATACTGAAAATAACCCCGAGTCATTGTTGTAGTGATTTGGGGTTATTTTTATGTCATGTTTTAGTTAGCGCTGGCGAATCAATCCTTCCTGAACCGCCGATGCAACAAGTTGTCCTTGCTGATTATAAATTTCACCACGCACAATGCCACGTGATCCACTCGCTGATGGACTATCAATTACATACAGTAACCACTCATCAACTTTAAATGGACGGTGGAACCACATTGAGTGATCAATGGTCGCGACCTGCATATGAGGACTAAAGAGTGTGACGCCATGTGGATGTAATGATGTGGTCAAAAATCCCCAATCAGACGCGTAAGCCAGCATATATTGGTGAATGCTTAAATCATTAGGCATTGCACCATTGGTTTTTATCCATAAATGTTGCTTTGGTTCTGCAATCGCTGGTTTTAAAGGGTTAATGACCGTTACTGGGCGTACTTCAATCGGGCGCTTGTTACCAAACATCTCAACAATCTTTGGCGGTAAATATTGTGCGACCGATTCAACTAAATCACTTTCAGACGCTAAGCCATCAGGACCCACTACATTTGGCATTGTAGCTTGATGTTCAAACCCTTGTTCATCCGCTTGATAAGACGCCGTTAAATAGAAAATAGGGCGGCCATTTTGAATGGCTTTTACACGACGAGTGCTAAAACTGCGACCATCACGTAGGGTTTCTACATCATAGATAATCGGTTTTTCTGGATTACCCGGTAAAAGAAAATAGCTATGAAAAGAGTGTAAATGACGCTCGGGATCTACCGTTTGCTTCGCTGCTGATAAAGATTGCCCTATAACTTGACCACCGTATACCTGTGGTAAACCTAAATTCTCACTTTGGCCTCGAAAGAGTTCACGTTCAATTTGCTCTAATTGCAATAAAGTTAGTAGTTCATCTAATTGTTTGCTCATGGTACATCCTGAAAAATAAAAACTAGGGGAATGGTATGCTGATTTAGCGCTGCTGCCAATATGCCTATGAGTGCCCTTGCCATCGATAATAGCGTAGTGATATTCGCCCAGAGTCAGAGACGACAATGTTTTCTGCTCGTAATGCCGCTATCTGTCTTAATAGTGCATCATCTTTTAATGAAATCCGGCCTTGGCTATTAATAACACGATGCCAAGGTATTTTTGAGCCTTCAGGTAAGGTCGCCATTAAGCGTCCGACATGACGAGCATACCCAGGAAAACCGGCAAATTTAGCAATATCGCCATACGTAGAAACCAGCCCAAATGGAATTTGATAGACTTGGCTATAGATTTGATTGCAAAAGTCGTCCATATTTAATAAGTAGCCGTTAAATAATATGCTTGGTAAATAATAGCGGTTCTATCTTTTTAGACAACAGGATAACGCAAGGAGGTGTTGCCATGTTGTATGCTGCTTCATTGGTTACCGTTACCTTAATTTTAACGGTATTAGGTGTCAGTGCCCTCGGTCAAACTGCGGGAGAGTTGCCCGTGTTAGCACTTGCTATTCCTGCTCTGTGGCTACTACCACAAAGCGGTGTTGCAGGTTGGCTATTGCTCTGTGGCTTAGGTGCCTACGGTGCGATGCTGCCTGAACAACCGTTAGCATTATCAATCAGTTTATTTATGATGCTACCTATTCTGATGATTTGTATCTCCACCAAAGGCTGTTGGCAGCTTGGCGCATTGATGATCTCAATTGCACTCTCAATGAATGTTGGTTTAATGGCATTGCAAGGAGAAGGCAAGCTAGAGGGCAGTATCAGTGCAACCTTAGTGCAAATTATCGCGATTGGTGTTATTTGGTATGCCGCCCGTTGTTGGCGTCCTATTGCCGGTAACACATGGTGGCCATTACTCGCGGTATTACCACTATGGATAGGTGGAATGGGAGCTGCGGCATTAGTCGGCTTGTGTGTTACAGGATTAATCGCAGCACTACAAAGCCTGATTAAAATGAAACATCAAGATTGGATTCCACGCCTTGCTTGTATATTACCCGCGATTGGATTTACGACCTTAGTGGTGTTGCCACAATTTAGTGTTGAGAATCCGATTTTAGTCTCATGGCTATTAGTATTAGGCGGAGGCTTGTTAGGTGAATCACTATTAGATGATCCTGAAGAAGAGGATGAATAATCTTAACTAATGGGCAATAGGTTGACTTTATTACTATTTTGTTTAAATTCGAGCAAATAATCAGCAGTCAAACAAAAGGGTAAGATAACGGCTTGCATTGTTGGCGAGGTTAATAGATAATCCTTCCCGTTCTCGAAAGAGACAAAGAATCTATGGAGGCCCCCATTGGTCCTCCCGCAACACTAACCTGTGAACTCGGCCAGGCCCGGAAGGGAGCAACCGCAGCAGGCGTCGTGTGTGCCGGGATGTGGCTGGTGGGGGCTTCCACCCATCTAGCGTTTAGCAAATCCCTTTTCTATCAAAAAGTTACATTCTAATTCACTCTTTACAGTGTAGTTCAATATTATTGTTTTGTTCTTTTTATTACTATCAATAATAAATACTTCGTTATAATCTCCAAACTACCAAACTACCAAACTACCAAACTACCAAACTACCAAACTACCAAACTACCAAACTACCAAACTACCAAACTACCAAACTACCAAACTACCAAACTACCAAACTACCAAACTACCAAACTACTCACATATTTAGACCTGTAAGCGTATTACAAGCGTCATTTAATCTAAGCGCCATGTGTGGATTCAAGTGCTATGTGATCCAAGCGTTACTTAACCACTGAACCTCTCCCGCGTCATTCCCTACAGTGAGGTTACGAACGAGATAGGGAATCTACTATTAGCATGTTGTAGAGCTAATTGTTTTTATTTTTGTTGTAACTAGTTTGTGGACAGAAATGGGTTAGATTATTTGCTCTATTTCGGCTAGCAGGTATTAGGAAAATTAAGGGTAATGATCGACTTCTTTTTGGCATCACCCTTCATTATATTTCCAATATTGACTTATATAAGGTGGCTTGGGCTTGTCCAACACTTCAGATAGGTGTCGGCTGCGCGACACATATCCTTATTTGTATGTTTATTGCGTCAAATCTAAAAATGGCTTTAGTTTAATTAATCCAGCTTGAATAGATGCCAGAATTGCCAATAAAAACGTTAAAATTACCATACTGTACTGTAGTTTCACGCTATCTTTATGGCGCCTTTCTTCCGTTTGATACTTTTCAAGTGTTACAATAGCCTTTCCATTTACTTGATATCCCCCGCCTTTTACCTTACTAACCTCACCTGATTCTACAAATGAATCTACATACATCCGTAGCTTATTTTGACAATTTTCTTTATCAGGATGCCCAAAAAAGCGCAAAGAATACATATCAGAAACCAGTGATGTTAAACAAAACTCCTTACGGCTTATGCCATAATTTTCAATAAGATAGTCTAACAGGTCATATCTTGGTTTTAGCTGTAGTTCTTTTCTATTAAATAGTGATTGTGAAACCCTATTCAATATTCGCTTTAACTTAACCTTTATGCAGTCTTTTTTTGTAAGGCAATGAAGTATAAATAAGTTAACACCTGTATAAGTTGTATAGTAATTATGCAGGTAGTGCGTAATTTCAACCGTATTTACATCGATATTGGTAATATCAATGTCTAGCTCTATATCACATTGGTCAGTTTCTGGATTGTACTTTAGTACTTTGACTTTATTCAGATCCAATTCACGAACAAGAGCTGAAACCCTATCGAGCTTAATTCGAGTTGAATAGAAATTATTTCTTTCACACTCTGGACCTGACATAGGAATCCGTAATGGACCGACTTTCCCAAATGCTTTTTTCAAAGCCCACATTTGAATTTTTGACCACATAATTCACCTAAGACAGTTTGTTAGGGCGATTCTTACAGAATGTGACTTAAGTCTTTATTCCATTTATCTAGAACAACCACTTGAAGTCGTTGAGAAATCGCATCTATGGAACATCCAGTTCTCATCGCCAGCGCATTAAAGTGCGAGACGCTTGTAGCTAATTCAGTCTGCATAGACCCTTGACCACATGCATGAGATAGCCCATCAATAGGATTTGTGTAGCCCTTAACCAAACCACGAAACATCCCCTTAAAACCTGAACTATTTTCAAGGACCTGTAAATGTATGATGGCTCCGGATTTTAGCTCGTCTAACTGTTGGATGGTTGAATTTATATCGTCTATCATTAATGCCTTTAGTGAATTGGGATAAAACCTTTGAGCAATAAATGAGTTAGCTTGCTCCTCTGGTATGTCGTATGCTGTTAAACATCGAAACACGTTCATTCTCAGCTCTCTTTCAATTTCATCAATAGCTCTTAAAGCGTTGTTATTTATAGAAACTAAATCCATAACTGCCAAGGCTTTCATTGAATTCTTTCTATCGCCTCTTGGGTTATTTATTACACTATTAACTTCGCTTAGAAACAGCGAGTTGAAATGCAGAATTAAAGTACCAAAATCACTTTTAAATTGCTCAACTGACCAAATTGACGATTCTTGCATAGTTGATTCCTTCATATCGCCCTAACCGCTTATTAGTCGGCATTCTTACTTTCACGCAAAACAATGCCCCTTAATCCCGACAATCATAATCAATTTAACTCATAAATATCATGAGCTTGATTGCATTATTTTGTTTCAAAGTATTTATTTGAAATGTAGAAAGTAAGAAATGTATTTATTCAGTCTTATTAAATACAAAACGAAAGTTATAATCTTATAATCTTATAATTTTCAATACATTAGGATTATACATCTATTTTTAACAAGAAATATTTCTTATTAAAAACAGAATTCAAACGATAAATTCACCATTTCTCATTATAACTGTTCATATACACAGTAAATAAAACCAATCCAAAATCACGTTAATGAGATATGAATGAGTATTTACTCTGAATGATAATGGGGCATTTCCGTGTTAGTAACTTTTCTAAATTAGTGTAATCACCACACAATAACCATGTTCATTGGCGTCTTTAATGCTCAAGCGCGTGATGAATAGATCACGGATAGCTAATGCCTCCCTTCCGAGATGATGGATAATAATCGGCGTTACACTTTTTATTTTACGATGATCAATAAATTGAGTGATGTAATTAAAGTTATGGATGATTATCCGTATATTATTAAATTGTGATTTTATACTTAAATAGAAAGAATCATCCGTTATTGAATATAAGTATCGTTCTTTGAGGTGATGCTTTTATATTAGAGCTTATATAAACAGGTTCTGACGTTGAAGTGAAATTAACAGATTTTAATTAAATAATATATTACAGCGAAGGATATGACGTTTTAGCGTGAAAGGCAGATAGAACAGAAAATTTGAAAACAGTTTACGAAATATAATTATCAAAGCTTCTAATCACTGCGATGTATTAGAAGCTTTGCTAATGACAGCCTAAAGTTAGTTGTTAGCTGCTATTTTTTTAGTGATTTTAGCTAATTTTTTAGCTTTTTTCTCTTTTGTCGTTAAAGATGGTTTTTTATTACCTTTCTTAGTATCTAGCGACTTACTCATAACACTAACCTCTATTTTTTGAGGTTGGTCAGCTTGGCCAACGACAGATTAAACAGTGATATTGATGTAATATCACTTAGGTTTAATATGCGCTTACTACCTAAAAAAGCAATGATATTTATGCAAACAAAAAACTTATTTTTATGATGTTTATAGTAATGTCTATCAATAGGAGTAATGTATTAGAGGTGATAGTTTTTTTGAGTATTATCTTGGTTTTTTGGTAAAAATATCACCCCAGCAATTGTATAAAAAATGTGTTATAATGACGCAAATTTCTTAAAATCTGAACGTTAAATAGAACATATAGGTAAATATTCTTTATTATTATGGTTCTAATTTATGCAACGGCGCAATGTGGATTTATATTTCATTGTGAATGTCCTTTGCTAAAACTTAACGCATTTCAATTATGTTGTTTTTAATTTCAAAGACTTAGTTATCTGTCAGCATAAGCCAGATTTGTATATTCAAAATCAATAAGGTAAACCATGACAAAGCCTACAGCTAAAGAAGCTAATACTAAGCCAAAGAAAAAAAAGCCATTAGCCGTGAATAAACGAACAATGAGTGTTCGTGAACGTATTGAAAATATTAAAGCACAGCAAGCCTGGGATAAGGAATGGGAGAATGACGAATAATCTTGCGTTAATGAATAAAATTAACACGGTATTGCTATTACATTCTGACAGTTTGACTCATTGGGAACGAGATTATTTAAGTAATCTTAATCAAACAGTTACCAATTATGGTCAGCTATCAGAAAAGCAATTAGGATTATTTGAGCAAATATTAGTACGCAGAAAAATAACCGCGGTATAACGTAATATTTAATTTTGTGCTAATGATAAAATCCTCGCGTTAAATCCGTCGTTCCTTAATATAAGGAACGTGCGCGATAGTTTGTTGATTGAGCTATTTATGCTAACCAATGCGGGAAAGTTAGATCGAAGTATTGGGATTATATGGTTGCTTTTTTATATCATCGAATTAAACTTAATGCCTAAGCAGAAACCGTAGCTTACAGCGCTAGAATAATTTCGGGGCGGACCGGACTTTTAAGCATAAGGCATGTTTAATGATTGTTCTTGCACCTCGTACCCGTAAGCTTGTTTACGCTATTTCTTTTGAAATACTTGCGATCATATTAAGTACTTTCTTATTAGCGATGCTCAACCATGGTGAATCGTCCAATTCACTGCCAGTTGCCTTTATGGTGTCAACGATAGCCTTGATTTGGAATTATGTTTTTAACTCTTGTTTTGAATTGATTGAAACTAAACTGCATATTAAAAAAAGAACCCTCGCTGTTCGATTAACCCACTCCATATTTTTTGAGCTTGGGCTATTCTTATTTACCATTCCATTGTATATGTGGTGGTATGACGTTAGCTTGGTGAAAGCCATCAGTATGGAAATGGCAATCTTAGTGTTCTTCTTAATTTATACCTTTATATTTACGTTACTGTTCGATTTATTATTTCAGACAAACAACCAAATGATTGCAGCAACCACTGGTCATGAATAGTGGTTGGTTATTGTAATTGTTCAGCTAAATAATCAAGAAACGCTCTGATCTGCGGTTTTAGATATTGGGCGCTTTTGTAAACGGCATAGATTTCACCACTGGTGTTTTCGTTATGTGTTACTGTCCACTTTGGCAGCAAGACTTCTAATTGTTTGCTTTCAATATAGGGTTTAACCATCCAATCAGATAATAATAATACCCCCAGATGTTGTAATGCCGCATTTAATAATGGCGAACCACCTTTTGATGCTAAATTACCGGTTACTGATATTTTAGTTAGTATCTTATTTGAATTAAAATACCAATTAGTGCGTTGACGTTCATGGCTGATAATTAAACAATTATGATCTTTTAGATCTTGTGGGGTTTTTATTTGAGGATTATTTTTAATATATTCAGGGGTCGCAACTAAAGAGGTGGTGTTGGTAAGAAGGTGTCGAGCTTTAAGATTACTATCAATAGGCGTACCAATACGAATTGCAATATCGATATTATCACTGTTTAAATCAACCAGATTATTATTTAACTCTAATTCTATTTTTATTTTAGGGTAGCGTTTTAAAAAATCAGGAATTAAATGCGTCAGATAAATATTACCAAAAGTTTCAAATACTGAAATACGTAAAGCACCTTCTGGTGTATTATTATTCCCTTGCATTTCTGATAATAGATTTCGAGATTGTTCAAGTATTTTAATCGATTGTTGATAAAAATATTGACCATCTTCAGTTAATATTAATTGACGAGTACTGCGTTTAAACAGGGTGGTTTTGATCTTGTTTTCAAGTTTATCAATGTTTCGTGTTACTGATGATGGAGCCATATTTAACGCTTTTGCTGCTTGTGAAAAGCTTCCAGAAACAACAACTTGCTCAAATACCCCTAGTAAATCTAACATAATAATATCCTTTGTTATTAAGTATAATTTACCATATAGCACTTAAAAATTGTAAACAAAAACCCCCAATATTTAAACTAAACATTGGGGGTAAGTATTATAATTAGTGTTTCATTTTAGTTGCTAGTGCAAAGCGATTCCATGAGTTAATCATGATGATTTGCATCATTGCTTCTGCTAATTTTACTTCGCCTAATAAACTAAAGCATTCAGCATAGGTTTCATCAGTAACAGCATTATTTGAAATTAATGTCATCTCATCTGTTAATTTTAATAGTGCTCTTTCAGTATTATCAAATAATGGTGATTCTGACCATGCAGAAATGGCGAATAGTTTTTGTTGATCGATGCCTAATTCTAATGCAGCTGTAGTGTGCATCTGAATACAATAAGCACATTTATTGATCATTGATGAGCGAATTTTAATAATTTCTTTTAATTGATTTGATAATTCAGTTTCAGCTAAGTAATTTTCAATCGTTAACATTGCGCTTAATGCTTTTGGTTGAACTTTTGCAATATCAATACGCTTATTCATAATAATACCTTTATTTTTGTTGTTTATGATTTGTTGGAAAGAGTATATTAATTATTTTTAAATGATGTAATCGATATATAAGCGTAACAGTTTTGCATAAAACGCAAAGATACAGCTGAATAGTAGAGTGATTCTGATGAAATATAGCTTTAAGCTCGGTAATTGGCGATCTCTATTAAATTACCATCAGGATCACGAAAATATATCGACATAATTTTTCCCATCGCGCCTGTGCGTTCAACGGGGCCTTCAATAATAGTGACATCACATTGCTCTATATGTTGCTGCGCTTGAGCCAAATCAGTATTGGTTATAAAACATAAGTCAGCACTACCCATGTGCACTGTTTGCGCTTTGGGTTCAAATTCAGCGCCATATTGATGGAGGTTTATTTTTTGGTTACCAAAACGTAATCCAAATCGACCATTGGCAAAAGTTATCCGTTCCATGCCTAAAACTGTCTGGTAGAAATCAGCACTAATATTAATGTCTTTCACGGTGAGAACTAAATGGTCAAGATGGCTAATATTCATGACGTTACTCCTGTCTTTAATATTGTAATAAGAAAGCCAACCTTATATACCTTTCAACGAGTAAGGTATCACGGTTGGCAATCTGTTTACGGTTATATTATTAGAATAAGCGAAGACTAAAAGCTAATCTTTTAAATAGCTTTATTAGTGGCTGGTTAACAGTTTTTGATTTAACTCTGGATCATCATGAACCGCGAATTGATTAATTATTTTGGCGGTTGCTTCATTCATGCCTATAAGTTCAGTGGTTGCACCTTGTGATCTTAATTTAAGGATGGTTTTATCTAATGCTGTTATGGCCGTGAGATCCCAAAAATGCGCTAACGATAAATCAATTTTGACATGCTTAGCAACGTTATTAACATCAAAGAAAGATGAAAAGTGATCCGCAGAAGCAAAGAATATTTGCCCATAAACATTGTAAATTTGTTCATTTTCCAGCGTTGATTTTACGACAACGCATTGGCTAACTTGATGTGCAAAGAAGACTGATGACAGTAATACGCCAATGAAGACGCCAATCGCTAGATTATGGGTTGTCACAACGACGATAACCGTTGCTAACATAACAATGTTGCTTGATAACGGGTGATGTTTGATATTTTTAATGGAATCCCATGAAAATGTACTAATGGATACCATTATCATCACTGCGACTAGAGCGGCCATTGGAATAAGCTTTAGAATATCACTTAAAAATAAAATCATTATTAATAAGGCAATACCTGCAAACAAGGTTGATAAGCGGCTTCTTCCTCCTGATTGAATATTGATCATCGATTGACCGATCATGGCACAGCCTGCCATTCCACCCAGTAAACCCGTACCTATATTTGCGATGCCTTGCCCTTTACACTCTTGGTTTTTGTTACTTGTAGTTGAGGTTAAGTCATCAATAATGGTTGCTGTCATCATCGATTCGAGTAATCCAACAGCAGCAAGCGCTAAAGAATAAGGAAATATTATCTGTAAAGTATGGAATGTAAGGGGAACATCGGGCAATAAAAAGATAGGTAGCGTATCGGGTAATTGACCCATATCACCAACTGTGCGTACATCCAATTTCAGCAATACTGCACCAATAGTTAACGTGATAATACAGACTAGCGGTGAAGGAATAAGTTTTCCAATGAGAGGAATAAGCGGAAATAGGTAAATAATGGCTAATCCACTGGCTGTTAATAGATAAACAGACCAAGTTGTATGTGTTAATTCTGGAAGTTGAGCCATAAAAATAAGTATTGCTAACGCGTTAACAAATCCAGTAATAACAGGTTTAGACACAAAGCGCATTAAATTACCAAGCTTTAAATACCCGGCCATTATTTGTATTACACCCGTAAGGATAGTAACGGCCATTAAGTATTGCAGCCCGTGTTCTTTTACAAGGGTGATCATTAATAATGCCATTGCCCCAGTTGCCGCTGAGATCATGCCTGATCTTGCTCCGACAACAGCAATGATAACGGTCATCGAAAAAGAGGCGTATAAACCAATTTTAGGATCAACGCCCGCAATAATGGAAAACGCAATAGCTTCTGGTATAAGGGCTAGGGCAACCACAATTCCGGCAAGGAGATCTTTCTTTATATTATATAACCAGTTGTTTTTTATGTAATCTAACATGTTATCTCTATATTTTAGACGTGTAAAAGCCACGGATGAAATCCGCAAACATTTAGGATCAGGAAGTTTTAGCTATGGCAGGCATAGCAGAGTGACAGCAAGAGAGCTGCATTTAGAATAATGAGCAGGCGCTCATTAGAGAGAGGTTAAGGCGGCGTAATCTTCAAGTTTAACTACTTTTATTTGGGAGTATGATGATGAAATCATACTGTGCGATTTAGAAGTGGGTGATGCTAACATATAAATAAATAGATAACAAAATAGTTAGTAGTCTAAACGAAATTATTGTATTCGTTTTTTTCGCTTGCTTATTTAGTATGTTGTTATTAGTTTTGTCGAATAACAATTATTGTAGTGATGGGTTAGCAGAGTACTGTTGCTCTTCGCTATTGGTTTATATCTACTCGGATGGATCTCTATCAATGAATACCACTATTCAAACTATGCTTGGTCATCGCTCTATTCGTCAATTTACGAATGATGCTATTTCTGCTGAACAATTAAAGACGATTATTGCGGCAGGTATTGCGGCTTCTAGTTCAAGTATGATCCAAGCGACATCGATTATTCGCATTATTGATCCTGAGAAACGCACAGCATTGGCACATCTTGCAGGTGATCAGGGTTATGTAAAACAAGCGGCTGAGTTTTTAGTGTTTTGTATTGATTATCAACGTCACTATTCTATTAGCGCTGGAATAAAACCTGAGTACACCGAGCTTGCTTTAATTGGTGCGATTGATAGCGGCATTATGGCGCAAAACTGTTTATTAGCCGCAGAATCAATGGGGTTAGGTGGGGTTTACATTGGAGGATTGCGTAATAATCCCCATGAGGTTGATGCTTTATTGAATTTACCGCCATATAGCGCGGTATTATTTGGTATGTGCTTAGGTGTGCCTGCGCAAGATCCACAATCAAAACCACGCTTACCGATGGATATGATTTTGCATGAAAATGAATATCAACCATTAAATAAACCGCTGTTGGCTGAATATGACCAACAGACGATTGAATATTATCAGCAGCGTTCGACTCATAATAAACAACAAGATTGGTCAAGTGCAATAACGGCAACGTTATCGAAAGAATCACGTCCATTTATCGCGGAGTATTTTCATAGTAAAGGGCTAATGGAAAAGTAATACGGTACAAGTAATATGATGGATGATGGCGTAAATTCAAACGCATAGTATTAATGATTATGATCAGGTGGCTTATTAGAAAAAGCCATTTTGATCATGATTGAATATCACCAAACCTGTTTTATTTTTAAAGCCATGTTTATTATTGCTTGTTTTTATTTGTAGGAAAATAATTAGAATAGGTAATAAGTAACCCTGCTGCAACAATAAAAAGCCCACCAGTAATGGTATAAAAAGTGGGTAATTCATCAAACATCCAGTATCCAAAAATACAAGAAAATATAATTTGAAAGTAAAAGAATGGCGCTATATGTGATGCTTCTGCGATGTTCATGGCTTTAATTAAACACAGTTGCGATATGATGGTAACAATAGGAATGGTTATAAAATAAGGTAGTGCCGTTAAGGATGGCGTTATCCACATTTGAGGTTGAGCAATTAAAAGCAGCGTAGATATTGAGCCTAAAATAAAGAATGAATTAATTAACACCGATAATAATGAGATGCTTGAATCAATAGTTTTGGTAATAAGATTATAACCTGAATTAGCAACAGCAATCAGTAAAGGTAATAAATAAACCCATTGCAGACCATCGATATTGGTTGGGTTTATAACAATAATTACGCCCACAAAGCCTAATAATGTAGCGATAATTTTTATTGGTGTCAGGGTTTCTTTAAAAAACAAAGTGCCACCAAGCATATAAGCAATACTGCCCATCTGCACAATGATGATATACATTTCTAACGGAATATATTTTAACGCAATGACCGATGTGACTGCACACACTAAGAATAATAAGGCGCGTAATATCAACTTACCATTGGTGGCGAAAATAGCGACCTTGGTTTGTTTGGGCATAAAAATAGCCATGCATAAAAAAGGGATCGCAAATCGAAAAAAAACCATTTGAATAGGGTGGTAATCGTGTTGAATAAGATATTTATCTGCACTGTCTTTCAGTGTTAAGGAAAACGTCGCAATGAGAATTAACACCGCCCCGAGCATATTTTGGTTTTTGATTGGCATGACATTTTCTTCTGTGTCGTAAGTTATCGCGATAAGAAACAAGCACAACCATAAAGAGTCTATCTTAAATACGCTATGATTTTCAGTAAAATATTATGTAGTTATGCAAGGGGTATCATTAATATATTAGAGGGTGTTTTTATTTAAGTTGTTGTTTGTTTTTGTCTTTATTTGATTAGGTCTTTTTGTGTCGCTATTTACAATACTTCTGTTAAGATAACGCATTCATGCGAACCACTATTCTAGTAATATGGAATTGTTTATCATAAATATTGAGGTCAAGGGGTTATGTTAGAACAATGGTTGTTACATCAAGATCAGCTTCGACGCTATGTGGCGAAGCAACTCGGTGATGCTGATTTAGCGGATGATATTGTTCAAGACGTCTATATTAAAGCAAGTAATAATCTACACCAACTGACTTCTTCCACAAAATTTAAAAGCTGGATTTACCGTATTGCTCAAAATCGCATGATTGATCATTATCGTGAGCATCAATATTTTATTGAGTTACCAGAAGATTTAGCTGCCAATGATGATGATTTGATATCAGATGAATATGAGCAATTAGCATTGTGCTTATATCCATTAATTGATTCATTACCAAAGAAATACGCAGAGCCGTTACGTTTAGCTGAACTTAAAGGCATGCCGCAACAAGAAGTCGCTAATCAATTAGGATTATCATTGTCTGGTGCTAAAAGCCGAATTCAGCGAGCTCGCATTAAATTTCGTGAGCAATTAGTGGCATGTTGTGATTTTGAATTTAATCAAAACGGGCAGATTGTCTATGAACGAAAAATAACACCAACGTCAGAAGGTTGCTGTTAGTTATTGTTTTTATTTAATATTATTTTAATTTAATCTTTTTCTCTTTTTTTTGCGTCTTTTTTCATGTTTGTTCGTCTTATAAGAGTTAATACTTTTTGCGAAATAAAAATGAAAGATAAACATAATAAAAATACCACCAATGCGATCACGTCTTTTTTTAGCCAATATCAGGCGTTGTATTCACTAAAGGGTATTCGTCGTGGTATTGAAAGAGAGACAATTCGTAGCACAGCTCAAAAGCGTATTTCTCCATTAGCGCATCCTATGGCTTTAGGTGCGGCGTTAACACATCCATCAATAACCACTGACTTTGGTGAAGCTCAGATAGAATTAGTCACGCCAGCAATGAGTGATCGTCATGATACGTTTCATTTTTTAGCCACATTACATCATTTTGTAGCCTCGCATTTACCTGACGATGAAATATTATGGGGAGCGAGTATGCCTCCTATTTTACCTAATGATGATCAAATTAAGATTGCTGATTATGGAACGTCAAATGCTGGGCAGTTAAAGGCACTTTACCGTCAAGGGTTAGCAAACCGTTACGGTAAACGCATGCAGTTGATTTCAGGTATTCATTATAATTTTTCATTGCCAGAATCGTTTTGGACAGCGCTGCATTTATACACTCAAAGTGATTTACCGTTAGATGAGTTTATTTCTGAGCGGTATTTTGATTTGATACGTAATGTATTACGCCATGGCTGGATTATTGCTTATTTATTTGGCGCATCACCTGCGGTTGATAAAAGTTATTTGGTCAATAAAGCTCACGATCTTCAACGCTTGGATGAGGAGACATATTATTTGCCATGGGCAACCTCATTGCGGTTAAGTAATTTGGGATATAGCAGTAATGAACAGTCACTTTATTCGGTGAGTTTTAATTCTAAACAAGGGTATTTAGATGATCTGTATAAGATATTAAACCAACCAAGTGAACGTTATATTCATTTGCGTGACAATCAACAGATTAATAGCTCAGTTTTGCAATTAGAAAACGAATTATACGGTACAGTAAGACCTAAAATAGTCAGTGATAATTTGCGACCGTTATATGCCCTTTGTCATCATGGTGTGCAATATATTGAATTACGTAGTGTTGATAATAACCCTTATCTTCCCTTTGGCATTAGTGAAGCACAAACTCAGTTCCTTGATATTTTCATGACTTACTGTGCTTTAACACCCAGTATTAAAATGACAACTCAAGAGCGTTCGATTATTGATAAACGTCAGCAATTAGTCGCAATTGAAGGGCGTAAACCTGGAGTTATGTTGCCGACATTAACTGGTGAACAATCATTACAAGATCTTGCTGAGGATATGTTTTCTGCGTTACTGACGGTTGCAAAACAATTTGATATTGCTTTTGACACTCATGCTTATCAAGACGTTCTTCAACAAGAACTGCATAAAGTACATCAACCATCATTAACACCATCTGCTCAGATGTTGGCACAAATGATAGCTGAAAATATGTCATATAACACGTTAGTTCATTCTTTGTCACAGCAGCATCTGCCAACATATAAAAAAGCAGATATAGCCGCTGATGAGATTATGACTTTACAATTTTTAGCACAAGAGTCACACAATAAACAGCAACAGATGGAGCTTCAACAAGGGATGAATTTTGATGTATATCTGCAACAGAAAAATACATTGCAACCTGATTGCGAACAATAAAAAGATAGGTTAAGGCGAAGTAAGTTATGGCTATTATTTGGAAGTTACGCCACTACATTAGAATGTTTGCTAAGCAATATTTGATTGCCATTGTTGCCTTGCAAGTGGTTGCTTTACTTAATTTGATTCCATCATGGTTAATTGGTCATATTGTTGATGATATCAGTCATGATAGATTGAATTTATCGTCCTTACTCATTGATATTAGTGGAATTGTTGGATCTGCTTTAGCAATGTATGGCTTACGTTATATATGGCAAAGCCGATTATATGGTGCTGCTATTGGCATAACACGCGTGCTACGACAAGATTTGTTTCACCAATTATCTTTATTGTCACCGTCATTTTATGCTCGTCGTAGTACTGGTGATTTGATGGCACACGCAACTAATGATCTAAGCGCAGTAGAAGAATCTACGGGTATGGGGATTATGACGTTAGTGGATTCTTTTATTGCGGGCTTTACGGTTATTTTTGGAATGATCTTTGTTGTTAGTGGTCAGCTAACAGCGGTTGCTCTGCTGCCTTTCCCGTTATTAATTTATTGTACGCATCGATATGGTTCGCGTTTACATCAAGCATTTGATGCCGCTCAAGCCAGTTTTTCTGATTTAAATGAAGAAGCCCGTGAAACCGTCGCTGGCGTGCGAGCCGTTCGTTCACATGGCATTCGTGCGCGCCAAGAACAGCGATTTGAACAATCGTTAGATAATACGCTCACGACGAATCTTGCTGTCGCTAAAGTGGATGCGGCGTTTGCACCAACGGTTCAAGTTATTTATGGCTTTTCTTTTGTTTTGTCATTGGCTTATGGCGCATGGTTGATTTCACAGGGCAATATAACCATTGGTTTATTTACGACATTTACCCTTTATTTGGGGCAATTAATGGGGCCATTTATGCAGTTTGGGTGGCAATTTAATGTGTTTCAACGTGGTAATACATCATGGTCACGCTTAGAAGCATTATTTGCAGAGCAGCCGGATGTAAAACAAGGCAGTGAAATATTACCTGAAGATGCTGAACCGAATTTAGAAATCAATATTGTTGAATTTGCTTATCAAGATGCCAATCAATGTGCGCTGCAAGATATTCAAGTTAAGGTACCAGCGGCAGGATTGGTTGGTATTACAGGCCCAACGGGAAGTGGCAAAAGTACATTGTTGCATTTAATCATGCGCCAATTTCCACTGACAAAGCCCTCTGAAATTTACATTGGTGGCTATGGTACTGATTTACTGACGTTTGATAGCTTACGTCAACATTTAGCCTGGGTACCTCAAAAGCCGTTGTTATTCTCCGGTTCAATTGCTGAAAATATTGCTTTTGCTCAACCTAATGCAACACGTGAAGAAATTATGCATGTTGCTGAAATGGTAGCGATTAAATCTGAAATTGAAGCAATGCCGCAGGGGTTTGATAGTATGCTTCGTGAAGGTGGGACTAACTTATCTGGTGGGCAGCGACAACGATTAACCCTTGCTCGCGCATTGCTTTCTGGTGCCAATATCTTGTTATTAGATGACCCATTTAGCGCTTTAGATATGAAAACGGAAGCGATCATTCGTAAAAATATGAAGCTACATTACGGGCATAAAACGATGGTATTAGTGACGCAGCGTTTAGCTAATTTGATTCATGCGGATCATATTTTGGTTTTGGATCAAGGGCAGATAGCCGAACGAGGCACTCATGCTGAATTAATGCATCAACAAGGGTGGTATGCAACGGTTTATCAACGTCAAACACATTTGAATTCAGCGGGAGCGACGAAGACACAGTCTACATTGTCAGCAGAGGTGACGCATGCTTAAAACGACGGCGGGGGAAACAACGTTATTTTGGCGATTACTGGCTTATTCATTGCCTCATAAAGCCCGATTCGTGGTGGCGTTTATGTTGTTAGCTGTCGCGGTGGCTGCTGAGATGACGATCCCTTGGTTAGCGAAGATTATTGTTGATGATGTGATTGTGCCGCAACACTTTGAATGGCAACACCTTGGTTGGCTTATCGTTGCGGTAATGGGATCTTATTTAATTGCTGCACTGTTTTCTTATTGGCAAGCGGTAACATTTCGTCACAGTGCATTATTGGTTATCAATGATATACGTCGAAATTTGTTTAGCCATATATTGAATTACCCAATTCGTGTTTTTGATAAACAACCAGCGGGTACTTTGGTGTCATATATTACTAATGATACTGAATCAATGCGTGAAATGTTTGTGTCGACCATTCCAACGATTATTCAAGGTGGATTACGAATTAGCGCGATTTTTATTGCGATTGCAATGCTGGATTGGCGCTTGATGTTATTGAGCTTAGTGCTGATTCCAACCTTGTTGTTTACGATGCATTTATATCGAAAAATCTCAATGCCAGTATTTAATGGGGTTCGAGAGCAGATAAGCTCTATTAATGGTCGATTAAATGAGTCGTTACAAGGCATGGCATTAATTCAAGCCTTTAGACAGCAAGATGCTTTTCGAAATAAGTTTGAGCAGGAAAATCAACGATGGTTTGCATTTCGGTCTAAATCTATCGGTATTGATAGCTTAATGTTGATTCCGTTAACCCGCCTAGTGTCTACATTAACTGCAGCGGGCATTGTGGCATGGTTTGCAACCGGATCGTTAACTACCGTTATTGATGTGGGTACGTTATATGCTTTCTTAAACTATATTGAACGCTTTTTTGACCCCTTTAGACAGCTATCAATGGAGCTACGAAAGTTGCAGATTGCGACAGTATCATCAAAGCGTATTTTTGAACTGTTTGATGATAAACCTGAACCTCAATCTTCATTAACAATGAATGTTGCGATGCCGCCACAATGTGATATCGAATTTCGCAATGTTAACTTGAGTTATGAAGAGGGGCAGCCTGTTTTAAAAGATGTTAGTTTTGTCGCTAAAGGTGGGAAATTTACTGCGATAGTTGGACACACCGGCAGTGGAAAAAGCTCTATTATCAATGTGTTGATGCGTTTTTATCAACATCAGCAAGGACAAATATTGGTTGGTGGACAGCCGTTAGTGTCGATCCCTGAAGCTCAGTTGCGCAAAATGTTTGGTTTAGTTTCTCAAGATCCAACCATTTTTAGTGGCTCGGTGCTTGATAACATTGAATTGTCGCATGCGACACTGAATGAAGAGCGTGCGATTAATGCTGCTAAACAGGTGCGAGCGGATGATTTTATTCAACGCTTAAATGGCGGTTATCATCATCGTCCAAGCATTGGTGGTGGATCGTTATCGGTTGGAGAGCGCCAATTATTAGCGTTGGCGAGAGCGTTATCTCACAACCCACAGGTGTTTTTATTAGATGAGGCCACCGCCAATATTGATAGTGAAACAGAAGAAGCGGTCAAAATTGCCTTGGATAATATTCAAGATGGCAGAACAGTCATTATTGTCGCTCATCGACTATCGACGGTTCAAAATGCAGATCAAATCTTAGTGATGAATCAAGGTCAAATTGTCCAAAGTGGAACACATGATGCTTTAATTACTCAAGACGGAGATTATCGAGATCTCTATTTAGCACAACAAGAGCAGCAGCAAAATGAACAATTAACCACAACCTTTGGACTCACATCGGCAACCCTGTCGTCGACATTATAGATAAACATCAGTGTCAAATTAGGCTAGATTAAAGAGCGATTAAAGTATGAATATCAATAAAAAAACAGTGATTGCACCACAGATTATTGAAGATGTTTGTGAATGGGCAATTATGCATGGTGTGGCTTTTCGTCAAGCGGATAATACAGCCAAGCACTGTCCATTGAGTATTGCTCCGATGACGATAGAGCGAGAGGTTTATGCGCATTTACGTCGTGTGGTGCCGCTTCTTACTAAATTGATCAGTAATGTGGCTGAAGATCCTGATTTTTTACAATCCTCATTGAGTGATATGGCAAAAGCGGATCCTTTCTTTGGTCGTTTAATGGCGCTTCATCAGCAAATTCATGGCACAGCCACTCACCCACTTGATCCTGCTCGTCAGCCATTACTGTTAATGCGAACGGATTTTATGGATGATCGTCAATATGGCGCTAAAGTCATTGAATTTAATGGTATTGCTGCGGGGATGGCTCCATTTGGACAACGTGCAACTGAATTTCATGCCTTTATGCAACGCCAATGGCCTGAAACCTATCAATCATGGTTAGAAGATGCCGCTGCCATACCCGCTGAAAATGAAGGCTTAACACAATTAGCTAATGGCATTGTGACCGCTGCAACCCAAATAAAAGCCGATTTTAATGAGCAAGGCTCACCGGTATTTTTAATGGTGGTGCAGAAAAATGAAGATAATGTTTATGATCAGCATCTGTTAGAAATAGCGTTGCAGCAACAAGGCGTGCGTACCGTAAGACGTACCTTTGAACAATTAAGTGCCCAATTAATAACTGGCCCAAATCAACGCTTGATCTTAGACGGGGTTGGCGCGGTAGATGTGGTGTATTTACGTGCGGGTTATCAATATTCAGATTATTGCGCTCCCGAGCTTAATGAAGCGGTGTGTTGTTATACTTTAAGCCAAATGCGCGTCTTTATTGAGCAGCACCATGTTGCTCTTAATGCTACGGTTGGTCAGCAGTTGGCAACCAGTAAAACGATGCAAATGTTATTAACCATGATGCCAGCCCAAGAGTATGTCCGTTGGGGAGTTACACTTGAAGAAGCCCAGCTAATTAAAAGTGTGTTAGCAGAAATGAAGCCGATTAATACTGATACGATTCATTGGTTTAATACTGAAGCGATAAAAAGTGAATGGGTACTTAAGAATCAAGGTGAGGGCGGTGGCCACTGTGTTTTTGGCGATGATATTAGTGCAACGTTAGCGAAATTAACGGTTGCTGAATATGATGCTTGGGCGTTAATGCAGCGTTTATATCCTCATGAACGAGACGTACCTACTGTTGCTATTCGTGATGCTAAAGCGACGGTTGTGAATGATTTAGTCAGTGAAATAGGTTTATTTACCGCTTATTTTAAAGGCCAGCCCGTTACTGACCTTGATGGTTACGCGGGATATTTAATTCGTAGTAAGCCTGCAAGTGAAAATGAAGGTGGCATTCATAGTGGTAAAGGTATTTTAGACTCTTTAGTATTGATTGATTAACACTGCAGTATAAAAAACTGTATAAATACCAAAGCTGAAAATAAAATTACGGTAAAAGCTATTGCGTTATTATCGCTAATAGTCATATTAGATGACTATTAGCGACATTTAGCCATTGGAGTGCACGCAGTGCTTAACCGAACTACCGTTATTTCTTCATTTTTGCTTTCATTAAGTTTTATGGCTCCTAGTGCCTTTGCTGGTACGACACAGCACAATAGTTACCAAGCGCTCCCTGCGCAAAATGAAATCGTGACCAAAACAGATTTCGGTAATCAAGCTTATATTTTTCATTTTACTAATAACGGCCAACGCTTATCTCGCATTGATTTTCTTGATCATATGGAAACACGAGCAACAGCATGCCGTAATTGGTTATATGTGCCTGCTTTCAGTAATTTAAATGTTGCGGATGAAATTGTATTACGCGTAAATACTCACTACGATCCTACAACACATAATTGTACTGCATATGCTTATTCTGGTAATAATTCAGGCAATATGGACAAAGTACTGACATTATTTCAAAAGAAAGAGTATGTCGATATTGCTGGATTTAATCTCTCTGCGAATGGATTTACCGCGGCAGCTGAGAAATTGTAAAATCGAGTTATTATCTTTTTATTGATATCTTTCAAAAAGATATCAATAAATTGAAATTAGACGTTTATTTGTAGCATTGTCAGGCTAGGTTTATAACCAAAACTAAAATCTTTAATAGAATAAGATAACTATCTTATTAGTAAATGGAATTTGTATTCATTATCGGAGAGGTGATTTTTGCTTGGTATTATAATTACTCAGTTTGTTGTGCTTTGGGCTGTTATTGATCCTATCGGGTCGGTGCCAGTTTATTTATCACAGACTCAACATTTAACATTAAAACAGCGTCGTAAAGTGGCATTAAAAGCTGTTGCGATTGCGAGTGGCGTTTTGATTTTTTTCTTAGTCGCTGGGCAATTATTACTTGAAGCAATGCAAATTCCACTGCCTGCATTTCAGGCGGCTGGTGGTTTAGTACTATTACTGTTTGCGTTAACGATGATTTTTGGTGAAAGTAAGCCAGAACAGGAACAAAAATTAACTCAAGATATTAGTCATTCAGAACTTGCGGATCTCGCTGTTTATCCTTTAGCTATTCCCTCGATAGCCTCTCCTGGTGCCATGATGGCGGTGGTGATGTTAACTGATAACCATCGTTATTCAGTGGTGGATCAAGCAATAACCGCAGGGGTGATGGTGGCGGTTTTATTTGTCAGTTTGCTATTACTACTGAGTGCGACAACAATTCAAAAATGGATTGGTAATATTGGTGCCGCTATTATTAGCCGTGTAATGGGATTGATTTTAGCCGCAGTTGCGGTGAACAATTTATTACAAGGAATTAAAGATTTTTATATTTAGTTTAAATAGAGTAGTACTAATATAAATAGTATCGTATCTAAATTAAAAAATATAATTACAGGTGGTTAAATAAATAACCACCTTTTTTATTACTGGCAGTTACCAGATAAACCATTATTAATGCGGTTTTGTTGTTGAGTTTTACCTGAATTAATAATTTCTTGTTTTACATATTCAAGCGTTTTATTTGGTGTTTGAGCATGAAGTTGTTTTGCAATAGTATTAATTTTGGCTGTATTACCTGCCGCCGCATAGTTTGCACCCAGTGCAATAAGCGCTGCCGAACCTCTCATATCATGATCCGTCTTTGCGATATGCTCTAATGTATTTAGGCCAGACATATCACAATGATCAAGTTTTTCAGCGGCTTGAACTAAGTCTTCGCCTAATACCATATTACCTGCAGCCTCTTTAATTGAATTACAACCTGCGAGTACTGTGCTTGATAATAATAATGTAATTAGAATTGATTTTTTCATGATAGATCCTGTTATATTGGATAATAATAGATTCATATATGTTCATTAAATAATAATATATGTTGAAATGTATTTATTTAATGGGTGTCTGCATTGGAAATAGATGCTAAAGATTATTTAAATTACATGCAAATATATACGCAGCGAGCAAAAAAATAACTGTAAACTATTATTTACGTAATTGAGAGTTATTATCATTTGTATTTGAATGTGACAAAATATTATTGTGTTCTAATGTTAGCGTTTACTTTTTTGTTACATTTAAAACTATTGTTATTTATTAGGTAGTTAATGTTTGTTTTCGTTTTCTAAGGCTCTCAATGGATATTTTCAACGCTTTAAATGTAAAATATTTATTGTGACGATAAATATTTTTAATCAAACTGGTGGATTTTATAAGATCGAATAAAAAACAAGCTTCTTATTGTTTGTTTTATGGTCATTTTAGAACGGGTGTTAAATACGCTTAGTAAGCAAGAGCATGGAGTATGTTTATTTAACCGTCGTGATCTATTGTTGATTGAGTAATGCTTCTAATTCAGCCCAGCAACCACCACACCCTGTACCAGCGGTTGTGGCTTGACTTAATGCTTCTACATTTTGTATGTGTTTTTCAGTGATAGTTGATACTAATTGTTGTTTGGTTATTTGCTTACAAGCGCAAATAATTTTAGGTGCTGCAATATTGTCTTTGCCATTGAGAAATTGATGCAATGCTAATTCATCACTGCGACAGGTAAGAATGTTTGCTGGTGGGTTAATCATCGGCTTATTGTTATTTTCTTGAATCAGTAGTGAACGGACACATCGGTCATTATTCAGCATGATAATTCGGCGATGTTGAGCGCTAATTGCTCTTAAATGGGTAGCCGATGTTGGCATAAAATAGCGAACCAATATTTGTTCTAATACGTTGAGGTTTAAGGCTGAATTAATAT
The DNA here is from genome assembly GCF_900166965.1 of Photobacterium piscicola. Lineage (GTDB taxonomy): Bacteria > Pseudomonadota > Gammaproteobacteria > Enterobacterales > Vibrionaceae > Photobacterium > Photobacterium piscicola. The sequence goes on along the minus strand of NZ_FUZI01000002.1, from coordinate 392,712 downwards.
GATATTGATAGCCTGCTGTGACTTTTTTAGATACCCAATAAAGTGTTGTCTGTGATGGTAAGTTTGCTAATGTTAGTGCTGTGGTGGTGGTTAATATAGCTTCAGTGGTGAAAGGAATTGGCGTTAATTGAATTGGGGTCGCTTTATACTGCGGTTGCCCTGAAATAGGATCTTGTTGCTCTCCAATTAATGAACAGACACTGCCTGATGATGATGTTTGCTGTGTCCAATGAATCGCAATAAACGCATTGTTAGGTTGAACATCATTACTTATATGTGCTCGAAAAATAGCATGGCCATGTTGACTCTTTACACTGACAAGATGGTTATTCTTGATCTGATATTGTTTAGCATTTGAGGGATGGATTGCGATCAGTGGTTCTTGGGTGTGATGAGCAAGGGTGGCCGAAAGCCCCGTTCGTGTCATGGTGTGCCATTGATCACGCACTCGACCTGTATTTAATAGTAATGGATATGTGGTTGATATATTTTTAATCAGTGGCTTATAGTCTGTTTTAACAAAACGAGCACGACCATCTTGAGTGGGGAAAATGCCATCACTGAATAAGCGTGGCTGGTGTAGAGCATCATTATTTAACGGCCATTGCTGCGGTAATAAAGTATCGTATTCGTGTGCAGTAAGATCACTTAACCCACTTAAATTAAGCAAACGTGGTGTTTGGTGTGGGTGATTATTTTGGGCTGTTAAAGCGACATGCTCAGCAAATATTTCAGCTTCATTGGTGTAATGAAAACTTTCTTTAAATCCCATTCGTTGAGCGACTTGAGTAATGATCCACCAATCAGGTTTAGCTTCACCTTGAGTTGGCATTAAGCGACGTTGACGAGAAATGCAACGTTCTGAATTGGTAACTGTGCCTGATTTTTCACTCCAACCTTGAGCCGGGAGCTTGATCGTTGCATGGCGTAAAGTATCATTATTATCGACACAATCTGACACGATAACACATGGACATTGCGCTAACGCTTGATGAACTTTATGGCTATTGGGCAAGCTGGCTGCAGGGTTGGTCGCGATGATCCAAATAGCTTTTATTTTCCCTCGGGCAACTGCATCAAACATATCCACGGCTTTTAAACCGGGGTGGGTGACAAGGTTATCTGTTTGCCAAAAATTACGTAAGAGTTGCCAATGTTCTGGATGCTGAAAATCAAGGTGAGCGGCTAAGGTTGTTGCTAATCCTCCAACTTCTCGTCCCCCCATTGCATTAGGTTGGCCAGTAATAGAAAAAGGGGTTGCTCCTGGTTTTCCTATACGTCCAGTAGCTAAATGACAGTTAATGATAGCATTGACTTTATCTGTACCTGATAGCGATTGATTCACACCTTGAGAATAGACGGTGACAGTGCGTGGATTATCAGTAAAGAGTTGATAAAATTCATTTAGTTGTTGTTTGCTAATACCTGTTAATTGACTGATGTCAGCCGTTTGTTCTAAAGCTGTTGCGGTTGCTAAAGCGGACTGAATATTATGAGTATGAGCATTAATATAATCATGATCAAAACCGTTATTATTGTTTAAATAATTTAATAAACCCGTAAATAATGCCACATCACTGTCAGGTGTAATCGCAAGGTGTAAGTCTGCAATATCGCAGCTTGCGGTATGACGAGGATCGATGACCACGATTTTAGTGTGATGTTTTTTTTGTGCTAGTTTTAAGCGTTGAAAAAGGACTGGGTGGCACCAAGCAAGGTTAGAACCGGTTAGTATTACCACTGCTGCAGCGTCTAAATCATCATAACAGCCTGCGACACAATCTTCACCAAAAGCCCGTTGATGTCCTGCAACTGCTGATGACATACATAAACGTGAATTGGTATCAATATTTGCTGTTCCAATGAAGCCTTTTGCTAATTTATTAATGACATAATAATCTTCTGTGAGTAATTGTCCTGACACATAAAAAGCGACCGAATCAGCACCATATTTTGTAATTGTTTCTTGTAACTGCAAAGTGGTTTGATTTAATGCTTCATTCCAACTTACGGGTTGATTTAATATTTGAGGGGTTAACATTTTATTATCGCTAACCAGTGTTTCTACTAAATTTAATGCTTTTGAACATAACAGCCCTTTATTAGCTGGATGGTGTGAATCTCCTTTTATTTCAAGTTTTCCATTATTATTTATTCTGGCTTCTATTCCACAACCGACACCACAATAAGCACAAGTGGATTTTACCCATGATGTTTTTTCATTATCCATTGGTTGAAGTTCCTTTATAAATAATAAGATTAAAAATATATACTTAATAAATAGCAATATATATACCAGAGCTGTAGTTGCGTTAGTTTTTGTTTGTTATTGTTGATTATTTGTTTTTTATTAATAGGTTAGGTTTGTTTGTGTGCTTTGTTTATAATTATTAATTAATTAACAATGCCAAGGTTTGATTATTTTGGTGCAATAATAATGAGCAATGCACTATAAAGGTGTTTATTATTAGTCTTAATATTTTTATTGTAAGAGATCTATTTATTGGTTTTATTTTTAAGTTATTTAAATTCAACGAATTGGCAAGGATAAATATAGTTTTATTAGTGACTGGCATTAAGTTTGCTTTAGGAAATAAGACATAAATATAAAGCCAAATAAGTCAATCTTCATCCATATAATATCGAGGTAAACCATGAAGCCATTGAAGCCGCAACAATATTCGTCTCTTACTGATGACATTAATACTCGATGGTGCCAGATAACACAAGCCGTCGATGCTAATAATAACCAAGGCAGCGTGACATTAGTCGGAGCGGGTCCTGGTGATCCCGATTTGTTGACCTTGAAAGCATTAAAAACATTAGAGAGCGCTGATGTTGTGGTTTATGACCGTTTAGTCAGTGATGCGATTATGGCGTTAGTACAATCGAACTGCCAAACCATTTTTGTTGGTAAAGCAAAGGGGCTGCAAAGCTTGCCTCAAATGGCGATTAATCAATTATTAGTGCATTTAGCACACCAAGGAAAGCAAGTGTGCCGTTTAAAAGGTGGTGATGCATTTATCTTTGGTCGCGGCGGTGAAGAAATTCAGTTTTTGCGCCAACGCGGAATTAAGGTTGATTTAGTGCCAGGGATTACTGCCGCTAGCGGTTGCAGTGCTTATGCTGGTATTCCATTAACCCATCGAGGCGTCTCTCAAGGGTGTACTTTCGTCACCGTTCATACTGAAAAAGAGGCTGTAATTGCATGGCAAGCTTTGGCTGAGCTTAAACATACCTTAGTGTTTTATATGGGGTTATCCAAAGTTGATTTGATTTGTCGGCAATTGATCAATGCCGGATTAATAGCAACAACACCGGCGGCAATAATTGAAAAAGGCTGTACTGATGAGCAACGTGTTATTAACGCTACATTGGCAACACTCCCTCAACAGGTTAAACAACAACACATTGTATCGCCAGCGTTAATTATTATTGGTGAGGTGGTGAAGTTAAGTGAGAGCTTAGCTTGGCATTCATTAAAAATAGAAAGTTTAACCTCGTACAATAAACCTCAAAAATGGGCATAGATAAGGAGATCAAAATGAACAGAACACGGGTGGTTATTGTTGGCAATGGCATGGTTGGGCATCATTTTATTGAACAAGTTTTAGCGCGAGATAGTGAGCAAAATATAGCGTTAATCACGTTTTCAGAAGAAGATCGTTTAGCCTATGATCGGGTTCAATTGAGTCATTATTTTAAAGGCAAAACGGCTGCAGATTTAGCGCTTGCTCATGAGTGTGATTACCAACAAGCGGGGGTCAGTTATCATATTAATCAGCGAGTGATGAAGATTGATTGTGCACATAAAATGATCATAACGGATGATGGTGAAGAGGTAGCTTATGATCGTTTGATTTTAGCTACTGGATCATATCCTTTTGTGCCTCCTATTATGGGTAATGATGCTGAACATTGTCATGTTTATCGAACTATTAATGATTTAAAAGCCATTGCGGCATCTGGTAAACAAAGCCAAGTTGGGGTTGTGATTGGTGGCGGATTACTTGGACTTGAAGCTGCAAATGCATTGCAAAATATGGCGTTAGAAACCCATGTGGTTGAGTTTGCCCCTCAGTTAATGGCGGTTCAACTTGATGAGGGCGGTGGTGAGCTATTACGTCAAAAAATAACAGCCCTAGGGGTCAATGTTCATACCAGCAAAGTCACTGAAAAAATTGTAGCGGGTGATCAGTGTCGTTATAAATTAATTTTTGCTGATGGCACAGAATTAGAAACGGATATGGTGGTATTTTCTGCTGGCATTCGTCCTCAAGATGCCTTAGCGAAACAAGCTGGTTTAGCTATTGGTGAGCGTGGTGGAATCGTGGTTAACGATCATTGTCAAACCAGTGACCGTGATATTTACGCTATTGGTGAGTGCGCACTATGGAATAATCGTATTTTTGGTTTAGTGGCACCGGGTTATAAAATGGCACGAGTTGCAGCATCGATAGTTTGTGGTATTGATGCGGTGTTTACTGGTGCTGATATGAGTACTAAGTTAAAGCTTTTAGGGGTAGATGTCGCCAGTATTGGTGATGTTCATACTACGATCGATGCTGCGCAAGTGTTCACTTTATCCAATGATGTTGAGCAAAGTTATCAACGGATTATTGTTTCAGAGCGAGGTGATAAATTACTTGGGGCAGTGTTAGTTGGCAATGTTGAGCAATATTCTCAACTATTGCAACTCACACTGAATCAATCACCATTACCTAGCCCACCATCGCTATTATTAATGCCTCAAGCCTTAGCGGCGATGACACCAACAACAGAAGATAGCTTGAGTGATACCGCGCAAGTGTGTTCATGTTTTGATGTTAATAAGGGACAGATTTGCCAAGCTGTTGCTGAGGGGTGTGTTGATATGACACAGCTTAAAACAATGACTAAAGCCAGTACGGGATGCGGCGGGTGTGCTTCTTTTGCAAAACAAATCATGGAAGTAGCATTAGCAGCAAGAGGACATGAGATCAATCATTCTCTATGTGAACATTTTAGTTATAGTCGCCAACAATTAGCCGATATTATTCGTGTTAAGAAGATCAAAACCTTTAGTGCATTATTAACTGAATACGGCTCAGGACTAGGGTGTGATATTTGTAAACCTACCATCAGTTCAATCCTCGCATCATTTTGGAATGACTATATTCTTGAACCACAACATATTGGCTTACAAGATACAAATGATGTTTATCTCGGTAATATGCAAAAAGACGGTACGTATTCAGTGGTGCCTCGTATTCCAGCCGGAGAGATCACCCCTGAAAAATTGATTATCTTAGGGCAGGTAGCACAACAATTTAAGCTCTATACCAAAATTACGGGTGGGCAACGGATTGATTTATTTGGCGCGCAATTGCATCAGTTACCTCAGATCTGGCGCTTACTTGTTGATGCGGGATTTGAGACTGGGCATGCGTATGGTAAATCCGTTCGTACTGTAAAATCATGTGTGGGCTCGACGTGGTGTCGTTATGGAATGGCTGACAGTATGGCATTTGCGATTGATCTTGAAAATCGTTACAAAGGCTTGCGTTCCCCTCATAAACTCAAATTTGCTGTTTCTGGTTGTACTCGTGAATGTGCTGAGGCGCAGTCAAAAGATATTGGTGTAATTGCAACTGAACAAGGCTGGAATTTATATATTGCAGGTAATGGTGGTATGCGTCCTCGTCATGGGGATTTGTTTGCTGCTGATCTCGATAATGACACTCTGATTCAATATATCGATAGAATATTGATGTTTTATATTCGTACCGCAGACCGATTACAGCGTACTTCCGTATGGCTTGAAAATCTTGATGGTGGCATTGATTATTTACGCCAAGTAGTGATTGAGGATGCACTCAATATTGCCTCGGAGCTTGAGCAAGAAATGGCACAAAGTCTGAGCCTTTATCAATGTGAATGGAAAACCACGCTTGAATCACCGCAAAAGCTGCGTCGGTTTCAACATTTTATTAATAGCCATCAACCTGATTTGGGATTGGCTTATCAAACTGTTCGTGAACAACGTACGCCGAGAGTGTGGCCTGAAAGTGGTGAGACTATTGCGGTTGTTAACATTACCGATCAAGGATAAATTATGATTAATCAATGGATTACTGTTTGTGATGAAGATGATTTATATCTTGATGCTGGTGCGTGTGCATTGGTGAATGGTCATCAGATAGCGCTGTTTTTGTGTAGTCATAATAATACCCTTTATGCGATTAATAATTATGATCCAATCGGTAAGGCGAATGTTCTTTCTCGTGGCATCGTCGGCTCATTAAATGGAACTGTGGTGGTGGCTTCACCGCTTTATAAACAGCATTTTTGTCTTGAAAGTGGTCAGTGTTTAGAATCGGCAGAAATGTTAGTGCCAACTTATCCTGTGCGGCGCTTTAACGGTAGTGTTCAGGTACAACTTATCGTTTCTTTAATACGCTAACAGGGAGCAATGATGTCTAATTATATTAAGTTTAATTTGTTCTCTTTTCGCGGCAAGATGAAAATACTCCATATAAGTTGGTTGGCGTTTTTTATTACTTTTATGGTGTGGTTTAATTTTGCACCTTTGTTGCAAGCGGTAAAAACGTCATTAGGATTAACCACCGAGCAAATTAAAACCTTATTAATATTAAATGTGGCGTTAACGATCCCAGCGCGGGTTGTGGTTGGCATGCTGACGGATAGATATGGTCCACGAATAGTGTATAGCTTGTTATTAGCACTATGTGCCATTCCCTGTTTTGTGTTTGCATTTTCAACTACGTTTATGCAAGCCGCGATGGCCCGTTTTGCCCTCGGTTTTATTGGGGCAGGGTTTGTGATCGGGATTCGGTTGGTGTCGGAATGGTTTCCACATCATGAACTCGGTACTGCTGAAGGTATTTATGGTGGTTGGGGTAATTTTGGCTCTGCTGCTGCTGCGTTTACATTGCCGTCATTAGCATTGTGGTTTGGTGGTGATGATGGTTGGCGTTATGCAATGGCGGTGACTGGCGGGTTAAGTGTTATTTTTGCTGTCATCTTCTATTTCACTGTTACAGATACCCCCAAGGGCGCAACGTATTATAAATCCAAGCATATCGGGGCGATGGAAGTGACCTCACGCAGTGATTTATTGTTATTAATCATAATGAAAATTCCGATGTATGCGGCAATGGGGTTATTAGTGTGGAAGCTCTCATCAGCAATGATTGGACTATTAGATACCAAGATAAGTTACGTTATTTATGTGGGGTTAATTGGGCTTTATTTGTTTGATATTAATCAGTTGTGGCGAGCTAACCGTAAGATGTTATCGCAACCAGTGCCAGCACTTCATCGGTATTCTTTTCGTCAGGTTGCAGTGCTTAATGTGCTTTATTTTACTACTTTTGGATCTGAATTAGCGGTGGTATCAATGTTACCGTTATTTTTTGCTGACATCTTTACATTAACACCAGTGATGGCGGGGATAGTGGCCTCTTCGTATGCATTTATGAATTTAATCTCGCGCCCCGGTGGTGGTTGGTTGTCGGATAGATTTGGTCGTAAAGCAACGTTATTGATTTTAACTGCGGGTTTAGCGATGGGGTATGTGTTAATGGCGAATATTACTGTCGGTTGGCCACTATGGAGTGCGGTGTTAGCGGCAATGATTTGTTCGTTCTTTGTTCAATCTGGTGAAGGGGCAGTATTTGCTGTTGTGCCATTAATTAAACGCCGTATGACGGGTCAAATTGCTGGAATGACAGGGGCGTATGGCAATGTTGGGGCAGTGTGTTATTTGACTATTTTGTCCATGGTTGAATACAGTACTTTTTTTATCATTATCGCATTAACCGCTGTTCTCGGTTTTGTGACGTTATTAGCGCTTAAAGAGCCTTCAGGTAAAATGGCAGAAATTAATGATGATGGCAGTGTGACTTTAATTGATGTTGGTTAATTGATGTTAGTTAATTGATGTCGGTTGATCATACCAATAAATCATGTCGGTTTATCATGTAGGTAATGGTATGGATTACTAGTATCAGTGAATGGTGTAAATGAATAAGGAAGATCATGACGGTAGCTAATCTGATTGTACGTTATGGTGGTTATTCTGATGCGGGGAAAAAGCAACATAATCAGGATGCCTTTGCGGTGTTATCACCATCAAAAGCAATAGAGTTACAGCACAAAGGAGTCGTTGCTTGTATTGCTGATGGCGTCAGTTGTAGTAATCGCAGTTATATTGCTAGTCAATTGAGTGTGACTCATTTTATTGAAGATTATTTAGCGACAGCAACCACCTTATCCGTCAAAGAAGCAGCATCCTCAGTATTAAATACTCTTAATTTATGGTTATTCCATCATGGACAGCAAGCCGATTTACCACAAGATGCGCCGGTGACGTCATTGTCGGTAGTGATCATTAAATCGAATACTGCCCATGTGTTCCATATTGGAGATTGTCGTGTTTATTTATGGGGTGATAATAATTGTCGCTGTTTAACCCAAGATCATCGTCGTGCTCACTATGATGGGCAGCATTATCTTACGCGAGCATTAGGCATCGACGCCCAACTGCAAGTCGATTATCAGTCAGCACCCCTGAACGTGGGTGATAAGTTAGTGATGACGACGGATGGTATCCATGATGAGAGTGATGTCGTGCAGTATCTCGATAAGATTTTCCACGTAGATAACATGCCACCATTATTATCGACCCAACATGGGTGTCAGTACTTAGAACGGCAAGCATATCAGCTTGTGAGTAATGCGCAGCAGCTTGGGTCACAAGATAATACCAGTTGTGTGATATTAGATATTGAAGCCCTACCAAGGTTAGCGTTTGATGAAGCGTTGCTTGAGTCAGCTAATAAGACCATTCCGCTAGCGCTCAAAGTTGGGCAACGTATTGATCAATTTGTGATTTGTCGAGTGCTTGATGCCGGGTGTCGAAGCTATCTTTATTTGGCGCAATCTAATGATGATAAACAGTATTATGTGCTAAAAATGCCTTCACCGAACCGAGTGGATGATAGTGACTATTTACACTGCTTTGTGCGCGAAGGCTGGCTTGGGCAACAATGTCAGCATGCAGGGGTCATGAAAATATTTAACCATAATGCGCAATCTGTGTTTCTTTATCATGTGTGTGAGTTTGTTGAGGGAATAACTTTGCGCCAATGGATCATGGATAATCCGCAGCCATCATTAACAACGGTACGAATGATTGTGGCAGACATTGTGACGGTGATACGTACTTTGCAGCGGCAGGGGATTTATCATGCGGATATAAAACCAGAAAATATTATCTTACACTCAGATTTAAGTGTGACCTTGATTGATTTTGGCAGTGCGTGGGTCAATGGGTATCAAGAGTTATACTCATCAATAAAAATGAAGCATCCATACGGAGATTTAAATTATTTGGCACCAGAATGTCATGCTGGTGGACGACCTTCAATATTGAGTGAGCAATTTTCATTAGGGGTGATGATATATGAAATGCTGACGGGATCACTACCGTATCAACGTCTAAGTTCCCACTCACAAGCGCCTGTTGCAATGAAAATGAATTACACTGCGATATCCTCCTATCGACAAGATTTACCGCGATGGTTAGAGATGAACGTTAAGAAAATGTGTCATCCTCATGCGCAATACCGTTATCAAGCTCTTTCAGAGCTCATCAATGGGCTTAAAACACCGTCGTCTTCCTCCCCGTTACTGTCACGACCATTAATTGAACGTGATCCGTTATTATTGTGGCAACTTATCAGCGCTGTATTATTGCTAGTCGTGCTGCTGCTCTTTTTGTCTTAGTTAATGTAAAACAGCGTAAAGTTCACAGGTAATGATGTATTAAACAATCAGCCTTGATAATATTGTATTCCTTATAGGTATATTGTGCTGGTTTATCCTAGCTCATATTGTTTTATGTTCTAGGAAATAGATCATGTTAAAACGAACAGCAGTTTCAATGTTGGTTATTACTGCCATGGCATTTACGTTGGTAGGTTGTGATGGTGGTTCAAATACTATCGCTATAGCGCCAGTGGCTCCTGTGATTCAAGTTGAAACGCAGCCAATTAAATCACGTACTATTATTCAGCAAGTGACGGGCTATGGTGTGGTAAAAAGCCATAATGTCGTGGCATTAAAATGTTTACAGACCAATAAGATCACGGCCATTTTGTTTAATGCAGGTCAAACTGTCACTAAAGGGCAGGTATTAGTACAATTGGATCCACAAGTAGCGGAAGCTAAAGTCGCTCATGATCAAGCATTGTTAGTGGCGACGCAGCAGGCATGGCAACGTCAAGCGCAGTTAAGTGCCAAAGGTCTAATTTCACGTAGTGTTTATGATGACAGTGAAAGTAGTTACAAACAGGCGTTAGCACAATTTGATCAAGATAAAAGTTTATTAGCTCAGTTGACAATTAAAGCGCCGTTTACGGGCGTAATTAGCTCAACCGACTACCATGTTGGGGATATTGTTACCGTGGGTAATATCCTAGCAACGCTATACACGCCACATCAATTAAAGATTGAATATCAACTACCTGCATTACATCGCCAGGATTATAAACTAGGACAGCATGTCTTGGTGCAATCAGAGCTAATACCATCGATTCAAGAGACTGGACGTGTGATTTATATTGCACCCAATACCGCTACGGGGTTAGTAACATTACAAGCGCTGTTACCGCCATTCGCTCCCTTTTCTGCTGGACAATACCTCAAGGTTGTTCAACAAACACAACGATTACCTCATCAAATAACGATACCGACATCCGCTTTGATGACCAATATTCAAGGGGCTCAAGCTTTTGTTGTGGTTGATAATATAGCGCGGTTACGCAATGTAAAAGTAGGTGATTATTATGATGGCTATGTACAAATTTTATCGGGCTTAAACGTTGGTGAGCAGCTTGTTGTGAATGGTCAAAATTATTTACGTACCGATCAAAAAGTAGAGATTGTTCATCCTCAACATGTACATACCAATACCAATACCAATACTCAACCACAAGCAATTCAAGCATGAAATTAACTGAACTTTGTCTTCGTCGCCCAGTATTGTGCACCGTATTATGGTTAATACCCGTATTTATAGGGTTGTTGTTTAGTCAAAAGTTACCTTGGCGTTATACACCTCAAATTAGTCAGTCAAAAATTCAAATTGTTGTGTATGACAATGCTATTGCTGCGCAAAATATGATGACGGAAGTACTGATTCCGATTCAAAACGCTATCGCGGGTACGGAAGGGATCCGTCATTTAACAGCAACGGCTCACCAAGGTCGAGGCAGTATAATTATTGATGTAGCTACCAGTATTGATGAACATGGAATAGATACCTTGGTAAGTGAGATCCATAATGATATCGGTAATATTGAAAGTCAGTTACCGGATGATATAACACCTGATGTTTTTAAATCTGATGATCAGGGTATGCCTGCAATGCTGATTGGTTTAACGCCTGGACCACATCAACAACAATATGAATTTCATCAATATGGTATTAATTCGTTATTACCACAGCTTGAACAGTTGCCCGCAGCAGGAGCGGTAAGTGTTGCTCCTAGCTCTGCACAATCAGTGTTAATTACGATCAATCCAGATAAAGTGCAGCACTATGGCTTGACGCTAAATAAGGTTATCAACAAATTAGCTGATATTGACAGTATTACCGCATTAAGTGGTCAAACATCGGGAACACAAAGTCAATACCAATTAGTATCAACAGGGGCTATTTCAAATTTAACGGCGATTAGTAATACCATTGTGGCGGTATATGGCCAACAACCGATTCGCTTATCACAAATTGCCACGGTAACCATCGGTACACCCAGTAGCCAACTTGAATTGCAGCCTTTAGTGGATTTTTCAAAGAAGAATGCGATGCTGTTTGTGCTTAATCCGCAATATACTGCGACGGCTAATCCGTTAGTGTTATCACAACAAGTACACCAATTACTTAATTCGACTACTCTACCAAGTGGTATGAAAGCGACGGTATTGTTAGATAAATCGACCTTTATTATTACTTCTCTCAATGATGTTTATTTTGCGATTGGATTAGCTGTATTGTTAGTTGCTGGCGTGATTTGGTTATTTTTAGGTAACTTACGTATTGCTTTGATTCCTATTGTGACCATTCCGGTGTGCTTATCTTGTTCGTTTATTATTTTAAAGCTCGCAGGGTTTAGTATTAATTCATTAACCTTATTGGCGATGTTATTAGCGGTTGGGCTGGTGGTTGATGATGCGATAGTCGTGGTTGAGAATGTTCATCGTCAGTTACGGCATCACTCATCTGTGCGTAAAGCGACCGTGGTTGCTTGTCGTCAAATTGGATTTGCTATTATAGCGACCACCTTAACATTAGCGGCGGTTTATATTCCTGTTGGACTTGTCGATGGTATTACTGGTCAGTTGTTCCAGCAGTTTGCGTTTACCTTAGCGGGGACTGTGATTATTTCTGGTGTGGTGGCATTAACGTTATCGCCGATGATGTGCAGTAAAATGATGAATCATCACCCCGCGGGTCGGTTTGAAACGTGGATTAATAATAAGTTAACTCATTTAGCGATGGTTTATCAGCGCGTATTAGCCTCAACTATCGATTATCGTAAAATGACATTAGTATTGATGGTGATTATTTTAGTCAGCAGTTATTGGCCATTTATGCAGACACCATCAGAAATGTTACCTGCAGAAGATTCCGGGCAAATCTTTTTGTTTCAGCCTTTAGTGGGCAGCAGTGACGATGCTACTGAGCAACGAATGATCAACAATATGAATAAGCAGTTGCGTCAGATCCCTGATATTGCGCATGTAGCTATTTTGACCAGTAGTGATTTTATTCGTGGTTTTGTAACGTTAATACCATGGGATCAACGTCAGCTATCAGCACAGGCGATCAGTGAAAAGATCGATGCGCGTTTAAAAGTAGGTGGTAATACGGTGTTTACTGGTGTGATCCCCGCCATTGAAACGGGAGGTGGGCGACATGGTAATAGTAATGGCATTGATATTAATGTTAGCAGCAGTGCTGATGAAAAAACGTTATCCCAACAGATGACAGTGCTTGCTCATAAGATTCAGCAGTCGCCGTTATTTGTTCATGCAAGAAGTGGATTAAAATTCGATCAAAATCAGTTTAAGATCCAGATCAACCGTGTGCTGGCATCTCAATATGGTGTGTCGCTGTATAATATTCAGCAAGTGTTAAAATTAGCCATGAGTGGTAAGACATTCAATAATGATATGAGCTATCAAGGTGCTAATTATCCTCTCCATTTACAATTAGCGTCGGCTTATACTTTAACACCGAATGCACTCTTACAACTTAGGATCAGTAATAATAATGGTACCTTAGTGCCATTATCTGAGTTGATTAGTATTAACAATCAATTAGGGCCACACGCACTTAATCAATATGATCGTGCGACATCGGCGTCATTATCGATTCGATTGGCTGATGGTGTCAGCATGGGGCAGGGGATCAATGCGTTAAATAAAATGTTACCAACGCTTCTGCCGACCAATGCGCGTTATAGCTATGTTGATAGCGCCAAACAATATTTAGATGCCAATCAACAAATGCTATTCGTCTTTATTGCAGCATTAGTGTTTATTTACATGGTATTAAGTGCACAGTTTGAAAGTGTGGTAGATGCATTAGTGGTGATGTTGTCATTACCTATCACTATATCTGTCGCTTTGTGGGCTTTATATTTTAGTGATTACAGCTTAAATGTGTATTCACAAATTGGTTTAATTACTTTAATTGGATTGATTTGTAAGCACGGTATTTTGATCACTGAGTTTGCTAATGAATTACAAGCTCAAGGTTATTTGCCTCGCGCTGCAATTTTAGAAGCAACCAAAACGCGCTTAAGGCCGATATTAATGACCTCATTAACTATGATTTTGGGCACATTGCCGCTGTTATGCGAAGCTGGGCCAGGAGCAAATGCAATGGGATCGTTAGGAATAATTATTATCGCAGGTATGGCACTCGGTATTGTCGATCCTTTATTTGTAGTGCCAAGTATGTATGTCATGGTGCAAAAATTAAAACGTTCCAAACCGATACCGTCAACCGTCATAACGAAGTAACTCGCTTATTATTATCACGACAGATTATTTGTCGTGATGAACGCGGCTTTATTGTTACTATTGGTACAAATGTTAATACTATCATTGTGTGAAAAACCAACTAAACTTTAAGCATAAATATGTGTGTTGTTAGTTAATTTGTTCATCGTGATTAGCCAATACGACGTAACGGGCAAATGTGTGGTGTTAATGACGGTTTAATGCTTGGTGAAAAAATAGATGTTGATGCAAATTAACGTTTTTATATTGCTAGACAAATAGTTACAATCTGCTGATTGAAAATCAATCTAGCAGTGCTTTATTTTTGTTGTTGAAAACGGCAGAATGAGCATACATTTGAGCTCTGTCTCCTATTTGAACTAATTTTTGATAAAATATATAGCAGTTTATCGAGTAGGTGGTAAGGTCTCACCGCATTCCGAATTCTTAAAGTAAAAGGTTACAAATATGTCTGATGTACCAGAGTCTGTTGCAAACGTTGCCGCTGTCGCTCAGCCTGTTGCTGAATCTTCAGGTTCTATCTGGGGTTATGTTGCAGCTGGTAGTGTAGCGTTATTGGTGCTAGCGGGTATCTTCGCTTATCGTAAAATTAATCAACCAGCATTTGTTATTAATCAGGTTCGTAAGAAAAACCTTAAAGAAATGAAAAAACAGGGTACTGAAAACTCTGAATTTATGGTTGATATGGATCGTTTACTTGATTCAATTTTACGTTACACAACTGAAAATAAAAAGAAAGGCTCTGATGTCGTCACATTGCTTAAGCCATTGAACGATAAAGAGCGTATTAAAACGCCACGTGATATGTACCAATCAATGATCTTCATTGCTAATGATGTTAATGATACAGCGCTTGCTAAGGATCTGAAAAATAAATCAAAGCAAGTAAAATCAAGTTCAGCATTGATGGCTGGTTTGCTAAAGCGTGCGGGCATTAACTAATTTATTTTTAAGATAAAATAGATATTATAAAGGGCTGATTAATTCAGCCTTTTTTTATGGCTGTTGATTATTATTTTGATGATGGTGATTGCAGTTTTTTCTCAAAATCATGACGCACAATATCAAGTGCGGATAAAACGATTTGTGGATCTATATCGTTATCTTCTAATAGGCAGATTAAATCAACTGCAAGTTTAATTTCTGCTGGTGCATTGTCTAATGATGTTGGTGCATTACTCATTAATGGATCTCTTTGGTTTGGTGTTGAGAATAGAGAAGATTAGCCTTTTCTCTCACGGCGATTAATCTCATTTTCGAGTGTTATTAATGCTGCTTGGCAACGGCTTATACGGCCTTCTAAGGCAAGGATCTCTTTTTGAGCTTGTTGCTGTTCAAACTGAGAACCACAACGGTTGAGTAACGATTCTTTATCTCGAAGCATAGCTTTTAAACGGCGTTCCCAATCTCTATGCTTATTAAGATCTTGGTATACGTCATTGATCGAACGTTGCCATTTAGCGGCTTGCTGTGGTTCATTTTTACGAATATGTTGGGTTGCGAGTTCACGTTGAATGGCATTTATTTGAGCGATAAGTTTCTCACACATATGCTGGGTACGTTCAGGTAATAATTTACCCGCTTGTTGTTCTTTTTGTAGTGTTGTCAGTTCTTGTGTAATTTCAACAACGCAAGGTGTGAGTAATTTACTTCGATGACGAAATAATTGTTGATCAAATAATGGCCGCTGCGCTTCACCGCGAAGACGATCGGCTTCTTCTGCTTGATGTTGTAGTTGTTCAATAAGCGTTTGTAATCGAGAAAGATCAATCATTGTTATACCTATAAACGGGTATGTTTAAAACCACGCTTGCCACGCTAATTTAGCAGCAAGAATAAACACGACCGTAATAAAAACGGGACGAATAAATTTAGCGCCAAAATGAATGGCCGAATGAGCCCCTAAATATGCACCTATCATTAAACATACGCCCATAATTAAACCTAGCGCAATATTCACATGACCCAAGATAATGAACGTAATAAGTGAAGTTATATTACTGGTGACATTCATGGCTTTTGCGAGTCCACAAGCGCGTAGCATATCTAATCGATATAAGACCAAACTTGATACCGTCCAAAATGCGCCAGTTCCGGGGCCTGCTAAACCATCATAAAAACCTAAGCTCGATCCTTGTAGCCACTGTTTACGTTTAAAGGTTTTGGTTACCTCTGGTAATTGTGTTTGATCAGGATTTGGGTGTGGATGCCATAAGCTGTAAATAGCGACCGCAAAAATCACTAAAGGTAGGATTTTTTCTAGCCATGTACCACTGATGAGATTCACTGTCAGCGTACCAATAATTGCGCCGATAAAAGTTGCAACAAAGGATGCCTTCCAAAATTGTGGATTAAATAATTGTTTCTTGTAATACGTCCATGCCGCCGTTGAGGAAGCAAAGCTTGCTGCTAGTTTATTGGTGCCAAGTGCGATATGGGGGGGAAGACCAAGGGACAATAAAGCAGGAACGGTAAGCATGCCGCCACCGCCTGCTACTGCATCAATAAATCCTGCTGCTAATGCAACAACGCCAAGTATCGCTAATGTACCTGGTTCAATCATATCAATCATTTAAATGCTTTTTATTATGGCTAAGATGATTAGTTGTATTCAATTACGCGTTTAAATGGAGGCAAAGAATCAAGTAATGCCTTTCCATAACGACGATTAATAATACGACGATCTAAAATAACCACTCTACCAGAATCGCGTTCTTTTCGCAGCAGACGACCTACTGATTGAATTAACTTTTTACTCGCTTCTGGAACAGAAATTTGTAAGAAAGGGTTACCGCCTTTACTTTCAATATATTCTGCATGTGCTTCTTCTACTGGTGATGTTGGTACGGCAAATGGAATTTTAGTTATAATTAGGTTTTCTAATAAATCCCCGGGTAAATCAAGGCCTTCTGAGAAGCTTCCAGTGCCAAATAAAATGCTAGGGATGCCATTTTTACAATTTTCTTTATGTTTTTTTAGCGTTTCATTGCGTGATTCTTCACCTTGAACCAGTAATTGCCATTTGTTTTTCTTGGCTAATGGTCGCAAGGCATCGGCGACTTTGTTCATTTGCCAGTAAGATGAAAATAATACTAAGCTTGCGGTTTCACCTTCAAGGTATTCAGGCAATACTTCTATCAGTAGATCGGTAAATTGTTCTGCTTGTGGCTCAAGTTTTAGCGCTGGAATAACTAACCGAGCGTTGTTTTGATAATCAAACGGTGATGCAAGTGCAAGAAAACGCGTGCCTTCTGCTTCTGCATCAGAGATTCCCGCTTGACGACAAAAGAAGCTAAATTGATTTAATGCACGTAATGTTGCCGACACCAAAATAGCGCCCGCAGCACGGCTCCATAACAGTTGATCAAGACGATAGCCGACTTCTAATGGTGATACTTCAATGATGTAATCATTCTCACGTTCAGGACTTTTTTCTATCCAACGTGCAAGTGGTGCGCCTTTTTTATGGTTGGGTTGTGCCATTAAAGACCAAACTTTTTCTAAATTTTCAAGGCGTTGAAGGTAAAAACCGATCTCAGTAAGTGCTTGCTCACCTAAACGTGGAATAATGACATTTTCCTTGGTACGTTCAGCGATAAGATCTTGAATTTTACCTAATGATTGTAATGCTTTCTTACTGGCATCTTTACAACCTTTCGCTTCTTCTTCGAGCCATGCGGGTAATTCACCATGCTCAAAGCGATAGACACCATCTTTATTGAATTTGCTTGAATCAATAGTGTTGGCGATTTGATTTAAAGTCGGTACTAAATGCTGCACGCTGTCTTGAATTGCGTTTTGGAATCGGTTTGCTTTTTGGTAGTCGGCCAGCTCAGCAAATTTAGCCACAATTTGATTGAGTTTTTCAAGCCATGTAGCAGCCCCTTTGAGGCTGGATGCGGCAGATGAAAAGTCACGCGCGACTTGTGGTAAATGGTGTGCTTCATCAATCACATAAATGGTCTGTTCCGGCTCAGGTAAAATCACACCACCGCCTAATTCAATATCAGCCATTAATAAGGCATGGTTTGCCACAATAACATCTGCTTTATCTAGATGTTCTCGTGCTTTAGCAAAAGGGCAGCTACGGTGTTTAGGCATTCCTGCATGGCAGCTGTGTTTATCCGCCATAATTTGTTGCCATACTTTGTCTGGAATCGTTGTCGGCCAGCTATCACGATCACCATCCCATTTGTTTTGTTCAGTAGCTTTTAGCATCCGTTTAAGTAAATCAAGATCGGATTTTTTTGGTTTTTCTTCCCACATTCCCAGTTGTAATTCGCTATCGGTTGAACAACTTGCTTCTAATTTGTGGTTACAACAATAGCGTTGACGTCCTTTGGCAAGAATAAAGCTAAATTCTCGTGGGAAAATTTGATTAAACAACGGTAAATCTTTGGTAATTAATTGCTCTTGAAGGGCGACGGTTGCCGTTGAAATCAACAGTTTTTTATTATTGAACAATGCAAAAGGGATCCCGCCAATTAAATAGGCCAGAGATTTACCAATACCCGTCCCTGCTTCTGCAACGAGAACTCGATTCTTTTTATGGTATTCACCTGCGAGTGTTTTCGCTATTTCTGCAACTAAATAGTTTTGTGCACGACGAGGAATAAAGTTATCGAGTTGATGACCAAGGTTGATGTAACACTGTTTGATGTCGCTTTTTATGGTGTTGTGCAGCATGGTTGAAACTTCATAAGGGCCGGGAAAAGCATTATAGCATGAAGCACTAAATGTGAGCGGTAACAAAAATTACGCTATTTATATTTTAAAGTGAGGGATCGCTCACGATTTTTTATTTCTATTACATTTGCGTTATAGGCACTTTCTGCTAGTAAATTTAAATGCTGCTCATTTGAATTTAGCACAGTGTTTTATGCTGTTTTTTTTGTGTTTTTAGGTTGATTAGTTATGTAAATCACCGCTGTTCATAGGTATTAATTTAATGTTAATTGCATTTTTTTACTTATTTTTTTGTGATTAATATCGAATCTATTTTACGTAACTATTTGTTTTTGTGATGTGTTTTATGTTTTTTTATATTTAATTTAGATTATTTGACAAAAATATTGAACTTCTGTCAGGATGTGAGCCATAAATTACTTCCTTTGTGTTTTAGTGTTTTGTTTTAAAAATAGAACTCATGACAGGGGAATATAAGGACAGGGAATCTCAGGACTGAGATTTACAACAATAAGAAAGGCAGTGGACATATCATGAAAAAAACTCTATTAGCGCTAGCAGTTCTAACTGCAGCTGGTTCTGCGAATGCTGGCATCAACCTTTACGATGCAAATGGCGTTAAAGTTGATCTTTCTGGCGCAGCTGAAGTACAACTTTACGATGGTTTTGAAAAGCATGGCGATTCAACTATTCGTATTGATGATGGTGATTTAGTTCTTCATGCAACAGTTGCTGTTTCTGACAATCTGAATGTTGTTTCCGGTACTGCATTCAAATACGAAAGCCGCGATCTACAGAACTACGAGCTATGGACTGGTTTCTCTGGTGAATTCGGAACAATAACTATTGGTCGTCAACTTCTAGTTTCGGATGATTCAGGTATCGGTAAAGACTACGAGTTAGGTGCTGGCCAAGTTGATTTCGCACAAACTGAAGGCGACCGTGTTGCTAAGTACGTTTACGACAACGGTACTTTCTACACTGCGGTTTCTCATGAAATGGACACTGACCACAGCACTACAATTACCGATGGTCGTATTGGTTTCCGTACTGGTGGTCTAGATGTTCGTGTGTATGGATACGACGGTAAGCGCATTGGTCTTAAAGGCTTAACTGAGTTTAATGACAAGAATGGCAATCCAATCATCATTCCTGGTGAAGCGGGTGAAGATATCAGCGGCTACAACCTTGAAGCTGAATACGCAATGGGTGCAATTAACCTAGCTGCATCTTTTGGTCAAGTTAAGTACCAAGCTGCTGATACTAAAGTAACAAATAAGAATATTGATCTATACGAAATCAACGGTTCTTACACTATCGACAAAACAACATTGGCACTTGGCTATGTTCGTGGCGAAGATAAAGTTGATAACGGTAACGTAATCAACAATGTGTACGCAAACGTAACTCAACAATTGCACAGCAATGTACGTGCATACCTTGAACTAGGTTACTCTGACGATAAGAAAGATGAGCTAGAAGATTTCGGTTACGTTGCTGGTCTAGAAGTTAAATTCTAATTTGGCTGCGATGTAATGATAGATGAAGCCGCCTCCTTGGCGGCTTTTTGCTACTTTTTGTTTTGTTAAGCAGAGGGTGGTTATTGTTATCGCGCTGACAACAGATAGTAGTGATAACAATAATCAGCCAATAAAAATATTAAGGATTAATACATGAAAAAAAATCTATGGCTATTAATGGCATTGTTTTCAGTAACGGCACAAGCTGCAACATTGACGGTGGCGGATAAAGTGAAGTTATTAGCCGTTGATGGTAAAGAAGTGAAAGGTCAAGGCTGGAGTGAGGTTGAGAGCGTTGAATTAACCGACGGTAAGCATCAAATTGTGGTACGTTTTGATGGTGAGGTTAAGCGTGGTTCAAAGACAACTATTTATACCACTCGTCCGTATTTGTTTGATATTGATTTAGTTGATAGGAATGCTGAGATAACATTGCCTCGACTAACAACTGAATCACAAGCAAAAGCTTTTTTTGAACGTGGTGCAACATGGCAATTAGCCCTTGAAAATGGTGTAACAAAGCCATTGGTTGGGGTTGAGTTGCAAGGTGATGGTTTTGCCGCATACAGTGATATTGAAGCGGTTATTGCTGCTTATAATCGCGATAATGGCATTGTGATTGAGCAGGGTAATGCTGTTGATTTACAACAAGTTTCAGTGAATGTTGATAATGAAACGGGGAAAGTTGAAATCACAGGCGATGCATTAATACAGCTTAAGATGTGGTACACCAAAGCGTCTAAAGAAGATAAAAAAGCGTTTAAAATTTGGATGGCTGAAAAAGATTTTAATTAGTCGTTACGCAGAAATTACAGTGTAGTGATGTAATGATTTTGTGATTTAAAAGTAAAAGGCAGCTTATGTTGCCTTTTACTTATTCGTAATAACAATATGACTTTTAGTGATAGTTAATCGTGATGATAGCGACTATGTTCACGGCATGATTTGCATCGAGGCTGGGCTGGATCTTGTTCGAGATCGCTGTATTCAATCTCTTCTTCACAATCAGCACATAAGCCATACATTCCTAATTTAAATGAGCATACTGCAGCATCTACTTTTTCTAATCGTATTGCCATATCAAAAAGATTAGGAATAAAGGACGATTTAGCCATTACGATAAGATCATTGAGATCGGTATTATCTATTGTGTCGGCATTATTATTTAAATGATTGATTAGCATTTCATTTTTTAATTTTTCTGCTAGCGATGAGTATTCAGTTTCTAACGGATACTGAAAATTTTTATAATTCATATCGGTGATAGCCATAGTGATGATATTCAATAGGAAAGCTAGTGATTAATAATATTAGCTATGCTTTGATTGGGTGTTGTTATACTGCGATTAAATAAGTATCTAATGCAGTATCTCTATGTTTATTAGTCTAATCGAGATTCAATATACTGTTGTGATTTGAATCAATTCTTTAAACGAATTTAATAAATATTGTTTAATTTACTGCGAGATATAACGCTTACTAATGAATGATGCGGTATATTAACAATTAAAACTAATTATCGTTACACGCAGTAAATTACCTAATAGGAAAAATATTAGGGTTGTTTAATAGGTTGATTGAGGTAATAAAAGCTTGAACGAAGGAAAAAAGGTGAATAGTCGAGTGGTACGCTATATTTTAGTCGCTATTGGCTGGATTGCCGTCGTCTTAGGTGTCATGGGGATTTTTTTACCCTTATTACCTACAACGCCGTTTTTATTGTTAGCTAGCGCATGTTTTATGCGGGGCTCGCCTAAGTTAAATCATTGGCTTCATCAACACCCACAACTGGGACCTATTTTAGTTAATTGGCATCAGCATGGAGCCGTGACATCGGTTGTGAAACGGCGGGGATTGATCATGATCGTGCTCAGTTTTACTTTCTCTATTATTATGGTGCCATTATGGTGGCATAAGGGGATGTTACTGACGGGATGTGCGGTTTTATTGTACTGTTTTAATCGCTTACCCATTGTTGATATTCAACCTGATTCTGTGTCAGTTGCCGAACTCGACGAAAACTCATAAAATGCTCGATTGTCACATAAAAATACGGCTGTTATTAACGGCTCTATTTTTATGCTTTGTCTGCAACTAGCAGGCTTTAACTTAAGATTACTCTGTTTGCCGTCAGAGTAAGTACGGAAAGAATGATGAATCAAGAAACATTAAATTTAATTACCAATAGCATTAAATCAATTCAAGATTATCCTAAGCCAGGTATTCTTTTTCGTGACGTAACAAGCCTAATGGAAGTACCTGAAGCGTATCGCGCTACGATTGCGATTTTAGCTGAAAAGTATCAAGATCAAGGCATCACTAAGATTATTGGTACAGAAGCTCGTGGTTTCTTATTTGGTGCACCTTTAGCTCTAGCACTTGGGGTTGCATTTGTACCTGTACGTAAGCCGGGTAAATTACCGCGTGAAGTGATCGCTGAAAGTTATGAACTTGAGTATGGCAAAGACACGCTAGAAATTCATAAAGATGCGATTGTTGCGGGTGACAAAGTGCTACTTGTTGATGATTTATTGGCGACGGGCGGCACAATTGAAGCAACCACTAACTTAGTACGCCGTTTAGGCGGTGATGTTAAGGATGCGGCATTTGTTATCAACTTACCTGATATCGGTGGTGAAGCGCGTCTACAAGGCTTGGGTCTTGACGTTTACTCTATTTGTGATTTTCCTGGTCACTAATTAATACGCTATAGCTTAAGCATATTTCCTATTAAGGTGATAGTTGGCTAATCATTGGGCGCTTACTCTAGCGCCCTCTCGCTCACTAAACAGCACTATGCTAGCATTGATGCTGATTTCAATGTTTTACATACCTCATTACTATTTCGTTTATTTTCTTTGTTTTATAATGATCGATATCGGTTACTATCATTATAGCTATGATGGCGAGAATAAAAGAAAGAGTGGCGAGTTTCGTTACACCAGATGCAGTCCAGATTGATTAAGGTTATTTATAAATGAGTTATCAGGTTCTGGCCCGAAAATGGCGTCCCTACCAGTTTGCTGATGTGGTTGGACAATCACACGTATTAACTGCACTAGGTAATGCCTTAGAGCAAAATCGGCTTCACCATGCTTATCTTTTTAGTGGTACGCGTGGAGTAGGTAAAACGACGATTGCACGTATTTTTGCTAAAGGGTTAAATTGTGAGCAAGGCATCACAGCTACGCCTTGTGGTAAATGTACAACCTGTCGTGAAATTGATGAAGGACGGTTTGTTGATCTGCTAGAAATTGATGCTGCATCACGCACTAAAGTTGAAGATACACGTGAATTGTTGGATAACGTGCAGTATAAACCTGCACGTGGCCGCTTTAAAGTTTATCTGATTGACGAAGTGCACATGCTTTCACGTCATAGTTTTAATGCATTATTGAAAACATTAGAAGAGCCACCAGAATATGTGAAATTCATTCTGGCGACGACTGATCCGCAAAAATTACCAGTAACGATTTTATCGCGTTGCTTACAGTTTCATTTAAAACATCTTGATCATCAACAAATCCATGCCCAACTCGATAAAGTCCTAACGGAAGAGAAAGTCGAGTATGAAGCGCGTGCATTAGCGTTGCTAGCTCGTGCAGCTGAAGGCAGTATGCGTGATGCATTAAGTTTAACAGACCAAGCGATTGCATTGGGTAATGGCAATGTTAGTGCTGAAACTGTTGCGACAATGCTAGGTACATTAGATACCGATCAAGCGTTGTCATTACTTGAAGCGGTGGCAACAGCTGATGCTAATACTGCAATGGCAAGTTTGCAGCAGTTAGCCTCGATCGGTATTGAGTGGGATAGTTTATTACGTGAATTATCGGCACAATTGCACCGAGTGGCAATGTTCCAAGCATTACCAGCAAGTTTAGATGATAGCTTACCTGATGCTGAGCGAATTAATTTATTGAGCCAATTGATGACACCACAAGATGTACAATTGTGTTATCAAATTTGCTTACAAGGGCGTCAAGATCTGTCGTTTGCACCCGATGGCCGTACTGGCTTAGAAATGGTGTTATTGCGTATGCTTGCTTTCCGTCCTGTTAGTGGTGGCAGTATTACGCCTCAGGCGATTGTGGTGCCGAGTAGTCAGCCTGCACCGTTAGTGGCACCCGCGACCAGCGGTGTCTCGCGAGTACAAGCATTAAAAGCACAAATGCAAACACCGGCAACGAATAATATTCAATCAACGGTAGCACCTGTTGTCGCACCTCAGTCGGCAGCACCGATGGCTCCAGCATCAATGCCTGACGTTATTGTTGCGCCTGCGCCACAGGAACAATCATCAGTGCCACAGCCACCACAACCGGTGACGCAACCACCAATAGATGCTGCGCCTGTTCGACCATCGGCAGCATCAGGGTTATTAGCCGCGCGTAATCAATTACGTAGTCAGACCAAACGTGGCCAAGACGGACAAACAACGAGCACGTCGCCAAAAAAGGATCTAACGACGCCAGCTAAAAAAGTCGCAACTTCAGTGATGGATCGGATTGCGAGTAAGCAAACCTCGATGCCAACAATGAAATCCCATGCGATGCCGGCGTCGACAGTGGCGAATAATGCGACTGAAGACGATGAATATCGTTGGAAACCGATGGCAAAGCCAGCGTTAGAGGCCGATGTTAAGCCTGAGTTAACCCCACGAGTATTGAAGCGCGCTTTAGAACATGAAAAAACGCCTGAGATGGCGAAATTACTTGTCAATGAAGCTGCAAATCAGGATAGTTGGTCACAGTTAGTCACTCAGCTTGATGTGCCAAAATTAATTCAGCAATTAGCATTGAATTCGGCTTTTGAACGTGTGGATGATCACATTACATTGTATTTACGTTCGGCTCAGAAACATTTGCAAGCTGATCGAGCGACGGCACAATTAAACAGTGCCTTGAGTGAGGTGTTACAAGTACCTGTACAATTGTCGATTGTTTTAGGCGAGCAAGGTCAGACACCGCTTGAATTACGCGAAAGTTTGTACCAACAAAAATTGCTACAAGCGCGAGACAGTTTAGCTAACGATCCTAATGTTAATTTCATTTGTCAGCGTTTTGCTGCACAACTGGATGAAGAAAGTATTAGACCTGTTTAAAATTTTTAACCAGACCCGATAGAGAGAGAAGAGATATGTTTGGTAAAGGCGGTATGGGCAACATGATGAAGCAAGCGCAGCAAATGCAAGAGCGCATGCAAAAGATGCAAGAAGAAGTTGCTAACATGGAAGTTACTGGTGAATCTGGTGCTGGCCTTGTTAAAGTAACTATCACAGGCAGCCACAGCGTTCGTCGTGTTGAAATTGATGAAAGTCTAATGGAAGATGATAAAGACATGCTTGAAGATTTGATTGCTGCGGCATTCAATGATGCAGCACGTCGTATCGAAGAAACACAAAAAGAAAAAATGGCAGGTGTTACCGGCGGTATGAATTTACCTGCTGGCTTTAAGCTACCGTTTTAATCAATGCGAACCAGTCATTTACTGGAGCATTTGATGGAAGCCTTACGTTGTTTGCCTGGGGTTGGCCCTAAGTCAGCACAACGGATGGCTTTTAATTTGCTACAACGAAATCGTCAAGGTGGCTTACAACTCGCTGATGCGTTAAATCAAGCCATGACTGAGATTGGTCATTGTCGTGATTGTCGTACGTTTACCGAAGATGATGTTTGTGCAATTTGTGATAACCCTCGGCGTAAAGAGAACGGTATTATTTGTGTGGTCGAAAGCCCTGCAGATATTGTAGCAGTAGAAGCAACCGGTCAATTTTCAGGACGTTATTTTGTATTAATGGGCCATTTATCACCACTTGATGGTATTGGTCCTGCTGATATTGGTCTTGATACGCTAGAGTTTCGTTTACAAAAAGAAGCAATTAATGAATTAATTTTAGCTACCAACCCAACGGTTGAAGGCGAGGCAACTGCCCATTATATTGCTGAACTTTGTCATGAATATAATGTACCTGCGAGCCGAATTGCTCACGGTGTACCCGTTGGTGGCGAGTTAGAATTGGTTGATGGCACCACGCTATCACACTCTCTTGCTGGACGGCAGCGATTGTAGCCATGGTTATTATTGCAATAAAAAAACCGCGTTCTTTGAGCGCGGTTTTTTATTTACTGCTATTTATATAGTCTTAAGCGTTAAGGGATTATTTTGTTGAATACAAAACCTTAGAGCCATGAGTGAGACTAGTCAGTAATAAGGTATGCTCGTTGATAGTGTCAATGCGCCGACTTTCTTGAGCATTCATCCTAAAGATATCTCTAATAATATTTAGCTGTTTACTATCAAAATCATGGTTTGAACCTGATGTGATATCTTTAAATTCTAATGGTTCTGTTAATAAATAGCCGCCACTGACATCCCATCGACCTGACTCTGAAATATGGATCGTTAGGGGTTGTGGTTCATCACTGTGTAACTCAAGAATCGTGATTCGAGAATAAGTATGGTTAGGTAAAAATACCATATTACTGCTTTGTTTTACTTTGCGTAATTCTTGCAGTGACGATTGTGGTAATGATTCTATTTGACTAATCGTCGTGCTTTGCCATTCACGCGACATCAACAACTGTTGTTGCTTGTAGTCTGTTGAATAATAAACCCATGAACACAGAGTAATTGAGCTAATTAAAATCAAAAAAGGCCAGTATTTGTGTAAAAGACGGGTTATTTGGTTAGAGGCCGTTAGCGACATAAATTTGAGTTATCCTTACCGCTCGTGAGTAAACGCAGTGTGACATTTTCTGCAGGCTGCTTACTACTATGTAAATAGTTTAAATACAATTGGTTATTTTGACCGCCAGTCACAATAACTTCCGACGGTTTCATCTCTGGATTATTGTGATATTGAATGTAACTGTTTACACAAGTTCGGATTAAATCCTGCCACTGTTTGATTTCAGTGTTATTTTTAGACGCATAAATAGTTACCCCATCAACATCAAATAAAGGTGTAAAAGCAACAGATTTTGGTGGCATGCTGAGGTTAACAATAATTGGCAATACAAACGCAATCGCTAATGCTAACCAACCTTTCCACGAGATCAATGTCGACTTATTTTCCTCTGATACTTTATCCTGAGGATAATGTGCAGTTGTAGGTGTATAGCTATACGCTTCTTTACGTGGTGAAGAAAGTATCGGTTCAAATTCTGGTGGTGTAGAAAGTACCGCTGGTTCATCAGTCTTTGTTTCGGGTTCTAATAACTGTTTTTGACAGATGTAACCCTCCACAGAAGCAATCATTTGATAGCCACGTTTAGGCACTGTTTTTACAAATTCAGGTGATTTTGTTGAGTCTTTTAATGCCTTACGTAAGGTCGAAATCGCTTGCGTTAGGCTCGAATCATCGACTTCAAACCCTTGTTCACGCCATACATAATCATGAATTCGTTGGCGAGTAATAATTAGGCTAGGATCTTCAATGAGCAAACTTAAAGCTCGACTTTCATTGCTACCAAGTCGAGTTAATTCATTATTATCACATTTATCTATTAAGCTGTTATCATTAGGATCGAAAATAAAACGATTTCCAATCAAATACTTAGTTGCATTTGCCGTCATTGGTTTAGCCTTGCCAAGGGTTTTATATAAATAGTATTTTATATGTTTTTTCTGAATACTATCTGAATCTAAAAATATAAAACCGTTACTCAAAAAATATAAAAATAAAAAACATGTTATTTTAGGTTGAAATCATACAGTTTGACCATATTTATCTTTATATACTACTCATAAATTTTTTGGAGTCGAAATGAGCGAGCAAACAGTTGATAATCAAAAGGAAACACGTGGCTTCCAGTCGGAAGTAAAACAACTACTGCATTTAATGATTCATTCTCTTTACTCTAATAAAGAGATTTTTTTACGTGAATTGATTTCCAATGCATCTGATGCTGCTGATAAATTACGTTTTAAGGCCTTGTCTCAAACAGCGCTTTACGGTAACGATGCTGATTTATGTGTAAAGCTATCAGTTAATAAAGATGCGGGTACATTAACCATTAGTGATAATGGTATTGGTATGACGCGTGAACAAGCGATTGAGCATTTAGGGACTATTGCTAAATCAGGTACTAAAGAATTTTTTGCTCAACTAAATGAAGATGAAACCAAAGATTCACAACTGATTGGTCAGTTTGGTGTTGGTTTCTATTCAGCATTTATTGTTGCTGATAATGTTACAGTCAATACTCGTAGTGCTGAAGTGAATGCCGAAGAAGGCGTAAGCTGGACATCAGCAGGTGAAGGTGATTACAGCATTGAAACCATCACTAAAACGACCCGTGGTACTGATATCATTTTACATTTGCGTGCTGATGAACAAGAGTTCTTAGAAGAGCACCGCTTACGTGAGATCGTTGGTAAATATTCTGATCACATTGGTATTCCTGTCTTTATTCAAACAGAAGAACAAGATGAAGAAGGCAAGGTTACTGGAACAAAATGGGATCAAATTAACAAAGCGCAGGCACTGTGGACGCGTAATAAGTCTGATATCAGCGATGAAGAGTACAAAGAGTTTTACAACCACGTCGCTCATGATTATGCCGAACCATTAGCATGGAGCCATAACCGTGTTGAAGGTAAGCAAGATTACACTAGCTTATTATACATTCCATCAAAAGCACCGTGGGATCTTAATAACCGCGATGGCCAACATGGTCTTAAATTGTATGTGCAACGAGTGTTCGTTATGGATGATGCTCAGCAGTTCATGCCAACGTACTTACGTTTTGTGCGCGGCTTAATTGATTCAAATGATTTACCTCTAAACGTATCTCGTGAAATTCTACAAGACAACAAAGTAACTCAAGCACTACGTAAAGCGTGTACTAAACGTGTGTTACAAATGCTTGAGCGCATGGCGAAAAATGAGCCAGAGCAATACCAGTCATTCTGGAAAGAATTTGGTCAGGTGCTAAAAGAAGGCTTAGCTGAAGATTTTAGCAACCGCGATAAGATTGCAACGTTGCTACGTTTCTCATCAACAGAGAATGATACAGCAGAGCAGACGGTTTCATTAGCTGATTATCTTGGCCGCATGAAAGACGGTCAGGATAAAATTTATTACTTAACTGCAGATAACTTCAATGCGGCGAAACACAGCCCACACCTTGAGCAGTTCCGTGCGAAAGGCTTAGAAGTTATTTTGATGTACGATCGTATTGATGAATACCTAATGGGTCACTTACCTGAGTTTGAAGGTAAGAAATTCCAAGCGATCACAAAATCTGATCTTGATCTATCTTCATTTGATAATGCAGAAGAAAAAGAAAAGCAAAAAGAAACAGAAAAAGAATTCACATCAGTAACTGAGCGTACCAAAACATACCTTGGTGAGCGGGTTAAAGAAGTACGTCCAACATTTAAACTGCATGATACGCCAGCGGTAATGGTGACAGATGAAAATGAAATGGGCACGCAAATGGCGAAATTGCTTGCAGCAGCAGGTCATGAAGCACCAGAAGTGCAGTACATCTTTGAGTTAAATCCAGAGCATAGCTTAGTGAAGCAAATGGCGGATGAAGCTGACGAAGAAGTCTTTGGCCGTTGGGTTGAGTTCTTGTTTGGTGAAGCAATGCTTGCTGAGCGTGGCACAATGGACGATCCTTCACAGTTCTTAGCTGCCGTAAACAAATTGTTGGTTAAATAATCAATTAACCAATCAAAATCACAGACTATTCTGATAAATCATTCAATCGCAGCTTGGTCACAGTACCAAGCTTGCGACTGAGCGCTAATCAGTGTATTTTCAGTTTTTTGCAAATCTCCACTCTATTTTAAAGGGGA
This sequence comes from Photobacterium piscicola, assembly GCF_900166965.1. Taxonomy (GTDB): domain Bacteria; phylum Pseudomonadota; class Gammaproteobacteria; order Enterobacterales; family Vibrionaceae; genus Photobacterium; species Photobacterium piscicola. Next base: position 362,605 of record NZ_FUZI01000002.1, on the reverse strand, counting down.
ACACAATGCGCATTATCCTTCTGGGTGCTCCAGGTGCAGGTAAAGGTACTCAAGCTCAATTCATCATGGAAAAATTTGGTATTCCTCAAATTTCTACTGGTGATATGTTACGTGCAGCAATCAAAGCGGGCACTGAACTAGGTAAGCAAGCAAAATCAGTGATCGATGCAGGTCAACTTGTATCTGACGATATCATCCTTGGTCTTGTTAAAGAGCGTATCACTGCAGAAGATTGTGCAAAAGGTTTCCTACTTGATGGTTTCCCTCGCACAATTCCTCAAGCTGATGGTCTTAAAGAAAATGGCGTTGTTGTAGATTACGTTATTGAATTTGATGTTGCTGATGATGTGATTGTTGAGCGTATGGCGGGTCGTCGTGCTCACCTTGCTTCAGGTCGTACTTACCATGCTGTTTACAACCCACCAAAGGTTGAAGGTAAAGATGACGTAACAGGTGAAGATCTTGTTATCCGTGAAGATGATAAAGAAGAAACTGTTCGTGCACGTCTAACGGTATACCATAACCAAACTGCACCACTTATCGAGTACTACGGTAAAGAAGCAGCGGCTGGTAACACTAAGTACCTTAAATTCGATGGTACTTTACCTGTTGCTGAAGTAAGCGCACAGCTTGAGAAAGCACTAGCATAAATAACATTGTTGATTAGCTAATATTTATAATAGCTAATAACGATGTAAATAAACGGGCTTACCAATTGGTAATGCTCGTTTTTTTTGGTTTTAATATACGGGTGTTATAAGATGTTATAACAAGATTGAGTATTTTTTGTTGCTGAAATGTATTCGTTTGAGGCTGGGAATAACGTATTTTCAGCGACGGGAATAAATAGAGTAAAGATAAAGGATAAATACCGATGACAATAAATAATAACTATGGGGTATTACTGGTTAATCTTGGTACTCCTGATGCACCAACAACTGCTGGCGTGAAACAGTTTTTAGCTGAATTTTTGCATGATAAGCGAGTCGTGGATATGACGCGTTGGTTATGGTGTCCTATTTTGCATGGCATTATTTTACCAATACGTTCACCTAAAGTGGCTAAATTATATCAATCAGTATGGATGGATGATGGATCACCGTTAATGGTGTATTCACGTCGTCAGCAACAAGCCCTACAACAAAAGCTTAATGTTCCTGTTGCATTAGGAATGACTTATGGTGAGCCGAGTATTCAATCAGGCTTGCAGCAATTAAAGCAACAAGGGTGCAAACAAATACTTGTGTTGCCGCTATACCCTCAATATTCAGCGACGACAACAGCTGCGGTTTTTGATCGTATTGCTAAAGAGTTGAAAACAGTGCCTGAATTACCCGAATTACGGTTTGTGAACCATTATTATGATCACCCTGATTATATTGCTGCGTTAGCTCAATCTGTTGAAAAAGTTTGGGCAGAGAAAGGACAACCAGATTATTTATTATGTTCTTATCATGGCATTCCCCAACGTTATGCAGATAATGGCGATCCCTATCCAGATCATTGTCATCAAACAACCGTGTTACTTGCTCAGTCGCTTGATATGGCGCGAGAAAAAATGAGCATGAGTTATCAATCTATTTTTGGGCGTGAAGAATGGTTAAAACCGTATACTGAAGCGACGATTCGCTCGTTAGCAGAAAAAGGCATAAAACGGTTGGATGTAATGTGCCCGGCTTTTTCGGTTGATTGCTTAGAAACCTTAGAAGAGATTGCTGAACAATGTAAAGAGGTATTTATTGAGGCAGGTGGCAAAGAGTTTAATTTGATCCCATGCTTAAATGATGATTCTGCTCATATAGCAATGATGGAAAGCTTGGTTAAGCAGCATACACAAGGATGGTAATGCCGATAGCGACAGGAAAATTATTCCCTTGACGATAACGTTTGCGTTATTGTTTATGGCTATTATTCGCAAAACCTATGATAGCTTTTGCTTTTATGTACCAAATTCTGTGATAGAATTCGCAAAATTTACAACTTGACAGCCCATTGACATGAAATTTCCAGGCCAACGAAAATCTAAGCATTATTTTCCCGTACATGCTCGCGATCCACTTCTAAGTCAAACGAAGATAGAGAAGCGTTTAACACGTACTCATGTTGTGGGTATCGATCAAACATTGGTTGATATTGAAGCCTACGTTGATGATGAGTTTCTGGAACGTTATGAGCTAAGTAAAGGGCATTCATTAGTTATTACTGATGAAAAAGCTGAAGCGCTTTACCATGAGCTAAAAGAAAATAATCTTGTGACTCATGAGTTTGCTGGCGGCACAATCGGTAATACTTTACATAACTATTCAGTATTAGCCGATGATAAATCTGTATTATTAGGCGTGATGAGTAAAGACATTGAAATTGGTAGCTATGCGTACCGTTATCTTTGTAATACCTCAAGCCGTATGGATATGAACTATTTACAACCTGTAGATGGTCCTATTGGCCGTTGTTTTGCGCTGATTTCTAAAGATGGTGAGCGTACCTTCGCAATTAACGAAGGTCGAATGAACCAACTGAAGCCTGATAGTATTCCTGAGTGCGTATTTGAAAACGCATCAGCTTTAGTACTGACCGCTTATCTTGTTCGTTGTAAGCCAGGCGACCCAATGCCAGCTGCAACAATGCAAGCAATTGAGTACGCGAAAAAATATGATGTGCCTGTTGTATTAACATTGGGTACTAAATTCGTTATTCAAGATGATCCACAGTGGTGGCGTGATTTCTTACGTGATCATGTTACTGTGGTTGCAATGAACGAAGACGAAGGCGAAGCATTAACTGGCGAGTCAGATCCTCTTGTTGCAGCAGATAAAACTCTTGAGTGGGTTGATCTTGTACTATGTACTGCGGGCCCTGTTGGGTTATACACTGCGGGTTATACTGAAGAGTCAGCAAAACGTGAAACTGCGTTGCCACTATTACCAGGTGATATTGCTGAATTTAACCGTTACGAATTTAGTCGTCCAATGATTAAAGCAACGTGTGAAAACCCAACTAAGGTTTATTCACATATCGCTCCATATATGGGTGGCCCAGAGCGTATTAAAAATACTAACGGTGCTGGTGATGGTGCATTATCTGCGTTATTACATGATATGTCTGCTAACCGTTACCATAAAGAAAACGTGCCAAATTCAAGTAAGCACCAGTATTCTTTCCTAACTTACTCATCATTTTCACAAGTTTGTTTGTACGCAAACCGTGTAAGTTATGAAGTATTAGCCCAGTATTCACCTCGTCTTTCTCGTGGCTTACCTGAGCGTGAAGATAGCCTAGAAGAAGCTTATTGGGAACGTTAATAACACATTGTTATTAATTAAAAAAAACCGCCATTTTTGATGGCGGTTTTTTTATGCGGTAAATTTATTTATTTTTTGTAAGCTTGGTTATGAACCGCGGCAATCGCACGACCTGATGGATCGGCGGCATTTTTAAAGCTCTCATCCCACTCAATTGCTTTGGCACTAGAACAAGCAATAGATGGACCACCAGGAACACATTTAGCTGCGCTTTCTAATGGGAATAGTTCTTCAAAAATTTCACGGTAAACATAACCTTCTTTTGTTGTTGGCGTGTTATACGGGAAACGGAACGCAGCAGTAGCTAATTGCTGATCGGTGACTTTAGCTGCCGCGACTTCTTTAAGGCTATCAATCCAGCCATAGCCGACACCGTCTGAAAACTGCTCTTTTTGGCGCCATGCAACAGACTCTGGAAGGTAGTGTTCAAAACACTCGCGAACAATGTGTTTTTCCATTTTGCCGTTGCCACACATTTTATCTTGAGGGTTAATGCGCATTGCAACATCAAGGAATTCTTTATCCAAGAACGGTACTCGTGCTTCGATGCCCCATGCCGCCATTGATTTGTTCGCGCGTGCACAGTCAAACATATTAAGCGCTAACAATTTACGCACTGTCTCTTCATGAAATTCTTTTGCGTTAGGCGCTTTATGGAAATATAAATAGCCACCAAAGATTTCATCAGCACCTTCTCCTGAAAGTACCATTTTAATACCCATTGCACGGATCTTACGTGACATCAAATACATAGGGGTTGATGCACGAATCGTGGTGACATCATAGGTTTCAATGTGGTAAATCACATCACGAATAGCATCTAACCCTTCTTGAACGGTATAGGTTAATTCATGGTGAACCGTACCAATTGCATCTGCTACAATTTTCGCTGCTTTTAAATCGGGAGCACCTTCAAGGCCGATAGCAAAGGAGTGCAGTGTTGGCCACCATGCTTGTGACTGCTCATCATCTTCAATACGTTTAGCTGCAAATTTTTTCGTGATAGCAGAAATAACGGATGAATCTAAACCACCTGACAGTAATACCCCATAAGGTACATCTGTCATTAATTGGCGTTTAACGGCACTTTCAAGCGCATCGGTTAATGCTACTTTATCTGTTTTAGCGTCTTTAACGGCATCAAATTCCATCCAGTCACGTTTGTAGTAACGAACAGGTTCGCCTTTTTTACTCCAAAGATAAGTACCTGGAGGAAATTCACTGATTGTTTTACACACAGGGACTAGTGCTTTCATTTCTGATGCAACATAGAAGTTACCATGCTCATCATAGCCTTGATAAAGTGGAATGATGCCAATGTGGTCACGGCCAATAAGGTAAGCATCTTCTTGCTCATCATAAAGAATAAAGGCAAAGATACCGTTGAGGTAATCTAACAGCTCTGGGCCTTTTTCTTTATAAAGCGCTAAAATAATTTCACAATCAGATTCTGTTTGGAAAGGGTAATCAGGTGCAAATTCAGCACGTAGTTCTTTATGGTTATAGATTTCACCATTTACTGCAAGTACATGACTTTTATCTGTGTTGTACAGCGGTTGTTCGCCACTATTAAGGTCAACGATTGCTAAACGCTCATGAACTAGAATAGCATTGTCTGAGGCATAAATACCTGACCAATCAGGGCCGCGGTGGCGCATTTTTTTTGATAGCTCAAGAGCTGTTGTACGAAGTACTGATGAGTCGCTCTTTATGTCAAGGATACCGAATACTGAACACATAATAATACTACTCCAAACGTTTTATTTTTATTATCCATAATTAATGGAAATGTATCATGTAGCTAATAAGTTATCATTATGATAATTGATGTTGATGCCACATCTCTTTTCTCGTTGATTGTTAAAATCACGTATTCGTTAATAAATTACAACCAATTATTGTAATTATATTTAATTAAAGCGCTGGTGGTGAATATTATCTATTTAAAATGGCTTTTTCTGAATATTATCTATTTAACGGTAGTTTTTTAATTAAAAAAATAAACAATGGTGGCGCCATTGTTTATTTTTCATTGCGAAATATCTAACTTTTGAAGCGCAACTTAGGACGTTTTGAGAGGGGATATCTGAGGTTGAAGGTGGTCACAGACATCACGCGCAAAACCGCTACCTGCTTCGCTGTAAATATTAAAGGCTGCATCAATACCTTGCTGATGTAATTGGGTCTCTTCATCACTGTATTTAGCTATAGCAGCTATTTTCCCTTGGAAATGGCGGCTTTTAAGCTGATCTAAAGCGTAAATGTTGGCGGTGCCATTTGGCATCGCTAATAAAATAAGCTCAATGTGATGATTTTTGATAACCCGTTCCCAAAAATCAGGGTCGGTGGCATCACCATGAATGACATTACGCTGTTGCTGGCGATGTAACTCTACTGATTCTTGACGAGTCTCAACCCCAATAATCTGTTGACCATACCGACTTTCTAACTCGTCATAGGCGCCTGAACCGATACGTCCCATGCCTAGAATAAGAATACTGGCATTTCCTAAATCAATCAGTTTGTCATTACAATTTAATCGATCAGGATCAAATTCTTTTAGTCGCTTAGCCGCTTCAGTATAGAGTTTATGACTCATACTGTTCAGTGGTGCAGCGAGTAGAAATGATAAGGAGACGGCGATAGCCATGGCCACTAAAAATGTACCCGGTAATAACCCCATTTTATAGGCGACACCACCCACAATAAGGCCAAATTCACTGTAATTAAATAAGGTTAACGTGGCTAACATTGAGGTTCGTACACGATAGCGACATAAATGGAATACGGCGTAATAAAGAATGCCTTTTAGTGGTAATAGCAGCATTAGTACCAGTGCCATTAACATACCATTGACGGTAGGGGATTCTGCGAGACCAATGTTTAAAAAGAAGCATACCAAGAGGAGTTCTTTAAAATTAAACAATGATTTAGCCATCTCTGATGCTTTAGGATGACCAGCCATTAGCATGCCTAATATCAAGGCACCTAAGTCTGGTTTCATCCCGACAATTTCAAATAAACCTGCACCTGCAACCAGTGCAAGTATAACCGCATACAAGACTAATATTTCACCGTGTCCAGCTTTATCGAGGATGCGATATAACAATGGACGTAGTAAAGGCAGGGCAAACAAACCAAGTGCAGTAATATCTGGGATTTTACCGCTGGATATAGTGAGAAAGAGTACTGCAAAAATATCCTGCATAACCAGGATACCAATCGCGACGGTACCATATTTAGCGTTTAATTCTCCTTTGTCTTGTAGCAGTTTGACGGCAAAAACAGTACTAGAAAATGATAATGCAAAGCCAATCAGTACTAATTGACTGAGTGCCATTTCGGCAAACATTGTTAGTCCTAATTGTTTTAGCACTAACAGAAATAGCGTAAACAAGGCGGTAGATAATAGATTGTGTATGGTTGCGCCGCCCCATACTTCTTTGTTAAGTAAAGTTTTTATGTCAAGTTTTAAGCCAATGGTAAATAACAATAATGTCACGCCAAGATCGGCTAACGTTGTCAGTGCTGGTGTCGGTTGAAAACCAAAACTATTAAGCGTAAAGCCAGCGACTAAAAAGCCAACTAAAGGGGGTAATTTACAACGAAGGGCAATAAAACCGGCTAGAAAAGCCGCGCTAATATACAGTAGCTCCATATCTTAGACTACATCCTTGCAAGTAGTGTGCGGAAATATAATTGGTAACAATAATAGCATTAGGGGGATTAATCATTTGAGATTAATCCCCCTTTTTTGTAATGGTGGTTTGATAAGAACGATAGTTATTCGCTCTTATGAATGGAGATCGTGGTGACTTAATCTTCGAGTAAGCGTTGTAGCAGTACACCATTAAGCATGGCGCGTTTAATCATAGAGAAAGCACCTATGGTCGGTTGGTTATATAACTCTGACGCGACAATCGGCAAATCATGATTAAAAGCAGATAATGATTGGTTTTCCACACAACGACGTATTGCAGGTAATACAATAGCTTGGGCTTGAGTAATATTACCCGCCAGAATAATCTTTTGCGGGTTGAATAAATTAATCGTCATTGCTAAAGCTTTACCAAGATGGTGACCGACTTTCAGTAATGCTTGAATGGCCAGTTCATCACCATTGTTAGCCGCGTCACAAATGGCAGGCATAGTGACCTCTTCCAAGTCTTGTAAACTACTTGGGTAGCCTTGGCTGAGTAGGTTTTTGACATGCATAATGACCGCAGGATCAGAGGCTACCGTTTCTAAGCAGCCAAAATTACCGCATTGGCATTTATCACCTAAAGGATCAATTTGAATGTGACCAATTTCACCGACATTACGGTTTTGGCCGAGGAAGACTTGGCCATTAACGATAATGCCAGCCCCTGTACCGTTATGCATGCTAACTAAGATGGAGTCTTTACAATCACGGCTGGCACCAAAGAAATGCTCTGCCAGTGCTAAGCCTCTAACATCATTACCGACAAAGGTAATAATATTGAATGTTTTTTGTAGAATATGTGCAAGTTCAAAGTCGTGAACGTTAATATTTGGCATGTAAGTAACTGTGCCGGTTTCTGGGTTCACAAGCCCTGGAAGAATAATGCCAAATGCCACTAATTCTTTCATTACATTCTGATTATTATCAATAAATTCTTGAATATATTTGATGAGGCCTTCGGCTAATACATCTTGGTCTGAATATAAAAATGGGTAGGCCGCACCAGTAATATGTTTACCGCTGAGGTCATAAAGGGTTATTTCAATATTGTTGCGGCCAATGCGTACAGCGATAGAGTGAAAGTTCACTGATTCAGTTGTCAGTGAGATAGCTCTTCTACCTCCCGTTGAAGCCTGTTGAGCGACTTCTTTTATTAAGCCACGCTCCAGTAACTGACGGGTGATTTTAGTGACACTTGCAGGCGCGAGGTGACTAATATCAGCGACCTGAATGCGAGATATGGGGCCCTGCAAGTCGATAAGTCGGTATACCGCAGCACTATTTAGCTGCTTGACCAGATCAACATTACCAATTTGTCCGCCTGTCATAATTTAGTTCTGCTCGTAATTAGCGTTAATAATTATCGCCTGAAGATGATTATGATGATGAGTTATCGTTATCGTCTTTATCAAAGCGCTACCTATTATTCGACACGGATTTAATTAATTTTGATGATTATTAGTGTCGAATTGTTTGATGTATTGCATTTTTCAATACATTAATTAACACACTAATATACTTTCTTATGAGTAAAAATAAAGAAATCGTTGTTGATGCTTGCTTGGGCTGTGGCATTGGTCACTAAAATACGAAAAACGAGCTATAGAGAAGGGATATATCGCTAACAAGCGAATTGTAAACCATAACTGTATTGTTAATAGTCACAATTATTCTTTTTTGTGTTTAATTTCAATGAGGAAAGTAAAACGCCGTCAGGGTGGCGGCGTTTATTCAATGTTCGGTGACGATAAACAATAAATATTATTTCGTACCTAAAAATGACACGGTTCTAGATTAGATGTGTGTCAGGTTTTCAGCTTCTAACTCTTGGAAGTACTTAACTGTTTTCACTTTAAGTTCTTGAGTTGATGGCTCATCACAAATGATCATTGATTTAGGGTGAAGCTGTAGTGCAGATACAGTCCATAGGTGGTTTACACAACCTTCAACAGCGGCTTCAAGTGCTTGTGCCTTGTTGTGACCTGTGATCAGAATCATTACTTCTTCAGAATCTAGTAGTGTACCCACACCAATAGTTAATGAATATTTAGGAACTTGGTTGATATCACCATCAAAGAAACGAGAGTTTGCAATACGAGTTTCGTGCGTAAGCGTTTTGATACGAGTACGAGAAGCGAGTGATGATGCAGGTTCGTTGAATGCGATATGACCGTCGTTACCCACGCCACCCATGAATAAATTGATGCGGCCGTAAGTTTTGATTTTGTCTTCGTAACGTTGACATTCAGCTTCGTGATCTGCGGCATTACCATCAAGTAAGTTGATGTTTTGCTCTTGCATATCAACATGGCTAAAGAAGTTGTTATACATGAAGTTACGGTATGATTCAGGGTGATCAGCCGCCATACCAACATATTCATCCATGTTGAATGTCACGACGTTTTTAAAGCTTACTTCGCCAGCTTGGTATAATTCAATCAAACGCTGGTATGTCGGAAGTGGTGTACCACCTGTAGGTAGACCTAGCACAAATGGACGCTCAGCTGTTGGTTGGAACTTATTAATGCGATCTGCAATGTAGCGAGCAGACCATAAACCAACATCTTTAGCGTTATTAAGCGGGATTAGTCTCACGTTGACACCTCGTTGAAGATAGTTAAAACAGGAAAAATCTTAGCGGCATAGCGCCTTTGTTTCGAATGATAAAATAAGTTTTATGATCGAGCTAGCAAAATCACTCAGTTCTGTCTTCGGTCGGTGATTAAGATCACAAATGATGATGTTTTAATTTGCGGAGCGAAATAAAATTCATAAACTGCAAAGGACAAAAAAGAGATGGCAAAAAAAAGCTATCACTATCGCATCTAAGAAAACCATAGGGGGAACTAAGGGTGAATATTCTTGGATATTTTCAAAAAGTAGGTAAAGCACTAATGGTGCCAGTTGCAGTACTTCCTGCAGCGGCAATTTTAATGGGTATTGGCTATTGGGTTGATCCATCTGGTTGGGGTGCAAACTCAGCAATTGCTGCGTTCCTAATTAAAGCGGGCTCTTCAATTATCGATAACATGTCAGTATTGTTTGCAATTGGTGTTGCATACGGCATGTCAAAAGATAAAGACGGTGCAGCTGCACTAGCTGGTTTCGTTGGTTACACTGTTGTAACTACGTTGCTATCACCAGGATCAGTTGCAATGATCCAAGGTATCGACGCAAGTGCTGTTCCAGCCGCTTTTGCTAAGATTAATAACCAATTTGTTGGTATCTTGGTTGGTATCGTTTCTGCAGAAATCTATAACCGTTACTCTAACGTTGAATTGCATAAAACATTATCATTCTTCAGTGGTAAGCGTTTAATTCCAATTCTAACATCCGTTGCTGGTATCGCTATCGCAGCAGTATTACTGTTCGTATGGCCACTAGTTTACAACGGTCTTGTTAGCTTTGGTGAAAGTATCCAAGGTATGGGTGCAGCAGGTGCTGGTATCTATGCATTCTTTAACCGTCTATTGATTCCTGTTGGTCTTCACCACGCACTGAACTCAGTATTCTGGTTTGATGTTGCTGGTATTAACGACATTCCTAACTTCTTAAGTGGTCAAGGTGTTCCAGGTGTAACTGGTATGTATCAAGCGGGTTTCTACCCAGTAATGATGTTTGGTCTACCTGGTGCAGCATTAGCGATGTACCACACAGCGAAGCTTAAGAATAAAGAGCGTACAGCTTCATTATTAATTGCTGCTGGTTTTGCATCATTCTTCACTGGTGTTACTGAGCCACTAGAATTTGCATTCATGTTCCTTGCACCACCACTTTATGTTATCCACGCAGCATTAGCAGGTATCTCTGTATATATTGCAGCATCAATGCACTGGATGTCTGGTTTCGGTTTCTCTGCAGGTCTTGTCGACATGGTATTGTCAGCACGTAACCCATTAGCAGTTAACTGGTACATGTTGATTCTTCAAGGTATTGCATTCTTCGGTATTTACTATGGAATCTTCCGCTTTGCGATTATTAAGTTTAATCTTAAAACGCCAGGCCGTGAAGATGACGAAGCAGATGACAAATCATCAGTAAAAGGTTCAACTGAAACTGGTGAGTTAGCTAAGCAATACTTAAAAGCGCTTGGTGGTCACGGTAACCTAGAAAACATTGATGCTTGTATCACTCGTCTACGTCTTACACTAAAAGACAGTAGCCTAGCTGATGAAAAAACATTAAAAGCACTAGGTGCAATGGGTGTGGTTAAACTAGGTTCAAACAACCTACAAGTTATCCTTGGCCCTCTAGCTGAAATCGTTGCTGGCGAAATGAAAAAGATTCCAGCATCAGAAGATCTATCAGCAGTAAAACTTCCATAATTATTTAAATTCTTAAGTAATTAGGCGACACACGAAATACCGCAACACTTTTAATTAGACCGGTCCTGATATTTTAATTGTAAGATATCAAGATCGGCATTTTGAGTACCCAACTTTTGGGCTCTATATAGATTTTCCCTTCATTTTAAGGGATATCGGGAGAAAGGAATATTTCATGACTATTAAACTTACAGCGTTAGCATCTTTCATTGCACTAGCAGTAACTGGTTGTGCAACTCAAGGAAATGATGATGAGAAGGTTGTTAAAAATTTAGCTAATAACCTTGATGTTACTTATGAAATTGTTACTCAACACGGTGCAGAAGAAGGCCTACAGTGTAAGACGCTAGGCGCAGAATGGGCATCTTGTGATCTAATTAATTTAACGCTGGAAAATAATGGCCCAGCAGTAACGGGGACTGACTGGAAAATTTATTTCAGCAGCATTCGCCAAATTCTTGAAGTTCAAAACGACCAATTTAAAGTTACACACGTAACAGGTGACCTTCATACGTTAGAGCCAACAGACAAGTTTGATGGTTTTGCTGAAGGTGAGAAGGTTGTTATTCCTTACATTGGCGAATACTGGACACTTTTCGAAAATGACTACATGCCTCGTGCATACGTAACATCAGGTGATGCTGCGCCACAAACAATTAAGAGTACAGATTCAGCAGATCCAGGTGATTACTTGGTGCCACTTAAAGGTGACCAATTCAAGCGTGTTAAAGCCGATAATAACGTGCTTGCAACCGCTGAAACACGTTTTAATAAAAACCAAGATATCAATGTGTTAGCTACGACAGAAGTGGCTGCAACCATTGTTCCCACGCCATTAAGTACCAAGCTAACAGGCAACACTGTTTCATTAGCAAACGGTATTAAAATTGCTAACTTCACATTGCCAGCTGACATGATGGCTGCGGTGAATGAGCGTCTTGACGTACTGGGTGTTAATACTAAAGGTCAATACCCAGTAAAAGTAAGTCGTCTACCGGGTTCATTTGCTAAAGATCAGCAAATCGCTGGCGCTTACACATTGGATGTAACTCCTACAGGTGCAACTATTATTGGTTTTGATGACCAAGGTGCATTCTATGGCGTACAGTCACTGATCTCTCTAATGAGCACAGGTGCTAAAAATAGTATTCCTACATTAGAAGTTACTGATGCTCCACGTTTTGATTACCGTGGCGTGATGGTTGATGTGGGTCGTAACTTCCACTCAAAAGACGTTATTCTGCGTACGTTAGACCAAATGGCTGCGTACAAGATGAACAAATTCCACTTCCACCTATCTGATGATGAAGGTTGGCGTGTAGAGATTCCTGGTTTACCAGAACTGACTGACATTGGTAGTAAGCGTTGTCATGATCTATCTGAAACAACATGTCTGTTACCTCAATTAGGTTCAGGCCCAACGTCAGATACCGATGGCTCTGGTTACTACAGTAAGCAAGACTACTTAGATATTCTAAAATACGCGAAAGCACGTGGTATCGAAGTGATCCCTGAAATCGATATGCCAGCACACGCACGTGCAGCCGTGGTTGCGATGGAAGCGCGTTATAAACGTCTTGCTGCTGAAGGCAAGATGGATGAAGCGAACGAATACCGTTTGATGGATCCACAAGATACGTCAAACGTAACCACCGTACAGTTCTACGATAAGCGTAGTTTCATCAACCCATGTATGGATTCTTCTGTAAAGTTTGTAGATAAAGTTATTTCTGAACTTCAAGCTATGCATAAAGAAGCGGGTATGCCGCTAAATACATGGCACTTCGGTGGCGATGAAGCGAAAAACATTAAGTTAAACGCAGGCTTCCAAGATATTAATGCTGCAGAGCAAACAGCTTGGACGGGTTCTATTGACCAATCTAAGCAAAATAAGCCATACCAGAAATCACCAATCTGTCAGAAATTGATCGCAGAAGGTGTTGTGGCTGATTATGATCACCTACCAAGTCATTTTGCTGAGAAAATCAGTGAAGTCGTTAATGGTAAGGGCATTGAAAACTTCCAAGCATGGCAAGATGGCTTGAAGTATTCAAAAGATTCAAAAGCATTTGGTACTGATAATGTACGTGTAAACTTCTGGGACGTTCTGTACTGGGGCGGCGGTGCATCAGCTTATGAGTGGGCTGATAAAGGCTACGATGTTGTAGTATCAAACCCTGATTATGTTTACATGGATATGCCATATGAAGTAGATCCATCAGAGCGTGGCTACTACTGGGCAACACGTGCAACAGATACTCGTAAGATGTTTGGTTTTGCGCCAGAGAACTTACCACAAAATGCTGAAACATCACTTGACCGTGATGGCAATGGCTTTACAAGTAAAGGTACTGTGAAATCAAAAGGTTTCCATGGTCTTTCTGCTCAGCTTTGGAGTGAGACAGTAGGTAACGATAAGCAGTATGAATACATGGTGTTCCCTCGTGTATTAGCTGCTGCTGAACGAGCATGGCATAAAGGTGAGTGGGAAAATGAATACCAAGTAGGTGTTGAATATTCTCAAGATTCTAACCATGTAAACAAGAAAGCACTTCATAATGAATGGCAGCGTTTTGCTAACGTATTAGGTCAACGTGAACTTGCGAAACTTGATGCTGCGGGTATTCAATACCGCGTACCAGTACCTGGCGCTAAGATTGAAAACGGTAAACTTGCGATGAACGTAAGCATGCCAGGTCTGACACTACAGTACTCAACGGATGCAGGTAAAACATGGAACACTTATGATGCGAAAGCACAACCAAGTGTGACTGGCAAAGTTGAAATCCGCGCTGTAAGTGGTAATGGTAAACGTTTCAGTCGTGTAACAACACTGTAATCGACTAATAACAATGTAAGCTCTGATCATTATATGATCGCTTTATTGCCGACGATGGGATGACCATCGTCGGCTTTTTATTGCGCGTTATTAATTAAAATCACAACTATTGTTTGTTATAACTGCGTTTTTGATTTTTTGCATAGCGGCATTGAGGTATAGTGTAAAGTCATAGTTCATATTGATGAACTGTACATAATTCTCAATCCTGTAAGTACACGAGGTGTAATAGATGAGTGAATCTGAAGCTCGTCCAACTAACTTTATCCGTCAAATCATTGATACGGATTTAGCAAGTGGCAAACATACAAGCATACATACCCGATTCCCGCCAGAACCAAATGGTTATCTGCATATCGGTCATGCGAAATCTATTTGTTTGAACTTCGGTATTGCTCAGGACTATCAGGGTCAATGTAACTTACGTTTCGATGACACCAACCCTGAGAAAGAAGACATCGAATATGTTGAGTCTATTAAAAACGATGTTAACTGGTTAGGCTTTGAGTGGAGTGGTGAGATTTGTTATTCATCAAACTACTTTGATCAGCTTCACGGGTTTGCCATTGAATTAATTAATAAAGGCTTAGCATATGTTGATGAGCTAAGTCCTGAGCAAATGCGCGAATATCGCGGTACGTTAACGCAAGCGGGTAAACATAGTCCTTACCGCGATCGTAGTGTCGAAGAAAACTTAGCCTTATTTGAAAAAATGAAGAACGGCGAAGTTGAAGAAGGCAAAATGTGTCTACGTGCGAAAATCGACATGGCATCACCGTTTATGGTTATGCGTGATCCGGTTATTTACCGCGTTCGTTTTGCAAATCACCACCAGACGGGTGATAAGTGGTGCATTTACCCAATGTACGACTTTACGCATTGTATTTCTGATGCGTTAGAAGGCATTACGCATTCTATTTGTACGCTTGAGTTCATGGATAACCGTCGTTTATACGATTGGGTTCTTGAAAATATCACTATTGATTGCACACCACATCAGTATGAGTTTAGTCGTCTAAACCTTGAATATACTGTGATGTCTAAGCGTAAACTAAACCAACTTGTGACCGATAAACTTGTTAACGGTTGGGATGATCCACGTATGCCAACAATTTCTGGTTTACGTCGTCGCGGCTTTACACCGGGCTCTATGCGTGAATTCTGTAAGCGTATTGGTGTGACTAAGCAAGACAATACCATTGAAATTAGCTCACTAGAATCTTGTATTCGTGATGATCTAAATGAAAATGCACCTCGTGCAATGGCGGTTCTAGATCCCGTTAAAGTTGTGATTGAAAACTTTGATGGTGAGTCTGAAACATTAATGGTTGCTAATCACCCGAATAAACCAGAAATGGGTACGCGTGAAGTGCCATTTAGCCGTGAACTTTACATTGAGCGTGAAGACTTCCGCGAAGAAGCGAACAAGAAGTATAAGCGTTTAGTATTAGGTAAAGAAGTACGTCTACGTGGTGCATACGTGATTCAAGCTGAGCGTATTGAAAAAGACGCTGAAGGTAATATCACGACTATTTACTGTACTTACGATAAAGACACGCTAGGTAAAAACCCAGCTGACGGTCGTAAAGTGAAAGGTGTTATTCACTGGGTATCTGCACAAGCAGGTATTCCAGCAGAAATTCGTTTATACGATCGTCTATTTACTGTGCCAAATCCAGGTGCTGCAGAAGATTTCGTATCAGTGATTAACCCTGAATCGCTAACGGTATTGCATGGTTTTGTTGAGCCAGTATTGGTTGCAGCAGAAGCTGAAAAAGCATACCAGTTTGAGCGTATGGGCTATTTCTGTGCTGATAACAAAGATTCAAGTGCAGATCACCTAGTATTTAACCGTACTGTAGGTCTACGTGATACTTGGGCAAAAATTGGTGACTAATTAGTCGTTAATGTTTGCTAAAAAGCGCCTATTTCAGTAATGGAATAGGCGCTTTTTTTATGTCGTTAGGGTGTCAATTATTTACTTGAGGCAATGATATTTTGAGTAATGTCGCCGGCTAATTCATTATTAACAATATTAAATTTTATCAGCTTTTGTGATTGCTGAATCGCTTTAACGTCGTAGTTAAATTGGGCGTAAATATTTCCCCATTGATAACGAATAAATGTTTGGCCTGATTGTAAATGGGTATTGATTGTATATTCCGTGGCATAGCCTGCCATTTTGCCATTAACTGGGCGGTTTGGTGCATCGTGAGGAATACGGAATACAGTAGAATCTAGCTTAAGAATGCCATTTATAATGCTGGTTGGTTGTTTTAAGTGCTTTGAAAAGTATGTGGCATGAACAAAACGATCTTCAGGATTTGTATTACCCCCCGTTCCTAAGTTTGTTTGGCTCCATTGCGCATCTTGTTCTCCCCAGCCACGTGCTGAGCGTTGAATATTTGCAAGGTGTTGAGCATAACCTGGTTGATTTGTCATTACGGTGTATTGTTTACCATGCCAAATTTGTGGTTTGCCATCGCGCCATTCAATAATTGCACTATCACCGGTTGGATCTTGAACTGAAATATGAAGTGCAATCCGTACTGGAATGCCTTTGATAAGCTCTTCAATCGGTGGTGTATCTTTGATGGCTGCTACTAATTCATTAACGTCTTTATATTGTGATAATAGGTGACGTAAGTACGTTATTGCCCCTGCTTTTTGTTGCGGGTCTGATTTACCTAAATCCATCTCGGCATCATAAAGAACATTTCCGCTTAATCCTTGTGAATTAATACCATCCATAACAATGCCATAGGCGGTTATTCCGGTAACGGCATATTTAGCATTAACATTATTTAATTGACTTAAATGGGTGGAATATTCAGAGCCTTGAGGGAAATTGACTAATGTCGGTTGGGTTGATTCTGACCAGTCCATGGTACGAGCAACAAAGGTACCTTGATCTTGAGTTTGCCATAAAACACGAGTGCAGGCATTGGCAACCGATGACATAGAGCCTAAAGATAAAGCAGTGATTAGAGCGACAGTTAATGAATTCGATTTCATGATTAATTCCCTATATAAGTAACTAACTGATATATATGTAATTAACCATTATTTGTCACGCAATCAATTGTAACGTTATTTGAATCGTGATGTGGGTCGCGACAAAGATTGAGTGATAAAAAAACCAGTGATACTGATCACTGGTTTTTAGGGCGAAAATAACTAGTCATTGTTATTTTTCGTCGTGTAACGTTTCATCGGCATTACAATCGCCATCCATGCAATGACCGTATAGGTACAAGCTATGGTTTGTTAAACGAACATTGTAGCGTGCCGCGATGTCTTTCTGGCGTTGCTCAATCATTTCGTCTGAAAATTCAATTACTTTACCACAATCAAGACAAACGAGATGATCATGATGATGTTGAGTGGCTAATTCGAATACCGATTTACCACCTTCAAAATGGTGACGAGTTACAATGCCTGCATCATCAAATTGGTTAAGGACACGGTAAACGGTCGCAAGGCCAATTTCTTCACCGATATCGATGAGTTTTTTATACAGGTCTTCAGCACTGATGTGTTGGCAATCAGGTTGTTGAAGCACTTCTAAAATCTTAAGACGAGGAAGTGTTACTTTAAGACCAGCTTGCTTTAGCGCGTGATTATTATCTGACATCCGATTTTCCTGTTGGCTAGCTGCAAAAATGTTGCAGTAGTCTTTCTCATATAGATTCATTATAAGTGACGCAACGATAACAATAAACCTTAAAAGGTCAGTTATCTAGCAGAAGTGTTACTTTTATTTTTCTTGTCGATTTGTAACGAAAATGTAAATAAATGCATCATCATACCAGTTTATATAGTGTGTTGTCTTGTTTGATTACTATAAGGTAAGTTTGGTTAAGCTGTCGTTAAACTTATGGTTTTTATTTTTAGGGTTTAGCCATTGAATGAGCGAATTGATAAATTTTTGTTATCGTTGATTACTATTGAAATTATAGCGGTAGGTAAGAATATGTAGCGGAATGTTATTGTCTGAAGCCGTAATATATTTGATAAAAATAAAAAACGCGCCATTAAAGCGCGTTCTTATTGGATTGCTGCTAGTGATTAGTCAGCAAGTTCAGCTAGGCACATTTCATCAAAGATTTGATTAACCCATTGCTCAACACGTGGTGCTGTTAGCTCTGGTTGACGGTCTTCATCAATACATAAGCCAACGAAGTTTGCATCATCAACTAATGCTTTTGATGCTTCAAACTCATAACCAGCAGTTGAGAAATTACCAACAATTGTGCCGCCTTTACTTTCAACGATGTCACGCACAGTGCCCATCGCATCACAGAAGTATTCTGCGTAATCTTCTTGGTCACCACAACCAAAGATAGCCACAAGTTTAGTTGAAAAATCAACTTGCTCTAGCTCTGGGAAAAAGTCATCCCAATCACACTGTGGTTCACCATAATACCAAGTAGGAATACCTAGTAGTATCAGATCAAAGTTGTCGATATCTTCTTTACTACTTTTCGCAATATCTTTTACTTCAACTAGCTTGCTACCTAGTTGCTTCTGAATCATTTTAGCGACAGCTTCGGTATTACCGGTGTCGCTACCAAAGAAGAGTCCAACGCTCGCCATAGTAGATATTACCCATATTAAATTGTTAACTGCTTTTGGGCAGTTTACAGAAATCAGTATAAACGACACAATGATAATTACTTTTTGATGGCGATTTGATGTTTTTTCGCCCAAATATCATCATTGTTTATTGTAGCCCTACATCATAAGGGCATGATAGCTCATAGTTAATGACGTTAGCTTACTTAGTGGTCGCTTTCATTGCATTACTCTAGAGCAGAAGATAGCAATAAGTCTTATCGGATTGCTATCAAACCTTTACGGACTATATCACAGTAGAGTAAGGGATTTAATAGTTAGTCCTGTAGTCTACTGTAGTTAACCATCAATTATAATGGCGTATTATTTTAGTTTATTGGTCCAAAAATTGATTAATAATTCGATTAACCGTTTCGGATTTCTCCGCATGAAGCCAATGACCTGTATTCGCTACCACATGTGCTTTGGCGTTTGGAAACTGTGCCATGATCGCATCACGGTATTGAGGTTCAATATAATCAGAGAGTTGACCTTTGATAAATAAAGTTTTACCTGTGAATTGTTGCGAAGCTGGGTGCCAGCCCATGATTGTGGCGTAATTAGCAATTAAGCCTTCAACATTAAATCGCCATTGGTAACCTGTTTCTGTTTTTACTAACGATTTTAATAAAAACTGTCGTACGCCAGCATCATTGATAAAACGTGCTAAATACTGTTCTGCTTCACTGCGTTTAGTGATTAAATGACGATTAACTTCACGTAAGCCATCAAATACATTTTGATGACGGTGACCTTGATAGGCGACGGGAGCCATATCGAGAACAACGAGGTGATGGATACGTTGAGGGATTAAGGCCGTTAATGCCATCGCAACTTTAGCACCCATTGAATGCCCAACCACATCAAATTGTTCAATGGCTAAATGATCAAGCGTATCAATAATATCTTGAGCAAGATCTTGATAGCTGAATAGATCGTTGTGCGGAGATAAACCATGGTTACGAAGATCGACGCTGATCACGTGATAATGATGTTTTAATTCTCGGGCTAAAAGACCAAGATTATCTGCGCTGCCGAACAAACCATGGATCAAAACGATCGTTTTACCCTTGCCCTCAGCACGAAAATGAAGATTCACTGGCTATTTTCTCTAGTTAGGTGTGGTATTTACCATAGAGTATAACCTCGGATCAGGCTATAATCGTACCCAGAATTTTAAACGGAATGATAATGAATAATACCATGAAGACTATTGAGGTAGACGAAGAGCTATATCGTTATATCGCTAGCCAAACTCAACATATTGGTGAAAGCGCTTCTGATATTTTACGTCGCTTGCTTATGGTGCCAGAAGAGCAATTGCAGCAACCTGCAGTTGTGATGCCTGTTCGTCCTAAAGGCATTGTTGTGAGCAGAGATGCTGGTAATGAGCCGACCATAGATCGCGTTAAAGAAATGCGTACTGTGTTAATTTCAGATGAATTTGCGGCACAAGAAAAAGCC
Source organism: Photobacterium piscicola (assembly GCF_900166965.1). GTDB lineage: Bacteria > Pseudomonadota > Gammaproteobacteria > Enterobacterales > Vibrionaceae > Photobacterium > Photobacterium piscicola. The sequence goes on along the minus strand of NZ_FUZI01000002.1, from coordinate 342,358 downwards.
ATTGGCCGTTTTATGCTGATCTTATCTTCTCTTTATCGTATTGATGCTGACGGTTTCGCTGAAGCAGCGGCAATTAAAGGACGTACACGCGTTTATTTTGCCCATGATGAAGAAACATTGCTCACCAGTGGTAAAACAACAAAACCAAAAGCTATTCCAACTACCCCATTTTGGGTGATCACAAATACTAATACCGACAGAAAGCGTCAAATGATTGACCAATTAATGACGAAGATGGGGTTTAGTTCTGATATTATTGATAAAGTTTGTGGTGAAATTTAATCACTATTGAGTTTTTACAAGGATAAGACAATGGCAATCCATCCACGTGCGGGTCAACGCGCTCAGCAAGAAGATATGCATAATATTCCAGCACTAGTTGCTAATTATTTTCTGATTGAGCCAACTATTACTGATCCGCTACAAAAGGTAGCATTTGGTACTTCTGGACATCGTGGTACTGCTGATAAAGGTACTTTTAATCAGCATCATATTTGGGCTATTGCTCAAGCGATTGCTGAAGTTCGTCTAGCAAATGGTTTAACTGGACCGCTATTTTTAGGTAAGGATACTCATGCTTTATCTGAGCCAGCGTTCACTTCAACATTAGAAGTGCTAGTAGCGAATAACGTGAAAGTAGTAGTACAAGAAGGGTTAGGTTACACACCAACGCCTGGCATTTCTCATGCTATTCTTTGCCACAATAAAGCACATGCAGATAAAGCAGACGGCATTGTCATTACTCCATCGCATAATCCACCACAAGATGGCGGTATTAAGTATAACCCTGTTCACGGCGGTCCAGCTGAAAGTGAGTTAACTACTGCTATTGAGCAACGTGCAAATGATATTATTGCGAATGGTATGGTTGACGTAAAGCGTGTGTCAATTGCTGACGCTTTTGCTTCTGAACTTGTTGTACAACAAGATTTAGTGGCACCTTATGTTGCTGATTTAGCAAATGTTATTGATATTGAAGCAATTCAAAAAGCAAACTTAAAGCTAGGTGTTGATCCACTTGGTGGTTCTGGTATCGAATACTGGCGTCAGATTGCTCAATATTATGCATTAGACCTAACATTAGTAAATGAATCTATCGATCCATCGTTCCGTTTCATGTCATTAGATAAAGACGGTGTTGTACGTATGGACTGTTCATCACCTTATGCTATGGCAGGTTTACTTGCTTATAAAGATAACTATGATTTAGCGTTTGGTAATGACCCTGATTACGATCGTCACGGTATCGTAACACCTGCTGGTTTGATGAATCCTAATCATTACCTTGCCGTTTGTATCGATTATTTATTCCGTCACCGTAGTGAGTGGAGTAAAAATGTTGCTGTTGGTAAAACATTAGTATCAAGTGCATTAATTGACCGTGTTGTTGCAGCACTAGGTCGTGAATTAGTTGAAGTGCCTGTTGGCTTTAAATGGTTTGTTGATGGCTTATACAACGGTACTTTGGGCTTTGGCGGCGAAGAAAGTGCGGGAGCTTCTTTCTTACGTAAAGATGGTACGCCTTGGTCAACCGATAAAGACGGTATTCTTTTGTGTCTACTTGCTGCAGAAATTACAGCGGTAACAGGTAAGAACCCACAACAATACTACGATGAACTTGCTGCTAAATTCGGTAGTTCAGAATATGCACGCTTACAAGCTGTTGCTAATAAAGAACAAAAAGCAGTGTTAAGCAAGTTATCTCCAGAAATGGTTGCTGCCGAAACATTGGCAGGCGAACCTATTCTTGCTCGACTAACACATGCTCCAGGTAATGGTGCAGCGATTGGTGGCTTGAAAGTAACGACCGAAAACGGTTGGTTTGCAGCTCGCCCATCGGGTACAGAAGATATCTATAAAATTTATTGTGAAAGCTTTAAAGGTAAAGAGCATCTAGCCCTTATCGAAAAAGAAGCACAAGATATTGTAAGTAAAGTCTTTAGTGATGCTGGTTTATAATAACTTAGCGCCATAACGGATAATACATTCGAAAAACGCCCTAATTACTCTCTTCATTATTGAAAGAGTATTAGGGCGTTTTTTTATAGCTCACGATTATGCTGAGGCCAATGGTTTGGCACAATAAACCAAACGGTATCATTATTATCGACTGCTTGCGTCGGTACCATAATTTGAGTGATATCAAGTGTTGTTGTTAATTGAGAAAAAGAGGGGGGCGCAATCCATTGCCGTTTTTCTAATGCGCGCAAAGCCAGTGCTGATGCTTGTGAACAATAACACCAATGACCTTTGAGGCTGGTGGGGTTTATTACCATAGCGGAGCCTGATTGAGCCTCTGGCCACGCATTAAATAAGCGGCCTTGCATAATTAATCGACGCTGTGTTGGCAGAGGATAGTCGAGATGGCTAAAGGCAGGGTGGGTAGTTAATTGGAGTTGATGATTCCGCATTCTATTTGTTTTTTTATCTAAATTATCGTTAGCGTTTGGACCCGGCCATTGGTGCTGGAAGCTTAAATAAAATTTGATAGCGACTTCCCAATGTTCAATTTCATTATTGCCATGGTTATGGACTAAAAAATCAATGGCACCGACAGTCTGGTGTTGCCACTGTAATTGAATTTCTTCACCAATAAGGCTGTAATCGGGATGATGGATAATTAACTGTTGCCATAACCATTGATAATAAAAGCCTAAACGTGTATTACCGTGGTAATGAACATTGGTTGGAATAATAGCCTTTTTTGAAAATTGGTGTAGCCATTGGTTACTCATCGCGTAATCACAGGTGGTCACAAGATTAGGCATCGTCAATAACATATGAAAGTCAGCCGTTGTTTGATGATAAAAATCATGATTCTGTAACATATTGACATATTCCTTAAGGTAAACGTTTTCTTTATTGTTATTGGCTAATCATTGACCTGATTTCTGTAGTATTCATTCATTTATTGGATTAAAGTACCAATAGGTTTATAAAAGCAGGAGCTAGCAATGTACACTCAATTTTCTATGGCGAATATTATCTCTCGTCGTATTTATACGATTTTATTAGGTTTCGTCTGTTTCCCGGTGCTGCTTTTTATTCCTATTAATAAACGTACACGGTTTACGAGTTATATGTACCGCTGCTGGTCACAGACGAGCACGAAACCATTATGGTTGTCACGACTTGAACATGGTACTTCACGTCGTTAGCTGATTTATTTAGTATGACAATTTGTTGTTGAAAAAGCTGCCAATGGCGGCTTTTTTTGTATTTATAATAAGATAAGCATTGTGAGTGATTGATGTTGTTGATTGAGATTGTCACTAAAGGCTGATATTTTTTGAATAAGATGTTGTAGAGTCAATAGCATAACGTTATTAAAAAAGGTTGGACAATGAATAATCTTAAATTAGAAGCTTTGTTAAATGATTTTTTATCACCACAATTGATGAAAGATTATTGTCCTAATGGATTACAAGTAGAAGGTAAGACTGAGGTCAACAAGGTCATCACTGGGGTTACTGCTTGTCAGGCATTGATTGATCGTGCAATTGCCGAACATGCAGATGCTATTCTCGTTCATCATGGTTTTTTCTGGAAAGGTGAGGCTGCTGAAATTCGAGGAATGAAGTATCGTCGTATTAAGGCTTTGATTGAAAATGGAATTAATCTTTATGCCTATCATTTACCGCTTGATGTTCATTCGCAGGTGGGGAATAACGTTCAGTTAGCGCAGCGTCTTGGATTAGATATTAGTGGTGGATTAGAAATTAATAACCCTCGTTCAATTGCTATTTATGGTGAACTTGATACGCCATTAACAGGGGAAGAGTTTGCAGCGCGTATTGCGATGGCATTGCAACGTGAACCACTACATATTGGTGATAATGCACCCGCTTTAATCAAAAAAGTTGGTTGGTGTACTGGCGGTGGTCAAGATTATATTGAACTTGCGGTAGAGCAAGGTTGTGATGCGTTTATTTCTGGTGAAGTATCAGAGCGTACAACCCATATTGCACGTGAACTTGGTATTCATTATTTTGCCGCTGGGCACCATGCAACAGAACGTTATGGGGTTAAAGCATTAGGTGAATGGCTAGCGAAAGAACATGGTTGTGATGTTGAATTTATTGATATCAATAACCCAGTGTAACTAATTACTTTGATATAATTGGTAGTTATCTTGTTGTTTTTTAAGTGTAAAAAAGGTTGAGCTTTAGTCTCAACCTTTTTATTTTCTCGAACCTCGAACCTCGAACCTCGAACCTCGAACCTCGAACCTCGAACCTCGAACCTCGAACCTCGAACCTCGAACCTCGAACCTCGAACCTCGAACCTCGAACCTCGAACCTCGAACCTCGAACCTCAGTTACTCACGTTCATGGAGAGGTTTAAATTCTCGTTGTGAATAACCCGTATAAAGCTGACGTGGACGACCAATACGGTTCGTCGGATCACTGTGCATTTCGTTCCAATGCGCAATCCAACCAATAACACGTGACATCGCAAAAATAACCGTAAACATTGATACTGGAATACCAATCGCTTTGAGAATAATACCCGAATAGAAATCAACGTTCGGATATAGTTTCTTACTGACAAAATATTCATCTGACAGTGCGATACGTTCAAGTTCCATCGCTACATCAAGTAATGGATCATCAATTTTAAGTTCTTCAAGTACTTCGTGACAGGCTTCGCGCATCACTGTTGCACGTGGATCGTAGTTTTTATATACCCGATGGCCAAAGCCCATTAAACGGAATGGGTCATCTTTATCTTTGGCTCGCTCAATAAACTCAGGAATATTGTCTACGCTACCAATCTCTTCCAGCATTTTTAGACATGCTTCGTTGGCACCGCCGTGAGCTGGCCCCCAAAGAGAAGCAATACCTGCTGCAATACAAGCAAATGGATTCGCACCTGAAGAGCCGGCTAAACGAACGGTTGATGTTGATGCGTTTTGTTCATGATCGGCATGAAGGGTGAAAATTTTATCCATTGCGCGTGACACAACTGGGCTGACTTCATATTCCTCACATGGCGTAGCAAACATCATATGAAGGAAGTTTTCAGCGTAATCGAGATCATTACGAGGATAAATAAAAGGCTGGCCAGTGGTGTATTTATGACACATTGAGGCCAAGGTTGGCATTTTAGACAATAATCTAAAGGCGGTTATTTCACGGTGAAGATCATTATTGATATCTAATGAATCATGGTAGAACGCTGATAAAGCTCCGACGACGCCACACATAATTGCCATTGGGTGGGCATCACGGCGAAAGCCATGGAAGAAACTTGCGATTTGCTCATGCACCATGGTGTGGCGAGTAACTGTAGTACGAAATTGTTCATACTCAGCACGGGTAGGGACTTCACCATATAACAGAACGTAACAGACTTCTAAGTAATCAGCATTATTCGCTAATTGATCGATAGGAAAACCACGATGTAGCAGAATTCCTTTATCGCCATCAATATACGTGATTTGAGATTCACATGAGGCTGTCGCTAGAAAACCTGGATCAAATGTAAAAAAACCGTTTGCGCCTAGTTTTCGCACATCGATTACATCTTGGCCCTCTGAGCCCTCGATAATCGGCAGTTCGATAGGTGCTTTCCCTTCTATATGAAGAGTAGCTTTCTTATCTGCCATAACAATCTCCTTTGTTATTTGTAGAATCCTGAATCCGAAACGGATGTATATTTGTTGTACCGCTCGGTGAAGCAATTGTCAATTTTTGTATTCATCAATGTGCGCTTGTTAATAACTTTTCTATATTTGTACTTTTTTTGTGAACTTGGTGTGTAATATATTGTAACTGAGTTTGTTTTTGAATGTTACGCTAGGTATAGTTACGTTGATATTTGGTTGTGATATAGATGAATAGTTGTTAATAAACTGCGCAAGGAATGCGGTTGAAAGACAAAGCGATTATATTGCTCAACACTTTGCTTTTAATGGTAACGTAGCATTTTTTAACTGTTTCTTGATGGCTCACTATAGAAACAATCAGAGCGTTTAATAAAAATAAAATGCTTTTAATAAAGCTGAGTGAGCAAAATGTGAAAGTAAAGAAGTCTAGACCAGTCAATCTCAACCTACAAACTATACGCTTTCCCTTAACGGCGATCGCGTCAATTCTACACCGGGTATCGGGCGTGATTACGTTCGTTGCTGTCGCTATTTTATTATGGCTACTGAACCTGTCGTTGTCTTCTCCTGAGGGATTTACTGCTGCTGTTAGTGTGACAGATAGCGTGGTGGTTAAATTGGTGTTATGGGGAATATTAACGGCGTTGTTTTATCATCTCGTTCTGGGTATTCGCCATTTATTGATGGATTTTGGGTATTTTGAAGAAATGGAAACAGGTCTTGCTAGTACTAAGGTGAGCTTTGTTATTGTGGCGATATTATCCGTGTTTGCAGGAGTATTAGTATGGTAGCCAGTGTCTCTTCTGTTGGGCGTAACGGCGTACATGATTTTATTTTAATTCGTGCAACCGCCATTATTCTAACGTTATATACCCTTTATTTAGTGGGGTTTTTTACATTTGGTCCTGAAATTACCTTTGCTTCGTGGCAAGCCTTTTTTGGGCAACTGACCACTAAAATTTTTACCCTGTTAGCCTTGGTCTCCATTTTAATTCATGCGTGGATCGGTTTATGGCAAGTGCTTACTGATTATATTAAACCCGCACTATTAAGGGTTGGCTGTCAGTTTGCTGTTGTCGCAATTCTATTTATTTACCTATTTTCAGGTTTCTTTATTGTGTGGGGTGTGTAGTGAGCATTGCTGTTCGTGAATTTGATGCCGTTGTTATCGGCGCGGGTGGTGCAGGAATGCGTGCTGCACTACAAATATCAGAGCAAGGCTTAAAATGTGCCTTGTTATCAAAAGTGTTCCCAACCCGTTCTCATACGGTGTCTGCACAAGGAGGGATCACCGTTGCCTTAGGGAATTCTCATCCTGATAATTGGCAATGGCATATGTATGATACGGTGAAAGGTTCTGATTATATTGGTGATCAGAATGCGATTGAGTATATGTGTGAAAATGGACCTAAGTCAGTTATTGAATTAGAAAAAATGGGCTTACCTTTTTCTCGATTTGATGATGGCAGTATTTATCAGCGTCCATTTGGTGGGCAATCAAAAGAATTTGGCGGAGAGCAAGCGGCGCGTACAGCGGCGGCCGCAGATCGAACCGGTCATGCATTGTTACATACCCTTTATCAGCAAAATATTAAGCATAAAACGACCATCTTTTCTGAGTGGTATGCTCTTGATTTAGTTAAAAATGAAGATGGCGTTATTCTTGGTTGTACGGCTTTGTGCATGGAAACTGGCGAAGTGTGTTATTTCAAAGCTAAAGCGACGATTTTAGCGACGGGTGGTGCGGGGCGTATTTATGCATCAACCACCAATGCTCATATTAATACGGGTGATGGTGTTGGTATGGCGTTACGCGCAGGTGTACCGATGCAAGATATGGAAATGTGGCAATTCCATCCGACGGGTATTGCAGGGGCTGGCGTATTGGTTACTGAAGGTTGTCGTGGCGAAGGTGGTTATTTACTTAACAAAGATGGTGAGCGCTTTATGGAGCGTTATGCACCAAATGCTAAAGATTTAGCTGGTCGTGATGTAGTGGCTCGCTCGATGATGGTTGAAATTCGTGAAGGACGCGGATGTGATGGTCCATGGGGGCCTCACTTGAAGTTAAAACTTGATCACTTAGGTAAAGATGTTCTTGAATCGCGCTTACCGGGTATTTGTGAATTGTCACGTACATTTGCTCATATTGATCCTGTTAAAGAGCCTATTCCCGTCATTCCAACCTGCCATTACATGATGGGGGGCGTACCGACACAAGTCTCTGGTCAAGCATTGAAACAAAATGCGAATGGGGCGGATGAAGAAATTCAAGGCTTGTTTGCTTGCGGTGAAATTGCATCAGTATCCGTGCATGGGGCTAACCGTTTAGGGGGCAATTCATTACTTGATTTAGTTGTGTTTGGACGCGCAACGGGATTGCATTTAGGTCATACATTATTGGCACAAGCTGAAGCTAAACCTGCGACAGAAGCGGATATAGAAGCCTCTCTTGCTCGCCTTAACCGTTGGAATAATACTCAAGAAGGTGAAGATCCTGTTCAAATCCGTAAAGACTTGCAGGCGTGTATGCAAAACAACTTCTCGGTATTTAGAGAAGGCGAGGCAATGGCCGCTGGTTTGGAAGAGCTGAAAGCAATTCGTGAACGTCTACAGCATGCACGATTAGATGATACTTCAACGGAGTTTAATACTCAGCGTATTGAATGTTTAGAATTAGATAACTTAATGGAAACCGCAATGGCAACAGCGATTGCCGCTAATTATCGTACTGAAAGTCGTGGTGCTCATGCGCGATTTGATTTCCCCGATCGTGATGATACTCATTGGTTATGCCATTCTATTTATAATCCAGAAACAGAAGCGATGACAAAACGTGATGTCAATATGGCGCCGATTCATCGTGAAGCGTTTCCGCCAAAAGCGCGTGTTTATTAACGGGAGATCACCACGATGAAACTGAATTTTTCAATTTACCGTTACAACCCAGATACTGATGATGTTCCTTATATGCAAGATTATCAGCTTGATGTACCTGATGGCTCAGATATGATGGTACTGGACGCATTAATTTTACTTAAAGAACAAGATGCTAGCTTGTCTTTCCGTCGCTCTTGTCGTGAGGGCGTTTGTGGTTCTGACGGTATTAATATGAACGGTAAAAATGGGTTAGCGTGTATTACACCGTTATCAGCGTTAATTAACACCAGTGCGATTGTCATTCGTCCGTTACCAGGGTTACCTGTGATACGTGATTTGATTATTGATATGGAACAGTTCTATAGTAACTACGCAAAAGTAAAGCCTTTTTTAATTGATGATGCGACAATACCGCCCGCAAGAGAAAATTTACAAGCGCCGGAAGATCGCGCTCAATTGGACGGTCTATATGAGTGTATTATGTGCGCTTGTTGTTCGACATCGTGTCCATCATTTTGGTGGAACCCTGATAAGTTTATCGGTCCTGCGGGTTTGTTAGCGGCTTATCGATGGTTAATTGATAGTCGAGATACCGCGACTGATCAACGATTATCAGAACTTGATGATGCATTTAGTGTTTTTCGTTGTCATGGCATAATGAACTGTGTAAATGTTTGTCCTAAGGGATTAAATCCGACAAAAGCGATTGGACACATAAAATCAATGCTGCTTAAACAAGCAGTTTAAAAATATCGATATGTTAGTGGTTCAATATTAACCAAGCATTGGCCACTAACTGTAATGCTCGGTATTAAACCGATGCCAATGGCGATAAATCAGTAGTTAAGGGAAAATAATGCAGAATAGCGTTATGAAGGCATGGCTTGAGTCTTCACATTTAGCTGGTGCCAACGCAACTTATATAGAAGATCTTTACGAGTTGTATCTTAGCGATCCAGAGTTAGTTGATACCCAATGGCGAGAGGTATTTGTTGGCTTGCCTGTCGTTAATGATATGGTTATTGAACAACCTCATTCTCGTGTGCGTGATTATTTTCGACGATTAGCAAAAGAAACCCATTTCTTAAGTGCTGTTGTTAATGATCCTGACGTTGATGCAAAACAAGTTAAAGTTTTACAGTTAATCAATGCCTACCGTTTTAGAGGCCACCAAAACGCAAATCTTGATCCATTAGGGTTATGGCAACGCGATCATGTTGCTGACCTCGATCCTGAATTCCACTCGCTAACCGCCGATGATTTCAATGAAACGTTCAATGTTGGTTCGTTTGCCATTGGTCAAGAGACCATGAAACTCAGTGAAATATATGCAGCCCTAAAAAAGACCTATTGTGGATCAATTGGTGCTGAATATATGCATATTACTGACACCGAAGAAAAGCGTTGGATTCAACAGCGACTTGAATCTGTGATGGGAACGGGCTCATTTACAACCGATGAACAATTGTGTTTTCTTGATGAATTAACTGCAGCTGAAGGTCTTGAGCGCTATTTAGGCGCAAAATTTCCTGGTGCAAAGCGTTTCTCGTTAGAAGGTGGCGATGCCATGATTCCAATGATGAAAGAGTTGATTCGTCATGCGGGCTCACAAGGTGTACGTGAAGTGGTTGTGGGTATGGCTCACCGTGGGCGCTTAAATATGTTAGTTAACGTATTAGGTAAAAAGCCACAAGATCTGTTTGATGAATTCGCGGGTAAACATGGTGAGAGCTGGGGAACGGGTGATGTGAAATACCATCAAGGTTTCTCTGCTGATTTCTCAACCCCTGGCGGTGATGTACACCTTGCACTTGCTTTTAACCCATCACATCTTGAAATTGTAAACCCTGTTGTTGTTGGTTCAGTACGCGCTCGCCAAGATCGTTTAGGTGATGATACTGGCGATAAAGTGTTACCAATTACTATCCACGGTGACTCAGCTATTGCGGGTCAAGGCGTTGTTGCCGAAACCTTTAATATGTCTCAAGCGCGTGGTTATAGTGTTGGTGGTACGGTACGTATTGTTATCAATAACCAAGTAGGTTTCACGACTTCAAATCCTCAAGATACGCGTTCAACCGAATACTGTACTGATATAGCTAAAATGGTGCAGGCGCCTATTTTTCACGTCAATGCGGATGATCCACAAGCGGTAGCTTTTGTAACTCGACTGGCGTTTGATTATCGTCATGAGTTTAAGCGTGATGTCGTGATTGATTTAGTGTGTTATCGCCGTCATGGTCATAACGAAGCTGATGAACCTAACGCTACGCAGCCATTGATGTACCAAAAAATCAAAAAACATCCGACGCCACGTAAATTGTATGCCGATTATTTAACTGACATTGGCGCGTTTGGATTAGATATCGCAACAGGTTTAGTCAATGAATATCGTGATGCATTAGATCGTGGCGAGTGTGTGGTCAAAGAATGGCGACCAATGAAATTGCACTCGGTTGATTGGGCACCATACTTAGGTCACGATTGGACTGTTGATTGGAAGAGTAAAGTTGACGAGCAGCGCTTACAAGAGTTAGGCACACGCTTATGTCAGTATCCAACCAGTCACCAATTGCAAAGTCGAGTCCAAAAAATCTATACCGACCGTTTAGCGATGATTGCAGGTGAAAAAGCCATTGATTGGGGGATGGCTGAAAATTTAGCGTATGCAACATTGGTTGATGATGGTCATCGTATTCGCATAACGGGTCAAGATTCCGGTCGAGGTACGTTTTTCCATCGTCACGCGGTGTTACACAATCAAGAAGATGCCAGTACTTATATTCCGTTAACTCATATTCATAATGGTCAAGGGCCGTTTGAAGTGATTGATTCAGTGCTATCTGAAGAAGCGGTATTAGCGTTTGAATATGGTTATGCAACCGCTGAGCCAAGTGGATTAACCATTTGGGAAGCACAATTTGGTGATTTTGCCAATGGTGCGCAAGTGGTGGTAGATCAATTTATTAGTTCTGGCGAGCAAAAATGGGGACGTATGTGTGGTTTAACCATGCTGCTGCCACATGGTTATGAAGGCCAAGGACCAGAGCATTCATCTGCACGTCTTGAACGTTATTTACAATTATGTGCTGAACAAAATATGCAAGTGGTTGTGCCGTCAACCCCAGCCCAAGTTTATCATATGATTCGACGCCAAGTTGTACGTCCAATGCGCCGTCCATTAATTGTGATGTCACCTAAGTCGTTGTTGCGTCACCCATTGTGTACCTCAACATTAGATGAACTTGCGAATGGTACTTTCTTGGCTGCAATTGGTGAAGTTGATACTTTACCTGCTCAAGATGTGCAACGTGTGGTCTTTTGTTCCGGTAAAGTGTATTACGATTTGCTAGAGCAGCGCCGTAAAAATGAACAAACAAATGTTGCTATTGTGCGGATTGAACAGCTGTATCCTTTCCCGAAAGAAGATGTTGAAGCGGCTATTGCTGACTATCAACATGTAACAGATTTCGTTTGGTGTCAGGAAGAGCCTCAAAATCAAGGTGCATGGTATTCTAGTCAACATAACTTCTATTCTGCTTTACCTGCTGGGTCATTTTTACGTTATGCCGGACGTCCTGCATCAGCGTCACCTGCGGTAGGGTATATGTCAGTGCATTTGAAACAACAAAAAGCGTTAGTTGAAGACGCATTAACTATTCAATCTCAAGACCATTCTAATAATTAGAACGAGAACAAAAGGACAATACCGATATGACAATCGAAATTCTGGTTCCTGACCTTCCGGAATCTGTTGCTGATGCAACTGTAGCCACATGGCATAAACAACCAGGTGACACTGTTACTCGTGATGAGGTCTTGGTTGATATTGAAACTGATAAAGTTGTACTTGAAGTTCCAGCCCCAGAAGATGGCATATTAGAAGCTATTTTTGAAATTGAAGGCACAACGGTATTAACCAAGCAACTGATTGGCAAAATCAAAGTTAATGCAGTTGCAGGTGAGCCAACATTAGATGTACTTGCCGATGCGGAATCATCACCAAATAAACGTAATACAGCATCGTTAAATGAAGAAAATACTGAAGCATTAAGTCCTGCTGTTCGCCGTTTATTAAGTGAACATGGTGTGGCTGCTGAAAAAGTAAAAGGTACTGGTGTTGGTGGCCGTATTACTCGTGAAGATGTTGATACTTATTTAAAAAATATTGTAGCTGTTACTGCGCCTCCGAAAACGATGGAAGCGAAAATTGAGCATGAATTACCTTTAGCGCATCGCAGTGAAAAGCGTGTACCAATGACGCGATTACGTAAGCGCGTTGCTGAACGTTTGCTGGAAGCGAAAAACAGTACTGCGATGTTAACGACATTTAATGAAGTTAATATGAAGCCTATTATGGATCTGCGTAAACAATATAAAGATGTGTTTGAGCAGCGCCATGGTATTCGTCTTGGTTTTATGTCGTTCTATGTTAAAGCGGTTGTTGAAGCATTAAAACGCTACCCTGAAGTAAATGCATCGATTGATGGTGATGACATTGTTTATCATAATTTCTTTGATATTAGCATTGCAGTCTCAACTCCACGAGGTTTAGTTACCCCTGTGTTACGAGATTGTGATAAGTTAAGTTTAGCGGAGATTGAAAAAGGTATTCGAGACTTAGCCATTAAAGGCCGTGACGGCAAATTAACAGTTGATGATCTTATTGGCGGTAATTTTACGATTACTAACGGTGGTGTATTTGGTTCATTAATGTCAACGCCAATTATTAATCCGCCACAAGCTGCAATCTTAGGTATGCATAAAATCCAAGATCGTCCAATGGCGGTTAATGGGCAGGTTGAAATTCTACCAATGATGTACCTTGCGCTGTCTTATGATCATCGTTTAGTGGATGGTCGCGAGTCAGTGGGTTATTTAGTGACAATTAAAGAATTACTTGAAGATCCAACACGTTTATTACTGGACGTATAAGCATTACATCGTTAACCGAATAAGTGCTCATTATTCGGTTAACGTTCTCCCTGTAACGGGGCACAGTAAACATGGCGCAATGATGAAGAGGTATCAAAGAATATCTCAAATGGATTTAACGAGTCCCAAAGGGATAAAAACGGATAGAACATTATGAATTTGCACGAGTATCAAGCAAAACAACTATTCGCTGAATATGGTTTACCTGTACCAGATGGCTATGCTTGTGATACCCCACAAGAAGCAGCTGCGGCAGCAGGTAAAATTGGCGGTAAAAAATGGGTCGTAAAATGTCAAGTTCATGCTGGTGGTCGAGGCAAGGCTGGTGGTGTTGAGCTACATGATAATAAAGAAGGTATTAAGCAGTTTGCTCAACATTGGTTAGGCAAAAATTTAGTGACTTACCAAACAGATGCTGCGGGTCAACCTGTAACTAAAGTATTGGTAGAAGCGGCATCTAGCATTGCAACTGAATTATATTTAGGTGCTGTTGTTGACCGTAGTTCACAACGTATTGTTTTCATGGCATCGACAGAAGGTGGTGTGGAAATTGAAAAAGTTGCACAAGAAACGCCACATTTAATCCATAAAGCGGCGATAGATCCTTTAGTTGGCCCACAACCTTATCAGGGGCGTGAATTAGCCTTTAAATTAGGTCTGCAAGGCGATCAAGTTAAACAGTTTACACATATTTTCTTAGGGCTTGGCACTATGTTTGCTGAGTGTGATTTAGCACTGCTTGAAGTGAATCCATTAATTATTACAGATGAAGGCACCTTAGTTTGTCTTGACGGTAAAGTTAATGTGGATGCAAATGCATTATATCGCCAACCTAAATTACGTCAGATGCATGATGCTTCACAAGAAGATGAGCGTGAAGCCCACGCGGCACAATGGGAACTTAATTACGTAGCCCTTGATGGCAGTATTGGTTGTATGGTTAATGGTGCTGGATTAGCAATGGGAACCATGGATATTGTTAATCTTCATGGTGGTCACCCAGCTAACTTTTTGGATGTAGGCGGCGGTGCAACTAAAGAACGTGTTACAGAAGCGTTTAAAATTATTCTTTCAGATAACAACGTTAAAGCTGTCTTAGTGAATATTTTTGGCGGTATTGTACGTTGTGATTTAATTGCAGAAGGTATCATTGGTGCTATTGCTGAAGTCGGTGTAAAAGTGCCAGTAGTGGTACGTCTTGAAGGGAATAATGCTGAAGTTGGTACTGCAAAACTGGCTGATAGTGGTCTCAATATTATTGCTGCCACTTCGTTAACAGAAGCCGCTGAAAAAGTTGTTGCTGCCGCGGAGGGTAAATAATGTCGATACTTATTAATAAAAACACGAAGGTCATTTGCCAAGGTTTTACCGGTGGGCAGGGGACATTTCATTCAGAACAAGCATTGGCTTATGGTACGCAATTAGTGGGTGGTGTTTCTCCGGGTAAAGGCGGTACTACGCATTTAGGCTTACCGGTATTTAATACTGTTCGTGATGCAGTTAAAGCAACAGGAGCAACAGCAACCGTTATTTATGTGCCAGCACCTTTTTGTAAAGATGCAATTTTAGAAGCTATTGATGCTGGTGTTGAATTAATTGTTACCATCACTGAAGGCATTCCGACTTTGGATATGTTGGATGTTAAAGTACGTTTAGATGCCAAAGGCGTACGTATGATCGGCCCTAACTGCCCAGGTATTATTACGCCTGATGAGTGTAAGATTGGAATCATGCCCGGTCATATCCATAAAGCAGGTAAAGTGGGTATTGTGTCACGTTCAGGCACTTTAACTTATGAAGCAGTGAAGCAAACAACCGATGAAGGCTTTGGTCAGTCAACGTGTGTTGGTATTGGTGGTGATCCTATTCCAGGGTCAAACTTCATTGATATTCTTGATATGTTTGAAAAAGATCCAGCAACAGAAGCTATTGTAATGATCGGTGAAATCGGTGGTACTGCCGAAGAAGAAGCTGCTGCATATATTAAAAACCATATCACTAAACCTGTCGTGTCATATATTGCTGGTGTGACGGCCCCTGAAGGTAAACGAATGGGCCATGCTGGTGCGATTATTTCTGGTGGTAAGGGTACGGCAGAAGAAAAATTTGCAGCTCTTGAAGCTGCAGGTGTAAAAACCGTGCAAAGCTTGGCTGATATTGGTAAGACATTACGCGAAGTGACGGGTTGGTAAGCTAACGTAGATACGGTGTTAATGATCATACAGACATTGTATAAAAACCCGCTCACAAACTAATGTGTAGCGGGTTTTTTATTTACAATCTTTGTAATAAAGACTGTTAACGTCGAGTGGGTTTAAATTGGCTAAGCATAAATAATGCTGCTGCCGATACCACTACTGAAGGGCCTGCTGGTGTGTCATAGTGCCATGACATTGCTAACCCTATCACTACAGAAATTGAACCAATAATAGAGGCAATCACAGCCATCGCTTCTGGACTATTAGCAAAACGACGTGCGGTTGCTGCTGGAATAATTAGCAATGACGTAATAATTAATGCACCAACAAATTTCATTGCTACCGCAATTACCATTCCGACCATAAGCATTAATAATAACCGCATTAAATCAACATTCACACCTTCAACTTGCGCCATTTCTTCGCTGATAGTCATTGATAATAGTGGTCGCCACAGATAAATAAGTAAGGCTAACACGATAGCGCCACCACCATAAATCCACATTAGATCTGCAGTAGTAACCGCCAGTAAATCACCAAATAAATAAGCCATTAAATCAATACGCACATTATCTAAAAAGCTTACAGCAACTAACCCGAGTGATAATGCACTATGAGCGAGTATGCCAAGTAATGTGTCGGTTGCGACATAACGCTGTTTTTGTAAGGTCACCAAAATAACAGCTAATACTAAACAACAAATAACCAACGCAAGGTTTAAGTCGATATTAAACAAAAAGCCTAAAGCAATACCCAGTAATGACGCATGTGAAAGCGTATCACCGAAATAAGCCATTTTTCGCCATACTACAAATGACCCTAGCGGGCCGGCTAAAAGGGCTATCCCAATACCTGCAATTAACGCGGGAAGTAGAAACTCAATCATTATTTATTATTATCCTGATGATTATTGCAGCATGTTGATGGTGTTGCTGAATCATCATGTTGGTGGTTATGTTGGTGTTGGTATAACGCTAATTGGTCGCTGGCTTGGCGGCCAAATAATGCAATGTATTTAGGATGGTTGGTTACGCTAAAAGGACTACCTGAGCAACAGATATGATGTTGTAAGCAGATCACTTTATCTGTTTTGGCCATGACTAAATGTAGGTCATGGGAAACCATTAATATTGCGCAATTGAGTAAATCACGTAATTGTTGAATTAAACGATAAAGTTCTAATTGACCTGTTACATCAACCCCTTGAACAGGTTCATCTAAGACCAGTAAATCCGGTTTTTGAAGTAATGCTCGAGCTAATAATACCCGTTGCATTTCACCACCAGATAGACGGTGCATGTCACTTTCCATTAAGTGCGCGCCATTAACCATGGTTAATGCTTCATGGCGTTGTGCCAATGAGTAACGTCCAGCTAAACGCATAAAGCGATCGACAGAAAGGGGCAGTGTACTGTTAAGGTGAAGTTTTTGCGGTACATAACCAATTCGTAATCCTTTTTGACGGATAACTTTTCCCAATGTTGGCTTTTGTAATCCGGTGATCACTTTAACCAAGGTGGACTTACCTGCGCCATTTGGACCGATAAGGGTTGTAATTTCACCACGCTCTAATTTGAGTGCAACATTATCTAAAACATTACGTCCAGAGAAGGTCACTGTGAGTGATTGTAATTCTACTAATGTTGTCATAAAGCGAGCTTAAAATAAGAGTTTGCCAAAATGTGATGTTATATTATAACATCTTCGTTTTACATGTGTTACTGTTAATACGAGCCGATTATAGCCAATTGAGAAAAATTTCTTTGCTGATAATCAATAATTTTTGCTGCTCTACATTTTTATGGGAAAAATCATGCACCGTCTAACTTCTCTATTTTGTGCTACCGCTCTCGTCGTTTCTGGCTCTGCATTGGCCTCTGATACCTTTAATGTGGTTACTACTGTTAAACCGTTAAACTTGATTGTTAGTGAATTAACTCAAGGTGTTGCGACCAGTGAATATGTTATTCCGTCAGGTGCATCACCTCATGATTATGCATTACGTCCCTCAGATATTAAAAAATTAAAACAAGCGGATCTTGTGGTTTGGGTTGGACCTGAATTAGAGTCATTTTTAACCAAAACAATGGCATCAAAGCCTGAAAATATTGCATTAAGCCAGCAACAGGGCATTAGTTTCCGCTATTATTCTGAGGAAGAGCAAGATCATGACGGTCATGAAAATGAAGCTGCTCATGACCATGAATCTGAGCATGAAGGTCATCATCACCACCATCATGGTATTGATCCACATTTATGGTTAGGTCCAGATCAAGCTGTGCAGGCAGCAAATGTCATAACTAAGGCATTGATCAAGTATGATCCATTGCATAAAAAGACATATACAGCTAATCTTTCAACATTCACTACAGAAGTTCAGTTAGCGGTCACTCAGCTTAATAAGCAGTTAAAACCGTTAAGTGATAAAGGTTATTATGTTTTTCATGATGGTTATGGCTATTTTGAACAACAATTTGAATTAGATAATTTAGGTCATTTTACGGTTGAACCCGATCGTCGTCCAGGCGCTAAGACATTGTTATCTATTCGTGAATCATTAAAAAATAACCAAGCGTATTGTGTCTTTAGTGAGCCGCAATTTTCGCCAGCTGTTGTGAAGTCTGTAACCAAAGGAACGAATGTTAAAATAGGGACTCTTGACCCAATGGCTACCGATATCGTTGAGGGCAAGGGAGGATATGTCCGCTTTCTTAATGAACTTGGACAACGATTTAGTAAGTGTCTTAATTAATCATGAAATATTATATCGCTGCGGTAGCATCTTTAAAGATGTTGCCGTTGCAGCATAAAATTGCGTTATTCTCGACTACAATTTTGATGGTGGCTGCTATTGTATGGCAGCCTTCCAAACATACAATACATTTCCCCAGCTTTAAAAAACCAGCGCCTATTGCTGTGCCTATTAATCTCACCGATCCAGAAGTATTAGAATCTGATAGTGAGCCAATGGGGGCGTCTTTAGATCAAAATGATCCACAATTCCAAGCCCCCAAAGATGAGATTGAACAACAGTTAGTACAAGCTCATGCTGAAACAGAATCCAAACACCGCGTAGCATCAGGGGAAACATTAGGGGTTATTTTCTCTCAATATGGTTTACCTATTTCTGAGATGTACCGTTTAATTGATGCGAATAAATCCGTACAACAGTTACGCGTTGGACAAACATTAGAGTGGGAAGTCGATGCTGATGGCAAATTAACATCGTTAAGTATTATTCGCAGTAAAAAAGTGACCGATACTTATACCCTAACTAAAAAAGGTTATGTTTATAAAGAAGTTGAACAAAAAGGTGATATTAAGCCTGTTACATTAACGGGACGTGTTTCCGGTAGTTTTTATAATTCTGCACGTGATGCAGGGTTAACTCCAACTCAAATTGGTAATGTAGTTAAAGCATTACAATGGAAAATGAATCTTGGTCGTGATGCCCGTAAAGGCGATTCATTTGGTGTGGTATTAGATCGTGAATTTATTGATGGTAAGGCGGTAGGTAAAGGTAAAATTAATGCCTTCTACTATAAAAGCCAGCGTCGTGGCCATTCAATATTTATCGCTCGTGGTGCAGACGACCAATTTTATGATCAAGATGCACGTAGTTTAAACCGTGGTTTTAAGCGGATCCCACTGTTGCGTTCATACCGAATCAGTTCATCATTTAATCCAAATCGTTTGCATCCTATTACTAAACGTCGTTCACCACATAATGGAACTGACTTTGCTGTGCCTGTTGGAACTACTATTTTGGCGGCTGGTGATGGCGTGGTAGTGAAATCTCGTTATCATCCACTTGCGGGCAATTATATTGTTATTAAGCATGGCCGAGAACACATGACGCGCTATTTACATTTAAGCAAACGCCAAGTCAAAGTGGGCGATAAAGTTAAAATGGGGCAACGTATTGCCAAAAGTGGTAATACAGGGCGTTCAACGGGGCCACACTTACATTTTGAATTAATTAAAAATGGTCGTCCGGTTAATGCGATGAAAGTGCCTTTACCACAAGCTGAGCCGTTAAGAGGTAGCACGCGTACTCAATTTATGCGTAATGTTAAAGCGTATAAAAAACAATTAAGTACACAAATGCCGAGTTAATAGAGACAATATTGGTTGTGATAAAAGCGTATCGAAAGGTACGCTTTTTTTTTGCTTGTTAAATTTTGAATGTATTAACTGGTATTTCAAAAATTTGCAGTTATTTATATTGTTAAATAAATAGTTACTAGTTGAAACTATTTATTCAAAACAGGCATGAAATAATTGATTTAAGACAAGACTAATTTCGTATCAAAGTGTAAAATCCCCTACATCGTAATGAAAATAATTCTTATTAAGGTAGCCGTTTAGTTATGAAACTGTCAGAGATGTCGTGTGGTCACAGCGGTACAGTGATTAATATGTCCGCGTTGCCTGCTGTAACGCGTAAAAAATTAATGGTTATGGGGTTACTACCGCATACAGAAATTACAGTTGTTCGCTTAGCACCTTTAGGGGATCCACTTCAGGTTCGAGTGCGTGGTGTTGATATTGCGCTCCGTAAAAAAATTGCTGAAGATATAGAAGTTGAGGTTAAATAATGCAATATGACATTCTTACCGTCGGTAATCCGAACAGCGGTAAAACGACACTGTTTAATGGATTAACAGGTTCAAAACAGCAGGTGGGTAACTGGGCTGGTGTCACTGTTGAAAAGAAGACGGGTCGTTACCAACATAATGGTGATGATTTTTCTTTAACCGATCTTCCTGGTATTTATAACCTTGATAGTGCAAATGATGCTAATAGTCTTGATGAGGCAATTGCATCGCGTGCCATTTTGACGACACCGGCTGATGTTATTATTAACGTTGTTGATGCATCATCACTTGAACGCAGTTTATACATGACGTTGCAGTTGCGTGAATTAGGTCGACCAATGGTGGTTGTACTTAATAAGATGGATGTATTGAAACGTCAACAACAAGTATTAGATCTTAAAGCATTAGAAAAAGCGCTAGGTTGCCCTGTGGTCGCATTATCTGCGAATAACATGGAACGTATTGGCGAATTCAAATCTAAACTGCATAAAATGCTGATTCAAGGCATTGTTGTATCAGACTTTTCACTTGATTATGGTGATGATTTTGAAGCAACTGTAGATAAATTAAAACCATTATTTATTCATGATGAAAAGTTAAACCCTCGCGCGCAATCAATTCGCGTATTAGAAAATGACACGCTTGTTATTCATACATTGTCTGAAGAAAATAAGCAGCAAGCCTGTGCTATTCGTCAACAAATGTTGGATTTAGTTGATCCTGATATTCAAGTTGCAGATGTTAGATACACTTTTTTGCATCAATTATGTCAAAAAGTACGTCGCCAAGAAGGCCGTTTAAGCAATAGTCTTACCGATAAAATTGACCGTGTGTTATTACATCGTGCTATTGGTATCCCATTTTTCTTCTTGGTAATGTACGTAATGTTCATGTTTGCGATTAACGTAGGCAGTGCATTTATTGATTTCTTTGATATTAGCTTTGGTGCAATTTTAGTTGATGGTGGTCATTATTTATTAGATAACCATTTACCTGTTTGGCTAGTAACCATTATTGCTAATGGTGTTGGCGGTGGTATTCAAACTGTTGCAACATTTATTCCTGTCATTGCCTGTCTATACCTGTTCCTTGCGGTATTGGAAAGCTCAGGTTACATGGCGCGCGCGGCTTTTGTACTTGATAAAGTGATGCAAAAAGTCGGTTTGCCAGGTAAAGCATTTGTTCCATTAGTACTTGGTTTTGGTTGTAACGTACCTGCTATTATGGCAACGCGTACTTTAGAGCAAGAACGCGAGCGTAAGTTAGCAGCAGCAATGGCACCGTTTATGTCATGTGGTGCTCGTTTACCTGTATATGCTTTATTCGCTGCTGCATTCTTCCCTGACAATGGTCAAAATGTTGTTTTTGCATTGTATATTTTAGGTATTGTCGCTGCTGTTATGACCGGTCTTATTCTGCGTAATACGCTTTACCCCGGTGCTAGTGACAGCTTCATCATGGAAATGCCAAACTATGAATTACCAACAATGCGTAACGTTGTCATTAAAACATGGCAGAAGCTGAAGCGTTTTGTATTTGGTGCTGGTAAAACAATTGTGGTTGTAGTGACTATTTTAAGTTTCTTTAACTCACTCGGTACTGATGGTTCATTTGGTAATGAAGATACATCAAAATCTGTGTTATCGCATGCAGCACAAGTTGTAACACCTGTCTTAGAACCTATTGGTGTTAAAGCCGATAACTGGCCTGCAACCGTAGGTATTATTACGGGTATTTTTGCTAAAGAAGCGGTCGTTGGTACGTTAAATAGTTTGTATGCACCAGCCCTTGATGGCGGTAACGAAGAGTACGATCTTGTTAGTAGCTTAAAAGAAGCCGTTGCCTCTATTGGTGATAATCTATCAGCATTAAGCTTTAGCGATCCGTTGGGTATTGAGGTGGGTAGCCTTGAGAACCAAACGGCGGTTGCTGAAGATCAAGGTGTTGATCAATCAGTTTTCGGTAACATTCAATCACGGTTTGTAAGTGGCGCTGCTGCTATGTCGTACCTAATCTTCATCCTACTTTATACACCATGTGCGGCAGCGATGGGTGCATATGTGCGTGAGTTTGGTAAGAAGTTTGCTTGCTTTATTGCGGGTTGGACAATGCTACTGGCATATACTTTTGCTTCATTGTTCTATCAGATTGCTGATTTTGCTGTACACCCAGCCAGTAGTTCATTTTGGATTGCGTTCTTCATTGTCATTAACGTCGGAATTTATTTACTGATGAAGCGACAAGGTAAAAAGCAGTCTCATCTAGAAGGATTATTGTTTGAATGATTTTACAAGAATTAAAACAATATATTACAGATAATGGACGCGTAAGCCGTAAACAGCTTTCACTGCATTTTGGTATGTCGGAAGATGGTGTTGATGCCATGCTTGCTGTTTGGGTTCGTAAAGGAACTATTGGTAAGGAATTGGTTGGCTGCGATAGTACGCAATGCTGTCAAACAGCTAAAGATGTGTGGTATCGATGTTTAGCAGCAAATGAATTATCTATCACAGTGATGCGCTAACAATCATTAGCGTCCATTAAAAAAGCAGCCAGCAGGCTGCTTTTTTTATATTAAATACTACACACATGTAAGGGGCAGTAATTATCTGCGTAGTAATAACACTACGCGGTAATGGTACTAAAACCTGCAATATTCATTAGCTCTTGACGTAGTTCTTCAGCTAATGCTTGCTGTACTTCTTCGCTACGTTGAATACCTTTGGTATTACCCCAAATAGGACCAGGCCATGCAACATCATTGCTAAAACGTGCGATATGATGAACATGAAGTTGAGGCACAAGGTTACCTAACGCACCAATATTAATTTTTTCAGCCTGATAGTCTTGCTCTAATAAGGCAGCAACTGCAGATGATTCACGCATTAGTTGCTGTTGATCTTGTTCGGATAAATGATGGATTTCACGTAGTGATTCATAGCGTGGAACTAAAATTAGCCATGGGCCAAGGGCTTCTTTAGCAAGCAATACTCGTGATAAAGGCAAATCGCCAAGTATGGTTGTATCTGCCATTAATTGCGGATGAAGAGTGAAACTCATGTAATTATTCCTTAACAGTACATTCTAGCTCACAAGCTTGAGCAATATTTATTATAGTAAGCTTAATTTGGCGTAATTGGTATTATCCTTTGGGTATACGTAATCGTTACTTTATAGATAATGATTATCCAATAAAAACGTTGCTGAAGTGTATATTAATGGGGGGCTTAAATGGTAGCTGAGTATCAATTTATTCTTGATTACTGGTTTGGTGAGCTAGACGGTGAAGTGACCCGTAATAACAAACATGCACTGTGGTTTTTAGGTGGCGCTGAGGTTGATGCTGATATTATCTCTAAGTTTCAACGCTGGGTAAGTCAGGCGGGTAATGGTGAACTTAATCATTGGAGCGATACCGCGCAGGGTCGGCTTGCCTTAATTATTTTATTAGATCAATTTCCACGTAATATTTACCGCGGATTAAATGCTGCTTTTCGTTATGATTTATTATCCTTGGCTATTTGTAAGCGGGGCTTAGCCCTTAATCAAGATGCTGAACTTGCAGCAATTGAACGGGTGTTTTTTTATTTACCATTAGAGCATTCAGAAGATTTAGAAGATCAAGAAGAGAGTGTGTTTCGATTTGATTTATTGCGTAAAACTGTTCAGCCAAAGAATGCTGCAGTGTTTGATAGTTTTTATGAATTTGCGAACAGTCATTTAGATGTAATTAAAGAGTTTGGCCGTTTTCCGCATCGAAATGCAGTGAAAGGGCGGCTATCTACTAAGAAAGAACTGACATGGTTACATGATGGTGGTTTACGATTTGGACAATGATTTTTAATATAAGTACTTTAATATAAATACCATTAAAAAAGCCTTCACGAATGAAGGCTTTTTGTTATGTCGCTACTACAATAAGTAGCTATCACAATAAAGTGTAATTACATACGCTCTAGTGTTTCGATACCAAGAAGATCCAAGCCTTTCTTGATGGTGTTAGCTGTAAGTAGCGCTAACTTCAAGCGGCTTTGCTTAACAGCTTCTTCAGCGTTAAGAATTGGACATGCTTCGTAGAAGCTAGAGAACAGACCTGCAAGTTCAAACAGGTAAGTACACATTAGGTGTGGTTGACCTTCACGAGCTACAGATTGAACGGCTTCTTCAAATTGAAGTAACTTAGATAGTAATACTTGCTCTTTTTCGTCATTGATAACGATAGGGCATGTTAGATCTTTAAGTTCAATGTTTGCACGCTTGAAGATAGACGCAACACGAGTGTATGCATACTGCATGTAAGGTGCTGTATTACCTTCAAATGCTAGCATGTTGTCCCAATCGAAGATGTAATCTGTAGTACGGTGCTTAGAAAGATCAGAGTACTTAACCGCAGCCATTGCAACTGTTGTAGCAATTTTTGCTTTTTCGTCAGCACTTAGCTCTGGGTTCTTTTCTTCGATTAGCTTGTTTGCACGCTCTTCTGCTTCATCAAGAAGATCAGCAAGACGTACAGTACCACCAGCACGAGTCTTAAATGGACGACCGTCTTTACCTAGCATCATACCAAATGCGTGGTGCTCTAAAGAAACTTCTTCAGGCACATAACCAGCTTTACGTACGATAGACCAAGCCATCATTAGGTGTTGGTGCTGACGTGAGTCGATAAAGTAAAGAACACGGTCTGCATGAAGTTGCTCGTAACGGTATTTAGCACAAGCAATATCGGTTGTAGTGTATAGGTAACCACCATCACGCTTTTGAATGATAACGCCCATAGGGTCGCCATCTTTATTCTTGTATTCGTCAAGGAATACAACTGTTGCGCCGTCGCTTTCTACAGCAAGACCTTTTTGTTTAAGATCAGCAACAACAGGTGCAAGCATGTCGTTGTACATTGATTCGCCCATTACGTTTGCATCTGTTAGAGAGACACTTAGACGATCGTAGTTACGTTGGTTTTGCTTCAGTGTGATAGCAACAAGTTGACGCCATTTCTCAAGGCAGTATTCATCACCGCTTTGCAGACGAACAACGAAGTTACGTGCAGTTACACCAAACTCTTCGTCTTCATCGTAAAGCACTTTTGATTCACGGTAGAAGCCTTCAAGATCGCTGATGTTCATTGAAACATCGCTACCTTCTTTTTCTTTACGCTCCATATTAGCAATCAGCATACCGAATTGGGTACCCCAGTCACCAAGGTGGTTAGCACGAATAACATTGTGACCTAAAAACTCTAGGGTACGTACAACAGCATCACCGATGATAGTTGAACGTAGGTGACCTACGTGCATTTCTTTTGCTACGTTAGGCGCTGAGTAGTCAACAACAATTGTTTGTGCTTCATCAGTGTTAACGGCTAGGCGATCACTTGCTAGCGCTTCTTCACCGCGAGCGGCTAACCATGCTTTATCTAGGAAAATGTTAATAAAGCCAGGGCCTGCAATTTCAACTTTCTCAGCAATACCATCTAGTTCTAGGCAGTCGATAACTTTTTGAGCAAATTCGCGTGGGTTCATACCCAGTTTTTTAGCTACGCCCATTACACCATTTGCTTGGTAATCACCAAACTGTGCTTTTGCTGACTGACGAACTGCTGCTGGGCTACCTGCTGGTGCGCCTGCGGCTTCTAATGCTTGTGATACTTTATTATTAATAAGTGCTTGAATATTCACTCGCTGTTCCTTAAATCGTTTGTAACGCCAATCATAAATATGTGGCAAAAACCTCTGCAGATAGCAAGATATGCCGTTAAAAATACTCACGGAGCTAAAGTGTTTTTTGCTGAACTAAAAAGCGACCAAAGCTACGTGAGTATTTTTTGATGGTAGTGTTAATTTAATATAAACACCAATATCTTGAATAAGCAGTATGCGTTACCCTAATAATACCCACATAGTTAGGTACTTTGGCAACTGGAAAAAGAGATTGTAGGCGATTTTTTTTAAAGTTTTTAAAATAGACTAAAATAAAGCCAAAATTCAGCCCTGATAAGGGCTCCATTAGGGTTAGTTTAGTTCTTGATAATGCGAAAAGTGTGAGTAATTATGCTGTTGTTTATTAAATGTTACGTGGTTGAAGGTGCAAAATGCAAAATCTGAAACAATTAGGCTTACACCCAGAGCAAATGTTAGCTGATTTACCTGCTTTTATGAATCGCATTATTGGTTTAGCTGATGAAATCGGAATATCGCTCTCATCGTATACAGCAGATCATATTGCATTAAGAGTTAATTCTCAGGATATTGCACTGGAACTTCATCAGGCATGGCTAGCGTATGGTACTGAATGGTCAAAGGCTATTATTAATGGACGTCCGATTGTGGTGATTGGTTTTGATACCCCACTGCAAGTAGGGGAGTGGACGATTGAAGCGTTAGAGTTACCTTACCCAAGTGAGAAAGTATATCCACAACAAGGCTGGGAGCATGTCGAGTTTGTTATTCCCGGAAACGCGATGTCATTGGAACAATTAGAACAGTCGATTAACTCAACATTTCCAGCGTTACATTGGCAGCAGTTGGCTGAAAAGGGAATTAAAGTTAAAGCGAGTTCTCCTGCTGGTGAGCATGAACGCTTACCTAATCCAACCTATGCGTTTAAAAAAGATAATATATGCATAAAATTACATTCACATTCTTTAGCAGCAGTGATTG
The DNA here is from genome assembly GCF_900166965.1 of Photobacterium piscicola. Lineage (GTDB taxonomy): Bacteria > Pseudomonadota > Gammaproteobacteria > Enterobacterales > Vibrionaceae > Photobacterium > Photobacterium piscicola. Next base: position 315,483 of record NZ_FUZI01000002.1, on the reverse strand, counting down.
CGAGCGAAAAAGAGTAATTATGTATTTTGTTAAGGTAAATTAAGCGAAAAAAATGCCACGGCTAAATCAAGCTGTGGCATGTATCAATCAGTTATTATTTTTAAAGAATCACAGTGCGATTGCCGTGAACAAATACGCGGTCATCGACCACTAAACCAAGCGCTTTGCTCAATACTGATTTTTCAACATCACGCCCAGATTTTGCCATTTCTTCGGCACTGAACGTGTGATCAACCGGAATCACGTTTTGGGTAATGATTTGGCCTTCATCAAGATCGTTGGTAACAAAGTGAGCCGTCGCACCAATGATTTTCACACCACGTTCAAAAGCTTGCTGGTAAGGCTTTGCACCGATAAATGCGGGTAGAAAGCTGTGATGAATATTAATAATCTTATGCGGAAATTGTGCGACAAAATTAGGCGTGAGAATACGCATGTATTTTGCTAGTACGACATAGTTAGGTGAATACTGTTGTACTGCTGCAAGTAATTTTGTTTCATGTTGTTCACGTGTAAGCCCTTCATGGCAAACATGATGAAATGGCACATCAAATTTTTCGGTTAAATTTTGTAGTTTATCGTAGTTACCTACTACTGCCGCAATATCTATATCTAGCGACCCGTCAAAGGTTTTAACCAAAATATCGCCTAAACAATGGGCTTCTTTGGTCACCATGATAACGACTTTCTTACGCTCAGAGCTAATTAATCGACGCTTACTCCCCGCCGGTAAAGCGCGGTCTAGATCGGCCAATAATGTTTCGTCATTAAAATAGCCTTCTAACTCTGTTCGCATGAAGAAATGGTTTTTAGCGTTATCAACGTACTCTTTGTTATTAATAATGTTGAGCTGATGTTTATGACATATGTTGGTGATTTTGGAGATAAGCCCCATATTATCAGGGCATTCCGTTAATAATGTTTTCTTTTCCATGTCTATTCCTGATGACGGCAACGCTATGCTCCGTCTAAAAATCATAATTTATCACTATGACGCTTATACTGTGTTGGGGTCAAATAGTTTCTTATGGGTGCTGTTTTAGTATCGAGAAATAGCGTCTTACACCGCTGGTCGTCGCGTAATAAAATAGGCATAATAGAACAATTGATACTGTATAAATAACCAATAGTGCGAAGTGAATGATAGCTAAGTTTTTTGCCGCTGGTGGTGCGTTAGATAAAGCCATTCCCGGATTTCAAGCTCGACAATCTCAAATTGATATGGCAAAAGCGGTAGCTGATGCGATTAAACAACAATCACAGTTAGTGGTTGAGGCAGGGACGGGAACAGGTAAAACATTTGCCTATTTGGTGCCAGCATTAGTCAGTGGTAAAAAAGCCATCATCAGTACGGGGTCAAAAAACCTTCAAGAGCAATTATTTCATCGTGACTTACCCTTAATGGCAACTGCACTTGGGTTTACAGGAAAAGTGGCTTTATTGAAAGGGCGTTCAAACTATTTATGTATAGATCGCCTCAGCCGCCAGATCACTGAAAGCCATGGCGATCACTCAGATCCTGTCATGCTGAGTTTATTGATTAAAACCCGCCAGTGGTCATCAGCCTCTAAAACAGGGGATCTGGGGGAATGTGAAGAAATAGCTGAAGATAGCCCTGTGATCCCGATGATCACCTCGACCAACGATAATTGCCTTGGCAGAGAATGTCCGTCTTATGATGATTGCTTTGTAGTGAAAGCGCGTCGTAAAGCGATGGAGGCTGATATCGTGGTCGTTAACCATCATCTCTTCTTAGCGGATATTGCTATTAAAGAAACTGGTTTTGGAGAGCTAATTCCTGAAGCTGAAGTATTTATTTTTGATGAAGCCCATCAGATCCCTGATATTGCGAGTCAATATTTTGGTCAAAATCTATCGAGCCGGCAGTTAATTGAATTAGCAAAAGATATTGAAATTGGCTATCGCACTGAAGCGAAAGATATGCGCCAACTGCAAAAGGCAGCGGCTCGTTTACAACAAGCGGCGTTTGAAATGCGGATTATTTTGGGCGATCCCGGTTTTCGTGGTAATTGGCGTGAAGCTTCAAAAACACCCGCGGTACAACGTGAATTAGTACGTCTTAATGATGCCCTTGATTTAATTTATGATGTGCTTAAATTAGCCTTAGGGCGTAGTCAATTATTAGATTCGGCCTTTGAACGAGCGACTCTATTAAAAGCTCGCTTAAAACGAGTAATGGATACCAGCATTATGGGGTATTCGTATTGGTATGAGTGTACGCCACGACAATTTAGTTTAAATATTACGCCGTTATCTGTGGCTGATAAGTTCAGTGAGCGTATGGCTGAACAGAAAGGGGCGTGGATTTTTACTTCAGCAACCTTAGCTGTTGATGATGACTTTAGCCATTTTAGTCACCGCTTAGGGCTGCAACCGAAACAACAATTTTCATTAGAGAGCCCCTTTGATTATGCAACTCAAGCTTTGTTGTGTGTGCCGCGGCATCTACCTGAACCTAATAGTTATGGATTAGCAGATAAGTTAGTTGAGATGTTAACCCCGGTCATTGAAGCTAATGATGGACGTTGTTTCTTCTTGTGTACCTCGCATCAAATGGTACGAGATCTTGCCGAAGGCTTTCGTGCTCGACTAGATTTACCCGTACTAGCACAAGGTGAAACCAGTAAACAAAAGCTGTTAGCGGAATATCTTGAACGAGGTAATGCATTATTAGTTGCGACGGGGGCGTTTTGGGAAGGCATTGATGTTAGAGGCCAAGCCCTTAGCTGTGTTATCATAGACAAATTACCGTTTACAGCACCCGATGATCCATTATTAAAAGCACGTATTGAAGATTGTCGCCTTCGTGGAGGAGATCCCTTTGCTGAGGTACAAGTACCTGATGCTGTGATCACCTTAAAGCAAGGTGTCGGCCGTTTAATTCGTGATACTCAAGATAAAGGGGTATTAGTGATTTGCGATAATCGTTTAGTCACTCGTGCTTATGGCGCTGTATTTTTGAGAAGTTTACCGCCAATTCCACGCACGCGAAGTGTCGAAGGGGTTAGCGAATTTTTGTCGAGTTTAACGGATATGAATCTATCTGTTACTGACGAGACCCAACATTCAGAGGCTTGAATGAGCACCAAAATTCTGGCAGTAGATACTGCAACTGAAAACTGTTCTGTCGCGCTAATGATCGGCGATGACGTTATTTCTCGCTGTGAATATGCTCCTCGTGAGCACACGACGAAAATTTTACCTATGATTGATGCAGTTCTTGCTGACGCTGGCGTAAAGCTAAAGCAGCTTGATGCATTAGCATATGGTCGTGGTCCTGGTAGCTTTACCGGTGTTCGTATTGGTATTGGTATTGCACAAGGGTTAGCCTTTGGTGCTAACTTACCGATGATTGGGGTATCTACTTTAGCGGCTATGGCGCAAGGTACGTTCCGTTTGCATCAAGCTGATCATGTATTGACGGCGATTGATGCCCGCATGGGTGAGCTTTACTGGGGACAATACCAGCGTAAAACTGATGGTGATTGGCTATTATTGGGCAATGAGCAAGTAATTGCACCTGATGTTTTATTAGCGAACGTACAAGCTGATACCAATGCATGGTTAACAGCAGGTACAGGCTGGGAAGCGTACCCTGAACTATTAAATCAATTACCATTGCAAGCGCAATTAGGTAGTGTGCTTTATCCTGATTCACAAGATATGGTGCATTTGGCTAAATATGCTTTTGCTCGTGGTGAAATTGTTGCAGCAGAAGCCGCAAGTCCGGTTTATTTACGTGATACTGTGACGTGGAAGAAATTGCCTGGTCGCGAGTAATATTATCGATATCAACATTGTTTGTAATGGCTGATAACATTGCGTAAAAACACGAAGAGTGGCAGTTTTACTGATCACTCTTCGTATTTTATATCCCCTTATTCTATTAAGTCTGACTTTCTTTTCTACTATGGCATCTACAATTATGTACACCGAATAGCAATTATTCGTGTTTCTATACCATTGCCCGCGCTAGCTGTAGCCATATTCGTTTTCTCTCTCGTTATTTTAAAGCCTGTATTATTGATGACATAAGATCACGTACTATTCCTGTTGAGATAGGAATTCAGTAGTGAGATATGTTATTTTTTGTCGAGTTATTAAACAAATGTGTGGAGGTTTTAGATGTTTGGTAAGCTATTTCTTGGGGTGATATTAGTGTTTATGGTAGGCTGCGCGAGCTTACCTGCAACGTTAGTAACGAAATCAAAAGATCCTATTACTGATTTAACGGTTATTCTGCAGCACCCTCAGGCGAATGAAGGTAAAGATGTTCGTCTTGGTGGTGTTATTGCTTCGATTCGTAATGAACAGCAACAAACACGTATTGAAATGGTGGCGATGCCATTAACGGCTGATGGTCGTCCAATATTACATGCACAATCTCAAGGACGGTTTATTGCTTATGTTCATGGCTTTTTAGAGCCAATTGAATATGCCAAAGGTCGTCTATTGACGGTTGCTGGGCAATTTTCCGGTGATGAGCAGGGAAAAATAGGGCAATACCCATATACTTTTCCGGTGGTGCAAGTATCTGGTGAGCAACTATGGCAAGTACAACAACAGGTACAATTAGATGATCCGTTTTGGACGCGTCAGCCTTGTTATTCATTTAATTGTGATCGATGGGGTAATGATTTAATGATGCCTAATTTCGGGGTTAACGGCCGAATTGTTGAACGAGTAGTCTTATAACTGTTATGAAAGAGATAACGCTAACGCTAGCAGAGTATAACCTTGCTGCTTGTAGCAGTATTGATGTAATGACGCCAGTAAGTACCTCAAGACCCTTAGTGGTGCTTTTACATGGCTGGCAAGATAATGCCGCTACGTTTGCATCATTATGGCCGTTATTAATCACTGATTATGACATTATTGCACTGGATTGGCCTGGACATGGTAAATCTGATTATAAAAGTGCCGATAATTATTACCATTTTGTTGATTATATTGATGATTTGCATCAAGTTATCATGCAGTTTAAACCTGCAAAAGTACATCTTATTGGTCATTCACTTGGGGCTATTGTTGCGGGATGTTATGCCGCGATATTTCCTGAATATGTCGATAAAATTGTATTAATTGAAGGATTGTCACCATTAACTGAACCTCCGCATATGGCAGCAGAGCGGTTACGAATGGGCATAATCAGTCGACAGCGTTATCGTCGACAACAACAACGTTTGCAGCAGCGTTCAATGGCGACATTTGAAGAAGCTGTGACGCTTCGTGCGAACGTAAATCGATTACCAGCCTCGTTACTTGATGCTGTCGTTAAGAGAGCGACAATTGAACGTGATGGCCGCTGGTATTGGCGTCATGATCCTCGTCTTCGTTGTGATTCTTTATACCGAATGGCACAACAACATGCGCAGGCTTTGTTAAGTAGTATTCAAGCACCTGTATTATCGATTATCGGTACAGATGGCTACGCGACATTACGCCAATGTGATGCTAATGGATGGGGTATTAACGATTTTACACAAGTGATGGTGTTCGGGGGACATCATTGTCATTTACAAAGTTCGAATGATGTTTATCGTCATATTCGAGCCTTTATCCCCACTCAATTAGATTAATTATTGATTTATCTTTGGTATCAACAGATATCGCCATGGTTCAATTTTTAATCCAAAATTAAATATGCGGTAGTGCCGTTATAACGAATTATATTATTTATAGCATTACCGTTTTGTGAAGTTGATAGGCGCGCACCGCAGTCTAATTTTAAAGGAGAGTGCACGTGGATAAGGTTTGGCTTAGCCGCTATCCGGAAGATGTACCGGCAGAAATTAACCCAGATGAATATTCATCTTTGGTCGACATGTTTGAACAATCTGTACTTAAATACGCAGATCAAACGGCATTTATCAACATGGGGCAGGTCATGACCTTCCGTAAGTTGGAAGAGCGTAGCCGTGCATTTGCTGCATACTTACAAAATGAGCTTAAACTGCAAAAAGGTGATCGTGTCGCTGTCATGATGCCAAATTTATTGCAATATCCGATTGCATTGTTTGGTATTTTACGCGCTGGGTGTGTAGTAGTGAATGTTAATCCACTTTATACACCGCGAGAATTAGAGCATCAACTTAACGACTCTGGCGCAAAAGCCATTGTTATTGTGTCTAATTTCGCTCATACATTGGAAGCTGTCGTTAAAAATACGTGTGTTAAACATGTTATTTTAACCAGCCTTGGCGATCAATTATCTCGTCCGAAGGGAACATTAGTTAACTTCGTAGTGAAATATATTAAAAAAATGGTGCCGTCATACCATTTACCTCATGCGACCTCAATGCGTATTGCTTTACGTAAAGGGCGCAGAATGCAATATGTTAAGCCATTCATTACTGGCGACGATATGGCCTTTTTACAATACACTGGCGGTACGACAGGTGTTGCTAAGGGTGCCATTCTAACTCACCATAATATGGTGTCTAATGTGATGCAGGCAAAAGGGGCTTATGGTCCTGTATTAAGTGAAGGCCGCGAGTTAATCGTGACTGCACTGCCGTTGTATCATGTGTTTGCTCTGACAGTTAACTGTTTATTGTTGTTGGAAATGGGGGGGCAAAATCTATTGATTACCAACCCTCGTGATATTCCAACGTTCATTAAAGAATTACAACGCTACCCGTTTTCAGCCATTACTGGCGTAAATACGTTATTTAATGCATTAGTGAATAACCCTGATTTTCTTAAATTAGATTTCAGTAATTTACACCTCTCTGTTGGCGGTGGTATGGCCGTTCAACGTGCAGTTGCTGAAAAGTGGCAAAATATCACGGGTAATTATTTACTTGAAGGTTATGGTTTAACAGAGTGTTCGCCATTAGTTGCGGCTTATCCGTATAACCTAACTTACTATAATGGATCTATTGGCTTACCTGTTCCCTCAACTGATGTACGTATGGTTGATGATGAAGGTAACGTGGTTGGTATCGATCAAGTGGGTGAACTGCAAGTACGTGGCCCTCAGGTAATGAAAGGCTATTGGCAGCATCCAGAAGCCACCAAAGAAGTGTTAACCGACGATGGTTGGCTTTCAACGGGTGATATCGTCAAATTTGATGATGAAGGCTTCTTGCATATTGTTGATCGTAAAAAAGACATGATCTTAGTGTCTGGATTTAACGTTTACCCAAATGAAATTGAAGATGTTGTAGCATTGCACGATAAAGTGCTAGAAGTTGCTGCAATTGGCCAGGCACATGAAGTGTCAGGCGAAGTGGTAAAACTTTGTGTGGTTAAACGTGATGATAGTTTAACGCGCGAAGAATTAATTACCCATTGTCGACAGCATTTAACGGGCTATAAAATTCCTAAAATTGTCGAATTTATGGATGATTTACCAAAGACTAACGTTGGTAAAATTTTACGTCGAGTTTTACGTGAAGAGTCAGATAAAAAAGCGCAGCAAACCACTAAGTAGTATCTTTACTGACATACAATAAATGTTGGTTTGATAAAATAGTAGCAACTGATTGTGCTAGCACGTATCTAATGCCGGCTTTTATGCCGGCATTTTACTATAAAATATTTAATTGGCTCTAAAACGGGGTCGTTCTGTCATAAAAAGGTACATTGTGAATTTCGAGATTGTTACAACAACTGAGCAGCTTCGCCTACGGTGTGAGTCAGCACGTCAGCATACAGCTGTTATGCTTGATACTGAATTTGTACGTACGCGAACGCTTTACCCTCGTTTAGGTCTGATTCAACTGTTTGATGGTGAATATTTATCACTGATTGATCCGCTTAATGTTGAAGATATGGAACCATTATGGGCATTACTGCGTGATCAGTCTGTGATTAAAGTACTGCATGCCTGTGGTGAAGATCTTGAAGTCTTTCAGCACCATGCTGGCTGTTTACCTGTACCGATGCTTGATACTCAAATTATGGCTGCATTTCTAGGTCATGGCATTTCAACGGGGTTTGGTGCATTAGTTAAGGAATATGTGGGCGTTGAGCTTGATAAAGGCGAAGCACGTACAAATTGGTTAGCTCGTCCATTGACTGACAAACAATTAGATTATGCCGCTGCCGATGTGCATTATCTTAAGCCGTTATATGAAACGCTATTGGCTAAAGTTGAAGCTGCTGGGTATATGGAAGCTTTACAGCAAGAATGTAATGCAATCATGTTACGTCGAACAAAAGTACTTGATCCTAATAAAGCGTATCTTGATATTAAAAATGCTTGGCAATTAACACCAAAGCAATTGGCTATATTACAGCAACTGGCAGCTTGGCGTGTTCGTGAAGCAAGAAAGCGTGATATTGCACTTAACTTTATCGTTAAAGAATTACATTTGTGGAAATTGGCTCGTTTAGAAATAACTTCGCGTTCAGTGCTTGAAAAAGAAGGCTTTGAGCCGATGGAAATTCAGCGTCATGGTAACCGTTTATTAAAAATGGTACATGATTGTGATGCGATTAATTACAAAGATTACCCGCAGGCAATTGAACGTTTAGTTGATTTTCCTGGCTATAAACAAATGGTCAAACGTTTAAAAGATGTGGTGACAGACGTTGAATTAACAACAGGATTAGCCCCTGAATTTTTAGCGTCTAAAAAGCAAATTCACCAATTACTTTCATGGGCATGGAAATATCAACGTGCAGATGAAAAACGTCCAGAAATGCTAAAAAACTGGCGTCAGGGTTTATTTGAATCTCGTGTTTTAGCAATACTGGATGAAAAATAAGTTGGGTGTCGTAATGGTATAAGTTAAGCGACGTATTATAGCGATAATAATAACCAAAGAATAAAAAGCCCCGCCAAGTGATACTTAGCGGGGCTTTATTATTTTTCTTCGTCAGGTAATGTGACGTTAAGTTCTAGTACCGATAACTCATCACCGTTATGGTCTAGATTTACTGAAACATGTTCAGGATTAATCTGAACATATTTGCTGATAACAGCTAAGATATCGCGCTTAAGCTGTGGAAGGTAGGCTGGAGATTTCTGTCCAGCACTACGTCTTTCAGCAACAATAATTTGTAGCCGTTCTTTTGCTACATTTGCAGTTTTCGCTCTTTTCGGGCGGAAAAACTCGAGCAGTGCCATAGCCACTTAGCCTCCAAATAGACGTTTTAGGAAGCCTTTCTTTTCTTCTTCTAAGAAACGGAAAGGACGATCTTCACCAAGTAGACGTGCAACAGTGTCTTCATAGGCTAGTCCTGCATCGGAACCTTTATCAAAGATAACGGGTTCACCTTTGTTGGATGCATTCAATACTGCTTGGCTTTCAGGGATAACACCAAGTAGTGGAATGTGAAGAATTTCTTCAACATCTTGTACACTTAGCATTTCACCTTGGTTAACGCGTGCAGGATTGTAACGTGTAAGTAAAAGGTGTTGTTTAACTGGTTCACGGCCTTTTTCTGCACGACGAGACTTCGAATCTAGAATACCTAGGATACGGTCAGAGTCACGAACTGAAGACACTTCAGGGTTCGTTGTTACAATCGCTTCATCTGCAAAATACAGCGCCATTAAGGCACCTGTTTCGATACCAGCTGGTGAGTCACAGATAATAAAATCGAAACCCATTTTGGCTAGTTCTTTAAATACTTTTTCGACACCATTACGGGACAGCGCGTCTTTATCGCGTGTTTGTGAGGCTGGCAATACAAAAAGATTATCCACACGCTTATCTTTAATTAGCGCCTGGCTTAGATTTGCTTCGCCATTAATAACATTAACGAAGTCATAAACGACACGGCGTTCACAACCCATAATGAGATCGAGATTACGCAGGCCGATATCAAAATCGATAACTGCAGTTTTTTTACCGCTCAGTGCTAGACCAGATGCAAGAGCAGCACTTGATGTTGTTTTACCAACGCCGCCTTTACCTGAGGTAACAACGATAATTCGTGCCATTTACTCAATTCCTTCTTAAAACTTTTATAAAGCTAGGTGTTCTATACTGAGATTATTGTCTTCAAGAGATATGACAACACCTTTGCCCCAAAACTCTTCCTGAATGTTATCACTCAGCCAGTAGTTTCCCGCAACAGAAATTAGTTCAGATTGTAAGTTTTGACAGAAAATTGTCGCACTTTGCTCACCATTTGCACCCGCAATAGCGCGCCCACGTAGCGTGCCATAAATATGGATACAACCATCGGAAAGAATTTCTGCACCAGCACTGACATTACTGAGAATAACGAGATCACGATTACGAGCATAAATTTGCTGCCCAGAACGAACAGGTGTACGAATAATTAACGTTGGTTCTTTATTATCTGTACTTACTGGGGTATCTAATGTTTCAGTTAAAAATTCAGATGGCTCATCTTTAACTGGTCTTGCCGCATTCATAATAGCAAAACCAGCTGCTTTTGCTTGTGTTTGCTGTGTTTTATTTTTACAACCACCAATACCGACAGGGATCATACCTGCATCGATCACTCCCGCTTTTAGTTGTTCAAAATTAATATCTGTATCAACTTGTGAGATATCAATAACAACGGGTGCAGAAGCGAAAAAATTTGGTGCAAGTTCAACTTTGTCTTTTAGCTGATTAGTTACTTTACTAATGTCATTATCAACTAAATGAAGAGCAGAGAGCGTGAACGAGCTCCCTTTTAGTTCAGCTATCTTGGTCATAGGTATATTATGGCTAAGATTTTAAATTAACCATTTAGTTCATTATCACAAAGGTACTAGCATGGTATATTTACTCGCGGTTAGGGGCAAGCTATCCTTGCGCTGACGTTGGTTTTTCAGACAAACTTCTCACACAATTAACTTAAAACTGAGTCAATAGTGAATGATTGCTCGTAATCTTGTGCTGAAATGTATGGCGCATAAATGAAATAGGCTAATTATATGTTGTGTTCAATCTACAAAAGTTTAAAAAAAGACAATACTTATCTCTACATTAATAAAAAAGATGATTTTGCGGACGTGCCCGCACAATTAATGTCGACCTTTGGCAAACCTCAATTTGTTATGGTAATCAAGCTAGAAGGTAGAACGTTGGCACTGGCTGATGTTGAGAAAGTAAAAGAAGCATTGGGTACTGTAGGTTTTTATTTACAGGTACCACCACCAGTGACTAATTTATTAGAACAATATAAGGCTGATAAAGCCGCTAAATAATAAAATAAGGCTATTATGTATAAGCGTTTGATATCGATTTTTGTTGCCCTTGGGGTTGGAATGTCCTCTTCTGCATTTGCTAATGAAGAAGGATTTGATGCCTATGTGGATAAATTAAAAGTAGAAGCGCGTGAAAAAGGTATTTCTGAACCGATAATCGGTGCCGCATTTAACGGTATTAAATATACAGCGCATGCTGTTAAAGCTGATAATAATCAACCTGAAAAGAAACTGTTATTAGAGCAATATATTACTCGTGCAGTGCCTGACTGGAAAGTAAAGCAAGCGAATCGTCTCTATCAACAAAATAAAGAAGCGTTAGAACGTATTGGTAAACAATATGGTGTTCAACCGCGGTTTATTGTCGCTTTATGGGGCGTAGAAAGTAATTTTGGCAAGATTCAAGGTAATTACAATGTTGTTGAAGCATTAGCAACATTGGCTTATGACGGTCGTCGTGAAACTCTATTTCGTAAACAAGTCATGGCTGCATTAGAAATATTACAAGATGGTCATATTACGATTGATGATATGAAGGGATCTTGGGCTGGTGCGATGGGTCAGTGCCAATTTATGCCAACCTCTTATCTTACTTATGCTGTTGATGGTAACGACGACGGTAAAGCGGATATTTGGAATACAAAAGCGGATGTTTTTGCCTCAGCGGCTAATTATTTAAAACTTTCTGGCTGGAATAGTGAATATACGTGGGGACGTCCAGTTAAGTTGTCACAAGTATTAGCTGAGAGTTATGAAGGTACGGAAACAGAAAAAGGAAAGACACTGGCAGAATGGAAAAAATTAGGTGTGATGAATAGCAGTCATGGTGCATTACCTGCTGCTGATATTCAAGCATGGTTAATTCAGCCTGATGGCGGTGAAGGTAAGTCCTATCTAATATATGAAAACTATCGAACATTACTTAAATGGAATCGTTCGCATTATTTTGCTTTAGCAGTAAGTGCATTAGCTGATCGTATTCAATAACACAGTTATTATTAGATCTGTATACAAGTTTAATGAGTGATAAAAAAGCTAGGCATTAATGTCTGGCTTTTTTGTTATTTATGATTGCCACTAATATATATTGTTTTATTCTTGCTAGCGATATTTATAAGCGAAATAATAATCGTAATATTGATAGCAGATATAAAAAAAGCCTAAACAAGTTAGGCTTCTTTATTTAAAATCTTAGATTAGATTTCAAACTCATCAAGAGATTGACCATCATCTAATGCTTTCTTTAGCGCGCTAGGCGTACGGCCTTGGCCTGTCCATGTCTTTTCATCGCCATTTTCATCGATGAATTTATATTTAGCTGGACGAGTTGCACGTTTAGTTTTTGGTGCTTTTGCTAAACTTGCTAGTAATTCTTCTGGGTCAATACCGTCGGCTAATAGCATTTCACGATATTGAGCTAGTTTTTCATTACGCTCATTTTCTTTAGCTTGTTCTTCAGCTTCAGCTTCTGAACGTTCAGTAACAACTGTTGTTAGTTTATCTAACGCTTCTTCAAGTTGCTCTAGTGTATATTCGCGCGAAAGTGCGCGTAGGCTTCGAAGGTTTAAAAGCGCTTTCATTGCATCAGACATTTTATATTTCCTGTTATTTTTAATTAACTGTAAATAATAATAGCAGCATTAAAACATTTTTTGCAATAGTAATACTTTTATACATTACGTGTAAAACATTTTAATCATTTCTTTATTTAAAAAATAGTTATGTTCGGTATATGACACTATTTATAAAATATTTCTTCATTAAAAGTATAAATATGAGCCAAACAGTTTTAGTTATTGTTGTTGCTCTTTATATGTTAAATGATAATAAAATTAAAAATGGTATACCGCTTCGTTATTGCTGAACCTTTATAGTTGTTGCTAATCCATTTGTGATATCTATTGTTAATAATTTTAACTTACAGTGTTGCAAAGTTGAATCGTTTACGTAGAATGTTTCATTACATCTTTAATGATAAGGGTAGAGGTGCATTGTTTATTAGTAACTAATATGAGGGTGATACCTATGACTATTAGTGAAAGGGGTCAATGCCGAAGTAAGAAGCATATATCAAATACTCTTACTGGGGTTACATTGAATAAGTGTAATACTGCCATAGTAGATAAAGATATAACTATGGAGCGCTACTGTAGAGGCTGGGAAGGCTAACCTTCTTTCTATATACTCAATTTAATATGCCATCATGGTTATATCTAGCAGTAGATCTTCTAACCAGAATTGGTTGTCGTAGAGATTATAAACTTTGATAGATTATTCCCACTCCTTAACATCCATTATTCCGCCATTAGTCGCGCTTGGCTTGGCGATTCTTACGCGTAGAGTTCTATTGTCTTTAGGTACAGGTGTTGTGCTTGGAGCATTATTTCTTAATGATTTTTCTTTCGCTAATACAGCGTCCTATCTTGTTACATCAATCAAAGGGTTATTCATTGCAGAGGATGGCATAAATACTTGGAATATGAGTATTGTGCTGTTTTTAATATTGCTCGGGATGACCACTGCGTTATTAACTTTGTCTGGGGGGACTCGTGCTTTTGCTGAGTGGGCACAGACAAAAATTAAAACCAAACGTGGGGCAAAACTTTTGGCCGCTTTTTTAGGGGTATTCATTTTTGTCGACGACTATTTTAATAGCCTTGCGGTTGGTTCTATTGCCCGTCCAGTGACTGATCGTTTTCAAGTTTCACGTTCAAAGCTTGCTTATATTCTTGATTCAACGGCAGCACCTATGTGTGTATTAATGCCAGCATCAAGTTGGGGAGCTTACATTATTACGCTTATCGGCGGAATATTAGTGACTCACGGCGTTACTGAATATACGCCATTAAGTGCCTTTATGACGTTAGCTCCAATGAATTTTTATGCTATTTTTGCATTAGCAATGGTGTTTGTGGTGTCATGGTTCCAGTGGGATATTGGACCCATGAGAAAACATGAAAGAGCGGCTTGTCATGGTCGTGGAACTGATGTCGGCGGTGATGTTGATGATCAGGCGAAAGACTTAACAGAAGAGCTCGATATCAAAGAGAGTTTGCAAGGACGAGTTGGTGATTTAGTGTGGCCAATTATTATTCTTATTATTGCTACGTTCTTTTTTATGGTATTTACGGGCTATCAAGTTCTTGTTACAGAAGGTAAGCCATTTTCATTATTAGGCGCTTTTGAAAATACCAATGTTGGCCAAGCATTATGTCTTGGTGGTAGCTTTGGTTTAATTGCCGCGATTATTCCTGTGTTTCGTCAACGTATTGCAGCAAAAGAGATCAGTAACACGCTTTGGGTTGGCGCAAAATCAATGTTTGGTGCAATTTTAATTCTATTGTTTGCATGGAGTATTGGTGGCGTTATTGGTGATATGAAAACGGGACAATATTTATCTACCCTTGTTCAAGGTAATATTAATCCTGCATTACTACCAATGATCCTGTTTTTATTATCAGGCATTATGGCATTCTCAACCGGCACCTCATGGGGAACATTTGGCATAATGTTACCTATTGCTGGTGATCTCGCTGGGGCGACTGAAATTAGTTTAATGTTACCTATGCTTGCGAGTGTGCTTGCAGGTTCGGTGTTTGGTGATCACTGTTCTCCAATATCTGATACGACGATATTGTCATCGACAGGTGCTCGTTGTCATCATATAGATCATGTAGCGACCCAATTACCTTATGCATTATCTGTGGCCGTTATTTCTGCGATTGGATTCTTAACCTTAGGGATTACAGATTCATTAGCATTAGCATTTTTAGTGGCAACTGTTGCATTTATATTAATGTGTTTCCTTTTATCATGGTTGTCGAGCCGACCATTAAAAGGGGCGGCATTGCGTTAATAGTAAACGTTATTAAAATAACCCAATGGGCGTAAATTGAACCAGTTGATGATGATCAACTGGTTTTTTTATAGTAACAATAACAGTTGTTGACCTAGGTACTTTCCATTACCAGTAATTTTATGTAGCATCTGCGCGATTTTTAAATGTAATTCGTATGACTAGGAAAGCTAATGGCCCAGATGTATTTCTATTACTCAGCAATGAACGCTGGGAAATCGACCACATTATTACAATCATCATTTAACTACCGTGAGCGCGGCATGACGCCAATTATTTTTACGGCGGCGATTGATGATCGTTTTGGTAAAGGTAAAGTTAGCTCTCGCATTGGTTTACAAGAAGATGCAGAATTATTTAATTCAAAAGATGATTTGTACCAGATATTAATCAACTTTTCGAATGCAGGAAAAATTGATTGTGTGCTAATTGATGAATGCCAATTTTTAACCAAAGAGCAAGTTTATCAATTAACTGAAGTTGTCGATAAATTAGATATTCCAGTGTTATGTTATGGATTACGTACTGATTTTCTTGGCGAGTTATTTGAAGGTAGTCGTTATTTATTATCTTGGGCTGATAAATTAGTTGAGCTAAAAACAATTTGTCACTGTGGTCGTAAAGCAAATATGGTTATTCGTCAAGATGAAGCGGGTAATGCTATTGCTGATGGTAATCAGGTTGAGATTGGTGGTAATGATCTTTACCTCTCAGTGTGCCGAGCGCATTATAAAGAAGCACTGGGGCGATAATACGCATTTAAATGAATAAAAAAAGGAAGCATAGCTTCCTTTTTTTGTGCGGCAATAATAATTTCGTTGCGTAATAAAATAAGTAACATCAGAATAACAGGTGTTGTTTGAATCTTATTGTATGATTTATGAGATTATTACGTATTGCATATTAATGACGATTACTCATTATTGTTGGTGACGTTGTTTAAGTTTATTGATGACATCTTCCAGAGCAAGATTCTGATCTTGTAATAGAACCAATAAGTGGTAAATAAGATCAGCTGATTCACAGACTAATTCCGCTTTATCACCCGACGTTGCCGCAAGCGCGACTTCAACCCCTTCTTCGCCCACTTTCTGCGATATACGTTTGGTACCACGGTTATAGAGGCTCGCGGTGTAAGATGAGTCGGGATCTGCACCTTTACGATCAGCCAGTACTTGTTCAAGTTGATGAAGGAACACCAGTGCCGGTTGAGTATTAGTCGTGTCATCATTACCAAAACAACTAGTGGTGTTTAAATGACAAGTTGGACCAATTGGATCGACTTGAATTAATAACGTATCTTGATCGCAATCGAGCTGAATACTTTTTAGGTGTAATACGTTGCCTGATGTTTCCCCTTTGGTCCATAAGCGATTTTTAGTGCGTGACCAAAAAGTGACTTGTTCAGTGGCTAATGTTTTAGCTAACGCTTCATCATTCATGTAGCCCAGCATTAATACTTGGCCACTGTTGTTATCTTGAATAATAGCGGGGATCAATCCGGCTACTTTTTCCCAATCAATAGATGTTGTTAAACTCATAGTCGAATCTCCAGCTGTTGTTGTTTTAGATAGTGCTTTAACTCACCAATATTAATGATTTGTTTATGAAATACTGATGCCGCCAGTGCGCCATCAACATTGGCGAGTTGAAATGCATCATGAAAGTGTGACATTTCACCCGCGCCACCAGAAGCAATTAAAGGCACGTTACAGACACTGCGTACCATATTGAGTTGATCTAAGTCGTAACCGTTACGCACGCCGTCTTGGTTCATCATATTTAATACGATTTCACCTGCGCCACGACGTTGGACTTCTTCAACCCAATCACGTGTTTGCCATTGAGTGGCTTTGGTACGGCTTTCATCTCCCGTAAATTGATAGACCTGATATTGACCCGTTTCAGCATCAAAATAGGAATCAATACCGACAACAATACATTGCACACCGAACTTATTCGCTAGTGTGGTGATTAATGACGGATCAGCCAATGCTGGTGAATTGATAGAAACTTTATCGGCACCAAATTGAAGAATACGGCTTGCGTCTTCAGCTGATTTGATGCCACCTGCGACACAGAATGGAATATCAATCACTTCTGCAACGCGAGATACCCAGCTTTTATCAACGACTCGGCCATCGCTTGAGGCGGTAATATCATAGAAAACCAGTTCATCTGCACCTTCTTCAGCGTAACGTTTTGCCAGTGGTACGATGTCGCCAATGATTTCGTGATTACGAAATTGGACGCCTTTTACAACCTGACCATCACGGACATCTAAACAAGGAATAATACGTTTAGCTAACATGTGTTCTCCTTAGCTATTCCAACACGTAAACGCTTGTTCAGCGCTAAATTTACCGTCAAGCAGAGCTCGACCCACAATGACGCCAGCCACGCCTGAACCTTTTAATGCTGTAATATCATCAAGTGAGCCAATGCCGCCCGATGATTGAAATTGGACTTGTGGATATTGGCGGCATAAATCAACATACAATTCGACGTTTGAACCTGTGAGTGTGCCATCGCGTGAAATATCAGTACACAAGACGTGTTTTAATCCTACTTTTAGAAAGTCTTCAAGTAGCGTTTCAATGGTGACACCTGAGTCTTCTTGCCAGCCTGATACCGCCACAATACGGTTGCCGTTGTTATCAATATTAATATCAAGGGCTAATACAATATGCTCTGCACCGTATTTTTCGATCCAACCTTTAACCCTTTCTGGTTGTTTAACGGCAGTTGAGCCAATAACTACCCGTTGTGCGCCAGCATGGAGTAAATCACTGACATCTTGTTCGCAGCGTACTCCGCCACCAATTTGAATATTAGCTGGCGTACTTGCCAGTAATTGACGAATAAGCGTCAGTTGGCGTGCTTGAGTATTTTTAGCACCAGTTAAATCAACCAAGTGCAGCCAGTTAGCCCCCGCTTGGTGATAAACGGCAAATTGTTCTGTTGGGTTCACATTATATTCAGTCACTTGTCCGTAATCGCCTTGAAATAGACGCACAACTTGTCCATCGATTAAGTCTAATGCGGGAATAATCATCACATGTCCTTTGTATGGTTATTGCTGATTTTTTATAGTTCTAAGAAGTTCTTTATCAGTTGCGCGCCAGCTTTACTTGAGCGTTCTGGGTGAAACTGCACCCCATAGTAATTACCGCTTTGCACTGCAGCTGTAAAGCTTTGGCCATATTGCGCACTGGCGATGGTTTTGCCACCTTGCTGTGCGGTATTGTCAAACACTGGCATGGCATAGCTATGAACGAAATAAAAATAGCTTCCCGCTGGAATATCTTTAAATAGCGGGTGATTATCTTGTGGTGTAATGGTATTCCAACCCATATGCGGAAGTGGTAACCCCTCTGCTTGGATTTTCTCAACTGGCGCATCACACAAAGCTAAACAGGGAATAATGTCGTTACCATTTTGACCGTGTTCTTGTGATTCTTTGCCAAGTAGCTGCATTCCTAAACAGATACCTAATAACGGTTTGGTTACTTGTTTTACCAAGTTGACTAAATCACGTTGTTGTAGGTTATGCATCGCTTCACTGGCGGTGCCGACACCCGGAAGAAAGAGTTTGTCAGCAGTAAGCACAATCTCAGGATCTTTACTGACGTTCACTTGATAACCTAGACGTTCGATAGCAAAGCGCACTGAGGATACATTGGCACAGCCTGTATCAATAATCACAACCCGTTGTAGAGTGTTGCTTGTTGCTGTCATTACAACACTCCTTTGCTGCTTGGAAGCTCATTACCTTCCACTTTGATCGCTTGGCGCAGCGTTCGTCCAAAGGCTTTAAATAAACTTTCAACAATGTGGTGATCATTATTGCCTGTTGACGATAAGTGCAGCGTACAGGCTAGGGTATCGGTCAATGAACGAAAGAAGTGAGGTACCATTTCCGTAGAAAGATCACCCACACGATCACGACTAAATGTGGCATCAAATTTAAGATAAGGACGACCAGACAAATCTAACGCACATTGTGCCAAACATTCGTCCATCGGTAAGCTAAATCCAAATCGGCCAATACCTCGCTTATCTCCAAGCGCTTGACGTAGTGCTTCACCTAGGGCGAGGGCAGCATCTTCAACACTGTGATGATCATCAATGTGTAAGTCACCATCAACCGTTAATGTCATTTGAAAACCACCGTGAGTGGCGATTTGATCAAGCATGTGATCAAAGAATCCTAATCCGGTTGAAATTGTATTACCGCCCGTTTGATCTAAATTCACTTTGACACGAATATTTGTTTCTTTAGTGGTACGTACCACTTCTGCGATCCGTGGTTGGGTGGTGAGATCGGTGACGATCTGTTGCCAGTTCATGGTTTGCGGGTGGTATTGAATACCTCGGATCGCCATATTTTCTGCTAATTGAAGATCTGTTTGACGATCACCAATCACTGCTGAAGTAGCAAAATCAACGCGACCTTGCTGTAAGTAGTCTTTGACTAACCCCAACTTTGGCTTACGACAACTGCATTGCTGGTGGTCAAAGTGGGGGCAGATCAATACGTCACTAAAGTGAATTCCTTGTGAGCTAAAAATATCCATCATCATCGTATGAGGGGCATCAAAATCAGCTTGGGGATAGCTGTGAGTACCGAGGCCGTCTTGGTTGGTAACCATCACTAAGGTATAACCGGCATTTTGAAGTGCAAGTAATGCCGGAATAACATTGGCTTCAAATTGTAGTTTGTCTAATCGATCAACTTGAAAGTCGACAGGTGGCTCAACAATTAAGGTGCCATCACGGTCGATAAATAGAATTTTCTCTTGGCTCACAATCAATGTCCTTATTAATTATTGTTGTAATTGGCCGCGAATAAACGCGAGAGTTTTTTCACATTCGTCACGGTTACCGACACTGATACGAATGCAATTTTCAATCGGTGAACGACGTAAAATAATGCCGTTATCCCATAGCGCATTAAATAATTTATCGGCATCAGCAAATTTTACTAGCAAGTAGTTACCATACCCATCAAAGACAGTAACGCCGGCTAACATGCTAAGACCTGCTTGTAGATAAGCGCGGTTAGCACATAAGTCTAATACTTGAAATTTGGTGCGTGCGCGGCCTGCTGGTGATAAGGCTTGTACTGCAATTTCAGTAACAGGTACGGGTACAGGGTAAGGGGCTATAATTTTAAGTAGAATTTCAATGATTTCTTTATTGGCTAAAGTAAAGCCACAACGTAGTCCTGCTAGTGCAAACGCTTTAGATAATGTTCGCAAAATAACCAGATGTGGATACGTTGTTAATAAATCTTTAACGCTATCTTGAAGGCTAAAATCAATATACGCCTCATCAATAACTACTATTGCTTTATCAGTGGTCATTTCAAGTAAGGCGATAATATCTTTACGTGCTAATAAATTACCGGTTGGGTTATTAGGACTACAAGCAAACACGATTTTGACGTTATCAAGTTGCTCGGCAATGACAGTAAGGTCTAATTGCCATTCTGGCGTTAATGGTACAACTTTGGTACTAACATCATTGATTTCTGCACTAATGGCATACATACCATAAGTGGGTGGACAATAGAGAATGCTGTCGCAATTGGGTTCACAGAAAGCTTTAATGATCAGCTCAATACCCTCATCGGCACCGCGAGAAGTTAGAACCTGTTGTGGGTCAACGCCAGCATAGTCAGCATAAGCCTTGATCAGCTCTGGTGGTTGGCACTCGCTATAACGGTTTAATCCAGCAAGATTAATACTGTATTCATTGGCAAATGGTGATTCATTCGCATTAAGCCAAATATCACCTTTACCGCCTAAACGACGGGCTGATTGATAAGGGGTTAATTCTCGCACGGTTTTACGGGCTAGTTGGGCTATGTTCATGATCAATTCTCTTGTTGTGCAGTTAATTTATTAACCCGAATAGTGACAGCGTGTTTGTGAGCGTCAAGGCCTTCAGCTTCTGCAATTGTGGTCACTGTTTTTGCAATACCGAGTAAACCGTCGGCAGATAATTCTTGTATTGTCATTCGTTTACTAAAATCAGCTAAGCCGAGACTTGAATAAGTGCGGGTATAGCCATAGGTTGGTAATACGTGGTTAGTGCCTGAAGCATAATCCCCCACAGATTCAGGTGACCATTTACCTAAGAAAATTGAACCAGCATTATCAAGCAATGATACTAACTCTCTTGGCTCACAGGTTTGAACAATTAAGTGTTCAGGACCATATTGATTGGAAATAGCCACACATTGGTGCAATGTTTCGGTTACGATCAAAAGGCTAGATGTTAAAGCTTGTTGAGCAATATCAGCCCGTGTTAGTTGGCGCAATTGATTTTCAATCGCTGCTGCAGTTTGATCGGCAATAGTTTGGCTTGAAGTGACTAAGATAACTTGTGAATCAGGCCCGTGTTCGGCTTGGCTTAATAAATCAGCGGCAATAAATTCAGGATCAGCTGTTTCATCGGCAATGACTAATACTTCAGAGGGGCCGGCTGGCATATCAATTGCTGCACCGTTGAAGTCATTACTGACTTGTCGTTTTGCTTCGGTAACAAAGGCATTACCTGGGCCAAAAATCTTATCAACACTGGCAATAGTGTCAGTACCATAAGCCATTGCGGCAATCGCTTGTGAACCTCCTACGTTATATATAGCGTTAATGCCACATAGTTTGGCAACATACAGAATTTCATCTGCAATTGGAGGCGGGGAACATAATACGATTTTACGACAACCTGCAATTTGAGCCGGCACACCTAACATTAATACCGTTGATGGTAATGGCGCACTGCCGCCGGGAATATATAACCCAACTGAATTAATCGGACGCGTAACTTGTTCACAAATCACTCCTGCTTGTGTTTCAACGCGTAATGTTGGTTGTTGTTGTGCAAGGTGGAAGGTGGTGATATTACGATGTGCTTGCTCTAAGGATGCTTTCATATCATCACTTAATCGAGCACAAGCCGCATTAACGTCAGTTGTTGAAACAGCGAGTGTTGTAGGGCGAATACCATCAAATTTTTCGGTAAGCGTAAATAGTGCACCATCGCCTTGTTGACGGACTTGTTGAATAATGTCACTGACAATAGCCGTGATATTCGCGCTGTTATTTACAGCAGGGCGCGCCAACAGTTGTTGTTGCTGGTCTTTTGTGAGTGATTGCCATAGTACGGTTTTCATGACTTACTCCATCATTTTTTCAATGGGCAAGACTAAAATAGAGCTCGCACCTAATTCTTTAAGTTGCTCCATGGTTTCCCAGAACAGATTTTCAGAGCTCACAAGGTGGATTGCAACGCGGCTTTTATCTCCTGCTAATGGTAATACGGTTGGATCTTCAGCGCCTGGTAATAATTGTTTAATTTGGTCAAGGCGATCAGTGGGCGCGTGTAGCATGATGTATTTAGATTCTTTAGCTTGAATAACACCTTGAATACGAATAAGTAATCGTTCAATTAGGGCTTGTTTTTCAGCGCTGATCACTGCCATTGATTGAATTAATACCGCTTTAGATCGCAAGATTACTTCGGCTTCTTTTAAGCCATTAGCTTCAAGGGTGGCACCTGTCGATACCAAATCACAAATGGCATCGGCTAAACCTGCTCGTGGTGCAACTTCGACAGAACCATTGAGCATACAGGTTGTAAATTGAACCCCAATATTGTCCATGTAGCGTTTGACTAATTGTGGGTAAGTAGTTGCAATACGTTTGCCATTAAGATCTTGTGGGCCGTTGTAATCAATGTCTTTATCAATCGCAATAGAAAGACGGCAGCCGCCAAAATCTAGTCGACGTAGTTTGAGATAATCACTGGCTTCGTTACGTGCTGCGCGCTCTAGACTAACTTCTTCAAGTTCATTTTCACCAATAACACCTAAATCCACCACGCCATCCATGATCAGACCGGGAATGTCATCATCTCGAACGAGTAATAAATCAATTGGCATATTTTCGGCGTGAACCACTAATCGTTCACCGACCATATTAAATTTAACACCGCAGCGTTTAAGTAGATCTTGGCACTCTTTGCTAAGACGGCCTTTTTTCTGAATCGCAATGCGTAATCGTTGTGTTTGCATAGGTATATTCCTTGTCTAAATTCATTCAAATAATAAAAATTTCAAATTGAAAATCAGGTATTAAAAAACCCTCGAAAGAAGTTTCTTCCGAGGGTCTGAATGAGATATTCCGTTATGACCACTGGAAGAAAAAAGACGTCTTCCAGGGTGAGGCGTATCCTCCCGAAAG
This sequence comes from Photobacterium piscicola, assembly GCF_900166965.1. Classification (GTDB taxonomy): domain Bacteria; phylum Pseudomonadota; class Gammaproteobacteria; order Enterobacterales; family Vibrionaceae; genus Photobacterium; species Photobacterium piscicola. The sequence goes on along the minus strand of NZ_FUZI01000002.1, from coordinate 292,238 downwards.
ACTAGTCAGGATGATGATGATGTTGAGATAGAATCATTTGGATACGCATAAATAGTTACTCAATAAGGGTGAACATTATTTGTTGTTGTCATTCACACTAACGAAGGCTGTTGTTTTTTGCAACAATAATTTAAGCGAAAAGTTAAAATAAATGTTAATTGTTTGTATTGATACGCTGAAGGGATGGGATGCAGTATTTTTATTGGTAAGATGATGAACTATAATGGATTGTTTTACTTTTAAAATTAAAGATAGAGGATGGTATTCTTTAAATGTAAATTATTTAAGTGTGTTTTTTCAATAGAGCAACAAATAACACATTAATAAAACTGAGCATCCTTACTCAGTTTTATTGATGAGTGGTGTTAATACGTTAGCATTAGCCACAGCATTTTTTATATTTTTTACCGCTACCGCATGAACAAGGATCATTACGACCAACAGTTTTAGTAACGGTTATTGGCTTCGGTGCTGGCGGTTGTTCGCTTGGTGGAGGCTGAGGGTATTCACCATCAATGTAAAACCAATAGCATTGACCATTAATGGATTCTTGCACAAATCGAGAACGCTCTTGCAGTATATATTCTTCACCTGCTTCTTTATAACCTGCTTTAAATTCAACAAAACCCTGACCATCAGCCGCAATTTCACTGCTAATAACTTCTAGGCCTAGCCATTTAAGGTTAATCGACTCGGCAATGGCTTCACGGTGATGTTCTGCTTCACAACTGGCGTGATATGTTTGTATTACAAAATCAACTAAACCCAGCACATGAGCACTGTAACGCGCACGCATAAGCTGTTCTGGATGGGTTGCTAATGCATGATTAAGATGAATGGGTTTACAGCATTCAACAAGCGGTTTGTGGCTGCCGCAAGGACATTCATTATGGTGTTTTGACATCTTTTTTAAGCCGATTTTAATAAAGAAATTAGGGGTAGTTTACGTTTTCATTATCTCAATTAGCAATCAGTGTTTATATTTACCGCAATATATTGATGGAATGACTAAAACAATGGTAACTCATAGCGTATAAGTACATAATATTTGCGGCTGGAATAATTGCCATTTGCAATGCACCTTTTGTGCTCCTCAAATAACCCTCTTTTTTGTTTAATAGTAGTTATGTCCATATTTACCTTGATACAAGCGGGATTGCTTGTTGGTGGTGGTATCTTTTGTGTGATGTTGTTGGCAGCATGGCGAAGAAATCACAAGCAGGAAGCTGATACACGTATTATCCCGATTGCGATTATCGGTGGCTTTGCGCACTTTTGTGACACTTTAGGTATTGGCAGTTTTGCCATTATGACCTCAGGTTATAAACAGTTTAAGCTTATTGATGATCAACAATTACCTGGAACACTGAATAGCCAATCAGTACTCCCCACTGTGTTTCAGTCATTTATTTTTATGACTGCTGTCGCTGTTGATTCAGTGACATTATTAAGCTTGGTGGCGGCAGCCTGCGTTGGTGCCACAATGGGGGCGCGGTTAGTTTCTAGTTGGGATCGGCAACATATTCGCATCGTAATGAGTGTTGCTTTGTTAATTGTGGCAGGCTTAATGCTTGCTGGTCAATTAAAGCTCTTTCCATTAGGTGGCAGTAGCCTGGGTTTAAGCGGCTGGAAATTGGTTATTGGAATTATTGGTAACTTTATTTTTGGCGCGTTAATGACGGTGGGTATTGGTTTGTATGCACCCTGTATGGTAATGATTTACCTTCTGGGGATGAATCCGTTGGCGGCCTTTCCGGTCATGATGTGTTCATGTGCATTTTTAAGCTTTTTCTCATCAGCTAGCTTTATTCGCCATAATCGTTTTAATAGTCGCGCAACGGTAACCGTTGCCGTTGTTGGACCGATAATGGTGATCATTGCTGCATATTTAGTGAAGTCATTAAATATGCATGTGTTATCGTGGCTAGTGTGTATCGTGGTGTTTTATACTTCGTTCACTATGTACCGCTCATGGCTTGCTGATAGAAAAGTGATGCCTAATGCAGTGGTAAAAGCACAATAAGTATTACGCTAATAAATGATCAGTATGAGATTTTATAGCAATAAAAAAGGTACGCATGTCGTACCTTTTTTTATACTTATTATTTCGAGTTAGAAGCACTGAAATCGCGTGTTTCTAATTGATATCCATCGGGGTGATATACCAGCACTGAGCCATGATCATACCAATCACCAAGAACAATGCGTTGTGCAGGAATGCCATCAATATCAAGATCATGAATATCAGGTCGATGTGTGTGGCCATGAATCATTTGAGTGACATGTGCATCGCGCATTACCCGTACCACTTCTGCTTGAGTAACATCCATAATCGATTGGCTTTTAGTTTGATTATTCTTACCACTGTTACTGCGGAATTTATCCCCGACTTTAACTCGGTATGATAATGGTAATCGGGCAAACAACCATTGGATAACAGGATTGTGAACTTTTTTACGGTAACGTTGGTAGGCTTGATCTTCAATACATAGCGTATCACCGTGTAAAATTAAGGTTGGTGTACCATATAGATCAACCACCGTATGCTGAGGCAATAAGGTTATTCCCGTTTGACGGCTAAATTGTTTACCAATTAAAAAGTCACGGTTGCCATGAATAAAGTAACACGGTGTACCAGCATCAGTCAGCATTTTGAAGGCATGCTTGACTTGCTGTAAGAAAGGGGAGTCTTCATCATCGCCTATCCACATTTCAAATAAATCCCCTAATACATACAAGGCATCGATATGGTGGGTTTCTTCGGCCATAAAGCGTAAGAAACAAGCGGTAATGTCAGGACGTTCAGCACTTAAGTGCAAATCTGAGATAAATAATGTGGTCATAAGAGATTAATAAAGGGCGGTAATTGACCGCCCTTTGCGAAGTATTAGTCTTCGATTGTTACGTTTTCGATGATAACGTCTTCAACAGGCACGTCGTCGTGGTAACCGTTACGGCCTGTTTTTACTGCTTTGATTTTGTTTACTACATCCATGCCTTCAACAACAGCAGCAAATACACAGTAGCCCCAGCCACTCATGTTTTCGCCAGTGAAGTCTAGGAAGTTGTTATCTTTTACGTTAATGAAGAACTGTGAGCTAGCAGAGTGTGGTGCGTTAGTACGCGCCATTGCTAATGTGCCTGTTTTGTTGCTTAGGCCATTGTTTGCTTCATTGTTGATTGTTGCGCGAGTTTCTTTCTCTTCCATACCAGGAAGCATGCCGCCGCCTTGAACCATGAAACCATCAATAACGCGGTGGAAAATAGTGCCATTATAGAAACCGTCACGGCAGTATTGTAGGAAGTTAGCACATGTTACCGGTGCTTTATCTTCAAAAAGATTAATTTTGATGTCACCGAAATTTGTGTGAAGAGTGATCATGATTTTTTCCTTTAATGGAGTATTTTCTTTAAGCGTGGATATTAACTTACCTTAGCCGTGTCAGACAAACATTACCCGCTTAATCTGCACTAATTGCTAAAATAGCATCCATCCTTGAATTTTCCTTGCGATCAAATGCTATAAAAGGTGTAATTACGACAAATTTGAAATTAATGAGTAATGCTGAGACATGTTAAAGATCTATAATTCGCTCACACGACAAAAAGAAGTATTTACACCCATCCATCCTGGCAAAGTCGGTATGTACGTTTGTGGCGTTACGATCTACGATTTATGTCATATCGGACATGGTCGTACATTTGTCTCTTTTGATGTTGTGTCGCGTTATTTGCGTTACTCAGGCTACGATCTTACTTTTGTTCGTAACATTACTGATATCGATGACAAAATCATTAAGCGTGCTGCTGAAAATGGTGAAAGCTGTGAATCATTAACAGAACGCCTAATTAGTGAAATGCATGCTGACTTTGATGCTTTAGGCATGAAACGTCCTGATGTTGAACCACGTGCGACGCAATTTATTGCTGAAATTATTGCGCTTTGTGAGCGTTTAATTGAACGTGGCTTTGCTTATGTTGCATCAAATGGCGATGTAATGTTTGAAGTGAGCAAGTATGACGATTATGGTCGTCTTTCTAAGCAAGATCTTGATCAACTTCAAGCGGGTGCGCGCGTTGATGTCGATATGGCAAAACGCAGTCCGTTAGACTTTGTTTTGTGGAAAATGTCGAAGCCTGGTGAACCAACATGGGAATCACCATGGGGCCCTGGTCGCCCTGGTTGGCATATTGAATGTTCAGCGATGAACTCATCTATTCTTGGCGATCATTTTGATATTCATGGTGGTGGCTCAGATTTACAATTCCCTCACCACGAAAATGAAATTGCGCAATCATGCTGTGCTCACGATGGTCAATATGTGAATACATGGATGCACAGTGGCATGGTGATGGTTGATCGTGAAAAGATGTCTAAATCACTAGGTAATTTCTTCACTATTCGCGACGTATTAAATCATTATGATCCTGAAACTGTACGTTATTTCTTAATGTCTGGTCATTACCGTAGCCAGCTTAATTACAGTGAAGATAATCTTAAACAAGCGCGTTCAGCACTTGAGCGTTTATATACGTCACTACGTGGCTTAGATACATCAGTAGAAGCTGCTGGTGGTGAAGAGTTCGTTGCTCGTTTTAAAGAAGCGATGGATGATGATTTCAATACGCCTGAAGCATATTCTACATTGTTTGATATGGCGCGTGAGATCAACCGTCTTAAAACGGATGATATTGCAGCTGCATCTTTGTTAGGTGCGCGTATGCGAGAGTTGGCTGACATTTTAGGCTTATTATCTCAAGATCCTGAAACTTTTTTACAAGGTGGTGCAGGTGAAGAAGATGACGTGGCTGAAATTGAAGGGTTAATTCAACAGCGTTTAGATGCGCGTGCTGCGAAAGATTGGGCTGCTGCTGATGATGCGCGTGATAAGTTACTTGCGATGGGCATTATTTTAGAAGATGGTGCACAAGGTACAACTTGGCGTCGTAAATAATTAAATCTGTTGTTTATCAAACCGAGGTATTCTGCCTCGGTTTTTTTATATCTTTATTTTATGTTATCGGCGTAATGTCAGCTTGTTTATATGATTTTTACTGCTATTACTGCTATTACTGCTATTACTGCTATTACTGCTATTACTGCTATTACTGCTATTACTGCTATTACTGCTATTACTGCTATTACTGCTATTACTGCTATTACTGCTATTACTGCTATTACTGTTTGATTTTTATCACGTTATAGACGTGGTAGAAGCAAAGTATGAAATAAATAAGTCGATACGATGAATATTTAATAGCTTTATTCCACTTTGGAATTAAAGTCACCATTTGAGAATTAAAGTTATTATTTAAGCTGAAAAAAGCATTATATACGCATTCGATCGCAAAACTGTCATTTATTATCCGTATCATTTGTTTCGAATGAGCATTTACATGTTCGATATGAACCAATGTGTGATTGAAGGAATAATAATGAAAAAAATGATTCTAGCAACAATGATTGGCTGCGCTGTATTGTCCACGCATGTTATTGCTCAACCTAATACTGATAAAGTCGTTATTGCCCACCGTGGTGCATCAGGTTATTTACCTGAACATACCTTACCAGCAAAGGCACTTGCTTATGCGATGAAGCCAGATTATATCGAACAAGATGTGGTAATGACGAAAGATGATAAGTTGGTGGTGTTACATGACCATTATCTGGATCGGGTGACCAATGTTGCTGCTGTTTTTCCCAATCGAGCCCGTAAAGATGGTCGTTTTTATGCGATTGATTTTACCTTGGCAGAGATTAAACAGTTAAGTGTGACAGAAGGCTTTGATATTAAGGAAGGTAAGCAAGTACAAGGTTTCTCTGAACGGTTCCCTATTTGGAAGTCTCATTTTACCGTTCCAACGTTCCAAGAAGAAATTGAAATGATTCAGGGGTTAAATAAAACCTTGGGTTATGACATTGGCTTGTATCCAGAAATTAAAGCGCCATGGTTTCATCGCCATGAAGGCAAAGACATCAGTAAAGCGGTATTAACAGTACTAAAGCAATATGGTTATATTGATAAAAACAGTAATGTTTATTTACAAACGTTTGATTTCAATGAGCTTAAACGTATTAATGATCAATTAATGCCAGCCATGGGCATGGATTTGAATTTAGTACAGTTGATGGCGGAAACAGATTGGAATGAGACCATGGAGTATGACAAAGCAGGTAAAGCACATCCTTATAGTTATGATTGGATGTTTGAGCCAAATGGTATGAAAGTCTTGTCTCAATATGCTGATGGTATTGGCCCGTGGAAACCGATGATAGTAAAAGACAGTTCAACTTTAGGTCACATTGAACTCACCGATATGGTGAAAAATGCCCATGCGAACGGTATGGTTGTGCATCCTTATACTTTTAGAGCGGATAAAGATCGTATTCCAGCCTATGTTAAAGATTACGATGGCATGTTAGAGGTGTTTTATAATCAAGCGGGGGTTGATGGTGTTTTTACTGATTTTCCAGATAAAGCGGTTAACTTCTTACAACAGCACACTCAACAGCATTAATTTACACACGATGACTTAAACATCATTTTTGATGGTAAACAGCCCGTACTCAGTGTTAGTACGGGCTTTTTATTGGCGTTATAATGTTTCAGGTAATTTCGTACCACATTTATTACAATATTCAGCCTCCATTTCATGACCACTTGTCGCACAATTAGGGCAACGAATAAGGTCACGATGGGTCTTCATCTCTTGATTTAATTCTGCAGTAATAATACCCGTAGGCACCGCAAGAATGGAGTAACCCAACAACATGGTTAATGACGCTAATGCCTTACCCATGACGGTATGCGGCACAATATCGCCATAACCAACCGTAGTGATTGTGACAATTGCCCAATAAATACTTTTGGGAATACTGGTAAAGCCATTTTCAGGACCTTCAATAATGAACATTAACGAGCCAAACACTGTTACCAGAATTAAAACTGAGCTAAAAAAGACAAATATTTTACGCTGAGCGTGACGAAGTGAACGTAATAATATATTGGAATCACGAAGAAACCTTGCCAGTTTGAGAACGCGAAAAATACGTAACACACGAATAAGGCGAATGATGAGTAAGTAGTTCGACCCTGGAATTAAAAAGGCAATATAAGCGGGTAAAATCGCCATTAAGTCAATCACACCATAGAAGCTACGCATATAAGCAAGGGGACGCGGAGAGCAATATAAGCGCAAAATGTATTCAATAGTGAATAGAATCGTAAATGACCATTCAGCAATAACCAATAAATGGGAGTACTGCGATTCAATGCTTGCAACTGATGAGATAATTAAAATTATTTCAGAACTTACAATGGCAATAATTAAAGCAATATCAAACCATTGACCTAAGCGGGTAGAAGTGCCGAAAATAATTTGATAGAGACGCTGTCTTGGAGTGAGTGTTAGTTTTGTCATAATTTAATTGTATTTATTAACAGATAAGACGCCAACGTAATATTTTAATGTTTATGGTGTGTTATTAATTGGCTTGAATAGTATCTAGTATATCAAAACCCAGCAGTGACTTAAGTATTTATCAGAGGTAAAAAAGCCCCAGCGAATGAATAGGCTGAGGCTTAGATCGTTGATAGTAATAGTTAGCTTAATCCTGGCAACATCACACGTAGTCCATTGATTATAAACTCAATACCCAGAGCCGCTAGAATCAAACCCATAATACGTGTAATAACGTTAATGCCTGTTTGACCTAAAAAACGCACAATATAAGGGGCTGAGCGGAATAATAACCAACAACAAAATGCAAAGATGGCAATCGTGATTGCAATGCCCACGGTAGATGTCAAGCCTGGGTAGCGAGCGCCGTATACGATGGTTGAGCTAATAGCACCCGGTCCGGCCATTAATGGCATCGCTAACGGAACGACTCCCACTTGTTCCCGGCTGATGGACTCTGATTTCTCTTCTTTGTTCTGTTTAACTTCGCCGATTTTACCGCTCATCATTGAAAATGCGATGCTGAGTAGCAGTAAACCGCCTGCAACACGAAATGACTCAATAGAAATACTGAATAGATCCAGTAAATGTTGCCCAGCTATTAATGCGACAACTAAAATAATAACAACTGCAACATTGGTTGTTAATGCGGTTTTATTTCGCTCTTCTGGGCTCATTGCTCCAGTAAGTGACACAAAAACAGGCATGATACCTACAGGGTTGACAGTGGCAATAAGCCCAACGAAAAAGTGTAAAAATATTGCTATATCAAAAGCCTGCATAGTTATTACCTATTAAATTACCTTCATTTATTGTGGCGAGAATAATAAAAACAATATGTGTTTTTATTGTCATATTGGTAATAAAGATCAAACGATAGCTAAATTATGTGATCTTTATAACCATTATCTCTGCCCGTGTTCTATAAGGATGTATGGTTGAAAAATACCATTGCGGCCATATTTTAATCTAAGCGAACTATTTCATCTACCGATAAAAGCCAATTAATGCGACTTCAGACGTGGATAATTTTATGTCAGATAAATTATGTAAAGTGTGATTTTGTATATTAGGCTTAGTGAATCAATTATTCAGCAGGATTATATGCAACAAATATTGAGCAGTTAACGTAATAAATCGTGATTTCTGTCACATTTGGACGTGATAGGGGCTAGTAAATGTATTTTTATTACGTAATATTTCGTCTTGTGAAATAAATGGTTTTGATAGATATTAGTTAAATCAACCGTTAGGCTCATGAAATTGCATGTAAAAGCATGATAAAAACACTATATTTCATGTTTTAATGATTATTTCACCATTTTGATGGTGTGGTGATCTAAATCAATTTCTTTTACAGTGTGAAAAATTATAATCAGTTTTGAAAGCAATTTACTAAGTATGTGTATTGTTGAAAGTGTTAATGAATTTTAACGCTCTTATGTAAAAAGATTTCAGCATATTCTTACTAAATGATTTTTAATGAATTTTATAGTTTTTATTTTTGGAGAAAGAATATGCCTGTAACTAATTTAGCTGAACTTGATGCTTTAGTAGCACGTGTTAAAGCGGCTCAAAAAGAATTTGCAAGCTTTTCACAAGAACAAGTTGATACAATCTTTCGTGCTGCGTCTCTAGCTGCTTCAACTGCTCGTATCGAGCTTGCAAAAATGGCTGCAGAAGAGTCTGGCATGGGTATCATGGAAGACAAGGTTATTAAAAACCATTTTGCTTCTGAGTTCATTTACAATAAATACAAAGATGAATTGACGTGTGGCGTTATCGATCGTAACGATGAAGGCGGCACGATCACTATCGCAGAACCTGTAGGTATTGTTTGTGCAATCGTTCCAACGACAAACCCTACTTCAACAGCAATCTTTAAATCGCTAATCTGTCTTAAAACACGTAACGGTTGTATTTTCTCACCACACCCACGCGCTAAAAATGCAACTAACTACGCAGCGAAAGTTGTATTAGATGCAGCAATTAAAGCGGGCGCACCAAAAGATATCATTGGTTGGATTGACCAACCTTCTGTTGAATTATCAAATGCACTAATGAAGCATGATAATGTTAACATGATCCTTGCTACTGGTGGTCCAGGCATGGTTAAAGCAGCTTACTCTTCAGGTAAACCTGCAATCGGTGTCGGTGCTGGTAATACGCCAGTTGTTATTGATGAAACTGCTGATATTAAACGTGCTGTTTCTTCAATCCTAATGTCTAAAACATTCGACAATGGTGTTATCTGTGCTTCTGAGCAAGCTGCAATCGTTGTTGAGTCTATTTACGAGGAAGTTAAAGCTCGTTTCGCTGAATACGGCGCAGCTGTTCTAAGTAAAGAAGACGCAGATAAAGTACGTAAAGTACTGCTTATCAATGGCGCACTTAACGCTAATATCGTTGGCCAACCAGCGTACAAAATTGCTGAGCTAGCAAATGTTAAAGTACCAGTGTCAACTAAAATTCTTATCGGTGAAGGCCTAGAAGCTTCATGGGATGATGAATTTGCGCATGAAAAACTATCTCCAACACTAGGTCTATTTAAAGCGAAAGACTTTGAAGATGCTGTGCGTCAAGCAGGTATCGTATTAGACATAGGTGGTGTTGGTCATACGTCAGTACTTTACACAGACCAAGATAATAACGAAGATCGCATTGCGTACTTCGGCGACAAAATGAAAACTGCTCGTATTCTTGTGAATACACCTGCATCTCAAGGTGGTATCGGTGACCTTTACAACTTTGAATTAGCACCTTCACTAACGTTAGGTTGTGGTTCTTGGGGTGGTAATGCTATCTCTGAGAACGTAGGTCCTAAGCACCTTATCAACAAGAAAATTGTAGCTAAGCGAGCAGAAAATATGTTGTGGCATAAACTACCAAAATCTATCTACTTCCGTCGCGGCTGTTTACCAATCGCAATGACTGATCTTGAAGGTAAAAAACGTGCACTAATCGTAACTGACCGTTTCTTATTCAACAACGGTTACATCGATGACCTACGTTCAATCTTGAAAGAGAAAGGCATGGAAGTTGAAGTATTCCATGAAGTAGAAGCAGATCCAACATTAGCAGTAGTTAAAGCTGGTGCTGAAGCATGTGCAAGTTACCAACCTGATGTTATCTTAGCTGTTGGTGGTGGTTCACCGATGGATGCTGCGAAAATCATGTGGGTAATGTACGAGCATCCAGAAACTGATTTCGAAGACCTATCAATGCGCTTTATGGATATCCGTAAACGTATTTACAAGTTCCCTAAGATGGGTCAAAAAGCTGAATTAGTATGTATCACAACGACTTCTGGTACTGGTTCTGAAGTTACACCATTTGCTGTTGTAACTGATGAAAAGACGGGTCAAAAATACCCATTAGCAGATTACGAACTAACGCCAAACATGGCAGTTGTTGATGCTAACCTTGTAATGGATATGCCTAAGTCTTTATGTGCATTCGGTGGTTATGATGCAGTAACGCACGCATTAGAAGCTTACGTTTCTGTTCTTGCTAACGAATACTCAGATGGTCACGCTCTTCAAGCTCTTAAGATGCTTAAAGAGTACTTACCAAGTTCTTACGTTAACGGTAAGAAAGATCCAGTTGCACGTGAGAAAGTTCACAATGCAGCAACAATCGCTGGTATGGCTTTTGCGCAGTCTTTCCTAGGTGTGTGTCACTCAATGGCACATAAATTAGGTGCTGAATTCCATATTCCACACGGTCTTGCGAATGCGCTATTAATCTCGAATACTGTTCGTTTTAATGCGACTAACAACCCAACTAAACAAGCTGCGTTCTCTCAGTACGACCGTCCTAAAGCACGTGCTCGTTATGCTGAAGTTGCAGAGCATTTAGGCTTCCGTGAAGGTAATACTGAAACGAAAGTTAATGCGTTACTTGGTTGGTTAGAAGAGCTTAAACTTGCATTGGATATTCCATTGTCAATTCAAGCTGCTGGTGTTGATGAAGCTGCGTTTATGGCTAAAGTTGATGCAATTGCTGAAGATGCGTTCGATGACCAATGTACAGGTGCTAACCCACGTTACCCATTGATTAAAGAGCTTAAAGAAGTATTAATCGCTTCTTACTACGGTAAAGTATACGCTGACGGTGAAACGTTTGAAGATACAGCAGTAGCTAAAAAATCAGAGCCAGCACAAGTTGCTGCAAAAGGTAAAAAAGCAAAAGCTTAATATCTTTACTGACTAAAATATAAAAAAGCCCGTCTAGCAATAGACGGGCTTTTTGTTTTGGGGGATTTACATCATCATTGATAAGTGCTTAAAATTCACCTCGCAACCTCGCAACCTCGCAACCTCGCAACCTCGCAACCTCGCAACCTCGCAACCTCGCAACCTCGCAACCTCTAAACATAAAAAAGGCCAAGTATTCATACTCAGCCAGCTTGATTAGATGATTATTTTATTCTGTTTAGACGCCCATTTCTGATTCTATCATTCGCCCACTAAACGAATCATTACGCACAATGTATTCAACATTACGTGCAATTTCGTCTTGCATCGGAACATTGACAATACCCTGTTGTTCATTGGGTTTATCTTGTAGGTTAATCGGCACAATTCCACCAACGCGAATATTAAAATCTGCCAGTTCATTGGCCCAATTTTGAGTTAATCCACTCACTACAGTTTTACTGGTTGTTGGTGTATGAGGCTGATGATTTTCATGGCTCAATGCAAGATTCACAATTACACTTTGATGGGGTTGGTGTTGCATAAATTCGGCGGCTATTTTACCAAATATAAAAAAACTGGCGGCGCTTTTTTGCATGGTGTTATTAAAATCACTAATAGAGGTCGGTGATAATAAATGCGGTATTTCTGCACCTGTCCAAGTATTTAATAAAATATTAATCGCTCCAAATCGCTCCCTGACCTGCTGAAAGAGGGTGCTAATGCTGGGTTCATCATAGTATTTTATGTAAAAAGCTGCGGATGACTCACTGATTTTTTGACAAGATTGTAAGGTTTTTTTTAGTTCAATTTCGTTATTATCGACCAGTGCCAAGGTTGCCCCTAATGATGCGAAATGAAGTGCCACCGCTTTACCAATAGGATTACCAGCATCGGTGATGATAGCGACTGATTGTCCGATATGCATATATTCCTAGCCTTAATGTTTAAATCGTCTTATTTAAAGCCTTATTGGTATTAATATTATAGCAGTTATATCTAAGGCCATTACTATCATCAATACTAGTCAATAAGCTCGCAAACTAATAATAATAAAGAAGAAATTATGAGCAATATCACGATCAAATATGGTTATTATTTTTGCATCATAAATGGCATATTTTATCTTTGACTAACTGCAAATATTAGCTTAAGCAGCCCAGCTTATTTCACTCATACGTTTAGATTTGATCAATGCTAAATACAGATCTTGCGGTGTTGCTTGCAGTGGTTTTGGTTCAATTGGTGGCAGCTTACGACGTTCGTGAGTCGATAAGTTATGAAACAAATCTTCCGGTAAACCTTTTGTTTGTTGTGGCGGGTAGGACAGAGCTGTTGGCTGTAACTGTGCGAGTAAACGGGTGCTGGTTAAACTTGCTTGATGAAAAGCGTGTGCTTGTTCAGCTGCGCGCTGATAGCAAGCTGCTGTCGCTGTGAGAGGCTGTGATGCTGGAATTTCAAAATAAGCCCGCAGTTGCTGTGATGATTGTATTTCGATGGGGGTAGTATCAACAGGAATGTTCTCATGCAGATCAGAAGATAATAACGCTAACATTAACGCAAAATCAGCGCGACGCCCACCTTCAACCGCATGGTTAAGGTTTGTGCCGAGTTGAATTTCATTAATAAGCTGTACATTATCAAGTGATTGAGTTTGCATGTAATTAATAACAAGCCATGTTAAATAAGGTATTAAGGTTATCGACATAAAAAACAATAACTTTAATGATTTATTTTAGGCAATAAAAAGCCCTGAACATGTCAGGGCTAATAATATTATCGCATTGATACTTGTTTAGAAATCAGGTTTAGCACCAAACTGATGTGCACAGTAAGCCACGCGTTCTTCCGGCGTTGGTGTGTGTGCCGTGACTCCCATAGCTTCAATATGACGCAGACGTGGTAATAAACCCGTACCATTCGCAATTTGAATAGCGAGGCCAGGGCGAGCATTTAGCTCTAGTACCATCGGACCTTTGTCTTTATCTAATACCATATCGGTACCAATGTAGCCTAAACCGGTCATTTCCCACGCACTGGCTGCAAGTACCAATAGCTTGTTCCACTCAGGTACTTTAAGCTCACTTAATAAGCGTTCAGTGTCGGGATGACGTTCAACGGGTAAGTTAAACTGGACTGCTCGAATCGCTTTGCCTGAGGCAATATCAATTCCCACTCCAACAGCACCTTGGTGAAGGTTAGCTTTGCCATCAGATGCTGCTGTTGAACAACGCATCATTGCCATCACTGGGTAGCCTTTAAATACGATTACGCGTACATCAGGTACACCTTCATAGCTAAAACCATCAAACACATTATCAAATTGAATCAGGTTTTCGACCATCGCAACATCATTTTTGCCCCCGAGCGAGAATAATCCAGCAAGGGTATTGGTAATGTGGCGTTCAACATCTTGTTGATTGATTTCGGCACCGGATGGTTTTACATAAACGCCATCTTTGTGCTTCACAATCACCAGAATACCTTTACCGCCAGAGCCTTGAGCGGGTTTGATTACAAACCCAGGCCAGTCTTTAACCATCTGATGAATATGCTTCACGGTTGCTTGGCTATCAATAACACCAATCAAATCAGGAACCGTAGCTCCCGCTTGTTGGGCAATGAACTTGGTTTTTAGCTTGTCATCCACAAGGGGAAAACGGCTACGATCGTTATAACGACCGATATAGCTATGGTTACGTTTGTTCATCCCCATGATGCCACGATCACGCAGTTTTTTCGGTGAAGTAAACTGTGAAAAGAATGACATATATTAGTCCTCGGTCAGTGGCTTAAAGCGACGAAGCTCACTTAAGCGATAACCGGTGTAGTTACCTAAAATTAAGATAGCTGCAAGGATAATAAACTGAACACCAATGAAGTTAAACGTTAGGTGACGTATGATTGGTGTTGTCATTGCGAGGTAAATTAACACTGATGTTAATAGTGAACCACCACCTTGAATAAACACTTCTTTCGCACCTTCTTCTTCCCATAGAATCGACATACGTTCGATTGTCCATGACAAAATGATCATTGGGAAGAAGGTGATTGTTAGACCTTCAATCAAGCCAATCTTAAATGCCACCACGGTGAATATTGAAATGATCAATATTACAGTAATTATCACCGCGGATATTCGAGCGACCAGAAGTAGGTTGAGTTTCGATAGATAACTTCGAATGATCAAACCTGTACCGACAATCAATAGGAAACCGACAATACCAGTTAAGAGCTGAGTTTGCACAAAGGCAACCGCAATTAACACTGGCATGAATGTACCTGATGTTTTTAGCCCCACAATGATTCGCAAGAACACCACAATTAACGCACCAATAGGCACTAACATGATGGTTTTAAACATTGCTTGTTCTTCAAGAGGCAAACTATGAATTGAGAAGTTTAAAAGATCTTCAACTTTAATTTTCTCTTGCGTTGCACGTTGTGGCGTAATGTCTTGAGCAATAATAGAGAAACTGATATTTGAGTTACGACCACCAACAACGTCAAGTAATGCATTACCTTGTTGGTTCCAAATCATCACATTTTCAGGTTTGCCTTGCTCGCCAGTTGTGAGATTAAATAACTGCCAGTTTTTTTGTTGCTTATCCCACACTTCAACCATCGGTGATACGCTTTGACGACGACGACCATCTTCAAGCGTTAATCCACTAACAATGCGAGAGTGAATACCTTCAAGTGACAATAGGCTTGTAACAACATCAGCTGGTGACATTGTATCAAGTAATACGGCAGCATTTTGATTCTGTTTATCATGTAATTCGCGAATTAATTCACGGGCTAATGTCACATCATCAGCAGATAAATTGCGCGCCTGAGTTAACAGTGCTGTTGCTGCTGTTTGTTGTGGATTACTTAAACTAACTTCAGCTGGTTCACCTTTGGGTGGCACTGGTTTATAGCGTGCGTGATCATCAACCAATAATTGTGTTTTGTAATACAACACTTGTTTACCAATTGCTGTACGTGTTGCCCAATCAGCTTCACGACCGTCTTTAGTATTGTGGATCACAACAGAATAATTAGGGGGTGACGAAGTGCTTTCATCAATAAGAGTAAAGCCTTGTTGTGTTCCTGGTGCTGACATTTTTACTTGTACGGGATCGCCGATTGCATCAAATTGCACTCGTGCCTCTACTTCCCATACCGCGCGTTCTTTTCCAGGAGTCCATGGAACACCATAAACATCATGGCGATACACGCTTAATCCAATACCTGAAATTATCAGCAGGGATATCAGTATATAAAAGGGTATTCTAGACGTCATGACAGCCTCTTGATTTATTTGTTAACTTGGACTGGCTTTGGCTCAGTCTTTCCTTGTACAAATTGTTTACCTACATCAACCAATGCAATATCTTTAAAGAATTCCCGCCCAAGTAGAACTGGGAAATCCATCTTTGTTCTATCAGCTAATGTAAACTGTGTTTTTTCGTGCAAGCTACCTAATGTAATCCATGCTTCGATCACTGGACGACGCACTGCTTCTTCAGACGTTGACTGACGAATACGTACCCAACGGAAAATAGGCGCTTCAATGGTTTCTGGTTTCGCTTTGTCATTCGCTGCAATTTCAGCGGGTGTGTCGATTGCAGAGTCATGGCTTAAATTAAAACGTACCCACTCTTTACCATCGCGTTCAAATGTTTGTACATCAACCGCATTAAGTGATGATGTTGTCGCACCTGTATCTACACGGGCTTTAAAATGGCTTTTAACAGAGTCAATCCAAACCCATTCTTCTTGTCCTAAAATCACTTTACCGTTAGCAGTCTTAGAGTCAGTAACAGGCTGTTCAACTGGAACACGAATAATTTGTTTTTCAACAATGACTTTAGGCTGAGTTAGGCTCTTATGCTTAAGAAATTTTATATCTTTTGAGATAGATGCTAATTTTCTTTCAAGTTGGCCAATATATTGTTGTTGGTTTTCAACATGTGTAGAAACGTTATTGATTTTGCTATCAAGGTGGGTTTCGACATTATTGAGAGCGGCTAAAGTTTGTTGGTGGTTTTTCTCTAGCGTTGCGTTTGAGGTACATCCTGAAAGTATCGCTAGTGCAATTAATGATACGCTAAGACGAAGCATCATATCTCCTATGTGCGTCTGTTTTATATAATAACAACATTAGTTTACATCAAAAAAGGGATGCGCACAGCATCCCTTTTGTCAGTCGTTAGTCAGGATTCCTACCGACTAAGATTGCACGTCTTGGGGCTGGATATCCTTCGATAGTTTTTGAACTATCATCTTGATTTAAATATTCTGGTAAGGAATTATTAGTCATCCAATTGGTTGATCTTTGTTCGTCTGTAGTAGTGATATTCTCATCAACAATACGAACATCAACGAAGCCACATTTTTCCATCCACACTTTTAATGCCTTGGCAGAGGGGAAAAAGTAGACATTATGCATTTGTGCATAACGGTGTGTCGGTACAAGGACAGTATTTTCATCGCCATCAATGACCAGAGTCTCTAAAATAACTTCACCACCGGCACGTAATTGATTTTTCAATTGGAGGATATGATCAAGAGGCGAACGACGGTGATATAACACTCCCATGCTAAACACGGTATCAAACGCTTTTAGCTCAGGTAATTGCTCAATACCTAATGGTAATAAATACGCGCGCTCATCTTGACCCATTAAGCGTTTAATGGCTTCAAATTGGATCAAAAATAAGCTTGAAGGATCAATACCAACAGTTAATTTTGCCCCTTCACCTAGCATGCGCCACATGTGATAACCATTACCACAACCAACATCTAATACACTGCGGCCTTTTAGTGGTGTGATATGTGGTAGTACACGATCCCATTTCCAGTCAGAACGCCATTCAGTATCAATGTGGATATCATGAACAGTGAAAGGGCCTTTACGCCACGGGTGAAGTAAACGTAATAGACTTTCTAAACGTTTTTTCTCACCGTCAGCAATTGGGGTCTCATTGCGTAGGCTAACGTCATTTTTAAGATCAATAACATCAGGCTTATCAGTAGGGAATTTTTGCAGTGCACGTGCCCAACGAGCCATATCACCATGTTCTTGTTGTTCCCAATCACTTAATTGTTGCGGCAGAGTATTTAACCATGGACGCAAGGTCTCATGTTGAGCAAGAAGTTGATAAAAAGCAGAAAAACTAAACATATTGGAACTATAAACCTTATTTAATCGCAAACATTGAGCCAAAATTGAAGCATTGGAACCATACTTCAGAGCTAGAAAAACCGATATTATTAAAACGTTGTTTGTGCGTTTCAATACTATCTGGACGCATTACATTTTCAATAGCACTACGTTTTTGGCTAATTTCTAATTCGCTATAACCATTGGCTCGTTTAAAGTCGTGATGAAGATCGATCAGCAACTCATTGGCGCGTTCATCATCAAATATATATTTTTCCGATAAGATCAATATACCGCCAGGGCGTAGACCAGCATAGATTTTCTCTAATAATGCGAGACGATCTTCGGGAGATAGAAATTGGAGAGTAAAGTTAAGCACGACAACGGAAGCATCTTGAATATCAACGTGACGAATATCTGCTTCAATAACTTGTACGGGGGTTTCAGAACGGTAGGCATTCACTAATAAACGGCAACGCTCAACCATTGCAGCTGAATTATCAATCGCGATAATTTCACAGCCTTCCTGATCAATATGACGACGCATCGATAAAGTGGCAGCACCAAGTGAACAACCAAGATCGTATACTTTCGAATGCGGCTTAGCAAAACGTTCAGCAAGCATGCCAATAGCAGAAATGATATTACTATAGCCGGGTACTGAACGTTGAATCATGTCTGGGAAAACTTCAGCGACACGTTCATCAAACGTAAAGTCACCCAGTTTTGCAATTGGCGTAGAAAAAATATTATCGTGGCTTGCCATTCTCACGAACCTCATCATATATAAAGAACAGGTATCCTACAGGGACTACGATAGTGGCTGGTTTAAAGCGCTCTATCAGGTGATCCATCACCTTTGAAAGGTCGCGTATTGTAGATAAAATAGCATCATTTGTCTTTAACAATTGTTGAATGAGTGGCGGTTAGTGGTGTTAATGATTTATTTGATGGATGTAATTTTAAGTGCGAATCTGGAGAGGTATTCTTTTATAAATTGCGATCAATTGATTGTAGGTCTTTATAAAAAACAATGTTAATGGTTCGTGAATGACCGATTGTTATTGATAAATTTATTCTTTAGAATTCAGCGGTTTTTATTACTTTAATGGATCTAAAATGAAACGATGTTGGGTGTTTAGCTTATTAGCCTTATTTTCATATGCGTCATCAGCAGCTAATTTGGAACAGTATTTACGTGATACTGAACAGCAGATTCAGGGGCAAATTGGTGTTGCTGTGATAGATACTCAGAATAACACGCAATGGAATTTTAATGGTTCTGAGCGTTTCCCAATGATGAGTGTATTTAAAACATTAGCTTGCGCGAATGTGTTATATGACGTGCAACAAAATACATTAAGTTTGACTCAGAAGATTGATGTTACAAAAGCGGGATTAATTAATTGGAATCCGATTACGCAAAATTTTGTTGGTGGCCAAATGTCACTGCAAAGTGTGTGTGGTGCTGCAATGTTAATGAGTGATAATTATGCGGCGAATTTAGCGTTAGAGCTGATTGGTGGCCCTCAAGGTTTAACGACTTTTTTACGTACGATTGGTGATAATAATACGCGACTTGATCACTTTGAGCCGAAGCTAAATTATGTTGAGAAAGGGGCTAAAAATGATACGACAACGCCTATCGCAATGATGAATACCGTCAAAAAATTATTAATTGGCAATGTGCTTAATGCTGAAAATAAAGCGCAATTACAATTATGGATGACGAATAATATGGTCTCTGATGGGTTAGCGCGTGCTGTGCTTCCCCAAGGATGGAATATTGCAGATCGTAGTGGCGGTGGTGTCAATGGATCTCGCACGTTAACCGCAATGGTATGGAATAAAGATCATCAACCTGTGTTTATTGGTATTTTTATTGCCAATTCAAAACTTAAAACACTGCCTGAGCTTAACAAAGTAATGGTAGCTATCAGTGAAAAGATTTTTCATCAATATCATATCGTTGCTCAAAAATAATCATCACAGTTAGCTAATAGCTATAGCAGTGTAATTTGTTGCTGTGACTGTTGATGGATTGGTATACCTAAATCGGGTAAGCAGACCGTCGAGCATAATTGGTTTTGTAAGCGTTGATATAAGCGTAGTGCTGATTCTGGTGCTGCATTATTATCGGGTGAATGGATAAATAAATACGGTTGTTTTCCTTCGGCTATCCATAACGGTAGTCGTTGGAGCCAATTTTTAAAGAAAGGGTCATTGTTGCTATCATTGGGATGACCAATAAAACGGATAACAGGGTTGTTTGCAGTGGCGATAGCATGAACCGGCACATGGGGCTTTTTTCGTTGCGCATCTATAATTACCTCAGAGGTGGGTGTTGCAGAAAAAAGCGGCCGACTATCCATAATAATACGATTGCTACGGTGTTCAATTAACAAGCGGTTCAACGCTTGTTCGGCTGAGCCTTTGGCAAAAAAATCTGGGTGTCGAACTTCAACCCCTGTTGTTAGATGGCTTGGGAATTTGGCTAAAAATTGTGCCAAAATAGGCAGGGAATCAGGTCCAAATTGAGCTGGAAGTTGAATTTTCCAAATAGCCGTTTTGGGTGCTAAGACATACATTGTTTTTAAAAAATCAGCGACGGCTTGATCACAATGGCGTAATTGTTGTTGATGAGTAATGGTTTGCGGTAGTTTAAACGTAAATCGAAAATCATGCGGCGTTGCATCATGCCATTTTTGTACTGTTGCCATACTCGGTATAGCATAAAATGTGGTATTGCCTTCTACTGTTGAAAATACATCAGCATAACGAGCTAAGCGCTCACCACTTTTGCAGCCTTTACCATATAAACTATGAATCCAGTGATTATGCGACCATTGTGCTAAGCCTATTCGAAGTGGTTGTACTTTAGCTGCGGTTAATGTCATCTGAAGTCCACGCCATTGATATAAGACTTTAGGATTTTAGCGTAACTCATCCTAAAAAGCCTAAATAACCATGACTGAAAAAGAATTAATTACGATTCCATTTTTGATTGGCGGTAGATCATGCGAATAAACGTGCTGTTCACTTCGCAAACTGAGGCTGTTTGGGTATAATAGCTTGTTATTTTTGCCTCTTGGCCTGCTTGCTATCCAATTTTATGCGTAAATTAGACAGCAAGCGGTCGGGATTGAACCAGTTGTACTTGGGCTAGCAGTGAGCTGTGACTCGAGTACGAACATGCTAATACAGATAGATTGGGAATTTCTTATGCGCACCCATTATTGTGGACACCTAAATAAGTCCCTTGCAGGACAAACAGTAGATTTATGCGGTTGGGTTAACCGTCGCCGTGATTTGGGCGGTCTTATCTTTATTGATATGCGTGATCGCGAAGGTGTGGTTCAGGTTGTTATTGATCCTGATATGACAGAGATCTTCGGACTAGCAAACCAATTACGTAACGAGTTTTGTATTCGTCTAACGGGTGAAGTGCGTGAGCGTCCTGAAAGCCAATGTAATAAAGACATGGCTACAGGTGAAGTTGAAATTTATGCAACTGGCCTTGAGATCATCAACCGTTCAGAAGCGTTACCTCTAGACTTCAACCAAAAGAACTCAGAAGAACAACGTCTAAAATACCGTTATTTAGATCTTCGTCGTCCAGAAATGAGCGACCGCATCAAGCTACGAGCTAAAGCATCAAGCTTTGTTCGTCGTTTCCTTGATGATAATGCTTTCTTAGATATTGAAACTCCAGTACTAACTAAAGCAACACCAGAAGGTGCGCGTGATTACTTAGTACCAAGTCGTGTACATAAAGGTAAATTCTACGCATTACCACAATCACCACAGCTATTTAAGCAATTGTTGATGATGTCTGGTTTTGACCGTTACTACCAAATCGTTAAATGTTTCCGTGATGAAGATTTACGTGCTGATCGTCAGCCTGAATTTACTCAAATCGATATCGAAACATCGTTCATGTCAGCGGATCAAGTACGTGCGACAACTGAAAAAATGATCACAGAAATGTGGAAAGAGCTACTAAATGTAGATCTTGGCGCATTCCCTGTTATGTCATTTGAAGAAGCCGCTCGTCGTTTTGGCTCTGATAAGCCAGATCTACGTAACCCTCTAGAGTTAGTCGATGTTGCGGATATTGTTAAAGATGTTGAGTTCCAAGTATTCTCAGCACCAGCAAATGATCCTAAAGGTCGCGTTGCTGTTATCCGTGTTCCGGGTGGCGCATCTCTAAGTCGTAAGCAAATTGATGAATACACTAAGTTTGTAGGTATTTACGGTGCTAAGGGCTTAGCATGGATGAAGGTTAACGATCGTGCTGCAGGTATTGAGGGTGTTCAATCTCCAGTAGCTAAGTTCCTAAACGCAGAAATTGTTGAGAACTTACTTGAGCGTACTCAAGCAGAATCTGGCGATATTATTCTATTTGGTGCTGATAGCAAGCGTGTTGTTACAGAAGCGATGGGTGCACTTCGTCTTAAACTGGGTGAAGATCTAGCGCTAACTGATAAGTCTGCATGGAAACCACTTTGGGTTGTTGATTTCCCAATGTTTGAAGAAAATGAAGATGGTTCATTGTCTGCAATGCACCACCCATTTACTTCTCCATTAAACCTAACACCAGAAGAATTAGCGGCTAACCCTGCTGATGCATTATCTAATGCATACGATATGGTTATTAATGGTTACGAAGTTGGTGGCGGTTCAGTTCGTATTCACAACTCAGCAATGCAATCGACAGTGTTTGATATTCTAGGTATCTCAACTGAAGAGCAACGTTTGAAGTTTGGTTTCTTACTTGATGCACTACAGTTTGGTACACCACCACACGCAGGTCTTGCATTTGGTCTTGACCGTTTGGTAATGCTACTTTGTGGTACTGATAACATTCGTGATGTTATTGCATTCCCTAAAACAACCGCAGCGGCATGTCTATTAACAGACGCGCCAAGCCTAGCAAATCCAGCTTCATTGGAAGAACTTTCAATTGCGGTTAATATTGCAAAAAAGAAAATTGATCAAGAATAAGTAAGTTAAATTACTTAATTTGATTAACTTAACTATTATTAATCTCATTAACGATAGTTAATAACAGGCCGACCCTTAGCAATAAGTGGTCGGCTTATTTTTATGTTTATACCAATGTTTATACAGAGTTATCAATATGAGTGCTGAGTCATTGTTTATATATCAGCTGCTGAGATAACTAACTGCAATAAACTATTGGTGTATTAAGCAAATGGTAATATTGGATTCATGTCTGTCATTTTAGGTATTGACCCGGGTTCGCGTATTACGGGATACGGGGTTATTCGACAAGTTGGTCGTAAGCTAGAATATTTAGGTAGCGGCTGTATTCGTACATCATGCCCTGATATTCCTGGCCGATTAAAACAGATTTACGCAGGGGTTTCTGAGGTTATTACTCAATTTCAACCCGACTGTTTTGCGATTGAACAAGTGTTTATGGGTAAGAATGCCAGCTCTGCCATTAAGCTTGGACAAGCCCGTGGCAGTGCGATTGTGGCGGCGGTGAATGCTGATCTTCCTGTAAGTGAATATGCTGCGCGATTAATAAAACAAGCTGTCGTAGGTAATGGTGGCGCAGATAAAGTTCAGGTACAACACATGGTGTGTTCGGTACTTAAACTTGATGGGACACCGCAAGCCGATGCCGCCGATGCTTTAGCTATTGCTATATGTCATGCGCATACTCATAAAACGCTAATCGCGATGGCCGGTAAAGCAACCAGCGCTCGCCGTGGTCGATACCGTTAATTTATTCACATTGCAATGAATATTGTGGTTAGGTAATTGTGGTCATAAAAAGCAGCTGTGGCTGCTTTTTTATTGGGTTGGTTATTTTTATAGTAATAAGATGGCGTGTTGTTTGATGATGACATGCATAAAGGGCTGGATATTGATCCAGTAGTTTACTATTCTAGTGCCAGTTTACTTCCTATTATAGAGATGATGTTGTGATTGGCCGACTACGCGGAATTGTGATTGAAAAACAGCCCCCAGAAGTATTACTTGAAGTGAGCGGTATTGGTTATGAAGTTTCTATGCCAATGAGCTGTTTCTATGAGTTACCTGAGTTAGGCCAAGAAGCGATTATTTTTACTCACTTTGTCGTGCGTGAAGATGCCCAATTATTGTATGGCTTTAATAAAAAAAGTGAGCGCGAATTATTCCGCGAGGTTATTAAAGCCAATGGTGTTGGCCCTAAATTAGGCTTAGCGATTTTATCAGCCATGACCGCCAGCCAATTTGTGCGCAGTGTTGAATTAGAAGATGTATCGACATTGGTTAAAATTCCAGGTGTGGGTAAGAAAACTGCTGAACGATTAGTGGTTGAGATGAAAGATCGTCTCAAAGGATGGGGCGAAGGGGATCTCTTTACGCCGGCTCTTGATACTGCCGCATCCAATGCTGCAATTCAGAACCCATCAAATCAAGCTCGCGCTGAAGATGAAGCTGTTAGTGCATTGATTGCTTTAGGATATAAACCACAAGTTGCAGCGAAAGTTGTGGCTCAAGTTGCACAACCTGAAATGACCAGTGAAGCGATGATTCGTGATGCATTACGTTCAATGGTGTGATCACACATTCTGTAATAGGTATTTATTATGATTGAAGCCGATAGACTGGTTTCGAGTAATTTCGAGACACCGCGCGAAGACGACATTATTGATCGTGCTATTCGTCCTAAGTTACTGAATGATTATCAAGGTCAGGATCATGTCCGTGATCAAATGGAAATCTTTATTCAAGCCGCAAGATTGCGAAATGAAGCGCTTGACCACTTATTGATTTTTGGTCCTCCAGGTTTAGGTAAAACGACCTTAGCGAATATTGTTGCTAATGAGATGGGAGTGAGTATTCGTACCACATCTGGACCTGTGCTTGAAAAAGCCGGTGATTTAGCCGCGCTATTAACCAACCTTGAAGAAAATGATGTGCTATTTATTGATGAAATCCATCGTTTAAGCCCACAGGTTGAAGAAATACTTTATCCAGCAATGGAAGATTACCAATTAGATATCATGATTGGCGAAGGCCCTGCAGCGCGGTCGATTAAAATTGATTTACCACCTTTTACTTTAATCGGTGCAACAACGCGGGCGGGATCGCTAACATCACCATTACGGGATCGTTTCGGTATAACTCAGCGATTAGAATATTACAAAGTTGAAGATCTAAAAGATATCGTCTCACGAAGTGCGAGTTACCTTGGTTTATCACTTGATGATGGCGGCGCGATGGAAATGGCAATGCGTGCTCGTGGTACTCCGCGTATTGCTAACCGTTTATTACGTCGTGTGCGTGATTACGCAGAAGTCAAAAGTGATGGTCATATTTGCCCTGATATAGCCAATAAAGCCCTTGATATGCTTGATGTTGATAGTAGTGGCTTTGACTATATGGATCGCAAATTATTGATGGCGATTATTGAGAAATTTATGGGGGGACCCGTTGGACTTGATAACTTAGCCGCTGCAATTGGTGAAGAAAAAGACACTATTGAAGATGTGCTTGAACCTTATTTAATCCAGCAAGGTTTTTTACAGCGCACTCCTCGTGGACGTATTGCAACTCAGCGTGCTTATTTACATTTTGGGCTTGATATACCCAAGAAAAAATAAGAAGAAAGATAATGAATGTATAAAAAACGAGACTATTAATGTCTCGTTTTTTTATATCTCGATTTTATGGATGATATTTCTAATAAACAAGTAATAAAAAACGTTCAACAAGAATGTTATTAAAAATAACATTGATTACTATTTAATAACGGTGTTATTACTTTAAATAGAAAATGAGTAGGGCATTTTTATTTTAAAAAGCTATATATTGGTATTAAAAAACAACAATACCTGAAAAATATTTACTCATAATCAAAATCTATTTAATCCAAAATGATCGACTAAGAAAATAATGATGAATAACGGCTATCAATGGGACAAGTAACATTTTGTTCTATATGGTTTTTTATTTATAAATTGTAAGTTTTTATTATGGAATTATTATAATCACCTTATTTTTGTAATGTTTTCTACGAATGTATTTATGCGTCAGTGGAATTCTGCAAAACTTTGTTTCATAATACTTTTCTTAGATTTGTTGAACAATCAAATTACAGTAAAGCAGTGGGTGGTTATGAAGGAATAGGAATAGATTATATTGTGATATGACAGTATTAAAGATAGATATTAAAAATATAAACATTGTAATTTGTGGCATAGCGCCAAAAAAATGCATTATTTATTGATGTAGATCATACTTGGTGCTGTCGATATCTTGCGGTGATATTTTATTTGATAAATATCAAAGCAAAACTATTAATAAATACTTTGAAGATTATTGCTGATATCTGTAATATTAGCCTTGACTTTATTAGCTGTAGAATAATAACAGTAAAACAATATTTTTGATACAAAGCTGCAACAAATAAGATGGCCGTTATTATCAATACGATAAATGCGATCAGAAATATCACCAATATTGCGGTTTGTTATCTACGATTGGCTAAGCCCAATAATCGGTACACTGTGTAGTACTGCGCCAGTCAGCTGGTGAAAAAAGGAGTTATCAATGTTCACTGATGTCGTCGAACTATCGCGGTTACAGTTCGCATTTACTGCGATGTATCACTTTTTGTTCGTTCCCCTGACTCTAGGTATGGCTTTTTTACTTGCCATTATGGAGTCAGTTTATGTTATGACAGGCAAGCAAATCTATAAGGACATGACAAAGTTCTGGGGTAAGCTTTTCGCGATTAACTTTGCATTGGGTGTGGCTACAGGCCTATCCATGGAATTCCAGTTTGGTACAAACTGGGCTTATTACTCTCATTATGTTGGTGATATTTTCGGTGCGCCTTTGGCTATCGAAGCCCTGATGGCGTTTTTCCTTGAATCCACTCTAGTCGGTATGTTCTTTTTTGGCTGGGATCGTCTATCAAAACGTCAACACCTTACAGTGACATGGTTAGTTGCATTAGCATCTAACTTCTCTGCATTGTGGATCCTAATCGCTAATGGTTGGATGCAAAACCCTGTAGGCGCGGATTTCAACTATGAAACCATGCGTATGGAAATGGTGAGCTTTGCAGAAGTTATCTTTAACCCTGTTGCTCAAGTTAAATTCGTTCATACCGTAGCTTCTGGCTATGTTTGTGGTGCGATGTTTATTCTTGGCGTAAGTTCATACTACATGCTTAAAGGGCGTGATATTGCCTTTGCTCGTCGTTCATTTGCAATTGCTGCTGCTTTTGGTCTTGCATCAATCGTTTCAGTAATGATTTTGGGTGATGAATCAGGTTATGAACTAGGTGATGTTCAGAAAACAAAATTAGCAGCAATTGAAGCTGAATGGCACACTGAACCCGCACCGGCAGCCTTCACCGCGTTTGGTTTCCCGAATCAAGAAACAATGGAAACAGATTACGCAATTAAGATTCCATATCTAATGGGTATTATTGCAACGCGTTCACTTGATACTCAAGTAATGGGTATTCGTGATCTTAAGAAGCAACATGCGGTACGTATTCGTAACGGTATGGTGGCATATGGTTTACTTGAGAAATTACGTTCAGGTGAAAGAACACCAGCAAATGTTGCAGCTTTCAATGAAGTAAAAGGTGACTTAGGTTATGGCTTATTATTGAAGCCGTACACTGATAAAGTTGTTGATGCGACACCAGAGCAAATTCAAAAAGCTGTTGATGACTCAATTCCACGTGTATGGCCGCTATTCTTTAGCTTCCGTATCATGGTGGGTGCAGGCTTCCTAATGTTTGCCATTATTGGTGCTGCATTTGTACAGTCTTGCCGTCATAAAATCACAGGTAACAAGTGGGTACTTAAAGCTGCATTGTTTGGTATTCCATTACCTTGGATTGCAATTGAAGCGGGTTGGTTTGTTGCCGAGTATGGTCGTCAACCATGGGCTGTTGGTGAAATTCTACCAGTACATATGGCCGCATCAAATCTTGAACCATCACAATTATGGTTCTCGCTAGCTGCAATTTTCGGACTATATACTCTGTTCTTGATTGCTGAAGTGTACTTGATGCTTAAGTTTGCACGTTTAGGTCCAAGTAGCTTGAAAACAGGTCGTTATCATTTTGAGCAAAAAGATACAGCACAAGATGTGGTTTCACGTCAGGTTGAAGTGTAAGCAGGGAGAAACAGAATAATGTTTGATTATGAAAGCTTGCGAATCATTTGGTGGGTACTAATTGGTGTATTGTGCATCGGTTTTGCAATCACAGATGGTTTTGATATGGGCGTCGGTATGCTGTCACCAATTATTGGTAAGACAGATAACGAACGTCGTGTAATGATTAACTCAATTGCACCGCACTGGGATGGTAACCAAGTTTGGTTGATCACCGCGGGTGGTGCGTTATTTGCAGCATGGCCATTAGTTTACGCAACGGTATTCTCTGGTTTTTACGTTGCAATGATTTTAACATTAGCCTCTCTTTGGTTACGTCCGTTAGGTTTTGATTACCGTTCTAAGCTGACTGATCCAAAATGGCGTGGCTTATGGGATAAAGCAATCTTTGTTGGTAGCTTTGTACCGCCAGTTATTTTTGGTGTGGCTTTTGGTAACTTAATGCAAGGTGTACCGTTTGAAATAAACGAATTTATGATGACGACGTATACTGGGTCATTCTTTGGTTTATTGAATCCGTTTGCCTTACTTTGTGGTGTTGTTAGCCTATTGATGGTTATTACTCAAGGTGCAACTTTCCTACAAATGAAAACAACGGATGCTATCCATGCGCGTGCGCGTAATGTTGCAGCAATCTCTGCAATATTAATGGCTGTTGTGTTTATCATTGCTGGTTTTGTCTCTCAAGGCATTAATGGTTATGTGATTACATCTCAAGTATTACCAAATGTAGCATCAGATCCATTAACGAAAGACGTTGTTCGTCAAGTGGGTGCGTTATTCATTAACTACCATAACTACCCAGTATTGTGGATTGCTCCAATCATTGCTGTCGTTATGCCTTTACTAACAGCGTTATGTTCTCGCGCTGAACGTGCAGGCTTTGCTTTCTTGTTCTCAAGCTTAACGGTTTTAGGTGTGGTGTTAACGTTTGGTTTTGCAACATTCCCATTCATTATGCCATCAAGCTTAAATCCAAATGTAAGTTTGACTATTTGGGATGCAACATCATCTGAATACACATTACAGATTATGACAGTAGTAGCATTTGTTATGGTACCTGTAATCTTGGCTTACACCTCATGGTGTTACTACAAAATGTTTGGTCGTCTTGATACTAAATATATCGAAGACAACAAGACTTCACTGTACTAAGGAGTAGACGAACTATGTGGTATTTTGCTTGGATTTTAGGTATTTTACTGGCTTGTTCATTCGGTATTGTCAACGCATTATGGCTTGAAACGACTGAAAATATGGATAAAGACAGTGAGTAAGATAGATCGTGCGGTTAAGCTAATTCATGCACCTTTGAGCGTGTTACCTCTTAAATTATTAGCAGTAGTAATGGCGTTGACTATTACTGGGCTATTAATGTGGGAACCGCATCAATTTGCCAAAGATATTGGTGGATTTAGTGCAGGTTTAGCACCGTTGATGATTTGGGCAACCTGTAGCGCAATGGTATTTGGCATGGGTTTTGTTCCTCATCGATGGTATTTCCAGGTGTTCTTTACACCGTATATCGCACTGCCTATATTGCTTTATATTCTCGGATTACGTTTTTTATAACACTTAATCTGTAGAGCTAAAAAGCCTGTTACCGTAATGGAACAGGCTTTTTTTATAGGAGTAAATTGTAACCATTTTTAACAATTCGGTTTTAATGCATGATAACTGAACAGAATTGTGATTTGATTGTCAGAACCTACTGACAAATTTCATTTTTCAGTTAAATGCGGTTATCTATTCGCTCCATGATAACTATCAACGGATGACTTAGGGTATAGTAGTGTCAAGCGCGATTGTTAGTACTGTGTAGGCATGACGGTTATGGATACTAAATGAAAGAACAAGATATTTTTAAATGGCCGATTACCATTTATTATGAAGATACAGATGTTGGCGGGGTGGTCTATCACGCTAATTACTTGAAATTTTTTGAACGAGCTCGAACTGAGTTATTACGTTACATAGGCTTAAATCAGCAGCAATTATTTGCAGATAAAATGAGTTTTGTTGTACGTAGCATGAATATCGATTTTATTCGTGGTGCTAAATTAGATGATCAACTGGTTGTTAATACCACGATTGAAAACGCACGTCGTGCATCAATAACGTTTAATCAAGAGCTGGTTAATGATAATAATGTAGTATTTTGCCGTGCCGTTGTAAAAATTGCTTGTATTGATCCAACCATCATGAAACCAATAGCGTTACCTGCACAATTAAAGCTGGAGAACAATTAAGTGAACTCAGAACTAACCATTTTAGACCTTTTTTTACAAGCAAGTTTGTTGGTAAAACTGGTTATGCTTATTTTACTTGGAATGTCGATTGCTTCTTGGGCAATGATCATTAAGCGTTCACAAGTTTTAAAAAGTGCTGAACGTAATGCAACTCAATTTGAAGACCGATTTTGGTCTGGTATCGATCTTTCGCAGCTTTATCAAGAAGTACAACAACGTAAAGATGATCTTTCTGGATCTGAGCGAATTTTCTATTCAGGTTTTAAAGAATTTGCGCGCTTACATCGCAGTAATGGCCGTGTGCCTGAAGCGGTAATGGAAGGTACTGGACGTGCTATGCGTGTTTCACTATCAAAAGAAGTTGATGAGTTAGAAACCAATTTACCATTCCTTGCTACTGTTGGTTCAATCAGTCCTTATATTGGTCTTTTTGGTACCGTATGGGGCATTATGACGGCATTTATTGCTCTGGGTGCCGTAAAGCAAGCAACATTAGCTATGGTAGCTCCAGGTATTGCTGAAGCTTTGGTTGCGACAGCGATGGGTCTATTTGCTGCAATTCCAGCAGTTATGTTTTATAACCGCCTTACTAACAAAGTGACTAAACTTGAACATACTTATGCCACTTTTATGGAAGAGTTTTCAAGTATTTTACACCGTCAGGCATTTGCAGCGAATCAGGAGTAATAAGCAATGGCTTATCAACCGAAGAAACGCAAAATGACGGCAGAAATCAATGTCGTCCCTTATATTGACGTTATGTTGGTTTTATTAATTATCTTCATGGTTACAGCACCGTTTGTAAGCCAAGGAGTTGATGTTGATTTACCTAAAACACAGACTTCTGAAACAATCGCACAGTTAAACCAAGATAACGATACACCTCCTATCATTGTTGAAGTTGATAAAGATGGCAATTTAGGGGTGAGCATCAATAATGATGATATGGCGCATGGCTTGAGCCTCGATGAATTAATTGCTCGAGTAAAAGCAGAGCTTGCTAGCAATCCTAAAACGTTAGTAATGGTTGGGGGTGATGGACGCACACCTTATTCAAATATAGTCGAAACCTTGGATGCGCTAAGCCATGCTGGAGTTGGATCGGTAGGTTTAATGACTGATCCATTAGATAAGCCTGGAAATTAAGGCATGAAAAAGAGTAATTATTCGACATCAGTCATTATATCTGTCTTCGTACATGCACTGTTTATTGTGCTGTTATTATGGGGTGCTGATTTTACCTTCGATAAAAAACCATCGGTCGGTAATACTATTCAAGCGACGATGATTGATCCTGCTATCTTGAATCAACAAGCTCAGCAAATTCGTCAACAGCGCCAAGCAGCAAAAGATGCAGAACAAGCTCGTCAAGCCCGTTTAAAGCAACAAACTGAAGCACTTGAAGCACAACGTAAAGCCGATGCCGAACGTATCCGTCAATTAAAAGAGGATAAGTTAACGGCTGAAAAGGCAACCCGTGAAGCTGAAAAACAACGTCAATTGCAGCAGCAACAAGCTGAAGAAGCTAAGGCGAAAGCAGAAGTTAAAGCGAAGGCAGACGCTAAAGCGAAAGCAGAAGTTAAAGCGAAGGCAGACGCTAAAGCGAAAGCAGACGCTAAAGCGAAAGCAGACGCTAAAGCGAAGGCAGACGCTAAAGCGAAGGCAGACGCTAAAGCGAAGGCAGACGCTAAAGCGAAGGCAGACGCTAAAGCGAAAGCAGATGCTAAAGCTAAGGCAGACGCTAAAGCGAAGGCAGATGCTAAAGCGAAGGCAGACGCTAAAGCGAAGGCAGACGCTAAAGCGAAGGCAGACGCTAAAGTGAAGGCAGACGCTAAAGCGAAGGCAGACGCTAAAGCGAAGGCAGATGCTAAAGTGAAGGCAGACGCTAAAGCGAAGGCAGACGCTAAAGTGAAGGCAGATGCAAAAGCCAAAGCAGACGCTAAAGCCAAAGCACAAGCTAAACAAGACGCAGCACTCAATGATATGTTTTCAGGACTAGAAGCTGAAAATGAACAACGAGGTGGTGCGCGAGGTAAGCATATTGCTGATGAAGTGGCACGTTATGGCACTATTTATAAGCAAATGATTCAACAAAATCTATTGGTTGATCAAAGCTTTAAAGGTCAAGAATGTAAGTTAACCTTACGTTTGTCAGCGAATGGTTTAGTGTTAGATGTTTCACAGTTAGCGGGAAATAATACACTTTGCCGTGCTGCTAAATCTGCAGTATTACAAGTAAGTGAATTTCCGATGCCAGATAACCCTGATGTGGTTAAACAATTACGGGTTATTAACTTAACGGTTAGTCCATAGTCATTGTTAAATACAGACTTTATTTTTGCCGCAACAATAGTTGCGGCTTTCGTAACTATAAGGAGCGATTGATGAAACGTTGGATGATAGGTATGTTTTTTGCCTTATTAAGCGTTAGCCAATTTGCACATGCAGCACTAGATTTAGTCATCACTGATGGTGTTGATTCCGCTCGCCCAATTGGTATTGTGCCTTTTGAATGGCAAGGCACAAATAAATTACCGACTGATATCTCAGCTGTTATAGCTTCTGATCTACAACGTAGTGGTAAATTTAGTCCAATAGCAAATAGTAAATTACCTCAACGTCCTTATAATGAAAGCCAAATTAATTATAGTGCTTGGACTAAATTAGGTGTTGATGCTGTCGTGACGGGGAGTATTACTCAAAATGCCGAAGGTAATTATGTCATTAGCTACCAATTGGTTGATATTGTTAAAGGTAAGTTGAATAGTGATGCTCAAGGTACCGCGAGTGATTACTTACTGTTAAATAACCGTGCTGTCGTAAAACCAAATCGTATGCGTCAATATGCACATCGTATCTCTGATATGGTTTATCAAAAGCTGACTGGTGAGCGTGGTGCATTTTTAACACGTATTGCTTATGTTGATGATAATCAAGGCGCGCAATTTCCGTATCAATTACGTGTTGCCGATTATGACGGTTATAACGAGCGTGTCGTTTTAAAATCAAAGCAACCATTGATGTCACCAGCATGGTCTCCTGATGGCAGTAAGTTAGCTTATGTAAGCTTTGAAAATGGTAAAGCTGAAATTTTCGTGCTGAATATTTATAAAGGCACGCGTGAGCTTATTGCTAACTACCCTCGTCATAATGGCTCACCACAATTCTCACCAGACGGCACTAAGCTAGCGATGGTGTTATCAAAGACAGGCAGTTTACAGATTTATATTAAAGATCTTAAAACAAAGCAATTACGTCAAATAACCCATGGACGTGCTAATAATACTGAAGAAATTTGGACGCCTGATGGTAAATCAATGTATTTCACGTCAGATCGTGGTGGACGCCCACAAATTTATCATCTTGATTTAGCCACAGGCGAGACACAACGTGTAACATGGCAAGGTAGCCAAAATATGGGGGCGCAAATTACCCCTGATGGTCGTTTTTTAGTGATGGTTAACCGTTCTGATAGTGGCTATAACATTGCTAAGCAAGACTTAAAAACTGGCGCCGTTCAGATTTTAACGAAAGCAAAATTAGCAGAATCACCAAGTATTGCACCTAACGGCAGTATGATTATTTATAGCTCAGCACAAAATAATAGTTATGAATTGTCTCTAGTGTCTATTGACGGTCGATTCCAAGCGCGTTTGCCTTCAACAAGTAAACGAGTACGTGCACCAGCTTGGGGTCCATTCCTATAATAGGATTATAGAACAATAATATATCCAATTAATGGGTATTACTGAATGATGAAGGATGAAAATAGATGCAACTTAACCGAATTTTAAAAGGCTTAGCCATTGCGTTACCAATGATGACATTGGCAGCATGTAGTTCAACAGACAGTGCTGGTACTTCTGCTGGATCTCAAAACCAAACTGGCAGTGTTGAAATGGGTGGTGTCGGTGGTCTTAATGGCGCAGGTCAAACCTCTATTTCTACATCGCTTTCTCAAAGTGGTGCGATGACTGAACAGCAATTGCATGAACAACAAATGCAAAAGTTGCGTCAAGAAGAGCAAACAGTATTCTTCAAATTTGATAACGCTGAAATTCAACCAGCATATCAAAACATGCTAGAAGCTCATGCTGAATACTTACGTAACCATCCAAATACAAAAGTGGTTGTTCAAGGCCATGCTGATGAACGTGGTACACCTGAATACAATATTGCATTGGGTGAACGTCGTGCCACCGCTGTTGCTCAATACCTGCAAGCGCTAGGTGTATCAGCAAATCAAATGTCTATCGTTAGTTATGGTGAAGAAAAACCACTATTGTTTGGACATACTGATGCGGATTATGCGAAAAACCGCCGTGCAGTGATCGTATACTAATTAAGATTTAGGTTGATAATTATGAACAGTAACAAAATAATGCGTCAGTTTGCATTAGTGTTGCTGGTTGGTGCGGCGACCCAAGTGGTCGCCGCGCCTGCTTCAGCGGCTAATTTACAAACATTAGAGCGTATGTTGGAAGCACAAGGGCAATCACAATTGCAGGTTCAACGTCAGCTAGATCAAATGTCAGTTGATATTGATGATATTCGTGGCAAAGTTGAACGTAATAGCTACGATATTAAGCAGATGAAAGAACGTCAACGACAGTTATATAAGGACGTTGATCAGTTAAGTCGTCAGCCTGCAAAAACAGCACCAGCAGCGAAAGAGACAGCCAAAGCACCGACAGAAGCCTACTCTAAAAATATGAGTGAGAATGATGCTTATCAAAATGCTGTGAATTTGATTTTGAAAAAGAAAGATTATCAAGGTGCAACCCAAGCATTTGAGTCTTTTTTAACTACTTACCCTGATTCTGTGTATAAGCCGAATGCGAGCTATTGGTTAGGTCAGTTGCATTTTTCTCAAAATGATTTAGCTCAAGCGGCAAAGAATTTTACAGTTGTTGCTAGTATTAAAGATTCAAGTAAACGGGCTGATGCATTGCTAAAGCTTGGTGTTATTGCTGAGCGTAACAATGATACTGTTAAAGCGATGTCTTACTATACGGAAGTTGAGAAAGAGTACCCCAACTCAACTAGCGCGAAGCAAGCACAGTCTGCGTTAACAAATTTATCAAAGCACTAAAATTGTTGTTTTAATATTTTAAAAACCTGCATTTTTTGTGGGTTTTTTTTTATCTTTTATTGGTTGTTAATAAGAGCTTATCGGCTTTTATTTGATGAATAATAGAAGGCTCAAAAATGCCCTTGTAATAATGAAAACTATCATGGAATTTACTGTTTTTTTTGGTATTATGCGCATCTATGAAATGAGTAGCTGTTGCTGCTCTATGTAATGTTATTACTATGGATAGTTGGAGTTATTTTGTTAAGTCAAAAAAAAATATTATGTTACTCATTGATCTCTATTTCTGGCTGGCTGTTTGCTGCTTATTTAATGTTTACACATCTAAATAATGATCGTAGTTTCATTAACGATAAGATCACCGAGAATGCTTACAATATTGTTTCCCAATCATTACAAGATAAAAAAACAGATCCAGAAATTATCGCGCAAATCCAAGAATGGTTTGCAAAAGGATGGACAGCTCAAACGGGTTCTGTCACTACAATTTGTGATAATGATCGTGACAAATTAAAACGTATTCTTTCTGATTCTGCCATCGTAACAATCTGCCGTTTACGTATATAACTACCGAGGTTATTTTTATGAATAAATTAATGTCGGTATTCTTAGTTTTATTGGCTTTGTCTGGGTGGATCACTGGAGGCATCTTTATGTATGGCGTAAAGATGAATCAAGAGAATGTCACTAAAATGGCAGGGGAGAATGCGTTTAATATTATTGATCAATCGCTGCACCATACCAATTCAGAAGCCGCTATCTTAGCTAAAATTAAGCAATGGAAACAAGATGGCTGGACAGCACAAACAGGCTCAATTACTACCTTATGTCAAAATGATCCTCAACGATTTAGTCATTGGGTTACTGTGAAGAATATTTCTAAAATTTGTGAACAGGCTCAATAGGTTAGATAAATGAATATCTTTATGATTGTGATGCTTATCTTTTTCTGTGTCATGACGGTTGTTTCTTATATCTATTTGTTGATGTCTTTTGATGAGAAAGAGCAACACTTATATTTTGATGACAAGACTAAAACCGTTTTTTGTGATGGTAAAAAAATAATTTCAGTACGTGATGGTAGTGGAAACTATCGATTCATAAAGTATATTTTTGAACATACAGATAGGCCTATTTCTGTTACCGAACTTGAGGCCCATGTTTTTTTTGGTCAAAACGTAAATATAGTAAAAGTGTTGAGTAATACTCATTTACCGAAAGAAATTATTAGCACGTTTTTTTGTGTTTCAAAAAATAGTCTAACATTTAAAAATAAAGCCTTTCTCAAGTGAGAAAGGCTTTTCGGCTTAATTTATAATAATGTGCCGTAAGGGCTAGCTTGATGATAGTTATAGACATTCATCAATGTCTCACCTCTTCTACAGGTAGTTAAATCAGTGCGTTACAGCGATAAGATATTATTTAATATAGTAAGCTTTAAAACTGTGATGCATATCAATAATATTTTTTCTGAGATGTTCTCAGAGAATTCTCAAAATAAAATTGATAAGTTTTCACTTTTATATATACGTCTTAGAAATATAATGCGCAAAAGTCGTATTTTATGTGTATGTGCTGTTATACAAGTGTCATTGGTTAATGATGATATTTCAAAAATCATGCGTATAATGATCAAACACGTAAGGAATGCTGACGAGCAAATGAATAATGAATATTACATTTGATCCATCGGAAATGGTCTATCCATTTCCACCTAAACCAGCGCTATTATCGGATAATGAAAAGCAGGTTTACATTACAAAAATCAAGCAACTGCTAAAGAGTAATAATGCAGTATTGATTGCACACTATTACACCGATCCCGAGATTCAGGCCCTAGCTGAAGCGACGGGTGGTTTTGTCGGTGATTCTCTTGAAATGGCGCGCTTTGGTAATCAACATTCAGCAACAACTTTGATTGTTTGCGGGGTGAGATTTATGGGCGAGTCAGCAAAAATATTAACCCCTGAAAAAAAAGTATTAATGCCAACCTTAGAGGCTGAATGTTCACTCGATCTTGGGTGTCCGGTTGATGCATTTACGGCGTTTTGTGATCAGCATCCTGATCATACTGTAGTGGTTTATGCAAATACTTCTGCCGCAGTGAAAGCACGGGCTGATTGGGTAGTAACATCGAGTATCGCGTTAGAAATTATTGATCATCTCGATAGCGAAGGTTGTAAAATCATTTGGGGCCCAGATCGCCATCTTGGTGGTTATATTCAAAAGCAAACTGGCGCTGAAATGTTACTGTGGCAAGGGGAGTGTATTGTGCATGATGAGTTTTCAGCACAAGCGCTAAAACAGATGAAGCATCTACACCCTGACGCGGCTATTTTGGTGCACCCTGAATCACCAGCTAGTGTAGTTGCACTAGCAGATGCTGTTGGTTCAACGAGTCAATTAATAAAAGCAGCAACAACATTACCGCAAACTAAATTAATTGTGGCAACCGATAAAGGTATCTTCTTTAAGATGCAGCAAATGGTGCCAAATAAAGAATTAATTGAAGCGCCAACAGCGGGGGCTGGGGCGACATGTCGTAGCTGTGCACATTGCCCGTGGATGGCGATGAATGGTTTGAAAGCCATTTATACAGCTTTAGCTGAAGGTGGTCAGCAACATGAAATTTTTGTTGATGAAGCTATTCGAGTGAAATCACTTGTTCCACTCAACAGAATGTTAGATTTTGCAGCTGAGTTACAATTAAAAGTAAAAGGTAATGCGTAAGTAATTACTTACTGTAACAAAAGAAAAGGCGATCCGTTCTGATACTCATTTGAGTTAACAGAATCGATTCGCCTTTTTTATTGCTATTTCAGTCAACTATTACTGGGCGGCAACTAATTGTGCCCCACGTTGTGTTAGGCCACATAGCATAACGGGAATCGCGTTGAAGATTTCTTCAAACTGCGCCAATGCGTCTGCGTTTTGTTCTTTAAGTGCTTCTAATGCTGTTTCAGGATCAAATAACAAGCTAAAAGAAAGTAATACGCCACCAAGTAGGGCATTATCTTCACTTTCTGGCGGCATTATTGTCTCCCAGTCATCACGTGCTAATTGCCAACCTTGTAACATACCTTCACAGAAGTTGCTGGTTACTTCGGTAACAATCTGACTATCGTCTAATGCACAGCCTTCAGGCCATTGCCAAGTGCTTTCAAATAATGC
Source organism: Photobacterium piscicola (assembly GCF_900166965.1). Classification (GTDB taxonomy): domain Bacteria; phylum Pseudomonadota; class Gammaproteobacteria; order Enterobacterales; family Vibrionaceae; genus Photobacterium; species Photobacterium piscicola. The sequence continues at coordinate 253,760 of NZ_FUZI01000002.1, read as the reverse complement.
AGCGCGAGCTTCGTTCCAGATTGCAATGATTGCTTTTGCGTAATTTTCTAAGTCTTCATGGTTATCGAAAGGTGATGTTTCTTCGCCACCCCACATAAACGCTAACCATTCTGTAGGATCAATCAGGTGTGGTGCTGCTGCCATGGCAGTAACAAAGCCACGAGTTTGTGATTCAGATAGCAATTGATCTGCTAGTTGAGAGTTTTCCAGGATAGTACTTAGTTGTGAAGGCATAAAACAATCTCAGCTTAATAATGATTAAGTGTTCAGGTGCGTTAACTATACATGCATGACTGAACTTTATACCACTATTGTAACAGTCTCTTGGTAACAACCTAGTAATGGTCAAAGATATTTATCATCTTGTGTCAAAAAAGACGGACAAAGTGCAGTTGCTGACATTAAATTGCTTATTGTTGATTTTAATTAAAACATGAAGCTTTCACTAATAACATAATTCTTAATTGGGTAATGTCTTTGCGGTATTAAACCGGTTTAAGTGTCTCATAATTTTACTTATGGTTAAGGTGAAGCAATGTATAGCGAACAGTTTATGATGTTATTGGCCGTATTTGAGCGCGCCGCCTTAATGTTGATGACATTATTTTTATTAACGCGTACCCAATTGTTTCAATCTATCGTTAAGAAAACCCATCGACGGCCTGTTGAAACCGCGATGATCTCTGCATTGTTTATTATATTTGCGGTGTTTAGTACTTATACAGGTTTAAATGTTGATGGTTCACTGGTTAATGTACGTATTATTGCAGTGTTATCTGGTGGTATTATTTTTGGGCCATGGATAGGTATTCCTGCGGGTATTATTGCGGGCATTCACCGTTATTTAATTGATATTGATGGTCCTACATCAGTAGCGTGCTTAATCACGAGTATTTTTGCTGGTTTATTAGCAACCTGGATTCATTGTAAATGTGCTAAAAAAAATTATGCCCAATTAGGTATTTTGGCGGGAATGTGCTGTGAAATACTGACGATGGTATTGATTGTGTTGCTATCACACAATAAAACACTGGCTTACAATATTGTGACACATATTAGTTTCCCTATGATCCTTGGTACATTATCGATTGGGTTAATTATTAAATTAGTCCAAGATCTCGATGAAGAGCAAGATCTTATTGCCGCTCAACAAGCAAAGCTAGCCCTTGATATTGCGAATAAAACCTTACCTTATTTTCGTATTAACAACCGTAATGCCCTACAAAAAGTATGCAGTATTATTCGGTTTTATACGGATGCTGACGCTGTAGCAATTACTAATACGCAAGATGTACGTGCTTATGTTGGTCGTGGGGAAGAGCACTTTTTAGATGCGCACCATAAAATCAGCCAAATGACTCGCCAAGCAGTAGAAAGTGGTGAACAAATAATAAGTAATAACCTCAATGTACATAATTTTCATTCATTACTGATTATTCCACTTTGGGAAAATGGTGAGGTAAGTGGCACGCTTAAAATATTTTATTGTCAGCCAGATCATATTCGAATGTCATTGCGTGAAATGGCGATTGGTTTATCACAAATCATATCTACCCAGATGGAGGTTTCACGTATTGAACAGCTAAAGCAAATGGCAGCAAAAGCCGAGTTTTCAGCCCTGCAAAGTAAAATAAATCCGCACTTTTTATTTAATGCACTTAACGCTATTTCAACGTTAATTCGTATTCGTCCAGATGAAGCTCGGCAGCTGATTGCAAATTTAGCCGATTTTCTACGTTACAATTTAGAACGAGATGTTGAATTGATTGATATTCAAGAAGAAATCCAACAAGTTCGAGATTATGTCGCTATTGAACAAGCACGTTTTGGTTCAAAACTAGAGGTGGAATTTGATATTGATGATGTCCATCCTCGCATACCATGCTTATTGATTCAGCCATTAGTTGAAAATGCTATTTTACATGGTATTCAACCTTCTCGTGTGGCTGGAAAAGTTGTTATTTCAGTAAAGAGAAGAGTGGATGATGTGGCGATTACGATCACTGATACTGGTGTTGGTATAAGTCAAAAAATAATCGATAAATTATACCAAAGCAAAATAGATTCACACCATATTGGACTCAATAATGTCCACCAACGGTTATTATTACTCTATAGCGATGGACTGCATATTAGTCGGCTTGAGCAAGGAACTAGTATGCAATTTTTTGTAAAAGAACAGGATTGATATCATGCAACTAAATGCCTTGATCGTGGAAGATGAATATCTTGCTCGTGAAGAGTTAACTTATTTAATTGAAAAACATAGCACTATTAATATTGTTGCTGCGTTTGATGATGGACTGGATGCCTTTAAATTTTTACAATCTAACAAGGTTGATGTTGTTTTTTTAGATATTAATGTTCCATCAATTGATGGCATGTTGTTAGCGCGTAATATTGCTCAATTTTCTCATAAGCCTCAAATCGTATTTACAACAGCTTATAAAGAATATGCAGTCGATGCTTTTGAATTAGAAGCGGTTGATTATTTATTGAAGCCACTTAACGAGCAGCGAGTAATCGGCTTATTAGCTAAGTTACAGGCGCGGGCTCAAGAACAAGAACCCCCGCAAGTTACGACAAATATACGTAGTCATACTATTAATTTAATGCTTAATAATCATATTCATGTTACTGCGATTAGTGATATTTGCTGTGCCATTGCTAATGAAAAAGTGACCCATGTTTATACTGCTGAAGGGTGTTTTGTGGCACCGATTACGATAAGTGAATTAATGCTACGTTTACCAACGAGTGATTTTTTCCGTTGCCACCGATCTTACTGCATAAACATTAATGATGTTAAAGAGATCATTCCATGGGTTAATAGTACTTATATGATCAAATTAGCCCATGTTGAGCCGCATATTCCTGTGAGTCGTAGTAATCTAAAAGCTTTTCGGTGTTTAATGCAGTTGTAAATGCTAACTAATGATTAGCGGCAAAATGCATTTCATGCCGCTATATTGCATTTTATTCCTCATACGTTACCACTGATTTTATTGTTTTTTTACCCTCTTGTTATCTATGGTTATTGTCGTATTTTGGTGAACAGCAGCAAGGCAATCTGCAATATGGCCTTGAGTATTTCACCAAAAAAGGATGTCACCATGACCAATCAACTTACCAGTCGCAGCCGTTATTTTACGTTGCTGGGTACCATCATTACTCAGTTTGCTTTGGGTTCAGTTTATACATGGAGTTTATTTAACGCTCAGCTTGCAGGTAAATTATCTGAGCCAGTCAGTCGTGTTGCTTTTTCTTTCGGTATTATGAGTTTAGCCTTGGCGGTTGCATCATCAATGGCGGGTAAAATGCAAGAACGGTTTGGGGTGCGTAATGTCACTCTTGGTGCTGGCATTTTACTAGGGGCAAGTTTATTACTCACAGCGCATGCTACCAATATTTGGTTGTTATATATATTTGCTGGCCTGTTAATTGGTTTTGCTGACGGTACCGGGTACTTAATGACCTTGTCTAATTGCGTAAAATTCTTTCCTGAGCGTAAAGGGTTAATTTCAGCCTGTGCTATTGGTGCATATGGTTTAGGTAGTTTAGGTTTTAAATTTATTAATATGTATTTTCTTGAGCATAATGGTTTAGAAAGTACCTTTGATTACTGGGGCATTATTGCAATGGTCATGGTTATCATTGGTGGCTTAATGATGAAAGATGCACCTAAACAACAAGTATCTGCCACAGAATCTGCTGCTGAAGTGCGTGATTTTAGTCTTTCACAATCTATGAAATGTCCACAGTTTTGGATGCTTGCTTTAGTTTTCTTGACTGTTTGTATGAGTGGTCTGTATGTCATTGGTGTTGCCAAAGATATTGGCCAGGGTTACGTACACTTATCATTAGACGTTGCTGCTGCCAGTGTTGCTATTATCGCTATTGCTAATCTAAGTGGACGCTTAGTGTTAGGTGTTCTATCTGATAAAATGGCACGTACAAAGGTTGTGGCTATTTCATTAGTGGTGTGTTTAACCGGCGTGTGCGCATTACTATTTGCTCATCAAAGCCAGATGAGTTTTTATATTGCGGTTGCCTGCATTGCCTTTAGTTTTGGCGGCACAATCACCGTATTCCCTTCATTAGTGAGTGATTTCTTTGGTCTAAACAATCTGACTAAAAATTACGGTATCATTTACTTAGGGTTTGGTGTCGGTAGTTTTATTGGTTCGATTGTTGCTTCTATCTTTGGTGGTTTTATTGCGACGTTCTATTTAATGTTTGTCTTATTAATTGTTTCACTCATTATCGCACTAACCATTAAGTTACCTAAATTACCGCAGTCATCTTTAGCGTAATAAGTTAGATAAATACATACAAATAACTAATCCGAATTTAGTGTTAAATTCGGATTTTCACTTGTTGCTATTTTGTTATATCAAAGAAATTAACAGTGACAATTAAATGCTTTAATGGTTACTTTTATACCAGATAAAAAACCTATTTTTAACCAAAATAGCAGTTATTTACTCGAAACCAATATTAAATACAGAACCTTATTTTATGTAAAAGCTGTTCTAATGCGCACATAAACTGCATGGTGTTAGTTAGATAGCTTTAAGTAACGTTAACCATGATAATGCTGGTCGATTTTGCTAGAGTAAGGGGAGTGAATGTCTGTTGTTAAAGTGCCATTTAAGGTTAGAAATGCCGCTGCGGATATATTTGCAATGGTGGTGTTTAGCTTTGTTACTGGAATGATGATTGAAGTTTTTATTTCAGGGATGTCGTTTGAACAGTCATTAGCATCGCGTACGTTATCGATACCGATTAATATTGCGATTGCATGGCCCTATGGCATGTTCCGTGATTATATTATTGGTTGTGGCCGTAGGTTATCTCCTGCACGATGGATGAAAGGTATATCAGATATGGTGGCCTATGTTGTGTTTCAGTCACCTATCTACGCGTGTATTCTATTTGCTGTAGGCGCAAATAAAGAACAAGTTATTGCCGCGGTAATGAGTAACATCTTAGTGTCAGGCGCACTAGGCGTCGTTTATGGTCAGTTTCTTGAGTTATGCCGCAGAATGTTCCGTGTTACTGCGTGCGCTCAACCAACAATTTAAATAGTTTTTACCGTTATTTGAATTTAACAAAAGCACCCATGAGGTGCTTTTGTTGTTTTTAAAGAGGAGAAATTAGAGATTTTGGTACAAGAACAGTGCAATTCGCAGTATAAGTCGGCAAATAGAAAAAACTCACATAAAAACCCTTGACCCTGATCCCATAAATCAATATATTACACGCCGTCGACAAGCAAAGCGTTGTTGGCAACAATGTGGTGAGGTGTCCGAGTGGCTGAAGGAGCACGCCTGGAAAGTGTGTATACGGCAACGTATCGAGGGTTCGAATCCCTCCCTCACCGCCATATCTCTTTTAAAGAGATATAAAAATTGGAGAGATGGCTGAGCGGTTGAAAGCACTGGTCTTGAAAACCAGCATACGTTTATAGCGTATCTAGGGTTCAAATCCCTATCTCTCCGCCACATTCAAGAAAGCCGTTAGCGAAAGTTAACGGCTTTTTTACGTCTGAATGAAAGTGGGTGATTAGACCGAGTAAGTAAAGCAGGGTTCAAATCCGCTAATCCTCGAAGCAGCTCCGCCACATTCAAGAAAGCCGTTAACGAAAGTTAACGGCTTTTTTACGTCTGAATGAAAATGGGTGTTTAGTCCGAGTAAGTAAAGCAGGGTTCAAATCCGCTAATCCTCGAAGCAGCTCCGCCACATTCAAGAAAGCCGCGAACGAAAGTTAGCGGCTTTTTTACGTCTGAACTTTCCCCCGTCATTCCCTACAGTGAGGTTACGAACGAGATAGGGAATCTACTATTAGCATGTCGTAAGGTTACTGTTTACGTTGATGTTTAAGCATATTTTTATTGGCATCTTTAATGCTCAATGGCGTGATGAATAGATCACGGATAGCTCATGCTTCGCTTTCGAGATGACAGACAATAACCCGTCAAATAGCCCATAAACCCTCCACAAATACATCCGTCATCCCCATAAAGGAATATCACTAACTGAGTACAGGCTAAATAAGCTAAAATGACAGCAATTATTTTAGTTTTGAGCCCTGTATATTAATGACCACTATTACAACACCAGCCAACTTTGCAGAACTTGGCCTTATTTCGCCTTTGTTAGCACGATTAACGGAGCTGGAATATCAACAGCCAACGCCTATTCAAGCACAAGCTATTCCGAGTGTATTAGCGGGACGTGACTTAATTGCGGGGGCAAATACAGGTTCAGGCAAAACGGCAACCTTTGCTTTGCCGTTGTTACAACAGTTACATCAAACTAAAGCCTCTGAGAATAAAAATGCGAAAGGTAATTATGTTACTGGTCTTGTTTTAGTTCCCACCCGTGAGCTGGCAAAACAAGTTGCAGATAGCATTAAATCTTATGCGACACATTTCAACGGTGCTATTAAAACGGTTGCTGTGTTTGGTGGCGTATCAGCTAACACCCAAATGCTAGCTCTACGTGGCGGCACTGATATTTTAGTAGCAACTCCAGGTCGCTTATTAGATTTGATTTCAAGTAATGCCATAAAACTTGATCGGGTTAAAACCTTAGTACTTGATGAAGCCGATCGTATGTTAAGTCTTGGCTTTACTGAAGAGTTGTCTGCGTTACTAGCGTTATTACCTAATAACAAGCAAACATTATTATTTTCAGCGACGTTTCCTGAACAAGTTAAGCTATTAACTCAAGCATTACTTAACGATCCTGTTGAACTGCAACTACAAAGTGTCGATGCAAGCACATTAGTACAACGTGTTTTCACGGTTAATAAGGGCGAGAAAACCGCAGTATTAGCTCATTTAATTAAACAACATCAATGGCGTCAGGCGCTTATTTTTGTTAATGCTAAAAATAGCTGTGAGCACTTAGCGGATAAACTGTCTAAGCGTGGCATTATCGCTGAAGTATTCCACGGTGATCGCGGCCAAGGTGCGCGTACTCGAGTATTAGAAGCGTTTAAGTCAGGTGAAATTGACGTATTAATTGCCACAGACATTGCTGCTCGTGGTCTTGATATTGAAAAACTGCCAGTGGTGATTAACTTTGATTTACCACGTAGCCCAGCAGATTATATGCACCGCATTGGTCGTAGTGGTCGTGCTGGTGAAGTTGGTCTAGCACTGTCATTGATCGATTATGAAGACAGCCATCACTTTAAGGTTATTGAGAAGAAGAATAAAGTTCGACTTGAGCGTGAACAAGTTGAAGGTTTTGAAGTTGATGAATCAGAAGCTTTATTAGCAGTAGAAAAGCCAATGGCAAAACCTGAAGGTACGGGTAAAAAGAAACGTAAAAACAAACCAGCACCTATTGACGACTTCTGGTCATAAGACGAATCATTAGACTGATCGCTTGTTGTTATTAATACATTAACTAAAAAATCCCTCGCTAGCCATAACGAGGGATTTTTTTATGGTACTAATAATGGTGTGAGTTGCAACGGTTTACTTAGTTAAGTCGGGCTGCCATTGCTTGTGATTTATCAGCAGTCATTACAAAGTGAAGTGTTCCACCTGCTTTTATTTCACTGTGCTCAAAGCTATTAAATACATTCAGAGGTTTACCGTTAATCAGTACAGATTTCACATACTTATTGTCACTGCTATTATTATCAGCCGTGATGGTGAAATCACCCGTTGGTAGTTTGATTTTTACCTCATCAAAAATAGGGCGACCAATGGTGTAAGTTGGATCCGTTGGTGTTACCTGATAGAAGCCCATTGCCGACATAATGTACCATGCTGACATTTGACCGACGTCTTCATTACCAATGATACCGTCAGGGGTTGGCTTATAGAATTCCTTGTAAACTCTATCGAGGTATTCTTGGGTTTTCCAAGACTCATTGGTACGGTTATATAAGTAAATCACGTGGTGTGATGGCTCGTTACCGTGAATATATTGCCCAATAAAGCCGGTCATATCTTGATGGTTTTCACCGCCATTGGCATCGGCTGTGAATAAATCATTCAACTTAGTATTAAATCCTTCAGTGCCGCCCATGACCTCGGTTAGCTTGTCAATATCTTGCATGAACGTCCACTGCCATTGCCACGCATTACCTTCAGTGTACCAATAAGCATCAGAGCTATATGGATTAAAGACATCAGAAGCGAATTCTTTTTCACAACTGTTTAATTTCACCGGTACAAAGAAACCTGCGTCTTTATCCCAATGATTTAAAGACCAATAGGCGCGATCGTTAAACTCTTTATAAGCGGCGTCATCACCGGCTACTTTTGCCATTTGAGCAATTGTCCAGTCATAGTATGAAAACTCTAAAGCATAAGAGACTGAGTTCCAGTTAGGTAAACCAACGCACTTATCACGTTCGTAATAACTTAACTGACCTGCCATCACGGCTTGCAAAGTATGATCAGGAATTTGAGGGAAGTCATATGGACGGTAATAAGCTGATTTCTTTGCCGCTTCTAAGGCATCTTTAGCATTAACATCAAGACCTTTGACGACCGCATCACCAATAATCGCGGTGGCAGGATAGCCAATCATAGTACCCGTTTCTTCACCATAACCTTCCCACTTTGGCAGTAGTCCTGTTTCTTGTGATTTACGGATCAAGTCATTAGCTAAGTCAGTTGCATGTTGCGGATTAGTAATGGTTAGCAAGGGGTGAACAGCACGGAAAGTATCCCATGTTGAATAAACAGAATAGTTTTTATAACCGTCTGCTTGACGAACACTGCCCAGTAAGTCGCGGTAACGACCATCAACATCTTGATATTCAACCGGGGCAATCATTGCGTGATACATCGCAGTGTAGAAATTGGTTTTCTCAGCGTCAGAACCGCCTTTTACTTGAACCGTAGCCAGTTCTTTTGCCCAAGCAAGTTCAGCATTGGCTTTAACGTTAGCAAAATTATAGGTTGGCGTTTCGGCTGCTAAGTTCTTTTGTGCGCCATCCCAATCGACAGGAGAGAGAGCGACACGCATTTCAATCGGTTGATCACCTTTACCAAAATCAAGGTAAGTGATTTGTTCTTTATTTGGACTATTGATTGAGCCGTAAACTGCGCCCATTTGCATGTCCATTGCTTCGCCACCATCACGAGCAATCAATGCATGAGCAATTGGTTGATTAAATTGGGCATAGAAGAAGATATCTTGACCTTGGAACCAACCTGTAGAAACACGACGACCCCGAATGGTGTATTCATCAACCAATTCAACCCGGTTTTGTAGAGATTCACCATTATTGGCGGCTAGCGTGTGGGCAAGGTCAAGTTTGATTTTACGATCAGCGCCTTGCTGATAGGTATAACGATGGACACCGACACGGGTTGTGGTGGTTAATTCTGCTTTAATGTTGCCATTATTTAATACCACGGAGTAGTAACCTGGTGATGCGGTTTCAGTTGCTTTATCAAAGGCATTATTTTCACGGTTAGCGTCATCAGAATACGGTAACACCAGAATATCACCAAGATCTGTTGCCCCTGTGCCTGAAAGGTGGGTGTGAGAAAAACCATAAATATTTAAATCTGTTGCTAACACATCCCCTGCAACGTAATCACTTGCATCCCAATAACCTGATGCTGAATGCCATGGGTTTTGACCTGTTTCAGTATCGGTATTCGTCCCTTTAAAGGTATCTGGACTTAATTGCACCATACCGCGAGGCACTACGGCACCGGGGAATGTGTGTCCTGACGCTGCAGTACCAATCATAGGATCAATATAGTTTAAAACGCCCATATCAATAATGGGTGTTGCCGGTAGGGTGACTTCAGCTTGGGTTTGATTATTGTTGTCGTTATTACACCCAAATAAGCCTAATGACAAGACCAGTGAAATAGCAATTGGAGTCAATTTAAACGTCATAATGTTCCACCTAACAAATATGTAGTGCAGGAATTTTCACATCGACCAAGAGTGAACATTCTCAAGAGGTAAGAGTAATAAGATGCTGTGTTAATCGCATAGTAGGGGGGAATCACTGTGGTAGTAAGATGATAAAACAATCATTTACTGGACTTTTGTACCGATTAAATTGAAACGTGATACTGCTTCATGGGGCGTTTAAGCAGAAATAATGTTTCCTTGATGAATTATATTGTTCGTGTGGATAAACAATATAATGATCGTTTTGCGATCTAGTTCATATTCTTGTGGATAAGTTGCAATGTTTTTTCAATGCTTGTTTTAGATCAAATAGATTTTTAAAACAAAGGCGTAAAAATACCAAAGAGGAATTAGTTGGTAGTGCCATTAATTAAATATGTTTTATAAGAAAGACCAATTTGATAATGAGTATTTGAAAAATAAGGTAAGTTATTATGAGCAGTGCATTTTATATCCCAAGTGTTAATTTTATGGGTGCTGGTTGTTTAACAGAAGCGGCAGATGCAATTAAGGCACATGGCTTTAAAAAAGCATTAATCGTAACGGATAAAGTATTAAACGAAATTGGTGTGGTTTCGCAAGTTGCGGTGCTATTAACTGAGCGTGGAATTGATTCAGTTGTTTACGCTGGTACTCAACCAAACCCAACTATTACTAATGTTGATCAAGGTTTAACACTGTTAAAAGATAACGGCTGTGACTTTGTTATTTCATTAGGTGGCGGCTCTCCTCACGATTGTGCAAAAGGTATTGCGCTATTAGCCGCGAATGGTGGTCAAATTGGTGATTATGAAGGTGTTGACCGTTCTGCAAAACCACAACTACCTGTTGTCGCTATTAATACCACCGCGGGTACTGCTTCTGAAATGACCCGTTTCTGTATTATTACAGATGAAGCGCGTCATATTAAAATGGCCATTGTTGATAAGAACACCACGCCGCTAATGTCAGTTAATGATCCGAAATTAATGCTAGCAAAACCCGCATCATTAACCGCAGCAACGGGTATGGACGCATTAACTCACGCTATTGAAGCTTATGTTTCTATTGCAGCTACACCAATCACGGATGCTGTTGCTATTAAAGCAATAGAACTGATTGAAGCCAACTTACGTACCGCTGTTAAAGATGGTCAAAACTTAAATGCGCGTGAGCAAATGGCTTATGCACAATTTATGGCAGGTATGGCATTTAACAATGCATCACTAGGTTATGTTCACGCAATGGCGCACCAGTTAGGCGGTTTTTATAATCTGCCACACGGCGTATGTAACGCTGTATTGTTGCCACATGTTCAACGTTATAACGCACAAGTTTGTCCTGAGCGTTTACGTGATGTTGCTGCTGCTATGGGTGTGAATGTGAATGAAATGACACCACAACAAGGCGCAGATGCTGCAATTGATGCAATCATGGCACTATCTCAAGATGTAGGTATTCCTGCGGGCTTAAAAGAGCTTAATGTGAAAGCTGAAGATGTTTCATTGTTAGCGGATAATGCATTAAAAGATGCGTGTGGTTTTACTAATCCTAAGCAAGCAACACATGAAGAAATTTCACAAATCTTTATGGCTGCAATGTAGTAATTACTAATATTACTACACATAATGCATAAAAAACGCCTCACTAGTTGAGGCGTTTTTGTTTTTATGTTTAAGCTATTATCGATTTATTATCAGTACATTAACTATATTATAATAATGGACTAAACATATAGAAGAAGCGTTCACCAAATTTATTACGTACTGAACGTTTTTCCCATTGCTCTTTATCTACAGGCTCTGAGTCGGCAATGTAACTTTGCTGCAATTGGCTTAGTTTATGAGTGAATTCAAGATTATCCACCGCCATTGTGACTTCAAAATTAAGCCATAAACTGCGCATATCAAGGTTAACCGTACCGATTAAGCAGTGAGTATCATCAATCACTACTGATTTAGTGTGTAATAGGCCGCCATGAAAACGATGAATATGTACCCCTGATTTCAATAAATCACTAAAGAAAGAACGACTTGCCCATTCAACCATAGTCGAATCGTTTTTATCGGGTAGTACAATATGAACATCAATATTACGTTCAGCGGCACCTTTCATTGCGTGCAATAAGTGTTCACTTGGCACAAAGTAAGGTGTGGTGATAACAATACTTTTCTTTGCTTGGTAAATACTTAATAGCAACACCTGATGGATAATGTCATCGGGCATACCCGGACCTGAAGGGATCACTTGTACAGTGTCATACTGTGGTTCGTCTTCAGTTGGTATTTGACACGTTGGTAATGGTGGTAAAAAACGTTGTCCCGTCTCAACTTCCCAATCCCATGCTTGAATACAATTAAGCACCGAAACCGTAGGGCCACTGATTCTTACCATGACATCGACCCATTGACCGACTCCTGCATCAACTTTAAAGAAAGCAGGATCAACTAAGTTCATTGAACCTGTATAAGCAATGTTGTCATCAATAACCACTATTTTGCGGTGTTGACGTAAATCTAGGCGGCGTAAGAACATGCGGAACGGTGAAACTGCCAGTGCTTCGATAAGTTCAATACCCGCACCGCGAATGAGTTTCGGCCAATGAGAACGGAAAAAACGCATGCTACCAGCAGAATCAAGCAATACGCGAACTCTAATACCACGCTTTGCCGCTTTGATCAGGGCCACACCCACTTCATCAGCAAGGCCGCCTGGATTCCAGATATAAAATTCTAAATGAATCGAATCTTGAGCGTTATTTATATCATCGATAAGCGCCCGTAAAATCTCATCGGTTGATGATTTTAATGATAGATGATTGCCGACTAAACCGGGTAATCCAAAACGATTTTCACACAGATCGTTGATTGGCTTTGCAACATCACTCATTTTTTGAGGCATGTGCCCTGGGCAATCAGTCAGGCATTGAAACCAGCTTTCAAACGGGAAAAACATTTCACGCGCGCGTTCAGCCCGTTTTTTTCCTAAATTAAGTTCGCCAAATAGCAGGTAGGCAATAACACCACCAATAGGGACGATATAAATAATCATCATCCATGCGAGGGAGACACCAACAGCTCGACGTTTGAAGACTACGCGTACAGTGACAGCGGCAATTAACAGCCAATAGGCGAAAATGCCGATCCACGTTAAGATTTGATAAAACTGTTCCATCGAATGACTTCATCAATATATAAATACAATTTGTATGTATAGTGCATTGAAATGAGAAAAAAACCTAATATTCAGTGCTCATTAATGCTTATGTTGAATGATCAAGGTTATTTTTGAGGAATCATTACCATTTTGATATAAAAAATAGCTGCTTAATAATGGACCGATATTATTATCGGTTGTTGTCTTTGAATCTGATTAGCGTTCTATAATAAATCGAATATGGGTCGCAAGACTTTTCTTTTTTGAGTGGCTGGTTATACTCGCGCCATCTTTGTACCGTAAAGGCGTTATTTGCATTATGTTTGATCTTGTTTACCAGCACTCTGATTTCTTAGTTATTAATAAACACCCTGGGATCAGTGTTCATAAAGATGATAATGATCAGCCATTACTGGCCGCTGTTGCTGAGCAAACAGGTGATGAAAAACTGTATCTCATTCATCGACTTGATAAAATGACGTCAGGGTTGCTATTACTTGGGCGTAATAAAACGGCTGCTGCTGCATTATGTGCTAATTTTGCTGAGCGTCGGGTTGAAAAGTTTTATGTAGCAATTGCGACGAAAAAACCAAAGAAAAAACAAGGTGTTGTTATTGGTGATATGACCCGTTCACGTCGTAGTAGTTGGAAATTAGAAACGACCAAAGTAAACCCTGCTATTACTCAGTTTTTTTCTGCTGCTGGTGGTGAAGGACGGCGTATCTTTTTATGCAAACCCCATACAGGCAAAACCCATCAAATTCGCGTGGCATTGCGCAGTGTTGGCTCTGGTATTACGGGTGATGATATTTATGGTAATGAAGCGGCAGATCGTGGCTATTTACATGCTTATGGTTTACGTTTTCCTTACCAAGGTGAGCTGCAACAATTTTTATGTCCGCCTAGTATCGGAGAATTATGGTCAACAGCAGAGGCGCAGCAAGCATTTACTGAATGGCAGCAACCTTGGACGTTATCATGGCCAGTATTAGCCTGTAAAAAATAGTAGAGTGAGTAAAATATCAACAGTTGACCTGTAATTGATGGTATTGTCAGCAATCGATTGGTAAAACGTGGATGCGCATTTCTTTTTGGTATTGATAATTTATACTATATACAGAATGTATTAGTTAGAGGTTTACAATGCGCAGTGCTCATTCACGTACGCTGAAAATGCGAGTTTCTCAACAAAAACGTCAATCCCATCATCGTCGAAATCGTGCTCAACAATATTTGATATTACCTGAAACTACTCCGCGTCATTTCCTTTCATCATCAGCAACATTGACACTACATTCCACGAGTTTACTTGATTATTCAGCTGAATATGTCTTACGTGCTAAACCTGAGTAAATGATTCTATTTTCTCCTGCAGTTGGTATTCTGGAGCGCAACGTATAGAATAGCCCGCCTTAATTGACTACTTTGAATGATATTATGGAAATTAGCGCGTTACCTACTTTAGAAGCCCATTTATTAACGGCTTTAGCAACACCACCGTCAGAAGTTCGCCGATTGTTTCATGGCCGCGGTCGCTGTTGGCTAGGGCTGGAACAAATTACGGTTGATTGGCTTCAAGGGCAAGTACTGGTTTCCTTATTCAAAGAACCTGATGCTGATTTTATGCAAGCATTGACGGATTTGTTGGTTAAATTGACGCAAACAGAAGCTTGGCAAGCTAGCGGTGCCCGTTCTTTATTACTCCAACACCGTGATCGTCAAGGTTCGCCAATGGAAGTGTTGTGGGGACAAAGTTCTGATTATCAAGATGTCATTGAAAGTGGGTTAACCTATAAATTAGATTTAGGTCGTAATCAAAATAACGGTCTATTTCTTGATATGCGTTATGGCCGTGACTGGGTGCGTGAGCATGCTGCGGGTAAACGAGTACTGAATTTATTTGCTTATACTTGTGGCTTTTCTGTGGCAGCCATTGCTGGTGGCGCAGATTATGTGGTGAATCTTGATATGGCCAAAGCGGCATTAAGTCGTGGTCGTGATAACCATCACCTCAATAACCATGATTTAAAGAAAGTGAGTTTCTTAGGCCATGAGTTATTTAAGTCATGGGGTAAAGTACGCAAGATGGGGCCTTATGATTTAATCATTATTGATCCGCCATCATTTCAAAAAGGCAGCTTTGCTCTGACTAAAGATTACCAAAAGATTTTACGTCGCTTGCCTGAATTATTAACTGCTGATGGTGTTGTTTTAGCCTGCGTTAATGATCCGACGTTAACCAGTCAATTTTTGATTGATGGCATGGCTGCTGAAGCGCCAGATATGGTGTTCTCTCATCGTTTAGAAAACCCGGCTGAATTTAAAGATATAGAACCAGAAGCAGGGCTTAAAGCCTTAGTTTTTGAGCGCCAGAGCTAAGTTTATAGCGATGATATAAATCGTTAAAATAAGAAATCCCTTATCGACTCCACTAGTTTTAGTTAAGAGTAAATAAGGGATTTTTTTATCTAAAATTAGCAGTGATTTGTTTATTATAATGAATTATATGACCTTTATTGTGGTGTACTTGTTGCGTTTTGGAGTTTGGTGACAAATACTAAAATAAGTGATTAACAATAAGATCAATTGATTCTATTTGCAGTGCAAGGGGTGCACTTAATCAAAATACATTAAGGATGTGTAGTTATGTTTAAATCGTTCTTTCTCGATCGTCGGTGGTTTTTATGGTCGATTGTCGGTAGTGCCATTATTTTATATGTTACTTGGTATAAAGTGCAGATAGACGTAGAAGTGAATGAATGGTTTGGTAGTTTTTATGATCTTATTCAAAAGGCATTAGCTAAGCCCAATGCAGTGACATTTGATGAGTTTTTAGCGGGGTGTATTGAGTTTTTCAATATTGTGTCAGTGTATATCATTATTGCCGTTATTCTTGATTTCTTCGTTCGCCATTATGTTTTTCGTTGGCGTACCGCAATGAATGATTATTACATGAAGCATTGGGACAAAATTAGTCATATTGAAGGGGCATCTCAGCGAGTTCAAGAAGATACGATGCGTTTTGCACGTATAGTCGAAAGTCTAGGGGTGAGCTTTATGCGATCCTTAATGACGCTAGTTGCGTTTTTACCTATTCTATGGACGTTAAGTGAGAATGTTACTGAATTACCATGGATAGGCAGTGTTGATCGATCATTGGTATATTTAGCCATTATCTCAGCATTATTTGGCACAGTATTATTGGCGATTGTTGGTATTCGATTACCAGGGTTAGAATTTAAGAATCAAAAAGTAGAAGCCGCTTATCGTAAAGAACTCGTGTTTGGTGAAGATAACGCCCATCGCGCCAAACCTGAAACTGTAAAAGACCTCTTTTTTAATGTTCGTAAAAATTACTTTAATCTTTATCGTCATTATTTATATTTTGATATCGCAAAATGGTCATATATTCAATATACCGTGATAGTGCCTTATATCGCATTGGGCCCTGCTATTATTTCAGGCGCATTAACTTTGGGTGTATTACAACAGATACTCAGGGCGTTTGGAAAAGTAGAAGAGTCTTTTCAATTTTTGGTGCACTCATGGAGTACGATTGTTGAATTAATGTCGATTTATAAGCGGTTGCGTGCATTTGAAGTGCAGATTAATGATGCTATTGATGTAGAAAGTATTCCGGTAGAATAGTTATGACGGGATAAAAAATAAAAAGCCCTAACCAGCAATGCTCAATTATATTGGAGCAATTCATTGGTTAGGGATTTTTATAATATACGGCGTAGATTATTTTAGTGCTTCACAAGATTGTTCTGAAATAGTTTGTGAGACTAACTGTCGGCCGCTGACATCACGAATAGTAATAAGATAATCAACGCCATGTTTAAATAGTGGCATTAATTCAGCGTTGTTACAGTAATTAGCACTGGCCGTTTTTATCGCTGTTGTCGGTTTTACACGCCCATTACCACCATAGATGATGTTGATTTTTACCGTGTTTTTACTCGCATAAGCTTGAGTGATTTGGTAAGCATCTATTTTAGGATAGGGTGCTTTACTATCAATCGCAGCTGCTCGTGATTGTGCTAATGATTCAGCGACCATTTGTTGATCGTGTGAAGCACAGCCACCAAGGATGAAAAGGCCAACAGCGGCGATAAGCCATTTTTTTGTTGTAGTTAGGTTCACTGGTTAATCCTGAATAGATTTAAGGTAAAACTTTTTTGAATGGTTTAACAATAACATTGGCGTAGACACCGGCATCAATATACGGATCAGCATTGGCCCATTGTTGTGCTTGTTCTAGCGATTCAAATTTAGCAATGACCGTTGAACCAGTAAAGCCTGCCTCACCTGGATTTTCATCATCAATGGCAGGCATTGGTCCTGCGACTAATAAACGATCTTGTTGTTGAAGTTCTTTTAAGCGAGCTAGATGTTGTTCACGTACGCTCATGCGACGCTCTAAACTATTTTCAACGTCTTGAGAAAAAATCACATACCACATCGTCGGCATTCCCTATTTAGTTATGGTTTAAACAACGAATTATTCATCGTGTTGTTTTTAGTATTCCCCATACTAACTAAATATTGAACATGGACAAGTAGATTTAAGCAAATAATAAAAAGCACCAACCGTAGTCAGTGCTTAGTGTTAATTAAGTGCTTTTTTATTGGGAAGGATTATTGCGTAATTTCAATCTTACGCGGGCGGCCTTCACTGTTAATAGCGACATAATTAAATGTCGCTTCACAGACGCGGTAACGTTCACCGATGCCATCAACAGCAACAGGTTTTACCCATACCTCAAGGCCGACACTCATAGATGTATTACCGATGCGCTTACATTCACCGTGACAACAAACCACATCACCAACACCAACGGGGGCTTTAAATTCTATTTTATCAACTGAAACGGTAACCACACGACCGCGAGAAATCTCTTTGGCTAAAATAGCGCCTGCAAGATCCAGTTGCGACATGATCCAACCACCAAAAATATCACCATTTGCATTGGTATCGGCAGGCATCGCTAATGTACGAAGTAGAAGCTGTCCACGAGGGATATTGTTTTCAGTAGTCATCGGCTATACAACTTTATTTATCATCAGGGCTTTTAGGTAAGTGGCGATAAATATAGCCACCCGTCACAAAAGTAAATAGCAGCGTTAACGCTAATAAACCAAATACTTTGAAATCCACCCAGACATCAAGCGGAAAATTGAATGCAATATAAATGTTTACAATAGCACAAACAACAAAAAATATTGTCCATGCAAAATTGATACGTAACCAAACGTTATCAGGAAGGGTGATCTCTTTACCTAGCATCGATTTAATTAATGGTTTATGCATGATCTGACTGACAAGCAGTGCGAGAGCAAATAGACCATAGATAATGGTAACTTTCCATTTAATGAAGTTTTCATCATGCAAAAACAGTGTTAATCCACCAAAGATAGCGACCATCACAAAGGTGATTAACTGCATTTTTTCTATTTTTTTATAGATAAACCACGTAACGATCAATTGGATTGCCGTTGTAATAATTAATGCACCTGTCGCGACAAAAATACCATTAGTTTTAAATAATACAAAAAAGATCAGTAATGGAATAAATTCTATAATTTGTTTCATTGGTACCAACTCATTAAAGATAATTAACAGGAGTATACCTGTTCCATGAGCTTAATGAAAAAATCGATTTTGATGGGGATGATGATACCGCTGTCACCAATATTTGATTGATGACAGCGATGGGTAGCGGATTATAGGCTAGCGACGTGTTGCTGCTTTCATGTTGGTTATAAATGTACTCAGTGCTCTGAGCAGTGCTGGATGGTCATCAACATGGGTTTCAATAATTTTAACGATGGCTGAACCTGAAATTGCTCCAGCAGCGCCTGCTTTTATGGCTTCACTCACTTGCTCTGGGGTTGAAATACCAAACCCGAGTAATGCTGGTGGTGCATTATGGGCTTTTAATGCGGCTAATAATGGCTCAATTGGCATTTCTGCTTTCGTTTCTGCACCTGTGACGCCTGCGCGTGAAAGTAGGTAAGTATAACCACCGCTAAGCTCTGAGACTGTTTTTAAGGTTGCGGCATCAGCGTTAGGTGGTGCGATAAAAATAGGGTGAATACCCTGTGCTTCTGCTGCAACTCTAAACTCAAGAGATGCATTGACGGGTACATCTGCAATTAATACTGAATCAATGCCAGCATTCGCACAGCGACGATAAAAATGATCGATACCTGTAGCAAAAACCAAATTAGCGTACATCAGTAGTCCAATCGGCAATTGAGGATATTTCGCTCGAATTTGAGTTAGCATTTCAAAACAAATGGTCGGGGTGGTGTCTGCGGCAAGAGCACGAATATTGGCTCCTTGAATCGTTGGACCATCAGCCAATGGATCTGAAAAAGGGATCCCTAGCTCTAAGGCATCAGCGCCAGCGGCAACTAAAGTATCAATAATATCCATTGAGCGTTGTGGTGTTGGATCACCCAAGGTAACAAAAGGGACAAAGGCACCTTCATTACGGGCATTCAATTGAGTAAATAAATTGTGGTAGCGATCCATTATAGAACTCCTTTTGCCGTTAAAATATCGTGCACAGTGAAAATGTCTTTATCGCCTCGACCGGAAAGGTTAACCACCAGTAATTGCTCTTTTTCGGGGTCATCTGCAATTATTTTTAGTGCATAAGCCAATGCATGTGCAGATTCAAGTGCGGGAATAATGCCTTCTTTACGGGCTAATAGTTGAAATGCATCTAATGCTTCATCATCGGTTACTGCACCATATTCTGCGCGACCAATAGCGTTAAGGTGAGCATGTTGAGGCCCGACAGAAGGGAAATCTAACCCTGCGGAAACAGAGTAAGATTCTTCAACTTGACCATGTTCATCTTGCATTAGCGGCGCTTTCATACCAAAGAAAATACCGAGCTTGCCGTGTTTCAATGGCGCGCCATGCATGTCGGTATCTAAGCCTTTTCCTGCAGGCTCAACGCCAATTAAACGGACACTACTTTCTTCGATAAAGTCAGCGAACATACCAATTGCATTAGAGCCACCGCCAACACAAGCAATAACGGCATCTGGTAATCGACCTTCTTTAGCGATAATTTGGGTCTTGGTTTCTTCACCAATAATTTTTTGAAACTCACGCACTATGGTTGGGAATGGGTGAGGACCCGCGGCGGTACCTAATAGATAATGGGCTTTGTCATAGCTAGCAGACCAATCGCGCATCGCTTCATTACATGCATCTTTTAAGGTTGCTGAACCTGATGTTACGGGAATAACCGTCGCGCCCATTAATTTCATTCTAAAAACATTAGGACTTTGACGTTCAATATCTTTCGCGCCCATATAGATGCGGCACTTTAATCCGAGTAAAGCACAGGCTAATGCCGTAGCAACCCCGTGTTGACCAGCTCCTGTTTCTGCAATGATTTCAGTTTTACCCATGCGTTGTGCCAGTAAAGCTTGACCTAAAACTTGGTTAGTTTTGTGTGCGCCACCGTGAAGTAGATCTTCTCGTTTGAGATAAAGCTTGGTCTTTGTACCTTGAGTTAAATTTTGACACAAGGTTAACGCCGTTGGTCGCCCCGCATATTCTTTTAATAACGTTATAAATTGATGTTGAAATTGTGAATCTTGTTGAGCTTCGATAAAAGCATCTTCAAGTTGGTCCAAGGCTGGTACTAGAATTTGAGGGACATATTGACCACCAAATTCACCAAAGTAGGCATTCAATTTACTCATGATTATTTATCGTCCTTAATATATTTGATTGCCGTAAAGGCTGCCGCTAATTTATGGGGATCTTTTTTACCCGGTGCGCTTTCTACACCGGAATTTAAATCTAAGCCGCTAAAACCAAGCGAGGCGGCATGGTGTACATTATCTGGGTTGAGCCCACCAGCAAGTAAGCTGTTTGATCTGTTTTCTGGTGTAATTAAAGACCAATCAAAGGTGATACCTGTGCCTCCACTTTTGCCTTCGACTTTACTGTCAAACAGGTGCTTGTCGACTGACCATTGAGTAAGATCTGGTACGCTATCAGTAATGGCATGGGCTTTCCATATTTGGCAGTTAGTCGGTAATTGTTCACGTAATTGCGCGATATATTGTGGTGATTCATTACCGTGTAATTGCACCGCAGCCAAGGCTAAAGTTGTTGCGGTAGTCACAATGTCTGTCAATGGGCTGTTTTGAAATACACCGACAAAATTAAGAGGAACGGAGGCGGTAACCGCTAAAGCGTGGTCGAGATTAATCGCTCGCGGTGATGATGGCACGAAAATCAAACCCCCATAGGTTGCCCCTTGTTGATAAGCCTGATGAGCATCTACATTTGAGGTTAACCCGCAAACTTTATGTTCACCAAATAAGACTTTTCGAACCGCTAAATCAAGGTTATCAGCTGCCATTAATGAACTACCAATTAAAAAACCATTGGCATAAGGCGAGAGTTCACGTACTTGCTGGTGGGTATAAATCCCTGATTCAGAAATAACAATTGTGCCTTTAGGTAAATCGGGCGCGAGTTGTTTGGTACGATTTAAATCAATACTCAAATCACGTAAATTACGGTTGTTAATCCCGACAACTTTTGCTTTGAGTTTGATGGCGCGCGTGAGTTCGGCTTCATTACTCACTTCGGTTAAAACGCCAAGTTGAAGTGATTCAGCCACTGCGGCAAGTGTTTGGTATTGTTCGTCATCCAGTACCGATAGCATCAATAAAATCGCATCTGCCTGATAATGACGCGCCAAATAGACTTGGTAGCTATCAATCATAAAGTCTTTGCATAATACTGGTTGGGTAACTTGACTGCGTACCTTCGGTAAGAACTCAACATTGCCTTGAAAATATTTCTCGTCAGTTAATACTGAAATAGCACTGGCGTATTGGCTATAAACCATCGCAATATCATCTAAATTGAAATCTTCTCTAATTAAGCCTTTTGACGGTGATGCCTTTTTACATTCGAGAATGAAAGCAGGGCGATAGCACCCATGTTGGTCTGTATTGGTCAGTGCGTGGTAGAAATCACGATCGCTAGGCGTAAGCTGGTGGCGAAAACTGGCGAGAGGTTGCGCTTCTTTACGAGCATCGACCCAGATTTTTTTATCTGCGATAATTTTAGCAAGGACTGTTTCCATGATTAACCTCGTGCTGCCAGTTGTTCTACAAGTTGATATGCGTTACCTGAACGCATGGTGGTGATTGCGCGTTGAGTATTGGCTTTAAGATCGTGATGGCCAAAAAGGCGCAATAAAAGTGCAACATTAACAGCAACGGCACCTTCTTGAGCGGGTGTTCCTTTACCGATCAGAATCTGTTTTATAATGTGGCAATTCTCATCTGGCTCACCGCCACGAATAGCTTCTAAAGGGTAGCTTTGAAGTCCAAAATCAGCCGGAGTAAGCGTATATTCACTAATGACCCCATCAATAATTTCAGCTACATGGGTTTCACCATGAATGGCAACTTCATCCAGCCCGCTACCATGTACTACTGCTGCTCGTTTTAATCCCATTGCTGCTAAGGTTTCAGCAATCGGGCGCACTAAGGCGATATCGTAAACCCCCATTAATTGAATATTAGGTTTGGCTGGGTTAATTAATGGGCCTAAGACATTAAAAATAGTGCGCGTTTGTAATGTTTGTCGTACTGGCATCGCATGACGTACGCCTCCGTGATATTCCGGTGCAAATAAAAAACAGACACCAAGATCATCTAACGCTTGGCGTGCCGTTTGGGCGGACATGGCTAAATTAATCCCAAATTGATCTAATAAATCGGATGAACCTGATTTGCTTGATACACCACGATTACCATGTTTAGCCACTTTCACACCACAGGCGGCAGCAACAAAGGCTGCAGTAGTCGAAATGTTGATGGTATTCGCACCATCGCCTCCAGTACCGACAATGTCGGCAAAGTCATAATTCGGGCGTGGAAATGGGTTGGCATTTTTAACTAATGCTTTGGCTGCACCTGCAATTTCTGCTGGCGTTTCACCTTTAATTTTTAATGCTGTTAATACGGCTGATAATACAATCGGCTCAACTTCTCCATTGATGATCGCATCAAAGAGGATATGGCTTTCTTCTTCGCTCAAGGGGTGTTGAGCGTAGAGTTTGTCAGCGAGTTTAGAAATAGTAGCGTTCATCATCATCTTCCTTAATGGGTATTTAGGCATGTGGTGGGTGCTTTGATAACCCAAGCCAGTGTATGAGTAAGTAGTTCTGCGCCTTGAGTAGTAAGGATAGATTCTGGGTGAAATTGAAAGCCACAGACTTTGTCGTGTTCATTAACGACCGCCATCACTAATCCATTTACATCAGCAATCGTTTCAAGGCTAGCAGGAACATGGGTTGCGACTAAAGAATGATAACGGGCGACGGTGAGTGGGCTGGCAAGTTGACCAAAAACAGGGTGTTGGTTGTGGGTTATCATTGCTGCTTTACCATGTACGATATCGCCAGCGCCGGCGACGGTACCACCATAAGCTTCAACAATTGCTTGATGACCGAGGCAAATACCTAACATTGGGATTTTGCCTTTGACGCGTTGAATAAGTTCAGGCATACACCCGGCATCAGCTGGTGCGCCAGGGCCTGGTGATAACACTAATACCGGATTTTTATGTTCAAGTAATGCGTGTTCGATTTGTTGCGCTGATAAATGATTACGATAAATCGTGACGGGAAAACCCAGACTTCGAAATTGATCAACAAGGTTGTAAGTAAAAGAATCAAAGTTATCTAACAGCACAATATGGGCATTATGGTAATTTTTCGTGATGGTCATCTTGTGCTCCTTAACCTTGGTGGGCGTGACGAATGGCATTGATTACCGCTTGTGCTTTCGATTTGGTTTCATCTGTTTCAGCTTGGGGTATGGAGTCATAAACTACCCCTGCACCTGCTTGAACACTGGCGATACCGTTTTCGACATAAGCAGAACGGATCACAATGCAGGTATCCATATCCCCATGTCCTGTAATATAACCAACCGCACCGCCATAGCTTCCACGGCGACGTTGTTCAACTTCACGAATAAGTTGCATGGCTCTAATTTTAGGTGCGCCCGTTAACGTTCCCATGTTCATACAAGCTTGATAAGCGTGCAGGGCATCAAGATCATGGCGCAATTGACCCACGACTCGCGACACTAAATGCATCACATGGCTATAACGATCAACATGTAATAAATCAGCTACGTGGCGGCTTCCTGCTTGGCTAATACGGGCGACATCATTACGGGCTAAATCAACTAGCATCATGTGTTCAGCATTTTCTTTGGTGTCACAGCGAAGTTCTAGTTCGATACGCGTATCAAGGTCGAGATTAATGGAACCATCTTTGTTTTTGCCGCGTTGACGTGTACCTGCAATTGGGTAAATTTCAACTTGGTTAGACTGGGTACAATATTTCAATGCGCTCTCTGGAGAGGCACCAAATAAGGTAAAGTCAGTATCATGCAGATAAAACATATACGGACTTGGGTTACCAATCTTCAATGCTTTATATGCGTTCAGTGGCGAGGGACACGGCAGCTTAAATTGTCGAGATGGCACGACTTGAAATACATCACCTCGAATAACAAATTGCTTCAAAGCGGCAACGGTTTGATTGAAATCATGATCCGTTATTGTTGGAACGGGGACACAGGTGGTGATAGCGGGTGCAACGGGTAATGACTGAGGATTAAGACAACGGGTTTTAAGTGTGACTAAACGTTGTTGAAGATCATCCGCAATTGCCGGGGTATCATGCTCAAACAGGGTCGCTTGTAAATGTGCTTGTTGATATTGATGATCGATAATCAATAATGTTTCAGCAATATAGAAAATATAATCAGGGCAGCTATTGTCCGCATCAACGGCGATAAGTGGTTCAAAGTCAGCCACTAAATCATAAGCAAATAAACCACCAATGAATAATGCATCGCGAGGATGATTTTCGGTATCAAAGGCATGTTGAATCAGTCGTAATGCATCAAAAGATGATGTTTGGCGTAGGCGAGAGTCTTCATCTAACGTCTGCACATGGGTTGGAAAATGTAACCGCAGCGTATCAGCATTATAGGTGGCTTTAATATCAGACTTGAGATGGCTGTTTAGAACATGCAGGATGCGTTGGCCATTGTTAGATTGGGCTTCTAATATCACCTCTTTACCACGACAGACAATGCGTACGGCAGCATCAATCAATAATAAGCTTTTAAGATCTTGCTTAGAATCGACTTCGGCTGATTCTAATAATAGATGGCAAGGGCTATCACCACAGAGCGTAAAATAAGCATCAGTAGGGTCAGCCATGTAGGGTACATCAAGGTTAAGTACCTTAATTGGATGTTGATTTTCTGGTGTCGTGTTATAGATATGCGATCCAATAGAGTGAGTTGTCACAGCGTTCTCCTTGCCGTTTGTACCAATACAATCCTGCTTTCATTGTTCGATAGTGGCGTAAACTGAGTATTTGAGCAAGACTAGTTTTTTACTTTTACCGATAATTATTAACAAAGTGTGTTGCAATATTTTATTTTGGTCAAATATATAATAATCAATGCATTGGGTTGTGATTAGCTATATGGAGAGGACCAAAAAAAAGCCTTCGATAATGATAGGCTTGAGTAAAAGTACAGAATGTTACTGTATTTTACCGTTGCCATAACATTGCTTGCCACTCGTAAATAATCAAGAAAGGCGGTCGTTGTGTACTAATTTGCTGTAACATGGCGCTATCCTATTTGTCTGCTGCTATATCCAAGGATTACCAAGGTGTATAGCGGTGAATTGGTTTAAACTAGCTAAAGGTTATGATGTTAGAAGCCATATCATTCCTAGTAATTACGTACTAGTAAACTAGTTCATAAAAACAAAGTCAAGAAGTAAAGTTATGTTGTTTGATTTACATTGTCATACTACAGCGTCAGACGGCCGCTTATCGCCGCAAGATCTTGTTCGACGCGCCGTGGATATGCGGGTTGATGTGTTGGCAATTACCGATCACGATACGATTGATGGCCTAGCACAAGCGCATGCTGTTATTGAACAAGAACAATTACCGATTACATTAATTAATGGTATTGAGATATCAACGGTGTGGCAAAACTTTGATATTCATATTGTTGGGCTTAATATAGATCCTAATCATCCTGAGTTAATTTCATTTATTAACGCCCAAGCCGAACATCGACTTGCACGTGCAAAAGAGATTGGCGCACGGTTAGAAAAGAACAAAATGCCAGGTGCTTTTGAAGGTGCGATGGCATTAGCGGGCGACGCTTCGATTACGCGTGCGCATTTTGCTCGTTGGTTGGTTGAACAAGGTTATGCCAAAACTATGCAGGCGGTGTTTAAGAAATTCTTAACCCGAGGTAATCCTGGTTATGTGCCACCAAGTTGGTGCTCAATTGCCGATGCTGTAACCGTGATTCATGCCGCTGGTGGTCAAGCTGTTATTGCTCATCCCGGTCGTTACCAAATGACGGCAAAATGGATCAAGCGCTTAATTCAGCATTTTATTGACGCAAAAGGCGACGGTATTGAAGTTGCTCAACCTCAACAAGCACCGCAAGAACGACGTACTTTTGGGGATTACGCCATCCAATATAATTTACTCGCTTCACAAGGGTCTGATTTTCATTATCCATCCCCATGGACCGAATTAGGCCGCAATTTGTGGTTACCGAAAGATGTAGTGCCGTTATGGCAGAATTGGACGGTAGAGAAAAAGCGAGTAGAGGCAGAAATAACCACGGAGTTATCTGCCTCGAAGGAGGAAAAATGAGTCAGTTTTTTTATGTTCATCCAGAAACACCGCAAACGCGTTTAATCAATCAAGCGGTTGATATTATTAAAAATGGTGGGGTTGTGGTTTATCCTACCGACTCAGGTTATGCTCTGGGTTGTCAGATGGAAAACAAACAAGCGCTGGAGCGTATTTGTCAAATACGACGTTTAAACGATAAGCATAATTTTACCTTGTTATGCCGTGATTTATCTGAACTATCGTTATATACCCGCGTTGACAATATTGCGTTTCGTTTATTGCGAAATAATACTCCAGGTGCTTATACCTTTATCTTTAAAGGCACCAAGGAAGTCCCACGTCGATTAATGAACGCTAAGCGTAAAACGATTGGTATTCGTGTTCCTGATAATAATATTGCTTTAGCGCTGCTTGAAGCTTTGGGTGAACCGATGATGTCGACCAGTTTGATTTTACCTGGTAAAGAGACCACAGAAGCGGATCCTGATGAGATTCGTGACCAATTAGAACATGCTGTTGATCTAATCATGCACGGTGGTTATCTCAGTGAGCAGCCAACAACCGTTATCGATTTTAGTGACGGTAACATTGATATTGTACGTATTGGTGCTGGTGATATTACGCCGTTTGAATAAAATCGTTTAATTTCCACAGTAAATGCATTGGCGGTATATGCATTTTTATAAACGTATCATATTGTTTATGATACGTTTTTTTTATCGCTATTTTTATGGTAAATAACCGTTAGATTTGCGATAATAATCGGCTACATATCTAGCATGATAGATAATTGATTATCACGCTAGAATCCAAATTATTGCTATTCGCATTATTTCCCCTCACTTTCTTTTTTTGCGCAATCATTGCAACAATAAAAAGAGAACTGAGAAGAGGACTTTGATGAGAATTTCGACGCCTGTGAAGGCGACAAAGGTTTGTTTACAATGAGCGAAAAATTACAAAAAGTATTAGCGCGTGCAGGACAAGGATCACGTCGTGAAATCGAATTGATGATCCAAAACGGCCGTGTGAGCGTTGATGGTGTTGTTGCTAAACTTGGCGATCGTCTTGATGATCTTAGCGTTAGTGTACGCATTGATGGCCACAATATTGCATTAATTTCGTCAGATGAAGAAATCTGCCGTATTTTGGCCTACAACAAGCCAGAAGGTGAGTTATGTACTCGTCATGATCCTGAAGGTCGTCGTACTGTTTTTGATCGTTTACCACGTCTAACAACAGGCCGTTGGGTTTCTGTTGGTCGTCTAGATGCTAACACCTCAGGTTTATTACTTTTCACTACTGATGGTGAATTAGCTAACCGTTTAATGCACCCAAGCCGTACTGTTGAACGTGAGTACATGGTGCGTGTATTTGGTGAAGTAAACGAGCAGATGATTAAGAATGTCGTTAAAGGCGTTGAGCTGGAAGACGGCGTAGCACGCTTTGAAGATGTTGTTTATTCTGGCGGTGAAGGTATGAATCATACTTTCTACGTAGTGATCACTGAAGGCCGTAACCGTGAGGTTCGTCGTTTATGGGATTCTCAGGGTGTAACGGTTAGCCGTCTGAAACGTGTTCGTTATGGTGATGTTTACTTAACGAAAGACATGCCTCGTGGCGGTTGGAGCGAGCTAGAACTAAAAGAAGTGAATGAACTTCGTGCTACCGTTGAGCTACCACCTGAAACTGAAACAGTATTAACGGTTGAAGGTCAGAAGCGTAAAAAAGGTATTCGTCAAATTCGTCGTGCTGTTCGTCGTCATGAAGAGCGTGTAGAAACAACGGGTACGGGTGGTCGTCGCGGTCGTAATAATGATCGTCGCGCACCATCAAGCTCAAGTCGTAATGCTGAAGTTGATTCACAACAACAAGAGCAACGTGGTGGTCGTGGCCGTGCTAAACCTGCACCAACAGGTCGTGATAATGCTAAACCTCGTTCAGATCGCGCTAAAGGTAAACCTGTACATATTGCAGGTAAGCCAAGAGATGATGAGAAGAAGCCTTATAATTCATCAGATAAGCCACAAAATGGTTCTGGCAAGCGTAAGCCTTCTGGCAATGCGGCAAATCGTCGTAACCCATTAGCAAATAAGCCAGCTAAACCTCGTACACGTAAGTAATTGTTTAAACGCGACTAATGCATAAAGTGCACGATTGATATTAAAATGCCGACAGCGATGTCGGCTTTTTTATAACTACTATTTATTGTTCATTGCTAATGCCGGGCTTACGCTGAGCATCAAGACATTGCCCTGAGATATGGCGGCTTTCTGGTCCCATTAGATATAGGTAAAGTGGCATAATATCTAACGGTGTTTTGAGTAAACGAGCATCTTCCGCGGGAAAGGCTTGTGCTCGCATACCTGTACGGGTTCCACCCGGATTGATGGCATTGACCTTAATTGAAGTATCACTTAGCTCATCGGCTAAGACTTGCATCATGCCTTCTGTGGCAAATTTAGATATTGCGTAGGTTCCCCAAAAAGCACGTCCAATATGACCGACGGTGGATGAGGTAAAGATAATTCGACCATCTGGTGACTGTTTGATTAATGGTAAAATTGCCTGAGTAAGTAATAATTGCGCTTTTACGTTAACTTGCATCACATCGTCAAAAACAGATTCTTCAATATGATCAAGTGGGCTTAATGCGCCTAATAATCCTGCATTGTGTAGTACGCCATCTAAGCGCCCAAATTGCTGCTGAATGGTATTTGCCATATCAATGTAGTGTTGTTTAGTTGCACCCATTAAATCTAATGGAATAATCGCGGCTTGCTTGCTGCCATTTTTTTCTATTTCATCATAAACAGCTTCAAGCTTAGCGACAGTTCTGCCTAACAGGATCACGGTCGCACCATGAGCAGCATATTGGAGTGCGGCTTCTCGGCCGATACCATCACCAGCCCCAGTTACTAATATCACGCGATCTTTTAAATTATCCGCAGCAATTTGATAATCCACAGTAGCTTCCTTTTAAATAGTGTCTTTTTGTCGATATTTGAGTGTTTTTTCATCTAAGAACGCATCAAGTCTTGAGCTTGACTGTAATATCGATTACTACTAAAACATATCAGAATTTATATTCTGAGAGAATGTAGTTTTATGTGAATATCGTGTCGATGATATTGATTTATTATAAAGATAAATCGAACTAAGAATGGCGATAGTTAGTACATTTTTACAATAAATTATGGCGCTTTTTCTTGCCTAATAGAGGATTGAATCTTGGAATTTTTGTTTGAATATGGTTTGTTTTTCGCCAAAATAGCGACAGTTGTTATTGCGATTGTGGGTGTATTGGTATTAACAAAAGCGTTAAATGGTCGTCATGGTTCTCAAAAAGGTGAACTAGAAGTTACCGATTTGACTGAACAATATAAAGAGACCGTTGAGCAGTTAGAATCTCATTTATTTGACAAAGCATTATTAAAAGCCCGTGATAAAGCGGATAAAAAATCAGATAAAGAACAAGATAAAGCGCGCCAAAATGAAGTAAAACAAGCGGTGAAAAATGGTAATTTAACCACAACCCGTGATCCTCGTTTATTTGTTATTGATTTTCACGGCAGTATTGATGCACGTGAAGTCTCGTCATTACGTCAAGAAATTAGCGCTATTTTAGCCATTGCAATTGAAGGTGATGAAGTATTGCTACGTTTAGAAACAGGTGGCGGTATGGTACATGCTTATGGTTTAGCATCATCACAACTTGACCGTTTAAAAGCGGCTGGTATTACGTTAACGATAGCTGTTGATAAAGTCGCGGCAAGTGGTGGTTATATGATGGCGTGTGTTGCGGATAAAATTGTCTCAGCACCGTTTGCTATTGTGGGCTCTATTGGCGTTATTGCACAACTACCAAACTTTAGTAAGGTATTGAAGAAAAACGATATTGAGTTTGAACAAATTACGGCAGGTGAGTTTAAACGTACCTTAACTATGTTTGGTGAAAACTCAGATAAAGCGCGTGAAAAATTCAAAGAAGAGATTGAAGAAACACACGGTTTATTTAAACAATTTATTGCTGTTCATCGCCCTGAACTTGACTTAAATAAAGTGGCAACAGGTGAGCATTGGTTTGGTCAACAAGCCCTTGAATTAGGCTTAGTGGATCAGATTAGCACCAGTGATGATTTGATCACCGAAGCTTGTAAAGCGCGTGAAGTATTACAGGTTAAATATGTACGTCGCAAGAAGTTAATCGAGAAGCTTTCTGGTGCGTCAAGTGAAGCGGCAGATACGTTATTAATGAAGTGGGTTGCGCGTGGTCAGCGTCCATTTATGTAATAATGGTTAACCCCGAGAGATGAAAAAACCCGCCGTGATCGCGGGTTTTTTTGTTTAAATTTTGCTTAAACAAGTAATGTGTTTAGTGTGAACTCTGGTGATAACTTATGAGCCAAGAACTTAAACATATTAAATACAGCCGTTGTTTTAGCCGTTGGTAAGCCCTCATCATCAAGGAAGTACTCGCCTTTGAAGATTAATACGCCATCTTTTTCTATTACTGATGTCGCGCGCATACCTTCAACGTAATCTTTGTGATCTTGAATGATTTGATTGGCGATCATTAATAGCTCATTGATCGAAATTTCAGCTTTATTAGCCATGATAAATACTCATTGATAGTAGAATAAACACAGTCTAAGTAAGTTGCTATGAGAAAACAAATAACAGGGTTGTTAATTGGTTAATATCTATTCAAATATGGGCGGGTATTATATTAAAAAGCATAAATACTGTGATTAAATGCAAAAAAAATTAGTAAAGCTGACCAAATAATTCTATATCAATGATATTGATGATGCGGATTTTTGTTATTGCAGAGACAATAAAGCATCAAAGTGATTGTCATATAAGGTAAATTTTAATTTTATCATTTTGATTATCAGTACGTTGAAAGGGCTGTAAATGTTGCTTTTTGAATATTCACAACTTAATAACAAGTGCGGAAGGTACAACCAAATAGACGAAATTAATTAAAAAGCAGTTGACCTTCTTGTTTTCTAGCCCAATATGTAAAGAGTATTTTACGTAAATGAAGTGCAATAATTAATTGCAAATATGTATCATTCTCAAATTGTAACTCATCATATTAATTCACTGCTCTTAAATTTTTCGATTAGTGACTTAATGAGATTGGTCGAATGTTGTGGCGCTAATGATTAGCTAAGCAGTTATTTATATTTTTAGAATTAGCGAGCACGAGGACGTAATAGGGTCATTATGGGTAAATCTCTCGTTATCGTGGAGTCCCCAGCCAAGGCGAAAACAATCAATAAGTACTTGGGTAAGGATTTCATTGTAAAATCAAGCGTTGGTCACGTACGTGATTTGCCAACGGGCGCCCGCAGTGGCGGTAAAAAAGCTGTAGCAACATCGACTAAAGGGTTGAGTGTTGAAGAAAAAGCAGCAATTAAACAGAAGAAAGATCGTAAAGCGCTAATCAGTAAAATGGGTGTTGATCCCTATGATGATTGGAATGCGCATTATGAAATACTTCCTGGCAAAGAAAAAGTTGTTAGTGAACTTCAAAAATTAGCTGAAGATGCTGATTGTATCTATCTCGCAACGGATTTAGACCGCGAAGGAGAAGCCATTGCGTGGCACCTTCGTGAGATCATCGGTGGCGATGAATCACGCTATAAACGAGTTGTCTTTAACGAAATCACTAAAAATGCTATTCAACAAGCATTTGAACAACCAGGTGAATTGAATATTGATGGCGTGAATGCGCAACAAGCACGTCGCTTCCTCGATCGTGTTGTTGGCTTCATGGTATCACCACTATTGTGGAAAAAAGTTGCCCGTGGTCTATCTGCTGGTCGTGTACAGTCAGTTGCGGTAAAACTGATTGTTGAGCGCGAACATGAAATCAATGCATTTGATCCCGAAGAGTTCTGGGATATTCATGCAGATACACTAACGGTAGGCAAAGACGCTTTACGGTTAATGGTTGCACAACAGGCGGGTAAAGCATTCCGTCCTGAAAATAAAGTCGATACGATGGCTGCCCATGCACTACTTGAAAAAGCAGCGTATGAAGTGATTGAGCGTGAAGATCGCCCAACTAGCAGCAAGCCCTCTGCGCCTTATATCACCTCTACACTTCAGCAGGCGGCAAGTACACGTCTAGGTTATGGTGTTAAGCGCACTATGGGCCTTGCACAGCGCCTATATGAAGCGGGTTATATTACTTACATGCGTACTGACTCGACTAACCTTTCAAAAGAGGCCGTTGAAGCAGCGCGTGAGCTAATTGGTAATGAGTATGGTAATGAGTATTTACCTGAAAATGCCAATGTTTATGGCAGTAAGAAAAATGCGCAAGAAGCGCACGAAGCAATTCGTCCTTCAAACGTAGAAGTGAAGGCTGAAAATTTAGAAGGCATGGATCAAGATGCAGTTAAGTTGTATGACTTAATTTGGCGTCAATTTGTATCTTGTCAGATGATGCCAGCAAAATATGACTCAAGTACTATCAACGTTAAAGCAGGGGATTTCTTGCTAAAAGCGAAAGGCCGTACTTTACGTTTTGCTGGTTGGACATTAGTACAGCGCCCGTCAGGTAAAAATGAAGATACAACATTACCTGAAGTTAACGTAGGCGATGTACTGAAGTTAGAGCAACTTGAGCCTAAGCAGCACTTTACTAAGCCGCCAGCACGCTTTACAGAAGCGGCATTGGTGAAAGAACTTGAAAAGCGTGGCATTGGTCGTCCATCAACGTATGCGTCGATTATTTCAACCATTCAAGATCGTGGTTATGTACGTGTAGATCAACGTCGTTTCTATGCTGAAAAGATGGGCGAGATTGTTTCTGACCGTTTAGACAATAGTTTTCCTGATTTGATGGATTTTGATTTTACTGCCCGTATGGAAGGTAATCTAGATAAAATTGCTGAAGGTGAGAAAAACTGGAAGAAAGTACTCGATGAGTTCTTCTCTGATTTCACGGCCGAGCTTCAAAAAGCAGAGCTAGATGAAGCAGAAGGTGGTATGCAGCCTAATAATATCGTGCTAACGGATATTCAATGTCCGACATGTTCACGACCTATGGGTATTCGTACTGCATCAACAGGTGTTTTCCTTGGTTGTTCTGGCTATGCATTGCCACCTAAAGAGCGTTGTAAAACAACGATCAACTTAGGCAGTGAAGAAGGCATTGTTAATGTTCTAGAGGAAGACGTTGAAACAGCTGCATTACGCGCTAAAAAACGTTGTCCTATTTGTAACACGGCAATGGATGCTTACCTTATTGATCAAGATCGTAAGCTGCACGTTTGTGGTAATAACCCAAGCTGTGATGGTTACATTGTTGAAAAAGGTGAGTTCAAGCTTAAAGGCTATGAAGGCCCGCTGATTGAATGCGACAAGTGTGGTTCTGATATGGAACTGAAGAACGGTCGTTTTGGTAAGTACATGGGGTGTACTAACGAAGAGTGTAAGAATACCCGTAAGATTCTAAAGAATGGCGAAGTTGCGCCACCAAAAGAAGATCCTGTACATTTGCCAGAAATTCCATGTACACAAGACACCAACGCGTACTTCGTTTTACGTGATGGTGCATCTGGTTTGTTCATGGCAGCGAGTACGTTCCCTAAGTCACGTGAAACACGTGCACCGTTAGTGGAAGAGCTTGTACGCTTTAAAGAACGCCTATCACCTAAGTTCTTATACTTAACTGATGCGCCTGTGGCTGACCCTGATGGTCTACCAACAGTGATTCGCTTCTCACGTAAAACTAAAGAGAATTACGTGCGTTCAGAAGTAGACGGTAAGCCAACAGGCTGGACGGGTTTATTTGTGGACGGTAAGTGGGAAATTACCGATAAGCGTAAAAAGCCTAAAAAAGAAAAATCAGCAGAAGAAGAGTAATTCGTTATTCTGTGATTAAAAAAAACCGCCAAATTTGGCGGTTTTTTTGTAGGTGTTAGTGATCTTATGATTTTAAACACAAGCTATAGCGGTGATAGGAATACCACTATGAAAACGAAACGTATCATCAGGAGTGGTAATTAATTCCGCTTCTTTATTACCAATCACTCGAATGCGATCGGCAATGTTTGTTCCTGCAATTTTTTCAGCCAGAGTTAGGTAATCTTGATAATGGCGCGCTTCTGAGCGCAATAACGAGATATAAAACTTCCTTAATTCGGAATCTAAATAAGGGGCAAGTTTGGCAAATCGCTCACAAGAGCGTGCTTCTATGTATGCACCTACAATCAGTTTATCAATTAAGGTTGCTGGCTCATGAGTACGTACGGCTTTCATTAACCCTTTAGCATAACGTCCTGCATGAAGGTTACTATAAGGAATACCACGCTTATCCATGATCTCTAACACTTGCTCAAAATGATGAAACTCTTCTTTAATTAATCGTACCATTTTATCGATTAATTCTTGGCCATGATAAAAATCACTGCGCGGTGTTAGTGGGGCGAGTAGGCCATTTTTTTTACTGTGAAACTGGGCTGTTGAGCGGTTATTTCCACCGTAAACAAAATCTTCATAAGGTTTTGCCCATGCCATTAGTGCTTCACCACTCTGTTTGTCAACCGCGTATTTACGCACCATAAACATCGCAGTCTGACTTGCTTTTAATTCACAATTACAGTGATCAACCAATAATGGGATCAGGTTCTCTGGCTTAATAGCTTCATTGATCCAGCTATCCGGGGTTTCACATTGAAGAAATTGGTTAATAGGCTTGAGTAATTTATTAACCATTTGTTGAGTGTTATCGTTATCCATAAGGCATGTCTTTATTTATAGTTATTGAAGGCGCAAAAAAGGCCGCGATGGCGACCTTTATCGTTGAGCTAGTGTAAGACAAAGAGAATTAAATCACCATTTCCGTTTTGGCTGAAATAACACATCTAATTCATCATTATCTTTGTCGAGTAATTGTTGTCGTTCTTGTTCACTACTGACACTCATATTATTATCAATTTCACTCAGCATGTATTGAAGTTTCTGCTGCGCTTTTGTTGCATACTCATCATTACGAGAAGATAGAACATCAATCCCTTTCTTTAGTAATTGTTTAGCTGTACCAAATTGACGTTTTAAGCGAGCATCATTAGCGCGCTTAACGACGTTTTCAATATTAATTCTTAATTGCATGTTTTCTAAGCGCGTATTTTCAAGCACATAGGCTTGAGTGGCAATACGACCTTTACCATGCTCTCCTTTAATTACACTCTTTAAACGCTTTACGAGCTGTAACATACCAATGGCTTGGCGATCTGAATTAGGCACTTGGAAAGGGACAACATTGGTTTGATCAAAGTGTGTTTCTAAATGTGATATTTGTTCGGTTACATGATGGATGCGTTGTTTCAATGAACGATCTTTAGTGTCAACTTCAGCAATAGTTTCAAGTGCATAAAGAATGCGTTTATTGAGACAAACTAAGAGCTCTTTACTATAAGGTAAATGACTCGCATTACTAATGAGTTCTTCTGTGGCGTCAATGATTGCGACTTGCTTTGCCAATTCTTGCTGTTTAGCATTTTCTAGCCGTTGCCGGTATTGAATGATAATGCTGTAGCCAATAACTAGAATTAGCAGAAGACTGATTAAGCCAATAACGAGAGGGATACTCATAAAGTGTGTCTATCTTCCATGGTTGATGTATTACTTAGGAAGATACACTATCTCGTTGTTTGGTGGTAGTTTGTTAGTAAAAAATGCTAACTAAATAACGTGATAGAGAAAGATATGGTTTTTTAATTTAAATGCTTTGTTTTTATGCTGAAATTACTTCAACATGCAGCATTACAACGTAACAATGAGTGTTGTTTTCCGGCAATAAAAAAGACTTGGAATATAAAGTTTTAACATTGCTTCATGCTTATTTGA
This sequence comes from Photobacterium piscicola, assembly GCF_900166965.1. Classification (GTDB taxonomy): domain Bacteria; phylum Pseudomonadota; class Gammaproteobacteria; order Enterobacterales; family Vibrionaceae; genus Photobacterium; species Photobacterium piscicola. Next base: position 217,092 of record NZ_FUZI01000002.1, on the reverse strand, counting down.
TGATGAAATAGTATTTTTATGGTGTAAAGTAAATAAATACTATGAAACAACGTTAATTCAATATATAAAATATTTATTACATGGTTGCACGATCATGCTTTGAGATGAAAATCAGTTGAAGATTTTAGGACTAAGTATGAAAGGTAACGGATTATTGATTGGGCGAGACCATGAAATTACAACAATTACGTTATATTGTTGAGGTCGTAAATCATAACCTCAATGTTTCATCTACCGCAGAGAGTTTATATACGTCTCAACCGGGTATTAGTAAGCAAGTACGTTTATTGGAAGATGAATTAGGTATTCAGATTTTTGAACGTAGTGGTAAACATTTAACGAAAGTAACATCAGCTGGCGAAGATATCGTACGCATTTCACGTGATATTTTATCTCGTGTTGAAAGTATTAAAGCGGTTGCGAGTGAGCATACTCATCCGGAAATGGGAACGCTAAATATTGCGACGACACATACTCAAGCACGCTATGCATTGCCTGATGTGATTCAAGGTTTTACAACGAGATTTCCTAAAGTTTCATTACACATGCATCAAGGAACGCCAAGTCAAATTGCAGATGCTGTGGGTAAAGGAAATTCTGATTTCGCTATAGCAACAGAAGCGCTACATTTATATCAAGATATGATTATGCTGCCTTGTTATTATTGGAATCGCTCAATTGTGGTACGTAAAGATCATCCTCTTGCGACTAAACCTACTATTACTATTCACGATTTAGCTGCTTATTCATTAGTGACTTATGTGTTTGGCTTTACTGGCCGTTCTGAACTTGATAGTGCATTTAACCGTTCAGGTCTAACACCAAGAATTGTATTTACGGCAACAGATGCTGATGTGATTAAAACCTATGTTCGTTTAGGCCTAGGTGTCGGTGTTATTGCAAGTATGGCAATGGACCCTAACGCTGATGATGATTTAGTTGCTCTGGATGCGAGTCATATTTTTGATTCAAGTACGACGATGATAGGTTTCAAAAAAGGGACATTCTTACGTACTTATATGTATGATTTTATGGAACGTTTTGCACCTCATCTTACTCGTAATGTTGTTGATCAGGCTATCGCATTAAAAAATGCTGCAGAAATAAATGATATGTTTGCTTCAATGGAATTACCGGTTAGATAACGTCTGAGTTGTTATTAACATCATTGAAACCGCTAGTGATAGCGGTTTTTTTATTTGGTTAATGTGTCAAACGTAAGCTTGATATACACTAGCCCCCAATTTTAGGTCGGTTAATGGTTGTTTATGTCTAACTACGTTGAGCTTTTTCGTCATCTCGATGCTTTATTGGTAAAAAACAGGCAATTTTGGCAGTTTATGCCTTTTGTTGAACGTGGCTTTGTTTGGCATCAAAATTTGCCATTTTGCCAATGGTTAACAGCTTTAGATGACAACCAGTTACAGGTATTAAGTTATGATATCAATGCCTTAACAACAGCTCTAATGCCCTGGATTGATGATGCAGAAGCATTAACTCAACTTGTTAGTAAAATCCAACCTTTAACGCGTACTGACAGATCAGTACCACAAGGGTTTGATAGTGGTATTCCTGGTCGTAAGTGGCAGCAAATTATCGCCTTCAATGAGGTGTTACCACCTTTAGGATTGCCATGGTTAGAGTGGTGTGCGGGTAAGGGGTATCTAGGACGTGTATTGGCAGCATCGCACCAACAGCCAGTGACGAGCCTTGAATGGCAATCACAATTATGCATTGATGGCGAAAAAGCGGCAAAGCAATTGGGGTTAGCGATTAATTTTATTCATGCAGATGCATTTAGTCGTGAGAGTGATAACGCAATCACGACTCGCCAACATGCAGTTGCATTACATGCTTGTGGTGATTTGCATGTATCATTACTGCAACGGGTCGCTGCTAATAAAGGGGCAGCAGTGAGTATTTCACCGTGCTGTTATCACCTCATTCGTCAATCACATTATCAACCAATGTCTACGATTGCGAAAACAAGTTCCTTGGTTCTATCTAAGCATGATTTACGACTTCCTTTGCAAGAAACCGTTACAGCAGGTAATCGAGTTAAGCAACTGCGCTTTGTGGAAGTGAGCTTTCGATTAGGATTTGATTTATTACAGCGAGAAGTTAGCCAAACTGAGACATACCTTTCTGTACCAAATGTACAAAAAGCATTGCTTAACCAAGGGTTTGAAGCCTTTTGTGTGTGGGCTGCCGCAAGAAGAGGTGTACAGTTACCTGAGAATATTAATTTTGATAAGTGGCAGCGCCAAGGTGAAAAACGATTTGCTATTATTGAACGAATGGAATTAGTTCGACAATTATTTCGACGACCACTTGAAATTTGGCTAGCACTTGATCGCGTTTGTTTTCTTGAAGAGCAGGGTTATGAGGTTGTGCTTGGTACTTTTTGTGATAAACCAATAACGCCACGTAATTTATTAATTCATGCTGAGCGACGGGATATCGCCTAGACGACACAGTAGGTTCCCTATCAAATTAATGATAGGGAATAGTATATTACTATGATTGTGCGGCCATGCTCATTTCAGGGGTGTGAAAATACTTTTCTTCAAGTTCATAAACTGGCAGAGGTCTGCTAAAGAAATATCCCTGACAATAATCAAAACCACATTGGTTGATATAATTAAGCTGTGCCTGCGTTTCTACCCCCTCTGCCACTATTTTTAAATTGAGTTTGTCACAAATAGCTTTGGTTGCTTCAATGATTACTTTATTGCTGGAGTGTTCGCCCTGGATAAAACTTTGATCAAGCTTCACCGTACTAATTGGTAACTCATGTAATTGTGATAAAGAAGAATAGCCTGTACCAAAATCATCTAAATAGAGTTCAATTCCCATTGCAGCTAATGCATCTAAGCAGGGCTTGGTTTCACAATAATCTTGTAGCATGGTAGATTCAGTAATCTCTAAAGCAAGCTGAGATGGATTGACATTATATTGACGAATGATTTGTTCAATTGTCTGGGCAATATTTGGCTGTAATTGTGCACGTGAGAGGTTAATGCTAATAATAAATGGCTGAGCATACCGTTGGGTCCAATAGGCTAGTTGTTGACAGGCACTGTGTAATATCCACAGCCCTAACGGTACTATTTGGCCCGTTTCTTCAGCTAATGGAATAAATTCTGCTGGTGAAACTTGACCGAGTAATTCATCATGCCAACGGATTAATGCTTCAAATCCTTTTAATTGTTGGCTATTTAAATCAATAATTGGCTGATAATATAGTTCAAAATCATGGTTTTCGAGAGCTTGAGATAAATGATGACGTAAGGTCATTTTACGATATAGCGCATCGGCCATTTCTTGTAAAAAAGGATAATAGCAATTACGGCCTCTTTGTTTTGCCCGGTGCATTGCCATATCTGCTTGAGTGATAAGCGTATCAAAATTATTAGCGTCATCGGGATAATTTGCAGTACCAATACTGCAGCTGATAGAGAGTTCACCAATATCTTTAATATGGAAAGGGCGACTTAATGTTTTTATTATTTGATCGGTAAAGTTTTCGATGGTGGTATAATTACGCTTCTCTATTTGAATTATAAATTCATCACCACCAAAACGAGCGACAAGACCTTTATCTTTCACGACGTTTAATAGACGGATAGCGACTGCTCGAAGTAATTTATCGCCTGCAGCATGGCCATAAGAATCATTAACAAGTTTAAAACCATCAAGATCAAGAAATAATAAACTATAATGGGAACGATGGTGATGACTAGCTTTTAATGCAGCAGAAATACCACGTCGGTTCATTAATCCTGTTAGAAAATCATGCTCAGCATTATATTTTTCTTTATTCAGTTTTTCTTTATCTTTGGTGACATTCACTAGTTGTAATAATAATTGTGAATTATCGTTTAACCATTTTGCTTCAATATCAAACCAATTGTGGCGTTGACCTGTCCAACATAATCGATTGCACTTAAAACTGTTATTTTTTTTAGCATTTTCTAGCCATTGTTGTGCAATGGCAATATCACCAATGAACTCTGAAAGATCAACTAAATTTTCACCGTAACAACTTGAAAATGCAGCGTTTGAACTAATGAAAGTGCCATCTCCATTAAACAAAAGAGCTAAGTTTGAACAATCAGAAAAGGCCAAATCTCGACGTAGAGAGGATTCATCAGCAATCACTTCTACAAGCATAGCCATGCGGCCATCAGTTAGTGGAATACCTGAAAATAAGCACAACATATTTTTAGTTATTTGTTTAGGATTGAATCGCCACCATGTTTTAATTGTTTTATTTAATTTAAATGTTTGTTGGTATTCTAATAATGTTGCAGCGGCGGCTGCAGACATATCTTGACCTAAATCACGATTTAAAAGTTCTTCAATAGATGTCGCTTCCCATAAACGTAATGATTTATCATTTGCCCATAGAATTTTTTTATTATCAACATCAAATACCCAGATTGGGTTTTGGAGATAATAGAGCGGTGAGAATGGATCCATCTCCAACTTCTTTCTTTTTATTAAGGTGTTAGTTTTAAAATAGTAGCTGAAATGGAAAAATTAAACATGATATTATGATAACTACGTGATATTAGTCCATGTTTTGATATATAAATACTGTATTTATTAATATAACCGATGATTACTATTGATATTTAGCCAAGGTTAATGATTTCTCTGGTATCAGTGTTGATTTTGCACGATATTTAATCAGTGTATGAAGATGTCTTCAACTAGGTACTGATTATTAAATCTAAAACAGAATTCACCAAGATAACGAGGATATGTTTTTCTCTAATTGCGTGATATGTCCCTTTTATCGAATTTTTAATATGACTAATTATAATATATATCCATGAAATGTGGCTTCATATTAATAGAGAATGTTATTATTTTAATACAGATTAAATGATGTTCTCTACATTGTTTTTTAATTATGTATATTTGCATAAATTCGAGCATAGAGATGCTTTTATGAACTTGGATTATGTTATTAGATGTTGTTTTAATTATATATTACAAGCTGTTAATACATGGAAGATTATTTAATTATGGCTATTAAATAATGCTAATAGCCGGCTTGTGTTGCCTTGTTTTTATTTGATTTTTAATGTTAATTTAGAATGGTAGATATTAATGGGTTTATGAATATTGTGCATGAATTAAATGCAGATGTATCATTTTACTATAAGCTATCCCTGTAGTAATTTTATTCATTATTACTTAATTGCTTCAGTTCTTATTTCAAAAATCACTTAAAGCTATTTGTATATTTAGTGATTTTTTATATAAGTATTAAATTATATTGGAATATGAATCAGTGAATAATTTAACAGATGAAATTCAATTAGGCTTATCACAAGCAAAACTTAAAAATCGCATTGTTATGGCACCTATGACCATTCAATCTGCTTTTTTTGATGGCGGTGTTACGCAAGAAATGATCAACTATTATGCTGCTCGCTCAGGCGATGCTGGTGCAGTTATTGTTGAAAGTGCGTTTGTCGAAAATTACGGAAGAGCATTTCCCGGTGCATTGGGCATCAATACCGATAGTAAGATCGCTGGGCTTAAGAAGTTAGCATCAGCAATTAAAGAGAAAGGCTCAAAGGCCATTCTTCAGATCTATCATGCTGGTCGTATGGCAAACGGCGAATACAATGGTGGTCATCAACCTATTTCTGCAAGCCCTATTGCTGCGCTTCGTGATAATGCAGAAACACCACTTGAGATGACGAAAGAGCAAATTGGCTTTATGATTGACGCTTTTTCTAATGCTGTTAATCGTGCAATCGTTGCGGGTTTTGATGGGGTTGAGATCCATGGCGCTAATACATACATTATTCAACAGTTCTTCTCTCCGCACTCAAACCGTCGAAATGATAAATGGGGCGGTGATATTGAAAAGCGTACTGCATTTCCTCTTGCTGTTTTAAATGGAGCGAAAAAAGTTGTCGCTGATCATCAACGCGATGATTTTATTATTGGTTACCGTTTTTCTCCTGAAGAAATCGAAGAGCCTGGTATTCGTTTCGAAGATACCATGTACTTGCTTGATAAGTTGGCGATGAGTGGTCTTGATTATTTTCATTTTTCTATGGGGAATTATGCTCGCAATTCGATTGTAACCCCTGAAGATAAAGAACTACTTATTCGTAAATACCATGCGCTTGAGTCTGAAAATGTTGCCAAAATCCCTGTAATAGGTGTTGGTGGTATCGCTCAGCGTTCTGATGCTAATCAAGCGTTAGCGCAAGGCTACGACATGGTGAGTGTGGGTAAAGGTTTCCTTGTTGAGCCAACATGGGCGACAAAAGCGATCAATGGTGAAGAATGTGCCGAATTCGCTGATATTGAGCAACAATATCAACTAAAGATCCCAACACCACTTTGGGAAATCATGGACTACATGATTGTTGATAGTAAGGCTGAGGCATTAAAGCATCAGCGTATTAAAGAATTACAAAACGTTGAGATCAGCTTTGAGCCTGGTGAGTACATCGCTTATGGCTACGGGCACAATGGCAAACTACCGGTAACAGTGACGTTCTCAGACGACAAGATCCTCGATATTATCGTTGATTCTTCAAAAGAGTCAGACGGTATTGCTAACCCTGCGTTTGAGCGTATTCCGCAACAGATTATGGAAGGCCAAACTCTCAATATTGATGTAATTTCTGGTGCGACAGTGAGTAGCCAAGCGGTTATTGACGGTGTATCTGATGCTGTTGATTTAGCGGGTGGTAACTCTGAAGCGCTTCGTTGTAAAGCACGTGAAGCGGTTGAATGGTCAACAGAAGTTATCGAAAAAACTGTCGATGTTGTTGTTGTTGGTGGCGGTGGCGCAGGTTTAAGTGCAGCGCTTACCGCTTTAGATAATGGCAAATCTGTTATTCTGCTTGAAAAATTCCCTGCTGTTGGTGGTAACACTGTACGTACAGGCGGTTGGGTGAATGCAGCAGAGCCTAAGTGGGTAAAAGATTTCCCTGCGATTGCTGGTGAAGTGGATTACCTTAAAGCGATTGTCGCTACACCTGAGTCAGATATTGCAGAAGAATATCTTGCCGATTTCCGTACACTGAAAGATCAATTGGCAAATTATTTCCTTGATACTGAAAGTGGGAAAAATTACCTGTTTGATTCAGTTGAACTGCACCTAATTCAGACATACCTAGGTGGTAAACGCACTAATCTTAATGGTGAGTTAATTCACGGTCAATACGATTTGGTACAGACGTTAACAAGTCGTGCGATGGAATCGATTGATTGGTTAACTGAAAAAGGTATCGACTTTAACCGTGGCATGGTGGATATCGCTGTTGGTGCTTTATGGCGCCGTGCGCACAAACCGAATCGTCCTAAAGGTGTTGAGTTTGTCGAAAAACTTCAAAAGCAAGTGATTGCCCAAGGTGGACATATCATTACGGATGCGCGAGCTGAAGAATTGATTGTTGATGATGGAAAAGTAGTTGGTATTAAAGCAACTCATTCAGACGGTACAAAATATGTATTGACCACTAATTGTGGTGTTGTACTGGCTTCTGGTGGTTTTGGTGCAAATACGAAAATGCTGCAAAAATACAATAACTACTGGAACGAGATTGCTGATGATATTAAAACAACCAACTCACCAGCACTTATTGGTGATGGTATTGAAATCGGTGAAAAAGTAGGTGCCGATTTAGTGGGTATGGAATATGTTCAGTTAATGCCTATTGGTGATCCTAAATCTGGTGCGTTATTAACAGGTCTTATTGTTCCACCTGAAAACTTTGTTTTTGTTAACAATCAAGGCAAGCGCTTTGTCGATGAATGTGAAAGTCGAGACGTGCTTTCTCGCTCGTTCTTCGATAATGGCGGTGTGGTTTACATGATTGCCGATGAAGCTATCCGTAAAACGGCGGCTAACACCACAGATGAAACCATTGAGCGTGAGATCGAAGAAGGTATTATTATTAAAGCGGATTCAATTGAAGAATTAGCTCAGAAAATTAATGTGCCGACGGAAGCGTTAATAGAAACAATTCGCCGTTATAACAGCTACGTTGATGAAGGGCGTGATCCTGAATTCCACAAAGGTGCACTTGGCTTAAAAGTGGAAAAAGCACCGTTCTATGCAACGCCACGTAAGCCATCGGTTCACCATACGATGGGTGGCTTAAAGATCAATACTAAAGCGTGTGTATTGGATAAAACAGGGGCACCAATTTCTGGGCTATATGCCGCGGGTGAAGTAACAGGTGGTATTCATGCTGGTAACCGTTTAGGTGGTAATGCGTTGATAGATATCTTCACGTATGGCCGTATAGCCGGTGATAGCGTATCTAACCGCGTTTAATGAGACAAAAGGGAAGCATGTGCTTCCCTTTTTACTATTTAACGAGTATAGACTTAATGCACTGTTATAAAACGCGTTTTACTATGATGGGAACCTTTATTGATCTTGTGATTCATAATGAACGTGGTGAAGGGTTGATCAAAGAATGTTATCTGCAACTTCAAGAGTTTACTCAACGTTTTACGGTTAATCAGGCGCAATCTGAACTTATGCGCGTCAACAACCACGCAGGCATTCGACCTGTCCGTGTAAAGCCGGATCTTTATGCGCTGATTAAGAAATCAAAATCGATCAGTGTCGATCCTCTAAATCCGTTTAATGTGGCGATTGGACCACTGGTAAAAGCATGGCATATCGGTTTTAAAGATGCCAAGTTTCCCACTGATGCGGAGCTTGCGGAAAAATTACAACTTGTTGATCCATCGAAAATTATCCTAGATGATGACTATCAGTCGGTATACCTTTCTCAAGCTGGTATGCAGATAGATTTAGGTGCTATCGCCAAGGGGTATTTTGCTGATCGGATAAAAGATTTTCTTACTGCTAACGGGGTCGAGCACGGCTTTATTAATCTTGGTGGTAATGTACTGACCATTGGTTATTCGCCTGAGAATATCTCTCAAACATGGAATGTTGGTATTCAAAACCCGCTGGCTACTTCGCGTGGTGATATCTGTCGAGTTGTACCTTTACGAGATTACTCAATGGTAACGTCTGGCATTAATGAACGATATTTTGAATACAATGGTCAGCGATACCATCACCTTCTTGATGGACAAACAGGGAGGCCTATCTCAAGCAATATCGCGAGTGTGACGATTATTTCAAAGCTGTCTGTTGATGGTGAAATATGGAGTACCGCAGGCTTTTTACCCTCTATAGATGATGCTCTCTTTTACCTTAATCATCAGGCTGATATTGAAGCTGTATTGATCTCAAATCAAGGTAAAGTATTTATAACGAATGGACTCACTGATAATGGTCGCGTTGTTAAATATAAATAATGTTTAGTCTTACTTGATTATCATTGTGACTCAGTCAATGTTAATAACTTCTTTGGTATTGGTGGTGATTGTGTACCGCATTTAATCAGTGAATTGAATATATCGTTAACTTGGCGCCGATAATTAAATCTTAAACAGAACTGATCAAGGTGAAGAGGAATATGTTGTTCTCTAATCGCGTGATATGTCTCTTTTATCGAGCTTTTAACAGCCATTGTATCTACTCAATGAAATGTAGCTTCATATAGATGGAGCGTTTTCCCATTTCTTACGTAGATTAAATAAACGTTATTTATATCATTTTTTCGCTCGTATAAATTTGCAGATAGATAGGCCTTCCTGAAATTAGATTATATTTTTAAATATGACGTTGCTCCTATACTTCAATATATTAAAGTATAGGAGCCTATCTGACGATTACTGTTAAAATAGTAATAATCAAGTAATATAATTAACCAACAGCTGGTATTACTCCAACCATTTGCAATAACTGAGCGGTAATAATAATAATACCGATAATGGTTATTATCCCCAAAGAAAATGAACCACCTTTAACAATATAGCCTGATACAGTATTTGTTGCATGTTGTGCTTTTCGTTGTGCACGAACCATCGCTACAGGTAAAAAGATAGCCAAAATCACGAGGGAAATAGCAGCATAACCTAATGCCATAATAAACCCTTGAGGGTAGAACACAGCAAAAGCTAGTGGAGGCAAAAATGTGATTAAAGCGGTTTGCCCACGGCCTGAAAGATGATTACCACGATTAAGTGTGTCAGCTAAAAAATCAAACAAACCTAAACTTACACCAAGAAAAGATGTTGCTAGAGCAAGGTCTGCAAAGATAGAAACTGATTGTCCCACCATTGGATTATGAAGTAATTCACTTAAGCTACCAATAAATGCACCAAGCGTACTATTCGCCATTAATTGTGGTTGCCCCATAATGCCTTGGCTGGCTAACTGCCATAAGATATATACGGTGAGTGGCAATGCAGATCCAAAGATCATGATTTTCTTCAATGCTTTGATATCAATGCCAATGTAACGAACAATTGAAGGAATGCTACCGTGAAAGCCAAAAGAAGTGAAAATAACAGGCAAGGCTGACAGAATTAATCCTTTTTCTACTGGCATCTCAACCAGATGCTGTCCTTGAACGTAGGGCAGTAATAACCCCAACATGACTGCAAGAGCAATGACTTTTGCTGTAAATAGAACACGGTTAACCATATCAACACTGTGTGTTCCGATTGATACTACACTGGCAATCGCAATCGTGAAAATAACGGCACCAATTTGAGGAGCAATTGTCGTGCCTGACCAGCTTGATAATTTTTCACTTAATTGGCTACCACCACCAGCAATGTAAGCGGCACATAATGCGTAGAATAAGAAAAACATTGCTAATGTTGCGATGGTTTGCCCTTTACGACCCAATAATTCGTAAGCGAGCGTATTTAAAGTTGCAGAAGGATCTGCATGTTGATGGACTTCTAGCATTAATAATGCGGTGTAGGTCATTAATGCCCAAATACCCACCATAATCATAGTGGCGGTGGTAAATCCTAACCCAGCAGATGCCAGAGGAAGGGCTAACATACCTGCACCTATCGTGGTGCCTGCAATAATCAGCATACTGCCGAATGTTTTATTTAAAGACATGATTATGTCGCTCCCTGAAGGATAAAAATTTAACTTGGGAGGGGGTATAAATACACCTGTGGTCGCTCCCTATATATAAAGCAGGCCACAATGGCATAATCGAGATGAAGTGTTATAAAATGTTTACACCTAGATTTAGCCACTGTGGCTATCGATAGGCTGTATTAGGATGGGTAATTCGCACGTTTACTCTCTCTAAGCTGAATATAATCGTAAATTAACGGTAATTTGCTGCTAAGTGCTACATTAACGATAGAGATTATGACTGTCAACTTATCTTTATTGTGTCAATATTTGTTTACACTTAGTTTGGTGATGTGAAAAATAAATCAATAATAATGATGATGCATAATATTCTGTCCATGGCGTGATGTTCAGCATAAACTGTAATTAATTCATAATCTTTTATAGGACATAATAACCATGCTCAGTGTAGTGATGATCAGTACAGGTGAAGAAGTATTGTATGGCGATATTACCGATACTAATGCGGCATGGTTATCGGCACAGTTTTTTGAACAAGGCTTTGCGATGACACGCCGAGTTACTGTGGGTGATAACTATGAAGCATTAGCCAAAGAAATAGAAATGTGCAGCCTTAGTGCTGATATTGTGATTGTGAATGGTGGTTTAGGGCCAACATCAGATGATCTTACAGCAGCGTCTGCGGCAATGGCTGCCAATGTTGGTTTGGAACAATCAAATGCTTGGGTGGCTGAAATGACAGCCAAATATCAACAAGTAGGACGTGTTATGCCTGCTGCTAATCTTAAACAAGCGATGTTACCTGAAGGTGCTGAGCTAATTGATAATCCTGTTGGTACTGCATGTGGGTTTATGATGCAGTTAAATCGTGCATGGTTATTTTTCACTCCGGGTGTACCGAGTGAATTTAAGATTATGGTGAGTGAACAAATTTTGCCGCGTTTGAAAACTATGTTTACTGTGTCAGATAGTAAAGTTTGTCATCGTCTGTACACTTATGGCCTATCTGAATCGGGTATTAGTGATTTGTTTCAAGCGTTAACGTTGCCTGAAACATGCAGCTTAGGTTATCGCTCATCATTACCTTTTATCGAAATAAAATTATTTGCACCACAAAATGACACTCAGGTGCCGATATTGTTGGCACAAATGGCTGAACTGCTTGGTGATAATGTTGTAGGTGAAGGCGAGGGTTTACTGAACGCCATTGCTGACTTATTAGCTGATGATGCAACGTTAGCATTATCAGAACAAAGCTCAGGTGGATTTGCAATTAATTGGCTTCAAGATGTACCTTCATTGAGTGCTCGATTAGCGGTGAGTGAAGTGATGGCTGATGATATTGACGATAATGCGTGTGCTGCTGAATTCTCAACATTGATAGCATTACGAGGTCAACGATTACATTTGCATGCACCTGCAACATATACATTAACAACAGGACCATCATCAACGGAAGGTGGGTTTATGTTAGGCCTTACAACGCCTGATGGTTGTTGGTGTCAGCAGCTAATATTTAAGCGTCAATATAGTAATTATAATCGACGTTGGATCATCTCAACGGTTATGTTTGATATGTTGCGCCGCTATTTACAAGGCAAAGAAATATTTGGGTGTTATGAGTCACTAGATCGTGTTGCAAGTGAGCATCTATAGCATGGTTATTTTATAATTACTGCGACTATGTATGCTTTTTTGTTATTTTGAATGCTGTATTATTGCAAAGATAAGTGCTAACATTCAATCAACTTAGTGGCTAATCATCGCTTGTACAATTAAAAATAAGCTTATATTGATGATGAGTCACTCAAAAATAAGCAACGTAATTTCTTCAAATAAGCATATGTAAATTTAAGGAAAAATAATGGCTTTCAAACTAAAAAAAGTAGTATTAGCAACATCAGTAATATTATCAGCACTGATGCTTCAAGCATGTAATGATAATGAAGCAACGGTAAAGGCCCCTCAGCAACCTACAGCTGTTGTTAAAGCAGAAAAAGCCGATATGAAACCATTAGAAGTCAGTGTTATCTATTTAGATCGCCGTATGTTACCACCAGGTGCGGTGCTGAATGTTGCTCTTGAAGATGTGTCTCTTGCAGATGCACCATCAGTAACATTGAGTACTGAATCAATGGATATTGCAGGTGCGCCACCTTATCCCGTTACGTTAAATTATGACGCAAATAAAATACAAGCGAATCACCGTTATAATGTACGTGCCACAGTAAAAGTTGATGATAAATTAATCATGACTTCAACGTCGGCTATGGATCCGTTTGCAACTGATGCAAAACAACCATTAGAAGTTAAATTAGATCGTGTAGCTCCCCCACAGAATGCTGCTCCGCAAGCTAATCAACCAACACTTGCTGGTCCACAATGGCAACTAGTGACATTATCTGGTCAAACGGTACAGCCTGGTGCTGGTGGTAATAATGCCTTTATTCAGTTTGATGCTACAACAAATAGCGTTAGTGGTTTTTCTGGCTGTAATAATTTCCATGGTGCATTAGAAGCACAAACAGCAACAACGCTAACAGTAGGTCAAGCTGCGTCAACGCGTAAAATGTGTATGGAAGGAATGGAGTTAGAGCAAGCATTCTTAGCTGCGTTACCTGAATTTGCTAGCTACAGCATTAATAATAATATATTAAGTATTAAAAATAATAACGCTGATATTATTGCGACATTTAAAATAAAATAAAAACTTAATAAAAATATACTATGGCGTATAAAGGAAATTTACCTTTATACGCTTTTTTTTTGTGGGTATTAATTGTTGATTATTAAACAATTAACAAATTAACCTAGTTCAAAAAATTCAAATGCGCAAAAAAAATATTATTTAATTATATATTTGTCAAAATATAAGAATATATCATTAACAAAAAAACCTACCTTGATTTTTTAAATTATACTTATTTCGATATAACACAGTGATGGATAATACCATTTTAATAATATGGTTTTAAATATAATTAATTAAGCTATAAGGTAGTTTACACTATGAGTTCAAATAGTAACAAAATGGGACTAATGGGATTAACGACCATAGTTACCGTTAATATGATGGGATCGGGGATAATATTATTGCCCTCCAGTTTAGCTGCCACAGGAGGGATCGCACTACTTGCTTGGGTTGTTACAGCCATTGGAGCTTTAGCCATTGCCTATGCATTTGCTAAATGTGGTATGTATTGTACTGACGATGGCGGTATGTCTGCTTATGCTGAAAAAGCGCATGGTAAATCCAGTTTTTTTATTGCCTCTTATACTTACTATGTGTGTCTTGTTATTAGTGCTGTCGCTATTGCAGTGTCGTGTGTTGGTTACTTGGAATACTTTATTCCGTGGTTAAAAGAAACTCCGATTCATACTTTTGTCGGTGTGATTTCCATTTTAATTATTACTATGTTTGCCAATGTGAAAGGCGCTAAGATCACCGGGCAAATATCTACAATTACAGTGTGGGGTATTATCATTCCGGTACTGGGATTATCAATTATTGGTTGGTTTTGGTTTGATGCAAAAGTTTTTGAAGAAGCTTGGAACCCGCATGATATCTCGGTTGGTAGTGCGATATATTCAGGTATGGCACTGACGTTGTGGGCTTTTTTAGGTATTGAATCCGCAGGTGCTAACTCAGGTACAGTAGAAAACCCCAAACGTAATGTTCCTCTTGCATGTATGTTGGCCACGGTGTTTTCAGCGGCGACTTATATTGCTTCTACAACAGTTATTCAAGGAATTATTCCTAATGAGATTTTAGCAAAATCGGACTCTCCTTTTGGACTTGTTTTTGCTCAAATGTTTAGTCCATTGGTTGGTGAAATTATTACGGCTATGGCGATTATGGCTTGTGTAGGATCGCTACTAGGTTGGCAATTTACTAATGCTCAAGTATCGAAAGTTGCCGCAGATATGCGTTTATTCCCTAAAATCTTTGGTGATGTAAATAAGTATGACGCACCATTTAAAGGCATGATGATTATGCTAGCCTTTGAATTGTTACTTGCCGTTATGACTATTTCACCAACACTATTAAAGCAATTTAACGTATTAGTGAATTTAGCCGTATTTATAAATATGGTGCCTTATGTATTAGCATTAACAGCGCTCGGAATAATTATGAGACAAAGTAATGTTGATCAAAAAGAATATAAGAACGGTATTATTATTGGGTCGGTAGCAGTGCTCTATAGTATATATGGTGCTTATTCTACTGGTGAGGAAGCGGTATTTTATGGCGCTATCATCACTTTAATTGGTTATTTCTTCTATGGGTTTATTGCTAGTCGAGAAGCGTTAAATAATAAAGTGTCATCGTGAATTTTATAGTATTAACGAAATTTTAATTATTATTCTGATATTAAAGGATTGTATATGTTGAATTATGGTAAGCATATGAGAGTGCTAATTTTTGATAACTCTCAAGCTACAGGTGTGGTTGCAAATGCTATCGATCGATTAGTTGAACAATTTGAAGATGAATCGATTATTGTTGCCAAAGCATCTACTTACGATGATTGTTATTCGATGCTAAACGTTAATATGGCCATTGATTGCTTTATGTTGACATCGAGCATGACGGGGCAGCAACAAGAAGAGAATGATATGTTCTTTTCTTTGATTGAAAAATTAAACCAACGCCAACAAGGAGTCCCTGTTTTCTTACTCGCGGAACGTAAGAAAATGACCTTAACCGTTGATCGTCACTTGATGTCATTAGTGAGTGAGTTTGCATGGATTTTAGAAGATACCTCTGATTTTATGGCTGGGCGTGCGATTGCAGCGATGCAACGTTACCGTGATCAGCTATTACCACCATTGGCAAATGCCATGATGAAATATGACAGTGTTCATGAATATTCATGGGCAGCTCCCGGTCATCAGGGCGGTGTCGGTTTTCTTAAAACACCAGAAGGTCAGCGGTTTTATAATTATTATGGTGAAGGGCTGTTCCGTTCAGATATGGGGATTGAGCGAGGTTCTTTAGGATCATTACTTGATCATACGGGGGCTTTTGGTGAAAGTGAAGACTATGCCGCCAAAGTCTTTGGTGCTGATAAATCTTATTCCTTGGTAACGGGTACTTCAGGTGCTAATCGCACTATCATGCAGATTTGTATGCGCGAAAATACGCTCGCAATTTGTGATCGAAATTGCCATAAATCGATTGAACAGGGGTTGATGTTAACCGGGGCATTGCCTGTTTATATGGTGCCAACCCGAAATCGCTACGGCATTATTGGTCCGATTTATCCCGATCAAATGTCACCTGAAGGGTTAAAAAAATCGGCACAAAGTAGCGAACTAACAAAAGATCTTGCGGGTGGAATGGCCACATATGCTGTTGTTACAAATTGTACTTATGATGGTTTATGTTACAACGCAAAGCGTGCACAAGATATTTTAAGTGAGAGTAGTAACCGTATTCACTTTGATGAAGCATGGTATGGCTATGCACGTTTCAACCCTATTTATACCGATCATTTTGCTATGCGAGGTGAGCCTCAAGAAATGCCAGATGACGGGCCAACGGTTTTTGCCACTCATTCAACCCATAAATTATTAAATGCGCTTTCTCAAGCATCATGGATTCATGTACGCTATGGTAAAGATCATATTAATTTTGAACGCTTTAATCAGTCATACATGATGCATGCAACTACATCGCCACTATATGCTATTAGTGTTTCAAATGATATTGCAGTGTCACAAATGGCGGGTAACCGTGGTGAATCATTAACCAATGAAGTTATCAAAGAAGCGGTAGATTATCGTCAGGCAATGGGACGTTTACACCGTGAGTTTGTCGCTGATGGTGATTGGTTCTTTAAACCATGGAATGCAGAATCTATTATTGATCCTGATACTGGGATTGAATATGGTTTTGAGGATGCTCCTGCAGAATTATTAGCAACAACACAAGATTTTTGGATCATGAAACCGGGTGATAAGTGGCATGGTTTTGACGATATTCCTAAAGATTGGTGCATGCTCGATCCGATTAAGGTCAGTATCTTAGCGCCAGGAATGGGGGATGATGGCAAGTTACTTGATACTGGTGTTCCCGCCGCGTTAGTGACCCAATATTTAACCCGTTTTGGTATTGTGCCAACCCGTACCACGGATTTTCAAGTGATGTTCTTATTCTCAATGGGGATAACCAAAGGTAAGTGGGCGACTTTAGTTAATACCTTGCTGAGTTTTAAAACCCATTATGACAACAATACCCCATTAAAATCAGTGTTACCTGATTTGGCTGCGAGTCATCCGAAAGTGTATGGTGATTTAGGGCTGAAAGATTTGGGTGACAAAATGTTTACTTATTTAAAAACCCATACCCCATCAGAAATGTTGAATGCGGCTTATTCGACGTTACCCAAAGCGGATATTACTCCTCGTGCTGCATTTGAAGCTATTGTGGATGATAATGTAGAAATGGTGCCATCCAATAAACTGCAAGGGCGTATTGCTGCAAATGCTGTTATTCCGTATCCACCGGGTATTCCGATGCTAATGTCTGGTGAGAACTTTGGTGATGCCAATAGCCCTCAAATCGGTTATTTGCACAGTTTAGAAATTTGGGATAAAGAATTCCCAGGCTTTGAACATGAAACGGAAGGGACTGAAGTTGAAGATGGTGTTTATCATGTAATGTGTGTGAAGTAGTTAGTTACACCACTTACAAACAATAAAAAATAGCTCTTTATTGTTCATCTTGATCTAAATAATCAGATAACGTTAAAGGGCTATTTTAGTTTTAAAAGGTTGTTGAGTATTTAATTGGTAATCAAAATTAATTTCAATATTTTGTTGTGGTATTGAACAACAACTTAAAACTTCATTTGGGCCAACAAAAGCCAATGTTTCTGGTTGAGTTACTGTGCCTGAAACGAGTTTGCAACGACAAGCGCCACACATGCCATTGCGACATTGATATTCAGGTTTAATACCGGCTTTTTCTAACTGGGTTAATAAAGGTTCGTGGCGATTACCACAAACCTTAATACCGTTAACCGTAATGGTTAGTTGACTCACAACTCAAAGTCACCAAGATCATCAGCGCTAATATCATTGTCGATTTGACCAACAAGATAGGAGCTGATTTCGGCTTCTTGAGGTGCAACTTGTACGTTATCTGACGATAACCAAGAGTTGATCCATGGAATTGGATTTTGGTTGGCACCATCATAAGCAGAGCGTAAACCAACTGCTGCCATACGTAGATTTGTGATGTACTCAACGTATTGACACAAAATCTCTTTGTTTAGGCCAATCATAGAGCCATCTTTGAACAGGTATTCAGCCCACTCTTTTTCTTGCTCAGCTGCGGCTTTAAAGATGCTAAAACATTCTTCTTCACATTCTGCTGCAATGATTGCCATTTGTGGATCGTCATGGCCATTACGCAACAAGTTCAACATATGTTGAGTACCTGTTAGGTGTAATGCTTCATCACGTGCAATTAGCTTTATAATTTTCGCATTGCCTTCCATCACTTCACGTTCAGCAAAAGCAAATGAACATGCAAAGCTGACATAGAAACGGATCGCTTCTAATGCATTGACTGACATTAGGCACAAGTACAGTTTCTTTTTGATTTCATGTAAATCAACAGTGAAAGCAATACCATCGGCAGAATGCTGACCTTCACCGTAACGATGATAGTCATTGGTTGCTGTGATTAAATCATCATAGTATTTAGAAATGTCACCAGCACGCTTAATGATGTGTTCGTTACGAACAATATCATCAAAAATAATCGACGGATTATTCACAATGTTACGAATAATATGTGTGTAAGAGCGTGAGTGGATCGTTTCTGAAAACGACCATGTTTCAATCCATGTTTCTAATTCTGGCAGTGAAACGATTGGCAATAATGCGACGTTTGGGCTACGTCCTTGAATAGAATCAAGTAATGTTTGGTATTTTAAATTACTGATGAAAATATGTTTTTCATGATCGGGTAAATTATTGTAATCAATGCGATCACCCGATACATCAACTTCCTCTGGACGCCAAAAGAAAGATAACTGTTTTTCGATAAGTTTTTCAAAAATTTCAAATTTTTGCTGGTCATAACGCGCAACATTAACAGATTGCCCAAAGAACATTGGTTCTTTAAGTTGATCGTTGCTTGTTTGACAAAAAGTACTGTAGGCCATGATATCCTCAAATCAAAGGGGAGCCATCGGCTCCCTTTTAATATTTAAATTTTACAACTTGTACAATCATCATCACTTAGATCGCTTTGGCTGTCTGCTGCGCCATCGCGAGTGTTATGGTAGTACAGTGTCTTAACACCTAATTTATAAGCATTTAGCAGATCTTTTAATAGCAGTTTCATTGGAACTCTGCCGCCAGGTTGCTTACTTGGGTCATAGTTCGTATTTGCTGAAATAGCCTGATCAATAAACTTCTGCATAATGCCAACAAGTTGTAGGTAGCCATCGTTGCTGCCAATGTTCCAAAGTAACTCATAGTTGTCTTTGTATTTAGCAAACTCAGGAACAACTTGCTTGAGGATACCATCTTTCGATGCTTTAACGGAAACGTATCCACGTGGCGGCTCAATACCATTAGTCGCATTTGAAATCTGCGATGATGTTTCTGATGGCATAAGTGCAGAAAGGGTTGAGTTACGCAGACCATGAGTTTTGATCTCTTCGCGTAATGTTTCCCAATCATAATGTAAGTCGGCACTGCAAATATTATCGATTTCTTTTTTATAAGTATCGATAGGTAAAATACCCTGGGCATAGGTCGTTTCGTTAAATAACGGACATGGACCTTGCTCTTTGGCTAAATTTACCGATGCTTTCAATAAGTAATATTGAATCGCTTCAAAAGCTTCATGGGTTAGATTATTCGCACTACCATCAGAGTAACGTACGCCATGTTTAGCGAGGTAGTAAGCGAAGTTAATTACACCAACACCTAAAGTACGGCGATTCATGGTCGAACGGCGTGCTGCTGGTAATGGGTAGTCTTGATAATCTAATAGTGCATCAAGTGCACGAACCGTCAGCTCTGCTAGTTCTTCTAAGTCATCTAAGCTATCAATCGCACCTAAGTTAAATGCAGATAATGTGCATAATGCGATCTCACCATTTTCGTCTTCAACATTCTTTAATGGCTTGGTTGGTAATGCAATCTCAAGGCATAAGTTTGATTGACGAATTGGCGCTATTGCAGGATCAAATGGACTGTGCGTATTACAGTGGTCAACGTTCTGAATATAGATGCGACCTGTTGAAGCACGCTCTTGCATCAATAATGAAAACAATTCGATTGCTTTGATCGATTGTTTTTTGATGCTGTCGTCTTGCTCATACAAGTTATATAGGCGTTCAAATTCAACTTGGTCTGCAAAAAACGCATCGTATAGCCCAGGAACATCAGAAGGAGAGAATAATGAAATATTCTGGCCTTTGATCAAACGGGTATACATTAGACGGTTGATTTGTACACCGTAGTCCATATGACGAACACGGTTTTCTTCAACACCACGGTTATTCTTTAACACTAATAGTGATTCAACTTCACGGTGCCAAATAGGGTAGAACAATGTTGCTGCACCACCACGAACACCACCTTGAGAACAGCATTTAACTGCTGTTTGGAAGTATTTGTAGAAAGGGATACAACCAGTGTGGAATGCTTCACCACCACGGATTTCAGATCCTAGTGCACGAATTCGACCTGCATTAATCCCAATCCCTGCCCGTTGTGATACATAGCGTACAATAGAGCTTGCTGTTGCGTTAATTGAATCAAGGCTATCATCACATTCGATCAATACACATGAGCTAAATTGACGTGTAGGTGTACGTACACCAGACATAATCGGTGTAGGTAATGAAATTTTGAATGTTGATGAAGCATCATAAAAACGCTTAATGTAATCAAGACGCGTTTCTTTTGGATATTTATTAAATAATGCAGCTGCAATTAATAAATACAGGAATTGTGCACTTTCAAAAATTTCACCAGATACTCGGTTTTGAACGAGGTATTTACCTTCAAGTTGTTTAACCGCAGCATAAGAAAAATTCATGTCGCGCCAGTGATCGATAAACGTATCCATCACTGCAAATTCTTCTTCGGTGTAATCGTCAAGTAGATGACTATCGTACTTACCTTTTTCAACCAAGTTTTTTACATGGTTAAATAATGTTGGTGGCTCAAATTGACCATAGGCTTTTTTACGAAGGTGGAAAATTGCCAATCGAGCAGCAAGGTATTGGTAGTCTGGCGTTTCTTCTGAGATCAGATCTGCCGCAGCTTTAATGATAGTTTCGTGAATATCATCAGTACGAATACCGTCATAAAACTGGATGTGTGACTTGAGTTCGACTTGGGATACCGAGACATTTTCTAGGCCTTCTGCAGCCCAGTCTATAACACGGTGGATCTTGTCGAGATCTATAAGTTCTTTACGGCCGTTGCGCTTGGTAACTGTTAGTTGTTGAGTCATTTGTTATTATTTTCCCAGTTTTCCTTGCAGATGATATTTTTTTGCAATTTATCTATTAGATTAGCAAAGAATGTGATCTTTATTTTAAATATTGTTATTCGGCAAAAACACTACATGTTGGGGTGTTGAGCGAAAGTGCTTACAAGATAGTGGTGAATGCGTGGTTTTGCAAGATGGTATTTTTTGAGCAGCTGTGGATAACATGGGGATTTCAATAAAAAAGTTAGTACCAACTCACTGATGCAGCGAATAGCATCAAATAGATAGTAAAAATCAATGCTTTTTCAGTTATTTTTTTAGATAAATAAAATTTATTTTTATTGCTTTTTTAGAACGAATTTGAGTCAGTGAAATGGTGAATTTTTAGCTAAATAAGATATTAATAACCCTTGATCTTACTGGTTTTTTTTGGTCACTAGAATAATAAAGGCTTGGTGTTTGTTAGTAGAATGTAGCTAAAGGAGAAAAACTGATCTCCTTTAATATTGATAGTGACATTAGTCGGGATTAATTACATTGGTTTAATTGTATGGACGATATAATTCACATCAACGTTATTACCTAGACTATAGATGTTAGTCAGAGGATTGTAGTGAAGTCCAATAATATGACGATCTTGTAATGGTGTTTTATCTACCATAGCGATGAGTTCTGATGGGCGAATAAACTTTTGATGATCATGGGTACCTTTCGGTACTAGTTTCATGACATGTTCAGCGCCAACAATTGCAAATAAATATGATTTAATATTACGGTTTAATGTAGAAAAGAACACATGCCCGCCAGGTTTGACCATTTTTGCACATGAAGCAATGACCGATGCGGGATCCGGAACATGTTCAAGCATTTCCATACAGGTAACGACATCGTAAGCTTGGTGATGATGCTCAGCATGCTCTTCTGCCGTACATTGAACATAGTCAAGTTTGGCACCTGTTTCTAAAGCATGTAACTTAGCGACCATTAATGGTTCTTTACCCATATCAAGTCCAGTTACATGGGCGCCTTCAATCGCCATGCTTTCAGCTAAAATGCCACCACCACAACCCACATCGAGGACTTTTTTGCCAAATAAACCATTAGCATGGTCAATGATATAATTTAAACGTAAAGGGTTAATTTGGTGAAGCGGTTTAAATTCACCTTCAAGATCCCACCAACGCGAAGCTATTTGTTCAAACTTTTCGATTTCTGCAAGGTCAACATTACGTGATTTGGTCATTTTAGTGGTGCCATTTTCCTTAATTGATAACGGCTATTATGCGAAATAAACGAGTCGATGCAAAGAATAACTGTAGTAAACACAAATAGAAAAATCTGATGACCATCATCGTTAGGATGCGGCTCGCCAAGCACAGTAGTATTACTTGGCGATATCACAAATTACTCATTAAAACTGCTAATTGTTGCAGGAATGAGTTCAGGTGAGAAAATACCGCCAAATAGGGTGGTAATCGCAAGTATGAGCATTAGAATGTATTTACCAATAATGATTGATAGACCAATCACATTAATTGCTGTACCCATGACTTTATCCTCAGTGACTCTATGCGAATGTGGCATAGAATGTTCAATTGAATGATATTGTTATTTGTAACATCAACATCTTTACTAGTATTAAAATATATTCGTGGTACTTATGTTTTATCATCGACAATAGTGTGCGCAATATTAATGATGAATAAATGGTCAAATGTCGCATTTTTGATTTTATTTTGTTAATTTTAAGCTGTTCCATATATAAAGCGGTGTTACATCTTGTTTTTACAAATGGTTACATACTCTGTAGGTTAAAAAGAGTAGTTTAAGATAGTTGGTATAATGAACAATAAATAAACAGTGATGTGTGATTAATCCTCAGATGTGACGATGTTTGTTTCTGTTTTCTATAAATTCCGCTAAATTACTCATAACATAAGTCGTGAAAGGTGTGCCTATTAGGGCTGAAATATGCTATATTATTGCACCTTGCACGTATAAAAATACGACAGAAATTACCTGAGGGATATTGGCTCCATGAGCGATCTTGCAAAAGAGATCACGCCCATAAATATTGAAGAGGAGCTGAAAAGCTCTTATCTCGACTATGCGATGTCAGTTATCGTTGGTCGTGCTCTTCCTGATGTGCGTGATGGCCTTAAGCCTGTGCACCGCCGCGTTTTATTCGCGATGAATGTGCTAGGCAATGACTGGAATAAAGCATATAAGAAATCTGCCCGTGTGGTAGGTGATGTTATCGGTAAGTATCACCCACACGGTGATAGTGCTGTATACGATACTATTGTACGTATGGCGCAACCGTTCTCACTTCGCTACATGCTCGTAGATGGTCAAGGTAACTTCGGTTCAATCGATGGCGACTCTGCCGCTGCGATGCGTTATACCGAAGTCCGTATGTCTAAAATTGCCCATGAATTATTGGCTGATTTAGACAAAGAAACGGTTGATTACGTTCCTAACTATGATGGAACCGAGCAAATACCAGCTGTTTTACCAACAAAGATCCCTAACTTATTAGTGAACGGTTCTTCTGGTATTGCGGTAGGTATGGCAACGAATATACCACCCCATAATCTTGGCGAAGTGATTGACGGTTGTTTAGCGTATATCAATGATGAGAGCATCACTATTGATCAGCTAATGGAATATATTCCAGGCCCTGACTTCCCAACTGCTGCGATGATCAATGGCCGTAAAGGTATTGTTGATGCTTACCATACTGGTCGCGGTAAAGTTTACATGCGCGCCAAAGCTGAAATCGAAACTGAAAAGAATGGTCGTGAAACCATTATTGTTCATGAGATTCCTTATCAAGTTAACAAAGCGCGTTTGATTGAAAAAATTGCTGAGCTTGTTAAAGATAAAAAAGTTGAAGGCATTAGCGCATTACGTGATGAGTCTGATAAAGACGGCATGCGTATTGTTATCGAATGTAAGCGTGATGCGGTTGGTGAAGTTGTTCTGAACAATCTTTATGCTCAAACGCAATTGCAAACAACATTTGGTATCAACATGGTTGCGCTTGATAATGGCCAACCAAAGATCTTTAACCTTAAAGAAATGATTAAGTGCTTCGTTAATCACCGCCGTGAAGTGGTGACGCGTCGTACTATTTTTGAATTGCGTAAAGCGCGTGATCGTGCTCATATTCTTGAAGGTTTAGCGCTTGCTCTTGCAAACATCGACGAAATTATTGAATTAGTTCGTAATGCAAATACACCAGCAGAAGCTAAAGCAGCACTTGTTGCTCGTGGCTGGCAGTTAGGTAATGTTGCAGCGATGCTTGAGCGTGCAGGTACTGATGCTGCGCGTCCAGATTGGCTAGAAGAGCAATTTGGTATTCGTGATAATCTATACCACTTAACTGAGCAACAAGCACAAGCTATTCTTGACCTTCGCTTACATAAGCTAACGGGTCTTGAGCACGGCAAAATTCTTGAAGAATATAAGCAACTTCTTGAAGAAATCGCTGAGCTTATGTTTATTCTATCAAGCTCTGAGCGTTTGATGGAAGTGATCCGTGAAGAATTAGAGCTAGTGAAAGAACAGTTTAACGATGAACGTCGTACTGAAATCACAGCGGCAAGCAATGATATTGATTTAGAAGATCTGATCACTAAAGAAGATGTTGTTGTTACGCTTTCTCACGAAGGTTATGTTAAGTATCAAATTCTAAGCGATTACGAAGCACAGCGTCGTGGTGGTAAAGGTAAAGCAGCAACGCGCATGAAGGAAGAAGACTTCATTGAACGTTTGTTGGTAGCTAACACCCATGACACGATTCTATGTTTCTCAAGCCGCGGTCGTATGTACTGGCTGAAGGTATACCAATTACCATTAGCGAGCCGTACTGCTCGTGGTAAGCCAATTGTGAATATTTTACCACTAGAAGAAGATGAGCGTATTACTGCGATTCTTCCTGTGCGTGAATACACAGAAGACAAGTTTGTCTTTATGGCAACCGCTGATGGTACGGTGAAGAAAACGCCATTAACCGACTTTAGTCGTCCTCGTAGTGCCGGTATTATTGCCGTAAACCTACGCGAAGGCGATTCATTGATTGGTGTTGATGTTACTGATGGTGACTGCGATATCATGCTGTTCTCAGCATACGGTAAAGTAGTGCGTTTCTACGAAAGCCCAGTGATTGATGCTGAAGGCAATGCGAAAGGTGGTGTTCGCGGCATGGGTCGTACTGCGGCTGGTGTGCGTGGTATCAAACTTGCAGAAGGCGATAAAGTTGTTTCACTAATTGTGCCACACAACGAAGGTGATATTCTTACAGTAACTGAAAATGGTTATGGTAAGCGTACTGGCCTTGCTGAGTACCCGGCGAAGAGCCGTGCCACTCAAGGTGTAGTTTCAATTAAAGTCTCTGAGCGTAACGGTAGCGTTGTTGGTGCTGTTCAAGCTGAAGACGGCGACGAATTTATGATGATCACCAATGGTGGTACATTAGTTCGAACTCGTGTTGCTGAAGTTAGCCGTGTAGGTCGTAATACTCAAGGTGTTACACTTATTCGTACTGCTGAAGACGAAAAAGTTGTTGGCTTACAGCGTATTGATGAGCCAGCAGAAGTTGAATTAATTGAAGATGCTGAATTAGTTGATGGTGAGACTGTTGAAAATACAGAACTACCAGCAACAGATGCAGAATCAGGTGATTCAACCGAGCAAGAGTAAGCCCTATAGTGCTTTATTCTGAACAAGACGCAGCCAAATGGCTGCGTTTTTTTTTGCCTACATATTTATAAACAACGAATCGCTAATTAACACTTTAAAGTTACGCAATAAAGGTGTAAAAATAAATGAATGATATCTGTCACAATGTTGAGATTTATCTTTACTGTCTGTTTTGTAATGCTAAAAGTAGTACCGATTGTGATGCTATTAGCTTTATGAAGCAGTTAATTTTTATTTTGTCACTCGAGCAGGAGCAAGTACAACATTATGGATAAGGTTTATAACTTTTGTGCCGGTCCGGCAATGATTCCCGCAGATGTTATGGCGCAAGCCCAGCAAGAATTAATTAACTGGCAGGGTTTAGGCACTTCCGTTATGGAAATCAGCCACCGTAGTAAAGAGTTTCTTGCGGTTGCCGCTCAATCAGAACAAGATTTACGTGATTTACTGAATATTCCTGCTAATTACCATGTCTTATTTTGTCATGGTGGCGCTCGTGGTCAATTTGCGGCTGTGCCTCTTAATTTATTAGGTGAAGCAACCACCGCAGATTATATGGATGGTGGTTTTTGGGCTCACAGTGCTGTTGAAGAAGCAGCAAAATATTGTCAGCCTAATAATGTTGATATCACCTGTATAAAAGAGGGCAAAAAAGCCATTTTACCTGCAACAGAATGGTCACTTTCTGATGATGCTGCGTTTGTGCATTTTTGTCCAAATGAAACTATCGATGGCATAGAAATTCGTGATTTACCGATAACGAACAAACCGATTGTCGCTGATATGTCATCCACTATTTTATCTCGCCAAATTGATGTCTCTAAATATGGTGTTATTTATGCTGGTGCCCAAAAGAACATTGGTCCTGCAGGATTAACCATTGTTATTGTGCGTGATGATTTATTAGGCAAAGCTAAATCAATTTTACCGAGTATTTTAGATTATACGGTATTGGTTGATAAAGAATCGATGTTTAATACTCCACCGACGTTCGCATGGTATTTAGCGGGTGAAGTATTTAAATGGCTTAAAAGTGTAGGTGGTGTGGCTGCAATGGAACAACGTAATCTTGCGAAAGCAAAATTATTGTATGATTTTATTGATCACTCTCATTTCTACATTAATAATGTTCATGCGGATAACCGCTCAATCATGAATGTACCATTTCAATTGAAAAACTCGAATCTTGATGAGGCATTTTTAGCTCAAGCCGATGCCGCTGGCTTAAAAGCATTGAAAGGCCACCGTGTTGTCGGTGGTATGCGTGCTTCAATTTATAATGCGATGCCTTTAGAGGGCGTACAAGCATTGGTTGATTTTATGCAGAAGTTTGAAAAAAATAATGCGTAAACGCTAAACGCTAAACGCTATTGCTAGGTAGAATACACACATTATGTGTGTATTTTTTTAGCTTTATTTTAGAACAGTAATAACTCGTTACACTCTTTTTGCTTGAGCATTTACTATTGCTCTATATAATCCAGACCCCTTCTATTGTGACTGTGAATATATGAGCAAAAGATCAATATTAAAATCATATTACAACGATTATATCCGTGATATTTCTATTGTTTTTTTATTGTTACTGCCTTTAATTATTTGTAATGCAATTACATTATTTGTTGGTTATGCGTTAAAGTGGGTTGAGCTAAGTGAATTAGCTAATCATTTTTTTTATTTTTCTAATTTATTAATTGGTATCTACCCGATAGCACTATGCTTAATCACTAGTTACTATCTGGCCACCAAACATGGCGTTAATGCTATGGTTGTTGTGCCATATTCACTATTACTATTAATTGCAGTCTCCGTTCCCAATGGCTTAGTCTCTGATCATAACGGGTTGCCTAATAACCCACTTGTGGCACTGCTTTCAGCTATTATTTCTGCATCATGCTGTATTTCCTTTCGTCTTTTTCCGCTCGATCCTTCTCGATTAGATTTTGTTAGTACGCTGTATAAGCATGTATTACATTTTTTTTGTTTTCTTTTATTAACCGTAGGGTTAGAAGAATTAACTAAGATTGTGATCTCGTTTAGTCAAAATATACATAATTATATTGCTCCAAATCCATTGACGTTTTATGGCGGCTTAGCCTATCAATTTATTTTGGGTTTATTAGGTGCAATTGGTATTAATGGACATAATTTTCTTTTTAGAACAAAGCAGCAATTATTTGAAGTTACTCAACAAAATATTGCTGATTGGCAAGCAGGAGAAGCCCCTTTAAATGTGCTAGGGCAGGGGTTTTATGATGCTTTCTTATCGATGGGCGGCTCTGGAAATATGATCAGTCTGCTGTTTTGTATTTTATTATTTTCAAAAGAAAGACGACATATCACATTAGCACTATCAGCATTGCCGTTGGTTATTTTTAATATCAATGAATTATTACTGTTTGGTTTGCCGATTATTTTTAATCCAATATTAATTGTCCCTTTTGTTTGCGTGCCTTTGGTAAGTTTTGTGGTGGTATATGGTGCGATATCATCTGGATTAGTACACCCAGTGACAACCATTGTGGAATGGATGACACCTCCTTTTCTTAGTGGTTATGTCGCCACTCAGCACAGTGTCTCTGGCGTGATATTACAGGTAATTGTGGTTGTTATTGGGATTATTATTTACCGCCCATTTTATCTGCATTATGCAGGGAAAAGTCGTTCTAATAATACCTCGATAAGTCAGCAATATGAGCTTGGACGTAGTACGCTTAAATCATTTTTGGGTGATGTGAATCAAGCCATGGCGAGTTATGTGAGTAAGCATGATATTAGCCGCCGTGTTAGTCGTATGTTGAGTCATGGTGAGTTTGTGATGTTTTATCAACCTCAAATTAATTTAAATGATGATAAAGGATTATCGTTTGAGTCACTGATTCGTTATAAAGATGTCGATGGTAAAATATTACCACCATTATTTATTCAAGATTTTCAACAAATCGGAGCGATGAAGCAACTGGATAAAATGGTTATTGATTTAGTGCTAAAAGACATGCAAAAAATGCCTCTTGATAATGGCTGCAAAATTGCAGTTAATATTTCTGCTGAAACAATGTCAGATAAACATATTATTGCCTATCTTGTGGAACGCTTAAGTTTTTATTCTATTTCACCGTTGAATTTAGAAATAGAAATAACAGAAGAAGCCATACTTGAAGATGACAAACAGGTATCAGAAAATATTGAGGTATTGCAAGGATTAGGAATAACGGTTGCCATTGATGATTTTGGTTCGGGTTATGCGTCTTTCCCTCATTTATTGAAGTTTAACTTTGATAAAGTAAAGTTAGATCGCGCTTTATTGGGCAATATCGAACACGATCGTGAAAAAAACTTATATCAGCTGCTGGCTAAAATAAGTGAAGTGACAGGTTGTATATTAGTTGCTGAAGGGGTTGAAAACGAAGCAGAAAAACAGTTTGTGCAGCAGTGTGGTATTCATATCTGCCAAGGATTCTATTTTGCTAAACCGATGGCATTTAATGATGCTTTAACATGGTTTAAAAATGTTTAGCTCAGTCACTTAAGCAAAACTTGATAAGAGTGCTTATCAATCTAAGCTTGCATTTGTTAAGTGTTAATTGTTCTTTATGGGTAAAAATAAAGTGTAGGATCTAAAAGGGAATTTCCCCTTATAAGAATGTTATGGATCCTGTTATTTTTATTACTTGCTTGCTGGTTTTTATTGGCGGGTGTTTCATTCAGAGTACGATTGGTTTTGGTATGGGGGTCCTTGTTGGTCCTTTTATTCTTCTGCTTGAACCACGATTAATGCCGTGCGCAATCATTTTTATTGGCATGTTTATGTCCGCAATTGTGTGGTATCAATATCGTCACGCTTTATCGCTTCGTTTTTTGGTTTTTGCTTTTTTAGGGCGTTTGCCCGGTATCTTTATTGCCGCTTATGTATTAATGGTGATCTCTACTGATCAATTGGAAATTATGCTGGGTGTAACGGTATTAGGGGCGGTTATATTGAGCTTTGCAAAGTTACGTTTAGCTCCCACACCTCGTAATTTATTTATTGGTGGTTTTATTTCAGGGATCACTGGCACCACTACAGGTATCGGTGGACCCGTTATTGCTTTACTAATGCAAAATGAAGAACCTGAAAAAATTCGAGCAAACTTAGCTGCATTTTTTTGTTTGACGAATATTGTATCACTGACTGCGCTACATTTCTCTGGCCGTTTTTCGATGGCTGATTTCAATACGATTGTCTGGTTGTTACCTGCACCTATTATAGCGAGCTTGCTTGCTTATCGTGTGCGTAATAAAGTTAAAAAACAAGTAATGCAATATGGTGTGTTAGGACTTTGCTCGTTATCTGCGGTTGTTGCATTATCACAAGGCTTTCATCTTTTTAATTAGGCATTAGCACAGTAATGCCTAATGTATTGATGAATATTAGTCGTTACTGATTTCTCTGTTATTGCTGTGGGTAAATGAGCTTCTCAATCTCAAATCCTGCAAGTTTAGCGCGATTAAGATAACGTTCGAGTATCACAGGATCGAGTTTTTTGCTTCGTGATAATATCCATAGATAGTCGTAATTATAGCTACTGACTAATGCGGCTGAATAATCATCTTCAAGTGCAAAGATAATATAGCTGCCATAAAAAGGGCCAAAGAAAGATACTTTAAGATGGCCAAGATTTGGTTGGTCAACAAATTTAGCTTTGCCTTGTGCCTGTTGCCATTGTTGATTAACACTATTAAAACCACTGTTTATAACTTTAATTGTATTATTAGTTTCTAAACTATAAATGGCGGTAACTTGATCTAAGTTTCGTTCAAAGCTGTGGTCTAATCGTGCTATTTCATACCATTGTCCTAAATAACGATTGATATCAAAATTAGTCACTGGTTGAACATTATTGGGTTTTCCTGTTGTACAGCCTGCCGTTATGCTTAATAAGATAACGCCACAAAACCATTTTATATAAGTAAGCATCCCTTCCTCCTTATTTGATTATTTTGAAGCTAAAAAAACCACTTCAGCAGTAAATGTTACCTCATTATCTGTCACTGTAAATGCCCATTGCATACGTTCACAAATTCTCTGCACTATCACTAATCCACAGCCATAGCCCTGATTATAAATTTCATTACCATCATGGCGGTTGATAATAGTAAGGCGATCATGGGCTAGTTTTATTTCTATATCGCCAATGCTATAGCTAAAGGCATTTTTTATCAGATTATTAATAATGATAGTGATGAAACTTGACGGCGCACTAATTGTGGCTGAGTGATTGATCTCAAGATAGTAGCTGGCATCCTGTTTGGCAAATAAGGGTTCCATTATCAATAATTGTTGGCGGAGTTCATGTGCTAAATCACAGTGACTAAAGTGATGGCTTTCAATCGATTCTTTACCTAATAATAAGAAGGTTTCAGTGAGTATCCGCATATCAGCACTGGCTTGATATAATCTATTGATGGCTTTTTTTGCGACATTAGGTTGATTGGGAACTTTATTGAGTAAATCTGTCGAACCTTGAATGATCATTATCGGGGTTCTTAGCTCATGGGATGCAAAACGGCTAAATTCTTTTTCACGTCGAAAAAAACCAGCAATGTTATTTTTACTATCAAGTAATGCTTGTTCAATCTTTCGCGTTTCACGAAATTGAGTTTCAACTTCAAAATTGGGTTGGTCAGGGGGCATTTGACGAATTTTTTGATCTATTTTTGCTAATGGTTGCGATAGTGAGCGTATAAAATAAAAACTATAGCTTCCCATGACGAATGATAATAATAAGCCAAATATAAACGTGAAATAATGCAGGTTATCTTCATAATCATCAAGGTAATCATCGGCATCATCTTGATAGACAACGTACATTAGCCCACGACCTGAAGGATGATCAAACACTAAAAAATGTTTATCTTCAGTACCTCGTAAATGTTCAAAAAACCCGGGTTGGTTATATCTTTTTAGCCAATCAGGTAACGAACGTTCACTCCAATAGCTCTTAAATTCACTATTGTTTGGCAGCGGTGCATCATCACCCATTGTTTTATAGTCGATAACATATTGGCTTGATTCTTTATCTAGCCAATGATGAAGACTGATCACTTCTAGTTGGTTTTCTGCGACATAAATAACAGCCCAGAATAAAATAAACATGCCAAAAGTCATTAACCCAAAACTTAAACTGACTTTTCGATAAATACTAGGAAAACTAGGCAGTTTTGATGCGGTAACCTTGTCCATGAATCGTCTCTAATCGTGAAGTAGTGAAGTTTTTATCAATGGCATTGCGTAAGCCATAAATATGGCTGCGCAGGGCATCGCTAGAGGGGGACTCTTCGCCCCAGACCGCGTCAATGACTTGCTGACGAGTCACAATATTAGGAGCGTGATGCAATAAAACTTTAAGAATTTTAAATTGAATGCGGCTAAGTTTAATCGTTTTCCCATCACGACTGACTTCATCACTGCGGTTATTCATCACCAGATCGGCATATTTTAATAATCCAATATCTTGACGAGGCCCACGGTTAGCTAAGGCACGAAGTCGTAGGCACAGTTCTTCCATTGCAAAAGGTTTTAATAAATAATCATCACCACCAGCTTTAAAAGCGGCAACTTTATCGTCTAGGGTATCTTTGGCGGTTAAAAAGAGAATAGGAGTGCCACAATATAGATCGTTACGAATTTTTTGAACGGCAGCAATACCATCTATTTTAGGCATCATAATATCCATGATGATGACGTCATAATGGTTATTTTCAATAAAAGTTAACGCGGCTTGACCATGATAAGCGCAATCTGCCGTCATCCCTTCTAGCTCTAAGTAATCGGCAATCGTTTCAACAATTTGATGGTTATCATCAACAATAAGAATTTTCATCTTTTTAGTTAGACTCTTCACGAATATTTCACGTTTGGCGTTTTAGTATACTTACCAATAAAACAATATTCATAATTTATTAATAAAAAGGTCTGTATTCATGAACAAAATCACACTGGCAGCACTGATTGGTCTAATTCTTACGGGTTGTGGTGGTGGCGGCGGTGATGATAGTGGTTCACCTCAGCCACCTGTTGAGACCAAGCCTCTAGCCGTTCAAGGTACAATTAATGCAGTGAATGTTTCAGCGAACACCATTGAAGTTAACGGTTATAGTTACGATGTGGCATCTGTCGCGTATGGTGCGGATACTCAGTACTCAATAAAAGATCTGCAAAAAAATATGATGGTAGCTATTTCTACTTCATCAAAAGCCGGTGCTTTAGTGCAATTAGAGCCAACTATGGTTGGTATGGTTACTCATATTGATCGTGCTAACTCAACATTTGTCATTAATGGCGCAACATTAACCTTTAGTCTTGATCAAAATATTGACGTTAATGATTGGGTGATGGTGTCATCATTACCCCAAGCGACTGAAACTGGTTTGGGCTATAAAGTACTTTCAGTGGTGAAATTTGAGCATGAAGGTATTGCTAATCATTATGAGATTGAAGGGCAAATTTCGAATTTGACGGATATTCAATTTAATCTTGGTGCTGGAACAAATGTTGATTATAGCAATGCTAGAATTGAAGATAATGCAACATTACAAAATGGTCAGTGGGTAGAAGTTAAAGGTCAAATGGTTGGTGACACCTTTGACGCCTCTGAAGTGGACGTTGAAACTTACGATGCATCTGATAATGATAATGAAATCGAAGGTGTTGTAACCTGGGTTAGTAATGATAAGTCTCAGTTTGAATTAAACGCTCGCGGTCGTTTTATGGTAACAGGTTCAACTTATTTTGAAGACGGCACGAAAGCAAATTTAAATATTGGGGTGATGGTTGAAGTTACTGCCGTAAATGGTATTGCTCGTGAGATAGAATTTGAAAATGACTTCGATGGTGAGACTGGTAATCAATGGCGCGAGTTTGAAGATAAAGGCATAGCATCAAGTATTGCTGATAAAGGCACCTTTACTGTAAATAGAAACTTGATCCATATTGATGCTTATACTGAGTTTGATGACGGCTTAAATGAAGATAACCTTCATGACCAACGCATTGAAGTTGAAGGTATAATTATTAACGGTAAAAAAATTGCACGTGAAATAGAACGTGATTAAATAACCTCGAACCTCGAACCTCGAACCTCGAACCTCGAACCTCGAACCTCGAACCTCGAACCTCGAACCAAAAGCGCCTATTGCTCAGGCGCTTTTTGCGTTTTAGAACGGTTGGTTTATTTATAGTGACTACTCGTTGATGCAAAACCGTTGTTCTAAGTAACATCGAATTGACTGCTCACTGGCATCAAATTGTGGCGAAGGGACTTGAGTTGGATTTACCCATTGCCATCCTTCACATTTATCTGGTTCTTTTAATGTTAATTCACCGCTGAACTCAGTAGTAAGTAAGGCGACGCTGATATAGTGCTTGCCTGATTCTGAATAGGTAGCAAGATTATTGGTTACAGCAATCACTTGTGGTTGATAGATGGTGAGCCCTGTTTCTTCCTCCACTTCACGAATAGCGCATTGACTAAAGGTCTCACCTAGTTCCATATGTCCACCAGGTATAGAGTAATAAGGTGCATGACTATTTTTACGTTTGCCAATTAAGATTTGACCATGTTGATTAACGATAATAACGCCAATTCCAACCATGGGGGTTATTGCACTCATTATGACCTCAAGATTATTGTTGCTATATACAAGCACTTTACCGTAATTGTGGTGTAGATACTGGCATAATGTTCAATAGTGGCGATAAAATTTAAAAAAACTGCCGCTAGATAACTGTGACATTATTGGGTACTCTGCTAGACAAGAAAAAATTAGGATTGGAAGAATAATCAATGGAAAGTTTAACCTTACAGCCGATTGCAAAAGTAAATGGTGAAGTCAATCTCCCTGGCTCTAAAAGTGTTTCAAACCGCGCACTGTTATTAGCCGCTTTAGCACAGGGAACAACACGTTTAACCAATTTGTTAGACAGTGATGATATTCGTCATATGCTGAATGGATTACAGCAACTTGGTGTAAATTATCGTTTGTCGGCAGATAAGACCGAATGTGAAGTTGACGGTTTAGGTCATGCTTTTACCGCGATACAGCCGCTTGAATTATATTTAGGTAATGCCGGAACAGCGATGCGCCCATTGGCTGCCGCACTGTGTTTAGGTGCGGGAGAGTATACGCTGACGGGTGAGCCAAGAATGAAAGAACGTCCGATTGGCCATCTTGTTGATGCATTACGCAGTGCTGGCGCTAGTGTTGAATATTTAGAAAATGACCATTATCCACCACTGAAAATTGTAGGTACTGGGTTATCTGGTGGTGAAGTTGAAATTGATGGTTCTATCTCAAGTCAATTTCTCACGGCATTTTTGATGGCAGCGCCTTTGGCTCAGGCAGATACCGTGATTAATATTAAAGGTGATTTGGTTTCAAAGCCTTACATTGATATTACATTGCATATTATGGCGCAGTTTGGTGTTCTAGTTGAGAATCGTGATTACCAACAATTTGTGGTGAAAGGGGCTCAACAATATCAATCACCAGGTGAGTTTTTGGTTGAAGGTGATGCATCATCGGCATCTTATTTTTTAGCGGCAGCTGCGATTAAAGGTGGCGCGATAAAAGTAACCGGTATTGGTAAAAACAGTATTCAAGGTGACATTCAATTTGCAGATGCACTTGCCAAAATGGGGGCGAATATTGAATGGGGTGATGATTATGTCATTGCGCGTTGTGGTGAATTAAAAGCAATTGATATGGATTTTAATCATATTCCTGATGCTGCAATGACTATTGCAACCACAGCCTTGTTTGCTAAAGGAACAACGTCAATTCGCAATGTGTATAATTGGCGTGTAAAAGAGACCGACCGTCTTGCTGCTATGGCAACAGAATTACGTAAAGTGGGTGCAGAAGTGGAAGAGGGCGAGGATTACATTGTGATCACTCCGCCAGCACAATTAAAACATGCTGAAATTGATACTTATGATGATCATCGCATGGCAATGTGTTTTTCGCTGGTGGCATTAAGTGATACAGCTGTCACTATTAATGACCCTAAATGTACCTCAAAAACATTCCCTGATTACTTCACTAGACTTCAAGGTTTAAGTGTGTAGCGTTGAATGATTAATTATTGATTTCTAAGTTTACATCTATAGTTGCCTTATAGGATTACTCAGAGTTTTTAATTAGTGTAAAAAGGTATGATAGAAAAGGGAATAACCCTATAAATCTTAGATTTTTTTCCGTATAATGTGCCACCGTTTGATGGCTAACCTTAATTAAGGTTAAGTTGCTGCTATTACGGACACCTATTCGGAGAAAACTTATGTCTACTCATGCTCCAGTCATTACTGTTGATGGGCCTAGTGGTGCAGGTAAAGGCACACTATGTATGCTGTTAGCAGAAAAGCTTGGCTGGAATCTGCTTGATTCCGGTGCTATTTACCGTGTTCTTGCACTTGCAGCACTTCATCATGGCGTAGATACTGAATCTGAAGATGCTTTAGTCCCTCTCGCTGCACATCTTGATGTTCAGTTTGTTGCTGAAGGTGAATTGGTTCGAGTTATTCTTGAAGGTGAAGATGTTTCTGATACACTTCGTACTGAAAAAGTAGGCAATGCAGCATCAAAAGTTGCAGCATTACCACGCGTGCGTGAAGCATTATTACGCCGTCAGCGTGCATTTAATGAGCAACCGGGTTTGGTTGCCGACGGGCGTGATATGGGTACAGTTGTATTCACATCCGCGGAAGTGAAGATCTTCTTAGATGCCAGTGCTGAAGAACGTGCAACTCGTCGTATGAATCAGTTGCAAAAAAAAGGCTTAGATGTTAGTTTTAGCAGCCTTTTAAGCGAAATTCAGGAGCGAGACTACCGCGATCGCAATCGTGCTGTAGCGCCTTTACGCCCTGCTGATGACGCTTTAGTGCTTGACTCAACTGAGATGTCAATTGAACAAGTGCTTGAAAAAGTCTTGGCATATGTTGATGTTAAGCTAAAATAAACGAATCCATATTTAGTCGCGTAAGCGGCTAAATAACGTCGGTGTCACGGATGATAACTGACTTTATTATCAACCCCATGCGGTAGGATACCCATGGTTGTTTATCATATTGAAGATTAATTAAATGACTGAATCTTTTGCTCAACTCTTTGAAGAGTCGCTAAACCAAGTTGAAACTCGCCCAGGTGCAATCGTTAAAGGTACTGTAATCGCTATCGAAAACGGTTACGTACTAGTTGACGCTGGTCTAAAATCTGAGTCATCTATTCCTGCTGAAGAATTCAAGAACGCTGCTGGCGAACTAGAAATCGAAGTTGGCGCTCAGGTTGACGTTGCTCTTGACGCGATCGAAGATGGTTTTGGTGAAACTAAGCTTTCTCGTGAGAAAGCTAAGCGTCACGAAGCTTGGATCCAGCTTGAAAAAGCTTATGAAGATGCTGAAACAGTTGTTGGTATCATCAACGGTAAAGTTAAGGGCGGCTTCACAGTTGAACTTAACGGCATCCGTGCGTTCCTACCAGGTTCTCTAGTAGACGTACGTCCAGTTCGTGACACTGCTCACCTAGAAAACAAAGAACTTGAGTTCAAAGTAATTAAGCTTGACCAGAAGCGCAACAACGTTGTTGTTTCACGTCGTGCTGTTATCGAGTCTGAGAACAGTGTTGAGCGTGATGAGCTACTTGCTTCTCTACAAGAAGGCATGGAAGTTAAAGGTATCGTTAAGAACCTTACTGACTACGGCGCATTCGTTGATCTTGGCGGTGTTGACGGTCTTCTACACATCACTGACATGGCTTGGAAGCGTGTTAAGCACCCTTCTGAAATCGTTAATGTTGGCGATGAAATCAACGTTAAAGTTCTTAAGTTCGACCGTGAGCGTACTCGCGTATCACTAGGTCTTAAGCAACTTGGCGAAGATCCATGGGTTGCAATCGCTAAGCGTTACCCAGAAAGCACTAAGCTTACTGGTCGCGTAACTAACCTTACTGACTACGGCTGCTTCGTTGAAATCGAAGAAGGCGTTGAAGGTCTTGTTCACGTTTCTGAAATGGATTGGACTAACAAAAACATCCACCCATCTAAAGTTGTTAACGTGGGCGACGAAGTTGAAGTTATGGTTCTTGATATCGACGAAGAACGTCGTCGTATCTCTCTAGGTCTTAAGCAGTGTAAAGCTAACCCATGGCAGTCATTTGCAGAAATGCAAGCTAAGGGCGACAAAGTAACTGGTAAGATCAAGTCAATCACTGATTTCGGTATCTTCATCGGTCTTGAAGGCGGCATCGACGGTCTAGTTCACCTATCTGACATTTCTTGGAATGTTTCTGGTGAAGACGCAGTTCGTGACTTCAAGAAAGGCGACGAAATTTCTGCAGTAGTTCTTGCAGTTGACGCAGAGCGTGAGCGTATCTCTCTAGGCGTTAAGCAAATCGAAGAAGACCCATTCAACAGCTTCGTAGCTGACACTAAGAAAGGTGCTCTAGTAACTGGTAAAGTTATTGCTGTTGACGCTAAAGGCGCAACTGTTGAGCTAGCTGAAGGTGTTGAAGGTTACCTACGCGCTTCTGAAGCATCTGTAGACCGTGTTGAAGACGCAACTCTAATTCTTGCAGTTGGCGATGCTATTGAATCTAAGTTCACTGGCGTTGACCGTAAGAACCGCGTAATCAACCTTTCTGTACGTGCTAAAGACGTTGCTGAAGAGCAAGAAGCAATGGCTACACTAAACAAAGCAGACGATGCTGCGTTTGGTAACGCTATGGCTGACGCTTTCAAAGCTGCTAAAGGCGAATAATTGAGCGTTGAGGGAAATCGCTTTAGCTTTTTCCCTCTAAACGGCTATACTATTGAGAAACTTACTAAAACGGAGTGTTTATGACAAAGTCTGAATTAATTGAAAGACTGTGTAGTCAACAAACACATCTTTCTGCCAAACAGGTAGAAGATGCAATCAAGGATATTCTTGAACATATGGCGAACACACTTGCAGAAGGTGATCGCATTGAGATCCGTGGCTTTGGTAGCTTCTCTTTGCATTACCGTGCTCCTCGCGTTGGCCGTAATCCAAAGACAGGTGATAAAGTTGAGTTGGACGGCAAGTACGTTCCTCACTTCAAGCCAGGAAAAGAATTACGTGACCGTGTTAATGCATCGATAGCTGCTTAACCGCGAATAGAACAAAAAAACGGCATACACTCTGTATGCCGTTTTTTTATGTCTATAGATCATGGTTTGATCGGTAAAATTACTGCATAATCAGTAATTATAATTTAGATTTAGTGAGAGGATTCACGATGAAGATTTTAGGAATTATTGTTCTAGTAGCTGCCTTTTTGATCACTCTGGCTCTTGGTGCGCAAAATCAAATAATGGTTAATTTTGATTATTTAGTTGCTCAGGGTGAATTTCAGCTTTCTACGTTATTAGGAACAGCATTTGGTGCTGGCTTTGTTATTGGTTGGGTAATTTGTGGTACTTTATACCTAAAAGCACGATTTGCTAAAAATCGTTTAACGAAGAAAGTAGCGAAGCAGCAGCAAGAACTTGACCAGCTTCGTGCTCAGCCTATTAAGGAATAAGAATTAATGCTTGAATTGTTGTTCCTACTTTTACCTATTGCTGCCGCTTATGGTTGGTACATGGGTAACAGGAGCGCAAGTAACCAAAAGCAAGAAAAGTCTGACCACTTATCTCGCCAGTATGTAACAGGTCTTAATATGCTGTTATCAGATCAGTCTGATAAAGCAGTAGACCTGTTCATTGAATTGCTTCAGGTTGACAGTGAAACTATTGATACTCATCTTGCTTTAGGAAATCTATTCCGTAGCAGAGGAGAGGTTGATCGCGCCATTCGTATTCACCAGAATTTGATAGCAAGGCCGAATTTATCGATTGAGCAACGTAACTTATCATTACAGCAGTTAGCTAAAGATTATATGGTCGCTGGTTTTTTTGATCGCGCTGAACGTATTTTTGAACAGTTGTTGGATGAGCCAGACTATCGTAAGCCAGCCTTACAACAATTATTAGCTATTTACCAACAAACCCGTGAGTGGGAAAAAGCCATTGAAATGGCCACTCAGTTGGTGAAATTAGGCAAGACCAAATTAAAGCATGATATTGCCCATTACTGGTGTGAACTTGCGATGCTTGAGCTCAGCGCTCAAAATCAAGATAAAGCCATTCAGCTATTAAAAAAAGCACTATCAGTAGATAAACATTGTGTACGCGCATCCATTGTTGTTGCCAAAATTCAGGTTAAACAACAAGAATATAAGCAAGCGGCAAAAACATTAGAGCGGATATCAGAGCAAGATATTGAGTTTGTTGGTGAAGCTTTGCCTCTGTTACTTGAGTGCTATGAGGCGATGAATAATCAAACCGCATGGCTTAAGTATTTACAGCATTGTGTTGATCAAAAAGCAGGGGCGAGTGCAGAACTCATGCTCGCTGATGAAATAGCAAAACACGATGGTGCTGTAACGGCGCAATCTTTTATGACACGCCAACTTCAAAAAAATCCAACTATGAAAGGCTTTTATCAGTTGATGGAATACCATCTTGATGAAGCTGAAGAAGGTCGTGCAAAAGAAAGTTTAACCAGCTTACGTCACTTAGTTGGTGAGCAGCTTAAAGTAAAACCTCGTTACCGTTGTCGTCAATGCGGGTTTGCAACGCATGCTTTGTATTGGCAATGTCCTTCTTGTAAAAGCTGGGGACAAATAAAGCCAATTCGAGGACTTGATGGTGAATAATTGCCACCGTTTGTTTATATCATATTAAAACCAGTGCAGTAATGTACTGGTTTTTTTGTAGTTGTAGCTATCAAATTTAATCAATTGATGTAAAATCCTGCCGGCGGTGGGATAACCGCTCAGTGGATATATTTAGAGATAATAGGAGCCTCAATGCTAGACGCTAAAGTAACAGACCCTAAAGTAATCGTTGCCCTTGACTATGATAATCATAATGAGGCACTCGCTTTTGTCGATCGTATTGAGCCGGGAAGTTGTCGCTTAAAAGTCGGCAAAGAAATGTTTACTTTTTTTGGCCCTGATTTCGTGCGTCAATTGCATGATCGGGGCCATTCTGTATTTCTGGATTTAAAATTTCATGATATTCCAAACACCTGTTCAAAAGCTGTAAGAGCTGCTGCTGAATTAGGTGTATGGATGGTAAATGTGCATGCGAGTGGTGGTGAACGCATGATGACGGCATCACGTGAAATCCTTGAGCCGTATGGTAAAGATCGTCCATTGTTAATTGGTGTTACAGTGTTAACCAGCATGGAAGCCAGTGATTTAGCGGGTATTGGCATTGCATGTCAGCCACAACAACAAGTATTAAACTTAGCGACATTGACTAAAAATAGTGGTCTTGACGGTGTTGTTTGTTCTGCACAAGAAGCGAGTTTATTAAAAGCTAAACTTGGGCAACAATTTAAGTTAGTAACACCTGGCATTCGTCCTGTAGGAAGTGAAGCGGGTGATCAGCGTCGTGTGATGACGCCAGTTGAAGCTGTCGCTGCTGGATCTGATTATTTAGTGATTGGTCGTCCTATTACTCAGGCAAGCGATCCTGCAGCAGTATTAGCCGCAATCAATAAAACATTGGTATAAATTTAATGTATTAAGCAAACGATAACGCCAGTATTTTTCACCTTAATAACGTGAGCATACTGGCGTTATTTTTATAACTAATAACTAATTTTAGGGGTGCTATTAAGTATTCGAGTACTTTTTTCTCGGGTTGGTGAGCTAAAGTGACTATCAAGGAGTTTTTGGGTTAATGAATGCTTCGGATTATCAAACACGTTAGCGGTTCGTCCTTTTTCAACCACTTCACCATCTTGCATAACCATGACCTTGTCACTGAAATGTTTCACCACTCCCATATGCTGCGATACATAAACATAAGACAAACCCATCTCTTCTTGTAATTCAAGTAGCAGATTTATCATCTGTGAACGCATTGACATGTCTAAACCATTTAATGCTTCATCGGCGACAATAATACAAGGTTGTAATATCAATGCACGAGCGAGAGATACACGTTGTTTTTGTCCTGTCGCGAGCATTTGAGGGTAAAAATAAGCATGCTCTGGCAGTAAACCAACCCGTTTTAAGGTATCCATAATACGTCGCTCACGTGCTTGTGGGGTCATATTCGTATTTCGTTTTAATGGGCCTTCAAGAATACGTCCAATTTGAATGCGCGGATTTAGCGCAGTATTTGGATCTTGAAAAATCATTCGAATCAGTTTACAGCGAGTTTGATAATCATGGTGATGAAGTAGCTCACCATTAACGCGTACAATGCCTTCTGTGGGCGTGATCACGCCAGCAAGCATTTTAGCTAATGTTGATTTACCTGAGCCATTCTCACCTAATAGTGCGATTGTTTCG
Organism: Photobacterium piscicola; assembly: GCF_900166965.1. GTDB lineage: Bacteria > Pseudomonadota > Gammaproteobacteria > Enterobacterales > Vibrionaceae > Photobacterium > Photobacterium piscicola. The sequence goes on along the minus strand of NZ_FUZI01000002.1, from coordinate 174,544 downwards.
CCGGCATTAAGCTGAAATGAAACTGGTTTTACCGCTTCAATAGTGCGGCGACGGAATAAGCCAGAACGATAATGGTAATCTTTCTTTAGATTTACAACTTCAAGTAATGAGCTCATTTGTTGTCATCCTTCATATTTAGCGGGAAATGACAGCTAAATTTATGACCTTTAATTTTCTGACGCTGTGGCACTTCAACACATTTTCGTTGTGCGTAAGGACAGCGCGGCCCTAAACGACAGCCTATTGGTAAATGCTGCAGTGGGGGAATAGAACCAGGTAATGTTTCTAATTTACACTTATGGCTAATGCCAAGTGAAAAGTCAGGCATTGCGCGCATCAGTGCCGCAGTATAAGGGTGATGTGGTAATTCAAGCAGTTGTTTTGATGTGCCTGATTCTACCGATTGGCCACAATACATTACGGTTATTCTATCTGCCCATTGGGTCACGGTCGTGAGATCATGACTAACAAGTAGAATTGTGGTGTTACCTAATTGGTTCATACGGCTGAGTAAACGGAAGATTTGTGCTTGAGTGATAGGATCAAGATCGTTGGTTGGTTCATCTGCAATTAACAGTCGAGGACGGTTCGCAATCGCCATTGCGATCATCACTTTTTGACACTCGCCATCGGTTAGCTCATAAGGATAGCTACGCATGATCCGTTTATGTTCTTTAATACCGACTTTATGCAGTAGTGCGATCGCTTGTTTTTGGCGCCAATGAAAACGCTGCCAAATACGGCCGTTAAATGATGATGACGGGATTGCTTCTTCTAACTGTTCACCAATACGCTCTGAGGGATCAAGGCAAGTTGAAGGCTCTTGAAAAATCATTGCAATTTCACGGCTTACAATTTTACGTCGCTGACGAGGGGACAAGGCGAGTAAATCTACATCACCTAGGCGCATACGGTCAGCGTTAACCCGCCAGTTATCTTTACATACACCAGCGATAGCCTTAGCAACTAAACTTTTTCCTGAGCCTGATTCTCCCACTAAACCACGAATTTCACTTTCGTTAATGGTTAGGCTCATGCGATCAACTGCTTTTACCATCCCTTGTGGCGTGTCAATCTCTATAGTGAGGTTACGTATATCGAGTAATGGCATGTTAATCAATTCCCGCGTTAAGTGCTTGGCGCATACCATCACCGACTAAGTTAACAACTAAGACGCTAAACATAATTGCAAGTCCAGGTAGAGTAACTGTCCATGGCGCAAGGTAAATAAGATCGATTGAATCACCAAGCATCGCTCCCCATTCTGGTTGTGGCGCTTGTGCACCTAAACCAAGGAAACCCAGTGCTGCAATATCCATAATCGCGACAGAAATAGCCCGTGTCATTTCAGTGGTTATAGTGGTTAGAATGTTTGGTAGTATCGAGTTATAAAGCAAATAAAAGTTATTTGCACCATCAAGGCGCGCTGCAATAATGTAATCTTTTGCGACTTCAATGTGCACAGCGGTATACACAGCACGAATGAAGCGTGGAATTAATGCGAGCCAAATAGCGAGTAATATGTGAGTTTCACCCGGCCCCATATATGCGACAACAATGATAGCCAGTAATAGTGATGGAATAGATAAAACTGTGTCTAAAATATGGTTAAGAAAACTTGATTTAAGACCATTACTCATGCCAGCTAAAATACCAATTAGCAGTCCAATAATGCTAGATGCAATCGCAACTAATAAAGCATAACCAAAGGTTAATTGGCTACCGATTAACAGTCGTGACAGAATATCTCGCCCCAGATCGTCAGTACCAAAAAAGAATGAGACATGACCAGAGTTGTCCCATGATGGCGGCATCAATAATTCACCCACTTGCTCTATCGCAGAATAGGGTGCTAACCAACGCGCATTAATGGTAATTAATAGCAGTGCTAATAAACACCATAAGCCAAACATAGCTAATGAATTGGCGCGAAAGTTTTGCCATGAACGCTCCCATTGTGTCGGGATGGTGGCTTCTTGGTAAACACTATTTGATGGCATACCATTCCTTCCTGACTAATGGATTAATAATGGCACCAACAAGATCAGAGAGAATGTTGGCTAATAAAATAAACCCACCCACAGTAATCACACCTGCTTGAATGGCAACATAGTTTTGAGCGGCAATGGCATTGAGTAACCAGCGGCCAATGCCAGGCCAGTTGAAAATAGATTCAGTTAACATTGCAAAAGTCATCATGGCTGCAAACTGCATACCTAATTTAGGAATAATGGGCGGTAACGCATTTTTCATTCCGTGACGGCGTACAATCTCAAAGGTTGATAAACCTTTCGTTTGTGCGACTTTAATGTAGTTTTTAGTCATTACTTCGGCAATTGAGGCTCGTGTTAAACGAATAACTTCAGTGGTTGGTGCCATTGCCAGCACAATAGTTGGTAAGACTAAATGTTTAATGGCATCAAAAAATGCTTCCATACGGTAAGGCTTATCGGAGAGCAAAATATCAATTAATGCAAAACCAGTTATATGATTAAATTGGTATAACAAGCTATAGCGTCCAGAAACAGGTAACCATCCAAGGTGCAATGAAAATAATAGGATAAGTAACATGGCTAACCAGAATAATGGAATCGAATAGCCCAGTAATGTGATCGAAGTGATGATGGTATCAATTGGGTAGCCACGACGGACACCGGCAATGGTACCTAAAGGAATACCAATCACTAAAGACAGCATAAATGCAAAAAAGCACAACTCTAATGTGGCTGGAAAAACTTTGAGTATTTCTGTACTCATAGGAATACCTGCAGGGCTAATACCTAAGTTACCAGAGATTAAGTTTTGTAAGTAAATGAACCAGCCTTGCCAAAAGGGTTCATATGCCCATTGCAATTGAGTATCAAGTCTTAAAATGCTAAAACTCACCATCGTCAGAATGAGTAGAGTAATAACAAACAGATTTAAGCGACGCATAGTGTAAATAAACATACTTTACTCAGTCCGATAGACACTAGAAAATGAGCGTGAGCCAAAAGGACTCATTTGCAGCCCACCGAGTGTTTTGTTATGCGCTTGGAAATGCACACCATGAGCAAGAGGAATGATAGGCACTTGCTGATCAAGAATATCTTGTGCATGTTGATAATAGGTAACTCGCTGTTGAGTTTTATTGGTACGTAATGCTAATTCAATTAAATTATCAAATTGAACATCACACCAATTAGCAACATTGAGTCCTGCATGTTTAGCATTACATGACAATAATGGCCGTAAAAAGTTATCAGGATCGCCGTTATCTGCAATCCAACCCGCCAGCATCATATCGTATTTATTCATATCATTCACACCCAGACGACCAACGTTATCTTGATGATAAATAATCACATTAATCCCAATGGCTTTGAGGTTAGCTTGAATAAGCTCGGCTGTTTTTTGTGGGCTAGGGTTATAAGGTCGTGATTCTAAAGGCACCCACATTGTTAGCACCTGCGCATTGTCATAGCCAGCTTGTTTGAGTAAGGCCTTCGCTTTTTTAGGGTTATAGTTAATGGCTTTACTATTATTATTGTAGGCCCATGATGTTGGTGGTAATAAGCTTTTTGCTTTAGTGGCTGTACCGTAATAGACTGAATTTAATAATGTATTTCTATTAATGGCATAACTAATCGCTTCACGAACTTTAAGGTTGTTTAAGGGTTTTAGATCAGTATTTAATGCTAGGAATGATACGTTCATGCCTGTTTGAGCCAATAGCTCATAATTGTCATTATCAGTAATAACGGGTAGCTGACTTGCAACGGGAGAGGCTAAAACATCACATTCAGCACTTAATAATTTGGTTAGATTGCCCATCCCACGTGATGAAATATCAAACACCACTTGTTCCATCGGCGCAGCGCCTTGCCAGTAATGAGTATGGTGCTTTAATCGAATGAGATCATTTGGAATAAACTGATCCACATAAAAAGGTCCAGTGCCAATAGGGCGACTGTCTAATTTACCTATTTGGCCTGATTTTAATAATTGTTTGCCATACTCTGCAGAATAAATAACCGCATAGCTGGTGGCTAAATTAGATAAAAATGAGTTATCAGGGCGTCTTAAAGTAAATTGAACCGTATGAGGATTAAGGGCTTTAATCGCTTCGATATCATTGGCAAACCCAAGACTTTCAAACCATGGATAGCGTCCGCCTGAAATATGATGAAAAGGGTTATCAGGGTTAATCACGCGATCAAAGCTAAATACGACATCATTCGCATTCATGGTACGAGTTGGAGTAAACCATGCGGTTGTTTGAAACTGTACTCCCTGGCGAAGGGTAAAGGTATATATTAGACCATCGTCACTGACGGTCCAGCTTTTCGCCAAATCAGGTAACGGTTTGTGGCTAACAGGATCAAGTAATAGCAGACGGTCAAAAATTTGTGCCGAAAGGGTTTCTGCTGTTAGTCCACCGTCTGTTAACTGGGGATTAAGTGTTGTGGGTGTATCTTGACCACAATAGACAAACCCATGACGTTGAGTTGTAGATTCTTTTGTTGGTTGTTTACAGCCATTGAGAGCTAATAAAACCAAACCAACAATAAAAAGACGATAGTAAGCGCTCATATTTAATAGGCGTTATTTGAAATTAAGTTTTTAAATTTAACATTTTCCATGTCGGTCACCAAGTTATCCTGCTAGTTTTGAATTAAATTAGCAAAAAAGCGTCAATTATGTTGAATTTTATGTGTAATTTGATTGATTAATCACCATTAACATTGAGGTCATATTTGCGTATTAATCCTCTTAGTTGATGGTAGCTAAGCCCTAATAACTCGGCTGCTTTTGTTTGATTAAATTTAGCTAAGACTAAAGATTGTTCAATCCACGTAATTTCTTGCTGTTGTAGCTGTTGGCGTAAATCAATCGGAAAGGTCAAGGTTGATACTGTTTGATTTGGCTGTGGTTTGGCCGTTGGTTGTTCGATGGTTGGTGTAGGAGCATCCCATGAAGTACTAAAAGGATCGATAACAATAGTATCAATAACTTCATCTTCCTGCGCGTGACGAAACACTGAACGTTCAACGACATTCTTTAATTCACGAATGTTACCAGGCCATGCATAGTCTAATAGTTGTTGCTGGGCTTGAGAGCTAAAACCTGCAAAATAACTGAAGTTCATCTCACGGCACATACGAACCGCATAATGTTCAGCCAGCGGTAGAATATCATCAATGCGTGCTCTTAGTGGTGGAAGGTGGATCACTTCAAAGGCTAATCTATCTAATAGATCGGCTCTAAATTTTCCTTCAGTTGCGAGTTGTGGCAAGTTTTGATTGGTAGCACAAATCAATCTAACATTGGCTTGGCAGCTTTTATTACCCCCAACTCGTTCATATTCACCATATTCAATTACGCGTAAAAGCTTTTCTTGTACGCCCATTGGTGCGGTTGCGAGTTCATCTAAAAAAAGTGTGCCATTTTCTGCGCGTTCAAACCGCCCCTGATGTCGACCTTTCGCGCCTGTAAATGCGCCCGCTTCGTGACCAAACAGTTCTGAATCAATCACACCTTCTGCTAATGCGGCACAATTTAAGCTAATAAGTGGTTGTTCCCATCGAGTTGATAAATAGTGAATTCTTTGTGCAATCAGTTCTTTACCAGTGCCTCGTTCACCTAAAATTAGTATTGGGCGGTTAAGTGTTGCTAACCGTGATGCGTGATCAAGTACGGCTAAAAAAGCGTCTGATTCACCGATTAATGTTTCGGTCTTTCTCATTGGTCAATCTCACTAATAATTAGTTATATTCACTATATCATTGTTTGGTGAAAAACGAGGGTATTTATTATTTTCTATAAAAACAACAGCTTAAAAATTGGCACGTAAATTGATATGTATATAAAAGAATGACACCTCACATAACAATATACTGTGAGTTTAATGACAGAAACCGTTAATTGAGTGAACTTCAATACGGTTGACCAAGGAGTTTTATTATGGGTATTTTTTCTCGTTTTGCTGATATTGTAAATGCTAACGTTAATTCATTATTAGATAAGGCAGAGGATCCACAAAAGTTAATTCGTCTTATTATTCAAGAAATGGAAGATACATTGGTTGAAGTGCGTACTTCATCAGCACGTGCATTAGCTGACAAAAAAGAACTGCGTCGCCGTATTACTGCTATTGAAGCACAGTCAACAGATTGGCAACAAAAAGCCAGTTTAGCGATTCAAAAAGGGCGTGAAGATCTTGCTCGTGCTGCATTAATTGAAAAACAAAAATTGGTTGACGTTGCGTTAACGCTAAATGAAGAATATAAATTAGTTGATGAAACGATTGAGAAACTATCGTTAGAAGTCGCTGAACTTGAGCGTAAATTACAAGAAACGCGTGCTCGTCAACAAGCATTAGTGACCCGCCATAAAGCGGCTGGTACTCGTCGAGATGTACGTCGTCAGCTTGATACCAGTAAAGTGGATGAAGCTATGTCGAAGTTTGAACAATATGAGCGTCGAATTGATGAAATGGAAGCAGAAGCGGATAGCTATAGTTTTGGACGCGGAAAAAGCTTAGAGTCAGAATTTGCTGATCTTCAAGCACAAGATGATATTGAAAAAGAGCTTGAACGTCTAAAAGCAAGCATGAATGAAAAACAACAATAAATAATTGTAGGTATTGCCTTTTCAATAAGAGCAAAAGAAGAATAGTGCTATTACCTTTGCGTGAAAGGAGAACAACAAATGTCGATGGGTTTTATTAGTGTTCCGTTAGTGGTGTTTATGATCGTTGTGGCGCCACTGTGGTTGATTCTTCATTACCGCAGTAAGCGTAAATCAGGTGAGGGATTATCTGGTGAGGATCATCAAAAGTTAGAAACCTTAGTGGCACGCGCAGAGGTGATGCAAGAGCGGATTGTTACGCTTGAGCGAATTCTAGATGCTGAAGCGCCACAATGGAGGCAAAAGTAATGCGTAAAACATTATACCGTGATCCTAAAAATGGTAAGTTGGGTGGTGTTTGTGCAGGTTTGGCTGAATATTTTGGTGTTGAAATTTGGCTGATGCGGATTTTGGCTGTGACAGCTTTTTTATTGGGTGTCGGTTTTTTCGCAACGGTTGCTTATATTGCCGCTTGGTTAATTTTAGATAAGATGCCTTTGCAGCGTAAAGAACAACAACATCAATATACTGAACATAACGTCAAACAAAAACCGTGGCAAAGTGGGCAGTCACCCCAGCAGATATTGCATAACGTTGAAACTGAACTTGAGCGTAGTGAAGTCCAAATTCAAAAAATGGAAGCTTATGTGACATCATCAGCCTTTAAAGTTGATCGTGAATTTAATAAACTTTAGTGTCAAACACTAAAGTACTTGATGTTACTTGCCGGAATTTAAGTAAAGAACATCAATATAAGCAGGTACTGATGGTTCAGGCCTGCTTTTTTTATGGGTGTTTATTAAACCATATATGTTAATTAGGAACCGTAATGAATCGAATTAGCAATGAAGTGAATAAATGGGTTAATCGCAGCCTTGATCGCCATGTGCGTCTTGCGGTAACGGGTTTATCACGCGCAGGAAAAACGGCCTTTATTACCTCACTGATTAATCAGCTATTGCACGTAAGTACCAATCCTCGCTTGCCGATGTTTTCTGCGGTAAGAGAAGGTTATTTATTGGGCTCAAAACGTGTTCCACAGTTAGACATGCATGTGCCTAAATTTGGCTATGATGAGGGGATCAACGCTTTATTATCATCGCCACCGTCATGGCCGCAACCAACCAGTGATGTTAGCCAGACACGATTAGCATTGCGCTTTAAGCCGCAAAAAGGGGCATTAAAATTATTTCAAGATACGGCAACTCTGTACCTCGATATTATTGATTACCCAGGTGAATGGCTATTAGATTTACCGTTACTTGAGCTTGATTTTATTAGCTGGTCTAAGCAACAAGCACAAGTATTAAAAGGACAGCGTTTAGCATTAGCACAATCATGGTTAGCAATGGGGGAGCACTTTGATCCGTTTGCTCCTGCTGATGAAGCGTTAATTGAAACTATCGCGGCGTCATTTACAGATTATTTGCATCAATGCAAGGCTGAAGGTGGGTTACATTGGGTTCAACCGGGGCGATTTGTATTGCCAGGGGAATTAGCGGGCGCCCCAGTATTGCAGTTCTTCCCGATGATATGGACCAATAAATACACCGAGCAACAACTTGCTACTGCCACTGATGATAGCAATTTTGGCATGCTAAAAAAACGTTATAAGTATTATCAACAACATGTTGTGAAAGCTTTTTATAATGATCATTTCTCAAAGTTTGATCGACAAATTGTACTCGTTGATTGCTTACAACCACTAAATGCTGGGCATGAGTCGTTTAACGATATGCGCCAAGCGTTAGATCAATTAATGCAAAGTTTTAAATATGGGCGTAGTTCAATGTTACGTCGATTGTTTGCTCCACGGATTGATAAGGTGCTATTTGCCGCAACAAAAGCGGATCATATTACACCAGAGCAACACCCAAACTTAGTGGGATTATTACAGCAGTTAGTTAATGAAGCATGGCAGACCGCCTCGTTTGAAGGTATTACCATGGATTGTGTTAGCTTAGCATCGATTCAAGCCAGTGAACCTGGGTTTGTTAACTATCAAGGCAAACAAGTGCCAGCATTACGTGGAACGGATATTGATGGTAATGCACAAACATTCTTTCCTGGTGATGTGCCGCGACGATTACCTAATCAAGATTTTTGGAATAGGAATGGATTTGATTTTATTAATTTACGTCCATTACCTCAGCAAGTAGATGAACCTTTACCACATATTCGAATGGATAAAGCATTGGAATATCTTTTGGGAGATAAATTGCAATGACAGAACCATTAAAAGCAAAAATAGTGTTTGATGAATCACAACAGCCATTAAGTGATCAGCAACCGGATTTAACGGTAAAGATGAACTTTGAACAGCAAAGCGAGTTTTTACCCGATACCGTTGAAAGTGCTGAAGTTGAAAGTGAACAAACACTTGGTCAAATTTTAGCAGCTAAACCTAAGCGCCGTTACCGTTGGTTTAAAGGGTTATTAGTTGCTGGTGCTGCGATGGTGGGCTGGCAAACAGTAGACCATGTCGTAACAGCTTATCAAACCAGTAATTGGTTATCATTAGGATGGAGTGCCATTGTTGCCGGTATTGCTGTTGCAGGTATCGGTGCGTTAGGGCGTGAGTTAATTAATTTACGTCGTTTAAAACAGCGTCAGACAGAACGTGATCAAGCCCATCAATTATTAACCGCTGATGGCATTGGTTCGGGTAAAGCTTTTTGTGTGAAATTAGCTAAATTGAGTCAAATTCCAACGGATAATCATGGCTATGATCGTTGGTTACACGCACTAGCGGCAACCCATAATGATCGGGAAGTGTTGGCACTTTATGATCAAATGGTAGTGAGTCAACAAGATAAATTAGCCCGACAACTGGTTGCAAAATACTCCAGTGAAGCGGCATTAATGGTAGCGTTGAGCCCGCTAGCAGTAGCTGATATGTTGCTCGTTGCTTGGCGTAACTTTCGTCTAATTGAGCAGATATCTGCTGTTTATGGTATTGAACTTAGTTATTGGTCACGGATTAAATTAGTAAAGTTAGTGCTCGCCAATATGGCATTTGCTGGTGCATCTGAAGTCGTGGCTGATTTAGGGATGGATATGCTTTCAATGGATCTTGCTGGACGGATGTCAACACGAGTAGCACAAGGGGTTGGTGTTGGTTTACTTACTGGTCGATTAGGCCTTAAAGCGATTAACCTTATGCGTCCATTACCGTGGATGGAAGGAGAACAACCAAGGTTAAGCGAAATTCGTCGAGATTTGTTAAGTCAACTAGGCAAACAAGATAAAAGTTAATCAAGCATTAGCACTTAAAAAAGAGAACTTCGGTTCTCTTTTTTATTACCGAAATATCTCTTTTTATATTTAATCAGTACAGATGCGATCTCGTAGCTTGACTCATTAATAGGTTCGTCGCACACTGACATAACTGTCAGGAATAGTTGACAGTATGCACTAACAAATTGTTTTCATTATGTGGATTAAGACGCTCAATTATAAACCTTAACACTATGATTATTATTACTATTGTTAAAGATTATCCTCGATGGATAACTGTAATGAATTACGCACAAAAAACGAATAACAAGAAGGTGTAAACAATGAGATTACAGGTCTTTTGCGAAGATAGAGTCGGCATGACTCGTGAACTGTTAGATATTTTAACCAGTCAAGATATTGATCTTCGTGGGATTGAAATTGATCGTATCGGTATTATTTATTTAAATTGTCCTGAAGTTGAATTTGAACAATTTAGCCAATTAATGTCGCAGATCCGTCAGCTTGATGGCGTTACCGATGTACGTAAAATTCAGTTTATGCCCAGTGAGCGTGAACACACTGAATTATCTGCTTTATTACAGACATTACCCGATCCCTTTTTTACTATTAATCTAAACGGTAAAGTTGATTTTGCCAATCAGGCAGCCGAGCAATTAATGGGTCATCGTAGTGATGATCTCTTTAATGAAAATATTCATACTTTATTAGGGTTTAATTTTTCCCGTTGGTTAGATAGAAATCAAGCTCAGAAACATAGCGAGATTGTGGTTATTGCTGGGTTAGATTATCAAATGGATATTATGCCCGTCTGTGTTAATGATGATACCTCTGAACCTGTACTCGTTAGTGTGTTGATTTTATTAAGATCGCTTTCTGAAGCTAAAATGCCTGTAGTGATGCGAAGCATTAATGGTGACAGTGGTTTTGAGCATTTAATCGGGCAGTCATCACGATTTAAACACTTACTGGGTCAAGCAAAGAAATTGGCGTTATTAGATGCACCTTTGCTCATTCAAGGTGAAACCGGTACAGGCAAAGAAATGTTGGCGCGTGCTTGCCATCAACGCTCGGTGCATCGTGATAAACCATTTTTAGTCGTTAACTGTATTTCTATGCCAGATAATGCGGCAGAAACAGAGTTATTTGGTTGTATTGAAAGTGCTAATGAACCGGCAAAGAAAGGGATTTTTGAACAAGCGGCTGGGGGGACTGTTTTCTTGTATGAAATTGGAGAAATGTCAAAACACCTACAGATTAAATTACTGCGTTTCCTACAAGATGGCACATTCCGTCGTGTCGGTGAAGAAGCTGAAATAAAAGTATCGGTACGAGTGATTTGTTCAACTCAGAAAAAACTGCCTGATTTAGTCGCTGAAGGGGCATTTCGTGAAGATCTTTATTACCGACTGAATGTACTGGCTTTAGTGGTGCCACCACTTCGTGAGCGTGCTGCTGACATTGTGCCATTAGCTGAATTATTCTTAGCGCAATTTGCACAAGAGTTACATCAACCTAAGCCGTTATTATCGGAAGAATTAGCATCCACACTGAAACAATATGCTTGGCCGGGTAATATTCGTCAGTTGCGTAACGTGCTATTTCGCGCGATGACGCAGGTGGAAGGGGATGAAATGACATCGACGGATGTGCAATTACCTGAGAATGAGTCAAGTACGGTTATCAATGAAGAAACCTTAACGGGATCGTTAGATGAAATAATGAAACGGTACGAATCTGGTATTTTATCGAATCTATATCAGAGTTATCCATCCACTCGTAAATTGGCTAAACGGTTAGGGGTTTCTCATACTGCGGTGGCGAATAAGCTTCGAGAATATGGGCTTAGCAAACGCAGTTGATCATTAAACGTAAAATAAAAGAGATAGCTTTCATTGCTATCTCTTTATTTTTTATAATAAACAATAAAGCGATGGGAGTTTGAATTAATCGTTCTGATGCGCTTCTAGTAAGATGGTGTCGCCAGCCTCTAGGGCTAATAGTAGTGCGACAATATCTTCGCCATAGCGATAACCACATAATGAGTTATGACTGTTTAATACGCGGTGACAGGGGATTACAATGGGGATGGGATTAACATTTTTAGCCATACCGATTGCTTGGGTTGCTTTGGTATTGCCAATATTTGCGGCTATTTGCTCATAGGTAACGGTTTCACCGTAGGGAATATCAGCAATAGCATGCCATATTTGTTGTTGAAACAAGGTGCCTTGTGGGGCAAGAGGGAAGGTGAATTTTTGTCTAGAGCCGATGAGGTATTCTTTGAGTTGTCTAATGAAGGGGGCCATAAACTCGGGGTTATGTTGCCATATTTCATTAGGGCTATAGCTGGGACTCGTAATTGATAGTTGTCGAAGACCTTGATGATCTGCCAGCAACATAATATTTCCCAGTTCTGTTTCAATACAATCGTAATACATCAATAACTCACTAAAGGCGTAATAATTAATAACATTGACTGACAAAGAGTAACAGACAACGACATGCTAATATATCGAATATTGAATGCGGCTTGTATTCAATATCATGTAAACTCATAAAATGTGCGTTATATCAATTAACATTGTCATGTCGAGGTCGTACTTGTTTCATTCAATTATACATCGCTCATCAACTATTGTACTTGATGATATAAAAATTCGCTTGATTGAAACGCGAGATGCGGAACAAATTTCAGCATACTATCAGCGTAATCGTCACTTTTTAGCGCCGTGGGAGCCATTACGGCATGAGGCTTTTTTTAGCTTAGCTGGTTGGCAGCAACGTCTTGAACAAATTGCGACTCTGCATCGTCACGAGATGGCTTTTTATTTTGTTATTGAGCATCGTGAAACGAATACTATTATCGGGGTGATTAATTTTAGTAATTTAGTGAAGTCGCCTTTTTATGCCTGTCATGTCGGTTATTCATTAGATCAAGATTATCAGGGTAAAGCGGTGATGCGTCGTGCGTTAACTGCTGTATGTGAATGGATATTTATCGATAAGCATTTTCATCGCGTTATGGCGGCGTATATGCCACATAATAATAAAAGTGGTAGTGTATTAACGGCGGTAGGTTTTGAGCAAGAAGGGTTAGCGAAAGATTATTTATTGATCAATGGCCAATGGCAGGATCATATTTTAACATCATTAGTGAACCCGAATTGGTCACTGCCGATAAATTAAGTTTGTTTTAAAACCGAAAAGGCTGAGAATATGATCTCAGCCTTTGTCATCCATATTTCCACTGCTATCAACGATACGTGTATAGCGGTGTAGTTAAGGGTTAATCAACCGTCAAAATACGCATATTATTGGTTGATCCAACGGTATCCATTTTATCACCTTGAGTAATAATGGTTAGATCGCCAGGTTGTACATATCCTGTCTCTTTTAGAACATTCAACGCATGCTTTGCCGCATCTAAACCTGCGTCACTGTCGCGATCAAAAAAGACGGGAGTAACACCGCGATATAATGAAGCTTGGTTCAATGTCGTTTTATTTCGCGATAATGCAAAAATAGGTAATCCTGAAGAAATACGAGACATTAAGCGTGGTGTACGGCCTGATTCTGTCATCACGACAATCGCTTTAATGCCCACCATATGGTTAGCGGCATACATGGTTGCCATTGCAATGGTTTCTTCAGGGGTTGAGAACTTACGATCTAAGCGATGATTGGAAATATTAATACTTGGTTCTTTTTCTGCACCAAGACAAACACTGGCCATTATTGCTACTGTTTCAACAGGGAAGTCTCCCGCAGCTGTTTCTGCCGATAACATAACCGCATCAGTACCATCTAATACCGCATTGGCAACGTCCATCACCTCGGCACGTGTTGGCATTGGACTAGTGATCATTGATTCCATCATTTGAGTTGCAGTAATAACGGTTCGATCAAGACTACGCGCGCGACGGATTAGCTTTTTCTGCACACCAACAAGTTCAGGATCACCAATTTCAACGCCTAAATCGCCACGAGCAACCATTACCACATCAGACGCTAGAATAATATCGTCCATCGCTTCTGTTGTTGCCACTGTTTCTGCACGTTCTACTTTGGCGACTAATTTCGCCGTTAGTCCTGCTTCTGTTGCTAATTGACGGGCATAATGCATATCTGCACCATTGCGAGGAAAAGAAACCGCAAGGTAATCGACCTTCATGGCTGCAGCTGTAATGATATCTGCTTTATCTTTTGCTGTTAATGCTGCCGCAGATAAGCCGCCGCCTTTTTTATTTATGCCCTTGTTATTCGATAAAGGGCCAGCAACGGTAACGATGGTATGTACTTTATTACCAGCAACTTCAGTTACTTGTAGTTGAACTCGACCATCATCAAGTAACAACACATCACCTTTCACAACATCATTAGGTAATTCTTTATAGTCAAGGCCGACGGCATCTTGATGGCCTTCACCTTTGGGTAAGTCACTATCAAGAGTAAAACTATCGCCAATGCTAAGCTGAATTTTGCCATCTTTGAAAGTTGATACACGAATTTTAGGTCCTTGAAGATCGCCTAAAATAGCGACATGTTTACCTAAGCGTGCTGCAATTTCGCGTACTTGTTGAGTGCGAAGGATATGATCTTCTGGGCTACCATGGGAAAAGTTCATGCGAACCACGTTAGCACCCGCAGCAATGATTTTTTCTAGGTTATTATCACGATCAGTTGCAGGTCCTAGGGTCGTCACAATTTTGGTACGTCTTAGTTGTTCTAACATTATAAGCTCCATGTAAATAAACTGATTTATCTATCCAATGCCATTGCAGTATAAGTGATTGGATAAAGAAGATGTGTGTATAAATGCGACTCAGTAATTTAAGATAAGGCGATGATAGGTATTATCAAACAGAGGGGTAATGAGAGTGCACAGTAATGTGTGTTAGCGAAGCCGAAACTTCGCTATCTATCTGTATTACAATAAATGACGTTCTTTTGAAAAACGAGAGTCTTTAAGTGAGTCTTTTACACGTTTTAGGTTATCGCGAAAACTCGATCCTCGACGTAATGTAAAGCCGGTTGCGAGAACATCAATGACAGTCATTTGTACAACACGGCTCGCCATTGGCATATAAATATCGGTATCTTCAGGAACATCAAGGCAAATCGATAATGAACATTCACGCTCTAATGGTGAATGTTTTGCTGTAATACCAATGACTGTTGCGCCATTTTCACGTGCCATTTGTGCTATTTCAACCAGACTTTTAGTTCGTCCTGTGTGTGAAATAACAACCACAACATCGCCATCACTGCAATTAATGACACTCATGCGTTGCATAACAATGTCGTCAAAACACACAATCGGGATATTAAATCTAAAGAACTTATTTTGAGCATCATGTGCTACGGATGCTGAAGCGCCTAATCCAAAAAAGGATATTTTTTTTGCTTGTGTCAATAAATCAACCGCTCGGTTAATTTGCATCGGATCAAGACTATTTTTGGCTACATCTAAGCAAGCCATGGTTGATTCAAATATTTTTGCCGTGTAAGCATCAGGGCCATCATTTTCTTCAACATTACGGTTTACATAAGGCGTGCCGTTTGCCAAACTTTGGGCCAAATGTAATTTAAAGTCAGGGAAGCCTTTAGTATCAAGTCGACGACAAAAACGGTTAACGGTAGGTTCACTTACATCGGCCATTTTGGCTAATGTTGCAATGCTAGAGTGAATAGCCGTTTGTGGCGATGCTATAATAACTTCCGCTACTTTACGTTCAGATTTGCTGAAGTGTTCTAAGTTATTTTGTATTTTTTCTATGGTATTCATAGGTATTTATGCACTTCGTTATTGAATTTCATTTGTAGCATTCTTGTCATCAAGTTGCCCATATAATGAAACTATACTACTTAACTCTTAACATATTCTAGCTGTTCACGGTCTTTTTCAGTGTGTTCTTATTAGATTTTGATCGAGATCGACTTTTTATTTTCAGAATTGAAATTTATAAAACAAATAATGTTAGTTTTTGTTGTTTTATTTTATCAGTTTTGAGTATTTGTTTTATAAATAAAGACTTATTTTAAGCTCTGAAATAAATAATAATGACTATGTTCTATCATTTTTGAATAAATAACAGATTGAATAATATTTAAATAAAAAAAGGATAATCAATGAAAGTCAGTATTTGTGGCTGTGGATGGCTCGGATTACCGTTAGCATTATCATTAAAAAGCCAAGCGATTGAAGTATGGGGCTCTAAAACAACGATAGAGGGCGTCAATGTATTACAGCAACTAGGCATTAATGGCTGCTTATTAACATTGCCATTAACTGAAGAGATGAATCCAACAACAATCCAATTTTTAACAACGGATGTGTTGATTATTGCAATCCCGCCTGGCCGTAGAAATCTTGAACCTCAGGTTCATATTGAAAAGATCATGTCATTAGCAACCGCAGCAAAGAAAGCTGGGTGTCAGCGGATTATTTTTATCAGTACTACGTCGGTATATGATCCACTACAAGGGGAGGTGTTAGAAACAACCCCAATACATCCTAATTCCGCTTCTGGACAATTACATTACACATTAGAACAGCAATTACGTCAGCAATGGCAACAACAACTGACAGTATTACGTTTATCTGGATTGATTGGACCGCAACGGCATCCGGTGACGTTTTTATCTGGTCGTCAACAATTGAGTGCAGGTAAGCAGCCCGTTAATTTAGTGCATTTAGATGATTGTATTCGTGTTATCTCAGCCATTATTGCGCAGCACCCTTCGATGCCAATCATGCATTTAGCCGCCAGTACACACCCTAGTCGTGAACAATACTATACTGCGATGGCGATTAAATCACAGCTGCCAATTCCTGAGTTTAGCGATGATAATCATGGCGTTAATGGTAAAAAAATAAATTCAAATCAGACTCTTAATACCTTAAGTGTAGTGTTGCAACATGATGACTTATTATTAGGTACACCACAAATTAGCTTAAAATAAGCAAAAAAAACGCTGAAATAAGTATTTCAGCGTAAAAAATTACAATTAGGAGTTAAAGCAGTAGTAGCAATTTAAATTACAGATGTTGTGTTTGACGGCCTGAAAAACATAATAATCATCTATAATTTTAATTCTTATATAATCAGACTGCGCGTTAGTAAAAGAGTTCATTTTAATCTTAGAAAGATTCAATTATTTTATTGAAGGATATGTTGACTCTTCTTATGTCTGCGTTTGATAGCATAAAAGCCGTGATGGCAGATAAAAAAATCCCGCTGATAAGTATCAGCGGGAAGGAGATTATCCAAAAATACAATTAGGAGTTAAAGCAGTAGTAACAATTTAAATTACAGATACTGTGTTTGACGGCCTGAAAAACACATTAATCATCTATAACTTCAATTCTTATATAATCAGACTGCACGTGAGCGAAAGAGTTCAACTTAATCTTAAAAAGATGCAATTATATTATTGAGGGATGAAATTACTCTTCTTATATCGATGTTTAATCGCGTAAAAACCATGGCGACAGATAAAAAAATCCCGCTGATAAGTATCAGCGGGAAGGAGATTATCCAAAAAAATACAATTAGGATTTAAAGCAGTAGTGAATTAAACATTTAATAAAAAGTATTATTGCCATGCAAAATAGCGGTTTATCAAATTGAATACATAAGTAAGAGTACCGCTATAAGATAAAGTTCAAAAAAAAATAGTTTTATTTGAAAATGATATTTTGTAGCGCTTGATTGCCGTGTAGATAAAGAAAACCCATCAACAAATATTTGTTAATGGGCTCTGAAGTAAAAACTTCTAAAAAAAGCAGTGGTATTCGTAAGACATTATTTTTTCATATTGGTTCCAATCTTATTTTATAAATGATGGTTTTTTTTGTCATTGATTATAAAGCGTTTAATTGATTTTTACGTGACGAAATAACAAATTGTGATGTAGCGCATTTGTTAAATGTTATGGTCTTGTGTAATATTCAAACAAGCGTTTTAATCGGGGCTGATTATATGAAACAACAAGCAACGACGAAGAATCGAATACTGGATACTGCTGAATTATTGTTTGCAGCTCGTGGTTTTAAAGCAACGTCATTACGTGCGATTACGACAGCTGCGGGGGTTAATCTGGCCTCGGTTAATTATCATTATGGCGATAAGAAAGGATTAATTCGTGCGGTATTAAGCCGTTATCTTGAACAATTTATGCCAGCATTAGAAATGGAATTAGTCACGTTACATCAGCGTGATGAGTTTTCTATGGAAGAGGTATTTTTCTGCGCTAAACAGCCATTGTTAACTTTGGATACTTGCAAGGCTAATGGTACTACTATTTTCATGTCTTTACTTGGCCGCGGCTATACCGATGTACAAGGGCATTTACGGTGGTTTATCACCACTCATTATGATGAAGTTATTCAGTTATTTATTAGCGCTGTACGTCGTGCCCATCCTTGTTTAGATCCTGAAACATTATTTTGGCGATTACATTTTACCCTTGGTGCTGCAGTATTTACGATGGCATCAAGTACAGCCCTATGTGAAATAGCTGCCAATGATTTTTCTAATCAGATCCAAATTGACGATTTAATTAATAGATTAGTGCCTTATCTTGCGGCAGGCGTTGCTGCACCAATAGAACTGAATCAGTCTTTTGTCGTCAATATTAGCGGTTAATAAACCATAAATACTCGCCATTGAATCACAAAAGGATATGCATTATGAGCTCGTTATCAAGCATGCGTAAACGTTATATAAGTGATCCTGTTTTTAAACGGTTTAAAACATTATTACCCCCACTATCTAATACTGAAAAAGAAGCAATGGAAGCCGGTAGTGTGTGGTGGGATGGGGAGTTATTTGGTGGAGATCCACAATGGCAAACATTGCTTGATTACCCTAAACCAATATTGACACAAGAAGAACAACACTTCATTGATACAACATTGCAGACTTTATTAGCAATGTTAAATGATTATCAAATTGTGCAGCAGCAAAAAGATTTACCTAAGGACGTTTGGCAATTTCTGCGTCGTGAAAAATTCTTTGCATTAATTATTAGTAAACAGTATGGCGGTCTTGATTTTTCTGCTCATGCTAATTCAACTATTGTGGCACAAATAGCAACCCGTAGTTTAAGTGCTGCGGTTTGTGTGATGGTACCTAATTCACTTGGCCCTGGTGAGTTACTTACCCATTATGGTACTCAACAACAAAAGGATTATTGGTTGCCTCGTCTTGCTAATGGGGAAGATATTCCTTGTTTTGCATTAACTGGCCCTGAAGCGGGATCTGACGCTGGCGGTATTCCTGATGAGGGAATAGTTTGTTATGGCGAATATGACGGCGAGCAAGTTATTGGCTTAAACCTCACATGGAATAAGCGTTATATTACGCTTGCGCCTGTTGCGACGGTACTTGGGCTGGCATTTAAAATGCAAGATCCTCAAGGCTTACTTGGTGATAAGGTTGATTTAGGTATTACTTGTGCGTTGATTCCTGCTGATCATGCTGGCGTTGAGATTGGTGAGCGGCATGATCCACTTAATATGGCATTTATGAACGGTCCTACGCGCGGTCATAATGTGTTTATTCCATTAGACTGGATCATTGGCGGCCAAGATTATGCAGGAAAAGGTTGGCGAATGCTGGTGGAGTGTTTATCTGCGGGACGTGGTATATCCTTACCCGCTTTAGGAACTGCTGTTGGGCATTTAGCCGCTAAAACAACGGGAGCTTATGCTGTTGTTCGAAAGCAGTTTGGTATGCCAATTGGTAATTTTGAAGGTGTTGCACAAGCATTAGGTCGTATTGGTGGCTTTACTTACATGCTAGAAGCCGCTCGAACATTGACGACCACAGCATTAGATATGGGACAAACACCTGGCATTGTGACTGCTATTGCTAAATACCATATGACGGAGATGTCTCGAACTGTTTTAAATGATGCAATGGATGTGCATGCTGGACGGGCTATTCAATTGGGGCCAATGAATTATTTGGGTCATCATTATTTTGGTATTCCAGTGGCAATAACGGTTGAGGGAGCAAATATAATTACCCGTAATTTAATGATCTTTGGTCAAGGTGCAACCCGTTGTCATCCTTATGTATTAGATGAAATGGCGGCAGCTGCAAATCCTGATGCAGAACAAGGGATGAAAGATTTTGATAGTTTGTTGATACAACATATTGGTTTTGCAACTCGCAATATAATTAAGTCATTATTAAACGCAGTGAGTGGTAGTTGTTTTAATCGTGCCCCTGTTAGCGGTGAAACGCGACATTACTATCGTCATTTAAGCCGTATGTCAAAAGCGCTCGCGGTTTGTGCTGATATATCAATGTTGAGCTTAGGAGGCGAATTAAAACGTCGAGAGTTATTGTCAGCTCGCTTAGGTGATGTGCTTAGTTATTTGTATTTAGCGTCAGCAACATTGAAGCGATTTGAAGATCAAGGACGCCAACAACAAGATCTACCGTTAGTTGATTATGCATTACAGCATTGCTTGCATCAATGTGGCGTCGCATTTGATGAAGTGTTTACAAATTTTCCTCGTAAAGGGGTTGGGCGCACATTACGCTTATTAACATTTCCACTAGGTATACATTATTCAGCGCCAAAAGATGCGCTTAGTATCAGTATTGCATCATTATTAATGACACCAAGTGTGCACCGTGATCGATTAACACATTTATGTTATGTCGGAGATAAGCATGATGATCCCGTTGCTATTATGGAACGTGCATTTATTGCATTGCATGAGATCAAACCTTTGGAGCGTAAATTAATGCAAGCAACACGCAATGGTGAGATCCCACGCAAGGCTTTATTAAATAAGAAGTTACAGTTAGCTTTGGATGCGGGAGTGGTCACAGAAGAAGAGATCAAAAGGATAGAAAATGCAGAGCAACTAAGGCAGAAAGCGATCCAAGTTGACCATTTCTGTGCTAACCATTTTAATAACTAAGTTTGCTACCAGGAAAGGCAACTTAGGGTACTTAGTCTTTGATATATAAACCTGGATTCTCCCGTGTGCCACGTTAATACGTGGCACTTTTTTTGACCAAAATTTAGTGTAACACCTCCAACCACTACGATTTTTGCTCATTTATGGCATAAATTTAATGCGTATCTGTCATTAACCTTTTATCCTATTCACAATTATGTAAGGGAAGTTGAAAATGATCATCAAACCTAAGACTCGTGGATTTATTTGTACAACAACGCACCCTGTTGGTTGTGAAGAAAATGTAAAGCAGCAAATTGCTGACACTAAAGCACAAGGCCCAATTGCAAATGCACCTAAGCGTGTATTAGTTGTAGGTTCTTCTAGTGGTTATGGCTTGTCATCTCGTATTGCTGCGGCATTTGGCGGTGGCGCTGCAACAATTGGTGTTTTCTTTGAAAAACCAGGTACAGAGAAGAAGCCAGGTACTGCAGGTTGGTATAATTCTGCGGCATTTGACAAGTTTGCTAAAGCTGAAGGGCTTTATTCAAAAAGTTTAAATGGTGATGCTTTCTCTAACGAAGCAAAACAAAAAACAATTGATTTGATTAAACAAGATCTTGGTCAAATTGATATGGTTATTTATTCACTGGCATCACCAGTACGTAAATTGCCAGAGACTGGTGAAGTGATTCGTTCATGCCTAAAACCTATGGGTGAAACGTACACAACAACAGCGGTCGATACCAATAAAAACGTATTAATTGAAACCAGCATTGAACCAGCAACAGAACAAGAAGTTGAAGATACTGTTACTGTTATGGGTGGCCAAGATTGGGAACTATGGATTGATGCGCTAGCGAATGCTGATGTATTGGCTGATGGTTGTAAGACCGTTGCCTTTAGTTACATTGGTACAGAGCTTACATGGCCAATTTACTGGCATGGCGCGTTAGGCAAAGCAAAAATGGACCTAGATCGTGCCGCGAAAGAGCTAAACACCAAGTTAAGTGCGACAGGTGGTTCTGCAAATGTTGCTGTGTTAAAGAGTGTTGTTACACAAGCAAGCTCTGCGATTCCAGTTATGCCGTTGTACATTGCAATGGTATTTAAGAAAATGCGTGAAGAAGGCGTACATGAAGGCTGCATGGAGCAGATTTTACGTATGTTTAAGCAACGCTTGTATAAAGAAGATGGCACAGCACCTGACGTTGATGCAGAAAATCGTCTTCGTTTAGATGACTGGGAATTGCGTGAAGATATTCAACAGCATTGCCGTGATCTATGGTCAACAGTAACTAATGACAACTTATATGATGTTGCTGATTACCAACAATACAAAGATGAATTCTTGAAGCTATTTGGCTTTGGTGTTGATGGTATTGATTACGATGCTGATGTGAATCCTGTGGTTGATTTTGACGTAGCAGACATCTAATAATCGCATCATAAAATAGATATTGAATAAACCGCCAGTGATGGCGGTTTTTTTATATCTGCTCTTTTTGCTATCTGTTAAGCGGATAGTTAATGACTTTTATTGGTGAGATTTGTAGATATATTAGTGAAAGATATTATTGGTTCACAACAGAGCATTTACTATGAGAACAACGTTTGATCGCATTCGCCATGCTATTGGTTTTGAGATTATTGGTCTGATATTGATGGTGGGTATTTTAAGTCAATTTGGGTTTGAACTTGGACATGTCGGCATTATGGGGATATTTTTTTCTATTGTAGCCACAGTATGGAATTACTTATATAACCTATGGTTTGATCGGTTAATGTATAAAAAATATAACGTGACTCAAAAAACAATGTCGCAACGGATAGTACATAGTTTAGGTTTTGAGGTTGGATTATTAATTTTCACTATTCCAGTTTTAGCATGGGTGCTGAATGTGAGTTTATGGCATGCGTTAGTGTTAGATATTGGTATGGTGATATTTTATTTATTCTACGCGTATGGATATAATTTGATTTATGATCGTGTTTATCCTATTGATGTATAATAATTTTATATTTTTCAGGTATTAAAAAGCCAGCATAAAAGTGCTGGCTAATAAATCAGAGAAAACGATTAATCATTAGCTTTTTGGTAGTTCGATAATGAAAGCGGCACCTTCAAGTTCAGAGTCTTCAACATGAATCTTACCTTGGTAGCTATCAATGATTTCATTGCAAACAGAGAGACCAATACCTTGTCCCGGATTGAGTTGATCTGCACGTACTCCACGTTGGAAAATAGCTTCACGTAAGCTAGGCTTAACACCTGGGCCATCATCTTCAATGATAATAATGAAGGAATCACTATTTTCAGTAACGGATAATTTCACTTGGCTAATGCAAAAACGAAAACTGTTTTCTAGCATATTGCCAAATAATTCCATTAAATCATCTTTATTAATGGGTAATTTTAAGTCGTCATCGAAGTGATAATGCAACGTCGCGTATTTATCGGCATAAATCTTATTTAACATTCGATTAAGACTAACGACGATGGGTTTAAGCTCGACATTACTTTTTTGTAACCCTTGTTGACCTACCATGGCACGTTTGAGTTGATATTGTACCAAATCATCCATTTGGCTGATTTGTTCCATGATACGCTGATTAAGTTCGCGGCGATCTAAAGATGAATCATCAAGCAGGGCATTAGTCGCAGCTAAACGTGTTTTTAAACTATGGGCAAGATCATCCATTGCGTGACGATAACGTCCTTGCTGATCGTTACTGATGCGGCTAAGTCGATTAACCGCCATGGTGACTTCTTGTAACTCCATTGGATAATCATCATCAAGCTTTTCTCGCTTCGCTTCTGTCATTTGATCTAACTGAGAGGCTAGTTTCCGTAGCGGTTGAAATCCCCAATGAAAAGCTGCGATAAGGAAGGCAACTGCAATTAAAACAAACAACCCTAAATAGAAAGCCGTACGTTTATGCAGTTGTGATAAGGAATATTCGTAAGCATCAGCAGAACGCAAAACCACTAATTGATAAATGGTGCCATCTTCTTGATTACGAGTAAGATTATAAGCAATATAATCTTGATGATTCTTCATTTTAATCAATGTTGGCGTCGAAATATTTTCTGGTAAATATCGACAAACATCATGTAAATTGGCTTTTGATGATTGATTTGAAACCCAAGTTGTTTTATCACTTTGATCACAGACAACAGCAATATAATCAGTATCAGAAGGATCGAGAGAATCTATCCATTTATCAACATCTTTAATTAATCCAGCTCGATTAAGTTGGGCTACTACCATTGGCATTTGAGCAACAAGTTCTGAGGAATATGATGCCATATAACTTTGAGAGTAAAGTTTATTGATAACCGCAGCTAGTGCCGACGTCACTAAAGCAATAATAGCGACGGAAGTAATCAATACTCGTTGTCTTAATCGAGGCTGGAAAAATCGCTTCATTGAGCACTGATTTCAAAAATATACCCTTGACCACGAATGGTAGAGATAGGGTTATTTTGTCCTGTTTTAGTAAATTTTTTGCGCAGGCGACTGATCATTACTTCAATGGTATTTGGATCACCTTCTTGGTCTTCATATAGCACATCAAGTAAGCGTTGTTTTGAGACCACTTGGCGGCTATGGCGCATTAAATACTCTAATAAATCATATTCAAATGCAGTGAGTTCAAGCAGTTCGTCGCAAACATAAACTTGTTTTGCGAGCAAATCGACACGAATATCACCCGCGGTCATTTCTGGTTTAACAAAGCCAGCACTGCGACGAACCAGGGCACTAAGGCGAGCAACCATTTCTTCTTTTTGAAATGGCTTAACAAGGTAGTCATCAGCACCTGCTTCAAGCCCCGTTACTTTATCTTGCCAGTTTGAACGTGCAGTTAAGATCATGATGGGCAATCGTAGACCTTTCTTACGCATGTCTTTAATTAAACTGATTCCATCTCTATCAGGTAAACCGATATCGACAATAACAATATCATTGGGATAGTTCTGTGCAAAAAACAGCCCTTCTTCGGCAGTGTTAGCACATTGAACTTGGTTTCCTAGTTCGCTTAGTTGCGATTTTAGGTGATGGCTAAGAATAGCATCGTCTTCGACAATAAGAATACGCATGGTTTGGGCACCAGAGATAACAAATGGTATTGATAAGCTATGGTAAAGTATCAACTAATAAAGTGCATCAGTTATTGTTACCATAACGTCATGAAAGGGTATGCAAACTAGCGTAAATAGTATGATAAAAGATAGAATTAACGTTAGGCTAGTTACAGTTTAATGTGTGTATTTAGTGTAGATAATTTGACTGAATAGGGGCTGACTCATCAGTGAACTAATAAGCCGCCCGCTATCAAGATTGTCTGATTATTATTATTGGAAGATAAAGATCAGCGTACCTGCGATGGTAAGTAATACGTTAGCAATCGCGTAGGTTCCAGCATAACCTAAAGCTGGAATCGTACTACGAGCATGCTCATTGATCATGTCCATAGCTGGCGCACAAGTACGCGCACCAATAATGGCACCAAACAATAATGCGCGGTTCATTTTTAGTACATAAGCACCAAATAAATACGCTAACACGACAGGAATAACACTGACCATTAGGCTGGTAACAAAGACGGTTAAACCAATGTGTCCGATAGAAGCAAAAAGGTTAGAACCCGCGCTTAAACCTATACCTACCATAAACACCATCAGACCTAAATCTTTCGCCATATTTAGCGCCCCTTGTGGGACATAGCCAAAAGTTGGGTGGTTGGCACGTAAGAAACCTAACGTAATACCTGCAATCAATAAGCCCGCAGCACTGCCTAAACCAAAAGCAACATGACCAAACTTCATGGTTACTAAGCCCATTAATAGGCCAATAATAAAGAAGCAACAGAACGCGAGAAGATCTGCAATTTGGCTGTGAATAGAGATAAAGCCAATACGTTCAGCTAGCCCTAAAACACGACTTTTCTCGCCGCTGACTTGTAGAATATCCCCTTTATTTAATAGGATATTATGGTCCATTGGCATTTCAATTTGTGCTCGAACTACGCGGTTCAAGAAACAGCCATATTCAGATAAGTTTAATTCTGATAAACGCTTACCAGCTATACCGTCATTTTTAACTACAATTTCTTCTTCAACAATACGAAGATCGAGTAAGTCGCGGTCAAAAACTTCTTTACCGTTACGGAAACTAGGATCAAGACGGGCATGGCTATCAGGGTAACCTACAAGTGCGATTTCATCGCCTTCTTGTAAAATAGCGTCACCATCAGGATTTGCTAAAATACCATTACGACGCACGCGTTCAATATAACAGCCCGTTTGGCGGTAAATACCCAATTCACGTAAGTTACGGCCATCGATCCAGTTAATCAGTTCAGGACCCGCACGGTAAGCGCGAATAATCGGTAAATACACTTTACGCTGCGCAACTTCACCAATACCGCGTTCACGTGCAATTTGTTGCGATGACTCGGCAAGGTTTTGTTTTTGCAATTTAGGCATTAATTTAGCAAGGAAAATTAAGCTAACTAAGCCGACAAGATAAGACATGGCGTAGCCAACACTTAAACTTTCGCTTAATTGTTTAATGACTGCAGGATCGGTAATACCCGCCAGACCTGTATTCAGTGCATCTTTTGCACCCACAAGGACAGGTGTTGCTGTAAGTGAGCCGGCCATTAAACCTGTTGCTAAACCGATATCCATGTGTAAATAACGCGCCATGGTCATGGTAATAGCAATCGATGAGAGTAGGACGACTAATGCGAGTAATAAATAGTGTTTACCGTCGCGGAAGAAGATGCCAAAAAAGTTTGGTCCAGCTTCTATACCAACGCAGAAAATAAACAGCATAAAGCCAATATTTAGTGCATCTGTGTCAAACGTAAAACCCGCATTACCAAATAATAAAGCAGTAAGTAGAACGCCAATAGAGTTACCTAGTGTCATCTTGGCAAAACGAATTTTACCGAGACTTAAACCAACAGCAAGGACTACAAATAGCAATAAAATATCATTTTGGTGTAGAAGAGCGGCTACATCAATGTTCACGACGGATTTCCGAAATAATGGAAAGATAAAAGTGAGGTAAATTCTAGCTGATTTTGAACAGAGGTTATAGTTTATATTATAAATAAATGGTGAAAATCCATTTTATAAACCAACTCTTCAAAATAATGGGTGCTTTTATTTCAGCGAGCTTTTTAAAGGAGCAGCATACGTTAAAAAATAGTGTTTTAATGATGAATAATAATAGCGGAATGATAAAAAAAGGCTGATATTGTCAGCCTTTCGATTAATCAAGCTTGAGGCTTATTTATAAAGAAGGTTATGTTCTTTTGCATAAGCTTCAAATTCAGTGCAACCACCAATGTGATCTTGATCAACAAAAATTTGAGGTACCGTTTCAACGGGTTTACCAACAGTTTTTTCTAGATCCGCTTTACTGATCCCTTCTGCGTGGATATCAACGTAGCGGAAGTTAAAATCGTCGCGCTCTTCTTTGATTTTTTCTGCTAATTCTTTTGCACGAACACAAAATGGGCAACCTGGACGACCAAAAATAACAACGAACATAAATTTCTCCTCATAATTTGTTATTACTATAACGCGGAGAAGGCAATAGCGAAAGCGGGTTTTTTCTGTTAAACCAATAGATAAAAGCGATATAGCAACCATAAATAAAAACAATATCCAACCACAAAAAGCCAAACACTGAGTCTGGCTTTAATATTGTGGTTTATTTAGAAATCGTAGCGAATACCTGCTTGTAATTCATCATCTTTTTTATCGAGTTGTTGGAATTTATAACCAATATAAGTGCGTAGCGATTTGTTGAACTTATATAGACCTTCTAGAGCAAAGTAATCTACTTCATCGGTAGTGGTATTATTCTGTTCTGATTGCTGAAAGTTATAAACACCTCGCGCCGTAAACTGATCAAAGGTGTAAGCGGCTGCTAACTCATAACCACTTAAATCAGCATCACCATGTTTACCATTAGCGTAAGTTGCGGCAGCATAAATGTTATTGAGTTGGTAACTCATAGCAAGGTTAAATTGGCGAGCATCAATATTAGCGCCATCATTACCATTAACGTAACCTGCACCCACATTTAATCCAAATGGGAACTGATATTGTGCTGCGATACCATAGCTATCGCTGTCTTTTAGGTTGTTATTATTTTCAGCGATGTAGTTAGTGGCAACTGCAATATTATTAAATTCACCAATGTATAAAAAATTGTTTTCTCGTTTGTCTTTATTACCATCAACAAGGTCAACGGCATCTCCGCCAAAAGTCGATAAGATATCGGTGTAATCGGTCAGCATAACTTGTGCTGAATCCTGTTTACCGTAAGAAATCGTACCAACCGCAGTATCGAGACCAGCATAAAGATAACGAGTATCTACAGTACTGTTGTTATTATCTGAAATTTCAACTTCATATTTACCAAAGACTGCGAATTGCTCATTAATAACTGATTCGCCTTTTAATGCTAAACGCGCCCGGCTTTTATCTTTAAATTCATTGTCGTCATTATTATCACCTTTATTTTCTTTAGAAAGATTAAAGCGGGGTTCAGCTCTACCCCCAAGTTCAATATTGGTGTCGTTATTATCATAGATGGTGGCGGCGGTTGTTGTTCCGGTAAATAGACTTGTAAAAATAGCGGCGACCACTGCTGCATTTTTCATGGTTCATTCCTCATAGATTATTATACGGCTTCATTGCCTTTGAACTCTACGCAGACTAACGATGTACTATTACGCTTCTATTACGATGAGAAGTCACTTTTACGACACGTGTTTTATTGTGGTGATCAACATTAAGTGTGAGTCAGTATTGATCTTGGGGCGATAGCCATTGAAATAGATAAAAACTTGTTTGTAATCAATATAGAGTTAAGCAATCTAACAGAATCTAATTTTAGACAGCTTATAAATCAGCGAACCTTGGTAAAGATGCAGCGAAGGTCAAATACGAGGTTTCTATGGCATAAACATTATTTAGAACAGGATAAATAACTATGTTTCAGTTTATGACTTCAACACGGATTGTTTTTGGTGAAGGTGCTCTGCATGATTCTTTATCGCTGCTTAATCAATTTGGTTACAGTGTGCTATTAGTGACAGGGCAAGATCAGCAACGATCATTACAATTGGAACACTATTTTAAACAACAGAATATGCGTTATCAGCGGTTAGTTATCAAAGGTGAGCCTTTAATCGCAATGATGGAAGAGTTAGCGGCAATGGGGCGGACTTTCTGTCCTGATATGGTGATTGGTATTGGAGGGGGGAGCGTACTTGATGTTGCTAAATCTCTCGCGGCTTTAATTCCTAACCAAGGCAGCGTTTATGATTATGTCGATGTTGTCGGGCGCAATGTTCCAT
This sequence comes from Photobacterium piscicola, assembly GCF_900166965.1. Lineage (GTDB taxonomy): Bacteria > Pseudomonadota > Gammaproteobacteria > Enterobacterales > Vibrionaceae > Photobacterium > Photobacterium piscicola. Next base: position 145,389 of record NZ_FUZI01000002.1, on the reverse strand, counting down.
TACAAGTTAAATCATTACCATTTATCGCTATTCCTACGACTGCTGGCACTGGCGCTGAAGTCAGTAAAAGTGCTGTCTTACAATCTGCACAAGAACAAGTAAAAGTTAATTTAAGTAATGTAGAGTTGTTTCCTGATTTAGCCATTATTGATCCAACTTTAACCTACGGTATGGATGCGGTGCTATCTGGATATTGTGGTTTGGATGCCTTTACCCATTTAATGGAAGCATACGTGTGTGGCGAACCGAATCCGTTGACCGACATGATTTGCGAGGAAGGATTAAAGCGTATTGCAATGTCAATATTGCCAGCGTGTAAAGATGATCATTATCCTTCACGAAGTAACATGGCTTTTGCTGCAATGCTTGGTGGTATGGCGCGGTCAAATGCTAAGTTAGGAGCAGCACATGGATTAGCATCAGCATTAAGTGGCCGGTTGAATGCTCCTCATGGTTTGATCACTGCACGTTTATCGCCTTATGTAATGACTGAAAATATCTCTGTTGCAATGGAACTTGGTCGTAGTGATGTTCTGGCTCGTTATCGTAAATTAGCGGTTATATTGACATTAAATAATGAGGCTAAGATTGAAGATAGTGTGCAATGGGTTGATAGCATGCTAACAAAACTACAGTTACCGTCGTTATCTGATTATGGGCTATGTAATACTATGTTTGAAGAGGTTGCAGAAGATGCATTACGTACCTGTGCTATTAAAGGTAACCCGTTACCATTAAATCAACAGCGATTAATTACGATTTTGAGGCAAGTTTGTCACAATGATTGTCATGCTTAAATGGCGTAACCACAGTTATAAGTGAAAATAGTTCTGATACAATGTATTTATGATTATATTGAATTTTGTTTGTTTTATATAAAAAAGTGACTTAGGTCGCTTTTTTTTAGCTCTAATTTTTAGAAAAATCGATTTTTTAGGGGTGTTTGTTGTGTTTTAATTTTAAATTATCAAATAAAGTTAATAACAAAAAGAGGGTGGTAATTTAACCACTTAAATGATATATAAAATTAAATGTTTAAAATCAATGCTTTGAGTGGTTTTGGTTTCTGTTTTATAAATAAAAAGGCAACAAAATTGTGATTTTAATAGAGCAAATAAAATTAAGCGTTCAGTGTCATAATACAGAGTTGTTCTTTTAATGCCTTAATGGGATTTTTTAATTTAGATGCTGGTTTTAGTGATATAAGCATTGATCTGTTTCTCGGCTTACATTAAGATCCTCCGCGCATAAATATGTGCACATATTTTTAATTTTTATTATTTTTGTTGTAAATCCTGTAGGGGAAAAAAATGTCTACAAAACTTGCTAATCCAGCACCATTAGGTCTAATGGGCTTTGGTATGACGACCATTGTACTGAATATTCATAATGCTGGATTTTTTCCTCTAGACTCGATGATTCTAGCTATGGGTATTTTCTATGGCGGTTTAGGGCAAGTTCTTGTTGGTATGATGTGCTTTAAGCGTGGTGATACTTTTGGTACCACAGCATTTACTTCTTACGGCTTATTTTGGTTATCATTGGTTGGTTTACTAATCTTGCCAAAACTTGGCTTTGCGGCAAGCCCAGCACCGTTTATGGCATGGTACTTACTACTATGGGGTGTGTTTACAGCATTTATGTATGTTGGTTCTTTACGTTACCCACCAGCAAAGCAAGTTGTTTTCGGTTCTCTAACGATTCTATTCTTCTTGCTTGCGGCGCGTGATTTTACGGGTAACGAAACGATTGGCTTTATTGCAGGTATTGAAGGTATCTTCTGTGGTTTAAGTGCTATCTATTTTGCAATGGCACAAGTATTAAATGCAGAGTACGGTCGTGTGATTCTACCTGTAGGTGTTGCACCTAAAGATCGCGAATTACAACAAGCTAACGCTGTAGCGTAACGTGTTATAATTTGAAATTAGCCCTACTTTATTAAGTGGGGCTTTTTTATATCTGCTTTTTACGATATATAAAAAAACCTCGCATTGACGAGGTTTTTTAGTGAACGGCTATTGCTAATGACAAACTTCTGGTAGATATTCAGTGTGATCTTTACAGGTAAAACAACCATCAGTATCCATATCATTTTCTTTTCTTGAGCTAGTTCTAAATTGTGACGGTGTTACATTATATTTACGTTTAAACGCATCACAAAAATACGCGGCACTACCAAACCCAGACCGATTACCGATTTGTGATATAGAGTAATTGGAAAAGGTTAGAAAATTAAGTGCAAGCCCCATTCGAACATCCAGTAATAGCTGGCTAAATGAGACACCTTCTTTTGCTAAATGACGACGTAAAGTAGATTGCGTTGTAAAGAGGGCCTTTGCCATATCATCAACACTCCATTTGCGTTGAGGATCTTGAGTAATTAGCCGTGCAATTGTACGTTCTTTAGGTTCGTCATAATTAAAGCGATAAACATTAAAAACATCAATTCCAGTATTATTAAGTGCAATCAAAAGGAATACTAAGCATTGGCTCAGCAAAGTTTGCTCCATTGTTGATCCACTAATGCTAGGCAATAGTTGATTAAATAATGCGAAATTTTGCTCAACAATTTCTGATGAATCAATAAGATAAATAGGTGAGCAATTTGAAGTTGCTAAGGCTGGTTGCTTAAGAGCACTTATATATTTAAATGCTTCCGTAATTGATTCTTCATTGATCATTAAAATTTGTAGTTCAATGTTTTCTTGGTTATTTAATTGATTAATTGAACAAGAAATATGACTAAATTTAGGTATAACTAAAATGCTATTATTTTTTACATCTATAACATTACCATTAATGTGAATATTACCTTCTGCATTAGATAACTTCACAATTAAATGATGATCGACATAAAACTCTTTCAGAACGACATGGCTCTGCGAGAGGATACGCTTATATTTCATAGCAATATTGCTTCTCTATAAAGGGAATAAATCCTTCATTACATATCGTACATCAATGATGTAAGGGCGATATACGCATCCATGCTTACACTACATTAATGATAATGAGTATATTTAACTGAGTATAGGACTAAAAGAAAAGAAAGAATAGACACAATTGATGATATAAGAAGCAATGAGCAGTGCTAATGGTTATATTGATACGATGTGACTTAATATCTTAACGCAATGCTATTGCAAGGTGATTAATAATGAATCGAGTTGAATATAGTTGTGGTTTTTATGTAGTAATTTGAGTGTAAAACAAAAAAACTATCCGAAGATAGTTTTTTTAGTTAATTGCGTTAAATGTTCATTTTATATTAGCAAATGACTTTAATCGCCAAGCCACCTTGTGATGTTTCACGATATTTAGCATTCATGTCTTTGCCTGTTTCAAGCATCGTTTCAATAACTTTATCAAGTGATACACGTGGTGCTGATGAACGACGAAGCGCCATACGGGTTGCATTGATTGCTTTTACTGCTGCAATACCGTTACGTTCAATACAAGGAACTTGTACTTGTCCTGCAACTGGATCACATGTTAAACCTAAGTTATGCTCCATTGCGATCTCTGCCGCCATACAAACTTGCTCAGGGCTTCCCCCCATCAATTCAGCTAGACCTGCTGCAGCCATTGAGCATGCAACGCCTACTTCACCTTGACAGCCTACTTCAGCGCCAGAAATAGAAGCATTACGCTTATATAGACCACCGATAGCACCAGATGCTGCGAAGTAACGAGTGTATTCTTTTGGTCCAACAGATTGTACAAATTTGTCGTAGTAAGCTAATACGGCAGGAATAATGCCACAAGCGCCATTAGTTGGTGCTGTCACTACTCGACCACCGGCTGCATTTTCTTCATTAACAGCGAACGCATACATGTTAACCCAGTCAACGACTGTCATTGGGTCATTGCTTAGCTTTTCTGTGGTAATCAGTTGTTGACGTAATGCTGCAGCACGACGAGGAACACGTAGTGGCCCAGGAAGAATGCCTTCTTCATTCATACCACGTTCCATACATTCACGCATGGTTTTCCAGATGTTCGCGAAGTATGTGCTAATTTCATCTTCTGCATTCATCGCGCGTTCGTTAGCCATTACTAGTGAACTAACAGAAAGGCCATGTTCACTACACTGCTCTAGCAATTCAGATGCATAAGAGAAAGGGTAGGGAACTTCAACAGTATTTGTTTGTTCTTTACCAAAGTTTTCTTCATCAACAATAAACCCACCACCGATTGAGTAGTACGTTTTAGAGAAAACAACGTCATCACCAATCCAAGCGTGGATTGACATACCGTTTTCATGAAGAGAAAGGTTAGTTGTATGGAAATTCATACCGCCATCGCGTGGAAAATCAACAGTGTGGCAATGCATACCAACTGGAAGACGTTCTGTTTCTTCTACGCGGGAGATAAAGCCAGGAATGCTATCAATATCAACATGTTCAGGTGAATTACCAGCAAGACCCATAATGATAGCGATATCAGTGTGATGACCTTTACCTGTAAGCGATAAAGAGCCGTAAACATCAACGGTAATTTTTGTCACGTCACGTAATTGGCCTAACGCACGTAAGTCGTCGATGAACTCTTTACCTGCTTTCATTGGGCCAACAGTGTGAGAACTGGAAGGGCCTACACCAATCTTGAATATATCGAAAATACTGATCATGTTATTACCTCAGTCATAGGGGAAGCGGTTCTTGCCTCCTGTAAAGACTGTTATTCGTTGATATCCTCGCTCCTTCCTTGGCGAGCGCACTTAAACTAAAAGAGTAAAATGCTTAAAGCATATTTACTCTTAAGTATCGTCTATTTTACGTTATTTGTGCTAGTAAACACCATGAGTACTAGCACATATTTTTGCTTTTATACGATTAATTATTCGTAATCAGTACATTTTTAATAGTTAAATTAAAATGCACCGTAAATAACAGAAGTGATTGCTGCGATACCACATAAAACTGTGAAGATACGAGCAAATACTGATGTTTTATACTTAGCCATTGCTGGTACTGTTTGCATCGCAATAACTGGCAGTAGGAATAAGATACCGGCAATCATTGGTGCACCCATTGTTTCAATCATACCTAGAATACTTGGGTTAATGATAGCGACAATCCAGGTTGTAATTACAATGAAAGCTAATGAGATTTTTTCAATTTTAGCCACTGGCATGTTAGAGCGAGACTTAGTCAAGCCAACTAGACCTTCGTGTGCACCAAGGAAGTGACCGAAGTAGCTTGATGTGATCGCTGCAAATGCAACTAGTGGTCCTAAGTAAGAGATTGCTGGTGAATCTTTTACGTTAGCTAAGTATGACAATACTGAAATATTTTGCTCTTTTGCCATGTTTAGTTGCTCAGGTGTCATTGAAAGCACAACTGAGAATACGAAGAACATAACAAAGCCCATTAGCATCATTGCCGCGCCGCCAGTGATCATGTCCGTTTTCTTAACGGCTTCATCACCGTAAGTGCGACGTTGTTCTTTTGCAAACTGGCTGATAATTGGGCTGTGGTTAAATGAGAATACGATAATTGGAATTGCAAGCCAGATAATTGTTGGCATTGCTGACCAATCTGCTTCTGTTTGTACCATTGACATGTTCCAGTCAGGGATTAGGTATACAGAAAGAATCAACAGAATAACAACTAATGGGTAAACCATTGCTGATGTCGCTTTCAACATCAGTTCTTTACCAAAGACTACACCCGCAGTCATTAGTGAAATTAATACGCCAGATAGTAGCCAGCGAGGTGCTGATTCCATACCAAGTTGGTTAACCATGAATGAATCAACAGTGTTTGTAATACCAACGCCGTAAATTAATACGATAGGGTAGATAGCAAAGAAGTAAGCGAAGGTAATTAAGTTAGCACCTGTTTTACCATAATGCTCTTCTACAGTATCAGTGATATCTGCATTAGGGTTTTTAGACGATAGTACAAAACGTGCTAGACCTTTATGTGCAAACCATGTCATTGGTGCTGCAATAAGAGCCAAAATAACTAATGGCCAGAAACCGCCCGCACCCGCTTTAATGGGTAAGAATAGAACACCGGCACCTACTGCAGTACCAAACAGAGAAAGAGCCCAAGTGAAATCTTTGTAGGTCCATCTGGTTTTTGTCGTACTTGTTGCTGACGCTGTCGATGTGTTTTGCATACTGTAATATCCAATAAAAGGGAACGGAACGGAATATAGGAACGAGCGCATTGTCGCTATTTACGAGGGGAAAACAAGGATAAAGATCTCGTTCTGTAATACGAACTTTTTGTGATACAAATAAATCAGACCCACATCACACAAATAGGCTTGTAAGATTAAAATAAAACGTCTATTTGGTTATTTTTTATCTTCCCAAATTTGGTTGGATAACAGTTTAATCATCTGTGCTGTTGCGCCCCAGATGGAATAATTGTGATAAGGAATGGCATAAACACGGTGGGATTCACCTCTAAGGCGAAACTGGTGTGAGCGGATATTATTGGGATTAAGCAGGTAATTGAGTGGCACTTCAAAGATGGCATCGACCTCACCGGGATCGGGTTTAGGTTTATAATCATTGCTGATCGTTGAAATAAAGGGGGTCACTATATAGCCACTGGTCGTCGCTAAGGGTGTTAATTGACCGATAACGTTATTACGTTGGCAAACAATGCCTGTTTCTTCAAATGTTTCACGTAATGCGGTGGTGATAAGATCGCTATCTTGGGTTTCAAAACGCCCACCCGGGAAGGCTATTTGTCCCGGGTGGTGCTTTAAATGTTCAGCTCGACGGGTTAATACCACATTAAAGCCATGATCTCTAGGGACTAATGGGATCAAAACGGCAGCAGGTTTGAAATAGGTATCATCATTAAAATGACGATCAATTCTACGCTTATGGCTCGCGTCATACTGTTGACTTGGTGCCATAAGAAACCGTGTTAAAATCTGCTGCTGTTCACCCATTAAAGCCTCCATTACACTTTTTTTATTATATTTAGCGCTATTATAAGGTTGGCAGAATTTTACTTAATTTGTCGAGAGTTTCTTGGTATTCACTCTCGGCATCACTGTCAGCAACGATACCGCCGCCGGCCCATGCGTATAAATTATGTTGATAAGCCACAAGCGTTCTTATCGCAATATTGGTGTCCATGGTGCCACAACGACTGATATAGCCAATACTGCCACAATAAATGCTGCGTCGATGTGGTTCCAATTCTTCAATGATCTCCATTGCTCTTATTTTTGGTGCTCCTGTTATCGATCCTCCAGGAAAACAAGCTCGTAATAAATCTGTAGCTGAGTAGTGACTGGCCAATTTACCCGTTACGGTACTCACTAAATGGTGTACTGCTGGAAAGCTTTCAATGGCAAATAAAGCAGGTACACGAACACTACCAGGTGTTGCAACACGACCAATATCATTACGTAATAAATCTACGATCATTACGTTTTCAGCCCGATCTTTAGGTGCCAACTGAAGTGCTTGTGCGTTGGCATTATCTTCTATGATGTTTTTACTTCTCGGGCGTGTGCCTTTAATCGGTTTTGTTTCAATATTTTCTTGTTTTAACTGTAAAAAACGCTCCGGTGATACAGAGAGAATCGCACTATTATTGGTACGAATAAAACTAGAAAAAGGTGCACCATTTGCGGTGTCTAAGCGACAATAAGCTTGCCACTCATCCCCTAGGTAACTGGCTTTAAATCGCTGAGCAAGGTTAATTTGGTAGCAATCACCGGATAATAAATAAGATTGTATGGTGTTAAATTTGTTGCAGTAATCCTCTTTAGTCATATTAGATGACCAAGAAGATGTTAATTGGAATGTCTTATTCTGGTTATTAGATTGTAGTGTTATTGCTTGTTCTCGTTGTTGGTTTAACCAGACCAAGCGGTGGCTATTTTTAGGCTCAATAAGCCATGTCTGCTGTAATTTATGATCAACAATGAGAGCCCAGTCATAAATACCAACGGCCATTTCTGGTAAGTGAATATCATGGTTTGCAGTCGTCGCCATTTTTTCTACACGGCGGCCTAAATCATAACTGAAATACCCTAATGCACCACCTAGAAATGGTAAGTCTAATTCTGTGCTAAGTGGTGGTAATAACTCATGTTGTAGCGCATTGATGACCGCAAAAGGATCGTCAGTTGTGCTACGTTGGTCACCATTTGAAAACTTAATATAAGTTGTATCAGATTGTGATTCAATTGTGGCTAAAGGATCAGCAACTAAAATATCATAGCGATTATCTGGGTGCGCTTCTGCTGCCGAACGTAATATCATTGCCCAAGGTAATCCCGATAATGGTGTAAACCATGACAGTGCGGCATCTTTTGAGTAGGGCAATGAGATAATGCTTAATTCTGGGTGTGATTTACAAATCATTTTCTTTTTTGTGACAAGGGGTTTGATTGGCGCATAGCGCAATGTTATGGGCAAGAGTATCATATTCAGCGAAAGACGCCCAAGATTGAGCAACGCTATTTTGTTGTTTAATACCTACAATTTGGAAGATTTTATAGGGCGCCATGGAATGATAATACTTAACGAGGGTAATTATGACCATCATCCGTAAACAAGATGTAATCAGTAGCGTGGCCGATGCTTTACAATATATTTCTTACTACCATCCTTTAGATTTTATTAAAGCATTAGAAAAAGCGTACAACAAAGAACAAAGCCAAGCAGCAAAAGACGCTATTGCCCAGATTTTAATTAACTCCCGCATGTCTGCAGAAGGCCGTCGACCTATTTGCCAAGATACGGGCATTGTTACCTGTTTTGTAAAAATCGGCATGAATGTGCAGTGGGACAGTGATTTAACTGTGCAGCAAATGGTGGATGAAGGGGTGCGACAAGCTTACACCAATTCAGACAATCCATTACGCGCTTCTGTTGTTGCTGATCCTGCGGGTGCACGTAAGAACACTCAAGATAATGCACCTGCTGTGGTACATATTGAGATGGTGGCTGGTAATAAGGTCGAGATTCAAATCGCGGCTAAAGGTGGTGGTTCAGAAAATAAAACTAAAATGGTGATGCTGAACCCTTCTGATGATGTTGCTGAGTGGGTTGAAAAAACAGTACCACTAATGGGGGCGGGTTGGTGTCCTCCAGGTATGTTAGGTATTGGTATTGGCGGTACCGCAGAAAAAGCGGCCGTGCTTGCTAAAGAATCGTTGATGGAAGCGGTTGATATTCATGAGCTACAACAACGTGGCGCAAAAACAACAGAAGAAGCATTACGGTTAGATATCTATGATCGTGTCAATCGTTTGGGTATTGGTGCACAGGGCTTGGGCGGTTTAACCACTGTACTTGATGTTAAGATCAAAAGTGCGCCAACGCATGCAGCCTCTAAGCCTGTATGTATGATTCCTAATTGTGCCGCAACTCGTCACGTGCATTTTACGCTTGATGGTTCTGGCCCTGCGGAGTTAACACCACCTAAACTCAGTGATTGGCCACAAGTAACATGGGACGTTGGTGACAATGTTCGTCGTGTTAACCTTGATAATGTGACCAAAGCTGATGTACAAGAATGGCGTTCAGGTGAAACGGTACTGTTATCAGGTAAGATTCTTACGGGTCGTGATGCTGCCCATAAGCGTATTCAAGAAATGCTCGCTAATGGTGAAGGCTTACCTGAAGGGGTCGATTTTACTAATCGTTTTATTTACTATGTTGGCCCTGTTGACGCCGTTGGTGATGAAGTTGTTGGACCTGCTGGACCGACAACCTCGACCCGTATGGATAAATTTACTGAAATGATGCTGGGCGAAACAGGCCTTACGGGCATGATAGGTAAAGCTGAACGTGGACCTGCAACGATTGAATCGATTAAACACCATAAAGCGGTTTATTTGATGGCAGTAGGTGGCGCAGCATACCTTGTTGCCAAAGCCATCAAAAAAGCGCGAGTGGTCGCTTTTGCTGATTTAGGCATGGAAGCGATTTATGAATTTGAAGTAGAAGATATGCCAGTAACCGTTGCTGTTGATGCTGAAGGTGTTAATGCTCATCAAACAGGTCCTGATACATGGCGTGTGAACATCGCTGAAATGGCAAAATAAGCCATTTAGAAATAATTTAAAAAAAGGAGCCTTGGGCTCCTTTTTTTTGTCATTGTTATATCAGCATAGATTGTGATATTGACGCTATTCTAATAAATGAAAAGAGATTTTTTGGTTATCCACTTCTATTATTCATAGATATCTTTTATTCATACAATATTTTAACAATAACAAATATTCAGTATGGGACATCATGGAGAGTAGTATGAGATATCACTTTTTTGCGGCATTATTTATATGTTTAGCATTAAGTGGGTGTAAGGATGATCAAGCAGTAATTGTTGAACCTGAATCTCGCCCCGTAAAATTACAATCAGTTTCCGTTGGAGATAATGAATCACAACGTGCGTTTCCAGCGATTGTTGAAGCTGGAGATAAAGCGGTCTTAGCCTTTCGAGTATCAGGCCAACTTGCGAGTGTTGACGTACATCCTGGTCAGTTTGTGACGAAAGGGCAGACACTTGCCTCATTAAACACCGATGAATTGTCACTGTTGGTAAAACAAGCACAAGCGAAATATGATTTAGCAAATGTACAATTTAAGCGTGATAAAAAACTGCGTGAAAAAAAAGTAGTATCCGAACTTGATTATGATACTTCGAAAGCAAATCTAAAGCAGGCCAAAGCGGCGTTAGATAAAGAAAAGTCAAATTTAAGCTATGCTGAGCTAATTGCACCTTATAATGGGCATCTTTCTTTGTCCATGGTTGAAAACTATGAATATGTTGTTGCTAAACAGCCGGTTATGCATATTCAAAGTGCCAAATTAATCAATATGACATTTCAGCTTCCTGATTACCTTTTAGCACGGTTTCAAGGTAATGCTGAAAATATTGATCCTACCGTTGCGTTCGATACTTTAGCCAATCAAACCTTTCCGGCCCAATTTAAAGAAATTGATACAGAGCCTGACAGTAAAACATCCAGTTATAAAGTAACACTTTCACTGGCTCGACCTGAAGGCAGTAATATTATGCCGGGAATGTCTGGTAGTGTAACAATTGTATTACCACAAGGAAATGCGGGTGCAATACCGGTGCGAGCAATCATAGTTGAAGGTAATAAAAACTATGTGTGGCGTGTTGATGATAAGCAGCAAGTTGTCAGAACAGAAGTGACATTAGACAGTAATAACCGTGTTATTGCAGGATTGAATGATGGTGATGTTATAGCGACATCGGGTGTCTCTGAATTGCAATCAGGTCAAAAGGTCCGCTCATGGATCAAGGAGCGAGGACTATGATCAAATGTTGCCGTTTATCTGTACTATCAATCAGTATTGCGTTGCTCGTTGTCGGGTGTGATAAACCGACTGTTGAGCCACGTGAAGAACTGCCTTTAGTGAAAGTACAACAGGTAAAATTAAGTAAGCAAGTACCGAAATTAACCTTCCCTGCAGTAGCATCTGCCGCCGATAAATCTATTTTATCATTTCGTATTGCGGGAGAAGTGACACAGATATTAGTACGTTCAGGTGACAGGGTGAAAAAAGGCCAAGTATTAGCACGATTAGATCCCAGTGATTTTAAATTAGAAGTTGATGATGCTCAGGCAAAATACAACGTTAATAATAGCCAATACCGTCGTTCAGCAACATTATTAAAAAATGGTTATTTACCTCAATCTCAATTTGATGAGTTAAAAGCCAAACGAAGTATTGCAAAAGCCAATCTTGATTTAGCCCAATTAAAATTAAGTTTTACCGTGCTTAAAGCGCCTTTTAGTGGCGTCATTTCAATTGTTCCGGTTGAGCAATTTGAGAATGTCAAAGTCGGTCAGCAAATTATGAATATTCATAGTACTGATTCTGTTGATATTGAGATTCAGGCCCCTGATATGATTTATTCCAAGCAAAGTATATTAGATGTTGATAAAGGGCAACGTGCGACGGCAAAGGCGATTTTACCTAATGGTGAAAAATACGCGGTGATATTAAAAGAGTTTACGACTGAACCTGATCCAGAGTCAGGCTCTTTTTTGGTTACCTTAACTATGCCAATGCCTAAAAATCAGTTCATTTTAGATGGTATGTCGGTTGAAGTTGAAGCTGATGCTCAAAAGTTACAAGTGTATACAGTGGGGCAACAAATTGTGCCATTAGAGGCATTATTTAATTTGGATGGGGATGACATTACACCATCTAATAAATATGTATGGGTACTTGCGGCCGATAATACAGTGTCAAAGCGTCAAGTTGTCACAGATAAAGTTGTTCCAGAAGGGGTGCGATTAAAATCGGGTGTAAAGGAAGGAGAAAAGGTCGTAGTTACAGGCGTTAACCGCTTAAGGGATGGACAAAAAGTGGTGGTATTTACTCAGGAGGAGGCACTGTAATGAAACAAGATATCGCGACTTATTTTATTAAAAACAAAGTGATTAGTTGGATGTTAACACTGATCTTTCTCGTGGGTGGAACGGTATCTTTCTTTGGTCTTGGTCAGTTAGAAGATCCCGCTTTTACGATTAAAGATGCGATGGTTGTGACCGCTTATCCAGGGGCGACACCTCAACAAGTAGAAGAAGAAGTGACTTATCCAATAGAGAAAGCAATTCAACAACTGACGTATGTTGATGAAGTTAATTCACTGTCTAGTCGAGGCCTTTCGCAGATCACAGTTACCATGAAAAACAATTATGGGCCTGATGATTTACCACAAATTTGGGATGAATTACGGCGTAAAGTGAATGATATTTCATCGAATTTGCCTCCAGGTGTTGCAAAGCCAAAAGTGATTGATGATTTTGGTGATGTATTTGGAATTTTATTGGCGATCACGGGTGAAGGTTATAGCTACAAAGAGCTAAGTGATTATGTTGATTATTTACGTCGTGAAATTGAACTGGTCGATGGTGTCGGTAAAGTTTCTGTAACGGGTAATCAGCAAGAACAAGTATTTATTGAAATATCGATGCAACGTTTAAGCAGTTTAGGTATTTCGCTTGATACTATTTATAACATTTTAGCGACTCAAAATTTAGTTACAAGTGCGGGTGCAGTGCGTATTGGTGATGAATATGTTCGTGTCCATCCAACGGGTGAGTTTAAGAATGTTGATGAATTAGGTGATTTGATTATTACCGATAAGGGGGCTGACGGGCTAATTTATTTGCGAGATGTGGCCGATATTAAAAAAGGTTTTAAAGAGATCCCTGATAACTTAGTCAGCTTTAATGGTCATCAAGCCCTTAATATGGGGGTGTCATTTGTTGCAGGCGTTAACGTTGTTGAAGTGGGTCAACGTGTGATGCAGCGATTAGCTGAGCTCAAAGAACAACAACCTGTTGGTATCGATATCGATGAAGTGTATAGCCAGCCGACAGAAGTTGATAAATCAGTCAGTGGTTTCGTGGTTAGCTTAGGCCAAGCGGTTGCGATTGTTATTATTGTACTACTGTTTTTTATGGGGTTGCGTTCAGGGCTGTTAATTGGCCTTATTTTACTATTAACCGTACTTGGCACCTTTGTGTTTATGAAGTGGATGGCAATAGATCTTCAACGTATATCATTAGGTGCATTGGTTATCGCGCTGGGTATGCTGGTGGATAATGCTATTGTGGTGGTTGAAGGTATTCTGATCGGAATGCAAAAGGGGCGTACGCGAATGCAAGCAGCCTCAGATATTGTCACGCAAACTAAGTGGCCGTTACTGGGCGCAACTGTGATTGCGGTAATGGCTTTTGCGCCTATTGGTTTATCGCAAGATTCAACGGGTGAATATTGTCGAACTTTATTTACAGTGCTACTGATTTCATTGATGTTGAGTTGGTTTACCGCTATTTCATTAACACCTTTCTTTGCTGATATTTTCTTTAAAAATGTCAAAGTTGAACAAGGAGCAGATCAAAAAGATCCCTATAGCGGTGTTTTCTTTGTGGTATATCGTAAGTCGCTAGAGTTTTGTATGCGTCGTGCATGGCTAACGGTACTGACATTGGTACTGATGCTTGGTGGTAGCTTATACGGCTTTACATTATTGAAACAATCATTTTTTCCTGCTTCAACAACGCCAATGTTTATGGTTGATGTTTGGTTACCTGAAGGAACGGATATTCGCGCCACGAATGACACCTTAAAGTCATTAGAGAAAATGGTAAATGCAGAACAAGGCGTTCAGCATGTTAGCTCTAGTGCAGGTAAAGGCTCACAACGTTTCATGTTGACCTATGCCCCTGAAAAAAGCTATGCCTCTTACGGTGAATTAATCGTTCGAGTTGATAGTTTTGATGATGTAATTCCTGTTATGCGTAAATTTAGCCAAACGATGAATAAGGACTATCCAAAGGTTGAATACAAATTGAAACAGGTGATGCTAGGTCCATCATCAGGATCTAAGATTGAAGCTCGAATTGTGGGCTCTGATCCAACAATTCTGCGTGGTATTGCCTCGCAAGTTGTAGATGTTATGAATGCCGATCCTGGCGCATTTAATATTCGTCATGACTGGCGAGAGCGCACTAAAGTCATTGAACCTGTATTTAATGAAAGCCAAGCAAGACGTTACGGTATTACCAAAAAAGATGTTGATGAGCTACTACAGATGGCATTTTCAGGAATTAACATTGGGTTGTATCGTGAAGGGACAAACTTGATGCCAATAGTCGCACGGTTACCTGAAGAGGAACGGGTTGATATTAGTACCATTGAAGGCATGAAGATTTGGAGCCCTGCGATTCAAGGTTATATTCCACTACAGCAAGTAGTATTGGATGTTAATGTGCGCTGGGAAGATCCATTAGTGGTGCGTAAAAACAGAAAACGTATGTTAACCATTATGGCAGACCCTGATCCTTTAGGTGATGAAACAGCAGCGTCGGTTCAAGCGCGTATTTTACCCGCTATTGAAGCCATTGATTTACCCGCAGGTTATAGCTTGGAGTGGGGCGGTGAGTATGAATCATCTGCAGATGCGAAAGCGTCACTATTCCAAACTATGCCAATGGGTTACTTAGCCATGTTTTTAATTACAATATTCTTATTTAATAAAGTTAAAGAAGCTCTCATTGTATGGGCAACAGTACCACTGGCGATTATTGGGGTAACGGTAGGATTACTGCTTCTGAATACGCCTTTTGGTTTTATGGCATTACTTGGCTTTTTGAGCCTTTCTGGCATGTTGGTGAAAAACGGCATCGTATTGTTAGATCAAATTGAGATAGAGATCGCCAGTGGCAAAGAGAAATATCTTGCGGTGGTTGATGCGGCGGTCAGTCGTGTGCGCCCTGTGTGTATGGCGGCGATAACCACTGTTTTAGGTATGTTACCCTTACTACCTGATGTTTTCTTTAAGCCGATGGCGGTGACGATTATGTTTGGGTTGAGCTTTGCCACAGTGCTGACACTGATTGTAGTACCCGTGTTATATCGTTTATTTCATAAATTGAAAATACCAGTAGATCAAACGACACCACAGCCGGTAGTGTAAAATAAAGGCAGCTTAAAATAAAGGCAGCTTAAAATAATAATGATGGAAACAAAAAAGGCTTCCTGTAATAGGAAGCCTTTTTTGTCATCATAAAAGCGGTTAAATTAAGCGAGTACTTTCCAAGTCATCATTTCACCGGCTTTAATTGGCACCACGGTATCATGACCAAATTGCATTTCTTCAGCAACTTGCCATGCTTCTTTGGTTAATGTAATGGTGTCGGTGTTACGGGGCAGGCCATAAAAATCAGCACCATTGAAACTGGCAAAGGCTTCTAATTTATCCAGTGCGCCTGCTTGTTCAAATACTTCAGCATATAATTCAATTGCAGCATGAGCGGTGTAAGAGCCAGCACAACCACAAGCCGCTTCTTTGCGTCCTTTGACATGGGGTGCGCTGTCTGTGCCCAAGAAGAACTTCGCATTGCCGCTGGTTGCTGCAGCAACTAACGCTTGTTGATGAGTATTACGTTTTAAAATCGGTAAGCAATAGAAGTGCGGACGAATACCGCCAACTAACATATGATTACGGTTAAACATTAAATGGTGCGCAGTAATGGTCGCTCCAACATTTGGACCTGCATTGGTTACAAACTCAACCGCATCAGCCGTTGTGATATGTTCAAGTACGATTTTTAGTGCGGTAAATTCATTAACGATAGGCGCTAATACGGTGTCTAAGAACGCTTTTTCACGATCAAAAATATCAACATCATGATGGGTGACTTCACCATGAATCAGTAGCGGCATGCCGACTTGTTGCATGGCTTCTAATGCTGGGCGAATATGATTGATTGAAGTAACGCCTGAATCTGAATTGGTGGTGGCCCCCGCAGGGTAAAGTTTAGCGGCGTAAACATGACCAGAAGCATGTGCACGCTGAATTTCTTCAGCTGATGTTTTATCGGTGAGATAAATAACCATTAGCGGTGAGAAGTTACCTTGAGGGTTTACTTGAAGAATGCGGTCACGGTAGGCTAAAGCAGATGTGGTATCTGTAACAGGGGGAATAAGGTTTGGCATGATAATCGCGCGTCCCATATAACGGCTAATATCACGAACTGTATCAGCGAGTACGTCGCCATCACGTAAATGTGTATGCCAGTCGTCCGGACGTGTAATTGTTAACATCGTCATTTTTTCTTCCCTCCCAAAAAATTTGTCCGATTCTAAAAGTATCACACGCTGAAGTAAAGTTGATAAATCAAACAATGTGGTTAATTGCTGCTTTAAAAAGCAATCGTTTGCTGGTAGCGGTAGATAAATGAAGAAAACTCACCGACTGTGTCGCCGGTGAGTGGGGTAATTATAATTTAAAGCGGCTCACGAGAGTATTTTGTTCAGTTGCTAAGTGTTCAAGCTTGACGCCCGTATCAGCCATTTTTTCCATAGTGTTATAACTATTATCAGCAATGTGGCTAATGTCTTCTAAACTACGGGCTATTTCTGTTGTCGTACAACGTTGCTCTTCGGCCGCTTGTGCAATTTGTGTACTCATATCACTTATTTCAATGATAATCGCTTGAATTTCTTCCATTGAACTATTGGCATTAGAAGCAAGGCTAATACTGTTATCCATTTCAGTGACACAGCTTTGCATCATATGCATAGCCTGACCGGAGCTGGATTGTAAGTTTTTGATCATATCTTCAATTTCTGCAGTAGAGTCGGTGGTGCGTTTGGCTAATACACGTACTTCATCTGCGACCACGGCAAATCCTCGTCCTTGCTCTCCGGCTCTTGCTGCTTCAATAGCGGCATTAAGGGCTAATAAGTTTGTTTGATCCGCAATATTACGAATAACATCCAAAATGGAGCCAATATTACTGCTCATTTTTTGTAATTGTTGAACAGCCTGAACGGATTCATCCAAACGAGTAGAGAGTTGATGGGCGGTATTGATATTACTGGTCATTACCTCACGGCCTGTTGCTGATGCTTGCTCTACTTCATTTACGCGCTCCATGGTGATTTGCGCGCTTTTTGATACATCAGTTACAGAGTGTTCCATTTCAATCATGGCTGTTGCTGCAGAAGCCGTTTGTTGACGTTGATTATTTAACCGTTGCTTTGCTTCAGCTGTTGTGGCGTGGTTCTCCGTTGCAACGGTGCTTAATTCTGATGATGTGTGGCTAATTTGGGTTAAAATTTGTTGTAAGTTCTGCGCCAGCATGTTGATGTGATGATTAAGTTGACTAAATTCAATAAACGTACTGGCTGCTGTTCGCTGTGTCATATTACCAGCGGTGAGTGCTTCTAACGTTTTTAATATCGCCATTAAAGGCTGACGCACACTGCGAGCTAAATACCAGCCGACGGTAATAGCTAACAAGATCACTGCTATACCAATGATAATAGCTTTTGTCACCACTTCAGAGTAGGTCGTATCTGCTGTTGCAATCGTATTACTCATCTGGCTATTTGCTTGTTTATTGAAATCTCCAACAATAGTCATAGATTGGTTAATTTCTTTCGCTAACGTTGCAATATTACTGTAAAGGCGGTGTTGTGCCTGAATGTATTCAAAATGCTGGTCGAGAACGCCACCAGTACGACCAATATCAAGTCCATATTGTTCTACTGATTTGCCGAAAGCTTGCGTTAATTCTGGTTGTAATATAGATAAAGAACGAAAGGTGTTTTTAAGGTGATTAACGCTAATTTTGTTACTTCTAATGGCTTTTTCGATCTCGGCAGTATTATCAGATGCTAGGGCATCTAAAGTGATCGTTTCTGTTTCTTTTAATTTTAAGAAATAGTTTTTAGATAACATTTTAACGGTAAGGTTATCTTGCTCATTAATAAACTCTTTCATACCAATATTCAATTCTGTTTGTAGTTGCTGAAATTGACGCGCAGATTGTTGGCGTTCATTAGTAGCAAGCAGTAATAAGCGATAATTGGTCATGGCAATAGTGGCTTCAGTAAAATAACGTTGTTCTAATTCGGTTAATGCTTGAATCGATTTTTCTAATTGAGGATTATTTTTTGTCACTTGTTGTAATTGATTTCGAGCTTGTTGAAAGAGGGTAGTTTGTTGTTCAAATTCTACACTATAAGCTGCCATTGCTGTTGGATCTTGGCTGGTCAGGTAATCTTTAAAAATTTTATCAGCGACAAGCAGTTGCAGACTAACATTATGTGATGCTGAAACTAGGGGTAAGGCACCAGTTGTAATGGACTTTAATTGATTGTGAATACGATCAACGCCATCAAGCATAAACATAATAGTGATAACAAATAGTGCTACTAAGATAGCGAAGCCTAAGTACATACGACGTATGACAGAGGTTTGAGATTTCTTTTTCATAATATCCCTAATTTCATAAAGTTCGAGAATTGCGCCGTTAATGATCGTAATATCCTTTATAGCGATGGCGCTTGGTATAAAAGCAACTCTAAAAGTGATTGATTTAATTGTTATAATTGATATTTGTAATATTACGTTAGTTTGATTTATCTATCGTCTTGAACTTCAAAATCTTAACTTTTTGGCGTTAACATTGATGAATATTTTGATGGTGATTGCAAAAAAAACGGTAAAACATGAAATGAGGTGCGAAAAAAGTGTTTAAAACAGTGTTCAATATTGCCCTCTAGACGTGGGTAGCGCATACTTAGCTCAGAACTAATATAAGCTGATTATTTAATGGAGTCAGGTATGGCTGAAGAAACTATTTTTAGTAAGATTATTCGCAAAGAAATTCCAGCAGATGTTTTATATCAAGATGAGTTAGTGACCGCATTTCGTGATATTAATCCTCGTGCGCCAAGCCATATTCTTATTATTCCAAACAAATTATTGCCAACAGTTAATGATGTTGAAGCTGAAGATGAATTGATGATGGGGCGTATGTTTACGGTTGCACGTAAGCTTGCAGAAAGTGAAGGCGTTGCTGAAGATGGTTACCGCTTGATTGTTAACTGTAATCCTTTTGGTGGCCAAGAAGTGTACCATATTCATATGCATTTATTAGGCGGCCGCCCATTAGGGCCAATGATTGTTAGCTAATAAGTCATCAATTCTTAGCATCAAGTTGCAATAGAATAAGTTGAGAATGAAGCTTGAGTAGTAAAATGGCTAATCTGCTAATAATGATGAGCTGTTGGTCACTCAAGCTTTTTTCATTTTATTGAGTAGACTTATAATATTAATTCGTAATCCATTGAAATGTAGGAGGCTACAGCCTAGCTGTATATTAATGTAGCATGAAATATATATCTATATTGTCGATATTGTTTGTAACACTTATTTCAGGGTGTAGTGGTTCAGCAATATCAACGATCAGTCTTGAAAATAGTAACCATCATGTTGTTATTGGAAATACGGTATTAGCCAATAAACTTCAATTTAGTCATTCGAAAACACAACGGAATGACGGTTATTTGCATGCATCTGTTGAAGTCATGAATAAAACTGACGTAACCATATCATTGAACTATCACTTTTATTGGTATGATGCGAATGGATTAGAAATAAATCATTCACCGTCAGCATCACAAACATTGATCATTAATCCTCATCAAGTTTTGTTATTGCAAGGTCTTGCTCCTAATACAGCGGCAACGCAATATCGTATTGTTGTGGGTGAAACATACAATTAACGAATAAGAATAGTGACATTAAAGGTAGTGAAAATGAAAAAGAGTGTAATGGCCTTGTTAGCAGCAGCAACGTTATTAGGGGGTTGTGCTCAACCGATTAATTACGGTGGTGGATTACATGGACTTGAAAGTGCGGTAACTAACTTTGGATCCAATGATTTAGAGAAATTATCATCATCAATGGTTGATAAAATGTTAGCGTCATCGGCTGTGCGTTCTATGACCGCGAGCGGCGAACCCATTGTTGTGGTTGATAGTATTAAAAACCAAACTCGTCATCATGTTGATACACAAGATTTAACGGCGATAATTACTGAGCGTTTACAAGATTCTGGTAAATTTAAATTTGTTGATCCTGCCCGCGTAAAAGCGGTGCGCCAACAGTTAAATTTCCGTGAAGATGATCGTTTTGTAAATCAAAGTACGGCTATTCAATTTGGTAATATGGTTGGTGCTCAATATATGTTGTATGGCCATGTATCGACGGTAATGAAATCAACATCAAATGGCAAGCAAGCTTATTATAAAGTGACAATGCGTTTGATGGATTTGAAGTCAGGTGTGATTGAGTGGTCTGATCAAGATCAGGTTATTCAACGTGCATCAACCAATAGTGCCGCTTGGTAATTATACTGCTTTAGTATCAGGTGAGGAGTAGCAATATGGCTGATTATAAACATTTTGATTGTGATCTTTTAATTGCCTTACCTGATACTGAATTGATATCAGCATGTGAACTCACGGGAGGATTGACAAATCGATGTTGGAAACTCTCCTTATTTCACCCGTCAATCAAGCAGACTAAGCAGTATGTCTGGCGGCCATTTTCTATATCTGCGCAAGCATTTGGTATTGAACGCCAGCATGAGTATCAATTATTGTCGCTGATTGCTGATACTAAATTAGCACCACAACCATTACAGTTAGTTGTAAGTACAGACAAACCGACACCGCAAGTGATAGGGTTGGTGGTTGAATGGTTATCTGGCGTAGAAGCGACCACGACATTTTCTGATCAGAGCCTGTGTCAGTTACAAGCAAAAGTACATCAACTTCCCTTACCTTGGTGGCGATTGGATGTACATCAACGTGCCAAACAGTATTGGCAACACCTCCATACTGACCACCACACCTCGTCTCTAGTTTCAATCTACCATTTTTTTCAGAGCCAGCCATTGCCAGTCGCATTTGATGATTGTTGCTGTCACTTTGATCTCGGACGCTATAACGTTATCGTGCCATCGATTAATACCGACACTATTGCCAGTGCCAAAATTATTGATTGGGAATATGCAGCTGCAGGGGATCCCAGTTTAGATTTAGCGATGACTATTATTGCTAATGAATTAGATATTGAACAAGTAGTTAATGATTATTGTGATTATCGTGCGCTTATCAATGACGAAACGGTATTTAATAAACAGCAGTGGTTAGCGGCTGTTATCGCATGGCAGCCATGGTGTCAGTATTTGGCATTATTATGGTATTTGGTTGGCTACGACATTTGGCAGCAACCTGAGTATTTACGACAAGCTTCGCAATTGCAGCAGCAACTCATTGAATATATTAATAACTGTTGATTGATATATACAATTATTGTGTATCAAAATAATCAGTAACTTATGATAAGTAATACACAAACAGAGATGGTGCTTTGGGGCTTGAATCTGTTTTTGTAGGCGAGATCATGTTTTTTGTTTTAAATTTGTTAAAACATTACTTGGATTATGGATTTAACTCGTCGATGTCGGTATAGATAGTAAGTAAAATTATTACTAGATAGCGAGAGATAACAATGATTATTTATTTACATGGCTTTGATTCAACAAGCCCAGGTAATCACGATAAAGTATTGCAATTGCAGTTTATTGATTCTGATGTTCGTTTTCTAAATTACAGCACACTTCATCCCAAACATGATATGCAACATCTTCTAAAAGAAGTGCATAAATTGCTTGAAACCAGTAATGATCCTCAGCCTTTAATTTGTGGTGTTGGCCTTGGCGGTTATTGGGCGGAACGGATTGGATTCTTATCAGGTATAAAGCAGGTCATGCTAAATCCTAATCTGCATCCTGAGCGTAATATGGAAGGAAAAATAGACCGTCCAGAAGAATATGAGGATATTTTGACAAAGTGTGTAACAAATTTTCGTAAAAAAAATACAGGAAATTGTCTTTGTATCCTTTCAACTCATGATGAAGTGTTAGATAATCAGCAAACAAAAGATGCGCTAGATCAATTTTACGACATTATTTGGGATGAAAAAGAATCCCATAAGTTTGCAAAAATATCACAGCATCTACAAAAAATAAAAGCGTTTAAAGCGCAGTAACAACGGAACCATTACCTCCTACATATCACAGACGGGTCGTAGATCCGTCTGCCTACATGCGTGAGCTAATACTTTTTCGCCTAGCAGTCTTTATGCGTGATTATTTACTATCAGCAGACTGCTATGCAATTCAGTCTTTGTCAGTTTTTAAAAATCATAAAATAGAGAGGAAGCTATCTTGACACGTATAATCGTTGTGGGTGGTGGTGCTGGTGGCTTGGAGTTAGCTACTAAATTAGGTCGTACATTAGGCCGTAAACGTCGTGCAGAAATCACATTAGTTGATCGTCGTGCTAGTCATTTATGGAAACCGTTGTTACATGAAGTAGCAACAGGCTCATTAGATGCAGGTGTTGATGCGATTAGTTACCGCGCACATGCTAAAAATCATTCGTTTGATTTCCAGATGGGATCATTACAAGATATTGATCGTGAAACAAAAACGATCACATTAGCAGCATTATATGATAAGCAAAATGAGCTATTGGTACCTGAGCGTTCGTTAGAATACGATATTTTAGTCTTAGCGCTAGGTTCGACCTCAAACGATTTTAATACTCAAGGTGTACGTGATAATTGTATTTTCCTTGATAGCCCCGAACAGGCACACCGTTTCCGTAGTGAAATGAATAATCAGTTCATGAAGTTACATGCTAATAAAGATCAAAAAACGGTTGATATTGCGATTGTTGGTGCAGGCGCAACGGGCGTTGAACTGTCTGCTGAGTTACATAACGCTGTTCAAGAACTTCATAACTACGGTTTTGGCGATCTTGATAGTTCACGCTTAAACATTAACTTAGTGGAAGCGGGTGAGCGTATTTTACCTGCATTGCCACCACGAATCTCACAAGCGGCACATAATGAGTTAACTAAATTAGGTGTAAATGTTCGTACTGCAACCATGGTGACTAAAGCTGATGAAACAGGCTTAACAACTAAAGATGGCGAACATATTCCGGCACAAATTATGGTTTGGGCAGCGGGTATTAAAGCGCCTGATTTTATGAAAGATATCGCGGGTCTTGAAACTAACCGTATTAATCAACTTGTCGTTAAACCAACGCTACAAACCACCCGTGATGATAACATTTACGTTATTGGTGATTTAGCATCATGCGTGCAAGAAGATGGTTCGTTTGTACCACCACGCGCTCAAGCTGCACACCAAATGGCAAGTCGTTGTTTCTCTAATATCGTGGCTAAATTATCAGATCGTGAGCAAAAACCTTACATCTATAGTGACCATGGTTCATTAGTATCATTGAGCCGTTTCTCTACTGTCGGTAGCTTAATGGGTAACCTGTCTAAAGGTTCGATGATGGTTGAAGGCCGTATTGCTCGTATGGTTTACATTTCATTGTATCGTATGCACCAAATGGCGTTACATGGCATGTTTAAAACCGGTTTGATTATGTTAGTTGGACGTATTAATCGTGTACTTCGTCCAAGCTTAAAACTGCACTAAGATTTTTTCATGCAATAAAAAACGCCAGTATGATAAACGCTTGTTAATTGAGCGTCATACTGGCGTTGTTATTAGTGCTGATTATTTAGTTAATCTTAAATAATTCAACATCAAAAATAAGTACAGAGCCAGGTGGAATACTACCTGCACCATTATTACCGTAAGCAAGATTTGCGGGAATAAAGAAACGTACTTTTTCACCAACAACCATATGTTGTAAGCCTTCGGTCCATCCTTTAATTACTCGGTTTAATGGGAACGAAATTTTTTCGCCACGATCAACTGAGCTATCAAATACAGTACCATTAATTAATGTACCGTGGTAATGCACAGTTACTGTATCCGTTGCTTTTGGGTGTTCAGTGCCAGTACCTTGTTGTAGAACTAAATATTGCAAACCAGACGCAGTCGTTTGTACGCCTTCTTTTAGTTTGTTTGCAGCAAGAAATTCCTGCCCAATTTTAATATTTTCTTGCGCTGCCTGTTTGTTGCTGTAAGAGCGATAAAGAAAAAATGCAACTAATGCAGCGATAACGACTGCGATAATAATTTTTGGCACGAGTGTGTCCTTACTTAATAAAATTGATTTATCTTACCATTACTCGCAATAGCAAACTCGCAAAATTATCTGCCTTTTAAATCAGAGATATTATTTATTAATGGTGACAGATTTTATCTCGATTTGTGTGTAAGTTTTCACCGTCAAGTGTGATTTTATTACGAGATAGAAGGAAAGTAATCAACGCATCTAATGATAGATCATTTAATTTACAGGTATGAAAGTGGAGGTTAGTTCCCCAATGTTGTTCAACATACGCGTGTAATGTTTTGATGGTGAAAGGTATTGATGTATCTGCAATAAGGTTTAGTACATCGTGACCATGGCGACTTGCTGTTGTATTCATAATGAGTAACTATTTTTTTTTGAATAAAGAATAAGCAATGTTAGCTGAAATTGAGGTGCTAAAGATTGATGTATACCAATATCAATACAGTTAACGCTACTTAATATAAATCTTGTGGTATGAGTGAATATACATAGCCATTAATGGGTATATTTTGATAAAAAATACGGTTTCTCGCCTCGCATTCAAAAATGGCATTACACGCAAGTGCAGTTTTTTGACTGGCATAATTATCTGTATGGGTAATTATTTCTAAACGGGTTAGACCTAACATTTGAAAAGCAAATTGAATAATAGCGAGACTTGCTTCAGTCGCCATACCTTGGCGATGATAATTGTGGGTGATCCAATAACCGAGATTTGCGGAATTAAATAATGGCACAATGGCACTTAGTGAAACTGCGCCAATAAAGTCATCATTAAATCGATCAAAAATAGCAAGCTCATAACTGTAATCATGTTGCCAACTTAAACGGCTAGCTTCGATCCATTCGTGAGCTTGTTGTTGATCAAAATCAGCATCACACCATTCTAACCAAGGTTGAAGATACTCACTTGATTGGGTGACAGCGTCAACAAAAGCATTTAAATCTGCAGTCTTAAATGGACGTAAAATAAGTCGAGGCGTAGTAAGTTCAAAGTCAATTTTCATGATAATTCTAGTTTATGACGTAGTTGTGGTAATTTATGACAATCAAGAAATCGCCCCAGATGCTATGTCTAGGGCGAGAGGAGGGTTAAATCATATTTTCTCTAAACTGATTTAGTAGATCTTCAATAAATTTAACTCTCTTTTTACGATCTGTTTCATTTGATACGATTTTTAATTTTGTTGGTCCTTCCATTCTGAAATGCTGAGGCTGTGTTTGCAGTAAACCAACCAGAAAGTGAGGGTTAATGGCTGCATCTTGTTTAAATTCAAGATAGCCCCCTTTTTCATTACTCTCAACTTTCTTAACACCAATAATAGCGGCTTTAAGTTTAAGGCTATTAACGGTAATTAGGTTGATAGCAGCATCAGGTAAAAGACCAAATCGATCAATTAACTCTACTTTAATTTCATTAAGCTCATTATCATCTTTCGCACTAGCAATACGTTTATAAAGTGATAAACGGGTATTAATGTCCGGAATATACTCATCAGGTAGTAATGCTGGAATACGCATTTCAACTTCAGCTTGTTGTTTGAGTAGATCATCGAGTGTCGGCTCTCTACCTTCGCGCAATGACTCTACTGCTTGTTCTAGCATTTCCATAAAGAGGCTAAAACCAACAGATTGAATTTGACCACTTTGCTCATCACCTAATAGTTCACCTGCGCCCCGAATTTCTAAATCATGGGTGGCAAGCGTAAAGCCTGCACCAAGATCTTCTAGTGATGCAATGGCTTCTAAACGTTTCACCGCATCTTTGGTCATACGCTTTGGATGTGGTGTTAGAAGGTAAGCATATGCTTGGTGGTGAGAACGACCGACACGCCCACGCAATTGGTGTAGTTGTGCTAGGCCAAGATTATCTGCACGATCCATTATAATAGTATTGGCTGTGGGGACGTCAATTCCGGTTTCAATAATGGTGGTACACACGAGTACGTTAAAGCGTTGATGGTAAAAATCACTCATAATTCTTTCCAGTTCACGTTCGCGCATTTGGCCGTGAGCAAATGTTACTCGCGCTTCTGGAATTAATTTGGCTAAATCTTCTGTGGTTTGTTCAATACTATCGACTTCGTTATGCAAGAAATACACTTGTCCACCACGGCTAATCTCACGCAAGATGGCTTCGCGAATAATATTTTCATCACTTTGACGTACAAACGTTTTAATCGCTAAGCGACGTGCAGGTGGTGTGGCAATAATTGATAAGTCTCGCATGCCGCTCATCGCCATATTCAGTGTTCGAGGAATTGGGGTTGCGGTTAGTGTTAAAATATCAACATCAGCACGAATAGCTTTGATCTTTTCTTTTTGACGAACACCAAAGCGGTGTTCTTCATCCACAACCAATAGTCCGAGATCATGGTAATTAACGCTGCTATTGAGCAGTTTGTGAGTACCAATAAGAATATCAATCTTACCTTCTTCAACATCAGATAGAATTTGTTTTTGTTCTTTGGCTGTTTTAAAGCGCGATAATACTTCAACGCGAACGGGCGTATTGGCAAAACGGTCTCGGAAATTTTCGAAATGCTGCTGTGCCAATAATGTTGTTGGTACTAAGATAGTAACTTGTTTGTTGTTATCTACTGCAACAAAAGCGGCTCGCATTGCGACTTCTGTTTTACCAAAACCGACATCACCACAAACCAAGCGATCCATGGCTTTTGGTTGGCACATGTCAGATAGAACAGCATTAATGGCTAATGCCTGATCATAAGTTTCTTCGTATGGGAAACTGGTGCAGAAATCAGCATAGCTTTCGCGATCAAGCTTGAATTTAAAGCCTGGTTTGAGCTCACGCATAGCATAAACTTCAAGTAACTCGGCGGCAACATCACGCACTTTTTCTGCCGCTTTTCGCCGTGCCTTAACCCACGCTTCACCGCCTAATTTATGAATGGGCGCTGTTTCTTCTGCGCCGCCGGAGTAACGGCTAATAAGGTGCAATGAAGCCACTGGGACATAAAGCTTAGCACCACCTTGATATTCAAGAGTGACATATTCGGTTTGAATCCCACCAGCTTCAAGAGTTTGAAGTCCTTGATAACGACCAATACCATGGTCGATATGAACTACGGGTTGTCCTACCTGTAATTCAGCAAGGTTACGAATGATGGTATCAGCATTAACTGTGGTTTTTTTATCATTACGACGGCGCTGTTGAATACGCTCGCCAAGTAAATCGCTTTCACAAATAAAAGCAACCGCTGGCTTTTCAAGAATAAAACCATTTTCAGCAGCGCCAATAACGAGACAATGTTTAGCTTTATCCACCATTGCAGCATCAAGGTTATCAAAAACGGTTGGACGTAGTTTTATGCGCGCTAATAGATCAAATAATGCTTCTCGACGACCTTCCGAGGCGACAGAGAAAATGATTTTCCCTTTAAATTGCTCAGTAAAGTGACGTAATTCAGCTAACGGCTCTTTGAGTTGATGATTAATTGTTATAGCTGGGACGGGGGTTAAAGCTGGGTTATAGCGACCTGCTTTGTCTGCATCAATTACTTCACGTTGTATACGTACACGAGGCAGTTGCTTAAAGCCAGCAAACATTTCATCTTTAGTTAGCCATAATTCTTTAGGCGCAAGTAAAGGTCGTAGCGGATCAACGCGACGTTGGTCATATCGATACTCTGCATCATGTAAGAAAGTGTCGACCGCAGGCTCTAAATCACCGAGTGTCACTAATAGCGCATTGGTTGGTAAATAATCAAACAGAGTATCGGTATGATTAAAAAATAGTGGCTGCCAATATTCGATACCAGTTGGCCATATTTTTTTACTAACCTGCTGATAGATAGATTCAGGCTCTCGACGCGCTTCAAAACGTTCGCGCCATCGCATACGGAAGTTTTCTATTGTTAGCTCATCGGTTGGGAACTCATGCGCTGGTAGTAGATCTATGGTATTGATTTCAGCTGTTGAGCGTTGATTTTCAGGATCAAATTGACGAATAGAGTCTACTTCATCATCAAAGAAATCAATGCGGTATGGTGCGTTACTACCCATTGGGAACAGATCAACCAATGAACCACGGCTAGCATATTCACCGTGCTCCATCACTTGATCAACGTGACGATAACCTGATGCTTCTAGTTGTAATCGCAGTTTTTCAAGTGAGATACGATCGTCTTTTTTAACGATTAACGCATGTTGGTGAATGAATTCTTTAGGTGTTAATCGCTGCAAAAGTGTGCTGATAGGGACTAAGATAATACCATTTTTTTGTGTTGGCATTTTATATAAGCGAGCTAAGCGCTCAGAGATAATATCTTGATGTGGAGAGAAATTATCATAAGGTAATGTTTCCCAATCAGGGAAAACATGGACGTCAAGATCACAAAATTGGCTGATCTCTGGCTGTAGTTTTAACGCAGTTTGCGTATCTGCAACAACGGCAAGTATAGGACCATTATATTTAGTGGCTATTTCTGCTAATGACAATGCCAACGCAGAACCAGATAAATTACCGATGTAACGATTATCCCCAGATTTTTTTGGTAAGGGGATTGAGAGTAATGTTTTATTCGTCATTGTTATTATTCATGTTTCGTTGTTGGGCCCGCTGACGTAAAAGCTTTTGTTGGCAATGCAGTGCAGCACGGATTAATAAATCACGATCTTCTTCTAACAGTCGCATATAGCGTAACTGAATTAAAAAACGATCATCTAAAGCGGAGCAATTAACCACCTCAGCATAACAATAAATTGCAGCTGCTGGGTGATCTAAAAATAGTTTAACGGTGACATTTTGCCCAAGAGTAAAAGGCTGTGGGCTATGAAAGCTCAGATTACTAGCACCAAAAGTTTCGGTTATATAACGATAATTAGCATTATCTTGTTGAGATAGCACGTAAGATAACAGCAGGTTTATTTTACTATTTTGAGCACTAAGATAATCAATTAATGCTTTACTGTCTTCTTTTCCAAAGTTGGTTAATAGACGTTCTGCATTTTCTTCGAGCGTGTTACATTCGCGGGCTATACGAAACAGTGGTGGTATTTCTGCACTGAAGGTATCGGCATTGGGAAGAGGCTTACCATCTGCTAATGGTTCGACATTGATTGTTAGTCCTAAGTGAACTGAAAAATATTCATCTTGTCTCATTGCTTACTCACTGCCAGTTAATTGTCATCGAGTGTGTCACTGTTGAAGGTTATCAAACTAAAAATAATAGCGGTGACATTTGTGTTAATTATTACTTAGTGCGTACCTACGAGCAAGCGATCTCAGTAAAGTGGATAACTTTTACTCTCTGTTTTTACATTACATTTACCTTGCTAGATGGTAAATAGACCCGTTAACGCGTATTCTTGAGCTATCAAATAAAGGAGTGGTTTTTCAATCCTATGTTTCATCCTGTATCTTTTTTTATTGGCTTACGCTACTTACGTGGACGTTCAGGTGACCGTTTTAGTCGCTTTGTTTCCTACATGTCAACTGCGGGCATCACAGTGGGGGTGATGGCATTAATTACAGTAATGTCCGTCATGAATGGTTTTGAACAACAACTTAAAGATCGCATTTTAGGTGTGTTACCACAGGCAATTGTTACTAACGCTGATGGTCGAGTACCACTTTCCGAGCATGTGCCAAATGTTTTAAAACAGCTACCGCATGTGACTAAAGTGACAGCCATAACGCGTGGTGAAACGATTATTCAGAGTGCGAATTCATTAGCAGCTGGCATGATGATTGGTATTGAACCTAATCAATATGATCCTATTGCTGATCATTTGATGGTTGGATCACTGAAAGATCTACAACCAGGTAGCTTTAATGTCATTATTGGTCAATCACTTGCCGTTGAATTAGATGTTCAGCCAGGGGACAAGATTCGATTAATGGTAACCAGTGCCAGTCAATTTACACCATTAGGACGCTTACCAAGTCAGCGTAATTTCACTGTGTCTGGTATTTACGATACAGGTTCTGACGTTGATAAACAGCTAGTATTCACTAATATTTCTGATGCTGGACGGTTATTGCATTACAAATTGGATCAAATGTCGGGGTGGCG
Organism: Photobacterium piscicola; assembly: GCF_900166965.1. Lineage (GTDB taxonomy): Bacteria > Pseudomonadota > Gammaproteobacteria > Enterobacterales > Vibrionaceae > Photobacterium > Photobacterium piscicola. The sequence continues at coordinate 114,939 of NZ_FUZI01000002.1, read as the reverse complement.
TTTATATCTAAATGATCCGTTTGCGGTAACAGAGTTAGCTAAAACACCATTACCAAATGATTGGAAGTGGTCAGATTGGCGTGAACAGCGTGGTGAGTTATTTCAAGCGGTTAAAATGGAAAAAAACATGATGGGACTGATGCTTGGATTGATTATCGGTGTTGCTGCATTCAATATTATTTCGGCACTGATTATGGTGGTAATGGAAAAACAAGCTGAAGTTGCGATTCTAAAAACTCAAGGGATGACCCATCGACAAGTCTTGACATTATTTATGGTGCAAGGCTCAAGTAGTGGTGTTATTGGTGCTCTATTGGGTGGCGTATTTGGAGTCATCGTGTCGCATTACTTAAATCCAATTATGGCATTCTTTGGGGTAAATCTTGCTGTTATTGGGGGTTCTCTTCCTGTGGACTTTGAACCAATGCAAATATTGACTGTTATCGTTGGCGCTATTCTTTTGAGCTTATTAGCGACTATTTTCCCATCTTATCGTGCGGCAGCTGTCCGTCCTGCTGAGGCTCTTCGTTATGAATAATGCATTATTATCTTGTCATCAATTATGTAAAACATATCAAGAAGGCGAGTTACAAACCGAAGTTTTAAAACAAGTAAATATTGATATTGCTGATCATGAATTGGTGGCTATTGTTGGTTCTTCAGGATCAGGTAAAAGTACTTTATTACATATTCTTGGCGCGCTGGATGAACCGACCGATGGTGAGGTGTTTTTTAAGGGGCAACGTTTAGATACCTTAAGTTCAAATAAACAGGCGAAAATTCGCAATCAAGATATTGGTTTTGTGTATCAATTTCACCATTTGTTAGCTGATTTTACAGCCACTGAAAATGTTGCCATGCCACTATTAATTGGTGGGGTAGCAATCAATGAAGCCCGTACTCGCGCACAAGATATGTTAACAATGGTTGGATTGGATCACCGCTTTGAACATCGGCCATCAGAATTGAGTGGCGGCGAACGTCAACGGGTTGCTATTGCACGCGCGTTGGTCAATAACCCTGCGATTGTATTAGCCGATGAGCCAACAGGTAACTTAGATCATCAAACCGCTTTAGATATTTATGATCTGATGCGTAAGCTCAATGCAGAATCGGGTACCGCATTTTTAGTGGTGACTCACGATACTAAATTGGCATCAAAACTTGATCGCTGCATGCATATGCAAGATGGTATTTTAGCTGAGGTTAAGGAGAAGTAATGTTTCGTCCGTTATCTCTCTACATTGGCAGCCGTTTTAATCGTTCTAAAAAACGAAATCGTATGGTGTCATTTATTTCTTTGTCTTCAATGCTCGGTATTGCTGTAGGCGTTGCGGTGATCATTATTGGCTTATCTGCCATGAATGGTTTTGAACGTGAGTTACAAACTCGAGTACTTTCCGTTATTCCTCAAGGTGAATTACAAGCGGTACAACCACCATTGAATAATTGGAAACCGTTATTAAAGCAAGTAGAACGGCATCCTCATATAACTGCTGCCGCGCCTTATGTCGAATTTACAGCCTTGCTTGAAAGAGGTACTAAACTTAAAGCGGTTGCTGTTCGTGGTATAGATCCGAAAGAACAACTTAAAGTCAGTGAGTTACCGCGTTATGTTAAAGATAATGCATGGTCACGATTTTCAGCGGGTAAGCGTGAAGTCATTTTAGGTCAAGGGGTTGCGACTAAACTTCAATTAAAGGTTGGTGATTGGATCACGGCAATGATTCCAAATACTGACCCGCAAATGAAGCTCCGTGCGCCTAAACGCATTCGATTACAAGTTGTGGGTTTGCTTGCTTTAGGTGGACAAATTGATCACAGCCTTGCCATTGTTCCATTACAAGATGCTCAACAATATTTAGATATGGGGCAGGGTGTTTCGGGCATCGAAATGAATGTTGATAATGTGCTTAATGCCCAGCAAATTGTCAAAGAAGTGGGTGATACATTACCTGTTTATGTTTATCTGAAAAGCTGGACCCAAAAATACGGTTATTTGTATAGAGATATTCAGATGGTTCGTACCATTATGTATTTGGTTATGGTACTTGTTATCGGTGTTGCTTGTTTTAATATTGTTTCAACATTGATGATGGCAGTGAAAGATCGTGCGGCGGATATAGCAATATTACGTACCATGGGGGCAAGTGATAGATTGATTAAATCTATCTTTGTCTGGCATGGGGTATTATCAGGTGTATTAGGCAGTATTATTGGTTCATTGTTTGGTTCATTAATTGCAATCAACCTAACACATATTGTCCGTGTCATAGAGAAAATTATTGGTCATCGGTTCTTGTCTGGTGATATCTATTTTGTGGATTTTTTACCGACACAATTAGCTTGGCAGGATGTAGCAATTGTTATGGCTACCGCAATTGTCTTGAGTTTGATTGCTACATGGTATCCAGCGACACGAGCAAGTCGATTACAGCCAGCACGAGTATTAAGCGCTAAGTAGTAATGAATCGAATGTGTTCTGTTTAATGTAAACTGAAAAGCGGAGCCTATGGTTCCGCTTTTTTGTCTTTGTTCTTTTATGGTGAGCTTACAGATACTCATTTCTGTAATTATGTGTTTTTTGATGGTTAATTCGTAATAAGTTCAATTGGCATTGATAAATAAATATAAAAGTAAGTTAAAAAAGTGCTTAAGTTGACTTAAAATAATGCGGGTAGGTTAATTTTTGGCCGTAAATGTGAATATGATTATAACGATGTGTTCGTTTTTTTTTATTTTCTATTTTTTTATTTTATCATTTGCTAATGATGGTTCATAAAAAAAACAACACACGTCAGTGCTGATGCCGCTTGAGGTTTGCCTGAGTTTTCTGAGATTAGTTTATCTAGCAGATAAATAACGAACACTGTTCTTTTTTTTGTGAATTTATATTGTTTAATTTAACACGGCCATTTTTACATGATAATTTGATGTCACTTTAAAAAAGCAAATGTGCTGTAGTCGTTATTAGACAGGATTTATTCTGCATCGATATGACTGTTATTCTATAATCGATATGACTGTCATTCTATAAATAGACAGCGATTTGTTAATAAATAAAACAATTAGGAATATACAATGAAAAAGAATGCACTAGGTTTATTAGTAGCTTTTGCTGTAATGGCACCTGTTGCTGCACAAGCAGCGGTTCAACTTCCAGCTGGTACACAAGAGCTTGGTATTCAAGGTAATGCTAAACTAGGTAGCGGTTGGGATCTAAACCTAAACGGTTCTTACGGTACATTCGTAAAAGATAACTGGGAAGTTGGTGGTACTGCAACTATCGCTGCTAAAGATGAGAACGATGCATTCAGTGGTAAGATTGGTGTATTTACAGAATACAACTTTGTTAACTCTACTAACTGGGTTCCTTACGTTGGTGCTGCTACTGAACTTGCTGGTCTAAACTACAATGACAAGACTGGTACTGATACTAATGTTGGTAAAGATGGTGACTCTTGGGCACTAAACCTTAAATTAGCGGCTGGTGTTAAATACTTCATCAACCCTAATGTTGCTCTAACAGCAGAAGCTAACTACAACATCGCAACTGACGATATTGAGTTCTCAAGTGGTAAAGCGAAAGATAGCCTAACTAACATCGTATTCGGTACTCGCTTCTACTTCTAAGTTTAAGCCCGTATACAGATAATAAAAAACCCGCTGATTAAGCGGGTTTTTTTATAGTTATTGATTTGTAAATCGATTCTGTAACGTAATGTTGAAAACAGAGGTTAAGCGATATTATTGTTTTTAATACGCTTAATTAGCCAACTACTCAATAAACTAATGATGGCAATACCTAAGGTAACAAACGGTGCCACCATTAATATCATGGTTGTTACTCGAGCAATATTCTCTGGTAATAACGTCAATAAATACCCTAAGCCTGTGAGTAAGAGTATCCAAGCTGTAGCACTTAACCAGGCAAAGCGGAAGAAGTGGGCTTGATTCTTAATTCTAAATCCCATCACCAATGGTAATAGTGGACGTACGACAGGAATAAAGCGCGCTGTAAATAAAGCCACAATCCCATGTCGAATAAGTAATTTATCAACAGTGTCCATTCGATGAGGCGGTACCATATCTACCCATCGTTTTACTTTTGGTAAATGATCAAGCCAGCGGCCTTGTAAATAAGCGAGCCAACTACCAATAGCCGCCGCCATAATTAACAAAAATACGATCAATTTAAAATCAATGATCCCCATTGCACCTAATGTGCCAGCTAAAATAACAATGCTGTCGCAAGGGAGTGGGGCTGCGGGTAAAAATGCACTTTCCAGCCAAATAACAAAAGTGACACAAAAATAGATCATTACAATACTTTCAGGGTTTTGTAATGCTGCAAAATCTTGATGCCATAGCGCTGAAAAAATAGATACAAATGAATCAAGCATCTATGTAGTCCTTGTAGTCAGAGTCATAATTAAAGTAAATGTCGTGGTCATTGAGTAACATTAACTGCCTACGACTGTGAGTAAAACGGTATTGAAAGTTAGCAAGAACAAGATGTGGATACCGTTGATGCTTAAAACAATGACTTGTTATTTGATGTGGTTGTCGAATGACATTGTGGTCACAATGCAGTGCAGGAACAAAATTCTTTTTTTCTGTTTTTGATAACTGTCGTGTTTTATGGCTATTGCTCGATAAAATAATGACATTATCGTTCCAGTTTTCTTGATGATTGGTAGCGTTAAAGACTGAAGCTGGATGTAAAGCATATTGAGACCATGCAATAGGCTCAGCCGAACTTGTTGCGCTTACTAGCAATGTATTTAGTAGCAAGCTAAAGAGAGTGAAGTAACTCATCAACAATATCGCTCAAGTATCAAAAACACACTTTTACTCAAAATTATAACCAAAGGCAATGTTTTTATAAGAAATTGTTATGAAATAATGGTGGGCTATGTTTCTGTGGAGTGCTTTTTATAAAAAAAGCTTCAGTGGTTAGCTGAAGCTTTAATCGTTATTGTTTATTCAATGTATTTATTTGATTAGGGCTTTTTTCATTTGTGAGCCAATGAAAATAAAGCTGATACCTTCAAATATTAAAGAGACACCAACAAAAATGCCCAATAGTGACATTGAGAATTGAGGATTGTGCATTAAATTAAAGAAATAGATACCAATGATTGTTGATAATAAACCACTGAAAACAATCCAACGCCAGCCAGCAAGGTGCTCTCTGCTGCTAAAACCAAACATCATTCGTGTAATACCATTAAATACCATAGTGGCAATCATAAGCACGGTAATGGTAACTAAGCCAATGAATGGTTGCCCTAAAATGAATAAGCCGCCAAGAAGGTAAAAGAGAGCACTGATGACATACCAAATTTTAGTTTTCCATTGTGGAATACTAAAGGTGTGATAAACCTGTACTAAACCGATGACTAAGAAGATCACGCCAATAATAGTTGTAATTGTCATGCCTGCGGCGACAGGTAAGCTAATTGCAAAAATACCGGCTAAAGCAACAATAACACCAACGACAACAAACCACTTCCAACCTTTTGTGAGTAAATTCTTTACTGGATTTTCCATTTCATTTCCCTTTATTCAAAATATTAATGCTTATTAGCTGGCAATAAGTTACTGCTATTTAAGGCTCTATTCTATTTTTAAATAGTAGTCTGAACAATAATAATTACTAGGTATTAAATGCAACTAATTAGCAATATAAGTTTTTGCTGCGGTTATAGGAAAAATAAATGCGGGTTAGATCGAATAATCATAAGAAAAAGCGCATGAAAAAGGGAAAATAATGGAGGGAGAGTCTCAAAAAAATGGCAGTTAACAATAAAACTCCATAAGCATGAAGTTTTATTGTTATAACAAAGTAATGGTTAGCGTGTTTTAGGAATTCGGAATTTACGTTTATTCCAACTGCGTACGACTGAATAGCGCCATAGCCATCGAATACCGAAATAGCCGATGGATGCACTTAATACACTACAAATAAAGCATCCCAATAAGAATGGGGGACCAATTTGACTCATTTGATTTAATAGGAAATCCCATGTTAATTCAAAATGAAAGCCAACATCAGGGCTATGCAATACCCAAGCACCTAGCTTGTAAGCGCCATAGAAGAGTACTGGCATTGTTACCGGGTTACTGACCCAGACTAGTGCAACGGATAACGGTAAATTAACACCAAACATAATAGCGAGACCCGCCGCCATTAACATTTGACTAGGAAGAGGAACGAAAGCCATAAATAATCCGACAGCAAATGCGCCAGATGCTGAACGACGGTTTAAGCACCATAGATTTGGGTTATAAAGTAGATTCCCGAATATCTTTAACGCTTTTTGGCGTTTAATCACTTCATGGCTAGGCAGAAATTTTTTAATGAAATGTCTTGGCATAATAATTTTTTTTGACTGGCTAAGGCCATATGGTTCAAATATTTATAGCAAGCATAAGCGGTTATCTATCGTTACATTTTTTTAACGCCTTACCACCGTATTGGTTTTTACTATTAATAATAGTCATCGGCGCTATATTGTTCATTGTGTATCGAAGTCTTATTTTTATTTGCTTTTCACTTGCTATATTCTGGGTTGTTTTTGATGCTAATCAATATATTAACAATATTGATAACATTCCAATAAACAGTACTAATGTTACCATAGATGTAAGCATTAGTACGCTTTTTAATGAAAATATACCCTCTGAGTATTTTGAGGTAAAAGTACTGAATTTACATTCTGCCAATGTTGATTTTGTCTCTCCATTACAGTTAATGGTGTTTTGGAAAGATGCGCCAAGATTAAAGCAAGGACAAATATGGCGTTTACCTGTTAGGTTGAGCCGTATTGTTGGACGTGTTAACCAAGCCGGTTTTGATCGTGAACAATATGCATTAAGCCGCAGTATTCATGGTCGTGCTGTTGTTATTGGGGGGAAGCTTTTACCGACACGATTATCCTCTTCGATATCTTTACGTCAGCAATGGTTAGATAGCGTTACTCCATTATTAAAAAACACTCGCCATCAAAGTTATTTAACCGCTCTAACCTTTGGATTAAGGGAGGGGTTAGAGGCGCAGGACTGGATAGATTTACGTGACAGTGGGCTGGCGCATTTATTAGCGATTTCAGGGTTACATATTGGGTTGGCGATGCTGATCGGATGGTGGTTTGGTTACTTATTGCGGTTATGCTTACCACAAACGGGTTATTGGTCATGGCTACCTTTGCTTTGTGGGCTGTTATTTGCCTTTGGATATGCATGGCTTGCAGGGTTTAGCCTGCCGACTATTCGTGCGTTATTAATGTGTTTAATCGTTGGTGTTCTGCGTATTACTGCAATTAATTGGCGACCTTGGCAAATTTTATTAGCAACATTAAGTTTGTGTTTGCTATGGGATCCTTTTGTTAGTTACAGCGCAGGTTTCTGGTTATCGTTTGGTGCAGTTATTATCTTTTTAATGATGGTTATTATTGGTAATTCACCAGCATTAGCCGATTTACCTTGGCAGCAGCGGTGGTATCAGCACTTAAAGCAGTTGTGTAAAGTACAAGGGTATCTCCTGTTATTAATGTTACCCATGCAGTGGTGGTGGTTTGGTGGCGTCTCTCTAGCTGCACCATTGACTAATTTAATGGCGGTACCTTGGCTTAGTGTGATAACGGTGCCGTTAGTCTTGATTGGCGTTATAACAGTATGGTGGCCAGGGTTGTCTGCATTATTTTGGGGACTGGCTGATGTTTCATTAATGCCTGTTTTACATATTGCAGCGTGGAGTAATGGAGCATGGATGATGTTACCTGCATCAATTACACCATTATTGGTCATTATTACGGTAATAACGGTTGTATGGCCTTTATTACCTTTAGTGTATTTCCGCTGGTTGTACATGAGTATTATTTTTATTGTTCTCAGTTGGTGGTGGAAGCAACACCATAATAATCACAGCTCACCAATGTGGACGATAACAGTATTAGATGTTGGGCACGGATTAGCTATTTTAATAGAGAAACAACAGCGAGTATTTATTTATGATACTGGTAATGCTTGGGATGAAAAAAGTATTGCTCAGTCAGTCATTGAGCCAATATTAGCCTATAAAGGAATATCAGCTGTTGATGGGCTTGTTTTAAGTCATTCTGATAATGATCATGCTGGCGGCAGTGATTATCTTATACAGCGTTATCAACCTCTGAAAAAATACAGTAGCGATCAACGAGATGGCTTTTCAACTTGTGTTATGGGGCAAAAATGGCAATGGCAGGGGCTTGAGTTTACGGTTAAATGGCCACCAACAACCGCGATTCGAGCCACAAATTCAGATTCTTGTGTTATTCATGTTCAAGCATTAGGCGGGAAGGGGCCGCGCGTATTATTAACTGGGGATATAGATGCCAAATCTGAGTTAGTGATGTTGACGCAAGCACAGACAGAGCAAGCCGATATTATTGTCGTACCACACCATGGTAGTAGTACCTCATCAACACAAACATTACTGGATAATATTCAACCTTCGGTCGCGATAGTATCGATTGGATATTTTAATCCATGGGGCTTACCATCTGCTGCGGTTAAGCGGCGCTACCAAGCCAATAATATTGATTGGATCAGTACCCAAGATAGTGGTCAAGTCACGATCACTATTCATCAGAATAACTACCAAATAAAACAACAACGTTATCATTATTCTCAGGCCTGGTATCGACCGCAGTGGCTAGCCTTAAAATAAAAAACGCCTGATTAATGATTATTGATGTTGTTTTTATGAGCATAAAACGTGGTTTAAGAAAAAAGGATTGTGGACAAATTTGGTTGATAGCAATGTTAAGGGTAGAATAGAGAGATTGTATTTTATCAAAATTGGCATTCATGACGCAATTAACAGAAAAATCAACCAAAGATACTTATAAAAGACTGTGGCCTTATATCAAGATCTATAAAGCGGGCATTATTGTCGCGGTTATTGCGCTGATCATAAATGCGGCTGGTGATACCTTGATGTTGTCGATGATTAAACCGCTACTTGATAAAAGTTTTGGCGGGTTTGATAGTATGGATTCGGGTTTTCTTGCCATGATGCCTATCTATCTTGTTGGCTTAATGATCATGCGTGGTGCGAGCGGCTTTGTATCAACCTACTGTTTATCGTGGGTATCAGGCAATGTCGTCATGAACCTTCGTCGGCAGTTATTTCAACATTTTATGAAAATGCCCGTTGCATTCTTTGATAAAGAAGCTTCTGGGGCACTATTGTCACGTATTACTTATGACTCTGAACAAGTTGCTTCTGCGACCAGTAGTGCTTTGGTGAGCATTGTTCGTGAAGGGGCATCGATCATTGGCTTAATGGTATTGATGTTTTGGAATAGTTGGCAGCTATCGGCTATTTTGATTGTTATCGCCCCTGTTGTTGCTATTAGCATTAGTGTTGTTTCAAAACGATTCCGTAAAATCTCACGTAGTATGCAAGATGCAATGGGTTCAGTGACCTCATCTGCAGAGCAAATGCTAAAAGGCCATAAAGTTGTATTAAGTTACGGTGGTCAAGGTGTTGAGAAGCAACGTTTTGATGAAGTAAGTAATTTAATGCGTCGCCAAACCATGAAATTGGTTTCTGCACAGGCGATAGCGAACCCGATTATCCAACTTATTGCTTCTTCAGCATTGGTTGTGGTGTTGATTCTTGCTAATACGCCATCATTACGTGATTCATTAACACCAGGTACATTTGCAGTCGTATTTGGTGCAATGTTTGGTTTAATGCGTCCACTTAAATCTTTGACCAGTGTTACATCTCAATTCCAACGTGGTATGGCAGCATGTCATACACTGTTTGATTTGATGGATTTAGAAACTGAAAAAGATAATGGTAAGCATGAAGTTGAGCGTGTTAGAGGTGATGTATCAGTCAAAGATGTGACCTTTACTTACCCAACTAAAGACACGCCAGCGCTGCGTAATGTCAGTTTTGAACTGCCAGCAGGTAAAACGGTAGCGCTTGTGGGACGTTCAGGTTCAGGTAAAAGTACCATTGCCAATTTACTTACACGTTTCTATGATATTGACTCAGGAGACTTGCGTTTAGATAATGTTGAAATTCAAGATTATACCTTATCAAACCTACGTTCTCAGGTTGCTGTAGTCTCACAAAATGTGCATTTGTTTAATGATACCATTGCCAATAATATCGCTTATGCAAGTGGCGATATGTTTACTCGTGCTGATATTGAACGAGTAGCAGAGCTTGCTTATGCGATGGACTTTATTAAAGATATGGAGCACGGGTTAGATACCGTTATTGGTGAAAATGGTGTGAGCTTATCAGGTGGTCAACGTCAGCGTCTGGCTATCGCTCGTGCATTATTACGTAATGCGCCAGTATTAGTGCTCGATGAAGCAACATCAGCGTTAGATACTGAATCTGAGCGTGCGATTCAACGCGCACTTGATGAATTACAAAAAGATCGCACTGTGTTAGTCATTGCTCACCGTTTATCTACAATCGAAAATGCTGATCAAATTTTAGTTGTCGATGATGGTGAAATTATTGAACGTGGTACGCATGGTGAGTTAATTCGTCTTAATGGTGCTTACGCGCAACTTCATCGTATTCAATTTGGTGATTAATTGTGGCTGCTTTCATTGAAGCTATGTGGTACCAATCAGCATTAAAAGGTAAAACTCGCATTGCTTATTATCTGTTGTGGCCATTATTGTGGCCACTCAGTCAATTGTTTGGTGTATTAAGCCGTCGAAAACGGAATCAATATACAACAGGCAAGAAAATGGCATATCGAGCGCCAGTACCGGTGGTTATTGTTGGTAATATCACCGCTGGTGGTAATGGCAAAACACCGGTAGTGGTCTGGTTGGTGGAACAACTTTTGGCTCAAGGATTAAAACCAGGTGTTGTTTCACGTGGTTATGGTGGCAAAGCACCGTATTATCCATATTTTGTTGAGAGTGATACTAACACGGATATTGCTGGGGATGAGCCGGTTTTAATTCGTCGTCGAACGGGAGTACCCGTTGCGGTTGCTCCCGTTCGAAGTGATGCGGTAAAGTTACTATTAGAGCATGATGTTGATATCATTATTACTGATGATGGATTACAACATTATGCTCTTGCACGTGATATAGAGTTGGTTGTCATTGATGGTCAACGTCGATTTGGTAATCAACACTTATTGCCACTAGGTCCATTACGAGAATCGTGCCAGCGTTTAAATCAAGTTGATTTTTTGATTTGTAATGGTGGTGTTGCTGATGCCAATGAAGCGACAATGTACTTAGCTCCGTCAGCGTTGATTAACGTTAAAACAGGCGCGCGTTGTGATGCCTCGTCTTTATCATCTGTCGTTGCAATGGCGGGGATTGGTCATCCACCACGATTTTTTGCAACATTGAATGCGTTAGGAGTAAAGCCTGTTGCATGCCAGCCTTTTGCTGATCATCAACCCTTTACTCATCAAACATTATTAAGTTTAGCCCAACAAGGGCAACATTTAGTGATGACTGAAAAAGATGCGGTAAAATGTTACCCATTTGCTGAGGATAATTGGTGGTATCTGCCTGTCGATGCGGTTATCTCTGAGCCACAAGCATCAGCTATCATTAAACAGATTATAGAGGTTAAGGAAAAGTATGGATCACCGTCTGCTTGAAATTGTTGCTTGCCCTGTATGTAAAGGCAAATTAAATTTCGATAAAGAAAAGAATGAATTAGTGTGTAAGTTTGATCGTCTTGCTTATCCTATCGATGACGGTATTCCAGTCCTACTTGATTCAGAAGCGCGTACATTAAGTTCTGACGAGGTTAAGTAATGGCCTTTACTGTTATTATTCCTGCACGTTATCAATCAACCCGTTTACCGGGTAAACCGTTAGCTGATATTGCAGGTAAACCAATGGTGCAATGGGTTTACGAACAAGCATGTAAATCTGGTGCAGATCAAGTTATTGTTGCAACTGATGATCAGCGTATTGTCGATGTGGTACAAGGTTTTGGTGGTGAGGTGTGTTTAACTCGCACTGATCATCAATCAGGTACTGAACGTTTGGCTGAAGTGGTTGAGAAATATCAACTTGCTGATGATCATATCGTGGTGAATGTTCAAGGTGATGAGCCGCTTATCCCTGATACAATTATTCGTCAAGTTGCCGATAATATTGCGCATTTTAATGCACCGATGGCAACATTAGCGGTAGAGATTGATCATCATGATGAAATTTTTAATCCTAACGCTGTAAAAGTGGTTACTGATAAAGACGGCTACGCATTGTATTTTAGCCGTGCCGCCATTCCTTGGGATCGGGATAATTTTGCTCAGCAACCGCGTATTGTGCATCATAATTTACTGCGCCATATTGGGATTTATGCTTACCGGGCTGGGTTTATTAATACTTATATTAATTGGCAACCAAGTCCGCTGGAGCAAATCGAATCATTAGAGCAACTTCGTGTGCTTTGGTATGGTGAGAAAATTCATGTTGATGTTGCTATTGATGCGCCACCAGCAGGGGTTGATACCTTAGATGATTTGGAAAAAGTACGGCAGTTAGTTAGTTAACAAAACAGCGAGTTGATATCCGTTATCTCAATAATAAAAAACCGAGTATTACTTACTCGGTTTTTTTATGGGTAAATTAATTGCTGTAATTATTCGGCAATTTTTACACGGATACGGCTTTTATCAACCATCATTTCATGAAGAGCTTTCATTGCGCGAGTTGCTTGTTCATCATCAGCCATTTCAACAAATGCAAATCCTTTTGATTTGCCTGTTTTGTCGTCTAATACAAGGTTACAAGCACTAATTTTACCAAATTCTTCAAACATTTTGTGAATTTGAACTTCAGTTGTGCTGCGAGAAAGGTTACGGATTAAAAGTTTCATGAATTTAATTCTTTCTTAAGTAGTAAGCCATTATTTTATCATGAAATACAGTAAAGCATGCTGAGATTAAAGTGAAATAATACGATAAAAAGAAATTTTAAAATTGTATGATCTTAATAGTTATGCAAACTGCTGTTAAAGTTTAAAAAAAGCCAGTGCGTATCATATCGCAACTGGCCTTAAAATAATTAACTAAAACATGACATTGGAAATCTTATAATGTCTCAGGTTTTACTTTTTCTGCTTGTTGATGTTCAATTTGCGGGTTTAATAGCTCGCTAGTAATACGCTGCCATAATTGCCCTAAACGCTCATGCTCAACAATTTCTATTTGAGTAAGGAATCTTGAATCAGGAACAAAATCACGCATTTGATTACTGGCTCTAAAGTTTGTCGGCGCTGGAATAGGGTGTAATCCCGCTTGATGGAAATAGTAAAGTGCACGTGACATTTGGCTGGCTGATGTTACTAAAATCATATTTTTATCTTTAACGACATCAGCGGCTTGAAATGCTTCTTCTTTGGTATCTTTTGTTGATTCAAATAACAGAATATCCCGTTTATTAACCCCCAATGCGATAGCTAAATGTGCCATTAATCGTGCGTGGCTAATACCATGAGAAGCTAAGCCCCCAAAGCCAGAGAGAATTAATTTAGCATCAGGGTACATGCGGAAGATACGAATGCCTTCAACTAAGCGTGTAATGGCTGTTGGCGATAATTCTGAGGTAATAGGAAACGTTTTATCGATAACTTGGCCGCTGCCTAAGACCATGACATAACTAATTGGTTTGGTGGTACTCACAAAGGCGGCGTTTTCTTGCTCTAATGGGCGTAGCAATGCAGTCGTGATAGGTTGGAATGAACATAAAAAAATGCCAATTAAAGAGATACTCATCAAGATAGAGGCTAATTTTTTTCGACGTGTAAACCACAACACGCATAAACCTATAATGCCCACTAGTAACAGGAAGGGTAGCGGCATCAGTAGCGCTGATATGATTTTTTTAAGTATAAACATAATATGTCGTCCGAAATTTCAGCAGTTGAGCTCTAAAATCGATCACAAGCCTTTATTCCTTTACTGCTTGTGAGAAAATAAGCCATATTCTAGAGTCGCTATCATAACGTAAATGAGCCATGAAAAAAGACCGAAATTTTGACGATTTGGCGAAAAAGTTCGCTGACAATATTTATGGCACAGCGAAAGGCCAAATACGACAAGTTGTTGTTTGGCAAGATATTGAATATATATTGCAACAATTGAATGATGCTTCACCCCTGCAAGTATTAGATGCTGGTGGCGGTATTGGGCAAATATCTCAAAAAATCGCTGCGCTTGGGCATCAAGTGACGTTATGTGATCTTTCTAGCGAAATGTTGACACTAGCTGAGCAAGAAATTGCTAAAAATGGCTTAATTGAGCAATATCGGTTAGTGCATTCACCAATTCAAGAAATTAGTAAGCATATAGAGGCACCCGTTGATTTAATTCTCTTTCATGCGGTTATGGAATGGTTGGCTGATCCGATTACAACATTAATGGGTTTATTAGATAACGTAAAACCCGGCGGTGTTATCTCGGTTATGTTTTATAACTATAACGGATTGTTATTTAAGAATCTGATTTGTGGTAATTTAACCCATATAGAACAAGGTATGCCACACCGTAAACGATTTAAATTACAACCTCAGCAAGGAATAAAGCCTGATGATGTATATCAGTGTTTAACTGATGCTGGGTTTGACATAATGGGTAAAACCGGTGTACGCACATTCCATGATTACATGCATCATGATCGAATGGGTGATTACAGTTTCGAACAAGTTCTTGATATGGAGCAAAAGCTTTGTCGTCAGGAACCTTTTTTGTCATTAGGTCGTTATATCCATGTGTATGCGCGTAAGCCATTTACAGAAGTAACACCCACGGTAGTGACAAATTTAAATGATAGCAATAAGGACAAGGGATGAGTGAAGTTACCCAGACTGTTCCTGAGTTAGTAAATTGGGTCAAAAATAATGAATTTGCCCTTAATTTACCAACAGAACGGCTGGCGTTCTTGTTAGCGATTGCAGTGTTAAGTGGTGATCGCTTTGATGAAGAATTAGGGGAAGGTGAGTTGGTCGATGCATTTCGTATTGTGAGCGATATGTTCGGCCAAACCAAGGAAACCCTGGCATTTCGCGCCAATAACGCCATTAATGAATTGGTAAGACAGCGGTTAATATCACGCTTTACCAGTGAGGTTACTGACGGTGCTAGCATTTATCGATTAAGTCCGTTAGCGCTCGGCATCACTGACTATTACGTGCGCCAACGTGAGTTCTCAACGCTAAAATTATCGATTCAGTTAGCAATGGTAGCCGATGAGATCAATAAAGCGGCGACTGCAGCACAAGAAGGCGGTAATGAAAAACATTGGCGTCAAAATGTGCATGCGGTTTTAAAATATTCCGTCGCTGAAATCTTTGATCGAATTGATTTAAACCAACGCGCAATGGATGAGCAGCAACAACAAGTTAAGCTCGATATTGCTGAGTTATTAAATCAAGATTGGCAAGCCGCCATCAGTAGTTGTGAAGTCTTACTTGATGAAACATCATCAACACTGCGTGAATTACAAGATACGTTGCAAGCCGCAGGTGATCAGCTTCAAAGTCAGCTACTTGCGATTCAAGAAGAGATTCAAGGACGTGATGATCTCGATTTTGTTGATGGTATGATTTACATCCTGCAAATGAAGTTAGATCGCATCATCAGTTGGGGACAACAAACAATTGATTTATGGATTGGCTATGACCGCCACGTACATAAATTTATTCGTACCGCAATTGATATGGATAAAAACCGTGCCTTTAGTCAACGATTACGCCAATCGGTGACCGATTACTTCGATGCACCATGGCTACTGACATTTGCAGATGCTGAACGCTTACTTGATATGCGTGATGAAACCTTAATTTTACGGGATGATGAAGTAACTGGTATCGTTCCTGGTGAAATGGAATTTGAAGAACTTGATTTGGTTAACGATCAATTGGCTGAGAAAGTCGGTTTGATGTTAAAAGCACATAAAGCAACAGGTGCACCAATCAACTTGAGTGTTTTACTTAAAGATTATTTGGCACAACATCCGTATGCACAACATTTTGATTTAGCGCGGATTGTGATTGATCAGGCTGTGAGGATGGGGTATTCCGAAGCTGATTTCAATGCCATTCAGCCTGATTGGAAAGCAATTAACGAATACGGAGCCAAGGTACAAGCCCATGTCATTGACAAATATTGAAGAATTTATGCCGGAGAAGTTGGCTAAAGCCATTGCTAACCCACTTTTCCCGACGCTAGATAACGCTTTGCGTTCTGGTCGCCATGTTTCAAGTGAAGATTTAGATAGCCACGCTTATTTAATTGAGTTTGAGAAAGAGTTAGCGATGTTTTACCGTCGTTATAATGCAGAACTTGTACGTGCACCGGAAGGTTTTTTATACTTGCGCCCACGTTCGACCTCATTGATTGGTCGCTCAGTATTATCTGAAATTGATATGCTCGTTGGTAAAGTCTTATGTTTTCTTTACCTTAGCCCTGAGCGTCTAGCTCACGAAGGTATCTTTACTAACCAAGAATTATTTGATGAGTTGTTGGTATTAGCAGATGAACAAAAGCTAATGAAACTTGTCACCAACCGCGCTTCAGGTTCAGATCTTGATCGTGAAAAGCTGTTTGATAAAGTAAAAACAGCGTTACGTCGTTTACGTCGTTTAGGAATGCTTATTCCTATTGGTGAAAATGGCAAGTTCCGTATTAGTGAATCTGTTTTCCGCTTTGGTGCTGATGTACGTACGGGTGATGATGTTCGTGAAGCACAGTTACGATTGATTCGTGACGGTGAAGCCGTGGTTCACCAGCAAGCGTCAAGTCAATCAAGTCTGCTTGATGATATTGACACTAATAATCAAGAAATGCTTGAAATGCAACAAGATGTAGAGCAAGCGGGACAGGAGAGTAGTATTTAATGGAACGCGGCAAGTATCAATCGCTCACCATGATCAACTGGAACGGCTTTTTTGCGCGTACTTTTGATATTGATAATTTGGTGACAACGCTTTCAGGCGGTAACGGTGCAGGTAAATCTACCACAATGGCAGCGTTTATCACGACATTGATTCCAGACCAAAGCCTCCTTCACTTTCGTAATACCACTGAAGCGGGAAGTTCAAATGCTTCTCGTGACAAAGGCCTTCACGGTAAATTAAAACCCGGTGCCTGTTACGCCGCTCTGGATGTGGTTAACTCAAAGCAACAGCGTATTATTTTTGCGGTTAAATTACAGCAAGTAGCTGGCCGCGATAAGAAAGTAGATATTAAGCCATTTTTGATTCAAGGCTTACCATCGCATATCAAACCTGCTGAAATATTAGTTGAAACGATTTCTGAAAATCAAGCCCGTGTTCGTCAGCTTAACGATGTCAAAGATCTTGTTAGTCAGTACGAAGGGGTGCAGTTTAAAACATTTAACTCGGTAACGGACTACCATGTACAAATGTTTGAAATGGGCGTGTTACCGAAAAAATTACGTAATAGCCAAGATCGTTCAAAATTCTATCGTCTGATTGAAGCTTCTTTATATGGTGGTATTTCAAGTGCGATCACCCGTTCATTGCGTGATTATTTATTACCGCATAACTCTGGGGTGAAAAAAGCGTTCCAAGATATGGAAGCCGCCTTACGTGAAAACCGTATGACGTTAGAAGCGATTAAATTAACTCAAAGTGATCGTGACTTATTTAAGCATTTGATTTCAGAAGCAACTAATTATGTTGCAGCTGACTATATGCGCCATGCTAATGAGCGTCAGCAAAAATTAGAACAAACCCTGCGTTTACGTGGTGAGCTTATGGGTTCACGCCAAACGCTGATTGATCAGCAGTCATCGTTAAATAACATGAATGCTGAGTTAGCGGAGCTAACGGATCAAGAAAGTGCATTAGAACAAGATCACCAGTCAGCGTCTGATCATTTACAGTTAGTTCAAGCAGCAGTTCGTCAAGCTGAGAAAATTGAGCGTTACAAAGAAGATCTTGAAGAGCTAACAGAGCGTCTTGAAGAACAAGTGATGGTGGTTGAAGAAGCGGCAGAGCAATTAGCAATAGCCGAAGAACAATCACAGCTAACAGAAGAAGAAGTTGATAGTTTAAAAACCCAGTTAGCAGACTACCAGCAAGCATTAGATATGCAGCAGACACGTGCGCTGCAATATCAACAAGCATTACAAGCATTAGAAAAGGCGCGCCAGCTATCTGGTGATCCTCAAATGCTGGCTGATCAAGCGCCACCGTATTTATCGCAGCTTAAACAACAACAGGAACAACAAACAACGGCTTTATTGGCATTAAAACATAAGCTTGATATGTCATCAGCTGCCGCGCAGCAGTTTGAAAAAGGCTTAGCGATTGTGACGACAATTGCCGGTGTTGTCGATCGTACTAATGCGAGTGATAAAGCGCGTGAGCTAATAGAGCATGGACGTCAACTTCGTTCTGTTTCTGAACGTGGTGATCAACTTAAAGCGCAATATCGTGATTTAGAGCGCAGTGTTCGTAGCCAACGTCAAGCTATTGAGTTAGCTGGCGCGTATACGAAAAAGTTTGCGATTACTATTGATGGTGAATTGGCATTAGCTGAAGAACAAGCGCGCCATGAAGCAACCTTAGAAAGCTTAGAGCAAGATCAAGCAAGCTTAGTCGAGCAGCGTAATGACATGCGTCATAACGAGCAAGGCTTAGCTGTTCGTATTACTGCACTTGAAGCTTCAGCTCCTGCGTGGATTGCTGCATCAGATGCATTAGAGACACTTTCTGATCAAGCCAATGTTGAGTTAATTAGCAGCCAAGCTGTTATGGATGCGATGCAAGCAACACTTGATAATGAACGTCAAGTATCAGCGCAGCGTGATAAATTAGCGCAACAGAAGCAAACTTTAGAGCATGATATTGAGCATTTGGCACAGCCTGGCGGTAGTGATAATTCAGGTTTACGTACATTAGCTGATACGCTTGGCGGAACCATGTTATCTGAAATTTATGATGACATTACGCTTGCTGATGCGCCTTATTTCAGTGCGATGTATGGTCCATCGCGCCATGCTATTATTGTGCCTGATTTAAGCGGTATTAAAGAAAAGCTGATTGCTCTAGATGATTGCCCTGATGACCTTTATATCATTGAAGGTGATGCTGACTCATTTGATGATAGTGGTTTTGATGTTGATGAACTTGAGAATGCGGTATGTGTACATCTCAATGATCGTCAATTGCGTTACTCGCGCTTTCCTAAAGTACCACTGTTTGGTCGAGCTGCACGTGAACAACGGTTAGAGTTTTTACGTGATGAACGTGATCAAGTGGTAGAAGATCATGCAAAAGCGGCATTTGATTCGCAAAAGCTGCAACGTTTATACCAAAGTTTTAATAGTTTTGTGGCAACCCACATGGCGATTGCATTTAATGCCGATCCTGAGGTTGAACTAAAACAAGCTCGTGATCAGCGTAATCAGATCATGCGTCAGTTAGCAGAGTCACAAGCACAAGAGCAACAACAACGTAGTCAACTGGCCGCAGCACGTGAAGGCTTAACCTTATTGGGTAAATTAAACCCAATCGTGACATTGCTTGAAGATGAAACGCTAACTGAACGTTTTGCTGAAGTTGAACAGCAACTTTCGCAGATGGATGAAGCACGTAATTATCTGGATCGTTACGGTAAAGCATTAATTGAACTTGAAGGGTTAGTATCAGCACTTGATGCCGATCCTGAGCAGTTTGATACATTACAAGCTAATTACGAAGCGGCTGATCAAAAACTGCAACAATTGAAAACATTAATCTTTGCGGTTGCAGATTTAGCTGAGCGTCGTCATCACTTTAGTTATGCTGATTCAGTTGAGTTATTGAATAAGAGTTCAGAGCTTAATGAACAGCTAAAACTAAAATTAGCGACAGCAGAGCAGCAACGTAATACTGCTCGTGCAAGTTTGAAGCAATCACGTGCGCAAACCAACCAATATAATCAGTTATTGGCATCACTGAAAAGTTCGCACCAGGCTAAGAATGAAACTGTGCTTGAGTTTGAACGTGAACTGCAAGAGTTAGGTGTGCGTGCAGATGTTGAAGCTGAAGAACGTGCATTAGTACGTCGAAATGAACTCAATGAACGTTTGCACAGTTCACGTAATCGTCGTAGTACATTAGAAAAATCAACCACGTCAATTGAGCTTGAAATGAAAGGCTTGATGAAGCGTTTACGTAAAGTGGGTAAAGATTACCAAGACTTCCGTAAGTTGGTTGTGAATGCTAAAGCGGGTTGGTGTGCGGTATTACGTCTTGCGCGTGAAAGTGATGTTGAACGTCGTTTACATCGCCGTGAAATGGCATACATGTCAGCTGACGAATTACGTTCATTATCAGATAAAGCGCTAGGTGCGTTGCGTCTGGCGGTGGCTGATAACGAAAACTTACGTGATGCATTACGTGCCTCAGAAGATGTGGCGCGTCCTGAGCGTAAAGTGTTGTTCTATATCGCCGTGTATCAGCATCTACGTGAGCGTATTCGTCACGATATTATTCGCACCGATGATCCTGTTGAAGCTATCGAAGAAATGGAAGCTGAGCTTGGTCGTTTAACAGAAGAACTGACCGCTCGTGAACAACGTTTAGCCATCAGTTCAGATTCTGTAGCAAATATTATTCGCAAAACAATTCAGCGTGAGCAAAATCGTATTCGTATGCTTAACCAAGGCCTACAACATGTTGGTTTTGGACAGGTATGTGGTGTACGTCTTAACGTTAAAGTACGTGAAACGCATGAATCGTTACTGCTTGGGTTACTTGATCAAAAAGACCAACATAACGATTTATTTGGTAATCAGCGTCTAACGTTCTCAGAAGCGATTGCGAAATTATTCCAGCGTTTAAATCCACATATTGATATGGGTCAGCGCTCACCGCAAATTCTAGGTGAAGAGTTACTGGATTACCGTAACTACCTTGAGCTGAATATTGAAGTTAACCGTGGTACTGATGGTTGGCTACAAGCAGAATCAGGTGCGTTATCGACGGGTGAAGCGATTGGTACAGGTCAAGCCATTCTATTGATGGTTATACAAAGCTGGGAAGAAGAATCTCGCCGTTTACGCGGTAAAGATATTATTCCTTGCCGTTTATTGTTCCTCGATGAAGCAGCGCGTTTAGATGGTAAGTCTATTGCGACCTTATTTGAGTTATGTGAACGTCTAGATATGCAATTATTGATTGCGGCCCCTGAAAATATCAGTCCTGAAAAGGGCACGACCTATAAATTGGTACGTAAAATATTTAAAGACCGTGAGCATGTGCATGTGGTGGGTTTACGTGGTTTTGGTAATAAACCCAAGGTTGCTGAAATGCCAGTACAAACATTATTGGATATTGAACCTGTGTAAACACACTTATACCAATAGAATCTAGTGAGTTGTTATAAAAAGCCAGCAGTGATGCTGGCTTTTTTTATGGCTGTTATTTAAGTGAGTAAGTCCAAATTGGCGGAACTTATTTGTAGTTTGATCGTGAAGGTTAATTATCATTGACTATAATTTCATCAACCCATTGTTATTCGTGAATGGTATATCGCTATTGTAATGATTATTTAGAGGTCGATTATGGCTAGTACTGAGATTACCGAGCAAGAACGAGGTCGCTATGAATGGTGGGCCTTTTTATTCATTATTATTCTGTTATTTCCGTTGTTATCCATAGCATTAGTCAGTGGTTATGGTTTTACGATATGGGCGTTACAAGTGTTTGTTTTTGGTCCTCCAGGGCATGGGTAGGTTGTAATGTTTCGATGAAATAAACAACGGAGGGAGAACGATGGTGACGTTTATAAAAAAATTATGGTTAACCTTTTGGCGTCCTGCTGCGAAGATAAGTCTTGGTGTACTGACCCTTGGTGGGTTTGTTGCTGGTGTTATCTTTTGGGGTGGGTTTAATACTGCGTTAGAAGTGACTAATACTGAAAAATTTTGTATTAGTTGTCACTCAATGCGCGATACCGTTTATCCAGAATTACAAGGCACCATTCACTGGGAGAATAATGCAGGAGTGAGGGCAACGTGTCCTGATTGCCATGTTCCCCATAATTGGACCGATAAAATAGCCCGTAAAATGCAGGCCAGTAAAGAAGTGTTTGGTGCAATTGTCGGCACTATTGATACCCCGGAAAAATTTGAAGCGAAGCGGTTGGAGTTGGCTCAGCATGAGTGGAAGCGATTTGCGGCGAATAAATCTTTAGAATGTAAAAGCTGCCACAGTTACGACAGTATGAAATGGGATGAAATGTCGCCACGGGCACAAGTACAGATGAAGCAAGCGGCTGCAAAAGATCAAAGCTGTATTGATTGTCATAAAGGGATTGCCCACCATTTACCGTCAAATATGGATTCATCAGGCGGTATGATTTCTGAATTAGCGGCTGTAGCACAAAATACAGATTATGAGAACGGTAATACTTATTACAGCATGCAGTTTATTCCTATGTTTGAAGATGAGGCAAAAACCCAAGATGGTGGTTCATTAGAGCCTGCATCGGGTGTCAAAGTTGTCGCTGTTAAAGATGACATGCTACAAATTGAGATCAGCGGTTGGCGTAAGGAAAAAGGGTTTGGCCGCGTTATTAATCAAGATTTTGGGATGAATATTCCTACCGCAGCATTAAGCAAAACAGCAGCTCAAAATAAAGATATTGTTAAAGGGACGACCGAAAAAGAAGATGATGTTACCGGGCTTAAATGGCAACAAGTCACAGCGACGCTATGGGTAGAAAAAGCGAAGTTTGTGAGTAATGTTAATGATATTTGGTCAGTTGCCCAATCAGCTTATAAAACTAATTGTAGTGTCTGTCATACTCAACCTGCCGAAAATCATTTTGATGCCAATACGTGGCCGGGAATGTTTAATGGCATGTTAGCTTTTGTAAATTTTGATACCGACAGTGAAGCCATTGTTTTGAAATATTTACAAAATCATTCATCAGATTTTGCAAAAGATAAACATTGATAGCGTATCCCGTTTAAAAAGAGGAAAGATCTATGTCTTTGAGTCGGCGTAAATTTTTACAAGGGTTAGCGACAACCAGTGCCGCTTCTGTGATTGGCCCAGGGTTATTATTACAAGTTGCACACGCGAGTGATACTAATACGCCAACAGCCGATGCGCCGGGCATTTGGAAAGTATCGGGCTCTCATTGGGGTGCATTTCGAGCACGAATATATAATGGCCAAGTCGCTGAAATAAAACCGTTAGAATTTGATAAAAATCCTACCGATATGTTAAACGGGATCAAAGGCTTAATTTATAGTCCTTCACGGGTGCGCTATCCGATGGTGCGCTTAGATTGGCTCAAGAAAAATAAATATAGCGGTGAAACTCGTGGTAATAATCGCTTTGTACGGGTGACATGGGATGAAGCATTAGATTTATTTTATCAAGAATTACAACGGGTACAGAAAGATTACGGTCCTTGGGCATTACATGCTGGTCAAACAGGATGGCGAGAAACAGGACAGTTCCAAAGTTGTACGTCGCACATGCAACGAGCTGTGGGTATGCATGGTAACTTTATTAAGAAAGTCGGTGATTACTCAACCGGTGCAGGCCAAACCATTTTACCTTACGTATTAGGCTCAACAGAGGTTTATGCCCAAGCAACCACATGGTCAACCATACTTAAAGATTGTAAGACATTGATATGGTGGTCAAATGATCCGATTAAAAATAGCCAAGTAGGATGGCAATGCGAAACCCATGGTTCTTATGCTTACTATGAGCAATTAAAACAGAAAGTGGCTGATGGCAAGATCCGCATGATCTCGGTCGATCCTGTGGTATCAAAATCGCAACAATATTTTAATTGTGAACATCAATACGTTAATCCTCAAACTGATGTGCCTTTCATGCTTGCCATTGCGCACACATTGTATAAAGAAGATTTGTACGATAAGCAATTTCTAGAAATGTATACACTGGGGTTTAATGAGTTCTTACCTTATTTATTAGGCACAGGTAAAGACAAAATAGCTAAAACGCCAGAGTGGGCTGAACCTATTTGTGGTGTTAAAGCTGATGCGATTCGAGAATTTGCGCGTAATTTAGTGAAAGATCGTACTATGTTGATGTTTGGTTGGGCAGTGCAACGTCAACAGCATGGTGAGCAGCCGTATTGGATGGGGGCGGTGTTAGCCTCCATGCTAGGTCAAATTGGTTTGCCTGGAGGTGGTGTGTCTTACTCGCATTTTTATAGTGGGGTTGGATTACCTTTTAGTACCGCGGCCGGGCCGGGTGGCTTTCCGCGTAATGTCGATGAAGGTCAGCAGCCTATCTGGAATAATACTGATTTTAAAGGTTATAGCTCAACTATTCCCGTTGCTCGATGGATTGATGCCATTATGGAACCGGGTAAGAAAATTCAATATAACGGCAGTGATGTCGTATTACCTGATATTAAAATGATGGTGTTTAGCGGCTGTAATCCATGGAATCACCATCAACAACGTAATCGTATGAAAGAGGCATTTAGAAAGCTGCAAACGGTGGTGAATATTGATTATACATGGACACCAACGTGCCGTTTTTCTGATATTGTTTTACCGGCTTGTACACAATTTGAACGTAGTGATCTTGACCAATATGGTACTTACTCAACCAGTGGTATTCTAGCGATGCACAAATTGGTTGATCCATTATATCAATCAAAAACCGACTTTCAGATATTCACTGAATTAACAGAGCGTTTTGGGAAAAGTAAGCAATATACTCGTGGTATGACTGAAATGCAGTGGATAGAACAACTGTATAATGACTGCCGCAAAGCAAATAAAGATAAACATGAAATGCCAGAGTTTAGTCAGTTTTGGCAGCAAGGATTAGTGGCGTTCCCAACCGATCAAACCTACGTTAGTCACGCGGCTTTCAGAGAAGATCCTGAGATTAATAGTTTAGGTACACCTTCAGGCTTTATTGAGATTTATAGCCGTAAAATTGCGCGTTATAACTATGAACATTGCCAAGGCCATCCGATGTGGTTTGAAAAAGAAGAACGTTCACACGGTGGGCCAAAATCAAATAAATTCCCATTTTGGTTACAATCATGCCATCCCAATAAACGTCTACATTCACAGATGTGTGATTCTGAAGACTTCCGTAATACCTATGCCGTAAAAGGGCATGAACCCGTTTATATCAATCCTGATGATGCGAAGAAAAAAGGCATTAAAGATGGCGATATTGTGAGAGTGTTTAATGATCGTGGGCAGTTATTAGCCGGCGCTGTACTTTCAAGCCATTATCCAACAGGGGTGATTCGTATTGAAGAAGGAGCATGGTTTGGGCCACTCAATAATGATATTGGCGCTATAGATACTTATGGTGATCCTAATACATTAACCATTGATATTCCAACCTCAGAGCTTGCTCAAGCAACCAGTGCTAATACAGTAGTGGTTAATTTTGAAAAGTTCACGGGCAAAGTACCTCCTGTTACCTCTTTTAGTGGGCCTTTGTATGTGAGTTAATTAAAAATGTGATCAACAATAAATAATAAAGAGTGGCTATGGCTGCTCTTTATTTATTTCTTATACTATAAAAAAAGGATTTTAATAAAGTGATAATGAAATGGTTGATAAAGTTGAGTTCCCTGAAGGTGATGATTTTTCAGGTGTAAAAAAGCGTAATGTCCCGAAGTTTGAACAAGGAGAGAGCATTTTACAGGCGGCGGGTGGTGAGATCGGTGTACAACAACTTGTTACTGATTTTTATTACTATATCGAGAGCTTACCTGAAGCGGCAACGATACGTGCTATGCACAGTGATAATCTGACTGAAGCTCAGCAAAAACTGACAACGTTTTTGATTGGTTGGATGGGAGGGGAAGACAATTATATCGAGCGCTATGGACGCATGAACCTTGCTAGTGCTCATCACCACTACCATATTGGCTTAGCTGAAAAACAAGCATGGCTTATGTGTATGCAAAAAGCCGTTGATGACCAACCGTATGATGAGTTATTTAAGCGTTTTATTATGGTGCAATTGTCTTTTCCTGCTGAGATCTGCCGTAATCAAAATTAGGCTTCATAAACCCATTCCAAACCGGAATGGGTTGCTATCCTAGCTTTCACTGTTCGATATACTTAATCACCGTTATTATTCTGCTATTAGTATGTTGATTAATAAAGTGATCGTAAATGGAATTAGGTATAGATGTATTAGTTATTTTATTTTGTGTGGCGTTAGCGGCCGGATTTATTGATGCAATCGCTGGTGGTGGAGGAATGCTCACAGTGCCAGCTCTCTTGTCTGTTGGGATTCCACCGGCTCAAGCATTGGCAACCAATAAATTACAAAGCTCATTTGGTAGTTTTTCAGCATCTTGGTATTTTGTCCGTAATGGATTAGTTAATCTTAAACAAATGCGATTGGCTATAGGCTGTACGTTTGCAGGTTCAGCTGCGGGGGCTGTGTTAGTGCAGTATATTGATGCGAGCATACTGACAAGCCTTATTCCTATTTTATTAGTTTGCATTTCACTGTATTTTTTATTTTCCCCTAATATTGGTACCGGGGGAGGCACTCCTAGATTATCAGAAGCGGCTTTTGCATTTTCAGTAGGCACAAGTATCGGTTTTTATGATGGTTTTTTTGGCCCAGGCACAGGTTCATTTTTTACAATTTGTTTTGTTGTTATTGCTCAATTAGGGCTAGTAGAAGCGACCGCTCGTACTAAAGTTTTAAATTTCACCTCTAATATTGCAGCGTTAATATTGTTTATTTTGGCTGGATTACCTGTTTGGAAGGTGGGGTTAATAATGGCTGTGGGTGGTTTTATGGGGGCGCGATTAGGCGCACATGTTGTTATTAGTAAAGGTCAGCGTTTTATTCGACCAATGGTTGTTATTATGTCGATGGGAATGGCGATCAAGTTGTTGTGGCAACAGCACCCGCAATGGTTTCAATTAGTTTTTTAACACGCGGTAATTTATAACTATTTTGACGGTAGATTAGATGGATTGGCCGAGTTAGTTCTGCTAATTCTTCAAATTCAAAACAGAATTTAGCGTGAATGTTTAAAGTTTTGACTATTGAATTAGGCACTAGAGCAGGTAACATACCTGCTAGTGCCAATTGTGCAGCAGCTGTGTAAGAGTCCATTTCCATTATTGGCATGATCCCTTGCTTTTGCAGTATTGCAGCCTGAGAGATATTGGATGGGTTTTTTAAATCATTGGTAACAATAGCGGTCGGCAGTGTAAGTAGTGGTTGATTAAAAACCACTTTAAAAGGCTCATCCATCAAATGCTCTGCAATAAAGCGCGAGTTAGCTGGTAAGTGCCCCGCACAAAAGCCAATCGATGCCTTACCTGATTGAATGTTTTCAACAATGATTGGTGTATGATGCGTTGTAATCGCAATGTATTTATCATGTTGAAAATACTGTCCGAGTGCATGTGATAAATATCCTGCCACTAAGGTTTCAGAGCAATCAATCGTAATAATACTTTGATCGTCTATATTTTGATGTTCAAAAATCAGCCCTCGAATTTCATTAAAACTAGGCCCAACGTTTTTAATTAATGCATACGCATCGGGGGTTAGTTTTATTAACCTTCCTGCTGGAACAATCAACTTTGTTCCTAACGTTGTTTCTAATTTAGCAATCCGTTTGCTTACTGCTGATTGGCTAATATACAGCCGACTGCCAGTGCGACTCATAGTACCTTCTTCCGCGAGTACTAATAACGTTTCAATACCTTCAAGTAACATTGGTTGATTCCATTGATGAAAGAGAGGAATCAATAATACGGGATGATAGCGACTGAGGCTAGGTGAGAAAAAGAAGAGTGTGTTATGGAACGTATAATGTTTTAAAGATGTAAGTTGAGTGTATAGAGGTGATGTTATTGCTGTTTGGTTTATCAGTAATAATAACAGGGATTAATAAGTAAAATATTGCCTAACTCTATGTAATATCTATTATTTGATCGCGTTAACAACTTGCTGATTAAATATGTATTACTATAAATTAATGTTTATTTTTCATTGATAAATAAGGATATTACAATGATAAAATCCCCACCATCGTTACTTAATTCGATTTGCACTTTAGATTTGCTAAGTCAGCAATTAAGTATTTTGAGTCATGCTCAGAACACTGATTCAAACGCACAAGTTATTACTCAATTAGCGTTATCAGAACAGGAACAAATACTGCTCATTCGTATGAAAGTTGAGGCAATAAAACAGGCTTTGGATTGTGCTTTATCAGCGGTTGAGGTACATGATGAAACAGCAATTAAACAAGCATTATTATTAGCAATGTATGAGTTAACTCAACAACAAGTGCCATCAACGTTGATGAAGTATCAGGTTGATCCTGTATTAGCGGGATAACTTTTATTCAGTAAAATAAAACCGACAACAATGTCGGTTTTTAATTGCTGTTATTCGTCGTCAGAGCTATCTACATGCAATTTTTCTTGCTTTGTAATACTACCAACTTCTAATAATGGTGCGGCATCGAGGTGCTCTGCATTCATCATAGTTGAAATACGTTGTACGGAAGAAAGTAGTAGTGATTGTTCCCAATCTTCTAACTCTTGATATTGAGAAATAAAGCTGTCTTGTAATGGTAATGGTGCTTTATTAAGTAACGTTACGCCAGCCTCTGTCAAATGAGCGTGGACTTTGCGTTTATCAAGTACACTCCGTTGACGAACAACTAAGCCTCGTTTTTCTAAACGGTCAAGAATTGTTGTTGCTGTTGCTTGACTCATATTGGTGTTATTAGATAGCTGACGAATAGTAATCTCGCCTGATCCACGAATTGCACGCATTAATACTAACTGTGGACCAGTCAGTCCGGCATTCTTATTCAACTTTCTAGAATGTAGGTCAATTGCTCGAATAATTTGTCGCAGAGCAATCAATACTTCTTCGTGCCTATCCATCTAACTCTCCAATTAAATCTGTATGTAATAACGCTATAAAATCATTCTAATGTAGAAGGTACTTTCATGATGAGAGTATACAAGAATTATAATGTTTTCATTGGTCTTTATCTGTATCTAGTTAATTTATTTATAGATAAAAGGAATTATGTGTCATTGATTTTACATTTAAGTGTTTCAAGGTTGTAAATTCAAGCTGTTTATGAAAATGAGAGCTATTCTTATCCTTGTATCGAGGGGGACATTACATACAATATGAGATAACGCAGTGAGGTTAATTGACTGGATATTGTTATTGTACTGTTGATGTGCATAACACGCACTTTTAGGCTCTAAGATTAATCTTCAATGAAAAGAAATTGTTATTCTAAATATTGAATAATATTTGTATTTCTAAGATTTGCGAATATGTTTTTATTCTATATTTAATCATCAAATATAGTTTTACTTTCATGCTGACGTGTGAATAGGGGTATTTAATGACATTTATTAAGAATGCTTTTTTTATTGTCATATTAGTATTTATCAGCTTTTACTTACAAGTACAATATGCCTATTCTCAACAACTTGGAGATAATCGTGAACAGACCTTATTAAATATAAATAACCCATCGTCCTCATTAGTGACTATCAATAAACCGACAAATATGCTTAATGGTGCCCAACGATGGGTTGCAGATGCTAATGCAAATAAAGCACGTCTTAAATATCCTTCAATATTAGTTGAATTATATTTATCAACCGGATTTCGTCAATTTTGGGAGAGCAAACAAGTAATAAATGATTTTATAGATCAACTTCGTATTCTTAGTCTATCTGAAACAAATAAAGAATTAACCGCTAGGTACCATTTATTGATTCAATTACAACAACAAAGAAACTGGCAACAATATGATGTTATAGCAACAGATACCTTATTAATCTATATCAGTTTTATTGAACAGTTACATGGTAAAGGTAAATTGTGGTTGTTTGGTGAAACCGCTCCTTCAACATTACCACCACCTAGTCGTGTAGCGATTGAAAATATGCTTGATAATTATGAGAATCATCGTTTTAATCAATTTATTGTTCGCTTAAAACCACAGCTTTCAGAATATAATCAATTAGTCGCATCAATCAATAAATTGGATTCTCAACATGCATTCCGTTGGCCAGTATTGAGGTTTAATGGCAAAGTTGATCCAGGAAAAAATATTACCTTTATACCCAGTTTACTTATAATACTTGAACGATTAGGTGACATATCACCTCGTGAAGCTAAGCGTTACCAGCAACAGCATAAATCGCTATATACTGGTACGTTGGTGTTGGCAATAAAACGCTTTCAAGCGAGGCATGGCTTAAAACGTGACGGTGTTATTGGCTCGCAAACACAACAATGGTTAGCATTAAATCCCACTCAACGTGTACGGCTATTAGCATTAAATGCACAACGGTTACGGTTGTGGTCGACTAGCCTTTATACGGGTATTGTTGTGAATATTCCAAGCTATTATATGAAGTTATGGCTGAATGGTCGTTGGGTTATGAGCAGCAAGGTGATTGTTGGCAAGCCATCGCGGCAAACCCCGATTTTTAACTCTGTGGTTAATTCTGTGGTCTTTAATCCCTATTGGAATGTACCCAATTCAATTATGAAGAAAGATATATTACCGAAGGTGA
The DNA here is from genome assembly GCF_900166965.1 of Photobacterium piscicola. Lineage (GTDB taxonomy): Bacteria > Pseudomonadota > Gammaproteobacteria > Enterobacterales > Vibrionaceae > Photobacterium > Photobacterium piscicola. The sequence goes on along the minus strand of NZ_FUZI01000002.1, from coordinate 84,354 downwards.
AGCGTAGCCGGAGTTATTTGAGACGCCATAATTATGAAGTTATTCGTAGTTGGAGTAGTACTGAAAAAATAAATATAAATTCAATTCCTTATGATTTATTTTCGCCAAATAAATTCCCATACCGTTTACGCCAAAAACCAGGTAAAAAAAATGCGTTAGGTTTATATAAATTTAATATTCCCAATAACCAAGCTATTTATCTGCATGATACATCATACCCGGTATTATTTAATAAGCATGACCGTGCACTGAGCTCTGGTTGTGTACGTGTGCTGGAATCAAAATCATTGGCTTTGGCATTATTACAATATTCAGGAAAAAATGAATCTCAATTTAACACATTTTCTAGAAGTAAAAAAACGCGCACAATTAGTCTTAATAAAGGAAAAAAAGTGCCAGTTGAAATTATTTATCAAACGGCATGGGTTAATGATGAAGGCGCGGTCAATTACCGTTTTGATATTTATGAATATGACTAATGACAACAAATAATGTGCTATTAATTTCTTCTTACAATAATAATTTCGTGTAAGTTAATGATATTTAAAAATAGATTTATCAATTTGATATTATGTGACTTGTGTATTTGACTGCTTAATTAACTGAAGATAATGTTTTGCAACATTGGTATATGAATTGCTTTAGCAATAGATAACATTATTTTTTTGGTTGTGTAAGTTATGTCAAATTTAGATATTAGTCGCCGTAAATTTTTAACATTAAGTGGAATCGCTGTTGGTGCATGCATGCTTCCTAATATTGCTCAAGCAAGTTCTTTTCAAGCAACAACACCTCGAACAATGTTATTGCGCAATTTGCATACAGGTGAAGAATTAGAAACGAAGTACTTTAATGGTAAAACGTATGTGGGAAAAGAAGTTCGACGCTTAGATCACCTTTGCCGTGATTTCCGTCAAAATGAAATTGCTCGTATAGATCGTCGTTTATATGATGCTATTGCACAAATTCAATCTTACCTTGGTCATGAAGGTTATGCGCAATTATTTTCAGGTTATCGCTCATCTAAAACCAATAAGATGCTAGCAAAACGCGGTGGTGTTGCAAAGAAGAGCTATCATATGAAAGCTCAGGCTATTGATTTTAATCTTGAAGGTGTGCCTTTAGCTAAAATACGTAAGGCGGCGTTAGATTTAAACATTGGTGGCGTTGGTTATTATCCAAATAGTCAATTTGTTCATATTGATACTGGCCCCGTCCGTAATTGGAGAGGGTAGTTTATTGTTGTGTCATCTGTATTTTTAAGGATATTCGTGGCATGCTTCGCTAAATAGTGTCTCCGTTTAGGAAGTATGAATGAGTCTTCAATATAAAATAGTACCAGTAACACCGTTTCAACAAAATTGTTCTATTATCTGGTGTGATGAAACACATCAAGCTGCGATTATTGATCCCGGTGGTGATATTGAGCAACTTCAAAAAGAAGTGGCAGCATTGGGTGTTAACGTTACTCAATTATTACTTACCCATGGGCATTTAGATCATGTGGGTGGCGCTGAACCTCTTTCTCAGATCCTTGAGGTTCCGGTGATTGGTCCGCAACAAGATGATGAATTTTGGCTACAAGGTTTACCTCGTCAAAGCGAAATGTTTGGCCTTCCAATGACAGAAGCATTTTCGCCAACTCAATGGCTTAATGATGGCGACATGGTAACTGTAGGTAATCAAACGTTACAAGTACTTCATACTCCAGGTCATACGCCTGGGCATGTAATTTTTTACAGTGCGAATGCGAAAGTTGCATTTGTCGGAGACGTATTATTTAAAGGGGGTATCGGTCGTACTGATTTCCCTCAAGGTAATCACCCAACATTGATTACTTCGATCAAAACTAAATTGTGGCCTTTAGGTAATGACGTAACGTTTGTTCCCGGGCATGGTCCATTATCTACTTTTGGTCATGAGCGAGTGACTAACCCGTTCGTAGCCGACGAAATGCCACTATATTAAACTAACTGTGTGACTTGACCGTTAGTTGCACAGTACAGATAAACTAAGTTAATAACCACTGGTGATTTTATTGGCAGTGGTTTTTGCGTTTTTTAAAACCAAATAAACATTTAATGGGCTAGAGCTTGCATGAATTTATTTCAAACGGTACTTTATGTCGATTAAGACTTCTTTTGTTGTTTTTTAATGCTTATGGGTATGTCTCGTTATGATTACAATCGCTTTAGTTGATGATCATGTCATTGTCCGTTCTGGTTTTGCTCAATTATTATCGTTAGAACCAGATATGAAAGTTATTAACCAATTTAGTTCGGCACAAGAAGCGCGTAATGGCTTAGCTAAGCAAGCTGTTGATGTCTGTATTATTGATATTTCAATGCCAAATGAAAGTGGTTTAACATTACTCGAAGATGTAGCCAATAGTGCGGGTTGTATTATGTTAAGCGTGCATGATTCAGCAACAGTGATAAATAAAGCATTAACAACGGGCGCAAAAGGGTATCTAAGTAAGCGCTGTAGCCCTGATGAACTTGTTCAAGCCGTACGAAAAGTTGCAAAAGGCGAATCTTATTTAGCATCTGATATCGAAATGCAATTAGAAACCACAGATCCTTACCAACAATCTATTGCATGTTTAACCAAACGTGAGCGCCAAATTAGTGAAATGTTGGCTGCGGGATTAGACGTTAAAGCGGTTGCGGTTGAATTAGGGTTAAGCCATAAAACTGTTCATGTGCATCGTGCGAATGCAATGGACAAACTTAATGTGAGTAATAATGTTGAGTTAGTTAAATATTTTCCGCTAGAAATATTGTAATGCGTCATTATGTATTGACGTCATTAGGCGGGGGATTATTTTTTATTTGTAGTTGGTTTTGCTTGTGGGTTATTGCTTTTTATTTTCTTGTTGACCCTGCATTAGCCATTCTATTTTTCCCTTTTGCATTGAGATTAGGAATAACACTGCATACTGCTAGCCGCTATTGGATTGTCATTTATGGCACTGAATGGGGGCTGATTTTATTATTGGCAAAAGCGCTTAATGATCTTCCGTGGTGGCCCATTTTAATTGCGAGTATTTTATCATGGCCCGTATTGTGGTTTGCTCGCCGTTATTATTATGGCGATCAATGGCGGCAGTTATTCATTATGGCAGCAGTTATTGTCTCCACTGCGGTGATTAATGTTGTTATGGTGATGGGATTTCGATCTATCGTTCAACTACCGCTATCACCAATGGGTATGATCTTTCTAATCAGCGTCACTGGTGGATTAATGCTAGTGCCTACGTGTTATTTATTATGGAGTTTCTTGTTTAATCGGTCATGGATTCCACTTACCGTCGCTCTTATTTCTAAGCCATTAGAATTACGTCACCGTGATCTGTGTTTATATGCCTTACTTTTTATTGCTAATATCTTATTACAAGTAAATTTGCCTGATGAGCTTAGCCGTTTTGCTCCTTTTTGCTTAGCCATACCTATTATTGTGCTTGCCTTTCGTCATGGGTGGCAAGGTGCATTACTTGGAACATTGCTTAATAGTATTGCGTTAATTGCAGCTCGAAGTGATGTTAGTAATATGGAAATTACGGATTTATTATTATCACTCTCAGCACAAAGTTTAACGGGAATTCTGTTAGGTCTTGGCATTCAACGGCAACGAGATCTTAATACCAAATTATCATCAGAGTTAGGTCGAAATCAGGTTTTATCGCGTCAATTAATTAAGACAGAAGAGTCTGTTCGACGAGATGTAGCTAGAGAATTACATGATGAAATAGGCCAAAATATTACCGCGATCAGAATGCAAGCCAGCATTTTGAAACGGGTGGAGTTAACGCCGGTTACTCAGCAATGCTCGTCGACCATTGAGCAATTATCGCTTAATATTTATGACACAACCAAAGGCTTATTATCACGGTTACGTCCAAAAACATTAGATGATCTTGGTTTAGCTAAAGCTGTAGAGCAAGTTGTGTGTGACTTAAAACTAGAAGATAAAGGGATTGAGGTTGCTATGGCATGGGGGCGTCATCAGCCACCATTGTGTGATACGACAAGTGTAACGCTATACCGTATTTGCCAAGAAGCATTGAATAATATTGCTAAATATTCACATGCCACAGAAGTTATTATTGAATTACAAATTGATCAACAAATTAGATTACAAATTGAAGATAATGGGGTTGGATTTAAAGCAGAAGATGCTTTTAAAGGTTTTGGTCTTCGAGGCATTCGTGAGCGGGTTGAAATTCTAGGAGGACAGTGTTCGATAGTCAGTCACCACCGTGATAGTTTCCAAGAAAACGCCTCACAAAAACAAATTACAAATACGGGTACAACACTAGCCATTATTTTACCTTTAACATAATGACAATCTTTAACTCCTTTATATAATCAGGTACCACATGGCCGTATTATCAGATCCAACCGTTGATCAACGCTATAAATATTGGCGGTTGCATATCATGGTCAGCATGTATATTGGTTATGCGGGATTTTATTTAACCCGTAAAAATTTTACTTATGCAATGCCAACCATGATTGCTGATTTAGGTTGGGATAAAGCCGATATTGGTATGATGGGCACGTTATTCTATCTGACGTATGGGTGTTCAAAATTTATTTCAGGCATGATATCAGATCGCTCTAACCCTCGTTATTTTATGGGAATAGGGTTAATTGCGACAGGCATTATAAATATCTGTTTTGGCTTTTCCAGCTCAATCGTTGCGTTTACGTTATTGTGGATAGCCAATGCATGGTTTCAAGGGTGGGGTTGGCCTGCTTGTTCTAAGTTATTAACAACGTGGTATTCACGCTCTGAACGTGGCTTATGGTGGTCATGTTGGAATACTGCTCATAATGTTGGTGGAGCATTTATTCCATTACTGGTGGGGTTTTTAACCGTGCATTATGGCTGGCGCTACGGTTTTTTTATTCCCGGTATTATTGCTATTGTGATTGGTATTGGTCTCTGTTGGCGTTTACGAAATAAACCGACGGCGATGGGGCTACCTAGTGTTGGTTTATGGCGTAATGATTATTTAGAAGTTGCCCAAGAAAATGAAGGGATTGGCCTCACTCAGCGACAAGTTTTATTTAAGTATGTCTTAACCAATAAGTATTTGTGGTTACTCGCGGTAAGTTATGTGCTGGTTTATATCGTTAGAACAGCGATTAATGACTGGGGTAATATTTATTTAACGGAACAGCACCATTATAGTCTGTTGTCTGCAAATGGAGCGTTATCACTTTTTGAGATTGGTGGTTTTTTAGGATCTCTTGTGGGAGGCTGGGGCTCAGATAAATTATTTGGTGGTAACCGTGGTCCAATGATCCTGCTTTTTTCTATGGGCATCTTTTTGGCGGTTGCTGCGTTGTGGTTAATGCCTGTCACTAATTATATTTTGCAAGCAGGTTGTTTTTTTGCAATTGGCTTTTTTGTTTTTGGTCCGCAAATGCTAATTGGTATGGCTGCCGCAGAGTGTTCTCATAAAGATTCAGTCGGCGCTGCAACAGGTTTTGTTGGCTTATTTGCCTATATGGGGGCTGCATTAGCGGGATATCCACTGGCTATTATTATGAATCATTATCATTGGACAGGCTTTTTTGTTGTTATTTCCGTCGCTGCAGCATTAATTGGGTTGTTGTTATTGCCTTTCCTTAAAGCTCAAAAGGTTACTACTGCTGTTTCATCATGAAATTAAGCTGCAGCTTTATAGCGACGTAATAGGCCAATAAAATCGTTTACAGGGCGATCAAGCACATTATCCGCAATAAAAAAATCAAACCCTAGTAATTCTCGATTATAACGCATTCGATTGGCAAGCATTGCTTGAAGTCCTTGAAATTGTTCACCGCTACTGGTTATAAATGGATCATCATCAAATAATATATCCTCAAGTTGATGGGTTGGGTGAGCGCTGTGCTTAAGTTCCATGACCAGTAAAATACGTTGTTCTAGTAACAGTCTAGATGCAACGCGTGGGCAGATAGTTCGAATAAAATCATCATAACTTTTTAAACGAATGCCAATCCAAGGTAAGGGAAGATGCCATCCATCTGATGACAGTGTCACGTTCCCTATATGCTGAATATTATGCCATGTTGTTGACCAACCCCCATAGTGGCTATGAAATTGGCAATGCATAAAGGTCAATGTGAAACTCATGGTCGATGGATTGAAGAAGGTGGCAGTAAATAGCAAAATACACCCAAATGATATAGCGATCATCAAGAGGCTTATTGTTGGTAATTGAGTATTAAAATAACTTAATAAAGCAAAGGTGAGAGTGGTAAATATTATTGCTATCCAGATAAAATGTTTTGTGGTCAGTTTTTCCGTATGAATATGAAGCGTTTCCATCACAGCCTCCTAAACCATTCAAACGACGATGATGATGTTATTATCGCGATCAAATATATATTATAGATGTATTTGTCTAAAAAAGAATTCCGATGAAAATGATGAATTTGATGCATACTTTTACTAAAAATGCGTCCAAATTCGCAATTATTTGATGTTCGTTTGTGAGTGATCATATTTATCGGCGGATAAATAACCGTTTACTGGTAATTGTTACATAACCTTGGTATAAAACGCGCTCACTTTTTCTCGATGAAAAGAGTGGAGATTGAAAAGTAGTGTAACGGAGTAAAAAGTAATGAGAATTTCTCACAAACGTAATGTTCAACGTAAACTGCATAAACAGAAACCTCTTTTAAGCAATACAGTCTTAGCAGTTCAAAAGATGCCAGAAGTTGAATTAGTTATTGATACGGCAGTGGTTACTGACCCTATTATTTCTAAGCCAACGACTGTTTCTAAGCCAATTGCAACGCTGACACCTAAGCAACAACAAGTACTAGATATTGTTGTAAGCCACACTGATGGTTTAAATCCAAAAGGTATTGGTTTACAAGCAGGCCAAGAAGAGGCTAAAGCGGCTTCTTGGGCTACTGGTGCGCTAAAAAAACTAACAGAAGAAGGGTTAGTTGAGCGCATCCAATTGGCAGGGAATAAAGTGTTATATAAAGCACTTTAAGATATGCTAATCCCGCTTCTCTTTAAGAAGCGGGGATTTCTTCGTTTGATTATGATTTTTCTCCTCTTTTGTCCCCTTATCACAACTATTGTCTATACTATTATTATCTTTAAGACATAAAACCGACGCTTTTTTTTTACTCTGCTATAACTATAAACAAGGAGAGTAATTCTCAAGGAGTACGCAGAATTCGGAGAAACTGATCTTATGACGATGATAAGTGCAAAGGAATTTTCTGGTTGGCTACTTGAACGATTTGCAGATGAAACACAGGGAGTATCCCTCAGTCGCGAAGATATTAATATGTTAACAGGGAGACAAAGTTTTTCTCTTGGTTATATTCACGATATACATTATGAAGTGATGCGGCATGGAATGGCGTTTGTAACTGATACCACAAGAGAAATGTTTTATCTTGTTCCAATATCAGAACGGCCTTGGCGTAAGCAATTAGAGAAGCATTATGAACATGATCTTTATTGTAACGTATTACCATTGAATAAATCAGGCTAATAATATTTTTATCATATAATAGTAAAAAAAAGAGGATAATTATCCTCTTTTTTTATGGGTATAGTTTATTTTTTATGCGTTACAAAACGGCAGCAATACCTTGGCATAACGGTAACATATTTGATTTGGTCATACCGGCAACGCTGATACGACCAGAGCCTACTATATAGATAGCAAATTCTTCTTTGAGACGTTTTACTTGGTCTTTATTAAGGCCTGAAAATGAGAACATACCATTTTGACGCTCAATAAAGCTAAAGTCGGTATCAACACCACATTGTTTTAGTGTTGCTACAAATAATACGCGCATTTCTTGAATACGATCGCGCATTTCTGTAACTTCTTGTTCCCATTCAGCACGTAATACCGCATCGTTTAGAATCTGTGTCACAATAGCCGCACCGTGAGCAGGTGGGTTAGAGTAAATAACACGTGCAATAGATTTCACTTGGCTGAATGAAGTCACTGCTTGCTCAGCGTTCTTGGCAACTAAAGTAAAAGCACCTACACGCTCATTGTAAAGGCCAAAGTTTTTAGAGAATGAACTAGCAACGAGGAGTTCCGGCATTTGATCGGCAAAGATACGCAGTCCTTGTGCATCTTCTTCAACACCTTGAGCAAAGCCTTGGTAAGCAAAGTCAAACATTGGCAGTAATTGTTTTTCTAGGCAGAGCTTAGCCAGTGTTTGCCATTGTTGATTAGTTGGATCTATACCTGTTGGGTTATGACAACAGCCGTGGAATAAGACGACATCACCTGCATTTGCTTGATTTAAATCTGCCACCATCGCATCAAAATCGATATTTTTTGTGTGGGCGTTATAGTAACCGTAAGTCTTCGTCTCTAGGCCGGCGGCACCAAAAACACCATGATGGTTTGCCCATGTAGGATTACTGATCCAAACCGTAACATCCCCTAACTGGCGTTTAATAAATTCAGCAGCAACGCGTAATGCTCCTGTACCGCCAGGGGCTTGTGCCGTTTGAACTCGTTTTTCTGCAATAAGTGTAGAATCAGTACCAAAGAGTAGTTGCTGCACTGCTAAGCCATACTCAGGCGTTCCTGGAATGCCTAAATAAGATTTTGTTGTTTCTTGTGCTAATAAAATGGCTTCTGCTTTTTTTACAGTAGCTAAAACAGGTGTGTTACCTGCTTCATTTTTATAAATACCCACGCCGAGGTTAATTTTATGTGTTCTAGGATCAGCTTTAAATTCGTCTGTTAAACCGAGAATAGGGTCTGCGGGTGCTGCTGTAATCTTTTCAAACATATCGATCATCCATGGGTAGTTAAAGAGTTATGTTCCTATTTATACCCTTAGTGATAGAAGTTTGACAAGAGGGTGTAACAAATTTATGAATTTATAATTATGTTTTGTTATTGCATGCCTATGATCTTTAGCTCAACAACTATGGGCTATTTTGTATAGAATCAATTTAATTGTTATCTAAACAATGGTAGCTTGATTACGGCCATTATTTTTAGAGTGATAAAGTGCTTGATCTGCTACTTTATAGGCGTCATTAAAATGCATGTTAGTTGTACTGGTTCCACCAATAGAAATTGTAATATTAATGTCTAATATAGGACAGCGAGAAATTGAGTCACATATATTTTTGGCTTTTATTGTTAGTTGTTCTTTATTCATATCTGGAAACGATAATATAAATTCTTCACCACCCCAACGAATGGCGATATCTTTTTTCCGAATACAATTATTAATACGCTTAGTGACAGCACGAATAACGTCATCACCCACTTCATGACCATAGGTGTCATTTACATTTTTGAAGTGATCAATATCGATAATTAATAAATTAAAATTTTTCTGATTAATTAATTTACTTTCATAGTAGTCACGGCGATAAAAATGTGTCATTTGATCGTAGCGTAAAATGAAATTTTTATTAGCAATTAGCTGCGTTAATGAATGATATAAAAACATTAATAAAAGAGAGGGTAAAAAGGTGGCTTTTAAAAGAGTATAAAAATTAATCCCTAAGTTAATGGGATCAACGGTTGAACATGGTAATAACTCACTTGTGTGATAAATATTATTATTATCCATGCTAATAATTGTTATCTTGTTATTATTAAATTTAGCTAAGGTGTTTTTAAAAGCAGAGTTATTAATATCTATTGCCAAAAGAGAATCCAATTTTTTATTATTATAGATTGGATAATAAATAGTACGAATTATTTTATTAGTTCCTGGTTCTTTATATATATCGGTTAACTTTATATTACAGCCATAAAATGAACGATAAGTATCCATCAAGTCTTCATTTTTAACGATAGTATTAATGGCTATTTTATCATAACCTTTTAAATAAGCTGGTCTAAGAGGATCAAAGTGTGAATAATCTGATGCGGTTTCAAAAACGGCCACTGTCCATATATTATTATTAGTAAGTTGGTTGATATTTGAACGTAATTGGTTTATTCCTGTTGATAATATTTTAGCATTGGTTGGTGTGTTGACGATAACCGAGACACCATTAAAAATGTATGTCCCTTTATTTAAGGCAACAGTACTTGTATTGTTATAAAATGAACCAAACCGACGAGCAACAGAATAAACATTATTTAATGTAGTGATATACATATTTTGTAGTTTTTCAATATTGCATATATTATAAATAAAATATGCACTAGAACAGATCATGAAAAATAAGGTAAAAAGCTTTAAGTGAATTAACGTTTTTTTTAAAATACTATTTATAATTATACTCATTACTATCCAGAGATATTAGAACACGATATCATATTCTATATATTCCTTTTACAGATTAAAGTGAAAGATATACATCTTAACAATAAAATGTTTCTATTGATAGTTGAAAGTTAATCACCTGTGGTTATGCTTTATGATGATAAATATTCTTTGTGCTTTCTCACCTTTTTAGACAATAGTGTATTGGTTGCGTCCATTATTTTTAGAATGATAGAGTGCTTTATCTGCTAATTTATAAGCATCATTAAAATGACTATTGGTTGTACTTATGCCACCAATAGATACTGTGACATTAAGCGATAGTATAGGTTTCGAGTCAATCAAAGAGCAAAGATCCTTAGCTTTAATATGTAATTGTTTATTGCTTATATTCTGGAAGTTAATGATGAATTCTTCACCGCCCCAACGAACAGCGGTATCTGTAGGATCAATATAATTATTAATACGTTTTGCAATATGCCGAATAACTTCATCACCAATTTCATGTCCATAGTTATCATTGATTTTTTTAAAATGGTCGATATCAATAATTAATAAATTAAATTTTCGTTGTTTTAACCATTTTTTTTCATAAAAATCGCGACGATAAAAATGTGTCATCAAATCTCGTTGAATATTGTGTCTTTTTTTAATTAGATGAATTTTAAAATAGCCATATATTATACTTAATAGTAAGGCTGGTAGAAAAGTAACTCTAAATATAGAAAATAAATTAAATCCCATGTTCATTGGATGAATTTTTGAGCAGGGGAGTAATTCTTGTTTTGTATAAAAATTATTACTGTGATTGATATTAATAACCGTTAAATATTTTTTATTATATTGCTGTAGTGAGTCAGTAAAATCTTTACTTTTTATATCAATGGCTAATAAAGCATCAAGCCGCTTATTATTGTAAATAGGATAATATATAGTTCTAATCTGAGTATCAGAACAATCATCAGTATAACTTTCAGTTAATTTTAAATTACAACCATAAAAAGATTGATATGTATTAATTAAACCTTCACGCACAACAATTTGATGCATAGGATTATTTTCAGCATCGTTATTAAGTTTATTTGAATGTTTGGGTTTAATGGGACAAAAATGAGCATTATTCGTTGAGTTTTCAAAAACAGAAATTGCAGATACATTATTAGTGAGCTTATCTAACTCTGAGCGTAATAAACTAATTCCTTTTGATAGTTTTTTTACTTTTCCTGGGGTATTAATAATTATTGAAACATTGTCTATTTGATAATCAGCTTTAAGCTTATGTTCTTCAGATGCGTTGTTATAATAAGATCCAAAGCGACGAACATAAGAATATACTGTTTGTATTTTAGTTATATAGCGTTGATTGAATTTCTCAATATGATAAATATTGTATATAACATAAAAGCTAGAGAATAGAAAAAAAAGTAAAATAAAACTTTTTAATAGGGTTATAAAGTTATAGTTCGTATTATTTATTCTCATGGGTGTGCTTTTATTTATCGCTAGGTTTGTATTCTTTTGGTGAATATACTTTTAAACATAATCCATTTTCAAAATGAAATCAATATTTATAATACGAAAGAGGTATAGTGTTATAATGTAGCTTATATAAGTAATGATAATTGTGTTATAAAAAAAACCATCCGAAGATGGTTTTTTTTACGACTAATTACACTGGGTATTTAGAAGTTTGCAGAACGTGGTGTACGTGGGAATGGAATTACATCACGGATATTGCTCATGCCCGTTACGTAAGATACTAGGCGTTCAAAGCCTAGACCAAAACCTGAGTGTGGTACTGAACCATAACGACGTAAATCACGGTACCAGCCCATGCTTTCAGGATTTAGACCCATTTCAATCATACGTGCATCAAGTTGTTCTAAACGCTCTTCACGTTGTGAACCACCGATAATCTCACCAATACCAGGTGCAAGTACATCCATTGCTGCAACAGTTTTGCCATCTTCGTTCATACGCATGTAGAACGCTTTGATGTCTTTTGGATAGTTCTTCACAATTACTGGTGCTTTGAAGTGTTGCTCAGCAAGGAAACGCTCGTGCTCAGAAGACATATCAATGCCCCACTCAACATCGTTCTCAAACTGACGACCAGAATCTTGAAGAATCTTGATTGCATCAGTGTAGTCTACTTGTGCAAAATCAGACGTTACAAATTGCTCTAGACGAGTGATAACGTCTTTATCAATGCGAGAAGCAAAGAATTCAAGATCGTCACGACGCTCTTCAAGTACTGATTTAAATACATATTTCAGCATATCTTCAGCTAGTTTTGCTACATCATTTAGATCAGCAAAAGCTACTTCAGGCTCAACCATCCAGAATTCAGCTAGGTGACGACTAGTGTTTGAGTTTTCAGCACGGAAAGTTGGACCAAATGTGTATACTTTGCTTAGGGCACAAGCATAAGTTTCAGCATTTAATTGACCAGATACAGTCAGGAATGTTTCTTTGCCAAAGAAGTCTTTGTCAAAATCCACTTCGCCTTTATCTGTCATTGGCAGGTTTGCCATATCTAGCGTAGACACACGGAACATTTCACCAGCACCTTCACAGTCAGACGCTGTGATAAGTGGTGCAGACATCCAAATGAAGCCTTGCTCGTGGTAGAAACGGTGAATAGCTTGAGACAGGCAGTTACGAACACGAGCAACAGCACCAATTACGTTAGTGCGTGGGCGTAGGTGTGCAACTTCACGTAAGTACTCAATAGAGTGACGTGTTTTTGCCATTGGGTATGTTTCAGCATCTTCTACCCAGCCAACAACTTTAACTGCTGTTGCTGCTAATTCGAAATCTTGACCTTTAGCAGGAGAGGCAACAATTGTACCTGTGACTTCAACAGAGCAACCAGTTGTTAATTTAAGAACTTCTTCCTGGTAATTATTTAACTCATTAGAGACCACGGCCTGAATCGGGTCGAAACAAGAGCCGTCATAAATGGCAAGGAAAGAAATTCCAGCTTTGGAATCACGACGTGAGCGAACCCAACCGCGAACAGTGACTTCACTGTCTATAGCTAGTTTGCCGCTTAATACGTCTGTTACAGGCGCGTAAGTCATGTTTAAGTTATTCTCCGTTTAGGCACTTCACTTTGGAATTAAAGTATTACGTGCTTAAAGATATCGTTGTATAAGTAATATTACCTTTCTTACGTCAAGCATCAAGCATTGATCTCATTAGATTGATAAATTGATGTGGGAAAGTGGGATTTTACACAGAAGGTTGGTCAAGAAATGATCATTTTAGCAATGATAAGCAAATACTGTCTTATCATTGCGTTGTTATTCTTTGATGCTATAGCATGAGATGAAAGTGCTGCGGGTTAAGCAATTGCTAAATATTTATGGGTTTGGATCGATAAACGCCAATTACGCGCGATGCATGTTGAAATGCATAGTTCTGTTGCTCGTGGTTTTTGACTGATGGGTTGGAGTGCTATGGTGACATCAGTACGCAGCGTGACTGGCGCCAATAAAGTCTCTAATTGTTCTATGTCTTTATGAGTGCCTACGGGATGTTTGATCTCATTTGCACGTGCTAACGCCGAAGATAATACAGGCAATTTTGCTTTCATATTGATTTTAGGTGATACAGTTACCCACGTTTGGTCACTGGTTAATATCTCTGAAGTACCACTGGTTTCAATTTGACAGTTAAAGCCCGCTTTTTCTAAAGCAGTTGTTAGTGGACGTAGATCATAAATACATGGTTCTCCACCGGTGATCACCACATGTTTGGCGGTATAGCCTTGATCAACTAATAGATTAACGATGCCATTCGCATCGAGTTGGGTCCAAAGTGGAGAGTCTTCTGTTTTAATCATGATACGTTCAACGCTGACTAAATCTTCAGTTTCAGCTGTCCATGTCTGTTTGGTGTCACACCATGAACAACCAACAGGGCAGACTTGTAAACGGACAAAAATAGCAGGAACACCAGTGAATACACCTTCACCTTGAATCGTTTCGAAGACTTCATTAATTTTGTACACGCAGAACCTCATACTTCTCTTATCGCTACTTTTGGATATCGTAATCTAGCTGCCACCTGTGAATGACGTTTAGCAAAAGCACGGAGGAGATTAAATTTACTCATTGAATTTATACTCGGCGAAATGCCGATTTATCATTATGTCAGAAGCGAAAGCGGAAGTCTTTAGGGATTCCTCGTGACGGCTGTCACGTCCTGAGTACAAGAGACTTCACAATTACTTCGCAAAGTAAAAAAATTGAAAATCGAATGATATTTATCGCTGTTTTTCCTCAAGGAGTATCGACATGTATGTCGCTCAGCCAGGTCATATTGATCATATAAAAAGAAATAATGCCGGGAGCGTATATAAACTTATTGATCTGTATGGACCTATTTCGCGGATTGAATTATCTAAACGTAGCCAATTAGCGCCAGCTAGTATTACTAAGATCACGCGTGAATTAATTGAGGCACATTTAATAAAAGAAACACAATATCAAGAATCTACTAGTCGTGGACGACCTGCGATTGGACTTGTTCCTGCTAATGAAGGTTGGCAATTTTTGTCGATTCGATTAGGACGTGGTTATTTAACGATCGCTTTACACTCATTGAGTGGTGATATTTTAGTGGAAGAGCGACAAAATATTAATCAAGTTGAGCAAGATGATGTTGTCACTAAATTATTAACAGAAATTAATACATTTTTTGCCAATCATGTTAGTGCCCTTGACCGTATTTCAGCGATTGCAATCTCACTACCTGGGCTAGTAAATGCGGTTGAAGGTATTGTTTTACAAATGCCGCATTACACCATCAAGGACCTACCGTTAAGCGATATTATTCATCAGGCAACAGGATTACCTGTATTTGTTGGCAATGATACTCGTTCATGGGCATTAGCTGAAAAGTTGTTTGGTAATTCACGTGGTATTTCGAACTCGATTCTAGTCTCTGTGCACAATGGTGTAGGAGCTGGCATTATTTTAGATGATACGGTGCTGCAAGGCCGTAGTGGTAATATTGGTGAGTTGGGTCATATTCAGGTAAAACCTTATGGTAAGCGCTGTTTTTGCGGTAATCATGGTTGTTTAGAAACGGTAGCAAGCTTAACTGCCGTTTTAGATCAAACCTTAACCCGTTTACAAGAAGGGCATCCATCGGTATTAACGGCATCAACTCTGACTATTGAGGCGCTTTGTGATGCAGCGGTTGCGGGCGATTCTCTTGCTCGTCAAATTATTATCGATCTGGGGCATCACCTCGGCCAAGCAATAGCGATTATGGTGAACTTATTTAATCCTCAGCGTATTTTAATTGGTGGTGAATTAAATCGCGCTAAAGCCGTGTTATACCCCGCAATTATGGAGTGTGTTATTTCTCAAACACTGCCTATTTATAATCGCGATCTTGAACTTCAAGAAAGCCGTTTCTATACCCAAGCTACGATGCCAGGTGCGGCATTAGTGAAACAAGCTCTTTATGATGGGCATTTATTGATGAAATTAATTGATGGTTAAAATTGTTCTTTAATTTCCATATAGCTTTCGCGAATATGTTCAATCAGTGCCTGAATACGTTTTGCAGGCTTTCGTGTGTAGGGATAGACGGCATAAATACCAACGACTTTTCCTGCATGTGAGGCTAATACTTCAACTAATTGGCCTTGTTGTAATTCGTTATAAACTAAACAAGTAGGTAAATAAGCAATTCCGTTGCCAGCGAGTGCGACTTTTTTCAATGATGCGGCATTATCTGATGAAAAGTTACCACTCACTTTATGGGTATAGATTTTATTTTGACGAATAAATTGCCAGTCAAAAGGACCTGAGCTTTGAGGGTTATAACCTAAACAATTATGGCTATTTAATGCCTTAGGTGTTTCAGGTATACCATGTTGCTCCAAATAAGCGGGTGAAGCACAGATAACCCAACGTGAATTAAAAATATGACGAGCAATAAGACTTGAATCTTCCAGATAACCGGTACGGATCACCAGATCATAATTATCCGCAACCAGATCAACAAAATGATTGTTAAGTGACATATCAACCATTAAGCCTGGGTGTTTTTGACAAAAGGTAGAGACAGCATTAGCCAGTACTAATTCACCTGAAATGGTGGGGACTGACATGCGAATTTTGCCTGATAGCGCTTCACTATAACCTGTTACTGAGTCAAATGCGGTTTGTGCAATATTGCTGATGCTCTTGGCGCGATGATAAAGCACTTCGCCAGGCTCGGTCAGTGTTAGCTTACGGGTTGTACGATAAATAAGTTGTAGCCCCAAGCTGGTTTCAAGCTTACTGATGCGTTTACTCACGACAGATTTGGTGATGTTATTTAGTTCAGCAACTTTACTGAATGAACCATACTCAATCACTTGAGTAAAAAGAACGAGATCATCAATAGCAGGCATGTCAATATTCCAATAGTCTGTTTAGAGCTGAATTATACGCGAAAAAAAACGCAGTCCGATAACTGCGTTTTTTCGTATTCCCGTTTAAGTGCTTAACCACTAGCATCCTGCTAGTTTGTTTATCACTATTGGTGATAGGTAAAATTACATATCATCAATAATGATGTAGGTGGCAAAGACGGGCCCATGCACACCAACAACCTTGATCAGTTCGATATCTGCTGTCGAACTAGGACCTGAAATAAAATTCACACATGATGGAATACGTTCACCATTTTGTGCTTTTTGATGTAATCGTTCTGTCGCTTGTGTTAAACGAGGAACGATATTGCTTTTAGGTACAATGAAAACAGAGGCTTCAGGGAGCAAACTAACGGCTCGACCTTGTGCTGCTTGGCTATAAAGTACCATAGTGCCTGATTCAGCTAATGCCTGTTCTGCGAATACTACGCCGACTTTAGCGCGCTCTGCAACAGCAATGTTTGCATCGTAACCTGCACTATGATCCCAGATGTAGACACCATGTTGCTTTTCAGCTAAATCTTTCGGATTTACTATATCTAACAGACGATTATCCGCAGTAAAGATAGTTTCTCCGATAGGATTAAGGCCTTCACCATCATCAGTGCAATAGTGAAAACATACATTACGTAATGTTTCTGTTAGCTTATCTTTTGTTGTAACCAATGCCTGAGAGGCTAATGTTGTTTCAGTGTAATCAACTAAAATAGCTTTTAATTCATCTGGGCTCTTGTCTGCAAATACATCTTTGTGACAGTTATATTTAAGGTTTGGGCGTGCTACGGGTGCAGTAATACGCTCACGGCCAAGTTGTTTTGCGATATTATCAAGGAAACTATCGCGGTTAAAAATACGTTGCTCTGACATGCGGAAGCCCCTTATTTGTCATCTCTGTTTTTGAACCAGCTACGGAATGATTGACCTGTTGGTGCGGGTAAATCACGCGTTTGTGTCCATGCATTAAGCAAACCCACTTTAAAGGGAAGCTTGCCATCTTTAATCAGTTTTCCAGCCATAATTGCGCCGATTTTAACTGTTTTATCCCAGATGAAAGGGTGTGAATTAACAAAGTTAAAACCAGTGATTGCTGCACGTTCTGATGACGCGGTGATTTTTTCTTCACCCATGATCTGGCGGTGTTTTAGTAACAAATCAGACAGTGGAATTTTTACTGGACACACATCATGACAAGCACGACATAAACTACAGGCATTAGGTAGGTCTTTAAAATCTTCATAGCCACCAAGTAGTGGTGATAATACTGCACCAATTGGACCTGAATAGATTGAACCGTAAGATTGACCACCAATATGACGGTAAGCAGGGCAAGTGTTAACACACGCAGCACAACGGATACAGCGTAGAATTGGGCGGAATTCTGAGCCTAGAATTTTTGAACGACCATTATCGACAATAACAAGGTGGAATTCTTCTGGACCATCACAGTTATCACCTTCACGTGGACCCGTTAACGCGGTTACGTAACCTGTTAATGGTAGACCAACTGCACTGCGACATAATAGGCTAGCAACAATATCAAACTCTTCAAAGGTTGGAACAATACGCTCCATACCCATGACAGCGATATGTGTTTTTGGCAAGCTGGTGGCTAGACGTGCGTTACCTTCGTTTGTTACTAAAGTAACGGTACCTGATTCTGCAATCGCAAAGTTGCACCCAGTAATACCGATTTCAGCTTCAAGGAAATCATGACGAATATGCTCACGGACAAAGCGGGTCATGGCTTCAGGATCTGAGGTGCCGTCATAACCGAGCTTTTCTTTGAACACTTCGCGAATTTGGGTGCGGTTTTTATGTAATGCAGGTACAACAATGTGAGATGGAGCATCACAATCATCGACTTGTAGTATATATTCACCTAAATCGGTTTCGATGATTTCGCAATTATTGCGCTGAATCATCTGGTTCATGCCGATTTCTTCAGTCACCATTGATTTAGATTTTACGATTTTTTTGGCGTTCTTTTTCTTTACAATCGTTTCGATGTAGTTAGTTGCATCTTCAGCGGTTGCAGCAAAGAAAACATGACCACCATTTTTTTCTACATTTTCACTCAGCTGTTGCAAGTAGTAATCAAGATTTTCAAGTACATGGTTACGAATATCCATGCCCATTTCACGCCATTCTTCCCAGTTACCGAGTTTTTCAGCAGCAACTGCACGGCTTTTAAACATACGTTCTTGTGCGTTGGCAACGGCGGCACGCATAGATTCGTCTTTCATTTTTAGATGAATACGATCTTTAAATTTAACGTTGCTAGTTTTCATTGACATAATAATGACCTCTTAACGACTCATCAGCACATCAACAATGTGCATTACTTTAATAGGTTGACCTTCACGGCTAATACGACCACCAATATTTAATAAACAACTAATATCGGCACCAATTAAGAAGTCAGGTTTAACTGCGCTAATATGCTGTACTTTTTCAGTCACCATTTCACCTGAAATTTCAGACATCTTGACGGAGAAAGTACCACCGAAACCACAACAAGTTTCTTGGTTATCGATAGGTAACAGCTCAAGGCCTTCAACATTATTAAGTAAAATAAGTGGCTCTTCGCGTACGCCTAATTTACGAATAAGACTACAAGATGGATGGTAAACGCCTTTACCTTTAAGACGTGCACCGACGTTTTCTACACCTAATTGACGAACGACAAATTGAGTTAATTCAAATAAGCGGTCAGCCACTTTTTGTGCGCGGGCAGCCCATTCAGGCTCATCTTCTAAATAATGTGGGTATTTCTTCACAGAAGCGGCACACGAACCAGCAGGCGTCACAATCGGATAATCATTGATTTCAAAAGCTTCGATCATGCTTTTCATTGCAGGCTTGCTTTTTTCGATATAACCACTGTTTAATGCGGGTTGACCACAACACCCTTGGCGTTCAGGAAAAATCACTTCACACTCTAACTGCTCAAGCAGTTGTACCGTCTTTTTAGCAACTTCTGCTTTTACAGTATCGCCAAGACAAGTGACAAAAAAGTTTACCTTCATTTTATTGCTCCAATGGCGTAAAGGCGCCTGAAATGTTGACGTTAAACTAGCGGTTGGCATCTACTTACACAGTATGCCAACCTATTTTTTATTTAGTGGTTAAAGAAACGTACTCACTATCGCAACAATTACGCCATATAAGATCATTGGCATAACAGTTCGTTTAATGATGTAACCTTCTTTATTTGCAATACCAAGTATGGCTGACACTGCAATAATATTATTGATACACACCATATTACCCATTGCGCCACCGACCGATTGTAATGCCAGAATTATTGTTTCTGGCAGGCCGACTGTGTGAGCAATACTTTGTTGAATTGCACCAAAAGTTAGGTTGGAAACCGTTGCAGAGCCTGAGAAAAATGCGCCTAATGCCCCTAAATAAGCGGCACAATATTGCCAATTTTTACCCAGTAAATGTGCAAATGCGTTACCTGTTGTCATAATGGGTGAGTGCTCACCGCCAATCATCATGAATTTCACCATAATCAATGCACCAACTAGGGCGATAAACGGTGTTTTGATTCGTGATGCTGTGTCGCTAAATACTGTTGTTACTTGGTGTCTATTCATCTTTAAAAAAGGAATCGACACGAAAACAACCAAGAAAAAAGGAATTAACGCTGGCACATATAGCGTTTTGTATGCCCATGCGGTGTCAGTACCTAAAATTTGACTAATGTGAATAATTAACGCTTGGCTTATGTGTAAGTCGGCAAAACCTAAGTGGAAATTCCACATTGGGGTTGCGTCATTCAGCATGCCTTTTAATCCTAATTGTTTAATGCGGGTTACAATTAAAATAACGATCAGTAACAGGGTAGGAGCCATGGCTTTAAACACGCGCCCAAATGGCAAAGTAACCGTTGTTTTTTCTGTATCTATTGGTACTTTCTTTTCTAAGCCGATGTTGTAGCGTGCAAATAGTATTGATAATGTTAAGCCAATAGCACCACCAATAAGTGCTGGAAACTCATAGTTCCATTGTGCAAGCCATACATACGGCAATGTACATGACCAAATACTTAGCTGAATAAAAATAATATTGCGACGAATTTGTTGCCAACTAACAATAAAGGTTAAGGCAATAACTGGAATAACTATCGCCGCAGCTGTATGCATAATGGCAGATAAGCTACCTACGTGTAGCAGTTCTGCATCAGACAGCCCTAAGTTACCTAACCCGAACCATGTTGGTGTTCCTACTGCGCCAAAAGAAACGGGAACGGAGTTCATGACTAACGCTAACATGGCGACCCGTAAAGGGTTAAAGCCGAGTCCAACAAGAATTGGAGCCGCAATGGCAGCGGGGGTGCCAAATCCTGAAGCACCTTCAATCATAAAAGCAAATGCCCAACCAATGATCATTAACTGACCGACTTGGTTTTTACTAATGCCTTCTAACCATTGTTTAATGACATCTTCACAGCCTGAAATTGAGAGGGTCCGATTTAATAAAATCGCACCAGCAATAATAGAGATAGGTGTAAGTGCTGATAAAGAGCCTGAAATAATGTTTGCGGCTAATAATCGGCCGCTAGTGCCAAAATAAATTAATTGTAAGATACCAATAAGTAATGCTGTTAAAGGTAGTGCAACATGTGAAGGTAGCGCATTTTTTTTTGTCATCATCCAAATTAATAATAAAATTGGAATGACAGATATTGCTAGATTAAGCATGTTTTTTTCCCTGGCTGAGTCGTCTTATTCCGTATTCAAATAGACGAATTTTATTTCTAATTATTATTACTATGTGAATAGTATTTTTTGTACTGATTACCTCAGTGGGGAGATTATTGTAGGCATGAAAAAGAAACTTTCTATCTATTTTTTTTCTGTATTTATCATACTTATTAATTAAATGTGATGTGAATATAAATTCGGTTAGCAATAAAATTAAAAATACTTATAAAAAATCAATCTGTTATGGAGAGTATATAAATAAGCCGATAGTGTGATTAGAACAATATTGGAAACAATATGTTTGCATACATAAGCTAATGTTTTAAGTGATTATTTTAATTAATAAAACTATTCCTTGTCATTAAGGATAATGATTATCAGTACAGTGATTATTTAACCATAAATAATTGAATATCTACGACTAATAATGCATTTAATGTGCTTGATTGAAATATAATAAATACTATTTGGTTATTTTTAAATATATTAATTGAATTAAATAATAATATATTAATACTATTTTGATTGATTGTGACATTTACTATTAAACATAATAAATATTCACTCATAACTGAGTGTGTAGTTATGGGGTGATTATTAAGAATAGGGTCTATTCTAAGTTTGAATTAGTATTAATCACTGTATGTAAGAAAGATAATGCAGCACTACAATCGTTACGGCTCATGAACCATTGTTTCTGATTAACTTCTAATGGCAAAATCTCAAGCCATCGTTGACACACCCAAGTAATATCATCAAATTTTGGATCAGGGTAATAACTGGCATGATCTGGGTGCTGCTGGAACAGTTGTTTTAAGTTATCTGAAATGTTTTGATCAATGAAGGTGATGTTTTTACTGTGCCAGTTAGGCACGGGTGAAGTATCACCGATATGAAGACGATCGTTATCTTGCCAATGATTATTAATCAAAAACATTTCGGTACCTTGAATTGTGATACTCATAAAGCCATTGGGTAGTGGATCAAAATCAGTAATAATAACTCGAGTGCCAAAATGACAAAGATTATCATCAATTTTCATACAGAGGCCAAAACCATGATGGTTAGCTGTGGCGAGTTTTACTAAGCGAATATAACGTTGTTCGTAAATCTGTAATTTGCAAATACCGTTAGGTAGTAAGTAAATATCAACGGGGAAAAGTGGTAGTTGCATAATAATAACCTTAAGACATACATAGTGATTAATGAGGAAATCGTCGCTCGATATATGGTTATTATTATGTTGGTCGGGCACCTTTAATCAGTATAAGCAGACTAAAATAGAACAATGTCTGCTTTATGATACTAAGGTAAAATAAAAGGTTGTTTAGCTACATAGCATTATGTATTTAATACTTTGTATATTGCCTGAGTTAAACATGAGAGTTGTGTTGATGTAATAATATAAGGCGGCATAATATAGACAAGTTTTCCAAAAGGACGTATCCATACGCCAGCATTAACAAAAGCCTGTTGTATTTCAACCATATTGACGGGTTGATGTAATTCAATCACACCAATGGCACCTAACCAACGTACTTGTTTTACTTTATCAAGTGCTGCTATTGGGGGTAATTCAGCTGCTAGTTGTTCTTCAATTGATGCAACTTGTTGTTGCCATTGGTTTTGTTCTAGTATTTCAAGGCTAGCATTAGCAACGGCACAGGCGAGAGGGTTGCCCATAAATGTTGGACCATGCATAAAACACCCCGCATCACCACTGCATATTGTATCTGCAATTTTTTTATGAGTGATGGTTGCTGATAATGTCATATATCCGCCAGTGAGTGCTTTACCTACACACATAATATCAGGGCTAATATTGGCATGGTCACAGGCAAACAGTTTTCCCGTACGACCAAAACCGACGGCAATTTCATCTGCAATTAATAATACGCCATAATTATCACATAATTCACGTACTCGACATAAATAGGTTGGATGATATAAACGCATTCCTCCTGCACCTTGAACTATTGGCTCTAAAATAACGGCAGCAATCTGTTGGTGATGTTGAGTTAATTTTTCAGAGAAATCATTAATATCATCTTCATTCCATTCATCCCTGAATCCACATTGGGGAGAATCTGCAAAAATATGTTCAGGAACAAAGTCTTTATAAAGACTGTGCATCGAGTTATCAGGGTCGGTTACTGACATAGCAGCAAAAGTATCGCCATGATAACCATGTCTAAGGGTTAAAAACTTAGCGCGAGATTGGCCTTTAGCATGCCAATATTGCAATGCCATTTTCAGTGCAACTTCTACGGCAACCGAACCAGAATCGGCCAAAAAAACAGTATCTAAGCCTTGTGGTGTCATTGATACTAATTTTTTACAGAGATCAACCGCTGGTTGGTGAGTGATACCGCCAAACATAACATGTGACATTTTATCCAGTTGATTTTTAGCCACTGCAGTCAGGTGTGGGTGACTATAGCCATGAATTGCAGACCACCATGAAGCCATACCATCAATTAATTGAGTGCCATCTTCAAGGGTAATATATACCCCATTAGCATTAGTTACAGGGTAACATGGAAGCGGATTGATAGTTGATGTGTAAGGATGCCAAATATGACGTTGATCGAATTCAATATCGATTGCGAGTTTTTTATGCACACTAGTAAACCTAAATTATTATTCAAGGTTGACAGTCTACGTACTATTAGTAGACTAGCCAACAACTAAAGATGAGCAAATCTCTATTTGGTTAAATTTTATACGAGTGATGTCAGTATAAAAGCGGCTCTACATCGTTTTTATACTTATCAACAATAGAGTGTTTTTGAATAATAAAAATAGAAAAGAGGGATGTATTGTGGACGTTCGTAGCAATTGGACTGTTGAGGAAGTACAAGCTTTATTTCAGAAACCATTTATGGATTTAGTTTTCGAAGCACAACAGGTTCATCGTCAATTTCATCAACCGAATCAAGTGCAAGTCAGTACATTACTTTCTATTAAAACAGGTGCTTGCCCTGAAGACTGTAAATATTGTCCCCAAAGCGCACATTATCGTACTGATATAGAAAAAGAGCGTTTATTAGAAGTTGATCGTGTGTTGGATGCTGCACTGAAAGCCAAGCAATCAGGAGCAACACGTTTTTGTATGGGAGCTGCATGGAAAAACCCTAAAGATCGCGATATGCCATATTTGCTTGATATGGTGCAAGGCGTTAAAAAACTGGGACTAGAAACATGCATGACACTGGGTATGATCACGACCGATCAGGCTCAGACATTAGCGGCGGCAGGGTTGGATTATTACAACCATAATCTTGATACGTCTCCTGAGTATTATGGCAATATTATTACCACACGGACTTATCAAGACCGATTAGATACCTTGGCACATGTGCGTGATGCAGGAATGAAAATTTGTTCTGGTGGCATAATCGGAATGGGAGAAAGCACGCGAGATCGTGTCGGTTTGCTAGTGGAATTAGCCAACTTGCCCGTTCATCCTGAAAGTGTGCCTATTAATATGCTGGTTAAAGTAAAAGGGACGCCATTGGAAAATGCAGAGAATGTCGATCCATTTGATTTTATTCGTATTATTGCAGTTGCTCGAATCATCATGCCACAATCAGCGGTAAGGCTTTCTGCGGGACGAGAAGATATGAATGAGCAAATGCAGGCCTTGTGTTTTATGGCGGGTGCAAATTCTGTGTTCTATGGTTGTAAGCTGTTAACCACACCAAACCCAGGTGAAGATAAAGATATGCAACTCTTTGCTAAATTGGGGATTAACAGCCAACATCAAGTAGCAAAACCTGATGATATTCAAGCTCAAGAATTATTAGAACAAGTCGTAGAGCGGGTTGTGGCACGTCCAACAAAAGATGACATATTCTATGATGCCTCTCTTTAATCAACGCCATAAACAAGCACTTATCACACGTCAGCAACAAGGGCTTTATCGGCAATTACAGTGCCATGATGTTAATTCAAAAATATTAAATTTTGCTAGTAATGATTATCTTGGGTTAGCACAAGAGCCTAAAATTATCACTGCTTGGCAACAAGGGTTGGCGAAATATGGTGCGGGTAGTACAGCTTCACCTTTAGTGACTGGTTTTCAACCGCCACATGTGGATTTAGAACAACAATTAACTGAATGGTTGGGGTATCAACGCGCGTTATTATTTAATAGTGGTTTTAGTGCTAACCAAGCGGTGCTTTTTACGCTATTACAATCCCAGGATCAATTGTTTCAAGATAAGCTTAATCACGCTTCTTTAATTGAAGCGGGCATGTTATCACCTGCAAAGATGAAGCGTTTTGCTCATAACGATATGGCAGTGTTACAACAACAGCTCTCAACGATAAAACGGGAAGTAGAAACTGCATCATTGGTGGTGACAGAAGGTGTTTTTAGTATGGATGGCGATTGTGCGCCGCTAACATCATTACGAGAAATAACAACTCAACACCATAGTTGGTTGATGGTTGATGATGCACATGGCTGTGGTGTACTAGGAGATGAAGGACAAGGGAGTTGTCATCAAGCAGGTATAAAAGCTGATATATTGATTATTACTTTTGGTAAAGCCTTTGGTATACAAGGTGCTGCGGTATTGTGTAATCAAGACACCGCGGAATATCTAGTGCAATTTGCTCGTCATTATATCTATTCAACAGCTATGCCTCCAGCTCAAGCGACTGCATTAAGTCAAGCTTGCACCTTAATTCAGACACAATCTTGGCGTCGAGAAAAGTTACAGACATTGTCTGAGTCTTTAAATCATTATCTTGATAATAGTTGGAGTCTTATACCGACGATCACACCTATTAAACCAATGATTATTGGTGATAGTTGCCAAACAATGGCGATCGCTGCTCAATTACAACAGCGGGGTATTAAAGTGGGGGCTATTCGTCCACCAACCGTTGCACCACACAGTGCACGTTTACGAATAACACTGACAGCCAATCATAATGAAAGTGATATTCATCAGTTGGCTCTGGCTATGAATGAGGTTATCGATGCTGGATGATAAACAAACTAATGCTGCATTTTTAATTGAACAATCAAAGAAGTTGTCGATAGCGAATGCTTTTGGACGTGCCGCCCCGCATTACGATAAATCAGCTGCATTTCAACGCCAAGTTGGGCATCAATTAATTGCATTAATGCCAAAGCAGCAGGTGCAACCCGCTAAACTATCAGTGATTGATGTTGGGTGTGGAACTGGATATTTCAGTTATGAGTTACACCACCAAGGATTTGAAGTAACGGCGGCAGATATCTCTGCTGAAATGTTATTACAGGCGCAGCAACGATGTGGCGTTCATTGCCAGTATTTATATACCGATGCTGAAAATATTGTGATGGCAAATGATAGCTATGATTACGCATTTAGTAATTTAGCATTACAATGGTGTGATGATTTAAGTGTGCCGTTACGAGAGTTACAACGAGTTGTTAAATCAGATGGTGCTATTTTCTTTACCACATTAATTGAAGGTTCATTAAATGAGCTTAAACACGCATGGTCACAGATTGATGATAAGCCACATGTTAATAGGTTTAAGACACAACAGCGCATTGAAGCTGAAATTGCACAATCGGGCTTAATGATTGAAACATTAGAATGTAACTCAGTAACAGTATATTACTCCTCCGCAATGAAATTGATGCGAGATTTAAAAGGTATTGGTGCTACCCATTTACAGCAACAGCGTCAAGCGGGGTTAATTGGGCGACAAACGTTCATTGAGTTAGAGCATGCCTACGATTATTTTCGATTAGATAACGGATTATTGCCTGCAACCTATCAGGTGTGTTTTGGAGTATTAAAAAATGCATAAAGCGTATTTTGTGACAGGAACAGATACCGATGTCGGTAAAACTGTTTGCAGTTGTGCCATTTTGAATGCTGCGGAGCAGGCAGGTATCGCGATGGTAGGGTATAAACCCATTGCTTCTGGTTGTGATAGAACACCACAAGGATTACGAAATAGTGATGCTTTATTACTGCAACAAGCATCATCGGTTAGCGTGACTTATGATGAAGTTAATCCTTACCGTTTTTATCGCCCTGTATCTCCTCATATTGCAGCAGCAGAAGAACGCAAAATCATTGAGTTTAAAATATTATCGCAAGGTTTAGTACACCTTAAAACTAAATCTGATTGTGTGCTGATTGAAGGAGCGGGAGGGTGGCGAGTACCTGTAAATAACACCGATTATTTGTCGTCGTGGGTAAAGCAAGAGCAGTTACCTGTGATTATAGTGGTAGGTATCAAACTTGGTTGCTTAAACCATGCGTTATTAACAGCAGAAGCAATTCAAGCTGATGGACTAACAATCGTAGGATGGATTGCAAATTGTACCGAACCTAAAACGGATAATTATACAGCGATGATAATGTGGTTAGAGCAACAGTTACCAGGTAAGAAAATAGCTGAAATTCCTTACTTACCTGATAATCAAGCGGTAAATCTAGGTGTATATATTGATTTGGCAACATTGAGCTAAAAATAGCGATAATAAAAACAACAAAAGGCACGTTATGTGCCTTTTGTTTTAATTGATAGAGATAAACTAATTAGGTGAATTAAGCCCAATCAGTATTTCTGGTGTTTCTGTTGTTGGCGTTGGATTCGCCGCTTGATCAAGGCCTAGTTCTTTACGTGCTTCATCCATGGACATTCCAAGATGGCAACGTAAAATATCTATAGCAACTTGATAACTTTCATTATTAACCATGAACCCTCCCTGTTTCATTTTTCTTTGTGTGTGCTGTTTCATAACAATACATCAACAATAATCGACTTATGCTATGAAAGCAATACGACCAAAGTCTAATCAACCTTTATTTTAATAATTATGTGGATCTAAAAAGATTAAGTGTAATTTAATTGTTAGTTTTTAATGGTTACTAGCTATATTTTATACTTATTTTGTCGCTATATAAGATAAATTCGAATTTAATAAGAATTAGTAACAATTTAACACTTTAATTTACAGCCATATTATTCGAATATAGTAGGTAATAGTTGCTTGAATGTACCAAGACGATGAGAAAACAGAGTCTTATAAGGTATAAATCCAAACAAATAATATCCTTTCAAATGGAGTAGATGATAGATATGAAACGTATTGCGTTGTTTCTAGCAACAAACCTTGCCGTAATGTTGGTGTTCAGTATTGTACTTAACATTGTTTATGCGGTAACAGGAATGCAACCAGGCAGCCTTTCTGGATTGTTAGTAATGGCGGCTTTGTTTGGTTTCGGTGGTTCATTAATTTCTTTAATGATGTCAAAGTCGATGGCTTTACGCTCAGTAGGTGGTGTTGTAATTGAACACCCGCGTAATGAGACTGAACATTGGCTAATCAATACTGTTGCTCGTCAAGCAGAACAAGCGGGTATTGGTATGCCTACCGTGGCTATTTATGATGCGCCAGATATTAACGCTTTTGCAACTGGAGCAAAACGTGATGATTCGTTAGTTGCTGTATCAACAGGTTTACTGCATAGCATGACACGTGATGAGGCTGAAGCTGTATTAGCCCACGAAATCAGTCACGTTGCTAATGGTGATATGGTAACGATGACCTTAATGCAAGGTGTGGTAAATACCTTTGTCATCTTTGTTTCTCGTCTTGTTGCTGGTGCTATTAGTGGTGTTAATAGTAATAGTGAAGATGGTGAGGGTGGTGGTAGTTATATGACCTACTTTATCGTATCTTCAATTATGGAAGTGTTGTTTGGTTTCCTCGCGAGTATTCTGACAATGTGGTATAGCCGTCATCGTGAGTTTTATGCTGATGCGGGTTCTGCAAAGTTAGTGGGTCGTGACAAAATGATTGCAGCACTTGAGCGTTTAAAAGTGAGCCAAGAGCCACATTTAGAAGGTTCAATGATGGCATTTGGTATTAATGGTAAGAAGTCATTATCTGAACTATTTATGACCCATCCGCCGTTAGAAAAACGTATTGATGCGTTACGTCGTGGTGAGTACGTAAAGTAATTATTCATTGATTTAACTATCGCTCAACAAAAAGCCCTCAGTTAAAACATTTTCTCGCTGAAAGTATTTTAACTGAGGGCTTTTTATGTTTATTACTTACTCATTTCTTGGCTTCCTACATACCAGAAATTAAGTTGAATAACTTCTTATAATTTGAATAAGTATTGAACAACAGCAATGATTAAAGTTGCTTTAATAAAGACAATAAGCCGTCATAAAACGCCGGCAAGAGCATATCTGTGCCTGTTTTTTGCCAAGTTATCGGTTTACTTCGTCAAGCTATTACCTACAAAAATATGTTGTATTGATTATTTGAATTCACGTTTAATACTGACAAAGACATTCAAATAAATGATGGTTGATGTGTTGGCTGAGTTAGATGTTAGCACCTAATTATGATGAGTGTTTTTGTATAATATAAAAGTTAAAGCATATCGAAAACACTCAAAAAATAATAAGTAGAATAAATAGGAAGTATAAAACTAAGTTGTTATTGGCTTATGTAACAAGGTCGTAATTTGTAAACAAAAATTTCAAATTGATAGGCAATGGTAATTTGGAATTATTTATATACATAATTACTATTCTGTTATAGCAAGCTATAAATGACTTTGTTTTTATCGTATATATTTAAATTTAAGGTGTATTTTAGAATATATGGGTCATCGACGGGTGTATAAAATATAGGCGTTGTGTTTTTATAACAGATATAACAATAACCATTATATCATTGGTAATTATTGGTAGTTATGATTGGATTTGATTTTGTAATGTATTAAGCCTGATTTAATCTGAAAATCAGAAAAATTGGGATGATAGGGATTAAGTGTTATTGGGGTGTGTTTTTCCTTTTTTATATTGAATATTGCGTTAACTATATGTTTTTATTTATTTTTTTGATTGTGATAAATGTGCTTTTTATTTTATTTTAATTTAATATTTTAATTTAATGGCTGTTTTTTAACTAATATAATATTATTAGGCTCAGATTTAAAAAGTATTTTACAACATTGCTGGTACACATTAAGAGAGTGTATTTGTTTAACTTATAATTACAGTAAATTAGTTTAATTGTTGTTATGAGGTGACATGTTTACATAGTAAATGTTTTATAATGCATGAGTTTGAATTTTAATAATACAAAGTTATTACGGATTGCTATTTTGATATTTAAATGTTGATCCATTAAGGTATGAGTGTCGGTATAAAAAAGATAGAATATGGGTTTGGTTATTTGCTCATTTTTATATGATTTATAACGAACACTAATTTACCTAGCATAAGCTTAATGGGGATATCTATTCAGTAATGTAGCTGGATCCCCAGGTTTTTTCGAAATTGAAATCATATTACAATTTGATAAGAATAAAACTTTAGGTATTAATCATCGTAATCAATAATTGATCTATAGTTATTGTAGTCATACTGCTATTGCTGAATAATTATTCACATAGAAGTGGATTACGATAGTTTATTTTAACAACATATGTGAATTTATAATGGATTTAACAAAGAAAATTCTAATAGCGGCATTAATCTCATCGACGTTAGCTGGGTGTACTGTTCCGGGTTCAAACTTATCGCTTGATGGTAAGCATGTTGTGGCTGTTGCTGATGGTGATAGCACTGATTTATCTGATCGTGTAAATGTTTATCCTCTGACGGCTAATACTGTAAACCAGTATCGCCTTCCAAAGGTAAAAGCTGAGCAAAATCCACGTTTGGAAGCTGAGTTAGCAAATTATGAATACCATATTGGCCCTGGCGATATTTTAAACGTTACTATTTGGGATCACCCTGAATTAACTATTCCTGCTGGTGCATATCGTAGTGCAAGTGAAGCGGGTAACTGGGTGCATGCTGATGGAACTATCTTCTATCCATATATTGGTAAAGTATATGTAGAAGGTAAAACAGTTTCTGAAGTGCGTAAGATCATTTCTAATCGCTTATCAGCTTATATTGAAAGTCCTCAAGTAGATGTGAACGTGGCATCTTTCCGATCTCAAAAAGCATATGTTACTGGTGAAGTTAAAACACCAGGGCAACAACCTATTAGCAATGTACCTCTTACATTACTTGATGCGATCGATAAGTCAGGTGGTTTAGCTGCTGATGCTGATTGGCGTAATGTGACATTAACACGTGATGGTAAAGACCAGAGAATTTCACTATACGCGTTAATGCAACGTGGTGATTTACTTGAAAACCGCTTATTGAAAAATGGCGATATCATCCATGTACCACGTAATGATGATCAAAAAGTCTTTGTGATGGGCGAAGTTAATCAGCCTAAGTTACTGAAGATTGACCGTGCAGGTATGAGCTTAACAGAAGCATTAAGTAACGTTGGTGGTATTAATGAGCTTGAAGCTGATGCTACTGGTATCTTCGTTATTCGTTCAACTCGTAACGCAGCTAAGACCAATGCGAAAGATAAGACTATTGCAGATATTTACCAATTAAATATTAAAGATGCAACAGCCTTGGTTATTGGTACTGAGTTTGAATTGCAGCCATACGATATTGTATATGTAACAGCAGCACCAATCGCACGTTGGAACCGTGTTATTCGTCAGATTGTTCCTACTATTGATGGCTTTAACAATCTATCAGAAGGTCTTAACTATTACACCAACCTTAAATAGGTTAGTACGAAATAGTTAATGATATATAAAAAGGGATGCTTAGATAGCATCCCTTTTTTTATGTATTGAAAGAGAGCGGATGTCATTATTGAGTCTGTATATAGTCGATAATAAAAAAAGAAACAGAAAAGTCTCTAATGATGACGTTACATCATAGGAATTAGTATAATAGAGCCTAAAAGTGCGATTAATAAGCTAATGCTCACTGGAATTAACCATAATGATTTATCCGTTTTATTCTTCATATACTCTCCTGTATATCCATATCTAAAAGGTTAATTGTTAGTATTAATAAGCCTAGAACGTATTTTTCATTTGATAGTAATTAATCATCAATCCTTGATACTTTTTTGCTAAAACGAGATTTTGCTGCTAATTTTTTTTAAAATATGATGTTTTTTCGTGCTTTATTGATTTTAAATCTAAATATGACAATGTGAAAAATGAAAGATGTTATGTTTATTTATCATTTTATTGTCATGCTTGTTTATTAGTGAAAGGTTGCCACTTATGTTTAAAATGCTGTTAGGAATTGTAATGTTTTGTTTTATGCTTCCTGTGTCGATTGTTCATGCAGCTAATGGAGATGAAGCAAAACCTTATTCCGAACAGAGTATTTATGAAAAGCCAATGATTGAACGGTATGTGCTTGATGAATTGAAGTCTCTTCGAATGGATCAGCAAGATCTTGAACGACGAATTACGCGAGATATAACGGATAGAGAACTATCTGTTGCTGATAAATCAATGAATTACGCAAATGTTACTGTCACTTACTTTTTCTATATTATTGCAGGTGTTGCTTCTCTCATCGCGCTTATTGGCTGGCAATCAATGCGTGAAATAAAAGAAAATACTAAACGCATGGCAGAAGTACAATTAAAAGATATTTCTGAAAGTTATGAGCAAAAATTTAAAGCGCTAGAACGGGATTTAAAGCGTAAAACGCGCATTATTAGTGAAAATAACCGTGAAATAGAAAAAATCAACGAAGTACATAATTTATGGCTTCGAGCGCAAAGCTCTCAAACACCAGAGCAAAAATTAGAAATCTATGACGAAATATTAAAAGTTCGCCCTGGTGATTTAGAAGCATTAACTTATAAAGCTGACGCCACAATGGAAATGCGAGAGTTTCACTGGGCATTAAGTATGTGTAATCGAGTCTTAGAAGTTGATGATACAAATGCCCATGCTTTATATCAACGAGCTTGTGCCTATGCCTGTTTAGGCGTGGAAGAACAAGCCATATCAGATCTTGAACGTGCGATTAAAGATAGTACATCATTACGGGAATTGGCCGCTGATGAAGATGATTTTGAAAATTTACGAGGCAATGAACGGTTTGAGTTATTACTCGTGGGTACTGAAGATTAATAATAGATGGGTATCGGTAATTACAACTCAACATTGCATTTTTAATGCTAGTAAAAACAAGTAAATAAGCATAATTTTATAAGTAGAATGGAATTTAAGGAAAACGAATATGACTAACTTCCAGTTTTACACTTATGAACTGCCTTGTTTTAACTGTCACGTACATCAGGCTAAAACTGATCTTGGTTGGTTAACGCCAAGCATGAAGGCTGATATTGTTGATCAAATTGATGTAATGCTGAAGCAACGTAGTAGTGATTACAAACCCTATTTTACCGTACAGGTTATTTGTACAGCAGATGAAGCGAAAGATTACCTACTTTTAAATTATTATAACTATTCTGAGCCTGAAATTAATCACGGCAAGATTAAATCAACGGTGATTGCTGATATTGATGATCAAATATCAGAGCACATGACAGCTGAAGGTGTCGTTGTTTTTAATCATGAAATAGAACTGCAAAATTGTGACGATTGTTTTCAAGAAAGTGACGCGTAATGTAAAAGTAGGAATAAGATAATGCTTTGGAATGCTTGTGAGGAAAAAACGAAGGTAGCGCTTGGTTGTGGTGATTTATTACCTTTAACGAGCGACGATATTATTTATCAGCAACAAGGAGTTAACTATATTGTTAATTTACTTACTGATAATATGAAAATTAAACATTCTCCTGCTGTTTCGGCACAAGATCCTTTTGTTGCACCATATACCCATTGTGATTATATAACGGATATGGATAAGGATTATGTGTGTTTATTAAATCGTTTTCCAATCGTAGTTCCTCACTTATTGGTTTGTGCCAAAGATTATATACCACAAACATCGGTGCTAACTTTAGCTGATTTTACGGCGTGGGCTAAAGGTATCACTCGCAGTGATGTGCTGGGTTTCTTTAATGCAGGGCATGATGCTGGTTCTAGCCAAATGCATCGCCACATGCAGCTTGTGAGAACAGCTATTCCTTTAGAATCTCAGATAGTAAATGGATTGTTGCCGTTTAAACATGTGGTGTTTGTCTATACAGATCTGAATCCAAAACAACTCTATGCTGATTATTTAGTTGCAATGGAATCTCTACAGTTAAATACCACTAAGTTAGTGAATGGACTCGCTGAATGTCTACCTTATAATATTTTACTGACTGAACGTTGGATGTTGATTATTCCACGGGTTAAGAACCAAGTAGAAACCTTGTCGGGTCATGGTGTTAACTTTAGTGGTCGTTTTTTAGTCAGCTCTGAACAGCAATTAGCATGGCTAGAAAACTATGGCTTTATGCGATTTTTAACTGATTGTGGTTTTGAAAAAAAATAACCGCATAATTGCCTGATATTTAAGCGGTTACGCTATAAAGACTTTACAATTGATAAGGTTATTATTACTATAGCGGCCATGGAGAGATGGCTGAGCGGTTGAAAGCACTGGTCTTGAAAACCAGCATACGTTTATAGCGTATCTAGGGTTCAAATCCCTATCTCTCCGCCACACATTAAAAAGCCGCTATTTATTAGCGGCTTTTTTTCGTTTACATAAAAGCGGGTTCAAATCCCTATCTCTCCGCCACACATTAAAAAGCCGCTATTTATTAGCGGCTTTTTTTCGTTTACATAAAAGCGGGTTCAAATCCTCTAATGCCACTTCAGCGGCTCCGCCACAACATTAAGAACTATGTTTATACATTGAATATCCAAACTAACCACGCGTCATTCCCTACAGTGAGATTACGAACGAGATAGGGAATCTACTATTAGCATGTCGTAGTGTTATTGTTTGGCTTGATATTTCAGCTAATTTTTTAATGATGTCTCTAATGCTCAAACGTGCGGTGAATAGATTGTAGATGATTATCCGTGTCATTCTTTGTGATAATGATTACGATATAAAAAAAGCTGCTAGTAAGTCTAACAGCTTTATTGTTTGGCGCTATAACCGATAGTTACTCACAAGCACTACAAGCTTGTAGAGCGATTTCATGCTCTAAAGTCACTTGGCCCAATGCTGTGGTACTCGCCGCGATTTCTTGTTCAATATCTTTAAGATCATCAGCATCAATGCCGCTGGATGTTAACTCATCTTCAGTGTAACCAAATGCATTTAACAATAGGTAGTCACGTGCCTCTTCTGGGCTACAAGTTATAACCACTGTAAGATCATCACCAAATGCGGCATTACCCGTGATAATTGCTGTAATTTGTTGTTGAATGCTATCGTGCATTGTTGGTGTTAACCAACCTAAATCAGCTTCAGCAGTATTTTTACGACAATCAAAGCAAGGAAGGAGCTGAGAATAGCTCTGAAAATTGTTCATGGAAAGTATCCTGATCACGGTATTAATATTGCTTCGCAACTTATGCTAATTTACGCTTAATTACTAGCGTAAAAGTGAAATTTTTATTCCAATATGAGCAATTATATCCAATCTTAAAATATACCTTATAGCGTGTTTTTATTGTCAGATTTTATTGGCACAAGAGAGATGATAATAGATTCAGTTGTTATAGTGTTGCTCTGTAGACTAAGATAACAGCATATAAAAAATAGCTATTAGCATCATAGAGATAATATTGTCGTAGATGGATGGCGTAAGGGGATAAGTATGAAAAAGATAATAATAGCAGCAGCTATAGCAATTACAGTAGTAGGATGTGCAGGAACACCATCAAATAGTTATACCGTTGATAATGCAGCTGGCGTGTCATCTTGGGAATTATGCAGAAATATTGGTTATCATGAGTTTTTTAATCGTACTCAAAAAGCACAGCAATTAACTCATTATGTAGTTAACCGTGGTGATGTTGATCCTCAAGCTTGCCAAGCAGCCGCTGCGGATGGAAAGAAATTTGCTGAAGAGGAATACAGTAAAACGGGTGGTTACTAATCGTTTAGATACGCTTACTTACAATATTGTTTGCTGATTATCTATTGGTATCAGTTATAATTTATAAAATACGAGTGGTGGTTATTTCACCATATTTTTATTGTAAGTAGGGATCACTATTATTATGAAAAAAAGCGCATTGCTTGTTATGTGTGTATTAAGCACATTATCACTGACTACTGTTTCATCGGTAGCACTTGCAAATGATCGTCCAACGATCTTACCGAGTGGACAATCAGGATTGCAGACATGGAATAAAGAGTCTGTATATAACAAAGGTGATAGCGTACGTTATGTTGGACGACTGTGGGTCGCTAAATGGTGGACGCAAGGTGATCGTCCTCAGCGTAATAATGAATCTGGCCCATGGAAGTTAATTCGTCTTAATGGCAATGATAATAATTATGACGATAATGACTACAATGATAATGATTATACTAAGCCCAATAGTTTTAAAGTGACGCGTTATCGTGAAGGCTTTAAATACAGTGCGGGCGATAGAGTACGTATGCCAAATGGTAATGTGTACCGTTGCCGTGATTGGCCTGCAACACCATGGTGTGAGTTGGCAGGGTATGCTCCTGGTAAAACACAACACTGGCGTGATGCGTGGTCTCGAGTAAAGTAAGACTATTGTACTGAGTATCTGCTGTGCAAGCAGATACTCATTGATAGCTTTTATTTGTGAGGTTGTTTTGTTGATGGACGTAGAGATACATTCACTTTTTCAATGCGGTTGTGTTCAATGACAAGGATTTCAAAACGCCATCGTTGCCAATTAATGATGTCACCATTTTTAGGTAATCCACCTTTAATCCACATTAACATGCCATTTAATGTTTGATAGCCATTTTGATCTTCATCGGGTAATTTTTTTAAATCTAATAAGTCTTTTACAACTGTGATTGGAATTAATCCATCGAGATGCCAATTATTATCAGCTATTTTTTTCGACCACACGTCAGTAGGATCTTGCGAGTTAAATTTGCCTGTCAGTGCTTCAAGTATATCTCGTGGTGTGACTATTCCTTGAATATCGCCGTATTCATCGACGACAAATGCAATTTCAGCACCAGAATCTTGGAACATATCTAGCAGGTCTGTACCTGTCCATGTTTCAGGTATAAAGAGTGGTTGAGTAACATAATCAATAATATTTTTAGGTGTGTCTTTACTGTTGTCGAGTTCAAATTGTAGTAATTGTTTAGCTGTGATCGTGCCTTTAATATCGTCGATTGTGTGGCTGCAAACGGGTAAACATGAGAAAGGACTCGCCAGTAATTTTTGCTGATAACTTTCTACGGTATGGTCAAGATCAAGGTAACTAATCGCGTTTCTAGGTGTCATCATTGATGAAATTTTACGATCATCAAAATGGAACACATTACGCACCATAGTATGTTCTTGCTGGTGAATAATACCGGTTTGAGAGCCTTCAGTTATAATGGCTTTGATATCTTCTTCTGTTAAATGAGTACTGTTGGTGGTGCTTTTACTAAATATACGTAAAAATAACTCAGTAGATCCCGCCAATAAGATAATAAAGGGACGCGATAAGCTGGATAAAAAAGCAATGGGACGTGCAACACGTAGTGCTAATGGCTCTGCATTGACTTGAGCATAACGCTTCGGTATTAGTTCACCAATAACAATAGAGAAATAAGTGATGATAATAACAGCAATGATAGTTGCGGAAACTGATGCTGTATGGGCTTGAACACCAAAAGAGGTTAGCCATGACGAAATAGGTCCAGCAAGCGCTGCTTCACCGATAACACCGTTTAGAATACCAATAATGGTAATGCCAATTTGAATGGTTGATAGAAAAGTGGTTGGTTTATTGGCTAATTTTAATGCTGTAATTGCTGCAGTATTACCTTCGTCTGCAAGTACTTGTAGACGATTTTTACGTGAAGTAACAAGGGCTATTTCTGACATGGCAAACCAGCCAT
Source organism: Photobacterium piscicola (assembly GCF_900166965.1). Taxonomy (GTDB): domain Bacteria; phylum Pseudomonadota; class Gammaproteobacteria; order Enterobacterales; family Vibrionaceae; genus Photobacterium; species Photobacterium piscicola. The sequence goes on along the minus strand of NZ_FUZI01000002.1, from coordinate 46,123 downwards.
TTAGAATAACCAAAAAAATAAGGATTGCGATACTCATTAAAACTCCTAGCAATAAAATAGGCGAATTTATGATGAGAATCGATAAATAAGTCCGCCAAATAGGGTGAATCGCCTATGAGGCCACTTCCTCCATCATTATAACTCGCATGTGGAAATATAAAATCCACATTTCAGTTAAATAATTTATTAATTTTGCAAATGTGTCATGATTTAGTGTTATCAGCCTTATTAATATAAAGAGATAGCTTAAAAATAGACAAATAAAAATTAGAAAAATAGAGAGAAGACAACATGAAAATATTATGGGCAATATGTGTGCTAGTGATCTCTGGTTCAGTGATGGCATCAACACAAACCGCAACACTTAATTGTGATGAGGCGTATTCGACACTTGAAATTAATCAATGCGCTGAAGATAAATTAGCTCTTGCTGAACAGCAGTTACAAGTTTATTTAGCACAAAGTATTCATCAAAACAGTGCAGATAAAGCATTGGTTGATGCTATTAATATTGCACAAAAACAATGGTTACTATATCGCAAGACAGAATGTAATGCTGTATACACACAGTGGCAACAGGGAACCATTCGTGGAGTGATGGCGTTATCTTGTCAATTAGCAATAACTCAACAACGAACACTGACATTATGGCAAAACTATCTGCGTCCAATGGACAGTAGTACGGCAGTATTACCGATGCCAATTGTTGATAATGAGTAAGAGATAAATTAGCCAAACGTGACTATTTTTTACTTCGCATTTGTTAAATACAAAAATCATTGCCCTATTTTAAGATTAAACTTATGAAATATTACTTATCTATACAAATCACCGCGATTCTTTTTGGGCTATCAGCAGTGATTGGTGAGCAACTTAATGTCAGTGTTATGACCATTGTTTTTGGTCGCAGTTTGTTAGCAGTACTAACTCTTATTATTTTATTGAAATTAGATCATCAATCTTTTTTTCCAACTGCAACAAAAAGTGCCATTTTTAAACTTATCTTAAATGGTTCGTTACTCGCAATACATTGGTTTTGTTTTTTTATGGGTGTAAAAAAAGGGGGCGTAGCAGTTGGAACGTTAGGGTTTGCCTGTTTCCCTTTATTTATCATATTAATTGAATCTGTGTTTATGGGGAAAAAGATTGGTCCAATTGATATATTGATATGTATTCTTATTGCAATTGGTTTAATTATTATTACTCCTCATTTCTCGTTTGATATAAATAATCTTGGTTTAGTGTGGGGTATTTTAGCGGCGATTACGAATGCCTTATTTATTATCTTTAATCGAAGTATCAGCCTTAAAATTCATCCATTACAATCAGCATTTGCTCAGTGTCTTGGCTGTCTTTTATTATCATTACCTTTTGGTATGACAGGAATGTTCACATTACAGCCTATCGATATGTTCTTGATGGTTATTTTAGGAGTGTTTTCGACGGCAATTGCACAAACATTATTGGTTTTTTCATTACAAGGGTTAAAAGCAAAAACAGTTTCAATGATCATCACTTTAGAGCCTGTTTATGCCATTATGTTTGTATGGGTTTTATTTGCTGAAAAGCCAACAGTGACAACATTGTTCGGTATTTTATTTATTATTACCGCAGCAATATTTGCATCATTAAAAAAATACCGATAATTATTGATACATTAAAATAAAAAACCGAGCAAATGATGCTCGGTTTAATCAGGGGGTATTTTTATAAATTAACAACATGTGAGGTGATGAAGAAATTGTACAATAGGATCAAGGTATGTTTGGAATAAAATTAATGAAACTAGACCACCAATAACTACCCAAATAAGACCAAAACGTAGACTGATAATGGTACAAACAATCGCAGCTAATACTTTTGGGTTTTCTAGATTGAAAGCAAAATTTGAACCTTTTCCTAAAATTTCAACAGCAATAATCGCGGGTAAAACAGTAACCGGAACGAAACGTAATGTTTTCTTAAAACGTTCAGACATTGTAAAACGTCCCGCCATACCAATGACTGCAAAACGAATGATAAAAGTTGCAGCAATCATTGCAAGTGTTAAATAAAGAACATAATCATTGTTTAAAGCAAAATGTGGATGAGTATGCATGGTTATGGTCCTTATTTTTGGTTAACGGTAGTCGTTGATAAAAGAGGGCGTTGTTGCTCTTCTTCTAATTCTTTTAACAGTATTTTCTTTGTTTCTGCTTTTATTTTGTGATCCGTCCTTTCTGTTGAAATATCCATTTTGTAGCCAGCATAAACACCAATAATTGCCGCAATAACAAGACCTAATGAATAAGGTAAACCTGAGAGTAAGATCCCTGTTATTGTTGCTACCACGGCCGCCACAATACATTCTCGACTTTTAACTTGTGGTATTACAATTGCGATAAATGCTGCAACCATCGCAAAATCTAAGCCGTAATCTGCAATGTGGGGGAATGATGATCCAATCATGGCACCACAGAAATCAGCAATAACCCAGTTGACCCAAAAACCAAACATTGCCGCTAGATAAAACCATTGTCGCCCTGGTTTTTCTTGTTTCATCTCGCCAATCGTCGCGGCATAAACCTCATCTGTTAATCCGTATGACATCAGTATTCGTGTTGGCATGCTGTATTCTTTGACGTATTCAGATAGTGACGCGCTATAAAGGATATGACGTAAATTAATCACAAAAGTAGTAATGAAAATAACAATAATTTCTGTTGATGATTGGATTAAACCAAGTGCAACCATTTGTGCCGATCCAGCAAAAACAGTCAATGACCATAGAGTACTTTGTAGTACTGACATACCAGCGTTAATGCTGATAGCCCCAACAATGAAGGAAAAAGGAAAGGCTCCCACACAGAGAGGGAAGATCGCTTTTAGCCCTGCTTGTATTAATTGTTTCTTCATTACTGGCCTACTTTTAATAATTGTCATAAGTCAAAAATAATTGCAAAAAAATAATCTGTGCGACTTTTATATTATTTTTCCAATGCAAATATATTTGATTATTTTTAGTTTTGCAAACTAATGAAACAAGTTGAGATGCCATGTGTTGTAACTTTAATTAGTTTAATAGCAACATTTGGCTAATTAAACTTATATTTAATAAGAGGTTGTAATTTTATATTCAAATATGAAATTTATGATTCCAGTTAAATTTGCAAAAAAAATTGCATGCTCCATATTTCGATTGTTAAAATAAATTTGAATTTTAAGTAATGAGAGATAAAACACATGTCAAAAGTAATTACGTCAAAAACAGCTCCTGATGCAATTGGTCCTTATTCTCACGGTAATGCATTTGGTGATTTAATCTTTACTTCAGGTCAGTTACCTGTATGTAAAGAGAAAGGTGGCATTGTTGATGGTGGTGTTGCGGAACAATCATATCAGTCTCTAGTTAACTTACGTTCAGTTATTGAGGCTGGTGGTGGTGATATGGATACGGTTGTTAAAACAACCTGTTACTTAGCTAATATTAGTGACTTTGCCGCGTTTAATGAAGTTTATGCTCAGTTCTTTAAAACTGAATGTCCTGCACGTAGTTGTTTCGCGGTGAAAGATTTACCAATGGGGGCATTGGTAGAGATAGAGGCAATCGCATACCGTAAATAATATATCAACAATAATAGCTAAAATAATTAGAAGTACTAAGGGTCACCAATATGAATGCACAGTGGAAGCAATATACAAAAATCATTAATACTGTAGTTAAGCCGGCATTTGGCTGTACTGAACCTATTTCTGCAGCATATGCGTCAGCAGTGGTTGCACAATTACTGGGGCAAGATGTTGAAGAATTAACGGTAAAGGTTTCAGACAACTTATTTAAGAACTCAATGGGTGTGTTTGTACCTGGTACGGGTAAAATTGGTTTGTCCATTGCTTCTGCTGTAGGTGCTATCGGCGGTAACCCTGATGGTGGCCTTGAAGTTTTAGTTAATATTACGTCAAATGATGTAGAAAAAGCTCAGCAATTGATTGATGCTGGCAAAGTACACGTAGGTCGTAAAGAGGTTGAAGAGTTTATCTATTGTTATGCAGAAGCAAAAGCTGGGCATAATATTGCAACGGTTGAAATTAGTGGTGGACACACTCAAGTTATTAAGAAAACGTTAAATGGCGAGGTTGTATATGATACAACAATTCTAAATGACTGTGAGCAACAACAAAAATCAACGGCATCTGTGTGTGATGACATTGATATTTCTATTGCTGGTATTTATAAGTTTGCCACTGAAGCTAATTTTGCAGATATTGAGTTTATTCTAAAAGCACGTGAATTAACGGTTGCTTTATCTGATGAAGGTTTAAAAAATAAATACGGTCTACAGGTTGGGCGTACTTATCAAAAGAACATCGATAGTGGTGTATTAAGTGATGATTTAGCACATCGTGCCGTTATGCGTTCCGCTGCTGCCTCTGATGCTAGAATGGGAGGAGCGACATTACCAGCTATGAGTAATTATGGCAGTGGTAATCAAGGTATTTGTGCTTCTATGCCGGTAATTGTTTTTGCTGAGCATTGTAAATCAACAGATGAACAGCTTGCTCGTGCACTGATTATGAGTCACTTAGGTGCGATTTATATGAAATCTTTCTATCCACCATTATCGCCATTTTGTGGTTGTGCTGTCACTAGTTCAGCGGCTTCAATGGCGATGACTTACCTTCAAGGTGGTTCATTTGAAAAGATTTGTTTTGCTATTCAAAATACACTGAGTGATACCGTGGGTATGTTTTGTGATGGCGCAAAGTCGACGTGTGCAATGAAAGTAAAAAGTTCAACCAGCTCTGCAGCTTTAAGTTCATTAATGGCAATTGATAACCATGAGGCACATGGACAAGGTATTGTTGCTAATGATGTTGAGACGACTATTCGTAATATCGGGCGTATGGTGACGGAAGGCATGAAGAATACGGATAAAACGATCATTAATATTATGTCTGTATAATTTGATAATTAAAGAAAAGCCGCAGCATTTTTAATGCTGCGGCTTTTTTCTAAGCTTGATATAACGCTGCTATTTAAGTGTATTGTAATTGTTTTTTACGGTACATAATGGCGGCGATAGCGGGTAGGCTAAAGATAATAAAGCCAGAAATTAAGGCAATAGCTGCGGTATTTTTATCAATGCTTGCTGGTACATCAAAAGAAACAAAAATAGTAATGAAACAGCTGATTAATCCAAGCGTTGACGCTATAACCATACCGATTTTGCCACCAGGAACGCGGAATGGACGATCAATATGTTGATGCTTACGACGTGATGCTAAGAAACTGATAAAGATACAAATGTACATTACCATGTAAAGTTGCGTCATAAGAATGTTCAATAACCACATGCCTTGGTTGACGTTAGGTACTAATACAAAGACTAATGACAATAAGCTAACGATAGCCCCTTGTAACAGTAATAGTGGAACGGGGGCTTTATTACGGTTTTCTTTTGATAACCGTATTGGCATAAACTTGTCTTTTGCTGCTACGTGCAAACTCTTTGTTGGTGCAATAATCCAATTATTTAAACTGGCAAGGCTACCAAATACTATCGCAAGTGCAATCACAGGCAATAAGAATGGTAAATTCATGTCTTCAAAGAAGGTTTTAAATGCGAGAATGATGCCTTCACTTAAACTTGAATTATTATGAGAAACAACAGCAGCAATGGATAGTGAACAAGCCGTAAGTGATAATAAAATCATCACTGTCGAAATGAGTAATGCTTTAGGATAGGCTTTTTGTGGGTTTTTCACTTCATTGGCATAAGCGGTCGTAATTTCAATGCCTGTTAGGGATAAAACAACAGCAGTAAAACTCGCGCCAATACCACTTTGTGAAAAGTCAGGTAGCCAATCTGAAACATGGCGTAATGAAATGTGCGATGCTTCTGGGTTGGTATATGTCCAATATCCGCCTAATGCAATGATAAGTAAGATCGGAAAAATCAGACCAATCATACCAAAGACATTCGTAATTAGTGATGACAGACGTAGACCAAAAATATTGACTAAGGTCAGCGTCCAAAAGATAACGTTAATCATCACTAACATAAAAATATTATTTTCTGCTAGGTGTGGAAAAAATGGGTAGGTACCTGTCGCAACGATAAATGAGATCAGTGGTGGATAATAAACAATATTTTCAGCATATTGATACCACACAGTGACAAAACCAAAGTTATGTCCCAATGTCTCTTTACCCCAAAGGTAAACGCCGCCTTGTTTCGGGTAAGTGGTACTCATTTCGGCACAAACTAATGCTGTTGGTACAAAAAAGCATAAACCAGCAAGGACGAAAAAAGAAATAGCATGGCTGCCTAAGAGTGCTGCTCCCGGTAAATTACGGATACTATCGACCGAGGTTATCGTAATCATGATTATCGAGAAAACGCTTAACTTTGCAACAGATTTTGCGATATCGCCCATTAAAGGCCCTCAGGTTAAGTCCGCAAAATGTGTTATAAAACAGCAAGCAATGCGGTGTTCAAAAAGAAAAAGAGCAGCATTTTAGAGCCTATAGCCCACATGGGTATATAGGCAAAAATGGTATGTTTATTATCAAAAATGGTAATAAGCATTCAGTATAGTGAATGATAACGGCTTTATGGTTTATTTTTATGAATTAAACTGGTGTGTGTTTATCGTTAAAATAGCGAGATCATGGCTGTTAGGTACTCTTAAAATTAATTATTAATCAATTTGTACCTCTTTGAGTAATTATTTGTTTATAAAGCGAACAATATAGATCGTATAATTAAACAAATGATTAATTATCGAGGTGTGGATGAGCAGTGTAATAGATAAGCGACGTAGTGGACGTCCAATTATTGATCTTAATACTCGCCAGTTATTAATTAATAATGCACGTGAATTATTTTCAGTGATGACTTACGACAAAGTATCAACACGTATGATCGCTCAAAAATCAGGAATAAATGTAGCGATGATTCGTTATTATTTTAATTCTAAAGAGGGACTGTTTGAAACGATGGTACGGGAAACTCTTGCACCTATTCAAGTATTGATACAGCAATTATTGGTCGAAAAAAATACCAACAGTTTATGTGAGTTGATGCGAACGTATTATCGCGTAATGACGGTTAACCCCAGCTTTCCACGACTGATTTTTCAATTAATGTATTTACCCAATACAAACAGTCAACGTCAATCGATGGAAAAAATATTTACTGAAATAACACAGCCATTACAACATCGAATTTTTGAACAGTTAGCGCAACAAAATATTATTCGCTCTGATTTAGATCCGCATCTATGCAAAATTTCTTTTATTAGTTTAATGGTTTTTCCTTTTATCGCACCCCCTTCGATATTGAATATTCAAGGTGTTGAGACAAATGAAGCTTTTTTCGTAAATTTACTTGAGCATAATTTAAAAGTTATTACAGGTGGATTGTTATTACCGCTAAAAGAATCACTATAACGTAATTTTAATGGACATTATTTGACTTCAATGGAGTGGACCATGAAAGGTTTATTATCGAGCTACTGTATTTTTATTCCATTTTTGCTCGTTATTTCTGGCTGTAATGATCATCGAGATGCATTGGCTTTAGGTTCTACTGAGCGTGATCAAGTTGCACTGACGGCAACAGCAAATGAAATTATTACAACACAACCTGTTATGGAGGGTCATGTTGTTAAAAAAGGAGAGGTTGTCGTTACATTACAATCTCAACAACAGCAAACGAGGCTCACTAAAGCGCAAGCACAACAACAGCAAGCACTGGCTTACTTACAGCGTTTAACAAATGGCTCTCGCCCAGAAGATATTGCAGCAGCTCAAGCACAAGTAGAACAATACCAAGCTAATTTTAGAGATAAAAATACTGATAATTTACGTATTAAGCGGCTATTTTTAAAGAAAATGGTGTCTACGGCGGAACGAGATAGTGCACAGACGCAACGGGATATTGCGCACGCTGAATTACAAGCAGCGATTAATGAATTAGATAAATTGCTGCATGGCGAGCGTATTGAAGATATAAAACAGGCACAAGCGGTATTGGTGATGGCGGCGGCAGAAGTCGAGCTTCAGCAACAAATTCTTCAAGATTATACTATTGTCGCAACCCGTAATGGGATTTTAGAACATTTACCTTATCATGTGGGTGATCGTGTCGCTAAAGATGCGACGGTTGCAATTATCACTACCGAAACTGTCCCTTATGCACGTATTTATGTTCCAGAGCCTTATCGAGTCAATATAACTGCGGGAAAAAAATTAACCATTCATGTTGATGGCATTAAGAGCTCTTATCAAGGCATTGTACGTTGGGTAGCGACAATCCCTTCTTTTACGCCTTATTACACCTTAAATGGCAGCGATAAAGCGCGATTAGTGTATTTGGCTGAGGTTGTTTTTCCTGATAGTGGTCGTGAATTACCTGCGGGCGTTCCAGTGCAAGTGGAGATGCCTCATGAGTGAACAGGCTATTGTTGCAACCAATCTAAGCCGTAATTTTGGTGATTTTGTTGCCGTTGATAAACTTAATCTAACGGTACCCAAAGGGACTATTTATGGTTTTTTAGGCCCTAATGGCTGCGGTAAATCTACTACATTAAGAATGTTAACTGGGCTATTAACACCAACGACAGGCTCTGTAAATGTACTGGGGCTAGATATTCCACGTCAAGCAGAACAATTACGTTTACGCATTGGCTATATGACACAAAAATTTTCGCTATACCAAGATTTAACTGTTCAAGAAAATCTTGAATTTATGGGGCAGATTTTTGGTATACCTAAAGTGGAGCGTAAGCGACGAATTCAACAACAGTTAATGACATATGGGCTTGATCAACGGGCAAAACGCCGAGCAGGAGAGTTAAGTGGTGGTCAACGACAACGACTTTCTTTAGCCGCCGCAACAATCCACCAGCCAGATTTACTACTGCTAGATGAACCTACCTCGGCGGTTGATCCTGAAAATCGCCGTGAATTTTGGGAGCAACTATTTGATCTTTCTGATCAAGGTACCACCATTTTAGTCACAACCCATTATATGGATGAAGCTGAACGTTGCCATGGTTTAGCTATTATGGATGCTGGTGTGGTACGTGCTAATGGATCACCTTACGCGCTAATGGATGCGATGGCGGTAACTGTTGTTGAGATAGAAGCGCAGCAATTACGGCAACTTAAAGCGCAAATGATACAACTTCCTCAGGTGAGATCAGCTGCACAATTAGGGATTCGATTACGGGTATTAGTGTCAAAAGATATTAACGATCCCATCGCTTGGCTACAACTACAAATACCGACATTAGCACAAGCTGTTATGACTATCAGTCGACCAAGCCTTGAGGATGTTTTTGTAACCTGCACAGGGGAGAGACGACAATGATCACTCGCTTATGGTGGAGTCTGTTACGGATCAATGCAATTGTTAGTAAAGAGTTACGGCAGCTAAGTCGGGATCGTATCACCTTTGGTATGATCGTGATGATCCCGCTCATTCAATTGTTATTATTTGGTTATGCCATCAATACTAATGTTAGAAATGTTCCTACTGCGATAGTCGATCAAAGCCACTCAGCGACTGGCCGGATGTTGGTGGAATCGATTAAAGCTACGCAGGTCGTTGATGTGATCGCAAGTTACGCGACACCGCAACAAGGCCAACAAGCGATTATGGATGGCACAGTAAAAGCGGTATTAGTGCTTCCGTCTGATTTTCAACGTCGAATAGGCCAGCAGCAAGTGATTGGGCAATGGCTTGTTGATGGATCGGATGCATTGATTAGTTCTACCATTATGCAATTACAAAAAATGCCATTAACAGAAGTTATTCCACAACGAAAAGTACAGCCAAATAATTTTGAAGTAACGTTATATTTTAATCCTGAGCGTCGGTCTGCAATTAATATTATTCCTGGATTACTTGGAATTATATTAACCATGACAATGATTCTATTTACTTCTGTAACGATTGTAAGAGAGCGTGAGCAAGGCAATTTAGAGTTATTGATTACCACGCCAATTCAACCATTAGAATTAATGCTCGCTAAGATAACACCGTATATTTTTATCGGTATTATTCAATCAATCATTATTTTAGGATTAGGGTATGTCATTTTTGATGTACCAATCAATGGCTCGTTAGTACAAATTTTTCTAGGAACCGTGTTATTTATTCTGGCAAGTTTAACGCTCGGCTTAGTGATATCAACAAAGGCAACAACGCAGTTACAAGCCATGCAAATGACAATATTTATATTATTGCCGTCTATTTTGCTGTCAGGATTTATGTTTCCGTATGAAGGTATGCCTGTTGTTGCTCAATGGATTGCGGAGGTATTACCAACGACACACTTTATTCGTATTATTCGCGGTATTGTGTTGCGAGGGGCTGATTTGGTTGATCTGTGGCGAGATACGTTATGGTTAGTCATATTTACGATTATTGGGTTAATTATTGCGTCAATTAGGTTTAAGAAAACGTTAGATTAGTGATTCTATTTATTGAACGAATACCGGTTATATTGCCAATAAGCCCTCAATGACAATGAGTATAATCAAAGTCATTGAGGGGGTTAAATAAGATAAGTTACTTAACTTGGTTTTTAATGAACTCACCTAATTGTGAGTGATGCATGATTTTAGACACAGGTAAAATGGTAGCGGCAGGTCCCCATGCAAAGACATTAACGGGAGTATGGGTGTGAGTACCTGTTCCCCAGACAATATTTTGTTGGGTTGCTTGAGCACGAGCAATCAGATTAGCGCGATCGTTATAAGGGTAGAAAGCATCAAAATCGTGAATGGCAGGAATATCTGTTGCGGATAAATAACTGTGATCATCTTTGTGATAAGGGTTGATTTTATCAGTCAATATTGCTTTAGCTTGAGCTTCTGTTATTGGAAACTCGCTATTGTTATTAATAATCGAAGCTAAGTTTTGCGGTGTTTGTTGATCTTTGTTGAGTGTATTTAATGTTGCTAACATATTGGCATAACTCATTTTTTGTTTATAAAGATCATCGAGTACGGTAAATGCACCAAAATTAAAGTTAGGAGCATAATCTTGTTGTTTAAATGCTTCACCACTGCGTTTTTGTGGCTTTGGTAATTGGTAACCAGAGTAACTAAAGCCAAATGAGCCTGTTTCATGATCTGCGGTAACAATAATTAAGGTGTCATCACGGCCTTGTGCCCATTGATAAACAGATTCAACCGCTTGATCAAATTTAATCATTTCATGCAGCATAGTACCTGCATCATTACTGTGTCCAGCCCAATCAATTTGACCACCTTCAACCATTAAGAAAAAGCCATCTTTGTCTTTTGATAGAATATCTAGCGCCTTATCTGTCATTTCTTTTAATGTCGGTTGCGTACGTTGAGGATCATTTACTGTCGCACTGTTTTGAATACCGTCATTCATTCCTGAACTTGCAAATAAACCTAATAATTTCTCTGTTTTTGATTGTAGTAACATCTCTTTGTTAAAAGCTAAAGCGTAGCCTTGTTGCTGAGCCTCTAAGAGTAAATTACGGTCATCTTTACGTTTTGACTTTAGAGAAAGATCAGTAGCCGATAGCGAAGGTAACTGTTTTGATATTGCACCTGCAGCGTCTACTGATTGTGGTAACCAATTACGTAATCCACCCGATAGCATCACATCAACGTTTGCAGATAATAAGTCTGAAGCGATTTCATTTTCCAGTGAACGATGGGGCTGGTGGGCAGCAAAAGCAGCTGGGGTTGCGTGAGTGATACGGGTGTCTGAAACTAATCCTGTCGCTTTACCCATACGCTTTGCTTTTTCTAATACTGTCTCAACACTATTACCATCAGCATCGATACCGATAACCTCTGATCCTGTCATAACTCCCGTTGCTAACATTGTGGCTGAACATGCAGAATCGACAACAATGGCATCATTAGGGTGGGTGAGTGACGCGCCGATAACACCTTGCTGAGCTAATTTATACAAAGCTGTCTTCTGACCGTTATAAATAGAATGCGGAGCAAGGTCGGCATAGCTTTCTAATAAACCTACCTGTTGAGGACCCATACCGTCACCAATCATTAGAATAATATTCTTAATTTCGGTTGCCTGTACTGGCGATACGAGCGCTGCTGAAATAACGATAGTGGTAAGAGATTTAATTAATGTAGTCACGTTTAACCCTTGTTATGCAAGTAATTTTCCGTAATTACAACAGGGTTTGATGACAAAAATATGGCAGTTTTACTGTGGAAATAAGATGGTTTGAAGACAAATGTAATACAACTGATTAGTGTAAGTGGAAAAGCGATATAAGAAACTTATACCGCTTTGAGTGATTAAGCCATATCTACTAATGTTTTTGCTACTCGATAACTATCAACAAAAGAGGGGATAGGTAAGAATTCAAACGCGCTGTGGAAGTTATGTGCGCCAGTAAAAAAGTTAGGGGTAAATAATCCTTTTACAGAAAGTGCAGAGCCATCTGTTCCGCCTCGCATAGCAATAGTTTTTGCTGGTATATTCGTATTTTCGAGCGCTTGGTATAATCGAGTTAAAGCTTCAGTATCACTGCCCATCGCTTGTGAAATATTATTATAAATATCGGTTAATGTAATATTAATATCCGCTTTGGGGTGTTTATGTCGTAAAAATGCAGTGAGTGTTGTTAGATAGGATTTTCGAGCATTATAATGTTCTTGATCGAAATCACGTATAGCCACAGATACAGATGCAGTATTTTGGTTACCATTAATATCTGTTACCCAAAAATACCCTTCGCGTTCCGCAGTTTGTTCTGGTTTACCCATATCATTAAGCATTGATATAAAATCAGCAGCAATTAAGTTAGGGTTAACCAATACATTTTTTGCACTCATTGGATGTGCAGTTATACCTGTAATTGATAGTTGTGCGCTGCCTGCATTAAAGGTTTCATAAATAACCTCACCACGTTCGCAACAATCAATTGTGTAGCAATGCTCAACTGGGAAGTCTTTTAAATCTAATGCTTTTGCACCACGTAAACCAATTTCTTCATCTGGAACAAAGGCTAGATAAATATCACCATGGGGTGTCTTTGTTGTTATTAATTGTTCAGCTAAAGTCATTAATACTGCAATAGCCGCTTTATCATCAGCGCCCAATACACTTGTACCATCAGAGAAGAAAATATCTTGATGATGGTATTTAGCTAATTCTGGGTGGGTTTGTTCGCTGATATAAATTTGTTGATCAGCATTTAAACAAAGAGGTTTCCCATTATAAGTGAGTAATTGGGAAGTAATATTTGGACTTAAACCAACATCAACAGTGTCTAAATGAGCAATAAAGCCCAATGTCTTTGCATTGGGTTTATTTCCTGGCAAATGGGCAATTAAAATACTGTTAGGGTGTAACGTTATATTGTTATAGCCCAAATTCTTTAGTTCGTCATGAAGTAACTGTGCAAGTTGATACTGTCCTGAAGATGAAGGCAGTTCCTGGTTATTAGCATCAGATTGGCTACTTATTGCAACATAACGCTGAAAGCGGTCACATAAAATTTGTTCAATATTCATTATAAATCCTTTGTTATTAGTTTCCATAGGTGTAACCACTGTTGAAACCTAGTGGGATATCTAATCCCCAGAAAAGATATAACATTGCCGTTAATGTAATTAATAGACCAATGGAATAGGGCACCATCATTGATACCAGAGTACCTATGCCTGATTGTGAACAGTAACGCTGCATGTAAGAAATAATAAGAGGATAAAAAGCATACATCGGTGTGCTTACGTTGATAGCACTATCTGAAATACGAAATGCAGCCTGAGTTAATTCAGGCGATAAGCCGACAGCCATTAGCATTGGCACTAATACGGGAGCGAGAATTGCCCATTTAGAGGATGCTGATGTAATGATTAAATTTAAGCCGGCGGTGAGTATGATCACACCTAAAATAGTGATCTTTCCTGGCATGTTAATCGCTTTTAATGCCTCTGCACCTGATAAGGCAATAAGACTGCCAATATTTGATGTACTAAAACAATATAAAAATTGAGCACAGAAAAAGGCAAAAACAATAAATGAAATCAGTGATGCTGTAATACTCTCCATTGATTTGGTTACGTCTTTGGTTGATGTGAACTTTTTGCTGATAAAGCCGTAAACTAATCCAGGTAATGCGAAAAAGATAAGTAGCATAGGTACGATTGTCTGCATAGCAGGTGCTTGTGGACTTGTTAGAGATCCATCCGGTGCTCTAAACAATGAGTTATCGGGTACCATTAAGGCAATTAGGCAAATAACTAAACCAAGTAAGGCATAATTTGCAATACGGAATGCTTTTAGCTCATTAACGGTTGGTTGTTCATTGGTATCATTAATTTGTTCAACATCAATAGGGATAGATTTATGTAACCGAGGTTCAACGATTTTGTCAGTGATATACCAGCAGCTTCCGATGACTGCAAATGTTGAACTAAAGGAATAGAAGAAATTACAAAGAACATTAACCGTATATTCAGGATCTAGAACTTGAGCCCCTGTTTCTGTGAATCCAGCGAGAATAGGGTCAATAATTGATGGTGTGTAAGATGCTGTAAATCCTCCCGCAAGGCCTGCAAATCCTGCCGCAATACCTGCTAAAGGATGTTTGCCTGTCTTATAAAAAATATAAGCAGAAACGGGCATTAAAATCACATACGCAGAATCAGAAGCAACATGCGATAAAATACCAATAAAAATAACAGAAGGCGTAACAATTGAAAGAGGAACAATAGATAACAACTTCTTTAACGCTGTTGATATGTAACCCGATCCTTCCGCGATACCAATGCCGAGCGTTGCAACAATCACAATCCCTAATGGAGGGAAATTAATGAAATTTTTGGTCATTGATGTAAACAAAGCCATTAATTCATTTGGTGTGAGTAAATTGATAACTTGAATAGGTTCTTTCGTTAAAGGGTGAATGTAATCAAAAGTGAACCACGATAGAACCATAGAGAGTGCAATACAAAATAGGGTCGCACAAAAGAAGAGCATTGTGATATCAGGAATTTTATTTCCTACATTTTCTATATTATCAAGCCAGTTACTTTTTTGAGATGGTACCTTTTGAATACTGGTAGTCATACAAACATCCTTGTTTATCTATATTTAGTAATCAATATATTATGTGTATGAAATGTAATTGACTAAATATTAAATAGCTTGATAGTCACGTTTTTATGCTTTCGTTTTTAAGTAATGAAACAATGACAAAACAAATATTTAACAATTGTTGCAGTGCATGTATTATTGAAATAATTTGATGTAGGATATTTGCATTAGGACTGTTGGGGGGTGCTTATATGCTAATACCATCTAGAGTTATTGCCGCGCTATTGTTAGACTGCGGGCATTGTTTAGATAGGTAAGGCCTTTTTATGTTCACCCGTTCGCCACAGTTATTATTAAAGCGAAGCTATGTTGCTGCGTTGTCGTTATCAGCTATTGTTGTATTGTCTGGTTGTAGCCAAGCGCCAAAGTTACAAAAGATCTCTGGTTTTGCTGAAGGTACTACTTACCATGTGACATATTGGTCAAAACAGGATGTACCCGTTGCGAAAGTGACAGAGCAATTTAATAAAAAGTTGGCAGCGATTGATAAAGAATATTCTACCTATCGGAATGACTCGTATATTTCTGAGTTTAACCACAGTACATCGACTCAATGGCAACCTGCGTCTAAAGATTTCATATATATGTTGTCGTTAGCCAAAAAATTAAATAAAGATAGCCATGGATGTTATGACCCAACAATTCAGCCATTATATAAATTATGGGGCTTTCAGGGGGATACTTTGCATGTCCCTACACCACAGCAAATAGCATCGATTAAAAAAGACATAGGGATTGATAAGATTGAAATAGATCCTGTGCATTTACGGATCAGAAAAACCATTCCTCAAGTACAAGTGGATTTATCCTCAATGGGTGAAGGCTATGCCATTAGTCAGCTAAGTAAAATTTTAGAAGCCGATGGTGTTAATAATTATTTGGTTGAGTTTGGCGGCGATATGAAAATTAAAGGCCGCAAACTGGAAGGGCAAAAGTGGCGAGTTGCGATTGAACAGCCGATAGCATTAAAAGACGGTATTCGTCCTTATACTATTGTTAATATTAATGCTGACGATGGTGTTTCATTAAATACATCGGGCACCTATCACCATAACTTTAAGGATGGTGAAAAAGATTATTCTCATATTTTAGATACTCGTACAGGTGCACCTGTAACGCATAATTTGGTATCAGCATCAGTATTTGGTCATGATCCTGTTGTTGGGGATGCGTGGGCAACCTCCATGTTATGTTTGGGGCCTGTAGAAGGGAAAGTTGTTGCCAATGAGCAGGACTTACCGGTGTACTTTATTCAAAGTGAAGGTAAAACATTTGAGAGCTCTGAAAGTGAGTCTCTTAAAAACTATCAGCGCATTACGTTAAGTTAAGCATATTTTAAATGAATATGAGATAGTGATAAGCCACTCAAACGAGTGGCTTTTTTATTTATTTTATACAGACGCTGACATTTTGCATTAGTGCTTGAATGTCGTCGTGTCATTATCGCTGGTGGCATTGATATCGCCAGCAGGATTAAGTAGGTGTGGTACGATTTTAGGCAAGTTTAATTCAATATCATTATCTGTGACGGGGTTAATCGCAGTGTTATACCAACCCAGTAAGCCTAAAACGGCATAGCCAATAGCATCATCACTGTCACGATGCTCAAGAATGATTTGTAGAAAACGTAAGATAGCTTTGTCGTTTGATTTAGCTTGAACTAACGTTTCATCAAAAACAGCCGTTGCTTCAGCCAATAAACCTTCAAATTCAGTATCAATAGATACTTTAAACGAGCCACCATCAACAGTAATTTTCATTGTTATATCGTCAATTATTATAATTGATATAAATATTACCTAATTACCAACCGGTTGTCGCCATACTGCGGTATTGATTAACATTGTTATGATCCAGATACAAAAAAGCCTACTAAAAAGTAGGCTTGGTTGTATCTAAAATATGGTGCTCGCTACTGGACTCGAACCAGTGACACCTTGCATGTCATGCAAGTACTCTAACCAACTGAGCTAAGCGAGCAAATTGTACTGCTATAAATCGCTGTTAAGCCATTTATTTTAAAATGGTGCTCGCTACTGGACTCGAACCAGTGACACCTTGCATGTCATGCAAGTACTCTAACCAACTGAGCTAAGCGAGCAAATTGTACTGCTATAAATCGCTATTAAGCCATTTATTTTAAAATGGTGCTCGCTACTGGACTCGAACCAGTGACACCTTGCATGTCATGCAAGTACTCTAACCAACTGAGCTAAGCGAGCAAATTGTACTGCTATAAATCGCTGTTAAGCCATTTATTTTAAAATTGGTGCTCGCTACTGGACTCGAACCAGTGACACCTTGCATGTCATGCAAGTACTCTAACCAACTGAGCTAAGCGAGCAAATTCAGCTTCATTACTATTAAATCGTAATCAGCGAATGACAAGCATAGTAGCGAGTCACTTTCCTCTAGGCAAGTGTTTAAATAGACTTTTTTAGTAAATTCAGTGCGTTTGCTTGCACAATAGCCAGTTTGGTTAAATTTGGTGATGGTTAATTAGACGAATGTGATATTGCGCATGTTATTTGTGAGGAACACCACCAGTATTTTACTGGTGGCTATGTGAAAAGAGTTATTGAAGCAGTTCGTGATTTTCCGGTAATAGACGAATAATCCACAATACCAATTTATGCTTCATATTGACGCCATCTTCTTTATCAACGGCTAATGGCGTAATTTGTTTACATTGCACTAATAAGCGATAAATACATTCCACGCGATCGGTCGAACCAACTCCGCGATCTAAATCATTAAATCCTTGTTTTTTTGCAAAGGCGAAACCCAGTTCTAAGGCTTTTTTTAATAGTTTTGCTTCATTTTTATGCTTTTTCATTTTTATCTCCCTGACCTCTACAATGTAGTGTAGTTTACCTATTCTCTAAATGAACGCATAGTAGCAAAAATGATAATTGAGGTTAGTAGCAACTTATTGATGTCCAACCTTAAATTGGCAGCGCTTAAATAATCGTTGCCAATAGCGAACATGATCATGGGTTGCTTGTTGAAATTGATAGAGCAGTTCTCCTTGAAAATAATAGCGTGCATATACTGCCATTGCTGTTGGTGGGGTGATTTGTTGTTGAACTAGCATGGCGTAAATATTATTCAAATGTGGGCGTAATTGCTGGTATTGAGAATGTAATTTACTGATATATGGCTGAATATCATTGATATAATATTTATAGAAAACATTACGTAAATATTGCGCTTGTTGTTGATTGATATTTTTACCACACATAACAGTTTGATCATGAGTAATAAGTTGCGTTGTAATGGTGTTCATTATTGTTGTAATGCGAGCAATAGAATAAAACAGCTGGCCAATATATTGGGTATTATGAATTTGTTGTTGATGGTGGAGTAGTTGATCAATATTGTTCGTTGTTAGTGAATGTTTAGTGGTCTGACTCGATAACATTGTTGTAGTTAATGTATCTACATACTCAAATGCCGCTAAATTTTCGATATAACCGCCAAATTGTTGAGACGATAGTAATTGATGCCCTAGAGTAAATTGTTGCCGCCACTCTTGGCCCGTAAATATCATATTCCATATGGCTTGCGGTAATTGTTGTTGTTTTTGATGATATATATTTTTAAGTTGAAGCTGTAATGGATCAGCACTATTGAGAATATTTAGGCAATGTTCAATTTGTTTTAACAACAATAACTCGTAATGTAGTCGACGTGTTTTATCCTGCACTTTTCCTAATATTGAATTACGCTCCGCAATTAATTGAAATAAACCACATTGGCGTAATTCATAAGCATTTAATAGTCCAATTGTTATATCTGCAATAGGTTGTTTGAGGACATGGGTTCGAGGATAACTGGGTATATCTAGCGGAGGAATAGTGTCAGCCTCAACGTCTAATATATTTGTAAGGCGTTGTTGGTAGGTGTTGAGTAAGGTATCGGTTGTGTTTTTTTTACAACCTATAACGGAAAATAGACCAATAATGGCGAGCAACAATAATTTTTTCATCATACTCTACAATGACTAATAGTTGTTTAAGCATATGCAGCCTTTGTTAGTTTAGACAAAAAAAAAGCGATCCTAAGATCGCTTTTCTAATAAGATATCATTGACGGTTAGCGTAATGACATCTCAATTTGTTTTTGCATATCAAGTTTGTGAACCCAACGCATACGCAGACCAAGCATTATCGCAGCAGATGTTAAGCCAATAATAAAGCCAATCCAGAACCCTTCCGGTCCCATTGGGTTAACGACCCAATCTGTCATACCTAGAATATAACCAATCGGTAATCCGAGTAACCAATAAGCGATAAAGGTACAGAAGAAGATGGCTCGCATATCTTTATAACCACGTAGTGCACCGGCAGCAACAACCTGTACGGCATCACTACATTGGTAAATAGCAGCTAATAGAAGTAGTTGGCTTGCAAAAATAATAACTTCAGGGTTATCTGTATACAGTAATGCAATTTGTTCACGGAAAATCACTGTGAGAATTGCAGTACAAAATGCTAATGATATGCCAACGAGTAATCCACAATGGCTTGCGATTTTAGCGCCAATAATGTCTTTTTGTCCCATTTTATGACCAACACGAATACTGACCGCAGCAGCGATACTCATTGGTAACATATACACTAAGGATGAAAAATTCATTGCAATCTGGTGTGATGCAACTTTCATTGGTCCTAGAGGTGATATCAATAATGCAATGACTGCAAATAAAGAGACTTCAAAAAATAATGAGGCAGCAACAGGAAAACCTAACTTAAACAAACGGCTAATAGCAGCAAATTTAGGCGGATAGATCGTACCAAAGACATTAAGGCTATTAAGTCGTTTATTAATTAATACGAATGCGAGCATGGCAAAGAACATAAACCAGTACACGATAGCCGTTGCGATACCACAACCGACACCACCCATCGCTGGCATGCCAAATTTACCGTAAACAAAAATCCAGTTGAGAGGAATATTGAGTAATAATCCTAAAAAGCCAATCACCATACCTGGAATAGTAAACGACAAGCCTTCAGAGAAGCTTTTCAGTGTTTGGAAAAAGAGAAAAGCAGGTACTGCAAATAATACCGCATGTAAGTAACCAACTGTCTTTTCTGCCAGTACGGGTTCCACATTCATGTAGTGGATTAATATGCCCGCATTGTAAAGAATCAACATAGTTGGAATTGAGATTAGCACCGCTAAAATAAAGGCAGTTTGAATTTCAAAAGGTATTTTGTCTTTTTTTCCTGAACCACTGAGCTGAGCGACGATAGGGACTATCGCCATCAGCAAGCCAACGCCAAATAGAATTGAGGGTAACCAAATGCTTGCTGCAACTGCAACCGCTGCCATATCTGTTGCACTTACGCCACCCGCCATTACTGTATCAACAAAACCCATTGATGTTTGGGCAACTGAGGCAATTAAAACGGGTATAGCAAGTTTGAGTAGTTGCGTTGTTTCTTTTCTGTAGTTTTGCACTCAGCAAGGCTCCAAAAATGAGGAAATAAGAGGGGAATAATCAATAGTTGTTAGTCACTATATAATGCATCCTAAATGGGGCTGGATTATATAAACAAAACCCACAAAGCCAAACATTATTTATCATTTAATGCACATAAAAATAAACAGCCTCGAACATTAAAGATCGAAGCTGTTACGTTACTTGTTAATTGGTAAAGAAATGTGTTAAACGGTAAAGAAATGATGCCCAAAGAACCCCATTGCAATAAAGGTACTTGCAGCACTAAAAATACATAACATGGGTGTTTTTATGCTTGGGTAACGTTCAATTAACAAAGCTAACCCAAGGAAAGTTGGATAAAGCCCAAAAGCATAACGTGGCATTGCGTTAAGGCTTGAAGACAGTGGCAATATTAAACAAATAAACATAAATAATGCTTCGGCATAATATTTACGAACAACTAAGTAAATATTAAGCGCAAAAGCCAGCAGTGCCATAATGGTGAGGTATAATTTAGGCCCACCTGTTTCAAAACCAAATATTATCCAATGGAATGGATTAGTTAGCTGACGCCCCCACGCTATTTGAATATGTCCAAATGCCAGAGCATCCCCAACATGAAAATACATATAAGTCATAAAGCCAAAAAAGCCAATCGGGATCACCCAAATAGCGGCTAATACTTTTAGTGCGGGTGTTTTAAAGCGTAAGAAACTTTGAATACCGTAGTGTTGAATCGCAATAATTAATACAGGGAAAACTAAAAATACGCCCAAGTTACGCGTAACAGCGGCTAGCATGCCTAAAATAGCGACCCAAAACCATTGTTGGCGATAGCTAAATAAGAACACTCCGGCTACTAATGCAATAAACAATGGTTCTGTATAACCTGCAGAGGAATATACAGTGTAAGGCGAGAAACAAACAATCCATACCATTGCTGAGCGTGTTACTGCACTGATTTTTAGTTGTTTTAGTACCATTAACACCATTGGAATACTAAATAAAAACGCAAGGTTAGACGCAAATGCTAACCCAAAGCGATAATTATTAATGGGATCTTCAAAGGTGGTTAAGTGCGAGAATACCCACCCGAGCAAGGGCTGTAATGGCATAAATGCCCAATTGGCGGCATTTTTTTGACCTAACCATTGTGGAACAAGATCATAACCATTATCAATAATGCGGTAAAACCATACACAGTCAAAACGACATATGGTTTGTAATAATGGTTGTTCTGCATAATGTCCTGTCATGAACATATTTACGCCCCAAAGACCAAGAGCGTAGATCACAACACGACTAACGATGACAGCAAAGATCAGATTTAACCAGTCTTTACGAGTAAGACGGATATCTGTAAGTGATAGGGGATTCATTTAAAGACCCAGAATTTCGATAAAATAAAAGTAATAATTGGTACACATAAGGTTGAAATAGTGACGGCAATCCAACCTTTTATATGGGCTGTTTGTAACAGTGTCACCAAAATAATGTTATTGATTAAAAAACCAAATAAAGACACCGCTAAAAATTTAAAGAAAGAGCCTTTTTGAGCAAAGGTAAAATGCCGATGACCAAAATAGGACACTAAAAAAGCGATACTAAACCCGAAGATATTAGCGATATATTCAGATGGATGTGCTATTTGGAAAAAGTATAACCGTACCACTGACAAATGTACGGCAGTGGCTAATAATCCAACAATGGCAAAACGATTAAGCTGCCAAAAATGTTTTAGAAATGATTCATTCATAATGGTTGCTAGACTTGTTCAACGAGGTTAAAGGGATGGTTTAGATTTTGACGGTGCAGTTTTTTTTCTATAGTTACCGTACACATCTTCAACTAAATAAATTGGGCGATGCTTAAGTTCAGTATAGATACGACTGACATATCCACCGATAACCCCTAATGAGATTAATTGGATTCCACCTAAAAATAGCACCACAGAGATAGTAGAAGCATAACCTGGAGTATGAACACCAAAACATAACGCGCTAATAACGATATACATTAAAAAGATGAAAGATAAAAAGGAGATACCAAAACCAACAAAGCCCCAGACACGTAACGGCCATGCGGTAAAACTGGTAATGCCATCCATGGCAAAATTCCATAATTTCCAATAATTAAATTTTGTATCACCAACAAGACGTTCAGGGCGTTGGAAATTAACGCCTGTAGCGCGTAAAGATGACCATGCAAGTAAGCCTTTCATAAAACGATTACGTTCTGGCAATTGTTTAACAGTTTCAATTACACAGCGATTAATCAGTCTAAAGTCACCCGCATTTTCAGGTAGTGTTGTTTCAGCCGATAAGAAGTTGAAGAAACGGTAGAAGCCGCCAGCAGTTAATCGCTTGGTATAAGTGTCTTGTGAGCGATCAACCCGCACACCATAGACAGTGTCATAGTCACCAGTAAGCCATAATTCGACAAACTCAAGGATCACTTCAGGTGGATCTTGTAAATCAACATCCATAATAACGGCAGCATCACCTTGAACATAATCTAAGCCCGCCGTCATGGCTGCTTCTTTACCAAAGTTACGGGCAAAATTAATTAATGAGATACTTGAATCTTGTTCTATCATTTTATCAATAACATGCTGAGTATTGTCTTTACTGCCGTCATTAATAAACACAATATCTATGTGTGATCGAATACTACTTAGCTTGTCATTAATAGCATGTAAGAAGGGTTCGATAGCCACTTCTTCATTGTAAACTGGCACAATAAGCGATAAACGATAATCAAGCGGGTTTGGTTTCTGATTCATTTTAAGTTCCCAATGTTTTGATTAATAGAGCCAGTGTTATGTGGCAGTGATAATGTGTTGGTATCAATTGGTGTTAAGTTAATTGATGTTACTTGTAATGGTGTTGGGACAGTTAATATCAAAGATTGTAATTGTTGTGGCGAAGATAAAAATTGCTGCTTTGGTAATTGCGCTGTTAAGGTTTTGCCTTGATCTTGCGGTAACAATGAACCTTGATAATGGTTAAAAGTGAATGCTATCGGTTTTAACTGCAACGGTGCTTTTGCTAAGGTAAATGTAATCGTAACATTAGCCGTAGGCGCTGTGGGTAATGTGAAATATAAGCCGCCTTGTTGAGTAAGCTCACGCATATTATTATTGGCATCAATGTTCCAACCTGCACGAGATAAATTAGGAATATTACTTGTTGTTTCTAATGTCGTCGGTAAGGCTAATGCTAAATTTGGTTGCTTTGGTTGCCAATATAATGTCTGATTTTTTATATAATAAGCCTTATAAGCAAGGCTGACATTGGGTGTTATTGCTTTATAAAGTACCCAAATATAATACCCAGATAACACTACTAACAACCCGATAAGCAGTATTCGTAAAATAGGTTGTGGTTGTTGTAAAGACGGTGAAACTGTAGATGAGGCGTTAGCGGTCATAGTGTACCTTTAATACGTATTATTTACTGGTGCGGTATTATTGTCATACAAGTAATACGCTTATCGTATTGTAGAGTGTCACTTTAATGTAAAAAAATAGAAAATGACAAAAAAAAATAGCGACGAAATTGTTGCATAATTAAACGCATGAAAACTCTAAGATGGAATATCTTTGGGTGATCCAAGATCTTAATAATAGGTCAATTAAGTTAATTAGACATAAGGATGGATATGTTTACTGGAATTATACAAGGCATTGCACCGGTAGTGAAAATTCATAAAAAAATGAATTTCCAGACCCATGTTATTCGGTTACCAGAAAATTTAATGCAAGGATTAACCTTAGGTGCATCTGTTGCACACAATGGTTGTTGTTTGACTGTTACTCATATTGAACAACAATTAGTCTCGTTTGATTTAATGCAAGAAACTTTAAATGTGACTAATTTAGGTCTGCTCACGGAAGGGGATTATGTCAATATTGAACGTGCCGCAAAGTTTGGTGATGAAATTGGTGGTCATGCGATGTCTGGCCATATTTCGGCAACAGCCACAGTCAGTCGCGTAAATATCTCTGAAAATAATCATCAAGTATGGTTTTCTGCCCCAACGCAATTAATGAAATACATATTTGCTAAAGGGTATATTGGTATTGATGGTATCAGTTTAACGATAGGTGAAGTTGAAAATAATTGCTTTAATGTCAATCTTATCCCTGAAACATTACACCGAACAAATCTTAAAAATCGTACTGTAAATGATGTGATTAATATTGAAATTGATCCGCAGACACAAGCAATTGTGGATACGGTTGAACGTGTAATGGCAACAAAATAAGTATTTTAAAATATTTGTTCATCATCAGCATCAACAAACAGATTAATCGTCTTATGCAGTTCATCAACTTCCATTGTTAAGTGAATAGGATTACAGCAAATAGAACAATCATCATAAAAATTTTGACTACCAGCACTGGCATCAAGAGGAATACTGATTGTATGGCCACAGTGGGGACAGTTAACGTTTTGTGTTGAGTATTTGTTCATAACAGATCCTTATTATAAGTAATCAGAGATCGTGTTGGATTAGTGGTGTTGTTGTTTATTATTATAGAACCTTGTGGTGAATTAGCTTCGCGGCGAGTTATTCAGGTTGTGAATTGCTTCGGTATGGTACACCAACACTGAGTGGCAACAGTGCTGGTGTGCTATCAATTAAATCACTGTGGCTATTCGTCCCATAACATAAGGTTGGCAATAATATGTTGCGCTTGCCCCATATATTCTCCTCCGAACAGATTACAGTGGTTAAGAATATGATAAAGATTATAAAGATCTTTACGATCTTGATACCCTTCGTCTAATGGATAAACAGATTGATAGCCTTCATAGAAACTAGCAGGAAAACCGCCAAATAACTCTGTCATTGCAACATCACATTCACGATCTCCCCAGTAAGTCGCAGGATCAAAGATGATCGGGCCAGAGACGGTTAATGCCGTATTGCCATGCCATAGGTCACCGTGGAGTAATGATGGTTTTGGCTGATGATTACTTAGACGTTGAGCGACATTGGCTGTTATTGTGTCAATATCACCAAAGTGGAGGCCTTTTTCTTCACATAGTTGTAATTGCCATTCAATACGTTGTTCTGCAAAAAATTTATCCCAGCGACGACGCCATTTATTAGGCTGGGGTGTTAAACCAATATAGTTATCAAAATCAAATCCAAATTCAACTTGCTCACCCCATAAGTGCAATTGAGCCAGTTGTTGGCCGAGTTTATAACCCGCGTCGTCATCAATGGTTTTGGTTGGAAGGTAATTTAGAATAAGAAAGGATTTGTCTCGGCATGTACCGAGGTGAAAATATTGTGGCACTTGAACACAATTAGCTTCGTTGAGGATACGTAAACTTTCGGCTTCTGTTTTAAAGACAGCAAGTTGTTCTTTATCATTGAGTTTAACAAAAAAACGTTGCTCGTCATCACCAATACAATAGCATTGGTTAACATCGCCGCCTTGAATAGCCTCACGTTCATTAATTTTGAACGGTCGACCAAGTACTTCTGACAACTGGTGAGAAATAGCCTGCCACATAGCATCCTCCACGCGTTAAATTGGACTAGATAAAACTTGTCTATCAACATCTTAGTCCATTTTATTTAGATATATCTGTGAAGTCGATGCTATTTTAATGAATTAACAATTTAATAAAGGATAGGTTGATGAAATTAAAGGATATATTATTTTTAATATTAAAGGTTTAGTATTGTTGCTGTTAATTTAATGTTTATTTTCTTTCGCTTTGCTATTGCTCGTTTACTTTTGAACATAAGCGGTTACTCTATGCCGAAATTTATTAGGTAATAAAGGACACCATAATGAGCTCGACTATAATCCCGACGGAAATGACATTTTTCTCACGTTTTGAAAGTGACATCTTGTCAGGAAAAAAAACAATCACTATTCGTGATGAAGCGGAAAGCTATTATGTTCCAGGTACGACGGTTGATGTATCGACATATGAAGAGGGGCGTTGGTTTTGCCGCTTAAATATTTTAACCGTTGAGCCAATCGCATTTAATGATCTTAATGATTTTCATTCACAACAAGAAAATATGACGTTACCTGAGTTAAAAGCAGTGATTAATGATATTTATCCTGGTATCGAAAAGTTATATGTTGTGAATTACGCCTTAGTAAAATAGAAAATATAAAAAAGTAGGGTGATCCTTTGCAATATCTTGTTACCGTTTGTATAGTGTCCCCCTGTTTTTACCTTAGCATGTAGCTCTGTATTGCGGCATCAAAGTAAAAACATTTTTATTAATAGAAAGCTTCTCTTAAAAGCTTTATTAACTCAACATGTGCTACTTGGTGTGTGGCACCACTGTTTAAGGATATTTAAATGCCAGTTATTACTCTTCCAGACGGTAGTCAACGTCAATTCGATGACGCTGTATCAACTATGGACGTTGCACTTTCAATCGGTCCTGGTCTTGCGAAAGCAACCATTGCAGGACGTGTTGATGGTGTTCGTGTTGACGCATGTGATCTTATCGAAAACGATGCGAGCCTAGAAATCATTACAGTAAAAGATGATGTTGATGGTCTTGAAATCGTTCGTCACTCATGTGCACACTTGCTAGGCCATGCAATTAAACAATTGTACCCTGAAGCAAAAATGGCGATCGGTCCGACGATTGACAATGGTTTTTACTACGATATCGATCTAGAGCAATCTTTAACACAAGAAGATCTTGATGTTATTGAAAAGCGTATGCTTGAATTAGCAAAAACTAAATATCAAGTAGTGAAGAAAAACGTAAGCTGGCAAGAAGCGCGTGATGCGTTTGATGCACGTGGCGAAACGTACAAGATTGAAATCCTAGATGAAAACGTTGCTCGTGACGATCGTCCAGGTCTTTACCATCATGAAGAATACATTGACATGTGTCGTGGTCCACACGTACCACACATGGGTTTCTGTCAAAACTTCAAACTATTAAGTGTTGCTGGTGCTTACTGGCGTGGTAATAGCGACAATAAGATGCTTCAACGTATCTACGGTACTGCATTCCACGATAAGAAAGCCCTGAAAGCGCACCTAACGCGTTTGGAAGAAGCGGCAAAGCGTGATCACCGTAAGATTGGTAAGCAACTTGATCTATTCCACATGCAGCAAGAAGCACCAGGTATGGTATTCTGGCACCATAACGGTTGGACTATCTTCCGTGAGCTAGAAGTATTTGTTCGTGAAAAATTGAACGAATATGATTACCAAGAAGTAAAAGGTCCATTAATGATGGACCGTGTGCTTTGGGAGCGTTCTGGTCACTGGGATAAGTATGCAGAGGCAATGTTCACTACAAGTTCTGAGAACCGTGAATACGCAATTAAGCCAATGAACTGTCCTGGTCACGTACAGATCTTTAACCAAGGCCTTAAGTCATACCGTGATTTACCGTTACGTATGGCTGAGTTTGGTTCTTGTCACCGTAATGAGCCTTCTGGTTCACTTCACGGTATTATGCGTGTTCGTGGTTTCACCCAAGATGATGCGCATATTTTTTGTACAGAAGCACAAGTACAACAAGAAGTTACATCTTGCATCGAAATGGTGTATGATACTTACAAGACATTTGGTTTTGATAACATTGTTGTTAAATTATCGACTCGCCCAGAAAAGCGTGTAGGTTCTGATGCAATGTGGGACAAAGCTGAAGCCGATTTAGTTACCGCGCTTGAATCAATGGATATTCCATTTGAAATTCAAGAAGGTGAGGGTGCATTCTACGGTCCTAAGATCGAGTTTACACTTCACGATTGCCTTGATCGCGCATGGCAGTGTGGTACTGTTCAGCTTGACTTCGCATTACCTGAGCGTTTAGGCGCTACATATGTAGGTGAAGACAACGAACGCCATACACCGGTTATGATTCACCGTGCAATTCTTGGTTCATTAGAGCGCTTCATCGGTATTCTTATCGAAGATTACGCAGGCTTCTTCCCAACATGGTTGGCGCCTCAACAAGCTGTAGTGATGAATATTACTGACTCTCAAGCAGAATATGTGCAAGAAATTGTAGAAAAATTGAAAAAAAGTGGAATTAGAGTCAATGCGGACTTGAGAAATGAGAAGATTGGCTTTAAAATCCGCGAACATACTTTGAAGCGAGTGCCTTTTATGCTCGTTTGTGGTGACAAAGAAGTCGAAGCAGGCGTAGTAGCAGTTCGTACTCGCAAGGGTAAAGATCTGGGTAAATTTAAGATTGATGAATTAATTGCATTTATGCAAGAAGAAATCAGCAATCGTAAGCTCAATGTTGTGGAGGAATAAGGTATTAAAGGCGGAAAAAGAACCCAAGCACCAGTTAAGCAAAACGCGCATCGTCTGAATGAAGAAATTCGTGGCGTACGTGAAGTTCGTCTAACTGGCCTTGACGGCGAATCAGTCGGTGTTGTTTCTATTGAAGAAGCAATGAATGTTGCTCTTGATGCTGGTGTGGATCTAGTTGAAATTAGCCCTAATGCCGAGCCACCAGTCTGTCGTGTGATGGACTATGGTAAGTACTTGTTCGAGAAGAGCAAGGCTGCTAAAGAGCAAAAGAAGAATCAGAAACAAATCCAGATCAAGGAAGTTAAATTCCGACCTGGTACAGACGAAGGCGATTATCAGGTAAAACTACGCAACCTGAGTCGCTTTTTAGAAGAGGGCAACAAGGGCAAAGTCACACTACGTTTCCGTGGTCGTGAAATGGCCCACCAAGGCATTGGTATTGAGCTTCTTAATCGTATTAAGGCAGAACTTGAAGAGATTGCGGTCTGTGAAAGTTTCCCTAATCGTGTAGAAGGTCGTCAAATGACCATGATGCTTGCCCCAAAGAAGAAGTAATAACGGCATTCAAGTAGCTAAAAAGCGCTGCTTTAAGTAGCGCTTTTTGTTCGCCCTATTACTATGATTATTAACTATCAACAATGCGGAGTTATCATCTCATGCCAAAGATGAAAACAAATCGTGGCGCTGCTAAGCGCTTCAAAAAAACAGCTGGTGGCTTTAAGTTTAAGCACGCTACTAAGCGTCACATCCTGACTAAACGTACTACTAAGAACAAACGTCAGCTTCGTCCAAATGCAATCCTTCCTAAGTGTGAAGTGGCTGCAGTTGCTCGTATGCTTCCGTTCGCTTAATCGTTTTTAGTTTTATATTTTTTTTAATTTTAGTTAGGAGTCTCCTATGCCTCGCGTAAAACGTGGTGTACAAGCGCGTGCACGTCACAAGAAAGTTCTTAAACAAGCTAAAGGTTACTACGGTGCACGTTCACGTGTTTACCGCGTAGCTTTCCAAGCTGTTACTAAAGCTGGTCAATATGCTTACCGTGACCGTCGTCAGAAGAAACGTACTTTCCGTCAACTTTGGATTGCTCGTATCAACGCTGCTGCACGTCAAAATGGTATGTCTTACAGCCGTCTAATCAACGGTCTTAAGAAAGCGTCTATCGAAATCGATCGTAAGATCCTTTCTGATATCGCTGTATTTGACAAAGCTACTTTCACTGTTCTTGTGGAAAAGGCAAAAGCTGCACTGTAATTTATCAGTCTAGTTTTATGTTAAAAGGAGAGCCTCGGCTCTCCTTTTTTCGTATATGATGTTATTTTTTCTTCTTCTTCTCTATTCGCTAAACAAATATTTCTTTTTTCTAGAGCTGTTTTAACATCCAGACGTCACAACCGCCATGTTGAGTGCCTGTTAATGGCATATCAAGGTGAGTAAAGCCTAGAGCTTCATATAAGCGTATTGCAGATTGCATGCTCGATAGTGTATCGAGATAACATTCTGTAAAGCCTTTTGTTTGTGCGTATGTTAAACATTGAAGGGAAAGTTTTTTGCCTAATCCAAGTTTGCGCCCATCGGGTAACAGAAACAGTTTTTTTAATTCACATGTTGTTTTACTGTTATTGAAAGGAGCAATACCGCAGCCACCGACAAGCTTGCCATCAACCAAAGCCACTAAATATAAACTACTGACATCATCGTGATAAAAGTGGCTCATATTTAACACTTCAGCATCTGATGGACCAAACCCTTCACCTACCGCTCCAAACTCAGCGCCGACTTGCTTAATTATTTTGCAGAGTTCCACATCAAAATCTGCGTTGATAGCGATCACATCAATATCCATGACTGGTGGTTCCTGTTATTACTAATGGGGCTGGTGTTTTATAACCATATTGAAACTCATATTTTGCGTATGCAGAAATACAAGACATAAAAAAGCCAGTCATTTATATAGCAGAATGACTGGCTTTTAAAATAGAATCGAGTGGTTAGCGGTTATGCACGCGCATAACGTTGATTACGCTTTTTGTTTGCTGTTGCTAGCGTTTTCAGTAAGAACGCTAGGAAAGTAACAAATAACGTATTGAAACCCATAAAGAACACAAGATTAATAAAATTAAAGCCGTCTTCTGGCGCAATCGGCATTGCTGATGCTAAGCCATAATTACCAAGCAGTAATAGGGCAGTACAAAGAATCGCTGCGATAGTTGAGATTTTAGATAGAGCGGCAAGATCTTGAGTATTCATTATGAAGTCCTAACATTGATTTTGATCATAACTTACACTGAAAAGAGTAATTTTAAAACAAAATTGATAAAAAATATCTGAAATGTAGGTGAGTTGGGTCGCATAACAAACCATATTTTTATATTTAATAATAACGTGGTTTGTTATGGCTTAGAAAAGGGAGTATTGAATGTGGATGTTTATTGGTGTTGAGCTAAATAAGCTTTCATTTGTTGTTTTGAATGTTTAAGGCCAACTAACAAATAAGCAAGAAAACCAACAAACATGAAATTAAACCCTACATAGTAGATTATATGAATGAAATCGATGTGTGTTTGATTACTTAGGTTATCTTTCATTTCAATTGGCATACTTGAGAACATGCCATAATTACCGAGGATCACCAGCCCAAAGCAGAGTAAGGATGCAAAAGTGCTCATTTTAATTAAGGCTGAAAAAGATTGGGTGTTCATGCTAATTATTCCAAATTAAATATAGCTGAAATTTACTTTTTTTGGCTTGTTTTAGAAAGAGAGAAAAATGGAATATAGGTGTGCGAAATCTGTTTTATAGTCAATCCAAATTATTTTCAGTGTGCTTAAAAAGTACAATTTCATATTTTAATGGGCAAAGACGTTTTTTTTTCGTCCAAACTTACTGTTTTATTACGATTCAATTTGGATTTAGACGCTGCTTTCTTTAGTATGTATCGTTATGCGATTTTATATCTCCCTTAAGGACGCCACCTGTGGGTGGATGAGGATACGATGCAACATCTAGACGAGATTATTGCCAACGCAACGGCAGCTATTGAGCAGGCTGATTCATCAGTCGCTCTGGACGAAGTTCGAGTTCAATTCTTAGGCAAGAAGGGTCATTTAACTCTTCAACTACAAGCCCTAGGTAAATTACCACCAGAAGAGCGTCGCACTGCTGGTCAAGAAATTAATAAAGCGAAACAAGTAGTACAAACATTACTTGTTGAGCGTAAAGATGGTCTACAGCGTGCAGAGCTTGAAGCAAAGCTTGCCGCTGAGACTGTTGATGTTTCTTTACCTGGTCGCCGTATTGAAAATGGTGGTCTTCACCCAGTGACACGTACCATTGAACGTATTGAAAGTTTCTTTGGTGAGCTTGGTTTTACAACTGAAGCGGGTCCTGAAATTGAAGATGCTTTCCACAACTTCGATGCACTAAACATTGCAGAAGATCACCCTGCACGTACTGATCACGATACGTTCTTCTTTAACCCAGATCTAATGCTACGTACGCATACTTCTGGTGTTCAGATCCGTACGATGGAAGCGGGTAAACCACCATTCCGTTTCATCGCACCAGGTCGTGTTTACCGTAATGACTACGATCAAACTCACACACCAATGTTCCACCAAGTGGAAGGTATGTTAGTTGATGAGAACGTAAACTTTGCGCAACTTAAAGGTATTCTTCACGATTTCCTTTGCAATTTCTTTGAAGAAGAAGTTGAAGTGCGTTTCCGTCCTTCATTCTTCCCATTTACTGAGCCTTCAGCTGAAGTTGATGTAAAAGGTAAGAACGGTAAATGGTTAGAAGTACTAGGCTGTGGCATGGTACACCCTAATGTTTTACGTTCAGTTAACATCGATCCTGAGAAGTATTCAGGCTTTGCATTTGGTATGGGCGTTGAGCGTCTAACTATGCTTCGTTACGGTGTTAACGATTTACGTGCGTTCTTTGAGAACGATTTACGTTTCCTTAAACAGTTCAAGTAAGCACTAGGGGCTAGAAAACTATGAAATTCTCTGAATCTTGGCTACGCGAGTGGGTTAGTCCTGCAGTAAACAGCGAAGAACTAGCTCACCAAATCACAATGGCTGGTTTGGAAGTTGACGGTATTGAAGCAGTTGCTGGTGAATTCACTGGCGTTAAAGTAGGTCAGGTTGTTGAGTGTGCTCCACACCCAGACGCTGACAAACTACGCGTAACAAAAGTTGATATTGGCGCTGAAGAGTTGCTAGATATCGTTTGTGGCGCATCTAACTGTCGTCAAGGTATCAAGGTTGCAGTTGCAACTGTTGGTGCTGTTCTGCCTGGTGATTTCAAAATCAAGAAGGCAAAACTACGTGGTCAACCTTCTCACGGTATGCTTTGTTCTTTCACAGAACTTGGTATTGATATTGAATCAGATGGCATCATGGAATTAGCAGCAGACGCTGTTCTTGGTACTGATTTCCGTGAGTTCCTAGGTCTTGACGATGTTACTATCGATGTAGACCTAACGGCTAACCGTGCTGACTGTCTAAGCATTGCTGGTCTTGCTCGTGAAGTTGGCGTATTGAACCGCGCTGAAGTGACTGAGCCTCAGTTTGATATTATCGCACCAACAGCGGCTGATACGATTTCAATCGAAGTTAAAGCACCTGTTGCATGTCCACGTTACCTTGGCCGTATTGTTCGTAATGTTAATGCGCAAGCTGAAACACCATTATGGATGCAAGAAAAACTACGTCGCTGTGGTACTCGCTCAATTGATGCAATCGTAGATATCACTAACTACGTATTGCTTGAAATGGGTCAGCCAATGCACGCTTTCGATCTTGCTAAGATTGATGGTGGTATTGTGGTTCGTATGGCAGAGCAGGGCGAAAAGCTGACTCTTCTTGACGGCAACGAAGCGGAATTAAACGACAATACACTAGTGATTGCTGATAACAAGCAAGCACTAGCGATTGCGGGTATTTTCGGTGGTCAATTCTCTGGCGTTAATGCTGAGACTAAAGACGTACTACTTGAGTGTGCATTCTTTGCACCTGATGCGATCCGTGGCCGTGCTCGTAGCTACGGTCTACATACTGATTCTTCTCACCGCTTTGAGCGTGGTGTTGATGCAACACTACAAATGAAAGCAATGGAGCGCGCAACTGCACTTCTTGTTGAAATTTGTGGTGGTGAAGTAGCACCAATCGTTGAAGCTGAATCAGAAGCTGATTTACCTAAAGCTGCAACAATTGAACTACGTCGTTCTAAATTAGATCGTCTATTAGGCCATTCAATTGCTTCTGAAGAAGTAGTAGAAATCCTAACGCGTCTTGGCTGTGATGTTGAAACAACAGATGCTGGCTGGAAAGCAACGGCACCTGCATGGCGTTTTGACATGGCAATTGAAGAAGATTTAGTGGAAGAAGTGGGTCGTATTTTCGGCTACAACAATATCCCTAATCAATCGCCTGTTGCTGCACTTAGCATGAACTTACATAAAGAAGCGAATTTACCGCTTAAACGTGTACGTGATTTGCTTGTTGGCCGTGGTTTCCAAGAAGCTATTACTTACAGCTTTGTAGAGCCTGAGCAACAAAAACTTATCGTGCCTGAAATTGAACCATTGATTCTGCCATTCCCAATTTCTGCGGATATGTCAGCAATGCGTTTGAGCTTATGGACTGGCCTACTAAATACAGTAGTATTCAACCAAAAGCGTCAACAGCCACGTGTGCGTTTATTTGAAGCTGGTTTACGTTTTGTACCTGAGCAAAATGCTGAAAACGGTATGCGTCAAGATATGATGCTTGCAGGTGTTATTGCTGGTACACGTAGTGATGAACATTGGGACATTGAAACTAACACTGTTGATTTCTTTGATCTTAAAGGTGATTTAGAAGCCGTTCTTGAGCTAACAGCAAAAGATAGCTATAGCTTTAAAGCCGCTAAACACCCAGCACTTCACCCTGGCCAAACAGCAGCAATTGTTGTTGATGCCGGTCTTGAAACTGAGCGTGAAGTTGGCTTTATTGGTACTGTTCATCCTGAGCTTGAGCGTAAGTTTGGTCTTAATGGCCGTACTATTGCGTTTGAAGTTGAGTGGGATGCTATTAATAAGCGTGACTTACCAGAAGCAGTAGCACTGTCTAAGTTCCCTGCTAACCGTCGTGATATTGCTGTTGTTGTTAATAATGATGTAGCTGCAAATGATATTATTGCAGCATGTCGTGATAACGGTGGCGAGTTATTAAGAGCAGTTAATCTGTTTGACGTTTACACTGGCAAAGGTGTTGATGACGGTCAGAAGAGTCTTGCAATTGCGTTAACGTTGCAATCAACTGAACGTACATTAGAAGAAGCTGATATTGCAGCAGCAGTAGAAAGTATTGTTAATGCATTGGCTGAAAAATTTGATGCATCACTTCGTGATTAAAAAAACATCATAATTAAATTTAAGTCTTTGTTTTCGAAAAGCAGCCTTTAGGGGCTGCTTTTTTTTGATCTAGATCTAAAAAATAATAACAGTTTGATAAATAGTTATATTTTCTATTTGAGCGTTATGAATTAGAGTTTTTAACTATATATCTTTAGTTTTTTAGTGATTTAGCACTGTTGAGTATAAAAACAAGATCAACTAGATGCATTGTTATAGTAAAATTTAGCAACTAAAATGGCGTTATTTGACATGAAGTTAACGTAAAAAAGTTGGCGAAAATCAGCGAGTTGGCTTAGACTGAGTCTAGTTAATAGTGAGAGGGATAATATAGTCCCGTAGTTTTGAATGTTTAAAATTACATCTCTAATTAACATATACCTTATTCACAGTGGCATACTTTTTATATTGTAGGTATGGACACTATCTATTCAACATAGTCTTGAGGGAGTTATCTATGGCGCTCACAAAAGCCGATTTGGCTGAGAACCTGTTTGAAAATGTTGGATTAAGCAAACGGGACGCCAAGGATACGGTGGAAGTCTTCTTTGAAGAAGTTAGGAAGGCTCTAGAAAATGGTGAGCAAGTTAAATTATCTGGTTTTGGTAATTTTGATTTGCGTGACAAAAATGAGAGACCTGGAAGAAACCCTAAAACAGGGGAAGATATTCCTATCTCAGCACGCCGTGTCGTTACATTCCGTCCTGGTCAGAAGCTGAAGGCACGTGTCGAAAGTTTAGAAGTTAATAAATAAATCTTTCACAAGTTTGCTGATCCGAACCGAAACCCAAGTAAATGTATTTTTGCTTGGGTTTTTTATTATCTTATTTTTGCGATTGTGTTGATGGGAGGGCTATATTGAGAGAAAGGGACATTGAATAATTAGAATAGTAGTGGTGGTTATTATAAGGATGAAAGAGAGAGCAAAGATAAGACGAAGGATTGTTTAACATAATGAACATGGAGGTAGTGAAATGACATTAATTGAGCAGATCAAACGAGGGCGATTCCTTGATGCGACGTGTGATTTCTCGCAACCATTTATAGCAGAAGAATGGACATTAGATTCTGGGTTGCATTGTCAATTGTTGTACCGTGGCGTATTACAGATCACGCCAAGGGAGCTATCGAGTGATGCAAAAGATATTGTGTTGTCTTCTGGTATCCACGGTGATGAGACATCACCAATAGAACTTATTCAGCAAGTTGCCTCTAGTATCTTACTTGGCCATATTCAACCCATGCACCGATTATTATTAATTATTGCTCATCCTGAGGCTGTTAATTATCAGCAACGTTTCATGACTGAAAATATGAATCGTTTGTTCCAAGTAAGAAATCCTGAACGAAATAATGAATGCTGCATTGCTAATGCGCTGCAATTAGCCATCAACAGCTTCTATGGTGCTTCTATTGCCATAAGGCCAGAACGATGGCATCTTGACTTGCATTGTGCTATTCGCCCCTCACAACACGACACCTTTGCTATTAGCCCTTATACGGATAAACAGACGCGCAGTAATAAATTGTTTAGTTTTATTCACCATGCAAAACTTGATGCGGTATTGTTGTCTAATACACCGTCACCGACTTTTGCTTGGTACAGTGCTGAATATCATGGTGCACAAGCACTTACAGTAGAACTTGGACGAGTGGGTAAGATTGGGCATAATGATTTTACGTTATTAGCACCATTTAAAGATGCGATGCTGCAGTTAATTACTGGTGCGGCTTTACCTATTATTTGGACCAGTGAAGTTGCGGTGTATCAAGTCAGTCGCACTATTATTAAGCGTCACGATGATTTCTTTTTTACCTTTAACGATGATGTCGCTAATTTTACTTTTTTTGCAGAAGGCGATGATTTTGCAATTGAAGGCGATCAAACTTATAGCGCAGCTACTGGTGGTGAGGCGGTTGTTTTTCCTAACCAACATGTGATCCTTGGACAGCGAGCTGTATTGATGGTTAAGAAAGCGAATTTGATCTTTGATGAGCAAGTGCGAGTTTGTGCTATAGCTAACACATCATATTTATAACTACCTTTAATGCTTCTCTTTTTCCTCTATTTATTTACATTATAATATCGGCTATGTATGGTATTTAGCCTTATTTTTTGAGCGTAATAAGTATTGATGTTGTTAAATGAATTATTATCCCGACAGCAACGACGATGGCGTACCTGTTTGATTGTGTCGTCGCTGCTGTTAGTGGTTATTTGTGTGTTTGCTGTTGCTGTTGGTGAAGTCTGGATTTTACCGTGGGCTCCGAATGGCGCACTTGAGCAACAATTATTATTACAATTACGAATACCACGCGTATTAGCCGCCTTAATTGTTGGTGCGGCATTGGCAAGTTCAGGGGCGGTATTACAAGTATTATTAGGTAATCCATTAGCAGAACCTGGTGTGTTAGGTATTTCGGGTGGTGCCAGTCTGGCCGTAGTGCTATTACTTTTTGTGACCGCTATTACACCAACGCCTTTTATTACCATGATGGCAGCGATGGCTGGCGCGTTATTGTTTACTCTTATTCTCGTTGGCTTTTCACGTCGCCAAAAAATCTCAATGGCGCGCTTATTATTAATTGGCGTTGCGCTTGGTATTTTATCAGGGGCAGTGGTGACATGGGCGTTTTATTTCAGTGATGATTTAAGTATGCGCCAATTGATGTATTGGTTGATGGGCAGTGTCGGTGGTGTGAGTTGGGAGCAATTGTCACTCTTATTTGTGATTGTGCCAGTATTGATCGTGCTTTGTATGCAAGGTAAATCATTGGATGTGATGATGCTGGGTGATGTGACTGCGCGGCAATTAGGCGTCGATGTTAGACGTATTCGATGGTTATTGATTTTGATGATCTCGTTATTGGTGGGCTGTTCGGTGGCACTTGCTGGGGTGATTGGGTTTGTTGGTTTAGTTGTCCCGCACTTATTACGGTTACAGTTTGGTACTGAAAATCGGTATTTACTGCCTCTTTCTGCTATTTGTGGCGGCATATTATTAGTATTAGCTGACACCTTATCACGAGTATTATTAGCTGACGCAGATTTACCTATTGGAGTGGTGACAACGTCACTAGGCGCACCCGTGTTTATTTGGATGCTGATGCGTTCGCAGTTGGATTAAATTATGGCAACAAAATTGGATAATGACGCGAGCTCGACATTAATGACTATCGTTTTAACTGCTCAAAATATCGCTTTTGTGCCACGGTTGTTACCGTTGTCATTAACTCTTTATTCTGGGCAAATCACGCATGTTATAGGGCCTAATGGTAGTGGTAAGAGTACAGTACTCTCTATTTTATCAGGATTATTTGATTATAGTGGTCGTATTAAATTACTGAATATTGATTTGGCGGATTATGATTTGCCATCGTTAGCACATGTTCGCAGTTATTTATCACAACAAGATAAACCCAGTTTTTCTATTCCTGTATTTCAATATTTATCTTTGGCGGTTTCTGCTTTGCAGAATGTTGACATGACGCAATTGCAACTGGCATTAGATGAAATATGTCAGCGTCTAGATATTCAAGATAAGTTATCACGCAATATTCAACAATTATCTGGTGGTGAATGGCAACGAGTACGACTTGCCGCTGCATGTTTACAAGTTTGGCCAACGATTAACCCCCAAGCAACGCTGTTATTGCTTGATGAACCAGCTGCCGCTTTAGATATTGGTCAAGAAGCGGCGATGTATCAATTAGTTCGAAAAATGTCACAGCAGGGTATTACGGTTGTTATGGTGAATCATGATCTCAATCGAACCTTACGTGAAGCGGATAATGTGATGTTGCTAGATCAGGGACGATGTGTTGCGTTTGGTAGTGTTGAGCAGGTTATGACTGTTGAGAGTTTACAAGCAGTGTTTAAAACCAGTATTGATAAAATAGATCATAATGGAAGGCCATGTCTGGTGTTTATTGATTAACTGAAGTTATTTAATGATGTGATTTTTTCTGGAATAAGTAACAGCCATTATCGTCTGAATACTAACGATAATGGCTGTTTTTTTGTTATCCAATCCAGAGTAGGATAGCCAGTATTTGCGGTGATAAAATACGTAAACACATAACGAGTGGATAAACGGTAGCATAAGAAAGTGCCGCAGCACCATTACTAGGATGCAGTCCATTTGCAAATGCTAGTGCTGGTGGATCTGTCATTGATCCGGCTAACATGCCACACATAGAAAGGTAGTTAAGTTCACCAAATATACGCGCAATACAGCCTGTAATGATTAAAGGAATGAAAGTGATTAAGGCACCATAAGCCATCCAACTAAAACCATCTCCATTGACCAAAGTGTCAATGAAACCACTGCCTGATTTTAATCCCACTACAGCCAAGAATAAGACAATCCCTATTTCACGTAATGCTAAGTTAGCGCTAGGTGGCATAAACCAATAAAGTTTACCAATGCTACCAATACGAGCCAGTATTAAGGCAACAATTAAAGGACCACCGGCAAGACCAAGCTTGAGTGCGGCAGGAAACCCTGGCAGATACAAAGGAATTGAACCTAATAAGATACCTAAGCCGATACCAATAAAGATAGGTAGCATTTGTACGTGTTGGAGTTTTTGTTCGGCATTACCCACCATGCCGCTTACGGCAGCAATAGCATCTTTACTACCAACAAGGTTAAGAATATCACCAAATTGGAGTGATGTTTGGCTATTAGGCACCAATTCAACACCGGCTCGGTTAAGCCGAGAAATCACCACATCATATTTTTCTTTTAATTCCAATTCACGAATTTTTTTGCCTAATACAATTTCATTCGTGACCACTAAACGTTCAACTTGTAAATCAGTACCTTTTGTTGAAAGGGAGATATCAACAATATCACCAATCACTAATCGTGCTTTCTCAAGAGCCACTTTTGTACCCACTAAATGTAATACATCGTTGAGTTCAATCGTGGTTGATTCTTTAGGTATCGACAGTTGATTACCTCGTTTTAAGCGTGAACAAATAATAGCGCCTTCGGTGATCGCTGGAATTTGAACAAAGGTAAGGCCATTTAAATTAGGATTGCGAACGGCAACGTTGAGCGTTTGTAAGCCTTCTTTTTTGTCACCACTGTTAGAGTTGTAAACCATTGCTTCTTTATCAATATTAACTTTAAATATTAATCGTAATAGCCACATTGTGATGAGGATGCCACAAATACCAAAAGGATAAGCGACGGCATAGCCCATACCGGTTATATCTAATAAATCAGTAGAAACACCAAGCTCTGATAGAATTTGTTGTCCTGCACCTAATGCTGGCGTATTTGTGACAGCGCCAGAATAGATACCCAATAAAATGGGGAGTGGTACATCAAAAACAATATAAAGCATGATTGCGACGACACAACCTAATAATACGACCAGTGCTGCAAAACCATTGAGTTTTAAACCAGAACTACGTAAAGATGCAAAAAAGCCAGGTCCAACTTGAATACCAATAGTGTAGACAAATAAAATCAAACCAAATTCTTGAATAAAATGTAAAGTATGTGCATTTAAAGTGATGCCCATTGTTTCGGTATAATGTCCGACAATAATTCCGCCAAATAATACGCCACCAATACCTAGACCAACGCCTTTAATGCGCCAGTTTCCCATCCATAAACCGAGTACGGCTACCAGTGATAATATACTGATAGATAAAGCAATATCACTCATAACAAGCACCTCCTTGTTAATGTTAAAAATCCATTTATACCTATTATAATAAGCACCTATATTTGTACGACAAATTAAGGGTGAATGTTATAGCTTTTTTATGAAAATGGGGTGGGGTATGAAGAATTAACTGCAAATAGAATGATGGAGTGATATTTAAAAAATATTGATGGCGAGATTATTAATCTTAGGGTAAGTGGTTTATGACTTCACACTGTTTTTATTCGTTATTCTTCTGTTTTTGAATAAAAAAATACCTGCCAATGGCAGGTATTTATAACACAATATTTAAATGATTATTGTTTGTTCTTTAGATAATCAATGGTGTTTGCTAAATCTTGTAGGTTCTTATGAGCACTGGTATTTACAAGATATTTGCCATTGATTAGGAAGGCAGGTACTGACTCTAGCGCTGCATTACGGACAATATCTTCTGACTGTTGGAACATCTTAAAGACTTCTTTTTGTTGAGCTTCTGTTAACTCATAAGGGCTTTTTAGTTTGTTATCATGGAAGATCTTATCAATAGCAGCTTTACGTTGATCTGCTGTCATGTCTTTTGGTGAGTCTTGCACAAACGCAAATAATTGCTCAACTAATGCGTGGCTTGGGTTGTTATCTGTTTGTACCATTGCGGCATAGAAGATGAAGGCGGCTTTTTGAGCGCTTTCATTAAAAATAACGTGAACTTGCTTAATATTGCTATTCGTTAATTTTTTGATTTCTGGAAGAATGCTTTCCATTTTACGGCAATGACCGCAAGAAAGAGAAAAAATTTCGGTGATGCCCTTCATTTCAGGCATAGGTGTTGGGATCACTGAGTACTGATCACCTTCTTGTGGTGTTTTTGAATCAGAACAGCCAGATAATGCAAAAACAGTAAAGAGTAGAACAAAAAAAGCTTGATAAATACGTTTCATGTTTCGGTACTTTTATAAATAAGAATTATTCCATTATGTCGATAATTTATGATAAATGCATCGATAAAATGATAAAAACTCATAAAAAATGTGCCACTTAATTGATTTGTGTACGAATGTTAAACGTTTATAGGTGCCGAGAGGTTATCTAATATTAAGCGTGAATATCTCCGTGTGTTGCGCCTTATAATCAGCTATTATTAGCGGCTTTTTTGCCGCATGTGAGTGTTAATCGATGTACATTGGATTTGATTATGGAACCGCGAATTGTTCGGTTGCAGTGATGGAAGATAGTAAGCCTAAACTTTTACCGTTAGAGAACAATAATCAATATATTCCGTCGACCTTATGTGCACCGACACGAGAAGCTGTGTCTGAATATCTGTATCGCTTTATGGGGGTTTCACCATCAAACAGTGTTGGTGAGCAAGTTTTACGTCGCGCAATGGCTTTTAATCGAGAAGAAGATATTGAGGTTGTTGCTGGCGATGTACAGTTTGGACAGGCTGCACTTGATCTTTATCTTGATGATCCCGAAGAAGTCTATTATGT
Organism: Photobacterium piscicola; assembly: GCF_900166965.1. GTDB lineage: Bacteria > Pseudomonadota > Gammaproteobacteria > Enterobacterales > Vibrionaceae > Photobacterium > Photobacterium piscicola. The sequence goes on along the minus strand of NZ_FUZI01000002.1, from coordinate 3,743 downwards.
AAAATCACCAAAATCATTTTTGGGTGCCAATGGCTTACGTGATGGTCAAATTAGTTTTTTTGAAGATCTTGTTTGCGCAATGATGGTCAACATTAAACGTACGGCCGAGCAAAGTTTACAACAAGATATCACCAGTACCGTTATTGGACGTCCGGTAAACTTTCAAGGGATTGGTGGCGAAAATGCTAACCAACAAGCAGAAGGGATTTTATCTCAGGCTGCAAAACGAGCTGGCTTTAAAAATGTGTGCTTTCAATTTGAACCTGTTGCTGCTGGGCTTGAGTATGAATCAACCTTAACCGCAGATAAAACTGTGCTGGTGGTTGATATCGGTGGTGGTACAACTGACTGCTCATTAATTCAGATGGGACCTAGTTTTCGTCATTTAACCGATCGTAGTTCAAGTTTATTGGCGCATAGTGGTCAACGTATTGGTGGTAATGATCTTGATATCCATTTAGCGTTTAAACAACTTATGCCTCAATTTGGTTTAGGCAGCAAAACGGTACGTGGTATTGATATGCCGTTTAATCAGTTTTGGAACCCGATTGCGATTAATAATGTTGCAGCACAGACTGAATTTTACGGTGATGCTAATTTACGTGCGCTAGAAAAGTTGCGTCACGATGCAGCTGATCCACAATTATTGTCACGATTGATTCATGTGTATCATGAGACACTTGGTTATCAGATTATTCGCCATGCAGAAGAGGCGAAAATTGCACTATCGAGCCAAGCTCACCACACGGTGAATATGGCATTGATGCAAGATTTATTTCATGTGGATATTTCAGCACAGCAGTTAGCAGAAGCAATTGAAACACCGAAAGAGAAAATGCGAGAGCTTGTCATTGAAGCGATGGCTCAAAGTCAAATTAAGCCTGATGCTATCTTCATGACCGGTGGTACTGCACGTTCACCTATTTTACGCCAATGCATAGAGCAACAGTTACCGAATATTCCTATCGTAAGCGGGAGCTACTTTGGTTCTGTAACGGCGGGATTAGCGCGTTGGGGTGAGCGTTGTTACCGCTAAACGAATAACGGTAATAATATAAAAATGCCTGCGCTATGACGCAGGCATTTTTAAATGATAACGGGAAATAATACTTATGCGGGTTTGGGTGCATAAGCTGAACACCAACCATTGATATTGACTGCTTTACCTGGGAATAGAGCACAAGGCTGCCAGTGATTATTATTGATACCATTGCGAATTAATAAGCAGTTTTTGCATTGCTGGTTCTTGACCGTCGATTGATTTACATATTTTAGTGCGACAGCTTGTGGGTTACTTTCTTCTAGATGAGGAAGATCCGCCGCATATGCTGGGCGTATAAGAAATTTATTCCCCATGGTTAATCCAATAATACCACTTGCAGTAAATTGCATAAAACGACGCCGTGATAATGTAGTTCGCATAATACTTACCTTATTCTTCATATTGAATATTTATATTGAGTAAAACTTAATAAGAGTAAAAATAAGTAACGCAATTAATCTAACAATATGACCTATATTCTCGTTTTTAAATAATAGTATAGGAAGAGATAAAAAAGATTATAAAAGAGTCTATTTCTATTACCTTAAATGGAAATGATAATCATTGTTATTTGTAATAATTGTATTTAAATAAATGATAATATATTAAATTAATATTCGAACGATGTTTTAATGCTGTAATTGTATGTTTACAAAGAAATTAATAAAAATAACATATTGGTGGTATTTAATATTCCATTTTCGGTGTCTTTATTTATTGTTTTATTTCAGTCTTAATGTAAGAAAATGCATAACTATAATCTGTAGCTGCTTTTTATTTTATATTCATTACTAATAAAACGGTATAGCGTCATTATTCTTGTTATTTCACATTGGGGCGAAATAACACTAAGAAATATACGTGTTTAGATTAGTTTTACCTGAAACCTTTCAAGGAAACAGCATATGTCTGACGGGAACGTATTTAAACAACCAAAACCGTTCTATTTGATATTTTCAATTGAATTCTGGGAACGTTTTGGTTTCTACGGTATGCAAGCAATTTTAACTGTTTATATGGTTAAAATTCTTGGCATGTCAGAAACTGCTTCTTTTACTTTATTTGGTGCCTTTTCTGCATTAGTTTATGGCTCTGTTGCTATCGGTGGCTGGGTAGGGGATAAAGTTCTCGGAACAAAAAGAACCATCAGATTAGGCGCGATGGTGCTTGTTGTTGGTTATGCTTTATTAGGTTTATCTGCAACCAGTGGTTATGGTGGTTCAGATCTTATCTATATAGCAATGGGCTTTATTACCATGGGTAATGGCTTATTTAAGGCAAACCCTTCAAGTTTACTAGCAAAAGTTTATGGTAAAGACGATCCCCGCCTGGATGGTGCATTTACAATGTACTATATGGCTATCAACCTAGGTTCGTTTTTCTCAATGCTATTATCACCATGGATCGCAGAGAGATTTGGTTATGACTTTGCTTTTGGTGTGAGTGCTGCAGGCCTGGTTATTACTCTTATTAACTTCTTTATTAGTGGTCATATTGTTAAAACTATCGGTTCTAAGCCGGATATGAAGCCTGTTAACAAAACATATTACCTTGGCGTTGTTATCGGTACTATTGTATTAAGTTTTGTTAGCTCAGTATTATTACAGCACCTATTTTATGCACATGCTATTTTAATTGTTGTTGGTTGTACAATTGTTGGTTTGTACTTTAAAGAGCTATTCTCAACATCAGGTATTGAACGTGCAAAAATGTTCGTTGCCTTTATATTAATGCTACAAGGTGTAGTGTTCTTTGTTCTTTATTTCCAAATGCCGACATCACTGAACTTTTTTGCTATCCATAATATTTCTCATGACTTATTTGGTATCAGTGTTGCGCCTGAACAGTTTCAAGCACTTAATCCATTATGGATCATGATTGCCAGCCCAGTACTTGCGATGATTTACAATAAATATGGCGATCGTTTCTCTATGCCATTTAAATTTGCATTGGGCATGGTGCTATGTAGCTTGTCATTCTTAGTGTTAGTACTTGGTGCGCATTTTGCCAATAGCGATGGTATTGTTGATTCAAACTGGCTTATTGTTTCTTATGGATTCCAATCTATCGGTGAGTTATTCGTATCTGGTCTTGGTTTAGCAATGGTAGCTCAACTTGTACCACAACGTATGATGGGCTTTGCAATGGGTATGTGGTTCCTAACATCAGCAACTGCTGCGGTTGTTGCTGGTTGGGTTGCGACGCTAACTGCAGCGCCTGCAAACGTTATTGAACCGCATCAAACACTAATGTTATATAGCCATGTGTTTGGTATTATTGGTTACTCTACTGCGGGTATTGCTCTGTTCACTATGATTATTGCGCCTAAGCTAACACGTGTTATGCGTGGTGAAGATACACCAGCGGCAGTAACCGCAGCATAATCATAAGCTAATCTCATAAGTTAAAAGTATAAAATTAAACGGATGCCGACTGATAAAGTCATTGGCATCCGTTTTTTTTGTTAATAATGCGAGAGCAGGAAGAGCAGGAAGAGCAGGAAGAGCAGGAAGAGCAGGAAGAGCAGGAAGAGCAGGAAGAGCAGGAAGAGCAGGAAGAGCAGGAAGAGCAGGAAGAGCAGGAAGAGCAGGAAGAGCATGAAGAGCAGGAAGAGCAGGAAGGGTAGTGTATTGATACTAGTGTAGAAGTGAAGTAGATGTAGGAGAGTTAGATTGAGCGAGATTGTTGAGTGTAAGTTGGT
>NZ_FUZI01000011.1 GCF_900166965.1 Photobacterium piscicola | reverse complement strand
GACCCCTTATCGGGGTTACGGACAGTGCCTGGTGGGTAGTTTGACTGGGGCGGTCTCCTCCCAAAGAGTAACGGAGGAGCACGAAGGTGGGCTAATCACGGTCGGACATCGTGAGGTTAGTGCAATGGCATAAGCCCGCTTGACTGCGAGAATGACAATTCGAGCAGGTGCGAAAGCAGGTCATAGTGATCCGGTGGTTCTGAATGGAAGGGCCATCGCTCAACGGATAAAAGGTACTCCGGGGATAACAGGCTGATACCGCCCAAGAGTTCATATCGACGGCGGTGTTTGGCACCTCGATGTCGGCTCATCACATCCTGGGGCTGAAGTCGGTCCCAAGGGTATGGCTGTTCGCCATTTAAAGTGGTACGCGAGCTGGGTTTAGAACGTCGTGAGACAGTTCGGTCCCTATCTGCCGTGGGCGTTGGATGATTGAGAGGGGCTGCTCCTAGTACGAGAGGACCGGAGTGGACGAACCGCTGGTGTTCGGGTTGTATCGCCAGATGCATTGCCCGGTAGCTAAGTTCGGAATCGATAACCGCTGAAAGCATCTAAGCGGGAAGCGAGCCTCAAGATGAGTCATCCCTAGACCTTTAAGGTCTCTAAAGGGTTGTTGAAGACTACAACGTTGATAGGTCAGGTGTGTAAGTGCTGCGAGGCATTGAGCTAACTGATACTAATTGCCCGTGAGGCTTAACCATACAACACCCAAGGGGTTTTCCTTCTCATAAGAGAAGAGACGGACTCTACAAACGCTTGAATGCGTGTTGAGAACAACTAGTTAGATTTTCCCAGATTGCTATTTATTGTCATAAGACAATAAATAAACCAGAATTTGCTTGGCGACCATAGCGTTATGGACCCACCTGATCCCATGCCGAACTCAGTAGTGAAACGTAATAGCGCCGATGGTAGTGTGGGGTCTCCCCATGTGAGAGTAGGACATCGCCAGGCTTCAATTTCGTTTTTATCTTTTTATAAAGGTAGAGACAACAAGTTGCATTTATGCTGAATAGACACTGCGGAGTGGTAGTTCAGTTGGTTAGAATACCGGCCTGTCACGCCGGGGGTCGCGGGTTCGAGTCCCGTCCACTCCGCCATTATTGAAGAAACCTGAATCGAAAGATTCAGGTTTTTTTTCGTCTATAGAAAATGGTGATAATAGCGGGGGCTATTATCCGTCATCTCGGAAGAGAGGTACGAGCTATCCGCGATCTACTCATCACGTGTTTGAGCATTAAAGATACCGATAAAAAATTAGCTAAAATAGCATTGAAAACAATAACTCTACAACGTGCTGATAATAGATTCCCTATCTCGTTCGTAACCTCACTGTAGGGAATGACGGCAGAGGATTAAGTCATAAATCAGCTTCGATTAGGAAGCTTAGCGGCCAGTCACGCCATTATTTTATAGAGATAAGTGGCGCGCTGATGCTCTGGTTGTAATGTTAGCTATGGCAAGTCCCGTCCACTTCACATTATTAAAGAAACCTGAATCTAACGATTCAGGTTTTTTTTCGTCTATAGAAAATGGTGATAATAGCGGGGCTATTATCCGTCATCTCGGAAGAGAGGTACGAGCTATCCGCGATCTACTTATCACGTGTTTGAGCATTAAAGATACCGATAAAAAATTAGCTAAAATAGCATTGAAAACAATAACTCTACAACGTGCTGATAATAGATTCCCTATCTCGTTCGTAACCTCACTGTAGGGAATGACGGCAGAGGATTAAGTCATAAATCAACTTCGATTAGGAAGCTTAGCGGCCAGTCACGCCATTATTTTATCGAGATAAGTGGTGCGCTGATGCTCTGGTTGTAATGTTAGCTATGGCAAGTCCCGTCCACTTCACATTCATTTAAGAAACCTGAATCGAAAGATTCAGGTTTTTTTTCGTCTGTAGAAAATGGTAATGATAGCGTGGATTACCATCCGTCATCTTGAAAGGGAGGCACGAGCTATTGGTGAGCTATTTTAAGTATTAAAGAGACCAATAAAAAACAGCTAAAATAATAACTCTATAACGTGTTGATAATAGATTCCCTATCTCGTTCGTAACCTCACTGTAGGGAATGACGCGGGGTTAGTTTGAGTATCAAAGACGCCAACGGAAAGTGTAACTCTATAATATGCGGATAGTAGACACCCTATCACCCTCGCAGGTATTCATTGTAGGGAATGTTAAGTCATTAAGTTAGTTTTGATTAGTGATGATAATAAAGGGCTGGGGTGATGCTCGGTTACAATATTAAAGATGCAAAGTAGTAGGTAAGTTATTTGACTATTGAAAAATGAAGTTGTTATTAACTGATAGGGGATTATCATCAATAATAAAAAGGAATCAATATTGATCCCTTTTTATTTTTATATGTTAGTTATGATCTTCTTTTATTGTCTAGAACTTTCCCATGGTGCTTTAAATAAAAATGATAAATTAAACTTTTTAGTGAGTTCAATAAAAACTAATGATAAGAAAATTGCACCGATACAACCTACAATTATTTGAATAGAGGCTGACTCAATATGAAATGCTTTTTGCAAAATAATCCGTATACCGCTTCCTATTAAAACATGAAGTAAATAAATATAAAGAGATGATTCACCAATATAAGCTAATAATCGAATATTTAATTTAACTAATTGCATTGATAACACGATAACAAATGATATTGCAATAATTGCAACAATAAAAGAATCCAGCCCTCTATCTAAACGACCTAACCCTTCAATGATGACAAACCAATATTGGCTGATAACAAAAAGAAGAGAGATTAAAAGAAAATATTTTAAATTATTGATTTTATTAATTAAATCCAATTGAATAACAAGTATGCCAATAAAGAAAAATACCATATGTACATAACATAAAGTAAAAACATGTATAGATGGTAGATGGCTTTGGAAGATATAAATCAGAGAAAAAAAGCACACCATTGAGATCATTAATTTAGTGTTTCTATTTTTTACAAATACAATGCTTGCAATGATAAAGGTGAAAAATAGAACATAAAGGAACCAAAACTGTGCTCTTGGTGCCCATAATAAACTAAATACTTCAGTATAAGTTACATGACCATTAGTATATTTAGATAATGTTGCTTCAATAATACCTTGTAGAATTGACCAAATAATATAAGGATAAAATATAGTATCAAATTTATTTATTATACTATTTTTAAAGCCTCTTTTAGTTAAAGATGAAGTAAAAAATAAACCAGATAAAAAGAAAAAAAGAGGCATATGAAAGCTATAAATCATAGTATCTATAGTTGTATATAAGCTTCTATCCATTGTCATACCAGCATTGAAGACACCTTCACTTATATGTCCGTAAACGACTAATATAATACCAAGCCCTTTTGCATAATCGACCCAATTTAAATGTTTGCTCACAAAATTATAATCCTAATATTGTTGATTTGTTTTTATGATAAGTTGCACTAAATACAGTGGTATTTATCATGTATCATTTTGGTTTATGAATTTGGTGAGTTTACATTAAAAAAACTAATCACATGTGATGTATTAACGAAATGTTAATTTTTGGTTATAAATATTGATTTTTCTGGATAACATTTTGATTAAATTAAATAAAATTTTTTTTGATAAGTGTGCTGTTGTTTGTTATTCAGTGAGTAATTACGAAATTTTATACGGTAGTGTTAGAATGGTGTTTTATAGTTAATTATCAGTACCTAAAGGGCATAGTGATGAGCAGTTTGAATAACGATAATAATCATGCGGAGAGTGATCAACTAACTGAAATTGCTATTGCTTACTATCAAGAAGGTGCTACGCAAGAAGAGATATCACAACGTTTTGGTATGTCTCGCGCTAAAATTGGCCGTTTACTCCGTCGCGCACGAGAAGAAGGTGTGGTTGAAATTACGGTTAAATATCACCCTGTCTTTAGTGAAAAGCTTGAACAACAGTTGATTGAACGGTTTAAGTTGAAGCGAGCGTTGATTGCACTTGATCAACCTGATGATGAAACTCAACGCCAACAGGTCGCGAGCTTGGTTTCTGGCTATCTGGCAGCAACATTATCTGATGATATGGTGGTGGCGGTTGGGCAAGGCCGTAACATTGCTTCAATTGCGAATCATGTTGGGGTGGTGCCACATCGTAATTGTCGTTTTGTGTGTGGAATTGGTGGTACGCATCGTTCTGGTAATGCGATTAATGCCGATCATATTTGCCGTCAGCTGGCAAAAAAATATGATGGTATCAGCGAAACTCTTTATGCGCCGGCTTATGTGGAAGACATTATTGTTAAAGAAGCCTTCATGAAAAATGGTACGGTCAAAGAAACCTTAGATCGTGCTCGTCGCGCTGATGTGGCGTTAGTTGGCGTGGGTGATATGAATGAAAATAGCCACATGGTTAAATTAGGTTGGTTCACGCCTCAAGAAATAGTCGAAGCACGCATTCGAAAAGGGGTCGTGGGCGATATTGCAGGCTATGATTTTTTTGATAGCCAAGGTCAGCAAGCTGATACCATGATGAGCGATCGAGTGATTGGTTTAACCATGGATGAATTGCGTCATATTCCAACGGTGGTGGTGACTGCAGCTGAAAACAGTAAGGCACTGGCTTTATTGGGGGCGTTGCGCTCGGGAGTAGTTGATGTACTTGCAACTAGTGTTAGTAATGCATTGACGATTCTTAATCTTGATCAGCAGATGAAATAGATGTTTATTTAATCATATGATCTATAAAAGAAACCGCTATCATCATTGAATGTAGATAGCGGTTGCGAATTATACCTTTAAGCAATAAAATATAATCTCAAAATGAAGGAAGAACGTCGTATCCGGTGATGCGTCCGGATTTCAAATCCGGGTAGGGCTGCCAGCAGTCCTGGGTAGGTTCGACTCCTATGTTCTTCCGCCACTTTCTTCGCTGTATTCCTATTCTTGTAATAAATCCTGATCTTTTAATTCGCGATAATTAAATTTACGCTTAGTAAATCCAATCTTATCAAAATACTCTAATAATTGAATTGCAACCTTACGCCCTAACTGACTAATGTCTCTAAATTCAGCCGTTTCTAACTTCTGATGTTGAGTCGTATGTTGGCGTACTGCGGTTGCCATTTGTACTAGATATTGATGACTGACATAGCGATCTTTCACTATCGCAGCAATATAACTTAATTGCGCTAGTTTATAACTGAGTTTGCGTAAGTTGTCTTCATTCTCACCCATTTCAAAGGCAAGATCGCGTACCCACCAAGGCTGAGGATGGGTTGCCATCAATTGTTCTATTTGATGCCAGCATTGTAGTTCAGACGGTGTTAATTGTAATTGATGCGCCGCTAAATGCAGCCAGCCACGGGTATTTGCTAACAGCTGTTGGTTTAGCAATTGGTTGATAATTGCATTAAAAATTACTTGAGGTTGATTAAGTGCAGTCATACGGTATAGCCGATCTTTACCTATACCAAGGGTGTCTTGTGCTTGCTGATGATATTGCTCTAGTGTGGCGATAATATGCTGTTGTAATGCTTGTTGATAGCTGTCAAAACACAGGTAATCACCGTATTGTTTTATGCTGCTATCAGCGGTCACGAGTTGGTTAAGAACACTGATTTGGCACTGATGTTGTTCAAGCAATTGTTGCTGTGACTGTGGTGCATGTTGAAGCTTAAATGCAATGATGTCAGGGAGTGAATGTAAGGCTGCTCGTTGATTGAGGTATTCAAGTCGTTGCGGAGCACGTTTGCCTCTATTTGGCGGTAATAGATCAATAACAACGGCACTGCCGAGGTTTATTTTTTGGGCGGGATCACGGAGTAATAAGCGATCTTGCTCGGTTAAACACAATGGCGTATCAAAGGTTATTTCAGCAACCGCGCTATCATTTGGTGCTAATTGCTTATCTTCTAATAATGCAATATGGCCTGTGGTATGGGTGGCAGCATGGAAAATTTGACTATTTTGCCAATGCTTAATTAGATGGTTAGCGGTTAATTTTACCGTGATCCGTTTAATTATTTGCTTGGGTGCTACCTGTAATAACCAGTCGCCACGGTTTAAGTTTGCTTTATCAATGTCACCACTAATATTGAGCGCAACCCGTTGGTTTGCCGTCGCAGATTCCGTTGCCTGTCCCTGTGCATGAATAGATTTGATTCGTACAATTTGCGGTTGGCTATGGCCTTTTTTAAGCTGATTATGGCTCACTAAACACAAGCTATCACCAACATTGATATGACCATTTAATGCGGTGCCAGTAACAACTAATCCTGAACCTTTAACGTGAAAGGCGCGATCGATAGCAAGCTTAAAATTGAGGGTGTTATCATATTGCTGTTCATTATCCGCAAGATCAATCAGGTGTTGTTTGAGTTCATTAATACCGTCATTTGTATGCGCCGAACAATGAAAAATAGTTGATTGAGTAAAGCCATATTGAAGCAATAATTGGTGTAATGTTGCTTCGAGTTGCTGTTGTTGCTCAAGGCTGGTGAGATCAGATTTAGTGATCACCACCGTTAAACTATCCATTGCCAATAAGCGTAAAATAGTGAGATGCTCGTAGCTTTGCGGCATCATGCCTTCATCACCCGCAACAATCAGCATTGCGTGATGGGCGGTGCCTACGCCAGCTAGCATATTGGAGAGAAATTTTTCATGGCCTGGCACATCAATAAAACCTAACCGTTGTTGGTGGTTAGATTTTGTTGAGTGATACGGCATAAATGCGTAGCCTAAATCAATCGTGAGTCCCCGTTGTTGCTCTTCTGGCAGTCGATCGGCATTGATCCCAGTCAGGGCGTGTAACAGTTTGGTTTTACCATGATCGACATGGCCAGCTGTAGCAATAATCATAACGTTACTCGACGATAGTTATTGAGCAAGAGGTAATAAAAAAGGGTTGAAGCCGCTGCGATATAATTCCATTTGGCTTAATTTTTGATCAAGTACCAGTGTGGCGAGATCATCAGCAATGGGATCTAACTGAGGGTTCTTTTCAAGCACCAACATCTTTAAGTAACTTTGGCAATGACTACAAGTTTCAGCACGAACACTGTCTTCTAGTGATTCACTTTGCAGTTGAATATTCTCGCCGTCACCACATTGAGTGCATTCAGCACGTAGTCGATGCCACTCTGCTTCACATTGACTGCAATGTAAGTAACGATGACCACTGCCTTGAATTAAACTTGCCGCAGGAGCGCCACCGCAAAGAGGGCAATGTGATTGTTTGGCATTGGCTTCTGGTTGCCACTCTAATTGGGTATTAGTGACAATTAAGCTCATTAGCGTATTGATACAACCCCAAAGAATAATCGCAATATCAGCAGGAACACGTTCCGGTTGGTTTTGTTGCAGGGCATGAAAGTAATGCTGTAATGTTTGTTGATCTATTTGGCTAATGCTATCGATAACTTTAACGATATCATCACTTGCAATCGAACGTAATGCAGAGGTTAACTGGGTTAGCATGGGGTCTAAAATTGCTTGCCAAGTGCTGTCTATTTTAATCGGCCATGTTAGCGTTTCTGTTTGTAATTGTTGTTGTACGGCGCTATTAAACGTTTCAACTAAATGCACTTGTTGCTGCACTATTTGACCCGCTAGTAATAGATAATCTGCCATAAAAGAATCTTGTGCCAACTGACGTAAACGTGCGGCGCGGGCATGAAAAATGGTTGCAGGGTTACCAATGATTAACGGATTAAAGCCATCACTTTTTTGCTTAACGATGGTGTTTTTATCTAAAATTTTAACGCTCATGCAAGTATCCAATTATAAGAATACCAACCTCGGTAAACCTCGGTTGGTATAGAAATAAAGAGCGGATAAACATCAAGGATTATCCGTTCTAGAGCTTGTTGTTAGTGTTGGTTTTTGTTGCTAGTTAGCGAACGGAACCAACGTGGGTGATGTTTCTTTGCCCAAGCTGGAGAAACTTTACCTTCTAACATGCCATCGATTGAGCCTTTTACCCAATACGCCATGTAAACATGGACAATTAAGCTTAAAGCAAATACAAGGGCAGCGAGTGAGTGAACAATTAAGGCAATACGTACAACATCAATGCTGAAGTAAGCTGAAAAGTAAGCACGCCATGCAATGAGACCCGTTACTAGCAACAATACGGCACAGGCAATAAATTGACGTAGGAGCATTTTCTGCCCTGCGTTGTATTGACCCGCTTCTGGTACGTTTTCTTCGTTCTCAGTTAAAACATCTTTAACTTTTAACATCCATTGGAGATCACCTTTTTCAAAGTGGTTATGACTCCAATAACGACAGACTAAGAAGCATAAGCCTACAGTCATCACAATCGCACCAAACGGATGCAAAATACGCGCAAGCTGTGGTGAACCATAGACATAGCTAAGGAAGTGCAGTGGCGCAAACATAAAAGATAAGCCAGACAATAAAGTCCAGATACCTGTTAATGCGACTGTCCAGTGCACAACACGATCTAAAGGTTTATGACGTAAAATTGTTTTATTCAAACTCATTTCTCATCTCCTTCATCTTCAGCCACACGACTACGACCCACTGTTACACGGTGAATAGCAGCAAGAGCCAAAGTACCGACTAAACCAGCAGCGGCAAGTGGCTTAAGATCATCTTTCCATAACTTCACTGTTTCGCTGATTTTAGGATCTTTTGGCAGATCATAACGCTCAGGATCAGTGATATCGTGTAGAACATAAATTACATGCGTACCGCCCACGCCTTGTGGGTTGTAGATGCCGGCTTTTTTATGGCCTTTAGCTTGCAGTGCAGCAACACGTTGATTGGCATACTCAAGAATTTCTTCACGAGGACCAAAACGTAATGCACCTGTTGGACAGGTTTTTGCACACGATGGCACTTGACCTGCCTGAAGGCGATCAAGGCATAACGTACATTTGTAAACACGGTTATCAACGGGGTTCATTCGCGGAATATCAAATGGGCAGCCAGCGATACAGTAACCGCAACCAACACATTTTTCCGAGTTGAAATCGACAACACCGTTTTCATATTGCACGATAGCACCGGGTTCTGGACATGCTTTTAAGCAGCCAGGATCAGAACAGTGCATGCAACTGTGTTTACTAAATAACCACTTAAACTTGTTATCTTCTTCAATTTCTTTGAAGTGAATAGTGGTCCACGTTTCAGCTGTGGTATTGGGCGGATTTTGGTAAGAACCTTCAAAGGTGCCTACTTTACCGCGTAAATTATTCCACTCGCTACACGCATCCATACAGCCTTTACAGCCCGTACAGCAAGTAACATCAATTAATTTAGTTACTTGAATTTGACGTTCACGCGCATCAGGTGATGGAGTAAGCGACGATGTAGCAGAACTACGAATGATATTCTGTGATTCCATACCCATGGCTTACTTCACCTTCTCTACGTTAACCAAAAATGCTTTGTATTCCGGTGTTTGTGAGTTAGCGTCACCCACACATGGCGATAACGTATTCGCAAGGTAACCCGGCTTAGTATCGCCTTCGTAGCCCCAGTGAATAGGAATACCGACTGTGTGAACTGCTTGGCCGTTAACATGCAGTGGTGTAATACGCTTAGATACATAAGCTTTAGCGACAATAGCGCCACGCTTAGAAGTTACACGCACCATATCAGCATTGTTAATACCACGCTCTTTCGCTAAACCTTCACCAATTTCAACAAATTGTTCTGGTTGTAATACCGCGTTGAAATGAGAGTGACTGGTCCAAGTATGGAAGTGTTCAGTCAGGCGGTAAGTGGTACCCACAAATGGATAATCCGCTTTAGTACCTAATTGCGCTGCATCATCTTTGAATAAACGTGCCGCTGGGTTTGAAACCACATTTTTATGTAATGGATTCGTGCCAATCGGTGTTTCAAATGGTTCGTAATGCTCAGGGAACGGACCTTCAGCCATTTTATCAAGTGCAAACAAACGGCCTACGCCTTCAGGTTGCATGATAAATGGACCCGCATTACTTGATGGTGGCAATTTAGCGTTAAAGTCAGGTACATCTGGGCCAACCCATTTGTTACCGTTCCATTCCACTAACATACGCGCTTTATTCCATGGCGTACCGTCAGGACGTGTTGATGCACGGTTGTACAATACACGACGGTTAGCCGGCCAAGACCATGCCCAGTTTGGTGCAATACCTAAACCAGAAGGATCGCTGTTATCACGACGTGCAGTTTGGTTGCCCGCTTCAGTCCAACTACCGGTGTATAACCAACAAGCCGCATTGGTTGAACCATCCGCTTTTAGTTTACTAAAACTTGATAGTTGCTTACCGTTAGCATCTTTACCATTAAGTTCTTGTGCTAGCTCTTTGGTATTTGGCGCCGCAGGGATCGCATAATTCCAATCAAGAGATAAGATAGGATCAGGGTATGTACCGCCTTCTTGTTGATACATATCGCGCATCTTCAAGAAGATACCCGCTAGAATCTCAGCATCACCTTTTGCTTCTCCTGGCATATCAGCAGCTTTCCAGTGCCACTGTAACCAGCGCGCTGAACTTACGATAGTGCCATCTTCTTCAGCGAAACATGCACAAGGTAAACGGAACACTTCAGTGTCAATGCTTGCAGTATCAACTTCATTAACGTTAGGTTTATTTTGCCAGAACGTAGAGGTTTCAGTTGCAAGCGGATCAACAACCACTAAGTATTTCAACTTAGATAAAGCATCCAATGTTTTTTGCTTGTTAGACATTGATGCAACAGGGTTGAAACCTTGACAGATATAGCCATTCATTTCGCCTTTGTTCATCATTTCGAACACGCGCAACATGTCGTAGCCTTGATCCCACTTCGGCATCATATCGTAGCCAAAGTTATTCTCAGCTGTTGCACTTTTGCCGTAGAAAGACTTCAGTAATGACACGAAGAATGCTGGGTAATGCTGCCAGTAGTTGGTTTGATCTGCTTCAAGTGCCACTGGGGTGTGGTGCTTAAGGTGAGCAGCTAAATCAACATCTTTGTCTGAAGGTAGTTTTAAGTAACCCGGTAGGCTTTGTGCTAATAAACCAAGGTCAGTAATACCTTGAATATTAGAGTGACCACGCAAAGCATTAACACCGCCGCCAGCCATGCCCATATTACCTAATAGTAATTGGATCATTGCCATACAACGGATGTTTTCAGCGCCTTTAGAGTGCTGAGTCCAGCCTGTCGCATACAAGATAGTGGCAACGCGGTTATCCGCCGCAGTACTACCCAGTGCTTTACAGACGTGATCAAACATATCAATCGGTGTGCCAGTAATATTAGCAACAACATCAGGCGTGTAGCGAGATACGTGATCTTTAAGTAAGTTCCATACACAACGAGGATGTTGTAGTGATTCATCCTTTAATGCATAGCCTTGATCGTCAAGTTGGTAGAACCAGCTGCTACGATCATACTGACGTTTCTCAGCATCATAGCCAGAGAATAGACCATCGTGGAATGCATAGTCATCACGCACAATAAAGCTAGCGTTGGTGTATGCTTTTACATACTCATGATTCACTTGACTGCTTGCCATTAGGTAACGAATAGCACCTAAAAGGAAAGCAATATCAGCACCCGAACGGATCGGTGCATAGTGATCAGCCACTGCTGCTGTACGCGTGAAGCGTGGATCAACCACGATAATTTCAGCGTTATTGGTCTTTTGAGCTTCAATCGCCCAGCGGAAGCCTACAGGGTGTGCTTCTGCTGCGTTACCGCCCATAACAAGAATAAGGTCGGCATTTTTAATATCAACCCAGTTGTTGGTCATCGCGCCGCGGCCAAATGTTGGAGCAAGACTTGCTACCGTTGGACCGTGTCAAATACGCGCTTGAGTGTCTACAGGAACCATACCCAAACCACGGGCAAATTTCTGTGTTAACCAACCATTTTCATTACTTTCCGCTGAGGCACAAAGCATGCCTGTTGTTAGCCAGCGGTTAACCGTAGTGCCTTGTTCATTTTTCTGAATAAGGTTTTCATCACGGTCCTGTTTCATAAGTTTAGCGATACGGCTAAAGGCTTCGTCCCATGTTAGACGTTGCCATTTATCAGAGCCTGGAGCACGGTATTCTGGGAATTTCAAACGTTGTTCGCTGTTAACAAAACCAGCTAGGCCCGCACCTTTAGGACATAATGCACCACGGCTTACTGGATGATCGGGATCACCTTCAACGTGGAACACTTTTTGTTTAATATTACCGCCTGTAGCACCTGTGCTATACAGTAATGTGCCACAACCTACTGAACAATAAGAACACGTATTACGCGTTTCTTTGGCTGCGGTTAATTTGAATTCACGGGCCTGTGCCCATGCTTTTTGCGGAATTGTGGCAAGCGAAGCAATTGTTGTGGTTGCTACAGCCCCCGCGCACAATTTAAATAATTGACGTCTACTTATATTCAATCTAAAAAGACCTTATGAGAAATAAAGAAGAGGGTGAAATCTAAGGTGTTATTATATGGGTCAATATAAAGTCGTCAAATTTTGCTATTAAAGGCAAGGTTATAAAAAACAAAATAATAAATTACATAATATAAATAACTATTTAAATATCATTAATAACTCATGAAAGGTAATGATGTGAGGAGAGTGATTTAAATCAAAATTACTGCTGCTTATGATGTAGTAATAATCATTGTCATTTGCAACTGTGACTGCATTATTATATTTAGTCATGTTCCATTTTTAATGGTAAATATATTTATATAATGTGTGACAAATAAGTAACGCATTTTTAAAGTAAAATTCAGTAAAGATAATATATATTTTGGAGGTTGTTATCTTTTTACTTTTCGCGATATTGAGGTAATAGTGATGTTTCATTATTAAGGTTATTTTAATTACAAATCAATTTGTTATGTTTTATTTACTAATGGTAGTTTAGTTATCCCGCACTCTTAAATAACACTGAAGCGATGAATAGTGATAATAAAAAAGCAGATATAAGTTACTAAACACGTCTAATTAAATGCAATCTTAAGTGTCATTAATGGAAAAATAAAGGGTTACTAAATAAACAATGTTAAGATTGTTTATTTAGTAATATAGTTTTATTTTATAAAAAATACGATTTATCGCTGAAATAATGGATATTTTTTTATTTAAAAAAGCCATTAGTATTGGTTTGTTATTTTTGATTTGAAAAAATAATAAGATAATTGTGCTATTACTATTTGAATAACTATTATTTATCAAAACATTTTAAAACTAAACAACGAACTACTGTTTAGTAGATGAATTTTGCATCGTCTGAGGGTTGCGTTATCATTAAGGAAATTGAGGTTAAAAAGGAAGAATAATATGTTAAGGATGATAATTTCTGGGTTGATGCTGGTTTGTATAAGTCAGAGCGTAATGGCAACACCATGGGAAAAAGTAAAAAAACCAAGTCAAGGTGATTCTAGTTCGATAGGCTCATATGCTAATGGATGTCTTGCTGGTGGTGAGCGTTTACCGCTGCAAGGTGATGGCTACCAAGTAATACGTTCTGAGCGTGGACGTTATTACGGTAATAGTGAAATGATTGTTTTTTTGCAGCAATTGATGAAGCAATCACGGCAATTAAAAATTGGAAATGTCTTGGTGGGTGATATTGCGATGCCACGTGGCGGTCGATTCTCTTCCGGTCATGCCAGCCATCAAACTGGGCTTGATGCTGATATTTGGTTGCGTATACCTGAACAACCATTATCACCACAGGCATTAAAAACAATTTCAGCACTGCCGATGGTTGATGTGAAAAATTACAAGATCATTGATAAGAATTGGAGTTCAAAGCAAGCACAATTAATTCAACTTGCTGCCAGTGATGATCGCGTTGCACGTATTTTTGTCCATCCAGTGATCAAACAACAACTCTGTAAAGCAAAGTGGAAAGACCGTAATTGGCTGAGTAAAGTACGTCCTTGGTTTGGTCATTATTACCATTTCCATGTGCGCTTAAATTGCCCAGCAGGAAGTACGACTTGTGAAACACAAGCACCACCGCCAGCAGGTGATGGTTGTGGTACTGAACTTGCCTCGTGGTCACCTAATTATAAAGCACCGGTGACGAGTGAATCAGTTAAGGCTGTTAAACCTAAGCCCAAACCTGTGAAAGTATTACCACCTATGTGTGCGATAGTATTAAAAAGTTAGGTTTTTGCTAGAACTAGTAAATGATATGACATAAAAAAGCGCCGCCCAGTTAACTGAGCGGCGCTTTTTTGATACGGTTTATTAGTGATGACTAAGCAAGACCTTGCAAGGTGACAAACTTTTCAAGTAGTTCGTCATCTGATTCGATATGTTCAGGATCAGTAATAATGCAATTGGTGATCGGACAAACTGACTGGCAGGTTGGCTTATCATAGTGCCCTTTACATTCAGTGCAGCGATCAGGATTAATTTCGTAAAATTCATCCCCCATGGTAATGGCCTCATTTGGACATTCAGGATCACACATATCACAGTTAATGCATTTAGTTGTAATGAGCAGTGCCATAATGCTTATTTACCGTCTTTAGGTGCGTGTGGGTTACGGGTATCTTCACCGTTACTTAAATTACGCATTAATAGACCAAAACTTAGGTCCATATCTGATGGCATTGGAATAAACACAAAGTGACCATTACCTTTGGCATCATCAATTACTTCTGATTTACGGTTTTCCATGGTTTCAAGTTTGAAGACAACGTTACCTTGCGGTGTCATTACTTCAAGGCTGTCACCAACAATGAACTTGTTCTTTACTTCAACTTCAGCAAGGTCGCCACGGCGTTTACCTGTAAACTCACCAACAAATTGTTGAGTTTCTGAAATTGAGTAACCGTAATCATAATTTTGGTAAGCATCATGAGTGTGGCGACGAAGGAAACCTTCAGTGTAACCACGGTGCGCTAGGCTTTCTAATGTACCCAGTAATGAGTCATCAAATGGTTTGCCAGCAACAGCATCATCGATCGCTTTACGGTAAACTTGCGCAGTACGAGCACAGTAGTAGAACGATTTAGTACGGCCTTCAATTTTTAGTGAGTGCACACCCATTTTAGTTAGGCGCTCAACATGTTGTACTGCACGAAGATCTTTAGAGTTCATGATGTAAGTACCATGCTCATCTTCAAATGCCGCCATTTTTTCTTCAGGACGGTGAGATTCACTTAGTAGCACAACATCATCAATTGGCTTACCTAGACCTAATGTATTGTTTGGACGCTCTTCAACTTCTTGAATCTGAATTGCATCTTGAACTTCAACAATTTGACCTGAATCATTCTCAACGGCTTTTTCTACTTTGTATTCCCAACGGCATGAGTTAGTGCATGTACCTTGGTTTGGATCGCGTTTGTTGATGTAGCCAGATAATAAACAACGACCAGAATACGCCATGCAAAGTGCGCCATGAACAAAGATTTCTAGTTCAGTATCGGGGCAATGTTCACGAATTTCTTCGATTTCTTCTAATGATAGTTCACGTGAAAGAATCACACGCTCAACGCCTTGGCTTGCCCAGAATTTTACGGTTGCCCAGTTAACAGCATTTGCTTGTACTGACAGGTGAATAACAACCTCAGGAAACGCTTCACGTACCATCATGATTAGACCTGGATCTGACATGATAAGCGCATCAGGACCCATATCGACAATTGGCTTTAAATCACGAATAAAGGTTTTAAGCTTAGAGTTATGCGGTTGAATATTACAAACCACATACAGCTTTTTACCTTGTGCGTGTGCTTCATCGATACCAATTTTAAGGTTATCGTGGTTGAATTCATTATTACGAACGCGAAGGCTGTAACGTGGTTGACCTGCATAGACAGCATCTGCACCATAGGCAAAGGCATAACGCATGTTTTTAAGGCTACCGGCTGGAGATAATAATTCTGGTTTAAACATTGCTCAATTCTCTTAGATGTCTGATTCCAAATCAGCCTATAACACCTAGTGCTATAGGGAGGAGGCGAGATTCTACTTTTTTCATTCCCACATTGCCAATTTTCTTGAAAATAATGATTCTCTACGGCAATTGATCGCACCATTAACGGAAATTTAGCACTATTCTCAATAGCAATTGTTGAAGTTTAATCTGTTCGTTAATGCACTAAAATACATACTTAGTATGCATTAAATACATTAGATATATTTTAGGGCAACATGTGAGGATTATTTGCACAATGTTGCTACTAGTTTAATCGCAGTATATTAAGAAGGTATATATGATCGGGCAAGATATTGGTGGATTGGTTATCCACTTGTTTTCTACATTTGGGAATATGGTTTGGCAAATTTTTTGGCCATTAGCATTTGGTTTAATGTTGTCGTCATGGATACGTAATTTATTACCCGTTTCAAGTGTGGTTAAGCACTTAGGTAAAACGACCGTAGTTAGTCTTGGCTTTACTACCTTTTTAGGCATGGTGTCATCATCATGTTCATATGCTGCGGCGTCACTGTCTCATACTTTACTGACGAAAAAAGCGACTGTTGCTAACGCAATGGCATTTTTGGTTTCAAGTACCAACTTGATCATAGAAATGTTCATTGTCTTAGTTGCTTTGATGGGCTGGACATTTTTTTGGGGTGAGGTAATCGGTGGTTTGATTTTAATTGTAACCGCTGGGTTTTTATTTAGCCGTTTTTATCCTAAAGATGTTGAACAAGAATTACGCCAGCATTTAGATGATGCACAACCGCAAAAAGCAAGTTGTGGTATGGATATGTCTGAAATGAGCGGTGATCATAGTGATTGCGGCATGGATATGTCAAAGATGAAGTCTAGCGACAGTGACTGTGGCATGGATATGTCAAAGATGAAGGCTAGCGACAGTGACTGCGGCATGGATATGTCAAAGATGAAGGCTAGCGACAGTGACTGCGGCATGGACATGTCGAAGATGAAGGCTGACGACAGTGATTGCGGTATGGACATGTCGAAGATGAAGTCTGACGACAGTGACTGCGGCATGGATATGTCAAACATGAAGTCTGACGACAATGACTGCGGCATGGATATGTCGAAGATGAAGTCTGACGACAGTGACTGCGGCATGGATATGTCAAACATGAAGTCTGACGATAATGACTGCGGCATGGACATGTCGAAGATGAAGTCTGACGACAGTGACTGCGGCATGGACATGTCTAAGATGAAGTCTGACGACAGTGACTGTGGCATGGATATGTCAAGCATGAAGTCTGGCGATCATTCTGCAATGAAGATGGCTGCTGAGCCTCAATCTGCCACCATGGAAAAAATTACCAAGTCTGCGGGTTTCTTCCAAATGGATATTGCCATGATTGGTAAAGAAATCCTGATCGGGGTGGTGGTATCTTCCATTTTAATTGCATTAATGCCTCAAGATGGTTGGCGCGATCTGTTTATTAGTAATGATGCTGGTTTACCTGTGTGGTTACATTCTTTCTTAGATGTGATTATTGGTATTTTTGTGGCAATGATTGCTTATGTTTGTTCTGTGGGTAATCTGATTTTAGCGGCAGCATTGTGGCATGGTGGTATTTCATTTGGTGGCGTGATTGGTTTCATTCTATCGGATGTGTTAACTATTCCAATGATTCGTGTTTACCAAAAATACTACGGTAAACGTCCAACGAAATGGATGGTTGGATTGTTATTCGTGTCTATCTTATTTACTGGTTTGTGTGTTGATGCGATCTTTAATGGTTTTGGTTGGGTTACCGCTGACCAAACAGTACGTGCATTAAATCAATCAGGCTTTGGTTTGAACTTCACCACCGTGATGAACCTTATCTTTATTCCTGTTTCTATTTGGTATTACCGTTTAGGTAAAAAAGCCAATGCAAGCATGGGAATGAGCATGTAACGCGGATAAACGTTTATAACGAACAGTTTATCAGTAAATAGCAAAAGAGCCGTCATGTGCTAACACGTGATGGCTCTTTTTGTTATTCAAGCAATGCCTATAATAGCTGAAAGCTCAATTTTAAAAACGCAGGGATTAGCCTTTGTTTTCTAAGCCGCCGATAACATCAAATAGGTTGGGCAAAAATGCAGAGAACTCGCCGCCCATTAATGACAGGTCAGCATCAATGCGCTGTGCCATATCTTCACGGTCGATATCTTCGTTTTGATCTTTTAATTCATCAGAGAATTTAAGACGTTTAATGGTTAAGTCATCCGCTAGAATAAAATCAATGCGGTCTTGCCAATTCAGTGCCAGTTTAGTGACTACTTTATTCGCTTCAATGTGCGCTAGAATCTCATCACAATTTAAATCTTGTTGCTTACAACGGATCACACCACCGTCTTCTTCAACAGCTTTAAATTCAGCTTCTTCACCAATGGTAAAACCTTGTGGTGATTGGTTGCTGCGAACCCATTCTGTCAGGGTTAATGCTAATGGTTTTTCAGGAACAACCGGAACAACCGGTAAGCTACCGATTGATTTACGTAATAATGCTAAAACATCTTCAGCTTTTTTGTAGCTACCCGCATCAACCACAATGTAGCCTAATTTAGGCATGATTAACGCGTAAGTTTGATGTTGACGACTGAATGCGCGTGGTAATAAATCCATCACGATTTCGTCTTTGAGGGTATCTTTCTCAGTCTTTTTCAATTTACGACCAAGATCTTTTTCCTGCATTTCAATTTTGTTGTTCAATGATTCTTTGATCACTGACGCTGGCAGCATTTTTTCTTCTTTGCGAGCACAAATTAAAATGTTGTCACCAGAAACATGGGTAAACATATCGCCATGTTTACCTAATGCGTGGGCCCAGCCAAATTTTTGAATGTCTTGGCTACCACAAGGTGTAAAGCGGAATTCTTCCAGCTGTTTTTCTATTTGGTCTGCATTTAAGTCAATCTCACGCGTAAAACGGTAAGTCAGTATATTTTTAAACCACATCATGCTAGTCACACTTCCTAGGGTAAACAGTTGGGGGCTTATCTTAACTCAACCGCTGTAAATTACTAAGTAGCGTTTGTGATTGTTGCAAGGATTGGCGATCACCAATCCTTTAACTCAAAAATATTATTCATACTTTGTAGAGTAAGTCTCTTCATAAGTATGTGAGTACAGCTCAAATAAGTTACCAAAAGGGTCTTCTAAATAAACCATTTGGGAGGTGTTGCTGTCATCCTCTGGGTGGTAACGCATGATATCCATACGTACTTTACCGCCATATTGTTCAGTTCGAGCAATAACGCCATGAAAGTCATCGGTTTGAAGACAGAAATGGAAAATACCAATGCGAGAGAAATCAACCTCATGACGTTGTTGGCGGTCTTTCATTTCAAACAGTTCAAAGCCGATGCCATCTTTAGTTAATAAATGGGCAATATTAAACCCTTTAAAACCTTCACCAAAAACAGCAATACACATACGACCAATGGCTGTTTCACGCTCTTCTGTTACTTTGGTATTACCCATCACAATATCAAGACCCAATGCTTTGGTATAAAACTCAACCGCGGTATCCATATCGCCAACCATGATGCCAACGTGATTCATTTTCATAATTTACCTCAAATATTGATGATTAATTGGTCATTTTCTGTTGCTGGTAATACTAGGCTAAGTCTTAAATAATATAAAATTATCAATTTTTATCAAAATGATAACGTTTAGTTATGGTGACTATTAGTGAGTAATCAAAATCCTGTGTAGTTGATGGCTCACACGGTACAATCTGATGATTATTTCTGGCTGGTAGTGTTATCCCATTATGAAAATTATCCATACCTCTGATTGGCATCTCGGCCATCAATTACATGGCTATAGCCGCGCAACCGAACATCAAGCATTTTTAGATTGGCTTGCTGATACCCTTGAGCAACAACAAGCGGATGCCTTATTAGTGGCAGGGGATATTTTTGATACTGCTAACCCTGCCGCCAGTGCGTGGGAAATGTTATATCGATTCTTAGCGCGATTAGCTAAAACATTGCCTAAATTAGATGTGGTAATGATTGGTGGCAACCATGATTCACCCAGTAAACTCGATGCACCACAAGCGTTATTAAAGGCCTTTGATCTGCATTTAGTCGGTGGTATTCACCGATTAGATAATGGCGAATTAGATTGTGAGCGGATGTTAGTGCCATTAACTAATGCTAACGGTGAACAAGCTGCATGGGTGTTAGCGGTGCCATTTTTACGTAGTGCGGATTTACGCACTGAAAATTTAGCTGAAACAGATGATCGACTGATTAAAGGGGTTGAAGTGTTGTATGCCGAAATGACGGCTGCTGCTCGTGAGCGTAAACAACCTCAGCAAGCGTTAATCGGTATGGGTCATGCGTATATGGCGTCAGGCAAAATATCTGAAATGTCAGAGCGACGGGTATTAGGGGGTAATCAACATGCGTTGCCAGCGACTATTTTTGCCGATGATATTAGTTATGTTGCCCTTGGTCATTTGCACTTGGCTCAGAAAGTTGCCAAGCAAGAACATGTGCGTTATTGCGGCTCACCGATTCCATTGTCAATGGCTGAGCGTAATTATAGCCATCAAATTGTGATGGTTGAATTAGACGGCACTGACGTTACAAACATTGAGCCAATCACCATTCCTCGTCGTGTTGATATGCTAAAAGTACCAACTAAACCTGCGCCCTTAGATGAAGTATTAGTGGCACTTAAAGCGCTATCTGATGATGAGCTTCCTCGTGAGCAACAACCGTTTTTAGAAGTGCATGTGTTACTTGATAAGCCCCAAGCTTTATTACGTGAAAAAGTGTTACAAGCATTGGAAGGTAAATCGGTTCGGTTGGCTAAAATTACCCCGCATTATCAACAAATTGAACAGCAACAAGGTTTGCAGCATCAACGTTTATCCGAAGTGTCACCACAACAAGTATTTTCGCTGAGCTGGAATAAAAAATACGATGGTGAACCTGATGCAGCGATGACAGCCGCTTTTGAAAGTTTATTAGTGCAAGTTGAAGAACAACAATAAGAGAGAATAATAAAATGAAAATACTTGCACTGCGTGGTGAAAATTTAGCAAGTTTACAAACCAAGTTTGAGATTGATTTTGCTGGTGGACGCTTAGGCGAAGCGGGCTTATTTGCTATCACGGGTAAAACAGGCGCGGGTAAATCAACCTTGCTCGATGCGATTTGTTTAGCGTTATACGATCGTATTCCTCGCCTGCAATCTAATAAAAAAAATGATGCTGAAATCGGGCGTGATGATGACGATAACCGCATTAAAGCCAACGATGTGCGCAGTATTTTATCGCGCGGTAAAGCCGAGGGTTTTGCTGAGGTAGATTTTATTGCTAACGATGGTTCGCATTGGCGTACCCATTGGCAAGTGCGTCGTGCTCGTGGTCGTGCTGAAGGTAAAATGCAAGCCGCTGAACAATGGTTAGAGAACATTGAAACTGGGCAACGTTTTGCGGGTAAAAAACAAGAATTACAAGCTGAAATAGAACGTTTAATTGGGTTGAGTTTTGATCAGTTCCGTCGTGCTGTGATGTTACCTCAAGGTGAGTTTGCGGCATTTTTAAAAGCGGGTGCTGATGAACGAGCCACCTTACTTGAACGAATGACGGGCGGTGAAATTTACGGTCGGTTGTCGATGGCGGCTTATAAGCGTTCAGCTGAGGAAAAACAAAAGCTGGTTCAGTTACAAGATAAGCTTGGCGATGTGGCCTTATTAACGGATGAGCAAAAATTGGCATTAAATAGCCAGTTAGAGGTTGTACGTCAGCAAGTTAATACTCAGCAACAACAGCTTGAGCAATTAAAACAGCATCAGGATGTCATGCTAACCGCGGTAAAGTTACAGTTACGGATTACTGACAGTGAGCAACAGTTACAGCAAGCTGAGTACATTCAACAACAAGCAGCACCACGTTATATTGAGTTACAACAATACGAACAAGCTTTGCCTGCCCGTGGTGACTTTACGTTATTAGCACAAGCTAAACAGCAAGTCAGTAAGTGGACGGTAACAGAGCAACAAAGCAGCGCTACTTTAAAAGATAACCACCAACAGCAAGTGCAATTGCAAGCAAGTACTGAGCAATGCCAACAGTTACTGACTCAAAAACAACAGGTGTTTAATGCGTTAGAACCAAAATTAAAGCAAGCAGCCACCATTGAACAACAACATCATGGCTTACAGTTGCAACGTGATGAGTTACAACTGCAAGTTTCACAGTTAACTAACGCGTTAGCACTTAACCGTGAGCAATTATTAAAGCAGCAACAGCAACAACAGGCCTCGCAGCAACAGTACCAACAGCTGGTGGTTGAGTTAGAGACAACGCAAGCGGTGAAAGCGTTAGCCGAACAGCATAACGCGATCAAAGATAACGTTAACCAATTTCAGCAAGCACAAACCGATATTGTTCAACTGCAAGCGAATATTAAACAACGTCAAATAACATTAACCACAATCACTCAACAACAAGCTGACTTAGAACAACAGCTATCAGGTTTTGTGGCACAACAGCAACAGTTAACGGTACAAGTTGCAGCGCATGATCTTGCTCAATTAGAACAAATACAAGATCAACAGCGTCAGGATTATAGTGCTTATCAGCAGTGTAATAGCCAATTAAAAGACAGTTTATATGGCTTAGATAAGTGGCATGGACAGCTACAGCAACGTGATAAATTGCAGTTACAACAGCAAGCATTAGCGGTAACGATCACCAATAATCAACACCGTTTAACCGTATTAGCCCCTGAATTATTACAATTAGACGCGCAATATAAAGAAGTTGATCATCAACTGACTCAAAGTCGTGCGGTGATGAACTTAACTGATTATCGTGATCAATTGATTGAGGGCGAAGCATGTCCGTTATGTGGTGCGCTTGAACATCCATATCAGCAACATAATCCGCAAGTTGCCACCATTATTAGTCAGCAACAGCAGCGATTGCAGCAGCTAGCCCAACAATTGCAAGATGTTCATGCCGAGCAGCGTCAACTGACCCAAACCATCACGCAAGATCAACACACCCAAACCGAATTAGCGCAAGAGATTGATGGACTTAATGCGAATATTCAAACATTAGTCAGTCAGCAACAATGTCATTGGTCTGATTTAATGGCGCTTGATCTTGATGCGATAACGTTGGCTGAAATTAGCTTATCCGCCGTCAGTGATGTGGCTCAATTGGCACATTATCAAGCCAATTGGTCACAAGCGCAGGATGATGCGATAGCACAAATGCAGACCATTAAAACCCAAGGCGAGCAGCGTAAAAAACTGATCACCGAGGTTAAACAGCAACAGCAACAGTTGCTGCAATTAGGTCATCAACAAGCTGAGCTCAAAGAAACTTACCATCAGTTGTCGCAACAACAAACGCAAGCGCAAGAACAGCAAAAAGCGTTAGTGTCACAATGTGAAAGCCAACAAAAAGTCTACGAACAAAGACAACAGGCATTGAATGCAATTTACGGAAATGACACGTGGCTAACAGTATTATCTCAGCAAGGTAAAAATAGTTTTATTGCCGAACTTGAGCAACAAATAGCACAATATCAAACCAATGTTAACCAACAACAACAACTTGAAAAACAGTTAGCTGAACGTGCTCCTGTATTGGCTCAGTTAATCAGTGGCGTTGAGCATAACGAGCAGCAGTTACAGACGATGACCAATAAAGATCATCAGTTAACGCAACAACAAACGCTATATTGGCAACAACGGCTTGATCTCATTGGTGAGCAATCGTTAGATGTCATTGAAAATAAAGCCAAAGCTGAGCTTGAATACCAGCAACAACAATTACAACAACAACAAACTCTGCTTAATCAGTTAGCCGAAGCGATGGCGGCAAATGAAGCGCACCATCACCATGCTCAACAGCAATTGGTTGAAGCCAATCAAGCTCAACAACAGTTACAACAAACATGGGGTAATTGGTTAGAAAAATTAGCTCTGACTGAGCCTGAATTGACCGCGTTATTGAGTAAAGATGATGCATGGTTGCAACAACAACGGGCTGAACTAAAACAGATCGAACAAGTATTATCTGCTAGCCAAACGGTATTAAAAGAGCGTCAGCAAGCAGATGCTGATCATCAGCCGTTGGTCGAATTAGCGACAGGTTGGTTTACTGCTCATGACATCAGCAATGATGCGAGTTCACAACAGCAAACCATGACGGAATGGCTGACTCAAAAACAGCACTGTGATGATCAGGTGTTTCAATTACGTCAGCAATTAGTCCATGCCGAGCAAGCGGAACAACAGGCAGGGGATTTACGCTCTGCGTTAGCGACACAACAGACCCAAACCGAGTTGTGGTTACAAATGAATGAGTTGATCGGCTCAGCAACAGGTAATAAATTTAGAACCTTAGCACAAGGGTTAACCCTACAACAATTGGTGTTAGCAGCGAATGAACATTTGCAAGATTTAGCCCCGCGTTATGCTTTGCAACCCGTTCCTGGTTGCCCATTAGCATTGCAAGTTATCGATCATGATATGGGCGATGAAGTCCGCAGTGTGGAATCGCTTTCTGGTGGCGAAAGTTTCTTAGTGTCGTTGTCGTTAGCGTTGGCATTAGCATCGCTTGCGGCAGATACGCGCCAGCTCGGCTCACTGTTTATTGATGAAGGTTTTGGTACGCTTGATCCTGATAGTTTAGAGATGGCATTAGCCTGCTTAGATGCTCTGCAAGCGGATGGGCGTCAGATTGGCGTGATTTCGCATGTTGGCACTTTAGTAGAGCGGATTGGAATCCAAGTAGCCGTTGAAGCTATTGGTGGTGGACGTAGTCAAATTGTTATTAAAGGGTAATAAGATTGCCATTAATTACATGGCTTTTTTTCTTGCAATATCAACTAATAAGCCTATTTTAAACGGTTATTATTAATTATATTAAAACGCGCTTTATCTGAAAAAGTCACAAAAGTGTCATAATGAACACACATAATGATGCATGTCAGAGAAAACAAACGACTAGGTATATTTTATTATGGCAAGACGGATTCTTGTAGTAGAAGACGAAGCACCGATTCGCGAAATGTTGTGTTTTGTACTAGAGCAAAATGGATATCAAGCAATAGAAGCTGAAGATTACGATAGTGCATTAGAAAAAATGTGTGAGCCGTATCCTGAGTTAATCTTAATGGATTGGATGTTACCTGGAGGCTCTGGCATTAACTTGATCAAACACTTTAAACGTGACGAACTGACACGCCAAATTCCAGTGGTGATGTTAACCGCCCGTGGTGAAGAAGAAGATAAAGTGCGTGGTCTTGAAGTGGGTGCGGATGATTACATTACCAAACCTTTTTCACCTAAAGAGTTAATGGCACGTTTGAAAGCCGTGATGCGTCGTGCTTCACCAACGGCTTTAGATGATGTGATTGATGTGCAAGGATTGAAGCTAGATCCTGTTTCACATCGCGTAACCTCTGTTGATGAACCATTAGATATGGGCCCGACTGAGTTTAAGATGCTGCACTTTTTTATGACTCACCAAGAACGTGTTTATAGCCGCGAGCAGTTGTTGAACAATGTGTGGGGCACCAATGTTTATGTTGAAGATCGTACCGTTGATGTCCATATTCGTCGCTTACGCAAAGCGCTTGAAAATGGTGGTCACGATAAAATGATCCAAACCGTACGTGGGGCGGGATACCGTTTTTCGACACGCATGTAAATATTCCATTGTGCTTACCCGCCGTGGCAAACTCGTTACCTTCATTATTATCATGCGCCTGTGATAGCAATGAAGGTTGTGTTGGTTTTATCGAATAGAAAAATAGCGTAACGGAACCACTGTGCTACTCCGTTACAGCTAGGAGTAAACATGTGGAAAGATTGACATGGAAAAAGTTGGTTGGGGAGCTGATATTATTTTATCTTCCTTGGCTTATACTTGGTGTTATTTTTGGCTATCTACCGTGGTTTTTATTGATCGCGAGTTGGATCCAACTTGGATGGCATTTTCATAACCAACTTAAAATGTCGAATTGGTTATGGAAAGATCGTAGCTTAACGCCGCCTTCAGGCTCTGGCAGTTGGGAACCGCTGTTTAACGGTATTTACCGCTTACAACAGCGTAACCGTCGCCGTCGCAAAGAACTCACTACCTTAATTCGTCGTTTCCGTAATGGTGCCGAATCATTGCCCGATGCAGTGGTGGTGTTTCGTAGCGAAGGTAATATTGTCTGGTGCAACAAATTAGCCCAACAATTATTAGGTTTGCGCTGGCCTGATGATAGCGGTCAACCTATCAGTAATTTGTTACGCAGCCCTGATTTTGTACGCTATCTTTCTCGTCAAGCTTTTGATACCCCATTAGAAATAACCTCACCGATGAATTATGACCGTACTCTAGAATTACGGATCATGCGCTACACTGAGGGCGAATATCTGATGGCGGTACGTGATGTGTCACAGTTAAAACAACTGGAAGGCATGCGCCGTAATTTCTTTGCCAATGTGTCCCATGAACTACGCACCCCAATGACTGTCTTGCAAGGGTATCTTGAAATGGCACAAGATCCTGAAATGCTAATGGGACCAATGTGGGATCGTGCTCATGGCGTGATGACCGAACAATTAGCGCGTATGAATGCGTTAGTTGAGCAATTATTAACGTTATCTAAAATTGAAGCGGCACCGACGATTGAACTAGAAGAAATGGTCGATGTGCCTGCAATGCTTGATATTTTAGAAAAAGAAGCCATGTCACTCAGTAGTAATAAAGATCAGTCATTTACCTTTGAGGTTGATAACAGCTTAAAAGTCTTTGGCGATAATGATCAACTCCGCAGTGCTATTTCAAACTTAGTTTATAACGCGGTTAAACATACTCCGAATGATGCTGCTATTCATGTGCGTTGGTATCGCTCACCAACAGGACCTCGATTAGAAGTAACGGACAGTGGTGAGGGTATTGCTGCACAACATATTCATCGATTAACTGAACGTTTTTATCGAGTTGATAAAGCCCGCTCACGTGAAACTGGCGGCAGTGGTTTAGGGCTCGCTATTGTTAAGCACGCATTAAGCCATCATGATGCACATCTAGAAATTGAAAGTGAAGTTGATAAGGGCAGTACCTTCTCATTTACGCTGCCAAGTCGATTAGTGGCTGACACCAGATTGCCACATGCCATCACCAATGATCATTCTTAAAGGGTAAGGATACCTAATGTTATTGTCGCCACTCACTAAAATGGTTACGACCACACTCAGCGCCGTTACATTGTGGAGCGTAGTAGCATTAGCCCCCGTTATGGCTGCAACGACCTCTACCGTTGAGGTTGATACTCAGTTACAGCCTTATCATAAAGTCAGTGGCATTTCGGGTAATTTATCTTCGGTAGGATCAGATACGTTAGCCAATTTAATGACCTATTGGACCGAGGCTTTTAAGCGTCAATATCCGAACGTTAATATTCAAATTCAAACATCAGGTTCATCAACAGCCCCGACTGCGCTGGTGGAAGCAACGGCACAGTTAGGGCCAATGAGCCGTGAAATGAAGACCAAAGAAATTGAAGCGTTTGAAAAAGAATATGGTTATAAACCAACAGCAATTAAAGTAGCAGTAGATGCATTAGCAGTATTTGTGCATGAAGATAACCCGCTTAAAGGCATTAATTTCGAGCAGTTAGATGCAATATACTCACGAACTTTACGTTGTGGCGCATTAGTACCTATTACTCAATGGGGACAACTAGGCTTACCTAATAGTTGGCAACAACGGGATATTCAATTATTTGGTCGTAATTCTGTATCTGGCACCTATGGTGACTTTAAAAAGCGTGCTTTATGTCGTGGCGATTTTCGTAATAACGTTAATGAACAACCGGGCTCAGCTTCGGTAGTGCAGGCTGTTTCAACCTCGCTTAATGCCATCGGCTATTCAGGCATTGGCTATAAAACTACGGGCATTCGCGCTATTCCAGTTGCTCGTGAAGGCTCTGATTATGTTGAGGCAACAGTAGAGAACTCAATTAACGGTAATTACCCGTTATCACGTTATTTATATTTATATATCAATAAACATCCCAACAAAGCTCTAGCACCGATGGAGCAAGAATTCTTACGGTTTATTTTATCCAGTGATGGTCAGAATATAGTGCAAAAAGACGGTTATATTCCATTACCTGTTGCGATTGTGAATGAAAATATGGTGAAGTTGGGGCTAAAAGATTGAAGCTAGCGTTAAGATTGTTGCGGCGCGTTAATATTACATTAACGTGTGTAGACCGCCAATAAATGCTCTAAAGCTCTGTGGTTGCTATTTATGCAGTAACGTAAAACACCCTGAATAAAGAAATTTACTCAGGGTGTTTTTCTTTTCTACTATTTTGATAGCTCTGCTGCGGTATCAACAAAGATACCTTGCATATCTTTTGCTTCACGCTCAGTTTGTCCGCCATGTTTTAGAAATGTAGATATAATCGTCGCCGTTTTTTCTTCTTTTGCACGTTCTAAAAAGTAGCGTAACTCTAGCTCTGCGCCAGCGGTTTCGTCTGTAATTGAGGCTGCGATGATTTCTTTGTACATCACGATATCACGAACGTCTAAACCGCTGATTACGCCCAATGTCATTTCTAAAAAGGTATCCATTTCTGCTTTAGGTACAAACTGAGTGATGATGTTTAGTTTCTCAGCTTGTTGTGCAGTGAAGTCGTTACCTAATAATAGCGCTTGTAATGCTTTGTTTTTGCCCATTCTTCTTGCGTATTGAACCGCACCTTGGCCGCCAGTTGGAATATTGACGTGAATTTCTGGTTGAGCAAATGCTGCATTTTCAGTGGCATAAGCAAGATCACATGCCATTACAAATTCGTCACCGCCGCCACGAGCTACGCCATCAACCACGGCAACAGAGACTTGTTTCATCGCTTTGATGTTCATTATCATGTGATTGAACTCAATAGAAGCTGCTTGTCCACCTTGAGTACCGTTAATCACATTAAGATCAAGGTGTGCTAAAAAGAACGTTTCGTGCAGTGATTTAAATACAACCACTTTTGTATCTCGGTCGTCTTTTAAGGAAAGTACAAACGCATTAATTTCGTTAATTAGATCAATAGTTAATACATTCACTGGTGGATTGTTGATGGTTACTGTTGCGATACCACCTTGGCTAGTAATTGATAGTGTTTTCATAATAATTTCCTCTAAATAGCCTACTAGGCTCGCTAAATACGGTAACGTTAAATGACTTCCTTTTCGTCATTGAGTTAACTATAAGCAATCCATTAGATGAGAAAAACACCGTTATGAGCACAAGATTGATGCTAATATTGCACCAATGGCTTGTTTCTTTATTCTCATAAGGCTTATATGGATTTTTCTGAACGTTTATTATTATTGCTTGAAGTGACAGAACAGGGCTCTTTTACTAATGTGGCAGAGCAGAAAAATATAGATCGCTCTGTAATATCAAAACAGATAAGCCGTTTAGAAAAGGAGCTGGGAGTTCGATTACTTAATCGTACTACGCGTTCGTTATCGTTAACCGCCGCTGGTAGTGAAATGGTAAATCAAGCGCGGCAATTGCGAGAACTATTAGAAAATACTCATCGCTTAACTCAAAATTATCGTTCAGAACCCAAAGGAACATTGAAGATCACCAGTTCTATGATGTTTGGTCGTCAATATGTACAAGATGCGATTTCTATTTTTCAGCATCAATATCCTGATGTGAAGTGTGAACTTAGATTAGAAGATAGAATGGTTGATATAGTGCAAGAAGGTTTTGATATTGGGTTTCGAATTGGTAAGGCTAAAAACTCCAGCTTGATATCAAGAAAGATTGCTCGAAGTCGTTTATTAATTGTCGCTTCTGCTGATTTTATTAAACAACATGGAAAAATAGAGACAATTAAAAGATTAGAAACGTTACCCGCAACCATTTATTCGGCACCGGGATTATTAATTGATAAATTTAGCTATCTTGATGAAAATAAAAACGAACATCAATTTAAGCTTAATGCTATTTATAAAGTTAATGATGTAGAAATGATGGTCAAAAGTGTATTAGCAGGAAATACATTGGCGGTTGTTTCTGCGCAAATGCTTAATGATGAGATCATTGAAGGCAAACTAGTTCCTATCATGACTCATTTAAATATTGATGATTATGGAACAGTTTATGCGGTGTACCCTCATCGAGATGCGCCTATTAAAACGAAGCTCTTTATCGAGATTCTAAAGTCAGTTGTTGGCGAAGATGTGCCTATTTGGGAGCAGAATATTCCTGATTTTGATGTCTTGTATGGCCATTAGAGCTTATGTTTATTCGCGCGGGTTGTATCTATACATAAATAGGCCCCAACAAAAAAGCCTTAGTACCGATGGAGCCAGAATTTTCACGGTTTATTTTATTCAGTGATAGGCAGAATATTGTCCAAATTCGATTACCTGTCCGATTGTGAATGAAAATCTGGTTAAGTTGGAGCTGAAAGATTGAGGTTGGTGTTAAGGCTACTGAGGTAGCCTTAACATCAAATCTATTTATGTGTACTCAACATGATCGCTATTCATTTAGAACGAACAGAATAGCTGGTGTTTTAATGTTTTTTTCTAAGTGAAAACAGAGATAAACCCACGTTGTGATGTTACCTAATTCACAAATCACTACTTCAACTATTTCTTTGCTGTGTTGTTATGGCTTTGTTTTTGTAATGCTATTTGATCACTAATCAATTTAAATTCTTCAGCTAGATCGTCATAATTTTTTTTGATTTCTGGGTCTTGTAATGCTTTTTTTTTATACTGTTCAAAACTAACAAATTGACGTTTCAATATAAAACCCTCATTAACTAAATAGTACCTTTCATTCATTTTTAAATGTCATCATGGAAAATTATAATGGTGACATGGAGCTAAATGTCACCATTTTGTCTATTCTTAATCATCAAAAATACCGCCTCAATTTGGGCGATATTTAACATTTAATCTATTTATGCGTACCGAGAGAGTCCGCGTAACGTTCATTTAGGTAAAAATGAAATCAAACCAATAATGGCTCCTATTAAACCTGTAATTGATGTTATATAGAATCCAATAGTTTCGCGTTTTAACTTTTTTTCTTCCCGAATCGACTTACGCAATGGATAAACACCTTTAGATGTTAAAAAGGTTACAGAACCAAGATCATCAAAATCAAAAGTAGTATACATCCCAGCACTAGATACACTTGGGAGTGGTATTAAATACTTATTTGCTTCATGTTTGTAATAATCAGATGTTATCTTTTTAACTCCCATGTCAAAACTGTAAATATCATAACCAAGAAATGTAAGCTCAGCCATATCCTCTTGTTTAGTTATTGTTTTTTCAACGGATTTATATTCCAAATTCATAGCTTTAGAAATTTTATCTAATTTATACAATTCATACCTGAAACTTAGATAATTAAGCATTTAAACTCTCCATTAAAATATTAAAGCTGATTATGCATTTATTGTTCCGAAGAGAAAGTTAATGACATAAAACGGATAACTTAAAACCCGATATTTTAACATATGGCATCTAAAGCGATCCGATTCGCGGTAACGTCCAGATACAACAAAGGCCACCTAAGTGACCTTCTGAGGAAGAAATTCATGTAACGAGTGTTATGATAAATCTAATGTAGACTTTCGATTGATTATTGATCGCTATACCTTTTTACTTCCTCATACGCTTGTTCAATTACAAATAACGGATATTTATATTTGAAAATATCATCATCTGATGGTTTTTGGCTATCAGCACCTGATAGTAGTTTGATTTTTTGGCACCAAGCCCATAATAACTTAGGCTCACTAACGATGGCTTGTTTATTTTCTATAAAATTTGAAATTGAAACTAGGTCATCATCTTTAATATTATTTTCAATTGCAGAGACTCTATCATCAATTGTTATTACTCTTTGTTCTAACAACTCTCGTTTATCAATTTCGTCAGCTAAAAGAATGACATTTTGCTTTAACAAAGCCACCATTGTGCTCATTTCTGACGCACCTTCTTTGGGTGGTGGATATATTCCATACTTCCGAATTGAAGGTAAAACATCTTCAAACACCCAATCTTGAAACCTTTCAGATGCTTCGCTCTCATCAAATGTAAGTAACTTGTACAATCCTGCTTCTGTAATATAAAAATCAAAGGCAGCACCAAATTCATTCACCGACGATAGAGGGACAATTACTCTATGCTTGTCTTTTAATACTGAAGACAATTTACTTAAAAGACCTGAGAAACCTTCACGCTTCCCTGTGATTTTTGTGAAGTAATTATTATCTTTTGCTAAAACTTGTACAACATCGGGGAAACAAAATAAAACTTTCCCATTTCGATCAATTGTCCGAATTTCAACCTCTCCACCTGTGCTTGGATATAGCAATTGATGCTTCTTCTCTTTCATTATCTTCCCATGAAGTTTTAAAATCCTATTTGTCACTATGCTACCAGATACTTACATATAATAAATGCAAAATTAAGCTATTAAAGTTAATAACTATTATCCTGTTACGTTAAAAAGACTTGGTCTTATAATAACTAAATTGTTATATGTTTCTTTATCTAAAACGACTCTATTTAACAGCATGCATCTTATGTGATCCGATACGCGGTAACGTCCAGATACAACAAAGGCCGTCAATGACGACCTTTTTAAACTCAGACAATGTTATATCTAAAATTAAATAATTTTATCTGGATTGCATTTTTGACAAAATTTATGTTTTTTCCCTTCTAACTTGAGGTTGTCGATTAATGAATCTAGTTGATCACAACAAATTTTTTTATAGCTTCGTTGGGTAAAACCACCAAATGGTACATTTTTAGCTTTTGATGATATGCATAAACACTGTGCTCTATGAATAACATTATAAGTGAGCGAGTCATTACTTATCGTATTAAGTACAAACCCATCCTTATGCTGCTTAATCCAGTCTAAATAGTTAGATTCATTTTCTTGGTTTTTATCTTTATTAAATACACGCTTATTCATTCCAATTGTTGCTCCATAACTATTAGAGTGACCTTAAAATACCATTAGGCTCAACACCAAGTATGACTTTTC
The DNA here is from genome assembly GCF_900166965.1 of Photobacterium piscicola. GTDB lineage: Bacteria > Pseudomonadota > Gammaproteobacteria > Enterobacterales > Vibrionaceae > Photobacterium > Photobacterium piscicola. The sequence continues at coordinate 53,374 of NZ_FUZI01000011.1, read as the reverse complement.
TACGAAAACAAGCCTATTTAACAGTATCTATCTAATTCGCACCACGCGGTTACTCTTCGTATTAAACTGAGCCGATAAGCCTCGTTTTAATACGTTGAAACTGTCAATACAAGTAAAAGTACAACATGATTATTTTGTTAACTATGTTATTAAATTTAAAAATAGAGCAGTCACTCATATTTTATTTCAAACTCACGAAAATTATTATTTAGCTAGCACATCCGGCCTTAATTTGTCGCCACTCGCCACTCGCCACTCGCCACTCGCCACTCGCCACTCGCCACTTAATTTTCCTCAATACTCAATTTCCAGCCTGCCTTATGCCAATATTGTTGCTCGGTTGCCAGATCGGCGGCGAGGAGAGTATTGGTTGCGAGCCAATCTTTTGGCAACATTAATTGCCAATGTTCGTTATTGGCGGTAACGGTTATTGGTGGCAGTGGAACCGAACTGCGTTGACCATTTAGGGTGACAGCTAATCGTAAGGCACGAATTAACGGGTATAGCTGTTTACGCTTATAGATTGTTAATGGTGGCAGTTCATCAAGTTTAAGTCGTTTTCGTTGGCAGCGGGCTAAGGTGGCGAGCAAAGTTTGTTGATCGACATTAAATCCAGGCATGGTGCTAAAACGTAATAAATACGCGGAGTGACGATGAAAACCGGGGTAACTAATACTGAGACCTACTTCATGCAATAATGCCCCCCATGCTAACAACGTGGTTAAGGTTGGTTGTTGATCTGTCAGTGGTAACGTTAGTTGGTTATAAAGAGCAAGGGCGGTATTTTTTACGCGCTCAGCTTGAGGTTTATCGATATTATATTGTTCAGCCATTGCGGTTGCGGTTCGACTGCGTATGTCACTATGACGGAAACGTTGTTCCATTTCATACAATACGCCTTCGCGTAAAGCCCCTGCGGAAAAGTGCATTTTATCGATATTAAAGGCTGAAAAAATAGCACTTACAATCGCTACGCCAGCAGCAAAAACAGGTTTTCGGTCGTCATTTAAGCCGCTTAATACTAATTGGTGTTGGTGCTTACAGGCGATGATTGTTGTAATAAGTTGGTGTAAGCGCGGTTGGGTTATTATTCCGTCATGATGGCCTTGCGCTATCAATACCTCTTGAATCGCTTTAATCGTACCGGATGCTCCGATGACTTTTTGCCAGCCAATATGTTGATATTGATTAATTATTGTTTCTAATTTTTGGTGAACAGCTAATTGTGCCTGGGCAAAATTAACGCTATCGAGCTTACCATTTGCAAAAAAGGTTTGATTATAGCTTACACAACCTATGTGCTTACTATGCACAATATCGGTTTCAAATCCTGATCCAATGATGAATTCAGTGCTGCCGCCACCAATATCAATCACTAATTTTTTACCATGATCGGGCTGAGTATGGGTCACGCCTAAATAAATTAACCGCGCTTCTTCTGCCCCTGCAATAATTTCAATTGGAAACGGCATTATCGCTTCAGCTCGACGAATGAAAATATCAGCGTTACGTGCTTGGCGCAGCGTATACGTCGCTGCAACTCGAACATTTTGTGGTGCAAACCCTTGTAGTCGTTCAGCAAACATTGCTAAACAGGCTAAACCTCGTTCAATGGCGGCTTGGCTGAGGTTATATTGATTATCAAGCCCTGATGCTAAATGTACCCGCTGTTTATAACGACTCACAATTTGTAAGCTGTGACCAACAACGCGCGCAATCACAAGATGAAAACTGTTAGAGCCAAGATCAAGTGCAGCAATGTGTCGTGGAGGAGCAAGGTGTTGTTGTGGTGGATTATAATTTAGCATGATATTTTTGCTCCTTACGTGCGCGTTGTTGATGTTGATCTTCACTGCGTTTTAAATAGTGATAAATAGCGGTTTGAGCGCGTATTTTTTGCTTCTTGCCACGACTGACATAACGGTTGCTCATTGATTGATCAAGGATACGTGCTTTGACATTATCAGCCAGTTGTAGATTAGTGATATCAATAATACGTTGCTTAAGTACAGGCGCCAGAACGGGACAACCGACCTCAATGCGGCGATCAATATTACGGTACATCCAATCAGCAGAAGAAATAAACACCTTAGGATCGTCATTATTAGTAAAGATATACACTCGTGAATGTTCGAGAAAACGATCAACAATACTGATAACGGTAATATTGTCACTGATGCCTTTTATGCCAGCGATCAAGCGACACATGCCTCGAATAATTAATCGAATTTTCACACCTTGTTGACTGGCGTAATAAAGTTTATCGACCAACCCCTTATCGATTAAATTATTCAGTTTAAGGGTGATGCCAGCAGGACGGTGTTGTTGAGCGTTATCAATCTCATTTGTTATTAATTGGTATAACCGTGTGCGTGTATCGGTTGGTGATATGAGCAAGTAATTAAAGTGAATTTTCTTGGTTGGATTTGCAATGTAATCAAATAATTGCCGAACTTCAGCGGTAATTTTTAAATGTACGGTAAACAATGAAAAATCGGTATAACACGTGGCGGTTTTTTCGTTAAAGTTACCCGTACCAATATGAGCATAATCTACGGATTGATGTTGTTCCTGCCGAGTAATGAGACACAGTTTTGAATGAATTTTGACGTCGGCAACCCCAAATAAGACCGTGATCCCTGCGGCGGTTAACTGTTGCGCCCAGTGAATATTGGCTTGTTCATCAAAACGGGCTTGTAGCTCAACCACTACCGTGACTTGTTTACCATTGTTCGCGGCATTAATGAGGCTATCGATAATAATAGATTGTTTGGCTACGCGATAAATACTGATGCGAATATGGCTAACGGTAGGATCGAATGCGGCTTGTTGTACAAAATCAGTGACATGCTCAAAGCTGTGATAAGGGTAATACAACAGAATATCTTGATGTTTTATGGCATCGAAAACAGTTTTAGCATGACGAAACGGGTAACTATTGATGGTGGGTAATGGCGCATAGCTAAGGTATTTATTACCAATAATCGGAAAAGCACTTAAATCGTTAAAATGCTGAGAACACTCTGCGGCCATCACTGTATCGTAGTCGGAGAGATTAAGATTGCGATAAAAAAAGTGCTGCATTGCTGCTGGCATTGTCGGTTGATAGGTAAACCGAAGTGGGGGTGCCGTTAAACGTTGGGTGAGCCCTTGTGCTAGTTGTTGTAATAAATTATCACCACTGTTTTGCTGCAATTGATAGTCAGCATCTCGTGTTATTTTTATCGTATAAACACTCAATTGAACCGTTGAGGGAAGATCATTAAAAATGTCTCGAATATGGTGACGAATGATATTTTCGATAACCATAAGATGATGAGTACTATTATGCGATGGTAGTTGTACAAAGTGTGGTAATTGAGCCGTTGGCATTTCAATAAGCGCATATTTGATATCATGATGATGCTTTACCATTACCGCTAGGTATGAGCCGTGAGGGTGTATATATTGATCGATTTCAAAGGTGTCTGTCAGGGGGGTGACTATGATATGTGGCAAAATATGCTGACGAAAATAAGCCAATAGCCATTGCTGATGTTCAGGCGTGAGTTGCTGTTCATTATTAAGATAAATACCACACTGCGCCATCTCACAAATCAATGCAGCATAGATTTTCTCAAACGCTTGTTGGGCTTGTTGTGTCTGGTGCTGGATTTGGTTTAGCAATGAATGTGCGGCGTTATCTTGATTATTTCCACGTAATAACTGACGTTTAACTTTAGCTACACGGACTTTGTAAAACTCATCAAGATTATTGGTATAGATACCAAGAAAGCGAACCCGTTCTAGTAGTGGCACTGATTTATCCGCCGCTTCTTGAAGGACTCGCTGATTAAAGGCGAGCCAACTGCATTCTTTTTCAAGATAAATCTGATTGATGGCCATTTGAGGTTAATATCCTTATTACTTTAGCGCCAACAATATCAAATGACATGGTAAAACATCATGATTCGCGTTACATTGCTTTAATGTACGCCATCTGATTGATTTAGCTAAGTGTTTCAATATCGATAGTTAAATCATCGGCGAGTTGTTCGAGTTGCTGTTGAATCATGGCCGCACTAATTTCATGCGGTGTTTGTAATTGAAATTCAGCAATAAAAATAGGATACCCCCAATTAGGGGCGCTTTGAGTCTCGGTTTTTAATTTGGCAATATTAACGCCAAGTTGAGTTAAATGGCGAGTGACTTGTTTGACGATACCACGACGATCATTGCCCGTTACCGTGAGTTGCTGGGCAACATAAGTGGTCACGGTTTGAGTATGATCTTCTACGATGTGAATGTGTAATGCTTCAATGTCGGCTAATGCTTGACGGAGTGAGAACAGATGTTCATCCGCAACGTCTATTTGTACTATTCCCGCAAACTGCCCGCCAAGTTGGCTAAGTGAACTACTTAACCAATTCGCATGGTTGAAGTAAATGGTATCAGAGAGTTGTTCTACAAGTCCGGGCTTATCTTTACCAATAATGGTCACAATCAGTTGTTTCATTACGTCAGTCCTTGTCGTTATAACATGATGGTGGTGATTATTTGATGGTGGTTTTTTAAGCATGGCTGTAAAACGAGGTTTAGCCAACTCAAATCATCGTTACCAGGGGCGTTGTCATAAATCTGTCATTAAATAGCAATACACTTTTGAGCGTATAAATAGGTTAGAGGTCATAATGGCAAACGCCAGCACATTACTAAGGAAAGAAAATCGTTTTCGTCGAGGTAAAGATAAATTAACTCGCGTTGGCGTTACAGCGGGTGGTATTTTTGTGCTGATCACCTTGATGCTGATTTTCTTTTATTTGTTGTATGTGATTGTGCCTATTTTCTCATCTGTTGCTGTTAATCCTAAACAGCACTTATCATTACCAGTAACCAGCAAAACAGCGTTGTTAGGGGTGGATGATAGTAATAACATTGCTTATCGCTTTAGTCGCGATGGCAAGGTTATTTTTGTTGATCTTCAGTCATCAACGCAACAAGCGCAGGTGCTAAAACAGCAGACTATTATCAATAATCCAACTGCATACGGTCTAAGTTTGCCTCGTGACGGTATGGTGGCTTATGGTACGGCACAAGGGCAGGTTAAGATTGTTAAACCTGAATTTTCGCTTACGTTTGCAGCGGCGAATAAGCACTTACAACCCAGCATTGAATATCCTTTTGGTCAAACGCCATTAGCGCTAGCTCCCGCAGGAGAGGCCATTACTCAATTAGCCATTTCTGGGCGTGATGATCGTACTATCGTAGTCGGAAAAACGGCGACCAACCACCTTTATGGATTGAGTTTATTGTTGCCTGAAAATGTGGTGCAGCGGGCAAATGGATGGCAACAGCAGCGGTTTGAGATCACTAATACTCCCGCTAAAATTGATGATTTTCAATTAACCCCAGATGGTAAAACATTGTATGTGCTGAGTGGGTCAAATTTATATTTATATAAGTTAACCGCTAACACGGCTTTTCTGCGTAAAATTGAAAATATTGCTACAGGTAACAGTAAGCCAGTATCGATTACCCTGTTGTCTGGCGCAAATTCATTATTGATCACCAATTCTGATAATACGATTTCGCAATGGTTTGAAGTGGTGAAGCAAGGGCAGCGTCAGTTAATCAGTGTTAGAACTTTTCATTTCTCTGCCAGTCCATTAGTTAAAATAGTGCCGGAATATTACCGTAAAGGCTTTTTTGCGATTCAGAAAGATGGCACGACATCGGCTTATTACACTGCTGAACGCAAAGTCATATACAAAGATAAAGTCTTCACGAAGGTTCCAACAGATATTGCCATTTCTCCCAAAGCGAATTTATTAGTAACACTCGATAATGGGCAATGGCAGAGCTACCAAGTTAAAAATGCGCATCCTGATATTGGGTTATCATCGTTATTACAAAAAGTATGGTATGAGGGCTATGCTGAGCCTGATTATGTATGGCAATCCACTTCTGCTAGTGATGAATTTGAACCGAAATTAAGCTTAGTGCCTATAGTGTTTGGTACGCTAAAAGCGGCGGTTTATTCGATGTTTTTTGCGATTCCATTAGCATTAGCTGGCGCGATTTATACCGCTTACTTTATGTCAAATAAAGTCAGAAGAGTGATCAAACCGACAGTTGAATTGATGGAAGCATTACCTACTGTTATTTTGGGATTTTTAGCAGGGGTATGGTTAGCGCCTATTGTTGAACAATATCTGGCGGGAATAGCACTAGGAATCGTATTTTTACCGTTAGCCATTATTGTGGTTGGGTGGAGTTGGTCAATGCTGCCTGGGCAATGGCGCTCACGTATTCCTAATGGTTTCCATATCGCTTTGTTAATTCCGGTTATTGTGGCGGTAACTTATGGTTGTTTTGGTTTAAGTCCGTGGATTGAAACGCAGTTTTTTAATGGTGATTTACAAGGCTATTTAAACAACCATTTAGGGATTGGTTATGATCAGCGTAATGCGCTTATTGTCGGCATTGCAATGGGATTTGCCGTCATTCCGACGATTTTTACTATTGCTGAAGATGCTATTTTCTCGGTGCCAGCGCATTTAACTAAAGGCTCTCTAGCTTTAGGGGCAACCCAATGGCAGACCTTAACCAAAGTGGTGTTACTCACTGCCAGCCCCGGTATTTTTTCTGCGATCATGATGGGACTTGGACGCGCAGTTGGTGAAACCATGATTGTATTAATGGCGACGGGCAACACCCCTGTTATGGATTGGAACTTACTGCAAGGGTTACGTACTTTAGCTGCAACCATCGCTATTGAAATGCCCGAATCAGAAGTGGGTAGCTCGCATTATCGAGTGTTATTCCTTGCCGCCTTTGTGCTGTTTGTATTTACCTTTGTCTTTAATACGATTGCTGAAGTTGTTCGTCAACGACTACGTGCAAAATACAGTTCGTTATAATAAGTGATACAGCAATGATTAAATGGTTTAAATCTGGTTCACCATGGATTTGGTTAACCGCGGGTGCCGTCAGCTTGAGCTTGGTTGCTGTACTTGGTTTATTGTTATTGATTGGCTATAAAGGCTTGAGCTATTTTTGGCCGGCCCCTGTGTATCAGTTTGATGTTAACCTCAATGGCAAACCGCAAGTCGTTATTGGTGAACTTTATCAACGTACTATGGTGCCGGTAGATCAACTTGCCGATGCTGGGGTCGACGTTAGTCAATTTACTGAAGACAGTGTGCCACGGTATTTAATTAAAACCGGGAATCGCGGTCAGGGTGCACTTGATTTCTTAACTGTATTAAGTACTCAAATCATTCATCAACAAATCGCCAATAATATTGCGGTGGTTGATCGTGAAAGTAATGGTAAGTTTTATGGTTATCCCGTCAGTGTGATTGAAGGCGGTGAACCTCAACCGTTATCTCAACTTTCGGTAGCGTTAGCACAAGCCAATAAAGTCCGTTCGGAATTACGCTCATTACAAAACAATGAAATTGCCAATATTAACTGGAATTTAGAACGGTTACGTATTGAAAAACGCCGTTTAGAATTACGCGGTAAACTCACGGTGGCGGATGGGCAGCGAATTGATCGTGAGCAAGCGAATTACAATACGATTTACAAAAATATTGAGAATCGATTATTTGCATTACAGGGGCAATTAGATCACGACGCGTTAGTGTTACGTGATCAAAGTGGCGCTAATGTCACTATTCCGATGATGCAAGTGCTGGATATGTGGCAACCCAATAATTTGTCATGGCTTGAAAAAGTACAGCATTGGGGCCATCAAGTTTATAAGTTTTTAGCCGAAGCACCACGAGAGGCCAATACTGAAGGTGGCGTTTTCCCTGCTATTTTTGGTACGGTGTTTATGGTGCTATTAATGAGTATCATGGTGACACCACTAGGCGTGCTTGCGGCGGTATATTTACATGAATATGCCAGTAATAATCGGTTTACTAATTTAATTCGCATTGCAGTGATCAATCTCGCGGGCGTACCTTCAATTGTGTATGGTGTGTTTGGATTAGGCTTCTTTGTGTATATGGTTGGCGGCACTATTGATGATGTGTTCTTCTCTGCGCAATTGCCGACTCCGACTTTTGGCACGCCGGGTATTTTATGGTCAGCATTAACACTTGCTATCATGACCTTACCAGTAGTGATTGTGTCAACTGAAGAAGGGTTAGCCCGTATTCCTAGCTCGGTACGTAATGGCTCATTGGCGCTAGGGGCAACACAGGCTGAAACCTTATGGCGCATTGTATTGCCAATGGCGAGCCCTGCAATCATGACTGGATTGATTCTTGCTGTTGCTCGAGCGGCAGGAGAAGTTGCACCATTAATGCTGGTGGGGGTGGTGAAAATGGCACCGACATTGCCGCTAGATATGCATTTCCCATATGTTCACTTAGATAGAAAATTCATGCACTTAGGTTATCATGTGTATGATGTTGCTTTTCAAAGCCCTAATGTTGAAGCTGCGCGCCCATTAGTGTACGCAACCTCGTTTCTATTAGTCACCGTTATTATCAGTTTAAACTTAACGGCTATTGCGATTCGTAATCACCTTCGGGAAAAATTCCGCGCTTTAGAGCAATAGCCCTAAGTATCAATAAGATGAGAACAACTATGTATAACGATCGTTCGCTCTTTACTGACCACCCGCCACTGGGGTTATTTGAGCCATTAGATTTATCGCTATTAGCCGAAGATAAAACGGCCTTATCCATTGAAGGTTTGAATTTGCACTATGGTCAAACGCAAGCATTGTTTGATATCAATATGCGAATTGCTAAAGGTCAGGTGACAGCATTTATCGGACCTTCAGGTTGTGGTAAATCAACTTTGTTAAGCTGTATTAATCGAATGAATGATCTGATTGATGGCTGTCATATTGATGGTAAAGTCATGCTTCATGGTCAGAATGTGTACGATAAAAATGTTGATGTTGCAGCGCTGCGGCGTCAAGTCGGAATGGTATTTCAACGGCCTAATCCTTTTCCTAAATCTATTTATGAAAATGTTGTTTACGGACTGCGATTGCAAGGGATCAACGATCGCCGCGTGCTTGATGATGCGGTTGAAAGCTCATTGCGCTCAGCGGCATTGTGGGATGAAGTAAAAGGGCGGTTGCATGAGAATGCATTTGGTTTGTCAGGCGGTCAGCAACAACGATTAGTTATTGCTAGAGCAATAGCCATCGAACCTGAAATTTTATTATTAGATGAGCCGACATCAGCCTTGGATCCGATATCAACCTTGACCATTGAAGAGTTGATTAATGAGCTTAAAGCCAAATATACCGTTATCATCGTCACTCATAATATGCAGCAAGCGGCGCGAGTTTCCGATCAAACTGCTTTTATGCATATGGGTGAGCTAGTGGAATATACCAGTACCAATGATATATTTACCACTCCCAAAGAAAAACGCACTGAGGATTACATTACCGGGCGTTATGGTTAAGGACCGACAGCATGTTAAATACAATTAGCCTTGGCCGTCATATTTCTGGTCAGTTTAACCATGAATTAGAAAGCATTCGCACCCATGTGTTAGCCATGGGCGGCTTGGTTGAACAGCAGTTAGCAGATAGCTTAAAAGCATTACATAAACAAAATGAAGAATTAGCCAAACGGGTGATTAGAGACGACCATAAAGTCAATGCGATGGAAGTGGCTATTGATGAAGCTTGCACGCGTATCATTGCTAAACGTCAGCCGACAGCCAGTGATTTACGGTTAGTGATTGCGATTATTAAAACCATTACTGATTTAGAGCGGATTGGTGATGTTGCTGAAAGTATTGCTAAAGTGGCGTCAGAAAATTTCACCAATAAGCAATATAACTTATTAGTTTCACTGGAATCGTTAGGTCAGCACGCGGTGCGAATGTTGCATGAAACCTTAGATGCATTTGCACGAATGGATGTAAAAGCGGCGATTGAAGTGTATCAAGAAGATGATCGTATTGATCGTGAATATGAAGCGATCATACGGCAATTAATGACTTATATGATGGAAGATCCTAATTCAATACCAAATGTGATGAAGGTAATGTGGGCTGCGCGTTCGATTGAGCGGGTAGGGGATCGCTGTCAAAATATTTGTGAATATATTATCTATTTTGTACAAGGTAAAGATATTCGCCACACAAATCCTGAAGATATTAAAAATATGCTTTAGCAACGAACATTGCTTATGTTGTAGCGACACTAAAATTAAGCGATATCGTAAAAATAAAAGGGACGTGATGATCTTAAATTAAGATGATACGTCCCGTTTTTGTTGGTGGTGGTAATGATTATCACAGCTTAAGTTGAGCCACCACTGCCGCTATATTTTCGACACCTGTGATTGGAATCGCGAAATCGTCAATGTCTGCGCTACCCATATGTGCTTGTTTCGCTACTGTAATCATATGACTTGGGCGGGTGGTTTTACCCGAAAGGTGGATCTCGTTGATGCCTGTTCGAGCAATAATGTCACGGACGTTATGACTATTGACGCCCGCACCTGCCATAATTTTTAAGCGATTACCGCAGTATTGATGCATTTGGTTAATCATACCAATACCGTCATAAGCATTGGCTTGTAAACCTGAAGTGAGAATGCGTTCACAGCCAGCCGCCATAATCGTATCAAGTGCTGCCATAGGCTCAACACATTGATCGATGGCGCGATGAAAGGTGATCCCCATTCCCTGAGCTTGTTTAACGAGACTCGTAAGAATAGTGTTATCCACTAAGCCCTGTGCGGTTAATACACCGACAACCACACCTTGTAATCCTGCTTGTTTAGCCGCAAAAATATCTGCCAGCATGACTTCAACATCTTCACTGCTGAATAAAAAATCACCTTGGCGCGGGCGAATCATCGCATAAACAGGAATGGTGGCATATTTAGCTGCGGCAGACATAAACCCAGCGCTAGGTGTGAGTCCACCCAATGCTAACGATGAGCACAGTTCGATACGGGTTGCGCCTGCTTGTTGCGCATTATGAAGCGATTCAAGATTATCGATACAAACTTCAAGTTGAATAGTCATTGATTATTAACAGTATGGTATTTAAGAGGGTATTCAGTGTAGAAGATTATTGCAGAGGGGGCGAATAGCGGTGATTGATTATGTGCGGTTGGTTGAAAATGAAATAACGTGGTAAACACGAGATAAAAAAAGGGCCCGGTATATTCCGGGCCTCATTCTATTTTTATTTGAGCTGACTTTGGCTCTATGTAGCACTAATGCGATTTATAACACCGTGAGCGTGGTGTTAGCAGGTAATTACTTACCTAGATCTGCAGTGTGCTCAGATAGGTAGTCCGCTACACCTTTTGGTGATGCGTCCATACCTGCTTTACCTTCTTCCCACTGAGCTGGACATACTTCGCCATGCTTCTGGTGGAAGTTCAACGCATCAACCATACGTAGCATTTCATCGATATTACGACCTAGTGGTAGATCGTTAATTACTTGGTGACGAACCATGCCGTCTTCATCGATAAGGAAAGAACCACGGAAAGCAACACCAGCTTCTGGATGCTCAACATCGTAAGCTTTACAGATTTCGTGCTTAATATCAGCAACTAGCGGGTATTTAACTTGACCGATACCGCCATCTTCAATAGCAGTGTTACGCCATGCGTTGTGTGAGAACTGTGAATCAATTGAAACACCAATAATTTCTACGCCTTTCGCTTGGAAATCTTCAAAGCGTTTATCAAAAGCAATAAGCTCTGATGGGCATACGAAAGTAAAGTCTAGTGGGTAAAAGAAAACTACTGCTTTTTTACCTTTAGTAAATTCTGCAAAGTTGAAAGTATCAACGATTTCGCCGTTACCTAGAACCGCTGCAGCAGTAAAATCTGGTGCTTGACGACCTACTAGTACCATTTTGGTGCTCCTTAAATATTGGGGGTTGCCAACCTTTTTAGGCGGGCTCCATACTTGGACGAGACAAACTATAGCTAAACTGTTAAATTGAAAAAAGCGGAATAAACAGATTAAAGTAATCGAAAAATACGATGAATAAATTTCCATCACTTAAACAGCTACATTATTTAGTTACTCTATCGGAAACATATCATTTTGGCGAAGCAGCTAAACGGTGTTTTGTGAGCCAGTCGACATTAAGTTCTGGTATTCAAAATCTTGAAGACTTACTCGATTGTCATCTTGTTGAGCGTGATACCAAAGCGAAAACCTTGGTTTTTACGTCTATGGGTGAGCAGGTAGTTGATAGAGCACGTGAATTATTGGCGTGCAGTCGCGACTTGGTAGAGCTTTCTCGTTGTTGTGGTGATGGTATGGAAGGCCCATTACGGGTTGGCTGTATTCCTACTATTGCCCCATTTTTGCTGTGTGGTTTAGTGCAACAGGTGAATGCGTTATACCCTAAATTGAATTTATTATTGCGGGAAGATACCACTACCAATTTATTAGCCGCGCTGCAACATGGCGAAATGGATGTGTTAATTTTAGCGTTACCCGTCGATATTAATGGAATGGCAAGTAAAGTGGTTGGGCGGGATGCGTTTAAGATGGTGATCAGTAAGCACCAAGCAGATTCTGTGACGATGCCATTGCATTATGCTGATTTACCCGATAAATCCGTGTTCTTATTAGAAAAAGAACATTGCTTAACTGAACATGCTGTATCTGCATGCCAATTGACGGCGAAAGAGAAAATTAATCCCTTTACGGCAACGAGTTTACATACTGTGGTACAAATGGTTGCCAATGGCTTGGGAACGACGTTTATTCCACAAATGGCAATAAATCATGGAATTTTAGAAAATCAAAATTTAGTGGTTATTGAACCGCCCGGTCAAGATGCTTACCGTGAAATTGGCTTAGTATGGCGACCAACATCAAGCCGTATAGCAACGTTTGATAAGTTAGGCGATATTGTTAAAAGTTTATTGTAAGCCTTCTTTATTATGATAACGACATAAAATGCCTGAAGTAATGATGAATAACGCGCACTATTATTTTTGGCGTTATTATCGTTGTTCAGGCTTTTTTATTGAGGTTGCATTCTACTATAGCTATTTGGGGCTGTTTTTAGTTGAAAATAGCAACTTTCTAATAATAACTAAAATATTATATTATCGAGTGAGTTATCTATAACTTACTGTTTTGTTGGTTAAATTTATTTCTCTCTACAAACTAAGCGAATATTTATTTTAGGTATTATGACTTTCGCTTATTTTATTTTTGGCTTTCATTGAAACTAATAATTATATTAATCATACGGTTATATTTAATATAAATTCAGCTATTTGTTTAAAACACTTTTTTAAATAATCGCTATTGCGCCATGCTTTGTAATTAAATTACGTAACTAGCTATAAAAAAGCATTGTTTACGCAAAAACCTAAATTCCGAGTTAATTGCTAAGATTTTTATGAATTAAGTATATTTCACAGGTATGCTTTATTTGTAACTCATTGAATATATTTATTTTTATTTTTTGCTTTAGGCTGGGTGAAATCAGTGTTATTTGCATTCTGACGCAGGTTACGGCAACGTAAATAAGTGCTTAGAATAATTCAACAGGGAGTCATTACTTTTGTTATTGATAAAAGTAGTGATTAAGTTACATGCTGGAGGTGCAATATGACAGACACAGCCATTCAAACCAATGCTCATTCTCAGTTATTACTGCAGCAACCTCTGACGGAACAGCAACAACAGATTTTAACTGCAGATGCATTATCCTTTATTGCACGGTTAGTTGAACGATTTGCTGAGCGAGTACCGTTATTGTTAGAGGCCCGTGAATTGCAGCAATTAGCGATTGATCGTGGTCAACTCCCCGATTTTTTACCTGAGACTCACGCTATTAGAGAATCAGAGTGGAAAATACAAAATATTCCCCATGATTTACAAGATCGTCGTGTCGAAATTACCGGCCCCGTTGATCGTAAAATGGTTATCAATGCATTAAATGCTAACGTAAAAGTATTTATGGCAGATTTTGAAGATTCTTTTTCGCCATCATGGAATGCGATTCTTGATGGGCATCAAAATTTGCGTGATGCAGTTAATGGCACCATCAGTTATACCCATCCTCAAACGGGCAAGCAGTATCAACTTAATGATGATCCGGCGGTATTGATTTGTCGCGTCCGTGGTCTGCATTTATTAGAAAAAAATATACTCTGGAATGGACTGCCAATCCCCGGTGCATTACTTGATTTTGCATTGTATTTTTATTTGAACCACCAAGCATTATTAGCCAAAGGCAGTGGCCCTTATTTCTATTTACCTAAACTGCAAAGTTTTAGGGAAGCGGCGTGGTGGAGTGATGTGTTTAGTTTCACTGAAGATGAATTTGGTTTAACACGCGGCACCATTAAAGCAACGGTATTGATTGAAACCTTACCCGCTGCGTTTGAGATGGATGAGATATTATTTAATCTTAAAGAGCATATCGTTGGTCTTAATTGTGGCCGTTGGGATTATATCTTTAGTTATATAAAAACCTTACGTAATTTCCCTGAGCGTATTTTGCCTGATCGCCAAGTGGTGACCATGGAAAAACCATTTCTTAACGCATATTCACGGTTATTAGTCCGTACTTGTCATCGTCGTGGTGCATTAGCGATGGGGGGGATGGCTGCCTTTATTCCAGCGAAAGATCCCAAGCAACAAGCATGGGTATTAAATAAAATTCAAACGGATAAAGCGCTGGAAGCGAATAATGGCCACGATGGTACTTGGGTTGCTCATCCAGGGCTTGCGGATACTGCGCGCGCTATTTTTGATGAAGTGCTCGATCAGCGTATCAATCAATTAAATGTCAGCCGTGAAGAGGACGCGCCAATTACTGCGGCTGAATTATTAGCCCCTTGTGATGGCGAACGAACCGAAGCGGGGATGCGGCATAATATTCGCGTGGCTGTGCAATACATTGAAGCGTGGATCTCAGGTAATGGTTGTGTGCCTATTTATGGCTTGATGGAAGATGCGGCAACGGCAGAAATTGCACGTGCCTCAATTTGGCAATGGATAAAACATGGAAAAACTTTATCCAATGGTCAAGTGGTGACTAAAGCCTTATTTGCGCAAATGTTGACTGAAGAAATGCAAGTCTTACAGCAAGAGTTAGGCCAAGAGCGCATTGAAGCGGGGCGTTTTGATGAAGCCACTTATTTAATGTCGCACTTAGCAACTAGTGATGAGTTAGACAACTTTTTAACCTTAAAAGGTTATGACTACTTAGTGTAATAACGGATTACCGCCAATTGACTAGAGGGATATTATTATGACATTAACTCGCCAACAACAAATTGCTGCCCTAGAACAAGATTGGGCTGAAAATCCACGCTGGAAACACGTTAAGCGTACTTACACCGCAGAAGAAGTCGTTAATCTTCGTGGTTCATTTATTCCTGAGCATACTATTGCTCAACGTGGTGCTGATAAATTATGGGAATTGGTTAATGGTAGTGCTAAAAAAGGCTATGTTAATTGTTTAGGTGCTTTAACGGGTGGGCAAGCAGTACAACAGGCAAAAGCCGGTATTGAGGCGATTTATTTATCAGGTTGGCAAGTGGCCGCTGATAATAATACCGCATCAGCAATGTACCCTGATCAGTCACTATATCCAGTAGATTCTGTGCCTGCGGTGGTGAAGCGGATCAATAATTCTTTTCGACGGGCGGATCAAATTCAATGGTCTAACGGTGGTTCACCTGCTGATGGTGTTGATTATTTCTTGCCGATTGTTGCCGATGCAGAGGCTGGATTTGGCGGCGTGCTAAATGCTTATGAATTAATGCGTAACATGATTGAAGCGGGGGCTGCTGGGGTTCACTTTGAAGACCAATTAGCGTCAGTGAAAAAATGTGGTCATATGGGCGGCAAGGTGTTAGTTCCCACTCAAGAAGCGGTACAAAAATTAGTGGCGGCACGTTTAGCGGCTGACGTTGCTGGAACGACAACCTTGGTTATTGCTCGTACTGATGCTAATGCGGCGGATCTGTTGACGTCAGATTGTGATTCATACGATAAAGATTTTATTATCGGTGATCGCTCTGCCGAAGGCTTTTATCGTGTTCGTGCGGGGATTGATCAGGCTATTTCACGTGGTCTTGCGTATGCACCTTATGCGGATTTAATTTGGTGTGAAACTGCCAAGCCATGTTTAGAAGAGGCGCGTAAATTTGCCGAAGCCATTCATGAGCAATATCCTGATCAGTTATTAGCCTACAACTGTTCACCGTCGTTTAATTGGGAAAAGAACCTTGATGCTGAAACCATCGCTAAATTCCAACAAGAATTAGCGAACATGGGTTATAAGTACCAGTTTATTACGCTCGCGGGTATTCATAATATGTGGTTCAACATGTTTGAATTAGCACATGCTTACGCGCAAGGCGAAGGTATGCGTCATTATGTTGAAAAAGTACAACGTCCGGAGTTTGAAGCAGCGAATAAAGGCTATACCTTTGTTGCCCATCAACAAGAAGTGGGTACGGGCTACTTTGATACTATGACTAATACCATTCAAGGCGGTAATTCGTCAGTGACGGCATTGACGGGTTCAACTGAAGAAGAACAGTTTAAATAAGTACTATTTATATCGGCATTAAACTATCGAGGGGAGCGTGACGCTCCCTTTTTTTATTGCTATTGAGTATTACAATTGATTCAGTAGATCGTCATCCTCAAGGTTGTCTTGTTCCTGTTCAACAGGATCCACTTCGTCTTGCATTTCTAATAATGTTACCGCAATCGCAACAAAATCACTGTTGGTAATAATCCCCACCAGTTGTTTATTCTCAAGCACAGGTAAGCAGCCAATTTGATGTTTTTGCATATACAGTGCGGCTTCTTTAAGTCCTGCGTGGCTATCAACACTGAAAATATTACGGTTCATGCAATGTTCAAGTAAAGCTTCTAATGGTGAGTGTGAATGACTAGTGATAATAGATTTTAAATTAGAGTCTTGAGCGGCAAGAACATCACGTTGCGAAATGAGTCCCAGTAAATGGTGATTATGATCAGTAATCGGTATATGGCGAATAGACTGGGTTTGCATCATCTCTTTGGCATCAAATAGGGTGTCATTACGTGATAATGTGTGCGGTTTTAGTGTCATCATATCGGCAACAGTAAACATAGAAACCTCCCGTCTGTTATCTACTAGCTAAGATATTATTTCGAAATCTACTCTTTTGAATGTAGCGAATTATGGAAGATTATCCCATGACAGTGGTCATAAATTTCAAATGTCACCAATGATTAAACTTTTTCTTTTATTGCTAAATCAAGGGAAATTAACAAGGACAGCGGCTATTTCGTTATGGAATCTGCGCTTTAATTGCTTCGGAGTTTCGCATCTTTGGTGGAGTTAAGTATAATGCTCGCTTGCTGTTATTTAAGGCGTATTACGATGCAAGTTTCTGATTTTGATTTTGAGTTACCAGATGAGCTAATTGCTCGCTACCCACAACCTGAACGTACCGCGAGTCGTTTGCTACATATGACAGGCAACACTGGTGAATTAACACATAAAGGTTTTAAAGATGTGTTAGATCTGGTCGAGGCTGGGGATTTATTAGTGTTTAATAATACCCGTGTTATTCCTGCGCGTATGTATGGTCATAAAGCGTCTGGTGGTAAAATTGAAGTGTTAGTTGAGCGCATGTTGGATGATAAATCCATTCTTGCCCATGTGCGCGCATCTAAACCACCAAAGCCTGGTAACGAGTTGTTATTAGGTGAAAATGGTGAGTTTTCTGCTGAAATGGTTGCTCGTCATGATGCGCTATTTGAAATTCGTTTTAACAGCGATAAAACTGTATTAGAGATTTTAGATGCGGTGGGGCATATGCCATTACCACCGTATATTGATCGTCCAGACGAAGATGCAGATAAAGAGCGTTACCAAACAGTTTATAACGCTAAGCCGGGTGCGGTTGCAGCGCCTACTGCGGGTTTACACTTTGACGATAAGCTGATGGCTGATCTAAAAGCGAAAGGTGTTAATTTTGCCTTTGTGACCTTACATGTTGGTGCTGGAACATTCCAACCAGTACGTGTTGATGATATTAACGATCACCACATGCACTCTGAATATGTTGAAGTGCCACAAGAAGTGGTTACTGCGGTTAATGAAACCCGCGCTAATGGTGGTCGTGTTATTGCCGTTGGTACAACATCGGTACGCTCACTAGAAAGTGCTGCACAAGATGCGATCAAAAATGGCACAGAGCTAAAACCTTTCTTTGGTGATACTGAAATCTTTATTTTCCCAGGGTATCAGTTCCAGCTAGTGGATGTATTAATTACTAATTTCCATTTGCCTGAATCAACATTGATTATGCTTGTGAGTGCATTTGCTAGTTATGAGTACACCATGAATGCTTATCATCAAGCAGTGGCTAATCAATATCGTTTCTTTAGTTATGGCGACTCGATGTTTATTACCCGTAAAAATGTGTGATATTGATTACGTTAACACTTATTAAAAATTAAGTATTTAGGCTGCTTTTTGTTACAATTGCAGCCTTTGTTGTCTCTGCTATATGATATAAATTTATTTCTATAGAATTTACAACATAATAAATACTTTTGGGCTCCACTTTGCCGTTATGCTTACTTACGATAACACCAATGTTGAGAGCGACAATGGCCGTTATAAACGACCATTATTTTTGTGGCTGATCAGGCAATAGCCTGTGGGGCTTAATCCCATAATGGGAATATTGTCAGATTGTTTCTCTGGCTTTTGGAGGTCTTGTGAAATTTGAATTAGATAAAACGCAAGGTCGCGCACGTCGCGGTCGCTTGCAGTTTGAACGTGGTACGGTTGAAACCCCTGCATTTATGCCTGTAGGTACTTACGGTACTGTTAAAGGTATGACACCTGAAGAAGTTGAAGAGACAGGTGCACAAATCATTCTAGGTAATACGTTCCACTTGTGGCTACGTCCTGGACAAGAAGTGATGAAGATGCACGGTGATTTACATGACTTTATGCAATGGAAAGGTCCAATCTTAACCGATTCAGGCGGTTTCCAAGTATTTAGTCTTGGTGCACTGCGTAAAATCACTGAAGAGGGTGTACATTTCCGTAACCCTGTAAACGGTGACAAAATTTTCATGGACGCAGAAAAGTCGATGGAAATTCAGTATGACTTAGGCTCTGATATCGTAATGATTTTCGACGAGTGTACGCCATACCCTGCAACCCACGATGAAGCTAAAAAGTCGATGGAAATGTCACTTCGTTGGGCTCAACGTAGTCGTAACCATTTCGATAAGCTAGAAAATCCAAATGCGCTATTTGGTATCGTACAAGGTGGCGTATATGAAGATTTGCGTGATGTTTCAGTTGAAGGCCTAACTAACATTGGTTTTGACGGCTATGCTGTAGGCGGTTTGGCTGTTGGTGAACCAAAAGAAGATATGCACCGTATTCTTGAGCATACTTGTCCAAAATTACCGCAAGACAAGCCACGTTACCTTATGGGTGTAGGCAAGCCTGAAGATCTTGTTGAAGGCGTACGTCGCGGTATCGACATGTTTGACTGTGTAATGCCAACGCGAAATGCACGAAATGCACACTTGTTTGTGACTGGCGGTGTGATCAAGATCCGTAATGCGAAACATAAAACAGATACAACACCACTAGATCCTGAGTGTGACTGTTACACTTGTCGTCATTACTCAAAAGCGTATCTATATCACCTAGACAAATGTAATGAAATTCTAGGTGCGCGCTTAAATACAATTCACAACCTACGCTACTACCAACGTTTGATGGCAAGTATTCGTAAGTCGATTGAAGAAGATCGTTTCGATGCATTTGTAGAAGAATTCTACGCGCGTCGTGACCGTGAAGTTCCACCATTACAAATTGTATAAATCATAATAAACCGAGGACGTTATAAATGAGCTTTTTTATCTCTCAAGCACATGCCGCAACTGAAGGTGCTGCTCAAGGTGGTTCACCGTACCAGCTATTCATTATGCTGGGTCTGTTTGCTGTCATTTTTTACTTCATGATTTACCGTCCACAAGCTAAGCGTGTTAAAGAACACAAAACGCTAATGAGCTCGATGAGTAAAGGCGACGAAGTAATGACAAACGGTGGTCTTTTAGGTCGCATTACTAAGTCTTCATCTGAAAGTGATTACATTGTTATTGCGCTAAACGACAACACTGAAGTTACTATCAAAAAAGACTTCATCACCGCCGTTTTGCCAAAAGGCACAATGAAGTCTTTATAAGACTATAAAAAACATTCGCTTTGAAGGATCATAGCAGTGCTTAACCGATACCCTCTGTGGAAGAACTTATTAGTGTTGTTCGCACTAATTATAGGTTTGCTTTATGCACTTCCCAACGTATACGGTGAAGATCCAGCGATTCAAATAACTGGGGCGCGTGGCGCCTCAGTTACTATGAACGCTCTGGATACTGTCACCGAAGATTTAAAAAAGAACAATATCCCCTATAAGTCAGTTGTATTTGAAAAAGGCTCTGTATTGGTCCGTTTTCAAGATACTGATACTCAAATTAGTGCCCGCGATATTCTTAATAGTGAGTTAGGCGACAACTATATTGTTGCTCTTAACCTCGCGCCATCAACCCCCTCTTGGTTAGAAGCTATTGGTGCTACACCGATGAAGCTTGGCTTAGACCTACGTGGTGGCGTTCATTTCCTTATGGAAGTGGACATGGATGCGGCGATGGAAAAGCTATTAGGTCAGCAAGAAGAAACATTCAGAACTGAACTACGCCAAGATAAAATTCGTTATCGTGCCATTGATAAAAGTAAAGAAACGGTTTCTGTACGTTTACGCGATGCCGCTCAACTTGAGCAGGCAAAAGCGGTATTAGAGCCTCTTCATCCCGATATGATCTTTACTGAAAGTGAAGCAAAAGGACGTTTTGTATTAATCGCTAGTTTCTCTGAAGCGCGTCTTCAAGAAATCCGTAATTATGCTGTTGATCAAAATATTACGATTTTACGTAACCGTGTTAATGAATTAGGCGTAGCTGAACCATTAGTACAGCGTCAAGGTGCTAACCGCATTGTGGTTGAGTTACCAGGCGTTCAAGATACTGCACGCGCAAAAGAAATCTTAGGCGCAACTGCAACACTTGAGTTCCGTGAGGTTGATAGTAGTGCCGATCTTGCGGCTGCTGCAGCAGGACGAGTTCCTGCGGGTAGTGAAGTGAAGATGACCCGTGATGGTCGTCCTGCGGTATTGAAAAAGCGCGTTATTTTAGCGGGTTCTCATATTACAGATGCGACATCAAGTGCTGATGAATATGGACGTCCTCAAGTGAATATTTCGCTTGATACCGAAGGCGGTAGCAAAATGACGGCGTTCTCACGTAATAATGTCGGCAAATTAATGGCGACCGTATTTACTGAGTACAAAGATAGCGGTAATCGTACTTCTGAAGGTAAAGTCATTCTTGAAAAGCACGAAGAAGTGATCAACCAAGCGACGATTCAAACGGCACTTGGACGTAACTTCCGTATTACAGGCATTGATTCACAGCCAGAAGCGCACAACCTCGCATTGTTATTACGTGCAGGTGCGTTGATTGCACCGATTTCAATTGTTGAAGAGCGCACCATTGGTCCATCTATGGGTCAACAGAATATTGATATGGGTATTCAGGCGTGTATCTGGGGTATGGTCGCTGTAATGCTATTTACCTTATTGTACTACCGTGGTTTTGGTTTGATTGCTAACCTCGCATTGATGATGAACTTGGTGTTAATTATTGGCGTAATGTCGATGATTCCAGGAGCAACCATGACCTTGCCTGGTATTGCCGGTATTGTATTAACCGTCGGTATGGCGGTTGATGCTAACGTGCTTATTTTTGAACGTATTCGTGAAGAATTACGTGATGGACGCAGCCCGCAACAAGCGATTCAACAAGGTTACGGTAATGCGTTTAGCACCATTGCCGATGCCAATATCACCACTCTAATGACAGCGATTATTTTATTTGCTGTTGGTACGGGGGCAATTAAAGGCTTTGCAGTGACACTATCGATCGGTATTTTAACCTCGATGTTTACGGCAATTATCGGTACTCGTGCTGTGGTTAACTTAATCTATGGCGGCAAACGCGTAGATAAGTTGTCAATTTAGGAGGGCGCATAAATGAAACAATTATTGAATACCGATAAAGTTACTGACTTTATGCGTTGGTCAAAATTAGCGTTTATTTTTTCGCTAATGATGATTACAGCTTCTATTGCGACAATATCAACCAAAGGTTTAAATTGGGGCTTAGACTTTACTGGCGGTACGCTAATTGAAGTTAGCTTTCAAAACCCGGCGGATTTACCGTTAATTCGTGATTCACTAGCAAAGTCAGGTTTTGGTGATGCGATTGTGCAGAACTTTGGTACTGCGCGTGATGTGATGGTGCGATTACAGCCTCGTGAAGGTATTAAAGGTGAGATTCTGGGGAACCAGATCATTGATGCTTTAAAAACCGGTACTGGTCAGCAAGTTGAAATGCGCCGTGTAGAATTTGTCGGCCCTAATGTGGGTGATGAATTAGCTGAAGCGGGTGGCTTGGCGATTCTTATCGCATTGCTGTGTATTCTGCTTTATGTCTCTGTGCGTTTTGAATGGCGTTTAGCTGCTGGTGCAGTATTGTCGTTAGCACACGATATTATTATTACGGTTGGTATTTTTTCGATACTACAAATCGAAGTTGATTTAACTATTGTGGCAGCATTGCTAACAGTAGTGGGTTACTCACTTAACGATACTATCGTGGTGTTTGACCGTATTCGAGAAAACTTCCGTAAGATGCGTAAGCAAACCGCTGAAGAAATTATGAACTGTTCACTTTCTCAAACATTAAGTCGAACATTAATTACGTCCAGTACTACTTTGTTTGTTGTTATTGCCTTGTTCTTAAAAGGCGGCGCAATGATTCAAGGTTTTGCCTTAGCCTTATTAATTGGTATCACGGTTGGTACTTATTCTTCAATCTATGTAGCATCTGCGTTAGCGCTTAAATTGGGTATTACCCGTGAGCACTTAATGCCGACGCCGATAGATAAAGAAGGTGAAGAACTGGATGCCATGCCTTAACGGTAACGCATAAATAGATGTTGTAATAACTATCTATCTAGACGGAGTCTTCGGGCTCCGTTTTTTTATGTGTCCAATAAGACGGACAGTAATGACAATATGATTTTATTGTCTATTTTTAATGGATTTTTAGTGTAAGGCTATGGATAAAATAAAAGCTTGAATAAACAGACTGAGTGGACAAAGTCAGCCGTAGTAACGTGTGAGCATTACAAGTATGAGTACAAGTATGAGAATGAGTAAAAACGGGACAATAAAGCCGAGGTGGGTGAGGTTAAATATAAGCCATAATAGAATTAAAAATAAAAATAAAAGTAATAGAAACAAAAACGCCCCGCTGGTGGATATCAGCGGGGCGTTTTTATTAACAGGTAGTAATCAGTGATTACTTAGTCAATGCTTCGCTACCGAGTTCACGGATTTTAGCTAGCATTGGTTTAACTACACGTGCGTTACCAGCAACAATGTTACCAGTCGTTAGGTAGTTAGTGTTACCTGTAAAGTCAGCACAGATAGCACCAGCTTCACGCGCGATTAGTTCACCAGCAGCAAGTTCCCAAGGCTTTTGGCCTAGTTTGAATACGCCATCAACACGGCCAGCAGCTAGGTAACAAAGATCCAATGCAGTACAACCTGATTGACGCATGTCATCACATTCTACAAATAAAGCATTTTGGATTTTTAGGTAGCTTTCAGCGTGTTGCTTAGCGGCAAAAGGAAGACCTGTTGCTAACACAGTACCCGTTAGATCACGAGGTTGTGATGCACGTAGACGTAGGCTGTTAAGTTGCGCGCCTGCACCACGAGTAGCTGTGAATAGTTCGTTACGAGCTGGGTCGTAAACGGCTGCAACTTCTGTACGGCCACGCATGCGTAGAGCGATAGAAACTGCATAGTGAGGGTAACCACGAACGAAGTTCTTGGTGCCATCCACTGGGTCAATAATCCACTGACACTCTTTGTCACGTCCTTCTTTCGTACCAGACTCAGCTGCAATGATGCAGTGATCAGGGTAAGATTTTAGGATTGTCTCGATGATGATAGCTTCTGCTTCATGATCGATATTGGTAACAACATCATTACCTTTATTAGCAACCTCAATAGATTGAGGTTTTTCTAGAGATTTAATGACATGGTCACCAGCCTTTCGCACGGCGCGAATGGCAATATTAAGCATCGGATGCATAGGATTTTCCCAACGGATGTTAAAGAACATAAAAAGCGGCGGCGAGTATAACAGAGCTATAAAAAAATGGAAGTGGTTATTTTTTCGACGTTAGCCGATGTGGAAAAAAATGAAAATGGCAGTATTTTATTTATTGATGGACCTAATAGGTATTAACGTTCATCAAATAGACATGTTTTCTTCATTTTTGTGATGGCTGTGCTACTATCTCTGAGCGTTAAATTAGACTGGAATATAGCGACATCATGTTAGATAAAATTCGCGTTGTCCTTATCGGCACGTCACATCCTGGAAATATCGGTTCAGCAGCTCGCGCAATGAAAGTAATGGGGTTAACTAACCTTGTTCTTGTTGATCCTGCGTGTGAGATTGATAGTCATACAATTGCTTTAGCGGCAGGTGCTGCAGATGTAGTTGAGAACGCTAAGATTGTAAAAACATTAGATGAAGCCGTTGCTGATTGCGGTTTAGTGGTTGGTTCAAGTGCGCGTTCTCGTACGTTAGAATGGCCACAATTAGACCCACGTGAAAATGGCATTAAAGTCATTGCAGAATCAGAGCAGCATCCGGTAGCTATTTTATTTGGTCGTGAGCGTATCGGCTTGACCAATGAAGAATTACAAAAATGTCATTGCCATGTTTATATTCCTGCTAACCCTGAATATAGCTCATTAAACCTAGCAATGGCTGTACAAACAATAACTTATGAAGTTCGCATGGCATATCTGGATGCGACTAAACATCAATCTACTCAAGTTATTGATGAATACCCGCGCGCTGAAGAATTAGAGCGTTTTTACCAGCATCTTGAAAAAGTAACCAGCCAAACGCGTTTTATTAATAAAAACCACCCTGGCATGGTAATGGTAAAATTACGCCGTATGTTTACTCGTGCTCGCCCTGAGCAACAAGAGTTGAACATTTTACGTGGTATTTTATCGTCAGTAGAAAAAACGATTGAAACCTTAGAGAAGAACAACAAGTAATCATGGTCGCAATTATAGCGAAAGACCTATTGTTTTAGTGGGTTAAATACTTGACTAAAATAGTCAGGTATGGGAGACTGCTTGTATACATTCAAGTAGGTAGCCATGTTATGAAGTTGACCTCAAAAGGAAGATATGCGGTGACTGCAATGTTAGATGTAGCATTGCACTCACATAATGGACCAGTACCGTTGGCTGATATTTCAGAACGTCAAGGGATCTCACTGTCCTACCTAGAACAACTATTTTCGCGTCTTCGTAAAGCGGGCTTGGTCACAAGTGTTCGTGGTCCTGGTGGTGGTTATCGCTTGGGTGAAGATGCAAGCAATATCGCTGTTGGTATGGTTATCGCTGCGGTTGATGAATCAGTTGATGCAACTAAATGCCAAGGGAAAGGCGGCTGCCAAGGTGGTGTGCGCTGTTTAACTCACACTCTATGGCATGATTTAAGTGATCGTATCAGCGGATTTTTGAATAACATCACTCTTGGTGAGTTGATGAAGGATAATGATGTACAAGTTATTGCTGATCGTCAGGATGTAATCCTACGGAGTAATAATCAGCCATCGTTTGCAAATAAAAAATCACACGACAGCGCCCCTATCGGTGTCGATGTCCGCTCCTAGAGACCAGACGTTCGTGTTTTCGGAGAAGAAAATGAAACTGCCAATATATTTTGATTACTCTGCAACTTGCCCGGTAGATCCTCGTGTTGCTGAGAAAATGGTTCAGTGTTTAACTATGGATGGTACGTTTGGTAATCCAGCGTCACGTTCACACCGTTATGGCTGGCAAGCGGAAGAAGCGGTTGATGCTGCTCGTGAGTATATTGCTGAGTTAGTTAATGCTGATCCACGTGAAATTGTATTTACATCAGGTGCTACAGAATCTGATAACCTTGCAATTAAAGGTGCTGCGCATTTCTATAACAAGAAAGGCAAGCACGTTATTACATGTAAAACTGAGCACAAAGCGGTTCTTGACCCATGTCGTCAATTAGAGCGTGAAGGCTATGAGGTAACCTACCTTGAGCCTGAGTCAAATGGTCTTATTGATTTGGCAAAACTACGCGACGCAATGCGTGAAGATACTGTGCTGGTTTCTATTATGCATGTGAATAATGAAATTGGTGTTATTCAAGATATTGCAGCAATTGGCGAAATCTGTCGTGAAAACAAAACTATTTTCCATGTTGATGCAGCACAATCAGCAGGTAAACTGCCGATTGATGTGCAAACGACGAAAGTTGATCTGATTTCATTCTCAGCGCACAAAATTTACGGTCCTAAAGGTATTGGTGCACTATACGTGCGTCGTAAGCCTCGTATTCGTCTTGAAGCGCAAATGCACGGTGGCGGCCATGAACGTGGTTTCCGTTCTGGTACTTTACCAACTCACCAAATTGTGGGTATGGGTGAAGCCTTCCGTATTGCAAAGCTTGAGATGGCACAAGATTACCAACACGCTGTTGAGATGCGTGAGCGTCTACTAAAAGGCCTTGAAGGCATCGAAGAGATGTCAATTAATGGTGATGTAGAACACCGTATTCCCAACAACCTAAACATTAGTTTTGCGTTTGTTGAAGGCGAGTCATTACTAATGGCATTGAAAGATCTTGCTGTATCATCAGGTTCTGCATGTACTTCTGCAAGCTTAGAGCCATCATATGTACTACGTGCATTAGGCCTTAATGATGAACTAGCACATAGTTCAATCCGTTTCTCTTTTGGTCGTTTTACTACCGCTGAAGAAATTGACTATGCTGTTGTTCAAATTAAACAAGCAGTAGATAAGCTACGTGCAATGTCACCTCTTTGGGATATGTTCAAAGATGGCATTGATTTAAATACAGTTGAGTGGGCACACCACTAATCTGCGGTTAGACATTATTCGAGGGAATTTATCATGGCATATAGTGAAAAAGTCATCGATCATTATGAAAATCCGCGTAACGTGGGTTCATTTGACAACGACGATAAAAGCATTGGTAGCGGTATGGTGGGTGCACCAGCCTGTGGCGATGTAATGAAACTTCAGATCAAAGTAACTGAAGATGGCATCATTGAAGATGCAAAATTTAAAACTTATGGTTGTGGTTCAGCTATCGCATCAAGCTCACTGATCACTGAATGGGTGAAAGGTAAGACGTTAGACGAAGCTGCATCAATCAAGAACTCTGCAATTGCAGAAGAGCTTGAGTTACCACCCGTTAAGGTTCACTGTTCAATTCTTGCAGAAGATGCAATTAAAGCAGCAGTTAGCGATTATAAAAAGAAACACGAACAAAAATAATTTCTGAGGTTTGAAGTATGGCCATTACTATCACTGAAGCGGCAGCTAGTCGCGTATCGACTTTTTTAGCTAACCGAGGCAAAGGCATTGGTTTACGCCTCGGCGTTCGCACTTCAGGGTGTTCGGGTATGGCGTATATCCTTGAGTTCGTCGATGAACTTGACGAAGGGGATCAGGTCTTTGAAGAGCAAGGTGTAAAAATTATCGTTGATGCAAAAAGCATGGTTTATCTTGATGGTACTGAGCTTGATTTCGCCAAAGAAGGCCTAAACGAAGGTTTTCAATTTAACAACCCTAACGTGTCAAGCGAATGTGGTTGTGGTGAAAGTTTCAACGTGTAATTGCTCATAGTGTTTTATTAAACCTGGCTGCTGGCCGCCATTATGGTGAGTGAGTTGTCAGGTTTATTTTTTATATATGGCTGCGATTATGAATCATTTCGAATTATTTGGATTACCGTTTCAATTTGATGTTGACGGTGGTTTACTGGCAACACAATTCCGCGAATTACAACGTCGATTCCATCCTGACAACTTTGCTACTGCATCTGAACGTGATCGATTACTATCGGTACAAAAAGCGGCTCAGATTAACGATGCTTTTCAAACGTTAAAGAATCCTGTCTCCCGTGCTGAATATATGCTTGCTGAACGCGATGAAGATATTCGTGGTGAGCAAAAGACGTTGCAAGATATGGATTTCTTGATGCAGCAAATGGAGCTACGTGAAGCGTTGGAAGTTATTTCTGATTCAACTGATCCTGAAGCTGCTTTGTTTGATTTTGAACAACAGGCAACAGCTATGTATAAGGCACAGTTGGATAAATTGACGTGTTTATTAAGCCAAGAGAATTGGTTTGAAGCTGCAGATGCAGTACGTAAGTTAAAGTTTATTGTTAAGTTGCGTGATGAAGTCGAACGTCTTGAAGAATCATTATTCGACTAATCAGCACTTGCGTTATTTAGACAGGAACGATAATGGCATTTTTACAGATTTCTGAACCCGGTCAAAGTGCAGCACCGCATCAACAAAAATTAGCGGTTGGTATTGATTTAGGGACGACAAACTCATTAGTCGCAGCCGTTCGTAGCGGCGTTGCTGAAACATTAAAAGATGCTGAAGGGCGTTCAATTTTACCCTCTGTTGTGCATTATACTGAAAAGCATGTCATTACGGGTGATGCCGCGCGCGCTTACGCACAACGAGATCCAGTTAATACTATCCTATCGGTAAAACGTCTGATGGGACGCTCATTGGCTGATATCGAGCAGCGTTATCCACAATTGCCTTATCAATTTACGGCATCAGAAAACGGTTTACCGCAGCTAGTGACTCGTCAAGGAACGATGAACCCAGTTCAGGTATCCGCTGAAATTTTAAAATCATTAAGTCAGCGTGCAGTCGAAAGTTTAGGTGGCGATCTTGAAGGGGTGGTGATCACTGTTCCTGCTTATTTTGATGATGCGCAGCGTGCCGGTACCAAAGATGCCGCTAAGTTAGCTAATCTCAATGTTTTGCGCTTACTTAATGAACCAACAGCAGCAGCGATTGCGTATGGCCTCGATTCTGGTCAAGAAGGCGTGATTGCAGTGTATGATCTTGGTGGTGGCACCTTTGATATTTCAATTTTGCGCTTATCAAAAGGCGTTTTTGAAGTGCTTGCAACGGGGGGGGATTCAGCATTAGGCGGTGATGATTTTGATCAACTGCTTGCTGACTGGGTTTTACTTCAAGCGCAATTAACCGAGACACTTACGCCACAACAACGTCGTGAGCTGCAAGATGCGGCTCAACAAGCGAAAGTAGCATTAAGTGATGCCGACAGCGTGACTATTAATGTTTTAGGTTGGCAGGGTGATATCACTCGTGAACAATTTGATGACTTAATTACGCCATTGGTAAAGAAAACCTTACTTGCCTGTCGTCGTGCAGTAAAAGATGCTGATATTACCATTGACGATGTGATTGAAACCGTCATGGTTGGTGGCTCAACTCGAGTGCCATTAGTACGTGAACGCGTAGGTGACTTTTTTGGTAAAACACCATTAACCTCGATTGACCCTGATCAAGTGGTTGCTATTGGTGCAGCTATTCAAGCTGATATTCTGGTGGGTAATAAACCCGATGCAGATATGCTGCTATTAGACGTGATTCCATTGTCATTAGGCATTGAAACCATGGGTGGCATGATCGAAAAAATTATTCCACGTAATACCACATTGCCCGTTGCTCGCGCTCAAGAATTCACCACCTTTAAAGATGGCCAAACAGCAATGTCGGTTCATATCGTTCAAGGTGAGCGTGAGATGGTGAGTGATTGTCGTTCATTAGCTCGATTTACTTTACGCGGTATTCCACCAATGGCGGCAGGTGCTGCACATATTCGTGTGACTTATCAGGTTGATGCTGATGGCTTATTGTCTGTAACGGCAATGGAAAAAAGCAGTGGTGTACAATCTTCTATTCAAGTGAAGCCATCTTACGGCTTATCGGATGATGAAATTGCTACCATGTTACGAGATTCAATGACATTTGCTCAAGATGATAAAGATGCACGTGCATTAGCGGAACAACAGGTAGAAGCCGATCGCGTTCTTGAAGGACTGATTGCTGCTCTGGCAACAGACGGCAACACGTTATTAAGTGCTCAAGAACGTGAAGAGTTAGAAACTGTAATGATGGAACTGGTTCAATTACGTCAGAGTGGCGACGCTCGTACAATTGAAGCTGGAATTAAGAAAACTGATAAGGCCAGCCAAGAGTTTGCGTCACGTCGAATGGATCAATCTATTCGTCAAGCGCTCGCTGGTCAGTCTATTGATGAGGTTTAGGCATGCCTAAGATTATAATTTTACCGAATGAAGAACATTGTCCAGAAGGCGCTATTTTAGAAGCGCAATCAGGCGAAACTATCCTAGATGTTGCATTGCGCAATGGTATCGAAATTGAGCATGCGTGTGAAAAATCTTGTGCATGTACGACCTGTCATGTTGTCGTTCGCGAAGGGTTTGATTCTCTAAAAGAGAGTGATGAACTTGAAGATGATATGCTTGATAAGGCGTGGGGACTTGAACCTGAATCTCGTTTAAGTTGTCAGGCTCGAGTAGCGGATGAAGATTTAGTGGTTGATATTCCACGTTATACCGTCAATCTTGCTTCTGAAGC
This sequence comes from Photobacterium piscicola, assembly GCF_900166965.1. Classification (GTDB taxonomy): domain Bacteria; phylum Pseudomonadota; class Gammaproteobacteria; order Enterobacterales; family Vibrionaceae; genus Photobacterium; species Photobacterium piscicola. Next base: position 22,700 of record NZ_FUZI01000011.1, on the reverse strand, counting down.
CCAATAATTGATGATTAAGATAGGTCGCCATGATGGTGGCCTATTTTTTTAACTGTTGATTAGGGGGACGGCTATTTATACCAATCACAATACGTCTCTGAGCTAATGTTTTTTAAAGATGACCACGTAATTAATGGAATTGATATTGATTAAATGTGGTTAAATTAAGTATGGTAAAGTTAATAGATTGTTTTTATTCGATAAATAAGGGTTTATTATGAGTCTACAATGGATTGATTCACGTGATATTGCTATTGAGCTGATTGAATTATACCCAGAGATAGATCCGACCCAAGTACGGTTTACTGATTTAAGGGATTGGATCGTGGCACTGGATGAATTTGATGATGATGTTGACCATTGTAATGAGAAAATTTTAGAAGCCGTACAGATGTGCTGGATTGACGAACAATAATTGGAACCACGAAAAGCCTGTTTTATTGTTGCCTCGCAAGGGGGATGGGCATAGTCTTATTGGTTATAAAAATAGTATAACAATGACGCAGTAATCAGCTTTATTTAATTGCTTGGCTGTGTGGTATTTATCAAGGAGCTTATCAATGTCTACCATAATGTCTGTGAGTCTTTCTCATCAAGCGGCAGGGTCGCAATGGGGAACAAATGCATTAATTAGTTTTGGTGCAGAAGGCAGTGTGATTCATGTGTCGACCCATGATCTTTTGGGCGATATTCAACGTGCTGGTCGTCGGTTTGATGCGCAAGGCATTAAAGCGGTTAACTTAATCGGCATGGCATGGGGCTTAGACGCAATTTGGGCGTTTCTGCAGGGGTATCGTAATCCAAAGACTGATAATTCGGTGACTTGGGAGCCATTAAATAAAGCGGATGAAGCCGAATTACAGGCACGAATTAAAACGATTAACTGGGTGTGCGATATTATCAATCAACCCGCAGATGTGGTTGCGCCATCACAACTGGCAGCGCGTGCTGGTGAGTTTATTAAGTCATTAGCCCCTGAGCACGTTACTTACAAAATTGTTAAAGGTAACGACTTATTAGATGAAGGTTGGAATGGTATTCATGCTGTCGGTCGTGGTTCTGATCACCGTCCAGCGATGTTACGTTTAGATTACAATCCAACGGGTGATGCTGATGCACCTGTTTTTGCGTGTGTTGTTGGTAAAGGCATTACCTTTGACTCCGGTGGCTATAGCATTAAGCCATCAGCAGGTATGGCATCAATGAAAGCTGATATGGGTGGCGCAGCATTAGCAACAGGTGGTCTAGCATTAGCAATGGCACGTGGGCTTAATAAGCGAATTAAATTAGTTTTATGTTGTGCTGAAAACATGATTTCAGGCCGTGCATTAAAATTAGGCGATATCATTAAATATAAAAATGGTAAAACCGTTGAAGTGTTAAATACTGATGCCGAAGGACGATTAGTACTGGCTGATGGTTTGATGTATGCCAATAGTCAACACCCTGAGTTAATTATTGATTGCGCGACATTAACGGGCTCTGCCAAAATGGCGTTAGGTAATGACTACCATGCACTATTAAGTTTTGATCAGGCTCTATCTCGTCAAGCATTAGCAGCAGCAGAACAAGAAGGTGAAGGTATGTGGCCATTACCTTTAGCTGAAATTCACCGTAAAATGCTGCCGTCAAACTTTGCTGATCTGGCCAACATTTCCAGTGGGGATTTTATGCCTGGAGCCAGTACCGCAGCAGCATTTTTATCGTATTTTGTGAATGATTACCAGCAAGGCTGGATGCATATTGATGCCAGTGGTACTTACCGTAAGAGCGGTAATGATCAATGGGCAGCTGGCGCAACCGGTATGGGTGTTAAAACCTTAGCGCGTATTTTAGCGCAATAATAACAGTTAAAAAATAAAGCCTTCTTAATGATTTTGTTTCTAGTTGAAATCGTTTAAGAGGGCTTTTTTTATATTTAAATTACGCTAAATAAAAAATATAGACTATAAATAAAACAAGAGGTTATCAATAATGTTGACAGTAAATTTATCAAAAGAGCCCGCACGCGCTCCTTGGGGTATTAATGCCTTAATCAGTTACCAAACTGACAGTGTCACTGTGCATTATGGTGATGCATTTGGTTTGCGTCGTATTCAACAAGCGGGCCGACAAATTCAAACACAAGGGGTTGAAGCGGTAAGTTTGAGTGGTGACGGTTGGAATTATGAGCGTCAATGGGCTTTTTATTGTGGTTTTGCCGCTACCATGGATACGGTTGCCATTAAATGGGCATCGATTGATGAAGATGAGCTTGAATTGTTAAATGTACGTCGGCATAGCCATGATTGGGCGCGGAAAATCATTAATACAGGTCCTGATAGCATTTATCCACAAAAATTAGCCCAAGCAGCGGTGCAGTTTTTATCTGAGATAGGTGGCGATCATATCAGTGCCCAAATGATTATTGGTGATGAATTATTAGCTGATGGTTGGATTGGTATTCACAGCGTCGGCCGAGGTAGCCAACATCCACCAGTATTGCTGAGCGTTGATTATAATCCTAGTGCTGATCCTGATGCGCCTATCAGTGCGTGTTTAGTCGGGAAAGGGATCACCTTTGATTCAGGCGGTTACAGTTTAAAACCCAGTGCAGGCATGGTTAGTATGAAGTGCGATATGGGGGGCGCTGCAACAGTTACTGCTGCATTAGGGTATGCCATTGCACAAGGTTTAACGCAGCGGGTCAAACTTATTCTTTGTTGTGCTGAAAATATGGTGTCAGGCGATGCTTATAAACTTGGCGATGTGTTAACGTATAGCAATGGGGTATCGGTTGAAATTGTAAATACCGATGCTGAAGGGCGGCTGGTACTTGCTGATGGCTTATTAATGGCGTCTGCAACTAAAGCGCCGTTAATTATTGATGCTGCAACATTAACCGGTGCCGCAATGATGGCTGTTGGTAGTGATTACAATGCCATTTTTGGGTTTGATAAAGCATTATTAACCCGTGCTCAACAATTATCAGAGCTAGTGAATGAACCTGCATGGCCATTGCCTCTTGAAAAATGGCATCAAGGCTACTGTCCTTCTGCATTTGCAGATACCGCCAATAGCCGCGTTCAAAAAGGTGGCGGTATGGGGGGGGCATCAAATGCAGCTGGATTTTTATCACGCTTTGTTGATACAGATAATTGCAGTTGGATTCATTTTGATTTGGCTGCATGTTATCGTGATAGTGCCGATCCACGTTGGGCAGTCGGTGCGACGGGCTTAGGTATTGCAAATATTGCAGGATTGCTATTGTAAGTTAACAATAGTTATTCGTGGCGATGAAGTGCGACTAAGTAAATGGACGGCAACTAGACTCAAAAGGAAATTATAATAATGACAATAGAAAAAACGTTTTCAATCGTAAAGCCGGATGCTGTTAAACGAAATTTAATTGGCGCTATTTATCAACGTTTCGAAAATGCAGGCTTAAAAATTGTTGCTGCTAAAATGTTACAGCTAACTAAAACTCAAGCTCAAGGGTTTTATGCTGAACATGAAGGCAAACCTTTCTATGATGAATTAGTTGATTTTATGACTTCAGGCCCGGTGATGGTACAAGTGCTTGAAGGGGAAAATGCAATTGTTCGTTATCGAGAATTGATGGGTAAAACGAACCCACAAGAAGCAGCATGTGGCACTATTCGTGCTGATTTTGCACTTAGCTTACGTTACAACTCGGTTCATGGTTCAGATAGTCCACTATCAGCCGAACGTGAGATCAGCTACTTTTTTGCCGCTGATGAGTTATGTCCACGTAGTGAGTAATGATTAGTTGCTGAAAAAATAAGCAAAACCAAATACTAAAGGGAGGCTAAGGCTTCCCTTTATTATTTTAAGCATCAAGATTGTTATCACCGCAAAAATAACCATACATTGAACGGGTGGAAACCCGCGCCTAAAGGCTGTACAATTTCGCGCCTTAAACCCTGGTAACTACGATGAGGCTGCCATTTGCAGATCTCCGAGTTATAAAGGCGCAGCAATAGTCATTTTTAGTGAGGCACCAACCGATGACAACTGTCAAAATTAATCTGCTGGATTTCGATCGCAAAGGTCTGCGTAAATACTTTGCCGAAGAGCTAAATGAAAAGCCATTCCGAGCAGATCAGATAATGAAATGGATTTATCATTTCGGTTGTGATGACTTTGATCAAATGAACAATATCAACAAAAAGTTGCGTGAAAAATTGCAGCGTGTTGCTGAAATTCGTGCACCTGAAGTCTCTAATGCACAATACTCAAATGATGGCACCATCAAATGGGCAATGCGTGTTGGCGATCAAGACGTAGAAACGGTTTATATCCCTGATGAAGATCGTGCAACTTTGTGTGTTTCTTCTCAAGTAGGCTGTGCATTAGAATGTAAATTCTGTTCGACAGGCCAACAAGGTTTTAACCGTAATTTACGTGTTTCTGAAATTATTGGTCAAGTGTGGCGTGCAGCGAAAGAAATTGGCATTCAAAAAGAAACCGGTCGCCGTCCTATTACTAATATCGTAATGATGGGTATGGGTGAGCCACTGCTGAATATGAAAAACTTAATTCCAGCATTAGAAATTATGCTTGATGATTTAGGTTTTGGTTTATCTAAGCGTCGCGTTACTGTTTCAACGTCTGGTGTTGTATCGGGCCTAGAGCAAATGATCGGTACTATCGACGTTGCACTGGCTATTTCACTGCATGCGCCGACGGATGAATTACGTTCACAAATCATGCCGATTAATGATCGCTGGAATATTGAAGCCTTCCTAGACGCAGTTCGTCGTTATGTTGATTCAACCAATGCGAACCGTGGCCGTGTAACAATTGAATACGTGTTACTTGATCATGTTAATGATGATATGGAACATGCACGTCAATTAGGACGTTTATTAAAAGACACACCAGCTAAAATTAACCTGATTCCATTTAATCCATACCCTGGTTCACCGTATAAAAAACCTAGTAATTCACGTATAGATCGCTTTATGAAAACTCTAATGGAGTATGATTACACTGTAACTGTACGTAAAACACGTGGTGACGATATTGATGCCGCTTGTGGCCAGTTGGTTGGTGATGTTATCGACCGCACTAAACGTACTCAAGCGAAGCAATCAATGGGTGAGTCTATTGCAGTTAAAACCCTTTAAATTAGCTTAGCTATTATAACCACTTCGCGGTTTAACACGGATGTTAAGGTGAGTAAAAATGATACAATGGATGAAGTATCCATTATTTTCTTGTTTGCTGTTGGCCGGATGTGCCACTGTGACAGTAGAAGATAGCGCAGAACAATTTAATGCCATTGATGCTGCTGAAGCGCGAATGACATTAGGGTTAAACTATTTAAAAGTAGGTCAATGGCAACGTGCACGTGAAAATTTAGAACAAGCGTTAAATTATGCGCCTGACTATTATCGTGTGCAAAATGCCATGGCCTATTACTACCAAAAGGTTGGTGAGAAAGAATCGGCCGAAAAAATGTATAAAAAAGCATTAAGAGACTCACCTCGAAATGGTGATGTACTTAATAATTATGGGGCCTTTTTGTGTAGCGAAGGGCGTTATGATGAAGCGATTAATACATTTGTTAAAGCCATTAATCAACCTTACTATTACCTTATTTCAGCAAGTTATGAAAACGCAGGTTTATGTAGCCGTAAACAAGGCGATGACGAACAAGCGATAGATTATTTTGAAAAAGCACTTTCACATGATCCATATCGTCCAAAATCAATATTGCAACTGGCGCAGTTAGAATTAGAGGCTAATAATTATAAAGATGCTCGCGTACGGTTGTTTAAATTTAATAAGCGATACGGATATACAGCAAATAGTTTGTTGTTGCTCATTCAGTTAGAAAACCAAGATGGACGGTTAACTTTGGTCAATAAATACGCTAACTTATTAAAAGAACAATTTCCTAATTCTCAGCAATATCAGAATTATCTAGCCAATGAATACTGAAAATAACGATTCGCCACAACCAGAAAATGCGGCTCTTCGCCCTGGTGATATGCTTCGCCAAGCTCGTGAGCAACTGGGTTATTCGCAACTAGATATCGCTAATCGCTTACGATTACGCTTATCGGTGATTAATGATATTGAAAGTAACTGTTTTGACAGTGAAAAAATATCAACATTTACTCGAGGGTATGTGAGGTCGTATGCAAAGTATGTGGGGCTAGATGACGTTGCTGTTGTCGCTTTATTGGATGATTACGGTCACTCCAAACCTAAAGCACAAGAAATGCAAAGTTTCTCACGCCGCACTAACCGTGAAGCGCATGATAGCCGTATAATGGGACTAACGTGGATCCTTGCGGTTATTTTTGTTGGTGTGACCGCTGTGTGGTGGTGGCAAAATAGCCATTTAGATCGAGATACAACGCCAGTCGTTGATGTTGCTCATGTTGATAAGGTAACCCCTGCAACAGAGACAACCACTACGGCTGCGGTAGTTACATCTTCCGCTATTGATACATCGACCGCAACGGTAACTGATGGTACGCCATCAACGGCTTCTGCTGCTATTACCACACCGGTTAATCCAGATGCCGTATCAACGCCAGCAGTGATTACCGATGTTGCTACAATAGCGGCGAAGCCTGTTGCTGCAACCACAGCAACAGTCGCTGAAACAACAGAACCTGAAGTAGTAACTCCAGCGGTGACAACCGAGGTTGAAGCTGCACCTGCATTACAATTGGCGTTTGCTGCAGATTGTTGGGTTGATATTCGTGACGCTAATGGTAAACGTCTCGAAAGTGGTATTAAGACCGCAGGTCAAACACTTGATATTAATGGTAAGGCACCATTTCGCGTTCGACTTGGTGCACCGAGTGCCGTTAAAATAGAACTTAAAGGGCAACCTTTCGATCTTAGTCGTTATCCGGCAGGTCGACCTATAACGTTAACGTTGCCGCAGTAATAGAGAATGATAAGACATGCATAACGAATCACCCATTATACGTCGCCAATCAAGCCGAATTTATGTCGGCAATGTACCTATTGGCGATGGCGCTCCAATTGCCGTTCAATCAATGACTAACACTCTTACCACCGATGTTGATGCAACGGTGGCTCAAATTCGTGCATTGGAAAAAGTAGGGGCTGATATTGTACGTGTTTCTGTACCGACAATGGATGCTGCTGAAGCGTTTAAGTTGATTAAGCAACAAGTAAATGTTCCATTAGTTGCTGATATTCATTTTGATTACCGCATTGCATTAAAAGTCGCGGAATATGGCGTTGACTGTTTACGTATTAACCCCGGCAATATTGGTCGTGAAGATCGTATTCGCGCGGTGGTTGAATGTGCGCGTGATAAAAACATTCCGATTCGAATCGGGGTTAATGGCGGTTCGTTAGAAAAAGAAATTCAACAAAAATACGGTGAGCCAACCCCCGCTGCATTGGTTGAATCAGCGCTGCGTCATGTTGAAATTTTAGACCGTCTGAATTTTGATCAATTCAAAGTTAGTGTTAAAGCTTCAGATGTGTTTTTAGCGGTTGAGTCTTACCGCCAGTTGGCAAAACAAATTGTACAGCCATTGCATTTAGGTATCACAGAGGCGGGCGGTGCGCGCGCTGGATCAGTGAAATCTGCGGTTGGTCTAGGCATGTTACTTGCTGAAGGTATTGGTGATACGTTACGTATCTCATTGGCGGCAGATCCTGTTGAAGAGATCAAAGTGGGTTTTGATATTCTAAAATCATTACGCATTCGTTCGCGCGGTATTAATTTTATCGCGTGTCCAACCTGTTCTCGTCAAGAGTTTGATGTCATTGCGACGGTTAATGCATTAGAGCAACGTCTAGAAGACATTATTACACCGATGGATGTTTCTATTATTGGTTGTGTAGTGAATGGCCCAGGTGAAGCAGAAGCTTCTCACTTAGGTATTGCTGGTGGTAACCGTAAGAGTGCTTTCTATGAAGATGGTATTCGTCAAAAAGAGCGCTTTGATAACGACAACGTTATTGATCAGCTTGAGGCGAAAATCCGCGCAAAAGCCTCAATGTTAAACCTAAACAATCGTATTGATATTAAGCAATAAGATAAAATAGCAAAAACCATGCTGTTATTGTGACAGTGTGGTTCACTATTTCTGCAATAAATTATATATTCGATTTAAATCCCCATCGAAAACTGAGAATAATCGTGGCGAAACAAATTCAAGCAATTCGAGGCATGAACGATTGCCTTCCAACACAAACTCCACTTTGGCAAAAAGTCGAAGGCACAGTTAAACAAGTGATCAGTGCATATGGTTACAATGAAATTCGTATGCCAATTGTTGAGTCGACACATTTGTTTAAACGTGCGATCGGTGAAGTCACTGATGTTGTTGAAAAAGAAATGTACACTTTTGAAGATCGTAATGGCGATAGTTTAACATTACGCCCAGAAGGTACAGCCAGCTGTGTACGTGCAGGTGTTGAAAATGGTTTGCTTTACAATCAAGAACAGCGCTTATGGTACATGGGCCCAATGTTCCGTCATGAGCGTCCACAAAAAGGCCGTTACCGTCAATTCCACCAAGTTGGTGTAGAAGTATTTGGTATTGATGGTCCTGATGTTGATGCTGAACTTATCATGATGACAGCACGTTTATGGCGTGAACTTGGTATTAATGACCATGTTCGTCTAGAGTTAAACTCTATTGGTTCACTGCAAGCGCGTGCAGATTACCGTGTTGCACTGATTGCGTTCCTTGAACAGCATATGGACGTGTTAGACGAAGATGCTAAGCGTCGCATGTACACCAATCCATTGCGTGTTTTAGATACTAAGAACCCTGCGATTCAAGAAATTCTTGTTGATGCACCAATGCTTTCTGCGTACCTAGATCCAGAATCACAGCAACATTTTACTGGATTATGTGAACTATTAGACGCTGCTGGCATCAAATATCAAGTAAATGAACGCCTTGTACGTGGTTTAGATTATTATAACCGTACTGTATTTGAGTGGATCACTGATAGCTTAGGTGCACAAGGTACAGTATGTGGTGGTGGTCGTTATGACGGTCTAGTTGAACAACTAGGTGGTAAAGCAACCTCATCAGTTGGTTTTGCTATGGGACTTGAACGCCTAGTATTACTGATGGAAGCATTAGAGCAAGACGATGTTCGTCGTTCGGTTGATGTTTACATGGTAACGGCTGGAGAAGGTACTTTAGCAGCAGGTATGATGCTTGCAGAAAAATTACGTGATCAATTACCTCAGTTACGCATTATGTCTAACTTTGGTGGTGGTAATTTTAAAAAGCAATTTAAACGCGCTGATAACGTAGGTGCAGCAATTGCATTGGTTCTTGGTGAAAATGAAATGGCAGAAAACACCGTTGTGGTTAAAGATCTTCATGGCGGTGAACAAACAACCATGGCACAGGATGAGGTTGCCGCGAAGCTGGCAGCACTGATTTAAGAGAGGACAGGAAGTGAACGACTACGCCACAGAAGAACAACAGGTTGAAGCGATAAAATCGTGGTGGCAAGAGAACGGCAAAGCCGTTGTTCTAGGCGCCGTGATTGGTTTAGGTGGTCTATTAGGTTGGCGTTACTACCAGTCTGAAGTCCATGCTGCGAAACATTTAGCATCAGACTCCTATACTCAAGTAGTTACAGCTCTCGACAATAATAGTAAAACTGCTGTTACTGAAGCGCAAACGTTCATCGAAGCTAACAAAGACAGTCAATATGCTGTTCTTGCTGCATTACAATTAGCGAAAGTTCAAGTTGAAAATAATCATCTTGACGGTGCGATTGAACAACTTAATTGGGTGATCAGTAACACTAAAGATAACGCTATTTTACCGTTAGCAGTAACACGTCTTGCACGTATTTACGCAGAACAGCAGAAATTCACTGAAGCGTTAGCTGAACTGAAAAAAGTAACGATTCCAAGCTGGAATGAAAATATTGCAGAATTACGCGGTGATATCTTACTGCAAAAAGGCGATATTCAAGCAGCTCGTGACGCATATATAGAAGCTCAGCAAGATGGTTCATCACCAGCATTGCAAATGAAGCTTAATGACTTAGCTCAATAAGGCGAACATAATGCATAAGGTGTTAAAACGCGCTTTAGCCGTAGCAATTGCTGTGAGCGTATTATCTGGTTGTGCGAGCGAAGTTGATTCTATTCACATGGCACCATTGCCTAAAGTAGACAATACTTTTACGCCTAAAACAGATTGGAGTCGTAGTGTTGGTGACGGTGTTTCTGGTTACTATTCAAAGCTAACGCCCGCTGTTGGTCAAGGTAAAGTCTTTGTTGCTGATCGTGATGGTTTAGTTGAAGCTCTAGATTCTAGCAACGGCAAAGTGCTATGGAAAAATGATTTAGAGAAAGAGACTAGCGTTAAAATTTCTGGAGGCTTAGTTTTAGCAGAAGGAAAAATCTTTATCGGTACTGAAAATGCTGACGTAATAGCATTAGATGCTGCAACAGGTAAAGAAGTTTGGCGTGCTAAAGTCGCTGGTGAAGTGTTATCACAACCTTTAGTTGATAGTGGTATTGTTGTTGTTAACACCAGTAGTGGTGTGCTTGAAGCGCTTAATGCTGATACAGGTAAGAGCAAATGGCAAATCAATAATGAGATTCCAACGTTAACATTACGTGGTACAAGTTCTCCAGTTGCGATCTCTGGTGGTGTTTTCTGGGGGCTATCAAATGGCCGTTTAGAAGGTGCGATCTTAAATGATGGCCGTGTGCTATGGCAGCAAACCATTTCAACCCCTAAAGGTTCAACTGAAATTGATCGTTTAGTTGATGTGGATGCCGCTCCTGTAATTTCAGGCGATCGTTTATATGCTATCGGCTATAATGGATCATTAGTATCGATCGATCTTCGTAGTGGTCAAATTGCGTGGAAACGTAATTATTCATCAGCAACAAATTTTGTGGTTGATGGAAACGAGTTGTTCTTAGTAACAGCTAAAGATCATATCGTCGCAGTTGATGCCCGTAGTGGTACTGAGCTATGGCAAAACAAAGATCTTCAATACCGCCAACTAAGTGCACCTGCTGTTATTGATGGCTATTTAGTGACGGGTGATGCTGAAGGATATCTACATTGGTTAGATACTCAATCAGGTGAATTTGTTTCACAAGAATCTGTTGATGGTAGTGGTATTGCGGTTCCACCCGTTGCACTTGATGACAATGGCTTCATTGTTGTTACCCGTGATGGTGAAATCAACAAAATGCAAATATCGAAATAAGTCGGTATACTGTCGCTAGATTAATTTGTCGGCTCCAGCTGTCTTATGCAGTTGGAGCCGTTGTTGTTATATCCGTTGTGTATATTATTGTCGGATGAAGATAAGTAAATATGCTTATTTGAGGCAAGAATGAACGGTAAAATGTCAATTAAGACTATGAAAAGTAAGAGGTAGTTATGATTCCTGTTGTTGCCCTTGTCGGGCGCCCAAACGTGGGTAAATCGACGTTGTTCAATCGTCTTACCCGCACGAGGGATGCACTAGTTGCAGACTTTCCTGGTTTAACTAGGGATCGTAAATACGGTAGAGCTGAGCTAGAAGAGCACGAATTTATTGTTATTGATACCGGCGGTATTGATGGCACAGAGGAAGGTGTTGAAACCAAAATGGCTGAACAGTCATTAGCGGCAATCGAAGAAGCAGACGTTGTCCTGTTCCTTGTTGATGGTCGTGCGGGATTAACTTCTGCTGATGAAGCAATTGCAAAACACCTTCGCAGCCGTGAAAAGCCAACATTTTTAGTGGTTAACAAAGTTGACGGTATTGATCCTGATACTGCTTGTGCTGAGTTTTGGCGCTTGGGCGTTGATGCGATGTTCCAAATTGCAGCAACTCAAAACCGCGGTGTAACGGCATTGATGGAGCGTGCGTTAGCACCATTCTCTGATAAGTTAAATGCAGAGTTAGCGGCTGAAAATGGTGAAGATGGCGAACTAACGCTTGAAGACTTAACTTCAGTTGAAGACATCGAGAAAGCAAACCTTTCTGAAGAAGATGCTGAAGCTGCGTACAAACGTCTACAAGAACAACCAATTAAGATGGCTATCATTGGTCGTCCTAATGTGGGTAAATCAACGTTAACTAACCGTATTCTTGGTGAAGAACGTGTTGTTGTTTACGATATGCCGGGAACAACACGTGACTCTATTTACATTCCAATGGAACGTGATGGTCAAGAATACGTATTGATTGATACCGCAGGTGTTCGTCGTCGTAAGAATATGAGCATGGCTGTTGAGAAGTTTTCTGTTATTCAAACATTGAAAGCTATCGAAGATGCTAACGTTGTATTGTTAGTCATTGATGCGCGTGAAAATATTTCAGATCAGGATTTAAGCCTACTTGGTTTTGTTCTGAACTCAGGTCGTTCATTAGTGATTGCAGTTAATAAGTGGGATGGTTTAGATAACGACGTTAAAGAGCGTGTTAAATCTGAACTTGATCGTCGTCTTGGTTTTGTTGACTTTGCACGTATTCACTTTATTTCTGCACTACACGGTACTGGTGTTGGTCACTTATATGAATCAGTTATTGAAGCATATAAGTCAGCAACTAAGCGTATTAGTACATCACTGCTAACCCGTATTATGCAAATGGCGCAAGATGATCACCAGCCACCAATGATTCGTGGCCGTCGTGTGAAACTAAAATATGCCCATGCTGGTGGTTACAACCCACCGATTATTGTTATTCACGGTAACCAAGTAAATGACCTTCCTGGTTCTTACAAACGTTACTTGATGAACTACTACCGTAAGTCATTAGAAATGATGGGTACACCTATTCGAATTCAATTCCAGAATAGTGAAAACCCATTTGAAACAACAAAGCAGAAGTTGACTGTTTCTCAAGAACGTCAACGTAAGCGCTTAACGAGTGCTTTACACGATCGCAGAAAGTAATATTAGCGATTAAGTGTGTTGTCTCTAAATGTGAAAGCCCAACCATAGTGTTGGGCTTTTTTATAAGGAAAATATCATGGCAGCTGTTACACCAATGATTGCGACACCAATAATGATCAATCCAACCACCGTTTTTTTTACACAAAATAGATGGCAAATAACTACGACAGTTGTTTGTTCTATTGTTACTGAAAATAGCGGCACATGGATTGTTACTGAACAAACACCCTTTCATCCTGTGAGTCATATTTGGCCAGATCATCCCGCAGATCGTGGTGACTTAGTGTTTCAAACCGAGCAATACACGGTGATCGACTGTGTAGTAGGCGCGATAGAAATAGCGACTCAGCAACTGTACATTGCCGCTGATATTCCTGTTAAGCGTGATACTGATGGCTGGGTATTTGTTGTGGTGCACCATATAGCATCAGCAGTAACTCTGTGTGTTGGTGAAGAAGTAACACTGGTGGTTGATAAAGCATATCAACAGAGTTTGAGTCGTGGTCACAGTGGTGGTCATTTATCATCATTAGCATTAAATAAGGTATTACATACTGATTTTTGGCGGAAAGATCCGAGTCGGCGTGATGAACTTGGGTATTATGATTTTCATAGTTATGCACAAGAAAAGAGTATTGTCAGTGAAAATTGCAGCACCGATCATTATCGCTTAGGTAAGACCTTGCGTAAAAGAGGCCTAAATAGCGCAGAGATGGTGGCGAACTTAGCTGAAATAACATTGCGTATGAATCAGCAGCTTGCACAATGGCTGCAATTAGCGACGCCGATAGTAATGCGTCGCGAAGGTGATGCTTTAACCGATTCGCGTTATTGGCAATGTGATCTTGGCGATGAGGGGATAATTGAAATTCCCTGCGGTGGAACACATGCAACTTCTTTAGCAGAATATCACGCGCTAACGGTAAAGTTTGAGATTATCTCTGAGCAAGAAATTGTCATGATAACGACCGCCACCGTCGCGTAAATAAGATGGCATTATTATTTATAAATCGTCTGCGGACGATTTTTTTATATCTGTAATTGTCTATTTTTTATAATGTTAGTGGGATTTTTTATACTGGTGACTATTATTGAATAAGAATAAATCGGCATTATTGAAATGTATAGCATGGCAAATATGGTCAATATTTATTCTTTTTTAAGTATGATCTTAATTTATTAAATATTAGATCTATGGGGTTTAAAGCAGAAGCCTTAGAGTTTTATTCTGTTTGAAATCCATATGCAGAATATGTAACTTATGCTTTCGGGATGTGTATTGATAAATATTCTTTTAGTAGCTGATCGCTGATCAGATTTAATAAACACAATGATCACCCATAAGGGTGATGATCATCTCGGGGATCATGACGGTATATTCACCATTGATAAATCGAATCAAAGGATGAAATATAGTTAGGGGTGTGCCTAAGATTTAAAGAATGGTGTTTAAATTTAGTAGCATCTTAGTCAATAATTTTGCATGCTAGAATAAATTCATTTAGGAGTAAAAGAGAGTGATTAAAAATACTTGTCCACAATGTGAGAGTGAATTAAGTTGGAAAGATCAGGGATATTTTTGTGATTATTGCCAACAAAAAGTGACTAAAACTGCATTTTGTCCTGATTGTTCTGAACAATTAGAAAAATTACAAGCGTGTGGCTCTGCGAGTTATTTTTGTAATTATTGTAATGAGTTAAAATCAAAATCACGAGTAAAGGTCGTATTTAATAAAGCGGAAGATTAATCTTTTAACGCTATCATGCCGCAATAAAAGAGTGCTATTGCGGCATTGAAGAGTGATGGGGGCGAGAATTAATGACTATTAACGGTGGTATGGATTTTACCGTCTGTAACCGTCGTAATCAGTTGATCCCCTGCTTTAACCTGATCACAGCGACGAATAAGCTCCCCTTTATCATCACGTGTAATTGAATAACCACGGCTAAGCGTTGCCAGTGGACTGACCGTATCTAATTTTTCTGCTGCTAAGACTAATTTATGATTAGCATTTAATAATTGTCGATCCATTGCATCCAATAAACGTCGCTTAGTGTTAACGAGTGTTGTGGTGTGATGCTGCAGTTGTTGCTGCGGTGAATAAAGTGATAATTTATATTGGTTCTGAGTAATACGTTGTTGCTGTATTTGTATTTTTTTCAGCATTATCTGCTGAAGTCTACGACTGATCTCATCCAAATGCTGTTGTTGTTGGTTTAAACGTAGTTGTGGATGTTGGCGATCTAAACGATGTTTTAATTGATTTACATGCTGCTTTTTATCTGCAACATAAAACTGAATCGCATGGCGTAGTTGTTGTTGTTTCTGAGCAATTTTATCGGTTTGTGCAGAGCTATCACGACTGATTAATTCTGCCGCAGCTGAGGGGGTAGGTGCACGCATATCTGCGACAAAATCAGCAATAGTGACATCGACTTCATGACCAACGGCACTGACGATCGGAATCTGACTTGCTGCAATTGTTCGTGCAACAATTTCTTCATTAAATGCCCATAAATCTTCTAATGAACCACCCCCACGGCTAACAATTAAAATATCACATTCTTGGCGTGAATTTGCTCGCCCAATCGCTTGAGCTATTGATATGGCTGCGCCATCACCTTGCACCATAGTTGGATAAATAACCACAGCTAAGCTTGGATCTCGACGTTTTAATACGTGCAGAATATCGTGAAGAGCCGCACCTGTTTTAGAGGTAATAACACCGACACGTTGTGGTTGTTGTGGCAATGGTTTTTTTAATGATTGAGCAAATAAACCTTCAGCAGCAAGGCTCATTTTGAGTTGTTCAAATTGCTGTTGTAAACGGCCATCACCTTCAGGCTGCATACTTTCAATAATCAACTGATAGTCACCACGAGGCTCATAAATGGATAGGCGCGCTTTAACTAATACTTGATTACCATTGCCAGGCTTAAAGGTGACATGGCGATTATTACCTTTGAACATCGCACATTTAACTTGGGCACGAGAATCTTTAAGGGTGAAATACCAATGGCCAGAAACCGGCATTGAAAAATTCGACAATTCACCGACGAGCCATACTATCCCCATTTCATTTTCAAGGATTAGACGGACTTGCGCATTGAGACTAGAAACGGTGTAGATACGATCGTTGGATTGGCTTTGAGAAGCGAATAGAGTCACGAAGGAAGCACCTGCTAACGAATGAATGGCGGCAGGCGGTCAGAAAACTATCAAATAGAACGAAAAACGCCTAGGCAGATCAATGGACAGATCTTGGCCGTATTTCGTCGACCGCATCACCGGATAGTTAACCGAAATATACTACACAGCAAATGTTTTTTGTCAATTAAAAAATAAAAAATAAAACTAGCCAAACGATTGCTTCATACGTATAATCCGTTCGCAATATTTTAATCTTCTTTGTAAACCTTTAAATTGGTGTGAGATATTGCATGTTACGAATTAAAAAAGAAGCGTTGACGTTTGATGATGTATTATTAGTTCCTGCTCATTCTACAGTCCTACCTAACACTGCCGATCTGCGCACCCGTCTCACGAAAGAGATTGCTCTTAACATTCCTATGCTATCAGCATCTATGGACACAGTGACTGAAGGTCGCCTAGCTATTGCTCTCGCTCAAGAGGGTGGTATTGGTTTTATCCACAAGAATATGTCAATCGAACAACAAGCGGCTGAAGTTCGCATGGTGAAAAAGTTCGAAGCTGGCGTTGTTGCAGAGCCTGTTACCGTTAAACCAAATAACACTATTGCAGATGTTAAGCGTTTAACGGAAGAAAATGGTTTCGCAGGTTACCCTGTGGTTACAGATAACAACGAATTGATCGGTATTATTACTGGTCGTGACGTTCGTTTTGTTACCGACCTTTCAATTAAAGTTGAAGAAGTAATGACTTCAAAAGAGAAGCTAGCCTCTGCTAAAGAAGGTGCATCTCGTGAAGAAGTTGAAGCTATCATGCAAAAGTACCGTGTTGAAAAAGTACTGCTTGTTGATGATAACTTCCGCCTAAAAGGCATGATTACAGCGAAAGACTTCCAAAAAGCAGAACGTAAACCTAATGCATGTAAAGATGCGCGCGGTAGTTTACGTGTTGGTGCTGCTGTTGGTGCTGGTGCGGGTAATGAAGAACGTGTTGCTGCATTAGTTGAAGCTGGCGTTGACGTATTACTTATCGATTCATCTCACGGTCACTCAGAAGGCGTTTTACAACGTATTCGTGAAACACGTGCAGCTTTCCCGAACTTGCCTATTGTGGGTGGTAACGTTGCAACTGCTGAAGGTGCTCGCGCACTGATTGATGCAGGTGTAAGTGCGGTTAAAGTGGGCATCGGCCCTGGTTCAATCTGTACTACTCGTATCGTTACTGGTGTGGGTGTTCCACAAATTACTGCGATTTCAGAAGCTGCATCAGTGGCTGATCAATACGGTATTCCAGTTATTGCGGATGGCGGTATTCGTTACTCTGGTGATTTATGTAAAGCCATCGCTGCGGGTGCGTCATGTGTAATGGTTGGCTCAATGTTCGCGGGTACTGAAGAAGCACCAGGTGAAGTTGAACTGTACCAAGGCCGTTCATACAAATCATACCGTGGTATGGGTTCACTAGGCGCAATGTCAAAGGGCTCTTCTGACCGTTACTTCCAATCAGATAACGCAGCTGACAAACTTGTACCAGAAGGTATTGAAGGTCGTGTGGCTTACAAAGGTTTGATGAAGGAAATTGTGCATCAACAAATGGGTGGTTTACGTTCAAGCATGGGCTTAACTGGCTCTGCAACAATTGAAGATTTACGCACTAAAGCTGAATTTGTACGTATTTCAGGTGCCGGCATGAAAGAGTCACACGTACATGATGTGACGATTACAAAAGAAGCTCCTAACTACCGTATGGCTTAATTATTAAGCAGTCAGTCTTCATTGAACGAAAACGATTGCCTAAGTTGTGAAGTTAGATAAAATCGGGGCTAAATATAGCCCCCAATACATTCAATTTTTGAGATAGCTCTATAATGACCACTACCGCAAATATTCATGACCAACGTATTCTTATTTTGGATTTTGGTTCGCAATACACTCAGTTAATTGCCCGTCGTATCCGTGAAATCGGCGTTTACTGTGAACTTTGGAGCTGGGATGTTGATGAAGCTGATATCCGTGATTTCAATCCAAACGGTATTATTCTTTCTGGTGGTCCTGAAAGCGTAACTGAAGCGGGTTCTCCTCGCGCACCACAGTATGTATTTGAAGCGGGTGTTCCGGTGTTTGGTGTATGTTACGGCATGCAGACCATGGCAGAACAACTGGGTGGTAAAGTTGCCGGTTCTGATGAGCGTGAATTTGGTTATGCGCAAGTTAAAATTGTTGAGCAGACTGCTTTCTTAAAAGATATTCAAGATGCTGTTGCTGCTGATGGTACACCATTACTTGATGTATGGATGAGCCACGGTGACAAAGTTGTCGAAATTCCAGCGGATTTCATTAAAGTCGCTGAAACAGATACCTGTCCATTTGCTGCAATGGCAAATGAAGATAAGCGTTTCTACGGAGTGCAATTTCACCCTGAAGTAACGCATACCCGTCAAGGCATGAAGTTAATTGAAAACTTTGTAATGAATGTGTGTGGCTGTGAAAAGCTATGGACTTCAGCCAATATTATTGAAGATGCGATTGCACGAATCAAAGAACAAGTGGGTGACGATGAAGTTATCCTTGGTCTTTCTGGTGGTGTTGATTCATCAGTGGTTGCGATGCTTATTCACCGTGCAATTGGCGATAAGCTAACATGTGTATTTGTTGATAATGGTTTACTTCGTCTTAACGAAGGTCAGCAAGTCATGGACATGTTTGGTGATAAATTTGGCCTAAACATTATTCATGTTAAAGCAGAAGATCGTTTCTTAACGGCATTAGCAGGTGTTGATGAGCCAGAGGCAAAACGTAAGATCATCGGCCATGTGTTTGTTGATATCTTTGATGAAGAATCAAAGAAACTGAAAAATGCTAAGTGGTTAGCACAAGGTACTATTTACCCTGATGTTATCGAATCAGCAGCGTCTAAAACGGGTAAAGCACATGTGATTAAATCACACCATAATGTTGGCGGTTTGCCTGATGATATGGAAATGGGCTTAGTTGAACCATTACGTGAATTATTTAAAGATGAAGTACGTAAGATCGGTCTAGAACTTGGCTTACCTTATAACATGCTATATCGCCACCCATTCCCTGGACCGGGTTTAGGTGTACGTGTATTGGGCGAAGTGAAGAAAGAGTACTGTGACTTACTACGTCGTGCTGATGCAATCTTTATTGAAGAGCTACATAACGCTGATCTTTACAATAAAGTATCACAAGCATTTACTGTGTTCTTACCTGTACGCTCTGTAGGCGTGATGGGCGATGGCCGTAAGTATGATTGGGTTGTATCGCTACGTGCGGTAGAAACTATCGACTTTATGACCGCGCATTGGGCCCACTTACCTTACGATTTCTTAGGTAAAGTATCAAACCGTATCATCAATGAAGTTAATGGCATTTCACGTGTTGTTTACGATATTTCTGGTAAGCCACCAGCCACGATTGAGTGGGAATAATTACGGGCTTATTAGCACGAATTGAATAATAAAAAGCACCTACGGGTGCTTTTTTTATTGCTGTAATTTAAGGCGATTGAAGGGCAAAAGCTAACAGTGGTTGTTTATTTTTGTGTATCAGCAAAAGGAGAGTAGCCCTAATAAGGGGGTAGGTAAGGGGAAGATAAATCATAAATTCCCATAAATGTTGCAGATATGTTTTTTTATTGTTTTTAGTAAGTTTCGTATTAATGATTGGTTACAATATGTTGTGGTATATGAGTGTTATAAATAGGTCTATAACACTGTTTGTTGTGGTAATTTCATTACAATCGTTCAGCGAATATTCAGAATTTATTTGGGCGAAAAACACAATGAGATCGACTACATGTAAGTAGATCCAAACAGCAAACATAACCAGCATAAGGACATGGCATAACCATGAACGAAAAAACACTGAAGCAAGCACCACCTCCATCGACGAGTGCGATGGACAAGTTTTTAAATGGTATTGAGCGCGCAGGTAATAAAATTCCTGATCCCGCTTTACTGTTCTTTTGGGGTTTAGTCACCGTTTGGATTCTTTCGGCTGTTTTATCACAGTTTGATTTCGGTCTTGTGCACCCAGTTACTAAAGATGTGGTACAAGTGAATAACTTGCTAACGGGCGATGCCATGGCAAGCTTCTTGGCTAATATGGTGAAAAACTTCACCGGTTTTGCACCATTGGGTATTGTACTTGTTGCTATGTTAGGTGTTGGTGTTGCTGAAGCGTCTGGCTTTATCAATACAGGCCTGAAAAAGATGTTAAATGTCACCCCAGCTAAGCTACTTACGCCAATGCTGATTTTAGTGGCTATTGTATCGCATACTGCGGCTGATGCAGGTTATGTGTTGGTTATTCCTCTTGGTGGTATTATCTTCCACGCTGCGGGTCGTCACCCTCTAGCCGGTATTGCGGCTGCGTTTGCGGGTGTTTCTGGTGGTTTCTCTGCTAACTTTATTCCTTCTGGTATCGACCCATTATTAGCGGGCTTCACCCAAGAAGCAGCGCGCATCATGGACCCAACTTACATTGTTAACCCGTTAGCAAACCTAATGTTCACTGGTTTATCATCATTTGTTATTGTGGGTATTGGCTGGTATATCACTGATAAAGTGATTGAGCCTCGTTTACAAAAAACAGCAATTGATACTGATGCAGAAGAAGCACCAGATATGGGCTCTTTTACACCATTAGAAAGCAAAGCATTCTCATACGCTGGCTGGACAATGGTCGTTGGTATTGTGCTATTAGTTGCTGCTGTATGGCCTGAAACATCACCATTGCGTTCACCATCCGGTGAAGTGGCAGCCTTTAATGCGCCAGTAATGCAATCTATCGTACCGTTGATTTTTATTCTGTTTGTTATTCCGGGTATTATTTACGGTAAAGTTGCGGGCACATTTAAGCAAAGCGGTGATGTAATTAAAGCAATGTCGACCACAATGGCGGGCATGGCTGGCTTTATGGTGATGGTGTTCTTTATTGCTCAATTCTTAGTTGCGTTTACTCAGTCAAACTTAGGTACGCTATTAGCTCTTTCTGGTGCACAGTTATTGCAACAAATGAACCTTCCTGGACAAGTAACTATCATTGGTATGATTCTACTAACAGCAAGTGTTAACTTGTTAGTGGGTTCTGCGTCTGCTAAGTGGGCATTGATTGGTCCTATCATGGTACCAATGCTAATGGCGGTAGGTATTTCACCTGAGCTTACTCAAGCGGCTTACCGTGTTGGCGACTCTGTATCTAACATTATTTCGCCAATGATGGTGTTCTTCCCATTAGTGGTTGTTTACATGCAGCGTTATGTTAAGAGCTCAGGTATTGGTACATTAGCGTCAATGATGATGCCGTACTCAATTGCAATGCTAATTGGTTGGACTATTTTCTTGTTAGTATTCTGGACGCTAGGTATTCCTCTAGGTGTTCAAGCGCCTTACACTTACAGCATGTAATTAATAGACTGTAATAACGGTAATTAGCTTTAATATAGTTAGTATTAATACAGCGTTATCGTCAAACAATAAAAAGCCTCGAACAGTTAGACTGGCCGAGGCTTTTTTGTGTCTTATTAAACCCTGTCTGCAAAAAAGGAGTTTAATAAAGTTAGCGGTTATTTATTGAAGTTTTCAACGTGGAAACGCAGATGCTCATCAATAAATGACGCCATAAAGTAGTAGCTGTGGTCATAACCATCTTGCATACGAACTTCAACTGGGTAGCTATTGGTTTCTGCTGCCGCAATCAGGGTTTCAGTTCGAAGTTGACCGTCATTGTAGAAGTTATCGTGCGTACCTTGATCAACTAACATTGGTAATTTGATCTCAGCAATACGCATCAATTCACTTGCATCATATTGCTTCCAGTTTTGAGTATTTGTTCCCAAGTAACCGGTAAATGCTTTTTGGCCCCAAGCGCAATTCATTGGATTAACAATAGGGCTAAATGCAGATGCAGAGCTATAACGCTTCGGATTACGCAAGGCGATCATGAGTGCACCATGTCCACCCATTGAGTGACCACTGATTGCACGCTGCTCAGTGACAGGGAAGTGTGCTTCAATCAATGTTGGCAGTTCATTTACGATGTAATCATACATATGGTAATGACGATTCCACGGCGCTTCTGTGGCATTAACATAGAAACCAGCACCTAGACCAAAATCATAAGCACCTTGTGGATCGTCGGCAACGCCTTCGCCACGTGGGCTAGTATCAGGGGCTACAATCGCAACGCCTAATTCTGCCGCCATGCGTTGTGCACCTGCTTTTTGCATAAAGTTTTCATCAGTACATGTTAGACCTGATAACCAGTAAATAACCGGTACTTTTTGCCCTGCGGCACATTGCGGAGGCAGGTAAATAGCAAAACGCATATCACAATTAAGAACTTCTGAGCGGTGAGTATATTGCTTATGCCAGCCGCCAGCACTTTTGTTACAGCTAATATTTTCTAAAGGCATTGGATTTGGTCTCTTGTTAAAGCTGCGCAGAGTGTAGGGACTCTGCGCATTTTTTATGGCGTTATTATAGTAATGCTGAGGTATAAAAAGCTTACTTATCGAAGTGAATAACCGTACGGATACTCTTACCTTCATGTAGTAGGTCAAATGACTTGTTGATGTCGTCTAGGCCCATGTTAAATGAGATGAAATCATCAAGTTTGAATTCACCCGCCATG
>NZ_FUZI01000017.1 GCF_900166965.1 Photobacterium piscicola | reverse complement strand
GACCCCTTATCGGGGTTACGGACAGTGCCTGGTGGGTAGTTTGACTGGGGCGGTCTCCTCCCAAAGAGTAACGGAGGAGCACGAAGGTGGGCTAATCACGGTCGGACATCGTGAGGTTAGTGCAATGGCATAAGCCCGCTTGACTGCGAGAATGACAATTCGAGCAGGTGCGAAAGCAGGTCATAGTGATCCGGTGGTTCTGAATGGAAGGGCCATCGCTCAACGGATAAAAGGTACTCCGGGGATAACAGGCTGATACCGCCCAAGAGTTCATATCGACGGCGGTGTTTGGCACCTCGATGTCGGCTCATCACATCCTGGGGCTGAAGTCGGTCCCAAGGGTATGGCTGTTCGCCATTTAAAGTGGTACGCGAGCTGGGTTTAGAACGTCGTGAGACAGTTCGGTCCCTATCTGCCGTGGGCGTTGGATGATTGAGAGGGGCTGCTCCTAGTACGAGAGGACCGGAGTGGACGAACCGCTGGTGTTCGGGTTGTATCGCCAGATGCATTGCCCGGTAGCTAAGTTCGGAATCGATAACCGCTGAAAGCATCTAAGCGGGAAGCGAGCCTCAAGATGAGTCATCCCTAGACCTTTAAGGTCTCTAAAGGGTTGTTGAAGACTACAACGTTGATAGGTCAGGTGTGTAAGTGCTGCGAGGCATTGAGCTAACTGATACTAATTGCCCGTGAGGCTTAACCATACAACACCCAAGGGGTTTTCCTTCTCATAAGAGAAGAGACGGACTCTACAAACGCTTGAATGCGTGTTGAGAACAACTAGTTAGATTTTCCCAGATTGCTATTTATTGTCATAAGACAATAAATAAACCAGAATTTGCTTGGCGACCATAGCGTTATGGACCCACCTGATCCCATGCCGAACTCAGTAGTGAAACGTAATAGCGCCGATGGTAGTGTGGGGTCTCCCCATGTGAGAGTAGGACATCGCCAGGCTTCAATTTCGTTTTTATCTTTTTATAAAGGTAGAGACAACAAGTTGCATTTATGCTGAATAGACACTGCGGAGTGGTAGTTCAGTTGGTTAGAATACCGGCCTGTCACGCCGGGGGTCGCGGGTTCGAGTCCCGTCCACTCCGCCATTTATTTAAGACACAGTTAAGTCTTTAAAATAACTACAGGGGTGTAGCTCCAACTGGCAGAGCAGCGGATTCCAAATCCGCGTGTTGGGAGTTCGAATCTCTCCACCCCTGCCATCTTCAAGAAAGCCTCGACAGCAATGTCGGGGCTTTTTTACGTCAATATAATTTAGGTGTAGCTCCAACTGGCAGAGCAGCGGATTCGCCATACCGAAAATCAGCGCGTGTTGGGCGTTTGAACCTCGTAATCCCTGCCATCTTCAAGAAAGCCTCGACAGTAATGTCGGGGCTTTTTTACGTCAATATAATTTAGGTGTAGCTCCAACTGGCAGAGCAGCGGATTCGCCATACCGAAAATCAGCGCGTGTTGGGCGTTTGAACCTCGTAATCCCTGCCATCTTCAAGAAAGCCTCGACAGTAATGTCGGGGCTTTTTTACGTTTGTATTATTAGCTCAAGTGGGTGCAGTGTTAACTGGTAGAGTAACGGGTTCGCTATACCGAAAATCAGCGCGTGTTGGGCGTTTGAACCTCGTAACCCCTGCCATCTTCAAGAAAGCCTCGACAGTAATGTCGGGGCTTTTTTACGTTTGTATTATTATGCTCGAGTGGGTGTAGTGTTAACTGGTAGAGCAACGGATTCGCTATACCGAAAATCAGCGCGTGTAGGGAGTTTGAACCTCGTAACTCCTGTTATATTCAAGAAAGCCTCGACAGTAATATCGGGGCTTTGTACGTTAAGCTTTACTATATGAAACGTTCTAATCTGTAGTGTGAGGTAGTGGGGGTTGTTTGTTATCTTATTGGTAATTATAGAAATGGGTTAACCATTGTTGGGCGATCATTTTTTCATCATCATCTGGCAATGCTTGAATTCCATCTGTAAACAGTTGTGGCTGATTTAATAACCGTAATCCTGCCAACATGTGTGCAGCCTCAAATAAATACAGTGTTGGGTCTCCCATCCCTGTTTTGAAAGGAGTATTAGCTGATTCACCACCAGCAAGCAGGTAAACACTAACGCCATGACGAGTTTGATATTCTTTTACAAGTTGATTGCTATTTACTTGAGTTAATACTCCTTGAGTAATGAGATCTGGAAGTCTGAGCTCATCATCGGCGGATGTTACTGTTGTAATGAAAATTGGTTGAGTTAGATGATCAAATATTTCGGCCGTTAATGCCCCATTTCCCGTACAACAGAAGATCATATTACATTGTTGTATTAGATGTTTAAGTGTACAAACTTGTACGCCATCGCGTGGAAATTGAGTGAGTCGGCGAGGATCTTGATCAAAGACGTGAATATTAGAAATATCTTTGTTTTGTAAATGTTTTATTATTCCTCTACCGAGATTACCAGCCCCGATGACCCCCATCCTTAAAAATCCGGCATTATTTATTTTAAGCCCAAATTCTTCACGTAAAATTTGATCTGAGTAATGAACGATACATTCCGAGGCTTCCGTATCTGCAGGGGTTTTAATACTTAAATGAGAAACGGTAACTAATGGTTTTTTTATATTTTTATTACAATATTTATATAATCCATTTGCGGTTAGCTCTGTAATACCTATTAATTGTTGTTGAAAGACATGACATAAATGTTCACTGGCATTGGCAAAGTAGCCACCGTGATCAAGTATTAAAAAAGGGCTATCTTGGGTGATATATTGGCGAATGAGAGTTTCACAATAGAGCGGATCACGTAACGATTCTTTATTATAACGTGGGTTTACCACTTTACAGTTAGCTATTTGGTTTATGGTTTGTAATAACGCAGGATTAGCATCTGCGGTTGCATTTTTGGGAATAAAAACCAGAGGGTGAGCTAATTGTGCTAATACATTAATGTACGGCAGAGAGCCTTCATAGCAATGCATGACAGAAAATATAACAAGGTTCGATGGAACGGCAGAATCTTGCGCAACGTTGTTTAAAAACTGATAACCACGTTTAGCATAAAAATCAGAACAATATGAATGCGTTAAAATTGCGTTAGTCATAAGGATATCCTTTCAATGCAATTGATTAGTGAAAGCAAGGCATAGACATAATAATGTTAAAATAATTGCAGTAGTGCTTTTAATACGTTTTCTTGATGGCGTGATTGTTTACAGCACAGTCCTAAACTTAATGGTGCAATAAATTCTGCTGGAAAACGCTGTACTTTATCATTCATAGGGCTGTTATTGATAACGACATCCGGTGCGATACCTATTCCACAGCCTAACGCAACCATACTAACGATGGCTTCATGGCCAGAAATTTGAGCATAAATAGGAGGGGTGATTTTCTTGTCTTTAAACCATGTATTCGCGCGAGATCTTGCGGGTCCCGACTCTGCGAGAATGAAAGGTAATGCTTGCCAATTAGGCCCGTTATTGAGTTGTTGTTGAATAGCAGGAGGGGGAATTGCGGGTGAAATCACTGACATTGGAATATGATCTAATTCGATATAGCTTAATTTTGCTGAAAGTTGTTCTGGCTTGGCGGTAATAGCGACATCAACTTCATCGTTAAGCACTTTATCAATCGCAAGAGCTGAGTCTCCTGTTAATAATTGAATTTCTATTTGTGGGTAACGTTGGCGAAATGCGGTCAATATTGACGGTAGGTGGCTATAACTTGCGGTGACGGAACAAAATATTTTCAGCTTCCCTTGTAGTAATGAACTATCACTGTTTAATTCTGTTTTGAGTGATAACCAATTGGAAATAATAGCAGAGGCGACAGGAATGAGTTTTTTTCCTGCCATTGTTATTTCAACGCTACGATTATCACGACAAAATAAACTCTGCCCTAATTCTTGTTCAAGGCGCTGAATGACACGGCTCAAGGCTGAGGGACTAATGTGCATCGCCTGCGCGGTTTGATGAAAACTCAGCGAATCACTTAAGTGAAGAAAAAGTTGCAAGTTTTTAATGTTCATTGGCTTATGTTGCATTGTTTGCAATTGATTGTTGTGAATATATCACTTTGCGCAACAATTTTCCTGATCTACTATCAATCTATTCGATAAATAAATATCGAACTAGGGATAAATATATTTCACGGAGTTTGTTGTTATGGCTAATTATTTCAATACCTTAAATTTGCGCCAGCAGTTAGATCAACTGGGTCGTTGTCGTTTTATGGATCGTGCAGAATTTGCTACTGAAGCTGATTACCTTAAAGGTAAAAAGGTGGTTATTGTCGGATGTGGTGCGCAAGGTTTAAACCAAGGTCTTAACATGCGAGATTCTGGGTTGAATGTGGCTTACGCTTTACGCCAAGTTGCGATTGATGAGCAACGTCCATCATTTAAAAATGCGCGTGATAATGGTTTTGAAGTAGGAAGTTATGAGCAACTGATTCCAGAGGCCGATTTAGTCGTTAATCTAACACCGGATAAGCAACACACAAACGTTGTTGAAACAGTGATGCCATTAATGAAGCATGGTGCAGCATTGGGGTATTCGCATGGTTTTAATATCGTTGAAGAAGGGATGCAAATTCGTAAAGACTTAACGGTTGTTATGGTTGCACCTAAATGTCCAGGCACGGAAGTGCGTGAAGAATATAAGCGTGGCTTTGGTGTACCAACCTTGATTGCTGTGCATCCTGAAAATGATCCCCAAGCTGATGGTCTTGAAATTGCTAAAGCATGGGCTGCTGCAACGGGAGGGCATCGTGCTGGAGTACTGGAGTCATCATTTGTTGCTGAAGTGAAATCAGATTTGATGGGTGAACAAACTATTCTTTGTGGCATGCTACAAGCGGGCTCGATTGTGTGTTATGAGAAAATGCTGGCTGATGGTATTGCACCTGATTATGCCGGTAAGTTGCTGCAATTTGGTTGGGAAACGATCACTGAAGCACTGAAGTTTGGTGGTGTGACACATATGATGGATCGCCTTTCAAATCCAGCAAAAGTAAAAGCTTTTGATCTATCAGAGCAATTAAAAGAATTGATGCGTCCGCTATATAACAAACATATGGATGATATTATCTCAGGTCACTTCTCTAGTACGATGATGGCTGACTGGGCTAACGATGACGCAGAGCTATTAGGTTGGCGTGGCGAGACCGCTGAAACACAATTTGAAAACTACCCAGTGTCAAACCTTCATATTTCAGAGCAAGAATACTTTGATAACGGTATTTTGATGGTTGCAATGGTGCGTGCAGGGGTTGAGCTTGCTTTTGAGGCGATGACAGCCTCAGGTATTATTGATGAGTCGGCCTATTATGAATCATTGCATGAGTTACCACTGATTGCCAATACGGTTGCACGTAAGCGTTTGTATGAGATGAATGTAGTGATCTCTGATACTGCTGAATATGGTAACTATTTGTTTGCTAATGTTGCGACACCGTTATTACGTGATCATTTTATGGCAACAGTAACCACGGATGTTATTGGTAAAGGTTTGGCGACAACAACAAATTTTGTTGATAATCAAAAGCTAATTGAAGTAAATGAAGCATTACGTAATCACCCTGTTGAAGTGATCGGTAAACAGCTACGAGGTTACATGAAAGATATGAAGCATATTGCTGTTGGTGGTTAATCTTCATTTAACATAGTAATTAAAAAAAAAGCCCAGTTTGATAAGAACTGGGCTTTTTTATTGGGGTCAGCGCGAATTAAGCGTCAGTACTGCTATTTTCGGCATTAAGCTTTGCTTCAAATGTTGCCATCTTTTGCTCAAGCTCTGTCAATTTTTGGCGAGTGCGTAATAGCACTTGTGTTTGCACATCAAATTCTTCACGAGTGACAACATCAAGCTTTCCTAATTGTGATTGGATTACCTGACGTACTTTTTGTTCAACGTCGTTGCCTAGATCTTTAACTGGTTTAGGCATTGCGTCTTGAATTTGTTTAGCTACTTGCTCAAGTTTCTTTGAATCGAACATGATCCGCTTACTCCGTTGCGAAAATCGTTATTAACTATTGTAATTGCGGTTGCGGTGAAAAGAAAAGGGCGCTGATGATTCAGCGCCCTTTTTTATTTCGGTGAATTAGAAGTGGTTGTCTAAACCATCGTCTTCTTCAACAAACACCGGTAACGGTTTATGCTCACTTGCCAAGAACGTATAAATAACGGGTAATACGAACAAGGTAAATAAGGTACCGATAGATAAACCAGCAACGATAACAATACCAATACTGAAACGTGATGCTGCACCAGCACCCGATGCATATAGTAGTGGTACTAAACCTGCAATCATTGCACATGTTGTCATTAGGATAGGGCGAAGACGGATCTTTGCGGCTTCCATAACAGCATCCATGCGGTTTTTACCGTGGTAGAGTTGTTCTTCTTTGGCGACTTCACAAATTAATATACCGTGTTTGGTTATCAAGCCTATGAGGGTTATCAAACCTATTTGCGAGTAAATATTCAATGTTGTCGCACCCCACGCGAGGGCAATCAGTGCACCACAAATTGCTAATGGCACCGAAACTAGGATAACTAATGGATCGCGTAGTGATTCAAATTGAATCGCAAGAACCAAGAAAATAATCGCTAGTGCTAGACCAAAGGTCGCATATAGTGCATTACCTTCAGTAACATACTGACGGCTTTCGCCTAAGTAGTCATGGCCATAGCCTTTTGGTAATACTTTAGCTGACTCGGTATTTAACCAGTTTACCGCTTCACCAATTGAGGTACCAGGGGCTAATACCGCACCAATGGTTGCCGCATTTTGTTGGTTAAAGCTTGGTAAGGTTGGTGGCGCTGGTGTCACTGTAATGGTGACTAAGCTACCTAATGGAATCAAATCACCGCTGCTGGTCTTAACGTAATAATTATTTAAATCTTTCGGATTAAAACGATTTTTACGCTCAACTTGTGGAATAACCTTATAAGAACGACCCAGAATATCAACACGGTTAATATCACCGCCGGCTAACATTGTGCTTAATGTATTACCAATGGCTTGCATGGTAACACCATAAGCACCAGCTTTATCTTTGTCGATATTAATGTTCATCGTTGCAGAGTCATACTTTAAGTCTAAATCTGAGTAAACGAACATTGGGTTATTTTTCACCTTAGTCAACATTTCTGCAGCCACTTGGTAGAGGCTCTTAAAGTTGTTCGGTGTGGTAATTACAAATTGTACTGGCAAACCAGAACCTGCACCTGGAAGGCTTGGCATTTGGAAAGCAGTAATTGCCATTTGGGGAATATTTTTGATTTTTTCAGTTACGTCATTTGCCACTTCAGTTTGGCTTTGATCGCGCTGACTCCATGGTTTTAATGTTGCCAGACCAAACGCTTGGTTAGCTGATGGAATACCTGAGAAGATCTGTGCATACTCAACACTTTTTTCTGCTGTTAATACTTTATTAACTTGATCCATGGTGTCTTGAATGAAATCAAGGTTGGCGTTTGCAGGTGCTGTACCCATAAATACCACTACACCATTATCTTCAGCAGGTGCTAATTCACTTGGAATAAATTTAAATAAGAACGGCAAACTGGCACAAGCACATAGAGCAAATACGATCACAACTGAACGCATATGCATGATGCCATTTAGCATTTTTTCATAACGTAACGTTAGTCGGTCAAGAAAGCCATGTACCATTAACTCAAATTTATTTGGCGCTTCATTTTCTTTAAGGAAGGTTGCACACATTACTGGTGATAATGTTAAGGCAATAATACCTGATATAAATACCGCACCCGCCAGCGTTAATGCAAACTCTTTAAATAATGAACCTGTAAGGCCACCCATTAATGCTATTGGCGCGTATACCGCACCTAAAGCAATGGTCATTGAAATTACGGGAATTGCGATTTCACGAGTACCAATAATGGCGGCTCTAAATGGCGTTTGGCCAAGTTTGATATGACGTTCAACGTTTTCCAAGACCACGATAGCATCATCGACCACCAAGCCGATTGCCAGTACCAGAGCCAGCAGTGTCATTAGGTTCCATGAGAAACCAAATAATTGCATGACTAGTGCAACACCAATCAGTGATAGTGGAATGGTGATGATCGGAATAATTACTGAGCGTAGAGAACCGATAAACAGGGCAATAACCACTAATACAATTAATGCTGCTTCAAGAATGGTTTTAATCACTTCATGAATCGAGTCATTAATCGCAATCGTTGAGTCATACATTACCGTCATTTTGATGGTACTTGGCATGTTACGTTCAATCGTTGGTAACAGCTCACGCACGTCTTTAGCGATATTGATTGGGTTAGCACTTGGTGCCGCTTCAATCGCACCTACAACGGCTTCTTGACCATTTGCGGTTGCACGGTAGCTATCACTGCTGCGTGATAATGTTACTTTTGCAATATCCCCTAAACGAATCACTTGACCGTTATTACTTGAAACAACAAGTTTTTCTAATGTTTCAGGGCTATTTGATTGTGTGTTAGCACTGCCGTTATACAACACGAAATCATTGTTGGCTTGACCAACTGCAGATTGGTAGTTGTTTGCTTGTAATACATGAGTCACATCACTAGCAGATAAGTTAAACGCTGCCATTTTTTGTGGATCAAGCCATACACGTAATGCAAACGGTACACCGCCGTACATATCTACTTTTGCCACACCACCTACCGTAAATAATTGCGGTTTTACTACACGTTCAATGTAGTCGGTGATTTGGCTTGAGCTTAATGTTTTACTGGTAAAGCCAAGATAAAGTACCCCGGTACCACCACCCGTAGAGAGTGAAATGGTTGGATCTTGTGTATCTTGTGGTAATTGAGCTCGCACCGAGTTTACTTTGGCGAGAATATCCGCCAAGGCTGCGTTCGGATTGGTGTTCAATTTCATCTGTACGGTGATCGTCGACATACCCATAATACTTTGAGCAGTGATGTAGTCGATGTTATCCGCTTGAGCAATTGCTTGTTCCAGAGGCTGGGTGATAAAACCTTGAATAAGGTCAGCACTGGCACCGTAATAAGCCGTACTAATGGTTACTACAGTATTCGTCATGTCCGGATACTGCCGAACCTGCATTTTGAAAATCGCCTGTAGGCCTAGCAATGCGATCATTAAACTGATCGAAATTGCTAGTACCGGGCGTCTGATGAATATATCAGTAAAGCGCATCCTGAGTGTTCTCCAGTTACAGCAATGGGATTTCAGCAGGAGCCTTCAGTGCGTCATTTTCAACGATATGCACTAATGACTTGTTGCTAAGACGAATTTGACCGCTAGTCACGATCTGCTCTCCAGCTTTTAAGCCTGAAAGAATTCGTACTTGGTTACCTTTGTTTAAACCTGTTGTTACAACAGTTTGCATGGCGCGTAATTTGCCATCAACGGTACGTAGTACATACACGGTGTCGCCGTAAAGGGTGTAAGTTATTGCTGTTTGAGGCACAACAATTTGATCGGCAATGATAGGTTGGATCACACGTGCACGTGCAAACATACCACTACGTAACATGCCGCCGCTGTTAGGAATATCAGCTTGTACCTGAATTAAGCCTGTCTGAGCATTAACAGCCGGTTCAATCGCAGTAATTTGGCCTTTAAAATCAGTGTTTTTGTAAGCATCAATGTTGATATCAACAGCTTGACCGATTTTAATTTTAGAAATATCCGTTTGTGGCACAGTGAAGCGGAAACGCATGGTGGTTGTGTCTTCTAAACGAATGATTTTTGTGCCGGGCTGAATGTATTGGCCTAAGTACACATTACGTAAACCAATTTCACCCGCAAAAGGTGCGCTGATATTACGACGTTGAATTGATTCTTGTAATGATTTGATTTGAGCGACTAACGCAAGGTAGTTAGCTTTTGCTTCATCAAGGCTAGATTTTGATACAGAGCCTTTACGATAAAGATCTTTATAGCGTTGGTACGATGCTTGTACCGCCGGTAGTTTTGCTTCTGTACTTTGTAAGCTAGATTGTTCAACGTTTGAATTAATTGAAACCAGTAGTTGGCCCGCTTTTACCTTTTGGCCTGATTCAAAATTAATCTTGCTGATCACACCCGCGGCTTCCGATGTTAAAGTAACACCTTGCATAGGTTCAATAAAACCAATGGCTTGCAGTGAAGGGTGCCAGTCTTCAGCTTTGGTTGTGGTAGCCGTAACCGGATAGTTGGCTTCAGGCATATTTGCCATATACTCAGCTATTTTGTGTTCTTTAAAAAGATTGAAACCAATTACGCTTCCAAATAACAGAAGGGCAATAAGTAACATCACGATCCATTTTTTCATTGTAAGGAGTGCTCCGGAATATACAATATTAATGCTGAATAATGGCGTCCCAAGAGGCCTCAATAGCAGCATTAAGCTCGCTATCGGTGATCTCTAATCCACCATTGATTTTTTGACGAGCTAAATAACAACTCGTTTCTAAGCTAAGTGTACTTAAAATTTCATTCTTAAGCGGTTTAAATAACAGACAGGCTTTACCTTCATCAAACATTTGATTGACACAGCTAAATAGTTGTTTTTTTAGCGCTTTTTTTTCGTAAGAATTGTCTCGAGGCAGGTGTTGAAATTGCCCTTGATTAATCAATGGTGCCTCACCATTAACAGACATATGCCACAGGTTTAGCCACATCGTACGGTAGCGCTGTTTGAGTGACATGCTATCGTTAATATTACGGCTAATTCTTTTCGCGATATAACCTAAAATATGCTCGTGGAGTTGATGCAGTAAGTCATTTTTATCATTGAAATAGCGATAAATAGTGCCGGTTGCAACTTGGGCTTCTTTGGCAACCATTTGCATGGATAGTCCATGAAAACCATGGGTTGCTAATAGCTTTTCAGTTGCGACTAATATTCGCTCTTTTTTGTCGGTCATCGTGGTTTATATTCAATACAGTTAGTATGAATGAATGTTCATTCAGCGCTATTGTAGAATTTGATTATTGATTCGCAAGCCTTATTTACGGTTTTATATTATTAATTTTAATGGCTAGGTATTTGAGGTGAGGTTTATTTGGTGGAGTATGATGAAGAGTAACAATGAAAAAACGAAAAAAAGCCCATATCAAAATAGACATGGGCTTTAATGTTAGTTGTTGCTTAGATTATTAGTGCTGCTTTGTCGGTGGCGTATCATCAGTAGTTGATTTGTCTTTGCCACGACTAAAGATACGTTCTACTACCACGAAGAAAATCGGAATAAAGAAAATACCTAAGAATGTCGAGCTTAACATACCACCAAGTACCGCGGTACCAATGGCATTCTTACCACCTGAACCTACACCAGTACTGATTGCTAGAGGTACAACACCAAGACCAAAGGCCAGTGATGTCATAATAATTGGACGCAGACGAACACGTACGGCGTGCAATGTTGCCTCCACCAATCCAGCCCCTTTTTCGTAATATTCTTTGGCAAATTCTACGATCAGGATGGCGTTTTTAGTCGCCAGACCTACCGTTGTTAAGAGTCCCACTTGGAAGAAAACATCGTTCGGCATACCACGACCATTCATCGCTAATAGTGCACCGATAATGCCGAGCGGCACGACTAATACCACCGCAAAAGGTACTGACCAACTTTCATAAAGCGCTGCCAGAACTAAGAACACCACCAAGATAGATAACGTATATAGCATTGGTGCTTGGTTACCCGATAGGCGTTCTTCATAGGACAAGCCATTCCACTCAACACCAAAGCCTGGTGGTAATTTCTTCACCATCGCTTCAATGTCGAGCATTGCTTGACCAGTACTGTAGCCCTTAACAACACCACCTTGAATGTTAACTGCAGGAGTGGCATTAAAACGCTCTAAACGTGGTGAAGCATATTGCCAGTCACCTGTTGCAAAGGCTGAGAATGGTACCATTTCACCTTGGTTATTTCGGACATACCAAGTATCAAGATCACCAGGCTTCATACGGAAGTCTGCATCACCTTGAACGAAGACTTTTTTCACTCGTCCGCGGTCGATGAAGTCGTTAACGTATGAACTACCCCATGCGGTACTCAGTACTTGGTTTACTGATTGAATATCAATACCCAAAGCACGGATCTTAGCTTGGTCGATAGAGATTTGGTACATCGGTGCATCTTCTTGACCATTAGGACGAACCCCGACTAAATTCGGGTTTTCAGACGCTAATTTAAGTAATTGGTTACGGGCTGCAATCAGTTTGTCATGCCCTTGACCACTACGATCTTGAAGATAAAAATCAAAGCCGCTGGCAGTACCTAATTCAACTACTGCTGGTGGCGCGAATGAGAATACCATTGCATTTTTGATATGTTGGAAGTAGGCCATTGAGCGATTTGCTATCGACTTTACATCCATGCCGGGTAGTTGACGATCTGACCAATCTTTGAGACTGATAAATGCCATACCCATGTTTTGGCCACTACCCGCAAAACTAAATCCAGAGACACTAAACACACTGGCTACGGCGTCTTTTTCTTGATTTAGGTAGAAGTCAGAAACTTTATCCATCACTTCTTGGGTTTGTTCTTGAGTTGAGTTAACGGGCAATATTGCCTGACTGAACAAAATACCCTGATCTTCATCAGGTAAGAATGATGTTGGCATACGGGTGAACATCCAGCCAACCGCAACGGTTAGGCCAAGGAAAATCAGCATCACACGAATTGAGCGCTTGATCATTGCTGCAACGCTAGATTCATAGCGGCTAGTTAACTTATCAAAAGTGCGGTTGAACCAACCAAAGAAGCCTTTTTCATTACTGCCATGCTCAACAGGTTTAAGCATAGTGGCACATAGTGCAGGGGTAAGGATCATTGCCACCAATACTGATAGTGCCATTGCCGTTACAATGGTTATCGAGAATTGACGATAAATAACACCCGTAGAACCAGACATAAATGCCATTGGTACAAATACTGCTGAAAGGGTTAATGCAATACCAACCAAAGCGCCAGTAATTTGATCCATCGATTTTCGTGTAGCTTCAACGGCATTTAAGCCTTCTTCATGCATAACACGTTCGACGTTTTCCACCACCACTATCGCATCATCAACCAGCAAGCCAATGGCCAGTACCATAGCAAACATGGTGAGGGTGTTGATGGAAAAGCCTGCCAATGACAGCACCGCAAAAGTACCAAGTAATACTACTGGTACGGCGATGGTTGGAATCAAGGTTGCTCTGAAGTTCTGTAAGAAGAGGTACATGATGATAAACACCAATGCTACTGCTTCAAATAACGTATGTACTACACCTTCAATTGATTTCTCAACAAATGGTGTGGTGTCGTAAGGGTAAACGGCAGTTAACCCTTCAGGGAAGAAAGGTTTTAATTCTTCAACTTTGGCTTTTACGGCTTCAGCTGTTGCAAGTGCGTTTGCGCCTGTAGCTAGTTTAATACCTAGACCACTGGCTTGTTTGCCGTTATAAAATACCTGTACTGAATAATCTTCAGCGCCAAGCTCAACCCGTGCAACATCACTTAAATGTACTTTTGCACCGGAAGAATCCGATTTAACAATAATGTTCTTAAACTGTTCAGGGGTTTTTAAACGACTTTGTGCGGATACGGTTGCGTTAAGCTCTTGACCTGGTAGTGATGGCGATGCACCAAGTTGACCAGCAGAGATCTGCGCATTTTGCTCTTTGATTGCCGCAATGACATCAATACTTGTGAGGTTGTATTTTGTTAGTTTAAGCGGATCGAGCCAAATACGCATTGCATATTGCGCACCAAAAGCTTGGATTTCACCTACACCGGCAACACGACTCATTGGATCTGACACATTGGAACTGATGTAGTCCGAAATGTCATTTTTATCCATTGAACCATCTTCTGAATAGAATCCGACCACCATCAGAAAGCTTGAGCTTGATTTGTTAACCTTAACACCTTGTTGCTGTACTTCCATCGGTAGTAGTGGCAACGCTGATTGCAATTTATTTTGCACTTGTACCTGAGCGATATCAGGGTCAGCTTCAGCATTAAAGGTTAGGGTTATCTGAGTGTTACCAAAACTGTCACTGGTTGATGACAAGTAGCGCAGGTGATCGATACCTGTCATACGTTGTTCGATAACCTGCGTTACCGTATCTTCCATGGTTTTGGCGTTAGCACCTGGGTAGTTTGCACTGATTACAACCGTTGGTGGCGCAATGCTAGGATATTGAGATACTGGCAGTTTTAAAATGGATAACACACCAGCTAGCATTACAATTATAGCGATCACCCATGCAAAAATAGGGCGATCGATAAAGAAACGAGCCATAGTTTATTCCCTATTTATTGTGACTGATTGACTGTTATTGGTGTTGGTTCAACTACAGCCCCCGGGCGGATTTTCTGTAAGCCATCCACAATAACTTGGTCGCCATCTTTAAGCCCGCTAGTAATACGCCATTGATGATCAATTGCTTCTGCTGTGGTCACCATGCGTGATTCAACTTTATTTTCTGCACCAACAACCATAGTAGTGGCTTGGCCTTTACTGTTACGTGTAATGGCTTTTTGTGGGACCAAAATTGCTTTAGGGTCGGTTCCTGTGTTTAGGACTGCACGAACATACATTCCTGGCAATAACACGCCATCTGGATTGGGGAATTCAGCACGTAGCGTAACTGAGCCTGTGTTAGGGTCGACATTCACTTCAGCAAACTGTAGCTTGCCGTGATGAGAGTAAACGGTACCATCTTCAAGGATTAACTCGACGTCAGCATTATCACTGGCTTTTAGTTCGCCTTGCTTTAACGCAGACTTCAAGCGTAATAGCTGAGTACTTGATTGCGCGATATCAACATTGATGGGATCGAGTTGTTGAATAGTGGCTAATACTTGCGCTTGGCCAGCACTGACTAATGCACCTGGTGTTACTGATGATTGACCAATACGACCCGCAATTGGTGCTCTAACTTTGGTATAATTAAGATCTATCTTCGCTTTGTTAACACTGGCTTTCGCAACTTCAATGCCAGCAAGAGCGACTTTGTATTTTGCTTTGTTATCATCATAGGTTTGTTTACTGATCGCGCCACGGTTAACCAATGTTTGGCTACGTTTAGCAAGTGCTTGAGCTGAATCTAGGTTTGCTTGTGCCTGAGCTAAACTTGCTTTAGCGCTGAGGTAAGCGGCGTTATAAGGGGCAGAGTCAATGCTATACAATGATTCTCCTTTACGTACATCGCCGCCTTCGGTAAAGCTACGCTCAGTAATAATACCTGATACTTGCGGACGAACCTCTGCTTCAAGATAAGCTTTACTACGACCAGGGAGTTCGATATGGATAGCTTGTGGATGAGAACTGACAATAATTGTATCTACAGGTACACTTTTTGCAGCTTGTTGCTGTTGGTCTTTGGATGTGTTTTGGTCACAAGCTGATATCCCTAGCGTTAAGCTGATAATAGTAGCAATAGCTGCGATTTTCCGCATGAAATCTCCTAAATTTAAGCAATATAATTACTGTTAAATATATATTTAATTATTTAACAGTAATGTAACGGTTATTTGCTGTTTTGTAATCAACATTTAATCTGATTTAGAATTGAGTTCTATTTGCTCTGATTTATTTTAGACCTTATTTAATAAATTTATTCTAAATCTACTATTTAAGTTGTGTTAAATAATGAAATTGCAACAAATGTTGATGAATGGTGAAAGCACTATTCCATGTAAAGTGAATAGATTTGTAATTAAAGCGCGTCAACATGCGCCCAATTTTTAATGACGTCAGGATAACGAATGAAACTGAACCCAAGGCAAACAGAAGCAGTAAAATACGTTTCCGGGCCGTGCTTAGTCTTGGCTGGTGCCGGCTCTGGCAAAACACGTGTTATTACCAATAAAATCGCTTACTTAGTTCAGAAGTGTGACTATAAAGCACGGAATATCGCTGCGTTAACGTTTACCAATAAAGCCGCCCGTGAAATGAAAGAACGTGTTGGTCAAACATTAGGTCGTCAAGAGTCCAAAGGGTTGATGGTGTCAACTTTCCATACCTTGGGACTTAATATTGTGCGTCGTGAGTGTAAATATTTGGGTTTAAAGGCCAATTTTTCATTGTTTGACGATCAGGATCAGATGGCATTATTGAAAGAATTGACCGAAGAAGAGCTCGATGGCGATAAAGATTTATTAAAGCAATTACAGTCAACGATTTCTAATTGGAAAAATGACATGTTATCGCCAGTTGATGCCGCTGGCCGAGCACAATCTGAACGTGATCAATTGTTTGCCCATTGCTATGAAATGTATCAACGTCAAATGAAAGCTTATAACGCCCTTGATTTTGATGATCTTATTTTAATGCCAGTGTTGTTGCTTCGTGATAATCAAGACGTACGTCAGCGGTGGCAAAATCGTATTCGTTATTTGCTGGTGGATGAGTATCAAGATACCAATACCAGCCAATATCTATTTGTGAAGTTATTGGTTGGCGAACGAGCGCGATTTACTGTGGTCGGTGATGATGATCAGTCTATCTATTCGTGGCGTGGCGCTCAGCCTGAAAATTTAGCCTTACTTAATAAAGATTTTCCCAATCTGAAAGTAGTCAAGCTTGAGCAAAATTACCGTTCGACCAGTCGTATTCTGCGAACTGCCAATATTCTTATTGCAAATAATCCGCACTTATTTGAAAAAGCACTTTTTTCTGCGATCCCGGATGGGGCAATGCTGAAAGTGCTCACGGCTAAAAATGAAGAGCATGAAGCTGAAAAAGTCGTTGGTGAATTGATCGCACATCGATTTATGAATAACACCGCTTATAAAGATTATGCGATTTTATATCGCGGTAATCATCAGTCACGGTTATTTGAAAAAGCACTGATGCAAAACCGTATACCATATAAAATTTCTGGTGGAACATCGTTTTTCTCGCGGGTTGAAATTAAAGATATGATGGCATATTTGCGAGTACTAACTAACCCCGATGACGATAATGCTTTTCTACGAATAGTGAATACACCTCGCCGTGAAATTGGTCCGGTTACGCTTGAGAAGCTGGGAACATACGCCAATATGCGTGGTAAAAGTTTATTTGAAGCCAGTTTTGAAATGGGATTAGAACAACATTTATCAGGACGAGGTTTAGAAGCTTTGCAACGTTTTACGCATTGGGTTAATCAGTTAGCCGATAATGCAGAACGTGGCGATACCGTTGCTGCTGTACGTCAATTAGTGCGTGATATTCATTATGAAGATTGGTTATACGAAACATCAGCCAGTCCTAAAGCTGCTGAAATGCGCATGAAAAACGTCTCTGATTTATACAGTTGGATCACCGCTGATTTAGAAGGTGATAACTATGATAAAGAGATCAAAACCCTTAAAGAGGTGGTGCAACGATTAACTTTGCGCGACATGATGGAGCGCGGTGAAGATAATGACGACGCAGATCAAGTGCAATTAATGACGCTACATGCTTCAAAAGGATTAGAATTTCCGTATGTGTTCTTAATCGGTACTGAAGAAGGTATTTTGCCACATCAAACCAGTATTGATGAAGACAACGTTGATGAAGAACGTCGATTGGCATATGTTGGGATCACGCGTGCGCAGCGGGAACTTACTTTCACGTTATGTAAAGAACGTCGTCAGTATGGTGAACTAATCAAACCAGAGCCAAGTCGTTTCTTATACGAGTTACCCCAAGATGACTTAGAGTGGGAAAGTGAACGTAAACCCGTTACGGCAGAAGAACGCATGCAAAAAGGCCAAGCCCACATTGCGAATATTCGAAATCTATTTAAGAAATAACCTCTAATACAGGCTTACTTTATACCGGATACCGGTTGTTTATATAAAAGAGAGAGGGAGCGATTCCCTTCTCTTTTATTTTCTAATACATTGACTAGATAAAACCGAATAAGGCGATGTCGTTTTAGTTAGGTTTAATCATATAGTTGATGGCTGCAATAATTTCATCATCACTACAATCCATACAGGTACCTTTTGCTGGCATGGCATTGAAACCTTCAATAGCATGCTTAGCGAGTACGGCATCACCTTGGCTTACACGAGCCGCCCAATCATCAGCATTGCCTTTTTTCGGTGCGCCCATCAACCCTGAATTATGACAAGAAGCACAGTATTGGTCGTAAACTGCTTGGCCTGTTCGTGCGGGGGTTGTCGTTACAACGACTACGGGAGCCGTTCCTTCTAGGTGTACATTGCCAACAGGCTTGGTTCGATCATTGATTGCTGAAACTGACATGTCAGCAGCAATGGTGGTGGTTGAGAAAAAGAGCAGAGTACAAAGAGCGATTAGCCATAGTCGTAACGATAAATCCATTTTTTCACCTTTTGCTACGTCCTGTTATTTAAGGAAAGGTCATTCATGATGACGATGTGTTATTTTTTATGTGCAATTGTGGATACATATAGATGTTACTCATTTGTAAGTATAGCAACTATAAGCAGTAATAAAGTCTAATCTAGCGCTAACCATGATACGAATCAGCATCGATTTGCTGATAAAATCAGCGAGCGGAAGAAAAATAAAAAAAAACACTTGCCGAGTTGCGTTCTGATCCGTAATATTCACCTCCGTCGATAGGGCAAGGCGCCCGTAGCTCAGCTGGATAGAGCGTTGGCCTCCGGAGCCAAAGGCCGAAGGTTCGAATCCTTTCGGGCGCACCATCATCCGGTCGTATTGGCAATGGTAAAAAAACATTGGTGGCTATAGCTCAGTTGGTAGAGTCCCGGATTGTGATTCCGGTTGTCGCGAGTTCAAGCCTCGTTAGCCACCCCATATTATAATGTGTTGATCACCCAGTCAGCATGTTGGCTTTTTAAAGCCCGCTTGTTTTACAAGCACACAGAATTTAGTCAGTGATAACGTAGTTTTATAGCGTATCTCAGGCTTCTAGGATTAGCGGACCAGAGGGTTTGTTTTCTTAGTAACGATTTAGTCGGTGAATAGCGCAGTTTGGTAGCGCATCTGGTTTGGGACCAGAGGGTCGGGGGTTCGAATCCCTCTTCACCGACCACTTACAATGGTGGCTATAGCTCAGTTGGTAGAGTCCCGGATTGTGATTCCGGTTGTCGCGAGTTCAAGCCTCGTTAGCCACCCCATTTTTAGGTTATCTTTTATTAGAGACCTTGGCCTTGTAAGCCTAAACATTGTCGGTGAATAGCGCAGTTTGGTAGCGCATCTGGTTTGGGACCAGAGGGTCGGGGGTTCGAATCCCTCTTCACCGACCACCATTAAGAAACCTGAATCGAAAGATTCAGGTTTTTTTTCGTCTGCAGAAAAGTATTGCTGATTTTCGTGTAGAAATGCAGAGGGTCGGGGGTTCACTGATATTAGAATCTAGCTCTTCACCGACCACCATTAAGAAACCTGAATCGAAAGATTCAGGTTTTTTTTCATCTGTAGAAAAGTAAATCTGTATCATTGGTTTAAAGCTAGAGGGGCGGGGGTTCACTGATATTAGAATCTTGGCTCTTCACCGACCACCATTAAGAAAACCGTATCGAAAGATACGGTTTTTTTTCGTCTGCAGAAAAGTATTGCTGATTTTCGTGTAGAAATGCAGAGGGTCGGGGGTTCACTGATATTAGAACCTAGCTCTTCACCGACCACCATTAAGAAACCTGAATCGAAAGATTCAGGTTTTTTTTCATCTGTAGAAAAGTAAATCTGTATCATTGGTTTAAAGCTAGAGGGGCGGGGGTTCCCGATATTAGAATCTTGGCTCTTCACCGACCACCATTAAGAAAACCTGAATTGAAAGATTCAGGTTTTTTTTCGTCGGTATAAAAGTATCGTTAATCTTTGTGTAGAAATGCCGAGGGTCGGGGATTCACTGATATTAGAATCTAGCTCTTCACCGACCACCATTAAGAAACCTGAATCGAAAGATTCAAGGTTTTTTTCATCTGTAGAAAATGGTAAAGAATGCAATTTGGTAGCGCATCTCTGAGTTTTGAGAAAATAGTTGGTCAGAGGGTGAGGGCTCCTGATATTGGATTTGAGTATCATTAAAAAATCGGAATGTTTGTGTTTTTATTAGCTCAAAATGACCAACAACTCAGTGAGGTTAGCAGGATTTGAATAGTAGCTATTTGAATTGTGTACTGCCCATTTTATCAAATGATGAGAAAACAGGGCGAATATGCTACGTAGGTGGGTGGCGTAAATTTTGCAACCGTTCGTTGTAATGGATATATCCACTGATATTTATATTTTTAATGGTTATTGTCGCTAGTTATTCTAATGAAAGCGATACTTTGTTTAATTAATGTTAATTTAGTTTTTTGTTGTTCTTGAAAATTTATTCATAAATGTATTTTTTAATGGTTATGATTGTTTGGATTATTATGTTGATGATAGAGCTATATTAGTTGCTATTCAGTGGGTTGTGGTTAATTTATTGTTTAGTGC
The DNA here is from genome assembly GCF_900166965.1 of Photobacterium piscicola. Taxonomy (GTDB): domain Bacteria; phylum Pseudomonadota; class Gammaproteobacteria; order Enterobacterales; family Vibrionaceae; genus Photobacterium; species Photobacterium piscicola. The sequence goes on along the minus strand of NZ_FUZI01000017.1, from coordinate 32,972 downwards.
TCTATTGTTTATATATGCGTTCATATAGGGTAAATATGCGAAATATATAAATGGTGATAGTTTTTTACTTTGTGTTGTTGCTTTTTTGTAATATTTTTGACAAATTGAAGTAAGGCATGCAATCAGACAATAGTATTGGCATGGAAAGGAATCAATTATTCAGATAGGCAGGATGCTGCCAGTAGTGGAGTCTGATAATGGCATTATTAGAAGTAAAAAATCTCCGTATAGAATACCCCTCACGATATGGCGTACATGCAGCGGTGAAATCACTGTCATTCACCATTGATCGTGGTGAAATTGTGGGTGTTGTTGGTGAGTCTGGTGCGGGTAAATCGACGGTGGGAAATGCTGTTATTGATTTATTAAGCCCTCCCGGGCAAATTGCTAGCGGTGAGGTGTTTTTAGATGGCACTAAAATATCAGGTTTAAGCGCGGATAAAATGCGCCAAGTTCGTGGATCAAAAATTGGTTTTATATTTCAAGATCCAATGACCTCATTAAATCCTTTATTCACGGTTGAGCAGCAATTAACTGAAACCATTGTGACTAATTTAAAAGTGTCACAATCTGATGCACTCAAGCGAGCTTTAGTGTTGATGGAACAGGTAGGTATTCCTGAGCCTCAGCTGCGAATTAAGCAATATCCTCATCAATTTTCTGGTGGTATGCGACAGCGCGTCGTGATTGCTATCGCGTTAGCCGGTGAACCCGACTTAATTATTGCTGATGAGCCGACCACTGCACTTGATGTATCAATTCAAGATCAAATATTAACCTTGATTCGTGACTTATGTGTGCAGAAAAATGTCGGCTGTATGTTGGTGACCCATGATATGGGAGTGGTTTCTAATGTTACCGATCGCGTTGCTGTTATGTATCGTGGTGACTTAGTTGAAATGGGGACCACTGAACAAGTATTGCAGCGGCCACAACATCCTTATACCCAAAGTTTAATTTCAGCTGTACCGCGTTCTGATATTAAGTTGAAGCGGTTTCCGCTAGTGACGTATATCGAAGATGTTAAGCAGACGCCGACGCTGGATGTTAAACAGCACTGGCTCGGGCAAAGCCAAGATCAACGCACCTATCAAGGCGCGTTGCTTGAGGTTGAAAATGTTAACTTACGCTTTATTACTAAAGATTCATTATTTGAAAGCCGACGTGAATATGTACAAGCCAATAATGATGTCAGCTTTCATATTGCAGAAGGTGAGACCTTTGGTTTAGTGGGAGAGTCTGGTTCGGGTAAATCCACTATTGCGCGTGTTATTGCCGGTTTATACCCACCAAATAGTGGCACGGTACGGTTTGAAGGTATTGATCTTACCGCATTAAAAAGTGAATCTGAACGTCGTCCTCTGCGTCGTCAAATGCAAATGGTATTCCAAAACCCTTATACATCAATGAATCCTAGAATGCGTATTTTTGACATTATTGCAGAGCCAATTCGATTCCATAAGTTAACTAAAAATGAATCGCAAACACGACAAATTGTGAATGACCTTTTAGATTATGTTGGCCTTGGCCGAGCTGCTGGCATTAAATATCCCCATGAATTTTCCGGTGGTCAGCGGCAGCGGATCTCAATTGCACGCGCCCTAGCTACTCGACCTCGATTATTAATTTGTGATGAACCAACATCAGCACTGGATGTTTCAGTACAAGCACAAATTCTAAACCTCTTAAAAGATCTTCAAGATGAGCTTAATTTGACGATGTTATTTATCAGTCACGATTTACCCGTGATCCGTCAAATGTGTGATCGTATTGGCGTGATGCAACAAGGAACCTTATTAGAAGTTGCACCAACAGAACAATTATTTACTGCACCACAACATCAATATAGTCAGCATTTGATTTCATTAATGCCTGAGTTTAAAGGACTAGAAATCAAACCTCAGCAACGCGCTTAATTTGTTGTTATGAGAGATAAATAAAATAAATACTGAGCGACGGCGCTTGGGCATAAAGGAGTTATGCAATGAAAACCATCAAGAATAAATTAGCGCTAGCATTGATTGCAGCAGGGTTAAGTTTTAGTGTGACAGCCGCAGATCTAAAGCTCGGTTACGCATCAGATCCGGTCTCACTTGATCCTCATGAGCAACTGTCTGGCGGCACATTACAGTTGTCACACATGGTGTTTGATCCTTTGGTTCGTTTTACTCAGAAAATGGATTTTGAACCTCGTCTAGCACAAAGTTGGCAACGTATTGATGCTAATACGTTTCGATTCACCTTACGCCAAGGGGTAAAATTTCACTCAGGTAATTCACTTACCGCAGATGATGTGATTTGGACCTTTAATCGCCTGCAAGCCTCACCTGATTTTAAAGCTATTTTTGAACCTTATTCTGAGATGAAAAAAGTCGATGACTATACCGTCGATATTATCTCTAAAGGCGCTTATCCATTGGTACTTCAAACTGCAACCTACATTTTCCCAATGGACAGTAAGTTTTATAGCGGTAAGACCGCAGACGGTAAAGATAAAGCGGAAGTGGCTAAACACGGTAATTCATTTGCTTCAACCCATATGTCGGGCACGGGTCCATTTATTGTTAGTGATCGTGAACAAGGGGTAAAAGTTGAATTTACTCGTTTTGCTGGCTATTGGGATACGGCCTCAAAAGGTAATGTTGACACTATTTCATTGTTACCTATTAAAGAAGATGCGACCCGTGTTGCCGCGTTACTTTCTGGTGGGGTTGATATGATTGACCATGTAGCGCCAAATGACCATCAACGTCTTAAAAGTGCTGAGGGGGTTGATTTAGTGACACTTCCTGGCACCCGTTTGATCTCATTTCAAATGAATCAAACCAGCAATGAAGCCCTAAAAGATGTTCGTGTTCGTCAAGCCATTGTGCATGCGATTAATAATGAAGGCATTGTTAAAAAAATCATGAAGGGATTTGCGACCGCAGCAGGACAACAAAGTCCAGCGGGTTATCAGGGTTACGATAGTGAATTAGTGCCTCGTTATGATGTTAAAAAAGCCAAGCAATTAATGAAACAAGCAGGATATGAAAAAGGCTTTACGCTCACCATGCTAGCGCCGAATAACCGTTATGTGAATGATGCTAAAATCGCTCAAGCAGCGGCGGCAATGCTGTCAAAAATTGGCATTAAGGTGGATTTGAAAACACTGCCTAAAGCACAATATTGGCCGGAGTTTGATAAGTGTGCTGCCGATATGATGATGATTGGTTGGCATGCTGATACTGAAGATTCTGCTAATTTAACCGAATTTTTGACCATGACGCGAAATGAGAAAACAGGTAAAGGTCAATATAACTGTGGTTTCTATTCTAATCCGGAAGTGGATAAGTTAGTGACAGCAGCCAATGTAGAAACTGATCCTGCTAAGCGAATTGCGATGCTTAAACAAATTGAGGTTACGCTTTATAACGATGCGGCATTTGTACCACTGCATTGGCAGAGTACCGCTTGGGGAGCACGTAATAATGTTCATGCAGGTGCGATCGTTAACTCAATGGAAATGCCATATTTTGGTGACCTTGTCGTCGATGAAAAATAATAATTAATGAGCAGTAAATAAAGCTAAGCATGAGTGCCGAGGCGGGTTTGCTTCGGCATTTTTTTCAGGATGAAATTAAAAGGGGCAGGGAATGTTTTCGTTTCTGGTCAAACGCCTGTTTCAGGCACTGATAGTGATGTTTGTGATCAGTCTGGTGGCATTTGCCATTCAGGATAACCTTGGCGATCCGTTACGAGAGCTCGTCGGGCAGTCGGTATCAGAAGCTGAACGGCAACAATTACGTGATGATTTAGGGCTTAACGATCCGTTTGTTACTAAATATAGTCGCTTTCTGGGGAATGCCGTTCAAGGTGATTTAGGTACTTCATATACTTTTAAGCGCCCTGCGATTGAGGTGATTTTAGATAAATTAGTCGCAACTTTTGAACTCGTATTTGGTGCGACGGTGATCATTATTTTAGTTTCGATTCCACTTGGCGTGTATTCCGCAATTCATCCGCGGAGTGTGTTTACTAAAGCTGTTATGGCATTCAGTAGTATTGGTATTTCAATACCGGTGTTCTTAACTGCCATTATGTTGATGTATGTTTTTTCGATTGAATTAGGCTGGTTACCCTCATTTGGTCGTGGCGAAACCGCGAATTATCTGGGTTGGGAATCAGGTTTCTTTACTATTGATGGTTTAAAACACTTAGTGCTGCCATGTGTGGCGTTAGCATCAATTATGTTGCCGTTGTTTATTCGCTTAGTGCGTTCGGAAATGCTGGAAGTTTTAAGTTCAGAATACATCAAATTTGCGAAGGCAAAGGGATTGCCGATGAACAAGGTTTATTACCAACATGCACTTAAAAATACCATGTTGCCAGTATTGACCGTGGGTGGCGTGCAGATTGGAACCATGATCGCTTACACCATTTTGACTGAAAGTGTATTTCAGTGGCCGGGAACCGGGCTGTTATTTTTAGATGCTATTAATCGAGTCGATACTCCACTGATTACCGCGTATGTGATTTTTGTAGGACTTATTTTTGTGGTCACCAATACTATTGTTGATCTTCTTTATGGGTTGGTTAATCCAACAGTAGATTTGACGGGCAAGGGAGCGTAAGTCATGGAGAGTATTAGCACCGTTGCACCAAGTCGTTGGCAGCGCTTTAAAGATTCCGATATTGTGTATTATTTTCTTAAAGATAAAGTGGCGATGGTGTGTTTTGCCATTTTTTTGAGCTTTGCTACTGCAGCGTTATTTGCGCCGTTTATTGCACCGACAAATCCTTATGATTTATCGACCATTGATATTATGGATTCTGAATTACCGCCAGCATGGATGGCAGATGGGGATGCTAATTTTAGCCTTGGTACTGATAATCAAGGTCGTGATATCTATTCGACTATTTTATATGGGATGCGTTTATCACTGACGATCGGCTTATTAGCAGTAGCGTTACAGCTCGTGCTAGGGGTGATTGTTGGTTTAACTGCGGGTTATTTTGGTGGACGAATTGATAGTTTATTAATGCGTGTTGCTGATGTGCAATTATCGTTTTCCACCATGATGGTAGCGATTATTGTATCTGCTATTTTTCGTACTGCATTAGGGGCTGAAACATACGCCCAATATGCGGTGATTATGTTAGTGGTGATTATCGGTTTTGCGGAATGGCCACAGTATGCACGAACGGTACGCGCCTCTGTTTTGGCAGAGAAAAGAAAAGAGTATGTTGAAGCAGCTAAGGTGATGGGCTTTCGAGCACCACGGATCATGTTCCGTCATATTTTGCCTAATTGTTTATCGCCGATTTTAGTAATTTCAACGGTACAGGTTGCTAACGCTATTATGTCGGAAGCGGCGCTATCATTTTTAGGCTTAGGTTTACCGGTGGATCAGCCATCGTTAGGCTCACTGATCAGTATTGGCTTTAACTATATTTTCTCTGGTTCATGGTGGATCACCGCCTTCCCTGGCATTGTATTAATTACTTTAGTATTAGTGATTAATTTGCTGGGTGATTGGCTACGGGATGTGTTTAATCCTAAGATTTATAAAGGCTAGCTTGGGTTTGCTATCTTGAGAATCAATGAATAAAGGCGACCGAGTGGTCGCCTTTTTATTTACCGATTATTCTTGTGCGTTAACCCATTTTTGAATGATAGTTTCTGCTTGTTCTTTGCTATCAATAAAGAGGTTAAATAGTTCAGAATCACGATTTAAATCTGAAACTAACATCAAACCATTACCGTTGGTGATAGGCATAACAGCCATATCTTTATCGCCTTTAGGGAAATCTAGGAATAGGATGTTGTGTGAACCAAAATCAGTCGTTACATCTTGTAGTTGCCAAGTGATATCAAAAGACTCACCGTTTTCTGAAATGGTAACCGTACCGATTCCGTTTTCAGCTAATGGTGAGAACTTCATTTCAGCCATCATTGGATCTGGGTTATGGGTGGCTGAATCATCACCAACGTAGAACCATGTTTTATTTTCAAATTGCTTCGAGGTCAGTTGCTTTGGTGTGAATGAGTCGTCTAGTTTTTCAGAAGTCCAAAATAGCAGGTCATTACCATCACCAGAAGCAACCGTTAGTGCTAGGTTGGGAGAGGTGAAAATGAACTCATCACCTTTTGAGCCATCTATTTCAATGAAATGGTTGCCTTGTACTTTGAATGGTTCTGTACCTGATGAATTCCCATCCTTATCGAACCACTCAGAACTACCATCTACTTTATATGTTGCTTTTTGAATACCTTCATCACTCATATAACCTTGATTCATACTACCTAGGAACCATGCATCTTTTGAGATTAGGTATGAATGTAAATCGCTGACTAGCTGTTGCTCTTCAATATTACCTGCTTCATCAATCACTACGCGTACATCGTTTAACTCATTTAGAGTGCCGCTATTTTCATGCTTTTCGATTGTTTTTTGAGCTGCAGTAACAACCTTAGTGATTTGCTCTTTATTAAGTAGAGTTAAGTCTTCAGGTAAAGCAGATGTTAGAGAACGAGCGATTAGGTGAGCTTTAATTGCTTCTGGATTTACCACTTTATCTACGACGTAATCACCGCTAATTGTTTTGCTATCAAGATTTAGTTGGCTTGCTAGTTCATCAAAAGAAATATTGTCATTGTGAGCTATTGTTGTAAATGGAGTAATAACATCCAGATTTTTTGATGCGCCCATGGTGTAACTGCTAGTAACATAGCCAATACTATCACTGTCTTGAGTTTTACCTACAATAGCTTTAGCAAGTAGAGGGTAAGCTGCGAGTTCTTTTGATATGGTTAGTTGTCCTTTTTCATTGGTAAAGCCAATGCTCTCACCGCTATCACATTGCTTATTGTTGTTTTTATCGGCGCAGACTTCAGCGTTTGTTAGGTAACCATCAATTACTGTGATGGTTTTCGTTTTTTCATTTGGAATTATAGATTCATTTGAATCAGAAGAGGAGTCACTGCCACAACCCGTTAAGGTTAGTGCTGCTAATAAAGAACCAGTTAGAAGAGAAAGCTTGAATTGCATTGATAAACCCTTGAATAAAATAGTAATTAATTTTTATAAATTTATAACGTGCGGATTTTATTGGAAATTACACAAAAAACAACGCAAAAAATAGCTTTCATCCTTGTGGTGAATATAATATTTATGGAACTGTGATCACACTTATATAATTGGCGTTTTAGTTATTCCTTGGTGGGATGTTGTGTGTGAAAATGAACAAAAAAAAGCGACCATAAGGTCGCTTTTTTAGATATTTAACTATTATATTTAGAAAATCAAATGTGCCATTAGCGCAATTACTGGCAGAGTGACTAAAGTACGTAGAATAAAGATCACAAATAATTCCCATGCTTTAACGGGAACTTTGCTACCAATAAGTAATGCGCCAATCTCTGACATATAAATCAATTGCGTCACTGACATCGCGGCAATGATAAAGCGGGTCATGTCACTTTGAATGGTCGATGCCAAAATTGATGGCAAGAACATATCGGCAAACCCGACCACGATGGTTTTTGATGCCGCTTCTGCTTCTGGAATATGCAGCAATTCAAGGAATGGAATAAATGGCATGCCGAGGTAATCAAAAATAGGGGTATTTTCAGCGATCACTAACGCCATCGTACCTATTGCCATAACAACAGGCAGTACACCAAATACCATATCAACGGCGTTTTTAAGTCCATCAACAACAATTACAGGTAAGCTTTTTACTTCCGCGGCTTTTTTTAGTGCTTGCTCAATCCCATAAGAGAAAATGTTATGACCTTCAGGTACGGTTTCATCATGTGATGATTCAGTGGTGCCATTAATATAGACATTTTTCTTACGTGATAATGGTGGTAAGCGCGGCACAATAATAGCAGCCACTAGTCCAGCCAAACATACGGTTAAGTAGAACGGGGCAAACATATGTTCTAAATTAACTTGAGCGATAACAACTAAGCTGAAAGTGATGGATACCGCTGAGAATGTAGTACCAATAACAGCAGCTTCACGCTGAGTGTACATACCTGATTCATATTGCTTGCTGGTCAGTAATACGCCAACAGAACCATCACCTAACCACGAAGCAATACAGTTAACGGATGAGCGACCTGGTAAACCAAAAATAGGGCGCATGATACGGGTAAATAGAGTGCCAAAGAATTCTAATAAGCCAAAATTAAGCAGTAGCGGTAGCAGTAAACCAGCAAAAATAAACACTGAAAATAATACGGGCAGTAAATTATTGAGTACTAAGCCACCAGTGGCATCGTTACGAAACATCACCGGGCCAATATTAAAGTAAGTCATTACTGCAAAGATAGCGCCAAGCTGTTGCACGATAAACCACATTAAAGACGGGTTCAATAAGCCATTGATGAAGCTGTTGCGAATTACAAATCCAGGCTTAAAGAGCTTGGTAATAATAGACATGATGGCAGTAAAACTGATCACGCCTGTCACAATCGATGTCAGTGAATTTTCAAAATGGCTTTGAATAGTTTTGGCTAATACGGCGATTGGGATCGTAATGTCACCATCAAAGTTGATCGGTGCCATAAATAAAAACACGCCAATTAATGATGGAATGATAAACATTAACCAATTATTGATACTTTTAGGTGGTGCTACTGCTTGTTGATGCATATTTGTCTATAACCTACTGGTAGAAACGGCCGAATTAATGGGGGTATCCCCGAGGTCTTGTGAGAATAACTATTCATTGTTATCCCATAAATAAGAATTCGAAGATTACCGTTTTTATTTAATAGATGGAATAGTCAGCAACTAAAAAATTGGTTATTTATGCGATTATTTGGGTTTTTTATTCGAGGTGGCAATTTTAAGACGTTATGTATGTAATACAGGTTTACTATCTACAAAAGATTTATTTGTCACATTTGAATGTAATTTTAAGTTAATTGTTACCATGTGGTAATAGTCTTTATATTTTTAAGCTATTGTTGATTTTAAGTGTTCAGTTAGACTTCATTCCATCAGAAAGCATTACTAAAGATGATGCTCAGTTAAATAAATAGTCGGTTGAATTTAGCTAATAATTTCAGACTCGACGCCATTCATTTTTGTGACACTCAAATCCAATAATAAATCGACTACCTGTACTCAATAAGATCACTGCATTGACTTTGGTCTTACTATAAAAATAAGGCACTACCCATGACAACATTAACAACGAAGCCCGGTATTACACTGATTAAATCAGGCTCTTTTAAATTAAATTATCTCAGTAAGTTACTTGAAGTTGAAGGCTTAAAAAGTGATATGGCAGAGGTTGCTGTAACCACGAACAGCAACGCATTAACGATGGGTCATTTCACCATGTCTCCAGGGGTTGAATTTGAATACTTTTACGATTCTGTTGAGTACAAGGTGATCACCAAAGGTAAGATTGTGGTTCGTGATGAAGTTGGTACTAAATATGTTGCTGAAGTTGGCGATGTTATTTTATTTAGCCCTGATGTTACGGTTATCTTTGATGCTGAAAGTGACGGTGAAGCTATTTATACTGCACATCGTCCTGCAGCAGCTGATTTTGCTCCGGCACAATAAAAACAGTATAAATTTAACCCCTGATATGTTGTTAGGGGTTGTTTAGATGGACATCGATGTTTAACCATTACTATTTGGTAACAGTGTTTTTGATTTTCATAGTATTGTTAATCAGAAGGTAATGGTTAAAATAAGATCATATTATAACGGCTTGTTAATTTCGTATAGACTGAAATGATTGAGCTAAAATAACGATGAGGTACACCATGGCAGCACATTCAAATCAGCAATTTCATGTAGGTCAGATCATTGATGAACACCCGTTTGTTGCTGGTGATGGCGCAGTGATTGAGATGTTCCGTAATGATATGAGTAATATCGTTTTTATTGGTTTAACTGGCATTACAGCTGAAGAGCAACAAATGATGGCAGAAGCTACCGCAGAATTTGGTTTAATGAAAACTGAAAATGGTGGTTGCTTGGTGGTATTTAAGTTGGCTGAACTTGCGTTTGATATTCAATTTAATGCTGCAGCGATTCCAAATGAATATTTTCAACAGCCAACCACATCAACATTAGCCTTATCGATGATGGCGTTAGATACTAGTAATAATGAGCTTAAAGTGATCCGTGAATTATTATTACCTGAAGCGGTTACTCAACAAATAATTGAAGTGATGAGCATTCAACGTGAGATTGAAGATCCAATGGCTGTCAATGCTGAAAATATGCATTTATTGAATACGGTTAGCACAGAAGAATTACTACAACAAATCACCTTAACCCCTATTCAAACTGTTATCGCACCAAGCTGTAGTTGTGGTCATAGCCATAATGATGGACATCATCATCATTAAGATGCAATCCTTAGTATAGATAAAAAACACCGCTTTTGAGCGGTGTTTTTATAAAAAGGTGTTTTTTGAAAAGGTTAATTTAATACAATCTCACTATTGGTATAAATGTGGCTCAGACTTTGTTCTTGATATAAATGTTTTTGAATCACATGGAGTAGAAAAATAAAATCCTTGGCATAAGTGAATATTGAATTTTTTTATTTTATTTAATTCTGATTCTGTTTCAATACCTTCAGCAACGATAGTAAGATTCAACGAATTACCTAATGTTGCTAGTGTCTCAAGCATATTACTTTTTGATACTGCAAATTTATCTGAAATGAAATATTTGTCTATTTTCATTATGTCAAAAGGTAATTCTTGAATGGTAAGTAAATTTGAATATCCAGTGCCAACGTCATCAATTGATAATAATATGGATTCTTTTTTTAATTTTTTCATTACAATATTAATTTCATCCAAATAAATAAAACTATTTTCGCTTTCTGTTAGTTCTATTATTATTTTATTTTTTATATTTGGGTTCTTTTTAATTAAAGTAATAACTTTTCGCATAAATTTGTCATCAAGAAGCATTGATACAGTAAAATTAAAGCTTAGCATGAAATCTTTATTTATATTGGCTTTATTTAGTGTGTTAAATGCTTCTCTTATTAAATTTAACGTAATGTTCTTTATATCATTGGTTTTTTCTAAATTAGTGATGAACTCAGCGGGCGGAACAATTATGCCATTATAATTCCAACGGCATAGGATTTCAGCTGAAACGAATTTTTGTTGCTTGGTTGAATAGATAGATTGAAAGTAAGGTATAAATTCACTGTTGTTAGCTGCTTTTTTTAGTCTTCGATATAACACTTTGTTACTATCAAAATATGATAATAATAGGGATGATATAATATTTACTAATAATAAAGATATAATGAAATTGAAAGATAAAACCATTAATAGTTTTTTAATGGTTAAGCCACTAATAATAATAGAGTGTAGATGTTTGGCATTATGTGTCAAACTATAATATAAAAGTCCGTTAGGTATTATTGAGTTTGAGTCAATAACTAAAAAATTAGTTAATATATTATGGCTTAAATTTTTTAATAATTTAGAATAGAAGTTTATTATATAATACCCAGAACCAAACTTAAAAATATAATTAGTTTTGGTTTTATTATAAGGGTCATCAAATAACTTAACCCCAACATTATTATGGATCATTTTTTTTATATATTCAGGAACTGGGTTATTAATGCCACTATTATTATAATGATATTTGTCATTATAAATGTAGGCAATATCCATTATCTCTGGATATTTTATTTCAATTTCTTCTAGAAAACGTTGGTTTTGTTCTTTGCTATTTAACTCTAAGTTACTTTCATGTTCAATGTGCAATTGAGGCTTATAGATAACGTTATCTAATAGTTGTATGATGTTATTTATTTGTTTCCGTTCTATATATCTAATTGTTATATGGCTAATTAATAATGATAATAAAGCGCTTAGTAATATAATTATAAAAAAGGAATATATTTTTTTCATTGTTATCTTTTTATGTAATGCATCGTGATGCTTATTAGTGCCATCTATTGTTGGGTGTATGCATTATATATATCAATAATTTTAAATAACAATAAATTAATTATATTTTAAACGGTGTGACCTTTTTAAGGACGGATAATAATTAAAAAAGAATATGGTGATGCTATAAAATTAATTGTTATGCTTATTTTAGTTAACATAAGCATAATTGTATTATGAGTAAAAAATAAAAAGGCCGATAATTCGACCTTTTTAATACTGTCAGAGATCTGACTATCTCATCGTAACAAATTCTTCCGAACCTGTTGGGTGGATAGCAACAACACTATCGAAATCAGCTTTAGTTGCGCCCATCTTAATTGCAACACCAAAGCCTTGAATCATTTCATCAACGGTATAACCAATACCATGTAGGCCAACAACTTTTTCATCATCACCCGCACACACTAATTTCATTTTACATGGCTGACGGTGGGTTGTGACCGCGGTGTACATTGCAGTAAAGCCTGATTGGTAGACTTTGACGTTGTCTTCACCGTATTGATCAATTGCTTCTTGAGTTGTTAGACCAATAGTACCAATTGGTGGGTGGCTAAATACCACTGTTGGTACCAGTTTGTAGTCCATCTTGGCTTCTGGCTTGTTATTAAACAAACGCTCAGATAATTGACGACCTGCTTTAACTGCAATTGGGGTTAGTTCGATACCGCCTTCCATGATGTCGCCAACACAGTAAATACCGTCAATATTGGTTTGTTGGTATTGATCAACTTTGATGTAACCACGAGTGTTGGTTTCAACACCTGCAGCTTGAAGGTTGATTTTGTCTGTGGTTGGGTGACGACCAATCGCCCAAATCAGTAAATCGGTGTTATGTGATTTACCGTCTTCAAAATGAAGTGTGATAGAACCATCGGCCTCTTTTACCACTTCTTTAGGAATTGAATGGGTGTGAAGGGTTGGACCTTCAGCTGCCATTACTTCCACTAAAGTATCAACAATCATTGGATCAAAGCTACGTAGTGGTGATTCTTTACGAACGAACAGATGGGTATCTGTGCCGAGTGCACTTAATACGCCCGCGATCTCAACTGCGATATAACCCGCACCTACAATTGCAGTACGTTTTGGTTGTGCTGTTAGTTCAAAGAAACCGTTTGAGTCAATACCGTGTTCTGCGCCAGGTACATTAGGAATTGTTGGTTCACCACCGACCGCAATTAAAATATGATCGGCAGTGTAATGTTCACCGTTAACAGCAATAGTTTTAGCATCAACAAAGGTCGCAAAGCCATTGATGACTTCAACGTTATTATTACCAAGTACATTGTCATATGAAGTATGAATGCGGCTGATGTAAGCTTCGCGGTTTTCAACCAGTTTAGCCCAGTTGAAATCTTTCACATCAACATTAAAGCCATAGTCTTTAGCGTAAAGGTGGATCGCTTCAGCGATTTGAGCGCCGTGCCACATTACTTTTTTGGGTACACAACCGACGTTAACGCAGGTGCCACCAAGGGCTTTTGCTTCAATTATTGCAACCTTAGCACCATACATTGCAGCGCGGTTTGCTGATGCAATACCGCCGCTACCACCACCGATACAGATGTAATCAAAATGCTTCGCCATGACTTTACTCCAATAGATGTTATGAATATTCACTGTCACCTAGTGTAATCAAGATTGGGCTGAGTGACGAGGATTTAAAATCGGAAAAATCGATTAGTATAATGTTTTACCATCGAAAATGATGATTGTCACGTGGGGAATGTAACAGCTACACCGCAATGCAGCTGTTTTTTAGGCAAAGTATTATCAGTGTAATTTACTCAGGCACGATCCATTCGATTTTATGATGACCATGATTGGGTGCAATGGCTTGTTGTAACCATGGCAGTATTTGCTCCATTTGACTGGCTAATTTCCATGGCGGGTTAATCACAATCATGCCTGAAGCTGTCATTCCGCGTTCTTCTGTGTCAGGTTCTACACCCAGCTCAATTTGAAGAATATTACGAATATTTAAGTCTTTCAAACCATTAATCATGCGATCAATAGTTTCACGATAAACCACAGGGTACCAAATAGCATAGGTGCCTGTTGCCCAACGTTGGTGGCTGTGTTTGATCGCTTTCACCACATCTTGGTATTCATGCTTGAGCTCATAAGGGGGATCAATCAACACCACCCCGCGACGTTCTTTAGGCGGTAAACTCGCTTTTAGACGAGCAAAAGCATCTTCTTGATACATTTTAACGCGACGATCACCGCGAAATTCTTGTAACAATAATGGGAAATCGCTTGGGTGTAACTCGGTTAATACCATGCGGTCTTGGTCGCGAATTTGAGCGCGAGCAACTTTGGGGGAACCAGGGTAATAACGTAATTCGTCAGTGTCATTAATGGCTTTAATGGCATCAATATAGGCGCCAATTTCAGTAGGAATATCATTGCGTGACCAAATTCGAGCGATACCTTGCTTAAACTCACCGGTTTTTTCGCTGCGCTCATCTTGAAGATCATAGCGACCAACACCTGAGTGAGTATCGTGATACACGAACGGTTTATCTTTCTGCTTGAGTGCATCCAGAATTAAGCTTTGAACAATGTGTTTAACCACATCTGCGTGGTTGCCAGCGTGAAAGCTGTGGCGATAACTCAGCATGAAATTAGTCTCTATCGGTATCTAAAGCAGGGATGCTAGTGACTATTATCGTCAATTATTCAGCAATATCCAACCATGGTGCCAACCTTTGCTACTATCTAAATTAAGGAAATGCGCTATTTCTGCATTTTTAGACCCTAAACCAAGCAAAGGATTGAAATTTATCTATTGCGGGCGCATGTTAATAATAAGATAAAAATAAAGGAAAAACGTATGTCTAACCCATTGTTGACGATGACTGATTTGCCTCCATTTGCTCATATTAAACCTGAGCACATTAAACCTGCGGTTGAACAAGCGATCACTGATTGTCGAAATAACGTTGAAGCCGTACTGTCTCAATTTCAAATGCCAACATGGGAAACGATTTGTCGCCCATTAGCTGAGTTAGATGATCGCCTTGGGCGTATTTGGTCACCAGTAGGGCATCTTAATGGGGTTAAAAATAGCCCTGAATTGCGCCAAGCATATGAAAGTTGCCTGCCGTTATTATCTGATTATGCGACGTGGGTTGGACAGCATAAAGGCCTTTATGATGCATATAAGATGATTCGAGCCAGTGATGATTTCGCTAATTTAAGTCAAGCTCAACAAAAAGCAGTGACAGATGCCCTTAAAGCCTTTGAGCTGTCAGGTATTGGGTTACCTGCCGAGCAACAACAACGCTTTGGTGAGATCAGTAAGCGTTTGTCTGAATTAGCCTCAACCTTTAGTAATAATGTACTCGATGCCACTATGGCGTGGAGCAAAGTGATTACTGATGTTGATCAATTACAAGGTTTACCAGCATCAGCATTGCAAGCAGCACAAGCAAATGCACAAGCGAAAGATGAGCAAGGCTATCTATTTACGCTTGATATTCCGTCATATTTACCGGTGATGACGTACTGTAATAATCGTGAGTTACGTGCTGAAATGTATCAAGCATTTAGTACGCGCGCGTCTGATCAAGGTCCAAATGCAGGTGAGTTTGATAATACTGACATCATTGCTGAAAAACTAAAATTAAGTCATGAAATGGCACGTTTATTGGGCTTTAGTAGTTACGGTGAGAAATCATTGGCAACCAAGATGGCACAATCGACGGATCAAGTGCTGGGCTTTTTAAACGATTTAGCTGATCGCGCTAAGCCACAAGGTGAGCGTGAAGTGGCTGAGTTACGTGATTATGCGCGTGATGAATTTGGTATTGAGCAATTAGAACCGTGGGATTTTGCCTTTTATTCTGAAAAATTAAAACAACATCGTTACAGTATTTCTGATGAAGAATTACGCCCATATTTCCCTGAGCAAAAAGTGGTGGCAGGGTTATTTGAAGTGCTAAACCGTGTGTTTGGGCTTGAAATAAAACAACGTCATGGGGTAGAAGTGTGGCATGAATCGGTGACCTTCTATGACATCTTTGATGCTCAAGGCACGTTGCGTGGTAGCTTCTATTTAGATTTATATGCCCGTGAACATAAACGTGGTGGTGCATGGATGGATGAGTGCATGGTCCGTCGCACTCGCATCGATGGTAGTTTGCAAACACCGGTGGCTTATTTAACGTGTAACTTTAATCGTCCTGTGGGCGATCAACCGGCACTATTTACTCATAACGAAGTCACAACCTTGTTCCATGAAACGGGTCACGGTATTCACCATATGCTGACTCAAATTGATGTGGCTGCGGTGTCAGGTATTAATGGTGTGCCATGGGATGCAGTTGAATTACCAAGTCAATTCCTTGAAAATTGGTGCTGGCAGGAAGAAGCGTTAGCCTTTATTTCAGGTCATTATGAGACGGGTGAGCCATTACCAAAAGTAATGCTTGATAAAATGTTAGCAGCGAAGAACTTCCAATCAGCGATGTTTATTTTACGTCAGCTTGAATTTGGTCTGTTCGATTTCAGTTTGTATACTAACTATGATCCTGAAACTGGCGCTCAAGTGTTAGCAACGTTATTTGAAGTTAAAGATAAAGTGTCTGTTGTGCCAAGCCCTGAATGGGGTCGATTCCCTCATAGTTTTAGTCATATTTTTGCAGGTGGCTATAGTGCGGGTTATTACAGTTACTTATGGGCAGAGTTATTGTCGGCTGATGCGTTTTCTCGTTTTGAAGAAGAAGGTATTTTTAATACTCAAACAGGCAGTGATTTCCTCACCTGTATCTTAGAAAAAGGTGGCAGTGAAGAGCCGATGGAGCTATTTAAGCGCTTCCGTGGCCGTGAACCACAATTAGATGCAATGTTACGCCACAGTGGTATTACTGGCTAAGATTTGCTTATCACGAAGCGATAGCTAATAAAAAAGGCTCCTTGGGGAGCCTTTTTTGATCATAGCGTTAAGAGGATGGTCCACTTAACTTAATTATTAGGTGTTATTAGTCTTGCGCCGTTACCACCATTGGCCAGCCCATATCAGTTTGGCGGGTGGCTTCTTGGGTTAGTTCACTACGGGTTAAGGGATTATTGATCAACCATTTCGCCGATAATAATAACGTCAATTTGTTATCTTCCATGCGTAAGCTAAAGGGAGGTAAACAAGTTTGATCGCGGCGATGGCATAAAATAATCGCTAGTCGTAGTAAGCGTAGCAAACGGGCTGCACTGGGTGCCGATAACGCATGTTGCTCTGGTAAGCTGGTTAATGGACCGTTATGGCGGCGCAATAGTTCAGCTATGAGATTTTTTTGGGCACGAGTAAAGCCAGGTAAATCCATGTGCTTAATTAAGTAAGCCGCATGTTCCCCACTTTTTTTAAATTCAATGCTTGCGCCAATCTCATGTAATTTAGCCGCTGCCTGAAGTAAATTTTCAGCAGGTGGCTCTAATTGCCAGCCAGGACATTGAGCTAATAACGCCAATGCCATATTACTAACATTATCAGCATGGGTATGATCTAATTGAAACCGTTGCTGCATGCTACTAATTGTACGTGAGCACACATCATGGTGACGCATTTGATCCATCATTTCATAAACCAATCCTTCACGTAGCGCACCGCCAGCAAGGGTCATTGATTCAATTTGTAATGATTCAAATAGCGCAATTAGGATTGATAGTCCACTTGGAAAAACCAGTGCGCGTTCTAATGTTAAACCTTCAATATCAAGGTCTTCTAAACGTTCATATTGCATTGCTTGGCGCTGAAGGCGTTTCAGCTTAGGCAGGGTAATAATTTCATCCATGCCTTGTGCTAGCATTATTTCTTGCAGTGCTTGCACTGTACCACTCGCGCCAACACAGGTTTCCCAACCTTGGTGAGTGTAACGCTCAATAATGGTTTCAATCGCTTCTTTTGCGCCGTTAATGGCAGCATCAAAGTTAACTGAGGTTAGGTAGCGATCTTTAAAGTAGCGCTCTAGCCAAGTAACACAACCAATTTTTAAGCTTGTGAGTGCACTGGCATCAAAACCTTCACCAATAATGACTTCGGTACTGGCTCCGCCAATATCGACCACCAGGCGTTTATCGCTGCCTCCAGAGGTATGTGCTACCCCTTGATAGATAATACGAGCTTCTTCTTCACCAGCAATCACACTGACAGGATACCCAAGTATACTGTGAGCTTGGGAAAGAAATTCGTTAGCATTGACCGCTGTACGCAAGGCGGCAGTGCCGACAATGCGAATATGATCAGGTTTGATATCCTGTAAACGTTCGGCAAAAATGGCCAAACAGTCAAGACCCCGTTGAATGGCTTCTTGGCTGAGTTCGTTTTGATTATTCAAACCTGCAGCTAAACGTACTTTTCGTTTAATTTTAGCCAGTGTTTGAACACTGCCATTGACTTCGCGAACAACCCACATATGAAAGCTGTTCGAGCCTAAATCAATTGCTGCATAAAGCGGTGATACTGAATTTCTTTCCATAGAGATACTTTAACTTATTTTATGCTGGTTTGTTTTGTGGCGGACGGCGGCGATTATTACGCTGACGAGGTTGCCCTTGACCTTGACGCTGGTTATTACGACGGCCACCTTGACGAGGTGTACGTTGTAGACGAATCGGCGCAGGTAAATCATCTAAAAGCGCGTCAGAGTCATACTTTGATTGTGGAATACCATGCTCAATGTAAGTCTCAATCGCAGGTAGGTTAATCGCGTATTCTTCACAGGCAAAGCTGATTGAATGACCACTTTCACCCGCTCGACCTGTACGACCAATACGGTGAACATAGTCTTCTGCGTCATCAGGAAGATCAAAGTTAAATACGTGGGTAACCATCGGAATATGTAGACCACGAGCAGCGACATCCGTTGCAACGAGGATATCAATATCACCTTTGGTGAATTCTTCTAGAATACGCTCACGTTTTTTCTGTGGTACATCACCATTAAGTAGACCTACTCGATGACCATCAGCCGCTAAATGTCCCCAAACATCTTCACAACGATGCTTAGTGTTGGCGAAAATAATCGCACGATCAGGCCATTCTTCTTCAATTAACGTTTGTAATAAACGCATTTTTTCTTGGTTTGATGGATAGAATAACTCTTCTTTAATGCGGTGACCTGTTTTTTGTTCAGGTTCAACCACAACACTTTCTGGGCTGTTCATGTGCTCAAATGCAAGTTCTTTAACACGGTATGATAACGTTGCTGAGAACAACATGTTTAAACGCGCTTTCGGCTCTGGCATACGACGGAACAAGAAACGGATATCTTTAATAAAACCTAAATCGAACATACGATCGGCTTCATCCAATACCACCACTTGAATGCTGGCAAGGTCGATAACGCGTTGCTTATAGAAGTCGATAATACGGCCGCAAGTACCGATTAAAATATCAACGCCTTCGTCAAACACTTGTTTTTGTTTTTCATAAGGTTCACCACCGTAAGCAAGGCCAGCTTTAAGGCCAGTACTTGCTAGTAACGATGAAGCATCATTGAAAATTTGGATCGCCAACTCTCGCGTTGGCGCCATAATGATCGCTCGCGGTTGGTTGGTTTTACGCTCTGCTGGTGCAGGTGTCTCCAATAGATGGTTAAAAGTAGCGGTCAGAAAGGCAAGGGTCTTACCCGTACCTGTTTGAGCCTGTCCCGCGATATCATGGCCAGTGAGCACAACTGGCAATGCCAAGGCCTGGATCGGGGTACAATTATGAAACCCTTTCTCTTCCAATCCTTTTAGTACTAGGGGGTTTAACCCTAGTTCGGCAAATTTCTGCTCTGTGATATGTGTCGTCTTCATTGCTATAGAATATCAGCTTAGGGTTGCAATACGAAACGTATTCCATTCAAATAGGATAACGATTTGCTGGTTAATTCAATATCAGCTAACAAAATCACTGTTGGAGTGGAAGATGAGCGATAAGATTGTGCAGCTTACCGATGAAAGTTTTGATACTGATGTTGTCAATGCTGCGGGCCCGGTACTGGTTGATTTCTGGGCTGAATGGTGTGGACCTTGTAAAATGATTGCCCCTATTCTTGACGAAATCGCTGATGAATACGAAGGTAAATTAACGATTGGTAAATTAAATATCGACCAAAATGCGGCGACACCGCCAAAATTTGGTATTCGCGGTATTCCAACGTTATTACTGTTCAAAGATGGTGCAGTAGCTGCAACTAAAGTCGGCGCGTTGTCAAAAACGCAGCTGAAAGAGTTCCTAGACGCGAACTTATAAGTGACATAATTGCGAGCCATGCACAATTTCTAAGTTGTGCATGGTTTGTCTAGCGACTATGCTAGACTGATAGAACGTTTAGTGTTAACGTAACGCACAGAAATTACATTTCCGTTCATTTCTTGACCAGGCCCTATTGGTCATCCTTATCTCAACTAATATAGAACCCCGATTTTGACAGACAAGAAACCCACCACTATGAATCTTACAGAACTCAAGAGCCAACCTATCCCTAAGTTGGTATCACTTAGCGAAAGTTTAGGATTGGAAAACCTGGCCCGCCTACGTAAGCAGGACATCATCTTCTCCATTCTTAAGCAACATGCTAAAAGTGGTGAGGATATTTTTGGCGACGGTGTTCTAGAGATTTTGCAAGACGGCTTCGGCTTTCTGCGTAGCGCAGACAGTTCTTACCTTGCAGGCCCTGATGATATTTATGTATCACCAAGCCAAATTCGTCGTTTTAACCTTCGTACTGGCGATACCATTGCCGGAAAGATTCGTCCACCAAAAGACGGTGAACGTTACTTCGCACTACTAAAAGTAAACGAAGTAAACTACGACAAACCAGACAACGCCCGCAATAAAATCCTTTTTGAAAACCTTACTCCACTTCATGCCAACGATCGTATGCGTATGGAACGTGGTAATGGCTCAACAGAAGATATTACAGCGCGTGTTCTAGATTTAGCTTCTCCTATCGGTAAAGGCCAACGAGGCCTGATTGTTGCTCCGCCAAAAGCGGGTAAAACAATGTTGCTGCAAAATATCGCTCAAAGTATTTCTTACAACCACCCTGAGTGTGTGTTGATGGTATTACTAATTGATGAGCGTCCGGAAGAAGTAACTGAGATGCAACGTCTTGTTAAAGGCGAAGTTATTGCATCAACATTTGATGAACCAGCATCTCGTCACGTACAAGTGGCAGAAATGGTTATTGAAAAAGCAAAACGCTTAGTTGAGCATAAGAAAGATGTGGTTATCCTTCTTGACTCAATTACACGTCTAGCACGTGCTTACAACACCGTTATACCTTCTTCAGGTAAAGTATTAACTGGTGGTGTAGATGCCAACGCCCTTCACCGTCCTAAGCGTTTCTTTGGTGCGGCACGTAACGTAGAAGAAGGCGGTAGCTTAACTATCATCGCAACAGCGCTAGTGGATACTGGCTCTAAGATGGATGAAGTTATTTACGAAGAATTTAAAGGTACAGGTAACATGGAACTTCACCTTTCTCGCAAGATTGCTGAGAAACGTGTTTTCCCTGCGATTGATATCAATCGTTCAGGTACCCGTCGTGAAGAATTATTGGCGAAAGCTGATGAACTACAGAAAATGTGGATCCTGCGTAAAATTGTTCACCCAATGAGTGAAACAGATAGTATGGAATTCTTGATCGACAAACTATCAATGACCAAAACAAATGAAGAGTTCTTTGACGCAATGCGCCGTCAAAAATCATAAGTAATTTAAGCGGTTATTGAATTAAAAACGTCACTTTCATGTGGCGTTTTTTTTTGGCTAAAATTCAAACTATAAGGTTAGCTTGTTTTGGTTAACCCACAGAATTTAAACGGGTATTTTCTTTTTTGGAGCGGCGGGTGTTTTCCGCTGCACAACTGGTTATACTAGCAAAAATCATTCTCATTAGGTCAATGGCAGTAATGTCCATTTGACTTAGTTTAGCTACAGGTAGTCGCTATGAAATACAAGGATCTACGTGACTTTATTGCCTATTTAGAGCAACAAGGGCAATTACAACGCATTCAACATCCTGTCGATCCTAATCAGGAAATGACGGAGATTTGCGATCGTACTCTGCGTGCTGGTGGTCCGGCATTGTTGTTTGAAAATCCTGTAGGTTACGACATGCCGGTACTGGCAAACTTGTTTGGTACGCCTGAACGCGTTGCAATGGGAATGGGGCGTGACAATGTTAAGCAATTACGCGAAGTTGGAGAATGGCTGGCGTATTTAAAAGAACCTGAGCCACCGCATGGCTTGCGGGATGCAATCAATAAAATTCCGGTATTTAAGCAAGTGCTTAATATGCCGACCAAAGTACTTCGTAAAGCGCCTTGCCAACAAATTATTTGGCAAGATGACGAGGTTGATCTCGATAAAATCCCCGTCATGAGTTGCTGGGCTGGTGATGTTGCACCGTTACTAACATGGGGTTTAACCATTACCCGTGGTCCTAATAAAAAACGCCAAAATCTGGGTATTTATCGTCAACAAAAAATAGCCAAAAATAAAGTGATTATGCGCTGGCTTGCTCACCGTGGTGGCGCACTAGATATGCGTGAGTGGTGCGAAGCCCATCCGGGTGAGAAATTTCCAGTAACGGTTGCTTTTGGCGCCGATCCCGCCACGGTATTAGGGGCTGTAACGCCTGTGCCTGATACACTGTCTGAGTACGCATTTGCCGGTTTATTACGCGGTAGTCGCACTGAGGTGGTTAAAAGTATCAGTAATGATCTACAAGTACCTGCCAGTGCAGAAATCGTGATGGAAGGCTATATCGACCCTGAAGAATATGCCGATGAAGGACCTTACGGCGATCATACCGGTTATTACAATGAGGTTGAGCGCCACCATGTGTTCACTATTACTCATATTACGATGCGTAACGATCCGATTTATCACAGTACCTATACCGGTCGTCCACCGGATGAACCTGCGGTGCTTGGCGTAGCATTAAACGAAGTGTTTGTGCCTATTTTGCATAAACAATTTCCTGAGATTGTTGATTTCTATTTGCCGCCAGAAGGGTGTTCTTATCGCATGGCGGTGGTGACAATGAAGAAGCAATACCCTGGCCACGCTAAACGAGTGATGATGGGAGTGTGGTCGTTTTTACGTCAGTTTATGTACACTAAATTTGTGATTGTGTGTGATGATGATGTTAATGCGCGCGATTGGCAGAGTGTGATCAATGCGATGACCACGCGTATGGATCCGGTTCGAGATACATTACTGATTGATAATACGCCAATTGATTCATTGGATTTTGCGTCGCCAGTGGTGGGCTTAGGCTCAAAAATGGGGATTGATGCCACCATTAAATGGCCTGCAGAGTTAGCGAATACCGCAGCAACATCGGTCGGATTAAAGTCTGCTGAGTATGATATTGAGGCTGGATTACTCGCCTTACGTCAGCAATTTCCTGCGATCATCGATTGTTATTTACCGCCACAAGCGGCTGATCACAGCATGGCAATCGTGAGTATTAATAAAACCGTTGTGGGTGAAGGTCTACAGGTTATGAGCGCAGTCTCGGCCTTTTTGAATCAATTCACCGATGCCAAATTTGTGATTATCTGTGATGGTGATGTCAATGTGCGCGATTGGAATGATGTTATTTGGGCGGTTACAACCCGTATGGATCCAAGTCGTGATACGGTATTAACTGCTGCGACCACAGAGCGTTGTTCAAAGATCGGTTTTGATGCTACCAATAAAATTGGCGCTGAAACCCAACGAGAATGGGGTACTCCGATTATTAAGGATCCTCAAATTGTGGCACAAGTCGATGCAATGTGGGCGCAATTAGCGATCAATAACTAACCGCTAACAATGGGCTTGAGTAACAATCAGGCGCCTGATGTTTTTATGTTTCAATGATAATACCTGTCATTGAATTGAGAATTTTTTATGTACCAAGTACGCCTGTTGCCCAATAACATTACGTTTACTGCCGATGCGCAGCAAACCGTATTACAAGCAGCGCTCAACGCAGGCATCGCTTTTCCTAATCGCTGCCAAGTGGGTGCTTGTGCTATGTGTATGTGTCGTAAACAACAAGGTCAAATAAGCTATGAGCTTGAGCCGATGTTAACGCCACAAGAGCAGGCACAAGGCTGGATCTTTGCTTGTCTTGCGAGAGTGGAAAGCGACTTGGTGTTATCGTTAGACTAGAGGAAAACCATGTCTATCCAATGTGAAGTAAAGTCAGTTGAACCGTTGGCATGTAATACATACCGTATTTTATTAACGCCATTACAAGCCCTCGATTTCAAAGCAGGGCAATACTTATTAGCAGTAATGGGAGAACAAGATAAACGCCCGTTCTCGATTGCTAGTAGCCCTTGTCGTCAAGGTGAGCTTGAGCTTCATATTGGTGCTGCTGAACATAATGCTTATGCACTAGAAGTGGTTGAGACGATGAAGAATGCATTAACGGCTCACCAACCTGTGACGATTGAAGCAGCGCATGGCGAAGCTTGGTTACGTCATGAAAGTCAACGTCCATTGTTGATGATCGCAGGTGGCACTGGTTTTTCTTATATTCGCAGTATGGTGGATAACTGTATTAGCCGTGGTTTAACTCAGCCAATCTTTGTTTATTGGGGGGGGCGAGATGTGTGTCAGCTGTATGCTAATGATGAAATGCAAGCACTGGCAAAGCAATATGCCAATATTAGCTATGTACCTGTTGTAGAAACAGCGCCTGAAGGTTGGCAGGGTAAAATTGGTAATGTATTGGACGCAGTTGCCGACGATTTTGTAAGCTTATCTGCCTATGATATTTATGTGTGTGGTCGTTTTGAAATGGCAGGTGCCGCGCGTGAACGTTTCTGTACAGAAAAAGGTGCGTTACGGGAGCATATGTTTGCCGACGCTTTTGCATTTATTTAACGCATCAATCGTATGAGAAAGGCGCGATAATCGCGCCTTTTTTGTGACTATTTTTTGAGAGCTAATGCGCGTTGGGTAGCAACTTTTTGTTTAACCCATGTTTCATTAAACCACAGTGATAATAGAATAATCCCGCCACCAATAATGAGTCGTGGATAGTCGACATCATGGTTCCAAATCACCAAGTTAACGATTAAACCGGCAGGCACTAAAGCATTATTCATGATCGCTAATGCGCCAGCATTGACCATTGTCGCGCCTTTGTTCCAAATGAAATATCCCAGTCCAGAAGCAATCACACCGAGGTAGGTTAAAATTCCCCACTGTAATGATGTTGTGGGTAATTTGGCACTATTACCAAACAATAAATACATTGGCACAGCGACACATACCGCGCCTAAATAAAACCAGCCAAACACGGTATGTTGTGGTATATCCGTTTGTTCTTGTTCAATTATGCGTTTATAGCCAACTTGGCCAATCGCAAAGCACAGGTTTGCGCCTTGAACAATGAAAAAACCAATAATGAAGTGTTGGTTAATCCCTTCAAATTTAATCACCGCCGCCCCAATCACTGCGATCACCGCACTCAGTAAATACCATGGTGAAAATTGTTTATGTAATGCGTCATAAATCAGAGTGACATAAATGGGGGTGAAAATTGTAAACAGTAGCACTTCTGGGACGGTTAAATACAAGAACGATTGGTAATAAAAGCAATACATTAGCCCAAGTTGAAACGCGCCGACGACCATTAATTTGATGGCAAGCTTCGAGTGTAGATGTTTAGTACGTAAAAACGGTATAAAAACGAGTGTAGCGAGACAAACGCGGGTTAAAACTGAGAACCAAGCATCAACTTGACCAGCAAGATAAACGCCAATTAAGCTAAACGAAAATGCCCATAATAGGGTTATTAATGATAAGTATTTCATTGTTGCAACTGGGTGTATTGAGAGGGGATAACAGCAGTGTAACTAAATTGTGCGATGAAGAATATGATAATGACAGTATGCTATCGTGACGACGAGTAGCAGTCGTTATAACAACGACTGCTATATTTATGATGAGTTATTTTAGCGGTACGATCAATAAATCAACCGGAGTGCGGCTAATAAGTTGACGAGTCGATGATAAAATTTTACTCCAGAAATCTTGATGATGACCACAAATGACTAAATCAACGTTAAGATCTTTGATAGTGCTACAAATTTCTTCACTTAAATCACCGCTACCCACTAAGGT
Organism: Photobacterium piscicola; assembly: GCF_900166965.1. Classification (GTDB taxonomy): domain Bacteria; phylum Pseudomonadota; class Gammaproteobacteria; order Enterobacterales; family Vibrionaceae; genus Photobacterium; species Photobacterium piscicola. The sequence continues at coordinate 6,906 of NZ_FUZI01000017.1, read as the reverse complement.
GTGAGCAACAGGGTAACCCGCATTATTTGCAAGCTCATGTAATCGAGTTTGAGCATCGCTTTCAGCACGTTCGTGCATTTCTGCTAAGTTAATATCAATCAAGCCAGTGTAGAGATCAGCATAATCAACATCGATGTGAACCAGTGATAGTTTAGCATTCAATGATTGCGCTAATTTAGCTGCTTTATTGACGAGATAGACGCTATCTTCAGAAAGATCGATAGCAGCGATAATATGTTTATAAACCATCACTTATCTTCCATAACCATATAATAATGGTCTATGTTAGCACTGGTCTACACTTAAAAATATCGATTAGATCGCATCTATAGATTACGAAATGGTTAATTATTTTTCGTAAACGTTGAGCCGTTTTTATTGTTATTTTAGTGGTTTATACTAATAGTCGTTCCTTTATTAAGGACGTTTTGTTCATTTGTTGCATTCTTAACAATGCACAGTGACAATGTCTTGATTACACTTAAACAAACAGGAGTAGTGCAATGTTAGCCAAGGCAATGGTTGAAAATCTTAACGAGCAAATTAATTTAGAGTTCTTTTCTTCAAATTTATACCTACAAATGAGTGCGTGGTGTGAAGATAAAGGTTTTGAAGGTGCCGCTGCGTTCTTACGTGTACATGCTGCTGAAGAGATGGAGCATATGCAACGTTTGTTTACTTATGTGAGTGAAACCGGTGCGTTACCGATTCTAGGTACCATTGAAGCACCAAAGCATGAGTTTGCTTCTCTTGGTAATGTATTTCGTGAAACTTATGAGCATGAACAACTTATCACAAAAAAAATTAATGAATTAGCTCACGTTGCATTTTCTACTCAAGATTATTCAACGTTTAATTTCTTACAGTGGTATGTGTCAGAGCAGCACGAAGAAGAGAAATTATTCAAAGGCATTTTAGATAAAATTGAATTAGTTGGTGAAGATGGTAAAGCGCTATTCTTTATTGATAAAGATTTAGCTGCAATGGCTAAAGGCGAGTCAGCACCAACATCAGTCATGGACTCACAAGCTTAAAGTGGTTCAGGGGGCGTGATAATACCGCCCCTTTTATCCCTATAAGTGCGTGACATTAAGAGGGGATAACTATGATCAGTGGTGATGCACTTTTGGTTGCGATTTTTTTGGTAGCAACCGTTAACACTTGTCGATATATCAGTACATTACGTTCTTTGTTAGTCGTGATGCGAGACTGCGATCCGTTGTTATATCAGCAAGTTGACGGGCGTGGTTTTTTTTCGTCACAAGGTAATGTCAGTAAACAAATTCGCTTATTTCATTACATTCGTAGCCAACAGTATAAAAAACATCACGATCCGCTATTTATGGCTAAGTGCATGAAAGTTCGTAAATTATTTATCTTGGCGAGTACCTTTATGATTACCTTTTTTGTGGCTATTTTTGCCGTGGCCTTTCTCGGGCTTTAAAAGAGCGCTCTCTGCCTAGGTGTCACTTTCCTAGTGACACTTTCTTTGCGATACCCTTATTCAGTGTTATATCATTCATTTGATATAGTTATAGCTTATCAATGTCACTTCACTTATTACTATTTAGTATCGGAACAATGTCGCTATGGATCAATTTGTCGTTTGGTGGTCATCACTTGAAAAAGGTGCCTCTGTTAATTGGATGTATAACATCGGCTTGTTGCTGCTGTTAAGCACATTATTATGGTGCGGGTGGTTATTACTTTCACGTCGATTAGCAACCATAGCGAGTAAAACCCATTTTATTTGGGATGATGCGTTAATTGATGCCGTTCGAGCCCCTGTTTCATTGTGTATTTGGGTGTGGCCTGGGTTAATGTCATTAGGCATTATGGTTGATAACATCACTTCTTATTCAAGTGGCTTCTTGGCTTTATTACGCCACTTACTATTGGTCGGGGTCTTTATTTGGATTCTGATGCGATTGATCACCAATATTGAACAAACCATTTTAGATAATCGCCCACATCGAGATGCTACTACCGTCACCGCTATTTCAAAAATATTACGCTTAATTGTAATGGTATTGAGTAGCTTAATTGTGATGCAAAACTTCGGTTTAAGTTTGTCGGGTTTGCTGACCTTTGGTGGTGTCGGTGGTTTAGTGGTCGGTATGGCAGCCAAAGATTTATTGGCGAATTTCTTTGGTGGCATGATGATTTATTTTGATCGTCCCTTTAAAGTGGGCGATTGGATTCGCAGTCCTGATCGCCAAATTGAAGGAACGATTGAGCGAATAGGGTTTCGTATGACGGTGATTCGCACTTTTGATAAACGGCCGTTGTACGTCCCTAATTCAGTTTTTAGCTCGGTAGTGGTAGAAAACGCCTCACGAATGCAGAACCGTCGTATTAAACAAAGTGTTGGTTTACGTTATTGCGATGCGGCGGTTGTGGGGCTGGTGGTTGATGATATAAAAAAAATGCTCCAAAACCATGCCGATATTGAAACACGCCAAACCTTGATTGTGAGTTTTGACACTTACGGACCATCGTCACTGAATATTTTGGTGTACACCTTTACTAAAACCGTTGATTGGGTCAAATACAAAGCGGTTCAGCAAGATGTGATGCTTAAAATTGTTGAGATTGTTCATGCTCATGGGGCTGATTTTGCGTTCCCAACCACGACCTTAGATATGCCAACCGCTGCGGTGACGGCATTAACGTCGATAGATTGTCATCAACAAGCTTGATTTTAATCGAATAAATCGTTGTGGTGGGATAGCTGTTGGTATTGGGCTAAGAGGCAGGTAAAATAGCCGTAACAATAGAAAAAGGATGCTAACTGTTAGCATCCTTTTTGCGTTTATTTAGTGACATTAAAGGCTGATTGAAATCCATGGCGAACAAATATGATGTAGTAATTATTGGTGCAGGTGCTGCCGGCTTAATGTGCGCAGCTACAGCAGGCAAGCGCGGACGCTCAGTGCTTGTGCTAGATCACGGTAAAAAACCTGGTCGTAAAATTTTAATTTCAGGTGGTGGTCGCTGTAATTTTACCAATAATGATGTTGCTGCTAATAATTATGTTTGCCGTAATCCCCATTTTGTTAAATCAGCATTGTCACAATACAGCCAATGGGACTTTATTGGGTTAGTTTGTCAGCATGAAATTGATTATGAAGAGCGTGATCATGGGCAATTATTTTGCTTAGATTCCGCAAAAGACATTGTCAAAATGTTGGTGGCTGAATGTGATATGCCTAATATCAGTTTACGTTACCAAACTGACATCAGTGCGATTACCCAATTAGAGACTGGGTTTAGTTTGAATGTTAACGGTGAAACGATCAGCTGTGAATCGCTGGTGGTGGCGACAGGGGGCTTGTCGATGCCTAAATTAGGTGCGACCCCATTTGGCTATCAAATTGCAGCACAGTTTGGTTTAAAAATGGTGCCAACCACAGCAGGATTAGTGCCATTTACACTGCATAAGCAAGATAAAGACGCTTTTGAAGAGCTATCGGGTATCGCAGTGCCTGCAGTGATTACGACCGAAGACGGAACTAGCTTTAAAGAGAATTTACTGTTTACTCACCGTGGCTTATCTGGCCCTGTGGTCCTACAAATATCTTCGTATTGGTTGCCAGGACAAAAGGTAAGTATTGATTTATTACCAACGCTTAATCTGGCTGAAACGTTACTTCAATTACGAGATCAGCATCCAAATCAAAGTATAAAAAATACGTTATCTCGTCTGTTGCCTAAGCGTTTAATTGAAGTATTGATCACTCGTGGCGACATTATAGATAAACCGCTAAAGCAGCTTGATCATAAAGAGTTTGAGCAGTTAGCCACCTATTTCCATCACTGGAATATTGCACCTAATGGCACCGAAGGCTATCGCACTGCTGAAGTGACCCTTGGTGGCGTTGATACAGATGAATTATCATCAAAAACCATGGAATCGAAGCGGATTAAAGGGCTGTTTTTTGCTGGTGAAGTGATGGATGTTAGTGGTTGGTTGGGTGGTTACAACTTCCAATGGGCATGGAGTTCAGGTTATGTTGCTGGTCAAAATGCATAATTTTTAAGCGACAATGTTATCTGTTGAGTTCTGAAAAAGATTCAAATTTTATCCAAAGTGGTGTTTTTTTATTGATATTGCTTGGTAGTGATTAAATATTTACCAAGTAATATCATGTGGTTAATTGTTATTTCAATAATTATCAAAAAATAAATCTTTACAATAATTGCTAACCACATAATAATGTCGGTGCTCTGTTGTTCAGAGTTATTAATGAAAACATCAAGTAAAAGAAAAACCCTCAGAATATCTTCGTTATTGTTGCATTCCTTAGTGTTTCCCTTAGCTTCATCGTCACATTCAATAATTCAAGCTTTCAGCGCATCGTGATTTATTCGCGTTTAATTTTTTATGAATTTTAATCAAAATTAAGGGACACATTATGTCTACTGGTATCGTTAAGTGGTTCAACGAAGAGAAAGGTTTCGGCTTCATTACTCAAGATAATGGCGGCGCTGACGTATTCGTTCACTTCCGTGCAATCGCATCTGAAGGTTTCAAAACTCTTGCTGAAGGCCAAAAAGTGTCTTTTGAAGTAGAGCAAGGCCAAAAAGGTCTTCAAGCTGCAAACGTTGTAGCTTTATAATATTTTAAGTCGACGCAAATGGTCGCAGTACCGTTTGCGTCACTTTTAATAACACCCATTTTAACTTAAAAATTATTTATACAATATCATCGAAATATAAAACACTTCCAACATCTGCTTCTGTATTTGTCGTTACGTTCATATTTACTTCGTTACTTTATTATAAATAAAAATTTAAATACTTAATTAGCATGAATAATGTTAGATGCCTTTTATCATCTGAATATTTTTCTGCTAGTAAAAAAACTAAGGATACTTATGTCTCGTTCATTAGGCCGTAAGCGATTTTGGTTCCAACAGAATCGTCAAGAAAACCCTGTAAATACAAATGAAAATCAAGAGGTTAATAATGATAGTAAACTTTAATTTAGTAAAAAACCAACGCACTTGGAGTGCCAATATCCATCAGTTAAACAGTGATGTATTAAAGCGTCATGTTCTTATTAACGGTAATGTTGATAATCTTGATATATCATTTAGTTACTGTGAAAAAACAGCGGCAGGTAACATTACAAATAGTAGCAATAAAGTAATTGGTAATTTCTACATTTCTTATTAATACCCCAGGGGATTTAATTAAGAAATGATTTTAATTAAATGTCTTATCTCGCCAAATGACATTATTTAATAACAATATAAGTATGGTACACCTTCATAACAATTCGGTATGGTTATGAGTATAAGGGTAGTACAGTGATTTATATGAATATTATCATTTCAGATTATTGCAGTGTGCGATAATTTACTCAGATTCAAATTAAGGGACATTCAATGTCATTATCAAAAACAATCGGTACTGTTAAGTGGTTTAACGAAGAGAAAGGTTTTGGTTTCATTACTCAAGACAATGGCGGCGCTGACGTATTCGTTCACTTTCGTGCTATCGTTTCTGAAGGCTTTAAAACATTAGCTGAAGGTCAGAAAGTATCATTTGACGTTGAGCAAGGCCAAAAAGGTCTACAAGCAGCGAACGTTATCGCGTTATAATTCGATACGCTACTCGCTAATAAAATGCTGGCTAAGGCCGGCATTTTTTATATCTATACATTGCTAGTACTCAAGTTTTTTCTAATAATATCCTGCACTTCCTGCACTTCCTGCACTTCCTGCACTTCCTGCACTTCCTGCACTTCCTGCACTTCCTGCACTTCCTGCACTTCCTGCACTTCCTGCACTTCCTGCGCATTTGATAGTCGTAAAAAAATCCCCCGCTGTTGCCAGTGAGGGATTTGATAGGGTAGTCACATTATCGTATTAGGCGATTATAGTGCTTCTTTTTTGATACAAAGAACGTGGTATTTACCGTCTTCGATTTCTGCGCCTTCAGTTTCGTGTTCGAAACCAGGGAACTCAGCGTCCCATGCTTCTAGTGCTTTCAAGTACTGGATTTGAGGACTTGTATCGTCACCGAAGTTTTCGCCACCCATAAGCATTGGAATGCCTGGTGGGTAAGGAATAACAGAGTTCGCTGCAACGCGGCCAACAAGTTTATCCGAAGCTACTAACTCAACGTCATCAGACACTACGAACTGGTAAGCAGTACGTGGTTTCACTTCCATTTCTGGAAGGCTTGAGTACGCGTGGTTCAGTACTTGGCTTGGGTTGTGACGTACTAGGTATTCAAACATTCTGTTACCAAGATCTTTAAGACCTAGACCGCGGTAAACTTCAGGAGCAGAAGCAACTAGCTCAGGCAGTAATGTTTCGATATCTGCGTTGGCATCGTAGTGACGCTTGAATGACAACAATGTGTTGATCAAGGTGTCACGCTTACCTTTAGTAATACCCATTGAGAATAGGAACATTACTTGGAAGTCAGTAGTACGTGTTGGTACGATACCGAAACGACCTAGGTATGCAGTTACAAGTGCTGCTGGAACACCTGTTTCTAGGAAGTTACCGTTGTCATCAAGACCCGGAGTTAGCAAGCTAACTTTGATTGGATCAAGCATACACCAGTCATTGTCGATTTCGTCAAAGCCGTGCCACTTGTCGCCAGGAGTCAATTTCCAGTTCTGTTGGATAGTCATTAGAGACTCAACAGAAGCATTCTCGAAATTAACCTTGTCACCATTCATTTCAGTAACAGTTTCAGCGTTCCAAGGCTTGAAGAACCAATCGTTTTCAGCGGTGTAATCGTTGAATAGTTGACGCATGTTTTGACGGAAGATGATCGCTTCGCGGTTAACTTCGTTAGTTAGCGATAGACCACTTTCGCCTTTCATCATGTTTGCAGCAACATCGTTAGACGCACAGATTGCGTATAGTGGCGATGTTGATGTGTGCA
>NZ_FUZI01000012.1 GCF_900166965.1 Photobacterium piscicola | reverse complement strand
AAAGAAAGCAAGCTTTCTTTCTGTTACCGCTCGACTTGCATGTGTTAGGCCTGCCGCCAGCGTTCAATCTGAGCCATGATCAAACTCTTCAATTAAAGTTTTGTTGTTTCTTTCGAAACGGCTCAATGAATACTGACTTCAAAACTACCTTAGTAATTTTAAAGCTATTACCATTCCAACAGAATGGTAATGAATTGACTGTGCCAAATAACCGTAGTTATTTGTATTGGTCACTCAGTTCATTGATAAATCTTTCGACTTAACTATTCAACGAGTGCCCACACAGATTGCATGGTCAAATTGTTAAAGAACAATACTGACTTTCGGTAACCGCTTGCGCCGTTGTCCGTGTCAGTGAGGTCGCATTATAGGGAGATTTTTGAAGCTGACAATAGTTTTTTTATACCAAAACAATCAACCGCTTTATTTTTGTTCAAAAAATCATATTGCATCCATTTTTTAATCAAAAATTAATAATAACTACATTTAATCTTGTATCTAAATCGCATTTTAATAGTCGTTAAAAGTGATGAAATGAAAATTAAAGCAGCAATAAAATAAAAAGAAGCTGTAAACAAGCTAGAAGGGATAAACAAGACGTGGTGTTTCACAATGAGTAGGAAGTAGAAAGATAAGACGCAAAGCTTTAATTGATAACCTCTAAAATAAAAGCAGTAGATCACCTACTGCTTTATAACATGAACAATTACGCGTTTTCAGCGAGCCATGCTGGTACATTCTTAACGCTGTCTAAAACAGCATCTGCTAGAGCTTCACCTTCTTCAGTGATCGCTTTACCTGTACGTACTAATACTTTAAAAGCAACATCTGCCGCTATCGCTGCTTTCATATCATCGGCTTTATCACCAATCATTACTGATTTTGACATATCAATATTCAAGTGACTTTGCGCCGAGATAAACATGCCTGGATTTGGTTTACGACAATCACAATCTTGTAAATATTCACCTTTGCCTTCCGTTGCGTGGTGTGGGCAATAGTAAATACCGTCAAATTCAATATCTTGATCTTCGAAATTCCAATCCATCCATTCAGTCAAAGAAATAAACTCATCTTCGCTGAAGATACCACGAGCAATACCAGATTGATTAGTAACTAAAACAAGTAAGTAACCCATTTCTTTGAATTTTTTACATGCATCAAAAACACCATCAATGTATTCAAAATCATCAACAGTATGTACATAGCCGCGATCAACGTTTATTACGCCATCACGATCAATAAAGACAGCTGGTTTGGCCAAAAGAAAGCCCTCAACAATTAGATATTGGTTTGATTATGTCACGAGTTGGTATTGAAAAGTATTAGTTATCACATCCACAAGACTGATTAGCCATGAACAGAGTACTGTAATAAACCCCACAACCATTTAGACGTCTAGCCGTAAAAATAGCTATTGACTTAAAAAGCGATTGGAAATAGCATCAACTTAACAGCAGTTGATATATTTTAACTGATACAACCAATTATTAACAATAAATGCAATATAGCACTATTTGCACATAATGGATTGCATCTAATTAATCAGGAAGTTCAATGATAGAAATAAAACAAGTCAATAAAGTGTTCTATCAAGGTGAGAAAGCAATCAATGCGCTAAAAGATATTAATCTCAGCATAGAACAGGGAACAATTTTCGGTGTGATTGGTTCATCAGGAGCAGGAAAGAGTACGCTCATTCGATGTGTGAATTTATTAGAAAAGCCAACAACAGGTAATGTTATTGTTGATGGTATTGATTTAACCACCCTCTCATCTAATGAATTAACTTTAGCTCGTCGTAAAATTGGAATGATTTTTCAGCATTTTAATTTGCTTTCATCACGCACCGTTTATGCCAACATTGCATTACCACTTGAGCTTGCTGGTCTTTCAACACTCGAAATAAATACCAAGGTTACTCAGTTACTGTCATTAGTTGGTCTAGAAGATAAACGTAATAGCTATCCATCAAACTTAAGTGGTGGTCAAAAACAACGGGTAGCTATCGCACGAGCTTTAGCCTCTGATCCCAAAGTTTTATTGTGTGATGAAGCCACCAGCGCACTTGATCCCGCAACAACGCAATCAATACTGGCTTTATTACGTAAAATTAATCAGCAACTTAACTTAACTATTTTATTGATTACTCATGAAATGGATGTGGTTAAACGTATCTGTCATCAAGTTGCGATTATTGGTGGTGGTGAATTGGTCGAACAAGGCCTTGTCGGTGATATTTTTGCACACCCGAAAACTGAATTAGCTAAAGCGTTTATTCGCTCAACGTTAGATTTATCGATTCCTGAAGATTATCAATTAAGAATGACACCAACCTCGGTAAAAGGAAGTTATCCCCTTATTAGGCTGGAATTTACTGGAGACTCTGTTGATGCGCCGTTAATTAGCCAAGTTGCACGCGAGTTTAATCTTGATATCAGTATTCTTAGTTCAAATATGGATTATGCCGGCGGAGTTAAGTTTGGATTAATGCTTGCCGAGTTCTTTGGTACTCAAACTGCCATTGATAACGCTATTAGGTTTTTACGTGATCACAAATTAAATGTTGAGGTACTAGGATATGTCGCTTGATGCAATAACAACATGGTGGCAGAGCAATCAGCGCCTAACTGAATTACTTATCGAAGCATTGGGACAAACCTTAACCATGGTGTTGGTGTCCGGTTTCATTGGCTTCGTTATTGGTATTCCTCTTGGTGTCACATTACACCTCACCAAAAAAAATGGTTTATGGCAAAACCCCGTTTTAAATAAAATTCTAGGTATTGTGGTTAATATTGGCCGTTCAATCCCTTTTATTATTCTGTTAGTTGCCATTATTCCTTTTACGCGATTTGTGGTTGGCAGTTCCATTGGTACCGCTGCCGCCATTGTGCCACTAACAGTCGGTGCAATTCCCTTCATCGCGCGTTTAGTTGAAGGGGCGTTATTAGAAATTCCAACAGGACTAATAGAAGCAGCACAAGCTATGGGTGCAACCCCGATGCAAATTATCGCCAAGGTATTATTACCCGAAGCTTTACCCGGCATTATTAATGCGATCACCATTACTTTAGTGACTTTAATTAGTTATTCCGCCATGGCGGGGACCGTAGGTGGCGGAGGGTTGGGTGATGTCGGTATTCGTTATGGTTATCAGCGTTTTGATGGCACCGTCATGGCTATCACCGTCATTATGCTTGTTATTTTAGTCCAACTTATTCAATCAATTGGTGATCACTTAGTGAAACGTGTCGATCACCGTTAGTAACAAAAGATTTTTTATATCATCAAGGAAAGCCCATTTAAGGAGTAATACTATGGCGTTCAATCTTAAACACCTTTTTGCCATTGCCGGCGTTGCTGCAGCTATCACATTAACAGGCTGTAGTGAGCAAGAAACCCCCATTGATAACAGTAAAGTAAAAATTGGTGTCATGGCGGGAGCTGAAGAACAAGTAGCAGAAGTTGCTGCTAAACAAGCAAAAGATAAATATGGGCTTGATGTTGAATTAGTTACTTTTACAGATTATGTATCACCTAATGCAGCATTAGCAGAGGGCTCTATTGACGCTAATGCTTTTCAACATAAGCCATATTTAGATCAACAAATTAAAGATCGTGGTTATAAATTTGCGATTGCTGGCAATACATTTGTATACCCTATTGCTGGCTATTCAAATAAAATAAAATCACTGGATGAATTAAAAGATGGAGATCAAATTGCAGTACCCAATGATCCCACTAACCTTGGCCGTTCTTTATTATTATTACAACAACAAGGTCTAATTACACTAAAACCAAATACAGGCTTAACCGCAACAGTATTAGATATTGTGAATAATCCTAAAAATCTTAAAATCGTAGAATTAGAAGCCGCTCAATTGCCACGTTCTTTAGATGATGTTGCATTAGCCGTAATTAATAATACTTACGCTAGTAGCTTAAACTTAACACCTGAAAAAGATGGTATTTTCGTAGAAGATAAACAATCACCTTACGTTAATATTATTGTCGCTCGTGAAGATAACGTTAATGCTGAAAATGTACAAAAGTTCATTCAAGCTTATCAATCAGATGAAGTTTATAATTCAGCTCAGACTATCTTTAAAGGTGGCGCTGTTAAAGGCTGGTAATCACACCAATTAGCAACACATCATTTAAGAGCAGGCCTTAGTGCCTGCTTTTTATGTTATATTGATTCATTATCTTCAGCTTAACATTGGCTTAATTTGATGGCTTATAGCATTGAACCTATCGGTATCGTCCACTCTCCTTATAAAGAAAAGTTTGCAGTCCCTCGTCAACCAGGACTCGTCCCCAGTGCTCGCTGTGAAGTTATTTTACAAGGTGAAGCTAACTCCCTAGAAGCGGTGCGTGGCATCGAACAATTTAGCCATGTATGGTTATTATTTTTATTTGACCAAAATTTGAAGGCAGGTTGGCGGCCAACAGTACGTCCTCCACGTCTTGGCGGTAATGAACGAATTGGTGTTTTTGCAAGTCGCGCCACTTTTCGTCCCAATGGTATTGGAATGTCAGCCGTTAAATTAAAAGGAGTACGACATCATAATGGCCAAGTGATCATTGATGTAGGAGGAACCGACTTAGTTGACGGTACGCCGATTGTTGATATTAAGCCTTATATTCCCTACTCAGACAGTTTACCCAATGCCTTAGGTGGTTTTGCCTCTGAACAACCACCAATATTCGATGTTCAGTTTAGCGAGCATGCTCAACAACAATTACGTGGCAAACAAGCCGATTATCATCGCGCCGTGATCACTGAAGTCTTAGCTCAAGATCCACGCCCAGCCTATAAAAAAGGCAAGCCTGACAATAAAGTTTATGCGGTAAATTTATTTAATTTTAACATTCATTTTATGGTGACTGAGCCCATTGTTACGGTAATTAGTATCGATACTATTAATCAATAATAGATCTTATGTAGTTATCTTTGGCGAATAGCGCCGAGACTGGTAATATAACAGGCTATCGTCATGATACTGACGGGTGGAACATCAGTTCCTTCTCTTTCCTTTTATCAATAACGGATACCATCAATGCGTACCAGTAAATATCTTCTTTCTACCCTGAAGGAGACTCCAAACGACGCAGAAGTCATTAGTCACCAACTAATGCTACGTGCAGGCATGATCCGTAAGTTAGCTTCAGGTCTATATACCTGGCTACCTACAGGTCTGCGTGTGCTGCGTAAAGTCGAAAACATCGTTCGCCAAGAAATCGACAATGCAGGCGCAATCGAAACCTTGATGCCCGTTGTTCAGCCGTTTGAACTATGGGAAGAGACAGGCCGCTCTGAAAAGATGGGTCCTGAACTACTTCGCTTTACTGACCGTCATTTCCGTCCGTTTGTACTAAGCCCAACCGCAGAAGAAGTGATCACTAGTCTTGTACGTAACGAAGTAAGCTCATACAAGCAACTGCCACTTAATTTATACCAAATTCAGACTAAATTCCGTGATGAACGTCGCCCACGTTTTGGCGTAATGCGTGCACGTGAATTCTGCATGATGGATGCTTACAGCTTTGATATCGATAAAGACGGCTTACAAAAGTCTTTCGATACTATGCATGCTGCTTACTGTAAAGCTTTTGACCGTATGGGTCTTGAATACCGTCCAGTATTAGCTGACTCAGGCGCAATCGGTGGTAATGGTTCTCAAGAGTTCCACGTACTAGCCGAAAGCGGCGAAGACTTAATCGCATTCTCTACTGAATCTGATTACGCTGCTAACATCGAAAAAGCAGAAGCTATTGCACCTGCTGTTGAGCGTGCTGAACCAACACAAGCAATGACCATTATTGATACGCCAAATGCAAAAACTATTGCAGAATTGGTTGAACAACACGGCATTGCTATCGAAAAAACAGTGAAGACGTTATTCGTTAAAGCTTCTGATGAAATCGACGCACCTATCGTGGCATTGATCATCCGTGGTGACCACGAACTTAACGAAATCAAAGCAGAAAACCTTGCAGAAGTTGCATCTCCATTAGAGATGGCGACGGAAGAAGAAATGCGTGAGCTTATCGGTGCTGGTGCTGGTTCTCTAGGTCCTGTGGGCCTTGAACTACCGTTTATCGTTGATCACAGTGTTGCGGTAATGAGTGACTTTGCTGCTGGTGCTAACGTTGACGGTAAACACAACATCGGTATCAACTGGGGTCGTGATGTTGAACTTGGCCGTGTTGATGATCTACGTAACGTCGTTGAAGGCGATCCAAGCCCATGTGGCCAAGGTACGTTGATGCTAAAACGTGGTATCGAAGTCGGTCATATCTTCCAGTTAGGTACTACTTACTCTGATAAGATGAACTGTAGCGTACTTGATTCGAACGGTAAGAGTTCAATTCTAGAAATGGGTTGTTACGGTATCGGTGTATCACGTGTTGTAGCATCAGCTATCGAACAAAACAATGATAAATACGGCATCATCTGGCCTGACGCTCTAGCGCCTTTCCAAGTGGCTATCGTACCAATGAACATGCATAAATCAGAGCGCGTTCAGGAAGCAGCTGAGAAGCTATACGCCGATCTTACTGCAATGGGTATCGAAGTATTATTTGATGATCGTAAAGAACGTCCAGGTGTGATGTTCTCTGACATGGAATTAATCGGTATTCCTCACACTATCGTAATTGGCGATCGTAGCCTTGAAAATGGTGAGATGGAATATAAGAACCGCCGTACAGGTACTAAAGAAGCAGTGATTGCTGCTGATGTTATGGACTTTCTTAAGCAAAAAATGGCTTAATTAACAACCATATAAATTTAAAAAAGCTGCCCATTTAGGCAGCTTTTTTTATAACTAAATTATCACAAATATTTTTTATCTCTTTCACGGCTATGATAATATTCAACTCAATAATCGCTTAAGTATATTCACATAACATTCGTCACTCTGATCTTATGTGAATATTTTTAGGCAAAGGAAAGACCATGCAAGTTTATCAATGTTGTGAGCTAATTCGAATGACTTACTCTCAAATTGGCAGTGGTGATCAAGGCTATATTCCCACGGCAATTAAGTGTGCAATTAAAACATTGGATGATATTGCCGCTAATACTGAATTACCATTAGACGTACGTGAACGTGCAGCTTTTGCCGCCGCCAACTTATTGATCAGTGATCACGAGGACTAAACAATGGATTTATCAAAATTTGAAACTATGGATACTGTGATGTTGATGAGTATCGTCAACATGAAGATCCGCGATGAATTTAATACCCTCGATGATTTAGTCAAATTTTTTGATATCGATCGTGAACAATTAATTGCAAAATTAGCCACCGGTGGCTTTGATTTCTTACCTGAAGTACAGCAGTTTCGTTAACGTTGACTTATAAACATCAAATAAAAAAACGGCACTCATCAGTGCCGTTTTTTATACTTATTAAATAACATTTCTTTGGTGTAATGACTCAATTAACCTTGGAATATCGGCAGTACATCAGCCATCGCTAATAAATGGAAACACGCAGTTAATACGCCAAAGATTATTACCGCATAAATGGTAACATTGCCACCAGGTACAACAAACCCTTGTTGCTCAGGTTGACGCTGACGCAGTTTTTTAGCTAACAATGCTGGAATAATACAAGTCCAAATCGTCGCAGCAGCACCCGCTAAACCAATCGCCGCTACAAATCCAAACGGAGCAAATAATGAGAACACCAGTGGTGGAATAAAAGTCACCGCCCATGTTTTAAAGCGGCCTTGCTTAGTGTCTTCAAAACCAAAGAAATCCGCCAGATAATCAAATACCCCTAAACCAACACCAATAAATGATGACACAACAGCGGCAATCGAGAAAATATTTAAAGCTTGCTTAACACTGTTAGAGCTCACAACGCTACCCAATGCAGTCATTAACGCATCAACACTACCACCAGCGGCGACAATAGGGCCGAATTGTGTACGCGGTAAATTACCAAAAATACACACCACCCAAATCACATAAAACGTTAATGCAATCAAGGTACCGCCTAAAATAGCGTTTTTAGCACGATTTTCATCACGGTAATAATCACGCATGGTGCTTACTGAATGATGATAACCAAAAGAAGTTAATGCTACGGGTAAAATAGCGAGAGCATAAGGAGAAAGGCTGGTTTGAGAATCGATACTATCAAGCAATGTTGGTAACTGAATATTGGTCGCCAGACCTGAAATACCAATAATAAAACTGATCGCCATAAAAATGATCAACAGCACCGAAATACGATCAACGGCGCGAGTTGAATGAAGCACAAAAACAGACGATGCAATCACAAATAACACTGACGCTAATTTAGCATTGATATCGAATATACCGCCAAAAATCATACCTGATGAAGAAATATAAGCATAAAGCAAAATACCACCAACAAAATACAACGAGAGGTTATTGATCGCATTCACTTTACTTTTCAATACATCTTTTGTAATGGTGTTAAATGACACTTTAAAATCATAATGCTTTAAGGCTTCAAGTAATAACCAACCAGATAATGTCATCATCACCATCGTTACTGAGATCGCAAGTACAGTCCATAATGTCCATGCGCCAGCACCTGCACTTGGCAATCCAAGCATGCCTGCACCTACGCACACACTAGCAATAATGCATGCACCTCCAAGTGTCGATGGTTTACTCATGTTCTATCCTTTATTAGCATCTATTTTGTATCAGCGAACTAGTACAATAATATGCCTCTAATATTTTAGCAACAAAAGAATATCGATCTGAATAAATATTTATTTAACAACCGCATATGTTAAACAAATTAACATATGCGGTTTTATTATAAAAAGAGTCCATCAAGGAATTATGAACGTTGCCATATAAACTGCACCGTTGTGATTGCTGTTACTGGAGCAATAAACTCATCGACAACAAATACCCCAGCCATCGCAACTAATTGCTCACCATAAAATAGCATTGGTGTACGGCGACGTAACCAACTCGGCACCTGATATTCTTGGAGTAATTTTTTAAACTTACGCTTACCGC
Source organism: Photobacterium piscicola (assembly GCF_900166965.1). Taxonomy (GTDB): domain Bacteria; phylum Pseudomonadota; class Gammaproteobacteria; order Enterobacterales; family Vibrionaceae; genus Photobacterium; species Photobacterium piscicola. The sequence goes on along the minus strand of NZ_FUZI01000012.1, from coordinate 71,642 downwards.
TGCGGCCTTGTGGTTTTATCTCTGGGCCTAAATAATCAAACCGAATAGAGACCACTTCATCTGCATAAGGTAAACGTAATCCTGCTTGGGCTTGTTGCTGCAAACACACACACCCTAATGCTTGTGGTAATTGGCATGGTTGGTTAATTATCACTTCATGCTGCCAATCACTAATGTCTGGCCATTGTTCTAACAGATATAACTGCTGTTGGTAACGACGTACTTGATACTGTTGCCAACACACTTGTGGATTAGCATCGACTTTGGCTTGGACTAAATTAAACCAAATTTGTTCAAGCTGTGCCAATGATGGCATGATCACATCCTGTTGTTTTAACCATTGTCGAATCAAAGCCATTCCTAAACGAGCATTGATATTTTCCGCAATATATAAACTACCATCATCTTTTAGTGCTTGTTGGAGCTGATAACTTAATAACTCTTCTAATAAAGCTTCTTGTTCACCACATAAATGCGCACTACGACTGACCGCTTTACGAATTCCCGGCCAGCGATCATTTAGCAATGGTGTTATTTGATGGCGAATAAAATTGCGATCGTAACGTTGATCTAAATTACTTTCATCTTCCACCCATTGTAATTGATGTTGTTTACCATAAGCTTCAATATCTGCACGACGAATGGTTAATAACGGCCGTAAATGTTGTCCAGTTGCAAATGAGGTTAACACTGGCATTGCTGCCAAACCCGCAGGTCCACTCCCCCGCTTTAAGGCTAATAATACCGTTTCAATTTGATCATCAGCATGCTGTGCAGTCAGCAATGTATCCCCACATTGAATATGCTGTGATAACGCGTGATAACGGGCATCACGAGCGGCTTGTTCGACACTCGCTCCACCGCCTAACTCACACTGTACTCGCTCAATGTCACAACCAATACCACTTGCTATTGACCAAGTAACACATTGTTGCGCCCAACGATCTGCATTGGAACTCAGTCCATGATGAACATAGACAGCATGAGCATGATAATCAGGATATTCCTTAATAAATCGAGCCAGTAAATCCAACATTACACGAGAATCTAACCCACCACTTAACGCTAATACTAACCGTTTTGTTTGAGGTGGATTGACAAATATTTGATGGCAAAAATGAGAATACAACATTGGCTTATATCTTTTAAAAACAGACTATCTAGTCTATACCAGCAGTACACCAACCGACACTCACAAACAGCATTGGCTAACATAAAAAGATAAAAAAAGGCCAGCATTATGCTGACCTTCTTAAAGCGTAAAAATAACAACGATTAACAGTAACCGTAACTCATTAGACGCTGGTAACGACGTTCAAGCAGTTCTTCAGTATCTAACTGATCTAACTCTTCTAATGTCGCTTTAATTTGTGCTTTTAACGTATTTGCCATTAATGGCATGTTACGGTGTGCGCCACCTAATGGCTCTTCGATAATATTATCGATTAGCTCAAGCTCTTTTAAACGAGGTGCTGTTAGACCCATCGCTTCAGCAGCTTGTGGTGCTTTATCAGCATCACGCCATAAAATTGAAGCACAACCTTCAGGTGAAATCACTGAATAGGTTGAGTATTGCAACATGTTAACGCAATCACCCACACCAATCGCTAACGCACCACCAGAACCGCCTTCACCAACCACATTACAAATAACAGGCACAGTCAGGCCAGCCATTACTTTGAGGTTCATTGCGATTGCTTCTGATTGGCCACGTTCTTCGGCACCAACACCTGGGTATGCACCCGCAGTATCGATGAAAGTAACAATCGGCATTTTAAAACGCTCTGCCATTTTCATTAGGCGTAACGCTTTACGATAGCCTTCTGGTTTTGGCATGCCAAAGTTACGTTTAACTTTTTCAGTCGTACCACGTCCTTTTTGATGACCAATAACCATAATTGGACGACCATCAATACGCGCAATACCGCCCACTAACGCTTTATCGTCAGCAAAAGCACGATCACCGGCTAATTCATCAAACTCTTCGAACATGTGCTCGACATAATCAAAAGTATATGGGCGCTGAGGATGGCGTGCGAGTTGCGCAACCTGCCAGGCACCAAGATCACCAAAGATTTTCTTAGTTAATTCGAGGCTTTTCTTTTCTAGTTGCTCAATTTCTTTTTCAAGATCAACCGAGTTAGACTCATCACGGCGTGATACATCACGTAGTGCTTCAATCTTTGCTTCTAATTCTGCAATCGGTTGTTCAAACTCGAGGAAGTTCAGGCTCATACCACTTAAAATCCTTTTGCTTATTTTAATGATAGGGTTTGGTTATACCCTACCACAAATAACAAGCTAACTTAATTAAACTCAAGCTCGACCTGTTTATCACCTAAGAGCATTTTTAAATCCGACAATAATTTATCGGCAGGCGTTACGCGCCACTCTGTTCCTAAGGTAAACTTGGCCCGAGCATTCGAGCGCTGATAATACATATGAACAGGAACAGTACCTGCTCTATGCGGTTCCAACACTTGGCTGAAACGGGAAAAAAATTGTTCGTCGATTTGCTCTTCGGTTACCGAAATAGCGACACCACGAAGATGTTTTTCTCGTGCTTCTGAAATATCGAGCACTTCACGAGCTGACATTCTAAGGCCACCATTGAAATCATCAAAGCTGACCTGTCCAGATACGACCACTATTTTGTCTTTTTCGAGCAAATCTATGTAACGATCGAGGGCATCGGTGAATAACATCACCTCCATACGACCCGAACGATCATCTAATGTCATTAAACCAATACGGCTACCACGCTTGGTTGTCATCACCCGAGCAGCGATCACAAGTCCTGCAACAGACGCTACTTTATCACGTCCTGTTTGCTGCGCATCTTTTAAACGCCAGGTGGTGTAATGTTTTAATTCAGAGATGTAAGCATTAATTGGGTGACCTGTTAAGTATAACCCTAATGTTTCACGCTCACCTTCAAGCCAAACGCTTTCAGGCGCTTCGGCAATATTAGCATAGGCATGTTCAACTTCTTCTGGGGCTTCAGTTAAAACACCAAACAGATCTTCTTGACCCGACTCTTGCGCTTTATGATATTGACTCGCCGCTTTAATCGCATCATCAAGTGTTGCTAACATTGCAGCACGGTTTGGCCCTAATCGATCCAATGCACCCGATTTAATCAGCTTCTCAAGCACACGCTTATTGACCTTTTTAGTGTCAATACGGGCACAGAAATCAAATAAATCTTTAAAGTGGCCGTCTTTTTCGCGGGCACTAATAATATTTTCAATCGGGCCTTCACCGACACCTTTAACCGCGCCAATACCATAAACGACTGCGCCTTCATCATCAACATTGAAGCGGTACAGACCTTTATTCACATCTGGCGGCAATAATTTAAGATTCATGCGGTGACATTCATCAACCAAGCTAATGATCTTATCAGTATTATCCATATCAGCCGTCATTACCGCGGCCATAAACTCGGCTGGATAATGGGCTTTTAACCACAATGTTTGATACGACACTAACGCATAAGCAGCAGAGTGTGATTTGTTAAAACCATAACCGGCAAATTTCTCTACCAAGTCAAAGATCTTCATCGACAATTCGCCATCAACCCCGTTGTCGATAGCACCTTGCTCAAATACGGCACGCTGTTTCGCCATTTCCGATGGTTTTTTCTTACCCATCGCACGACGTAGCATGTCGGCACCACCAAGAGTGTAACCTGCTAGAACCTGTGCGATCTGCATTACCTGTTCTTGATACAGAATAATGCCGTAGGTAGGATCAAGAATTTCTTTTAGCGATTCGTGTTGCCATTTTTCATCCGGGTACGATACTGCTTCTCGACCATGCTTACGGTCAATAAAGTTATCTACCATGCCTGATTGTAACGGACCGGGACGGAAAAGTGCCACCAAGGCGATCATATCTTCAAAACAGTCAGGCTGTAGACGTTTGATCAGATCTTTCATACCGCGAGATTCGAGCTGGAATACAGCGGTTGATTCAGAGCGTTGCAACATATCAAATGACTTTTTATCCGCCATAGGAATTGCAGCAATATTAACCGGCTCTAATCCTTGCTCGACACGGCGTGGGTTGATCATCCCTAACGCCCAATCAATGATGGTTAATGTCCGTAAACCCAAGAAGTCGAACTTCACTAAGCCCGCGGTTTCTACATCATTTTTATCAAATTGGGTGACGGGGTTATTACCCTCTGCATCACAATATAATGGTGCAAAATCAGTGATGGTTGTCGGTGAAATAACCACACCACCAGCGTGTTTACCTGCGTTACGTGTTACACCTTCTAAAATGCGACACATATCAATCAGATCACGAATTTCTTCATCTGCTTCATACGATTGGCCTAATTGAGGCTCAACTTCAAACGCTTTTTCGAGCGTCATTCCAGGTTCTGCTGGAATTAATTTAGAAAGACGATCGACAAAACCATACGGATGACCAAGCACACGACCCACATCACGAATAACCGCTTTAGCAGCCATAGTACCGAAAGTAATGATCTGTGATACCGCATTACGGCCATACATTTCAGCAACGTGATCAATCACTAAATCACGTTTATCCATACAAAAGTCGATATCGAAATCGGGCATGGAAACACGTTCGGGGTTAAGAAAACGTTCGAACAGTAAGTCAAATTCTAGCGGATCCAAGTCAGTGATTTTTAACGCGTAAGCCACTAATGAACCAGCACCTGACCCTCGACCAGGACCTACAGGAACATCGTTATCTTTTGACCACTGAATAAATTCCATTACGATCAAGAAGTAACCAGGGAAACCCATTTGGTTGACAACTTTCAATTCGATTTCTAAGCGTTCATCATATTCAGGGCGACGTTGGGCGCGAACCGCGGGATCAGGAAATAGAAATTCAAGTCGCTCTTCAAGACCTTGTTGGGATTTAGTCACCAAGAAGTCTTCGATACTCATGTCACCAGTAGGGAAATTCGGCAGGAAATATTCCCCTAAACGTACTGTCACATTACAGCGTTTGGCGATTTCTACCGAGTTTTGCAGTGCTTCAGGGATATCAGCAAACAACTCGCACATCTCATCTTCGCTGCGCAAATATTGCTGTTCACTGTAAAGCTTAGGTCGATTAGGATCGACCATGGTGTAACCATCATGGATAGCAACGCGAATCTCATGAGCATCAAATTGGTCAGCGGTCAATAATCGTACATCATTGGTAGCAACCACAGGCAAATCATATTTTTCAGCAAGTTCAATGGCGAAATGCAGGTAAGCATCTTCATCAACACGACCTGTTCGCACCAATTCTAAATAATAATTATCAGGAAAATATGTTTGATAAAAAGCAACACAAGTATCCGTCAGCTGTTGATTGCCTTTTAGTAATGCACGTCCAACATCGCCCGTTCTTCCACCGGATAAAATGATTAACCCTTCACGGTGTTTAATTAGCCATTCTTTATCAATCACAGGTTGATGCTGAACATGGCCACGCTGATACGCTTCTGAAATTAATAATGTTAGATTTTTATAACCTTCATTATTGGCCGCTAAAATAGTGAGTTCAAATAGCTCATCGCCCATTTCTTGGCTTTGGACTTTAAAATCAGCACCAATAATCGGCTTCATACCTGCATCATGGGCAGCAAAATAAAACTTCACCAAACCACAGAGGTTAGTGAAATCAGTTAAAGCCAGTGCTGGCATGCCAAGTTCAGTCGCGCGCTTAACGATAGGTTTCACTTTCGCCAAGCCATCGATCATTGAATAATCACTATGAACTCGAAGGTGGATAAAACGGGGTTCTGCCATGACAACCTAATTCATTACATTACTTAATTAACAAAAATTATACCCGATCGAGTAGTCATTCGCCGTATAAAAAAAGGCGATACCAAATGGTTCGCCTTTTTATCACGCAATCACAAAGACTTAATCAAGCCCTAGTACGCGCTTAACAGGTTTAAAACTTTTTCGATGCTGGTCAATCGCGCCATATTGTTCTAATGCTGCAAAATGGGCTTTGGTTGGATAACCTTTATGCTTAGCAAAGCCATATTGTGGAAACTCTGCATCGAGGATTTCCATTTCACGATCACGTGTTACTTTGGCAATAATTGACGCCGCACTGATTTCAGCCACCCGTAAGTCGCCCTTCACCACCGCTTGTGCAGCCATAGGTAACGCTGGTGTTTTATTACCATCAATCAGTACAAAATCAGGCTGAATATGTAGCCCAGCTACAGCGCGTTGCATAGCAACCATTGTCGCTTGCAAAATATTCAACTGATCAATTTCGTCTGCTTCACAACGGCCAAGTGACCATGCCAATGCCTTTTGCTTGATTTCATCAAACAGTAAATTACGTTTTTTCTCGCTCAATTTTTTAGAATCAGTTAATCCCACAATCGGATTATTAGGATCTAAAATCACTGCTGCTGTCACGACCGCGCCCACTAATGGACCACGACCAACTTCATCTACTCCCGCAATACAGTTGGCTTGCGGATAGACAAAAGGTGGGAAATCTTGTTTTTCAGCCATAATGACTATGCCTTATCGATTAATGCTAACACGGCTTTTGCTGCTTGCTCATCAGCATTACAACGAATGGTTTTATGCATGCTTTCAAACTGCGCCATTAATGCACTCATGTCACCATAAAGGATATTATCAACTTCATGGAATAACTTCTCTGGCGTGCAATCATCTTGAAGTAGTTCGGTCACTAATTCACGATCGGCCATGATGTTAGGTAATGAAACATACTTCGTTTTTAGCATTCGCTTGGCAATCCACGCAGTGAGTGGCTTCACTTTATAGCCAACCACCATTGGGCGCTTCACGAGCATACACTCTAATGCCACCGTACCTGATGCGAGTAACACCGCATCCGCCGCTATCATGACATTTCGAGCAGTATCATCCACTAATTCAAAATCTAATTCAGGCGCAGTCGCTTGCCATGCTTGTTCAAATTGAGCACGACGTTTTTCATTCACCAATGCAACCACAAACCCTAGCTCAGGGTGTTTTGCTTTGAGCTTTTGGCAAGTTTGAATAAAAGGCTCTGCAAGCATGGCCATTTCACTGCCACGACTACCAGGAAGCACGGCTAACCAACGTTTAGTTGGATCTAAACCAAGTAATTCACGCGCTGCAACTTGATCGGTTTGCAATGGAATCGTATCGGCCATGGTATGACCAACAAACTGACATGGCACATTAAATTTATCGTAAAATGCTTTTTCAAATGGCAGAAAAGCCAACACTAAATTCGTTGCCGCTTCAATTTTAAAGATTCGCTTTTGACGCCATGCCCACACAGATGGACTAACATAGTGCACCGTTTTAATGCCACGATCTTTTAAGTCTTTCTCAAGTCGTAAATTAAAATCTGGCGCATCAATACCGACAAACACATCTGGCGGATTAGCACTGAAATATTTGACTAATTCAGCTTTAACTTTGAATAACCGCGGTAGTCGTCCAAGAACCTCAACGATCCCCATCACGGCTAACTCTTCCATATCAAACAGTGCTTCACAGCCTTGAGCTTGCATGCGAGGCCCCGCAATACCCACAAATTCAGCATCGGGATATTGGGCTTTTACGGCTTGAATAAAACCGGCACCTAAAATATCGCCGGAGATTTCTCCGGCGACAATAGCTATTCGAAGAGGCTTCGTCATTAGCGAATAATACCGCGTTCTGAGTTATCAAGTAATTCAGAAAAACGTGCAACTGACGGCCAATCTTTTGCCATTTCAGCAAGCACTGGTTTCACTTCAGCCAGTGTTTTTCCTGAACGATAAATTTCTTTATAAGCGCGACGAATAGCGTGTAATTCTGGCTTTTCAAACCCATTACGCTGCAAGCCAACAATGTTTAAACCAAACGGTTTAGCGTGGTTACCTTGAGCTAATACATACGGCGGTACATCTTGTACCACGGCAGAACAACCACCAACGTAGCTGTAAGCACCCACAGTACAGAATGGATGAATCGCAGATAATGCCATTACACCTGCATAATCACCCACCGTAACATGACCACCTAAAATGGAGTTGTTACCAATGTGGGTATGATCGCCAACAACCACATCATGCGCAATGTGAGCATTAACACATAATAAATTGTCGTTACCAACAACTGTCACACCTTTATCTTGTGTGGTGCCACGGTGAATCTGAACGCTTTCACGAATCACATTACGATCACCAATTTCTAAGCGTGTCGCTTCACCACTGAACTTCTTGTCTTGGCACTCTTCACCGACAATTGCAAACGGGAAAATACGGTTATCTTTACCTATAACTGTTGGCCCTTTAATGACGACATGAGACATCACCTCAGTGCCTTCACCAATTTCAACCCCAGTTGCAATATAGGTAAATGGACCAACTGTAACGTTAGCGCCAATGATTACCCCATCTTCAATCACTGCCGATGGGTGAATTTTCGCACTGTCATGAATCATGAGAATACTCGTCTCGCACACTTAAGTTCTGCTGAACATACCGTTTCGCCATCAACTTTAGCGATACCATTAAATAACGCGATACCACGACGTTCTTTAATAAATTCAACTTCAAGAATCATTTGATCACCAGGTACTACTGGCTTACGAAACTTTGCTTTATCAATGCTAGCAAAGTAGTACAGTTCATTTTCTGCTGGCGCACCAAAGGTTTTAAACGCTAATAAACCTGTTGCTTGTGCCATTGCTTCTAAAATCAACACACCAGGAAATACTGGCATATTAGGGAAGTGACCCGTAAATTGTGGCTCATTGACAGAAACATTTTTAATAGCGGTTAAGGTTTTACCTTCATCATAATTGGTTACACGATCAATCATAAGAAATGGGTAACGATGAGGAAGAAGTGCCTGAATTTCGGTGATGTTTAACGTCTTATTTTCGGTCGTCAAAACTAAATTCCTGTCTTAAAAAGATATAAAAAATATGCGATGAAAATGCAAAACGGCCTACACAAGGCAGGCCAGTCAATGCTGATAAAAAATTATTCGTCGTTGGCTTTAAGTTGTTTTTCAACTGCCTTTAGACGTTTATTCATATCATCAATGCGATGAACCCGGGTAGCTGTTCGACGCCACTCTTTGTTAGGTTGCAGCGGAATACCTGAAGAATACATACCTTTATCTTCAATACTACGCATGACCATTCCCATACCGGTAATGGTTACGCCATCAGCAATCTTGATATGACCATTGAGTACAGAAGCGCCACCAATAATACAATATTTACCAATTGTAGTACTGCCAGCCACAATAGTACCACCCGCCATTGCTGTACCATAGCCGATCTGCACGTTATGGGCGATTTGCATTTGGTTATCAATAATCACATTGTCAGCAATAATAGTATCTTCTAGTGCACCACGGTCAATAGTAGTACAAGCACCAATTTCAACGCGATCGCCAATGCGTACCGAACCTAACTGAGGGATCTTAACCCACTCACCTTTATCATTCGCATAACCGAAACCATCAGCACCAATAACGGTACTTGATTGCACAAGACATTGTGAACCTAGCACTACATCATGATAGATAGTGACATTTGCCCACAACTTGGTGTTGTTACCAATAATGGCATTTTTACCGATAAAACAACCCGCACCAATTTGAACGTTATCGCCCAATTGTACGCCAGCTTCGATCACAGCATTGTGGCCAATAGCAACATTACTACCAACCGTAGCTGTTGGATCAATATAAGCTGAAGCAGCAATATCAGTCGCCGCAACAGGTGTTGTATCAAGAAGTTGAGCCACTAACGCATAGCTAAGATAAGGATCTTTTACGACGAGCTTGTTGCCTTTGAAAAATTCGACATCCGCTTCTCGTAGCATTACTGCATCCGCTTGACACTCAGTAAGCTGTTGACGGTACTTGCTATCAGAAAGGAACGTGATTTGCCCTGTAGTAGCCTTGCCCATCGCAGCTATTGAGTGAATTTCAGTTGTGTCATCGCCATGGAGCTCTGCACCTAATTTATCCGCTAATTCAGCAAGAGTAATTACAGCCATTTTATCCTATCTCTCTTGTAACAACAGCCACCTAGAGGTGGCTGTTAGATCAAAAGTTGCAGCTGAATTCGCCAGCTACAACGTTTACCACAGGGTTACTGCTTTATTTTACTGCTGCAATAACTTTAGATGATAAGTCATCGCTCTTACTTGCAAACAATACTGCTTGTGCATCTAGCACAACATTGTAACCATTTTTCTTCGCTACAGTGTCGATCGCTGTACGGATTTTCTTAACAAGCTTTTGCTCTTCTTCCATACCACGACGACGTTGATCTTCAGCTAACGCTTTTGCTTTTAGCTTATAATCAGAATCAAGGGCTGCAAGTTGACGTTGAATGTCAGTACGTTGTGTTGGCGTCATTAGTTCACCATCACGCTTCATCTTTTCGATTTTGGTTTTCATTTTACCTTCAATCGAACGTAAAGCTGCCACACGGCCGCTGAATTCTTTTTGCAATTTCTCTTGTACTTTATAACGTGTAGCTAACTCAGACATAGCCTGACCTGTAGACACGTAACCAATTTTTTGTGCAGCTTCTGCCGCATTAGCGTACATAGATGAAGATAAAATTACTAAACCTAAACTTGCTGCTTTAATCCACTGTTTCAAAAGACTCTCCTTAAAAATTAGAATGACTGACCAATGGTGAATGTGAAGAACTCTTCATCATCCCCTTCATATTTCTTGATTGGTTTCGCAACCGAGAATACAAGTGGACCCATTGGGGACATCCACTGTAATGCAGCACCGTACGACGCTCGAATCATACCGGGATCTGAATAATCTGGTAATGAACTCGCGTTAGTATAATCAGGGTGGAATTCAGTATCCCACACCGAACCAGCATCAACGAAGAAGCTCGTACGTACTTGGTTTTTAACTTCTTGTGAAGCAAATGGTGTTGGAACAATTAATTCCATACTTGCTAGAGCAATAGCATTACCACCTGTAGACTCATCACTAACAACACCTTGTTGGTTGTTACCTTGGCCTTCACCATACACAGCTTTAGGGCCCACAGTATTAGAACGGAAACCACGAATAGTTGTAAAACCACCCGCATAATAGTTTTCGTAGAATGGCATTAGCTGATCGCTGCCATTATCTGTTTTACCGTAACCATTGCCGTAACCCAACTTACCACGAAGTAATAAGGTGTAGTCTTGTTTTTCTGTTAATGGAATGTACTGGCGAACATCATATTGCGTCTTGAAGTACTGTGAATCCGACCCCGGAATGGTCATCTTAAATGATGCATTCTGGTAATTACCTGATGTTGGGAAATAACCACGGTTTAAATGGTTACGCGTCCATGAAATACTCCAGCTGAAGTCATCAAGTTCAATCGCATTATCACTGTTTTCATCAAAGCCATGGATCTTCTTAAATTGCTCAATCTGATAGTAATCTTGAATATTAGAGATCTTGTTATGATCATAACCCAAGCTAAAATCAAAGTAGTTCAATTCATTAAATGGGAAGCCCCATGTTAAACTTGCACCGTAACTTTGGTTGGTGTAATCCGAGATATTAGCATCTGATGCTTCAAACTCGTTGTAGTAAATCTTACCACCAAGACTAACGTTGTTAATCGTGAAGTACGGATCTTTGTATTCAAGGCTAATGTTCTTAGAGTAATCATTGGTCATTGCATTAATGCCAAATAAATTACCTGTACCCAAGAAGTTTTTCTGGGTTAAACCCGCCTGGAAACTAATACCTGATTCAGTACCGTAACCCACACCGAAATTGACACTACCAGAGTTCGCTTCTTTAACTTTGTACTTCACATCAACCTGATCATCAGAACCAGGAACACGGACAGTTTGTACATCAACATTTTCAAAGAAACCAGTACGGTTTAGACGTTGCTTACCCGTTTCAATTGATTTAGCGTTGAGCCATGAACCTTCCATTTGGCGCATTTCACGACGTAATACTTCATCTTTAGTGGTGTTATTACCACTAAATTCAATATTTCGCACATATACACGCTTACCTTGTTCAACATTAACGATCAAGGATACTTGATGTGCAGCATCATCAAACTCAGGCATGATGGTCACTTTAGGGTAAGCATAACCTGCTTTACCTAAGTCACGCTTAACAGCTTCTTCTAAGGCTGTTACTTCAGCACCATTATAGACACTGCCTGCTTTAAAGGTTACTAACTTATCAAACTCAGCAACACGGCCACTAACGTCACCTTGGAACTTAACGTTTTTAACCTTGTATTGCTCACCTTCATGAATTTTTAAAGTAATGTACACGCCTTTTTTATCAGGAGAGATTGCAACATGCGTTGATTCTAAGCGGTACTTTAAATAACCATTATTGAGATACTGTGAGCGTAATGTTTCTAAGTCGCCTTGCAGAACTTGTTTTTGATACTTTTCATTCGCCATAAAGTCCCACCAAGGCACACTGTCCTTAAGCTTAAACTTACCGACCAAATCAGCATCACTGAAAACATGATTACCAAGGATATTGATCTGCTTAATTTTAGCGGATACACCCTCAGTGAAAACGAATTTAATATCAACACGGTTACGAGGCAAAGGCGTCACAACCGCTTCTACAGTAGCGTTATATTTACCCACACTGTAGTAAAAATCTTCTAGACCTTTATCAATCTTAGATAATGTTGTTCTATCTAGCGCTTCACCAACACGTAAACCTGATGCTTCAAGATTTTCTTTTAATTGCTCATCTTTGATAGCTTTATTGCCAGCAAAAGTGATATCAGCAATCGTTGGACGCTCTTTTACATCAACCAATAACGTATTACCGTCTCGATAGACCTTAATATCTTCAAAGTTGCCGGAAGAATAAAGAGATTTGATTAATGCTGAAATATCCTGTGGATCAACAGTATCACCGACACGAACAGGCATCTTTAACAATGCTGCACCCATAGTGACTCGTTGAAGACCTTCAAAACGAATGTTATCAACTACAAATTTATTTTCCGCGCTATGCGCAACGCTACTTGTCAAAAGCAGCGATGCGACTAACAGTTTTTTAATCGCCATTACTGTACTGATTATTCCTTGCTAAATACGCATTTATTAAAGTCGGGTAAAATCATTGAATAGCGCAACCGCCATTAACGCAACCAAAATGGCTGATCCCACTCTATAGCCAATATCCTGAATTCGTTCAGATACAGGACGACGAGTTACCGCCTCGATAGCAAAGAACATTAAATGTCCGCCATCAAGCACAGGTAAAGGTAATAGGTTTACAATGCCTAGGTTAACACTGATCAAGGCTAAGAAACCGAGGAAATAGACTAAGCCAAATTCGGCGGTCATTCCGGCTCCCTTAGCGATAGATATCGGTCCACTAAGGTTTTTCATTGCAACATCACCAGTCACAAGCTTAGTGACCATATCAAACGTTAGTGACACTAATTGACCGGTTTTTTCGGTCGCTTTGATCGCCGCATCAATTGGACCAAACTGTAAATTCACTTTGTACGATGCTGGCCAAGGTTCAATACTTGGTGCCAATCCTACATAGCCAACTTCTTTACCATCAGCTTCAACTTTTACACGAGGTGTCAATGATAACATCACTGGTTCCCCATCACGTAAAACTTCAACTTGTAGCGTTTTGCCTGGATGACTACGAACAGCATCAACAAATTGCTGCCACTGCGTTACTGATTTATCATCAACAGCGACAATCTTATCATTTAATTCAAATCCTGCATCAATTGCTGCACTATTATCAACAAGTTGTGAAACAGTTAGCGTAATTGGCGGTGTAAATGGCGAAATACCTAATGTCGTCAACACGCGCTGGGATTCAGGATCAAAAGACCAGTCGGTTAAATCAAGTGTACGTGAAACCACAACCGAACTGTCAGGCTCTTGTGCAGTTATCACAACTTGCTTATCTCCAATTTGAGAAATTAATGCCATATTGGCAGATTCCCAATCAGATGTTTCGAGTCCAGAAACTGATTTTAGTTCCATTCCTGGAATAATTCCCGCTTTCGCCGCAATAGATTGTGGCGCAACTTCACCGATAACAGGCTTTAAAGCAGGCACGCCAATCAGGTACACCACCCAATAAGCAAAGATAGCAAACACAAAATTTGCCATTGGACCTGCCGCAACAATAGCACTTCGTTGCCAAATTTTCTTATTATTAAACGCCATATGACGTTTCTCAGGCGGAACCTCAGCTACCCGCTCATCAAGCATTTTCACGTAACCACCCAGTGGTATCAGCGCTAATGTGTATTCTGTACCATCTTTACCGACGCGATTAAATAAAGCTTTACCAAAGCCAATAGAAAAGCGTTCAACATAGACACCACAACGACGAGCGACCCAAAAATGGCCAAACTCGTGAACGGCGATCAGAATACCAAGAGCAACTAAAAAAGCGCTTAAATTACGGATAAATTCAATCATGCAAATTCCTTCGCAATAATGTCTAAAGCAAGCTCACGCGCTTGTTTATCGAGCACCATTACGGCATCAATATCATTAGGTTCAGTTAATACTGCGGTGTCTAACACTAACTTGTTTACTTTCGCAATATCAGTAAAAAGAATTTCATTGGCTAAAAAGGCAGCAACAGCAATTTCATTGGCCGCATTTAAGGTGGTGGTTGCTGCTTGACCTTTATAGCAAGCATCAATAGCCAGTTTCAAACATGGATAGCGATCAAAATCAGGAGCCATGAAAGTAAACTCACCGATCTGACTAAAATCAAGTGGTGCCACGCTAGATTCAATCCGTTGTGGGTATGCCATTGCACATGCAATTGGCGTGCACATATCAGGTAATCCCATCTGTGCGATGACTGAACCGTCTTTATATTGCACCATTGAGTGGATCACTGATTGTGGGTGAATAATCACCTGCATTTGTTCGCGACTGGCATTGAATAACCATCGCGCTTCAATGTATTCCAAGCCTTTATTCATCATGGTTGCAGAATCAACCGAAATTTTAGGTCCCATAGACCAATTCGGATGTGCAATCGCCATTGCCGGTGTAACAGCATCTAATGTATTGATATCAGTATAGCGGAACGGACCACCGGAACCGGTTAATAATACCTTACTAACGCCATGAGCCGCTAAATCACAACGTCCCATACGGCGTTGAATTTCAGCAGGTAATGCTTGAAAAATAGCATTATGTTCGCTATCAACGGGCAATAATTCTGCCCCGTATTTTTCACAGGCATCAATAAACATCTGCCCGGTCATAACCAATGCTTCTTTATTGGCTAATAAAATGCGCTTACCTTTTTTAACCGCAGCCATAGTAGGTAATAAACCTGCAGCACCAACGATGGCAGCCATAACCGTATCAACTTCATCTAATGCTGCGACGTGACAAATAGCGTCATCACCACCAGAGACTTGAATGTTTAACCCTGCTTGCACCACTAAGTTGTTAAGTTGTTCAGCGGCAGTTACAGATGCCATTGCCGCATATTTCGGTCGCCATTGTTGACACAGTTCAAACATTTTGTCGACATTAGAACCCGCAGCTAATGCGGTAACTTCAAAAGAATCAAGGTTTTGAGCGACTACCGCTAAGGTACTACTGCCAATCGAGCCCGTAGCACCAAGAATCGTTAACTTACGCATAAAATCACTTACAGTTACAAAAAAGGCAGCGAAATAGCTGCCTTTAGAAAAGATGGCTGTTATTAATTATATTAGCCACAGATAGAGTAATGCAAATACAGGTATCGCCGCCGTTAAGCTGTCAATACGATCCAGTATTCCACCATGTCCCGGTAAAATATTACCGCTATCTTTTATGCCGGAAACACGCTTGAACATACTTTCAACTAAGTCGCCTAATACCGAAATAATCACAGTAACAATAGCAATAAAGAACAGTTGGCCTAATGATGTGAACTCAATCGACAATAAATGCGATCCTAGCCAAGTAATAAATATTGCTAAACAAGCGCCACCAATTAAACCTTCAATGGTTTTATTTGGGCTAACTGCCGGCGCCATCTTATGCTTACCAAAGCGCTTGCCAGAGAAATAAGCGCCAGTATCGGCTGCCCACACTAATAAGCACACAAGTAAAACTAAGCAAGCACCGTGATACGGATTATTGTCATAATTCACGGCTCGGAGCATTAAAATACTCCAAAAAAAAGGCAATAATGTGAGCAAACCAAAAATTTGCTTTAGAAATGGTTTTTTAGACCAAAAATCCGCACTTTTGGGATAACTGATCGCCAATGCAGATGCGACAAGCCACCACAACCCACCAATAAGCAATATAGTGCGATAAATACCACCGGGATGAGAGAGTGACGCGGGATCTGTGGGTAATAGTGCAATACTTGCTACCAACGTAACACTCGGTAAAATCATTGCTTTAATACGCGATGATGCGTTAACAAACTGCGTCCACTCCCAAAAACCGACTAAGGTTATTGCAGCCATCGCAATAATAAAAGCGGGTAACGGCAGAAAAAAAATCCCTGCAATGACGAGTGGCGCGAGGATTAACGCGGTAATAATTCGTTGCTTAAGCAAGCTGCGTCCTCTTTTATAGGAAATATAATATTCAGTATTGGGCGATGCCCGTTACTTAAACAATAACGCCAACACACGACATTGTGCATTGGCGAAAATAATGTTTTTTATTTTAACAAAGCTTGTATCTGCTCGCCAGTACAACCAAAGCGGCGCTCACGATTTACAAACCATGCCACAGCATTTACCAAACTTTGTTCATCAAAATCTGGCCAATGTTGTTCAGTGAAATACAATTCAGCATAAGCCGTTTGCCACAGCATAAAATTACTAATGCGGCATTCACCACTAGTACGAATTAATAGATCAACATCCGGTAAGCCTTGAGTCACTAACCCCTGCGCTAAATCTTGTTCAGTCAGAGATTCAATGTCAAGTTGTTGTTCTACTACTCGCTGCATCATTTGCTTAGTCGCTTGGAGAATATCCCATTGACCACCATAGTTAGCAGCGACATTTAACACTAGCCCAGTGTTACCTTCAGTTAACAACTCTGCTGCAGCTATTTTTTTCTGCATTCGAGTACTGAAGCGACTTTTGTCTCCGATAATACATAATCGAATATTATTTTTATGTAGTCTTTTTACTTCACGACCTAAAACAGTCATGAATAATTCCATCAGTAGTGAGACTTCATCCTCTGGACGGCGCCAATTTTCACTGCTGAAAGCAAACAATGTAACAACTTTAATTCCGAGTCTATTTGCAGTAGAAACAGTCCTACGTACCGCCTCTACACCGGCCTTATGGCCAAATACTCGCGCTTTACCTTTGGCTTTAGCCCAACGACCATTACCATCCATGATTACAGCGATATGCTGTGGAAGATAGTCGGCTGAAGGAACAGCGTCTATTGAAGGTTGTCCCATATTTATCCCTCAAAAAAAAAGCGCCGTGCTGCCGCACAGCGCCTTAACTTTGGTCAGCTAAATTAAGAAGAAGTTTTAAACTTCCATTAGCTCTTTTTCTTTCACTTCAAGAACAGCTTCGATGTTCTTGATAGCTTCATCTGTTAGTTTCTGAATTTCATCTTGTGCGCGACGATCATCATCTTCAGAAATATCTTTATCTTTTAGTAAAGATTTAACTGTTGCGTTTGCATCACGACGAATATTACGTACCGCAACACGGCCTTGTTCAGCTTCTGCGCGTACAATCTTAACTAGATCGCGACGACGCTCTTCTGTTAGTGGTGGCAATGGAACGCGAATAACAGTACCTGCTGACATTGGGTTTAGGCCCAAATCAGACATCATGATCGCTTTTTCAACTTTCGCTGATAGTTCACGATCAAAGACAGTAATCGCTAATGTACGTGAATCTTCAGCAACCACGTTAGCAACTTGCTTTAGCGGTGTGCTTGCGCCGTAATACTCAACATAAATAGTATCAAGTAGGCTTGGATGTGCACGGCCAGTACGAATTTTAACCAATTGACCTTTCAGTGCATCAACACTTTTTTCCATGCGCGTTTGCGCGTCTTGTTTGATTTCGTTAATCACGATAAATACCTTAAATTATGCTGTCATCATAGCGCTGAGCGTCAGCGCCATATTAATCAATTTACAAGGCTTAAGCGTTAGTGATCAGCGTACCTTCTTGCTCACCCATAACGACACGGCGTAATGCGCCTGGCTTATTCATGTTAAATACACGAATTGGCATGTTATGGTCACGAGCAAGGGTAAATGCAGCTAAATCCATTACCTTAAGTTCTTTTTCAAGTACGTCTTGGTAGCTCAGCTGTTCACAAAGCGTTGCATCTGGATTTTTAACTGGATCATCCGTAAACACGCCTTCAACTTTTGTTGCTTTCAATACTACATCAGCTTCGATTTCGATACCACGAAGACATGCAGCAGAATCTGTTGTGAAGAACGGATTACCTGTACCTGCAGAGAAAATAACAACGCGGCCTTGACGTAACTGACTGATTGCATCAGCCCAGTTATAATTATCACATACGCCGTTTAAAGGAATAGCAGACATTACTCGCGCGTTCACATAGGCACGGTGCAGCGCATCACGCATTGCTAAGCCGTTCATTACCGTTGCTAGCATACCCATGTGGTCGCCCACAACTCGGTTCATACCTGCTTCAGCCAGGCCAGCACCACGGAATAGGTTACCGCCACCGATAACAAGGCCGACTTGAACACCTAATTCAACGAGTTCTTTTACTTCTTGTGCCATGCGGTCAAGAACTTGAGCGTCGATACCAAATCCTTCTTTACCTTGCAGAGCTTCACCGCTTAGTTTTAAAAGAATACGTTGATAAGTTGGTTTAGGGTTTGTGGTCATGTTTTTTTTACCTTCCAGGCTGATTTTAAGATATAGAGTTGTAAAAAGACCGCAACCTCGGTTGCGGTCTTTGATATTCTGATTAAAAAGGATTAACCTTTTTGAACAGCTGCTACTTCTTCAGCAAAGCTCATTTCTTGAGCTTTCTCGATACCTTCACCAACTTCTAGACGTACGAAGTCAGTTACTGTAGCGCCTGTTTCTTTCAAGATGTCGCCAACAGTTTTCTTAGGTTCCATGATGAAAGCTTGGCCAGTTAGAGAAACTTCGCCAGTGAACTTCTTCATGCGACCTTCAACCATCTTCTCTGCGATAGCTTGTGGCTTGCCTTCGTTCATAGCGATTTCAACTTGAACTGCGCGCTCTTTTGCAACAACTTCAGCTGGTACGTCAGATGGGTTAACGTATTCAGGGTTAGATGCAGCAACGTGCATTGCAATGTGCTTAAGTGTTTCTTCGTCGCCGTTACCAGCAACAACTACTGCGATACGAGTACCGTGAGTGTAAGCAGAAACCTTATCGCCAGCGATGTATGCTACGCGACGGATAGAGATGTTTTCGCCGATCTTAGCTACTAGCTCGATACGTGCTTCTTCAAATTGTGCTTGAAGTTCTTCAACTGTTGCGTGGCTAGCAAGTGCTGCATCAGCAACAGAGTTAGCGAATGCAAGGAAGCTACCATCTTTAGCAACGAAGTCAGTCTGGCAGTTTACTTCAACAAGTGCTGCTTTACCGTCAGCATCTTTGATGATGATAGTACCTTCAGCTGCTACGTTACCTGCTTTTTTAGCAGCTTTAGCAGCACCGCTCTTACGCATGTTTTCGATTGCTAGCTCAATATCAGCGTTAGCTTCTACTAGTGCTTTCTTACAATCCATCATACCTGCGCCAGTACGTTCACGCAGTTCTTTAACTAGGGCAGCTGTAACTGTTGCCATGTGATAATCCTCAGATTTGAATTCGTTGAGTAAAAATCAGGGGCCATTATCGGCCCCTGGTAACCATTCTTAGTTTACGCAAGGTAACTTAAGATGCTTATGTAAAGCAGCAGGCTATTAAGCTTCAGCTACGAAACCGTCTTCTTCTGCTTGAACAGCGATATCTTGGTTACGAGCTTCTTTAACAGTTTGAGCTACAGCACCAGTGTAAAGCTGAATCGCGCGGATTGCGTCATCGTTACCTGGGATAACGAAATCAACGCCGTCTGGATCAGAGTTAGTATCAACAACAGCAAATACTGGGATACCTAGGTTGTTAGCTTCTTTGATTGCGATGTGCTCACAGTCAGCGCCGATTACGAACATTGCGTCTGGTAGGCCGCCCATGTTCTTAATACCACCTAGTGATTTCTCAAGCTTTTCCATTTCACGAGTACGCATAAGCGCTTCTTTCTTGGTTAGCTTTTCGAAAGTACCATCAATAGATTGAGCTTCAAGATCTTTAAGACGCTTGATTGATTGACGAACAGTTTTCCAGTTAGTCAACATACCACCCAACCAACGGTTGTTTACGTAGTACTGGTCACAGCTAATTGCTGCTTCTTTGATTGATTCGCTAGCTGCGCGCTTAGTACCAACGAAAAGAACTTTACCTTTACGTGCAGCAATTTTTTCAATTTCAGCTAGTGCTGCATTGAACATTGGTACAGTTTTTTCTAGGTTGATGATGTGTACACGGTTACGAGCGCCGAAAATGAATGGCTTCATTTTTGGGTTCCAGTAACGAGTTTGGTGACCAAAGTGTACACCAGCCTGAAGCATGTCGCGCATTGATACAGTTGCCATTGAATAATCCTCTATGGGGTTAGGCGTCCACATATCCCATCTTAAAACCGACCCGATAACAGCGTATTGCTGTTGTTACCTACAATAAGTAACTGAGCACCCCGGCAGATGTGTCGATATGTGTGAATAATAAATAAAGTATGTGTAATCCAATCAAGTTGCACCATCACACGCAATGACCTCACCACTAAGGTTAAATAATTGCTTATAACAGATACAAAATCACTGTTTACGGCGCGCTTTATACCATAGAACGACTAATAAAATCCAGTCAAAATTGGACATGAGAACTAATCTTATCTTCCCTTTAACCCCTTGCGGCTGGTAATATAGTCCCACACAGAAACATACAGATTGAGACGATTTTATGAGCATTAAGATCAAAACGGCTGAAGAAATTGAAAAAATGCGTGTTGCTGGCCGCTTGGCTGCAGACGTATTAGAAATGATCGAACCGCATGTAAAGGCAGGTGTGACGACAGAAGAGCTAGACCAAATCTGTCATGACTACATCACACAAGTTCAACAAGCTATTCCGGCACCGTTGAACTACCACGGCTTTCCTAAATCTGTGTGTACCTCTATTAACCACGTTGTTTGCCACGGCATTCCTGCATCAGCAGATGAAATTGTTGTAGAAGCTAACGGCAAATATAACAAGCCCGCAATATTGAAAGATGGCGACATCATTAATATTGACGTGACAGTGATTAAAGATGGTTACCATGGTGATACTTCAAAGATGTTTGAAGTAGGTGAAGTATCTCTTGAAGACAAACGCCTTTGTCGTGTTGCTCAAGAAAGCCTTTATCTGGCTATCAAAAAAGTAAAACCGGGTGCGAAAATTGGCGATCTAGGTACTGCCATTCAAAAATTCATCAAAGCGGGTAGCAGCCGTTTTTCTATCGTTAAAGATTACTGTGGTCATGGTATTGGTAACGAATTCCATGAAGAGCCACAAGTGGTTCACTACAAAAATAGTGATCGCACAGTAATGAAAGAAGGCATGTGTTTTACTATCGAACCGATGATCAACGCGGGTAAATTCAGCTGTGAATCAGACGAGCAAGATGGTTGGACGGTGTACACAGTTGATGGTAAAAAATCAGCACAGTGGGAACATACCTTATTAGTAACTAAAGATGGTTGTGAAATCTTAACACTACGTAAAGAAGAAACATTGCCACGTTTAATGCATAACGCATAATTCGTTATCTGCATTAGCACCGTTGCTAAAATA
Source organism: Photobacterium piscicola (assembly GCF_900166965.1). GTDB lineage: Bacteria > Pseudomonadota > Gammaproteobacteria > Enterobacterales > Vibrionaceae > Photobacterium > Photobacterium piscicola. The sequence goes on along the minus strand of NZ_FUZI01000012.1, from coordinate 49,754 downwards.
AAAAAAACCGACCTTCTGCGTCGGTTTTTTTATATCTAGCGATACAGTTCATGATTCGAAATGGTTATAGTAAATACAAGACATCCTTACCGCACGGACAGCAATGACAGATCTTTTAGCGACGCAACTTTCTGATTACCTCGACGATGCCATTACTCTCGACAGCTTACGTAGTGCACTCACCCATTTTGCTGAAGAGCAAAAATCGCAATTTAAACAACAAAAATCCATTGTTGATTTAGTCACAGAACGCAGTCATTTTATTGATCAATTATTAATTCGATTGTGGCGTTTTTATGGGTTTGAACAACAACCTGACTTAGCATTAATCGCTGTAGGTGGTTATGGTCGTGGAGAATTGCATCCATTATCTGATGTTGACCTATTAATATTAAGTCAACAGCCATTAGCGGAAGACGTTGCGACCAATGTCAGTGCTCTAATAACATTACTATGGGATTTACGTTTAGAAGTCGGCCAAAGTGTACGTACCGTTGAAGAATGTATTGCCGTTGGTAAAGACGATCTGACTGTCGCCACTAATTTAACTGAATCACGGTTTTTATGTGGTAACCAACAAACATTCCACCAATTAACCGTGGCAATTAATTCACCTTCCTTTTGGCCAAGTGAAACATTTTATCAGGCCAAAGTTGAAGAACAACGCATTCGCCATGCTCGTTATCACGACACCACCTATAATCTTGAACCTGACATCAAATCAAGTCCTGGTGGCTTACGTGATATTCATACCCTTAGCTGGGTTGCACGACGTCATTTTGGAGCCACCAGCTTATTAGAAATGAGTCATCATGGTTTTTTAACCGATGCTGAATACCGAGAGCTAGTTGAATGCCAAAATGCATTGTGGCGAATTCGATTTGCCCTTCATATAGAGCTGCGTCGTTATGATAATCGTCTCACCTTTGATCACCAAACCTCAGTAGCAGAAAACCTCGATTATCATGGTGAAGGTAATCAAGCAGTCGAAATGATGATGAAAGCATTTTATCGCATTTTGCGCCGTGTGGCTGAACTCAATAAAATGTTATTACAGCTGTTTGATGAAGCAATCATTAAACCAGACTCTCGCCTTGCGCCCATTGTACTCAATGATGATTTTCAATTACGAGGCAATTTAATCGAAGCCACCAAACCGGCCTTATTTCAAGCGCGACCAGAAACCATTCTCGATATGTTTCTTCATATTGCACAAAATTCTGATATTGAAGGTATTGCCGCGCCTACCCTACGTCAATTACGCACCGCTAGACGCCGACTCAACCGCTTTTTGATTGACATTCCTGCGGCTCGTGAAAAATTTATGGAGTTAGTACGCCAGCCCAATGCGCTTCAAAAAGCATTTCAATTAATGCATCGTCACGGCGTTATTGCGGCCTATTTGCCACAATGGAGTCACATTGTAGGCCAAATGCAATTTGATTTATTTCATGTGTATACCGTTGATGAACACAGCATTCGTGTTATTAAAAATCTGCATAAATTTAACGATCCTAATCAACATTCACAGCACCCGATTTGTTGTGAGGTTTATCCGCGTTTAATTAAAAAAGAAATCTTAATCTTGGCTGCGATCTTTCACGACATAGCTAAAGGACGTGGCGGTGATCACTCCGAATTAGGTGCGGTAGATGCTTATGATTTTTGTATCGAACACGGGCTGTCTCACCCTGATGCTGAAACGGTTTCATGGCTGGTGCAAAAACACTTATTAATGTCAGTCACCGCTCAACGACGTGATATTTATGATCCAGAAGTCGTGGCCGAGTTCGCTAAACAAGTGGGTGATGAAGAGCATTTAGATTACTTGGTATGCTTAACCGTTGCTGATATTTGTGCCACCAACCAAGATCTATGGAATAGTTGGAAACGCACTCTATTGGCAGAATTGTACTACTCAACCCAAAAAACATTACGCCGCGGGCTAGAAAAAACCCCAGACATGCGTGATCGTATTCGTCACAATCAACAACTCGCATCGGCAATATTACGCGGAAAAGGGTTTATGCCACGTGATATTGAAGTGCTATGGCGTCGCTTTAAAGCTGATTACTTTCTACGTCATACACATAAACAATTGGCATGGCATGCACAAGCATTATTAACACACAATGGTGATAAACCAATTATCTTGATGAGTAAAAAAGCCACCCGTGGCGGCACTGAAGTATTTATCTACAGCAAAGATAAAGCCAAACTGTTCGCAATTGTGGTCTCTGAGCTAGATAAGAAAAATTTAAGTATTCATGATGCTCAGATAATGAATAGTAAGGATGGTTATACGCTAGATACTTTTATGGTACTTGATCCTAACGGCAAAGCGATTAATGAAAACCGCCATGTGGGTATTATTCGTAATTTAACCAAAGCCCTTACCGCGATGAAGTCTGAGCGTAAAATTCGCCGAGCACCACGCAAATTACTCCATTTTAATGTACCGACCAAAGTTGAATTTTTATCAACCAAAACTGGACGCAAAACTATGATGGAGTTAGTCGCATTAGATATGCCTGGATTATTAGCAAAGATCGGCGCTGTATTTGCAGATCTTAATGTGAGTTTACAAGCCGCTAAAATCACCACTATCGGTGAGCGAGCAGAAGACTTTTTTATTATTGTTAATGAAACGGGTGGACGCTTAACCAAACAACAACAGCAGTTATTACGTGAAACATTAATTACGACTATCAATAAACATGCGTAAATCACACGACCATGTTGAGATATAAGATTAATACCCCGTTAATGACTAACGGGGTAACTCTCGATCGCAATGTCAACAATCATTTTTATTTCAATGATATAGTTACGCCGCAGCTTGATCTGCACTCGCTACAAATTGTGTAAACCATGCATCTGCAACGTCTAACGGCTCAAAATGCACCCCAGCATCAATATCTAATCGAGGTTGAACTGATGTCGAATTGAGCTCAGTTAATAACGTATCAAATTGACGTCCTGCCCCACAAAAACGATCTTCCCCATAACTAGAATCACCTAAAGCAATGACACCATAACGTTGCTTGGGCAGTAGAGGGAATTGATCCTTCAGCGCGACATATAACGGTAATAGATTTTCTGGAATCTCACCTTGACCGGTGGTCGACGTTATCACTAACACAGTATCAGCATCATAGGCCATGAAATCATCGAGTGTTGAGTCAAAGAAAATCTCAACGGGCACCGAGGTTAATTTTGCGGCTAATGCTTCTGCTAACTCTTCTGCTCCGCCATATACAGAGCCTACAAATATGCCTAACTTATTCATTGTCCGCTCTCCTTTGCTGTCAGACGTCCTCAATAAGGGACTATTACCAATCTGGCAATTACACTAAAGAAAAGCAAGTGCTGACGTAAATTTAAGCTGATAAGTTTGCGCTATCGCCCATTCACCACCATTGAACGCTATTTTATATTATGCATTTAACAGTAATGACGGTGACCAATTAAATGTCGTCATAACACGTTGCCAAACATCATCAACATCAGCGCGAATATCTAGTGCAGCACCTGTTAATGGATGAATAAATTGTAATCGTGATGCGTGCAGCATCAAACGATGACAATCAAGATTTTCACGGAACATACGATTGTGCTTACCATCGCCATAGTTAACATCACCAATCATATGATGGTCTAAGTGATGCATATGACGGCGTAATTGGTGTTTACGTCCGGTTTCTGGTTGCAGTTCAATTAAGCTATAACGACTGGTCGCATAACGCCCTACTGCAATATCAGTTTCGACTGTCGCTAATGGCGCATAAGCGGTAACGGCCGCTTGAGGCTCTTTGTCTTCGGTCGCTTTTTTATCTGCAATTTTATCTAGCATCACTTTAAGCGGATAATCCAGCACTGCCGCTTCTTTTACCCAGCCTCTCACTACCGCATGATAAGTTTTATGCATTTCTCGACCAGCAAAGACTGGCATCATCAATGCTGCAACCTCACTGGATAAGCCAAATAAAAGTACCCCAGATGTTGGCCTATCTAAACGATGCAATGGAAACACATGCTGCCCAATTTGATCGCGCAATGTTTGCACCACAAATACAGTTTCGTGGCTATCTAACCAAGAACGATGCACCAACATGCCTGCAGGTTTATTTACTGCAATTAACGCATCATCTTGATATAAAATTTCCAGTTCCATTATGCTCACTTAATGTTTAAATAATTGATCAATTTCACGTGTTGTTGCCACAATATCTAGTACACCGACTTGGTTTTTCATTGCTTCTTCTACATAAGGTGAAATAGCAAATTGGGTCGGCAATGGTAAGCGTTGCACGATTAAATAACGTAATTTAGGAATAAAAATCCATTGAAGCCACTGATGACAATCTAAAGTATCAATCGCAAAAGGTTCTGTACTCGCTAATGCTTGTGGCTCAGGAGCAACCTCTTGCCAATATTGGTGCTGTTGTAGAATATTTTCTAATTGAGTGAGTAATTGCTGACTTTGATGATATTTATCCATCATAACTCCTCTTTTATTGATAATAAAAACGGCGCAGGATAGCATTTTGGCCCAACAGCCCCAACTATATTATGGTGATTAGCGATCTATTCACAGGTATGCTGACTTAATACGATTACTTAAACTAACAAGCTAAATTGAAGGAGCTTTATTTATTATGTCCATGGAAACCTTTCATACTTTAACCCAATTGCTTGATAACGCAGGTTGTCGTTACAATATTTTTGATTTAGGTCGTCGAGTGAATGAAATTGATAACGACCAATTTAAAGCAGTTGAAGAGAATCGTCAGCCTTATCCATGGCCACTTCAGCAGCATGCCCATATTGCCATTTCATTTTGGCAACATCAGCAACCACCTTGGGTGTGGTTTTTACGCTTACCATTGGATGAACGTGGGCTACTAAAACAAGCGGCTGTTGGTGATTTTATTAAATATGTCATTGAAGCTATGGGCGCAAGTTTAAACAGTACCCCTACCGAAGATGAACAACAAAAGCTTGCCAACAACCCTTATACGTTTAAGCCCAATGATGACAAGATGGCGATATTTAATGCGCAATTACGAGTATTACTTAACCTACCGCCTAGCCAATACTATGCCGATGCACAAGCTTACTTATCAGGCCAACAAGATTGGTTACAATGGCAACATGTAGGTCTACAAGGCTTAGCTGATATCTGTGCTCGTATGTCACAACACAATAACGCAACCTCGTTACGTAAAGCGTTAAACCATCTTCCAATGACGCCACTGTATGCATTACTAGGTTGCCTTGAGCATTGCCCTATTCCTGCACCATTAGCACAACGTATAACGGAACGCTTAACGCTAGAATGCCAACAACAGCAACCCGATTTATTTTTGATATCAGCGTTAGTACGTGCCCTTGCAGGTAGTGCACCACAACAATTACAGCAAACCCTAACGACTATTTTGCATCAACCATCGTTATGTCACCGCGAGGTACTTATTGCTATCGCTGGTCGTTGTTGGAGTGGTTTTACTGATATAAATATCGCCTCATTATTTTTATTACGTTTAGCTGAAACCCAAGATCAAACATTGTTTAATCAACTATTTACTGATTTAGTCATGCAACCATTATTACGTGGAATCATGTTGCAGATACTTCATGGTCAAGCGGATCCAGCACTGATCAATGCTATTCAAAAATTACAACAGCATGCTAAAAATCACTAATCGCATTCACCGTTTATAAAGGCTTTTTACTCTATGAATAACCTGTTCGGTATTTTAATTATTGCTATTATCGGCGTCTTATTTTGGCAACAACGACGCCAAACTGAATTAGCGCAGTATTACATTGAGCAGCGTTGTAAAAATATGGGCTTGCAGATGATCAGCTTTGCGAGAGGTGAGCAAAAGCTCAAAGATCATCATGGAGAATGGGGCTGGCGAACAGTATTTGTGTTTGAGTTTTCAACTGATGGTATGGATATCTATCAAGGTTATATTGAAATGAAACGTTTACGTGCGAGTTATTTTTATGTGCCGCCGCACCGTATTCCTGAAGGCTGCGATTATTAACTTTTTCTCGCTCCAAAAAGAATGGGCGCGACAATAAATATTGTCACGCCCTTAGATATTACTTTTGTAGCAATCCAGCTACTGTCGTGCTCCCTGCTATCAATCCTTGATATACAAATCCCCAGGTAAATCTTAACTTCATCCTAGAAGTCATTCTTCGGTAATCCCTGACCCATCAGTATATCCGCTACTGACTCTCTCTCCGTGAAGGAGGTGTCCTTTACTCCACAAGAAGTCATCCTAACTTCATCATGAAATTTGTCCCAATTCCATCCTAGAATATTGTCATCCTGACAAATAGATATCCTATCTATAGCCCTCTATCCCAGAGAAGCCTATGCATCCTCGCTAGATGATAGTCCGCATCATCTATATGCTCATCCTGAGCGGCCAATTCCGTGGCTATTCCTAAATCCTTGTCAGCTCCAGCTGATGACAATATCTTACCTCACCAGAAAAATGACGCAATATTAAATATTCCATTAATTATTTAATATTAATCTTAACAAATAAACATATCAATTTAAGGTAATGATATCATTGGATTTTATAAATAATCAGTCATCATAAGTGAGACTTAATAACGAAGTTATCCCACAAGCTTGTAAGAGATCTCTTACAAAATAAGTAGAAAAACGCTCATTTATTATAATATGAGGTGCGAGGTGCGAGGTGCGAGGTGCGAAGTGCGAGGTGCGAGGTGCGAGGTGCGAGGTGCGAATAAAAGCAAGTCATCCTCAAAGAATCAAATTTAACACGTTGTCATTTGATACATTACTTTGGGAATAGCACAAAAAAGAACGGGCGCGACTTTCGTCGCGCCCTGAGGTCTTACTTGCAGCAATCCAGCTACTATGTTGCTCCCTGCATCCATCCTTTGATTGCTGTATTCCGTCAGCATTGTCCTTTATACTTCTTCCTGAAGTTGTTCCTTTGGCCATCCTAACCCGTCATCACATCCTGTTCTGACTCTCATCTCCTTCCTGGAGGTGTCCTTTACTTCATCCTGAAGTGATCCCTTATGCCTCAATCCTAGAGGTGTTCCTTACTTCGTCCTGAAGTTATCCTAGCCTTCCTGACAGATAAACATCCTGTTTACCTTAATACCGTATCCTACAGTGTTCCTTTCACATTCCATGTTTGATAAACCATCCTAGCTTACCAATATCTCATCCTGAGACTGCCTGTATCCGTGGCGCTTTCCTGTTCCGTTCCGTCGTATCCTTTCGACACCATTAATACTATGTGAATTACCGACTAAATCCTATATAGAACAAAATATCTTTTTTACCACCTTCTAATTAATCAAATAAAAATGAAAAATAAAATCCATTATAACAACAACTTAAATTAAACCAGTGATTATGTATGTATTAATAGCATGCTTATCTCCCACATATTTGTAAGAGATCTCGCACACAGCCAATAGATAAAAACCATTCATTATTTATCATACTTTTTTACATGAAGTAATATATTGTTATTATACAAATAGATAGAGGTGCGAGGTGCGAGGTGCGAGGTGCGAGGTGCGAGGTGCGAGGTGCGAGGTGCGAGGTGCGAATAAAAACAAGTCGGTCTTAAATAATCAAAACAAATCTATCACGATAACTGATTAGATTATTTTTCTTCCAAAAAAAAAGAGAGGGCACGACTTTCGTCGTGCCCTTAGGTCTTACTTGCAGCAATCCAGCTACTGTGTTGCTCCTTGCATCCATCCCTTGACTGCTGTGTTCCATCAGCATTGTCCTTTATACTTCATCCTGAAGCTGTTCCTTGGCTATCCTAACCCGTCAGCACATCCTGTTCTGACTCTCATCTCCTTCCTGGAGGTGTCCTTTACTTCATCCTGAAGTGATCCTTTATGCCTCAATCCTAGAGGTGTCCTTTACTTCGTCCTGAAGTTATCCTAGTCTTCCTGACAGATAAACGTCCTGCTTATCTTGATACCGCATCCTACGGTGTTCCCTTCACATTCCATGTTTGATAAACCATCCTAGTTTACCAATATCTCATCCTGAGACAGCCTGTATCCGTGGCGCTTTCCTGTTCCGTGGTGTCAGTTCCTTTCGACACCATTAAGATTACGCTTTTCTTTATTATTCACAATCAGTGCTTAAAAACTTTTTGATATTTATTTTCATCCAACACTAACTAAAAATAAAATAACAACTAAATATCAATAACATAATTATTAACACACAGTAATATATGCTAATAACACACTCAATATCTCACGGCTTTGTGAGAGATCTCTTACAACAGCATTAGCTCTTTGACTAAGGTGACTATTTACACAGATATCCACTATACTCACACAGAGAGAATACCTTGCTAAATAAGGAATATAGATGGAAGCATTCAACCATAATTTGGCTAATTTATTCAGTCAATTAGGCTTAGATAACTCAACCGAATTTATTGAGCATTTTTTATGCACACATTCATTAGCGCCCTCACAAAAATTAGCTGATGCCGCCTTTTTTACTCTCGCTCAACAACAATTTATTAATGAAGCTCAACAACAAGATGCCGATTGGAGTGAAGTGATTGACCAACTAGATACGTTACTTCGAAAATAAGCGCAATATTTATCAAGGAACCATGATGTCAACCATCACTCAAGAAATAGAACAGGTGATAGCAAGCTTAGTCGCTGAAAATAAACAACCATCGACAGCATTAATTAAAGCTCGTCTCACCACACCATTACCAATTCCAATCATCATAAAGGCGTTACAAGCTTGGCAAAAAAATGCCAAAGTGCCGCATATAGAAAAGCAACAGCAGGTATTAACAACCGAGCAACGCCTTGAACAACTTGAACAGCAAGTACTGACACTTTCAACACGTTTAGCGCGCTTAGAAGCTGATCGCTAATAATAAAAAAGCACCTAATTAAAGGTGCTTTTTTAATTATTACTGAAAATTCCACGACATATTAGACACAATTCGGCACCGGTCACATTTAAAGTGGAACAAGCCATGCAATGCTTCTGGAACTCGCCATTCACCACCACAACTTGGACATCGACGTGTTAATTCAGCCGCTTTGCTTTCACCGCCAACACGGTATTGATAATAATACGTTGGCACCTCGGTGGTCGCTTCAATATGACGACATAAATCACGCCCACGCACAAACAATTCACTGTCTACATCACCAATTTCAGCCAATGCCATTGCCACCGCCGTTGGGCTTTTAATGGCCATTTGAATTTCATCAAAAGCTTGCCATTCAGTTTGCCATTTAATGATCGCTTTATAATCATCATCCGTCGTTGCCCCTGTTTGATATAACGGAATCGGCAATAACGTATCGCCACTACGTAGCGGCGAACAACTATGAACATAAGTGGTATAAAGCACTTGCCATGATGGAGAAAAGCTTTCAGCGACTGAATCTGAATTAAGATCAACCCCTAGTATTTTTATTTTAGGCGCGAGCAAACACGCATTTGTTAATTGCTCATAACATTGATTGACTTGCGGGCTATTAAATCGAGAATGAAGACTTTCTTTCTCCGGGCACACAACGCGAACGCGAAAGATGCCATCATCAATAACAACAGGAAATTCACGTCCAAGTACTTGACCGTTATAGCGTAATGCATCCATTAAGCCATTAATAGCGACATCTACTTGCGATAACGTTGTGTTATCAAAACATTCAAATTGTAACTCAACAACAAACACGTGTTACACCTCGACGACTAATGGCTGCAATTGCTGTAAGAACATCACTACATCATTTGCTAACACTTGACGAGTATCTTTACCCAATGTTTCTAACACCACTTGGCCGGTCATATTACAAATAGAAATGACTTGTGATTCATCATCTACAACCGCAATAAATACCGTGGGTTTCAGCTTCATTCGACGTTGAGTCACCAAATGTCCAAGAATATTTTGTTGTAAACGTTCAATATCATCGTCATTAAATGCTTGTAATAAATCTAACGATAAATCACCAAACATTGCGCCCATATCACCACTAAATTGCGATCCATAAAAAGCATTGATATCGCTATGGAGTAATAAATCCATGCCTTTTTCAACACCATCTAAACCAATAATAGGCTGACGTTGAATGGGTTTCCAAGTTACATTTTGGCCATCATCTGCAATAACACAGGGTGAGATAAGACCCACTAAATGTTCACTTTCGGGAAAACCGCGATCTGCATCACACCATGCTTGTAAATAACGAGCAGAAAAATCAGATAAAGCGCAGGTAACAGGATGATTCATTCGCAACCTCATAAAAGATTCAGTAAACTTTAGGTTTAAACCGTTTCGACGGACATCTATTCTAATCCAAGAGTGTCATAGACAGTATGAGTAAATATAAAGACGCTAAAGAATTAGCAGGTTTAACCCTTGGCAAAAAGACTGAGTATAAAGATCAATATGATCCATCATTACTGCAACCTGTGCCAAGAAGCTTAAACCGTACCGATATTAATATCAGCGATGATGCACTGCCATTTACTGGCTATGATATTTGGACATTATACGAATTATCTTGGCTCAATAATAAAGGCTTACCACAAGTTGCAATTGGTGAAGTACGTTTACCTGCATCAAGCCCTAATCTTATCGAATCAAAATCCTTCAAACTATACCTTAACAGTTTTAATCAAACTCGTTTTGATAGCTGGCAAGATATTGCAGATACTCTGCAAATTGATTTATCGCGTTGTGCTGGCGAAGATGTTGATGTCACCATTCAGCCCCTCACTGATTTTAATGAGCAACCTATTGTTAATTTCTTTGGTGAGTGTATTGACGATCAAGACATTGAAATTAACGACTATGCTTTTAAGCCAGAATATCTTGAAGGTGCCGCTAATAACAACGATGTTGTAGAAGAAATTGTTCATAGTCACCTACTAAAATCAAACTGCTTAATCACTAATCAGCCTGATTGGGGTAGTGTACGTATTGCTTATAAAGGCAACCGTATCGACCGTGAAAAATTACTGCGTTACATTGTGTCATTCCGTAATCATAATGAATTCCACGAACAATGTGTTGAGCGTATTTTTAACGATATTATGCGTTTCTGTCAGCCTGAATTATTAACTGTTTATGCACGTTATACCCGTCGTGGTGGTTTAGATATTAATCCATACCGTACTAACATGGGCAAAACGCCAAGTGATAATTTCCGTCTCGCACGTCAGTAATTAGATCCTAACGACGAATTCAACATTAAGTCCGGCAAAAACCTTTACTTTGCTGGACTTGATATATTAACCCAGTAAAATCAATACCATCTTGTGTGTTATTCTGCTGCTTTGAGATTATATGAATTTTCGTAGCCTATTTCTTTCTGGGTTAGTATTACTAACATTGTCATTTGATCTTCAAGCAAAACTATACAGCTCACCAATCCTTACTGAAGCACACAATTTATTAGTTAATCAACCTGAGCGAACGCTCACTATCACCCAAAACTATCTTGAGACACGACGTCTTAGCCAACCTCAAGATCCATCACGGGTTCATCTTAACGGTGAAGCGGATCATTCAACACGCACCCCTCTTAACACCATTAATGCACTACAACTCCAGGCGCAGGCGTTATCTCTGCTACAACGACCAGAACAAGCCATTAGCGTTATTAAAAAAGCTGAAAAAAAAGCCCTTAACAATAAATTTATGTTCAGTGTCTTTGAAAGTCGTATTTTATTGGCTCAATTTTACTGGGTTAATTTAAGTAACAGTGCAACAGCACTAAAAATACTGAATACGCTCAGTGTTGAGATCAAGCACTCACCGCCAATAAAGCTCACCAGCCAAGTGCACGAGTTAAAGTATCAATCACTGATGTTGCGTGCTCGAATTGAATCCAGCTTAGGCAATGATGAAGCGGCAGAAAAACTATTTATCAAAGCAAAAGGATATCTAGCCGCATTTGACGATAAAGACGAAACCATTAATTATCAACTTACATTAGGTCAGCATTACTTACGCCATCATCACTATGATATGGCACTTGATCGCTTATTAAGTGGTTATTGGCTCGCCGTAGAACATGAAGATCAACCCCAAATCGCACGCGCCAATTACGAATTAGCACAACTGTTTGAAGAACGCCACGTGTTTGATAAAGCATTAGAACATGCCACACAAGCGGGTGAGTTTTTTGAACGCTATAAACAAACCCAACAATTGGCTAAAACACTCACCTTAATTGCTTCTATCTATGAGCAACAAGGGCGCTATAACCTTGCTTTAGTACATTATTTTAATGCCCTCGACCAAGAGAATCAGCTTAAACACGATGTCCGTTCTGCCAGTTTACGCCTGAACATTGCGCGGGTTTATTTGCATTTATATAACTACTCTAAAACAGAACAATATATTGTTCAGGCGCGTAACCTTGCTCTTCAAGGTGGTAATGAAAATATTGTGGCCGAAAGCCAAATTCTACAAGGGCAATTAGAACTCGAAAAAGGCGCCCTCGACGATGCCATTACTTCATTGCAAGCTGGATTAATTTCAGCCAGTCGTATTGGTGCAACAAATTTGCAATTAATGGGTGAATCAATATTGTCAAAAGCGTTTGAAAAACAAAATGACTATTACAACGCTTTACTCAGTCAACGCCGTTACGAACAACTGTATGTAGGCAAACAAAAAAACGCGACCAAAAGTAATACTGAAGTCTTTAAGCAACAACAAAAAATGATGGAGCGTTCACTAAAACTTGAAGAAATGGAACGTGAGCAATTCATTAATAAAAACGCACTCTATAAACAACAGCAGATATCTTTAGCCCTTATGGGAGGGTTAGTGATTATGTTATTGCTACTGTGGCGTCGCCAACATATTAATAAACAATTAAAACAGCAACTCACCAAATTAACCACCGATTACTATACTCACCCACGTAGTGGTTTACGTAATCTACGCATGCTTAACGCACGACTCGCTAACTCGCTTCAACAAAGTAGTGCTAACTTTGAACAATGGCACCTTGGTGAGATTATTAATGAGCCGTTAAGCGATCGACTACGGTTTGCCTTATTTGAAGTTTCATTTTTAAAACATATTTCGTTAGAGAAAGGCTATCAGCAAGGACTTGCAGCAGAAAAAGAATTTGGTAATTATTTACAACTGCAAGTATTAGAGCCTGCGCGTATTTATCATTTTTCTGACGCGATGTTCTTATATATCGAGCCCAATGCACGCTTGAGCTGTGATCCGAGACAACTTGCCGACTCAATCCAACAGTTAATTGATAATTATACGCAGCCATTAAATATCGAAAATTCGTTACAAATTGGCATGGCAGAATACCCATTTTTACCACGCTCATATACCGCGATTAATGACCAAGAATTAATTGATATTTTACTGATGGCTGTTGATGCCGGCATTAGCCTCAATCATAAACAACCAGGGAGTCACTGGGTTCACTTATCTGCCATTGATGCAGCGCCAGCGGCCAGTTTTGTGAGCGATAATATTCGTCGTTCTTGCGTTGAAGGAATAGAAAAAGGATTAGTAAAAGTCCGCAGTTCAACCAATAGTGACGTAATCTGGAACTACGATCACAATCCTAACAAAGATATCAATTAAATATATAAATGACTCATAACTTTGTAAAATATCACTAACTATTGTATTTTATTTTTGATAGCATATTTTTAAAATGATAGTAACATCATGAATTAAATAACTTTTAAGTGTATTAACACAGATGCATAACCAATGACAGATATCAGTGAAATTGTTGCTGAAGTTAACATTCTAAAACAACAATTAGACCACGCTCAACTTTCTTACCGTGATTCTAACCTAAAATCGCGGCGTGAAATTGTGATATTAAAACGTCTGATTACTCGTTTAACTATTGCTTGTCGAGGTCTTGATAATGAACTCGACCACACATTGCAATCCATAACCCATGATCTTGAACAGCCTTTAGAGATTAGTCGTCTTATCCCTCGATTAGCGATTGTTGAACGACTTGTTATTCAACAAGCCGATATGATCCAACATCAAAATAACCATTTACAACAACAGATTAATCAACGCGGTCATACCCTATTACAACACCCTAATTTACCCGCATCATTACAGCAAGATTTAGATCATCTGTTCAACCAACAACCATCAACATTATTAGATAATCATCAACGTATAGTTCGCTTACTTGAACTCTATGAACGCACTATCAAATTAATAACAGCGAATAATAAGTCTTCGTTATCTAAAGATAATCTGCACCATTTTAGCGTTGAGTTGGTAGCAGAATTACAACAACTTATCACCGAAATAGACTTTACTAATGAGCAAGGACAGCAGCTATTTGCTATTCGTAATCAATTGGTACAAGGCGTCGATCAATCTGCACTCTTGGCTTTATTAGTCCAAGTTTTACGTCTTATTGTTTCAGGTACCCATAACGAACGTTACGCATCACAACGATTTCTAAACACCCTAAATAGTGATTTAGCCTCACTCCAAAAAAATACCGCCCAAACAGCTAGTTCTTTTTCTGTGCTACATCAACATCGACGTGATTTTAATAGCGGCATATCAACGATTGTCTCAAATATTAATCAAGAGCTTAAGATTAACAACTCACCAGCAATCAACTCTTCATCATGGGCAAATATTACCCATGAATTACAACAATTAGCACTACGTAATAGCCAACTAGAACAGCGAGAACAAGCGTTAATTGAACAGTTAAACCATAACGATAATAAAGTGCAGCAATTACAACAACAAACGTATAGTTATCACCAACGATTAAGCCAACAAGAACAAAATATTTTTCGAGATAAATTAACCTTAACTTACAATCGTAGTGCGTTTAATGATCGTATTGAACATGAATATCAACGTTGGTTGCGCTATCAAAATCCATTACTTTTAGTGCTGATTGATATCGATAACTTTACCCAGTTAAATAATGATTATGGCCATCATGCGGGTGATAAAGCGCTTAAAATTATCGCGCAAACTATTAGCCAACAATTAAATTCGACAGATTTTATTGCGCGCTTTAATGAAGATGCCTTCGTTTTACTAATGACCGATATTGATCAACAACAGTGTCAGCAATTAATGAATGATATTCGAACCGCTATTACTCAATTACCACTGCATTTTAAAAGTCAGAGTATTACGATGTCAGTGTCTATGTGCTCTTCGTTTTTCAACAATCATGACACGCCTAAAAATGTCATTCAGCGTATTGAAACCGCCCTTCGTCACAGCCAAGTTCAGCGCAGTAATAGCATTATTCATCAAGATTAACCCTCCCCAATTATCGTATCCATTTCATTACTGGGTACTTATATTATTACTATCATTTACTGGTCAAAGATAAAATCACTGTGTATGGTAATAATATAAAATAATTTATCTTACTGTTCTTTATTTGATTTTTGCACCAGTCCTGTAGTGAATACACCTTGCCTTCTGCCTTGTCTTAATAAATGAACATGCTGTTTCATCATTACCAGGGAGGTTATTATGATTACGCATATCAGCCCTATCGGCGCTATGAATCTATTATCACAAATAGAAGCCGACAGTCTAAAAGCAACAGCATCCAGTGATTTATATCGCTTATATCGTAACTGCTCACTCGCGGTTTTAAACTCGGGCAGTCATACTGATAATTCCAAAGAATTGCTTGAGAAACACCTCGATTTTGCGATTAATTTATTACGTCGTGAACGTGGGATTAAAATCGAACTTGTGAACCCACCAGAACATGCTTTTGTTGATGGTCGTATTATTCGTGGCATTCAAGAACACATGTTTTCAGTGTTACGCGATATCATTTATGTCGATATGCACATCGCACGTCGAAATGATATTGATCTTGCTAGCGCGCCCCATATTACCGATTTCGTATTTAGTCTGTTACGCAATGCTCGTACCCTACATGCTGGTGAAGATCCCAATATTATCGTGTGCTGGGGCGGCCACTCAATTAACCCAATTGAATACCAATACACTCGTGAAGTCGGCAATGAACTAGGCTTGCGTGAACTTAATGTTTGTACTGGTTGTGGACCGGGCGCAATGGAAGGACCAATGAAAGGTGCTGCTATTGGTCACGCTAAACAACGTTACTCTGGCAGCCGTTTTATTGGTTTAACTGAACCGTCAATTATTGCCGCAGAGCCACCAAACCCAATTGTCAACGAACTGGTTATTTTACCCGACATAGAAAAACGTTTAGAAGCCTTTGTTCGCGTGGGCCATGGCATCATTATTTTCCCAGGAGGAGCTGGTACTGCAGAAGAATTGCTCTATATTTTAGGGATTTTGATGCATCCCGATAATGCAGAACAACCGCTACCATTGATTCTTACAGGTCCCAAAGAAAGTGAAGCTTATTTCCGTACCCTAGATGATTTTATTCGTGACACGTTAGGCGAAGCTGCAACCCGACATTATCAAATTATTATTGGTGATCCTGCTGAAGTTGCACAAGTAATGAAAGCGTCAATGGCACGCGTAAAAGAACACCGTTTAGCCACTGGTGATGCTTATTGCTTTAACTGGTCACTGACGATCCCTGAAGATTTCCAAATGCCATTTGCACCAACACATAAAGCCATGGCTAGTTTAGATTTACACATGGATCAACCGAAAGAAAAACTGGCGGCTAATTTACGTCGAGCATTCTCAGGTATCGTGGCGGGAAATGTCAAAGAAGAAGGCATTCATGAAATCGAACGTTATGGTCGCTTTAAAATTGACGGCGATAAAGTCCTAATGCAACGCATGGATAAACTCCTCAAAAATTTTGTGGAACAACAACGCATGAAATTGCCCGGCAGTAAATATGAGCCGTGTTATGAAATCGTTAATAGCCACGAACAGTCAAAATAATATCGTTATTTGATTACAGTTTTGCGTACAATAAGGAGCCTTAGTGCTCCTTTTATTCATCTACATAGAATTTATTTATGGCTATTCACCTTGTTATTATTGATGCATTAAACCTTATTCGCCGTGTTCATGCCGCGCAACCGGGGCAACCCGATGTCGACAACACCGCAAGAGTATGTTGTCAGGCATTACAGAAAATAATTAATAGCACGGAACCGAGCCATATTGTGGCAGTGTTTGACCATAATAGTGATGACCGAGGTTGGCGAGCAGAATTACTGCCACACTACAAAGAAGGTCGTAAACCGATGCCACCAGAATTATTAGCGGGTATGGATAGCATTCAAGATGCATTTATGACAATGGGCATTGATTCACTATTATCTGATGGTGATGAAGCCGATGATTTAGTGGCAACCTTGGCATTAAAAGTCGCCTCTCGCAGTGAACAGGTCACTATTGTTTCAACTGACAAAGGCTATTGTCAGTTACTACAACCGACGTTACGTATTCGTGATTATTTTCAACAACGCTGGCTTGATAGCCCTTTTATTGAAAAAGAATATGGTGTTAAGCCACAGTTATTAACTGACTATTGGGGATTAGCAGGCATTAGTTCCAGTAAAATCCCGGGTGTTGCCGGTATTGGTCCTAAAGCGGCAGTGGAGTTATTAAGCCTCTACCCTAATCTTGACGCGATTCTCACTGCTACTGATCTTGCCCCTAAATGGCAAAAAAAAATCACCGGTAATGAAGAGACAGCTCGTGCATCCAAAGCAGTGGCAAGCCTAAAGACTGATTTAGAACTTGGCTTTAATTTACAAGATATTCGTTATCACGATGCCACTCAGAATTAATAATGTATAAATACTAGTGCTAAAAAAAACGCCACCCTCAAAAGGATGGCGTTAATAATCATTCGCTACACTACCTGCAAATTAATATGCAGAGCGATTATCTAAGCGTTGAATATGCACCGTAATTTCTTCACGGTCATGATACAAATGTTTCGCTTGCAGCTTAAACTTCACGCCGTTTTTAATCAGCAGTACTTTTAGATTTTCAATATCTTGTAGCACTTCGTCATAACGACCTTTCATTGGCAGCTTAAGGTTAAAAATAGCTTCTTTGGCCCATGCTTTGATTAACCATTCACCAATAAGGTGCGCTACACGAGCGGGTTTTTCAATCATGTCACATACAATCCACGTAATATTCTTACGTGCAGGCTCATATTTAAAACCATCAACTGCATGATATTTAACTTGACCGGTATCCATTAAGCTTTGCGCCATAGTACCGTTATCAATCGCATGAACAAACATCGAACGCTTCACTAATTGATACGTCCAACCACCAGGACAGGCACCTAAGTCAACACTCCACATACCCGGCGCTAAACGCTCATCCCACTCCTCACGAGGAATAAACACGTGAAATGCTTCTTCTAATTTCAACGTTGAACGGCTTGGCGCATCTGCAGGGAATTTCAGACGTGGAATACCCATAAAGAACTGTGAGTTATTTTGTGGGTAAGAATAACCAACAAAACAACAACCAGGGGCAATAAAGCACACGTGTAATACTGGCTTTTTGTGGTTATCTTTAACGTATAAAATATTACGCTTACGCATTGCTTGACGTAGTGGCACCGTAAATTTACGGCAGAACTTCAACAGTTCTTTCGCTTCATTAGTATCAGGGGTTTCAATACGTAAATCACCACAAATAGGAAAGTCTTCACTAATGGCATCTAAAATAGGTGAAATACGATCTTCTGTTGGTAAACCTGTTAGCATTGCTGATGTTGCAAACATTTGACGAGCAAAAATCAATTGCGAAAATGGCTGCAATTGAATGAATTTATTTGCATCACCTGCTTGGTAAAACTCAAATAACACATAACCTGAATTGTTTTTCACCCGAGGGAAACCAAACAATTCCAGCGTATTTGCTTTGTCTTGAACCTCTCCGGCACATTCTTTTTCAAAGCCAGGACGACAGTACAATAAAACTTGATTCACGTTGGAACCCTCAAGCTGAACGCCAGGTGGCTATTGCAAGCATCACCCAGCCAATAATAAAACATATTCCGCCCATCGGGGTGATGGGACCAAACCATTTAATGCCAGTTAAAGCCAAGGCATATAAACTGCCGCTAAAGCAAATTATACCGATGACAAAAAACAGCGCCGCGTATGATAACGCTTTTGATGGCAAAAAGCGTGACAATATTCCACAACCTAATAATGCTAAGGTATGCCACGCTTGATATTGAACCCCAACTTTAAACACATCGAGTAAGTGCGGTGCTAAGCGGTGGCTTAATCCATGAGCAGCAAAGGCTCCTAAAGCCACCATTACTACACCACTGCAAGCAGCAAACATCAGCATTAATCGTGATTGTTGACGCTGTTTCGCGGTTAATTCAACCGTCATGAGTACACCTCTAACTATGCTACTTCACTATCAACACAATTTTTAATAAAGGCCGCTAAGGCTTCGATTGCAATAGTAATATTTTCAGCTTCAGTATGACCTGATGCTTTACGTGGTTTAAAGCCGTGATCACCATCAGCTAAAAATTGATAATGCACTTGAGCGGAAAAAGGCCACTGCTCGACTTCACTGCGCACCCCAAAGGTATCGCGTTCACCTTGTAAAATAAGAGTAGGGATCGTGGTGGTTGCAAGATGATCACCGCGATAATTTTCAGGCTTTGCAGGCGGATGGAAAGGAAATCCAAGACAAGCAACACCGCGAACTTTCGCCGCACAGTTATTAACTAGAGGTGTTTGGGCTGCAATATCCGTCACCATCAAACTCGCCATTCGTCCTCCCATTGATTTACCACCAATGACTAACTTGCCATTATCAAACTGTTCGATATGGGTTTGAAAATCGAGTAATAATTTAGGTTGGCGATCTGGCGGACGCTTTTTACCATCCTCTGCACGTTTGATCATATAAGGAAAATTAAACCGCACTACTTGAATATTATGTGCCGCTAACCCCTGTGCAACCGTCGTCATGAAGGCATGATCCATCCCAGCACCTGCACCATGAGCAAATAAAAATGTCGCTATAGCATGTTCAGCATCAGGGCCATCAAGTAGATATTCACACTTCTTCAATGACATCAGGCATATCCTCTTGCTCTTTGCGGGCTTTATTTAAAATCCAATCGCGGAAAATTTGAATACGACCAGTGTCTGCTTGTTTTTCCTGACACACAAAATAAAATGCATTTTTACTCACCAGAATTTCATCAAACGGACACACTAATCGTCCTGCTTCTAATTCCGGTTGCGCCAATACATTATTTCCTAATGCAATACCTTGGCCGTGAGCTGCTGCTTGCAATACCATGGTCGAATGACTAAATATCGGCCCTTGGTTAACATTAACGTCTTTCACATCATAATGACGCACATAGTTCTTCCACTCTTTACGAGAAGTATCATGTAAAAGTGTGTGTAGCTTTAAATCATCGATAGTACGTAATGGTTTGCTACCAACTAATAACATCGGTGAGCATACTGGCATCATAAATTCTTGATACAGTTTATCCGCACGTAACCCCGACCAATTACCTCTACCGTAATAAATTGCTACATCAACATCATCAGTTAATGAACCTTCGTCAAGATCAACCGCTTTTATACGGACGTCTATTTCAGGGTGTTGCTCATTAAAATCGGTTAATCTTGGCACTAGCCATTGAATAGCAAAACTAGGAGGTAAACTAATGGTTAATGCACCTTTAGAGCCTCTTTCTAAGACCTTATCAGTCGCATCTGAAATGGATGAAAAGATATCTTTAATATCAAGAAAATAGCTTTGCCCTTCTTCAGTTAGCAGCAATGAACGATTGCGACGACGGAATAACTTTAACCCTAAAAATTCCTCTAAGGCTTTAATTTGATGGCTAACTGCGGCTTGAGTAACAAACAGTTCTTCAGCTGCACGTGTGAAACTTAAATGCCTTGCGGCAGCTTCAAATACCTTCAATGAATTAAGTGGCGGTAAACGTCTTGACATACTTTTCGAGGCTCTCTAATGCATTAGTTTTTTTCATCTCAAACATTATAAATTGTCCATTGTTTAAGTGCTATATAAACCCTATCATTCGTTCCGTAGTGTCAATGAACATTTTGTGTTTTGCCCTCTGGCTAACCGCTGAATTGACATTACGATGTTGTGTTTGCATATTGTCCGGATCCTGCCGGATCGGTAGTTATCTACCTCTTTACTTCCTGTATTTTGACTTATGCGTCAAAGTAATTGTTAGCACTGCGCCCCAACGCAGTGCTATTTTTTTATTGGTTTAAAATCACCGCAACACTTGCTCTTCCTCGCATTTATTAGCATCATCGATAATTCAAATTTCTGTAATGTGACTAGCTATGACCATACCATTCGATATCAAACAAATTCAAACCCAATTTCCAGCCTTGCAACATTCAGATGTCGCACCGCGAGCGGTTTATTTAGACAGCGCAGCCACGGCTCAAAAACCTGCGATTGTTATCGATACGCTAACTCATTATTACCGTGGTTATAATGCCAATGTCCATCGTGGTAGCCATAGCTTAACCGCCAATGCAACCTTCGCTTTTGAACAAGCACGTGCCACAGTGCAACACTTTATTGGTGCAGCCAGCCCAAAAGAAATCATCTGGACGCGTGGTGCAACTGAAGCTTTAAATCTTATTGCACAAACCTACGCTCGCACTCATTTACAAGCAGGAGATGAGATTTTAGTCAGTGAACTTGAACACCATGCCAATATCGTGCCTTGGCAAATGGTCGCAGAACAAACCGGCGCTAACGTCATTAAAATTCCAATGCGTCAGGATTGCACATTAGATATTGATGCTTATCTGCGTTTATTGTCGAATAAAACCAAAATTGTTGCTGTTGCTCATATCACGAATGTTACCGGTACTCGCAATCCAATTGAATCAATGATAGCAGCAGCTCACCAGTATGGTGCAGTAGTCGTTGTTGATGGAGCGCAAGGGATTGCACATGAACCTGTGGATGTGCAAGCACTTGATGCCGATTTCTATGTCTTCTCAGGGCACAAAATTTATGCGCCAGCAGGTATTGGAGCACTTTATGGTAAACAAGCACTACTTGAAGCGATGCCACCCTGGCATGGCGGTGGAAAAATGGTCGATAAAGTCTCATTTAATGGCACTAGCTATGCGGGTTTACCGGGGAAATTTGAAGCGGGTACCCCCAATGTTGCTGGTAGCTTAGCGCTTGCAGCAGCCATTGACTGGTTACAAAGTATTGACCGTCAAGGCGCAGAACAACACATTGCCGATTTACGTCAACAAGCCTTAGACGGTATTCAGGATATTGACGGGCTACGTATTATTGGCCTTCAGCCTCACGCAAGCTTATTTTCTTTTATTGTCGATGGGGTTCATCATCAAGATATAGCCACATTACTTGACCAACAGCATATTGCCCTGCGTGCTGGCCACCATTGTGCTCATCCAATGTTAGATGCGCTAGGCTTAACAGGAACATTACGAGTATCATTAGCCCTTTATAATGATCAACAAGATGTCGCGCGATTTATTGCAGCGCTACATAAAGCCTGTGATTTATTATAGTTACAGCCAAGGAAAACAACATGACCACCACTATGACGCTTCCTCAGCACCCTTTTGGCTCTGAGATCACCACCACTGATATTATTGCCCAAATGCAAATCGCAACGGGATGGGAAGATCGCTACCGTAACGTTATTCAACTTGGTAAGAAACTGCCACAACTGGATGACAGCTATAAGCAAGATCAACTTAAAATCAGCGGTTGTGAATCACAAGTGTGGTTACATCATCAAGTTGTTGATGAACACTATTACTTTATCGCTGATTCAGATGCACGTATTGTACGAGGCTTAATTACTTTAGTATTAGCCGCTTATGATGGTAAAACAGCGGCAGAAATTAACGCTTTTGATATCGATACCTACTTTGATAACTTAGGTCTAATTACCCACCTAAGCCCTTCACGCGGCAATGGTTTAAAAGCGATTGTCGAACAAATAAAACAACTTGCGCACTAATATTCCACCGACTTAACGCCTCTTCTTGCCAGTTAGATACAAAAAAGCGGATTCCAATGATGATCCGCTTTTTTGTCTTTATTATCGTAGAGACGACATATTATTGACGATGTTTTTCAATCAATTTCTTAATAATATGCGCCACAGCAACAAAACCAAAACTTGCCGTTACAACAGTTGCAGCACCAAAACCACTGGCACAATCCATACGTTTAGGCCCTTCAGCCGTCGCTTTTATCGCACACACAGAACCATCTGCTTGGGGATATTTCAAATGCTCAGTGGAATAAACACAATCAATCCCAAATTTACGCTTAGCATTTTTAGTGAAGTTATGGTGGTGACGCAATGTTTCACGTAATTTTCTAGCCAATGGATCTTGAATCGTTTTAGTTAAATCAGTGACTTGAATTTGAGTAGGATCTGTTTGTCCACCAGCGCCACCAATGGTAATAACTTTAATTTTATTACTTTTACAATATGCCAATAATGCGGCTTTTGCTTTAAGGCTATCAATCGCATCCAATACATAATCAAATTCTTTTGATAAATACTGTGCTTGGTTTTCAGGACTAATAAAATCATCAATTAAATTAACTTTACAGTCTGGGTTAATTAATTGAATACGCGCGGCCATTACTTCAATTTTGCTTTGACCAATAGTGCCAGTCAGCGCATGAATTTGACGATTGATATTAGTTACACAGACATCGTCCATATCAATTAAAGTTAGCTCACCAACACCAGATCGCGCTAACGCTTCTGCAGCCCATGAGCCAACACCACCAATACCAACCACACACACATGTGCAGCACGAAGGATTTCAACTTCACTGTTGCCATATAAACGACGAGTGCCGCCAAAACGTTGGTTATAACTATCGGATGCTGGGGTATCTAATTCACGCATACTGGTTCTACACTGCTTGAGGTGGATAAACAAAGAGTGCGTTTTTATACGCACTCTCAAAACAATTGTCCAGTCAGAGCAAAGAGATCACCGTGGCGATCTCTTTAACTATCGCTCTTATCTTGGCATTAACCACGGATCTTGAGTTGCCGTTCCTTTCAGACCTAAACGCCAAACACGACCAAAATGCTTATAGTGACCAGCATCAGTACCCGCTTTTGCCCCCATTCCATGATATAAATCCAAGTGATTTTTCTTCACAGCACCGCCAGTATCAAGTGCTAATAATAAGCGTAATACATGCTTACCTGTCCAGTTACCTTTTGCGTCTAGCTGTGGTACTTCTGCTAATAATACTGATCCCATAGGAATGTATTTACGATCAGCCGCAACAGCTGCATTGGCTAATAACGGAATACCTGCACTGCCTTTAACATCTAATGTTTTACGTGGGGAGAAAAAAACATAAGATGGATTTTGCTCTAATAGTTCACGTACTTCACTTTCACTATGGTTAGCGACCCAGTTTTGAATCGCTTGCAGTGACATCTTTGATTTAGGCACTTCACCACGGTCAATTAACACACGGCCAATACTGACGTAACGGTGGCCATTTTTACCTGCATAACCAAAATATTGCAGCTGGTTATTATCTTCAAAATGAACAAAACCACTGCCTTGTACTTCCATCATAAATACATCAAGCATGGATTTACTGTAGCCCAGCACTAACCCTTTACCTGCTAGCGCACCATTATAAATTTGTTCACGTGAAGGACAGCGGCCTTTACATGTTGGCATTGCATAAATTGGGTAACGGAAAACACTGGTTGGTTTATGGCGTAATTCAATCACTGGCGAATAATAGCCCGTAAACATCACATTGCCTTCACCATTAGCACCACCCATTTGTGCGGCCTGAATGCCATATTTAGCTAATGTGCTTGGGTTACCACTATGCTTAGCCCAATTTTCTACTTGGTTATACAGTGGCTCAAATTTACGCGCCATTGACGATGAACGCGAAGTTACCATTTTAGCTTGTGGAGCAAACGTACTGTAATCATGTGCTTTAGTTGATTCAACCTGTGAAACTTTATTTAACACATGATCAAAATGCTGACCTAAATATTGATGTGCTAACGGATTACCAGCTGTCGCTAAGCTCGGTTTTTCCGTTGTTGTACTCTCTGGAGATGAACACCCCACCAAGCTAAAAAGAATCATTGCAACTGTTGCTTTACGTAACACGATAGATAAGCCTATAAAAGTTTTATAAAAATGTAAAAGTGATAACTCGCTTACTTTCATAAAAGCAGTAAACGGATGCCAATACTAACAAACACCATCTAAAAATAAGTAATTATTTAAAAGAATCTACAGACAAATGACATAACGCTATCAAAAGATCTAAGACTAAGAGTGGCGAACAAAAGTTCCATTGAAAGAATGAAATATACTGTAAGCGTTAAACTCCCGTCCAATAACATCGTAATTATCATCTAATAAATGCTTGTTCTTCATATAAATAAAATGGTGACTACGCTTTTAAAAATGCCCTTCACAACCAAACTACAACTCACATAATAAGCGATTACACATAAATCCCCGCAATAGCTAATATGAATATTTAAGCACAGATAATGATTATTACTAATTTCGGAAAAATCACATTTAAATGCTGCGCAAACCACATAATTGATTTAATTTATTGGTTATAAATTAAACATTGATATGGATATCGCTTGTGAATACACGTAAGACCCCTTTAGTGAAAGGATTTCGTCAGTCAGCCCCTTACTTAAATGCCCACGTAGGAAAAACCATGGTGATCATGGTTGGGGGTGAAGCCATTGCTGATCCCAACTTTGCCAACATAGTTAACGATATAGCATTACTACACAGTTTAGGTATTCATATTGTAATGGTGTATGGCGCTCGACCACAAATAACCACCCTCTTAGAGCAGCAACATTATGATAGTCCTTATCACAAAGGGATCAGAATCACTGATGCACACAGTCTAGAGATAGCGAAACAGGCCGCTGGGCAACTTCAACTGGATATCACCGCTCGCTTTTCAATGGGTCTCAATAATACCCCGATGGCGGGATCTCAAATCAATGTTATCAGTGGTAACTTCATTATTGCGCAACCACTGGGAATCGATGACGGCATTGATTTTTGTCATAGTGGTAAAATACGCCGAATCAATAACAACGCCATAACCAGCCAATTAGAACAAGGATCGATTGTATTACTTGGCCCTATCGCCAGTTCGGTCACCGGTGAATGTTTTAACCTCACCTCAGAAGAAATTGCCACTCAGGTAGCGATTCGATTACGGGCTGATAAATTAATTGGCTTTTGTTCAGAGCAAGGGGTTATTGATAACAACAATGACATTATTTCAGAGTTATTACCGCATGACGCAGAACAGGTATTACAACAACTGATCGATCATGATGAACAACAATCAGGTACAGGTCGCTTTCTTCGAGGTGCAATTACTGCTTGTCATGCTGGCGTACCTCGCAGCCACTTATTGAGCTATAAACAAGATGGGGCACTCATTCAGGAACTGTTTTCACTTGACGGAATTGGCACTCAGATTGTGATGTCAAACGCAGAGAAAATACGTCGCGCTAACATTAATGATATTGGTGGAATTCTAGATTTGATTCAACCATTAGAAGCTGAAGGCATTTTAGTTCGCCGTTCTCGTGAACAACTAGAACGTGAAATTACCCTTTTTACCGTCATTGAACTTGATAATCTTATTATTGGTTGTGCCGCTCTTTACCCTTATCCTGATGAAAAAATGGCAGAAATGGCTTGTGTTGCGATTCATCCTGATTTTAGAGACGGTGACCGAGGCGTGTTATTACTCAATAAATTATGTCAACAAGCTCGCGATACTGGTATTGATAAAATATTTGTCCTTACCACCCGCAGTGTACATTGGTTTCGTGAACAAGGATTTTATGAATGCGACATCGAACAATTACCTGTAATAAAAAAAGATCTCTACAATTATCAACGTCGATCTAAAATACTCATAACAAATATAAATTAATAAACCTCAAATTTGTAACAAAGTGTTAATTCACTATTCAGTAATGTGTGGTAGTTTTAAAGTTGGTCACCTAAATGTAACAACAATAATTACTATACATAACATACAAAAGAAAGGTTAAATAATTTCTTATGATGAGTTTATTATTTCTACTTGTACTCGTTGCAATGCTCTGCGCGTTTACAGGAAAAAAAAGTGCCAGTTATATTATTTTCGCTATCACTGTTGTTTTGGGACTGTATTGGTTCCATCACCATGCAACAGATCCCTTGTCTATTTTACTTTAAGGGGGATGCATGAATAATAAAAATGTTGCACTACTCAATACGTTAGGCCTATTAGGAATCACCTTCGTTTTATTAATGGGATCTGTACTTCAAGTTGTACTCAATGAATTACCGTGTCCCCTATGTTTATTACAACGCTTAGGCTTCATGATGGTGATGTTTGGTTTTATGCTTAACGTCATTTATGGGCCCCAACAACGCCACTATGGCGTATTAATCATCGGCGCACTCTTTGGTGCTGCGACAGCATTACGTCAAGTGTCATTACACGTCATTCCAGGTACGCCAGGATTTGGTAGTCCGATATTTGGTATTCATTATTATACTTGGGCATTTATTATCTTTTGTCTTACCATCGTAGGTGTTGCTGTATTACAGCTACTATGGAATAAAAGCTGGAATAACACTGATTATAAAATGAGTAGGTTTGGTAAGTTTGTATGCTTACTGGCTATTTTTGCTGTTGTCGTTAACGTGGCATCGACATTTATTGAATGTGGTCCTTACCAATGTCCAGATAACCCTGTTAGCTATTGGTTATTTAATTAACTAATATAAAAACACACTTACCAACGCCAGCTTATGTCTCAATATGCTGGCGTTTTTTATTATTTTATTTTTACTTTAAATATAAGTCTGTTACCAATAAATACGCATAAGGTATACTACAATAACTGTATTTTTATTCAAAAAAGGGCTATTAATATTCATGCTGTGTATTTTTGTGTTCTGTCTCATATTAATAACAATGTTAACTGCACTTAAAGGCAAAAGAAAACTGAGTTATGCCATGTTTGCACTAACATTCATTGCTGGCTCTATTTTGCTAAAGCATCACATTGTATACACTCTGCCGATCTCAATTTAAGTATTCTATGAACAATCAACTTATTAATCGACTCAATATTTTAGGTTTACTTGGGATCACCGCTATTCTTGCAATGGGCTCAATTATTCAATTAGTCTTTCATGAATTACCGTGCCCTTTATGTCTGTTACAACGCATAGGGTTTATGATGGTGATGTTTGGCTTTATGCTGAATATTCGTTTTGGTCCTCAACAGCCCCATTACGGTATTATTTTATTGGGTGCATTATTTGGTGCAATAGCAGCACTACGTCAAGTGTCACTCCACTTATTGCCAAATGATCCTGGCTATGGAAGCCCCTTACTCGGTATGCATTATTACACATGGGCTTTTGTTATTTTTGTTATGACAATTGTCGGGGTAGCCGTATTGTTATGTCTTTGGCGACAAGAAAAAAACACCGCCAATCACCGTATTAAGAATATCGGTAAATTAGCCTGTTATCTCGCCGTCATTGTCGTATTAATTAATATTGTCTCAACCTTCATTATGACCGGACCACATGTTACCCCAGCCGATCCTCATAGTTATTGGTTGTTGGATCAATTCAAAAAATAATGTCACGCTAAAAAATACAATGCCAGCATTAATACTGGCATTGTTCGCTCAAAGATAACCAATAACATTACACTAATAATTGTGCTAACCCACTGGCACGTTCAGTTCGAACTTGGACACTTTTAGTAATAATATCCATTGGTGCGTACAGGTACAAACGCGACTTGGCACGGGTAATACCGGTATAAATTAATTCACGGGTTAAAATAGGTGTGTACTCCGCAGGTAACACCATTAACGTATCATCAAATTCCGATCCTTGTGATTTATGGATCGTCATCGCATACACCACTTCATGTTCAGGAATACGACTCGGTAAAATACCGCGAATAGTACCGTCAGGCATTTCAAAATAAACCCGTAATCGACGTCGTCCACTATCAGGATCTATTTCTGGCTCTAGCATCGTCATGCCAATGTCACCGTTGAATAATCCTAATGCGTGATCATTACGGGTGATCATAATCGGACGACCGACATACCATGTTTCATCATTGGGTGAAATTCGACCTCGATGGGTCAATTCTTTTTCAATCCGTTGATTTAAACCGACCACACCAAAGTCACCTTCACGTAAGGCACATAACAATCTGACATTCGCAAATGCTTTTAATACTTCAGCGGGTGTTTTATCGCTTTTTATTGCATCAAGATAATCAAGATAAAACGTCACTACTTGATTAATCATAGCAACGTACGTTTCACCACCTAATGGATAATGGTGAATATCTTTAAACCCTTGTTGCCAAACTTTATTTACCAGTGCTGGTTTACCTTGATTTATCGCTTTAGCTAACTGACCAATACCCGATAATGCATGGAAACGGTAACTCTTTTGTAGCATGCACAAACAGTCTGTCACCACACTTAAACCAATATTATTTGAGTGTAGATCAAATCCTGTTAGCTGACTTAATAGCAATCCTTGCTGGGCACTGTAGCCTTGGGTTGAAAAAGAACAGATATCGCCTAGCACTGCTCCCGCTTCAACAGAGGCTAATTGATCTCGGTCACCCAATAAAATTAATTTAGCCCCTTGTGGCATCGCGTCTAATAATCGCGCCATCATCGGTAAATCGACCATAGAAGCTTCATCAACAACCAGCACATCAAGGTGCAACGGGTTATCTTTATGATGCCTAAACTCAACCCGATTTGGGATCGAACCCAGTAAACGGTGTAATGTACTTGATTGAGTTGGGATTAAATCTTTAATCACCTGTGGTACAGCCAATGATTTGATGGCCGAACCAATCGATTCCGTTAATCGGGCTGCGGCTTTACCTGTCGGTGCCACCAACATAATATTCGGTTTATGTTCACCATTAGCTTGCATCACTAACGCCGCCAATAATTTAGCTACAGTGGTGGTTTTACCTGTACCCGGCCCGCCAGAGATCACTGCAAACTGACGCGTTAATGCCATTGCTGCAGCCACTTTTTGCCAATTTAAGCAGCTCGTCGTTGGTACTAAACTGTCTAATGGCTGTAAATCTGTTATTTGCTGCGCTTGTTGTAATACGCTATCAATCGCCATCCAATCAAGCTGCAGTGGCTTGACAATATTCAAAAAATCACAGGTTAGTTGTTGGCGTTGCTGGCTATCAGTGACACCTTGCAAAGCGTGATATAAATGACCATAACTTGGCTGAAATAAATCATTTAACGCTTGATGCATCAGGCTCAGTTGTTGGCCTTGCCACTGCGTATCATCACTTACTTGACCTTGATTAGTCGCCATTTCCACTATCCGTGTTGCAACAGTTTGTTCAAATTGCCAATAACGATTAAGGTATAAACGACCATGATCAAACACCAAAGGACTCGCTTGTAAGCCTTGTGATTGAACATTCGCTACCACATCAAATTGCGCTAATAATGACGCCCATTGGGTTAATTCAGGTAAGCCATCAACTAACGCTACCGATAATCGGCTGGATAAACCAAATAAGTGCTGCTCGCGCAATTGATCTAATTGAATACACACATGGCCTTTGCCTAATTCATAACTCACTAACGCAGCCATTAGTGCCGCCAAATCCTGTTGCGATTGCGGACTGTGTAACGCCACAAATTTAGCAAACTGATAATCAAGCTGCCGTAATCCACCCTGTTGAGTGAGCTTTTGTAAACGCTTAAGCATGCGGTAGCGCTCCTTTCATCAATAAATCCAAATCATCAAGTAATTGTTCACTTGGGCGCGCATAAAAAATACCACTGTCACTCCCCGCCTGAATGCCGCGTAAAAACAAGTAATACACCCCACCAAAATGGGTCTCATAGCTGTAATTAGGTATACGACTGCGCAGAAAACGTTGCAATGCCAACGCATAGATTTGATATTGCAAATCATAACGGTGTTCACGCATCGCGGTTTTCAATTGCTCACCTCGATACACTTGCGGATCATCACCAAGATAATTTGATTTCCAGTCTAAAACATAATATTTACCTTGATGCTCAAACACCAAATCAATAAAGCCTTTTAGCATTCCACTCACGGTTGCAAAGCCTAACTCTCCGGCTTTAGCTGATAGCGGATCATGTTTTGCAATGATCTTATTAAGTGCCACTGCTTGTAAAATCTCAATCGGCAATAAAAATTCCATTTCCGTTAATCGTTGCGACGCTGTTTTATCCGCCAACCGCAACGTATCACCATCAAGCGCACAAGTTAATACATCCTGAATTAACTGCTGCAACACAGGTAACCACGCTAATTCATAATTTTCTAGTTGCAGTAATTCGGTTAGTTTCGCAACCGTTTCAGGACAATCAACCGCAGCAGTAAAGTCAATTTCTTCAAACACAGTATGTAAAAAAGTACCAGGGCGCGCACCACGTGGAAAAGTATAAATAGAATATTGCGGCTCTAATTCTAACTCGCCATCATCACTCTCTTCGGTGACATTTTGCACCGAATCAATATCAAATCCAGGCAAATCTAAACTACTATCATGGGCGGTTTGATGGCCTTGTTTGACTAAATTAGAATAACTGGTCATCCACCAATTACGTTCCAATGAGGTTGAAAATGGGCGTTTAATCAAGGCCTCAGTTACTTCATCTTGAGGCTGCCATTGAACATCAGCAAGCTGTGGCGGCTCAGCGACCGTAATTGCAATTTGGGCTTCACAGAGCTTAGCTAAGGCTAATTCAAGTGCTGCCACACCACCAGCTTGGCCATTCTGCACTAAATGCCCCATTGCCGAGCGATGCAACCCCGTTGGTTCTTTGGTGCTACGACCATTACGAATTGGTGCCATACCGACATAACACCCATAAACTGCACGGGTTAATGCCACATAAATTAGGCGTAGATCTTCAGCTAATCGTTCTTTATCAGCTTTTTCTATTGCTGGCGCTTGTTTCGCAATATCGAGTACCGTGATGTTATCCACTTCATCGTGATATTTAACTTCGCCTTTGCTATCAACTTCACGGTAACTGCACACAAACGGCATAAAGACTAAGTCGTATTCCAAACCTTTTGATTTGTGAATGGTAACAATCTGCACCAAATTACGTTCTGATTCTAACCGCATCACTTGATCATCAGCATTACCGTTTGGTTCTGCTACATGTTCAGCTAGCCAGCGCAATAGAGCATAATCACTGTCTAGCGTCTGACTTGCCTGTTGCAATAACTCACCAATATGCAGCAAATCAGTCAATTTACGTTCACCGCCATCTTCGGCTAATAAGCGCTCCGCAATTTGATTTTTCGCCATCACACTGCGCAACATTGGCATTACACCGCGTTTTTGCCACTGCTGACGATATTGCTTAAAACTATTAACCGCAATTTCCCATTCATTCTCATCATTATTGAGTTGATCGAGTTCAATCGCAGTACGTGCAAATAATCCTGAAGCCAATGCTGCACGTAATATACGATCATCTTCAGGGGTTAATACCGCTTGCAATAACCGTTGAATATCGGCTGCTTCTGAGGTTGAAAAAACACTATCACGGTTAGACAAATAAACACTGGCAATGCCTTGTTTGGATAATGCTTCACGCACTAAGTGCCCTTCAGTACCAGTACGTACTAATACCGCAATATTACCCGCAGCAATCGCATGTTGCTGTTCACCATCTAAAAAGTACGCTTGGTGCTGTTGTGATTGAGTCAGAATATGTTGAATTTGTGCCGCTGTAGCTGCGGCCATTGTCGCTTGATAATTACCTTTAGTTATTGGCTTACCGTCAGGGCTATCTTGTAACCAAAACGTCAATGCATGTTGTGCTTCACCATTTAACCACCAGCTACGTTGAGCCGCTTTAGGACTATGATCAACCGCTAAGAATTCAATATCTTGATCATAAATAAACGGACTATCTGGCTGTTGAAACACGCTATTAACCGCAGCAATCATATTGGCTGTCGAGCGCCAGTTAGTCGCTAATGTATAGTGATCAGTAACTTGGCGACGGGCTTGAATATACGTGAAAATATCGGCGCCACGAAAGGCATAAATAGCCTGCTTAGGATCACCGATCATAAACAAACCACATTCAGGATGATGGCGGTAAACATCACTAAAAATACCGTATTGCAATGGATCGGTATCTTGGAATTCATCAATCATCGCCACCGGATATTGGGCTCGAATTTTACTTGCGAGTAGATCATCAACATCATTATCAATTGCAGCGCCTAACTGCGTCAGCAAGTCATCAAATGATAACCACCCTTTACGCGCTTTAGCGTCAGCCAATAATTGACGACAATGCTCAATTGCATGGGCTAATAGTGGCTCACGCAAGTTAGCCGGATTATCTAACAGTTCAGCAATAACATTAAAAACCGCATGCTCAGGCGCATCACCTTTGGCCGTTTTTTCAATTAATGTCTGCTGATGGAAGCGAATCAAATTATCAGGCAGTTCATAACCAACAGTAGGTTGCGCAGCCCATGCACTGACTTGCTCAATCCAATTGGGTAAACTTTTTTTGGTATAACTGCGTTTATTGATACCAGAATTAGCAATTAAAGCTTCAATATCTGCTTGATGCTGACGCCACAACGCTTTTACTTCATCAATCCGCACAATATTTTGCTGGTGTAATTGTTCTAACGATTCAGTCATCGCCACCACGGATAATCGCACTGGCGCACCAGTTAAACTATTGCCAATTTCTTTTAATAATTTAGTTGGTGCAGACCAAATTTCACGAACCTCATGCGCCAGAGCTGGCGGCAAGTGATAAAAATTACTACGCCAATAATCTGCAACCACCAACTTTTTTAATTGGCTTTCATCAGTCACAAATTCATTATTAAATCGACTGCCTGATTCAAACGCATTTTGAGTCAGCATTCGTTGACAAAAACCATGGATAGTATAAATCGCGGCTTCATCCATCTGCCGTTCGGCTTGTAAGAGTAGGGTTGCGGCTAATTTATGATCTGGATATTCATTTAATAACGGCGCAATAACAGGATCGTGGCTAACACCACGACTAAACGCTAACCGCGCATCATGAATACGGGCACGAATACGATCACGTAATTCTGCCGTCGCCGCTTCTGTGAAAGTTACCACCAAAATTTGATCTACGGTCAATTGCTGTTGATGACGCGTCGCCTCACTACCATGCGCTAACAATAACCGTAAATACAAACTTGCGATGGTAAAGGTCTTACCGGTGCCTGCTGATGCTTCGATCAAACGCGTACCATGCAATGGAAACGTCATTGGTTGCAGAATATTCGTTAGTACGTCATCCGTTGTTAGTACTTCAGTCGCCATTATGTTACTCATCCCATGGTTGCTATATGTAACAACAGCACTAGCCTGATAGTTTTCAATTTCAGTAATTTGGCTCGTTATTATGTGACCCAACACTTATAAGTAAATATTGGCACCTAATATTCTGTTGTGTTCCTATATTGTGAGAACTTACTCACGGTTTATACGACGGTGGTTAGTTAGTATCAGCGCCAGAAACTTGGTCACCTCTGGACCTGTGGCCGCACAGCGAACACCCTACAACTAACAATGATTTGCTGGCGGCCACACTACTTCACTACCGCATTATTCTGGCTTAATTTCTTTACTGTTCACCACCACAGCTTGTAACACCAATGCCGCTAATTGATTCGCTTCTTGTGCCACATCATCATTCCACTGCGGCCATACTCGCTGAATATAATCATCACTACCTTCCCCTGCAAACAAGTAACCATCGTTAAAACATTCAGCCATTTTTGTCAGGGCTTTTTGTTCGGTTTCTTCATCACTCTTCCAACTACCATCACGGCCAATATGGGCTTGTATGGCTGCCATCGCAGTTTTAGGAAAATAGGCTAACGGTTGATTTAAACCTTGGTAATACAGTTCAATCAACTGCTGTAAATAAGCTAGCGCTTGCTGCGGTTCAATAATTTGTAATTCAAACTGCTTATCAGTACCAATGATATGGGTAACCTGTTGAGTTTCAGGCACCGATATAGCCAAACATAAATGATCAAGCCAAGCCGTTAGCAGATCTTGTGGACGAATTTTGCCAGTACGGTAACGTAAAAGACCTGACTGATAACGCTGCTTGAGCCAGCCTTGTAAAACAACATTATGCTGAGCTACCTGCACCGTGATCGCCACTTCTTGATCCGCTAATGGTGCATGAATTAATGGCTCAATCACATCAGTTAAATTCGCCACCGCTTGGCGACTAGCCGCTAAATCAAGATCACCAAATGCCGCCACAGGTAAAGTACCCGCAGCCCGTTGTTCAGCGGCAAACTGATGATAAATGACATCAAGATCATCATTTTTTAACTTGGCATCTAATAATAATTCCAATAACTGATCGCGAATTAAATAGCTTTCCAACCCGTTAAGAACAAACGGCTCATCATCTTCTAATAACCCCATTGGCGCTTCAAAATACACTTTAAGACGACGGTTAAAGAAATAACGTACTGGTAAACGCCAAAAACGTTGTAATTCTGCTAACTCTAGAACTAAAACCTGATCATCAGCCATCGGTTCAGCAACTAACGCATCAAGTTGAAATGGCGCACTTGCTTGCCCATCACGGTTAGCCGCAGGTAACCATTCAATCGCAAAACTGGCGTGATCGCCAATAAACGCACTGGGGCTAAACGGCACTAACGGGTGATGTTGAATTAACTGTTGTTTGATATTGTTTGCAGAGACATCTACCGCTAACGGTTGATCGCCCGCGCAGCAATAGCCTTGCTGACAATACTCCACCAGCTCACTGACTAACACTGATGGTACTTTTGGGGCATTGTCTTGAATCGAACGTCCAACATAGCTGATATATAATGTTTGTTGAGCGGATAACAAGGCTTCTAAAAATAAGTAACGGTCATCATCTCGACGAGAACGATCTCCAGCCTTAGTGCGGCCATTCATAAGATCAAACCCTTCAGGAGCTATATTACGCGGGTAAGCCCCATCGTTCATTCCTAATAAACACACCACATTAAAAGGAATTGAGCGCATTGGCATCAGGGTACAGAAATTAACTTGTCCAGCTAAGAAACGTTGACTAACGCGCTCACCAGAGAGCTTATCTTGCAAGTATTGTGTCAATACCGCTGGCGTGATTTGCCCTTGATAACCCGCATCTTGCAATTGCTGATGCAACCGCTGCAAGTTATCGCGAATCGATTTTAAAATTAACTCACCTTCCAGCTCAACTACAAAAAAATCATCCAGTAGCTGATGTAATAACTCCGCCCATTGATTAACGGTTTGTGCTTGTGCCAACGCGTAACGATATTCAATTAAGCTATCGATGAATCCCGCTAATTGTCCTGCTAATTCAGCATCTAACCCTTGTACTTGTTCATAAGCAGAGATCCCTGCAAACAGCCCAGTATCATGTGGCATTGCATAACCTAACAGCATTCGCTGAATACCAAATAGCCATGTATTTTGCAGCTGTTCAGGTAAATCAAATTGACTGGCTGTGTGTTGATCAAGCCCCCATCGAATACCTGCTTCTTCAATCCATTGTTTGATTTTTTCAAAGCTAATACTATCAAAACCAAACTTTTCCATCACCGCTGGTACTTCTAACAGTTCTAATAATTCAGAGGCATGACAGCGGCTATCAGGTAAGGTAAGTAAACGTAAAAATGCCAATAAAATAGGATTTTCTTGCTCTGCCGTACGGTCAGAAATAGAGAAAGGAATGTAACGATTACCCGGCGCATTACCAAATACCGATTGAATTGCGGCACTGTAAGCATTGATATCAGCCACCATCACAATCACATCACGCGGCTTTAGGGTTGGATTGGCTTCAAACATCGCTAGCAATTTATCATGCAGTACTTCCACTTCACGCATTGGGCTATGACAAGCGTGAATGGTAATAGACTGATCATCAGTAGCAATCGGGAATTTGTGCTCGCTGGAATCGAGTTGAGTATCGTCTTGACGATCTTGAAGGTTTAAAATATCTGCTTGAATAGCATGTAACAACGTATCTGCTTCAATATCAACAAAACCTGCGTCGACTTCATTGACTTCCATTGCCGATAACAAATAAATATTATCTCGCCCAAGTTTCCCCATCGATGCTAATAAGCTATTACCAACAACATCATTGTGCATGTCATCGTCATAATTATTTTGATCGTTGTCTTTAAGCACTGACAATAACGCCTCAACATCATCAGCAGTGGCGATATTTTGTAGCTGTACTCGTTGTCTCGCCGCTAAACGTGCCAGATGTTTACGATCGCGAATATCACCCCAATAATATTTACACGGGTTAGTAAACATTAAATGGACATCAATATGTTCACCAATAGCAGCTAACGCATCGAGATAACGTGGTGGTAAGGAAGAAATACCAAACACAAACAATCGTTGCGGTAATCCCGCCGCCAGTAACGCCGCCTTACCTTCATTACCAGAATAATTGTTCAGCGTTTCAATAAAGTGATCGTACAAATTAGCACGATGATACGGTGATTGTTCTAAGGCTAAGGTTTGATCGTAAAGCGCTTGCCATAAGATCGGTTGCCACGGGTGCTCATCATTAAGCTCTGTGACGGTTTCGCCCGCTTCCCATTGCTGGATCCATTCGGGGCGATACACTAAATATTGGTCAAAAATATCGGCTATTTTTTCAGACAGTTGGTAACACTTTAGCGAGTCATTATCGTTTTCTAAATAACGCTGTAATGGTTCAAATTCAGGTTGATCAAATTGTTGTGGCAATACCTGCATTAATTTCCATGTCATCGCTTCTTTATTAAATGCACTTCGCTCGGGCACATCAGCCAAAACTTGAGTAAACATTTTCCAAATAAAAGTCGCAGGTAATGGAAATTCTATATTTGCCGCCACCCCAAACGAGGTCGCTAATTCCATTTTTAACCATTGTGACATACCTGGACTTTGTACCAGAATTTGCTCTTTTTCAAACGGATTCGCTAACGGCTGTAAGCGGATCAATTCAACGAGTAATGATTTAAGCAAATCAAGCTGATTTGAATGATAGACAGTGAACACGCAGATATTCCACAGCAGAAAAATAGATAACCAAATTGTCTACCATCACTGAGATACTGTAAATAAATACAGCTTAAAAACGCCAAAAAGCACCACAATTAATATCAATACGTTGTATAAACACCAATAAAAAAGCCCAGCCAAATTGACTGGGCAACACACTCAACATTTATGGGTACAGCAACACATTCGTGAAATTACTGCACCATTGCTATCAAATGTTGTGTGGACAGATTTCACTGCGTTGGAATAATCGACTCACTGGTCGATAAAAAGCTAAATAGCGAATGGCTACATAACCAATAATGATACTTGCAACATATAATTCAATTGTAGCTAAACCATGAACTTGAGCGACATAGTGAGCATCAAAGCCATAACTCTTCATCCAAGCAGCGGTTTTAAATAAGGCCGTCGCACCAATCGCCATAGGGAAAGTAAAGGCGGCATAACCTGGGCTAAACTCTAAGCGTAATAATCGGAAAAAGGCTAAGTAGATCACCGCAGTCATTAGCACTGCAATACCACCTAACATCGCCACGATCACTGGTGACGGTGTAGCGGTAATTGTTAGGTAACCCGCCAAAGATAGACTTGCAGGCGCTGCCATAATCGCAATGGTTGGTTTAGCGCCATCAGGCACTTCATCACGGAACATAAATCGGTAGATCATCATTGGTAACATCACAGCATAAGCAAGCATACCAAACATCAATAATACATAGGCAAGTGGGTGTAATGCTGCCACACCAGGAAATGACACATCAGCAACAATAATACCAATCGGCGGCACGAACCAACTCGGTACCATATGGTGTAAATGGAAATCACGCGCACGGTGGAAAAGGAATAATGCTAAGAAAATAACATGTAATCCAACCGCAAATAGCCAAATATATACACCAACAGTGATCGAGCCATAAACACTGACGGCTTTTGATACCACCATTAATGCCATCGCAAATGTGGGTACGACACTACCAACAACGTGATGAGATAAATCACCCCACAATAGTTTTGGATGCACTAAAAATTTAGCCATTAAAATGAGTAGCATCCCTGCGGCAATCACCGCGCCGGTAATCTGTCCATAACCATGAAGTTGGGCACCATTTTCCCAACACCATAAAATACTGCCAATACCTAATGCTAACCCAGCCATTGGTGTTGGCGCACCAGCGAGTTTTCGTTTTGTTGCTGCAATCATATTTTTACTCCGCTTGAATGATAGCAATAGCGAATTATTGTTTTGTTGCTTGCAGTATACCCGTTTACCAACGTTTATAATAATTGAATATATTTAAAACAGTGTTAAGATTGATTTAACAATAAGACGGACATGATTCGCCTTACGTCTTTTAATGAGGTAATGATGAATATAGCGTTAAAACAACTCAAAGTTTTTGTGACTGTAGCGCAAGAAAAAACAATTACCGCCGCTGCAGAAAAATTATTTTTATCAAAGCCTGCTGTTAGTATGGCGCTCTCTGAATTGGAAAAACAGTTAGATCATAAACTGTTTGATCGCAACAACAATCGTTTAATAATCAATGAACAAGGAAAACGACTATTACCTCTTGCTGATGAACTTTTAGCTCGTTCAAATGCGATTGAAAATTTATTTGATCAAGCGGGTCCATTAACTGGTCAATTAAAAGTAGGATCAAGTGATACCGTAGGTAATCAAGTAACCCCCTTTTTATTACGCGATTTTAGACTTGAAACCCAACATCGAGATCAAACATTATTTATCTCAAACACCGCTCAAATCTGTCATAAGCTGACAGAATTTGAATTAGATGTGGGTTTAGTGGAAGGCAAAGTACAACACTCAGATCTTGTTGTTCAACCGTGGCTCAGTGATCAAATGGTGATTGCCTGTCACCCACAACATCCATTAACACAGATTGAAAATTTACAGCTATCAGATCTCGAAAGTTCAGAATGGGTATTAAGAGAGATAGGATCAGGCACGCGTGAATTTTTTCTAAATCGTATTTCACCACGACTAGATAAATGGACCACGTCATTTGAATTAAATACTACTGAAGCTATCATCAATTGCGTCAGTGCCGATTTAGGTATTACCTGTATCTCTCAACGAGCAATCATACATGCGGTTGAAGAACAACGCGTCGCCATACTAACGATCCCCCTTGATATGAGCCGTCAATATTGGATGCTGTATCATCAAGAAAAATATCAAAGCCCATTATTAAAGCTATTTTTGACATTTTGCCAACAGTGGCAACTTGATTAAACGCGATTATCACCCACACTAAAAGCAATAATTTGGCTGATCTGCGTTAATGATCGGCCTGATTGTTGTTGCCAATGATTAAATGCATTCTGCGCTGCGCGTAATGATTTTAACGTATCACGGCCGCCATCAATAATATCGGTATGACGTAAATAAGCTTCCACATCTTGAGTAAATAAAAAACTATCTTTACCCAAACCACGCAAACTATACGCCCCAGTCTTACCGCCTAAACGACAACCATTTTTCTTTAAATATAGCCATAATCCAACAATGTCCTGCTCAGGCCAATCGGCAACCATGGTAGAAAATGAACCATATTCCAATGCCGCCCGATGGATCATATTGGCATTTTCAGGGATCGTCATGACCTTTTTTAAATCTCGAATAATAGAAGCATCTTGGGCTTTTCGCTCCCACATTTCAGTTGGCATCAAGCCCATTTTTTCAATATCAAACTCAAAAAATGCTTGCTCAAAGGCAGGCCACTTATTACGCACAACTTGCCAACGAATACCACACTGAAACACTTTTTGCGTAAATTCAGCTAACCAACGGTGATCAGGAATTAATTTTAATTGCTCATTATTCAATGGGGTTGTTAATAATTGTTCTAAATTTAATTCACCGCCCTTTCTTTCAGCAGCACGATGATAAATCTGGTTAAATTTTTCTCGAGTCATCACATTCACACGCTTAGCACTAGACTCACTCACCATACTACTGTATAAGCGACCAGTAAATAAATTTTAGGAGAGGATGACCATGGCAGTTATCGTCAAATATGTAGTAGAGCGCAACGGGGAAGAAAAGATGACTTTTACCTCTAAATCCGAAGCCGACGCATATGACAAAATGCTTGATATGGCAGATGATATGTTTGCTTTATTAAGTGAAAGTGACTTATTTGAAGATGAAGCAAAACAAGAAGAACTATCTATGTTCTTAGCGCAAAAGCGTGAACAAGTCTTGGTTGCTTTAGGCGCAAAAAAAGCCAAACCAGCACCAAAAGCAAAAGCTGTAAAACCTGA
This sequence comes from Photobacterium piscicola, assembly GCF_900166965.1. Classification (GTDB taxonomy): domain Bacteria; phylum Pseudomonadota; class Gammaproteobacteria; order Enterobacterales; family Vibrionaceae; genus Photobacterium; species Photobacterium piscicola. The sequence continues at coordinate 8,247 of NZ_FUZI01000012.1, read as the reverse complement.
AGTTGTTGCCGATGAGCAACAGCAAGACGCCGCATAATTTTTCGATTATTCAGTTTGTCGTCGAAAGCCTCCTAATGGAGGTTTTTTTTTCTTTATATTCTCCCCCCCCCCACTTGTCACTTTTCTCTGCGTCATTATGAACAAATAAAAGTTTCAAAATGAATTGTATTATGTCCGTTTTTCGTCAATAAACTATCATTTTGCTCTGATTATCAGTTCAGCTCTTCTTTATTTTTGTAACTGTCTTTATGATAGATAAATTAGCGGTAAACCATCGATTAACTCAATAGGCAATCACTGACTTTAGTTATTGATGATCGCATTATTTTAATTACCGCATCGTATTATTTTATTTGAAATGGAGAACAGGTAATCATGTCTAGCTTTTCACTTGCCCTAGGTACTGCAACTAAAAACCGAGATGGAAAAATTATAGAAGCGTTTTTCCCTACCCCAACGCTACATCCATCTGAACAACTTGTAAAAGACATTGCAGCTATCGTAGATTATCACGGTGGTAACCAAGCGATTGAGGTTACACCTGAGCAATGTGCTGCAATTGCATCTGCCTTTGAAGATGCTAATGATGAAGTAAGCGCACAATTTGCAGCTAAAGCAACATTGTCTTCACAGCCACTGGTTATGGTTATGCTTAAAACAGACATCTCACCAGTATCTGTTGCTGAAGGTTTCTTAAAACTACAACTTATTTCTCACCGTTTAGTGAAACCACACGGTTTAGTTCTTGATGGCATCTTTGGTTTATTACACAACATTGCATGGACAAACCAAGGTCCTATCGACTTACCAGAACTTGCTGAGCGCCAAATGGATGCGCGTCTTAATGGCGAAACTATCACTGTTGATTGCGTAGATAAGTTTCCTAAAATGGTGGACTACATCGTACCAACAGGCGTACGTATTGCTGATACATCCCGTGTTCGCTTAGGTGCACATGTGGGTGAAGGCACCACTGTTATGCATGAAGGCTTCATTAACTTCAATGCTGGTACAACAGGCGTAAGCATGGTTGAAGGGCGTATTTCTGCAGGTGTTATGGTGGGTAATGGCTCTGACATCGGTGGTGGCGCTTCAATTATGGGTACACTATCAGGCGGCGGTAAAGTCGTGGTATCCATTGGTGAAAATAGCCTTTTAGGTGCCAATGCTGGCCTTGGTTTCCCTCTGGGTGATCGTTGCACTATTGAATCAGGCTTATATGTTACTGCTGGTTCAAAAGTACAAATGCTTGATGCTGACGGTAAAGCTGTTGAAACAGCCAAAGCACGCGATCTTGCAGGTAAAGCAGATCTCTTGTTCCGTCGTAACTCAATGACAGGCCAAATTGAATGTTTAACCAATAAAACAGCAATTGAACTAAACAGCGAACTGCACAGCAATAACTAATTAATATCTGCTACTCAATGATCGCCAACGGCCGCAATGCTGCTATATATTGGTATAACAAATAGCATCGCGGCCGTTTTTAATTATGCTTCAGTCTCGAGTTGTGGCTTTTTCTTAATAATATAAATAAAGGGATTCGCAAATGAGAATTTACTTCCCTGAGTAGTTAAGCGCTTATCTCGCATCGCCACTAATACTTCTTTTTGTACTTTAACCAAAGCAAAGAAGCGCAACATCATAAAACCAATTAAAATCGGTAAAAATACTGAACCCGCCTCATTTGACTGCAAAATAAAACTGATCGCCATCCAACCCACAATCATCGCGACTAATAAATAAAACGACGCGGTTTTCAATTCAATTCTAACTTCTGAGTCCGTTTCATTACGCTGGAAAAAAAATTTCACTGGTTGTTCCCTAAAATCAATCTATTGAATTTCATTTTTACATAATTTCCTACGCAATAATATTAACAACATCAACCCATGCATACATTTCACGCCAACAACAAAAACATTTCATCACTATGATTCACAATTCTAATCAACCACACAAAGCAAAAAAATACTCAACCTACATATATGCAACCTAAACAATGCTTTTTATGCGTGTAAATACATATATGTTGGTGCTATTTTTTATAGAGTGAATTTATTAAAACAGTATAAAACGTTCTGTTTTTAGTCCACAAAACCTAACAATAAAAATTTAAATATCTTTGATTATGAAGTTGGTTAATGATGACTAGTATAGATAAAGCAAAAAAAGGGGGGATCAGCATATTCGCGTTGGCAATGTTAAATATCGTTGCTGTTGTGAGTTTGCGTGGTCTTCCAGCAGAAGCTGAATACGGACTGAGCTCCATTTTTTATTATATTTTTGCCGCCGTTGTCTTTTTAATTCCCGTTTCACTCGTCGCTGCTGAACTTGCTACAGGTTGGTCGGAAAAAGGCGGGGTATTTCGCTGGGTGGGCGAAGCATTTGGTCCACGTTTAGCGTTAGTTGCTATTTTCATGTTATGGATCGAAGTTACTGTATGGTTCCCAACCGCACTGACTTTTGGTTCAGTATCACTTGCGTTCATGGGCCCAGATCAGTCATGGGACCAAGCATTGTCCCAGAATAAATTCTTCGTATTAGGAATAGTGTTAGCGATTTACTGGTTAGCTACTTTTATCGCTTTACGTGGTACCGCAGCGTTTTCTAAAGTCGCTAAATGGGGCGGTTTAATTGGTACGGTTATTCCTGGTATCGTGTTAATTATTTTAGGTTTCTCTTACCTATTCTTCTCAGGTCGTCCACCACAAGTGCAATTATCTTGGCATGATGTGATTCCTGACTTTTCTAACTTTAATAATGTTGTTTTAGCTGCCAGTATTTTCTTGTTCTATGCCGGCATGGAAATGAACGCTATTCACGTTAAAGAAGTTGATGACGCACCACGTAACTACCCTATTGCGATTGCGATTGCTGCAATTGGTACTGTGTGTGTATTTGTACTAGGTACACTGGCTATCGCTTTTGTTATTCCTCAAAAAGATATCAACTTAACTCAAAGTTTATTAGTCGCTTACGATGATATGTTTGCTTGGGCGGGTATCAGCTGGGCTGCGCCAATTATGGCTGCATGTTTAGCACTTGGGGTACTTGCAGGGGTTGTCGGTTGGGTTGCGGGTCCTTCATCTGCATTGCTTGTTGTTGCTAAAGGCGGTTATTTACCTCGCTTTTTCCAATATACCAATAAACACGGTATGGCAACGCACATCATGATGGTGCAAGCTTTCTTGGTGACCATTATTTCAGTTGTATTTGTAGTATTACCTTCTGTTCAAGCTGCTTATCAAATTCTAAGCCAATTAACAGTCGTACTTTACCTCATTATGTATCTGTTAATGTTCGCTGCCGCTATTCACTTACGTTACAGCCAACCTAACCGTCCACGTCCATACAAAATCCCTGGTGGTGATATGGGCATGTGGATCATCGCTGGTGTCGGTTTCTCTGGTTCACTATTAGCGTTCATCTTCTCTTTTATTCCACCAAGTCAAATTGCGGTGGGCAGCCCTGAAGAATACGTTGGCTTCTTAGTCGTCTTAACGGTGATCTTCGTATTAATTCCATTGTTTATATACAAAGCTCGTCAACCTCACTGGAAAGATCCAGCAGTGACTGACTTTGCACCCTTTACTTGGGAAATTGAAAACGTACACCCTGGTGTTATTAACCCATCAGACAAAATTACTCATACCTTGAATCAATAGTGTTAAGGATGCGTCAATGTCACAACTAAATGAAAAGCTTGCTGTCGTTATGCAGCAAGCGCTAGACGAAGCAAAAACAAATATGGCAGGCGACAATGCCTCCTATATTCCTTTTTTAGCTTCCGTACCATCAGAATTAACAGGACTGGCTTTCGTTTCTGTTACTGGTGAAGTGATTCAATTACAAGATGCTGATTATAAATTTGCGATTGAGTCTATTTCAAAAATCATGACGCTCGGGTTAGTGCTTGAGCAATCTGGAGCAGATACATTACACAGTAAAGTCGGTGCAGAACCTACTGGCATGCCATTTAATTCAGTGCTTGCCCTTGAACTACACCAAGGTAAGCCCTTAACCCCCCTCGTCAATGCGGGCGCTATGGCAACAGTGAGTTTAGTTAAGGCGACAGATAAAGAACAACGCTGGCAGCAGATTTTACATTTCCAATCACTGCTCGCAAACAGTGCGATTACGCTCTCTGATGAAGTCAATCAATCTGAGCAAACCACTAATACTCATAACCGTGCTATTGCATTGTTATTAGAGTCATCTGGTCGTATGTACTCAGAGCCACTTGAAGCTTGTGATGTTTATACTCGCCAATGTTCCACCCTATTTAATGCGGTAGAACTAGCAACAGTAGGGGCAACACTGGCTAATGGCGGTAAAAATCCATGTTCAGGTGAACAGTTAATTCAACCTCAAAATATTCCCCATATTCTTGCAGAAATGGCGATGGAAGGTCTTTACGATACCTCTGGCGACTGGGCATATGATGTTGGTCTACCCGGTAAAAGTGGTGTCGGTGGTGGTTTATTAACAGTGATACCCAACATTGGCGCACTCGCAGCATTTTCACCACGACTAGACCCATTTGGCAATAGTATTCGTGGTCAGCAAATGATTAAACATGTTACTCAAGCAATGGCTTGGAACTTATTTAGCAGTAAGCAACATTAAGGTAGGAAGAAAATTATGGCTCTTCATGAAGTAAACCGTCAATCAGGTAATGATCCAATCTTTGGTTCAGAAGCGATTAATAACGTTGCGGCAACTACCAAGCTACCTCAGCAAGAACAAGCACCCAATGTGATCTATCAAATGATTCGCGATGAACTTTATCTCGATGGTAATTCACGTCAAAACCTAGCCACGTTTTGCCAAACATGGGAAGAAGACGAAGTTCATAAATTAATGGATCTATCTATTGATAAGAACATGATAGATAAAGATGAATACCCTCAATCAGCAGAAATAGAAGGACGTTGTGTCCATATTTTAGCGGATTTATGGAATTCACCTGAATCAGTAACAACCGTTGGTACTTCAACAACAGGTTCGAGTGAAGCCTGTATGCTTGGTGGTTTAGCAGCACTTTGGCGTTGGCGTGAAAAGCGTCGTGCGCTAGGTCAACCAACAGATAAACCTAATATGGTTTGTGGTCCTGTTCAAGTATGTTGGGAAAAATTTGCCCGCTACTGGGACGTAGAAATGCGTGAAACTAAAATGGACGAAGGGCATTATTTCATGACCCCTGAAGACATGTTAGAACTTGTTGATGCTAACACCATTATGGTTGTGCCTACTTTTGGCCAAACCTTTACAGGGCTATACGAAACCGTAAAACCATTATCAGATGCACTAGATACTTATGAGCATGATACTGGTAACTCAATTGATATTCACGTTGATGGTGCAAGCGGCGCAATGTTAGCACCTTTCTGTGCACCAAATATTGAACCTTGGGACTTCCGCCTTGAACGCGTGAAATCAATCAGTACTTCTGGCCATAAATTTGGTTTATCACCACTAGGTGTAGGCTGGGTTGTATGGCGCAATAAAGAAGATTTACCTGAAGGCTTAATCTTCCATGTTAACTACCTTGGTGGTGACATGCCTACTTTTGCACTAAACTTCTCTCGCCCTGCGGGTCAAATTATATCTCAATACTATAATTTCCTTCGCTTAGGCTTTGAAGGTTACCAACGTATTCATAATGCAAGCTACGATGTGTGTGAATATTTAGTTAAAGAGCTTAATAAGTTTAATCTATTTGAGTTCTTATTTGATGGTAATCGAGAAAAAGGGATCCCTGCAATTTCATGGCGCTTAAAAGCTGATGTGAATGTACCGTTTACTCTTTATGATGTTGCTGATCGTTTACGTACTCGTGGTTGGTTAGTACCTGCTTATAGCCTGCCTGCAAATGCTCAGGAAATTGTGGTGCAACGTATATTAGTTAAACAAGGTCTAACCGTTGATCTTGCTAATCTATTAATCGCTGACTTTACCCGCTCTATTGAATTTCTTACTTCACATGCAGCCTCTCAATGTACTGCTGAAGATGTAAAAACATTTGATCATAGCGGTCGATAATATTTTCTAATCTCACATATAAACATCATAAAAAAGGTCGGATTTCCGGCCTTTTTTTATTTTTGAAAACACTATCACCATTTTTACTCTCTGGTATGAACACCACTGCATGTTAGTATCAAGTTTAAATTTATTCCCGTGATATTAATATGTTATAGGCTTATTTATGCTAATTCACACCATTGAAATTATCTGTATCGTTGCCTTTGCATTAAGTGCGGTAATAAGTGAAGCTAACATAGGTAAAGATATCGTTAGTGTCATGGTATTAGGTTGGATAACAGCACTTGGTGGCGGTACTGTACGAGATATTATTCTTTCAACAGGACAAGTATTTTGGATTAGGGATCCCTCTTATTTTTGGACGGCACTGATTACTTCTTTTGTCGGCTTTTTCCTCGCGCCCCACCTTCGTAAAATAAAAGCCGAACGTTTGATCGTTGTACTCGATGCCATTGGAATTGCAATGTTTTCCGTACTCGTCACTAAGAATATGGTTGCCGAGCATTATGCAGGTTATGTTGCAGTTACTATGGGAATGATCACCGCAGTCTTTGGTGGTGTATTACGTGATGTTATTCTGGCTCGGCCAACAATGTTCAATAATACTGAATTTTATGCCAGCCCGGTGATTATTGGTTGCTACCTTTATATTCTTCAAATTAAATTTTCAATCAGTCCTAATATTGCCACTCTAACCAGTATTAGCTTTATTATTATTGTAAGAATGTACATTGTGATCAAAAAAATCACCTTCCCTAATTGGTTACTCTTAAAATAATCCATCTATACTATGCTGAAATAGATGGATTATTTGCGCTTTCCTTTCGAGATGACGGATGATAGCCACACTATCGTTGCCATTTTCTACAGATGTAAAATATGCCTAATCTTTCGATTCAGGTTTCTTCAATAATGTGACGTGGACGGGACTTGCTATACCGAACATCAGCGCGCCCCCTGAGTGTCAGGCCACTAAGCTAAGGTTCCCAATAAAAAGTTAATCAACTGAACTACCACTCCGTAGTGTCTATTCCGCTTCATTTTACTTTTAGACAGACGAAAAAAAACCTGAATCTTTCGATTCAGGTTTCTTCAATAATGGCGGAGTGGACGGGACTCGAACCCGCGACCCCCGGCGTGACAGGCCGGTATTCTAACCAACTGAACTACCACTCCGCAGTGTCTATTCAGCATAAATGCAACTTGTTGTCTCTACCTTTATAAAAAGATAAAAACGAATTTGAAGCCTGGCGATGTCCTACTCTCACATGGGGAGACCCCACACTACCATCGGCGCTATTACGTTTCACTACTGAGTTCGGCATGGGATCAGGTGGGTCCATAACGCTATGGTCGCCAAGCAAATTCTGGTTTATTTATTGTCTTATGACAATAAATAGCAATCTGGGAAAATCTAACTAGTTGTTCTCAACACGCATTCAAGCGTTTGTAGAGTCCGTCTCTTCTCTTATGAGAAGGAAAACCCCTTGGGTGTTGTATGGTTAAGCCTCACGGGCAATTAGTATCAGTTAGCTCAATGCCTCGCAGCACTTACACACCTGACCTATCAACGTTGTAGTCTTCAACAACCCTTTAGAGACCTTAAAGGTCTAGGGATGACTCATCTTGAGGCTCGCTTCCCGCTTAGATGCTTTCAGCGGTTATCGATTCCGAACTTAGCTACCGGGCAATGCATCTGGCGATACAACCCGAACACCAGCGGTTCGTCCACTCCGGTCCTCTCGTACTAGGAGCAGCCCCTCTCAATCATCCAACGCCCACGGCAGATAGGGACCGAACTGTCTCACGACGTTCTAAACCCAGCTCGCGTACCACTTTAAATGGCGAACAGCCATACCCTTGGGACCGACTTCAGCCCCAGGATGTGATGAGCCGACATCGAGGTGCCAAACACCGCCGTCGATATGAACTCTTGGGCGGTATCAGCCTGTTATCCCCGGAGTACCTTTTATCCGTTGAGCGATGGCCCTTCCATTCAGAACCACCGGATCACTATGACCTGCTTTCGCACCTGCTCGAATTGTCATTCTCGCAGTCAAGCGGGCTTATGCCATTGCACTAACCTCACGATGTCCGACCGTGATTAGCCCACCTTCGTGCTCCTCCGTTACTCTTTGGGAGGAGACCGCCCCAGTCAAACTACCCACCAGGCACTGTCCGTAACCCCGATAAGGGGTC
>NZ_FUZI01000020.1 GCF_900166965.1 Photobacterium piscicola | reverse complement strand
ATGCTGAATAGACACTGCGGAGTGGTAGTTCAGTTGGTTAGAATACCGGCCTGTCACGCCGGGGGTCGCGGGTTCGAGTCCCGTCCACTCCGCCATTATTGAAGAAACCTGAATCGAAAGATTCAGGTTTTTTTTCGTCTGTAGAAAATGATTATCATAATGAGGTAGTGCAGTTGGTTAATACTCTTCTCTATATTATTCTAATCTGTAAAATTAACTGTTCAGGTTAATCCAATCTCTTGAACACATTTTAGTGTTGTTGTAACCAACTCCAATCTTGTTCTACTGGGTTAAGTTTAGGGAAATAGGGTGGAAGTCTGATGATACTGAGATTATTAAACTGATTGGCAATATCGATAGTGTGCCAATCTGCATCATTTTTCACCAAAAGCCTCACCAATTCCTCTTGCTGGGCATACTGAACCCAATAGATAACATATTATAAATGCTGTTGTTTTATCGCTCTTAGTTGAGTTTCTCGCTCAGCCGTAAAATACGGGTAGTCGTATTCTGTTGTCCAAACCTTACTTCATATTGAAACCATACATTGACCTTATTGAATCCTATATACTCTGTGATCTTAAGGATTGTTTTAATTTTAAATTTTTTAAATTTTTGAAATTATCCTGAATTTGTTGTGATTATTTCGAATGTTTTGACCGTGACGTTATCCACGAAAAGTCCGCGCGCTTAAGTAGATAATAGATAGAATCTGGATGGTAGTTTTTATCAAATTCTTTGAGAATGTAAGCGTGAATATCCGTTCCTATTAATTGTCCACCAGAAGAGTCTTAAGCTTGAAGTTTAATATAATTAGATAGCTACTTATGTTGTTTAGGCGTGAGAAATGCAGAACACCACTACGTAGTTTTTCCTGAAGTGCTTTAAGGCAAGTAATCTTATTTTTATTTGGATTGTTTTTTATCTATAGAAAGTGGTTGTGTTGTGCGGTAATTCAGTTGACTAATACCCCTACCATTATTTTGTATTCTCTCTAGTTATGGAGGTCATTATGTATTGGAAAGCTATATTTATGATTTTGCGCAGGGATTTGAATGTGTCTAAATACTGAAATAGGATGGCAGATAACTAATGAGAAGATGAGTTCTAGGGCGAGAAAGTCTAGTGGGTTGATGATAACGACAAGCGCAACAATAATCGTTATTGCTGCGCTTGATATTAGCGTTATAAAATTTGATTAAGGATATGATCGGCTTTAATTCGGCGAATTCGCTTAATTAATTTCTTCACTTGCAGTGGATAGCTGTCGATTTTCTCGATTTGTTTATAGCTACCAATTAATGTGGTGTGAGTCAGTATACAATCTATTTCTTGCTGAGTTTGCGGTGCGAGAAGTTGATTTTTATCATGAATAAGAATGGCGTTTTCTAAGTCAAGTTTCCATGCTCGAGGGTTTAAGTTATTACCTGTCACCAGCATGTATTGATCGTCGACCCAGATCCCTTTGAGGTGGAAGCTATTATTATCATGTTTCCATAGATGAATCGCTAATTGGCGACTTGCGATTGCTGCTTCATTACTTTTGGCAAAATTACGTAAGTTTACTTCGTAAAGATAAGGTAAACCTGCAATAGTTTTAAACGGCTCTGACGGTGGAATATAAAAGTCGTTCGCTGTTTTGTCACCAACAACAATAGTAACCTTAACACCACGTTTGAGGGCTTTAATAACTTCTTTGCTGACGCCGCGAGGGAAATTAAAATAAGGCGTGCAAATAGTTAGTTTATTCTGTGCGCTGGCAATTAAAGTGCAAATATCTTGATTAAGCTGATTACGACGTTTACCTAAACCAATAAGTGGTGTTAAGCCTACTTCATCTGCTGCAATAGCTTCTGATACGTAGTGGTAGCTTGCTTGTTGCAATTCTGCTCGAAGATCTTTTATCGCGCTTTTTAATGATTTTGTGTCAGGGCGTACTGCTTGGTTTAGACAATTGACGGCATCACTTTCTACTAAGGTTTCAGTGATAAATTGTGCCATGCTATTTGCTAATTTGTTATTTTTTATAACGTGATAGCGGTCGTAGCGGTAGCGGTCGTGTTGTGCGAGATAAACATCATTAAGGCTAGCACCGCTGTATATTACGGTATCATCGATAATGAAGCCTTTTAGGTGTAAAACGCCAAAGACTTCACGATTTCGAACAGGTACGCCGAGGACTTCAATAGAATGCTGATATTTCTCGGCATATTCACGGTATAACGCGGCATTACCATCAGATTGACTTGCGCCTATAAGACCACGCTGAGCACGGTGCCAATCAACGAATACTTTAATATCTAATGCCGGGTTACGTTGTTTTGCTTCGTATAGCGCTGTCAAAATACCGCGACCAGCTTCATCATCTTGTAGATAAAGTGCAACAATATAAATACGTTGCTGTGCTGAATCAATTTCTTGGTACAAACGCTCCCTGAAAGAACTCGCGTCAAAAAGAGTCTCTAAATTTTCGGGCTTGTGCGCAATACGCGGCAGCTGATCTATTTGCTGCCTGTTAGCAATAGCTGAATCCATTATCGCCTCGTTTACACGATCTATAAGAAGATAAATTTGAGTTAAGGATCGAATTATATCAGAAAAAATAGCAAGTCAACCTATCTCATTGTCAGATATATAACTGCCTCACTAAATTGTGATTATGGTTGAACTTTATATTGCATTGGAATGAGTTTTTTTCCGCTATTACAATAACGTCCAAAGCGTTGTTGTAGATCATGAGGTAGCTGCTGAGGTGATAATGTAATAAACCCTACGTGTTGATATAGGGCTTCAAGTTCTATAAACGCAAAGCAATAACACGGTTTTTGTTTTATTTGTGCTATGGCGTGCTGAAGTAAATGAGTTGCTATTTTTTGACCGCGGAATTCAGGTTTAACGAGCATGCCTGTTAATAGTTGTAACTCGCCTATAGATTTAAACCTAACACAACAAACAATACCTTGTGGTGATTCTCCAACCCATAAAATTTCATCACGTTTGGCTTTCCCTGCGGGATAAAAATCTTTATAGAGTTTATTGACGATGGGTAATCGAATTAAATTTAGTTGCTGATAGTGGACTTGGCTCATGGGAAAACACTGCGTTGTGAGATTGAATCGGGTAAAATGAATCAAATAGTATAAAGATATGGTCCCAAATTAACATGAAAGTTTTACATGATCATGGGTTAGCGCCTTATCATACCTTTGGTATTGATGTTACTGCCACACAGATTATTGAAGCTGAAAATATTGATGATTTCATTCATATTTGGCACGATGCAAGTTTTAATAATATGGCTAAATTAGTTGTAGGACACGGTAGTAATTTACTTTTTTGTGAAGACTATCAAGGCGTGGTTATTCTTAATCGTATTAAAGGTATTACGCAAACAGAAACGTCAACGAGCTTTTGTTTACATGTTGGTGGCGGTGAAGATTGGCATCAATTAGTTTGTTGGTGTGTAGATCGTAATATTGGTGGTTTAGAAAATTTAGCGTTAATTCCTGGTTGTGTAGGATCATCACCAATTCAAAATATTGGTGCTTATGGTGTCGAGCTTAAAGATGTATGCCAATATGTCGATGTGCTTGATGTTATCACTCAGGAGATTAAACGCTACGACGCAGCATCTTGTCAGTTTGGTTACCGAGACTCTATTTTTAAGCATCAATTGAAAGATGGTCATATCATTGTTGCAGTTGGTTTTTGTTTGCCAAAAATGTGGCAACCTAAAATCGCGTATGCACCTTTAAATCAATTTGATATAGCAACGGTTACTCTTCGACAAGTGTTTGATACTGTGTGCGAAGTGCGTAAAGCAAAATTACCCGATCCCGCGGTGATTGGTAATGCTGGCAGTTTTTTTAAAAATCCGATTATTACAAAGAATATGCTAAATAAGCTACAGGTTAATTATCCAACCATGCCTAGTTATGGTGTTGATGACCAGCATGTGAAATTAGCGGCAGGTTGGCTGATTGATCAGTGTGGCTTAAAAGGCTATCAGGTGGGCGGTGCTAAAGTACATCCCCAGCAAGCGCTGGTATTAACTAATATTGGTACGGCAACAGCGCAAGATGTTATTAGCCTTGCACAATATGTGGTTGATAGTGTAGCAGCAAAATTTGATATAGCATTGGAACATGAGGTGCGGTTTATGGCAGCTAACGTTGAAACGCATTTGGCCGAGATACAAGCATAATGAAAGAACATTCAACCCGTTTAGCCCTTATTCGTTTATTAGCTGATGGTCATTTTCATTCTGGTGAAAAATTAGGTCTGGCGTTGGGAATGTCGCGTGCTGGCATTGCTAAACAAATTAAAATTATTCAGCAGTGGGGCCTTGATTTATATAGTGTTCAAGGTAAAGGTTACTGTTTAGCTGCACCAATTGAATTACTTGATAGTCAACGTATTACTAAATTGGTGAGTTGTCCTCAATTAGAGTTGATTCCTGTAATCGATTCCACTAATCAATATTTACTTAATCAGATCGATCAATTACCGAGTGGGGCTGTTTGTTTGGCTGAATATCAACAGGCAGGTCGTGGTCGACGTGGTCGGCAGTGGCAATCGCCTTTTGGTAGTAATTTATATTTATCTACTTATTGGCGTTTAGAGGCAGGTGTTGCGGCGGCGATGGGGTTAAGCTTGGTGGTTGGTGTGGCGATTGCTGAAGCGTTACAACAACTTGGTGCGCCTGATATTCGCGTAAAATGGCCCAATGATCTTTATTATCATGATCAAAAGCTAGCGGGAATTTTAGTTGAAATGACCGGCAAGGCGGGTGATGCTGCGCATTTAGTCATTGGAATTGGGTTGAATATTGCGATGCCTACGGCTGCGACAGCAATGATAGATCAAGCTTGGACTAATCTTAGTGCTGCATGTTTACCATTGCCATCACGTAATGTGCTAGCTGCGACGTTAATTGAGCGCATTCATCAAACCCTAACCGAATATGAAGAGGTTGGTCTCTGTGGTTTTGTTGAGCGTTGGAATAGAATAGATAATTTTTTAAATCGGCCAGTTAAACTGTTGATTGGTGATCGTGTAATTGAAGGCATTGCTCGCGGTATTAATGAGCAAGGGGCCTTATTACTGGAAAATGATGGTGATATTACTGCTTATGTTGGTGGTGAAATCAGCCTTAGAGGTTGTTAATGCAGTTATTAATTGAAGCGGGTAATACTTACGTTAAGGTTGCCCTATTACAAGTAAGTGGCCGAGTTGAGCTGATTGGTAAATATCCAAGTAAAAAATTAGAGTTAGTATTAGATCCTATTTTAGAACAAAAGATTAAACGGATTGTTTTTGCCAGTGTTGGACCCGTTGAAGTGGATAATACGATTCAGCGTATTGCACAAGTTGCGAATATCCCCGTGTTACAAGTAAAAACGATGCGTAAAGATTTTGGAGTTAAAAATGGTTATAACGAGTACCAATATTTAGGGGTTGATCGTTGGCTAACATTAGTTGCTATTCATCAAAAGTTTAAGCGTCCTACGGTTATCGTTGATATTGGTACGGCATTAACATTTGATGTTTTAAGTGGTGATGGAAAGCATCTTGGTGGCTGGATCGCACCAGGTTATCAGTTAATGATGAAAGTGGTACTGGAAAATACCACCAAGGTGTTTTCTGATCATGACCATAATGATCGCCTAAGTCTTGCTGACAATACGGCTGATGGCCTTAAAAATGGTTGTCGAGCGGCATTGATTGGCTTGATTGAATATGGCTTAAAAGAAGCCCGTGAAAAACTTGCTGTAGAGCCTGAAGTGGTGCTGTGTGGTGGTGGGATTCGTCATCTTCCTTTAGATGATATTAAAAATTATAATCACCGCTCAGAATTGGTTCTTGAAGGGCTTGCTTTGTATGCGAAATGTCGATAATGGATAAAATTACGTCAGTTGATAAAAAAAGCATAAAAAAAAAGCACTAAAGTATTGCATCAAAAATCATCATTATCTAGAATGCGCATCAATTAAGCCGACTTAGCTCAGTAGGTAGAGCAACTGACTTGTAATCAGTAGGTCACCAGTTCGACTCCGGTAGTCGGCACCAGTTTCAAGAATTTCGGTGGGGTTCCCGAGTGGCCAAAGGGAGCAGATTGTAAATCTGCCGGCACTGCCTTCGAAGGTTCGAATCCTTCCCCCACCACCATTATTCAAATAGTTAAATAGCGCTACGAGTAAAAAAAGTTTTTGCGGGCATCGTATAATGGCTATTACCTCAGCCTTCCAAGCTGATGACGCGGGTTCGATTCCCGCTGCCCGCTCCACACTTCTTGTGTGCTGATATAGCTCAGTTGGTAGAGCGCACCCTTGGTAAGGGTGAGGTCGGCAGTTCGAATCTGCCTATCAGCACCACTCTTCAGTCAATATTTATCAATTTGTTATATACTCAACAAACCCATGTTTGGTTGTGTGGTCGTAATGCCACTAAATACCGTGCCCAGAGGGACTATCCATGTCTAAAGAAAAATTCGAACGCGTAAAACCGCACGTTAACGTTGGTACTATCGGCCACGTTGACCACGGTAAAACAACTCTAACTGCTGCTATCTGTACTACACTTGCAAAAGTGTACGGTGGTACAGCGAAAGACTTCGCATCTATCGATAACGCTCCTGAAGAGCGCGAGCGTGGTATCACAATCTCTACTTCTCACGTAGAATACGATACTCCTACTCGTCACTACGCACACGTAGACTGTCCTGGACACGCCGATTATGTTAAAAACATGATCACTGGTGCTGCTCAAATGGATGGTG
>NZ_FUZI01000021.1 GCF_900166965.1 Photobacterium piscicola | reverse complement strand
GCTGGGAAAAGTTACTGTAGCCGACGTTTTGGCGGCGCAACCTGTGACGACAAATCTGCTCAAATTTATGCGCGCTTCGATAAAAATGATTGGCGTATCCAACCTGCAGAGTTTTATCGCTTCCATGACGCAGAAGTTAACACTTTCGGATATTTCTGATGAGTCGAAAAATTATCTTGATAAAGCAGGAATTACTACTGCTTGTTTACGAATTAAATCGAAGTGGACTGCTGGCGGAAAATGAGAAAATTCGACCTATCCTTGCGCAGCTCGAGAAGCTCTTACTTTGCGACCTTTCGCCATCAACTAACGATTCTGTCAAAAACTGACGCGTTGGATGAGGAGAAGTGGCTTAATATGCTTGGCACGTTCGTCAAGGACTGGTTTAGATATGAGTCACATTTTGTTCATGGTAGAGATTCTCTTGTTGACATTTTAAAAGAGCGTGGATTACTATCTGAGTCCGATGCTGTTCAACCACTAATAGGTAAGAAATCATGAGTCAAGTTACTGAACAATCCGTACGTTTCCAGACCGCTTTGGCCTCTATTAAGCTCATTCAGGCTTCTGCCGTTTTGGATTTAACCGAAGATGATTTCGATTTTCTGACGAGTAACAAAGTTTGGATTGCTACTGACCGCTCTCGTGCTCGTCGCTGCGTTGAGGCTTGCGTTTATGGTACGCTGGACTTTGTAGGATACCCTCGCTTTCCTGCTCCTGTTGAGTTTATTGCTGCCGTCATTGCTTATTATGTTCATCCCGTCAACATTCAAACGGCCTGTCTCATCATGGAAGGCGCTGAATTTACGGAAAACATTATTAATGGCGTCGAGCGTCCGGTTAAAGCCGCTGAATTGTTCGCGTTTACCTTGCGTGTACGCGCAGGAAACACTGACGTTCTTACTGACGCAGAAGAAAACGTGCGTCAAAAATTACGTGCAGAAGGAGTGATGTAATGTCTAAAGGTAAAAAACGTTCTGGCGCTCGCCCTGGTCGTCCGCAGCCGTTGCGAGGTACTAAAGGCAAGCGTAAAGGCGCTCGTCTTTGGTATGTAGGTGGTCAACAATTTTAATTGCAGGGGCTTCGGCCCCTTACTTGAGGATAAATTATGTCTAATATTCAAACTGGCGCCGAGCGTATGCCGCATGACCTTTCCCATCTTGGCTTCCTTGCTGGTCAGATTGGTCGTCTTATTACCATTTCAACTACTCCGGTTATCGCTGGCGACTCCTTCGAGATGGACGCCGTTGGCGCTCTCCGTCTTTCTCCATTGCGTCGTGGCCTTGCTATTGACTCTACTGTAGACATTTTTACTTTTTATGTCCCTCATCGTCACGTTTATGGTGAACAGTGGATTAAGTTCATGAAGGATGGTGTTAATGCCACTCCTCTCCCGACTGTTAACACTACTGGTTATATTGACCATGCCGCTTTTCTTGGCACGATTAACCCTGATACCAATAAAATCCCTAAGCATTTGTTTCAGGGTTATTTGAATATCTATAACAACTATTTTAAAGCGCCGTGGATGCCTGACCGTACCGAGGCTAACCCTAATGAGCTTAATCAAGATGATGCTCGTTATGGTTTCCGTTGCTGCCATCTCAAAAACATTTGGACTGCTCCGCTTCCTCCTGAGACTGAGCTTTCTCGCCAAATGACGACTTCTACCACATCTATTGACATTATGGGTCTGCAAGCTGCTTATGCTAATTTGCATACTGACCAAGAACGTGATTACTTCATGCAGCGTTACCATGATGTTATTTCTTCATTTGGAGGTAAAACCTCTTATGACGCTGACAACCGTCCTTTACTTGTCATGCGCTCTAATCTCTGGGCATCTGGCTATGATGTTGATGGAACTGACCAAACGTCGTTAGGCCAGTTTTCTGGTCGTGTTCAACAGACCTATAAACATTCTGTGCCGCGTTTCTTTGTTCCTGAGCATGGCACTATGTTTACTCTTGCGCTTGTTCGTTTTCCGCCTACTGCGACTAAAGAGATTCAGTACCTTAACGCTAAAGGTGCTTTGACTTATACCGATATTGCTGGCGACCCTGTTTTGTATGGCAACTTGCCGCCGCGTGAAATTTCTATGAAGGATGTTTTCCGTTCTGGTGATTCGTCTAAGAAGTTTAAGATTGCTGAGGGTCAGTGGTATCGTTATGCGCCTTCGTATGTTTCTCCTGCTTATCACCTTCTTGAAGGCTTCCCATTCATTCAGGAACCGCCTTCTGGTGATTTGCAAGAACGCGTACTTATTCGCCACCATGATTATGACCAGTGTTTCCAGTCCGTTCAGTTGTTGCAGTGGAATAGTCAGGTTAAATTTAATGTGACCGTTTATCGCAATCTGCCGACCACTCGCGATTCAATCATGACTTCGTGATAAAAGATTGAGTGTGAGGTTATAACGCCGAAGCGGTAAAAATTTTAATTTTTGCCGCTGAGGGGTTGACCAAGCGAAGCGCGGTAGGTTTTCTGCTTAGGAGTTTAATCATGTTTCAGACTTTTATTTCTCGCCATAATTCAAACTTTTTTTCTGATAAGCTGGTTCTCACTTCTGTTACTCCAGCTTCTTCGGCACCTGTTTTACAGACACCTAAAGCTACATCGTCAACGTTATATTTTGATAGTTTGACGGTTAATGCTGGTAATGGTGGTTTTCTTCATTGCATTCAGATGGATACATCTGTCAACGCCGCTAATCAGGTTGTTTCTGTTGGTGCTGATATTGCTTTTGATGCCGACCCTAAATTTTTTGCCTGTTTGGTTCGCTTTGAGTCTTCTTCGGTTCCGACTACCCTCCCGACTGCCTATGATGTTTATCCTTTGGATGGTCGCCATGATGGTGGTTATTATACCGTCAAGGACTGTGTGACTATTGACGTCCTTCCCCGTACGCCGGGCAATAATGTTTATGTTGGTTTCATGGTTTGGTCTAACTTTACCGCTACTAAATGCCGCGGATTGGTTTCGCTGAATCAGGTTATTAAAGAGATTATTTGTCTCCAGCCACTTAAGTGAGGTGATTTATGTTTGGTGCTATTGCTGGCGGTATTGCTTCTGCTCTTGCTGGTGGCGCCATGTCTAAATTGTTTGGAGGCGGTCAAAAAGCCGCCTCCGGTGGCATTCAAGGTGATGTGCTTGCTACCGATAACAATACTGTAGGCATGGGTGATGCTGGTATTAAATCTGCCATTCAAGGCTCTAATGTTCCTAACCCTGATGAGGCCGTCCCTAGTTTTGTTTCTGGTGCTATGGCTAAAGCTGGTAAAGGACTTCTTGAAGGTACGTTGCAGGCTGGCACTTCTGCCGTTTCTGATAAGTTGCTTGATTTGGTTGGACTTGGTGGCAAGTCTGCCGCTGATAAAGGAAAGGATACTCGTGATTATCTTGCTGCTGCATTTCCTGAGCTTAATGCTTGGGAGCGTGCTGGTGCTGATGCTTCCTCTGCTGGTATGGTTGACGCCGGATTTGAGAATCAAAAAGAGCTTACTAAAATGCAACTGGACAATCAGAAAGAGATTGCCGAGATGCAAAATGAGACTCAAAAAGAGATTGCTGGCATTCAGTCGGCGACTTCACGCCAGAATACGAAAGACCAGGTATATGCACAAAATGAGATGCTTGCTTATCAACAGAAGGAGTCTACTGCTCGCGTTGCGTCTATTATGGAAAACACCAATCTTTCCAAGCAACAGCAGGTTTCCGAGATTATGCGCCAAATGCTTACTCAAGCTCAAACGGCTGGTCAGTATTTTACCAATGACCAAATCAAAGAAATGACTCGCAAGGTTAGTGCTGAGGTTGACTTAGTTCATCAGCAAACGCAGAATCAGCGGTATGGCTCTTCTCATATTGGCGCTACTGCAAAGGATATTTCTAATGTCGTCACTGATGCTGCTTCTGGTGTGGTTGATATTTTTCATGGTATTGATAAAGCTGTTGCCGATACTTGGAACAATTTCTGGAAAGACGGTAAAGCTGATGGTATTGGCTCTAATTTGTCTAGGAAATAACCGTCAGGATTGACACCCTCCCAATTGTATGTTTTCATGCCTCCAAATCTTGGAGGCTTTTTTATGGTTCGTTCTTATTACCCTTCTGAATGTCACGCTGATTATTTTGACTTTGAGCGTATCGAGGCTCTTAAACCTGCTATTGAGGCTTGTGGCATTTCTACTCTTTCTCAATCCCCAATGCTTGGCTTCCATAAGCAGATGGATAACCGCATCAAGCTCTTGGAAGAGATTCTGTCTTTTCGTATGCAGGGCGTTGAGTTCGATAATGGTGATATGTATGTTGACGGCCATAAGGCTGCTTCTGACGTTCGTGATGAGTTTGTATCTGTTACTGAGAAGTTAATGGATGAATTGGCACAATGCTACAATGTGCTCCCCCAACTTGATATTAATAACACTATAGACCACCGCCCCGAAGGGGACGAAAAATGGTTTTTAGAGAACGAGAAGACGGTTACGCAGTTTTGCCGCAAGCTGGCTGCTGAACGCCCTCTTAAGGATATTCGCGATGAGTATAATTACCCCAAAAAGAAAGGTATTAAGGATGAGTGTTCAAGATTGCTGGAGGCCTCCACTATGAAATCGCGTAGAGGCTTTGCTATTCAGCGTTTGATGAATGCAATGCGACAGGCTCATGCTGATGGTTGGTTTATCGTTTTTGACACTCTCACGTTGGCTGACGACCGATTAGAGGCGTTTTATGATAATCCCAATGCTTTGCGTGACTATTTTCGTGATATTGGTCGTATGGTTCTTGCTGCCGAGGGTCGCAAGGCTAATGATTCACACGCCGACTGCTATCAGTATTTTTGTGTGCCTGAGTATGGTACAGCTAATGGCCGTCTTCATTTCCATGCGGTGCACTTTATGCGGACACTTCCTACAGGTAGCGTTGACCCTAATTTTGGTCGTCGGGTACGCAATCGCCGCCAGTTAAATAGCTTGCAAAATACGTGGCCTTATGGTTACAGTATGCCCATCGCAGTTCGCTACACGCAGGACGCTTTTTCACGTTCTGGTTGGTTGTGGCCTGTTGATGCTAAAGGTGAGCCGCTTAAAGCTACCAGTTATATGGCTGTTGGTTTCTATGTGGCTAAATACGTTAACAAAAAGTCAGATATGGACCTTGCTGCTAAAGGTCTAGGAGCTAAAGAATGGAACAACTCACTAAAAACCAAGCTGTCGCTACTTCCCAAGAAGCTGTTCAGAATCAGAATGAGCCGCAACTTCGGGATGAAAATGCTCACAATGACAAATCTGTCCACGGAGTGCTTAATCCAACTTACCAAGCTGGGTTACGACGCGACGCCGTTCAACCAGATATTGAAGCAGAACGCAAAAAGAGAGATGAGATTGAGGCTGGGAAAAGTTACTGTAGCCGACGTTTTGGCGGCGCAACCTGTGACGACAAATCTGCTCAAATTTATGCGCGCTTCGATAAAAATGATTGGCGTATCCAACCTGCAGAGTTTTATCGCTTCCATG
>NZ_FUZI01000047.1 GCF_900166965.1 Photobacterium piscicola | reverse complement strand
TGGTGCCCACGGTTTGACCATCAACAACGACCGTAACGGTATCGCCGACTTTAACATCTGCGCCCACGGTCCCCGTGACCGGGACTTTGCTGTGCGCTTCATCTGCGTTGATAACACCATCGGTAGCTATCGAGGTAATAGTGATCGCTGCCGCAATGTCAGTGTCAACGGTGTAAATATGATCATCTGTCGCAGTAGCGCTATGACCTGCTTCATCATGAGTTGTCACGGTGGCGGTGACATTATCGGTGGTAGCGTTATCTAATACGCTGCCGTCAACCTCAGCCGTCCACGTTAACTTGCCATTGTGATTTTCTACTGTGGCCGTACCTACCGCTTTACCATCTACAGTGATCGTAACGGTATCGCCAACTTTGACATCACCACCAACGGTACCGGTTACAGGCACTTTGCCGTGGGACTCATTCTCATTGATTACATTGTCACCACCAATGGTGGTGATGGTGACACCCGCATTGATGCCAACCTGATAATTTTCTTCACTGTTTGCGGTGTCATTATGTGAACTGTATGACGTTGTGACTGTGGCAGTGGCTTTATCTGCATGCAACACATCCTTGCCCGTGACATTCACTGACCATGTGTTACCCGCCTCAACCTGGGTGTTGTAATCGGTGCCATTAATCGTTACCACGACCTTGTCACCCACTTGCACCTGACCGCCAACCGTACCGGTGATCGCAATGCTCTGCTGATGACCTTCTTGTTGAGTGATCTCGTTATCGCCAGTGATCTTATCAATGTCGATAGTCGCGTTAACATCCACCGTATAATTATGCTCAGCCGTGGCGGTTTTGCTGTTACCTGCGGTATCAGTGGTGGTCACTGTTGCGCCAACATGATCCGAATTCGCATCCAACAAGACCTTGCCATCAACAGACAAACGCCATGACTTATCCGCTTGTACTTCGGCGGTGCCTAACGTTTTACCATCAAGGGTCACTGTTACCCAATCGCCCGCTTT
>NZ_FUZI01000048.1 GCF_900166965.1 Photobacterium piscicola | reverse complement strand
GGTTCTTTTCGCCTTTCCCTCACGGTACTGGTTCACTATCGGTCAGTCAGGAGTATTTAGCCTTGGAGGATGGTCCCCCCATGTTCAAACAGGATATCACGTGTCCCGTCCTACTCGATTTCACTAATAATGCATTTTTGGTTACGGGGCTATCACCCTGTATCGCGGTACTTTCCAGAACCTTCACCTAACGCAGAACTAGCTTAAGGGCTAATCCGGTTTCGCTCGCCGCTACTACCGGAATCTCGGTTGATTTCTCTTCCTCGGGGTACTTAGATGTTTCAGTTCCCCCGGTTTGCCTCATTAACCTATGTATTCAGTTAATGATACTTGCTTATGCAAGTGGGTTTCCCCATTCGGAAATCCCAGACTCAAGAGGCTTTTACTGCCTAATCTGGGCTTATCGCAAGTTAATACGTCCTTCATCGCCTCTGACTGCCAAGGCATCCACCGTGTACGCTTAGTCACTTAACCATACAACCCCAAGAGGTCTTGTATGTTCAAACAACCAAGGTTTGCGTTTAATAATTCGATCAAGAAAATATTAAACATTGGTTTTTCGCCGGACTCATTTATTTGTCTTCACTTTAAAAAGTGAAAGCAAACACAGACACTTGAATGTGTGTTGTTTTGAGAACTCGTTTTTATTCAAAGAATAAAAACATTTTTAAAATTAATCTTTCGATTAAATTTACTAGTCAGCTTTCCAGATTGTTAAAGAGCATAACGCAAAAGCGTTAATCAATGCGTTTGCATTAATTAGCACTTTCGCTATTTTCTAATAACTAATTTTACCAAGCAATCTGTGTGGACACTGCATAAAACAGCATAAGTCTTTAGGTAAGGAGGTGATCCAGCCCCAGGTTCCCCTAGGGCTACCTTGTTACGACTTCACCCCAGTCATGAACCACACCGTGGTAAACGCCCTCCCGAAGGTTAAGCTATCTACTTCTGG
>NZ_FUZI01000050.1 GCF_900166965.1 Photobacterium piscicola | reverse complement strand
AAAAAGTCTTGTTACTACCCAACAAGCAACGCTTATGTATTTAAGCACTGTAGGTCTATCGCCAAGCGGTAAGGCAACGGCTTTTGATGCCGTCATACCCTGGTTCGAATCCAGGTAGACCTGCCATTATTTAAAAGTATTGATTGGCTATATTTGTTATAAATTATAGTTGTTCAGTATTTTAAATCGGCTACGTAGCTCAGTTGGTTAGAGCACATCACTCATAATGATGGGGTCACAGGTTCGAATCCCGTCGTAGCCACCATTTCAATTTTATTATAAGATTGAAAATCAATGCTTGTTCATTGATAAAATGCGGAAGTGGCGGAATTGGTAGACGCACTAGATTTAGGTTCTAGCGCCGTAAGGTGTGAGAGTTCAAGTCTCTCCTTCCGCACCATTCTCTCAATAGAGTTGAGAGATAGCTTGAAAAAGCACACTGTAGGTCTATCGCCAAGCGGTAAGGCAACGGCTTTTGATGCCGTCATACCCTGGTTCGAATCCAGGTAGACCTGCCACTCTTTAAGAGTATTGATTTATTTCAGTATTCTATGTTGGCTACGTAGCTCAGTTGGTTAGAGCACATCACTCATAATGATGGGGTCACAGGTTCGAATCCCGTCGTAGCCACCATTTATTCTTCAACTAAGTATTTACCTATACTTAATTGAAAAATACAATCAGAGACAACAGTTATTTATAACTGACAATATGCGGAAGTGGCGGAATTGGTAGACGCACTAGATTTAGGTTCTAGCGCCGCAAGGTGTGAGAGTTCAAGTCTCTCCTTCCGCACCATTCTCTCTGATTTAAAAAGTCTTGTTACT
>NZ_FUZI01000051.1 GCF_900166965.1 Photobacterium piscicola | reverse complement strand
TGTAAATATGATCATCTGTCGCAGTAGCGCTATGACCTGCTTCATCATGAGTTGTCACGGTGGCGGTGACATTATCGGTGGTAGCGTTATCTAATACGCTGCCGTCAACCTCAGCCGTCCACGTTAACTTGCCATTGTGATTTTCTACTGTGGCCGTACCTACCGCTTTACCATCTACAGTGATCGTAACGGTATCGCCAACTTTGACATCACCACCAACGGTACCGGTTACAGGCACTTTGCCGTGGGACTCATTCTCATTGATTACATTGTCACCACCAATGGTGGTGATGGTGACACCCGCATTGATGCCAACCTGATAATTTTCTTCACTGTTTGCGGTGTCATTATGTGAACTGTATGACGTTGTGACTGTGGCAGTGGCTTTATCTGCATGCAACACATCCTTGCCCGTGACATTCACTGACCATGTGTTACCCGCCTCAACCTGGGTGTTGTAATCGGTGCCATTAATCGTTACCACGACCTTGTCACCCACTTGCACCTGACCGCCAACCGTACCGGTGATCGCAATGCTCTGCTGATGACCTTCTTGTTGAGTGATCTCGTTATCGCCAGTGATCTTATCAATGTCGATAGTCGCGTTAACATCCACCGTATAATTATGCTCAGCCGTGGCGGTTTTGCTGTTACCTGCGGTATCAGTGGTGGTCACTGTTGCGCCAACATGATCCGAATTCGCATCCAACAAGACCTTGCCATCAACAGACAAACGCCATGACTTATCCGCTTGTACTTCGGCGGTGCCTAACGTTTTACCATCAAGGGTCACTGTTACCCAATCGCCCGCTTT
>NZ_FUZI01000052.1 GCF_900166965.1 Photobacterium piscicola | reverse complement strand
ATTGCCGCAGCTTCGGTGTATAGCTTAGCCCCGTTAAATCTTCCGCGCAGGCCGACTCGACCAGTGAGCTATTACGCTTTCTTTAAATGATGGCTGCTTCTAAGCCAACATCCTGGCTGTCTGAGCCTTCCCACATCGTTTCCCACTTAGCTATAACTTTGGGACCTTAGCTGGCGGTCTGGGTTGTTTCCCTCTTCACGACGGACGTTAGCACCCGCCGTGTGTCTCCCGGATAGTACTTACTGGTATTCGGAGTTTGCAAAGGGTTGGTAAGTCGGGATGACCCCCTAGCCTTAACAGTGCTCTACCCCCAGTAGTATTCGTCCGAGGCGCTACCTAAATAGCTTTCGGGGAGAACCAGCTATCTCCGAGTTTGATTGGCCTTTCACCCCTAGCCACAAGTCATCCGCTAATTTTTCAACATTAGTCGGTTCGGTCCTCCAGTAAGTGTTACCTCACCTTCAACCTGCCCATGGCTAGATCACTCGGTTTCGGGTCTAATCCTAGCAACTATGACGCCCAGTTAAGACTCGGTTTCCCTACGGCTCCCCTAAACGGTTAACCTTGCTACTAAAATTAAGTCGCTGACCCATTATACAAAAGGTACGCAGTCACCCAACAAGTGGGCTCCTACTGCTTGTACGTACACGGTTTCAGGTTCTATTTCACTCCCCTCACAGGGGTTCTTTTCGCCTTTCCCTCACGGTACTGGTTCACTATCGGTCAGTCAGGAGTATTTAGCCTTGGAGGATGGTCCCCCCATGTTCAAACAGGATATCACGTGTCCCGTCCTACTCGATTTCACTAA
>NZ_FUZI01000056.1 GCF_900166965.1 Photobacterium piscicola | reverse complement strand
GGTTCTTTTCGCCTTTCCCTCACGGTACTGGTTCACTATCGGTCAGTCAGGAGTATTTAGCCTTGGAGGATGGTCCCCCCATGTTCAAACAGGATATCACGTGTCCCGTCCTACTCGATTTCACTAATAATGCATTTTTGGTTACGGGGCTATCACCCTGTATCGCGGAACTTTCCAGAACCTTCACCTAACGCAGAACTAGCTTAAGGGCTAATCCGGTTTCGCTCGCCGCTACTACCGGAATCTCGGTTGATTTCTCTTCCTCGGGGTACTTAGATGTTTCAGTTCCCCCGGTTTGCCTCATTAACCTATGTATTCAGTTAATGATACTTGCTTATGCAAGTGGGTTTCCCCATTCGGAAATCCCAGACTCAAGAGGCTTTTACTGCCTAATCTGGGCTTATCGCAAGTTAATACGTCCTTCATCGCCTCTGACTGCCAAGGCATCCACCGTGTACGCTTAGTCACTTAACCATACAACCCCAAGAGGTTTCGTATGTTCAAACAACCAAGGTTTGCGTTTAATAATTCGATCAAGAAAATATTAAACATTGGTTTTTCGCCGGACTCATTTATTTGTCTTCACTTTAAAAAGTGAAAGCAAACACAGACACTTGAATGTGTGTTGTTTTGAGAACTCGTTTTTATTCAAAGAATAAAAACATTTTTAAAATTAATCTTTCGATTAAATTTACTAGTCAGCTTTCCAGATTGTTAAAGAGCAT
>NZ_FUZI01000057.1 GCF_900166965.1 Photobacterium piscicola | reverse complement strand
CCGTTGCCTTGATAGCTCAGTCGGTAGAGCAGAGGATTGAAAATCCTCGTGTCGGTGGTTCGATTCCGCCTCGAGGCACCATTTCTTCTCTTTTGAAGTTTGGTGTTAAGCAACGATAAAATCTGTTCCCTCTTAGTTCAGTTGGTAGAACGCCGGACTGTTAATCCGTATGTCACTGGTTCAAGTCCAGTAGAGGGAGCCACTATTTATTTCTTGGCTCAATAGAGCGGAGAGATTACAGAATTAATGTGCCGACTTAGCTCAGTAGGTAGAGCAACTGACTTGTAATCAGTAGGTCACCAGTTCGACTCCGGTAGTCGGCACCATTTATTCTCTTACTTCGGTAAGAAATGCAACAATAGCAATTATATTGCTGTGTTTGCCTTGATAGCTCAGTCGGTAGAGCAGAGGATTGAAAATCCTCGTGTCGGTGGTTCGATTCCGCCTCGAGGCACCATATTAAAATTTGATACGATTCGTCGTGTTGAATAGTAAAAGTTAATTCCCTCTTAGTTCAGTTGGTAGAACGCCGGACTGTTAATCCGTATGTCACTGGTTCAAGTCCAGTAGAGGGAGCCAAATTTATTTCTTCACTCAATAGAGTAAAGGAATATAAAAGAATTAATGTGCCGACTTAGCTCAGTAGGTAGAGCAACTGACTTGTAATCAGTAGGTCACCAGTTCGACTCCGGTAGTCGGCACCATTTATTCTCTTAC
>NZ_FUZI01000059.1 GCF_900166965.1 Photobacterium piscicola | reverse complement strand
TGTCAGTATCAATGTTGTAAATATGATCATCTGTCGCAGTAGCGCTATGACCTGCTTCATCATGAGTTGTCACGGTGGCGGTGACATTATCGGTGGTAGCGTTATCTAATACGCTGCCGTCAACCTCTGCCGTCCACGTTAACTTGCCATTGTGATTTTCTACTGTGGCCGTACCTACCGCTTTACCATCTACAGTGATCGTAACGGTATCGCCAACTTTGACATCACCACCAACGGTACCGGTTACAGGCACTTTGCCGTGGGACTCATTCTCATTGATTACATTGTCACCACCAATGGTGGTGATGGTGACACCCGCATTGATGCCAACCTGATAATTTTCTTCACTGTTTGCGGTGTCATTATGTGAACTGTATGACGTTGTGACTGTGGCAGTGGCTTTATCTGCATGCAACACATCCTTGCCCGTGACATTCACTGACCATGTGTTACCCGCCTCAACCTGGGTGTTGTAATCGGTGCCATTGATCGTCACCACGACCTTGTCACCCACTTGCACCTGACCGCCCACCGTACCGGTGATCGCAATGCTCTGCTGATGGCCTTCTTGTTGAGTAATGACGTTATCGCCAGTGATCTTATCGATATCGATAGTCGCGTTAACATCCACCGTATAATTATGCTCAGC
>NZ_FUZI01000061.1 GCF_900166965.1 Photobacterium piscicola | reverse complement strand
AAATTGGGTCGTTAGCTCAGTTGGTAGAGCAGTTGACTTTTAATCAATTGGTCGCAGGTTCGAATCCTGCACGACCCACCATTCTTTCTCACGAAGGAATTAAAACTATCGTGGGCGATTAGCTCAGTTGGGAGAGCACCTCCCTTACAAGGAGGGGGTCACTGGTTCGAGCCCGGTATCGCCCACCACTCTCTAAGAATTTTCTGCACGGAATCGCAGATTTAATGAAGAATACCTTTATTAAGTCCGCATTGTTGTCGCTGAAAATCATTAGAAAGTGGTTATCGTTAGATAATTGCATGCTCTTTAACAATCTGGAAAGCTGACTAGTAAATTTAATCGAAAGATTAATTTTAAAAATGTTTTTATTCTTTGAATAAAAACGAGTTCTCAAAACAACACACATTCAAGTGTCTTGTATCGAGTCCGGCGAAAAACCAATGTTTAATATTTTCTTGATCGAATTATTAAACGCAAACCTTGGTTGTTTGAACATACAAGACCTCTTGGGGTTGTATGGTTAAGTGACTAAGCGTACACGGTGGATGCCTTGGCAGTCAGAGGCGATGAAGGACGTATTAACTTGCGATAAGCCCAGATTAGGCAGTAAAAGCCTCTTGAGTCT